>NZ_JHVB01000024.1 GCF_000619925.1 Treponema sp. C6A8 | reverse complement strand
CGGTTAGTTTCTGCCTGCTACTTCCATTTTTTTATTCTCTATTGACAAAGGCACAACATATCAAATTGCTATATGTAAAACTAAGAGCGCTTTTCGTGGTTCTGCGTCTTACGCGCTCCATTGCTGCGCTTCGCTTAGCAACACGCCTTACGGCGTGCCACTACAATCGCTAACCGAATTAAATATAAACAGCTTTTTATTACACAAGGACTGCGACTCTTTCTTTGATAGCTTTTATTTGTTTTGCAGTGAGTTTAAACATTTCTATAAGTTCTTTTTCTGTCATTTTTCCGCTTTCAAGAATTTTTGCAGCCATTTCGACAGTTCTTTCGTCTCTTTCTTCCTTTGCCATTTCTTCCATAATTCTGCACATATGCTTTACCCCCTTATCATCTTCTTTGAGGTATCTGGCTCTGTCAGCCAGAATCTTATTCTTCATATCATCGGCCTTCTTGCAGTGAAAGTCGTGCATAAGGTCACCAAAAGAATCATTTCCTTTGTATTCTCCATTTACATAGATAATGTGAGCTTCATCGTTGAATAATTCTTCACCATCTATATATCTGTCTATTTTATACAGCGGTTTTCCTTTTTTGAATATGTCATTTTCTGTAATAAAAATGACATAACTCTCCGGAAGATTCTTAGCATCTTCACCTGGAACAGTAATATCCGCGTCCATTAACGCAGAATTATATCTTGCTCGTTTAGCACCTGCACCTTTATCAGCTCTTTGAATCTCAATGTCGTAAGGCTTTCCTTTGTTATCTTTTGCATACACATCAAGCCTGACAGAACGACCTTCAAGGCTCTTTACGGTTTTCTGAGCGACTGTATCAATTACCTTAAGCTTCTTGTTACCAAGAATAGTCTGAAGTACAAATTGAGTACAGTCCTTATCATTTTCAAAAAAGCGAGTCATGAAGTCATCGTCCATCAAGGTAAATTCCTGAAGACGGGCTAACATTTTCTGCTTCTTTGCTGAATCTACTTTATTCATAAGCAAATATTAACATGAATAATAGTGAATCGCAAGGTTGTTAATTATCTCAAAAGAATTCCGCATTTCAAATTAGGCCCATCAGAACAATATGTAGTGCCTCACAAGTTTGCAAAAATCGAGGATTTAGTCTAATACTCTTAATTATAACAAAACAAAGCATGACATTACCTCATGCAAAAAGGAGACACTACATGAATAG
>NZ_JHVB01000022.1 GCF_000619925.1 Treponema sp. C6A8 | reverse complement strand
TGAAGTGCACCCCTAAAGTTGGACAAATAAAGTTCGCTTTAGGAGGTGCATTTTTTATGTCAAAATATTCATATGAATTAAAAATGCAAATAATACTTGAGCATAAGACAAAGCATTATGGGGCTTTTATACTTCAAAGAAAGTATAGTATTCATCATAGCATTATTGAGCAATGGATAGCTCAGTACGAATTGAATGGAAAATTTACAGAACCAACGCGCCATTTTAGCGGAGAATTTAAGCTAAAAGTGCTAAACTATCAACAAGAGCATCATCTTTCCGATTCTGCCACAGCATTGATTTTCGGTATAACAAATTCTGGAACAATCTGTGCATGGAGAAAGAAATATATTACCGGTGGTAGAGAAGCTCTGTTTCAAAAACAAGGCAGGCGTTCGAAAATGCCAAAGAAAAGTTTAATACCAAACAAACCAAGAGAAGAATGGACAAAAGATGAAGAACTGGCATATCTTCGAATGGAGAATGAATACCTAAAAAAATATCTGGCCTTAGTTCAGGAAGACGACAGAAAGAAACAGCAGCAGAAAAAAGACAGAGAAAAGTCGAAGCTGTCAGAGAACTAAGGTCAAAATACAATGTTTCAGATTTAACAAAACTTACAGGCTTACCAAGAAGTTCATTTTATTACTCAGAATCTCATCCAAAGCAAGATAATCACGAAAAAGAACGTGAACTTATTCAGCAGATATATCATGCAAATAAAGGCCGTTATGGCTACAGAAGAATCACTTTGGAGTTTAGAAACAGAGGTTTGACAACTAATCATAAAGTTATTCAGAAATTGATGCGGGAGGAACACATTGTCTGTAAAGTTCGTCAGCACAAATATAATTCCTATAAAGGTCAGATAGGCAAAGTTGCTCCAAATCTTCTTAAACGAGATTTCAGTACAACAAAATCCAATGAAAAATGGGTTACAGATGTTACACAGTTTAATCTGTTCGGGACTAAACTTTATCTGTCTCCGATTCTTGATTTACATGACCAATCACTAATCAGTTGGAATCTTTCTGAAAGTCCAAACTATGCACAGACTGTTGATATGCTTGAAAAGGCATTTAAGAAAATTCCTGACGGGACAAATCTAATTCTTCATTCAGATCAGGGCTGGCAGTATCAGATGTATGATTATCAGAGGCGTTTGAAAGAAAAAGGAATTAGACAGAGTATGTCCCGAAAAGGGAACTGTCTTGATAATTCGGTAATGGAAAATTTCTTTGGTTTATTAAAATCTGAACTTTTATATTTACAGGAGTTTGAGTCTGTTGAAGATTTCAAAAAAGAATTGGTTGAATATTTGTCTTGGTACAACGAAAAGAGAATTAAGGTTAAATTAAAAGGACTGACCCCTTTACAATTCAGGAATCAGTCCTTAAAATCAGCCTAGTTAAAGTGTCCAATAATTGGGGTGCACTTCA
>NZ_JHVB01000021.1 GCF_000619925.1 Treponema sp. C6A8 | reverse complement strand
GACCGGCTCTGGAGGAGGCAGAAGAGAGAATGCAGGCATAAGTAACGAAAAGACGGGTGCGATCCCCGTCCGCCGAAAACCTAAGGGTTCCGGGGTAAAGGCAATCTGCCCCGGGTAAGTCGGCCCCTAAGGCGAGGACGAAAGTCGTAGTCGATGGGAAATCGGTTTATAATCCGATACTTATTAAGTTTTTATGGAATGACGCATGAGGTGAAATCCGGCCGGGCGACGGTTGTCCCGGTCAAAGCAACGAGGTGCTGAGGCTCTGGTTAAAATAAGGGTTGAGCTGAGTTGTTACAGCGAGCGGAAAGAAAGTTGAAGCGAAGCGGACGTAATCAGGGTGCCGGGAAATAATTCCTAAGTCAGGCTTAATAAACCGTACCGTAAACGGACACACGTAGGTGGGATGAGTAATCTAAGGCGCACGAGCGAACTCGCGTTAAGGAACTCGGCAAAATGCGCACGTAACTTCGGAAGAAGTGCGGCTCCTGTTTGATAAGATTAGGAGCGACACAAAGCAGGCCCAGGCGACTGTTTATCAAAAACACAGCCATCTGCGAACCAGTAATGGGACGTATAGGTGGTGACACCTGCCCGGTGCTGGAAGGTTAAGAGGAGCGGTCAAGGGTAACCTGAAGCTGTGAATCGAAGCCCCAGTAAACGGCGGCCGTAACTATAACGGTCCTAAGGTAGCGAAATTCCTTGTCGGGTAAGTTCCGACCCGCACGAATGGTGTAACGATTCTGGGCACTGTCTCAACGCGAGACTCGGTGAAATTTATATTCCGGTAAAGAAGCCGGATACCCATAATTAGACGGAAAGACCCCGTGAACCTTCACCGTAACTTAATATTGGGATCCTGTTCATTATGTGTAGGATAGCTGGGAGGCAGTGAAGCGTGGCCGTCAGGTTGCGCAGAGCCAATGGTGAAATACCAGCCTTGATGGACAGGATTTCTAACCTTAGCCTTGAAGCAGGTTTGGGGACAATGTTAGGCAGGCGGTTTGACTGGGGCGGTCGCCTCCCAAAGAGTAACGGAGGTGCGCGAAGGTCTCCTCGCGCTGGTTGGAAATCAGCGTACGAGTGTAAAGGCACAAGGAGGCTTGACTGCGAGGGTGACAATCCGAGCAGGTACGAAAGTAGGTCTTAGTGATCTGATGGTGCTGAGTGGAAAGGCCATCACTTAACGGACAAAAGGTACTCCGGGGATAACAGGCTGATTTTCCCCAAGAGTTCACATCGACGGGAAAGTTTGGCACCTCGATGTCGGCTCATCGCATCCTGGGGCTGGAGCAGGTCCCAAGGGTTTGGCTGTTCGCCAATTAAAGCGGTACGTGAGCTGGGTTCAGAACGTCGCGAGACAGTTCGGTCCCTATCTGTTATGGGCGCTGGAAGTTTGAGAGGAGCTGCTTTTAGTACGAGAGGACCGAAGTGGACGAACCTCTGGTTTACCAGTTATCCTGCCAAGGGTAAGTGCTGGGTATCTAAGTTCGGAAGGGATAACCGCTGAAAGCATCTAAGCGGGAAGCCCACCTCAAGATAAGACTTCCCTAAGACTATAAGTCTTCTGAAGACCCCAGAGAGACTATCTGGTTGATAGGATGCAGGTGTAAGCACAGCGATGTGTTCAGCCGAGCATTACTAATAGGTCGTGAGGCTTGACCATATTCTCATCTCCGTTTACAATACGGATACTTCATTAAAGACGCTCCGGTCGTGCAGCAGAAAATGCTCTAACGGCCCTTGTT
>NZ_JHVB01000020.1 GCF_000619925.1 Treponema sp. C6A8 | reverse complement strand
AATACAAAGCATGAAAAAGACAAACGCAATGAGAATACTCGAAGGACTTAAAATCCCTTACGAGGCAAAAGAATATGAAGACAATGCAGACCACATCCATGATTATAAGGAAAGAAACAATATGAAGAAAAATATCACCTATTTATTATTTTTTTTGATAATTCTTGGAAATGTTTTTTCACAAAATTCTCAAGATAAATATACAGCTTTTCTTTACGAATCTTCTTTTTCATTGGGAGAGGGGGATATAAAATTTAATAATGATAACACTTATATGGTGACCACTTATTCCGGAGATGTTTGGACCGGGACATTTTCTGTAAAAGGAAATAGATTAAAATTCAATAACGATGTTAAGCTCAATGATTTTACAACTAATATTGAATTCTGCAGTAATTGGTTTGGACAATCATTTAAAATCCCTGGAGAATATATTATCGATCCGGACTATAGAAGTTTATTTGATTGTGGTATAATTTCAGATCTTGATGGAAATATTTGTACCAGCAAAAAATATTCTGGCGGTGAAAAAATTATATATGAAAATATGGAGATTATAATATCTGAACCTTTCTCTTTTCTATATGTTAAAGAAAATACAAAAATGAGGGCGGAGCCTAATCTAAAAGCAAAAGTTATAGATATGCCTTACTTAACAAAAGATTATGATTACATCGAATCAAGAAATATTGTATTTAGAGGAGAGTTGCCTAGAATTCTTGCTTGTTCAACTTTTGAAGAAACTATCGATAATGTAACTTCAAAATGGTATTTAATTCTTGAATCTGACGGAAGCAGCGATATTGATCATGAAGGAATTGTAAAATACGTATGGATATTTGGTGGCTGGTGTGAACTTGTATCAAGCAACAATTATGAATATTATTCTAACTTAAGCAAACAAAATAAAAAATGAAAAAAATCAAATTTGGTCTTATATCATTATGTACCTTTTTTATTAGCGTCCTCATACTTTTCTTTATTGTTCCATCAATTCATTATACACTGACAAATTTTATGATAGGTATAAGTTTCTTTGGATCTTGTGCAAGTTTTGTGTTTTCAATTCTTGCCTTATTAAAAAATAAGAATATTCAGGCTGTTCTAGGTATTATCACCATTCCTTTTAGCCTTATCCTGTTATTATTTTGCTGCGCAGCTTATGAACAGAACTATTTAAGTCGCAATAGATATGACAAAGATAATTATTTTATTGAAAATAATATGAAAATATATTATTCACTTGGTGATGGATATTTCGATTATTATTTTGAAAATGGTGAACTTAAATATGATATTTCTATGGGAGGGGATGGAGGTCCTGGCCCCTATTATGATTATCTTTTTCCTCACAACCATGAACCGCTAATAACACTTGAACAATTTCTTGATTTTTATGGTTATAAATATAGTATAGATGAAAATCAAAAACTTACAACAATACATCTTGATAAGGAAGATATTAAATTGTTTTGGGGTTCATCAACAGCAGAATATAGTAAGTCTGGTAAAAAGATAAAATTAGATTCTCCAATTATTCATAGAACCTGCAATGATGCATACAGTTATACAAATGATTCTCGTATATATACTTTTATAAGTGTAAGTTTTTTAAATGAAGCAGGCTTTCTAAAAAAATCCTCTAAATAAACGGCTCCGAGCGCGATTAATCGCGCGAGTCGGACATATTAACCTGAATAATTTAATAACGGAAGTGCATCTTCCCTACCTACTTTGTCGTAAATGCTTCGCATTTACTTACCGCACAGCACTTCAAGTGCTGTGCGCGCTCGCTACACCTTACGGCTCCGCTCTAGGTTCCCTACACTGCTCTTCATCGGGTAAAAAAAAGCTCCCGTGTAGTAATGGAAGCTTCCAATTGGATTTTAAAAGAAAAAAAAGTCGCAGTCACTTCGTGCCTGCTTAGTTTTTTTTATTTTAACAGC
>NZ_JHVB01000019.1 GCF_000619925.1 Treponema sp. C6A8 | reverse complement strand
CGGTTAGTTTCTGCCTGCTACTTCCATTTTTTTATTCTCTATTGACAAAGGCACAACATATCAAATTGCTATATGTAAAACTAAGAGCGCTTTTCAGCTGAATTTCATAATTTTTGAAGTATGAAATCCAGTTGAATGATTTTGAGAAAGCTGTTTTTTGCTTAAAACCTGTCATTTTCACTTAAAAAAGGCCTTTTTACGGCTATAAATCAGTCAATTCTTCTCTTAGTCCTGAAAATTGGTATTTGTAGGACTAAAATTCAGTGTTTTCAGACGAACTGGAAACACTAGATGTAGTGGTGGATTCTATTAATCAAAAACATGATACTTCGCTTTTTCATAAGTTTCATACAATTCACCGATTCCTATAATTAGCAAATCATCATTTTCTATTTCTTCTACAAAATCGTAATCCTTTTCTTTAAGTACAGTCACATAAACAAAAGTTGGAAAATATATTGGTTCTATTACATCATATCCCTCATGTCTTGCTGTAACAATTGCGTAATCTGAGCCATGAAAGCCTTCTGAATCAGACCATTGCAATGGCTCATTTAATTTTACAATTACAGCATTTTTTCCCGTTTTAAATTTTATTGAACGAATATATTCACATTCTCTCACATATGATAACTGTTTGTTTTCTAAAGACGATAAAAAATACTTTTCCATAACTTTCTCCTAAAATTCAGGATTAACTCCGGAGACATTTGTTACTTTGACTGCTCCTAATTCAATAGGGTCTTTTGCTTCTGAAATCTGTCTGTTTTCTTCTATATAAAAAGCATTAGTCTGAACAGACTCATCAGGCAGGATAGTCTTAACCTTTCTGTCTTTCTGGTCGTACTCATAAGAGGTAGATAAAGATGTCATCTTTGGTTTTGAATTCAACAGGTCTTCCAAAGTTCCCTCTTTAAACTCAGTCATCCCTTCTTTTACTGTTCTGCCCTTAATATCGTATTCGACTGCTCTGCTTGCGTTCCAGCCGTCAACGCCGTTTACAAAACCTGTTTTTGCAGTGCGAACTGCACGGCCTACACCATCAACCTGCAACACGGTCTGTATTACGGAAGTATCTTTTGCGTCAAACGTAACCTTATTGTTAGTTAAAGCATACCACAAATCGTGCTTGCCGTCAGCATTTACAGAAGGCGTATAATATTCATAACTTACGGCAGGGGAAACATATTAAGCATTCGGCTTTTGTGTTTTGCAATATATGTTATAAATATAATAAAAAAAGGAACTTTTATTACTGATAAACAGAAAAACCGCCCTTTATCTGAAGGACGGCATTTAATTCTTGAAAATTAAATGCTAGCAGGTAGTAAATTATCTGAACTGAACCTTAGTCTATTAAGCTGATTTTCTAAAGAGCTTTTTTCAGTTCAAGAATTCTTTCTAAAGGAAGTTTTGAAGCCTGGGCAATCTGTTCTACGGTTCCAAGTTTCATTTTCAGAAGATTTATAGCAGTATCTTCGGCTCCACGAGAAATACCTTGTTGAATACCTTCCGCAATGCCTTCTTTGCGAGCGGCTCTCTGAATGTCACGGTCGTGTAAGTTCATGGCTGCGTAATCCCTCCTGAATATCTCGTTTTCCTTTGTCTTTTCAACAAGTTGAGAAAGACGTCTTGAAAAATCATCTTTCCCAGGTTCATTAGTGCTTATAAAGTGCAGAAAAGCCTGAATCTTCGGGTCTTTTGCTTCTTTATATGCACTTGCATTATAGATTACCTTGCATGATTTGTCATTTAAATTTACTTCAGGATTTTCAATACACTCATTTTTGAAAGTATAGCAGGGAAGTCCGTAGCATCTGCCATTTTCATCCTTAAAAGGGTCGTGCTTGCAGATGAAAAGAATATAGCTTTCTTTAAGTTCCTGATAATCCTGTCCTTTCATAAGGCTGTCGATGTCAATCATGGACTGGTAATAACGTGTACGTTTTCCAAGGGCTTCCTGCGGATATGACTGCAATTCTACGTCTATGATTTTATCAGAATCCTTAATATAGACATCAAGGCGGACACCTTTTGTCGAATAGTAAGGTGCAATCTGTTTTTCAAGCTTGGGGTATTCGACGTGATTTACTTTTACGTGCAGAAGTCTCTCTACAAGTTCTGCGCAGATTTCAGGGTTATGTAAGACAGCCTGAAACATTCCGTCATCGGTAAAGGTAAGTTCTTCAATTGATTTTGAGTGATAGGTTGTGTTTTCCATTTGCATAATCTCCTTACCTATATACTTTCCAAGATGATACTGTTTTGACAAAAATTTTGAAAAATAGTTATATTTTTTTTTAAAGAAATTTCAAAAAAACGCATGGAGTTGTATAGTATCTATTTCTTGTGAGGCAGATAATTAAATCTGCTTAATCTTTTACAAATGTCTTAATGTAAAAAGTTTTGATTATGTGTATATTTAGATAGCAGCTTGTTGACTTCAAGTTCCTTTATCAGTTTGAAAATGTGATCTGATAATTTATTGCTGTGTTTGTGTTCACTTGTTGCTGATACAAAAAGACTTTCTGCATCAAAAGTTATAGAAGGTGTATAATTGAAAACTATGATAGACTTACTGGTATTGATAGTAATTTAAAGCAGGTTTCAGAGTAATTTATGTTTTATATTTTTAAGATTATTATTAATATTTTCATTTCACTTATGTGTTGTGTAGGTGGATATTTTACTTATAAGGAAATAATTAATTCTGATGATGATTTTTATTTGATTATAAAACTAATTTTTTTGATAGGTGTATCTGTTTGTTTCTTTATTTTTGCAATCAAATATTATTTTGATTATAAGAAATAGCATGTTGGTACATTTGCTATACATTCTCGCGAATGTATAGCAATTTCCTTACTCCTACAAATAGCAATTGATGTTACATAAAAAATAAAAATCTTCTTACCAACAATTCCCTACCCTCCGACTATAAGAATATATTTCTTATAATTTGGAGTACCTATTGAGCAGGTACAGGTGCTTTTGGGACATACAAAGATAGACACGACACTACGCTATGCAAACGTGCAGCAGGACAACGTAAAACATTCCCATACAAAATTTCTCTGCTAATTTTTTAAACTTTTTTTCATTTTCATTTCCGAATTTTCATTGTCTGCGGATATATAATATATGTGGAAAAAGTAATTATGGATTGCGTGGTGCTGGGGAACCCATACCCGGTACTGAATGAAAAAAGGGAACTGGAATGTTTTATTGATATTGAAGCATTGAAAATTGTACGCCTGGAAAAAGGCCTTTCTGAAAGCAAAAAAAAACTGTGCCTGCGGATTGCAGACGGCAGCATCTGGCTTCATTTTAAAAAGACTTCTGCCAACAACAGATTTACTGTTAGCGGGACTCTTTCTGGGAAAACT
>NZ_JHVB01000018.1 GCF_000619925.1 Treponema sp. C6A8 | reverse complement strand
ATGCACAGATTGTTCCAGAATTTGTTATACCGAAAATCAATGCTGTGGCAGAATCGGAAAGATGATGCTCTTGTTGATAGTTTAGCACTTTTAGCTTAAATTCTCCGCTAAAATGGCGCGTTGGTTCTGTAAATTTTCCATTCAATTCGTACTGAGCTATCCATTGCTCAATAATGCTATGATGAATACTATACTTTCTTTGAAGTATAAAAGCCCCATAATGCTTTGTCTTATGCTCAAGTATTATTTGCATTTTTAATTCATATGAATATTTTGACATAAAAAATGCACCTCCTAAAGCGAACTTTATTTGTCCAACTTTAGGGGTGCACTTCAAATCCACCGATTTTTTTATTTAACATTCTTTTTATGTTTTAAGTAAAGGCACATGGCCATTGTCATCAGGCCGTGCGGGAATTGGGGAGTTCCCATTCCTTCCATAATTTCATCTTCCGAAAGTTCCATGCAGTTTATAAATTCGTCGGCATCAAGTTCCTGTTTGCCGGTTGCCGTTAAATCTTCTGCAAGAAATACGTGAACGTGATTATTAAAAAGGGCAGGGTTAGGATTTACGCTGCCTAGCTTTGTTAATTTTCCTGCAATGCAGCCAGTTTCTTCCAGCAGCTCGCGTTTTGCGGCCTTTTCCGGTTCTTCACCCTTATCTATTACTCCGCCGGGAAATTCAACGCTTAAAGCTTTTTCTCCGTGGCGCCACTGCTTCACCATAATGAACTTATCTTCTTTTTTTGCTATTACTATTACCCAGTCAGGCGCCTTCATTACAAAATAATCGCCTCTTACCCCGCTTGCAGACTGGTTTGTATATGCCGTCACATCAAATACAATGGTTTTCAAAAGACTTTTTTCAGCAAGTGTCTTCCATTTAAGTTTTTCATCTTCAGAAGTAAAATAATTTTTCATATAGGTCTCCGCATTTTTACTGACGCAAAAATTTTTTGACAGATTGGCTTTTCGATAATATCATAATACATGGAAAATGATTCTGAGTTAACTCTTAAAGGGGGCACATCATGGCAGTTATTACAGTTTCTAGACAGGTTGCAGCGCATGGAGATGAAGTTGCGGCTGAGTTGGCTAAGTTACTCAATTATAAATTCGTAACTCGTAAAGATATTGAAAAACGCATTGTTGAACTTGGTTTCCCTGAGTCAAAAATGCCAAAATATGATGAGCGCAAACCAGGATTTTTTGCTTCTCTTGCAAAGAATCGTGATGAATATTTTAACTACGCCCAGTATGCAATTCTTGAAGCTGCCCAGCAGAAGAATGTAATTATTATTGGACGCGGTGCTTTTGCAGTATTGCAGGGTGTTCCTAATAATATCAGTGTTCGTCTTGTTGCTGATGAAAAGACCAGAATTGAACGCCTTCGCGCTGAATTCAACTGGGATGAAAAGCAGGCAAAGCAGCGTATTCAGGAAAGTGACGCTAACCGGGCTGGCTTTCACAGAAGTTTCTTTAATATAGAAGATAATGACAGCACTCTTTTCCATATGGTTTTGAATACCGGTATGATTCCGGAAGAGGTTGCCGCTGAGCAGATTGCACACTTTGTTGAAAAGACTGTTACTGTAAAGCAGGAAGAAGCCGGCAATAAAATGCTGGAAGAACTGCTTAAGGCACAGACAATCGTAAATAAACTCAGTTTTGAATATCATCTGAATATTGAGTTTGTTCACGCAACTATTGAAGACAAGACTGTTGTCCTTCACGGTGTTTCAGACAGCCCTGGAATTGTGGAGCAGGCCCTTCAGATTATTAAACGTGAAATGCCTGGCTATGACGCAAAGTCTGCAGTCAGCATTATCCATGACTTTAAAGGTTATCAGTAAAACTTTTATAAAGGAAAATAACGCAAGGGAGTAGAGTGTGTGACAAAAACACTCTGATTGTGACGGCCGCGAAAGCGGCCATTTTTATAGTTACTATGCTACAATCAGCGTGTAGCGCGATATCGTGCGGTTTTGGCACACACTCTGCGACCGGGAGTATTTTTACTTTGTTACATTGTTTTTTCTGTCATAATCCTTTATAATTATTTTATTATGAAGCTTTCAAATAAATTCACTCTTACCCGCATCCTTTTGTCACCAGTATTTTTTATTTTGTATTTTCTTCCTATCTGGACTGGCGGACTTTTTGCAAAGGCATCGGTTGTAATTGCAATTCCTCTCCTTTGTTTTATGGAGTTTACAGATTTTCTGGATGGTTTTTTTGCCCGCCGCAACAACGAAGTAAGCGATTTTGGAAAATTATTCGATCCTTTTGCTGACGTAGTTGTTCACTTGGGAACCTTCCTCTGCTTTATGTTCTCTTTTGATCCTAAACTCAGCTACATGAAGCCATTCCTTTTCATTTTGATTTTGTACCGTGAAATGACAATGAACTTTATCCGTATGGTTGCAGTTAAAAAAGGAACTGCAATTGCTGCCCGAAAAGGCGGAAAGTTCAAGACCGTAATGTATGTTGCTTCCGGCTTCTTTGCTTTATTCCTTGAAACTTTGGTTCGCTTTGGAATTCAGCCTGAATGTTTTGCAACTCTTAAGCTTGTTTCCCTCATCCTTTTTGTAATCTGTGTTCTCTGCAGTTACGTTTCATTTATCGACTATCTCATTCACTTCGGTAAATTACTTAAAGACTAACAATTTCTTTAACATATCATTCCAAAATTTATCAAACAACTTATAACTTGCGCATAGGCGCAAGTTATTCAAGGCTACCTAATCTTAGGAAGCTTTTTACTGCCTGTTGCAAGCTTTTCATAAATACTGTATTTTATTAGCATAATTAAAGTTTTTCAGAGGTTTTATATATGACAATTACGTGTCTTGATTTGGAAGGTGTTCTTGTTCCTGAAATTTGGATTGCCTTTGCTGATGCTGTGGGAATTCCTGAACTTCGCCGTACTACACGTGATGAGCCGGACTATGACAAGCTCATGAAGTTCCGTATTAAAATCTTGAAAGAACATAATCTTGGACTAAAAGAAATCCAGGATACAATCAATAAAATCGAGCCTCTTCCTGGCGCAAAAGAATTCCTTGATGAACTTAAGAAGGTTTGCCAGGTAATTATTATCAGCGATACTTTTGAACAGTTTGCTGCCCCTCTTATGGCAAAACTCGGCTATCCTACAATTTTCTGTAACAGTCTTGAAGTTGCAGCAAACGGCGAAATCACCGGATATAAAATGCGCTGTGAGCAGAGCAAGCTTACAACTGTAAAAGCCCTTCAGTCTATCGGTTTTGATACAATTGCCAGCGGTGACAGTTTCAATGATCTTGGAATGATTAAGGCTTCAAAAGCAGGTTTCCTTTTCCGCTCAACAGAAAGCATCATAAAGGAATATCCTCAGTTCCCGGCATTTACAGAATATTCGGAACTCCTTGAAGCTGTTAAAAAGGCAATATAAAAAAATAGTCTGCAATTTTTAAATTCTGTGTTATAATTAACTTCATACTAATTTTTGTACTTTTATTTGTGGCATATGAAGTTAGCGTTTACTATTATTGCATGCATAGAAATTTTCTCTCTTTTTGTTTTGATTTTTTGTTCTTTAAAGAAAATAATCAAGACTAACAGGATTGAACTATCTCTTATCACTACAGTTTTAATAATTGTTTCATCTTATCTTCTCATGTGTTATTCATCGAGAAATGTAAGGGCAATGATTTACGCTTCCGTCTACTTTGCCTCAATGGACTGGATATTGATTTTCCTTTCCATGAGTATTTTGTGGCTTCCTTATTACAGTCAGAAAAGGCGCCTATACTACAGATTCTTTAATGTCCTTGTATTTTTTGCCATCGTCGATACGATTCATCTTTTACTGAACTTTCACTTTAGAAATACTGTTGATTTTATTCCGGTTCATCGTCTAAGCGGAAAAGTTTACTGCTGGCTTTTTATTTTAAAACCTCACTTTGCCTTTCATATGGTCTTCAGCTATTTCCTTGCCTGCACTTTTATTGTTCTTAGTATTGTTCGCGTTGCAAAAATCCCTGTTCTCTTTCAGAAAAAATATTATGCCCTTCTTGGAACTTTCTGTTTGGGCGTTATAATCAACGGATGTTTTTCTGCATTGCACTGGGCTTTTAATTTTTCAGTTTTAATTTATCCTATTGTACTTTATGTTTATCTTTATTTTATCCTGAATACTATTCCAAATGAATTTTCAGGAATTCTGATGGAACAGGTTGCCCTGAATATAAGTACTGCGGTTATCTGCTATGATCTGGAAGGCCGCTGTCTTTTTGCCAACAATATTGCCCGTCTTTTATTCCGTTCGCAGTCAGATGAGAAAAAAAATGTATTCCTTGAGTCTTACTTTCTGCAATGGAAAAATAAGCTAAAAAAAGACGAGTTAAGTGTTTCAATTGAAGATGAAAACTTTATCATAAATGAATGTCTTCACGTTTTTTCGGGAGAGTTTGCCAAGCTGACAGATTTAAAAAATCGTCCGATCGGATATGTTATCAAGCTTAATGATAAAACTGAGTATTTGAATATTCTTGAAAAGGAAAAATACCTTGCGAGTCACGATGCCCTTACAGGCCTTTTAAATAGGGAAGCCTTCTTAAATCTGGCGGAAAAGGAAATCAAGAGCAATCCAGACTGCCAGTATGTTTTTGTCTGCTCTGATATTGATGATTTCAAGCTGATAAATGATATTTTTGGGGAAGAGATTGGAAATGAAATTCTGATAGGTGAAGCAAGAACCTTTGAGCAGATTGATTATGAAGGTTGTATTCACGGAAGAATTAGCGGCGACAAATTTGCCATGCTGATGAAAAAGGAATTTTTTGATGAGCGGGATATTGTAAATCGCTTTGATGTATTCCAGTCAAATTTGAGCAAGAGTTTCCATTATCGTGTCCGCATATACCTAGGCGTTTATGAAATTGAAAATCCAGAAGAAGATATTTTTGCCATGTGTGACCGAGGTTTCGTTGCCATTCAGAAGAACGAGGGTGATTTTGCAAAGCCTCTGAATTATTACGACATGTCCATGGTTCAGAACCTGATTACAGAAAAGACTGTACTTAATGATTTTTCGACGGCGCTTGAACACGGGGAATTTGTTTTTTACATTCAGCCTCAGTTTAATGCAAAGACACAGCGGGTAAATGGCGGTGAGGCTCTTGTCCGCTGGAATCAGCCGGTAAAAGGTGTCCTTAGTCCTAATAATTTTGTTCCTATTCTTGAAAAAACAGATTATATTGCCAGCCTTGATTATTATATCTGGGAGCAGGTTGTCCGCAAGTTGAAAGACTGGAAGGATTCTGGTTTTGAAAACTATTATATTTCCGTTAATATTTCGGCAAAAGATTTCTATTATCTTGATGTTTATGATTCGCTTACCAAGCTGGTAGAAAAATATGGCGTTAATCCTAAAAATCTGAATCTGGAAGTTACGGAAACGATTCTCATGTCGAATGTAGAACACCATCAGAAAATCCTGACAAAACTTCAGCAGTATGGTTTTAAGATTGAAATGGATGATTTTGGAAGTGGTTATTCATCATTAAGTACGCTGCGAAATCTTGTAATGGATGTTCTTAAAATTGATATGGAATTCCTGCGTTCAACTGATAATTATGAGCAGAGCCTTTTGATTATCAACGCAATTATCGATATGGCGAAGGCCCTTAATATGACCGTCATCACGGAAGGTGTTGAACTTGAAAATCAGGCTGATGCGCTGACGGTAATGGGATGTGATATTTTCCAGGGCTATTATTTTTCACGCCCTATTCCTGTTTCTGAATTTGAAAAACGATATCTTTATGCTGATAATACTGCTGAGGGAGGAAATAACTGATGTTTACATTAAAATTTATCTATTCGGTTTCTTCCGCAATCCTCACTTCAATCATATTGTCCTTTATTTTTAACCTTTATAATTCAAAGGTGAACTATATCCGCACAATTACAAAAACCCTGATGATCGGGCTTTTCGTTGTGCCTCTTTACGTTTTCTTCTTTTTCCAGACTAGAGTTGAATATGCAGTCCTGATTGATTCAATTTATTTTATAAGCACTGTCTGGATGGCCTTTTTTATCTTTAAGTTCTGCCTTGAATTTACCGGCCGTGACCAGAAGTATAAAAATTTCTACTGGATATATATCGTACTTGCAATAGCCGACAGTATTCAGCTTCTGATTAATAACTATACTCATCATTCTTTCTGGCTTGAAAGCGCCGTTACTATGGGTGGCTTTATTTACTGGAGCCTTACCCTTACTCCTATTCATTATATTCATCTTGCATTCTGCTATATAATGGTGCTTCAGAGCTTTATTCTGCTTTTGGTAGAAACTATCCGCGCATCGCATTATTACAAGGCAAAATATTTCTGGATTCTCATTACTTATGTTGTAATCATAATTTCAAATATGATCTGCTACTCTGCGGATTTGCCGGTTGATATTTCAATTCTTTTGTACGGCGTATTTGCGGCTTATATTTCCTGGTGTTCTGCTTACAAGGTTCCAAGCAGAATGATTTTGTTGTCTCTGGAACGCGTAAACAGTGTCATTTCTGACGGAATCTTCTATTTTAATGTAAATAATCAGTGTATTTACGTTAATGATTATGTAAAGAAGACTTTTAGCGGCGATGACCGTTTTGGCTTGCAGTATGCAACTGATAAAATGCTGCTCCATCTTAATCAAAACGAAAATAAAGAGCATCTTTTCTGGCAGGAAAAGGAAATAATTAACGGGGAAGAGAGAACTTTCGTTTTTGAATATGAAAGGCTTTATTATTCAAAAGTTCCGATTGGAAGCTTCTTGAAGGTTATTGAAACTACTGACAGGGAAAAAATGGTTGAAAAACAGAGATATATCTCTACCCATGATTCTCTGACAGGTATTTATAATCGTAATAAATTTTTTGAAGAAACTAACAGGATTATAAAGGATGATTCGGATAAAGAGCATTATATGCTTGTTTCCAATATTCAGAATTTTAAGCTTGTAAATGAGATATTCGGACGAAAGGTTGGAGACACAATTCTTAAAATGGAAGCCGAGGCAATTAAAAAGCCTTGCATTGGCCGCACAGATTGCGTGTACGGAAGAATTTCTGAAGACAAGTTTGCAATGTTTGTTCCAAAAGAGGCTTTCAGACCTGAGTATTTTGAGCATTCCGTAATTTCTTTGAGAAAGCTTGTAAAGACAAGTAACTTTACTCTTAGAATCATGCTTGGTGTTTCAGAAATGCACGGATTTTTTGAAAATGCCCAGATTCTTTATGATGAAGCCCTGCTTGCAATAAAATCGATTAGAAATGATTTTTCAAAAAATTACGCTTATTATAGTTCAGATCTTATGGAAAAGATGCTGGTTGAAAAGAACATTGTTTCTGATTTCCCGGATGCCATAAGAAACGAACAGTTCAAGGTTCAGTTGCAGCCAATATATGACAGGGGTGATAAATGCGTTGGCGCAGAAGCCCTTGTAGTCTGGGATCACCCTGAGTACGGAGAAGAGCTGCCAAAAGATTTCTTAAGTGTTCTTGAAAATTATTCTTTGATTCACGTGCTTGATGCCTATGTCCTTGAAAAGGTAATTCAGATATTGAAGTTTTGGAAGGACAACGGAAACCCAGATATGGTAATTTCTGTAAATATCTCGACTAAAGATATTTATCATATGAATATTTATGATGTTGTTACCGGCCTTGTCAGAAAATATGATATTAATCCTGGCAACCTCTATCTGGAATTTAAGGAAACCTTGCTTACTGCGGATGCTGCCGACGCCAAGTCCCTTTTGAGTGATTTGCAGAGATTTGGAATTAAAGTTGGAATTGATAACTTTGGCCGCGGTTATTCTTCATTAAATCTCTTGAAGGATGTAAAGGCAGATTTCTTGAAGATAGACATGCTTTTCCTTTCTGAATCAGAAAATGAAGAGCGCAGCTTTAAGATTCTGAAATTTATTGTTGCCCTTGCAAAGACATTGAAGATGATTGTAATTTCACAGGGTGTGGAATATAAAAAGCAGTATGATATTTTGCACCAATTAAGGTGCGATTACATGCAGGGATTTTATTATTCCAAGCCGATGGGAATAACGGAATTTGAAAAGAAGTTTTTACAATAAAAAAAGAGGCTGCTTGTGAAGTGCACCCCTAAAGTTGGACAAATAAAGTTCGCTTTAGGAGGTGCATTTTTTATGTCAAAATATTCATATGAATTAAAAATGCAAATAATA
>NZ_JHVB01000017.1 GCF_000619925.1 Treponema sp. C6A8 | reverse complement strand
CAGATCTGAAAAGATTTTGATATGCCCGTCAACAGACAGAAAGTACTTTCAGGCGGTCCATTGACCTGTAGGTAAGGCTTTGCCGAATCCACGTATATCAGAATGGTCAAATGCCGGTTAGTTTCTGCCTGCTACTTCCATTTTTTTATTCTCTATTGACAAAGGCACAACATATCAAATTAGAGGCAGCATGAAAGATCGAAAATTAATTGACGGTACTGTGGCTCTTGTGATTTGCGCGATTTTGTGGAGTACCGGCGGCATTTTCATAAAAAATATCGAATGGAACGGACTTGCCATTGCCGGAATCAGAAGTTTGATTTCCGGAAGCTTTATGCTTCTGGTAACAAGACGGGGTTTTCAGTTTTCCGTACACAGTAAAAACGGCAAGATGGACAAAATCAGCACCGCCTTCTTCTGGATTGCGGCACTTTCATATGCACTCACGATGATTTTATTCGTTGCGGCAAACAAACTCACGACTTCCGCAAACGCAATTCTTTTGCAGTACACCTGCCCGCTTTACATAATTCTGCTGGCACCGCTTCTGACCGGAGAAAAGAACCTTGCTTCTGATTACATCACGGTTTTAGGCGTAATGCTTGGAATGGTACTATTTTTTGCAGACGGCCTTGAAAGCGGAAATCAGCTTGGAAACATTCTAGCGGCACTTTCCGGTCTTGCTTACGCGCTCGCAACAATTTTTATGAGACGCTGCAAGGGCAATTCCGGCGGGGCAATGGTGCTTTCACACCTGATAACAGCGCTTATCTGCCTTCCCTTTGTAATTCAAAGCGGCGCACCAAGTCCAAAATCAGCCTTTTTCCTTCTTCTGGTCGGAACTCTTTCAATCGGAATCCCTTCAATTCTTTACACTGTAGGAATAAAAAAAGTGCGGGCTCTTACAGCGTCCTTTATCACAATGCTGGAACCTCTTTTGAACCCGCTCTGGGTAATTATTTTTGCAGGAGAAATTCCCTCCACAAAAACAATCCTCGGTGGCCTCTTAATTCTGGGCTTTATAATGGTAAGGTCAGTGGTTCAGAATAAGAAAGGTTTGCCAGAGGGCCAGTAAATTACTGCTCAGGAATTAATCTGTTAATCGTGTTGTCTTTCTGACGCCAGTTTTTGTCTACTTTTACCTGCAAGTCAAGCTCAACCTTCTGGATGTAAATCTGGTTGAGCTTTTTGAGGGCGGCGGCGCGGATTTCTTTTATTTTAGAAGCGCCTTTTCCGATTACAATTCCTTTCTGGCTGTCGCGTTCAACGCAGAGGAAGGCACGAATCCATAATTTTTTACCATCGTTGCGACGCTCTACATCGGCAACAGTAACATAAACGGCGTGAGGGATTTCCTGCTCAAGGCGGTTGATTGCTTCACCGCGGATAACTTCCTGAACACGGAAGGTCAAATCCTGGTCGGTGTAAGTTTCTTCGTCGTAAATCGGGGCTGCAACAGGCGCAAGTTCGTAAAGACCTCGCAAAACTTCATTAATGCCCTGGTCCTTTTCCGCAGACATTTCAAAAATGCGGGCAGCGGGAACAGAAGGCAAAGCAGCGCTTACAAAAGCACGCACTTTTTCCGGCTTAGCGGCAGGTAAATCAATTTTATTTATGGCAACTACAACCTTATCCTGAAGTTTTTCCAGCAGGGCGGCGGTATGCTGCTCTTCTTCGCCAGGGTCGCGGGTGGCGTCAATAATATAGAGAACAGCTTCCATATCCTGCAGCTGGCTTTCTGTAATCGAGCGCAGACGCAGGTTGAGCTTTTTCTCTGAATCGTGATAACCCGGAGTATCAATAAAAATCAGCTGACCAAGCGAAGTGTTCACAATACCCTTGATTGCGTTTCTGGTCGTCTGAGGAATTGGCGAAACAATACTCACCGGCTCCTGGCAGGCCGTATTCAAAAAAGTCGATTTTCCAGCCGAAGGACGGCCAACAATTGTAACCACTGCGGTTCTAAGTTCCTGATTTTCTTCCATATCACTATTTTAGCAAGAGATTTGCAGGAATGACAAGTTATGCAAATCCTGATAATTTTTCTCAAGAAAATCCCCGTCCGGATTATTGAATATATCCCCTATCAGTAGTATATTATTTTTACACAAACGCTAGATATAGTGTTTATCAAGTAAAAAATTCATCGGGTGGAAAAATGAAAATCATCAAACGCAACGGCGAAGAAGCTATTTTTGATATCAGAAAGATTGAAACTGCAATTTCAAAAGCTAACGCCGCAGTACCGGAAAGCGAAAGACTTTCAGAAGAATATATAAAGGCAGTTGCCGCAAAAGTAAGCGACTCATGCAAGGCAAGTAAGGTTCAGCTCAACGTAGAAGCAATTCAGGACCTGGTTGAAACTGAACTTATGAGAATCGGCGCATTTAACATCGCAAAGATTTACATCACTTACCGCTACCGCCATGCCCTGCTTCGTAAGGCTAACTCTACCGACAAGCAGATTCTTTCTCTGCTGGAATGTGCAAATGAGGAAGTAAAACAGGAAAACTCTAACAAAAACTCAACCGTAGTTTCTGTTCAGCGCGACTACATGGCTGGTGAAGTTTCAAAAGACATTACAAAACGCTTCCTTCTGGACGAAGACATTGTTCAGGCTCACAACGAAGGTATCATTCACTTTCACGATGCTGACTATTTTGCCCAGCATATGCACAACTGCGACCTTGTAAACCTTGAAGACATGCTGCAGAACGGAACCGTAATCAGCGGAACAAAAATCGATACCCCGCACTCCTTCTCTACAGCCTGCAACATCGCAACTCAGATTATTGCTCAGGTTGCATCAAGCCAGTACGGCGGACAGTCAATTTCACTTGCCCACCTTGCTCCATTTGTAGAAGTAAGCCGCAAAAAGCTCATCCGCGAAATGAACGCAATGGTTGAAGAAACCGGCGTAAACTTCACAAAAGAACAGTTCGACAAAATCGTTGAGCGCCGCCTTGCAGATGAAATCACAAAGGGTGTTCAGACAATTCAGTATCAGGTTGTAACCTTGATGACAACAAACGGACAGTCACCTTTCGTAACAGTTTTCATGTACCTGAACGAAGCCAAAAATGAACAGGAAAAGGCTGATCTTGCCCTCATCATCGAAGAAGTTCTTAAACAGCGCACAAAGGGTGTCCGCAACGAAAAAGGCTACTGGGTAACTCCAGCCTTCCCAAAACTGATTTACGTTCTCGAGCCGGACAACATCACACCGGACGGAAAATATTTCTACCTCACAGAGCTTGCCGCAAAATGTACTGCAAAGCGCCTTGTACCGGACTATATCTCAGAAAAGAAGATGTTCGAGCTTAAGGAAGGAAACTGCTACCCTTGCATGGGCTGCCGCTCATTCCTCACAGTTTACCGCGACGAAACAGGCCGCCCAAAATTCTACGGACGCTTTAATCAGGGAGTTGTAACAATCAACCTGGTAGACGTTGCCTGCTCTTCCGGCAAAGACATGGAAAAGTTCTGGAAGATTTTTGATGAACGCCTTGAGCTCTGCCGCCGCGCCCTCATGATTCGCCACAAGAGACTTTTGGGAACTCCAAGTGACGTTGCCCCGATTCTCTGGCAGAATGGTGCCCTTGCCCGCCTTGAAAAGGGCGAAGTAATCGACAAGCTTTTGTTCAACGGCTACTCAACAATTTCTTTGGGCTATGCAGGACTTTGCGAATGTGTCCGCTACATGACAGGAAAACCGCACACAGATCCAAGCGTAACTCCATTTGCCCTGGAAATCATGAAGCACATGAACGAAGCTTGTGCAAAATGGCGCGAAGAAACAACAATCGCCTTCAGCCTCTACGGCACACCGCTTGAAAGTACAACTTACAAGTTTGCCAAGGCACTCAAACAGCGCTTCGGCGAAATCCCTGGTGTAACAGACAAGAACTACATCACAAACAGCTACCACGTTCACGTAACAGAAAATATCGACGCCTTCCAGAAGCTTACTTTTGAAAGCCAGTTCCAGGAACTCAGCCCGGGCGGTGCCGTAAGCTACGTTGAAGTTCCAAATATGGAAAACAACATCCCTGCCGTAATCGCAGTGCTCAAGCACATCTACGAAAACATCATGTACGCAGAGCTGAACACAAAATCCGACTGCTGCCAGAAGTGCGGCTACACCGGCGAAATCCAGGTTGTAGAAGACAACGACGGAAAGCTCATCTGGAAATGTCCTCAGTGCGGCAACACCGACCAGTCAACAATGAACGTAACCCGCCGAACCTGCGGTTACATCGGAACCCAGTACTGGAACCAGGGCCGAACCCAGGAAATTAAAGAGCGCGTTTTACACTTGTAGCAGACATTACAGGCAGGAGCGATGAATTACGGAGCCATTAAAAAGTTCGATGTCGCAGACGGTGAAGGCGTACGGGTTTCGCTTTTTGTAAGCGGATGCCGTAACGCCTGCAAGGGCTGCTTTCAGCCCGAAACCTGGAATTTTCATTTTGGAGAACCTTTTACCTCAGACACCGAAAATGAAATCCTTACAGCCCTCGCTCCCGAATACATTGCAGGCTTTTCACTTTTAGGCGGAGAACCTTTTGAAGAAGAAAATCAGGAAGTTCTGGCTCCCTTCCTGGAAAAAATCAAAGAAACCTACCCTCAAAAAAACATCTGGTGCTGGACAGGCTACATTTACGACAAAGATTTGCAGGCCGGCCAGAGAAAGCACACAGAATACACAGACAGAATGCTTGCCTGCATTGACGTACTGGTAGACGGCCCATTCATAGAAGAGCAGAGAAATCTTATGCTTGAGTTCCGCGGTTCAGAAAATCAGAGGATTTTAAGGCTGCACTAATCTCTTATAGCCTTCATTTCCTTTTTATTCTGGTACATTGCCTTGTCTGCGCGGCGGAAAACGTTTTCCACAGAAGTATCAATTTCAGAATCAAAAACAGCCACACCAATTGCCGCAGAAACACGCTCCCAGATTTTCAAATCTTTATTTCCGGAAGTTTCTGCTATCTGATTCTTGAATTCCGCAACAAGTTCATCCCGCTTTTTGTAATCATCATTTTTCAAAATTACGACAAACTCGTCACCACCAACGCGGAATACAGGCGAATGCTTAAATACATGACATACGATATAGCAGGTTCTCTTAATGGCAATATTTCCCTGCTCATGCCCGTAGGTATCATTAATTCTCTTAAGGAAATTCAAATCAACCATTGCAATTGCAAATTCCGCCTTTCCTTCGGCAATAGTCCAGTCAATCTGCTGGGTCTCGTTATCATAGGCAGTTTTATTTCTGATACCGGTAAGGGCATCCTTAATTGCAAGCTCATTCATAGCGTCTGCACGGCGCTGGGTATCCTGAAGTTCCTTTGCAGTCTCCAGAAGATTCTGCATGTAATTCTCAAGTTCCATAATCATCGAAGAAACCTGCATTGCCAGTACAGAGATTTCATCCTTGCCCGTAGCATTCCTTTCAATATCATTTACAACTTCAGCATTCTTTCCCTGAGTATAAAGTTTCACGCTGTCCTTAAGATGTGAAAGCTTGGAAATATAATGGTAATAAATAAAGTACAAAAGCAGGGCAACCATAATCACAAGAACCAGACCGACATAAAGCATCTGAGTGATTGATGTGTTCATGATTTCTTTATTTACCTTAAGAATATCAACTTCAACGCCAATAAGTCCCAGAGTCTTTCCTTTAATCACAAGAGGAAGATAGCAGGCGTAATCTTTTCCATATTCGTTATCAAAAATATCAAAACCGTAAGGAAGCCGACCCGTTGTCCAGGCCTCCCACTCGTGAGGATGCTCATCTATTTTGTGTTCAACAGTAATTCCAAGCTCAATATATTTCTTTCCGCCAACATGACGCTCATCCCGCATGGAATCAAGCACGTACATTACATCATAAAGGCGTTCAGGCTTTTCAGCACCAAGAACAATATATTCAGTATAGGCAAGATTAAATCGCTTTCGGGCCTGCTCAAACTGATAAAGATAATACTGGTGCTTATAAATGGTATATAAATCCTTCAGGTCTTCAGAAAGTTCATCAAAAGAAATATCAGTCCCCAGAACTTTTCCAGGATATTTTGCCGCAAAGAGTTTTTCATATTTATTTCGGGAGTCTTCTATATCATCTTTGTCAAAATCGTGAGGAACCAGAAGAGTCAGGCAGCATTCCTTAAAATGATTTTGATAATTTACAAAATCATCACCATCAACCGAAAGAACCATTTCAAGATAATCTGCTACTTCCCTGATGCTTGCTTCACGTTCTGATTTGTAAGATGCCATCTGACTGAAATACATACAAACGCCGCTCATAAAAAGAGTAATTACAGTAAAAACAAAAAAAATGATGGCGAACCTAAAAAGAAGACCTTCGCGAATTTTTCCCATTAAAACTCCTGTCCCCGCCCACGCTCTTAAAAGTATAAGGGCAAAAAGCTGAAAATACCAATTATTTTTTGCACCTGTGGTCTTTTTTGTTTTTTTCTATTATATTAATAGGACTAATTAGAAATTATCGAGGATATATATGGCTCTTGAATGTGGTATCGTAGGACTTCCAAACGTTGGAAAGTCTACTATTTTTTCGGCTCTGACAGCGGCTCCTGCAGCAGCAGAGAATTTTCCTTTCTGTACAATCGACCCTAACGTAGGTATTGTTGATTTGCCTGATGAACGCCTTGATTTTCTGGCAAGCATTCATAATCCAAAAAAGAAGACTCCTGCAAGCGTAAAATTCGTTGATATCGCAGGTTTGATTAAGGGTGCCAGCAACGGTGAAGGTCTTGGAAACAAGTTCCTTGCAAACATCCGCGAATGTTCGGTAATCGCTCACGTTGTACGCTGTTTTGATAACCCTGATATTATGCACGTTCGTGAAAACGCAAACGAAGCTGCCCCAATTGACCCTGAAACTGATATTCTTACAATCAACTACGAGCTTGCTCAGGCTGACTTGAATACAATCGAAGCCCGCCAGGACAAGGTTACACGCGCAGTTCGCTCACTTGGAAAAGAAGAAGAAAAGAAATACGCTCCATGGACAAGCGCCGTTGCAAAAATTAAGCCTCTCCTCCAGGAAGGTAAATGCGCCCGCATGGCAGATTTGACAGATGATGAAAAAGCTGCCGTTTACGACATGTTCCTTCTTACAATGAAGCCGACACTTTACGTTGCAAACGTTGATGAAGATTCAATCGAAGCACAGACAAACAAATACGTAGAAGTTGTAAAAAAATACGCCGCTGAAGAAAAATCAGAAGTTGTAGTAATCTGCGGAAAGTTCGAAGCTGACCTTGCTGAAATCACAGATCCTGCTGACCGCAAAGACTTTATGGATTCAGTTGGACTTAAAGAAAGCGGACTTGCAACTCTTGCCCGCAAGGCATATCACCTTATGGGTCTCCGCACCTTCTTTACAGGCGGACCAGATGAATGCCGTGCATGGACAATTCACGCAGGAGACAAAGCTCCACGCGCAGCCGGTGTTATCCACACAGACTTTGAAAAAGGCTTTATCCGTGCCGAAGCTTATACTATAGAAGATTTGCGTCAGTACAAGGACGAAGCTGCAATCAAGGCAGCCGGCAAGTACCGCCAGGAAGGAAAAGAATACGTCGTACAGGACGGAGACGTACTCTTCTTCAAGTTTAATGTGTAATTAAAACAGGGGCAGAAGAAGAGTATGAAATCTAGATTTCTATTTGGATTATTTTCAGCTGCAATTCTTTCACCATTAGCTTTTGCACAAGCGAAAAATATTGAATGCACAGAATCAGCAATTGATTTTGCAAAAAAGATGGAATGTGGCTGGAATCTTGCAAACTCTTTGGACGCCCGTGATAACTGGACAAAAACATTTCCTCTGAATCAGGGACTCAGCTCCGAAACTCTCTGGGGCGAAGTTCCAACAAGTGAAAAAATCATAAAAACAGGAATCGAACACGGATATAAAACAATCCGACTGCCCGTAACATGGTGCAATCATATTATAGATGAAAATTACACCATTGACGCAGAGTGGATGGCCCGCGTAAAACAGATTGTTGACTGGGCAATAAAGGACGGTTACTACGTCATCCTTAACGAGCACCATTCTGTTCAGGAAGGCATGAATATTCCTTTACAGCATTGCGAAGGCTATATTTTACGCACACAGGATGAAAAAGAATCAAAAGCCTTTTTACAGGCAATCTGGAAGCAGATCTGTTCAACCTTCAACAACGATTATGACCAGCATTTGATTTTTGAAACAATGAATGAACCAAGAAATGCCGGCCATGAGCATTGCTGGTACCCTCAGCCATCAATTTGCGAAGAATGTAAGGCTGATATAAAACTTGTTAATGAATATAACCAGCTGGTTTTAGACACAATCCGTTCAAGTGGCGGCAATAATGCAGAGCGCTTTGTAATGATTCCCGGAATCGGAACAAGCATAGAAACCGTTCTTGCCGATTATTTCAAACTTCCAAAAGATTCTGCCAAAGACAAATTAATTCTCACCGTTCATTTATATCCTTTAGACTGGGGCGGAACCGGAAGAGGCTCCCATCATTTTGATGCAGAAACTAAAAAACAGATAACAGACAAAATGAAGGCTCTGAATAAGAAATTTGTTTCTAAGGGAATTCCTGTTGTTATCGGTGAATATGGCGCTGCAAAAAAAGCCGGAACTTACTGGGAAGACGGCAAAGAAAAAGAAATCACAGATTTTGTTATAACCTATCAGGATAGATTAGACTGTTTCACTTACTTTGCAAGCCTGGCCGGAAAATATTCAATGCCCTTAATCCACTGGGATGTAGGCGGCGAAAAAGGAATGGCAACCATAAACCGCAGGGAATGTAATTTGTATGAGCCAGACTTTGTCTCTGCAATAACAAAGACCTGGAAAGAGTCGAATTCTAAAAAAACAAAATAAAAAAAGGACTCCCGTCACACACAGGAGCCCTTCTTATTTCAAGTAAAATTACAAACCAGTTCCTTCATCAATTCCCATGCTGATATTCATACACTGAACAGCAGCACCGGAAGCGCCTTTTCCAAGGTTATCAAAACGAGTTGTTAGCATAATGCGGTCATCATTACCGTAAACAAAAATCTGCATATCATTTGTGTTTGCAAGAGTATTAGCAGGAATAAACTGCTCAGGCAAAGTGCCTTCTCCCATAAAGCCCGCAACCTTTACAAAGCGCTGCCCTTCGTAGTGAGCCTTAAACATTTCCCAAACGTCATGGGCAGTCACCTTCTTTGCAAGAAGACGCGCGTGCAAACCAACAGTTACAGTCATTCCCTGGAAGTAGTCGCAAACATAAGGATTAAAAATCGGTTCAAAATCAAGACCAGAAATAATCTTCATTTCCGGAAGGTGTTTGTGAGCCTGAGTTAAAGCATACAAGCGGGGAGAATCCAGTCCAACATCACGGTCTTCTGCCTCATACTGGGCAATAGCCTTTTTACCAGCCCCGGAATAACCGCTGACTGCGTGAACATTTACAGGATAATCACGTCCCATAATGCCGGATTTTACAAGCGGATACAAAATTGCAATTGTACCGGAAGCATAGCAGCCCGGAGTTGCAATTCGTTTAGAAGTCTCTACTTTTTTGCGGAAGTCAGCCCCCAGCTCAGGAAAACCGTAAGCCCAGTCAGGATTTACACGGTGAGCAGTAGAAGCGTCAATAATTACAGTATTAGGATTTGTACAAAGCGCAGCAGATTCAATAGCCGCAGCGTCCGGCAAACACAAAAATGTGTAATCAGATGCATTAATCATCTTTGCCTTTTCTACAGGATCCTTACGTTTATCATCATCAATAGTAAGAATTTCCAAATCTTTGCGGTTAGCAAAACGCTCAAAAATCTTAAGGCCGGTAGTGCCCTCTTTTCCGTCAATAAATACTTTGTAACTCATGCGGCTATAATATCATATTTCAGGCGAGTTGCAACACCTAGTCGCCTTCCGCCGCTTGCTAACGCGCGGTGCGCCGCAGCAAAGCTGCTTTGCACTGCCTTCGGCACGGCTACACGCTCCCGCCCGTGCTATGCATCAATCTGAAAGAGGCTTCCTGCCTGAGGCTGAGCGCCGGCAAGAATATAAGGTGTCTGCTTTACTGCCTGCTGAATCTGCTGCTGATAATTCTTAATCAGAACATCTGCCTGATCGTTAGAAATATCAGTAATAGAATCCTTAGGCTGATTTTTAATAGCAGAAAGTCTATCTATAAGAGAATTCAAAATCTGGATTTTGCTGATTGAAATGCCGTTCTGCCCTGGCTTTGCTGCCACTCCAGAAACGTGATTGAAATGAGAATAAAGAAGTGCAGTTTTGCTTACAGGAACGTAAAGTTTACCTGCAGAAGCAGCCATAGAGCCAGAATAAGAATATGCGTTTAGGCTTCCAAGTGAACTTGTCATAATGCACCTCCGAAAACTTTTTATTCGTTTTTGTTCTATTTAGATAATCGGAGTGTGAAAAAATTTGTTTAGAAAATTTTTTACTTACTTTTTACAAAAGGATTTGTATTTTTCTTTGCAATCAGTGATAATATAACTTATTACGAAAACGTTTTAGTAATTTTATTTTTATGGGGATTTTATGACTTTTTCAGAGAAAATGCTTGAAGCCGCACAGGAAGGCGCTGTTTTACTTAAAAATGAAAATCAGACCTTGCCGCTTACTTCATCAGATACAGTAAGTGTGTTCGGACGTATGCAGTTTGATTTTTATCGTTCAGGAACAGGCTCTGGCGGTTCAGTACATGTACCTTACATCACAAATCTTACAGACTCACTTATAGATTTGGAAAATGCCGGATCTTCGGCAAAAATTAACCGCGAACTTGCCCAAACATACAGAAACTGGATTAAAGACAATCCTTTTGATAACGGAACAGGCTGGGCAACTGAACCTTTCACTCAGAAAGATATGGAGATTTCAGACTCTCTTGCCGCAGACTGCGCTAAAAAGTCTGGAAAAGCCTTGTATGTAATCGGCCGTCTTGCAGGCGAAGACCGCGATTTTGTAAACGAAAAAGGCAGCTGGCTTCTTTCTGATACAGAACGCAAGAACATCAGCGTACTTTGCAAGGCTTTTGAAAAGCTTGTAATTGTTTTCAACACCTGCGGAATTATGGACACCGCATGGATTAATGATGCTGAATTCAAAAATCACATTCAGTCAGTAATTTACGTATGGCACGGCGGTCAGGAAGGCGGACGAGCAGCCGCTAACGTTCTTACAGGAAAAGCCTGCCCAAGCGGAAAGCTCACAGATACAATCGCTCTGACTCTTGAAGATTATCCTTCAACAGGCAATTTTGCCAAAGAAAAGAATTATTATAAGGAAGATATTTACGTCGGCTACCGATATTTTTCAACTTTTGCAAAAGACAAAGTTTTGTTCCCGTTTGGATTCGGACTTTCTTATGCAAAATTTGAACTTGGAGAGCCAAGCTTAAGCCTGACTGGCGAAGTAACTTCTCCAAAAGGCGATGCAAAAATCACTGTGAAAGTAAGCGTTAAAAACGTAAGCAAGGATTTTGCCGGAAAGGAAATCGTTCAGCTTTATTACAAGGCTCCTTCTGCCCCATTGCAGACTCCTTCACGCCAGCTTGCAGCCTTCGCAAAAACAAAACTCCTTCAGCCAGGTCAGTCAGAAACTCTTGAAATCAGCTTCGACCTTGCCAGAATGATAAGCTATGACGACAGTGGAGTAACAGAAAATCCTTATTCATGGATTTTGCAGGCCGGAGAATACAAAGTTTATGCCGGAACTGATGTTGCAACAGCAAAAGAAGTTACCCTGAACGGAAAATCAGCCGTTACACTTCCATCACTTGTCGTAATCGAAAAATGCGAGCAGGCCGGTGCCCCGACAGAAAACTTCAAGCGACTTTCTCAGGTATCAGGCGGAAGCGAAGGAAAAGCTTCAGCAACAGAAGAAGACGTTCCTTTAAGTAAGGTTGATTTAGCCGCAAGAATTAAGGCTCACCTTCCAAAAGAACTTTCGTATACAGGAAACAAAGGCATTACCTTTGAAGATGTAAAAAAAGACCGCAGCCGCCTGAATGACTTTATTGCCCAGCTTAATCCTGACGAACTTGCAACAATGATTCGCGGTGAAGGTATGCTCAGCCGCAAGGTAACTCCTGGTATTGCAGCAGCCTTCGGCGGACTCAGTAACATTCTTCACGATACATACAAAATTCCTTGCGCCGGCTGTTCTGATGGTCCTAGCGGAATCCGCCTTGATACAGGAACGGAAGCTAACCTTATGCCAATTGGAACCCAGCTTGCCTGCTCATGGAACCTTCCTCTTATTCAGGAACTTTACGTTTACGAAGGAAAGGAACTTGCCGCAAATAAAATCGACGCCCTTCTTGGACCTGGAATGAACATCCACAGAAATCCTTTGAACGGACGTAACTTTGAATATTTCTCGGAAGATCCTCTTCTTACAGGTCTTGTTGCCTGCGCAGAAATTGAAGGTATTCACGAAGGCGGTTCAAATGCCACTGTAAAACACTATGCACTGAACTCTCAGGAAACAGCCCGCCGCAAGGCAGATGCAATCGTTTCTGAACGCGCCCTCCGCGAAATCTACCTCAAAGGTTTTGAAATTGCAGTAAAGGGCAGAACCCTTAATTCAATTATGACTTCATACAACCCTATCCAGGGCCATTGGGCAGCTTCTAACTATGAAGTTGTAAACTCAATTTTGCGTCAGGAATGGGGCTATACAGGTCTTGTCATGACAGACTGGTGGTGTTCTATGAACGACTGCGTTGATAAGAGCTTCCTTTCTGTAAAAAATACATCCTCTATGGTTCGCGCCGGAACAGACGTTTACATGGTTGTTGATAACGACGGAGCAGGAAGAAACAGCTACGGAGACAACATCAATGAAAGTCTTGAAAAGGGCAAGTTTACTCTTGGAGAACTTCAGCTGGCTGTAATCCATATCCTGAACTTTATTCTTGACGCCCCTGTTTCTAAGCGCCCTCTTGGAGATTTGATTAACGTTGTAAGCGTTGAACCTTCTTCAGAAGCTTTAAGCGGCCTTGAAACAATTAAAGGTGAAACAGAATTTGTTCCTGCAGAAAATAAAGAATACTGCCTTGAACTCGAAGAAGACGGAATCTATTCAGTCTGCGGTACAATCTGCAAGGTTGAAAATACAGTTTCCCAGTCATCTACAATCATCTTTATAAATGATAAGCCACAGGCTTCTTTTGAATGCCGCACAACAAATGCCCGCGACGTATTTGTAAACGGCACTCAGCTTAAGATGAAAAAAGGAAAGTATAAAATCCGAATGGAGCACACAAAGGCCGGAATTGAATTGAAGAAACTTAAGTTTACAACCTTCAATTTCAACCCTGTTTCTGCCGGATATTTGGAATAGTAAATAGTAAAGCCTGATGAGGTGTGGATTTCAAAACCACACCTTATTTTATTAATTTACATTATTTTATAAATATAGTATAAATATACAAAAGAATGCAAAATTATTGCATAAATATTCAATAGGGACGCATAAAAATACAATTATGAGCGAAATTAAGTTTATTGAAGGCGGCGTTACAGCAGCCAAAGGCTTTACAGCAAACGGAATCTTGTGCCACATCAAGGCATCAAGAAAAACTAACGACACTGCGCTGGTTGTGTCAGAAGTACCATGCTCTGCAGCAGGTGTTTTCACCCAGAACCGCGTAAAGGCAGAAAGTGTAAAACTCAGCAAAAAAAATATAGCTAACGGCCGCATTCAGGCAATCATCGCTAACAGCGGCAACGCAAACTGCTGTACCGGCGAACAGGGGGCTCAGAATGCACTCCGAATGGCTAAAGCCGTAGAAAAGGTAACTGGAGTTGCGGCAGACGACGTTATCGTTTGTTCAACCGGCGTTATCGGCGCTCAGCTTCCTGTAGAAAAAATTGAAGAAAATATCGATGCGCTTGCAAAGGGACTTTCTAAAGAAGGCCACAAGGAAGCCCGCATTGCAATCATGACAACTGATACAAAATACAAAGAGTGCGCTGTAGAGTTCCCTGTTGGCGGAAAAGTATGCCACATGGGAACAATGTGTAAGGGAAGCGGTATGATTCACATCAACCTGGGAACCATGCTTTCTTTCATCACAACAGACTGCGCTATCAGCCCTGCAATGATTGAAAAAGCCCTGCGCGAATCAATCAAGGGAACTTACAACTGCGTAAGCGTAGACGGCGATACTTCTACAAACGATACTCTTGTTCTCCTTGCAAACGGAATGGCAGGAAACGCAGAAATCACAGCTGAAGGCGCAGATTACGAGGCCTTCCTTGCAGCATTGAATAAACTCAACCGCGTAATGGCAATGAAGATTGCTGCCGATGGTGAAGGCGCTACCCGCCTTGTTCAGTGCACTGTAAACGGTGCCAGCTCTGTTGAAGCAGCACGCGGCCTTGCAAAAGAAGTAATTTCTTCAAGCCTTGTAAAAGCTGCAATGTTCGGTGCTGATGCAAACTTCGGCCGCTTCCTCTGCGCAATGGGTTATTCAGGAATTGAATTTGACCCGATGAAAACAAACATCTGGTTTACAAGCAAGAGCGGAGCAAAACGCTATTTTGAAGACAACGACAACTTTGAAGTTCACGGCGAAAACAGCGTAAAAGTTTACGAAAACGGTGTGCCTTTGAGCTTCGATGAAGATTTGGCAAAACAGATTATGAGTGAAGAAGCCGTAGAAATCTTAGTTCAGTGCGGCGACGGCAATGCCAGCGGAACAGCATGGGGTTGCGACCTTACTTATGATTATGTAAAAATAAATGGAGATTATCGCACATAGCGATAAAAAAAAGGAGAAAAAACTATGGAATTTAACAGAAAAGCACTAAAAGCAACTGCATTGTCACAACTAAAAGGCCGCTGGGGAACAGCAGTTCTTTCAGGACTAATTTTTCTAGCAATTTATCTTTTTGCTTTTGCGCCAATGTTAGTTATTTGCATGCGTATGGGTCTTGCAAATATTGAAAATGTCTATCTTGGAGATTCCTTCGGATGGATGATTCACTTCTTTTCGATTTACTTCCTGACACTTTTAATTGTTTCAATCCTGATTCCAATTCTGGCAATGGCATATATTTATGTAATCAGCCTGTATGCAAAAACTTCAGAAACAATACCTCTTTCTAAGTTCATTACTGGTTTTTCACTTTGGAAAAAAGGTCTTGGCGGATTCTGGCATAGAGGACTTTTCATCTTCTTGTGGACACTTCTTTATGAAGTTCTTGCACTGGTAGCATTTATTATCCTGTCTAAAGCGGGAGTTATCGGTGAAATTCTTAGAGCAATTGTAGGAATCATCATTTTAATTTTAGTTGTCCGCAAAACTCTTTCTTATTCTTTGAACATCTATCTTCTTGCAAATAATCCTGAATTGAAAGTTACAAAAGCTCTTGAAGACAGTATGGATTATACAGAAGACAATCTTGGAAGCCTTTTTGTACTGCAGTTGAGCTTTATAGGCTGGTATCTTCTCAGCATCCTTACAGTAGGAATTGGTATTTTGTGGCTTGCACCTTACTACACTCTTACATATTTCAATACAGCCATGGCATTAAAAGACAAAACTGAAAAAATTCGAGCTTACAATAATAATACACCGGCAGTAGAAGCTGCTCAGGAAACAAGTAAGCCTGAGGATTCAAATAATGAGTAATGAATTAGACTATCTTAAAAAAGATTTTACACTGCTAAGCAGTGAACAGTGGTCAGAAGTTCTTGTACAGGCACTTCCTTACTTTAAGGAATGGTGCGGAAAAATCGTCGTTGTAAAATACGGCGGAAACGCAATGCTCAATGAAGAATTGAAGCAGGCCGTAATGGAAGACATAGTTCTTCTGAACACAATCGGAATTAAGGTTGTACTTGTACACGGCGGCGGCCCTGAAATCAACCACATGCTTGACCGCGTAGGAAAAGAAAGCAAGTTCGTTGACGGACTCCGCTACACAGATGCAGAAACTATGGAAATTGTTCAGATGGTTCTCACAGGAAAGCTGAACAAGGACATTGTAGGCATTCTTCTGCAGAAAGGCGGAAAAGCAGTAGGTCTCAGCGGTGTTGATGCAGGACTTTTGCGCGCAAAGAAAACAGACAAAGACCTTGGTTTCGTAGGTGAAGTTACAGAAGTTCAGCCGGACATTCTTCTTTCCATGCTTGACCGCGGCTTTATTCCCGTTGTAAGTACAGTTGCCCTTGGCGAACAGGGTGATGATGCCCGATACAACATCAATGCCGACACCGCAGCTGCAAAAATTGCCGTTGCCCTTCATGCAGAAAAGTTTGTTCAGCTCACAAACGTTCCGGGCATTCTCCGCGACGTAAATGACCCGAACACACTTATTAAGCGCATTGAAAAAACAGCCATCGGTTCACTCAAAGCCACAGGCATTATTTCAGGCGGTATGATTCCAAAAATCGACTGCTGTCTTACTGCCCTGGAAGGCGGAGTTCCACGCACCCACATCGTAGACGGCCGCGTTCCTCACTCACTCTTAATTGAGATGTTCAGTGACCGCGGTATTGGTACTATGGTATATTAAGTTGTACTAATAAAGCGATAACTACAAAAAAAGAGGCTGCAAGTGAAGTGCACCCCAATTATTGGACACTTTAACTAGGCTGATTTTAAGGACTGATTCCTGAATTGTAAAGGGGTCAGTCCTTTTAATTTAACCTTAATTCTCTTTTCGTTGTACCAAGACAAATATTCAACCAATTCTTTTTTGAAATCTTCAACAGACTCAAACTCCTGTAAATATAAAAGTTCAGATTTTAATAAACCAAAGAAATTTTCCATTACCGAATTATCAAGACAGTTCCCTTTTCGGGACATACTCTGTCTAATTCCTTTTTCTTTCAAACGCCTCTGATAATCATACATCTGATACTGCCAGCCCTGATCTGAATGAAGAATTAGATTTGTCCCGTCAGGAATTTTCTTA
>NZ_JHVB01000016.1 GCF_000619925.1 Treponema sp. C6A8 | reverse complement strand
TCATGGCTGGCATTATAGACATATTTCATACAAAAACTTTCTGCGAAAAAAAGGCGCTGTACAAAGTATGTCCAGAAAAGGAAACTGCCTTGATAATGCAGTAATTGAAAACTTCTGGGGAACCTTGAAATCAGAATGGTTTTATCTTAATAAGTTTTCTTCAGTTGAAATATTTCTGGAACAACTAGAACATTACATTTATTATTTTAATTATGAAAGAGATTCAGGTGTCCTTAATTATCGGACACCTGTTGATGTTCGTAATGAAAAACTGGTAGCATAAAAACTGTCCAAAAAATTGGGTTCAGTTCAAACTCCGGGTTCGCTGCCGCTCAGCCTCCTCGCTCGCAAGCTCGCTGCGGTGGCCAGGCCCTGCGTTTCTCCCGCCGGGGGATGACTTTCAATTGGGAAGAAAAGGCTAGCAGAGGAAAGGGGCTACGCGAAAACAATTGTAAACGACACAAAAGCCATGTCATTATCGGGCTTGACCCGATAATCTATAGGGATGCTACGCGATTAAAATTGAAGGCGACGCTAACGTCCGCTTAAATGGAACTTACATTGTAAGAGGCATTCTGGCGGTTTTACAGTTTCAGATGCCCCGGGAGCTGGGAGATTGAACTACAGTTTTAAGCACGGATTCGCCGCGACGGTCGCGCACCTCCTGTGCGCTTCCTCTGCGGCGCCTCCGCTCGCTGACGGCGGCTTCCATGCCGCCTTTTCCTCGCACCTGCTCGGCGCTCACTTCGGTTCGAATCCTGTCGGCCCAGCGACTTACACGTTTTAAATAACGTTTAAAAAAGTAAAAACCACCGTAACTTTACTACGATGGTTTTTAATCTCTAGAAACGCTGGGCCGACAGGATTCGAACCTGTGGAATGAAGGCACCAAAAGCCTTTGTCTTACCGCTTGACGACGGCCCAATCTCTGATTTAGAGTCCTTGTATTTTACTCCGAATCGCCGCCAGTTTCAACATGTCCTGCATTGAATTCGGCAAGAATTTTGTCCTGTAATTCGTTTCTGAATTCGGGGCTGATAGGATGAGCTACGTCTTTATATTCGCCGTTTGCTGTTTTTCGGCTTGGCATTGCAATAAACAAACCTGTTTTTCCTTCAATAATTTTGACGTTATGTACAACAAAACAATCGTCAAAAGTTACCGTGACATAGGCACGTAATTTTCCTTCATCCTCAACTTTTCTGATTCGTAATTCGGTAATCTGCATTCTAACCTCCGCACAAATTAACCATCACTAAATAGTAGACACAAGTTTACAACACCACGTTTTAGCAAGCGAATTATATGCAAAATCAGCTTGTTGTTTTGAAGTAAACACACCAAATACAGTCGCCCCTGAACCTGACATTTCAGCATAGCAACAGTTAGTTTTTTCCAAAGCACCTATTGCATTTCGGATTTTTTCATACTTATCCGAAATAACAGGTGTAAACGTATTAATAAAAGTCCAATCCTGAACTGATTTATTATAAATAAACTCATATTCAGAAAAATCAGGACTTGTTATTTTCTTACCTTTTTCAAACGCATCATCAACCAAAGAATAGGCTTCCTTTGTTGAAGAATGAACGCCAGGAAAAATCATTACCAGCCACAAATCTTTACGAGGCTGAATTTGTTTGACCACCTCACCGCGCCCAGAAACAAGCGCACATCCGCTTCCTTTATCATCACAATGCATAAAAAAGAAAACATCACTTCCAGTTTTAGCCGCTATGTAATCTTTTTTTTCATCCGAAAGACGGAAGTCCCCGAGTATTTCCATTCCCCTGATAAACGCTGCCGCATCAGACGAACCACCTCCCAGTCCACCACCGGACGGGATTCCTTTCTTTATAAAAACCTCAACACCAAAAAGCTCTGATTCCAGAATTTCGCCAAGTGCTTTATAGGCAGAAGTTATTGTATTAACCTCAGGCAGTTCCATTGAATCACAGGTAACAAAGCATCCTTTCTTTTCAGAACGCTTTATAACAAGTTCATCAGACAAATCCACCGTCTGAAAAATACTTTCAATACAATGAAAACCATCATTCCTTTTAGGAAGCACAGCAAGTCCGAAATTAACCTTAGCAAAGGCTTTGACAGATATTTCCTGCATCATTTTTAAAATTATAACCTATATTTATCAGAAGTCAAAAAAAAAAGGCTGTCCTTGCGGGCAGCCTCTTTCGACTTTGAAAATTGCGAATTACTTAGAGTAGTATTCAACAACCATCTGATCATTAATCTGAACAGGGATGTCTTTACGCTCTGGCAAACTGATCAATTTTCCGCTGAAGTTCTGTTCATCACGTTCCAGGTATGGAAGTGGAGCTTTGTTGTCAGCAAGGAAAGTATCTTTGAACTGTGAGCTTTTGCGAGCTTTTTCTTTCAAAGAAATTGTCTGACCAACTTTTACTTCAAAAGACGGAATATTTACACAATTTCCATCAACAAGAATGTGGCCGTGACTTACCATCTGGTGTGCCATACGGATAGAATTAGCGAAGCCCATGCGGTAAACAAGATTATCAAGTCTTGTTTCGAGCAAAATAAGAAGCTGCTCGCCTGTTTTTCCTGACTTTCTTGAAGCTTTGTCGTAGTATTTTACGAGCTGTCTTTCAAGAATTCCGTAATAAGCCTTTACCTTCTGCTTTTCGATTAAGTGCATTCCGTAGTCAGAAATCTTTTTCTTGCTCTTGAATGCTGGGTCGTTAGCGCGGTCCAAAGCTTTTGGATCTCCACAAACGTTAACCCCTAATCTTCTACATTCCTTAAATCGAGGTGTTCTTCTGGTAGCCATTTGTAACTCCAATATATTTGTTTAGACCTGTATAAATACAGGTAGAATAATAGTTTATAGAATTTTGAAAATGAATTCAATAAGCAGATAAAGCTATTTTTACAAATTTAAGCAAAAAAATCTGCTTCCGGTCGAGGTTCGGAGTTCAAAATCGCGCAATAATGCGCTACACGTTGATTGCTGTAAAGAAACTATAATATCAGCCGCTTGCGCGGCTCTCCGTAATCAAAGTGTTTTTGAACCCCGAACCTCTCCCTCGCGCAGATTTTTTCCTTACTTCGTATAAGTTTCTTCTTAAACTATTATCTTAACCGTAACAATGCGGCGCTGCAAAATATCTTCCGTAATAAATACTGTCTTCCCAAACTTTATAACGTCACCTACCGACGGCAGATGCCCGATTTTCTCCAGAACCCAGCCGCCAAGAGTGTTCATGTCATCGCTTTCCAGGTTCAGGTTCAGATATTCGTTTATTTCATCAAGCTTAATGTCACCCGGCACAAGGAAGGTGTTATAGGAAATCATCTTGATTTTATCTTCAGCAGGAAGATTATCGTAAGAGTTTTCGTCAGTCATGCGGCCGAATACAGTTCGGATAATATCTTCCATAGTAACGATTCCGCTTGTAGAACCCTGTTCATTGAGGACAACAGCAAACTTATGCTGGTCAGTTCGGAACTTCTGCAAAACTTCAAGAACGCTCAGAGTTCCCGGAATAAAGACAACTTCCTTCTTTATTTTGCCGGCATAGCCCGCTTCTTCCTTATCAAAGCCGTCATCTTCATTAAAAAGGATTTCCTTATAATTGATGACACCGGTTACATTTTCCTTAAGCCCTTTATAAACCGTCAGCGTAGAAAAACGGGTCTTTTCAAACTGGGCAATCACCTGATTGTAGCTGGCATCTTCACTAACCATGCTTACAAAGTAGCGGTGCTTCATAATATCGTTTACTGTAAGGTCGTTAAACTCAATTATTTTATTGAGCATCTTGCGCTCGTCTTTTTCTATAGTACCTTCAGTTTCACCAACATCAATCAGGGTTTTCAGTTCTTCTTCTGTTACGCCCACAGAATCCGGCTTTATGATTTTTTCAACAATGCCAACTACAAGGTGGCTCATATGCTCAAAAAGCCAGACAAGAGGAAAAATCAGTTTCTGCAGGATAAAGAGGACAGGCGCTGAACGGCCGCAGTATTTTTCAGGATTGAGGGCAGCAGCGGTCTTTGGCACAATCTGAGCAAAAGTAGTAATAAAGAAGGCAGTTACAAAAGGCGCAATTCCACTTCCCTTGCTTCCCAAAAGGGCAATGGCAAGGGCTGTTGCAACGGCAGAAGTCAGCGAACTCAAAAAGTTTGTTCCAATCAAAACAACAGTCAAAAGCCTGTCCATATTTGATTTTAAGCGGGCTACAATTTTTGCATTCTTCTTTTTATGTTCAAGCATGCTTCTAAGCTTTACTCGCGGCAGGGACAGATAAGCCGTCTCCGACGAAGTAAAAAAGCCTACGCACTTTATGAGGATAATCAGAATTACAGCGGTAACAATATGCTTAATCATCATTACCCCGCCTGCGTCCCTTAAAAATGCGGACGCGTTCAATTCTGTGCGCCTGAATCTTCACAGCCTGAAAAATCCAGCCTTCATATGCAACATAATCGCCGGCAGTTGGAATACGGCCCAGTTTTTCGCAAATCCAGCCGCCGATTGTTTCATTTATATTTGAATCAAGTTCAATTCCAAGTGATGATTTAAGGCTTTTCAAAAGCACAAGCCCGTTAATCGTAAAGTCAGATTTATTTTCAACCGCATCGTAATCAAAAACCTTACCGCGAAGGCTCTTTTCTCCCGGCAGGGCAAAAATCTCGCGGGCAATGTCTTTTTCAGTAACAATGCCGTCAGTTCCCGAATATTCGTCAATTACAATCGCCATAGACTGACGGTTTTCAAAGAGCATAGTCTGAACTGAAGACATTTTTTTAGTCCCGATAATAAAAAGAGGCGGCCTCATTACCTCATTAATATCAAAAGTTTCCGGCTTATCCTTATAAAAAAGCAGGTCCTTCAAATAGATAATTCCCACAATATCATCAATAGATTTTCTGTAAACAGGAAAGCGGGTAAAACCAAGCCGCTGGGAAAGTTCCAGAATATCAGAGTAGGAAGTTTCAACGCTGACTGCATGGATTTTTGTGCGGGGAACCATAATATCCTGAGCCTCAAGGTCAGAAAATTTAAAAATCTGGTTCATAAAGCGGTTTGCATCTTCTTCTATAATACCGCTCTCTTCGCTCAAATCAAAAAAAGTACGGATTTCTTCTTCCGTGTAGGATTTTTTCTTGGAATCAACTTTAACACCGCCAAGGCGCAGGGCAATTCTTGCAATAAAAGTTACAACCGCAACAATAGGTGTCATCAGCCCGACGACGCACTTTACAAAGCCGCTCAAAAAATAGGCGATTCGGTCAGGACAGCGGGTAGAAATTGTTTTTGGGGTAATTTCACCAAAAATCAAAAGAAGGATTGTCGCAATCAGAGTTGCAATACCGACACCCTTTTCTCCAAAAGTACCCAGGGCAACTGTTGCAAGAATGGAAGAAACCAGAATGTTTACAATATCGTTAGAAACTAAGAGGGAATTTATAAGGCGTTCACGGTGCTCCAGAAGTTTTGCAATCCTCAGAGCCCGCTTGTTTTTCTTTTTTTTGAGGATTCTCAGGCGCAGCTTGTTCATTCCAAGAATCGAACTTTCCGAAATGGAAAAGAGCATGGAAAGAACAATCAGGGCCAGGAGAATTATAATCAGTTTTTTGGACGAGGCAGGGTCGTTCATCGGCTAGTTTTTACCGCCTGCCTGAGCGCCAGCAGCTCCAGCCGCATTCATTTTAGCCTGATAATCCTTAAAGTAATCAAGATTTTCCTTTACTTTAGGAGCAACAGCAGAATTTGGAGCCGCAGCCAGAGATTTTTCAAGGTAAGTAATAATCATTGGAAGACTTTCCTGTCCGCTTGATTTTACCATTACAAGCGCTGCCATGTAGTAAGCCTGCTGTTTTTCTTCAGCAGATAAAAACTTTTCCTTAGCCGCATTTACATAAGCGTTTACAGCACCAGCCGCATTGTTGTCATAAAAGCAGATCATTGCGTCGTATTCAGTGCGGGTGATAATGTACTTGCTCATAAGGCCAGATTTATTCTTTTTATCGAGGGAAATTGCTGTATTCACTAAATCAATCAGGAAGAAGCGGTATTCAGGCTGAGTTGCTTCAAAAATCTCATCAATTGCGGCAACTTTATCCAGTGGCTTTCCTGTCTTAGTTTTTGCAATCATGTCGCGGAGAGCCTTGTGCTTGTATTCATCAGCCTTAAGCGCTGCAATAAAGCCTTCAGCATTTTCATCACCCTTCAAAACCAGGTGACTAACGTAATAGCCTTCAGCAGTAAAAAGATAAACAGCCGGAGTAAATTCCGGGTTAATCAAAGCCGCAAAGCGCGAGTTTTTCTGCATATCTTCAGCAGCTTTTTTTGCCGCCTGCTGGTTTTCTGGAGTATCAATATCGCGGACAACAGTCTTTTCAAAAGCCGCCTGACTGAAATCCATGCCCACAAGCACGTAATCGCCAAGCTGATTCTGAACTTCGTCCGACTTTACAGTTTCCATAAAAGATGAGCTGAGTTCGTCTTCACCCTGCTGAGTGATAAAAATCAAGACGCCTTTATCTGATTTTTTTGCCGCAGCAAGACCAGAGTCTAAATCCGGGTAAAAGCCCTCATTCCCAGAAGCGAAAGCGGGCGCTGCGGCAAAAACTAAAGAAGACATAAAAAGGCTTTTTACCAGTGCCTTAAAAAAATTCTTTTTCATAAAAAAATCCTCTAATAATCATCCTACAACATCTGCAAAGCAGATGTTAAGCAAAGGTACGGTTCATTCGGAAGTTGGAGTTCCGGTTACGACCTTTGCATTATTTTGTAAAGTAAGCAACACCAGCTGCAAAGATATTCTCGCAGGTTGTTTCATCCTGATTTGTAAGAGGATTTCCAACAACGTTCTTGAAGAGGTCGTAGCTTGCACCGCCGTTTTCAAGACCGATTGAGCGCTCGTTGTGGCCCATCTTACCAAGAACGTGACCGTCTGGAGATGTAATACCTTCAATAGCAAATGCTGAACCGTTAGGGTTATCAGGCTCTGTAATTGCAGGAAGACCTTTTTCATCAACGTACTGGCTGAATACCTGTCCGTTTTTAAAGAGTTTTTCGGCAGTAGCATTGTCACAGACAAAGCGGCCTTCACCATGACTGATTGCAATAAGATGATTACGTCCGTCTACAACGCTTGGATGCATTGCCCAAGGAGTTGCGGCACTTACGATTCTTGTACGAACAATGCGGGAAATATGGCGGCCGATTCTGTTGTAAGTAAGGGTTGGCATGTCAGGAGTCATATCGCAGATTTCACCAGTTACGGCAAGACCTGTTTTTACAAGTGCCTGGAAACCGTTACAGATACCAAGAACAAGACCAGCACGCTTTTTAAGAAGATTCATTACTTCTTCGCTGATTTTTCCAGCCTTAAGAACGTTTGCAATGAATTTTGCAGAACCGTCAGGTTCATCACCAGCAGAGAAACCACCACTCAAAGCAAGAATCTGAGTATCTTTAAGTTCACGTGCAAGTTCTTCAAGAGATTCATTAAGCATCTCTGGATTCTTGTTACGGAGAACTAAAATCTTTGTATTTGCACCGGCAAGATTGAATGCACGTGCCATATCGATTTCACAGTTTGTTCCCGGGAATACAGGGAGCAATACTTTTGGATGTGATTTAGCTTCTACAAATGCAGGAGCCTTGCGAACATCGCTCAAAGATTTATGAACTGATTTTGCCCACTCTGGAAGTTCAGGCTGAACTTCTGCACCGCTTACCTGAGGGAATACATCTTTTAATGTGTTTTCCCAGGCTGCAACACAGTCAGAAAGTGCAATTTCAATAGAAGAATTTGTAATTCCTCCAATTTCTGCATTTTTTACAGTAATTTTTGCATCAGCAGTTGTAGTTCCAAGTTTTGTAAGAGTTCCTGCTGCAAAGCCTGCATTTTCAAGAGCTTCGCTTGTTTCTACAACAATGTTTCCGTAAGTTGGAACAAAGAGTTTTTTAAGGCAGCACAAAGCTTTTGCATCAATTTCTGCACCAGTCATATTACCCATTGCCATTTTCGTAAGGGCTTCTGCAATACCACCGGCAGCAACCGGGTACATAGCGCTGATTTTTCTAGCTTTGTTCAATTCGTAAAGAAGGTCGCTGTTTTTAAGGAAGGTTTCGTAATCAGGATCAAGTGCATCTGAGTAAGGAACACTTACAAGGTAAATGTTGCTGCCGGCTTTTTTGAAGGCACCGCTTACAACATTCTTTGCTTCATCGTGAGTTACGGCAAAGCTTACAAGTGTATGAGGAACGTTGATGTCTTCAAAAGTACCAGACATTGAGTCTTTACCACCAATTGAAGCACATCCAGATTCAATCTGAGCATTTACAGAACCAAGAAGAGCTGCAGCAGGGTATCCCCAGCGTTTTTCGTTCACAGCACGACCAAAGAATTCCTGGAAACTCAGGCGGCTTGTGCGTGCCTTACCACCAATACAAGTGATTTTTGCAAGTGAGCTGAGCACGGCAGTTTTTGCACCATGCCATGGAGACCAGTTTCCAACGCGAGGGTCAAAACCGTAAGTCATCAAACTTGCAGTAGAAGTTTCACGCGGTGTCATTACAGGAATCTTTGCAGACATACCAGCTTCCGGTGTGTTCTGATATTTTCCTCCATAAGGGAACAAAACAGTGCTGGCACCAATAGAACCATCAAAGCGTTCACCAAGTCCGCGCTGAGAACAGCAGGCAAGGTCACTGATATTTTTAAGCCATGCTTCTGTAAGATGATTTTTTACACAACCTTCGCACTTTACACCTTTGTTCAATTCTTCAGAAACTGAATCAAGAGGATTCAAAAGTGGTGATTTTTCTGGTTCAGCAGGGCTTTCAATCAAAGCTGTAGCTTCGTGGTGAGCACCGGCAGCATCGAGGAATTCGCGGCCAATATTTACGATTGTATTTCCGCGCCACTTCATTACAAGGCGGTTTGTATCTGTAACTGTTGCAACAACAACAGCGTTAAGGTTTTCTTTTTTAGCTTCATTGATAAAGCGGTCAACGTCACCCTTGCGAACAACTACAGCCATACGTTCCTGGCTTTCAGAAATTGCAAGCTCAGTTCCATTCAAACCTTCGTACTTTTTAGGAACTGCATCAAGGTTAATATCAAGACCAGGAGCAAGTTCACCAACGGCAACAGAAACACCACCGGCACCAAAGTCGTTACAGCGACGAATCATAAGGCTTACTTCTTTATTGCGGAAGAGGCGCTGAATCTTACGCTCTTCTACTGCGTTACCCTTCTGAACTTCTGCAGCGGCAGTTGTAACAGATTTTACAGTGTGAACTTTAGAAGAACCTGTTGCTCCACCAATACCATCGCGGCCAGTACCACCACCAAGAAGGATGATGATGTCGCCGGCTTCTGGGCGTTCGCGGATAACTGTATCAACAGGAGCTGCAGCAATTACGGCACCAAGCTCCATACGTTTTGCAACATAGCCCGGGTGATAGATTTCTGCTACCTGACCAGTTGTAAGACCAATCTGGTTTCCGTAGCTGGAGAAGCCCTGAGCTGCTTCGCGGCAGATTTTTACCTGCGGCAATTTTCCTTTAAGAGTTGCAGCCAGAGGAACTGTAGGGTCAGAAGCACCAGTAATACGCATTGACTGGTAAACCCATGAACGGCCGGAAAGAGGGTCACGGATAGCGCCACCAAGACAGGTTGCAGCGCCACCAAAAGGTTCAATTTCTGTAGGATGGTTATGAGTTTCGTTTTTGAACATCATAAGCCAGCGTTCAGTTGCGCGCGGATCATCAGCGGCAAGAGGAGCGCCTTTTTCATCAGTTGTATAATGAACATCAATATAAACAGAACATGCATTATTTTCTTCAGAAACTTCCATATCTTCAAGCTTTCCGTGCTTTTTAAGATACTTCATTCCAATCACAGCCATATCCATTAAGCAGACTGGCTTATCTGTACGGCCGGCATAAAGCTCAGAACGCATATCGTTGTAACTTTCAAGAGATTTTTTAAAGAGGTCTGAATAAGGACCATCTTCAATCTTGATGTCTTTAAGTTCTGTCAGGAAAGTAGTATGACGGCAGTGGTCAGACCAGTATGTATCGAGTACGCGGATTTCAGTTTCTGTAGGATCGCGTTTTTCACCAATAAAATAATCCTGAAGGAATTTGATATCGGCATGGTCCATGGCAAGACCCATTTTTACACGGTAGTCTTCAAGAGCCTTGTCATCAAATTTAATAAAGCCCTCAACAACAGGAATGTCAGCAGGATCTTCAAGCTGCATTTTCAGGGTTTCGGGCTTTGTTTCGTCAGTAAGTCGTGAATCAACCGGGTTCACAAGATAATTCTGGATTTTTTCAACATCAGATGCAGAAAGTTTGCCTTTCAAAAGAACAATTTTTGCACAGCGAACTACAGGAGGTTCAGAATTAGTCTTTACGCCTGTAAGACCTGCTCGCAGCAAAGAAATACACTGCTCAGCGCTGTCGGCACGCTGGTCGTACTGGCCAGGAAGATATTCCCAGACAATTTCTGTTTCATCCGCAGCCAGGTCAAGAGTTTCTGTAAAACACAAATCACTCTGAGGCTCGCTGAAAATGCGTGTTGCAGCAATTTTTGCAACTTCATCGCTCACATTTTCAACATCATAACGGTTGAAATAACGAACTCCAGTAACACTGGAAATTCCCAAAAAACTGTTGATTTCTGACAAATAGCGGCGGGCTTCGTTTTCAAAACCAGCTCTTCTTTCTACATATAAACGATACATGGAAGCATTATAGTAAAAAACACATATATGGGCAAACCTAAATGAAAGAAAAAAAATGGTTTCCGGTCGCGAAGCATTGTCCAAAACCGCGCGATAACAAATTGACTAAAAAGCCGTTTTTCATTATCATTTACAAACTTAATTTTAAAGAAAAATTTTTTGGAGATATAAAATGGGTACTCTTGGAGTTGTACTTTTAGTTGCATTTGTAATTGTATGTTTTCTTCTGGTTCTTTTGGTTTCTATTCAGGATGACGGAGAAAACGGAATGGGCGGTCTTTTGGGCGGACGCGGAACAGCCGCATTCGGAGCTCACTCAGCATCAATCCTTACAAAAACAACTTTCGTATTTGTAGTTTTGTTCTTTGGTCTTTCTTTGGGACTGGCATTAATCAACAAAAAGCCTTCAGTTGCAAAAGACCTGGTTGAACCAAGTGCTGTAGAAGCAACAACAGAAGAATCAACTTCTGCTGAATGGTGGAAATCAGAAGCTTCTTCAGAAGAAGCAACTTTGAGCGAAGCTGAGTAATTAAAAGCAGAACTTTTCAACTTTAAATTTGAAAATTCGATTTTCGGGTTTATAATGAATGAGTAAGCACTTAAGTGCTTACTCATTTTTTTTTGAGGAAGTGGAATTTGCTTACAGATTACATTACCCCCTCAGATATAAATCTGAATCTTGAGAGCACAGACAAAGAAGAAGCTTTTGCAGAGCTTACAGAAATGCTTGTAAAAAAATGCCCGGGCCTGAATCGTTCTGAATACATGAAGGCAGTAACCGAGCGTGAAAGCAAGTGTTCTACGGCTGTATTTCCAAAAGTTGCAGTTCCCCATGCCGTTTGCGACAGTGCCTCTAAAACGACAATTGTAGTCGGCATTAGCCGCGATGGCATTGAGTTTGAACCTCTTGAATCCGCAGATAATACCAATCCTGTGGTTAATGTCATTTTCCAGATTGTCTTTGAGCGTGAAAATACAGGAAGTCACCTGAATGTTCTTCGCGACATTCTTTATATAGTAAGCAAGCCTGAATTTTACGAAAAAATTCTCACCCTTAAAACTCAAAAAGAAATTTTTGATTTGTTCACTGAACTTGAATACTAGGAGTCTAAATTGGCAGAGCAAAATGATGAACTTAAAATGATTAACCATCTTCTGGAAGTTGAAAAGGACGCAAACTCCCTGATTTCTGAAGCAATGGAGACTTCCGAAAAAAAGATTTCTGAAGCAAGGGCAAAATACAACGCCGAATACAAAGAGAAAACAGAAAAAATCATTGAAGAACTGAAAAACAACTATGAAGCTTCCATAAAAAAAATAAGCGAAGAACACAACCTTATCATTGATGAGTTCAAGGCTTACCTGGAAGCAAAACCTCAGAACTATGAAGATTTTGTAAAGTTTCTGGACAAGAAATTTTTTAAAAAAGCATAAAGAGATTAAGTAAAAGATACAGGCGGACTTTTAATGGATAATTCGGCAGCACATTCTTACGTTTATGCAAAAGCAAGCGGTCTCTTGGGAAAATCCTTTACGGGAGAAAGGGCTTCTTTGCTATTTAACGTTAAATCGCTTTCTGAATTATGGTCTCTTGTATTCAGAAGTCAGCCTCCCCTGCTGCCTGAAGTTCTTCTGGCAAAACAGATTGAAACAGAATCATTTGAAAGACTGGTAAGTCAGTATGTTTATTTTTTAAGTCAGTTTGACAAGCCGGCAGAAATTCTCCGCCTTCCCCTCAAGGTTTTTGATGCAAACAATCTTAAAACTGCGGGAGCCGCCCTCTGCGTAGGAGAAAAAGACTGCCCTGAACTTTTTGATATAGGCGATTTTTCTGAATTTAATTTTGACGCCTGGCCTGATATAGCAAAAATTACGGAAGGCTCGGCTTTCAGCTGGTATAATACAGTTCCTGATATTCACGACCAGCAGAAAAATGAATATAAAATCGACATTCAGTGCGTGCACGACTTCTGGAGGGCAATTCATACCCTGAAGGGCGACGACTTTGACATTTTGAAAAACCTTTTCAGCACGGAATATATACTGAAAAATCTTGTCTGGGCACTGCGTCTGAAAATCAATTATCAGATGAGCAATGAAGAAATTGCTGAAAATCTGATTTATGTAACCGATGCCCCGACAAAAGAAGACCCGATTGCAGCCCCTGCCCTTGCAATTTTAGACAAGGAGCTTGACGTCTGGGAACAGTGGTCTGACTGGCGCTATGCGAGTCTCTTAAATCCTCATACTCCTGGTGAAATCTGGAATGTAGACCCGGCATGGGTAGAAGAACAGGGACGCCTGAAGTTTACAAGGCTTGCAATGCAGGCTTTTCACCAGCGGCCAATGTCGGTTTCATCCTTAATCGGATGGTTTAAAGTAAAATCTTTTGAACTTAGTTGTATAAGAACGGCGGTAGAAAGCCTGAGACTTGGAATAAGCAGTCAGGACGCTATGAATGCCGTTGGTATAAAAAAGTGAGGTAGGAATGGCAAAAACAGCGGCTATGAGTTTAATAGAACTGATGGTTCTAAAACAGGATGTTTATACAGTTCTCGAATATATTGGAAAAAAAGGTTCGTTTCAGTTTCAGGGAAAAAATTTTTCTGATGACAAAAAATCTGCTGCCGAAGAAGGAATTCTTGATTTTGACGTTCAGTATTATAACGAAATAAAAAAAGCCTGCGCGGTTCTGGATTTTACAGACTTCCCGACAGACCTTTCAGATTACAATGCGCCGGGAGAACAGGACAGAGAGGAAGCAAACAAATTCATTCTCGCCTTTAATGAACTGCAAAAGCGCCTTTCTGACGGCTCAGAAACCCTGGAAAAAGCAACAGAAGCCTACAAAGAAGCAATGGCCTTTTCAAATCTCCGAGTTTCTTACTCTGAACTTGAACAGCTTTCCTTTATCAGCTTGAAATTAGGAAAGATTCCTGCAGAAAATTACGAGCCTTTACGCGACTCACTTTTGAACAATGCCGTTTTAGTTCCTCTTGGAGATGATAAATCACGCATTCTTGTTGCATCTTCTAAAAAAGGACGATTTGCAACTGACACAATTCTTAAAGAATACGGATTTGCCCCTCTTACTATCCCTGAAGATTTTAAGGGTGTTCCGGAAGACATGCTTGCAGGTCTCCGTCAGAATAAGGAAGAAGCCGAAAAGCAGATGGCCCTGCTGGAAAAAGAAAAGAACAATTTTGCCGAAACTCATAAAATCATAATCAAAAGGCTTTTAGGCAATTTTGCAATCGGAAAACAGATTACTCAGGTGGAATCAACCTTACAGTCCACAGAGCTTGTATACAGAATCACAGGCTGGGTTCCGGAATCTGATTTCCCGGTTTACATGAAAGACCTTGATGAAATCACAGAAAGCCGTATCGCTATCAGAAAATACAGTCCTATGGAAGTTCCTTCTGTTATCAGCGGAAAGGAACAGGTTCCTGTAAAGCTTGAGCACGGAAAATTCGTAAAGAGTTTTGAGCGCATGATTTTCAGCTATGGCTCTCCTCTTTACGGAACAATTGACCCGACACCTTTCGTTGCAGTCTTCTTTACAATTCTCTTTGGAATTATGTTCGGCGACTGCGGACAGGGGCTTGTTTTCCTGATTGCCGGTATTTTAATGGCGCTTAAGATAATAAAAGTCGGCGGCTGGAATAAGTTTGCCCCGATTTTTATGGCAATCGGTATTACAAGTACAATTATGGGTCTCCTTACCGGCGAGTTCTTCTCTGATGAAAAACTTCTGGAACCTTTTGCCATGTGGGTAACTGGCCTTTTCGGAACGCCTCATGCGCCTATCATAAAAATGATGCCTTCAAGCGACCCGTCATCAATTATTGCCATGTTCAGCGTCTTTGGAGTTGCGGTTGCAATCGGTTTTGTAATCAATACAATCGGTTTGCTTTTGAACATCATCAACAACATACTCTTAAAACGCTACGATGAAGCCCTTTTCGGCAAAAACGGACTTGCGGGCGCCCTTTTCTTCTGGTATGTGGTAATTATGGTTGTAAGAATTGCAGCCTTCCATCACGCAATTGCGGCTTACGACTGGATTATAATAGGAATTACGCTTTTCTTTGCAGCCTTTGCTTCACCTTTTGAAAGGGCAATGCGCCACGAAAGTCCTCTTCTGGAAAACGGATTCGGCACTTACCTTATCAGCGGCGTTGTAGAATTAATTGAAGTAATTTCGGGATATCTTTCTAATACCGTAAGCTTTGTGCGTGTTGGTGCCTTTGCACTTTCTCACGCTGTTTTGGACTTTTTGATTTTAACTTTGACAGAGCTTTGCGGCGGGGCTGGCGGACTTGCAATTTTAATTGTAGGAAACGCCATCATCATAGTTTTGGAAGGAATGATTGTAGCAATTCAGGTTATCCGATTGCAGTACTATGAGTTCTTTTCAAAGTTCTTCCATGAAACTGGCCGGGAATTCCAGCCATTTGTATTCAAGTGTGAATAAGATCGTCGGGTCAAGCCCGACGATGACAGAAAAAATAAACTGTCATTCGATGACAGGAGAATAATCTGTCATTATCGGGCTTGACCCGATAATCAAAAATATAGGAGCGTTGTATGAAAAAAAAGATTTTTGCATTTATGGCAGTTCTTGCCTGTGTAAGCGCAGCAATTTTTGCAGAAGAAGCAGGAGAACCTGCAGCTGAAGCAGCCGGATTCCTTGCAGGAGGAATTAAGTATATTGCAGCAGCTGTTGCAGTAGGACTTGCCTGCATTGCCGGTGGTATGGCAGTAGGAAAAATCGGTTCGGCAGCAATGGGCGCAATGAGCGAAAATCCTGAACTTTCAGGAAAGGCACTTCCTTTTGTAGGTCTTGCAGAAGGTATCTGTCTTTGGGGAATGCTCGTTGCAGTATTGATTTTGATTCTGTAGATTTTCAGCAAAATGAAGTTCTACATAATCGGCGAGCGCGAGCTTGTACTTGCCTTCAAACTGACAGGCGTTGACGGAACTATTGCCGAAAACCGCAATGATGTCCTTAATGCCTTCAACCGCATTACGGGAAAGGGCGGAACGGCAAATATACCGACGGGCGAAGTTCCAAAAGTTCTTATACTTACGGAAGGAGCCGCCAGTCAGATTGAAGAAGAAGAGCTTGCGTGGCAAAAAACAGGAAATTTTCCTCTGATTGTTGAAATTCCGGGACTTAACGGACACGTTAAGGGCAGGAAGATGCTTAGTGATGCAATTAAGCAGGCAGTTGGAGTGGAAGTTTAACTTCAGATAAAACAGGATTTTGAGATGGAAGAATTAAGGTCTACAGAAATTCTTGACAGAGAAATTCAATCTGACGCACGAAAAAAAGCAGAGAATATACTCAAAAAGGCAGATAAGAGCTGCGAAGATATTCTTAATTCTGTTGAAAAAGCAATTAATGAAGCTCGTAAGGCAAAGGAAGATTTATACAAGAAAAAAATCGATGCCTTCAAAAAAAATCAGGACTCTTCTATTCCGCTGGAAAAGGAGCGTTTTGAAGTCTCATTTGTTCAGAAATCAATTATTGAAAATATAAATAAATATCTGGAAGCTTTGGGGCAGGAAAAGCGCATGGAACTTGTACTTGCCCGGCTTGAAAAAACTGAGGAAGCAAATCTGCTTGCTGAAAAGAAACTCAACGCCTTTGTTTACGGTTTTGATGCAGCAAAAATGCAGAAAAAGCTTTCAAAGCTCTACGGAAAAAATCTCTTGAAATGCGAAAGCACAGATTTTGGACGAGTTTCAGTTGAAGATGATTTGATTTCGCTGAAAGAAGGTGTAATTCTTGAAAGCGATGATAAAAACTGCCGCATAAGACTTACTTTAAGCGAGCTTGTAAATCAGCTTTTTGAAAATCATCGCGAAGAACTTTGTAATGCTCTCTTTGGAGCCGGAGGTTTAGCATGATAGAAGGTAAAATAACTCGAATTTCCGGCCCGATTGTATATGCAGAAGGTCTTGACGGCTGCGGTCTTTACGACGTAGTAGACGTTGGCGAAAAACGCTTAATCGGTGAAATTATCCGCCAGAACAAGGGAAACGCAACAATTCAGGTTTATGAGGAAGATACTGGTCTTTGTATGGGAGAAAAGGTTGTCTGTACCCAGCGTCCTCTTTCCCTGCGACTGGGGCCAGGCCTTGTAGGAAACATCTACGACGGTATTCAGCGTCCTCTTAAGGATATGTATGATGCTTCAGGCGCATTTCTGCTTCCCGGTGAGCGAACAGAACCTCTGGACGTAAAAAAAGTCTGGCATTTTGATGCGGCAGAAGGCGTTGAAAAAGGCACTGCCATAAAACCAGGCTTTGTACTTGGTACAGTAAAGGAAACAGAATCAATTACCCAAAAGATTATGGTGCCAAGCGACATCCGCGGACGCAGCCTTAGAATTTTTGCAGGAAGCGGCGACTACACCGTTGATGATATAATCGGCGTTACAGAACTTGATGAAGAAATCCGTCTTGCCCACTACTGGGCAGTAAGAAAACCTCGTCCTTACAGCCAGAAACTCAGCGTAAGCGAGCCGCTTATTACAGGCCAGCGTGTAATTGATGTCTTCTTCCCGCTCAGTAAGGGAGGAACAGCGGCAATTCCAGGAGGATTCGGAACCGGAAAAACCATGACCCAGCATGCCATTGCAAAATGGTGCGATGCAGACCTTATTGTTTACATCGGCTGCGGAGAACGCGGTAACGAAATGACGGAAGTTCTTTCTGAATTCCCGGAGCTTATTGACCCAAGAACCGGACGCTCGATCATGGAGCGTACAATTCTGATTGCAAATACTTCCAACATGCCTGTTGCGGCGCGTGAAGTTTCACTTTATTCAGGAATTACCCTTGCAGAGTATTTCCGCGATATGGGAATGCACGTTGCAATTATGGCTGACTCTACTTCGCGCTGGGCAGAAGCCTTACGTGAACTTTCGGGCCGAATGGAAGAGATGCCGGCAGAGGAAGGTTTCCCGGCATACTTACCTACCCGCCTTGCTTCATTCTATGAACGCGCTGGCCGTGTAACCAGCCTTGAAGGGCAGGAAGGAAGTGTTTCTATTATCGGTGCCGTTTCACCACCGGGCGGTGACTTTTCTGAGCCGGTTACCCAGCATACAAAACGCTTTATCCGCTGTTTCTGGGCCCTTGACCGCGAGCTTGCAAATGCCCGCCACTACCCTGCTATCGGCTGGATTGATTCCTATTCCGAATATGCAGATGAAGTTAAGGACTGGTGGGAAATCAATAATCCGCTTTGGGGAACACTGCGTCTTGAAGCAATCAATCTTCTTAAGACAGAAAACCGCCTGCAGCAGATTGTCCGCCTGATTGGACCTGATGCCCTGCCGGACAGCGAGCGTCTTGTACTTAAGGTTGCCGATATGATTAAAAACGGCTTCTTACAGCAGAATGCCTACGACGACATAGACAAATACTGTTCTACAGAAAAGCAGATTGCAATTCTGGAACTGATTATGGACTACTTTAAGCTTGCTCTGACCTGCATTAAGGCGGGAGCCCCGCTTGTAAAAGTAGCATCGCTTCCAGTTTGTGATGAAATTGTGCGAATCAAAATGGTTTACGCAAATGATGAAATGGACAAGATTCAGAAAGTCCAGGATGCACTCCACGCCCAGATTGGTGAAGTTGAGCGCACTTATTCGGCAAGAACTGCCGCTGTATAAAGGGGGAGCCAGCATATGAAAGGTGTTGAATACAGAGGCGTTACTTCGGTTGACGGCCCGATTATAGTGTTAAAAAGAACTGAAAATGTCTTTTACAACGAAACTGTCTGCGTCCGCGACCGAAGGGGTGAAAAACGCACAGGAAAAATTGTAGATATCAGCGATAAGGCTGTCGTTGTTCAGATTTTCGGTTCAACTACAGGTCTTGATCTGGATGAAACCTCATTTGAATTTTTACAGGAACCGCTGGAACTTCGCGTCGGTGACGGTCTTTTGGGACGCGTATTTAACGGACTTGGAGAACCGATTGACGGCTACCCCGCAATCATCTCTGACAAAAAGATGAATGTAAACGGAAATCCTATTAACCCTTATGCACGAATCTATCCGAGAGACTTCATTCAGACCGGTATTTCTGCAATTGACGGAATGAACAGCCTTGTACGCGGACAGAAGCTTCCAATTTTCAGCGGAAACGGTCTTCCTCACAATAAGCTTGCGGCCCAGATTATCCGTCAGGCTAAGCTGCGAAACAGTGATGAAAAATTCGTAATGGTTTTTGCGGGAATGGGTATTAAATACGACGTTGCAAAATTCTTCGTAGACACATTTGAAGAGTCCGGAGTTTTGAGCAATGTAGTTATGTTCCAAAGCCTTGCAGACGCGCCTTCTATCGAGCGTATCATCACTCCACGCTGTGCCCTGACTGCGGCAGAATACCTTGCCTTTGAAAAAGGAATGCACGTTCTTGTCGTAATGACAGATATGACAAACTACTGCGAAGCTCTGCGGGAAATTTCTACAACCCGCGGTGAAGTTCCAGGACGTAAAGGTTACCCTGGTTACCTTTATTCAGACCTTGCAGAGCTTTATGAACGAGCCGGAAAAATCAAGGGCAGCGAAGGTTCAATCACTCAGATTCCAATCCTTACAATGCCGAATGATGATATTTCGCATCCTATTCCAGACCTTACGGGGTACATCACCGAAGGTCAGATTGTACTAGACCGCGAAATGAGCCAGAAGGGACTTTACCCGCCTGTAAGCGGACTTCCTTCACTCAGCCGCTTGATGAAAGACGGTATTGGTCCGGATATGACCCGTGAAGACCATGCAAACGTTTCGAGTCAGCTTTTTGCCTCTTACTCAAAGGTAAAATCTATCCGAAACCTTGCGGCAATTATCGGTGAAGAAGAGCTTAGCCCTCTTGACCGCCAGTACCTTAAATTCGGCGAAAGACTGGAAAAAGAATTCTTTGGACAGGACGAATACGAAGACAGAACTATTGAACAGACTCTGGATTTGGGCTGGAAACTTCTGGCAGGACTTCCTCGTGAAGAACTCACCCGAATTAAACCTGAATTCATAGATAAATACATGGGAGCTCAATGAAACTAAACATTGCACCGACAAAATCTAACCTTCTCGCAATGAAAGAGCAGCTGGCAGTTTCTACCAACGGTTATGAACTGCTGGAAGAAAAGCGCGAAATTCTCGTACGCGAGCTTATGCATCTTGTTGAACAGGTAAAGCTTTTGGAAAAGGATATTGAAAAGGTGACCGAAAAGGCATATCCGGCGCTAAAACGCATGCTTATGCTGGACGGAGCTGACCAGATTGAACGTATTTCTCACGCGGTTCATTATGATTTTGAAATGACGGAAAAAAAAGTAACTGTTGGGGGAATGAGTTTTTCTTCGATTGACGTAAACATGCCTAAAAAGGAACTTTTTTATTCTTTCAACGGCACTTATGCAAACACCGACGCAGTTATCAACCGTTTCTTTGAGCTGCTTTCTCTTCTGACGCAGATGGCTTCCATCAGAACTATTGTATGGCGTCTTGCAGAAGAGGTAAAGAAAACTCAGAGACGTGTAAATGCACTTGATAAAATGATTATTCCGCAGACAACAGAAACTAAAGCTTATATAGAAAGCGTACTTGAAGAGCGTGAACGCGATAATACATTTGTACTTAAAGCTCTGAAAAAGAAGGCAGAAAGAAATCAGGGATAGAATAGAAAGAGGTAGCAGATGGCGAAAAGTTTTTTTGAGAAAATTCTGGTAGCGATTAACGGAAAACAGTCTTCAATCGTAACGGCTATGTATGCAATTATGATGGCAAAGACCTACAATCTTGAACTGCGCTTTGTTTTTGTAATTGATACTGCAACCATTAAATTTCTTTCTATTAATAAACTGATTATATCTGAAGACCTGGAAGAGCGGCTTGAAGCAGACGGCAAGCGCTATCTTGAATATGTAGAAATGCTTTCTTCTTCTAAGGGAGTAAAATGCGAAAAGGATTTACGCAAAGGCGGAGTTTTTTCTGAAGTTGTAAACTCAGCCCAGGAATTCGGAGCTGACTTGATTTTAATCGGTGGAAATATGCGCGAAGTTGATAAGGGTGGAATCAAGCACAACCTTTTGACCAGCGCAGAAAACGGAATTCTTTCCAACGCAAAGTGCCCCGTAATGATTGTTCAGAAACCTAATATTGAAGCAGAGTTCAAGATCTTCTGACGGTGATGGCGAGAAAAAAATAACGTCTGAAATGACAGTTTTGTTATCGCCATCTTCTTTTGCTTCGCAAAAGTTAAAAATTGCACTATAATTCCCAAACATGACAGACTACTATAAGATACTTGGTGTCCGCCAGAATGCGACTTTAAGCGAAATTAAGCGCGCCTACCGTGAAAAAGCAAAACTTCTCCACCCTGACCTTTCGGGCGATATTACCCTTCGTGACAAATTCGAACAGATTGTAACAGCTTACCGCGTCCTTTCTGATGCCCGCCAGCGCACTATTTTTGACGAATCCTTCTTCATGCGTTTTGGCCGCAACTATCACCACAGAGATACCTTTGACTATTATACCTGGCTCAGCGAACGTGAAGATGAAGAAAGCCGTTCCAAGCTGATTTTTTATACCCTCATGCACCAGAAGGAAGATGAAGCTGTTGCCGAGTTTAAGCGCATGCAGATGAATCACGCGGATTTTTCACTGAAGAAATGGTTCAGCCGCGAAGATTTTATGGATTACGGTTACATTCTTGCAGAAGAGCTTGTAATCCGCGCAGAATATTATGATGCCTTTTTACTTCTGGAACAGATTATCAAAATGGAATATTCCTTTAATTATTTTAAAATTTTCTTCCCTGAAGTAATGGATTTTACCTACGGCATTCTTAAAAACAATATCGACGGCGTTATAAATGATGAGCTTGCTCTGGATGTTTATGAACGCGCCCTAGATTTAGGCTTTGGAAAGGCCGCCGACAGATTCTTTTTACAGAAAATGTCGGAGGAATATCTGCGCATAGGCGACGAAGCGACAGCAGAAATCTGTTTCAACGCTTCTCAAGCCTAAGTTGCAGGATTTTATTTCAATACGCTCTGACCGTTATAGTCCAGGTCGGTAAGAACTTCGGTGTGGTCTTCAAATACAGCAACAGTGTGCTCTTCGTGGCAGGAAATGCTTCCGTCAGCAGTAAGAACAGTCCAGCCGTCTGCAGCAGTTTCTACATCAGCAGTACCAATATTAATCATCGGTTCAATGGCAAGTACCATTCCAGGAACAATGCGGGGGTTAGCGCCGCGGCTAGGACAGTTTGGAACGCTTGGGTCTTCATGAACATCAAGGCCAACTCCGTGTCCGCAGTAGTCGTAAACAACACCGTAACCGTTTGCAGTGGCAATATTGTAAACGGCATTTGAAATGTCGCTGATGCGGTTACCGACAACGCAGGCTTTGATTGCGGCATCAAGACATTCTGCAGTTACCTTCTGAAGCTTGCGAACTTCTGGCTTAGCGTTTCCAATCAAAAGCGAGTGAGTTGTATCACTGATATAACCGTTCAAATCAATTCCAACATCAAGGCTTACAAGGTCACCATCCTTTACAATGCGCTTTTTTGAAGGGATTCCGTGAATAACTTCATTATTAACGCTGATACATACTGCACCAGGGAAATCTTCACGCGCCCAGGCTGGCTTTCCGCCGTGTCCAACAATATAATTCTTAAAAAGATTATCGATATCCTTTGTGCTCATTCCTGCGTGGATTTTTGGAATAAGCTCGTTAAACATATCTGCTGTAAGATGGCAGGCTTTTCTAATTCCATCAATTTGTTCTTCGTTCTTAATATAAATCATGATTTGCCTCTTGTGTTATATTAGCATAACAGCGTTTTTTTTGTAACTAAATTTCAAAATTAATATTATATTTATAGAAAGTAACTTTGAGAGGTTAATATGAATAAATACACAAAACAAATTTTTGCCGCGGGAGCAGCCCTGGTATTCTCTGCCGGATTATTTGCCGCCCCTGCAAAAACTGCAGCCCAGGCTCAGGCTTTGAGCGTTGTGGAAGCATTCCAGACAACCTTCCGTTCTATAAGCGATACTCTTTTGCCGTCGGTTGTAGAAGTTGACGTAACTGAAAAAAGGACTTACACAGATCCTTTCCAGGGCTTTTCAAGTCCATTCGAGTTCTTTTTTGGCCGTCCAGACCCTGAAAACGACAGAAAAGATAACAAAGACAATATGGACAACAAAAAGCGCGAACGCGAATACGAACAGAAGGGACTTGGTTCCGGTGTAATTGTACGCCGCACAGGAAACACTCTTTATGTTCTGACAAACAACCACGTTGCTGGCGCCGCTACAAAAATCAACATCAAATTGAACGACGGCCGTTCTTTTGAAGCAAAGCTTGTCGGCGCTGATGAACGCATTGACGTAGCTCTTGTTTCTTTTGAATCTGATGATAAGACAATTCCAGTTGCAACACTTGGTGATTCAAGCAGCGTAATGCCTGGCGATATCTGTATGGCATTCGGCGCTCCTCTTGGCTACGCTCAGTCTGTAACACAGGGGATTGTCAGCGCAACCGGCCGTTCAGAAGCTCATATGTCCAGCATCAGCGACTACATTCAGACCGATGCCGCAATCAACCAGGGAAACTCTGGTGGTCCTCTTGTAAACATTTACGGCGAAGTAATCGGTATTAACACATGGATTGCTTCTCAGTCTGGCGGTTCACAGGGGCTTGGCTTTGCAATTCCAATCAACAACATCAAAAATTCAATCGATGCCTTTATTAAGGACGGAAAAATCACTTACGGCTGGGTTGGTGTAAGCCTTCTTGAACTTACAGACGAATACAAAAAGCAGCTTGGTGTAGAAGGCATTGAAGGTGCCTTTGCCGCAGAAGTATATTCTAACGCTCCAGCATTCAAGGGCGGACTTAAACCTGGTGACTACATTGTTGAATTGAACGGAAAGCCTGTTAAGACTGTAAATCAGCTTGTACGCGAAGTTGGAAGCCTTCAGACTGGAAGTACAGCAACCTTTACTGTAATCCGCGGCGGAAAGCGTCTTCCTATGATTAATGTAAAGGTAGAAGAGCGTCTTAAGGATGTTTCTAACCTTAACAACAAGCTCTGGCCAGGATTTATTGCAGCTCCTCTTACAGACGACATTAAAGAAGACCTTAAGATTGATGATAAGAAGCTTAAGGGTGTTGTAGTAACTGCAGTCCAGGAAAAATCCCCAGCTGCCGCCCTCAGACTTCAGAATGGAGATGTTATTACTGCTGTAAACGGAAAGGCTGTAAAAGATGTTTCTGAGTTCTATGCAGAACTTGCTAACGCTCAGAAATCTGTAAACTTTGATGTTTACTCTAACGGCGGAACAATTACAACAGGAACTTATAAATTCTAAACGGAAATGCTCTCGCGGGGAACCTTAATTTGCTCCGCCGAGAAATGCAGGAACGCGGTAACGAAAAAGCTAATCTTATTCGTTACCGCGTTTTTTTTATGGGTAGCGTTCTGATAGCGTTTCTATGCTCCGCAAATCAAGAACCCCCGCTACGCATTTCCGCTTCGAGCATAAAAAAAGCACCTCCGTAGTGGAAGTGCCTTTTCTATTTGCAGCTGTGATTAGTTACTAATTAGAGTACGCAGATTGGAACACAGGCGGCGATTTGCCCTAAGATTGCGAGTGAGCGAGCAATCACGCCGCCTGCCGTTCTGCCCCTGCAGAACGGTCTAACGATTGTAAACTAGAGCACACAAATAGGAACGAAAGTTTCAGCTTTCAAACTAGCTCCACCAATCAAACCACCGTCGATATCTGGCTGAGCAAGGAGCTCTGGAGCGTTAGAAGCTTTCATAGATCCACCGTACTGGATGATTACTTCGTCAGCAACCTTCTGGTTGTAAAGTTTTGCGATATAACCGCGGATGAACTTGTGGATAGCCTGAGCATCAGCTGGAGTAGCAGTTTTACCTGTACCAATAGCCCAAACTGGTTCGTAAGCGATTGTTACGTTCTTCATCTGTTCTTCTGTAACGCCTGCAAGACCTGCAGAAAGCTGGAATGCGCAAACCTGTTCAGCTTCACCAGCTTCGCGTTCGCTCAAAAGTTCACCGATACAAAGATCAACTTCAAGACCGTCTTTCAAAGCCTTGCGAACTTTCTTGTTGATAAGTTCATCAGATTCACCAATTTCGTGGCGGCGTTCTGAGTGACCGAGGATTACACACTGGCATCCGATGTCTTTAAGCATAGTTGTAGAAACTTCACCTGTGTGAGCTCCGTTATCTGTTGCAGCACAGTCCTGAGCTGCCAAAATGATGTTGCTGCCTTTTACAACCTGAGCAACTGCATCAAGATAAACAAAAGGAACACCAATCATGTATTTGTTAGTTTTTCCTTTAAGCTGCTCAACGAGGTCTTTTGCCAAAGCAACAGCTTCTGCTTTAGAAGTGTTCATCTTCCAGTTTCCAGCAATGTAATGTGTACGTGCCATTTATATCTCCTATTACGCGGTCGTCAAAACGCCCCGCAAAAAATTTCTTACTCTAATAATAATACATAGCAGAATAAAAAGAAAGACCGCGGTAAAGGAGGGAAACCGCGGTCTTAAAAGGAAAAATAAAAAAGGTTTAATGAAAAAATCAATTGTTGGTTTTCATATATATAACCATTCCCCAAAAGAATCGTTACAAATATTTCAATTTTTTTCCATTATATATATTAATTATCATTTTCCCGGTCTTTGAGTACAGCAAGGAAGGCACTCTGAGGCAACTCAACATCACCAATCATCTTCATCTTCTTTTTACCTTCCTTCTGCTTTTCCAGAAGCTTGCGTTTACGGGTAATATCACCACCGTAACACTTTGCAAGAACGTCCTTGCGGACAGGATTAACAGTTTCACGGGCAATAATCTGGCTTCCGATTGCACCCTGAATTGCAATCTTAAACTGCTGGCGGCTGATTTCATCCTTTAAGCGCTCACAGAATTTGCGGGCGCGGTCAACGGCATTTTCCTTAAAGGTAAGCTGAGCAAGGGCATCTACCATTTTTCCGTTCAAAAGAATATCAACCTTTACAAGCTCTGTAGGACGGTAACCGATGATTTCGTAGTCAAAAGAAGCATAGCCTCGGCTGTAACTCTTCAGGCGGTCGTAAAAGTCAAAAAGAACTTCGGCAAGCGGCATTTCATAAGAAAGCTCAACGCGTTTTGTATCAAGATACTGCATGTTTGTCTGAACGCCACGCTTTTCCGTACAAAGAGACATAATTGAACCGATGTATTCTGCAGGAGTGATTACACTGGCCTTAATATAAGGTTCCTCTGCTGAGCGTATTCTTCCCTGCGGATATTCCGAAGGATTATCGATGTAAGTTTCCTCGCCGCTTGTAAGTTCAAGTTTATAGCGAACAGAAGGGGCTGTAAAAATTACAGCCTGGTCAAAGTCGCGCTCAAGACGTTCCTGAATGATTTCCAGATGAAGCAATCCAAGGAAGCCGCAGCGGAAACCGTTACCAAGGGCAAGGGAATTATCCTTTTCGTAAATCAGGCTTGCATCGTTGAGCTTAAGCTTTTCCATGCTGGCTTTAAGCTCTTCGTAGTCGTTTGAATCCATAGGATAAATGGAAGAATAAACTACAGGTTTAACTTCCTTAAAACCAGGAAGAGGCTCTTCAAGACCATCCACAGAAGATGTGATTGTATCACCTACGCGGACATCGCTTACAGTTTTAATTCCCGCAATAATGTAGCCTACATCGCCGGCTTCGAGCTTTCCGGTTTCTTCGTAATTAATCTTAAATACACCGCACTGTTCTACTTTGTATTCAGCCCCGGAACTCATCATTTTGATAACGTCGCCGGTTTTTACAGTGCCTTCTTTCATTCGCACGTGAACAATTACACCGCGGTAGGCATCGTAGTGGCAGTCAAAAATAAGGGCAGCCAGCTTTCCGCTAGGGTCGCCAGTAGGAGCAGGAAACTTTGTTACGATTGCTTCCAGAAGCTCATCAATTCCCTCTCCGGTTTTAGCAGATACAAGCTGTGTTTCCTCTGCATCAAGGCCAAGTTCCTTATCAATCTGAGATTTACATGAAGGAATATCTGCCGATGCAAGGTCAATCTTATTGATTACAGGCACGATTCTCAAATCCTGTTCCAGTGCCATGTACATATTAGAAACAGTCTGACTTTCAACACCCTGAGTAGCGTCAATCAAAAGGAGTGCGCCTTCACATGAAGCAATGGCACGGCTAACCTCGTATGAAAAGTCAACGTGGCCCGGAGTATCTACAAAGTTCAGCTCGTAGTCGTTTCCGTCTTTTGCGTGATAAGGAATTGTTACCGCCTGACTCTTGATTGTAATTCCGCGCTCGCGTTCAATATCCATGTTATCAAGAATCTGGTTCATCATCTTTCTGTCATCGATGATTTTTGCCTTCTGAATAAGGCGGTCAGAAAGAGTAGACTTTCCGTGGTCGATGTGTGCAACAATACAGAAGTTGCGCTTATATTTCATATCCATAATTAACCTCTAAAAATAGTAAGGGTTGTCGTAAGGGGCAGTCAGCACCATACCCACGTCAATCAAGCCTTTTTTACGACGCTGAATTAAAATCTGTGTCATAATATACTTGTTTTCGTTATCAAATTTAACCCCATAAACTCCAAGCTGGTCATTTTCTGAAAAACTCATCTCGTCGGCAACCGTTCCCCGGATTACCTTTGTAATTTTATATATCTTTTTGCTTTCCGAAGAAGCGCGTGTTACTGACATACCATAAATCGGGATAAAGGAATTATCAATAAAATCACTCTTGTAAATCAAAGTAAGCGGAGATTCAGGGCGCTCTTCAAAATATACAAGACATGATTTTTCAACTTCATCTCCATCACTTCCCTTAGTTTTATACTTGCAGGAAAGCATTGTTCCCGGTTGCGATGAAATCTGATAAGTCTGGAACTCTTCCAGAGTAGTTACCTTGTGGCCGTCAATTTCTGTGATTACATCACCGGCGGTAAGACCTGCAAGAGCTGCAGATCCGCCCGGCATAACATACTGAACTTCAAGTCCAACTTTTTTGCTGCCGTTTCGCATTGTGTGGCCGTAAGCACAAATCCATGGATGAATTACTTCAAGGGCAGACGGCGCTTCATCAGATTTTTCTTCGTCCTTAGCAGGCTCCGGTCTGTACATAAAAGGAAGAATCTGCTTGAGATATTCTACAGGAACTGCAAAGTTCAGGCCCTGATACTGCAGCATTCCTGCAAAAACAATGGCCTGAACCTTCATATTCTGGTCGATTAAAGGACCTCCGCTGTTTCCTGAGTTTACAGCCGCATCAATCTGGAATACATTTCCGATTGTCTGAAGTTTTCTTTCTGCAGAAGAAATAATTCCAGAAGTAATGGTTCCTTCAAGTCCGATTGGAGTTCCGATTGCGCTAACCTTGTCACCGATACTCAAATCGCTGCTGGAACCAAGGCTGAGTACAAAATCAGGCTCAATTTCAACCTTAAGCAAAGCCAGATCAAGAACAGAATCATATCCTACAACCTTTGCAGGGATTTTTGTGTCAGGATCAGAAAGAAGCTTTACATAAAGGCGGGAATAGCCTTCATATTTTGAATCAACCATAGATTCAATAACGTGATGATTTGTTACAAGATATCCGCGTTCGTCAATAAAAAAGCCCGAACCGATGATGATGTCAGGATAGCCGGCGCCATTACGAACCTTAATTCCACGGTCAACCCAGATAGTTACCGTTGCATGCATACAGTCAGAAACCGTCTTAGGTGATTTAGAATTCTTTCCGTTCAAGCCAGGAACTGATTCAAGGTATAGAGCCTGAAACTTTTCTTCTTCTATTTTTGTAAAGGTATGTCCGACCGATTTAAGGCTCTTATAATATTTTTCAGAAAGAAGATAGTTTTTATCAACCAGGGCAACCTTAAATTTTTTATAAACTTCTTCAATACATTCAGCCTTTACGTCTTCCCGCCCCAAGAGTTCGGCACGCCAGAGAGCGCGGACAGGTTCTTCTTCCATAAAGCCGCGGATTCTCTTAATTTCAGCTTCTACGACATCATAATTTGAATAATCTATAGGCTCTTCAACGCTGTCAGGCTGCTGTAAACTCCTGCAAGAAGTAAAAACTGTTAAAGCCAGTAAGCCAGCTGCAAAAAAAGCATATTTCACATTAATTTTCATTTTCATTTACCAGTCCCTGTTCAGGAATAATTCTAAAAAATAATTTTGTTCCAACTCTTATAACCGAAATCCGGTTTTCATCCAGCTGCAAAAGGAAGCTTTTACCCTGAGTAATTTCGTTTCCGAATTCCTGTCCAAGCTTATCAAGCACTTTTGATTCAAGCTCTTCATCACCCTGATTTTCAATCCAGTAAACTTCATCAAATTTGCCGGCATAAATAATCAGTTCGTGATTCTGATTTTCAATCAGCTTTACAGGAATATCATCAAGACAATCCATAGAAATTATTTCATTTCCCTTCTTATCATAATAAACTGTCGATTCCTTCAGAGCCTCGCCATCTTTGGCAGCGTATTTTACATATTTGCAGTCAGTCACTCCGTCATCATTTGAATCCCATAGTGTAATAACATCACCGTTTTCTTCATATTCTTCAGAAAATTCAAAATGTTTATTGGCATTACGGTCAATGCGGACTTTTTTCAGATAGAGATTCTGAGAACCCGCAATCGGGCTGAAAACTTCGGTAATTATTTTTTTATTAGCCTCGGAAACACCGTTTAAGTCAGGATTGTACAAATCATAAATTTCCTGAGTTTCAAAATATCCGTCACCGTCATAATCTGCAAAACGAACAAAAGGAAGACCCGCGCTGAAATTACAGGTTGCATACATCTTGCTGCCTTCATAGAAAACAGCTTCAACAGGCTGACCTTCAAACATATTGTAAACGACATAGCCGCCTTCTCTTTCTGAAATATAGAATTTCAAACGGGAACAGGCTTTTCTTACATCTTCAAGGCCCGGGAATTCATAGGCAACGTTAATTTTTGGAATATAAAAATCAACTCCATAAGTTTCCAGAAGAGGATGCTTTTTCATTTCAAGAAGAGAATAATTGTAATTCTTTCTTAAAAACTCAAAATAGATTTCTTTTGGATTATCCTTATCAACATAGATTTCCTTTACTTCCGGATATTCGTAGTAACCAATCTGAACGCGGTCGCTCAAAAGCAGGGAATCTACTGCGCCTAAGTCGCAGGCAGCCTTAACATCTGTTACGCCGTCATTATGCTTTGTGTAAGACAGGGACTCAGGTCGGCCATTTTTGTAGATTACTTCAATTTCATTCTGTAAATCAAAATCTTCATCAATCAGAATTGTGCATTCGATATTTGTAAGGCGTTCTGCAAGAGTGAATTTTGCTTCATCAGTTTTAACCAGGGCAGCCATACACTCCAGAAGATTCATGTTGATTTTGTTTCCTGAAGTTTCAAAAAACAAGTTCAGGGCATCCTCTTCCTTGTAAAGTTCGTGATAGAGAACTGCAACAGCAAGCAGGGGCTGAATGCTCATATTTTTGGCATCAATAGCACGAATAAGCCTGTTTTTTAAGTCGCCTTCCGCAAAGAAAGAAGCCATCAGTTCCAGTTCCTGATTTTTTCCGGAATAGTCAGGAAGATGAAGCAGATAAGCGTCTGCTATTGTCTGAACAATTTCAGGAGTTTTGTATTCTGTATTATGAGCAATCGCATCAAGTTTATATGCCGCCTCAAAATAAAAGAAGCACTGCATAAAACGAAGGTCAGAAGCATAGATGCGGCGGGCAGCATTGATTTTATTTCTTGCGCGGCCTATTGAATCTTCAGTTCCGCTTCTGTATTCATTTTTAATTCTGATAAATTCAGCATCGGCAGAATAAATAAAGGGTTCCGAATCAAGAATTTCCATTGATTTATCATAGTCACCGCGGTCAGAAAGAAGGTCGGCATATAAAATGCGGGCCCCGGTTTCCATATATTCCACCCAGTTATTTTTTTCAAAAGCTTCAGAAAGAATCTTAATGACAGAAGCCTTTGTATTTCCCAGCCGAAGGTTTGCAGCGGCTTTTATATAGAACAAATCGGAGATTGAATCATCATAAGAAAGGCCAAGCTCCGCCTGATTATTTGCATTCTGAAAATCATTGCCGACAAGACAGTTTTCGGCAATTTTGAGACAACGCATTGCAGTAGCCCGGTTTGCCACATCTGCAGAATTCTGAGCAAACAGAGCTGCACCAAAAATAAGCGTAATTAATACAGAAATATACTTTTTCATTTTACAATCCAATTATCAAACCCCAGAACCTGGCCAATGATACAGCAAAGCTTCTGATTTTTTGACTGAATCTCCTGCACGACAGGGATTCTTGTTCTTTCCTCTTCCGGAACGTGCCAGCTGGAAAAAACATCTGAAACTTTTTTCATTGAACCGTCACTGCATTCAATTTCATCGCCAGGAAGAAAAGTTCGCAATAAAAGCGGCAGTTTGAGTTTATCAGCAAGCTTTTCCTGATTCAGAGAAAGTGAAATATCCCCCTCTACGCCCGAAGAAAAATCAAGCTGACCAAAATCAAACTGATAAGTTCCAGTCTTTTCTATTATAACAGAAAAAGTGAAATCAGTATGGTTTTTAACGCTCTTTTTTACAGTTATATAGGAGTTTTTACAGGAAATTTCGATATTTTTATAGGTTTTAACGGAAAAGCCGCCGTCCGAAAGAGACTTCAAAATGTCTTTAAAAAAGGCAAAAGGGATGCGGTTTGCGCTGTCAATTTTATTGCAAAGCCTGTAAAGGATGCGGAACTGCAGGGCGCGGGAGAATGACTTAAACTTTGCAAGGCTGATTTTTCCGGCAGACAATTCTTCTTGGGAAAGAGTCTCGTCTGCCAGCCCGCCAATCAAGTCTGCATCCATTGCAAACTTTTCCAGCCCATTCAAAACAGAGCTCTTCCAGCCCGCAAACTTTTCATCCAGAAGGGGCATTAAATTCAGGCGGATGTTATTACGCAGGAAGGAATCGTCGGCGTTGGTAGAATCTGTCCGCCAGTCCTGTCCCGCGGCACGCAGATAGCCTTCAATTTCTGTCCGGCTGATACTAAGAAGAGGACGAAGGAACTTGCCGCGTTTAGCAGGAATTGCGTAATTTTCTGTAAAGCTGCCCTGCAAAAAGCGCATCAAGGCGGTTTCCAGAAGGTCATTCTGATTGTGAGCTAAACATAAATAATCAAGGGATTGAGATTCTATTACAGATTCAAAAATTCTATAGCGTTCTGAGCGGGCCGCATCTTCAATGCCGCCACCACGTTCCAATGCAATTTTTTCAAGCTTGCCGCGAGGAATAACTTCGCCGGTAAAGTCCAGGTCAAAGCCTGCCCCGGAAAGACGGGCGCATAAATCACGCACAAAAGCAGAATCTCCGTCAGTTTCGCCTGCTTCCCGCAGGTTATGGTTTACGTTGACAACAAAAAGCTTAAATCCATACTCCCGGCTAATGGCGCACAAGGAAAGCAGCAGGCAGACAGAATCAGCGCCGCCTGAAACCGCAGCTCCCAGCCGTAAGTCCGCAGAAAAATCCACGCCGAGTTTTTTTAAGCTGTCAAAAACTTTATTATCAAATTCAGTCATAAAAAAAAGCCAGAATACTTATTGTATTCTGGCCTAAAAATCAATTTTAGAAAAGATTAACGAGCTGGTGAAACAGTTACCAATGGAAGTTCTGCATCTGTAAGAACTTCGATGTTCTTTCCAACTTTCAAATCTTTTACGCGCAAAGCTTCGCTAACGTTGATTCCTGAAACATCAGCTGTGATTGTCTCTGGAAGATCACCGATAGTACATTTGATTTTGATTTCGTTGTTGCGTTCTTTCTTGAAACCACCCTTAAGAACACCAGCAGGAGTACCTGTGTAGTGAACCTTAATTTTAGAAACAAGTTTCTGATCTGCAGCTGGAACAAAGAAATCTGCGTGAAGTACTTTGTCTGTGCGGATGTTGTATTCAACATCTTTAATCAAAGCAAGGCTGTCTTTTCCATCAACTGCAAGTGTGATAGAAGTTGTTGGAGTGATGTTTCTCCAGATTTTGTTGAATTCTACTTCGCTAACGTCGATTGATGTAGCTTCACCTTTGTCATTGTAAACTACAGCAGGGATACGTCCTTCTTTGCGAAGATTTTTAGCAGCTGTTTTACCAGTTGTTGTGCGAGTTTTTGCATCAAGTTTCTGCTTACTCATTTTCTTAAAGCTCCTTATATCTCTTTAAATGTTCAAAGATTATAGCAGAAAAGAGCCTTATTACTCAATAGTAAATTTAATTACCCCTGCTAAGCTGGAAAGACCTTCCCTCCAGAGGGAAACAGTCTGTCGGAGTCATTTTTACAGGTATCAGGATTATTTTGTCATAGTCAGGAAGAGATTTTTCAACTTCCTTCTTTTTTACTGTTTCTGTAACAATTTTTGTGCCAAATGAAATTGTATAGAATTCATTCATGACAGAAAGAGGATTATCCGGCAAAAGCTGAAGAACGATGTCATTTCCGGCCTGTAAAATAGAATAAACTCCGCTTTCTGCAGTCTGTCCGTTCTTGATTTCAAAGGCAGAATCCTTAAAGGTCAAGACAAACTGTCCGTCAGCAGATTTCCACTCATCAGATTTTTTAAGTTCCGAGTAAAAAGTATCCATATATACTGCGGCTTTTGCGTCTTCAAAGGAATTCTGAATGCTCAGCTTCTTATAATTTCCATCCCAGGTGGTACTTTCTTTAATAAGAAGATTGATGTCATCGCGGATTGTGACTCTGATTTCATCAGTATTTAACAGAGAAATATCAAAGCGGCGGTGCAGAGTCATAATATCAGAGTTTACGGTTGTAAGATAAATTCCGTTATGACGAAGTTTGCTGTCATCCCACTGGTAAACTTCCTGAGTATCATGGAAAAGATGGATGATTTCACGATTGTTGTAATTAAAATAAAGATAGCGGATATTTCCGTCATCATTTGATGTCTTATACCAGAGCCCGTTCAAAAAGGCTGCAAAAGACTCAACAGTGCCGTCCTGAATTTTTGAAAGCTCCTTAGCCATGATTCTGCTGGCATTAACCTTAATCTGCTGGGCAAGCTCATAATGCTGAGTATAAGGATTCCACTTATATTCCTGCTGAATCTGATTTGGCTGAGAATGAGCAGGCTTTTTCCCGTCATTTACAGAAGGAGTTGCATCAGGCTGCTCAGATTTATAAACCCACACAGAAAAACTTTCACCGCGGGCAATGCCAAGTTCGTAATTTTCCGAGCGTTCAGTCTGCTGAATAAAGACAGTTCCGTCAGAAGAAAAATCACCGATATTTACGATTGAAGGGGTTCCCATCGGGCTGACTTTGAGATTATAAATCTGCATTACGTAATTACCGCTGTCATCCACACCCTGATAAATGATGGAGTTTTTGTGGTCTCCGATTATATCCATTGCGCTGTAAGAAAAAGTTCTTGTGCGGGTAAACATGGTCTTGATTTCATCATAGCGGTCATACTCATGTGTGCTGGCATTGTAAACGCCGGGAACAATCCATAAATAAGGAGAAGAAGTTTTGCGGACAACAATAAGTTCGTCATCGTAGCCGTCGTTATTAATATCTACTGTAAGAGCCCCAATTAAAGTTTCGCCCGGCAAAAGAGGAACGAAAGTTTCATACTTTTCATTTTCACTTGCAGAAGGAAGCTTAACGTTTTCCTGCTGAACATCGTCACCAGTGAAGGTATTTATAACTTTTGAGCGTGTATAAGAATGTTCTGATTTACGAATAAAGTATTTAGAATAGAAGAAAAATCCCGCAAGTCCAAGCGTAATAAGTAAAAAAATGAGAACTGTTGTTTTTGTTTTCATATATTTAATATATCGGAAAAGAATTGATTAAAAAAGAGTGCAAGCAAAAGGCAGCTGTATTTTAAATTATTGCATATTTTGCAATATTAGATGTTAAATAATTCACTTTACGCAATACACTTTCACACCTATAATAAGAATCGTAAAAACTTTTTAATACAGAGGTATAAAAAATGGGAAACAACTATTTCAACGCAATTCCTTGGCGCGAAGCTCGCCTGCAGCTTGGTCACTGCCGTTCTATGAGCAAAGATGAGTTTGCTGACGGTGTAAACGCACTTAAAGGAAAGAAAATCGTTATCGTTGGTTGCGGTGCTCAGGGTCTCAACCAGGGTATGTGTCTTCGTGACTCAGGATTGGACGTATCTTACGCACTCCGTGAATCGGCTATTACAGAAAAACGCCAGTCTTGGAAAAACGCTACAGAAAACGGTTTCAAAGTTGGAACTTATGATGAAATGATTCCAACAGCTGATTTGGTTGGAAACCTTACTCCAGATAAACAGCACACTCCTGTAATCACAGAAGTTATGAAAAAGATGAAGAAGGGTTCTGCACTCTGGTACAGCCACGGATTCAACATGATTGAAGAAGGAATGGAAATCCGTCCTGATATCACAGTTATCATGTGTGCTCCAAAAGGACCTGGTACAGAAGTTTGGCACGAATTCCAGCGCGGCTTTGGTGTACCTGACCTTATCGCCGTACACCCTGCAAACGACCCTGAAGGAAAGGGCTGGGCAATGGCAAAAGCTCTTGCTGTAGGTATGGGCGGAAGCAAAGCCGGAGTTCTTGAATCTTCTTTTGTTGCAGAAGTTAAATCTGACCTTATGGGCGAACAGACAATCCTCTGCGGTATGCTGCAGGCAGGAACAATCGTTTGTTTTGACAAGATGGTTTCTGAAGGAATCAGCCCTGAATATGCTACAAAGCTTTTGATGCACGGCTGGAACGTAATTTCTGAAGCCCTCAAATGGGGTGGAATTACTAACATGATGGACCGTCTTTCTAACCCTGCAAAAATCAAGGCTAATCAGCTTTCTAAAGATATCAAAAAGCTCCTTGCTCCACTTTATCAGAAGCACATGGACGACATCATTTCTGGAAAATTCTCCAGCACAATGATGAAAGACTGGGCAGCTGGTGACAAAGACCTTCTCACATGGCGCGAAGACACAGGTAAGCTTCCATTTGAATCAACAAAAGAAGCAGCTGATGAAATCACAGAACAGGAATACTTTGACAAGGGTATTTTGATGGTTGCTATGGTTAAAGCTGGTTGTGAACTTGCATTTGAAACAATGGTTGATGCCGGTATTAAGGAAGAATCTGCTTACTACGAATCACTCCACGAAGTTCCTCTTATTGCAAACCTCATCGACCGCAAACGTCTTTACGAAATGAACCGCGTAATTTCTGATACTGCTGAGTACGGATGTTACCTCTTCAGCCGTGTTGCAGCTCCAATGATGGCAAAAGACCTTATGCCAAAACTTCATACAGACGTTATCGGTAAGGGTCTTGATGTTAAAGACAACTGCGTAAACAACACAGAACTCGTTGCAGTAAACGCAGAAATCCGCAACCACCCAATCGAGGTTGTAGGCCGCAAGTTAAGAGCTTATATGACATCTATGAAACCTGTTCTGTAAGAACAGGTTAAGGCACGGGAACGATAACTGCCAATTGTAAGTTGCATTACGCCCGTGCCATGCGTACATGACATCAATGAAACCTGTTTTGTAATATCAACAAAACGAAAATAATAGCCACAGATGGGACACAGATTTGCACAGATTTTTATATCTGCGTCCATCTGTGTTTATCTGTGGCTAATAAAAAAAAGAAAGCCATGACTTTTTTCGGTCATGGCTTTTTCATTTAACAGCAGTCTGCTATTCTATTCCATCTTTTTAAGAACAGTCATATCTACCATTCCGCCGCGGATCCCAACTTTAATTTCATCGGCAAGGCGGCAAAGTACAGAGCGCTCGTATCCATCATATTCAGTATCAGAAATTTCATGGTTTGCAAGGTCGCCCATAACATCTTCCGGAATATCTTCAGAATGATCAGGATCTGCAAGCATAGCATTTTCAAAGGCATCGCGAAGTTTACCAAGGAAGCTCTTTGCAGCTTCATTCTTGCGAGATGTAGCTGAAGCAAGCAGTTCTGCCTTCTTTTCCTGATTCATTACTGTTTTTGCTGAAAGATGGAAGGCAAATTTATCACCTTCTTTTTCAATCCAGAATGAAACACTGTCTGCGCCAGTTACAATGCTGGCAAGACTGAGCATTTCTTCAGTAATCAACTGAACATGAAGAGAACTCTTTTTTGAAAGACCTTCATATTTTGCTGTATTTTTAGCTGTTTCAAGAGCGGTTGTAAAGCCATTTCCCTGGCTGTTTACAACGATAACATCTGATTTCATAGTTCTTTTCCTCCTGCAAGATGTAAATCTGAATTTATAAAAATTCTATTCAACGTTAAGAACGTTCATAAAGCCAGTTACATCCAGTACTTCGCGAACCATTTCGTTGATGTTAGTAAGTTTCATCTTTCCTCCCTTTCCGTCCATTTTTTTATGAGCAGACAAGAGAACACGAAGTCCTGCAGATGAAATGTATTCCAGTTTTGTGAAATCCATAATCAATTCTTTTGCGCCGTCCAATGCGGTTTTTAACTCTGATTCGAGCTCAGGTGAAGTAACCGTGTCCAAGCGCCCCTGAAGAGCAATAGTCAGCTTTTCGCCTTCCTGATTCTTTGTAATAGTCATAATGAAGTCCTCCTTTGTTGTTCCTTCTATATTTCTATATATAAAACAAATAGTTTTTATTCTAAATTATTGTAACACAGCAAAAAGTATCACGCAAATTTTTTTATAAAAAGCAGAAGCCCTTAAAAATCCAGCCTGTCGAGCTTTTTTGTAAGAGCCGTAATGTTTCCAATACAACGCTCAATAATTTTCTGCTCTTTGCTGTTTGGATTTCCCTTTTTGTGACACTTGTTTATAAGACGGACGTAACTTAAAAGCGCAGCCTTATCAATTACATCGTTTATAACCTTTTCATCATCTGTTTTAAGGTACTTTTTCAAAAAGAGATTGAAGAATTTCTTCATGTTCTCGTATGAAAATCCCATGAATTTTTCAACATTAGGAACATCATCTTCACCAAGAACCACATAGAAGTAGTACATGTCGCTGATATCTCCAATCGGATGACCGTGAGAAAGTCTGTCCATATCAATCAGAAGAGGTTCTCCCTTCTGTATAAAGACATTATTTGTATGGAAATCTCCGTGAAGAATTGTGTTTCGCTCAGGAAGATTTTCAATAAGCTTTCTGCACTTATCAGCAAGCTCAGTGTTTTCTCGCGCAATACCACCATTTACATAGTCCAGAAGTCTGACTGAAACAGACGGGAATTCATTTTCATCCACTTCAATTGCGTGAATTGTATTGGCAAGGTCTGCCATGATTCCCGCATAATGATCCAGATGTCCAGGAGCACGAGCAATCAGCTGAGAAACAGTCTGCGAATCCATAAGTTCGAACATTGCCCCGTAACGGTCACCTACAGACACAATACCGAATGAAATTGCTGTTGGAATTCCCAGGATAAAGGCCTTTCGGCTGGAAGCAATTTCCTTTTCTACATCACGATAGGTATTGTTTTCATTGTAAACCTTAATGACAAGTTCATCGTCGTATCGGTAAACTTCACCCTTAGCGCCGCGACCAAGCTGCTTGCAGCCTTCAACAGAAACTTCGCGGTATTTTCTGTATTTTGCTTTTTCTGAATCAAAGGTTCCCGGCCAGATAAAGTTTATGTATGTAATAAACTCCTTAAAAGCACCGGTTTTATTGAGGGAAAGTTCCAGAGTTTCCGCAATGCTCTGGTAATACCAGCGGTGTCTTGCAGGATCCTTCTGATGCAGTCTTTCCCACATGGCATCACCCTGCTCTGCATAAACCTGGGCAAGCGAACGGATATTAGAAAGCTTATCCGCCAGCCAGAGCATTCTGACGCCCATATCAGTACTGTTCTTTAATACTTGAATTGATGATTCTTTACGTCTTTCCCAGCTTTCAGTTTCGTCTTCGCCAGGCTCGCGTTTTTCAGATTCCGAGGATACAAGAAATGCAACGCGTTCTCCAAAGCGTTTTTCAATTTCACCCAGAGTTCCGTCTGTATCTTCAACAATGTCGTGAAGGATTCCGGCAGTGATAATATCCTGATCATCAGTCAGCGTAGAAAGAATCTGCGCCACTTCCATAGGATGCAGGATATATGGAATATTCCTGAACTTTCGAATTTTTCCCTGATGCAAAACAGTTGCATAAATTATTGCTTCTTCCAGTAATTTCATCATACTGTTAAGTGTAACACAGGTTTTTAATTTTTTAAAAAATTTCTTTTATATTTGTGTCAGAAGCAATTATGAAGCTGTAAGCGCCTCGGAAATGTTAAAGCAGTTGTCTCCAATCTTTTCAATCTGGCGAACCATATCAATATACAGAAGCTCGGATTTAACGTCAGCACCATTTTCAAGACGCTTTCTTGCAACCTTTTTCAGGTCTTTTCTGAATGCATCAATGCCGTCTTCCAGCTCTCGGGCAAGTTCCAGTTTTTCCTGGGTAATCTGCTTGTTGATATTGATGTGAATGAACTGAAGGAACTGGCGTGCCAGCTCAACATACGGAAGCATTCTTTCCATGTCGCTTGACTGGAATTTCATCTTCTTTTCTATACTGCGCTGAATAAGCATAATTGTTGTGTAGCAGTTATCGCTCATGTTCTCAAGCTCATCAACAATCTGAAGCATAATTGAAACGTGATTACGCTGTTTTTCAGTAATCTGAAGACCGCTGCACTTAATCAGATAGTGGGTAATCTGCTCGTGCATCTGGTCAACATAATCTTCTTCCTGCTCGGCAATCATATAATGATTTTCATAATCTGAATCACGCTTAGTAACGCCAATCTGAATGCGGTCAAACATAACTGAAACTACATCGCACATATCGCTGACAGCTTTTTCTGCGCGGATAATATGAGTTGCAAAATTGTCCTTTCCGATTGTCTCGATAAATTCCAGTCTGAATTCTTTTTTCTCCCCTTCCTTGTCGTCCTTTATCATAAGCTGGGTAAGGCGAACAAGCTGATTTGTAAAAGGAAGGAATACGATAGTAGAAAGCAGCTTGAAAACTGTATGCAAAACTGAAATGCGGATTGCAATGTTAGAATGTTCTCCGCCCGGAGTTACGAACATAATCAAATCCAGGAACGGATGGAAGAACATCAGGGCAAGAATTGTGCCGAACACGTTGAAAAGTACGTGAACAAGGGCTGAACGGCGGGCATCAGCATTTGTTCCCATTGCGGCAAGAACAGCATCGATTGTAGAACCGATGTTACTTCCCAAAGTCATAGCCGCTGCAAGTTCCCAGGAAACAAGGCCGTTGTAAGCCATTGTAATTACGATTGCAGAAAAAGCTGATGAAGAGTGAAGCATGGCTGTAATAAAAATACCAATTACAAAGCCCACTAAAATTGAAATTACGCCTTCACCTTTTATTACAAATAAAAAGCCCAGCTGCTCCGGGGTAAAGACTTCGGAAAGTCCGCTCAATCCCATGAACAGCATTCCAAATCCCATCAAAGCCTGGGCTATATTTGCATATTTTGCTTTTTTTACGATTGAAACAAAGTAGCCGATTCCGACAAGAGGCAGAGCCACCGCAGAAATCTTAAAATTAAAACCGAAGATTGCAACAATCCAGGCCGTAATTGTAGTACCGATGTTTGCACCAAAAATTACACCAACCGACTGGGCAAGTGTAAGAAGCCCGGCATTGATAAAGGTAACAACCATGACAGTAGTAGCACCAGATGACTGAATCACCATAGTAATAAACATACCTGTCAAAAGGGCTGTAAAACGGTTTCCTGTAACAAGACTGAGAGTTCGCTGCATTCGCTCGCCAGCGCTCTTCTGAATACCGTCGCTCATAAGCTTCATACCGTAAAGAAGGAAGCCCAAACTACCAATTAATGCCAATAAAGGAGTTATTAACGCCATGATAAAAGCAATCTACCATATAATAGAAAATTTTTCTACTTTTTATGCAAATACTTTCATGTTTAGGCTAAATTCGTTAAAATATGGCGCATGAAAGAAAAATTAAGTAAAAAACTGAAATCTACTGCTTTCATTTTACTGGCACTTTCCGCCATTACTTCATGCAGCAGAAAGGCAGAAGAACCGTCTCCAAATTCACTTGATATTCAGCTTTCTTCATCAAATATTTCAGAAATCCAGGAAATTCCTCATTCACATACCTTCTCAAACAAAAAAATCCTTGTGCTTTTCGGCTACGATTTTAATTCCGAAGATTTTGAAAATGAAATCATGGGAAAACTCGAGCAGAATTACGGACTTTATGAAGAAGGGGGAATCATTTATCCTCTCCGCTTCCCTGATGACTTTAAGCGAGGCGGCCGTTCCTACGCAACAGAGCTTTTCAACATCCTCTCAGACCCTGAAATTGAATTCGGCGGAATTCTTCTTTTAGGCGCCCCGGAACATTCTCACCTTGCCCTGGCCCGCAATCAGGATTTGTGGAATCAGGAAGTGCCTTTCCCTGTTGTTGCCCTTTATCCTCAGGATGATACACTTGGAATTGAATCAACCTGCGACTTTATAATAGATAAAACTCAGAATACTGATATTACGGACGAGCTGAAGGCGGAAGAAGGCACAAAAACCGTCAGCGAAGATACAAAAAAACTGATTTTCAACTTTATAGAACACACAATTCTCTGCGATTTTTCATTTGCAGATTATCCTGATATTTTATATCATCTGGAAAAAATCACCCAGAAACGCAAGTTCCATAATTACACAGACCCGGAATCTGGCCTTAAGTCAATCAACCATTTTGTAATCGAATAGAAGTAAAGAGAGAGTTTATGATAGAAATTATAGAAAATCAGAACAGACTGATAGGAAGCCCCCAGGCCATAGAAGAGCTTTCAAAAAAAGAGTCTGCCAGAGTCCTCGTACTTTCTGACTCTCACGGAAACTCAGAAATCTTCAAGAATATTGTAATGCAGTACGGTCCGGGCTGCGACGCCATAGCCTTTTGCGGCGACGGCTCAAGCGACCTTGCCCACCTGCTTGAAGAAGCAGAAACTTCTGAAGAAATCCGTTCAGCAATTTCCCCTGTAATCGCCTACGTTCAGGGAAACTGCGACCCTTCAACATACAAAATTCTTCCTAAAAAAAGCATTTCAAGCAAAATGCCGCCTCACCAGGTGCTGACTGCTGCCGGCAAGAACATTTACATCTGCCACGGTCACAATGAAAACGTAAATTTCACACTATACCCGCTGACAATGAGGGCCGACGCTGAATATTGTAAGATTGCCCTATACGGCCACACCCATCTGCCATATTTTACGACAGAAAGCGAGCACAATGTAAAAATCCTCAATCCGGGAAGCTGTAACCGCCCGCGCGGAAATTATCCGCCAAGCTTTGCAATTCTTACGATTACGCCGGCGGTGGTAGACGCCGCCTTCATCCAGATTGACGAGCCTTACAGCCACAATCCTTCTTTCAAACTCTTCAACCCGATTTTCTGATACAAGGACGCCAGCCCAGGCGACGCCCCGCCCCCCCAACTTGCAAAGATTTCAAATCTTTTGTAATATTTTCTAAGAAAATACGTTAGGAATGAACATTGTCAGAGTCCATAGCGTCCTGATTTACCTGCGACACCACGGTGCACAGCGTAATACACATCCTGCCGGTCAGTTTCAGGCTGACACAAAATCACATCCAAATTACATTTTTAAACTTTTTTAGCGGGATAACTATGCCCGCTTCAGGAGACAGACGTATGAACAAATACGCTAAACGTTACCTCATCGACGCGATGAGCGGAATGGCGCAGGGTCTTTTTGCATCCCTGCTTATCGGTACAATCATCAAAACACTCGGACAGCAGCTGCTTCGCCTTGGCGACAACAGTTTCTTCAGCTTCCTGGTTGCAGCAGGTTCATTTGCCGCAGAACCACACGTAGTAGGCGCCGCAATGGCAGTCGGAATCGGCTATGCAATGCAGCTTCCAGCCCTTGTACTTTTCTCTTTAGTTGCAGTAGGAGCAGCCGCAAACGTAACAGGCGGAGCAGGTGGACCACTCGCAGTTTTATTCATCGCAATCATTTCAGCAGAACTCGGTAACCTTGTAAGCAAAAAAACAAAGGTAGATATCATCGTAACTCCAGCTGTTACAATCCTGGTCGGCTCACTTCTTACAGTTTTATTCGCAAAACACATCGGAGCCGCAGCCGCTTCAATCGGACACCTTGTAGTATGGGCAACAAAACTCCGTCCTTTCGTAATGGGAATCATCGTAGCCGTTGTAATCGGAGTTGCACTCACACTTCCAATCAGTTCAGCCGCAATCTGCGCCGCATTCGGACTCACAGGACTTGCCGGTGGTGCCGCAGTGGCAGGCTGTTGCGCTCAGATGGTAGGTTTTGCCGTTCTCAGTTTCCGTGAAAACAAATGGGGCGGACTCCTCTCTCAGGGATTGGGAACAAGTATGCTACAGATGCCAAACATCATCAAAAATCCAAAAGTATGGCTGCCTGCAATTTTGACATCAGTAATCACAGGCCCTCTTTCAACCTGCCTCTTCAAAATGGAAATGAACGGCCCTGCAGTAAGCTCAGGAATGGGAACATGCGGACTCGTAGGACAGATTGGCGTAGTTAGCGGCTGGTATTGTCCAAGTGATGCTGCCATCACCCACGGCGCCAGCGCCATCTCCCCAACAGCCTTCAGCTGGATCGGTCTCCTCTTAATCTGCTTCGTTTTGCCAGGCCTCCTTTCATGGGCATTCGGACTCCTCTTCCGCAACCTCGGCTGGATTAAAGACGGCGACTTAGCTCTCTAGTAAATAAAAAAGTATCTCAAATCCATCAAGGCTCTCTTTCATATGAGGAGAGCCTTTTTTTTCAGGCGAGTCTTTCACTTCTATTACAATTTCTAGCCTTTCGTGCCAGCGAAAGGCAGGCGACTCGAAAATATCCTATAAATTTTTAAAAGCCTATAGGCGAGTCGCCGTTCCCAGTCGCAACTCCGATTTCGCTAACGTTTAGTACGCGGCTTGCCGCGTACGACCCCTCCGTTTCTCCAGCCTGCTGCAAACTACAATCAAATAATCACATTCCCAAAATTTCAAAATCTATATTATAATTTTATTATCTGGAGTCTTATAAAAAATGAACAGTTTCGAAGTTACTAATCAAATGCTCGATGAATTCAGACAATCTGCTTCCCCTTATTTGACAGATATTGAAAAAATAGAATATAAAAACAGCCAGGAATCACATATCCAAAAGAAGAACAGAGATTGTTCTATATTAAAAATCCACATTTCAAGTAAAACCGAGTATCAAAAATTAAATCTTGATCCAATATATGAAAACTGGGATGACGTATTTCCATACACAAAAGAAATAAAAAGCATATGGAATTCTTTATTAAGAAAATATAAAAGTCTTGATTCTTACGACACGAAAATAGGCTATGTTTTTTTCAGCTGCGTCGAAACAGATACAAAATATAAAATTGCCTATAATTCCAAAGATGAAATCCATACGAAACTCGAATGTCTTGGACTTCCAAAATTCCGGCATATTTTCTGTGACTCAGAAATAGAGTATTCATTACTTCTCAAAAATGAAAAAGATTATAATAAATATGTATCCTTCTCTATCGAAAAAATAAAAGATTTAATATTACAAATTCTGAATTCAAAATGTCTTGGTCTCAATTACAAATTTTCCCTAAATGATTTTAAGTGCCACTTATACCACGAAAAAATGAAAGGCCTAGACTTATACGGACTTTCACGTGAAGATTAAAAATCATATTCAATTTAATATATTATGCTATAATGAAAAGGAAAATGTCTAAACACAAACTCTTTCGTATTATTGGAAAAAAAATGAAAAAAACACTTTTTGCAGGCATTCTGCTAATTTTTACTACTCTGCTTTACTCACAGGAAAGCCATTTTGTTTTGCTGGGCGGCGAAATCCACAACACAGATACCATCTTCAATAAAGGTGTAACTGTTTACGCAGAATGCAATCTCCGGATACGGAATTCCCAGGATTTGAATTCTCAAAAAATCGGCCAATTACTAGCAGGAGAAAAAGTCCAAATAACAGAAATTGGCAAAGAAGATGAAATAGACAACATAAAATCAAACTGGATAAAAGTCAAAAACGATAAAATTGAAGGCTGGTGCTTCGGAGGCTATCTTTCATCGCCAAAAACAATTTCCATTACAAAAGATAAATACGGTTATTCCATCAGCTCAGATGAAACAGAAGACAAAAAGTCATTTTATTTATATAACTACAATTCAGATAAAAAATATTGCACCTTCGAAGATTGTTATTTAGCAACTTCAACAAGCTGGTCTGATCAATGGTATCCCTATATTTGCTTCGTTAACAGAACAAATAATATTTTGTACGTATATAATGTGGAAGAAGGAACTATTATCCCCACAGTGAAAGTAAAGAATTTTCCAGCTCAATATGCAACTGTTACTCCCAATAAGAAATATATAATTTACACCAATTGCAATAAGGAAGACTGGGAAAAGGACTCTACCCGCTACATATATATTCATGAAATAAAAACTCAAAGGCTTGTTTCCAAAATAGAAAAGTACTGTGAAGAACAAAATTATGTCATATATCATTTTCAGGATGATCCCAACAATTTGAGAATAAATGTCGATGAAGAATGCGCCGGAGATGGTCTTATACATTGTTTTTATTTTAATCAGGAAACAGAAAATATCTCATATGCCTCTAACTGGAATGTCAAATGGTCCGATTGCCCCCCGGTCCCACAAGATTATTAGATGGGTTTTATAATGATATTTAGGCGAGGGTAAACTTACCAGTCGCCTTCCGCCATTCCGCTCCCGCTCCAACCTCCTCACTTCGTTGCGGTGGTCGCCTTCGGCGTGGCTCCACGCTCCCGCCGGAGGCATACTACAGTTAAAAGAAAAAGCTCCCATGTAGTAATGGAAGCTTCCAATTGGATCTTAAAAGAAAAAAAAGTCGCAGTCACTTCGTGCCTGCTTAGTTTTTTTTATTTTAACAGCTTTGCTGTTAAAATAAAAAACTGGCAGCTACCTACTTTCCCGCTGAAGAGCAGTATCATCGGCGTAAGAGAGCTTGACTTCCGTGTTCGGTATGGGAACGGGTATTGCCTCTCCACTATGGCCACCAGTATTTTATACTAAGTTATCAACAAGGGCCGTTAGAGCATTTTCTGCTGCACGACCGGAGCGTCTTTAATGAAGTATCCGTATTGTAAACGGAGATGAGAATATGGTCAAGCCTCACGACCTATTAGTAATGCTCGGCTGAACACATCGCTGTGCTTACACCTGCATCCTATCAACCAGATAGTCTCTCTGGGGTCTTCAGAAGACTT
>NZ_JHVB01000015.1 GCF_000619925.1 Treponema sp. C6A8 | reverse complement strand
AGATTGTTCCAGAATTTGTTATACCGAAAATCAATGCTGTGGCAGAATCGGAAAGATGATGCTCTTGTTGATAGTTTAGCACTTTTAGCTTAAATTCTCCGCTAAAATGGCGCGTTGGTTCTGTAAATTTTCCATTCAATTCGTACTGAGCTATCCATTGCTCAATAATGCTATGATGAATACTATACTTTCTTTGAAGTATAAAAGCCCCATAATGCTTTGTCTTATGCTCAAGTATTATTTGCATTTTTAATTCATATGAATATTTTGACATAAAAAATGCACCTCCTAAAGCGAACTTTATTTGTCCAACTTTAGGGGTGCACTTCAATCAGCATCGCTTTTTTTATTTAGGGTTTATTACAAACCCTAAAAACGGCGAAGTCAAGGCTTTAAGCGTACGCGTGCCTTGACTCGACGTATTCTTATTGCTTAATGTTGATAAGCGGGGCTTTTAAATCTTTTCACAGGCGGGGAAATGGTTTAAAATTGAAGTCGGGTGGATTTTATGAAGGATTTTAAGTTCTGGTTTAACAGGGTTTTTCCGGCGGTGGTTTTTGGGGCGCTCTTTTTTCTGCCGCTTTCGGCGGAATCTCTTAATCTTCTGGATTTGGGAGAAGCGTCGCTTAAGTTTTTTTCGCCTTTTGAAGTCATTTTCAGTATTTTTACCGGCAGACAAATTGCTGCGGAACTTAAGCTTTTTCCATTCTGTCTGAGTTTTTTTGCCCTCCTTCTTCTTCCTGCTTTTTCAATCTTTCTTATAATCACACTTTTTACAAAAAGAGCTTTTGAGCGTACACGACATATTGTAACGCTGACAGCTTTTACCCTTTATCTTTTGTGTTCTATCTGGTGCATGGTGACTTTTGCCAATTCACGCCGCTGGTTTTTGCTGCTTCCGCCCTATATCTATCTTATAGTTCTTTTTGTGGTGATAATGCACGTGCATCTTACCTTTTTTATGCTTTTTCACCACAGAAACGGCAAAATTGAATACGAAACGATAGAAAAAATCAAAAAACAGGAAGCCCATCATTTTGGTGACCATTTTATTTCCATCAGAACAAAGGTGCTGGTTACCATTCTTACCGCAATCGTTATGCTGCTGGGAATTTTTACGGTTCTTATTCTTCACGATAATCACAGAATGCTTGTGGCCAGCATGGGAAATACGGGACGGGCTCAGGCTGAACAGGCGGCTGCGGTTTATGAGTCGGCAGAAGGCATGAATGAAAAGATAAAACTCTTTTTTGAAGAGCAGAGTCATTCAAATGAATTTTCCGTTACTCCTTATGAGCGCATTGATATCATCATCACAAAGGATTCTACGCCAATTTATATAGAAAAAATTGAGTCGGTTTCGGATGTCAGCGATTATAAGGTTTTTGCCTACACAACGGGTCGGCCTTCACGCATTCCGGAGGATGAGAAAAATATTCCGGCTGACAAGGCTTTTGATTACATCAAGAGATATAAAACCGGGGTTTATCTTAAGGAGCCGGTTTATAATAAGGAAAAGGGAACCTGCAAGTATATTCATCCGGTTACTTTTAACCGCAAGGCTGGAAAAAGGCTGGTTGGATTTTCTATTGTAACCTACCGCGAAGAAGTTTTGATGGAAACTTACTTTAAGACTAAGGTTTTTGTGCTTACTCTGACGGGAATTTTCCTTTATGTAGTCATTTTGATTACAATTCTTTTGACCGACTATATCACAACTCCTTTGATTTACCTTAAGTCCAATGTACGTGAGGCTTCCTCAAAATTCACCCAGATTATTTCCAGCCATGGAAAGATTGGCGCCGACTCCCTTGTTTTTAATGACGCGATTAAGTCTAAGGATGAAATTAAAGACCTTTCAGTTGCCATTAATGATTTTATTTCGCTTTTGCGTGGCATTATTCCTTATATTTCAAATACGACGCTCAAATATGCCGACCGCGAGTCTGATTCAAAACTCAGCGTTACCAAGGATTTGTGCTTTTTGTTTACGGATATCCGCGGGTTTACTTCCATGTGCGAAGGCCGGCCTGCTCGTGAAGTTGTGGCAATTTTGAATCAGTATCTGGAGCTGGAAACTGAAATCATCATTAAAAATCACGGTGATATTGATAAGTACGTGGGTGATGAAATGATGGCCTTTTTTGCCGGCCCGCGAAAAGAATACAATGCCTGCAAGGCAGCTATGGAAATCAGGGCGGCTATGAGGGAGGCTCAGCAGGCTTCTCTTGTGGAAGGTACGGATTTTATTTCCATGGGAATTGGAATTAATACCGGCCGCGTAATTTTTGGTTCGGTGGGTTCTAATAAACGCATGGACTTTACTTCGATTGGCGATACTGTAAATATTGCGGCCCGCCTGGAAAGCGCCAACAAGGCTTACGGTTCCAAGGCCATTATCACTGAGGCGGTTTTTGAAAAACTGCAGGGAAGCTTTATTTGCCGCGAGCTGGACTTGCTCACTGTGAAGGGTAAAAAGGAGCCGCTTCGTATTTATGAGATTTTGCAGCAGAAGGAAGATGCTTCTGTTAAGATTTACGAAATCCGCGATTTGTTTGAAAAGGGACTTAATTTTTACCGCCGCCAGAACTGGGATAAGGCCGAGTTGGCTTTCAGGACTTGCGTAGAGCGTTACAATGATATGCCTTCGGTAATTTTCCTGGACAGAATCAGGCATTTCAGGAAAAATCCGCCGCCTGAAAAATGGGACGGAGTTTTTGAACTTAAGGTAAAATAGCCTTAAGGTGAAGTGAAAAAATTCCGAAAATAAAAGTATGGGAAAATCAGGAAATAGTTATGAAAAACCGGATTTCTGGTCACAGAAAGCATTTTCGGAAGGATATCCGGCTCGTTCAGTTTATAAATTAAAGGAAATTGACGAAAAATTCGGAATGATAAAGAAGAACTACACGGTTCTTGACCTTGGTTCGGCTCCGGGCAGCTGGACTACATTCCTTTTACGCCAGATGGATGGCAGCGGAAAAGTTGTTTCATGTGATTTGAATCCGCTTTCTAAATCCGTAAAGGGCGATAATCTTCTATTTATTCAGGGCGACTTGAACGCTCCAGAAATCAGAAAACAAATCAAGGAAAACGGACCTTATGATTTAGTTGTCTGCGATGCGGCTCCTAAAACTACAGGTAACCGCACTGTTGATACTGCCAGAAGCGAACAGCTTGTAGAAATGGCTATCTGGTATGCCCAGACTATGCTTAAGCAGGGCGGAAACTTTACTGTAAAAATCTTCCAGAACGGGGATCAGCAGAAATTCCTTAAATCAATGCGTGAAATTTTTACTTCTGCCAAGGGATTTAAGCCTGAAGCCTGTCGTGCAGAAAGTTTTGAGACATATTTAATCGGAATCAATAAAAAATAAAAGTTGGACTTATTAGGGATTGGGCTTTATAATGAAAGAATTACTGAATAAAATACAAAATGGTTTAATTATGATGAAGGACTGGAAACACACAAAACTTGTGCTCATTTCGTTCGCCTGTTTTTGTACCAGCTTTGCCCTTACAGCAGGCCTTAGTAAAGCTATAAAGTCATATAATCTCCGCAAGGGTGTGGGTGGTTTTGAATCTGCCCGTGCGCCTGAATATGCTGCAAATCTTGATTCACTTTTAAATGAAGGCGAAGAGCTTTCTGCTTCCGACGAAGCTTCTGGCGGAATGTCTGACGCTTCAATTACTTATCAGACTTACCGCGTTAAACAGGGTGATATGATTGGTTATATCGCCGACAAATACGACATTACTACAGATACAATTATCAGCGTTAACAATATTAAATCTTCCCGCCTGATTCAGGTGGGTCAGTATTTGAAAATTCCTTCTATGCCGGGAATTATTTATACAGTTCGCAAGGACGGAGAAACTCCTTCTACAATTGCGGAAAATTACAAGGTCGATGCGGCTCAGTGTGCCAGCGTAAATGCCCTTGCTTTGGATACAGAGCTTAAGGCTGGAACTTCGCTTTTTGTGCCTGAGGCGGCGCTTGACTGGATGACCCGTCAGGAAATTAACGGTGATTTGTTTCATCGTCCTTTGCACGGTCGCTACTGGATTTCTTCTCGTTACGGCTGGCGAGATTCACCATTTAATGCGGCAAAAAGAACTTTCCACGGCGGTCTTGATATGGCAACTTCTACCGGCACTCCGATTTATGCGGCGCTAGACGGAAAGGTTACTACTACCGGCTTTAACGCTACTTACGGAAATTACGTGATTATTACTCATCATTCGGGATATAAGACTCTTTACGGTCATATGAGTCAGATTACCTGTAAAAAAGGAAATTTTGTTTACACAAACACTATGATTGGGCGTGTAGGCAGTACAGGTATGAGTACGGGACCGCATCTGCACTTTACAGTATATAAAAATGGAAAGAGCGTGAATCCATCGCTGGTGTTGAACTAGGCGCGCTCACTACGCTAGTTGGTTCAAGTGTTTAAAAATGAAAAAGCAGTTTACACAATTTGTGCAAACTGCCAGGTTAATAATCTTAGAGCCGACTCCCGGACTTGAACCGAGTACCTGCTCGTTACGAGGGAGCTGCTCTACCAGGTGAGCTAAGTCGGCGAAATTAACAAATTAAAAAATCACAAATTAAAGGCTGCCGGAAAGGGAGCGGGCCTCGTAGAGACGTTTCATTTCGTTGATATTAGAGACTATCATATAATCGTCATAAATTTCAACTTTGCGCTGAGCGGCAAGCTTAAATAATTCGTCTTTTGTAACTTCAGCTGGAAGTCCTGCCCAGTTGGCAACGTCGTTGATTGTTACGTTGAAGCGGCGCTGTTTTTCATTTTCCTTAGAAGTAGGATTCATTTCATCAAGAAGAAGGAATACGTCGGAAATACGTGCCTGATAATCTTTGATGCAGAGAATTCTGAATCGGCGTTTCTGGTCGTTAATGCGCTTGCAGAAAAGCTTGAGCAAGTGGAGGGCAATCTGAGGGTTTCCTGTAATCAAAAGCTGGAAGTTTTCCTTATTGAATTCCAGACATTTTACTTTGCCGATTGCCATACAGGTTGCTGAACGCGGTGAGTTATCGAGAATTGCCATTTCACCAAAGAGTTCGCCTGGTTTAAGGATATCAAGGTTCTTTTTTGAACCGTTAACGCACTTAATCAGCTGAACTTTACCTTTCTGAATTAAATAGAAGCTGTCGCCAGGTTCGAATTCTGCAATGATAACCTGACCTGGTTCGTAAACTTTTGCGAAACGCTCAAAAGCTGCAGGAAGGGCAAAGAGGCGGTTAGAAGAGTCCATATCATCTTCTTCAAAATTGATGTCTGACTTGTTAAGAGCTGCCAGACGGTCTGCCTTGAGTTTTGCTTCCTGATACTGACGCATGATTTCGTCTTTGTGAATTGAATTAGGATAGCGCTTGAGGAATTTCAGATAAACGTCTGCTGCCGAGCGGTACTGTTCATCTGCGAAAAAGCTGGTTCCAAGTGAAAGAAGGCCGGACTGCAAGTCTGTAGAGACATTGTTAAGGGCTGATTCGGTCTTTTTGTGAACCTGACGGAGCTGACCTGAAAATACGCGGAGCATTTTCAAAATCAAATCTTTATTGTTTACGAAGATGTTTTCAAATTCCTGAACTGTAAGGGCAATAATAACTACCGGAGTAACTGCGCGGGCTGTTTCTTCGCGGGCAAATTTTCCAAGTGCAGATTTAACGCCAAAGAATTCACCAGCTTTTACTTTTTCGTTTACTTCATTTCCTGTTTCGATATCTGTACTGGAAAGATTAACGACACCGTTCTGCAAAATAAAAATTCGATAATCCTGATTTCCAGCAAAATAAATGATTGAATCTGCTGTATATCTTATGGCCTTTGGCATACTTTTTTATAAACCCCACGCAAACAGTTTGATATTAATTATACCATAGACTTTTAATTTGTGCTATTATTTTAAAATGATTGATTTGCACGTTCATACATCTGCATCTGACGGACAGTATTCTGCTGAAGAGATTGTCCAGAAGGCGGCAGAAAAAAATATATCAGTTTTGGGAATAACAGATCACGACACGATTGGCGGGCTGGAAATGGGGAAGAAGGCTGCCGAAGAGTGCGGAATTACCCTGGTTCCCGGAGTTGAACTTAGCATTAATTTTCCAACGGGAGAATTTCATCTTTTGGGGCTGGGACTAAAGCAAATAAGCCCAAGCTTTCAGCAGATTTTAGATAATGTTGTGGAGAACCGCCACCGTCGCAATTGCGAGATCATCGATAAGATGCGGGCTGACGGGGTTGATATTACGATTGACGAAATGTATGCCGAATATCCAAATACGATTCTTGGGCGACCTCATTTTGCGGCAATGCTGCAGAAAAAGGGGATTGTAAAACACAGGCAGCAGGCCTTTGATCGCTTTCTGGCTCATGGGCGGCCCTGGTATGTAAAGAAGGTTGGTACTAACCTGGACGAGGCAATTGTGGCTATCCGCGAGTCGGGTGGGGCGCCTGTTATCGCGCATCCGATGTCGCTCTTTTTGTCCTGGGGCAAGCTGCCGGACGCGCTTAAGGATTTTTATGACAGGGGCGTTGTTGGGCTGGAAGCATATCATCCGGGAGCAAGAGTTACGGAGTGCCTGAGGCTGGAAGAACTGGCTGGAAAAATCGGCTATTTTGTGACGGCGGCAAGTGACTTCCACGGGGAAAAGATTCGCGCTGACAGGAAGCTGGGGCACACTTGCGGCGGTAAGAAAATTGAAGACCGCTTCTGGACGGAAAATCTGAAGCCTTGGCTGGAGAGTCATTAGAAAACCTTGTAATTCTTTGCTATTCTCTTGAAAATTGCACCAAATCGGAATAAAATAGCAGTCCTATGGAAAACAAACCTCAGACACAAAACAAAATGGGCGTAATGCCGGTTGGAAGATTAATTCTTAATATGTCGCTTCCTATGATGTTCTCCATGTTTATTCTTGCTCTGTACAACATCGTGGACTCTATGTTCATTGCAATGATTAACGAGGAAGCTTTGACGGCGCTTTCGCTTGCCTTCCCGGTTCAGAATCTGCTTATGTCATTTTCTATTGGTACCGGAGTCGGCGTAAACGCAATTCTTTCGCGCCGTCTTGGTGAGCACAATCAGGAAGCGGTAGATAAAACTGCAATAAACGGACTTTTCATTTCCTTTTTAACTTCAATTGCCTTTATTGTTCTGGGCTTCTTTTTTATTCCGGTTTACCTGCACTCGCAGACTTCAAACGAACAGATTATTGAGTACGGTCTTGAATACATGCACGTAATTGTTTACTGCTGTACCTTCTGTTTTATCGGAATTATGTTCGACCGTATTCTTCAGTCGACCGGAAAAACGATCTACACAATGTTTTCTCAGCTGGCGGGTGCAATCACAAACATCATTCTTGACCCGGTTTTGATTTTCGGCCTGGGCCCTTTTCCTGAAATGGGAGTTTACGGTGCGGCTATTGCAACAATCATCGGACAGTTTGCCAGCCTCTGTGTTTCCTGCTCTGCCAACCTGCTCAAGAACCACGAAGTTCATATCAGCCTAAAAGGCTTCCGCCCGGACGGAAAAATCATCGGCAGCATTTACAAAATCGCGGTTCCTTCTATTATTTTAACCTCTATAACTTCGGTTACTACATATTTTATGAACCTGATTATCGGTGCCTTCAGCACAACTGCGATTGCCGTTTACGGTTCTTACTTTAAGCTGAACAGCTTTATCTTTATGCCGGTTTTCGGTCTCAACAGCGGTGTTGTTCCGATTATCGCTTACAACTATGGCGCTAAGAACAAGGAGCGCATTTACAGAGCGGTTTTCCTTTCGATTATTTCGGCATCTACAATCATGCTGGTGGGAGCATCAATTTTTGAGCTTTTCCCTCATGTTCTGCTGGGACTTTTCAGCGCTTCTGATTCGATGCTGGCAATTGGTGTTCCGGCTCTCCGCCTGATTGCGCCAAGCTTTATCGGTGCTGCAATCGCCATTTCGCTTTCAAACGTTTTCCAGGCCTTCGGAAAAGCCGTTTACAGTATGACAGTTTCTTTGATTCGTCAGATTTTCGTTCTTCTGCCGGTTGCTTATCTCTTCTCTCTTACCGGCAATTTGAACATGGTATGGCTCTGCTTCCCGATTGCTGAAGTATTTGCACTTACACTTTCTATTCTCTACTACAGAAGAATTAATAGAAAGATTATCAGTAAGTTGTAATAGCTTGCTGAAATAGCCTTTACTCCACCACCGTCCAGAGTTTTCCCTGGATGGGCTGCACGCCTTTGCGGCGGAAAAGTTCCGGCACGGTGACAAAGTCGTAGCCCTGGGATTTCAGGATTGGGATAGCCCGGTCAACGACTTCCGGGGTGTTGAGGTTTGATTCTCCGCAGTGGAGAAGGTAAATTACTCCGTCCTGGGTGCCGGAAAGCATTTTTTCAAGCAGGGTGTCTGCAGAGTATTCAGCTATCCAGTCTTGGCAGGCGTGACCGCAGATAAAGGGTCGGGGTACGGCCTGGTACATTAAATCATTTACAGAAATATAAGGCGGGCGGTAGAACTCTGTGTGGCGCCCGGTTACCTTAAAAATGGCTTCTTCGGTGCGTAAGAACTCGTTTTCGATTTGTGCGCGGGAAAGGCCTTCTTTTACGGCGTCGGGATGTGACCAGGAATGATTTTCGATATCGCAGCCCAAAGCCATAGCCCGCCTGATTACGGCGGCATTCTGCTCATTAATTTTATTTCCAATCAGAAAAAAAGAGCCGGGAATGCCGTGTTTTTCAAGCAGGTCCAGCATATCGTTCATTACCGAGCCTGTAAGGTTTGGTCCGTCGTCAAAAGAAAGGGAAATAAGTTTCATTATCCTCTGTTTTCCTGGGCAACCAGCTGGTCGGCGCCATAGCGTTTGCGGAGGGCAGGTTTTTCAATCTTGCCGGTGGCATTTCGGGGAATTGTATCAAAAATGATTTCCTTAGGGCGTTTGTAGCGGGCAAGTCCCTGGCAGAAGTCTTCGATTTCTTCTTTTGTAGCGGTCATGCCATCTTTAAGCTCGATGATTGCGGCAGTTTTTTCGCCAAGGCGGCGGTCTGCAAGGCCGATAACGGCAACATCCTTAATTTTTGGATTTGTGCGCAAAAAGTCTTCAATCTGAACCGGGTAAATATTTTCACCACCGCTGACGATAACGTCTTTTTTGCGGTCAACAAGGAAGTAAAAGCCGTCTTCGTCCTGCATTGCCATATCACCGGTAAAAAGCCAGCCCTCTTTGATTGTATCGGCAGTTGCTTCAACGTTGTGGCAGTAACAGGTCATAACGCCGGGGCCTTTTACACAAAGCTCGCCGACTTCTCCCCGCTTAACTTCCACGCCGTGCTCGTCAACAATCTTACACTGCCAGCGGTAGCCGGGAACGCCGATTGCACCAACCTTGTGGGTATTTTCCATTCCAAGGTGAACGCAGCCGGGGCCGGTAGATTCAGAAAGTCCGTAGTTTGTATCGTAAGCCTGATCAGGGAAATATTCATGCCAGTGTTTAATCAAAGAAGGTGGAACAGGCTGGGCACCAATGTGCATAAGGCGCCACTGATCAAGTTTATAATCCTCCTTTTTAAGTTCGCCCCTGTCAAAAGCATCAAGAATATCCTGAGCCCAGGGTACCAGAAGCCAGACTATCGTACAGTGCTCATTGGAAACGGCATCCAGAATGGTTTTAGGTTTTGCTCCCTTGAGTAGGACGGCACGGCTTCCGGCAACAAGGCTGCCCATCCAGTGGAATTTGGCGCCGGTATGATAAAGAGGCGGAATACAAAGGAAAACATCGTCGCGGCCGGTCTGATGGTGAACCTGTTCCATTTCGGCAGCCTGAGTCAGACTGCGGTGCTTGTGAAGAATTGCCTTTGGAAAGCCTGTAGTTCCCGAAGAAAAATAAATTGCGCCAAAATCATCATCAGTGATTTTTACGTCCGGCGCCTTACTTGAACAGTCGGCGGCAAGCTCACGGTAGCTTTCGGCAAAATCAGGGCAGCCGTCTCCTACATAAATCAAAAGACGTTTTTTCATAAGCCTGTCTGCAATCTGCTCGATACGGCCTATAAACTCAAAGCCGAATACAAGAACATCAACGTCGGCAAGGTCTACACAATAAAGGATTTCATCTGAGTCGTAGCGGAAGTTGAAAGGAACGGCAATGGCACCGGTCTTAAGAATACCAAAATAAATAGGCAGCCATTCAAGGCAGTTATACATAAGGATTGCAACTTTATCGCTTTTTTTGATTCCGCGGTTGATAAGCATGTTTGCAAAACGGTTAGCCTTTTCGTCAAATACTGCCCAGCTGATTTCGCGGCGGTAGGGGGCATTTTTTGTATATTCAATCAGGTCGGAATCCTTCCAGGTAAGGCGTCTTTTGTCTGGCATTTCAGGATTAAGCTCTACAAGGGCAATTTCATCAGGATATAATTTAGCGTTTCGCTCCAAAAAATCTGTAACAGGCATTTTTTCCTCAGCAATAATATATTATTTTAATGCATATATTATAGCACAGGATTTGAGGTTTTCGGAATTTTTTAGGCAGAATTGAGTTTAATCTTATTTTGTGAGAAGCAGCAGGCCTTCTACAATCGCCTTATGCTCTTGAGGAGCGATGCGCTCGTAGAGGGAGTCTGGGGTGTCGCCTGGCATAACAGGGACTTTTTTCTGGATGAGGATTTTTCCGCCGTCACATTCACTGCTTACAAGATGGATGGTACAGCCGCTTTCTTTTTCGCCGGCGGCTAAAACAGCTTCGTGAACGTGGTGCCCCCACATACCGACTCCACCGAACTTTGGAAGGAGAGCCGGATGCAGGTTTATAATTTTATCTTTATATTCTTCAAGGATTTTTCCGCTTAAAACAGTGAGCCAGCCGGCCTGAACGATTGCCTGAGCGCCGAACTCGCGGCATTTTGCAAGAACGGCGTCAGAAACTGCAAGGCGTTTTTCATCGCGGGATGCAGACTTTGCAACCTCAGCCCCCATAACGGCAAAAGGCGAACATATTACGCCAGGAATACCAGCCTTAGCGGCACGTTCCAATGCAAAGGCCTTTTTTGTGTCAGAAATGACGCAGACAATTTCGTAAGGACAGGAATCGCCCTGAGCAGTCTGGTAATCAATCAAAGCCTGAAGGTTTGTTCCGCCGCCACTAACCAGCACGGCAACTTTAGTTTTTGGCATACTATTTTCCCCTTATGATTAGCCACAGATGGGACACAGATAAACACAGATTATGTGTTTATAACACGTTGAATTTCGACCTTAGGTGAGCCAAAATTTATAAGCAATCCGATTTTCTTTTTTGTAGCTTTTAAATAATTCAATAATTGAGCCTGATGAACAGAAACTAAAGTTTTTGCAGATTTTAGTTCAACGACAATTTCGTCTTGAACAAATAAATCTGCAAAATACTCACCGACACAGATATCTTTATAAAAAACTTTTAATGACTTTTGAGCTTCAACTTTAAGTCCAAGCAGATTTAATTCAACAACAAGAGCATTTTCATAAACTTTCTCAAGAAAGCCGCTTCCCAAAGTATTTGCAACATTATAAGAAGCTCCGATTATTTTCTCCGTTATTTCGTTAATCTCCAAAGTTTCTCCTTATCTGTGTCTTATCTGTGTTCATCTGTGGCTATTAATCTAATCTTCAAACAGAACGCTGTCTTTCTGACCCTTTACTTCACCTTTAGCGTATTCTACGCGGCCGATTTTGTAGGCTTTCATGTCTGGGCAGTAATCTTTGTGGTATTTAGAAGCATTTGCGTTGAACATTGCAAGAATATCATCAGCTTCTTTTGCGCTGACTGCAAGCACAAAACCGATTCCCATGTTGAAAGTATTGTAAATAGAAGCAGTATCAGCACCACGGCGGATAAGTTCACCAAATACAGGAGGAATATCCCAGCTTCCGCGGTTGATTACAGAAATCAGCTGCTTTTTTCCCTCTTTAGCCTTTGGATACATACGAGGAATATTTTCGTAGAATCCGCCGCCAGTAACGTGAACCATTCCGTGAACAGCCTTGCGGTATTTTTTCAAAACTTCCATAACAGGCTTTACGTAAATTCGTGTAGGAGTAAGCAGGACTTCGCCGATAGTTTTTCCGGTATCTTTTCCGTCAATCTGGAAAGGGTCATCAAAATTCTGAACAAGCTTACGAACCAGGCTGAAACCATTTGAATGCACACCAGTAGACGAAAGACCAATCAAAACATCGCCTTCGCGGATATCCTGGCCGGTAATCATTTCTTTCTTTTCGCCAACACCTACACCAAAGCCGGCAAGGTCATATTTTCCGTCATCATAAAAATCAGGCATTTCAGCAGTTTCGCCGCCAAGAAGAGCACAGCCGGTATCAACACAACCATCAGCAACGCCCTTTACAAGGTCAGCAGCAACATCAGCATCAAGCTTTCCGCAGGCAACATAATCAAGGAAGAAGGAAGTCTGAACACCAGAGCAGAGAATATCGTTTACGCTCATCGCAACACAGTCAATTCCCACAGTGTCATATTTTTTCATTTTGAAGGCAATGTCCAGTTTTGTACCAACGCCGTCAGTTCCACTAACAATTACAGGATTTTTATATCCCTTTGGAACCTCAAACATTCCGTTAAAACTTCCCAAACCAGTCAAAAGTCCCGGAATTGCAGTTCTCTTTGCGTGTTCCTTGTACTTATCAACTGCGCGATAACCTTCTTCTACGTCTACACCTGATTCTTTGTAAGATGCCATTTCTATGCTCCTTTCAGTCGCTTTTTTTAGGTTTTAGGTTTTAGGTTCTAGGTGCCAGGACATTATTTAATTTTGTCAGCATCTTAGAAACCTCATCCAAAAGACCTAATGTATTGCTTATTTCTTCTTTATTAAAATATCCAATTCTTTCGCAGATTAAAAGCTGAGTTTCAAGTTCTGCGACAGACCCTTTTGCTATTCCAATAAAATGTTTATATTCTTTTATTGAATTTCTTGATTTACCTTCAGCTATATTACTAGGAATAGAAACAGCTGCTCGTCTTATCTGGTCACTTAAAGCATATTGTTCTGATTTTGGAAGTTCTTGTACTAATTTATAAACAAGCACAACTAAATCCATGCTCTTTTGCCAGACAACTAAATCTTTATGACTTTCAACTTTTTCTGCCATTCCTAGAACCTAGCACCTCAAACCTAGAACCTAATATCTATTCCCGATGCTGCCGCATCATCTGCAAGCTTTTTTCTAAAAGCAATTATTTTTTCTTTAAGTTCTGGATTTGTAAGTGCAAGAATTTGCACTGCAAGATAAGCCGCATTTTTTGCGCTGTTGATTCCAACCGTTGCGACCGGAATCTGAGGAGGCATCTGAACAATACTCAAAAGAGCGTCCATTCCGCCAAGTCCGTTTGATTTTTCGCTTACGCATTCAAGCGGCACACCAATTACAGGAAGAGTTGTAATTCCCGCAATCACACCAGGAAGGGCAGCTGCTAATCCGGCACCGGCAATAATTACCTGGCATCCGTCTTTTTCAACCTGCTCAACAGTCTGCTTTAAAAGAGCTCCGGCTCTGTGGGCAGAAATGATGTAAGCTTTGTAATCCACACCGAATTCAGAAAGAACATCGGCAGCCTTTTTCATTGTGTCTTTGTCAGACTTAGACCCGAAAAAAATCGCAACTTTCATGGTAGAGTTATAGCATAAAACAATGTTTAAATAAACGTATTATAAATAATTTCAATTAAAAATATGGCTCCCGGTCACGAAGCATGGTTCAAAACCGCTCGGTACCTCGCTACATGCTATTTTTGTTAGGAAACTATTGAACGCGCCGCTAGCGCGGCAGACAAAAATAGAATGTTTTTGCCCCATGCTTCGTTCCCTTGCGCCAGTTTTCCTTGAAGAATTATTAATGCATTTATTTAATGGAAGAGAAAGTTAAAAAAAAACAGACCCTCGTTTGAGGGCCTGTTCGTATAGTCAGCTTATTTCTAGCGCAAGAGTGAAAGAACGTTCTGTGATGACTGATTAGCTGCGCAGGTCGTAATGCTTTTCTACAGACTTCTGTGCAGTGAACCTGCTACCACTTGCTGCTAACGCATCAAGTGCATCATATCTGGTGGCTCACAGCACAGGCTAATCAGTCTTTGTTAAAATAAAAACGGCGTCCATGCGGACGCCATTCTTTTATACTTAAGCAGCCTTTCTATTAGCGAAGAAGAGACAATACATTCTGGCTTGACTGATTAGCCTGTGCAAGCATAGCTGTACCAGCCTGGCTGAGTACCTGGTCACGTGTGAAGTCAACCATTGTAGCTGCCATGTCTGTATCGCGGATGCGTGATTCAGAAGCCTGGAGGTTTTCAGCACCGATATCAAGACCTGTTACTGTCTTTTCAAGGCGGTTCTGGTAAGCACCAAGGTCAGCACGCTGTTTGTTGATTCTCTTAAGAGCTTCATCCAAAGTACCGATAGCGCGGTTAGCTTCATCTGGAGTTTCCAAAGTCATGATAGATTCATCACCAACGTTGCGGAGACCAAGAGCCATAGCTGACATTGTACCGATGAATACCTGAGTTCTCTGATCCATGTTAGCACCAATATGGAACCACATAGAAGCAGTAACTTCATTTTCACCTGTTGGGCGAGCGAAGCGTCCTGTAAGCATGTTCATACCGTTGAACTGAGCACAAGAAGCGATGCGGTCTACTTCGGCGATCAAAGAAGAAACTTCTACCTGAATCTGCATGCGGTCTTCTGATGTGTAAATACCGTTTGATGACTGAACTGCGAGCTCGCGGATGCGCTGAACGATGTCTGTAGTTTCCTGCAAGAAACCTTCAGTTGTCTGAATGAATGAAATGCCGTTCTGTGCGTTTGTAGAAGCCTGGTGCAAACCACGGATCTGAGAACGCATTTTCTCAGAAACTGCCAACCCTGAAGCGTCGTCGCCTGCACGGTTGATTTTCAAACCTGAAGAAAGTTTCTCCATGTTTTTCTGGGCATTGAGATCCTGAATTCCCTGGGAACGCTGAGCGAACATTGCACTCATATTGTGATTAATAACCATAATAATCTCCTTATTCTTTGGTTGGTTAGATAAAATCATTTTGGCGGTTTTGCCTACGTGATTTTATCTTCACGGGTTTCCACCACCCTTTACTTATCTATCGGTGGGTGAAAAATTTAGTTTAGGGAATTTTTCAAAAATTTTTGAATTTTTTTAAGAATTTTCAAATTTTTTATGGAGATGAGATATAATAATAGTATGGATTATCTGATGATGGGTGCCGCGGCAGCCGTAATTATTGCTCTTGTATACTGGATTGTGCGGAATGGCGCCGGGTTTAAGGCAAATTCCAAAAATACCCGTCCAGTCCAGCCTGTAAAGTGCCCTTTATGTCAGTCCGACCTTTTTGTAGGTGAAAACCTGATTTCCAAAGTTTTCCGTCCTATGAACGTTCCCGACCAGCTCATGATTGTGATGGGCTGCCCTCACTGCTATCCAACCTGCGAACCCGGCGTAAAAAGAACCTGCCCCGTCTGCGGAAAAACCGTAGGTCAGGATCAGAGCCTCACCGCCCGCCTTTTTAACAAACAACTTGGTAAAAAACACGTCCACGTAGTAGGCTGCTCCAACTGCCACCGGCCAAGAGCAGATTAGTTTTTTAATGATATAAAGATACTTGTACGTTGTAAGACAGGCGCGAGGGTGAGGCTCGTGGTGCAAAAACACTCTGATTGTTGCGACCGCGTAAGCGGTCAATCCTATAGTTTCTTTACAACAATCAGCGTGTAGCGCATTATTGCGCCTTCGCAGCACAGCTGCTCGGAGACTCGCTTAAAACGCTCCACTGGAGCGTTTTATCGGCTGTGCCGTCGCTCCCTAGGTTTTGCACTATGAGCCTTGCCCGGGAGCCTGTGCTTATACATATAGAAGGAATTGCTTTTAAATGCTAAACTTTTAAATATATTAAACATCTGAAATATTATTAAATAGTTTTTATAGAGGACAAAATGAAACAACTGATGTTAGGAAATGCAGCAGCTGCCAGAGGTCTTTTTGAAGGCGGCTGTGAGTTTATTTCCAGTTATCCTGGTACTCCAAGTACAGAAATCACAGAAGAAGCAGCAAAATTTAAGGAAATTTATTGTGAGTGGGCTCCAAATGAAAAGGTTGCCCTTGAGTCAGCTTTTGGCGCATGTCTTGCCGGCCGCCGCGCCTTCTGCGGTATGAAGCACGTTGGTTTGAATGTTGCCGCTGACCCTCTTTATACGATGAGTTATACCGGTGTAAATGCCGGTCTTGTAATCGGTGTTGCTGATGATCCTGGAATGCATTCAAGTCAGAATGAACAGGACAGCCGCCATCACGCCATTGCCTCAAAAATTCCTATGCTTGAGCCTTCTGACTCTGATGAAGCCCGTGAATTTGCAAAGCTGGCTTTTGAAATCAGTGAAAAATTTGATACTCCTGTTTTATACAAGATGTGTACACGCGTTGCCCACAGTCAGAGTATTACAGAAGCTTGCGAGCGAGAAACTCCTGCCCACAAGGAATACAAAAAGGACATTACAAAATATGTAATGGCCCCTGCCAACGCTATCCGCCGTCATCCTTTTGTTGAACAGAGAATGGCTGACCTGGCAAAGTGGTCGGAAACAAGCGGAATTAACCGCGTAGAAAAGGCTGACTCTAAGACTGGTATCATCACTTCTTCAACTGCTTATCAGTATGTAAAGGAAGTTCTTGGTGACAGCGTAAATATCCTCAAGCTTGGAATGGTAAATCCTCTTCCGGCTGAAATGATTAAAAAGTTTGCTGACGGACTTGAAAAACTGATTATAGTAGAAGAGCTTGATCCTGTAATCGAAACTTTTGTTCGCGGACTTGGCTTGACTTGCGAAATCCATGGAAAAGATATGTTCCCGATTTGCGGCGAGTTCAGTCAGAATATTTTAGCGGCTGCTTTTGGACGCGAAGTTTCTCAGGGCACAAAGCTTGATGTTGCAATTCCTGTTCGCCCACCTATTATGTGTGCGGGCTGTCCTCACCGCGGAATGTTTTATGCCCTCAACAAGCTTAAGGTTACCGTTTTTGGTGATATCGGCTGTTATACATTGGGTTCGGTTGCACCTCTTAGCGCAATGGATGTGACTCTTTGTATGGGCGCTTCTTTCTCTGGTCTGCATGGCTGGAATAAGGCAGGGGGCGCTGAAAACGAAAAGAAATCTGTTGCCGTTATCGGTGATTCGACCTTAATGCATTCGGGTATGACGGGTCTTGCTTCGATTGCTTACAACCAGTCAAACTCAACTGTAATCGTTTTGGATAACTCGATTACAGGTATGACTGGCCATCAGCAGAATCCGACAACCGGAAAGAATCTTTATGGAGAGCCTGCCGGCCGCGTTGATCTGGAAGCTCTGGCTCGCGCAATGGGAATTAACCGCGTGAGAGTGGTAGACCCTTACAATATCGCAGAATGTGAAGCAGCTGTAAAAGAAGAACTTGTGGTTGAAGAGCCAAGTTTGATTATCAGCCGCCGTCCTTGTGTGCTTTTGAAGGAAGTAAAGGCTAAGCCTGCTCTTGTGGTTGATGAAGCTAAGTGTAAATCTTGCAAAATGTGTATGAAGATTGGCTGTCCTGCAATTGCAATGAAGGACGGAAAAGCTAAAATTGACCCGACACTTTGTGTGGGCTGCGGTGTTTGTACGCAGATGTGTAAATTTGGAGCGTTGTAATGGTAAAAAATATAATGATTGTCGGCGTGGGCGGACAGGGTGCCTTGCTTGCGTCTAAAACTTTGGGACAGGTTCTGCTTGATGCGGGCTATGATGTAAAAGTCAGCGAGGTTCACGGAATGAGCCAGCGCGGCGGTTCGGTTGTAACTTACGTACGCTACGGCGACAAGGTTTATTCGCCAATCGTAGACAAGGGAGAAGCAGATTTTATCGTTTCTTTTGAGCTTCTTGAGGCTGCCCGTTACACAGAATATCTTCGCAAGGACGGTCAGGTTGTCGTAAACACTCAGAAAATTGACCCTATGCCTGTAATTACTGGTGCCGCTGAATATCCTGCCGATTTGGAAGGAAGCATGAAGGCTGCCGGACTTAAGGTTGATGCAATCGACTGCCTCAGTCTTGCAGAGCAGGCTGGAACAAGCAAGGCAGTAAACATCGTTTTGATGGGCCGTTTGAGCCGCTACATGGACTTCCCGGAGTCTGCATGGCTTTCTGCCATCGAAAAGCTTGTAAAACCACAGTTTTTGGAAATGAATAAAAAAGCGTTCAAGCTGGGATGTACGAAGGTCGAAATCTAACTTTCAAATTTAAATGCATCTAACCTTCGTTTAACATTTTGCAAAGCAAAATGTTCGAGAAAGATTCTTATATGTGAGGATTAAAATGAATTTAAAATACTACCAGAAAGAAAGTGAATGTATGCCGCTGGAAGAGCTGAGAAAACTTCAGGGGGAGCGGCTGGCAAAAAACTTCCGTCATGTGTACGAGAATGTTGAGTATTATAGAAAGCGCTGCGAGGAGGCTGGAGTTACTCCGGATGATATCCGCGGGCTTGATGATCTGGATAAAATTCCTTTTACCTGCAAGGACGACCTTCGTGCAACTTACCCTTACGGACTTTTTGCCGTTCCTATGAGTCAGGTTGTGCGCATTCACGCTTCTTCGGGAACTACCGGCAAGCAGATTGTCGTTGGTTACACCAAAGAAGACCTGGACATCTGGGACGACTGTACTGCCCGCCAGCTGGTAGCTATTGGCTGCGATGAAAACGATATTGCCCAGAACGCTTACGGCTACGGTCTTTTTACCGGTGGTTTTGGCGTTCACGGCGGCGCAACAAAGCTTGGCATTCAGGTTATTCCTATTTCCAGCGGTAACACCCAGCGCCAGATTACCTTCATGCAGGATTTGAAATCGACAATTCTTTTTTGTACTCCGTCTTATGCTGCCTACCTTGGCGAAACTCTCAAGGATATGGGCCTGACTCCTGCCGACATCCATCTTAAGGCTGGTATTTTTGGTGCCGAGCCTTGGACTGAAGAAATGCGCCGCGACATCGAAAAGTCGCTTGGCATTAAAGCTTACGATATTTACGGTCTTACCGAAGTTATGGGACCTGGCGTTGCCTACGAATGCGCAGAGCAGGCCGGCATGCATGTAAACGAAGACCACTTTATCATCGAAACTATTGATCCTAAAACCGGAAAGCGTCTCCCAGACGGCGAAAAGGGCGAGCTTGTATTTACTGCAATCACAAAGCAGGCCTTCCCGCTTATGCGCTTCCGCACAAAAGACATCGGCGTTCTGAACCGCGCTCCTTGTGCCTGCGGTCGTACCTTTGTCCGCATGAGTAAGCCAATGGGCCGCACTGACGACATGCTTATCATCCGCGGTGTTAACGTATTCCCAAGCCAGATTGAAGGCGTTCTTATGCAGAACGGTTACCCTGCAAACTACGAGATTCATGTTGGCCGCGTAAACAACACCGATACTTTCGAAATCAAGGTGGAAATGACTGCCGACAAGTTCAGCGACGTTATTTCGGAAATCACACAGCAGGAAAAGGCTCTGGAAAGTGCTCTGCTCAGCGTTCTCCAGATTAAAGCTAAGGTTACGCTGGTTGCGCCAAAGAGCATCGCCCGCTCGGAAGGTAAGGCTAAGCGTGTAATTGATACGCGTAAGTTACATGATTAAAGGTTATAGGTGCCAGGTTATAGGTGTCAGGATGAGGGGAAAAGCCTTTCCCCTGGGCTCAGCCCTTGCGGTCTTCGCCACACCCCTTTCACCTAGGGGGACGCAACAAGTTGCTTACCCCCTAAAACCCCTGGAACCTGGAACCTAAAACCTAGAACCTGTTAATTGGAGGAAAAAATGACAATTAATCAAATCTCAATTTTTATTGAAAACCGTAAAAACGCCCTCTCAGAACTCACAAACGTTCTGGCAGAGCATAATATCAACCTTCGCGCAATTCAGATTGCCGATACAAGCGACTTTGGAATTGCCCGAATTATCGTGGATGACCCAATCCCGGTTCAGGCTGCCCTTGAACGCTCTTCTTACATCGTAAAGACAACCCCGGTTATCGCCATCGAAATCCCGGACGAAGCAGGAAGTCTTAATAAAATCCTTAAACTCCTTGCAGACAATGGCCGCAACGTTGAATACATGTACGGATTCACAGGCCGCCAGACAAACGCTGCCTTCATGGTAATCCGCTGTACCGACGTTCAAAAAACCGAAGAAATCCTTGAAAAAGCAGGAATTCGTACTGTTGGTCAAAATGAAGTTTCACAGTTGTAACAAACTGTGTTACAATATTGTTATAATTATAAACAGGAGAAAACGAATGAAAAAAACACACATTTTATCAGCATTAATTCTTGCATGCGCAGTATTTTTGTCATCTTGCGCAAGTACAAAAGTTACCCGCGTAGATGCAGATTCAACAATTGACCTTTCTGGTTTCTGGAACGACAACGATCTTCGAATTGTAACTGAAACTTTGATCAACGACTGCGCAAATTCAACACGTATCAAGAATTACAAAACAAAAAGCGGAGAGGCTCCTTTAGTAATTATCGGACCGATTACAAACAAGAGCAGCGAACACATTGATACAATAAATCTTGCACGCCGTTTCCAGACTGCTATCATCAATAACGGAACAATGGAATTCGTTGCTGATTCAGAACAGCGCCTTGCTTTGAGAGCTGAAAAAGATAATCAGGCACAGTATTCTACTGCAGAATCTGCAAAGGCAATCGCGCAGGAACTTGGAGCTGATTTTATGCTTCAGGGTTCGGTTCGTACAATCGTTGATACAGTTGACAACAAGCAGGTTCGTACTTACTACGTTGATATGGAAATTATCGACATTGAATCAAATAAGATTTTGTGGCAGGGTGAAAACAGCGACATTAAAAAATTCATCAAAAGACCAAAGTCTAAATTTTAATGCGTAAATCACGTCTGCTGATTGCTGCGCTGGGGGTAATGCTTTTTGCTTCCTGCGCATCAAATTCAAAAAAAGAGGGCTCATCAAAATCTTCACAAAAAGAGGAAAATCATAAGTATTTGGCCGCTTTGGATGAAGGCCGCTACGATGATGCCCTGAAAATCCTGTCTAAACAGAAAAAACAGAAAAAGAATTTAATCCGCGATAATTATGATTTAGCCATGCTTTATCATCTTACAGGAGACTATGCTGCTTCCCGTGATTTGATGAATCAGACAGAGCGTCTTATGGATGCGTCTGTTACAAAAAGCATTTCTCAGGGATTTGCTGCGGCTGTTTTTAATGAAAATTCCGTTGAATATGAAGCAAATCCCTACGAATACATCTATTTAAATATTTTCAACTTTTTTAATTATTATAATGCCGGCGAAGAAGATGAAGCCGGTGTTGAAATCCGCCGAATGAACGACAAGCAGAAAACCTATCTTGCAAAATACGGTGAATTTTTACTTACTGATGATAATTACAATGCTGATTCTGAAGTTCAGAATGCCTACACCAGCTTAAATATAAATCCTGCAGAAATTAACGGCAGCGCTCCTGCTAAGCCTACTTCCGCTGATATTTTTAAGGATTCTCCTGCTGCCCGCTACATGAGTCTTCTTTTGTACATGAGGGAAGGCGATTTTGGCAATGCGGAACTCGACGCAAAAATGCTTCATTCCATGAATGAATCTTTTGATACTAAGAGTGAATTAAATATTTCCCGGGGTAAAGGCCGCCTTGATGTTATTTCCTTTACCGATTTAATCGGTCGCCGTGAAGAAGAAAGGATTGTAATCGGGCCTATTCCGACTTTTCCTTTTGTAATCAACAAAATAATCGTTACGATTCCTGATTTTGACATTGAATTTGTTTATCCGAAATTTGTTCACACAGATAATAGCCGCATAACTGCTGTAAAAATGATTGTTAACGGCCAGGAAAAAACTCTTTCCCTGCTTGAAGATTTTAATTATGCCGTTCAAAAGGATGTAAAATCAAAGGCAAAAAAAGCTTATGGAAGAAGTGTCCGCCGCAGTCTTGCTAAAAAACTTTCTGCAGTAATTTCGGCGGCAACGGCTGTTGTCAGCGCCCAGGTTGCTGCCGAGCAGGCTGATAATCCTGTTGCAATTGCCATAACAAAAGCCGCTGCCATAGCCGCTATCTATGCTCTTCCTCCTGCAATCGAAGCTGTTGATAAAACCGAAACAGCTGATATTCGTCAGGTTTACGCACTTCCTGGAAAGGCCTATGCAAGCGGACTGGAACTTGAGCCTGGTCTTTATGATGTTACCGTTCAGTATTTGAGCGGAAGCCGTGTAATTGCAGAAAAAAATTACAGCAAAATCAGAGTTCGTGAAAACAAGCCGACAATCCTTGAATCTCTTCTTTAACCAAATTGTAGAAAGTTTAGCGGGATTTCAGTATAATCCTAGCCATGAATATAATCGTTGTTGGCGGTGGTGGTCGTGAGCACACTATCTGCTGGAAATTAGCTCAGAGTTCACTGGTTGATAAAATCATCGTGGTGCCTGGAAACGGCGGAACGGCTGATGAAAATAAGTGTGTAAATGTAAATCCAAAAGATTGTGATTATATTGCAGAGGGTGAGAATCCTTGTGTTGCTATTGCAAAGCATGAAAATTGCCGCATGGCTGTAATCGGTCCGGAAGATCCTCTCTGCGAAGGAATTGCAGACGAGTTCTGGAAGGCTGATATTCCTTGTGTCGGCGCTAAAAAAGCCGGCGCAATGCTTGAAGGAAGTAAAGACGTAGCCAAGGCCTTTATGAAAAAATACAACGTTGCATGTGCTGCCAGCGAAACTTTTGTAAACAAAGACGCTGCAATTGAATATGTAAAAAAGCACGGCGCTCCAATCGTTATTAAGGCTGACGGACTTGCTGCCGGAAAGGGTGTAGTTGTTGCCGCAACTGTGGAAGAAGCCCTTGCCGCTATCGAAGATATTATGGAAAGCGGCCGCGTAGGTGACGCCGGCAAAAAACTTGTAATTGAAGATTATCTTGAAGGAGTTGAGATTTCAGTTTTGGCTGCAGTTTCTGTAACTCCTGAATATGCAGTGCAGGGAAGCGCTACAATCGTTCCTTTCCTTCCTGCCCGCGACCACAAACGCCTGAACGACGGCGCAAAAGGTCCAAACACCGGCGGAATGGGTGCAGTTTGCCCTCTTTCTGACGTAACTCCAGAAATCATGGAGCAGTTCAAAAAAGACTGTCTCGAGCCAACCCTCAACGGACTTATCAAAGAGCGTTTCGATTACCGCGGATTTATTTTCTTTGGTGTAATGCTCACTAAAAACGGTCCAAAACTTCTTGAATACAATGTTCGTCTTGGTGACCCTGAAACTCAGGCTGTTCTTCCTTTGATGGATTTTGATATGGCCGCAATGTGTACTGCAATTTTGAACGGTACTCTCAAAGACTTTGAATTCAAGTGGAAGCCAGGTTTCCAGTGCGCCCCTGTTGTTGTAAGCGGCGGCTACCCTGGAAGCTACAAAAAAGGCTGCGAAATCACTTATGATGCAGCAGAGCTTGCAGAAAGCACAGCAAAGGTATTCATTGCGGGTGCAGTAAAAGACGGCGACAAGCTTCTTACAAGCGGCGGTCGTGTTCTTGCCTGCAGCGCTTACGGAAGCACTTTTGATGAAGCCTGGAAGCTTGCCTACCGTGGAATCAATGCCGTTCATTTTGAAGGCGCCTTCCACCGTAACGACATCGGTCTACCAGGTGCCGCTGAAAGCGGTAAGTTGTAATATGCAGGAGGGGGAGGTCTCCCCCTCGCTCCAACCGCCTTCGGCGTTTTCCGCTACCCCTTCTCCTAGGGGCGGTGCCCCTAAAACCCCGCTATTTTCCCAGTCTATTAATTAGTTTTTCAGCTGTTAATCCCCAGTCCTCACCATTTGCAAAGCTTGAGCCTGCAAGGGCGTGGGCATAAACGGCAGTAATTGCGGCATCAAGGGCAGTGTAGCCCTGAGCCAGCAGTGCCGCCGCCATTCCGGCAAGGACGTCACCACTGCCGGCTTTTGCTAGGCTTTGAGTGCCCCTGTCGCATATGTAAGTCTGCCCGCCATTCGCAATGAAAGTATTTGCGCTTTTCATTATTACTGTCAGATTCGGGAACTTTGCCGTAATTTCCTTTCCGATTTCTATTCGCCTTTCTGCAAAAGTAAGTTCTTCTACCGATATTTCTTTTTCCGGGAAAATTGCCTGATAAAGATTTTTAAGTTCCTTTAAGTGAGGTGTAAGAATTATTTTCCCCTGAGGCTGCAAAGCTGAAAGTGTCTGTAAAATTTCGAAAAGCTTTTTATTGCTGAATAAATCTGCATCCAGCACGCAGGCTGCTGATTTTGCATTTTTATACCAGTCAAAAACTTTTTGAAGCGCCTTGTCTGCGGCAGCTCCAAAGCCCAGTCCGCTTCCGATTAAAACGCAGCTTGTATTTGCAGGAATTTGGTCGCTTATCATAAGCTCCGGAGAAATCTTAAATTGGGCAAGGTTTGAATTTTGGGATTTTACAAGAGTTACAAGTCCGCTTCCAAAGTTGAGGGCCGCCGTTGCCGCAAGAATTCCCGCTCCGGATTTTTCGCCGGCAAAAACTGCTGTATGCCCGAAGGTTCCTTTGTGGGCGGCTTTGTTTTTCCGTAAGGGAAGTTTGATGTCGCTTTCTTCAATTAAAAAAGCATCCGGGTTTCCGCAGCTTTCAAATTTTTCGCGGGAAATACCAAGTCCAGCAATAATGATTTTGCCGCAAACTGCCTTTGCTCTGTCAGAAAAGAGGGCAGTTTTTAAACAGCCCATTGTGATTGTAGTGTCAGCTTTAAAACGCAGGCCTGTCGGAATGTCGCAGGCAATTTTATATGCGGGAAGTTCGTTCAGCTTTTCTACAATATAGGCAATATTTTCTCTAAGCTGGCCAGTGAAGCCTGTTCCAAGAATGCAGTCTACAATGACAGAAAAGTCTGAAAGGCCCTCTGTTTTTTCCAGAGCCCAGAAATCTGCTTCAGTTAAAACTGAAATGCCCGCAGCCTCGGCCATCTGCCGCTGATGGATAGCTTCTTCTGTTTTTGGCTGGCTGAGTGCAATGAGAGTGCATTCTACTTCCGCTTTGCCGGAAATTCTGCGTGCAAGGGCATAGCCATCGCCGCCGTTGTTTCCGCTTCCGCAAACGATAAGGATTTTGCAGGGGCGGGCGTTAACGGCACTTTTAGCGCCAGCGTTAACGGCACTTTCATTCTGACGCAAAACTTCCATTACAGAGGCTTCCATCCCCGCCGCCGCATTTTCCATCATCAAAAATGGCGGAAATAGAAATTTCTCCTTAGCGGATTTTTCCAGGTCTTGTGAATTTGTAAAAATGGCTTTCATTAAATATCTTTTGTTTTCTTATCTTCTTTTTTCTTTTTGGACTTCTCTTTTGTATTTTCTGCAGATTCCTTTATTTCCTCTGCGGCGTCCTTTGCATCATTTCCGATTTTCTTTCCCAAGTCTTTGAAAAAGTTTCCGGTTTCTTTCAGGGCCTTTTTCCCCTGTTCGCCGACTTCCTTCCACTCATTATTATCAGCCTGTTCGGTCTTAGTATTTTCTTTGTCCTCTTTTTCTTTTGCGCTTACAAGGCTAAGGCAGGCCCCAATCATCATCATTGCAAGGATTTTTTTCATTTTCTTTCTCCGAGTTCTATCATAGTTTTAAGCGATCCGTCGCTTCCGTAAATAAACACAGTATGAGCCTGCCCGTTACCAGCATATTTCACGCAGATTTTTTCACCTTCTTTTACGGCGCTCTTATAGGTAATACGGATTTTATTGAAATTATGGGCGCGGTAAACTTCCTCAGGCAGGGCTTCCATTGCGTAATCAACGTAAATCAGATTGTGAACGTGGTGGTTAAAATCGATGTCGTTTCTGCGCGGTGTCAGTTCAAGTTCGCGGCTGAAAGTTTCCGGCGTTTCAATTTTAGGAAGCTTGGCATCGGCAAAAACAGATTTCTTCTCCGGCTGATATTTTGCCAGAAGTTCTTCTGTTACCTTGCTTGGCCGGTTAGATTTCAAGTCATAATGAATCCAGCGGGTCGTTCCTTTTCCGCAAAGTTCTCCGTTGCAGAAAAGTTCAAAATCGCGGGAAGTGCTGAACATGGAAGTTGCGCCCTGACTCCAGGTCACCGCCTTAATTTTATCGCCGTATTTCGGGCAGCGGTCTATTTCCACATACCAGTCGGTCAAAATCCAGGCAGTACCGTCCGAACTTCCCTTTAAAATCTGGTCGCCGGCCGCATCCGAATGATGATTTCCCGAGTTTTCAAGAATCTTCAGAATCGCTTCAATTTTCAGCTGGCCGTTATCGTAAAAATCTTCCAGCAAAGGCTCATAATTTAATTCAACAAACATGTATTTCTCCAGTATTTCAGGCGAGTAGTACTTCCTAGTCGCCTTCCGCTGTTCCCTAAGGGTCAGCCGCAAGCGGCCTGCTTCGCAGCAGCTCCACGCTCCCGCCGTATGCCCCTAAAAATCGGAAGAAATCTCTTCCTAATAGTTTGATTTTAACATAAAAAATGTGACTTGTCAGTTTGCTTTGATAAAACGACAATTAAATACTTTCTATCAAATTTTCTATTGCTTTTAATTGGCGGTCATCTAATTTTTCGGCCAGGGCAATAAGGTTTGAATATTTTTTGTAAAGATGGATTTGATTTTGAGTCTCATCAGCATTTTTGTTTTTTTCTTTTCCTGTGACTAAATATTCTACAGAAACTTCGAGTGCTTGTGCAATTTTTACCGCATTTTCGGCAATAGGAGCTGTACATTTTTCAGCAAGATAATGGTCTATTGTACCTTTTGGAACTCCACTTTTTTCAGCAAGTTCTTTTACAAGTATTCCTTGATAAGATAATTCTTCTTTTAGATTTTCCTTAAAACCCATATTAAAAATAATTAAGCAAATTTGATTATTTTTGAGAAAAAATACACAAAGTCGTCTAATTGTTATATAATTAATCAAGTGTGATTAATAAATAATAATTAATCACACTTGTGAGTTTTGCATGCAAAAAAATGATAGTACATCACATATAAAACCATTCATAAAGTGGGCTGGTGGAAAAGAAAAAGAATTGAATATATTAAAAAACTTTTATCCAAAGAAGTTTTCAAAATATATAGAACCTTTTGTAGGTGGTGGTGCTGTGTTTTTAAATACGGATGCCCAAACATATTATATAAATGATAAATCTTCAGAACTGATAGCTTTATATTCTAGTATAAAGACACAAAGTAGCGCATTTTTTAGTTATTTAACCGTAATAGCAAAATCTTGGAAATATATTGAAGAATTTTCAGAAAAAAACAAAGCATCTTTAATAAAACTGTTTGCATTAAACAATAGGAATAGTTTAGAAGAATATATAAAGATTCATTTCGTGGAGTTAAAAGAGAATCTTTGTATTTCAACTTTACATTCAGCTGTTTTGGAAAACGAATTAAAAAGAAACTTGTTCTCTAAAATAAATCGAGCAAATAAAATTCAAAATATAAAAGGAACATTACCAGAAGAAGAAATATTTTATAATATGGAATGCGCTTTGAAGAGTTCTTATTATATGTATCTTCGAAGTATTTATAATAAATTAGATTTGAATGACAATCCAAATATTTATTCTGCAGTGTTTTATTTTATTAGAGAATATTGTTATTCATCTATGTTTCGTTATAACAAGAATGGTACCTTTAATGTTCCTTATGGAGGAATAAGTTATAACAGAAAAGATTTCAGTAATAAGATTAATTTATTAAAAAATCCTTTTTTAATTTCTAAATTAGAAAAGGCTTCAATCTATAATGAAGATTTTGAATCTTTCTTGAATAATTTGATTATAAACAATAACGACTTCATATTTCTAGATCCACCATACGATACCGAATTTTCTACTTATGCAAAAAATCCATTTGATAAAGAAGATCAGATTAGACTTTGTGAGTATCTAAAAAATACAAAAGCACAATTTTTACTTGTGATAAAAGAAACCGATTTTATTAAAAATTTGTATAAAGATTTTAATATTGCATCATTCGATAAGCATTACCTTGTGAGTTTTAAGAATCGGAACAAAAAAGATGTAAAACATCTAATTATAACAAACTATGAGGTAAACTAAGATGTACACATGGGGATGGAGAACAAAACCAAGAAGTACAATACGAACTGTTCAGTGGTTTTCAGAATTTGGAAAAACTGGAAGGATTGAATTGGGAAGAAAATTCAGGTAGACAAAGTGTATTTGATAATAAACCTGTACATCCTGCAAGAAGACTTTATACATATAATGCACATTCAGATGAAAACTCAGAAATTGGAGACCTAAGCTTAGAACAATTTTCGTCAGGAATGTTTGATAGAAAAGAAGCTGAAGGTGATGCAAGAAATGACAAATCAACATTTGAATTTTACGGTTTTGGATATGTAGATGACGAAACAAATGCAATACAGACCACAAAAGTAGGACAATTAATTCTTGAACAAAATTTTGATAATGAAGATTTCTTAAAACAACTCCTAAAAATCTATTTTCCAAATCATACATATAAAAAAAATCAAATTGGAAAATGGAAAATTTTTCCTATGAAATTATTAATTTCAGCATTGGAAAAATTTGAATCTCTTAATCGAAGTGAGATTGTGCTTTTATTTGGATGTTCAAATAATGAATTAATAACGAACACATTAAATGCTATTGCAATTTTTAAGACAGAATATCAGAAATTAGAAAATAAACAAAAGGATGCAAAAATTCTTTGTGAAAAGCTTTTTATAAAAACTTATGGCGCTTTAGATAATAAAATCGAATCATATTATGATTACGCAGATGCATTTTCAAGAGCTTTGGTTTATACAGGCCTTTTCTCTGTTCATGGACCTGGTATAGCTGCAAAAATCAGAGTCGCTGAACATGCAAAACTAAAATTCAAACTTTTAGCAGAAAAATACGACTTTATTAATCCAGAGTTTAAAGATAAAAGAGAGTATTTTTCATGGTTCGGTTCCTCAGATTCAATTTCTTTGCCTTGGGACAATATCGAAAACAGAAAACTTCTGATACAAGAAAAGATAAATATAATTGAAAAAACACAAAATGAATCTGATAATATTTCTGCAAAAAAAATTAAAACAGAATTAATAAAAATTTCAAGAACATTACAAAATATAAAAACAGAATCTGAAAATAAAATTCTTGAAAAGAATCTCATAAAGTATATTACTTCGTTAAGAGAAAACAATTTTATTGAACATCTAGCTTTTACTAAGGAAGTTCGAGATGAAATATTGGATAGGTTTAAACTTATTTTAAATGATGATGATATGAGTGCTTTATGGCTAGAAGTAAATACATGGAAAAGTCTGATAGCAATAAGAGGAAAGAAATCTGTAAAAAGAAATTTTAATATTGAAGAAGATTTAACTCCAAAGAGTTTTGCGCCGGGAATAGGGAATACTCCTGATATGGAATTATATACAGATGAGTATATTATTCTTCCTGAAGTATCATTAATGACAGGCATTAGACAATGGGAGCATGAAGGCTCAAGTGTTATAGATCATGTTTTTAGATTCATTAAAGAACATGATGATAAGAATGTATTTGGATTATTTATCTCTTCCTCAATTAATATTCGAACAAAATGGCAATTTTTTATTCTTAATAAAGAAAGTTGGATAGGAAAACCAGTTCCAGTTATTCCAATGACAATAAACATGTATTCAGAGATAATTTCTTTTATTTATGACAATGAAATTGAAATTCCTGATTTTATAAATCTTCTTATAGATATTCATCAATTATCTCTGAAAAGTAAGGATTTTGAAACTTGGTTTAATGAAAGCGAAAAATTTATTGATTTGTGGAAACAAAAAGTTGCATAGAAAATGGCGTATATAAAGCCATTTTTATGTAACTGAAAAAATATAAGGCATTTACTATATGGATTTACTGTGGTATAATTAAATTATTGGAAGTGCCTGATTTAGGCGGCGTCTCCCAAAGTCAACTTGCGTTTTTGCGAGAATAAAAGAATGGGAGGCTTGCGTATGACATGTGAAATTTTGATTGCAATTGTAACTTGTGTTGCTACTGTAATCAGCACTGTTATAGCGCTGCTCTCTTACCTAAAAAATAAAGAGTAAAAAATAAGCCGCCTCGTCCGAACCACTTGGCGGCTTTTGCACAAAACAGTGGAGACGACCGAATAAATCGGGCATTTCCTTTTGTTTAATATAACATATAAGTTTGTTATCGTCAAATTCTTACTATTTTAAGAACATTATTCCCAAAATTCCAACCGGAATCAGGTAAGCCGCAAACCAGTGGAGCTTTCCCTTGCGGATAATTTTCATTAAGAATGTCAGCGAAATGTAGCCGGTTGCAAAAGCTGCGGCGCAGCCTGCGATTACAGGGGCGGCACCTATGCTGCTGCTTACTTCGCCCAAATCTTTAAGTTCAAGAATGAAAGCGCCAAGAATTGCCGGAATTGAAATGATAAAAGAAAAATCTCCGGCGGCTTTTGCATCTACTCCGCTGTAAAGGGCACCGGCGATTGTAGAACCGCTTCGGCTTATTCCAGGCAAAGTTCCGAAGCCCTGCATTACGCCGATTACGATTGACTGGAAGAGGGAAACTCCTTCAGCTGGGGTACTGCCTTCTTTTTGAGCTTTAGCTTCGTTCTGCTTTCTTTTCAGGTTACTTACAATAAGTAAAACTGCTGTTACCAGGAAGCCTGCACAGGTAGATTTAATTGAAAGCTGGGGCATTTTTTTACTGGTGACAATACCGATAGCTGCGGTAATGAAAGTTGCCACTATTACGGCGATGATTGTGCGCCGCCCTGCCTTGTCAGATCCGGCAAGTAAATCTTCCGGGTGAAGACTGCCTTCCGGCTGTGCGCGGCGTACAATCCATCTTCCTAAAATAGAGAAAAGACGGGCAATTTTACGCCAGAAATAAAGGCAAACGGCACAAAGCGTTGCAAGATGAAGGAAAACGTCGAACAAAAGCGGAACGTCATCCAGCTTAAAAAGGTTCTGCGCTACGGCAAGGTGACCAGACGATGAAATCGGGAGAAATTCCGCGATTCCCTGTAAAATTCCGAGTAAAATTCCCTGAAAAATTGTCATTGAAAGCCTCTGTTGTATTTACATTTCAGAAACGTGCATGGATTCTACGTCCTGCACTCTGATGTGGTGATGCCCTAAGTCTAAAAAGTCGCCCCATTCTTCGGGCATGAAACAGCCGTGTTCGTAGCAGCCACCGTCTTTGCGGCAGTGGACGCAGGGGTTTTTGCTGTAGTGTCCCAGCTTTTCTACGTCGAGGGTTTCGGATGAACCGTTCTTGTATTTTATTGTCAGTTTCATTTGTGCCTCCTACATGGAAAAGTGTGGCGCGGGTCCCAGCTTACGGCGAAAAATGAGGTCTCACCCCGTCTGCGGTCCCCCCTCATTTTCCGCCTGCGTCCCACGCCCCACTTTTCTTGTGAGTTAATCCCAAAACAATCATTGTAACTAGCGAGCCGGCCACCATTAAAAAGCATAAAATCTGGCCGGTGGAGAAGTTTAAAAGCGAAGTGTTGGTGTAGAGCGGGGCGCTGGCGTCTTTGGCGATGCGGTAGCCGATGTCGGCGTCGGGCTCGCGGAAGTATTCGATGAAAAAGCGGAAGAAACCGTAGCCGCAGGCGTATGAAAGTCCCAGCTGGCCGTCAAACTTTTTATGCTTTCTCATAAACCACAAGATTGCCCAGAGAATTACGCCTTCAAAAAGGGCTTCGTAGAGCTGGCTTGGGTGGCGGGGAAGGTTTACAAGATTTTTGTCTGCAATTTCCATGCCGATTTTTTCTGCAAAGGCCTGAACCCAGGCTTTTGAGGTTGAAAACTTTTCTGCGGCAGGGAAAACCATGCCCCAGGGAGCTGTCGTAATGCGGCCGTAAAGTTCGCCGTTGAGGAAGTTGCCCAGGCGGCCAAAGGTGTAGCCTAAAGGAATTGCAACGCACATTGCATCGCACCATTTCCAGAAAGGCTTTTTGTGGAGGCGGCACCAGACAATCATTCCGATTAATCCGCCGATAAAGCCGCCGTGGTAAGACATGCCGGCAAGTCCTGTAAAGTTTCCGGCTGCGTCAAAAGGCCAGAAAATCAGCCAGGGCTTTTTCCAGTAAAGTCCGGTTGTGTCGTAAATCAAAGTGGAAAATACGCGGGCGCCAATCAAAAGGAAAACTATTCCGCTTGCAATAAAGCTGAAAACATCATCTTCGGTAGCTTTGCCTGCCGGGCTGGAAGCTGTCGCCTGGGAAGGTGAATCCAAAGCGCCTTCCTTAAAAAGCCTGGTCAGAATCCAGTAAGCGGTTCCGAAGGCAAAAACGTACATCAGACCGTACCAGCGCAGGAGTCCTAAAAATTTAATTCCGGGAAAAATCTGAGGATGAATCCAGGAAGGGTAATTTACGTATAAAAAGTTCATATTAAATCTTAAATCCTTGTCCGGCTGCCTTAATCAGTTTTGATTTTAAGAGCTGATTTTCCTTGCGCACCTGTGTAAGCTCGTAGTTCAAAGTTTTTACCATTTCTGCAAGTTCACTGATGGAAAGTGTTCCACCTGCAACAAGGTCTTCAATTCCTGCAAGCTTGATATTGTAATCTTCGTTAGCCTCTTCATCGGCATTCTGGAAGTTGTCGCTGGCGCCTTCAAGATTAAAGGCGGCGTCAAAATTGCGAGGCGGCGTTGCAATCACCTTGTCGGCAATGCGGTAAACTGCCTGTCCCAAAACCGACTGAGGTTTGTAAACAACAACCGGCAGCTGGGAAGCAAGTGCCTTATCCTGAAGCATGTCGCGGTACATAAGGCCAAGATATTCAATTTCAAGACCAAGATACTGATTGCAGGATTTTTTAATTCTCTGTGCGCGTTCAGCATCCTTAGGGTCTTCAATCATATTCATTACAAGACGAGGACGGAACTGTTCCATGCGGGCCTTAAAAAGCTTTGTTGCTTCCGGATCCTGAATTTCAAGCTCCTTTACAAGCTGAGGAATGTAAAGCTTCTGCATGGATTTTGCATTTTTCTTGAGTCCGTCGATATAAGCGCGGCCAGGAGTTCCTCGCTTGAAGGTTGTATATAAGAGGCGGAAGGTTGCGTTTTTAAGGAAAAGATAACCGTTCAAGGTTGCGGTAACGGCTGGGGCAGAAACAATAATTCCCTGTGGAGAAAGCAGGAACATATCCAGAATAAACTGATGGGTTCCGGCACCAAGGTCAAGGATAACGTAGTCTGTGTTGATGTTTTTCAGGTTGCGGATAAGTTTTACTTTCTGAACGTGTTTAAGTGAAGTCAAATCCGGAATCTGACTGTCGCCGGCGATAAAACTTACGTTGTCATAATCTGTAGGCTGGATGATGTCTTTAAAATCAATTTTATCAGTAAACCAGGAACCAAGACTTGCAACACCCGGATGCTGTCCGATTACAAGATGAAGATTGGAAGCTCCCAAATCAAGATCAACTAAAACAACTTTTTTTCCCTGCTGACCCAGGGCAATTGCAAGATTGGCAGAAAGAAGACTTTTTCCAACTCCTCCCTTTCCACTTGCTATTGGAATTATCTGTGCCATAAATAAATTATATCACATAAATGGCAAGTTTTATATGGAAAATTTACTCTTTGTGCCGTAAAATAGAAACGTTATGAAAAAAACGTTTAAGAATATTTCGCGGGCCGCATTGACTTTTGTGGTTCTTACCTTTGCATCTCAGTGCTTTGCTCAGTCTTCAATAGAATCTGATACAAAAATTTCCAGTTTCCAATATATGAAAAAACTTAATTCAGTTTTTGATTTTGTTCAGCTGAATTATGTTGATGATTTAGACGCAAAACTTCTTTATGAAGGCGCACTCAAGGGAATGCTTGAGGCAATCGGTGATCCTTATACCCTTTACCTTGATTCAGATTACATGCGCGACCTTGGTGATACTACTAACGGTTCATTTGGCGGTGTCGGTCTTACAATTTCAAAGCCGACTGAAAACAAGCCTGATAAACCTGCCTACGTAGAAGTTTCGTCACCAATCGAAGATTCCCCTGGAGCAAAAGCCGGCATTCAGTCTGGTGACTACATTGTTGCGATAGAAGGAAAGCCTACTCCTGAAATGACTATGAGCGAGGTTTTGAGTAACCTTCGCGGTGAGGTAGGAAGTCCTGTAAATATTACGATTTTACGCGGCGCCAACATGAAGTTTGACATTAAGCTGGTTCGTGCTCTGATTGAAGTTCCGACCGTAAAAGACGGCATGATTGAGGGAACAAAAATCGGATATATGCGCCTTATTCAGTTTACTCCGGAAACTCCAAAGCGTGTTCAGGAAGCAATCGACGGATTTAAGGCTGCCGGTTACAAGAGCCTGATTATTGACTTACGCGATAATCCTGGCGGACTTATTACAAGCGCCGTTGATGTTGGTGACAAATTCATTGACGCAGGCCCGATTGTTTCTACAAAGAGCCGCCTTATTTTGGAAAATCATCAGTTTACAGCTAATAAAGACAAGACTGTCGTAACAAAAATGCCGATAGTTGTGCTTATCAACCACGGTTCGGCAAGCGCTTCTGAAATTCTTTCCGGGGCACTTAAAGATAATCATCTGGCTTACCTTGTCGGTGAACGCACTTACGGAAAGGGCTCTGTTCAGCAGGTTGTTCCACTTGGCGAGCAGAACGGAATTAAGCTTACAATCGCCCGCTACTATACTCCGAGCGACACAAATATCGATAAAATCGGAATTCCGCCTGATCTGGAAGTAAAAAATATGGAAACTTTCACAAAAGAGCAGGAAGAGCTTTACGTTAAGATGATTGAAAGCGAAGTCATTAACAAAATGGTTGAGGCAAATCCTAACATGAAGGAAATTGATATTGCCGCAGCTGCAGAACGAATCGCAATTGATTATCCTTTTGATTTGCGTCTGCTCCGCCGCCTTTTGAGAGTTCAGCTTCAGCGTCATCAGCCGACTCCTCTTTATGATATGGACTACGATTTGCAGTTAAAAGCCGCAATTAAAATTTTGCAGGAAGAAAAGTTTTCTGACCTTGTGAAGAAGACCAAGACTTTGAAGCAGCTTCAGGACGAGGCAACTCAAAAAGAAACGGTTGCTGTGAAATAGATTCTCGGGTCAAGCCCGAGAATGACAGGGCCTTGTCTGAAAATGAAGGGTATTGCCTGAAAATGACAGTATAAATGCGTCAATTTATTGTAGAAAAAGAAAACATTAAAAACGGTCTCATTGAACTGATAGGGAAGGATTTCCGCTATCTGCGTCAGGTTCTGCGCGTAAAAAAAGGTGATATGCTGAATGTGCGCCTGGATGACGGGGAACTCAGGTCAACGACGGTTGCCTTTATTGATGACAATGCAAAAAAAATTATCCTTCAGGTTTGTGATGCTGCAGAGGGAGATGCTTCTTCCCGCGCCGGCACTTCCATTACCCGCGGTACTCAGGCGGGCGAGATTAAAAATGCCTTTTCTGACCGAGACTTTGTGCTTTTTCAGTTTATACCTAAGGCTCAGAAGTTTGAGCTTATCGTTCGTCAGGCAACGGAGTGCGGTATCAGCGTGATTGTACCGGTAATCGGTGATTTTTCTGAAAAGAACTGTACCAGCATGTTTTCCGGGGCTAAACGCGAACGCTTTGACCGCATTATAAAGGAAGCAAGGCAGCAGAGCGGCTCTCCGGTGGCAACTAAAATTGTAGAACCAATGACGCTTACGGACGCTGTAGATTGGTGGAAGAAAGTTTTCGGTGGAGGGGAAGCTTCTTCCCTTGCTCTTGCCCTCTGGGAACGCACGGAAGGCGAAGTTCCTCTCTTTAAGCTTGTTTCATCAAAAGATAAGATTACAAAGGTGGCAATTGCCGTCGGAAATGAAGGTGGAATCAGTCCTGCTGAAATTAAGCTATTGAACGAAAAGGGATTTTTTTCTACCATTCATTTTGAAGGAAATATTTTAAGATGCGAGACCGCAGCGCTTTATGGAATTGCCGCGGTTCAGAGCGCAATTTTTCAATTAAATCAGGAAAAACAGGGTGGGGAAAATGGCTGAAAGAGTTTCAATAGTTGGTGTACCGGTAGATATTTGCCAGCCGGATAAACTTGAAAACGAAATCATGGAGATTCTGGCAAAGCCGGGAACAAAACAGATTATCTTCCTTTCTATATGGGATTTGCTGAAAGCCCGCCGAAAGGGTGATTTTGCTGACTGCGTTAAAAGCGCAGATTTAATCATCCCAATTTCTAAGAGTATTCTTCGTGCGGCAGCCGTCCTTAAAAAGCCGGTGCCTGTTCGCTATAATCCTTTTAACGCCGTAATCCAGATTCTTTCAGTTCTGGATTCTCATTTTAAGACAATCTATCTTCTTGGTTCATCAAAAAAGACAATCAGCAAGGTAGAACACAATATAAAAGATACTTTCCCGTCGCTTAAGGTAATCGGCCGTTATGTAGGCTATTATCCAAAGACCAGTGAGCCGGACATCATTCAGGCAATTTTTAAGGCACAGCCTTCACTTGTTCTTGTCAGTGACGGAATCCGCGAAAAGAACTGCTGGGCTTACCGCCGCCGCAATCAGTTTTCTTCAAGCACTTTCCTTTATTACAAAGATGCCTTTGGAATTTTCTCTGAACGTGTCCGCCGTGTAGATGAAAAAACTTTTGACAAGGGACTGGAATTCTTTGCCGAAATTGCTCATAACCCATTTAAAATCTTCCTTATAGTCAGACTCTTTTTCTTCAGCCTGACTGTTGTATGGTATAAACTTTTTAAGAAATAAAATAATATAACGCATAGTTATAAAACTTAAAAAATAATTAAGAATTTAAGTGGGATTAAAATGTCAGTTTTCATGAATAAGAACCAGATTTTTCTGGTTACTACCCGTGAAGATGTTGTTTTATTCTGCAACGAAGTATTACATAACTTTGCAACGATTCACACACTTTCCTGTCTGGACTGCGTTACTTATAATGCGGAAGGAATTGTAATTTTTGATGCTTTCAGGGAGCCGGAAACTTTATATTTTTTAAGTCAGGCCCACAAGTATAAATGTTCCTTCATAATCTTCATTTCCCCACTTTTAAATGAAGATATTCAGCGAAAACTTCGATTATTTACTTCCTACTGTTTTTCTTCAATTACGGTTTTTAATACTCAGAATAATTTTAAATCCTTTGCCCGGCGATTTTTTGCCCAGTGCCACGACGGATATAATAGTAGAAATGGCAATGGGGTGATTGAAGCCAGAAATGAAACAATTAACGGATTTTTCGCGGGAATATCGCCTAAAATTCAGAATTTTCGTTCCATGCTTCGCTCTGTTTCGATGGTGGACACGCCAGTATTTCTGCTGGGCGAAACCGGCAGCGGGAAAACTTCTGCTGCAAAACTGATTCATAATCTTTCAGCCCGGAAAAACGGCCCTTTTATAAAAGTCCCTCTTTCTGAATTTGCTTCTTCCATCAGCGAAAGCACTCTTTTTGGAAAGAAGGAAGGGGCATACACGGACGCAGTAGCTGATGAGGGATATTTTAAGCGCTCAAATCATGGAAGTTTGTTTCTTGATGAAGTTGGCACCTTTAAATTTACGGATCAGCAGAAACTTCTCAGGTTTGGTGATGACAAAGCCTTTACTCCGGTCGGAAGTTCAAAACCATTGAGTATTGATACAAGAATAATTCTTGCGACCAATGCCAATATCCGCGAAATGCTTGATAAGGGAACGATGAGGCTGGATTTTTTTCATCGTTTTAGTAATAACGTTCTTACGATTCCCTCCCTTAGAGAGCGGCCCGAAGATATTCCCTACATTGCAAAACAGTATCTGAAAAATAATAAAATCTGCAAATTTCTTTCGCCGACCGCCCTTGAAAAACTCTGTGAATTTTCCTGGACAGGCAATATCCGTGAGCTGAATAACTGCATGGAACGCACTGTCCGTGACTGTCAGAATGAGCGCATAGGCCCAGATGACCTGGATTTCGGTTATATGGTCTAGTCCATCAGCGCAAGAATCGAGTTTCCGAAGTTTTCAACCTTTACGGAACCAAGGCCGTATATTTTTAAAAGTTCAGATTTTGACGAAGGCTTTTTTGCCGCGATGTCATATATTGTCTTGTCGCCAAAAATAACGTAAGGCGGAACATTCATATCGCTGGATTTCTTTTTTCTCCATTCCTTTAATTTCGAGATGATGATTTCTGCCTGCGGGTCGTCAGCGGATGGTTTTTCTGCGACAATATTATCTGACCTTTTATGAACGATATAGGATGATTTTTTCTGAGGTTTTGGAAATGCCAGAGACGGCCTGTCTTCCCCGTATGTGAGGCTGTCTGCCACTGCGGAAGAAGACTTATCTTTCGCCGCGCCCTTCTGTGCCGGCACAAACGAAAGCTCAACTTTTTCGCGCGAAGAAAGAAGGTCGTAACCCTTAGGTGTAATCTGCAGAATATTGTAATCGCCGCTTTTAATCAGAATGTGCTCCTGAATCAGCACTTCCACTAGATTAAACCAGTCATCCTTGGAAAGTTCCCGCCCGATTCCCCAGGTGCTTAAAAAATTATGTTCGTTTTCAAGAATGCGTTTTTCCCGTGAACCAAGAAGAACGTCAATCACGTAAGAGGCGCCAAAACGTTCCTTTGTCCTGATGATGCAGGATAGAAGTTTTTGAACCGGGATTGTCATGTCGGTAAGGGGGATTTTTCCGCCGTAAGTTTTACAGATGTCGCAGCAGCATTCGGCATTTGCCTCAGAGGGCTGGTATTTTTCGCCAAAGTAAGCAAGAAGAGTTCTTCTGCGGCAGGTATTTGAAGCTGCAAACTTTATCATACTCTGCAGGAGCTTTTCAGCCTGTTCCGGGTTTGCGGAGTCTTCAAAGAACCAGCGGATTTTATGAATGTCACCCAGGCTGTATAAAAGCAGCGCAGATGAAGGAAGTCCGTCTCGTCCGGCACGGCCTATTTCCTGATAATATTCTTCTATAGATTTAGGCAGGTCAAAGTTGATTACGTAGCGGACGTTGGGTTTATCAATTCCCATGCCAAAGGCAATCGTTGCAACCATGATCTGGATTTCGTCTTTTACAAAAAGTTCCTGATTTTTGGCGCGGATTTCATCGGACAGGCCCGCGTGGTAATTTCCGACAGATAAATTCATGGTGGAAAGAATATCTGCCATTTCATCAACCTGCTTGCGGGAATTACAGTAGACAATTCCACTTTCGCCTCTATGTTTTTCTATATAACTGATTACCTGCTGAATTGCTCCCTGTCCCCGCCTTTTACTCTGAACTTCCAGAAAGATATTTTCACGGTTGAAGCTTGAGATAAAAACAGCCGGATCCTTCATCATAAGGTTTTTGATGATGTCCTGTCGTACGTTGTCGGTGGCAGTTGCGGTAAGCCCGACCATTACAGCTTTGGGGAAGTAGCGGCGGATTGTGCTGATTTCCATATAATCAGGGCGGAAGTCGTGTCCCCACTGGGAAACACAATGGGCTTCGTCCACGGTGATGCAGCTGACCTGAAGATTATTCTGACTGAAAAGCTCTCGTATTCGTCCGGTTGAAAGCTTTTCAGGGGAAATATAAAGGATTTTTACGTCTCCGCGGATAATGTCTTCTATTGCCTTAAAATATTCCTGAGATTCCAGGGCGCTGTTCAAAAATACTGAGTGAATGCCCCAGGCTTCCAGTGCCGCAACCTGATCCTGCATCAGGGAAATCAGAGGGGAAACGACAATTGTAATGCCTTCAAGAATAAGAGCCGGAATCTGGTAGCAGATTGATTTTCCGCCGCCGGTCGGCATGATGGCAAGTGTATCTTTTTTATTTAATATGCTCTGGATTATGTTCTTTTGTGATGGTCTGAAAGAGTTGTAACCGAAAACTGTATTCAGAACAAGTTCCGGCTGGGCGCCCACAAAAGCATTTGACTTTATTTTCACATAATTATTATAACAGCTCATAAGCACTTGAAAAACCCTTTTAATTATGATATATTTTGCAAACATTCGCCGGAGTGGTGGAATGGTAGACACGAAAGACTCAAAATCTTTTGTCAGCGATGGCGTAAGAGTTCAAGTCTCTTCTCCGGTAGCTAAGCTTTCTCAGTGTTTGAGAAAGCTTTTTTTATTTAACAACGCGTTTTGTATGTGACCGACTTGAACTCTCGCTCGGTTACCCTCGCTCTGAGCCGATTGTAGGATAATCCTAAAACGACCCTTTCGGCTCGTTTTTTTACGGATTTCCGATTATCGGCTAGTTCAAGTCTCTTCTCCGGTATACGAACGTCGTAATAAAAACTTCCAACTTCCGAACGTGGCTTACGTTCGTTTAACATTTGCAGAGCAAATGTTGTTTGGGAGTTTTTTTTATTTAACTCAACACAACTTACAATTGTCAGAAGACTTGAACTCGTCTTCCCACTAATCGAGCTCCGGCACCATGTTGCAGCATAACTTATGGTAGTCTACAGACTCGCGCATGTGGACGGGGCGGATTTTTTCGCTTTGGGCCAGGTCGGCGATGGTGCGGGCGACTTTAATGCAGCTGGCGGTCAGGCGGGGGGAGAAGCCGTAGCGGTTGATGGCGGCATTAAGGACACCCTTGCTTGCGTCTTCCTGAATGCAGAACTGAGCTATTCCTTCAGGTCCCAGTTTGGCATTTTTCATATTCTGACGGCGCATCATAAACTTGATGCCGGCTGCAATCTTTTCTCTGATTTCAGCAGTTGTTTTCAGTTCTTCACGGGACTGATTTTCACTGTTAATGCCGTCTTCCTCGTTATCAACAAAAACCCGCAAATCAATTCGGTCTAAAAGTGGGGCAGAAAACTTTTTCCAGTATTGTTCGACGCTTTTTGCGCTGCAAAGACAGATTTTTGTTTTTGATCCGAAGTTGCCGCAGGGGCAGGGATTTACTGCCATAAAAAGCTGGAAGTTGGCCGGGTAAGTTGTAGTTCTTCCTGCCCGGCAAAGACTTATGCTGCCGTTTTCAAGCGGCACTCTCAGCATCTGCAGTACAGTGCTACGGAATTCCGCTGCCTCATCCAGAAAAAGGACACCATTATGGGCCAGGGAAATTTCACCCGGACGGCAGTTTACCCCGCCACCGCAAATGCCTTCTATACTCGCCGTCTGGTGGGGAATACGGAATGGCGGCAGTCGTATAAGCGGTTGGCTCGGTTTTATCAGGCCTGCTATCGACCAGATGCGGGTAACGGAATGGGCTTCTTCTATTGTCATTGCAGGATTTATCGCAGGAAATTTCTGAATTGCCATGGTTTTTCCGCAGCCGGGCGCCCCTAAAGCCAGAAGGTTGTGTCCTCCGCAGGCAGCAATCTCAAGAGCCCTTATCAGTTTGTACTGGCCTTTAATGTCAGCAAATTCAAAGCCTTCCAAATCTTCCTGAAACAAAATACCGTCAACCTGGCTGCAGCCTTTAGGAACAAAATCTTCAGATTCATTTTTTCCGCTTCCTGTTTTATAAAAAGAAATATCTTTCAGAGCTCGGACAGCATTTTCAAGGGAATCTGCGCCGTAAACCTGAACACCGCTTACTTCACGGGCTTCATCAGCATTCTGTTCCGGGACAATACAAATCCCGATTCCGCAGGAAGCTGCCGTAGAAACCGCCGCATTTACTCCTCTAATCGGACGGATTTTTCCTGAAAGCTCCAGTTCCCCCATTACAAGAACAGGAGCCTGGATAAAATCCATTTCGCCGTTTTTCTCAGCATTAGCCGCAAGAACCGCAAGGGCAATCGGAAGGTCAAAGCCGGCGCCTTCCTTTTTCAAATCAGCAGGACTAAGGGAAATCAAAACCCGCTCCGGCGGAAAATCAAAGCCGCAGTTTCTGATTGCTGCCTGCATTCTTTCCCTGGACTCCTTTACCGCGCTGTCTGCCAGCCCTACAATATCAACAGCGGGAATCCCGCGCCTCAAATCAACCTCAACATTAACCAGTGCCCCTTCATAGCCAAAGGGAGAAAACGAAAAAATCTTCATATTAAAACCTCTATATATACACTCCCTCTGACATTGTTGTTTTGACAAAAATTTTGAAAAAAAATTTAAGAAGTTTTAATAATTTTTCAGAGATTACTTTATCTTTGTATTGGCCTGCTCGCCCTCTTGCAAAAATTTGAGATTTTTTTATAATTTTTAAACTTTTTTGCAAATTCTGTGTTATATTAGTAGATACGATATTTTACGCTTTTGATTTGCAAGTTAGTTAATACATCAAAGTAAAAGTAGGAGTTCTTTGTGAACAAACATGATTTTCCAAAAATCCATTTTTATGATCAGGATTTTGTAGACATTTATAATAAAACATGGTCATGGGTTTCTTCATTCTGGGTTAATCCGGCAAACGGTGAACAGGATACCGATAACGGTCTCTTCGTATACCCGGAAAATTCAAAATTTATTGTAAATCAGTTTGAGTCAATCTTTTCTACTTTCTTCTTAGTTTATTCAAACAGAAATTTTGATGCATGCAAGAATATTGACTATTTTTATGCCCGCCAGGAAGAAAATGGCGCTATCCGCTGGAAGTATGATGCCGTTACAAATTCACCGGTAGTGGACTCTTTAAATCCAGAGGGTGTCGGTCTGCCTCTTTTTGCTTTTGCCGAATTTAACCTCTATCATAAATCTGCAAACAAACGCCGTATTAAAGAAGTTATGCCAACTTTGCAGAAATACATGGCATGGCTGGATGAAACTTTCAAGCAGGAAAACGGACTTTATGCAGTTCCTCACGTTGCTTCATCAATGATAAATTCACCTCGCGAAGGCTGCTACTATCCTGTTGACTTCAACGCTTGTATGGCCGTTAACGCTTCTTACATGTCGGCTCTCGGCGATATTCTCAACGACAAGGATTTGAGCTTCCAGTACCGCAAGATGTATTTTTCTTTAAAAACCCGTATCAATTCTTTAATGTGGGATAATGAAACTGGTTTCTACTACGATCTGGACAAAAATGAAAACCGCCTGAACGTAAAGACAATTGCAGCTTACTGGACAATGCTTGCAGAAATCCCTAATGCTGATAAAGCTGATTTGCTTGTAAATCATTTGAACGACCCTAAATCATTTGGAACAGAGCATCCTTTCCCAAGCCTTAGCGTTGATAACCCTAACTTCAGCGAAGAAGGAAACGGTTACTGCGGTAGCGTAATGCCTGCCTTCAACTTTATGGTAATTAAGGGACTTGAACGCTACGGTCAGCTTGAACTTGCCCGCGAATGTGCAATCCGTCACCTTTACTTTGTTCTTGAAACTCTTATGCCAAACGAAGAAAACGTTCCTGGCGACCTTTACGAAGCATATCTTCCTGGAAAAGACGGTAAGGCTTCTATGAAGGATGATCCTTCATTTGCCCGACCACGCTATCTTTTGACTGCAGCACTTTCTACAATTGCTTTGATGATTGAAAACGTAATCGGACTTTCAATTTCTTTGCCGCGTAAGACTGTAGACTGGATTATTCCTAACCTTGAAATCATGGGAATTGAAAATCTTTCCCTCAAGCGAAACCTTATCACAATTCTTAGTAATAAGAGTACCCGCGGTTGGGAAATCCAGATGGAAAGCGAAAAGCTCTACTACTTTACAATCAATATCTTGAATCAGAAGAAGAAGACTCTTCCTATTCCTTCAGGAAAATGTTCTATGCTTATTGATAAGCTATAATTTCTCGCAGGAGGCGGCTTAGTGTCAGCACCAGAATCAGTTATTGAAATAGGTTCTACAGGAGTTCGCCTTCTTGTAGCAGAAATTACGCCAGACAGAAAACAGAATATCCTTGACCGCTCGGACAATCCGCTTCCAATCGGAAAAGATGTATTTACGAGCGGAGCTATCAGTCAGGAAACTCAAAATCAGTGTATTCAAATCTTAAAACGCTATAAGGAACAGCTTGCGGGCTGGGGAATCACTCCAGATAAGGCAATTTGTATTGCAACTTCAGCCTTCCGTGATTCAAAAAACTGCGACCCGGTAATGGACCGTATTCTTGTTCAGACTGGTTTCCGCGTAAAAATTGTAGACGGAATCGAAGAAAACAAACTGATGTACCTTGCCGTTTCAGACTGCCTTAAAGATCAGCCGGTAGATTTTAAAAATGATAACACTTTAATTCTGAACGTAGGCGGCAGCTCTACCGAAATCATGATGATGTCGGGCGGAAAAATGGCCGGAGTTCACTCACTTCGTCTTGGAACCGTGCGAATTGAACATCAGATTGGCGGTCAGATTGCTTCTTACCATGATATCCGCCGCTACGTAGAAGAATCCATCAACAATACAAAGGAATCTCTGGAAACTGAACTGAACTTTAGTGACGTTAACCAGTTTATTGCCGTGGGTCAGGATATGAACCTTGCGGCTCTGCTTGTAGGCCATCCGATTTCTACCTTCCTTTGGGAAATCGATATTGAACGCTTTCATGAATTCAGGCGAGAAGTTCAGGATTATTCGGTTGATGAAATGGTAGGACGTTTCCGTATTTCCTATTCAGAAGCTGAAACTTTGCAGGTAAGCCTTTTGATTTATCAGCTCTTCTTGAACCTGACAAAGGCGACAAAAATCATCGTTCCTGAAACAAATATCCGCCACGGAATAATTTTGAATAAAAATCCTGCCCAGAACGAACTTTTGCAGGATGAATACAACATGCAGATTCTTGCTTCGGCAAAAAATCTTCTCAGAAAGTATCACGGTGACCAGAACCATGCAGAATGTGTCCGTATGATAGCCGTAAAGATTTTTGACTGCCTGAAAGATGAAATATCACTGGAAGAGCACGCAAAAATGCTGCTGGAAATTGCCGCCCTTTTGCATGACGTAGGAGTTTTCATCAAGTTTGCCCATCATAATTTCCACAGCGCCTATATCATTCAGAATTCAGATATTTTCGGACTTACAAAACGTGAAATTTCGATTGTTGCCGAGATTTCAAAATATCACCGGGGAAGCCAGATGCCTCAGGATGAAGAAAATTTCCTTATGATGCCGCGTTCCGACCGTATGTTGATTTTAAAACTTACGGCAATTTTGCGTATTGCAGATGCCATGGACCGCGGACATATTCAGACTTTTAATGATATTTCTGTAAAATTGCAGCAGAATGCGCTTTTAATTACTACAAAAAATTCTAAAAATCCGGTTCTGGAGAGAATTGCCCTTCAGGAAAAGGCCGGAATGTTTGAGAGCGTTTTTGGTTATAACGTAATTCTGGTTTAAATTGGATAGAAGAGGAATTCTCAAAGGCTTTACGGAGGCAGAGATATGGAAATCAGATATTTTAACAGAGAACTGAGCTGGCTTGAATTCAATGCCCGCGTTTTGTATCAGGGTTTGAGAAAGGAATTGCCGCTTCTGGAACGTTTGCAGTTTCTTTCTATTGTAACATCTAACTTTGACGAATTCTTTCAGGTTCGCGTTGCTTCTGTAAAACGCGCCTTGTACGAAAATCCTGACCTTCCTGATGTTTCGGGGCTTACTCCAAAACTTCAGCTTACAAGTATTTCTGCCAGAGCTCATCAGATTATCCGTGAGCAGCAGAACTGTCTTATGAACGATGTTCTGCCGGAACTTGCAAAAAACGGCCTTGTTTACATTCCGCCGGAAAAATACACACAGAGCCAGAGCGAGTTTATCAGTAAAATTTTTAAAACTGATATTTATCCGCTTTTGACACCGCTGCGTACAGATACAGAGGCCTTTCCTCATATCAAAAATCTTGCAGTTTATGCAGCCTTCCTTTTGACTCCGATTGAAGGAATTAAAATGGAAAAGGGTGGTGAGGCGCTTAAGGGCAGCGATGAGGTTCCGCGAATTGCCTTTGTTGAAATACCTGACGGAATTTCTCATATCTACTGGCTTCCTAGTGAAAATAAAAATGAAAAACAGTTTGCACTGCTAGGAGACATTGTTTCTATATTTGGTACCTCGCTTTTCCCTGGCCTTGAAGTTGAACAGTCCATGCTTTTTAAGGTTGTTCGTGACGCAGACTTTGCAGTTGATGAAGATGCCGGAAATAACTTTATTCACGCCATGGAAGATGTTCTTATTCAGCGAAAATCTTCTTTCCCGGTTGCAATGATTTGTAATGGAAAAAGTCCTGAACTTTTGAAATTCCTGAAGGAAAAGCTTGAACTTTCTGATGAAGATATTTATATGGCAGACGGCCTTTTGAATCCTGGTGTTCTTATGGGACTTAGAAGCATGGATGAAGACGGAAAGATGTCTTTTGACCGCTGGGAGCATTTTTATCCCTGCGATTTGCCGGAAGACCAGCCTTACTGGGATACTCTTAAACTTCACGATAAAATCCTACACGTTCCTTACGAATGTTATGACCCTGTAGTAAAGATGATAAGTGATGCAGCTGACGACGACAATGTTCTTGCAATAAAAATGACCCTTTATCGTACAGGCGGCGATTCTCCGATTATCAAGGCACTTGAGGCAGCTGCGGCCCGCGGAAAGCAGGTTGTCGTTCTTGTAGAGCTTAAGGCCCGCTTTGATGAAGAGCGCAATATCGCCTGGGCAAATGAGCTGGAGCAGGCCGGCGTTACCGTAATTTACGGACTTGTAAATCTTAAGGTTCACGCAAAAATCCTTATGATTGTGCGACGCGAAGCAGATACAATCCGCCGTTACGTTCACCTTGCAACCGGAAACTACAATCCAAAAACTGCAAAGCTTTATTCAGATATTTCGCTTTTTACTTCAAATCCTGGAATTGCAAGCGACGCTACAAATTTCTTCAATCTGGTAACAGGCTATTCAACCCTGCAGAAGATGACTTATCTTGGAATGGCGCCTGTTACAATTAAATCCCGCCTTTTGAGCATGATTCAGCGTGAAATTGAAAGAAGCACGCCGGACACACCGGGGCTTATAATCGCAAAAATGAACAGCCTTACCCACGAGGAAGTTATCAACGCTTTGTACAAGGCAAGTCAGGCAGGCGTTAAGGTTATGCTCAATGTCCGCGGAATCTGTATGCTGGTTCCGGGCGTGCCTGGCATGAGTGAAAATATCACAGTTACTTCGATTGTAGACCGATATCTTGAACATTCCCGCATTTTCTATTTTGAAAATGGCGGAAATCCTGAACTTTATTGCGCCTCTGCCGACTGGATGAGCCGCAACCTTGACCGCCGAATCGAACTTATGTTCCCGATTCTAGATAAGGATGCCTTCAAGGAAGTTAAGATGATTTTGGACACTTACTTTGAAGACAATACCAACGCTCAGGTTTTGCAGTCGAACGGAAGCTGGCTGCCTGTTGAAAAAGGAAAGGCTCCTTTCCAGGCTCAGGCCGAACTTTACAAAATCTACAAGAAACGCGCAGAAAAGATTGCCAAGAAAGAACAGACAGAATTTATTGTCCGCAGAAAGTAGTTATTTTTAAATTTTCGCTTGACAACAAAGCAAAATCCTCTTATTATGTTACTATAAATAGAAACATAAAACCTTAGGGGGATAAATATGAAAAAAATTATACTTACAGCTATGGCAGTTTCTCTCTGCCTTTCTTCACTTTCTGCTGCAAAAGCTAAAAAAGCAAAGCAGGTAAAAATCGGTATTGCAAAAATTGTTCAGCACGTTGCTCTTGATGACGTTGAACGCGGTGTAATTGATGCAGTTAAGGCTGCCGGAATCGATGCAAAATATGACTTGCAGAACGCAAACGGCGATGTAAATACAGCTAACCAGATTGCGGCTCAGTTCCGCGACGAGCGCGTAGACGTTGCAGTTGGTATTGCAACTCCAATCGCAATCGCACTTGCAAATACAATGAAAGATACACCAATCGTATTTGGTACTGTAACAGATCCTCTTGGAGCTGGCCTTGTAAAAACTCTTGAACACGGTGAACGCAACATCACTGGTATGAGTGACGAGCTTCCTTCAGTTGAACACATCAAGCTTTTCAAGAAAATCACAGGAATCAAAACTCTTGGTTACATTTACACTTCAAACGAAGACAACTCAATTTCAGGTCTTGAACTCGTAAAAAAAGGCTGTAAAGAAGCTGGTCTTGAACTTGTAACTCAGTCAATTTCTACTTCTGCTGAAGTTCGTCAGGCTGCTGAAGCAATCGTAAACCGCGTTGACGGAATCTATCTTACAACAGACAACACAGTATTCAGCGCTCTTCCAAGTCTGGTAAGCGTTTTCAACAAGGCTAAAAAGCCAATCTTCTCTGGTGACGTAACTGGTGCTAAAAACGGCGGCTGTTTCATGGCTAGCGGCTTCAACTACTACAAGGCAGGTTACGCAACTGGTGAAATCGTAGTTCAGATTTTGAACGGCAAGAAACCATCAGAAATCCCGGTTCGCTTTATGACACAGCCAAGTGATTCAGATTTGCTCTTTGATTTGGACGTAGCAAAGGCTTGCGGAATTACAATCCCAGAAGAATACCTCAAACAGGCGACATTTATTATCGAAAATGGTAAACTTACAGAGAAATAAGACTGCATTATAAAAAAATGGCGCCAGGGAGTGTGTCGCAGGCCAAAAACACTCTGATTACTGCGACCGCGTAAGCGGTCAGTCCTATAGTTACTTTGCAGTAATCAGCGTGTAGCGCGATATCGCGCGGTTTTGGTCTACGATACACGACCGGAAGCCATTTTTTTATTGGTGTTTGATTTTTTTATCAGTGAGTTTTCCATGTTAGAAACAATTCTTATCGAAGGCCTAATCTACGGAATAATGGTTTTAGGCCTTTTTATTTCCTACAGAACCTTAAATTTCTGTGATATGACAGTAGACGGCGCATTCCCGATGGGCGGCTGTATTCTTGCAGCCTGCCTCTTGCACGGAGTTCCGCCGTTTTTTGCTCTTATTTTCGCTTTCTTAGGCGGCTGCGTAGCCGGACTTTGTACAACATTTTTGTACACAAAACTCCGCATCCCTGATCTGCTTGCCGGAATCCTTATGATGACAATGCTTTATTCTGTAAACCTCCGCATCATGAGTAATCGTGCAAACGTTTCTTTCCTCCGCATTCAGACTTTGTTCTCCCGCATTCAGGACTTTTTTGCAGATAAATTTCCTTCTTTGCCAGGCGATACAGGAATTTTGATTTTTTTAATCATCTTTATCGTGATTTTTAAGGCCGTTTTGGACCTTTTCTTCCACACAGATTTGGGACTTACAATGGGCGCCCTCGGTTCAAACGAGCAGATGATTGTATCGCAGGGTGTAAATCCTCAGATTGTTCGCGGAATCGGCGTTTGCGTTGGAGACGGCCTTGCAGCCCTTTCTGGTGCCTTTACTGCAATGTATAACGGTTTTGCCGACGTAGGAAGCGGAACCGGCGTTATTGTAAGCGGCCTTGCTTCTTTGATGCTTGGTGAATTCATCATCCGCTCAAATAAGATTCAGTATCAGACTTTGCGCGTTTTGATTGGTTCGATTATTTACCGTGCCCTCATGCTTCTTGCCCGCCGCTACGGTCATTTTATTCACCTTACACCAAACGACCTCAAGCTGATTACGGGTCTTCTTATCATAATCTGTCTTATTATTGCAAACATGAAAGGCAAAACTGATTTAAAAAAACACCTTATGCGCCCTGCAAAATGCGGCACAAAAGGAGAGCGAAAATGTTAAGACTTGAAAATATCGGAATTACTTTCCATGCCGGGACTCCGGATGAAAATACAGCACTTAAAAACATCACTCTTACAATCAATAAGGGTGATTTTATCACAGTAATCGGTTCAAATGGTGCTGGTAAAACGACTCTTTACAATCTGATTGCAGGAACTTTGAGCCCTACACAGGGAAAAATCTTCCTGGACGACAACAATACAGAGCACGAAATTACAGACGATGCAGAATACAAGCGCGCTTCATATATCGGTCGTATTTTCCAGAATCCTCTTTTGGGAACAGCCGGAAAAATGAGTCTTGAAGACAACATGGTAATCTGCAGCAAAAAAGGCTGGAAGGGCTTAAAAATCAGTCTGAACAAGAAACTCCGAGACGAGTTTAAGGAACAGCTTAAAGTTCTGAACATGGGACTGGAAGAACGTCTTAACGACAACGTAGAACAGTTTTCGGGCGGTCAGCGTCAGGCTCTTACCCTTTTGATGGCGGTAATGTCTAAGCCGGCACTTCTGCTTCTGGACGAGCATACAGCTGCCCTTGACCCTACAAACGCAGCTTTAATCATGAAGCTTACCCGAAAATTTGCAGAGGAATACAACCTTACTGTAATGATGGTAACCCACAACATGCAGCAGGCTTTGGACTACGGTAACCGGCTTTTGATGATGGACGGAGGCGAAATCATCTATGACGTAAGCGGAGAAGAAAAGCAGAAGCTTACACTTGATGACCTTGCACAGAAGTTCCGCGAAATCAAAAAATCCGGAATGACCAACGACCAGATGGTGCTTCAATAATTGTAATATTCTTTTATTTTTAGATTTCTGGTTTTCGTTAGGGCGGATTTTTAGTATAATAATTGGCTATTATGAATTACGAAAATCCGTTGATTGTACAAAGTGACCGAACTCTTCTTTTGGATGTGCATGCACCGCTTGCAGAAGAATGCCGAAATGCGCTTATTCCTTTTGCCGAGCTTGAAAAGTCACCGGAGCATCTTCATACTTACAGACTTTCTCCGCTTTCTCTCTGGAATGCTGCAAGTGCTGGATTTTCGGCTGATGATGCGGTAGCGGTGCTGGAAAAATATGCCCGCTACGATGTGCCCCAGTCTATTCCCCAGTGGATTCAGGAAATCTCAAACCGATTTGGAACTTTGCGGCTTATTCCTGGGCCTGAAAAAGAAACAGAGACTAAAGACAAAGACGGAAAACCAATCATAGAAAAATATCTTTATCTTACTGCAAAAACTGCACCTGTTTTTAAGGAAATCGGGGTAAATCCTGCGGTAAAAAAATATCTTTGTGCTTCAACTTATGTAGAGCCACAGGGAGAGGACGGAGCTCAGAAGCTTTTGACTCCGCTCACAGATGATGAAAAACAGTATTGCTTTCTGCTTCATCTTACAGACCGGGGAACAATCAAACAGCTTTTACTTCAGGCTGGCTGGCCGGTAAAGGATGAAGTTGTTCTTCAGGATGGTGAACCTCTTGATGTTAGCCTTCGGGAAAAAACTTCCAGCGGAAAAGACCTTGTTATTCGCGAATATCAGAGGGGAGCGGCACATGCCCTTGTTGGTGACAAGGGACCCGGAACTGGCTTTGGAACAATCGTTCTTCCATGTGGAGCTGGTAAAACTGTTGTTGGCATGACGATTATGGACATGCTTAAAACAAGTACACTGATTATTACCACGAATATTTCTGCCGTTCACCAGTGGATTGATGAACTTTTAGATAAAACAAATCTTACTGCTGACCAGATTGCCGAATACACCGGTGAATCTAAGACAATCAAGCAGGTTACGGTTGCAACTTATCAGGTTTTGACCTGGAGGCCGGATAAGGAAGGTCCTTATCCTCATTTCAGTATTTTCCACGAACGCCCATGGGGGCTTATTATTTACGATGAAGTTCACATGCTGCCGGCTCCGGTTTTCCGCGTAGTTGCCGAGCTTCAGGCTGTGCGCCGTGTCGGCCTTACAGCAACTCTTGTCCGCGAAGACCATTGCGAAGGCTACGTTTTCAGTCTTGTAGGCCCTAAGCGCTATGATGTTCCATGGAAGGAGCTTGAACGCGACCACTGGATTGCAACTGCCGAGTGTATAGAAGTGCGCATTGACCTTCCTGTAAGTCAGGAAATTGATTACGCGGTTGCGACTGTCCGCGAAAAGCACAAGATGGCAAGTCAGAATGTGGAAAAACTTCCGGTTGTAGAAGAAATCATAAATACTCATCCGGAGGATAAAATCCTTGTAATTGGGCAGTACCTTGAGCAGCTTGATCAGATTGCAAAGAAAATCGGGGCGCCGATTATTACCGGTAAGGTTCCTAATGCTGAACGCGATAAGATTTATGCCGACTTCCGAAGCGGAAAAATCCGCGTGCTTGTAGTTTCTAAAGTTGCAAACTTTGCGATTGATCTTCCTGATGCCAGCCTTGCCATTCAGGTAAGCGGAACTTTTGGAAGCCGTCAGGAAGAGGCTCAGCGTCTTGGACGAATTCTCAGGCCAAAAGAAAGAACTTCGCGTTTTTACACTTTGATTACACGCAATACTGTAGAAGAGGAGTTCGGCTCTAACCGTCAGAAGTTCCTTGCCGAACAGGGCTATCAGTATAGAATTGTGCGCTATTCGCCGGGCTGCGAGCTCTAGGCAGGAGGACGCTAAATGGAAAATACCATTAATACCTGGGCAGAAGCAATTTCTGCCCTGCCAGATAAAGATTTTTTCAACCTCATGCGTCTTTATCTGGGAAAAATCCAGACTCCTTACAACAAGCAGCGCCTTGCAAGCCAGCTGGCAAGTTTTTTAAAGACTCCTAAAAATACAAAGGCAATCCTTACACTTTTAACCGCAAAAGACCTTGAGTTTTTGAGCGCCGTTTATTTTATGGAGGGAATTGATAAGGAAGCCTTTCTTCAGTTTTTTACCGGCAGCTACCAGATTTCAGAATTCTATACCAAGCTTGCAAATCTTCGCGACCGCCTTTTAATTTATTCTGTCACAAAGGACGACGGAAAAACTTATCTGCTTTTGAATCCGGTAATTCTGCCGTCTCTTGAACCTCTTTTGAATATAGAAGAACTTCTTCCGCGACCTCAGGTTATGAACCTTAATATGGATGATAATTTTGTCCTTACTCAGGAGTTTTTGGCCTCATTTATCTGCTGCGTTAGAAACAATACTTTTACCCTGAAAACTGACGGCTCGCTGAAAAAGAACGCTATAAACCGTCTTGAAGAGATTTTTCCCGGCCGCGAAAAGTGCATGCAGCTTTTGATGACAGCTTTTTTGAACCTGGGACTTTTCCACGAAAGCAAGAAAGTTGATGTTGATGACGATAAGCTTTTAAAATTTGCAAAACTTTCTCCCAAGCAGCAGTACGCTTTCCTTTGCGCCGCATCTTCTACCCACTTAAGCCGCGAAGGCCTTAGAAAGCAGTCGCAGCTTTTGCTGGACACTATTGCATCAATTCCGCAGGATGGCCTTACAGAAAAATCAATTCTGCGCCTTGCATTTATTCTGGGGCAGAAAGGTGATAGTGCAGGGGCAGGCTCTGCCGCTCTAAAAGGCCGCTTTGCCCAAATTCTTGAAGCTGCCCGCGCCCAGCAAAAGCCGGAAGATGCCGCTCAGAACAAGGATTTCCTTGACCGCATGATGGATTCAGCAGTGGAATTCGGTTTTATTCAGAAAAAGGGATTGAGTACTGACGGTGAGGAGATTTATACTGCTGCAGAATTGCAGGCTCTTGCTCCTCAGAACATTAAGCCTGTAAATATTGAATCTGCATTTTCTGTTTCTTTGATGCCGGGACTTGCTCTTTCCTCACTTTTGCCGCTTACACATTTTCTTGATGTAAAAAGCTATGGAATTGTAAGCCAGTTTGAAATTACAAAAACTTCTGCTACCAGCGCCTTTGATTCGGGCATGGATGTAGAGAAAATCTTCAAAACTCTGGAAACTTTCTGTCCTTACGAAATTCCGCAGAATATGAAGGTGAATATTCAAGAATGGTATAATTCCTATTCTGCTGCGGTTTTGTATCACGGTTTTGTGCTGAAGGTTGCAAAAGAGAATATTGCCTTTGCGGAAAACAATCCTAAAATCCAGAAGTACGTGCAGGAAAAACTTACGGACGGAATTTATCTTTTGAATCTGCCGGAAGACATAAACATCAATGCTTTCTTTGAAGAATGCGGGCTGCCTGCAAAAAATTTAAAGACTGCTGTTACAAAGGCCGAGGTACTTGATTTTCCTTTGCTGAGAGATGGAAGAAAGCCGGCGTTTGTGAACGGCGCCGGGCACGTGGATGGAAGACTTGGAGTACGCAGCGAAAGCTGCCCTTCATCTTCAAATGCTGAAGAAGCAGAAAATCTCCTTGTTAGCCTGGAAAAAAAGCTTGCAAGTATGGAGCTGGATAAAAATCAAAAGGAAAATCTTGCCAACCGAATTAAAAATCGCCTGATTGTAACGGCTGAACAGCTTTCAAGCGAAGCTGTCCGGACGGAAATTCTTGAAGCAGATGGAATGGATTTTACTGGTAAATTTTATTTGATTGATGCGGCGATAAAAGAGGGTGATCTTGTTGAAATCAAAATGCCGCAGGCAAATGGCGCCGGTTATTCGACAATTGTGGGAACTCCACGTAATCTTGAGCGCATGGAAAGCGATGCGATTTTGACTCTGGCATTAAAGGATGAAGAAGAGCATTTGAATATCAATGTGAGCCGGATTACGCATTTGAGGCGGCTGCATTTTTAGACGGCAGCGGGCCGGAGAATTGAAGGGCGGCGAAGCCGGTCCGAAGGACTGAGCGGATAGCGAACCCTGAAATTGAACTGAACCCAATTTTTTGGACAGTTTTTATGCTACCAGTTTTTCATTACGAACATCAACAGGTGTCCGATAATTAAGGACACCTGAATCTCTTTCATAATTAAAATAATAAATGTAATGTTCTAGTTGTTCCAGAAATATTTCAACTGAAGAAAACTTATTAAGATAAAACCATTCTGATTTCAAGGTTCCCCAGAAGTTTTCAATTACTGCATTATCAAGGCAGTTTCCTTTTCTGGACATACTTTGTACAGCGCCTTTTTTTCGCAGAAAGTTTTTGTATGAAATATGTCTATAATGCCAGCCATGA
>NZ_JHVB01000014.1 GCF_000619925.1 Treponema sp. C6A8 | reverse complement strand
TCTACAAAGTTTATAACCTGTAGGGCCAGCTTCATAACCAACAAGGACCGGTTCTTCAGAGCCTGTCGTTTTTATAACGGATTTTATGTAATTGATTGCATTTTTTGAATCCGCTTCACTTTTATGTTCTGCGAAAAAACAGTCTTCTTCTTTTGAATAAGCGCAGTAAGAATAAGAACTCTTGTGGACATCAATTCCAATGTAAATTATACTATTCATGTAGTGTCTCCTTTTTGCATGAGGTAATGTCATGCTTTGTTTTGTTATAATTAAGAGTATTAGACTAAATCCTCGATTTTTGCAAACCTGTGAGGCACTACATATTGTTCTGTTTTATAATGGGTGTTATAAAGGGTTTTGAAGGATTAAAAATATGAAAGTTGCAGTTATTCAGGCAAGCTCGCAGGCTTCAAAAAATAAATTGATTTATGACACAGTGAAAGTCTTTGCTAAAGATGCAGAGGTGCTTAATTTTGGCTGTTTCCCTGATGAAAACGAAAAATATTCCTATATTGAGATTTCGATTTTGGCGGGACTTTTGCTTTGGACTGAAGCTGTTGATTTTGTTGTTACAGGATGTTCATCAGGGCAGGGTATGATGCTTGCCTGCAATTCGATTCCCGGAGTGCTATGTGGCTATGTACCCTCTCCAAGGGATGCCTATCTTTTTGCCCAGATTAATAACGGAAATGCTGTTTCGCTACCTCTGGGTGAAGAATATACTTATGGTGGTGAAGAAAATCTTAAAATGACAATTAAAGCCCTTTTTTCTGAACCCTTCGGCCAGGGGTGGCCTGAATCTGAGGCTGAACGAAAAAAGGCTGATACCTTGCTGCTAAAAGACATTCGTGCAAAATCACAGATTAATGCGGAAGATTTTTTTGCTAGCCTGGACGATGAACTGCTACAAAAAATCATGAAAAAGAAAAACGTGATTGATTATATTGCATTTCATCTGGATAAATCTGCATCTTGTCTGAAAAGACTTGCTTTTGACAGATCTTTTTATTAGGATAAAACTGTAAACTCTTAAAATACATCTTTCGAGAGATTTGTTTAGCCTTGTTTGGGCTGGTCAGATCTTACTTTCCGAAATCAGAAGGTGGCCGGTGATGTGGCGTCTTCACTTTTCTGATTTCAACAATCTTTTCCTCAATTTGGCCTGCGCGGGCATATGCAGCATGTGTACTCTGAGAGCAACGGGCAAATGGAAGATGTATGAAAATCACAGAAAATAATTATACAGTTACAACTATCTATTTTGACGGACAGTTCTGGTGCGCCCTGATTGAACAATGTCGTGACGGGAAGAATTATGCCGGACGTTATGTCTTTGGAGCAGAGCCTTCGAATCCTCAGTTTTTAAACTGGATGATTTATGATTTTGCAAAAGTTCCGCTTTTGCCAGTGGAAGGACGTGCAAAAATCAGGTTTAAGAAGCTTGCAAAAAGTGAAAGTAAAAGTAAAGCAGGGGGCATCCCAAAGTCACTTCTTGCATTTTCGAAAGCGCAGAAGGAATACGCTCAGGAAAGAAAAGCACAAAAGCGTAAGCAGAAAAAATTAGAGGAAAAAGAAAAATATCTTGTTATGAAAAGGAAAAGCTAAAAAATTGCTGCATCGCAATTTTTTTTAACGCTTTGCTATAAAATACCGGCCGCTCTGACCGGCGGCCTTACACAGGAAATGAAAATGAATTTAGTATTATATATTCACGGAATGGGCGGAAGCCACACAGAAAGCGAACATTACAAATCTTTGTTCCCGGATTATGACGTAATCGGATTAGATTACAAAACTTTTACGCCCTGGGAAACCGGCAAGGAAATCCACGATGCAGTTTCAGAATTCAAATCAAGATATGAAAAAATAATTTTGATTGCAAACAGCATCGGGGCCTTTTTCAGCATGAACGCAGATTTGGACGGCTTGATAGAAAAGGCATATTTTATTTCACCGATTGCAGATATGGAATTTTTAATCTGCAATATGATGAAAGCTGCAGGCGTTACAGAAGCTGAGCTTGAAGAAAAGAAAGTAATCTCAACCTCATTCGGTCCGGATTTATCCTGGGAATATCTGACTTATGTTCGGGAACATCCTTTGAAGTGGAAGCTTCCGACCAGTATTCTTTACGGAGAAAGTGACAGTTTTATGCCATATGAAATAATCAGTCAGTTTTCGCAAAAACACAATTCGCCGCTTACTGTTATGAAAGGCGGTGAACATTGGTTTCACACTCCGGAACAAATGAACTTTCTGGATAATTGGATATGCAGCTTGTCGGGTAGATAATTAAGTTCATCTGTATTTTCCCTGGCAAGACGCAGGAAAAGAAACTAAAGCAGCCTCTCGATCCATTTAGCAACGCCGTCTTCCTGATTGGCAGGGCAGGTTTCATCGGCAGCTTCCTTTACCTCGGCGATGGCGTTCTGCATGGCAATTCCTTTTCCGCAGAGCTTAAGCATTCCGATGTCGTTAAAGTCATCTCCAAAGGCGGCGATTTTTTGAGCGGGAAGCTTCATATGACTGCAGAGTGCCTGGATTGCATTTTCTTTTGTGGCCTTATGACTGCTGAGCTTGTACCAGGGAATGTCTGAAAATGGAAGCATATCAACCTTTTCAATTCCGATGCTGGAAGCGATTTTTGTAACGGCTTCCTTATTGAGTGTTTTTATGCAAAGCTTCATGGCAGGTTCCCTGAAATCAGAAAAATCATTGAAGGTCCAGAATTTGTCGCCAAGTTCCTCTTTTGAATTTGAATAGAGGCCTTTTTCGTTGTCGATTGAAATTACGGCATCTTTTCCAAGTACGTCGAATGCGGCTTTTAAGAGAGTCTGAGTTTCATCCGGCGAAAATTCGCAGTTATAGATTTTTTTCCCTTTATAAAATGCCATTCCGCCGCCGTTAGTAATCAGGACATCGGGTGAAATTCCTTCAAGAAATTTTGAGGCGTTTACGAGCGCGCGGGAAGTTGAAATCCCAAAAAGAATGCCTTTTTTCTGTGCCTGCGCGATTGTCTTTTTTGTGAAGTCAGAAATTGATTTGTCGTCGTGGAATAAAGTTCCGTCTAAGTCCGAAAGGATTAAAGATATGTTTTCCATAAATAAATATGTATTATTTTAGATTTTTTTTCTACTGCTTTTCTATTTATTCTGCTATCATTGCTAGCATAAATTCTGGAGGAAACTATGGCAGAAAGAAAAAATCTTGCAAAACGGATTGCAATGTCCTTTTTTGGAGTAATCATCTGCGCAATCAGCGTGGGAATTTTTAAAATTGCGGCTCTTGGTGTTTCTCTTTTCCTGATTGCTGGTGGAAAGCCTGCTGCAATTCCGACTATTGCCGGCGTTGGAACAATCATTACTGCATTCTTTATGGGACCGCTTATTGAATTCTTTAATGTGCACATAGCACGCCCGATGCTTGCTAAATAATCACGCCGCCGTGGAAGTGAAGTTCGTAAATCTTCTTTTCCAGATAGAAAATATCTTCGTAGCCCTGGAACCATTCAAAGTCGCCGGTGGTCTGGCAGTGGTAGGTGTAGTCTCCCTGGCGGAAGATGTCCGGGCCACGGAAGGGTTTGTCTGCCGGGACTTCGTAGAGGGCTGCCTTTAGAAAATCGCCAGAAAAAGGTTCGGCTGTAACGCGACCGTAATAGTTCATTGACCAGAGGGGCACGCCGTCGAGCCAGAGGGCTTCTTCTCCTGAAAAATTCTTTCCGCCAAGATAGGTATCGATGTAAAGGAGGACGCCAGATGCTGTTTTTTCTTCATAGTGTAAGTCGTGCGATGCCGGGCGGCATGGGGTTGTTTCTGCTCCGTGACCTGCGTAGGTCTTTTGCTTTGCCTTTATGAGGAAATCAATGAGTTCTGCACGGTCGCTTTTATCGGCTGCTTCCGTCAAAGGAATGTTGCAGTCGTCGTCATTTTTTACGATGCGGTCAATCGGAATATGATAAAGATTGCTCAGTGCAATAAGTCCGTCCAGTTCCGGAACGGCCAGTCCGTTTTCCCACTTGCTTACAGTCTGGCGGGCAAGCTTTAGTTTTTCTGCAAGTTCTTCCTGCGAGTATCCGTTTTGCTTTCTGAGTAGAGCTAATTTTTCACCTAGAATCATATTATCCTCACTTAACTATAAGGTATCACAGACGGAGATTTATTCACATCGCTTTTTGAAGGCAAAAATGTTATGGCGGAGTGACAAAAGCATGCATTTCATCTGAAAAACATGCATCTTGTATGAAAAGTCCGCACAAAATTGTATTTAATCTTTATAATTAGGCTATGAATACCAAAACAAAAATCCGGGAAGTTACGGAAAACAAAAAGGCCTTTCTCGATTTGCTTTTGCTTGCTGACGAGCAGGAAGATATGATTGACCGTTATCTTAAGCGCGGCAGAATGTTCGTTCTTGAAGACGAAAGCGGAAAAGTTTTCGGTGAGTGCGTCGTAACTGATGAAGGTGGCGGTGTACTTGAAATCAAAAACATTGCGACATCCCCGGAAGTTCATGGTAAGGGCTACGGAAGAACTCTGATTCAATATGTGGAAAATGCTTTTTCCGGTAAATTTTCCGTTTTGCAGGTGGGAACAGGAGACAGCCCTTTGACGGTTCCCTTCTATGAAAAGTGTGGATTTACAAGGTATCATGTGGAGAAAGATTTTTTTACAAAGAACTACGACCATCCGATTATTGAGGCTGGAGTTCAGCTTGTCGACATGGTTTATTTAAGAAAAAAAATATAATCAGGAGAAAAAATGATTATTGAGACAGAACGTTTGATTTTACGAAATTACACTATGGATGATTTTGATGCATTGTATGAAATCATGTCGGATGCAGAAACCATGAAGCATTATCCGGCTCCATTTGATGAGGAACGTACCCGGGGCTGGATTCAGTGGAATCTGGAAAACTACGAAAAATACGGCTGGGGACTCTGGGCGGTCGTGCTCAAGGAAACAGGCGAGTTCATTGGTGACTGCGGAATCACCTTGCAGAACATCGACGGAGAGCAGCTTCCGGAAATCGGCTATCACATCCACAAAAAATACTGGAGGCGGGGTTTTGCAAAAGAAGCTGCCCGAGCCGTCCGAGACTGGGTTTTCCAAAACACAAAATACAACGCAATTTATTCCTACATGAAATACACAAACATCGCTTCATATTCAACGGCTATTGCAAACGGTATGAAGAAGGTTAAGGAATATCCTGACCCGAAAAACGAAATCTCCTACGCCTACGCAATTACGCGAAAGGAATGGGAAGGACTTAAAAAATGGTAACAAAAGAAGAATTAAAAAAAGCACTTACTGACCTTGGAATTACAAAAGGAATGACTCTTGAAGTTCACAGCTCGCTTTCTTCCTTCGGAGAACTTGAGGGCGGCGCAATGACTGTCATCGATACACTCAAGGAACTTGTTACAGAAGAGGGCAGCATCTTCATGCCAGCCCTTCGCCTGAGCAAGGAACTTCCGCTTACAGACGATGATAAAAAGATGGGAATTACTGTCAAAATCAAAGTCCTTCCGCGAGATGAAGAGCGAACCGCAATGGGACTGATAGCCGACACCTTCCGAAAACTGCCTGACACTTACACAGGAAGAGACGTCATAAGCACATCGGGCTGGGGTAAGCACGGAAAGGAAGCTCTGACAGGCGGTCTGGATTACGCTATTCACAACGGCGGAAAGGCTCTGCTGCTTGGAGTTGATATTTACAAACTGACTGCCATGCACTATATGGAAGTCGCCACTCCTAAAGACATAAACGACCGCTTTGCTCCAACCGAAGAAATCAACAAACTTTATCCGCCTGACCAGTGGTTTATGGAAGCCGGACACCCGCCGGTAAAGGCCTGGTACACAATCCAGAAAATGGCATACGAAAAGGGCCTCATCAAAGAAGCCCAAATCGGCAACTGCAAGGCAATGTTCTTTGACATCTGGAGCGTGGTTTCTATTTATGAGCATGAACTTAAAACTAATCCCTACGAACTTTGGGGACTGAAATAATCCCTATAAACAGATATTTGTATTTCCGTAAACAATCAGGCGGATAATTCCTATAGCGACAAGGTGCAATGGATAGTAAATGTAGAAAAACCACTTCATCCATTTTGCTTTGCCGCGTTCGCCGTTGTAAAGCTTTAAAACGGGATATACCATCAGAACGCCGATAAGTTCAAGTGCATAAACCTTGCTTACGAAGAAATAGGAAACCAGACCGTAAAGGAAAACCCATGGAATCATTTTAAGCATCTGCTTTTCAAGATTTCCGCGCTGACTGTACATTCCGACGATTGCAAGAACCGCAATGCAGCTCCAGTCAGCAGGGAAGGCGCTGAAAATCAAAACAGTCTGAAGAAGAAATTTCTGCCACTTCTTCCATGTCATATTATCTTCTATATATAAGACAAGAACAGCGATAAAAAGCGGATACATTACGCTGGTTCTGTTGAAAATGCTTCCCCTAAAAGGATTTAAACTGATTCCAAATCCAAAGCAATATGCAAAATGAGAAATGACGGCAAAAATACCAAGACGCAGCATATATTTTTTAACGTCCCGGGTATAATGATAGCCTTCGCAGACAAAGAACCACATGATTGGAGCCGTAAGCCGTCCGATAAAATGAAGGATAAGGGGAGCCGGCTCCGAAGGAAATCCCGGAAAGAGAAGGTCAGTGCTGTGGTCAATTGTCATGGCAATAATTGCAATTAATTTCAGGTAATTCGAGTTAAAGAGTTTTTTGAGTTCCATTATATGTAAAGCCTTAGTCAATCATATATATCATACCAAGCTTTGGCTGGGCAGAGAAGAGACAGCAGGAATCATATTCAGTATTTTTTGTCTTACTTTTCTCAAAAAATGTTTCTTCTTTTGTTATGCTTGTATTTGTCCATCCCAGTCCGGCAAAAAGAGAACAGCCTGCGTAAAAACAAAGATGGCTTGTAATTTGATTTGAATACAGCAAATCTGCTCCAATTTCAAAACAAAATGCCGTATGATCCTTTGTGAGACATTCAGTGCCTGTATATTCATAATCAGTAACCGTAAAAGTATCAAAGCCCAAAAGTCCGGACAAGATGAGATTTTGCTTTTTGTTTTCCTTTAACAAATCGTAGCCGGCGCCTCCCCAGAAATTAAAATTAATACAAAGTCCTTTGGAATCATTTATCTTAAAATCCTTATTGAAATAGGGACCTGCTGCTGCTCCGGCATAAAGTGAAAAGCCGTTTTCCATTCTTCCACGATAAAGTGCCTCCAGCTGCACGGAAAATCCCGGAAAATTATTTCCATTAATATAAAGCTGCTTGAAAGGAATCTGAACACCTATCCCGGCTTCTGTATGCCACACTGATTTTTTTGCGCCATCTTCCTGCGCAGCCAATAATCCACCAAAAAATAAAACAAGCGAAAGTAAAATTAATTTTTTCATGCTTTAATTATAAGAAGAGAAGGGCTGATGAACACCACTTTTCCGATAAGATGCATATTTTTACCGATGAAATACACTATTTATTTTCATATTTAAAAAACTTCTATGTAATGAATTTACTGAAAAATAAACAAAGAATTAGAAAAACTTACAAAATAAAAAATTGAGTACTCAAATCAGGTAATTAAGTTTTAGGGTTGCAATAAAAATCAAAACTTGCAATAATATGCGCCGAAAGGGGAGCTTGGTTCAACCTTGCTGAGAGTAGACTGGAGTGTCTTGACCCATAACCTGATTTGGATAATGCCAACGTAGGGAAACCAATCTTTTTGCCGTTCTCTCGGCTGCATTCTATTCAAACAGGCAACTTAAAATTTTAAGAGGCTTGTTATGTTTTCAAAAATCATTTCAAACGTGCGGGAAAAATGCCCGCTTATCCACAACATCACAAATTATGTAACTGTGAACGATGTTGCAAATGTTCTTCTTGCCTGCGGGGGAAGTCCGATTATGAGCGATGACGAAGGTGAAGTTGAAGAAATCACTTCTATCTGCGGCGGACTCAACATCAACATTGGAACTCTGAACAAAAACACAATTCCGTCTATGTTCCTTGCAGGCCTTAAGGCTAATCAGCTGGGACACAAAGTTTTACTCGACCCTGTTGGAGCCGGTGCTTCAAAGCTCAGAACTCAGACTGCAATCGACCTGCTCAAAAAAGTAAAGTTCGACGTAATCCGGGGAAATATTTCTGAAATCAAAACCCTTGCTTTGGGAAGCGGAACAACAAAAGGCGTTGATGCCGATGTAAGCGATGCCGTAACTGAAGAAAATCTTGAAAAATCAATCAGCTTTGCAAAAGATTTTGCCGGCAAAATGAACTGCGTTGTTGCAATCACAGGAAAAATCGACCTGGTTGCAGACGCAAAAAACTGCTATGTAATCAGAAACGGCCGTGCCGAAATGGGAAAAATCACAGGAACGGGCTGTCAGCTCAGCGGAATGACCGCAGCCTTCATCACAGCAAACCCGGACAATATCCTTGAAGCGACCGCTGCCGCTGTATGCGCAATGGGACTTGCCGGAGAAATCGGCTGGTCAAAAATGCAGGCAGGCGACGGCAATTCAACTTACAGAAACAGAATTATCGACGCAATTTACAACATGGACGGCGCAGAGCTTGAAAAGGGTGCAAAATATGAAATCAGATAAGACTTTTGATTTACGCAGCAGCCTTCTTCTTTACGCTGTTACCGACCGCCACTGGACAGGAGAAAAAAGTCTTTACCAGCAGACAGAAGAAGCTCTTCTTGGAGGCGCAACTTTAGTCCAGATTCGCGAAAAAGATTTGAATGAAGCTGATTTTGAAAAAGAAGCCCTGGAGCTTCAGGCTCTCTGCAAAAAATACAAGGTTCCCTTTATCGTAAATGACAATGTGGCGCTTGCAAAAAAAATTGACGCAGACGGAGTTCACGTCGGACAGGAAGATATGAATGCCTGCAAAGTACGCGAACTTCTTGGCCCGGATAAAATCCTTGGGGTAAGCGCTCAGACTGTAGAAGAAGCAATCCTTGCAGAAAAGCAGGGGGCTGATTACCTTGGTGTAGGCGCCGTTTTCCCGACGGGAACAAAGTCTGACGCAATTGATGTGCCCCTCTCCACCCTGCAGGCAATCTGCAAGGCTGTAAAAATCCCTGTCGTTGCGATAGGGGGCATTACAAAAGACAACCTTTGCCAGCTTAAAGGCAGCGGAATTGCGGGAATTTCTGTAATCAGCGCCCTTTTTGCACAAAAAGACATAAAGGCTGCGGCAGAAGAGCTTAAAAAACGAACTCTGGAGATAGTGTGATTAAACTGAACGCCGCCATTTTTGACCTGGACGGAACTCTTTTGGATTCCATGCCCTTGTGGCTGGGTTGTGCAGAACGATATATTTCTTCTCTTGGTCTTGAACCAGAAAATGATTTAGGCAGGAAACTTTTTTCTATGAATATGAAAGAAGGTGCAGACTATCTGAAGAAAAAATACAATCTGAAATTTTCTGAAGATGAAATTTGCAACGGCGTAAATCAGGTGATTGCAAAGGCCTACAAGGAGGAAGTTCCTTTTAAGGCTGGCGCAGATGACTTTTTACAAAAGCTTAGGAAAAGCGGGACAAAAATTGCACTTTGCACAAACACAGACAGAGTGATTTTTACCCCTGCCCTGCAGCGACTGAATGCCATAAATTATTTTGATTTTATTTTTACGGCATCAGAAATGGAAATGTCGAAATCTCAGCCGGAAATCTTTTATAAAATCTGTGATGAAATGGAAGTAAGACCGGAAGACACCTGGATTTTTGAAGATTCCCTCTACGCTTTGCAGACCGCCCGCCAGGCCGGCATAAAAACCTGCGCCCTTTATGATGAAACTTCAGAAAATGACGCAGAACAGATAAAGCAAATCAGCAGCCTATACTGCACAAATTATAAAGAAGCCGAAAATCATTTTTTTGGCAGATAAAAAGCAATCTTCTTGAGGGCACCGCCTGAAGATTTAATACATATCTATAAGAGGTATATTTATGAACACCGCATTAACAATCGCTGGCAGCGATTCAAGCGGAGGCGCCGGAATTCAAGCTGATATCAAGACCATGACCTGCAATGGCATTTATGCCATGAGCGCAATCACGGCACTGACAGCACAGAATACAACCGGCGTAACCGCAATCATGGAAGTAAAGCCTGAATTCCTGAAAGAACAGATTAAAGCTGTTGTTTCGGATATTTTCCCGGACGCAGTAAAAACAGGAATGGTATCATCTTCCGCACTTATAAAAGTCATTTCGGATTCTATTAAAGAATACGGACTTAAAAATATTGTTGTAGACCCTGTTATGGTTGCAACAAGCGGAGCAAAACTTATTACAGATGATGCAATCGAATCTTTGAAAAAAGAGCTTCTTCCGCTTGCAACCGTCATCACACCAAATATCCCCGAGGCAGAAGTCCTTTTTGGCTCAAAAATCACAAGTGAAGAGGACATGGAAAAAACCGCAAAAGAAATCAGTAAGAATTTTGGCTGCGCAGTTCTGCTTAAAGGCGGACACAGCCTTAATGACGCGAACGACTACCTTTACGATGATAAGGGCAGCGGCGACGCGAAAGAAGGCATCTGGTTCTACGGGAAAAAAATCAACAATCCGAACACACACGGAACAGGCTGTACACTTTCCAGTGCAATTGCAGCAAATCTTGCAAAAGGGCTCTCGCTTTCTGATGCCGTAAAAAATGCAAAAGATTACATCAGCGGCGCGCTTGAAGCAATGCTTGATTTAGGAAAAGGCTCAGGCCCTCTGGCACACAACTGGAATCTTAAATAAAAAATTAAAAGGAAAAATCTCATGGAAAATAATACAAAAAAAGGAACAGGCGTATTTTCTAATTCGCTTATTTGGTTTGGAGCAGCAGTTTCAATCGCAGAAATTCTTACAGGAACATTTTTTGCACCTCTCGGTTTTTTTAAAGGCATCCTTGCAATTGTAATCGGTCACATAATCGGCTGTACATTGCTCTTTTTTGCAGGCTACATCGGCTCACTTTCTAAAAAATCAGCCATGGAATCAACTCAGATGAGTTTTGGCGTACTTGGAGGAAAGTTTTTTGCACTCTTGAACGTAATTCAGCTTGTGGGCTGGACAGGAATTATGATTTACGACAGCACACTTTCTTTGAACGGCATTTTCAGCGCACAAAAATGGATCTGGTCAATCATCACAGGTCTTTTGATTATTCTCTGGATCCTTGCAGGAATTAAAAACATCGGAAAACTTAGTCTGGCCACTATGATTGCGCTTTTTGCACTGACAATCGTTATGTGTAAGGTTATTTTCTTTTCTGAAAGCAGTAATTTTTCTGCAGAAGCACTGGAAGCCCTTTCATTCGGGCAGGCAATTGAACTTGCAGTTGCAATGCCTCTTTCCTGGCTCCCGCTTATCAGCGATTATACTAAAGAGGCCGAAAAACCATTTGCAGCGACCTTTGCTTCAAGCGCAACCTACTGCGTAGTATCCTGCTGGATGTACATAATCGGAATGGGTGCCGCAATCCTTACAAACGAAAGCGACATTGCACAAATCATGCTTAAGGCAGACCTTGGAAACGCAGCTCTTGTGGTTATCATTCTTTCTACAGTTACAACAACTTTCCTTGATGCCTGGAGTGCTTCTATTTCCTTCAGGACTATCTGTGCAAAAGCGTCTGAAAAATGGACAGCCGTTATTGTTACAGTAATCGGAGCAGTTTGCGCAATCCTTTTCCCAATGGATAACATCACAAACTTCCTTTACTTTATAGGTTCGGTATTCGCCCCTATGATTGCAATTCTTCTGGCAGATTATTTTATATTGAAAAGTGATTTTTCGTCACAGAAGGTAAAAGTTTCCCGTCTTGCAGTCTGGCTGGCAGGTTTTATTGCTTACCGCCTTTTGATGAACACAGATTTAATCACCGGCTGTACAATTCCGGATATGATTTTTACCTTCATCCTGACAATTATTGCAGGTCTTTGCAGTAAGAAGAAATAAAAATACCATTTTCAGAAAATATGTTTTATCATTAAGAGGGCAATACTACTATATTTCAGGAGGCATTGTGAAAACTTATACTGCAGAAGTTTCTTCCATAGAAAAATATCAGCTTGGAGAATCTCCATTTTATGATTCACGTACCAAGACTATTTCCTGGGTTGATATTCCAAAAGGAACTCTTTTTACTCAAGGTCCTGACGGTGTAAGAAAATCATTTACTTTTGATAAGCCGATAGGAGCTGCAGTTCCTTCTGAAAAAGCGGGTGCCTATCTTGTTGCAGGAAGTGACGCCATCTATTTTATTGATGGCGTCAGTTATACATCAATAAAAAAGCTTTCGGAATATTATGAGGCTTTCCAGCGTTCAAATGATGCAAAGGCAGACCCTTCAGGACGTCTCTGGTTTGGTTCTTCTGTAAACGATGATATTCATGAAGCAAGCGGAAATCTGTTCTGCCTGGATAAAGGAAAAATAATTTGCAAACAAGCGGATACAAAAATCTCTAACGGGATGGCTTGGAGCAGAGATCGAAAAAAATTTTATTTTTCAGATTCCCTGCAATATGCAGTTTTTTCTTATGATTACGATCTTTCCACTGGTGAAATTTCAAACCGAAAAGTTTTATTTAAGGTGGAAGGCGGAGTTTCAGACGGAATGTGCATTGACTCAGAAGATAATCTCTGGGTTGCAATTTGGGGTGGAAGAAGAATTGAATGCAGAAGTACAAAGGATGGAAGTTTGCTTGCAACGGTTGATGTGGATGCCCAAAATGTTACATCATGTTGTTTTATGGGTGACAATCTGGATATCCTTTTTATCACGACTTCCGGGCAGGGACAAACCGGAGAAAATGACGGTTGCCTTTTTACCTGCAAAGTTGATATAAAAGGCTGTAAGTGTGATTATGCAAAAATACAGCAACCGAAAAGCGATTAATTTCCGTGAAATTGAAGATTACGAATAGAAAAATCGTAAACGCCAATTGACAGGTCCGGTTATGATCTTCCATAAATAATTTTCGTTAAGCCCTGTGATATCTTCACAAGCTTTTGGCACTCTACTGTTTCCAGTTCAAAAAAGATTCATAGTCACTTTTATATTTCTTTTTTGAATACGCCGTTAAAGCGCTGTATTCGTTTTCAAGAAATGAAATGAATGAATTTCCGTTTTCCATCTGGCGGATATCTTCTGCTTTGTAGTGCTCAGTCATAAATGAAATTGCAAATCGCAGCAATTCAGCAGAAAGTTTTCCGCCTTCCATTACCGCCTGAATTACTTCTGAAAAATTTTCGTCATAGATGTATTCAAAAACCCCGACTTTAGTCCAGCCTTTAACATCAGGATTCCTTAGAATTTTGAGTCCTTCTTCATAAGACAGTTCCGGGAAAGTAATAAACAAATCATGGAAGGCATTTGAAATTTCATTGTCCTTTTTGGCAGTTTCCAATATATTCAGCAATTCATCTTTAGGTTTTATATTTTTATCCACAAGAGGATTCTGCTTATATTTTTTCTTCAAAAAATCAAAAACTTCTATGCACCCCCATTCCCGCGCAAATTCCATTGCATCACAGTTTTCTATTGAACCAACCGCATATAAGGCTCTGTAATCAATTCCCTTTTCGATAAGAAAAAGAGCAACATCCGCATGCCTGTCAGGAATAGCCGCAAAAAGTGGATTGCAAAGAGTGTTGGAAGTTTCAAGTTTTGCACCGTTATCGTACAACAGCTTTACGATTTCCAGGTTTCCTTTTTCACTGGCATCAGAAATTGCATTTGATTCTGAAATACCGCCCACAAAATTTACATCTACGCCTTCCTTGATGAAAAATTCTGTAAGCTCATAATTTTCATAACTTACTGCTGCTTTAATCCAGCTTCCTGGAAGTATTTCCGCATGCAATAAATCCGGATTTTCTTTCAGCAGTTTTTTTATGGTCTCTAAATCATTATTTTTGATTGCCTGCCGCATGGCTTTTATTGCTTCATTATTTTCTACCATTTTACATCATTCTCCGAATTCTTATTTTAAACTTCTGAAGTATTTCAGTATAGACACATAAAGCCAGCAGAATTATACCCGGAACTTCAGAAATAGTCATCGTTATCACAGCACAAAACAGAACTGTCTATTTTTTTAGACTAACTAAACTACTAGTTTTTACGCCATTTTTTTCCGCTATCCTTTGAAAAAAGATTTTTCTTCATAACTTTATAGACTTTTGCGCTTACTTTATTTTGAACGGAAACTCTGGTTTTCTCAAAAAAGAAGACTGCCTGAAAAAGACAGCCTTAAGTGATTATTTTTTTTGAGGATTCTTATTGACAAGCTGGGGCCTTATATGTGTTATGCTTTGTTATTAATTGTCAGCGTAATGAACTAAATCATAAGGATAGTACGGTACATCTTTTAATTTACTGTCGTCTATGCCAAGAATTTTTGCGATGGTACCTATATCAATAACACAGGTCGTTCTTGTAATTTTTTTCATTTTTTACAGTATTTCACATTATTCTGTTCGTTTAGTTTTGATTTTCCTTTGAAAGGATTTTCATTACTTTATTTTTTACAATTTCTGAAGAGTCTTTTGAGTGAATACCTCGTTCATCTTCTGTGATATATAATTTCTTTCTTAAAAGGTCTTGAATACATAATCCTATAATAAAAATTATATCTTCGTTGTCTGTTGATTCAATTTCATGACTATATACATATAAAATATTATTTTTTAGTTGAGGGAGTCGAAAAAACATTTGTCGCATTGCACTTAAAGCATAACCTTTATTACTAAGACTTGTTTCATTTTTTACGGAATCAACAAGCAATGTAAAATCATCTTCTTTACCTATCCAGCCTAGTGCAATTATTGATTTATAACGCAGTTCTTCATCTGAACTTGTTATGTACTTGTAAATATAAGGCAATACTGATTCACATTGATAATTATGGCCACTTAAAATCATTATTGCTTCTGATATCAGTTTTGTATCCGATGCATCATTTTTGGACAAATAATTTAATAAAAAAGATTCTCCTCGTTTGCCGTATTTGTCAAAAAATGCTCTAAGTGTCAAAAATAAATGAACATTTCTTTCATCTTTTAATAAGCTAAAATAAAAACTAATTTTCTCTTCTGTTACATTTGTTTGTAATTCTTTAATAAAATTCATGATTTTTGAAAAATCATTATCTTTGTCAGAAACTAACTCTTCATATTTGTTTAAATACTCTTTATTCATTGTCTGTATCTCCTAAAATTTATATTTTGCAGGGTTAAATAAATGATATTTGGTATCCGTCAATTCTAGTGTCGTAAAGAGACAGTATATTCAGCAGAAATGTCAGTTACAAAGTATCCCTAAGCTTGTAAAAGAGCAATCGTATAACTTACCGCACCATCGGCCTTTTCTGTCTGTTGCAAAAACGAAATTTAAAATCCATTAAAATACTTATAAATAAAAGGCGGTGCAAATTTTCTTTTTTCAGTTACAGAAACAATAAAATGTAACTCTTGAGAAAAATCTACATCATCCAACTTATAATTAACAAGTATTGATATAGGAAAACTTGAATTACACTTTGTTTCCATAGTTTTAAACAACTTATCAAAATCAATTAAAACTTTAGAATCCAAACAATATTCATAAGCGTAAAAAAACACTTTATCACTATCATATGTTGAATGAAATGTTTTTTTTACCATGTCTTTTTGAAACGTTTTATTTATATACAGTCGCTCTGAATGGTCAAAGAAATTGATAGTTAAATCATCAATAATTAATTTTTAAAATTTTTCTCTTGAAAAAATTTTAAAACCTACACCTTGGTTATTTTTTTGATACATTGAATTTTTTGTTTACATAAAACACAGGCGCGTCAATTGGGACTTTCCTTAAATTTTTGGACACAATTTACGCTTACGAATTGACCAACACGTATCCCCATTATAAAATACAGCAAAAAAAGGGACTTTATGAAATTTTCTGAAATGATTTACAAGCGGCCGGATTTTGAAAGTTTTAAAAATGAAATCCGTTCAAAAATCGATGCATTTAAAAATGCAAAAAATGCCGGGGAGCAGATTAATCTTATAGATGAAATAAATGTTTTACGTAACCATATTGATACACAAAGTGAGCTTTCCTGCATCCGGCATTCTATCAATAATAATGATGAATTTTACAATGCCGAAAATGATTACTGGGACGAGTATGGGCCCTTGTATACAAACGAAACTGTTTGTCTTGCAAAAACAATTCTTGACTCCCCTTATCTGGACCAGCTGAAGAAAAAATACCCGGAGCAGTTTTTCACACTCCTGCAAGACAGCATAAAAAGCTTTAACGAAAATGTAATCGAAGATTTGCAGGAAGAAAATAAGCTTGCATCAAGATACAATAAAATCCGAGCCACAGCGCAGATTGATTTTGACGGTAAAAAATGCACGCTTCCAGAGCTTTCTCTTTATCTTGAAAATTCGGACCGACAGATTCGTAAAAAGGCTGCCACCGCAATTGCAGCCTTCTATGAATCACACGAAGCAGAAATCGATGAGATTTACGACGCTCTTGTTAAGACACGTACCAGGATTGCAAAGAAGCTGGGTTTTAAAAACTTTGTTGAGTTAGGTTATGTTCGCCTGCACCGTAGTGATTATAATTCTGATGATGTTGCAAATTATCGCAGGCAGATTCTGGAATCTGTTACTCCAATAGCAAATGAAATTTTTGAAGAGCAGAGAAAACGGCTTGGCTATGATGATTTTTACAGCTATGATTTAGGTTTCAAATTTACTTCAGGAATGCCAAAGCCACAAGGTTCACCTGAATGGATTATCGAAAACGGAAGAAAAATGTATTCAGAGCTTAGTCCTGAAACAAAAGACTTCTTCAGATTTATGGCAGACAATGAACTGCTCGACCTTGTTAGCAAGAAGGGCAAAGAAGGCGGTGGTTACACAACTTATATCCCGGATTATAAAGCGCCTTTTATTTTTTCAAATTTTGTAGGGAATGCGGGCGATATTGAAGTTTTGACTCATGAAGCCGGACATGCATTCCAGGTTTACTCTTCACAGAATATTACTCTTCCAGAATGTATCTGGCCGACTTACGAATCCTGTGAGATTCATTCTATGTCTATGGAATTCTTCACATATCCCTGGATGAAAAATTTCTTTGGCCCGGATACTGATAAATACCTCTACAATCATCTTACGGGTACAGTTACTTTCCTACCTTATGGAGTTCTTGTAGACCACTTTCAGCATGAAGTTTACGGGCATCCGGAAATGACTGCGGCAGAAAGAAAGGTATGCTGGCGCAAGCTTGAAAAAATGTACATGCCATGGAAAAAATATGACCAGGGCTGCGAATTATTTGAACGTGGCGGCTGGTGGTATCAGCAGCTGCATATTTTCGGTGATCCCTTCTATTATATTGATTACACACTTGCTCAGATTTGTGCTCATCAGTTCTTTGGAAAAATGAACAGAGATTTTGCTTCTGCATGGAAGGATTATCTTCATCTTTGTAAGCTTGGCGGAACACAATCATTCCTGAGCCTTGTAAAAGAAGCCAATCTGAAAAATCCCTTTTCTGCTGGAACTGTTGCCGATGCAATGCTTGAAGTAAAGAAAAAGATAAAGGAATATTCGGAAAAAAAGTAAGCGTCAATTTTGACGCTTCAGGCCTGGCACGGGTACCGGTTCACCTTCACGCAGGGGCGTTCGGCATTTTTGGCGGACGCTGCGTCACTCGCGTCCTTGTTTCCAAAAATGTCTTCGTGCCGGAAATCTGTTTTTTCAGGTTTGCCGTGACCGACTATATGTGTTTGATTCAGGACGCTTTTCCTGGAATCTTTTTCTGAATTGCGATTCAGGCTTTGCTTTTTTATTTTGAACGGAAGCTCCATTTTTCTCTAAAAAAAGAAGACTGTCTGAAAAAGACAGCCTTAAGTGATTATTTTTTTTGAGGATTCTTATTGACAAGCTGGGGCCTTATATGTGTTATGTGAATTTATACTTTCAACAAAACTTTTTCATGTTTCTTTGATACGGCAACCTTTGGATATGTGATTATTTCCAATCCCATTCCAAGACTATCCAGGTAATCTATTAAAGTAGAAATTTTCATGTCTTTTCTTTTTTCTATTTTTGAAACAGACGACTGAGTAAAGTTTGCCATTTCTGATTGTTTTATATTCTTTTCTTCACGGAGCTGGGCAAGACGAATTGCCATAATATCCTGTTCAGCTTTTATATGAGCTCTTCTTACAGTTTCGGGAGACATACTACTTTCCATCATTTTGATTACGTCTTTCATTTTCCAACTCCTTCTCATGTCTTTCGATGATTACTTCGGATTCTGTAATCAAATCCTTGTAAAATTTATCCTGATCTTTTCCTTTCTTATCTCCGCCGGTAAGTAAAAACGCTTTCCTTTTGGAATCAAAATAATAGGAAACTCTCAAAAGATGTTGTTGAGTCTGATTTCGAAGTTCTTTTAGGTTCTTATATTTTTTTGAACCATGAAGGACATCTGCATAAGGGCGAGGAAGATTCGGACCGTACTGTTGGAGTAAAAGAACTCTTTGTAATACGGCTTCTTTACAGTCTTCGTCCAAGCTCAGAAACCAGGCATCATATTCATCTGATGAATCAACCTGCCACATAAACTAATTATATGAACTAAAGTGAATATTTGTCAACAAAAAAAATGTCGGGCTTGACCCGCCGTACTAGAAAATCAGGCTTGACCTGATTTTGTTTACATTGATTAATTACAACCCCTTAACATTTAAGCAATTTACTCGATTACTTTGATCAAAAGCATATCGATTTCGTTCATTTCTTCTTTCGATTTTTTGAAATTATAGAAAAAAAGAAAAATCACAACTGCTAAAATTGCATAGATCGGGACAGAAATATGAAAATCATGAATTGCAAATAACAGGGAAGCAAATTTAGCGAACATACCGAAAAAAAACAATGTAAGAATAGTCACGCAGATTCCTTTTTTGCAAATCAATGTTCCATTTTCGCTTGAAAAAATTTTGTATTTTGGAAAAAAAAGCCGTCTGAAATCTTTGCCACAAATGATGATTTTTTCTTCATCTCGAAAACAATCAAGCAAGTCAAAATCAATCACGTTGATAAAATCTTCTTTGTTACCCTTCATTTCACCAGTAATAACTTTGTCGAAATCATCAGAGCGCCTTTTTTCCAAGCTAATTTTCTCTGTAATTCCTGAAATTGAATTTATCTGAGAGTTAATTTCTTGTTTTCCTGTGCAAATCGTGAACATGATAAATCTCCATTTTATCCGCTCCATAGGGGCTACAATCCCTAACGCATTAATTTTTTGCCAGCAATTTTATGATATATCACATTCCGTTTTTAGTTTGTGATACAGGAACTTGCGCCCCAGTGCGGGCGTCCACATAACAACTGGTTGTACCGCAGGCAGCTTGACTCGATTATAAAATATTCAACTCTTTTATTAAATGATATTTTTTATTTCCTTTTGGAATATCGTTTAATTCACTGATTATTTTGTATCCATTTTTTTTGTAAAACTCCGGAGCCTGCCATGACATTGTGTCAACATGAACAGAATGACAACCTCTTTTTCTAGCTTCTTCTTCAGCTGCTTTTAATAACCGTGATCCAATTCTCTTTTTTCTGAATTTTATATCTACCCAGAGAATATCAATGTGCATCCATCCCCAATATGTTCCACCGAGAATTCCGCCAATGACATTTTTGTTCTCATCATATTCAACAATATTTAGAAGTTCATGATTATCGGGGCCAACTTTTTCATCATTGAATTTATTTAGTGCATTGTTTATAAAAGTTATTTCTTTTTCACTTGGATTATAATTCATTTTTTCTACTTGCGCCCCAGTGCGGGCGTCCACATAACAATGAGTTAAACCGCAAACCGGCTTGACCGGTTTGTCGGCTACGAACCTTTATGTGTTTATTCTACTTCAAATAACCACCATAGCACCGGCCTACGATTCCTTTTTTAATATCTTTTCCTTCCTTGTCTTTAGCTCCAGCCTGGACTTCAACTTTTACCCAGTTCGAAGAAATCCCGTCGATTGTTTCTGCTTTGCCGAGTTCAAGGATTTTTACTTTTGTACCGGCTTGCATTACTGCAAGGACTTGGGTTGAGGTGGCTTCGCCGGAACGGAGTTTTAGGTTTTCTCTAACAAGCATGTTTTTGTTTGTAGAGATGTTCGTTAAGGATGTAGTAAGTTCAGCTTTTGTTCCTTGTGATGGAGTTGTTGTGTTTTTGCTTCCATCATAGTCGCAGGAGCCGTCAGCGTGTCGGGGCCAGGTGATATTTGAAGTTATATAGGATTCAGTTTTCAGGAATTTTTCGAATTCATTTTGGGTCTGCTTTTTTGTTCGGATAAAAGTATTTATAAGAGTCTTTTTATCAGAATAGTATAAAGAGATATAATCGCCATCTATCTTTAAATAGAAAACTGTATTTTCTCCCTCTTTTTGTAAATTAATATTGTTAAGTATTCTGTTTTGGTTATAATCAAAATAAAAATAATATGAAAGATACAATTCGTACATATCTTTATCTTTTTTAATATTTGTTATTTCTCCAAAAAATTTTGAAAAATAATTTTGAAATGAAATTTGAGAATTTGTTATATATGTGGATTTTTGATAAAATGAGCAGCATTCTTTCCAATCTCTATAATCATTGTATTTTTCTGCTTTTTTTATTGTGTTTTCATAACATTTATATATTCGCTTAATATCTTGAAACTTTAAGCCTTGAAAAAACTCATCAATAAAATATACATCTCCTGGTTTTGTTATTAAATCATCATTAAAAATATCTTCTGACTTTTCTGGTATCAATTTACTAGCTTGTACTCTATAACCTTGAAAATCATCGTCCAATTCAGCATAATAATCATACTCATTATTATTATTATTTTTATGATATTCAAACTCATATTGAGAGACTTTTATTTTTTTGTTTTTATCTAAAATCTTTACGACTTCAAAATTCTCATCATAAAGGTTAATATCTTCTTTTAATCTAACGATTTGTTGCGAATAACAGTGAGCAGATATTAAAAACAGTAAAAAGATAAAAATTCTTTTCATTTAATTTCCAAAGCGCCCTAGTGCGGGCGTCCACATAACTACGCACTTAAACAGCGCACGGCTTGACCGTGCGTCTGCTTTGAAGTGTATGTTATGTGTTTTTTATTTATTTAATGATACATAACCATTATTATCAATAATTCTTTGCCCTTCAGGAGAAATAATCCAATCTATCAGTTTTTTTATATTTTCATTTTGATCATTTTTTCTGTAAACAGCAAAAAAATTTGAGGATATTGGATATTTTCCGTTTTGTATATTTTCTTTTGTAGGTGCAATTCCATTTAAGGAAACCATTTTTACGTTCTCATTCTTTGTTATTCCTTCTACATAATATCGAAAGGAATAACCTATCGGACTGCCAAAAAAAATGCATAATGGATTTGAGTTTATTGGCTCTCCTTTCATAAAGTTTAAGAATGCAGTTTGACTACCACTACCTTCCTTTCTTTGCCATGCAGCGATTAAAGTATTTGTCCCGCCAACCTTTTTCCAGTTTTTAATTTTACCAGAATATATTCCTTTTATTTCTTCAATTGACAAGTCATTGACAGGATTTTTTATGTTTTCTATGAATACAAATGCTTCAAAGCCAATAGGAACAAACTCTAATTCTATATTTTTTTCCTTCGCATATAATAGCTGCTCTTCTGAAGGTGCAGCGCAAAAGATTATATCAGATGTTCCATCAACAATGGCCTTATAAGCGCCTCTTGTATTCCTCATTTGAACTTTACTTTCTTTAGTGAAATTTTCACCATCGAAACAAACTGATTTTTCTGGATAAGTAGAAGATGCAATAGCGGAAAAAACAGGGTATAGCGCACTTGCTCCGTCAAGGATAGGAATATTTTCATTTATTTGAAAGTTTGATTTTTTATAATTTATTTTAGAGTTTTTATCAAAAGGAAGATATTCTTTTAAATCAATTGAAAGACTTTTTATTTCATTACTGCCTGCAACGACTGATATCATTCCAGACTTCCGGTGCGTTATATTAAATTTAATTCCGGAATATAAAAGACTTACCATTCCTAATATAGAGATAATAATAAAAAAGATAGCAATGTTTTTTTTCATATTACATTCCGTGAACAGCAATTGAATACATGATAAAAAATAAAAATCCAAAAATAACCGCAATCCATACAACAATAATAATTGCAGAAATTATAATTTGTTTTTTAAACGCTTTTCTTTTTTCTACATTTCCTTTATTTGTTCTGCAAAATTGTATTATAGAAATTACCAACCATATTAAAGCTAAGACAGGAAGTAATAAAATTATAAATTCCATTTTATCTCCAAGCGCCCCAGTGCGGGCGTCCACATAACATAATTTCTACGTATCCGGCATAAAAGTCTTATGCTGACAAAAAGTGTCGGTATAAGACTTTTATGGAAATGTCGTATATGTTTATTTTATATCAAATTATGAATAATTTGTAGTTTTTTATGCGGATACACAATTTAAATCCATTCTCCACGAATCTTATATGGAGTAATTTCAATATTCCAGGGGAGAAGTTTTTCCCAGTCATTTTCAGTTTCAGCATAAGGGGCTTTTTCAAAAAGACATCTGAGATAATCTTCAGGAGCAATACCATTCTGCTTGGCAGTTTCAATAAGGGACAGAATAAAACATAATGCTCTTGCTCTCTTAACTGCAAGTTTTTCATTAAGAATCTTTATTTCTGCCCTAAAAGAGATTCAAGATTTGATTTGGTTTCTTCTATATTAGTAAACTGTATTGCATTCAATCCTGTTTCGCGTGCTCCCTGAACATTCACAGCAAGGTCGTCAATAAAGACAGATTCAGATGGAATAAGATTGTATTTTTTGATTAATGCCTGATAAATCGTATGGTCAGGTTTAATAATTTTTTCCTGTGCAGAAACAATCTTTCCGTCTACATAAGCTGTAAAGGTAAATGCGTTTTTCCAGTGATAGTCAAACATCCAGTCTGGATAGTTTGTAAGAAGATACAATTTATAACCGCGTTCCTTTAAGTTTTTTAGCCAGTCTGCTGAATATGGAAATGAGCTTACAGTTTTAAGAACTTCCTGTGAAAAAAAGCGTTTTGCGTCAGCCTGATATTCAGATGGAATAGTTGAAAGCATTTTATTAAAAACTTCCTCTTTTTGCATTACACCACGATCAAGTTCTTTCCAATATGGGCCACCTGCAGTGTGTTCAAAAATTACTTTTACTTCTTCTTCCGGAAGTCCCATTTCGCGGAGTACTCTAACTGGCTCAAAAGCAACCAAAACTCCACCAATATCAAAAATAATATTCTTAATCATATGTTTATAATATCAAGTTTTGTGATTTGAAACTATCTTTGTTGATGTTATAATTTATATAGAAAAAGGAAAATTCCTATATAAGTATTTTCTGGCTTTTGTTTTTTATGTAAAAAATATAATATAATTAAACTACAAACTTAGTAGGCAGATTTTTTGAAAGGGATTTTTATGAATACAAATCAGTTTGCACGAACATGCCTTACATTCGGAAAAGAGAATATGGAAAAACTCTACAATGCACGTGTGATTGTTTTTGGCATTGGCGGGGTAGGCAGCTATGTTGTTGAAGCTCTTGTCCGTTCAGGAATTGGTGCAATTGATATTGTTGATGATGACAGAATCTGTCTTACGAATTTGAACCGACAGCTATATGCTCTGCGCTCGACAATCGGCAGGGACAAGGTCGATGTTGCTGAAGAGCGTATTCATGATATTAATCCTGACTGTAAGGTTACAAAATGGAAGAACTTCTACATGCCAGATACTGCCGATCTCTTTGATTTTTCTCAGTATGATTATATTGTAGATTGTATCGATACTGTGACCGGTAAGCTTGAAATCATCACTCGTGCGAAGACACTTAAAAAGCCGGTTATCAGCTGCATGGGGGCTGGAAATAAGGTTGACCCGGCTAAGCTAAAGGTTGCAGATATTACACGTACTTCTGTCTGTCCGCTTGCCCGCGTAATGAGAAACGAGCTTAAAAAGCGCCGCATCAAAAGATTGAAGGTTGTTTTCTCAACTGAAACTGCAATTTCTCCAAAAATTGATGAGGTTGATGCTGATTTTAAAGATACTTCTGGTGTAACTCCTGCTCGCCAGGGGGCTTCAAAAAAACAGACTCCTGGCAGTAATTCCTTTGTTCCTCCTGTTGCTGGGATGATGATTGCGGCAGAAGTTATAAAAGATTTGACTCAGTTTCACGTAACAGATTTGTTTAAGGAATAGAAATTATAGTTATTATTTTTTTATGAATGTGAATATAATTCTTGACAATAAGCATTGTATACAATACAATCGGGGTAAATATAAAAGCAGTGAGGTTTATTTTATGAAATTCGCAGTTAGATTTTACACAAAAACTGGAAACACTAAACGTCTTGCAGAAGCAATTGCAAATGAACTTGGTGTAGAAGCATTGCCGCTTACATCTCCAATAACAGAGCCGGTAGATATTCTTTTCCTTGGAAACTCTTACTATGCATTTAGTATTGACCCGGAAGTACGCAATTTTGTAGCTTCTCTTTCAAAAGATAAGGTTGGCAAGATTGTTAATTTCGGTTCGGCAGCACTCTTGAACTCAACATACAAAAAAGTAAAAGCCGAGGCTGAAAAAGTTGGAATCCCAATGGATGAAAGGGAATTTCACTGCAAGGGTGAATTCAAAATGTTGCATAAAGGCAAACCTGATGCCGATGATATGCGCGCAGCCGCAGAATTTGCTGCTTCATATTTCCAATGCCAAAACTTGCAAGAAGGGTAAATATACAGAAAAGGATGGCAAGTTTTTTGCTTATTCCTATCATTCCCTTATAGCGGCCAAGTCCATCTTTCAGATAATACATTGCGCCGCCTTTCCATTGTCAGCACAATGCCTGCTAAAAGCAAAAGCGCAATACCAAATGGCCCCCATATGAAAGTATTAATTGCGTTGTTAATGTTTGTAATAATTGAAATCATGTTATAAAGTAAATTTTACAATTAAAAACTGATTTTTCCAACTTTTTTAATAAATTTACAGACGAAATAAAGTAAAAACTTATGTAAAATATGTTATACAATTCATTGTTAGCAGAGAGGCAGCAGTTGGAAGAGATTATCAGACAGATAAAAAATCAGCAGGAAATTAATTTTCTTAATGTAAAAGACCAGATTTTGATGGCGGATATGGAAACTGTATTCGACGGTGAAAATCATTCGCGATATATTTTCCATTATCTTCATTCATTGGATCGTTTTTTTATTAATCCCTGTGATTATGTTTACGAGGGAGAAAAACTTTTTGGTATACCGGAAAATCTTAGTGCGATTGATCCATCGCGCCAGGGCTATGTAAATGATCCTTCAATTGTTATTTCAAAAAATCAGCTTCTTGATTACCTTGACTATGTTCATAAAAAGATTAATGTCTATTTTGACCGCCTTACTGCAGCTGAACTTCTTGAGACTCCAGCAGGCTGTGAATATTCACGGCTGGAACTGATTCTGGCACAGTTTCGTCATTTGATGTGGCATGTAGGCCTTTCCAGCGGAATCACTTTTTCAACAAAAAATGAATGGAATAAATTCACAGGATTAACCAGACTGAATTTAAAGCTCTTCGGGACGGAGAAATAAAAACGGTTTCTGCCGGGTGGGTTAGATTATACTTAAATAGGGGAAAATAAAGATTATGATTAAAGTAATTCTTCTGGATATTGATGGAACTCTGACAAATGATGAAAAAATTATTACTCCAAAAACACGGGATGCTTTACTGAAGGCACAAAAAAGTGGGGTGCGGCTTGCATTGGCGAGCGGTCGGCCAGAAAAAGGGCTTTATAAATTTGCTCGAGAACTTGTAATGGATAAAAATCATGGAATTTTCATTTGTTATAATGGAGCTCGTGTTGTTGACTGCCAGACGGGAGAACTTCTTTTTTCAAATCCAATAAGTGTTGAACAGGCAAAAGCGGTTTTAGAAAACATCAAAAAGTTTGAAGTTACGCCTATCATAGCAAAAGGTGATTATATGTTCACTGATAACGTCTTTGGATGCACAATCGATTGGAAGGGTAAACCCTTCAATATTGTTGAATATGAATGTCGCGGCAACGGTTATCTTTTGTGTGAAAAAGCTGATATGGCTGAATTTATTGATTTCCCGGTAGAAAAAATTATGACTGCTGGGGATCCAGCCTATCTGAAAGCTCATTACAAAGAAATGCAGGCCCCTTTTATAAATGATTTGAACTGTATGTTTACTGCAGACTGGTATTATGAATATACAGCAAAGGGAATTGATAAAGCTACGGCAATTGACTTTGCCTTCAAAAAGCTAGGAATTACTTCAGAAGAAATGATTGCCTTTGGAGACGCACAGAATGATATCAGTATGCTCAAATATGTAGGAATCGGTGTAGCAATGGGAAACTCCACCGCCGAAGTAAAGGCAATTGCCGACGAAATCACGCTGGATAACAACAATGACGGCATTGCAGAATCACTTTATAAGCATTTGTGATAATTTGATATTCTTTATTTGTCCTGTAAAATTGTATTATGGAAACTATCAACCAAATTAATGCTAAGACAGGAAGTATTATAAATTAGAAAATCCATTTGTTCTCTCCGTTATTTTACATAAATCTTTCTATAAATCATTCTGTAAATTACACCAAGAATTACAGACAAAACAAACACTGACAGTGCATAAACAAGCAGATTTATTCTTCCTGTCCAGTAAAAAGGTTCCATTCCAAATGGGATTTTAATAGTCTCTTTTGTATATAGAAAAACGCGGCAGACTGTAATTGCAATCAGGTTCATCATATAAGTTTCGAATGAAAGGTTTCCAAAAAATCTTGCAAGAGGGTTTGTAACATAATATTTTTGCATAATTACAAAAAGCGTTACGCAAAGCCACATAGATTCCGGAATCTGCATAAAATAAGTAATCAGCTTATTTAAAGTTCCAATTCCCTGTCCGCTGTATTCTGTCCAATAACCGAATTTTTCAAGAGCAAGACTGGTAAGCAGATAAAATCCAAGCATGATAATAAGAATGCCTGCAAGTTTCAGCCAATAAAGTTTCTGAAACCAGGCTCGGATTTCTTTTTCAAAGCGGGCATAAAGCATGCCGACAAAAAAGGCAGGGGAAGAGTTTACCCACCATTCGCCTGAGAACCACCAGACATTGTGTCCGGTCCACCATTTTTGATGGAGTTCGCAATTCCAGTCCAGCCACCAGTTTTTCTCTGCAGTCCACCAGACAAAGTGGCCGTTCACGCAGAAAATCAGCCCCATAAAAAGAATCAAAAGCGCAATCAAAGTAAAAGAAACTTTTTCATTTTTAATGTAGTTAAAACACAAGTAAAAGGCGACATAAAGAATTACAGCCACAACCGGATACCAGGCATAATTATTCATCATGGTAAAACCGGAAAAGTTCAAAATCCACAAAGGAAGGGCAAGTCTTTCTCCCATCGCATAGCGGAAGACAGCATAAATTACAATGCTGACATAGAATGGGATTACCATAGAATTAATTACACGTTTTCTGATGAAGGATTTAAGATAATCAGGCTTCAATTGAATGCTTTTTATAAGTCCATAGCCTGAACAGAAAAAGAAGATTGCTACAAAGCGGTAACCGGCATTCAAAAAGATTGCTAGTTCACCGGGATTTCCGCTTCCATTTGCTTTCTGGAAAGCCTGTTCCAGGGCAATATGATGAATAATAACACCAATTGCCGCAAAACCGCGCAAAGCCTTTGTTACTTCAAGTGAAGAAGAATCTCCATGAAACTGACTGCTTTTAAATCCGGCAAATTTTCCGCCCCAGATCAAAAGCACAATACATAATGAATAGATAACATAAGTTGTTAGCATCGGTACTCCTCCTGCTCGCCAAAAACAATATATCATGAAGCGAATAGAAAATCAGTTTCTTAATCAGGCATATAACAAATAATTTGGGACTTTTCTATAATATAAGTGTGATTTCTGATAGTTATGCTATAATAAATTTACTATAGGGTAGTAAATGGAAAAAACCTTATTACAAAACGGTGATCTCTTGTTTATGAGTGACGAATCAGATTTCTCAAAAGCAATTATCGAAACAACTGAAGATTACAGTCATGTTGGAATTTATTTTGATGGTATGATTTATCATGCAACAAGAAAGCGTGGGGTTGCTAAACAGAAGCTTGAAGACTATTTGTCAGAAGGTAAACTGGAGGTTTTTATTTATCGCTATCCTGTTATTGATGCAAAAAGCATCAAAGAGCAGGCAGAAAGATATTTGGGCGCCGAGTATAATCACAGCTTTTATCCTGATAATGAAAAGTTTTATTGTTCTCAGTATATTGCCCAAATACTTCCTATTTTTGATACAATTCCAATGAAGTTCGGTGATGGTGAAAATGAAATTTCTGATTATTGGAAGAAATACTACGAAGAGTTAGGTTTGCCTGTTCCTCTTAATCTTCCCGGTACAAATCCAAGTCAGCTTGCTAAATCAGAAAAACTCAAATTCATTGGAAAGCTTACTACAAGACTTTAAGAATTATGCTTTTTATGATTGATATCGCTGTGGTAAGTCCCGGAGTGGTTTTATAGATCTTGCCGTCAGTGCCATCGACAGAGCCTGTGCCGGAATATGTAAGTGATATTTCTTCATCTGCATTTTCAGAAATTTTTGCCTCATAAAGGACTGAAGGCTGACCGTTAACCGATGAATTTGATTTTGTGTAGGTATCGTTGTAGTCAAAACTCACATTAAACTCTGCCTTAATTATACAAGGCTTATCTGGAATAGTTTTGGAAAGCTGAATTCCTGTTTTAGGTGTTGCCCCGGTAACTGCATCGAGTGGCAAAATTGCATTTTTCTCCTGGCCTTTTATAAAATCTTTTTTTGAAGAGTGATACCATATTGGAAGCGATTCGGGACGACCTTCTTTTGGTGCAAAAATCCAGCTTTTTTTACTGGCTTTTTCTGTGACATAAAGAGTTTCTATGTAATTACCCTCTGTATCTTCAAGCCAGATTGCAAACTGAGGACTGTGCTTACTGCTCCAGTTTTGGCCTGGTAATACCGAAATTTTAATTTCACGTGCAAAAGCGCTTATTGCGCCTAAGAAAATCAGACAAATCAACGAAAATCTTTTCATTTTGAACCTCTCTTTATTTTTGAAATTTAATATTCTTCCTTAAATATGCTTTTCATCCATAAACTGATAAAGCGGTCTGTATAAGTTTTGCCGTCTTCCCAATATTCAACATCACTTTTTTTAAGAATAACTGATTCTATACAGCCCCAAAGTCCGAAAACAAGAAGTCCTACATCAAGGCGCGGGTTGTCTGAAAGTGCATCTCCTTCGGCAATAGCTGATTTAAGAAGGCTTTCACCTGTTCGGTTACAAACATAAAATTCTTCTATAATTTCAGGACTTGCATCATCTGCGCTTTTTATTCCCTGCATGACAAGTAAGGCGCGTCTGGGATTTTCAAAACACCAGTCACGGAAGGCATTTATCGCAGCAAGAATTTTTTCGCGGGGTTTTTGTTTTTCTTCTGCATTCTTTACAATCCGTTGGTTCAATTCCCTAAGACAGTCCAGCCCAATAGACTGAAACAGCGCCTCTTTATCTTTGTAGTAGTGATAAATTGTAGTTGCAGTTACCTTGCAGCAGGCAGCTATATCACGCATTCCTATACTGTCAGGATTTTTTTCCATGAGCAGTTCTAGAGTTTTGCTTTTAATAAGTGGAATAATATCTGGATTCGCGTTTCTCATAACAGTTTCCTTGTTGATATAACAATGATAATATAACATTGTTAAATTATAAAATCAAGTATTATTTTTGGGATAAGGGAACCCTCTTTGCAGGATTATTGACTGAAATTATATAAATTGCGAATATAGATTGCCTGGAGTTAGAAATGATTTTTTTAAATATTGCAATTTTGATAATAGGTTTTGTCGGTTTGGTTAAGGGTGCTGATGTTTTTGTAGACGGAAGTTCTGCACTTGCCCGTATTTTTAAGGTTCCATCGCTGATTATCGGACTTACGATAGTAGCTCTGGGGACAAGCATGCCGGAACTTGCTGTAAGTACTTCGGCAGCGCTTGCTGGCTCAAATGAGATTGCGGTCAGTAATGTTGTCGGTTCAAATCTGATTAATCTTCTTGGTGTTCTGGGATTTTGTGCGGTAATTCACAGTGTGCCAGTTGATTCTGTAATAATTAAGAGGGACTTTCCTTTTTCTATTCTTTCAACAATTGCAGTTTTTCTGGTTGTTTCGCTGCCAGTTCTTATAAGTGGTAATTTCCTTTCTATTAATATGAGTGATAATGCAGGATTTGTTAGTCGCGCACTTGCATTGAGCCTTCTGTTTGTTTTTGTGCTTTATATTATTTACCTTATTTTTGATGCCAAAAAAAATCCTGTTGAGGATGACGGCATAAAATCACTTCCTCTCTGGCAGTGTATTCTCTTTATTATTCTTGGACTTATTTGTATTACTGCGGGCGGTAAAGCTGTTGTCTATAGCGCCCAGAATATTGCCCGTTTTTTTGGAATGACAGAGACTCTTATCGGTCTTACGGTAGTTGCTGTTGGAACTTCACTTCCCGAGCTTGTAACTTCAATCGTTGCTGCGAAAAAAGGAGAAACTGATCTTGCCGTTGGTAATGTAGTTGGTTCAAATCTTTTTAATCTTCTATTTATATTGGGTATTTCTGCATCAATTCATCCGGTCAGTGTTAATGCGGCATCAGTTTATGATATGGCAGTTTTGATTCTTATCAGTATTCTTGTATGGATTTTTTCAATTACAAAAAAACAGATAGGAAGGGTAGAGGGAATTATTATGCTGCTTTGTTATGCGGCTGAAACGGCTTTTGCCATATTGAGATAAAAAGGTAAATCTTCATATTTTTTATATAAAACTAAGAATTGATGTTATAATTTAAAGGATGAAGAAGAATAGTTCTAACCGTTGGAATATTATCAACAAAATATTCATGGATAACTTTCTGGCAGCTTCCTTTATTGAACTTTCGGCTGTAGGAAGTGTGCTGATTGACGGTATTGTTGTAAGCCGTATGATGTCTTCAGAAGAAATGGCAGCTTTTGGTATTGCTTACCCGATTTTCAGCATTATTGCAATTTTCTTTGGACTTTTTGCAACCGGCATGTCTACAATCTGTTCTCAGGAACTTGGACGTGGAAATGTACAGGAATATAACCGCATTTTCTGTACTACCTTTTATATTTCAGCTATCTTCTCGCTGCTTTCAATGGCTGGTGTCGTATTTGGATCAAATGCAATCGCCACGGTTCTTGGTGCCTCGGGAAAAGATGCGGTTCTTCTTACCGGAGTTTCAGACTACGTGCGCGGAATTGGTCTTGGTATACCAGCCTTTATCCTTTGTGCCGTATTGGCTCCTGCTCTTCAAATTGATAACGGACGTAAACGCGTAGTAATTTCTTCAAACATAGATGCCGTAATGGATATTGCTCTGGATTTCCTTGCTGTAAAAATGAACCTGGGGCTTTTTGGAATTGCCCTGGCATCTTCTGTTTCAAGATATGCTCGTCTTATAATTTTGATCTTTCATTTTGCGAGCAAATCTCATTACCTTCACTTTGTAAGATTAAAGACAAATATCAAAGAGTTCTTCAACTGGCTTTCTTACGGAACAGAAAAGGCATGGCGACGTTTAGGTAATGTTATCCGTCCTGTTTTTGTAAACAAGCTTGTTTTGTTTTACGGCGGTACAATGGCCATGTCTGCTATGTCTGTCCGCGGAAACATCTGCGAGCTTTCAGAAATTTTTGCGGTTGGACTTGCAGATACTGTAGGCCTACTTACAGGAATATATTATGGAGAAAAAAATGCCGAAGCCGAGTATATTCTTGGAAAAAAGGTTCATTCAACCTGCGCAATATTCTGCGGCGCAGTCAGCTTTATTCTCATAACTCTTTCATACCAGATTGCAAAGTTCTATTCGCCGGAGGGAGGTCAGCTTACTCATTTTATCTGGATTACGATAATCGGTGTTGCCCTTCAAACACCCTTGCAGGCACTTGTTCGTTCAAGAATTAGTTATTTGCAGAGGATTCAGAAAATGGGCAGCATGAGGATTATGATTATCACATCAACCGTTGTATTCCCGATTGTCAGCAGCCTTGTACTTGGTGTCTTATTCGGAGTTTACGGAGTATTACTCTGCTACACATTAAGTGATTTACTTTCACTGGTAAGTATCTGGTTCTATTATGTAATAAAAACCAAGCATTTCAGACCAAAAGCAGAAGATTATCTTAATCTTCCAGATGAATTCCAGATTCCGCCAGGAGATATTATCGCTTTGGATATAAGGAATATGGAAGATGTTTCTTTAACAACAGAAATGATAAGCACCTTCTGTAACGGTCACAAAATTGATGAAAAAATCGGAAACAGGGCGGCAGTTTGTTTTGAGGAAATGGCTTCTAACACTGTAAAATACGGTTTTCCTATGAATAAAAAACGTTCTCCTTTGATAGATGTTCGCGCAGTCTTCTCGGAAAATAAACTCATTATCCGCTTGCAGGACAACTGCCCTAAATATGATGTAGGAAAGCGTATTGCAGCCCTCAATAAATCCAAAGAAGTAGACAGACTTGCCAACCTTGGAACCTGGTTTGCCCTGAAACTGACAGATAACTTTAAATATGTTTATTCTTTTGAGACAAATACGATTTTCATGGAGTTTAATACCAATCAAAAGTAAATCATTATTGAATATTATGATATAATGATTTCATGGCTCAGAGTTCTCTTAAGAAGTTCAAAAAACTCAACATTGTTTTTCTGTTAATTCTTTCTTTTTCAAAGCTTTTTTCGCAGGAGGCAAACCTTCCGATTGAAGAATCTCTTAATGTTGAGGAAGATGATAAAAAAAATGATAATCTCTTTATAAAGGTTATTTCTTTTATCCATAATCTTCCATTTGGATTTGATTTGGGCTGCGAACCTACAAATAACGGAAGCATTACTTATTTTAATCTCCGCTACAACTGGACAGCCGATGAATGGCTTTCTTCCAAGTTTTTGTTTAATTACGGCAGTTCACTTTATACAGATAAGGACAATGAAGTTACCGTAAGCGAAAACTATGTATTTTATAATAGAAAAGATACTGCATTTGATTTTAAAATAGTTCCTCTGGCATATAAATTCAAATCAAAGAAAAATAATTCAAGTTATTTTACTCTTGAACCAGGACTAAACTATCGATATGAAATGGTAGATTTACATTACGGATATCCTTATCTGGACTTATTTAATGAAAATATGAGGTATCGTGATTGTGAACAGAATCAGTACACAAATATTTTTAGACCTTATTTTTCTGGAACTCTTTATACGCCTGTCGGAAGTTTCTTTTCTGCACATTTAGAAGTTCTGTACGCTCCGATTTATTTTGGCTGGCTTAATACAGATATAAACTATCGCTCATATTCTTATAATGACTCTGCCATAAGGACAGCCGGATATAAAATGTCCTATAACGATTTTGCTTTCTCGGACAATTATCTGGATGTTACAATAATGTTCGGTTTTTTTAATATGCTGGCAACATCTTTCCGCTTTACATATAACAGAATTCATCAGAATGATGTAAGTCAGAATAATATACAACCAGATAAAACAGAATATACCGACAAGGATTTTACAAAAGATGAAAACATTTATGAAACTTTAAATCTTAAATTGGGGCTTTCCCTTATAAACATTGGTAAATCAGATATTCGTTTGAAAACTGGAGTTTTTTACGAATGGAAATGGAGGAAAAATCACAATTTAGACACAATGGTAAGGGACGGCCGCTGGGTTTTTGGCGTCGGAATGCGTAATTTGTATTAAGTATGGAAAATAATAATAACTTTGAATATATACTGAAAACCTCTGAACTTGCTGCGGGATATGAAAAAGAAGTTGTTGTGGGCGGAGTTAGCCTTGCTGTAAAGGCAGGGGAAATTCTTTGCCTGATTGGCCCAAACGGCAGCGGAAAATCTACAATATTAAAGACTCTTACTCGTGAACTGGAGGCCTTGGGCGGAAAGATTTTTGTACTGGGGAAGGATGCAGAAGACTTCAGCGAACTTGAAAGTGCCCGCCACCTTTCTATGGTGATGACTGAAAAAATCAAGCCGGAATTTATGAGCTGCCGGGAGGTGGTGGAAAGTGCCCGCTATCCTTACACGGGGCATCTTGGACTTTTGAAAGAAGAGGATAAGGCCAGGGTAGAACGTGCGATTAAGATTGTGGGAGCTCAAGAGCTTTCTGAAAAGCAGTTTTGTAAGCTGAGTGACGGTCAGAAGCAGAGGATTATGCTTGCCCGAGCGATTGCCCAGGACACAGAGATTATTATTCTTGATGAGCCGACTTCCTTTCTTGATATGCGCTATAAAATTGATTTAATCCGCGTGATTAAAAGGCTTGCCAAAGAGGAAAAGAAGGCTGTGATTATGAGCCTTCATGAGCTGGAGCTGGTAAAGGCGGTGGCGGACTTTGTTGTCTGCGTGGGCGACGGGAAGATTGTGCGCACTGGTAAGCCGGATGAGATTTTTTGCGGGAATTTTATTCAGGGGCTTTACGGGATAAAGGATGATGAATTTGAGCCGGAGACGGCGAGATTGAAGATAGATTTTCCGGGGGTTTTAGGGGGCCACGAGCATACGCACCTGCTTTGCTCGTGCCTAGTTGAAGGGGTGGCGAGCAACGAAGTGCTTACGCGCGGCAAGCATAGCTTGCCGAACCGTTCTATCGATGAAGCTAACCGACAGTCACGACGGACTGTCGGTTTTAACGCTTCTTCGATTTTCGGTAAGGGAAAGGCTTCCCCCTCGTTAATAATGATTCAAGGTACCATGTCCAGTGCGGGGAAGAGCCTTCTGGTGGCGGGGCTGTGCAGGATTTTGAAGCAGGACGGCTGGCGGGTGGCGCCTTTTAAATCTCAGAATATGGCGCTCAATTCTTTTGTGACGGCGGACGGTTTTGAGATGGGGCGTGCGCAGGTTATGCAGGCGGAAGCGGCGGGGATTGAACCTAATGTGCTGATGAACCCCATTCTGCTTAAGCCGACAAGCGACAGAAAATCGCAGGTGATTGTGAAAGGAAAGGTCGTGGCGAATATGGATGCTCGCGACTATTTTGAATATAAGAAGGGGCTGGTGCCGGAGGTGGTGGAGGCCTTCAGGCAGCTGAGTGAGGAAAAGGATGTCATCGTGATTGAGGGGGCGGGAAGTCCTGCTGAAATTAACCTTAGGGAAAATGACATTGTGAACATGGGGCTTGCCGAGATGGTGGATGCGCCGGTGCTTCTTGTGGGCGATATTGACCGGGGCGGGGTTTTTGCCCAGCTTTTGGGAACGCTGGATTTGCTGACAGAGAGCGAGAGGGCGCGAGTGAAGGGGCTTGTGATTAATAAGTTCCGCGGGGATGTTTCGCTGCTGGAGCCGGGCTTACGGGAGCTTGAGGCTCGGGGCGGGGCGCCGGTGACTGGTGTGGTGCCTTATATGAAGGTGAGCCTTGATGATGAGGATAGTTTGACGGAGAGGTTTGGAAGTGTGTCTCCTGCCGGGGCTTCAGTGTCTCCTGCCGGCGCGGGCGTCAAAATCTGCGTAATTCGGCTGCCTCATATTTCCAATTTCAGCGACTTTTCGGTTTTTGACCAGTTTGCGGGTCAGGGACTTTCGATTTCCTATATTGATAAGACGTCGGAACTCAGATCTCTTTCCCCTGATATGATTATTCTTCCGGGCAGCAAGAATACGATTGGTGATTTGCGCTGGCTTAAAGAGTGCGGCCTTGCTGACGCGGTGACTGACTTTGCCGGTGGCGGCGGGGTCGTGATGGGAATCTGCGGCGGTTTTCAGATGCTTGGTGAATGGGTTAGTGACCCGGCGGGCGTTGAAGTGGAATCTGGTAGTCGTGAAGAAGGTCTTGGTCTTTTGAAGCTGACTACGGAGCTTGAAGGGGAAAAAGTAACGACTCAGGTTAGCCGTAAAATTGAAGGCGCGGGCGGATTTTTTGACTTTTTGAATGGAAAAACTGTGACAGGATATGAAATCCATGCGGGAAAAAGCCTGGATGAGAGCGGTAATGAGATAAAAAATGCCGTCTGGGGCGTGAAAGATGCACATTCCGGTGTGACTCTGCCTTCTGCCGGCGCGGTGGATACTGGTAGTTGCAATGTGCTCGGAACTTATATTCACGGATTTTTCGATGCGGGCGATATTGCCTGGTCTTTTGCAAAGGCACTTGCAGAAAAGAAAGGCGTGGTTCTGGGAGTGGAGACTGGTAGTCGCGAGCAGAATTTTAATGCTTTCAAGGAAGCTCAGTATGATTTGCTCGCAGATACTCTTCGTAAAAGTCTTGATATGACTGCAATCTATAAAATTCTTGGACTTTCCGGGAAAAAGGCGGCAGACAATGAGTAAATCGATTTTCAATCAGATTAAGGAAAACTGGGATTGTATTTCAAAACCGCTTGATAGCATGGGACGTTTCGAAGAATTGACGGCTAAACTTGGTGTGATTCAAAATTCTATTTACCCAAAGCTGGATAAGGTCGCTCTCCTTGTTTTATGCGCTGATAACGGAGTTGTTGAAGAAGGTGTGAGTCAGTCGGGACAGGAAGTCACGGCAATTTGTGCCAGAAATATTGCGGAAGGGAATACTTCTGCAGGAGTTATGGCTAAGGCTCTTGGAATTGATGTGCTTGCTGTTGATATGGGAATTGCAGTTACAGAAGAAATTCCTGATGTTTTAGACAGAAAAATTCGTGCCGGGACTCGTAATTTTGCTAAGGAAGCAGCTATGACCTGGGTGGAATGCCAGTCTGCCATTCAAACTGGCATTTCACTTGCTGAGGATTGCAAAAAAAAATATGATGCTGTCTGCATTGGTGAAATGGGAATTGGGAACACGACGACGAGTGCTGCAGTTGCAGCCGGACTTTTAGGCTTGAGTGCAGAAGAAGTTTGCGGGAGAGGAGCAGGACTTTCTGACCAAGGTTTGCAACGAAAAATCTGTGTAGTTGATGCTGCGATAAAAAAATATGATTTATATAATAAATCTGCCCATGAAGTTTTAGAATGCGTGGGTGGCTTTGATATTGCCGGAATGGTAGGAGTTTATCTCGGAGCTAAAAAAGTTGGACTTCCAGTAATCCTTGATGGAGCCATCAGTTTAACAGCGGCTTTGGCGGCAGTAAAAATGGAAAAAGATGCAGGTCATTATTTGATTCCGTCACATAGAAGTCGCGAGCCTTTGGCTGAAAAAATCTGTGCTGAGCTTGGAGCAGATTTTTCTCCTTTGATTGATGGGGCTATGGCACTCGGAGAAGGTTCTGGCGCTGTAATGATGACAGGTCTTCTGAGAACTGCCCTGGAAGTTTACAATAAGGCATTAAGGTTCGGCGATTCTGGAGTAGGGCAGTATAAGAGGAAGTCAAAGTGATTTATCTTGTTTATGGTGGAAGTGCCAGCGGAAAGTCAGCTTTTGCAGAAAAACTACTGACTGAATTTCCAGATGGGGATAAATATTACATTGCGACTATGATGGCGCGTGAAGATGACGCTGACGCGCAGAAGAGAATTACCCGTCACAGGAAGATGAGGGAAGGTAAAGGATTTAAAACCATAGAAGAAGCTAGGAATTTAGAAAAAATCACTTTGCCAGCTTCTTCTTCGGCTCTTTTAGAATGCATGTCTAATCTTTGTGCCAACGAAATGTTTGATGGTCTCTCTGGTAAGCAAAAATCTGAAGATGAAGTAGTGGAAAAAATCCTTGCGGGTGTAAAAAGTCTTTCTTCTATTCTGAAAAATCTTGTAATTGTTACCAATAACATTTTTGAAGATTCTGTCCAATATGATGAGGCAACACAAAGCTATATACGTGCACTTGGAAAAATTAACTGTGAACTTGCAAAAATCTCTGATAAAGTATATGAAGTGGTAGTGGGAATTCCCGTGGAGTTAAAATGAAAATCGTGAGTGCCGTCTGCCAGTTTTTAAAATCTCTTACAGTCGCTTTTTCTATTTATTCAAAAATCCCTGTTCCCCGCTTTAACTGGGCTTCAGACGATATGAAATATCATCTCTGCTTTTTCCCTTGGGTTGGGGCGGTAATCGGTGCTGCCGAGTGGGGTTGGTTTAATTTGTATTTTAGAGTGCTGACTGCGCAGGCGGTGGCAGGAGACATTTTTGCCTCGAATAGTCTTTATTTTGCTCTGATAGCTTTTGTTATTCCGGTTTTAATAACGGGAGGCTTTCATCTGGACGGATTTTTAGACACAATGGATGCCCTTCATTCTTACGGAGACCGTCAGAAAAAACTTGAAATCCTAAAAGATCCGCACGTAGGAGCCTTTGCTGTAATCAGTTTTTCTGTATACATCCTTCTGGCTCTGGCATTTTTATCACTGGTAAAGGAAAAATCTTTGAATTTAGTAATCAGCGTCTGCTTCAGTTTTTATATTTCACGCTGCCTGAGCGGATTGAGTGTATTGATTTTCCCAAAAGCCAGACCAGACGGAATGCTTACTACTGAAAGTAAAACCAAAAGTTCTCTTTTTGTAATTGTGATTTTATGTATTCAGCTGCTTGCAGGGCTCTGGGCTATGAGTTTCCTTGCCGGAATAAAATCATTAATTCCATTCGCAGCAATATTACTTTGTTTCCTTTACTATTATAGTATGAGTAAGAAACACTTCGGCGGTATTAGCGGTGACCTTGCCGGATTTTATGTATGCATAGCAGAACTTACTTCATTAGTTTCTTCTGGCATTTGCTATATTTTATAGATTCTTTTTATTTTCTTCCGTAGCCTGCTTTTGAACCCTTAAATATAAAATTTACAACAGCATCATCACTAATTAAATCATCAGTGCTTTGCACAAGATTGGCATTATATAATGCAGTTGAATGATTTTTCTGATAATATATGCACATGTCTGCATCTAGTTTTTTGATTGTCTGCCCCATGCTTTTTCTTGCGGGGTTTGTTGATTCTATTGCTGGTGGTGGAGGATTGATTTCTTTGCCGGCTTATCTTCTGGCAGGATTGCCTATTCATACGGCAATCGGTACAAATAAGTTTTCATCTGCGTTTGGAACAACTCTTTCTACTGTCCGCTTTATCAGACAAAAACTTGTGATAGCACGCTTTGCAATTCCTTCGGTATTTTTTGGATTTTCGGGTTCTGCTATTGGGGCAAAACTTTCGCTTCTGGTCAGCGAGACGGTTTTAAAGTCGCTTCTGCTGGTAGTTCTTCCGATTGCGGCATTCTGTGTCTTGAACAGAAGGATTTTTCGTCCAAATGAAAGTGACAATATCAAATATGATTTTAAGACTTTTTTCGTGGTGATGCTTTCTGCCTTTTTGGTCGGGATTTATGATGGTCTTTACGGCCCGGGAACCGGTACATTTTTGATAATTGCATTTTCAGTCTTTGCAAGATTTTCAATAAAAAGGGCAAATGCCCATACCAAAGTCATCAATCTTTCTACAAATATCGCAGCCCTGGTCGTATTTTTATTGAATGGCCAGGTTTTAATTCCGCTTGGAATTGCTGCAGCTGTAAGTAATATGCTGGGGAATTATGTAGGCTCTGGACTTGTAATGACAAAAGGCGTAAAAATCGTAAAGCCTCTTGTCATTTTTGTTCTGACTCTGCTTCTGGTAAAAATTATTCTAGGAATATAATTTAATAAATAGAGTTCTGATTAGAGCTCTATTTCCAGAAGGATAGGGGTATGATCCTGTCTTGGGCCTGAATCAATCATTTCTGATTTTTTAATCTTATCTTTGATTCGGTCGCTGACAATAAAGTAATCAATACGCCAGCCCGAATTATTAATCTTGCTGGTTTTAATTCTTTGTCCCCACCAGGAATAAACGTCTTTTATATCACCGTGAATAAAACGGAAGCTGTCTGTAAAACCTTTGCCTAAAAGATTTGTAAAGTCTTCTCTTTCTTCATCTGTGAAGCCGGCAGAAAAATGATTGCTGGCAGGATTTGCAAGGTCGATTTCCTTGTGGGCAACGTTAAAATCACCGCAGGCAATTACTGCCTTCTTTTTATCAAGGGAAGAAAGATAATCTGCATATAGGGCATCCCACTGCTGGCGTTCCTTAAGGCGTCTGAGCCCGTCACCAGAGTTTGGGGTATATACGTTTACAAGATAGAAATTATCAAATTCAAGGGCGATAAGACGGCCTTCATCATCCATTGTATCTGGCGCACCCAATTTTGGGACAAGCTTTTCGGCTTTAAGGCCTTCCTTGTATAAAATCATAGTTCCAGCATAGCCTTTTTTTGCAGGCGGAATGGAAGAAACCCATTCAAAATTGTAAGAAGGGAAGTAGGATTTTAAAAGTTCAACATGCTTATCTGAAGGGCCTTCGGCCGGCAGTTTTGTTTCCTGAATTGCGATTATGTCTGCATCATAGGTTGCAATCTTTTTTAGTACGTCCTGAGATAGAATGGCTCTTGCAGAAGTTGAAGTCAGAGCAGCGTTCAATGAATCTATATTCCAGGAAATAAATTTTGCCATTTGGGGGTCCTTATAATAATTGAGTTTGAAAAAATTATATTATAAAATTCTTGTTTGTTCTATTAATGTTATACATACTCATCTACAATGCTCAAAACCGGTTCTAGATAAGTTGGTCCAAAAAGATTCAGATGGTTTAAGAGCTGATATAGATTGTATAAGTCACGGCGTTCTTCGTAGCCGGGCTGTAGTGGGTAAGCCATATTATAGGCTTGGTAAAACTCCTCTGGGAAACCGCCAAAGAGCTGTGTCATAGCAAGGTCTGCGTCTCGATGCCCGATGTAACAGGCCGGATCAATAAGAATTGTTTGACCTTCAGAATTACACATAATGTTTCCTGCCCAGAGGTCTCCGTGTAAGAGGGAAGGTTTTTCTGGTTCAATAAGAAAGTGATCAAGGTTATCCAGAAGTTTTGTAATTTTTTCGCGATCTGACGTGGTAAAATAGGAATCTGCATCGTGGAATTGAGGGACAAGGCGATTTTCCCTGAAAAAATCAATCCATGTGTTTACAGGCGTATTTTTTTGCGGACGGGCACCTATAAAATTATCCTGTGAAAAGCCAAAAGAGGAATTTTGGCAATCTGCCTTATGCATTGCGGCAAGTTCTCTGGCAAAACTTTCCCAAAAGTTTTTATCTTTCTCCCCGCTTTGAATGTAGCTTAATAGAAGAAAACTATAGCCGACATCTTCACCGTCATCTGTTCCAGTGCACAAAATTTTTGGAGTTTTGATTGTGTGAGTATTTGCAATCGCAGAAAGGCCTTCTGCTTCAGCTGTAAAAAAATCTGCATTATTTTTGGCGTTTGCCTTCATAAAAATTTTATCGCCGGTATTTAAAGTAAGAGCATAGGCTTTGTTTATATCACCGCCGCGGAGTCTGTCAGTTTGGGTAATTGCCACTGAATTTCCAAAAAGATCTACCAGGGCGCGTGCAAGAGAAGTGTAATTATTAATCATAATGCTATTATAGCATAATCTAAAAAGCTTTTACAAAAAGTAAGTTTTCATCATACCTTTTCCTTTTACATCAATTTCTGTATTTTTGTTGTATGAGAAAAGATTTGCGGTCTGCTCTCTTGTAGTTTCTGTTACATGGATTTTCATCGGAACTCCGGTACTTTCCATTCGGCTTGCTACGTTTACTGTGTCACCCCATATATCATAGATAAATTTTGTTTTTCCGATTACGCCGGCAACAAGAGGACCAGAATTTATCCCTAGTCTGACTTGGAGTTTTACAGGAGAAGATTTGTTAAATGTGTGGACATCTTCCAGAAGACCCTGAGCAAAACGAATCATTTTTTCTGCTCCGTCATTTCCATTTTCCTGTGTAAGACCAGTTGCTGCCATGTAAGAGTCTCCAATTGTCTTGATTTTTTCGATTTCCTCACGCTGAGCTCTTTCATCAAACATGGAAAACAATTTATTGAGTATGGTAACGACTTCTTCTGCGTTCATGGAACTGCTTATTTTTGTAAATCCAACAATGTCGGTAAAAAGAACCGTAACGTTTGGATATTCTTTAGCTAGTGTACGGTCAGGATGGGCAGTGAGTTCCTTTGCAATTTCTTTTGGAAGGATATTCAAAAGAAGTCTTTCTGAACGGTTCTTTTCTTCTTCAAGTTCTTTTGTACGTTCTTTTACTGTGTTTTCAAGCTTTCTGTTTTCTTCTTCGACACTTATGAGTTTTCCTTCAACAATTGTAAGTGTCGTTGAAATTATTAATATCACAGAAAGAAGGGCGAGAAAAACATCAAAAAGAACATTTAAGAAAGGCTTAAACATGCCTGAATATGTAAAAGTGATTGTTTCTGAAAGCGGCTGATAGTCATGTGGAGTGTACATAATACAGCCGAAACCAAGAGTTTTTAATGGTGTTATGGTGTAAAAATCCTCTCCGTGAATATTTTCCTTATCACCAGCGCGAGGTTTTTTAGCTTTTAAAAAGCCTTTTGATAATGTAAAGGTTCCGTTCCATGGACCAGGATCTACCGAGCAGCCTTCTGCTGGAAGGGCAATCGTAAAATTCCAGTCGGAAATAATTGTGCTTGTCATATTGTTGTAAATAACACCATCGTACTGGGCGCCGGTTCTGTCAGGATCTTCTTCGTCAACCCAGTGTTTTTCTGCATTTCTTACAAAAGTTATGCAGACTGATTCAGAGGAATTATTATTCGTATATGGCTGATTAATTATTAAGGTTCTTTCTGGAAGTGCTATGCCTGTAATTCCGACAATTACAAGTATCAGAATAATTCCTGCAAGACTTATAGAAAGAGTCTGCCATATTCGATTTTTTATAATTCTTTTCTGATTACCCTCCGAGGTATTAACAGTTTTGTAGACGGGGCTCAAAACTGAAGAATCCCGACTTTCAGAATAGAACTCCAGTTCCATCAATTTTATCGAAGAAAAGAAAAGGTGTATTGCGCCAATTCCAAAGGAAATATTAATCCATGAAAAACCGTAAACAAGGAGAATTAAGACCAAGCCAAAAAACGGAAAAGAAAAATAAATGAAAATAGAAATAAAGACATTTTTTTCAAGATGTTTTTTGTGCTGGATAAACATTGAAAAAGTTATAAGCCATGGTAAGAAACCTATGGCAACACTCAAAGGGTAAAAAGTGTTTCGATGATAAATATTATTTTCATCAAAATAATAGAAAATATGATTGAACTGGCTGATATCAGTAAGGATAAATCCCACAATACAGAAGATGATGACAATAAAAAGATGAAGAGGAATTCCACTTTTTACGGAACTTATGGGATGAAAAATCAGTGACAGATTTAGTTTTTTACGTTTTATAAATTCACATACGTAAAAACAGAAAAAAAAGGCTGATGCGAAATTGCAGATAAAAACAAAAAGATTACAGATGCGGACCATGTACCAGCCTGTCTGACTGGAATTTCCTCTGTAAAGATAGGCCAGGGCATCAAAGAGAAGAAGAAAGCCTGTAAAAAATTCAAGAAGAATCAGACTACGCCTTCCATTCTGCTTTATTTTATGTCCTGAAATTAAAAAAAATCCTGTCTGGAAGCAAAGAAAAGAGAGAAAAATAAGAGATGCAATACTGATAATTCTTGTTGAATCAGTCATATGCTATTTATTATAGCAGGAAAAATTGGAGGAAGAAATAAAAACTTTCGTCTTAATTTTTACCGTATCTTATCATTTCCATAGTTCTGTCGAAAATTCGGGCGGAGGTACACTATGGTTTACGGATATATCAGAGTAAGTACAGACAAACAGACGGTTCAAAATCAGAAGTTTGAGATTTTGAGATATACTAAACGGCATAAAATCAAAATTGATAAGTGGATTGCAGAAACAATCAGCGGAACTGTGTCACCATCCAAGCGCACACTGGGACGACTTTTAGGAAATGTAAAAAAGGGCGATTTGATAATCTGTTCAGAGCTGTCCCGGCTGGGGCGCAGTATGTTTATGATTATGTCTATACTCAATCGCCTGATGGAAGACGAAGTTCTTGTTTATACTGTAAAGGAAGGCTACAAACTTGGAACTGACCTTACAAGCAAGGTGCTGGCATTCGCCTTCAGCATATCAGCCGAAATTGAGCGCACATTAATTTCTGACCGGACAAGAGAAGCGCTTCGCCGGAAAAAATCAGAAGGCGCCGTTCTTGGCCGGCCTCGCGGAAAACTGAACTCACACTATAAACTCTCTCCCTACGAAAATGAAATAATTTCAATGCTTTCGAGCGGTTTCTCAAAAAAATACATAAGCGTAACATTCCACGTTACTGAGCAAACTTTATACAACTTTCTGAAACGCCACGGAATTGTCTTTAGAAACAAACTTTAAGGATAATTCGGGCCTTCCCGCCCGCTTCGCGGGCGGTCGGGCTTTCCGGGTTTCCGCCTGTTCGGCTCCATTCCTCTTTTTTTATCGCTTTACCAGCTCGTAGCTTTTTTCTGTCAGTTCACAGAGTTTATTAAAATCAGTCACCGCGGTGAGAAGGATTGTAATCCAGTGTTTTTTGTTCATGTGCCAGGCGGGGAAGATTGATTTTCTGTCAACGAGGTTTGGGATAGCTTCCTGCTCGGCCTTCATGTTTACAACCCAGACTTCTTCATCACCTGTGAGCCCCAGCTGACGGTACTTAATTCTCATCACAAGTGCAAACCATTTTTGGTTCTGGCAGCGGAAGACAAAAGAGTAGGGGGCGTCATCCGGCCAGGGGTAATCAGGCTCTGCTCCAAATTTCGATTTAATCCAGGCGATAAAATCATCCTTCAAATCTTTTGTTTCAAAACACCTGGCTTTGATGTCATCAATAATTTTCTGAACTTCTTCGCGGAGTGAAGCGACAAAAGCACCGTGAGAAGGCATGTCAAAAAGGGCATATTTTTCGTTGGTTTCAGAATCAAAAAGATTAACGGTGAGAGTCTGTTCGGAAGGTGAAAGTGAAAATTCAGCCCTAAAAGCTCCCTTTGAAATTGGCAGGCTCATAAGATAGAAATTACCTTCGCTGCTGGCAAAGCCCGCCTCTTCCAGAGAATCTTTTTTGATTTTTGCAGAAGAAAAAATATAGCTGTAGTCCATGTCAGTTATTATAGAATATCACTAAATTAAACTTATATCAGTGTTTTGAGTGAAAATCTCTGATATAATATTGGAAATGGTAAGAAGAAAGTTAGAAGGGGAGTAAACAAACATGAAAATTGAACATATTGCGCTTTATGTAAATGATTTGGAAAAAGCCAGAGATTTTTTGTAAAATATCTTGGCGGAACTTCGAATAAGGGTTATCACAATCATAAAACTGATTTTCGTTCATATTTTATTTCTTTTGAAGACGGTGCCAGATTAGAAGTGATGACTAAACCTGGTCTTTTAGATGAGGAAAAACATTTGAATCGGACGGGATACGCTCATGTCGCTTTTAGTCTTGGCAGCAAGGAAAAAGTTGATTCTCTAACTGCAAGACTTAAGACCGACGGCTACGAAGTTGTCAGCGGTCCCCGAACAACCGGCGACGGCTATTATGAAAGCTGCATCGTGGCTGTTGAAGGAAACCAGATTGAGATTACTGAATAAAGATTAAGAATGATGCTCGCCGTGATGGTCACACTTAGCTGCAAAGTTAGGCTTGAGTTCGCCCTTTGCAAAAAGTTCTGCGGCGTCGTCGGCAGAACCAGTAATTCCTGGCATTTCTTTTAAACCGGCAGCGGTAATTGCATCAACGGCACCCTGACCGCGGTTTCCAAGAATCAAAGTTTCTACTCCAAGACTCTTAAGGTATGGAGGAAGCGCGTGATGTCCGTTTCCGCCGTTATCAATTACTTCTGAAGAAACAATCTTTCCGTCTTCAATCTGATAAATCTTAAAATACTGAGTTTTCCCAAAATGCTGGAATACATTTCCTGTTTCTTTTTCGTAAGTTACTGCGATTTTCATGTGATACCTCGTCAATCTTATTTATTTAAATATACAAAAAAAACTGCTAATAGGCAAAGTTTTGATGAGAAAGTGGCAGTTTTACGACTTTATTCATTTATTCGGTAACCTATTCCACGAACTGTTTCAATCAGTTTCTGGTTATTCAGCTTTTGTCTTAAAAGTCTTATGTGTACATCCAGAGTTCTGGTTTCAATTTCTTTTTCATAATTCCAGATAGATTCAAAGAGTTCTTCTCTGGAAACTATTTCGCCTTTCTTCCTCATTAAAAGTAAAAGCAAATCGTATTCTTTAGCTGATAATTGAACTTCTGTTCCGGAAACAAAAACTTTACGGCTTTTTACATTTATGATTATATTTTGTGAACCAATCAGATTATTTTCTGAGTTGTCTCCGGGAAGAAAATCACTAATGCTTGGCTGAATTGCCTGAATTACACCAAATACACAGTCACCGGCTTTTTCAATCTTCCGGACAAGATCCATATAATTAAGTTCAGTTTTTACATTGCTGCCATTTTCAATTCTTTTACGGCTGGCTTTTTTAAGGTTCTTTTTGGTTCTGTTGATTTTATCTTCAACTTCAGAAAGAATAACCTTATCAATATCAGAAAGTCCAAGAGCAATAAAGGTACAAGTCTGTTCATAAAAAACATGCACCTGATCAAAATATGAAATCAGTTCTTTAGTTTGATTTTTGTGCGGTGAATGGCCTTCTTCTTTTTTAAATTTACAGATGGTGTGCATCATAGAGTTACATTCATCGCTTAAATCTTCAAGATTCTGAACTATAGAAATCATGCGGGAACAATTGTTGCGGTCTGTATGATTGGCACTTGGAAGACGTGAACATTTTTGCAGGAAACTTGTGATTTCATTATTCATCTCATCAACATATGCTTCTTTTTCATTTACTTTTTCTATGAGCATGGAAGGACTATTATCGTTTTTGCTAAGGCTTTCTCTAAGATAATCCAACATTTCCATTACGCAGGCAGACATTTTTGTAATTTCTTTTTGAATCTGGAAGGTATATAAATCTACACTTACGTGATTAAGCGGAAGGATGACTGGCATTCTGTAATGGGCATCAAGTTCTTTCTGACTTTCTGCTACAAGTTTTTTTGCAAGCGAAGCAATCTGATTTACAAAAGGCAGAAAAAGCAAAGTTGCTGAAATATTAAAAACTGTATGAAGCATTGCAATGTGAGTTGTAATATTTTCTGCCGGACTTTTTGGAACTATAAAATCTATGAGTTTAAGGAAGTTTTTGAAGAAGAGTAAGGCCAGAAGCGTTCCTGCAACATTGAAGGCAACATGAACCGCTGCCGTTCGTTTTGCATTTACACTTGCTCCAAAAGATGACATAACCGCATCCACTGTAGAACCGATGTTGCTTCCCAAAACTATAGCTGCACCTAGGGTCCATGAAAGAATTCCGTTTGCTGACATCGTAAGGACTATTGCAGTAGTAGCAGATGACGAATGAATCAAGGCGGTAAAAATTGTTCCAATTAATACGCCAAGCAGAATTCCAAGTGCCCCGTAGTTTTGAAAACTTTGTAAAAAACTGATTGATTCAGTCCGCAGATTGATTGACGTTTTTAAAAGGCCTAAACCCATAAATAGCAGGGCAAATCCCATAAAACAGTCTGAAAAATTATGAATTTTCAGCTTCTTAAAATATTTAAGGATAAAACCAAAACCAAAAAGAGGGATTGCAGCCGCTTCTATGCTAAAGGAAAATCCAAATAAGGAAACTATCCAGGCGGTAACAGTAGTTCCAATATTTGCACCAAAGATTATTCCTATTGCCTGAGTCAAGGTGATTATTTCGGCATTAACAAAACTGACTGTCATTACAGTGGTTGCACCGGAGGACTGAATGATTGCCGTAACTGCAACTCCTGTCAGGACGGCTGTAAATCTGTTTCCGGAAATCTTGCGCAGCAAAGCCTGAAGACTGTTTCCTGCTCCTTTCTGGATTCCGTTTGAAAGCATTTCCATTCCAAAAAGCAAGAGACAGAGCGAACCGATGAAAAACAATAATTGGCTGATTACAGTTATCATATTTTTTACTATAACTACGAGAAAAATAAAATGTAAGGTAGTTTATGTTAATTCTTTGTAAATTTTATGCAGTTGACTATTTGTGGAAGGAGCCTTAAAGAAATGGTAAAATGGCTGTATCCATTAGGAACGTAAAAAATGAACGATTTATCACCAATTCAAAAAGAAATTGCTGCTGCGCTTGAACAGATGAAGGAAAAATCTTTGATAACAGAAGCTGTTCTTGCAAAGAAAATACGCGGAAATACAAAAATTCAGGGAAAGAACAAAGCGGGAATCTGCTTAAAAGACCTGGAAATCTGCGTTGAATATCTGGCAGAAAATAATCAACTGCATTATGCGCTCCATCTTAACAGTGCTAATGATATCCTTATAAAAAAAGAAGAGACCTATAAGCTTCTGGAAAGCGATGCCAAAAAACGCCGTCAGTCCAGCGAAAAATCTATCTCCGTTCTTACCAGCGGTGATTTACGTCAAAAGAACTCTGGCGGAAAAGGGCTTAAAAAACGCAGCGACCGTAAAAAGATGGATTTCCGTGAGGTAGAAGATTATTAATTTAGGAATATAAAAATATATAATTTGTAATGTCTGGCGTAATTCTTCAAGCCGATGTTCATTTGCAGCATAACCCTTGAGGATATATTGCTTGAGTACAGCATTATATATATGCTTACATGAATGATTATAGTGGAAATTAAGGGAAATTAGAGGAAAATTTCCCCTAATTTGTTGTATTGAATCACAGAAAGTATAAATCATGGACAATATAATTTTAAATAAATGGATTGAAATCAAAAAAGGAATAAAAGTTCGAATACAAAGAAAATCGAATAAAGATAACGGTTCGATTTTAATTCTGGATATAGATGAGAATGGAAATTTAAGACAGAAAGTTCTGTTCGAAAAAGACAGAAAAGTATTTGATGATTCTGGGAAATTTATAGATTTTGGTGATGCCTATCCGATTGCAACAGAGTATGGAAAAATCATGATTACAAAAAAGTTTATAAATGTCTGGATTTAATAATATATTCCATTAAGAACATATAATCGCTTTTTGAAATTTCTGTAATAATGGATGTGAGGCTTGAAATGCTCCGCGTTGTGAATAATTTGCCGGAAAGATGCTGATAATAAAAGCCAGCTTATCTTTATAATATTTTTTCCAGTTCTGAAATCTTTTCACTTGTGGTTGCCCAGCTTGTTGCAAATCTTACGACCGTGTGACTTTCATCGTATTTTTCCCAGAAAGCGAACTTTACTTTTTTCTGAAGCTCATTGAGTTTGCTGTTTTCTAGAATTACAAACTGCTGGTTAGTCGGAGAATCCATAAAAAACTTGTAGCCTTTTCTGGTAAAGAGAGACTTTAATTCTTCTGCGCGGTCAATTGCATTGCGGCTGATTTCAAAATACAAATCATCAGTAAAGAGTGTGTCAAACTGAATGGCTAAAAGTCGTCCTTTTGCCAGAAGCGCACCGTGTTTTTTTACCAGATGTTCAAAATGAAGAGGCATATTCTTTTTTGTAAAGACGAGGGCTTCACCGCACAGAGCTCCGACTTTAGTTCCGCCTATGTAAAAAACATCACAAAGTTCTGCAATATCAAGGAGAGTCAAATCTGACTGTCTGCTCATAAGACCGTAGCCAAGTCGTGCCCCGTCGAGAAAGAGCGGGATTTTATGCTTTCGGCAGACTTTTGAAATCTCTGTCATTTCAGCTTTCGAATATAAGGTTCCGTATTCCGTCGGATGAGAAATATAGACCATTCCCGGAAAAACCATGTGCTCGTGATTTCCATCCTTGTAAAAATCAGAAATATAGGAATCAAGTTCTGCGGCATCAATTTTTCCATTGTGAGAGGGGAGTGTCAGAACTTTTCGGCCGGTATATTCAATGGCTCCAGCTTCATGAACGCTTACATGGCCGCTCTGAGCTGCGACAACGCCTTCATACTGATGAAGCATTGTGTCGATTACAATCTGATTAGTCTGAGTGCCGCCAGTCAAAAAAGCAATCTGTGCATCTGGCAAAGCGCAGGCAGCTGCAATCTTTTCTTTTGCAGTTTTTGTATATTCGTCGGCACCATAGCCCGAAAGACTTTCCATATTTGTTTTTGCCAGTGCCTCCAGAATCTTTGGATGTGCACCTTCAATATAATCACTTTCAAATGACAGCATTCATTTCCCCTTTTTTATCTGCTGATATAATGGCTGTATAATAGCAGGCAGGGGGATTCATAGTCAATGAAAGGTTTTTATCCCGCGATTTAGAATGTTTTGAACGAAAATCTCTGATATAATAAGAAAAATGGAAACTGTAATGCGGATTATAAATCTTGTAGAAAATGAACCAGGCGATAGCGGCTGCGAGGCGGCTCACGGACTTTCGTTTTATGTAGAAACCCAAGCTCATAGGTTTTTGTTCGATACAAGCCCGAGCGAGCTTATGATTCGTAATGCCCAGAAGCTTGGTGTAGATTTGACTTCTGTTGATACTGTGATTTTGAGCCACGGACATTATGATCATTCAGGCGGAATCCTCCCGTTTGTGGAAATTAATCCGCGTGCAAAGATTTACATGCAGAGTAATGCCGGTGGTGAATATTATGCCTTCGACGGGGGAGATAAGGGCTTTCGTTATATCGGGATTGATAAAAAGATTCTTTCACTGCCCCAGGTTCAGCTTTTGAAGGGTGACTCAAAAATTGATGATGAGCTTCAGGTTTTTGCTGTTGATAATCGAGCTTTTCCGCTGCCTTCTACAAACAAGCGTCTCCGTGAGCTTCGCGGCGGTCAGTATATCCAGGACGAATTCCATCACGAACAGAATCTGCTTTTGACAGCTGATGGAAAGAAAATCCTTTTCTGTGGCTGTGCACACAACGGCATTCTGAATGTGATGAAAACTCTTGAGCGGAAGTTTGGAAAGGAAATGTTCCCAGACCTCGTAATCGGCGGCTTTCATCTTATGAAACGTACTGAGTTCTCTCAAGCAGATACCGCCGAAGTCACAGAAATCGCAAACCGCCTCAAAGGTTATAAATCCCACTTTGCAACATGTCACTGTACTGGCCTTCCGGTTTTCAATCAGATGAAAGAAATCATGGGTGACCAGTTGAGTTATGTTCGGTCTGGGGATGAAGTAGTTGTTGAAATTACAAAACCATCAGAATGTCATATTTCAAACGGGCAGCTTGTTGTAAAGGACTGAACAGAAGACATGAAGATCCCGTTAATTTTGCTTTGAATTATGGTTATGCAATTATCAGGAGTTATATTATCAAGGCTTTGATTTCAACAGGATTTCACTGTGCGCTTGGAATCAATCATCATAATGAATACAACAGCTTTAATCTTGCAGACGATTTGATTGAACCTTGGCGTGCCCGCTTGCTTCACTTTGTTTCGCAAGCGGTCGGGCTTTTCGGTGTTCCGGCTTTCGCCTTCATTCCTGCGCTCTGGTGATAAACCACCGCCGCTTCGGAACAGCCCTTACGGGCTGCACCTACAATCCCTCACGCTGTTATTTACAAAAATCTTGAAATAATAATCAAAAATTTGACATATTTAATTCTTGGTAGTATATTTTAGTCGGAGGTAGGTAATATGACTACAATTTCTGCAAAAATAGATGATTCTGATAAAGATTCATTCGAAAATATAATCTCTTCAATTGGATTGAATGTTACGACTGCAATAACAGCTTTTGTAAAAGCCGTCATCCGCGAAAATGGACTTCCATTTGAGTTGAAAGCAAAAGACGATCCTTATATTTATTCAGACGAAAACCTCAAATATCTTCGCCAGGCAATTGCACAAGTTGAAGGCGGAAAAGGGCAGGTTCATGAATTGAAGGAGTTGTCGTAATGATAAAAATCTGGGCAGATGTAGCTTGGGATGATTATTGCAATTTCTTTGAACTTCACCAGAAAAAACTAATCAAAATGGTGCATGAGCTTATAAAGGATATCGAGCGAAATGGTGTAGATAAGGGGCGTGGACAACCTGAACAATTGAAATATGAACTTTCAGAATATTGGAGCCGAAGAATTGACAGGGCAAATCGACTTGTCTATAAAGTTGAAGGCGATAATCTTTATATAGTTCAGTGCGGAACTCATTATCATCAGGAAAAATAAATCTTTCTGGGCGCATCCGCCTGCCTGCGGCAGGCGGTCGGGCTTTTCGAGTTCTCCTTTTAAAATGGTCTGCGAAAGCTCCTTCAGTTCATCCTTTATTTTTTTCATTATCGGAAAGAAAAAACTTGTCTCAGTCAGGAAAATCACAGACAGTATTCGCCCCAGAATACGGCATAAGGCCGAATACCCTGTCAGGCTGGGTATCAAAATATAAAGCTGAAATTCCCCGAAACACTAATGCGGTAATTATCCGGGAAATCCTTGCAGCAATGGCTTCCTTATGAAAATCGATTTTGAAAGTGCAAAGCTTTACGTGCGTCCAGGAGCGACAGATCTTCGTAAAGGCGTCACAGGACTTCTTGCAATTATTGAAAATGAAATGCATCTGGATGCTTTAAACTAAACGACCTTCCGTTTTCGGAAGGTGATACAATGTTTTTTTTCTCCTAACGTTCAATTCTCTTCTCAAACCTAAACATGCCTTCCGGGAACTGGCCGTCCTGCTCTTTGTTTAATAATCCTTTTACCGTATCCCCATGCCGCTTTTCATCATTCTTTACGCTTTCAACTTCCGGGAATTTTTCGGCTACAGGGGCATAGGTCTTTACGGCAGCATATTCGCCCTGTGCGATTGCGGGATACAAAATCCATCTTGGGAAGATTCTGTAGAGTAGGGGAAGGAGAATTTCTTTTGTGTGCTTTGAAGGGGCTTTTCTGTTATAATTGAATTGAGGTTTCAGAATGAAAGACGGCAAGCTTCCAAATCCAATGACAATTCATCCTATAGCTGGTTATGACAAAGAGATTTATGTAAAACCCACTCTTAAGAATCCAAACATTATCGTTGGTGATTTTACTTATATTGCAGATTCCGATTTTGAAAGTCATGTGACTCATCTTTATGAATGGAACGGTGACAAGCTGATTATCGGGAAGTTTTGTCAGATTGCAGCGGGTGTGGAATTCGTTATGAATGGAGCGAATCATCAGATGAATGCAGTTTCAACTTTTCCTTTCTACACGCTGGAGGGCTGGGACATGGATGCCCCGTTGAAAAAAGATTTGCCGCTCAAGGGAGATACTGTCATCGGTAACGATGTTTGGATTGGGCAGAATGCCGTAATCATGTCGGGCGTTCATATTGGCGACGGTGCCATAATCGGAGCGAATGCCGTAGTTGCAAGTAACATTGCGCCATACACAATCAATGTCGGAAATCCTTGCCGCACAATAAAAAAACGTTTTGATGACAAAATGATTGAACTTCTTGAAAAGTTCTGCTGGTGGGATAAGTCAATTGAGGAAATCAATAAGCTGATTCCAATTCTGACAAGTAGTGATTTGGAAATGGTGAGACGAGAGCTGAAGGTAAGGAAGTAGGATATTAAAATGGCCAAATACATTGCGAAAAATTGCAGAGATGTAAAATCTGGCTTTTTCTTCTATTCTTCCCAGCCCTTGCAGACATCACACCAGCCGGTGGCGCCTGATACTTCTTCCAGGTCAGAGGGAGTGAGTTTTACCGAAGTAAATGAGTTTCCGCCTGCTGGATGAACGTATTCAAATCTCTTCATTGAAACATCGAGCCATACGGGGATTTCTTTTGGAACATTGAAAGGGCAGACTCCGCCGGGAGCAAATCCGGTGATTGCTTCAACCTGGTCTCGCTGAATCATGCTTGGTTTGGTATGAAAAAGAGCCTTGAACTTTGACGAGTTTACACGTCCGTCTCCTGCCATTACCACGATAACAGGTTTTTCATCCACAATAAATGAAAGCGTCTTTGCAATCTCTGCCTCGGAACAGCCAATCTGCTGTGCTGCATGTTCTACGGTATCGATTGTTTCTTTGTGTTCGGTGAGTCTGTCTGCATATCCCTTAGCTTTGAGGAAGTCTAAAACTTTTTCATTTATCATATATCTAAATATCCTTGTTTACCTATTAATCAGATAGGGATATAATACAAAATAAGGAGGCTGTCAGTCAATGAAAAGTATTTTGATAAAAGATACAACAAAGGAAGAAAGAGAAAAAATCGTTGCCGATGCTCTTGGCTGCGGAAGCGATTGTTCTATGTGCTGTGCCTGTGGCGGCATGGAAATTGACTATCAGCAGTACATAGACGGTAAGAAAGAAATTGCCCAGCTGAATGCAGAATACCGGGCAAATACGATGATTGGGCACTAGGAAGACTTTGTATTTGCAAAAAAGACTTTATTTCTTATAAAGCATAAACTTTCTTCGCCTCCGCTAGAAACTGAAAAACAGCAGAATCCTTTGCCTCCAGAGATTCTTTCCGGTAATAGATTCCAAAAGGAGCGTGGCGAGTTTCTTTAAAAGGATAGAAAACAAGTTCTCTATCGGGAATTGCAAGATATTCAGGAACAAAGGCAAAGCCGAATCCTGCTTTTACAAGACCGTAAACTTCAGAAGCAAAAGAACACAGAATATTATCAAGCTTTTCGTTTACCGGCAGGATGTGACTACCTTTGGAGAAAACGTTCTTTAAAAGGTATGGCGGAATCTGCACGACCTGAGGATATTCCCAGAGTATATCCTGAGAAATCTCAGTCAGTTTCTTTTTCTTGGCCTCTTTTATGACTGGATGGTCTTTTGGAAAAGCAATGACAAAGCCGTCCATGTGCAGCGTTTTAAAATCTATGGAATCATCCTTAAATCTTGAATCTTTAATTCCGACTACAATATCAGCCTGGCCGTGAACAAGTCTGTTTAAGTTGGTGTCTGTCTGGTCAACAATAAAAGAAGGAAGCAGGATTTCAAACTTATCTTTTATTGAACCCAAAACCTTGTTTACAAATGGCAGACAGTGGGAATCCATATATCCGATACGAAGGGAACATTTACTTTTAGAATGAAAAGAAGCAATCCAGTCCTTTGCATGATAATAGGAATTGAGGATAGAGTTCGCTTCCGGCAGAAACTGGTGGCCAACATCGGTAAGAGAAACAGAGCGGGTAGTGCGGATAAATAGTTTTGCAGAAAGCTCAGATTCAAGCGACTGAATTTCTTTGGTAACAGCCGGCTGAGTAAGATATACTTGTTCCGCCGTTTTTGCAAAATTCAGTGTCGAGGCAAGACTTACGAAACATTCAAGCTGGGTTGTGTTCATGTCTGTTCTCCTTTATTTATTCCGATAAGTTATCAATTATAATAATAATTCATTTCACAAAAGCCTTCTAGTCCCTTATTATCAAAGTAACTTAAAACTTAGGAGGTGCAGTTATGGCACTTAAGAATCTTTCAGATTGGAATGAAAAGAAGGCTCAGGCAGACAAAGGCTCTGCTTGTGGAACAGCTTGCGGAGCTGGAAAACCGGCAGATAAACCTGCTTCTGCATGTGGTGCCGGTGAACCAGAGAAAAAGCCTGCAGCTTGTGGTTCAGCATGTGGGGCAAGTAAGCCTGCAGAACCAGAAAAGAAACCAGCAGCCTGTGGTAGTGCGTGTGGGGCTGGAAAATAACTTTTCTAATTCGCGAGGAGGTAGAATATGGCAGATAAATACTTTGCTTTTCAATGGCATATTACAGATGAGTGCGACCAGAGGTGCAAGCACTGCTACATTTTTGCAGAAGGTCACCCTGCTCTTATTTCTATGAACTGGGAACAGATGAAGACTGTTTTTTTTAATGCATTGGAATTCTGTGAGCATTTTGACCGCCTGCCATATTTCTACCTCACTGGCGGAGATCCTATTCTGCATCCGCATTTTTGGGATTTGCTTGGTCTTATGAAAGAACATGAAATCCCTTTTACATTGATGGGAAATCCATTTCACTTGACTGCAGAAAATTTGAAGAAAATGAAAGAACTTGGCTGTGATAAGTATCAGATGAGCATTGATGGCATGGAAGAAACTCATGACTGGTTCAGAAAGCCGGGCAGCTTCAAAACAACGCTTGAAAAAATCCGATTGATTAATGAAGCGGGAATAACCAGTGTGATCATGACCACAGTGAGCGGTACAAACATCGAAGAAATCCCATCTGTAGTAGATGCCGTTGTTGAGGCTGAATCTCAGGTCTATGCCTTTGCCCGTTATGTTCCTACGAGTGACGGCAAGGGTAACGAAAAAAGTGACTGGTACATCTCGCCGGAACGTTACCACGACTTCCTTGAAGAAATCGACAGAAAATATACTGATTACGAAAGTAAAGGTTGTAAGACCTGTTTTAATAGAAAAGACCATCTGTGGACACTTTTTGATTACGAACACGGGCGTTTCAAAATCCCAGATGATGCTGAAAAGGGCATGATTTACAGTGGCTGCAACTGCGGAAACTGCCACATAACTATTCTGCCCACAGGAGACATTTTCGCCTGCCGCCGTGTTGCCACAAGCAAAGTCGGAAATGCATTCAAGGACCGTCTTAAAGATGTGTGGCTGAATCAGAAAATGGAAGGTTTCAGGGATTACGAAAAGTTTTCAAAGTGCGCTAAGTGCGAACTATTGCCATATTGTCGTGGTTGTCCAGCTGTAGCCGCAGGAAGTAACGGCGGAAACTTTTATGCAGCCGACCCACAGTGCTGGAAACAGACTAATCAAATTACAGGAGAACAATTATCATGTTAATGGATATAATCAAAGCAAGACATTCAATCAGAAAATATACTAAAAAGCAGATTAGCCGAGAGGACTTGGACAAAATCCTTGAAGCAGGAAACTTTGCACCGAATGCAGGTGGTGGACAGAGAAGCATGATGGTTGCCGTTCATAACAGCGAAATGGCGGCTCATCTTGGAAGAATGAATCTTGCCAGATTCAACCGCGCAAACTTAAGTGGAAGTTATGTTTCTGCCGAACAGCCGAGTGTTATTGATGATCCGACTATGAAAAACGGATTCTACGATGCGCCAACAGTTGTCTGTATTTTCTGTCAGGATGATTTTCTCTTTAAGGTTGCCGATGCTTTTTGTATTGCCGAAAACATGATTTTACAGGCAACCGAGCTTGGAATTGCTTCCTGCATAATTTCACGTGGCGAAGAAACTTTTGACAGCGCGGAAGGAAAAGCTCTATGCAAAGAATGGGGAGTACCGGAAAATTACACCTGTCAGTGCTTTGTAATTTTGGGGTATATTGACGGCTCTCAGCCTGCGAGCAAGCCTCGAAAGAGCAACCGTCTTGTCGTGGTAGAATAGTTTAAGAGAGGGCGGAGGTCAAAATGAGCGAAATCGAAAAAATCAAATCAGTTTTGGAAAATGCAGAAGCCCTTGTTGTTGGAGCCGGAGCCGGGCTTTCAACTTCTGCAGGCTTTACCTACAGCGGGCCGCGTTTTCAAAAATACTTTTCTGATTTTGAAAAGAAGTACGGCTTTCACGACATGTATTCCGGTGGCTTTTATCCTTACAAAACTCTTGAAGAAAACTGGGCTTACTGGAGCCGCTATATCATGATTAACCGCTACATGAATGCGACCATTCCTGTCTATGAAGAACTCTTTGAACTTGTGAAGAATAAAAATTATTTTGTTCTTACGACTAATGTTGACCACTGCTTTCAGAAAGCGGGTTTTGATAAGTCACGACTGTTTTATACTCAGGGGGATTACGGTCTCTGGCAGTGTTCACAGCCTTGTCACAAGAAAACTTACGATAATCAGCTCTTTGTTGAAAAAATGGTCAGGGAACAGGGCTTTGTAATTCAGGATGATGGTGGTCTGGAACTTCCGGAAAATGGATTTGAAGGAATCAAAATGACTGTTCCTTCTGAACTGGTCCCCCGCTGTCCTGTGTGCGGAAAGCCTATGAGCATGAACCTTCGCGCTGACGACACTTTTGTGGAAGATGAAGGCTGGAATAAGGCAGCTGGCCGTTATGAAGATTTTCTGAATAAGAATAAAGATGACCGTATTGTTTATCTGGAGCTCGGCGTTGGCGGAAATACTCCGGGCATTATCAAATATCCTTTCTGGAAGATGACCTATGCAAACCCGAAAGCAAAATACATCTGCATTAACAAAGGAGAAGCATTAGTTCCGAAAGAAATTGAAAATCAGAGTATTTGCGTGAATAATGATATTTATGAGACCTTGGCAGATTTGCGTTAGGGATTGTAGGGGCGCGAAGCGTTCTCGTTTGGAGAGCGGAGTCGAACCAAACGAGAATGAAGCGATAGCGTAACCCCGAAAAGCCCGGCGGCAGCGTAGCTGGCGCAACGCCCAAATGAAGAGGAAAAGGAAATGACACAAAAAGAACGACGCACATATTTAATAACAGAACTCCTCAAAGAAGATAAGGGTAGTGCAGGCTTTAAGCTGGGTCTTGTGCCCGGAAATGAAGGCGGCTTTGTGATTCCTGATGATGAAAAGAGCCAGCGAGATATACTGAGAGCTTTGATGAATATTCGTGGTTCATATTCCATTAGCGAAGACTTTTTGAGAATACAGGATGAGTACCTGCAGCAGGTTAATAAAGAGCGAGGGATTACGGATATTGCAGATTTAAGCCCGACAGAAAGTAACCCAAAACTTTACCTCTGGCAAGGCGACATCACCACTCTAAAAGTTGATGCAATTGTTAATGCGGCAAATTCTGCCATGCTTGGCTGCTTTGCGCCACTTCATGCATGTATTGACAACTGTATCCACACCTATGCAGGTATTCAGCTACGGCTTGCCTGTAACGAGCTGATGCAAAGGCAGGGGCATGAAGAAGGAACCGGACTTTGCAAAATCACCCCGGCCTTTAATCTTCCAAGTCGTTATGTGCTTCATACTGTTGGCCCCATTATTTACACAAGCGTGGGTAAGCGCGAAAAGATTCTGCTTGCAAACTGCTACAAAAACTGCCTTGAAACTGCGTCTCAAAATCAGCTTGAGTCGGTCGCTTTCTGCTGCATTTCAACCGGAGTATTCAGATTCCCTGCTGACCTTGCCGCTCAGATTGCAGTTGAGACGGTTGAAATGTGGCTGACAGAAAATCCAGATTCCAGCGTGAAGAAGGTTGTCTTCAATGTCTTTGGAAATAAGGATCTGGAGATTTATAAGAAGGTACTTGGTCAAAAATGATAATCCAGACAGGTCAGCGAACAGACATTCCTGCATTTTATTCTCAGTGGCTTTTGAACAGGCTAAAAGAAGGGTATGTGATGGTAAGGAATCCCTTTTATCCTTTGTCGGTTTCGCGTTATGAACTGAATCCTCAGATTGTTGATTTGATTACTTTCTGCACTAAAAACCCCCTGCCGGTTTTGAAAAATCAGGAACTCTGGAATGAGCTTTCAATGTATAATCAGTGGTGGTATGTTTCGCTCACGCCCTACGGAAAAGAAATTGAACCGAACGTGCCGGAAAAGGCTGATGTCGCAGATGGCATTATTGAACTTGGAAAACGGCTTGGTTCTGAGAAAGTCGGCTGGCGGTATGATCCGATTTTTATTTCCGAAAAGTATACGATTCCATATCATCTAAAGGCGTTTGAGAATATTGCGCGAAGGCTTTGCGGCTCAACGAAGACTGTTGTAATCAGCTTTATAGATTTGTATCCAAAAGTGAAGCGTAATTTTCCCCAGGTACGGGAGATATCTCAAGAGGAGAGGCTTACTCTTGGAAAAGCTTTTGTTGAAATTGCTGCAAAATATGGAATGACCTTGCGTCCTTGTGCAGAAGGAAACGACCTTGCCCGCTTTGGTGCGGATTGCTCCGGATGTCAGACACTTGCAGTCCTCGAAAATGCCATTGGTAAAAAACTTAAAGTACCCAAAAAAAATTCTGCAAGAAAAGAATGTGCCTGTTTCTTAAACGGAGATATTGGAGCCTACAATTCCTGTGGTCATCTGTGCCGTTATTGCTATGCAAATGCGAATGAGGAACTTGTTCGCCAGAACATGAAGTTGCATAACCCGGCTTCTCCACTGTTAATAGGCGAGCTGACTCCTGATGATAAGATTTTTAATACCGCACAGAAAAGCTGGATTGTGGAATAAAGCTAATTTTATCCTAACTGACCAGGTAGAACCAGTTTTTCCTTATAGGGAAATTCTGCTTCGTATTTAGCAAAGTCCTCGGGATTTTCTTCGGCAACAAAGTATCCTTTTGGGGGAGTGTAAGTTGCTTCAATTCCATTGAGATAGCCGGAAATCAGTTCCTGTGCTAAAAAGTATGGCACTTCTGAATCCTTTGGCTCGCAGTGGTAATGAATATGTAACTTACTTGCCAGATCAAAACCTGCATGACGGTAAAAGTTGATATTACCTTCCATACAGATAAACCCGATACCTAAAGCTTTGGCTTTTTTGAGCGCATACTTTAAGAGTTTAAGGCCGTAGCCCTGTCTCTTGAAATCTGGATGTATGCTGATTGGCCCAAAAGTCCAGATTGGAAGTTTTTCGCCAGTCGGCTTTCCATCAGCTTCAATGCTAAGCTCTGCTTTTGAAAACATCACATGCCCGATAATCTGTCCGTTTTTCTCCATAACAAGGGAAAGTTCGGGAATAAAATCGGGATTGTTTCTGAAGCAGCGAAGAACATAATGTTCTGTACAGCCAGGGTGGTAAACGTTCCAGAAAGACTCTCTGGTAAGAGTTTCAACTTCTCGAAAATCGCGCGGCTCTTCCACGCGGATTGTAATAATTGAGTTCATTTGTATCTCCAGGAAATTGTTTTATGAGCCGGGAAGATTTCCCTAAAAAACATCACCTTGAAAGACCGCCCAAAAGATTTCCATCTTTCAAGGCATCAAACAATGAACCAAGTTTTGCCAGATTTGAACATCCAGTCTCCTTCAAAATTTCTTACTAATATTTTATCATGAAACAAGAATTGATGCAGTGCTTTGTGTGAAAATCTCTGTTATAATTAAACTGAGAGGCAAAAATGATTAATTATAAAAAAGCTGATTTGAATGAACTCGACCAGATTATAAGATGCCGTATGGAGTTTATCCGCGAAGATATGGGGCCTCAGACAGCAGAAACTGAAGCAACAATTCAAGTCCAGCTTCAGGAATATCTTAAAAATCATCTGAACCGCGATTGTTTTGTTTTCGCAGCGGAGGAAGAAGGAAAAATCACTTCAATTGCTTTTTTACTGATTCAGGAAAAACCTGCCAATCCTAGATTTCCTCATGGGCGTGTCGGAAACATTATGAACGTTTACACGGTTGCTGAAAAACGCCGCCAGGGAATTGCCGGCAATGTAATCAAACAGCTATGAAGGAATTTACCAGGGCAAGATGCAGCAAAAAACGGCAGTTAAAGAAAGCAAAGCAGGAGCTGCTTTCTTTCCTTCTCAGAATGGGAATGATTTATCCGGAGAACGGCTCTTACTGGACACTGAATCATTTTGAATGGCTGAGAACAGTTCATTTCAAGGATGAATGGCTGCAACTTGCTTTTGAAGAATATTTTGCAGAAGTAAATGAACTTATGGCAAAAGTTGCACGGCTTGATGCACAAATAAAACAGATGGCAGAAAATTCGGAAATAAAGGATGATGTCGAAAAACTTATATGTTTTACAGGA
>NZ_JHVB01000013.1 GCF_000619925.1 Treponema sp. C6A8 | reverse complement strand
AGATCAGGGCTGGCAGTATCAGATGTATGATTATCAGAGGCGTTTGAAAGAAAAAGGAATTAGACAGAGTATGTCCCGAAAAGGGAACTGTCTTGATAATTCGGTAATGGAAAATTTCTTTGGTTTATTAAAATCTGAACTTTTATATTTACAGGAGTTTGAGTCTGTTGAAGATTTCAAAAAAGAATTGGTTGAATATTTGTCTTGGTACAACGAAAAGAGAATTAAGGTTAAATTAAAAGGACTGACCCCTTTACAATTCAGGAATCAGTCCTTAAAATCAGCCTAGTTAAAGTGTCCAATAATTGGGGTGCACTTCAATTTTTCCACCGATTTTTTTATCTCTTACTGTCCACCGTAAGGTTCGTATTCTTTCTTAGGATCGTATGTTCCGCGGCGGTATTCACCAGTAAGGCTTGGAACGTTCATCTTCATACCAGGAAGAATAAGGTTTGGATTTTCAGGTTTTGGCATTCCAGCTTTATTTGCCTGGTAAAGGTTTTCCCACAAAAGCGGGTTGTTGTAGATGTATGGACGGCCTGAAATATTCCAGTAGCAGTCTTTTGTTTCTGCCCAAGGGCGAACAATGTAAACTGCAGGAAGAGGTGTTACTTCGTGAACTCCGTCCAAAGAAGCAAGGGCGAGTTTTGCGTACTCAGTAGCCTTATCCCAGTCTTCAGCTTCAAAATATTTCTTTGCAGTTTCAAGATTTTCTTTTGCGGCAGTGTAAGCCATTGGGAAAGTATGAGGAGCATCAATCTTTTCTGCCCAATTAACCTGGTTTTCAGCAAGTTTGATTGCGTCTTCTGCCTGACCGCGAGCCATCATTGCACGAATATATTCTTTTGAAAGGCGGGCATTTTCTTCTGCCTTTTTTGCATATTCAATAGAATCTGCATATTCCCCGGCATCAAGAGCGTTTTCAGCCTTTCTCTCATATTCATCAGCAAGTTTCTGATAAGTGTTGTTTTTAAAACTTCTGGCAGCAAACAAAGAAGCTACACACGCAGCAGCAGCTAAAAATGAAAGTACTTTTTTCATAATTATTCCTCCTCTGCAACAGGTGCAGGTTCAACGTTTTCTTCAACTTCTACGGCATTACCGTTATCGTCAATTGCAGCAGGGATTTCAATTTCTGCAGCTTCAGGTGCTTCGTAAGAATCTTCTTCAAGAAGAACAGCTCCAGCCTCTTCAATTCCTTCAATTTCTTCTGTATCAAGAATTGGAGCCTTTTCATCAGCTTCGGCAGCAAGTTCAGCGCTTTCTTCTACAGCCTTTTTAGCTTCATCAAGTTTTTTCTGTGCAGCGGCACGTTTCTTTGAAACATCCTGATAAAGAGCATTGAACTGTTCTTTTGCAGATTTGTAGTTGTTATAAGCAGCTTCCGGATTCTGAATTGCATACTGCTGGTCACCTGCTTTGAACAAATCAGCGGCAGCTTTGTATTCTTCCTTGCGTGAAACACCGGCTTTTACGCTGTCAGCATTTCTTTTTGCTTCAAATGCCTTATCGCGTTCTTCCATTGCAAGTTTTTTGCAGGCAGCGAAAGTTACATTCTTAAACTTTCCGTAAGCCTTGTCTGCATCAGCAGCAACTGAAGATGTATCCCAATCCTCATCAGCAAGAGCTTCTTCTACTTTATTGAGATACTCAAGACCGGCATCATAATCTTTCTGATTGTAAGCGGCATATCCGTTATCATCAATCTTCTGTTTTTCTTTTTTAGCCTGAACGTAGCTTGTAAGAGCGGCATAGCGGGCAGCAAGAGCAGCACCGTCAGCAGAAATATCACCTTCAGATTCTTTTACTCTTTCAAAGATTTTATCGATATCGGCAAGAGCTTGTGGCGCATATTCTTTTGCACCAGCTTCCAAAGCGGCTTTGCGCGCATCTTCTATTTCTGCAAGAATTGCATCGCGATCTTTTACAGACTCATTAGTTTCTTCAACTTCTTCAACTACAGCTTCTTCAGTTGAATCTTCTGTAACTTCTTCCTGAACAACAGGAGCTTCTGGAGTTGTTTCTTCTGGCGCAGGTTTTGAACCACAAGATGTAAATGTAAAAATAGCAGCAGCGGCCAAAATTAAGGCAACTTTTTTCATAATGTCCTCCACATTTTGATATAATATTTTACTATAAAAATATTGAGAATGCAAATTTGCATTTATGATTTTGCATTATTTTCTTACTATGTTAAAATACTTTTAGTGAGGAAATTATGGCAGACGATTTTTCTTTTGAAATTGAAAAGAATTTGGGAGTCGTTAGCGAAGGCAAAGGCGGCTGGAATCTGGAATTAAACCTTGTATCCTGGGGCGGACGTCCTGCAAAATATGACATCAGAAGCTGGTCGCCGGATCATCAGAAAATGGGAAAGGGGTCTACCTTCAGTGCAGAAGAACTGAAGGCTCTGAAAAATTTGCTGAATACTTTGGAAATATAGATTATCGGGTCAAGCCCGATAATGATACAGTCTGAAACTTATAATGACACAACCTGAAACTTATAATAACAGAGCCTAATACTCTGCAACGGCACTTGTAGCGCCGCGTTTAATTACTACTTCGTAAAGCATTTTTTCCAGCAGGATATCTTCCATGAGATTTCCGCCGGAACGGATTTCCATGTCTGCAGAAGCTAAAATTGCAAGAATTGCAGTTGCCTGCTTGTCGCTCCAGATTTTTGCGGCAGACTTATACTGATTCTGCATTGGCACACTGGAAAATCCGTTTATTTTAAGGGTGAAGCTGTCAGGCATTCCGTTCTCACATACTTTATGCCATAAAACAAGCTTTCTAAAGCAGGAAGAAAGTCCTGCAATCAGCATTACAGAAGAATTTTCTTTAGACAGTCTGATTTTCTGCAAAATTGAAATGCCGTTTTCAAATCGTTTCTGCACCGAATCCCCGCTCTGACTGATCTGATTAAAAAGCGTAAAGGCAGATTCTTCACGGTTGTGAGTCAGAACTTTTTCAACATCTTCAACCGTAACTGTGTGATCTTTCGGGAAAACAATAAAAAAGCGCGAACATTCGTTTTTAAGCGCCTGGGTATTGTTTTCTATCATATCAAGGATGAGTTCTGCCGCATCCTGATTAATTCGGTAACCGTTTTTAGAAAAGAATTTTGTAAGCCAGGGTACCTTCTGATTATCAAACATTTCCCAGAATTTCTTTTTATTCTGGGCAGGCACCAGCTTGTCTAATTTTGAATCAACGCTGACTTCATCAGAAACAAGGATTAAAACTGAAGAATCATCCGGGTTTCCGTCAAGCCAGTCAGAAATCATAGCAAGGTCATCCTTCTTTTTAAGAAGCTCCGCACCCTTGCAGACTACGCAAACTCCATTGGAAAACAAAGTTCCGCTCTGGAGAATTGTCATAATCTGACCGAAAGGAGTTTCCTGAAGGTAAAAGAGATGCTCATCAATGTCGCCGAATTTCTTTTTGAGCGCAGACTTTACCGCTTCAACGGCTTCGTTACGCTCACCAAATTCAGGACCGGTGTAAAGATAAATCTGACCTGCCATCAATAATCCGCCGGTATTAGTAAGTTCTTACGATATTTGAAAGAATACCTACAACGCGAACTTCTGTGCTGTAAATTGCAGGGAAATCAGGGTTTTCCGGCTGAAGGCGAACACGGCCGGCTTCCTTGTAGTAGCGTTTCAAAGTAATTGCATCATCAATTACGGCAACAACAATCTGACCGTCAAGGGCAACATTAGACTGTTCAACAACAGCAAGGTCACCGTCCAGAATTCCGGCATTAATCATGCTCTGACCGCGAACACGGAGAGCAAAATAACTTTTTCCAGGGCGAACAAAAGGCTCTGTAAGATTTACATAACCGTCAAGATTTTCTTCAGAAAGAAGAGGACGACCAGCAGCAACGTTTCCAAGCAAAGGAACTTTTCCAACAAAAAGTTCAGGTTTCTTTTCACGTGTATCAACAATTACACGGATTGAGCGTGAGCGTTTTGCAGCCTGAGTAATAAATCCTTTTTTCTGCAAAGCGGCAATATGATCCTGAACTGCGCGAAGAGATATACCAAAGTGCTCACCGATTTCGCGAACTGTAGGAGGACAAACATTTTCCTCTGTAAAATTTGAAATAAAATCCAAAACTTCTTTCTGTCTGTCTGTTATTCCTTTCATTTTTTATCCTCCTGCTTTTTAGTCTTCTTCAAATTTACTGTTAAAGAGCTCTTCGATAACTTCAGCTGCCTCTGTTTCATCAGAACCTTCAACACGCAAAGTAAGCTGGGTATTGTAACCGGCACCCATAGCAATTACACCCATGATTGATTTTGCATTTACTTCAGCATCATCACGAATAAGTGTAACTTCGCTTTCAAACTTGTTTGCTGTCTGGGCAATGATTGCTGCAGGGCGCGCATGAATTCCAGCTCGGTTCTGAACAGTTAAAATTTTTTCTACCATAATGTTTTCCTTCTTTAATATGAATCATCTATACCGTTATAGGCAATTTTAGTTTCGTTTGTTTCAATCCACTTAAGGACATTCTGATTGAATTCCTTAGCAGAGTTAACTCCCATATCCTTAAGACGCTCGTTCATAGCGGCTGCCTCAATGATGATAGGAAGGTTTCGTCCAGGACGGACCGGGATTTCAAGAACAGGCACTTTTACACCCAGCAGCTCCTGGTATTTCTGGTCTGTACCCAGGCGGTCGTAGGCTTTGCTGGAATTCCAGTCTTCAAGCTGAACAATCAGCTGAACTTCCTTCTGGTTTCGGATGGCACCAACTCCATAAAGCTGGGAAATATTAATGATACCAAGACCGCGGATTTCCATATGGTGGCTGATCATTGTGTTGGCACCGCGTCCAAGCAGGGTGTTACCGTTTACACAGCGGATTTCGATAATATCATCAGCTACAAGACGATGACCGCGTTCAATAAGTTCAAGGGCTGTTTCAGACTTACCTACTCCGGAATGTCCGTTCAAAAGGATTCCGATACCGTAAACTTCAACCAATACACCGTGCAAAGTCTGGTGAGGAGCAAAAATATTTGAAAAGAGTCGGATAATACGGCTTAAAAACTCGTTTGTCTGAAGGTCTGTCTGCAAAATCGGGCAGCAGAACTCTTCTGCAATCTGACGAAAATCCTCTGTCGGTTCAAGATTATAGGTAAAAACGCAGCAAGGCATTTCGTTTGAGAAAAAGTTTCTGATATTATCAAGTTTCTTTTCTTTGTGAAGTTTCTGAAGGAAGGATGTTTCACCGCGTCCGAAAAGCTGAAGGCGGTTGCTGGCAAAATTCTCAAAAAATCCCGAAAGTGCTAATCCCGGGCGGTTGATTTCAGGAACTGTGATGGCACGTGGTAAACCGCGTCTGCCGCCGATACACTTTAAGTTCAATGCATCGTGTCCTGAAAGTTCAAGGTTGAGCAAATCCAAAACTGTGAATTTCTTATCTGCCATAAAACTACTATACACATAATTTCTAGTAACATCAACAAGTTTCTTCAAAATTTGCAATATTAATTTGTGTTTTAGAAATTTGTGTTTTATACTAAGTACAGAAAGGCTTACGTAGTGAGCATTAATTTCATTTAGAAGCGATTATTCACTTCGACAGGAGACAACTATGACACCATCTATTAATGCAATCGGATTTACACTTGGAGAAAAGCAGTCAGAAATGATTAATACAAAACTGAAGAGAATCGCTTATGCAGAAGACTTAATTGTTGACCTGCTGATTAAAATCAAGCACGATAAGGATTTCAGTTTTGAAACAACAATAAACTTCAAATGGGGAGCAACAGCACACGTTGAAGCAACTGATGATGATTTTGCACCTGGTCTGAACAAAATGATGGACGTTCTGGACATGAAGATTAAGAAGGAAAAGGATAAGGTTCAGGAAAAGAAATAAGTCGTGCGGTTAAAAAGGAAGCACACCAACTTCCGAATTAAGTTAACCGCACTAGCACATTTTTGCTTTGCAAAAATGTGAGGTAGGATTGAAAAAGGGCTCCGCACTGCGGAGCCCTTTTATTTTAGTCTTTCTCTACATCATAACATGTGATGTGCAAATCTTTTAGCTGCTGTTCGTGTCGCACGCTTACGCGTGCTTACCAAGTTTTGCAAGCAAAACTTGCAGATTATGCTTCTGGATCATGAATAGTGATATGCAAATCATCCAGCTGCTGCTGATCAACGACAGATGGACATTCATCCATTGGTGAAGCTGCAAGGTTATTCTTAGGGAAGGCAATAACCTCGTGGATTGACTCTTCGTGACGCATAAGCATAATCAGGCGGTCAAGACCTGGTGCAATTCCTCCGTGTGGTGGAGCACCAAACTTAAATGCCTGAACTAAGAAGCCGAATGCCTTCTGAGCACGCTCATCTGAGTAACCAACGATTTTGAAGATTCTCTGCTGCAAAGCAGGATCGTTAATACGCATAGAACCTGAAGCAAGTTCGTATCCATTCAAAACCAGGTCGTAAAGGTCACCTTTTACAGCCCCTGGATCAGATTCCAGAGTATCCCAGTACTGTTTCTGAGGAAGGGTAAACATGTGGTGTTCTGTTTCCCACATATTTGTTTCTTCGTTGAAGGCAAAGTATGGGAAGTCGATAATCCATGCAAAGTGGAACTCATCCTTTGGATTATAGAGGTTCAAATCTTTACCAAGCTGTTTGCGTACTGCACCAAGGGCTGTACATGCAAGCTGCCAGTTTTCATCACTTACAAACAGGATAAGGTCATTCTTTTCTGCACCGAGCTTAGAGCAGATTTCAGCTTCTTTTCCGGCATAGAACTTAGAAATTCCGCCCTCAAACTTACCTTCTGCATCAACCTTCATCCATGCAAGACCCTTTGCCTTGTATGTCTTTGCAACTGCTTCCAGAGCTTCGATGTTCTTGCGGCTGTATTTATCTGCAACGTTTTTAACAACAAGAGCCTTAAGTCCTGAACGCTTGTGTCGCTGGATTTCGCGGCCAGAGTTAGCGGCACCGGCTTTAAATGCGTTAAAGTCAGCAAGGTCAGCCATAAAAGCTGCATCCTGCATCTTCATGTCAAAGCGCAGATCAGGCTTATCGCTTCCGTAGAAGTCAAATGCATCTTCCCAGGCGATGCGGTCAAACTTAGCAGGCAAGTCGTAGTTCATTGTCTTTTTAAAGATGTACTGCATCATTCCTTCTGTTGTAGAAAGAACTTCTTCGCGGTTTGTAAAAGACATTTCCATATCAATCTGAGTGAACTCAGGCTGGCGGTCTCCGCGGGCATCTTCATCACGGTAACAGCGGGCAATCTGGAAGTATTTATCAAAGCCTGAAACCATCAGAAGCTGCTTGTAAAGCTGTGGGCTCTGTGGAAGTGAGTAGAATTTTCCAGGGTGAACGCGTGAAGGTACAAGGTAGTCACGAGCTCCTTCCGGTGTAGATTTAATAAATGTTGGAGTTTCAATTTCAAGAAATCCCTTTGAAGTCAGGTATTCGCGGGTTGCAAAAGTAACCTGAGAGCGGAGGATGATATTCTTCTGCATAGGGTCGCGGCGAAGGTCAAGATAACGGTATTTAAGACGCAAATCTTCGTTTGGAAGAACGATTGAACCGTCCTTCTGGCGAACTTCTTCAATACTGAAAGGCAATTCCTGAGAAGTTGTAAAGATTTCAATATCTGTAGCTTCAACTTCAATTTCACCAGTTGCCATGTCGCGGTTGATGTCTTTTTCTGCGCGGGCAGCAACTATACCTTCAACAGCAATACAATATTCGCTTTTCAAAGATGAAGCGATTTCTTTTACTTTGTCGCTGGCTTTATCGCCAACCATAACCTGAGTAATTCCGTAGCGGTCGCGAAGACGGATAAATACAAGGCCTCCCAAATCGCGGGTACGGCTTACCCATCCGTTCAAAACAACTTTCTTACCAACATCTGCGGCACGCAATTCACCGCAGGTAACAGTTCTTTTGGTATTTTCCATGATAAAAATCCTTTTTATAACAATTTGCGGCACTCAGGCCGCAAAAAATTTACGAGTTAATAAAGAATAAGCTGAAGAAAATATTAATGCTTCCAATCAGCATCAAAATATTTCCTATAAAGTGCATAAAGCGGTATTTTCTCAGCGAGTAGAAAATCACACCCACAAGGTAGAAAACCGCCGCAGTCATAAGCATTTTAAAGCTTGCAGGCGAAAGCACACCGTAAAGAATGCGGCATACAAATACGCCCGAAAATCCTGCAATAATGTAAAGGGCAAGAGTGAGTCTGCCAAGACGTTCGCCACTGATTGCAAACATAATTGCACCAATTACAGAAAGTCCCCAAACAATACCAAACAAAGTCCATCCAATCTGACCTTCAATCTTTGTTACTGTATAAGCAGTATAACCAAAACCAATAATTAAAAATGAAGAAAAATGCGAAAGACGATTGAAAACATCTTTTGCAAGGCGGTTTGTAAGCGAGTGCCGCAGGGTAGAAAAAATGTACATCGCAATCATTGTTGCGCCAAAAAGGGCGTACATAACGGTTGTAAGGTTTACATATTTTACTGCATTGCGGATTGCCAGAGTTTCAAGGCAGGCAGTTGCCGCAACAAAAAGACAGGCGCCAATTCCCTGAACAATGGCAGAGGCAATTTCCTCCGGCAGAGTAAAAGGACGGTATTTTTTACTCAGTTCAATTGCAGATTTTTCGCGGGCAATTTTAGCTTCGGCACGTTTGCGGGCCTTTTCAGACTTAGCATAGTCAGCAGCCGCATATTTTGCCTTAAGACGCTCAGGGTCTTCGTCATACTGAATCTCAATTTCGCGAACCTGTTTCTGATAATCCTCTTTAAGCTGAGCAAGGCGCGATGCCTTTTTTTCCTTCAAGGAACGCAAGGTTGATTTTCTTACCGCTGCCATAGCGATATCTTCTTTTCTAGACATATAAGCCCCCTATTTTTCAAGCTGCAAGCGTCGGAAGCGCTCAAAAAGTAAAACGCCTGCTGCCACCGACACATTCAAACTGTCAATTTTTCCGCAAGTCGGAATAGATACAATGGTATCGCACTGTTTTTCAAGCAACTGTGCAATTCCAGTTCCTTCGCTGCCCATTACAATCACAGATTTCTGGGCAAAATCTACTTTTCCGCAGGTTTCGCCACCGGCATCTGCACCGTAAACCCAGAATCCGGCATCTTTAAGCTGTTCAACCGCTCTTACCAGATTATTTACGATAGCAAGGGGCACCCAGGCAGAAGATCCGGCGCTTGTTCTTGCGATCACTTCGTTTTCTTCAATATTACTTGCTGCCTTATGCTCAGGAAGGACAACTAAATCTGCCCCGAACTGATCGCAGCTACGGATGATTGCGCCAACATTGTGCGGATCTGTAACACGGTCAAGAACGACAACTGTCGCCTTTTCTCCCTTTGCACCGGTTTTAAGCCATGCATCAAAATCTACGATATTTACAGATTTTTTTTCTTCGCCTTCAATTTCAAGAAGGACTCCGCGATGATCACGCAAAGCCTGAGAAAGGGAAGAAACCATCTGGTCAAGCTTTTTGTCATCAGTCTGTTCGGTAGTAATTCCTGCTTCCTTAGCGGCCGCAATAATTTTTTTAACACGAGGTCCCGGCTTGCTGTAATAAAGCTTGTAGCCGGAAGCTGTGCCCTCTTTTAAGGAGCGGAGTTTTTCTTCAATACTATGGAAACCGGTGAGTATCATTATCTACCGCAGCACTGTTTGTATTTTTTCCCAGAACCACAAGGACATGGATCGTTGCGGCCAACTTTTGCGCCAACGCGTTTTACAGTTTCTGGAATTACATTACCAGCAACGTATTTCCATTCATCATTGATTTTCTTGAACAAAGAAACTTCGTGATGAAGTTCGTGCATGTTGTGCAAAGTGTAATCAGCCGTGAATTCAACAATCTCTTCACCTTCTTTTTCACCTTTTTCTGTGCGAAGGATTTTAAGACCGTTCCACTGTGACTGGCGGCTCCAGTCTTCAGTAGCTTTCTTGTCGATTTCTGCAAGACCTTCTTCGTCGTCGCAAGATTTAATGATAAAGTCAATTTCGTGCTTTACATAAGATGAATAGCGGGCGCGCATACAAGCTTCCGCAGTAGGAGCCTTTACAGTTCCTTTGATAATCGGTTCGCAACATTCAGCGTAAGTTTTCCCTGAACCGCAAGGGCAAAGATTTTCATTTTTACTCATAATAGTATGATTTTACCAAAATGGAAGAAATATGAAAATAGGGCTATCTAAAAACTGATTTAAGCAGCATTTTCACTAACCTGGCGAAGTCTTTTTACAAAGGCCCAGGTCAGCTGAATTGCCATCACGTTCCAGATAAGAGGCTCGCATAAAATTATTCCGAAGGTTCCAAGATGAGGAATAATAAAAAGTGTAAAAAGGATTTTTCCAGCAAGTTCCATAAAGCTTGAAACCAGAGGAAGAAGTTTTGCACCTAATCCCTGAAGAGAGTTCCTAAAAACAATCAGCGGCCCCAGAACTATAAAAAAAGGAAAGGCAAAACGAAGGTATTTTGTGCCGTAATCAAGAAGCTCCGGATTTTCAGAGCCGGAAACAAAAGTAAAAATAGGGCGGACAAAAAAAGGAGAAAGTATTACAAGAATTACCGTGTAAGCCCAGATAAAACCAATTGCATAATTTATACCTTTTTTAATACGGTCAATTTTCCCGGCCCCGTAATTCTGCGAAACAAAGGTCGAGCTTGTCATTCCAAGACTAAAAATCACTACGGTAGAAAGCGAGAACATTTTTCTTGCAGCAATGTGACCTGCAATAATATAAGTACCAAAACTGTTGATTGCAGATTGCAAAATCAAAGTACCGGAGCCGACAATAGACATCATCAAGGCCATTGAAAGTCCCTGCCCTATTAAATCCTTATAAAGCTTGCGGCTTTCGTTTCCATTGTATTTAAAACTTGCAGCAGTTGGAATCAGGATTTTTGCCCCTTTGAAAATATAAAGAATGCAGAAAATAACTGAGATTCCCTGAGCAATTACAGTTGCAACCGCAGTTCCGCCAACACCCATCTTAAGTTTTGTAATCAAAAGGATATCTAAAATCACATTTATAATAGAAGAAAGTACTAAAAAAATGAGGGGCATAAAGGAATTTCCAATGGCGCGCAGCATTCCAGCAAAAAGATTGTAGGCAAACAAAACTCCGCAGAAAGTTCCTATCACAGAAATATATTCCAAAGCTTCTGAAAGAATTTCTTCAGGCGTTCCAAGAGCAACTAAAACCGGTCTGAGGCAGAAAATACAGAAAAGAGAAATGGCAATAAAAACTGCAGCCATTATGATCAGAGAAGCCGCAACCGCCTTTTTTAGATAATCGCGGTTTCCGGACCCAAAAGCCCGGGCAATTACAATACTGCAGCCGCTTCCAAAACCGTTTCCAAGATTAAGTACCAGCTCAAAAATTGCAGCACAGGCACCAATTGCCGCAAGAGATTTTTCACTTAAATAGTGACCGACGATTACCGTGTCTGCAGTGTTATAAAGCTGCTGAAAAAGATATGAAGTAATAATCGGAAGCATAAAAAAGAGGATTGCCTTAAAAATACTGCCATTAAGAAGGTCTGGATAAATCAGTCGCTTTAAATTCATAAATGGTATTTTAGAAAATTTCGAAATATGCTACAACATCTGCATGGCAAACCTTATTTCTATTAAAAACTGTCGAATTGAAAACAGCCGCAGCACCCTGATTCCCCACCTTGACTGGACTTTTGAGGAAGGGCAGGCTTGGCTTGTAATTGGCCCCAACGGCGGCGGAAAAGCCGATTTTGTAAACGCCCTTAGCGGAAGCAGTCTTAAAATTGTGCCCAACAGTCAGAATGCGGCTGACGGTGCACTTTATTCAAGCGTTTTTGGCGACAGCGTAGAAATAGTTTCGCTGGAACGCGCAGCACGATTAATAGAAGAAGAGCGCCTTAACGACGAAAGTGAATATGTAGAAGGCGGCGTTGATATCGGGCGAACAGGACGCGTTTTTATTGCAGAATCAATCTGCGGAAAAATCAAAAAAAATGCGCCACTTCCGCCGGAAGCACAGCGAATTGAAACTTACCCTGCCATCAAGCTTTGCGGAATAGAAAAAATCCTTGACCGCGGCTTAAAATACATGTCTACCGGCGAAATCCGCCGAACTCTTCTTGCCCGCGCCCTAATCAGCGGCAAAAAACTTTTGATTTTGAGCGATCCTTTTGCCGGGCTAGACATTCAGAGCCGCACAATTCTTCTGGACTTTTTTAATACCATCGTAAAAAAACAGGGCGGCGACCTTCCCCACGTAATTCTTGGCATGGAACGCTGGCACGAAATCCCGGATGCAATTACACACGTTCTGGAATTCAGCGGAAAGGAAATCACCTTCTGCGGTAAACGTGCAGACTACGAAAAATTGATGGCTGAGCGTACGGCTAATAATCAGAATAAAAAAGATGAAGCTAAAGCAGAATTTTCAGATGCCTTTAGCGAAACTTTAGCCGACACTGCCGTCTTAAGAGCCGATTCTGAAAACGCCAGCTCGGGTGCTGCGAAGGCAGAGGAAGAACATGCAGCCGGACCCCAAGCTTCTGAAGGCACTGTCCCTCTTATAGAAATGAACCACGTTAACGTCGGCTGGGACGACCACAAGGTTCTTGTAGATTTGAACTGGAAACTTCTGCGGGGCCAGCACTGGCTGATTCAAGGCCCAAACGGAAGCGGAAAAACCACCTTCCTTGAGCTGATTACCGGCGACAACATGCAGGTTTTCTGCAACGACGTTCGTCTTTTTGGTGCCCGCCGTGGTTCCGGCGAATCAATCTGGGACATTAAAAAACAGCTGGGAATCGTTTCATACAGACTGCACGTTGAATACAGGATGGTAGGGGGCACTTCGCTTTTGAACGTAATTGTTTCCGGCTTCCGCGATTCAATCGGTTTGTACGGTGCCGCCACCGACGTAGAAGCTGCCGCCGCAAGAAAATGGCTGGCACTGGGCGGTTTTGCCGGCCGCGAAAACGAAAGTTTCGGCAACCTCAGCTACGGCGAACAGCGCGCAATTTTAATTCTTCGTTCTGCAGTAAAAACACCAAAAGTTTTAATTCTGGATGAGCCTTGTCACGGCCTTGATGAAGAATACCGTCAAAAAATCTTAAATCTGCTGGAATTAATTGGCGAAGGCGGAACTACAACAATGCTTCACGTTACCCACGACCCGAGCGAAGCCCTTGCCTGCGAACATCACGTCCTGCAGCTTTGCCCGGACGAAAGCCCGATGTATAAGATTTTGGAAAGATAATTTCTATCTATTAATCTTAATCCAGTCCCAAAGGGCCGGGTCTTCAAAGCCTACGCGCCAGAAGCCCATTTTGTGGATGTCAAAGCTTTCGTAGAGGCGGCAGAATTCAAGGACTGAATAAACGTCGTTAAACCAGCCGGTTACTTCTACGTTGGCGGTGTATTTAAATTTCGGGATTTCGCCGTCGTATTCAATTTTTTCAACTCCGTGTTCCGTCATAATGCGGTTGGCCCCGCTGAAGTACCATGCGCCGGCGGTAGTTTCGTTTGCCCAGCTGCGACCGTAAAGAGGAATTCCCATTATCAGTTTTTTTTCAGGAATAGATTTTTTTGCGTATTCGGTGATTTTACGGCACCAGTCCAGAGAGGCAACCGGCCCCGGTGTTCCTCCTGACCAGTGTTCGTCGTAAGCCATTACAAAAACGCGGTCGCAGTATCTGGCAATATCCTTGTAGGGGTAAACGTCCTCTGTCAGCTGCTTAAAGCGGGCAGGCACGCAGACTGTAAACCATTTTTTCTGCCCCAGCATGTAACGTAAGTCGGCAAGGAAGGTGATAAAGTGCCCCCTGTCACGAGCCGGTACCAGTTCAAAATCAATCTGAACGCCGTCGTAAGCCGCGCCCGCCTTTACAATGTCGCGTAAAAGCTTTTTTCGGACTTCCGAGCCCGGCTGCAAGACAAAATGTGTCAAAGATTTACTGTCGCAAACAATTACAAGGTGGCAGCGGGCGCCGTTTGTGTTGATTTTTGAGCGGGCTGGTACACCCACAAGTTCGCCGTAGCAGTTTACCTCGGCAGCAAAAAAACAAATATCTGTAAGGGGAAGTCCAGGAGTGTATTCTCCCAAGCGGGTCTGCATTACATAGCCCCAGCTTTCACGGAGTTTTACAGGTTCACCCAGTGGAGTTTTCAGAGTATATAAAGGAAGAGGTTCGGCAGTTTTTCCGTCCGGCAAGTCATCTGCGCTGATACTGAATTCTATTTCTTCTGCGGGCAAATCATTATTAGGCTTTACCTTTGGCTTAGCCTTTTTTTTAGCAAAACTGGAGTTCAACAAAACCAAAAGGGCGAGTAAAAAACTGATGCATTTCTTCATATTAATATTATCGGTTTTTAGACACCCTTTCCTTACAAGCCTTTTTTCAGTATTATTAAACAAATTTAAGTATTTTTATTGAAAATCGAGGGTATTATGATTTTTTCACCGGTAGAAATTCAGGAAACTGTAAATATGTTTATGCGCCAGAAGCTGGATATCCGCTGCATTACTATGGGTATTTCTCTTCTGGACTGTGCGGATTCTGACAACAAGCGAGCCTGCGACAAGATTTATGACAAGATTATGAAAAAGGCAGGCAATCTTGTAAAGGTCGGTCAGGATATTGAAAAGGAATTCGGTGTTCCTATCATCAACAAGCGTATTTCCGTTACTCCGATTGCCCTGGTTGCCGGTGCCAGCAATGCTAAATCTTATGTTGACTACTGTAAGACGCTCGACCGCGCCGCAAAAGACCTTGGCGTGAACTTTTTGGGCGGATTTTCGGCTCTGGTTCAGAAGGGTATTACTCCGGCTGACCGCATTCTGATTGATTCTATTCCGGAAGCCCTGGCTTCTACTGATTTTGTTTGCTCTTCGGTAAACGTTGGTTCGACAAAATCGGGTATCAACATGGATGCCGTTAAGCTGATGGGAGAAACTGTTGCAAAAACTGCCGAGGTTTCTAAAAACAACGAAGTAAACGGCTGTGCCAAGCTGGTAATTTTCTGTAATGCGCCTGAGGACAATCCTTTTATGGCCGGTGCTTTCCATGGTCCCGGAGAGGGCGACAGCGTTATCAATGTTGGTGTTTCTGGTCCTGGCGTAATTCTTGCGGCTGCCCGCGAATACAAGGGTCAGCCGATTAACGTTCTGGCTGACGGTATTAAAAAAATGGCTTTCAAAATCACCCGTATGGGTCAGCTGGTTGGAAGTGAAGCTGCAAAGCGTCTTGAGACTAACTTTGGTATTCTTGACCTGTCGCTTGCACCTACTCCTGCCGTTGGCGATTCAGTTGCCCGAATTCTTGAAGAAATCGGTCTTGAAGGCTGCGGTGCGCCGGGAACAACAGCTGCTCTTGCCATGCTGACAGATATGGTTAAAAAAGGCGGTGTTATGGCCAGCACAAATGTCGGTGGCCTTTCGGGTGCCTTTATTCCGGTTTCTGAAGATGAGGGTATGATTCACGCCGTAGAAACAGGCTCTATCTGCCTTGAAAAGCTTGAAGCTATGACTACAGTATGTTCAGTCGGCCTTGATATGATTGCAATTCCGGGCGATACTCCGGCAACTACAATTTCGGGCATTATGGCTGATGAATTTGCAATCGGTATGGTAAACAACAAGACTACTGCCTGCCGCTTGATTCCTGCTCCTGGCAAAAAAGCCGGCGACTGGGTTGAGTTCGGCGGACTTCTCGGTGGCTGCCCGGTTATGGACGTAAATAAGTTCAGCTGCGCAGACTTCATCAACCGCGGCGGAAGAATCCCGGCACCAATCCACAGTTTTAGAAACTAGATTACAATGCAAGTTTCGAAGAAACTTGAGGCAAAGGTGCGAAACGCCTGCATTGTAGACTTGATTACGACCTTTGCCAGAAATTAGATGATAATCGAAAATCCGTTAAAAACTGAGCTGCGACAGCGGGTCAGTTTAGGATTATCGATAAAAACATCTCAGCAGCGAGACTAGCGAGCTGCCATCCACTTAAAAACTTCTAAACTCACCTTTTAATAATCCGATAATGACATTATGAAGACTTCTAACAAATCTAACATTACTACAGGCGTTGTTCTGCTTTTAATTGCCGCAATTTTTTCAATCAGTTTGATTTTGCAGGCTTTGGATTTTGGCTCAATGGGAGCAGGAAGCAGCAATCCTTTATTCATTCTTGGAAATGTAATTTTTACCGTTTACGGTTTTTCTAGTACTTTAATTCCGCTTTTTCTTTTTATTGCCGGACTTTCCTGCTTTGCAACAAAATGGTCAGCACGCAAAACAATGCGTCTTTTGACCGCTATCGTTCCATTTTTTACTGCCGTTATCACAGAAAATATCTGCCGCTCGATTCTTGCCCTTGAACATTCGGGATTCCCGGGCGTAAAGGTTTTTGTTGCCGTTGTAACCGGCCTTATGCTCATCATCATTGAATTTTTGGGTGCCGGTATTATTGCGGACAAAATCAATCCGATTTTATTTGGCCCTAAATCTAAGCGCGCTTCTTCTGCTCAGCCAAGAAGAGAATATGAAGAATCTCAGACAGCTGAAAATGAAGGCGATGAAATTTCTGAAGAAAAGGTAAATCCTGCAGAATCTTTTGATTCAATCGGCAAACTGAATACTGAAGGTCTGATTTTTGGAAAGGGAAATGAGGCTCCAGCTGAAACTAAGGTTGAAGTTAAATCTAAGGAAGAACCTGCTCCTCAGGTTGCAACCCTTTCTTGTTCTGACAATTTTGACTCTATAAAATCTGATGAGATTGAAGAACTTGATCCAAATGAAGTTGTTGAAGATGACGAAGACCTTGAGGGTATTAGTGCCGTTAACGCCGTCGACACTGACGAAGTAAATGGAAGTGACCTTCAGGCAGTAAATCAGGAAATCAAGAACGAAGTTTCAAACGTTTTTGATGCCGCTTTGAGCGAAATTAAACCTCACGCAGAGCCTTCAATCGATGTTGAAGAAGAGGATGAGGCTGCAACTCCTGGCGCTTCTATCATCACAGAAGAAGAATACGCTGCCCTCACAGACTTCAGCGATGAACTTGAAGACGAAAGTGAAGAAGAGGAAGCTCCTGCTGAAGAACTGAAATGGGACAATCTGCCGCCAGAGCAGGAGACACTTCCACCTGAATACGATGAAGACTATGCTGAAGAGGATGCCGGAGCAGACTCAGTTGAAGAAGAAATAGACGAGAATGATCCGGCCCTGGAATTTCCGCCAAAAGAGGAAGAGGGCGCTGCCAACTCGGAAGATGACCCATTTTCTGCCTTCGACGTAGATGATGAAAAGGTTTCAAACGCAAAGAAAAACTCAAACGCTGAAAATCCATACAGCGCTGCAAAATACATTGATTCAGTTGTAGAAAATCCGAACTTTGGACACGGAATTACTTTGCGGGACGGCACTGAGCCGGAAGAAAGCGAAGAAGAAAAAAAAACTCCTGAGCAGCCAAAATCAAAATTCCCAAGCCGAATAAATCTTTCTGATTCTGAAAACGAAGACGGTTACGTGGAAGACGAAACTCTTCCATTCCCGGATATTCCGGATGAAGAACCTGAACTTGAAAAAGAAGAAGAGCCCCGCAATCATGCTGTAGGACTTTCAAGCTTTGTTCCTGCAACTTTTGATGATGACGCAATTTCACGCGCCGCAGCAAATTCTTCTGCCCTTTACGCCGCATCTCACGAAAAACCGGCAGAAACATTTGGCTCTGGAAACGTTTTTGATGAAATGGAAGAGGAAATCCGCCGCGAAAGCTTAAAAAAGCTTTCGGAAGAAACTGAAAAAGCTTACCAGAAGGGAGAACTTGAAGAGCCTGAACTCGAGCAGATTGACGCAGAAATTATCGATAACGAAGATGTCGCTGATATAAAAGACACAGACGAAGAACCTCTTCCAACTGTAAATGACCTGACAGCTACAAACGAAGAAGAAATTCAGGCAGAAATCGATGACTCAGAGCACGACGATGTTTTTGAAGATGAAAGCGTCGCCTTCAACGATGAAGTAAACTCTTACACCCCGAACGATGCCTTTGCCCATGAAGATGAACCAAAATCTCAGGAAATTATGGCAAACCCACCAAAGATTGGAAACCGCGCCGTTAAAAAAGGTCCTTATGTAATTCCGTCAAACCTTTTGACCGCTTACAAGGACGACCAGTACTGGATTATTGACGATGCAACAAAAGAATCTGCAATGAATCTTACTCAGACTCTGGCAGAATTCAACATTGAAGCCCAGGTTATAGGAATTAAAAAAGGTCCTGTAGTTACAATGTTCGAGATTTTACCGGCCCCTGGTGTCCGCCTGCAGAAAATTGTTGCCCTTCAGGATAACATCGCCCTCAGCCTTGCCGCTCAGTCGGTTCGTATCGTAGCGCCAATTCCTGGAAAACAGGCCGTTGGTATTGAAGTTCCAAACCGCCACCGCTCAATCGTTGGCTTCCGCGAGCTTATTGAAATGAAGCTGGACGAATGGGACAAGATGGCAGTTCCTGTTGTTCTTGGTAAGGATATTTTGGGTAAGGCTCAGCTTATCGACCTGGTAAAAACACCTCATATGCTGATTGCCGGTGCCACAGGTTCAGGTAAATCTGTCTGCGTAAACTCGCTCATTCTTTCTATATTATATAAGCGTTCTTTCCGCGACGTAAAACTCATTCTTGTTGACCCGAAGGTAGTTGAACTGAAGCTTTACAACAACATTCCTCACCTGCTGGTTCCTGTAATCACAGAACCGAAGAAGGCATTGCAGGCTTTACAGTGGTGTCTTTGTGAGATGGAGCGCCGTTATGCCCTTCTGGACAGCATGGGTGTCCGCGATATTTCTACTTACAACCAGCGTATTAAGGAACGTGACATTGCTACAGAAAAGCTTCCTTATATTGTCGTAATTATTGATGAATTTGCTGACCTTATGGCAACCAGCGGACGCGAGCTTGAATCTACAGTTGCCCGCCTTACAGCCATGAGCCGTGCGGTTGGTATTCACCTTGTACTTGCAACCCAGCGTCCTTCTGTAAACGTAATCACCGGTTTGATTAAGGCAAATATTCCTAGCCGAATTGCCTTTATGGTTTCAAGCCGAACAGACTCTAACATCATCATTGATAGCGTTGGTGCTGAAAAACTCCTTGGCCGCGGTGATATGCTTTACGCTTCTGCCGTTGACCCAGCCCCTGTCCGCATTCAGGGAACCTTTATCAGTGACCAGGAAGTTGAAGATGTCGTTAATGCCGTTAAAGAATACGGCGAACCTGACTACATCGACGATCAGGTTTTCTATGAGGAAGAAGAAGATGGCGATGATTTTGAGCTGAACGGAAACTACGAAGGTGACCCTCTTTACGATCAGGCACTGGAAATTGTAATTCAGTCAGGAAAGGCAAGCGCAAGTTACCTGCAGCGCCGCCTGAGCATCGGCTATAACCGTGCTGCCCGCCTGGTAGAAGAAATGGAAGAGCGGGGAATAGTTGGTCCTGCCAACGGAAGTAAGCCTCGCGAAATCATTCACGTACCTGGGTAATAGCAGCTGGAAACTGTAGCTGGCCGCCGGCGCGAGCGTGGAGGGGAAGTATGCGGGTGTCTTCAGACAGCCGCATACCGGCCGCAGGCAAGCCCGGAAGGCGAGTGGGAGTTGCGACTCGCCTAGTATTCTGATATGTTATACTCATGAAAATAAGTGAGATTTTAAAAAAGAACGAACCTACCCTTTCATTTGAGGTTTTTCCACCAAAAACAAGCGATAAATTTGATTCTGTAGAGGCCGCTGCCGACCAGATTGCGGACCTTCGCCCTCATTTTATGAGCGTCACCTACGGCGCTGCAGGAACAACCCGCGGTTTTACAACTGAAATTGCCGCAAGCGTCCTCAATCACGGAGTAACTCCCCTTGCCCACCTCACCTGCGTAAATGCAAGCCGGGCAGCAACAAAAGAACAGCTGGACTCGCTGAAATCTCACGGAATTGAAAATATTCTGGCCCTTCGCGGAGACATTCCTGAAGGCGCAAATCCTGCCGATTGGGAATTCAAGCACGCCCACGAGCTTATGGATTTTATCAAACAGAACGGGGACTTTTGCGTGGGCGGCGCCTGCTACCCAGAAAAGCATCCCGAAAGCCCTAGCGTTCAGGCCGACGTCCAGTCGCTGAAAATCAAGCAGGACGCGGGCTGCAGCTTCCTTACAACCCAGATGTTCTTCGATAACAGCACTTTTTACAATTTCCTCTTTAAGGTTCGCGAAGCAGGCGTAACAATTCCTGTTGTGGCTGGAATTATGCCCGTTACAAACGCAAATCAGATGGCAAAAATCATCAAGCTTTCCGGCGCCTTTATTCCACGCCGCTATGTTGCCCTTCTTGACCGCTGGCAGGATGATCCGGTTGCCCTCAAGCAAGCCGCAATTGCCTACGCTACCGACCAGATTATCGATCTTATTGCAAACGGCGTAAACCACATTCACATTTACACAATGAACAAGCCGGAAATTGCCGCTAAGATTCAGGAAAATTTGAGCAGCATCATTAAAAAGCCAGAGTAATAAAAAGAAGGCGGCACCTTCGGCGCCGCGTAATTCAAGGCAGTGGGATAAGTGGAAGTGACATACCCGATTGTAAGAAAAACATACCAGGCAGCAGAAATTGAAATCGACCCTGGCGAAGTTCTGCGCTATCTGGGCTACAAAAAAGACCTCGTTACAGCAGAAGATATTTCCCAGGTTGAAGCTTTTATTCCTGAAGCCCGGGCTGCGATAAAACCTGCCGCCTGCTGGGGACGCTTTGCGGTCCAGCTCCATCCCAAAAATAAAATCACCTTTCCCTACGGCGAAGTTATCAGCAAAGATTTAAGCCGAAACTTGGCCGGCTGCAGTGAAATATTTTTATTTGCCGCTACAATCGGGCTGGAATACGACCGCCTGGTTCAGCGGGCAAGAATTTCTTCCATGGCAAAGGCAAGTTTTTTGAACGCAATCGGCGCTGCCTCCGTAGAAAATGTCTGCGACCAGCTCAACGAAGAACTGCGTCAGCTTGCGGCCGGCGAGGGAAAATCTCTGCGTCCCCGTTACAGCGCGGGCTATGGTGACTACACCCTGGAAAATCAGCGGGGAATTTTTGACCTTCTTACTCCTTCCAAATACATAGGACTGGCCTTAAAAGATAACCTTATTATGGTGCCGGAAAAATCTGTAACCGCGGTAATCGGAATCGAAATAAAAGAATAAATCTCGTAAAATTTTATAGTTAAATAAATCTTCTAAATTCAAATACTCTGCTATATAATAGAAAATTGTATAAATAAACATATAGGTAGTTATATGAGAGCATTTACATTTAAAGGCGGAATTCATCCGCGCGAGATGAAGGAGCTTAGCAATCAGTGTCCAATCACTGCGGCTTTTCCTTCGTCAAAAACTGTCACTATCCCGGTGACTATGGGTGGCGCTCCTAATACGCCGCTTGTACAAGTGGGTGACCTTGTGGCAAAAGGTCAGGTAATTGCGAACGGTGATAAATTTATGAATTGTCCCGTTCATTCGTCTGTTTCGGGTAAAGTAAAAAAAATCGCAAAGTGCCTCGTAACCGGTAACTCTGAAGTTCCATGTATTATCATCGAAGCTGATGACGAAAACCGTACGGCATTTATGGAACCTCTTGATCCATTCACCTGCGAGCATGATGCGGCTCTGGCAAGAATCCGCGATGCGGGCATTGTCGGTATGGGTGGAGCTTCTTTCCCGGCTCACGTAAAGCTTAATCCGCCGGAGGACAAGGAAATTGAGTACGTTCTTGTGAACGCTGCTGAATGTGAACCTTATCTTACCTGCGACGAGCGCACAATGCAGGAAAGCCCTGAAAAACTGATTGATGGTCTTGCAATCATCCTTCATCTGGTTGGTGCTGCCGGAATCATCGCGCTTGAAGACAATAAGGCATTTATCAAGCCTATTCTTGAAGAAGAAATTGCTAAAAAAGGCTACGGCGATGATATGACCGTGCGCCTTGTAAAAACAAAATACCCTCAGGGTTCAGAAAAATTCATCGTTTCTGCATGTCTTGGTGTAGAAATCCCTAGCGCAAAACTCCCTGCCGACGCCGGCTGTATCATTTCCAACGTTGGAACAGTATGCGCAATCAGCGACGCCTTCCGCCTGGGAATGCCTCTTATTGAGCGCAGCCTTACAATCAGCGGTGGCGCAGTAGAAAAGCCTTGCAACCTTCGAGTTCCTGTTGGAACTCTGGTAAGCGACCTTATGCCTGAATTCTTTACTCTTAAAGAAAATCAGACTTGCAAGGTTGTTTCGGGCGGTCCTATGATGGGATTTGCAATGATCAGCGCAGACTTCCCGATTGCAAAGGGAACCAGCGGTGTAACCTTCCTTACAGAAAAAGAAACTTATCTTGATGATGAAGATCAGTGTATTTCTTGCGGCGGCTGTGTTCATGTCTGCCCTATGAGATTGAATCCTGTTCTTATGATTCGTGAGCTTAAGGCTGCAAATACTAAAAAGGCAAAACGCTACGGTCTTATGGACTGTATTGAATGTGGATCCTGCGCATTTGTCTGCCCTGCTCACATCAGACTTGTTCAGCGCATCCGTCTTGGAAAATCAATTGTACGAACTCAGATGGCTGAAGAAAGGTCAAAGGCTGCTGCCGCACAGGCTGCCGCTAACGCAACAGGAGGTGCAAAATGAGATTGTCATCAAGTCCGCATTTTACAGAAGGACTAACTACTCAGAAAATTATGGCAGGCGTTCTTATTGCTATGCTTCCTGAGTGTATTGCCGGTGTAGTCGTTTTCGGGCTTCCGGCTTTAATTAGAATTGTAGTTTCAGTTTTTGGATGTGTGCTTTTTGAAGCCCTCTTCCAGAAATTTACAAAGCAGAAGATTCTGGTTTCTAACCTTTCAGCTGCAGTAAGCGGCGTTCTTCTTGCTCTGGTTTTGTCTTCTACCACTCCAATCTGGATGGTTCTTCTTGGTGACCTTGTTGCAATGGTTGTTGCAAAGGGACTTTTTGGCGGAATCGGAAGCAATGTTTTCAACCCTGCTTTGACTGGTCGTGGTGTGCTTGTTATGAGCTTCCCGGCTGCAATCGGTGCACGCTGGTATGATCCTCATCTTATTCCTCACATTCATGAAAAGCTTGCTTCAATGGGAAAAACTGCTGCAGAAATTGATGCTATGAGTCAGGCAACTGTTTGGGATGGAATTACAGCCGCTACAACTTTGAGTAAGGTAAAGGCCGGCACTTTTGTTCCGGATGCCCAGACCTACTGGCAGCTTTTCATCGGTAACCGTGCAGGATGTATCGGTGAAACTTCTATCATGCTGCTTATGGTTTCTTTCTGCTTCCTTCTTTTGACACGCATTATCGACTGGCGCGCTCCACTCGCAATGGTTGGAACTGTAGTTGTCTGTACTTTCTTAGGAGGTATTCACGCTGGCCTTACTGCTGCTGGAACTGATGTTCTTACAGCTCTTCTTACTGGTGGATTGATTTTTGGGGCCACCTTCATGGTAACAGACTACGCTACAACTCCTATAACTGGTCCCGGCCGTTTAATTTTTGGTTTTGGATGCGGTTTAATCACCTGGCTTATCCGTCGCTTTGGCGGCTATCCTGAAGGAGTTATGTTCAGTATTTTGATTATGAACGCTGTTGCTCCGCTTTTGAACAACTTTACAGGCCGCATGTACGGTTACGGTAAAAAAGGAAACCGCCGTCCAACCCCTGCAAAAATCGTTCAGACTTTTGATGTTCAGAATGCAAAACCAGAGGAGGTAAAATAATGAAAGAAATGATTAAACTTGGCCTTACTCTGGCAATTTACGCTGTAATTTCCTGCACTGTTCTTGCTGTTGTAAATAATTTTACAGCTCCTAAGATTGCGCAGAACCAGGTAGAAAAAGTAAATCAGGCTATGGCAGCCTTCTTCCCTGGTGACGGCTACACTTTCGACTCTGTAAGTGATTACGATGCTGCCTCAGTCGGCACAATCAAAATTGAAAGCATGATTATTGCAAAGAAAGACGGCAAGGCTGTAGGCGGCGCTGCTCAGGTAAATGGTCCCACTTATGATCAGGCTACAATCCTTGTTGGAATGAAGGCCGACGGAACAATCACAGGCTTGCAGTTCCTTAAAAACACAGACTCTCCAGGATTCGGACTTAAGGCGAATGATCCTACCTTTACGCTCTCAAATGGTAAGACATTCTACGGTCAGTTCGAAGGAAAGAATGCAAAGGACGGCTTTAAGCTTGGCGAAACTTTTGACGCAATTTCCGGGGCAACTATCACAAGTAACGGTGTTGCAAATCTTCTTTCAGAAGGAACCGGCTCTCTCTTGAAATATCTTGAAAAACAGGGGGCTACTAATGAATAAGCAGCTTCAGATTTTTACCAACGGATTTGTTCGTGAAAATCCGCTTTTGGTTTTGAATATTGGTTTGTGCTCTTCTCTGGGTGTAACCACAAGTATTTTTAATGGACTTGGAATGGGTATGGGTATGACTTTCGTACTTGTTATGAGTGAAATCGTAATCAGTATTTTCAGAAAGAAGATTCCTTCATCAATCCGTCTTCCAATCTTTATTATCATTATTGCGGCCTTTACAACAATCGTTCAGCTGGTTTTGAACGCTTACGTTGAAGCACTTTACGATGCGCTCGGCGTTTTTCTTCCTCTGATTGTAGTAAACTGTATCATCATGGGACGTGTTGAATCCTTTGCGTCTAAGAACAACATCGGAAACTCAATTCTTGATGCTCTTGGAATGGGAATCGGTTATACCTTCGTTCTTGTTTTGATTTCTTTTTTCCGCGAGCTTCTTGGCGGCGGTACTCTGATGGCTGGAACTGCCCTTAAAATCGAGCTGATTCCGGAAGCTTACAGAATCGGCGTATTCAACAGTGCTCCGGGCGGATTTATGGTATTCGGATTCCTTGCCGCTTTGATGCAGGGATTAAAAATCCGTGCCGCAGAAAAACAGAATAAGCCGGTTGAAATTTGTACAGAGCCTTCGTGCGAAGCTTGTAATGCAGTTTGCTCCAGCAAAAAAGAAACTCCGGCAGATGCTGCTTCTCCGGCAGCCCCTGCAAAGGAGGGTGAATAATGATCGATTTAATTCAGCTCATCATAAAATCTGCTATCGTAGATAACGTAGTATTCATTCAGTATCTTGCTATCTGTCCTTTTATCGGTATGACAGCCGAAACTGACAAGGCAACCGGTATGGGTATTGCAACTTCCTTTGTAATCATCCTTGCAACAGCCGTAACCTGGCCAATTTTCAAGCTTGTAATGATTCCTCTTGGACTTGAATTCCTTCAGACTTTGATTTTCATCCTTGTAATTGCCTCTCTGGTTCAGCTTGTAGAATTCTTCCTTAAGAAATCTATTCCTGCTTTGTACCGCTCAATGGGTGTTTACCTCGCCCTGATTACAACAAACTGTGCCGTTCTTGGTGTTACAATCAACTGTATCGGCAAGAACTACAACTACGGAGAAAGCCTTGTTTACGCCCTTGGTTCTGCTCTCGGCTTTTTAATCAGTATGGTAGTTATGAGCGGAGTCCGCAGCCGTCTTAAGATTGCAAAACTCCCTCGTTCTTTCCAGGGAACACCAATTTTGTATGTTGCCGCAGGTCTTTTGAGTTTGGCATTCCTGGGATTCAAGGGCTTGATTAAATAGGTGTTAGGTTCTAGGTGATAGGTTTTAGGGCAGGAGGTGGAAGTCTCCCCCTCGCTTCAGCCCGCCATGCGGTCTTACGCTACCCCCTCTCCTAGGGGCTGGCCCCTAAAACCCCATTTTGGAGGATAAGATGACTTTAGTTATATATACTATTTTAGTTGCCCTGGTAGTAGGATTCCTTTTAGGTGTTCTTCTTGGGCTTTTTAAGAAGATTTTCTACGTTAAGGTTGATCCAAAGGTTCAGGCTGTTCGTGAACTGCTCAGCGGCGGTAACTGTGGTGGCTGCGGTTATGCCGGCTGTGATGCCTTTGCCGAAGCAGTTGTAAAAGGCGAAGCTCCTACAAACGGCTGTGTTGCAGGTGGTGCAAGCTGCGCTGCAAAAGTTGCAGAAATCATGGGTGGAAGTGCCGGTGACGTAGTTCCAAAGGTAGCAGTTCTTGCCTGCCATGGTACAAAAGAAGTTGCCCAGAGCCGCGGTGACTACAACGGTGTAAAAACCTGTGCCGCTGCCCAGCTTACAATGAACGGAACAAAAAAATGTTCATTCGGCTGTATCGGTTTTGGTGACTGTGTAGAAGTTTGTCCTTTCGGCGCCCTTTCAATGGGAGCAGACGGACTTCCTAAAGTTGACCGCTCTAAGTGCGTAGGCTGCGGAAAGTGCGTTAAGGCTTGTCCAAAGCACATCTTTATGCTTATGCCTGCAGATACAAAAGGTGCCTTTGCCTTCTGTTCATGCCACAACGAAAATAAACCTCAGATCCGCAAAGACTGTTCTGTAGGCTGTTTCAAGTGCGGCATCTGTGCTAAAAAATGCCCTGAAGGAGCAATCGACATTACAAGTGGAATCCCAAAAGTGGATTACTCAAAATGTACCTCTTGCGGCGAATGTATCAAAGCCTGCCCGGACAAGGTACTGGGATTATTCTAGGATTGCTTAAAGGTTGACTTTTACGCAAAATATGCTATATTAAAAAAAAACGGAGACGCTTGTAAAAGAGCGACTTGCCTCCGTTAAGCTTGTTTACAAAGCCCGTCAGAAGTTGGTCACTGCATGGCGGGCTTTTTTATGCTCTAAGTCCTATTTTAGCAGGAAGGTGAGCAGGTCTATGATTAATGTGATAATTGCAATGGCAATCATTGCTTTTTCATATTCAGTCACAGACAGCCTCCTTCATTCACGAGAAATCGGAGGCAAGCCGCCGCAAATACAAGCGTCCCTTAGAGTTTGTATAGTATATAAAATTGAAGATAAACTCAAGAGCATTTATATTGAATAATTTTGTAAAATCGTAATTGAAAAAAGGGTGTAATCATGATTCAAATTTTTGGGACTAATAAATCGTTTGATACTAAGAGCGCGCAAAGATTTTTTAAGGAGAGGCGAATTGATTTTCAGTTTGTTGATCTGAAGGAAAAGGAGATGAGTGCCGGGGAGTTTGACTCGGTGGTGACTGCTCTTGCGCGAGTTGAAGGCGGACGGGCTGCTGCCATTGAAGCGATGATTGATAAAAAGGCCAAAGATTATGCCTCTATTGCCTACCTTGATGACAGCGAAAAAGAAGAGAAGCTTTTTGAAAATCAGGCGAAACTATTAAAGCAGCCGGTTTGCCGTAACGGGAAGACTGCGGCCACGGTTGGAATGGCTCAGAAAATCTGGGAAGGCTGGAAGTAAGCTCTGGCCGGGGATTTTCAGGAAAGTGTGGATTCATGCACAATCTGATATTCTTCTATTAAATCATCTATTGTAAAGCGGGCGTTAGCGGGGCTTGTGCTTGGTAGTGTATGGACTTGCAGGTGGAAGCGTTCTTCGTATAGGGCGGCACAGTGCTTTTTCCAGAGGGAGGCGGCTTTCTGACCTGTAAAAAAGACCCGGCTGATTTTTGATTCTGAAAGGATTTTTGAAAAATCGTTAGGAATTTCCCGGCGGATTGATGAGTCTGAGGCGCCTTCTATCTGACAGCTTGCAAGAACATCCCAGAGGGCGAGCTTATGGCGCAGAAGAAAATCGCGTCGTTCCCGGATGGCGGCCTGAGTGTCAGCTGCATTGTTTGGTAAGGCCAAGTTTTCACTGAAAACCTGGGACAGCACGCGCCAGAAGCGGTTCTGCGGGTGCATGTAAAAGAATCCCAGCTGGCGGCTTTTTGGAGAAGGCATTGTGCCCAGAAGAAGAACTTTACTTTCTTCGTTCCAGACTGGCGCAAGCGGATGGGTGATTAAGGTACTGTCGGGCATGGGGCTATTATAGCATGAAAAAACACGGCAACGTAATAATTGCGCTCATAGATTTGTATAATCTTCTGGAAATGTCTGTGTCAAGTATTTTCATCTCAAATTTATTAAACTAAAGATTTAATGTTTGGGACGTTTTTATATTATATAATATGTGTGTATGAAATTATTGACAGAAAATACAATAGAAGAAGATAAACTCCATATAGAATTTGTTGGCTGGACAAATTTCGAAAATCCGAATTATTCTGAAATATCAGATGAAATAAGGGAGAACCTTGTTGCAGATAATGAAGAGCCTGTTTCACATTATGTTCCAAAACCTGAAAAGAAAAATTATGTAAAAATGATGAGGCGTGCAAATCAGCTGGCAGAGTTATTGCTTACTAATAGGATTTTTCTAAAAGGGATCAAATTTGATGGACCATATCATCAGGATGGGGAATACGGATGTCCTCTTTTTAAGATAAACGATACAGGAATTTTTAAGTGGTCATGCTCTTTTAGATATTGGGGTGAAGTGATGGAACATGCGGGCTATGGTCTTTCGTATTGCGATTGGGCTTGGGATAATCCTGAAGAGCCGGTAACTCCAGATATGGTAGAAGATTGTAATTTTTTGAGAGCTGATGGTTTGCATATTTCATAAATATTAAATCGAAATACTGTAATATCTTCCTAGAGCAAGTTTTGTATCGGGCATGGCGTTTAGCCTGATAAAATCTAGCGCCTCCTGTGCAATTCCGTATGGTTTTGTTACTTCATGAACTGACAGAGTTGAGCTTTTTTCTTCTTTAATTACAATCATCTCATCAATTGAAACTTTGTAAAGTTTTGCCAGGGTAACGAGGTTATCCAGACAGGGCAATGTTTTGTCTTTGGGATTTTCCCAGGCGTAAATGGATTGAGGATAGTTAAAATTGAACAATTCTTTTAGCGTGGTGACATCTATGTTGCGTTCCTCGCGTAGACGTTTTAAGTTTTGTGAAGTTGCTTCCACATCAATTACGGGCATGGAAAACGACGGAGAAATCTTGTATTTCAACATGATGTAAATATATAGAGGAAAATGATAAATCGGCAAGAAAATTTAGCTTGTCAAGTTTTTTCTATGAATTTTATTAAGCTATTAGTTTAATGTTTTTTGGATACGACCAGGGTATGATTATGGTATGGAAAATGAAATTACATCTGTACTTGTTGAAAGTAAAATATTTTTGATTCGTGGTAAGCAGGTTATGATTGACCGAGACCTGGCGGAATTGTATGGGGTGGAAACCAGGGCTATTAATCAAGCTGTAAAAAGAAATCTTGAAAGATTTCCTGAAGAGTTTAGGTTTCAACTTACAAATGAAGAGTATGAGTTTTTAAGGTCGCAATTTGCAACCTTAAACGAGGATACAAGTTCTTCAAGATCACAATCTGTGATCTTGGATAAAGATTCAGAAAGTATGCGTGGTAAAAATTTAAAATATCTCCCTTACGTTTTCACCGAGCAGGGTGTTGCGATGCTTTCTGCTGTTCTGCATAGTCCTACGGCAATTCAAGTGAGCATTCGAATTATGGATGCATTTGTAAAGCTTCGGCACTATGTCAGTTCTCAGATTGTTAAAACGGATGACAAAGCTGAACTTGCAGAAATCAGACGACTTCTTTTACTTCACATAGACCATTGTGATAAAAAATTTTCCGAGCAGGATCAGAAAATCAATCAGATTATACAGGTTTTAAATAATCTTATTGAGGAACCGAAATCAAAGAGAAAAATAGGATTTATCAGCGAGGGATAATATGGAAAAATCAAACGATACACAAATTTCTTTTGAAAATGTAATCCTTACTCCTATGGAACGCTGGGTAGATATGGAGTTAGAACTTGAACCTCGTATTATTGAATATCTGAATCAGTTGGCAAAAAAATCAAATCAAAGTGTGGATAATGTAGTAAATCATATTCTGGGAGATTGTCTAGCAGAACACTTGGATCTTTCGGATTTGAATGAAGTAAGCCTGAAAAAGGCGGCTGAAAAAAGTCCTATAATCTTACTTATAAAAGAAGGAAAACCTGTTGCCCGTGTCATAATGCTTAACAGGAAAGATAATAATTATATTTTAGCTTCATCGAAAAATCCGGATAAAGAAGATTGTTCTGAAGTTGAACTTGAACCGGTCACAAATTGTGACCGGTTGGAATGTGTAGCTGCTATTTGAATTACAATTTCAATACTTTGCTGCAAAAAATACCTAATCCGCGCAAAAAATTACTAATCAATAAGGTGCGTGCAGGAACACGCGCCTTATTTTTTTTCTAATCAAAGCAAAAAAATAAAGAAATTAGCGTGCTCCTCCACGCAATCCCAATTTATAATTAAGTAGTACCTTTATAAAAAAAGTTGGTACAAAAAAAAACAAAATTGGGGGACCGATATGAAAAAAATCGTATCATTCATGATGGCTGCTCTTATGCTTTGTGGAGCTGTATTCGCTAAACCTGCAAAAAATGCTGTAAAAGTTGGTGTAGCAATGCCTACTAAATCTCTTCAGCGCTGGAACCAGGATGGTTCAAACATGAAGAAAGAGCTTGAAAAAGCAGGCTACAAAGTTGACCTTCAGTATGCAAACAACGATATCGCTTTGCAGACTCAGCAGATCGAAAACATGATTACAAAAGGAAATCAGATTCTTGTAATCGCTTCTATTGATGGTTCGGCACTTAAAGGTGTTCTTGATACAGCTAAGAAAGCTGGAATCCAGGTTATTGCTTATGACCGTTTGATTATGAACTCTGACGCAGTTACATACTACGCTACATTCGATAACTACAAAGTTGGTACTCTCCAGGGTGACTACCTTGTAGACAAACTCAACCTCAAGAATCGTTCAAAAGCTGACCCAGCTTACATCGAATTCTTCACAGGTTCTCCAGATGATAACAACATCAACTTCTTCTTTGGTGGTGCTATGGACGTTCTTAAACCTTACCTTGACAATGGTGCTTTGGTTTGCCGTTCAGGACAGACATCAAAGGCTCAGTGTGCTACACAGAACTGGTCTACAGAAAAAGCTCAGGCTCGTATGGAAGCTTTGATTGCTTCTCAGAAATATGGCCCAACAGGTACAAAACTTGATGCAGTTTACTCATCAAATGACTCTTGTGCACAGGGTATTACAAACGCTTTGGTTGCTGCTGGATATACAGCTGCTAACTTCCCAATCGTTACTGGTCAGGACTGTGATAAACCTTCTGTAAAGAACATGATCGCTGGAACACAGGCTATGTCTGTATTCAAGGATACACGTACTCTTGCAGCTCAGGTTGTAAAGATGGTAGACGCTATTGCTAAGGGATCAGTTCCTCCAATCAATGACCGCCAGACATACGACAATGGAACAGGTGTAATTCCTTCATTCCTTTGTGAACCAGTATTTGGTGACAAGAGCAACTACAAAAAGCTCCTTATCGATTCAGGATACTACAAAGAAGCTGATCTTCAGTAGTATTGGCCTTCAGACCTTGAATGTCTGAGTGCAATGAGCCGCTCGCCTTCAAAGGAGGGCGGCTTTTTTTGAATTAAAAAAATGGGGGGCTCCAATTGGCAAAAACTTTATTGGAAATGAAAAATATCACAAAACGCTTTGGTCCTGTTGTTGCGCTGGAAAACGTAAATCTGGAAGTTACTGAAGGCGAAATTCATGCGCTTTGTGGTGAAAACGGAGCTGGTAAATCAACTTTGATGAATGTTCTGAGTGGTATTTATCAGTACGGAACTTATGAAGGTGATATTGTTTACGACGGCAATATCTGTAAATTTCAAAATATTAAAGACAGTGAAAAATTAGGAATTGTAATTATTCACCAGGAGCTGGCACTTGTTCCTCTCCTTTCAATTGGCGAAAATATGTTCCTCGGAAATGAACGCGGAAAAACTTCAAAGATTGACTGGGATGAGACTTTTAAAAAAGCCGGTGAACTTCTGGAAATTGTAGGATTGCATGAAAATCCTCACACTCTTATAAAAGATATTGGAGTGGGCAAGCAGCAGCTTGTTGAAATTGCAAAGGCATTGGGAAAAAAGGTAAAACTTTTGATTCTTGATGAGCCTACGGCTTCTTTGAATGATACAGAAGCTAAAAAACTATTGAACTTACTGCTCAAACTCAAAAAAGAGCAGGGCATGACTTCGATTATTATTTCTCATAAATTAAACGAGATTTCCTATGTTGCAGACAAAATTACTGTAATCCGTGATGGTACGGTAGTTAAGACTCTGGATAAAACTAAGGAAGCCTTTGATGAAAATACAATTATTGCGGCAATGGTAGGTCGCAGCCTTACAGACCGTTTCCCTAAGCGCGAATCCCACATCGGGGATGTTTGCTTTGAAGTTAAAAACTGGTGCGTAGATCATCCTGTTTTTGACGGAATCAAGGTTTGTGACAATGTAAGCTTTAATGTTCGTAAGGGTGAAGTTGTGGGCATCAGCGGACTTATGGGTGCCGGCCGAACTGAGCTTGCAATGAGCATTTTTGGTCATTCTTATGGTGCAAACATCAGGGGACAGATTTTCCTGAATGGAAAGGAAGTTGAGTTCCCGAATGTAAAGAGCGCCATTGAGCACGGAATTGCTTATGTTACCGAAGACCGTAAGGGCAATGGACTTATTCTTACAGAATCAATCGCAAAGAATACAACATCAGCAAATCTGAAAAAGATTGCGCCAAAGATTTCAATTGATTTTGATCTGGAAAAGAAATACGCCGAAGAGAAAAAAATTGAAATGCATACAAAGTGCGCTACTGTTATGGAAAATGTAGGAAACCTTTCGGGTGGTAACCAGCAGAAGGTTTTGATTGGTAAGTGGCTTTTTGCAGAGCCTGAAATTCTGATTCTTGATGAACCGACACGAGGTATTGATGTTGGTGCCAAGTATGAAATTTACTGCATCATCAATCAGATGGTTTCTCAGGGCAAATCTGTAATTATGATTTCTTCTGAAATGCCGGAAGTTCTTGGTATGAGTGACCGAATTTACGTCATGAATGAAGGAAAAATGGTTGCCGAAATGCCTGCAAGCGAAGCAACTCAGGAAAAGATTATGACTCAAATCATAAATTCTGGAAAAACCACAAGCTATGCTGATGCATAATTTATAGGAGTATTAAAAAATGAGTGATACATTAATAAAAAAAGAGCCATTAAACTTACGCAAAGTATTAAAAGAAAATACTATGCTTCTGGTACTTGCCGCTGTTATGATTTTGTTCGAGATTTTCATCCGTGCAACTGACAACGGTTCGCTTTTTGTTCCTGCAAACGTAAACAACATCATCCTTCAGAACTCTTATGTTTTGATTCTTGCAGCCGGTATGCTTTTGTGTATTTTGACCGGTGGTAACATCGATTTGTCTGTTGGTTCTGTTATCTGTCTTGTTGGTGCGATTGCGGCAACGCTGATTGTAAACCTGCACTGTAATATTTACCTTGCAATTCTTATCAGTCTTATAATTGGTACAGCAATTGGTGCATGGCATGGTGCTTTTATCGCTTACCTTCACATTCCGCCTTTCATAACAACTCTTTCCGGTATGCTTTTGTGGCGCGGTGTTGCCCTTATCGTTCTTGACGGTATGACAATTTCTCCTCTTCCACAGCCATATCTGAATCTTTTCTCAAGTTATATTCCTGAAGTTTTCCTTCCTGAACTTTCAAAGCAGGCTCTTACTGATACTGCGGCAAAGGCTCAGCTTCAGGGAATTTCTTTGAAAGTAACAATGATTGTTGCAATCCTTATTTGTGTTGCAATGATTTGTTTCCAGATTGTAAGCCGCAAGCGTAAGGAACATAAAGGATATGCAGTTCAGGGACGAGTTGCATTTATTGCCCGCCTTGTAATCATTACTGTTGCCGTACTTGTTGTTTCATGGCTTTTGGGACATCACCACGGTATTCCAACTGTTCTGGTTTTGCTTGCTGTTGTAATTGCCTGCTACACTTACTACACACAGAATACAGTTCCTGGCCGTTACCTCTATGCAATTGGTGGTAACGCTAAGGCTGCAAAGCTTTCTGGTGTAAATACAGACAACGTTATGATGTTTGCCTACACAAACATGGGATTCCTCTCTGCTGTTGCAGCCCTTGTTTGTATTGCCCGCTTCAATTCTGCTGCCCCTACAGCTGGTCAGAGCTATGAAATGGATGCTATCGGTTCCTGCTTTATTGGTGGTGCTTCGGCATACGGTGGAACTGGAACTGTAGGTGGTGCCGTAATTGGTGCTATCTTCATGGGTGTTTTGAATAACGGTATGTCAATTCTTGGTGTTGATTCAAACTGGCAGCAGGCTGTAAAAGGTTTTGTATTGCTGCTTGCAGTAATCTTTGACGTTGTTTCTAAACAGCGCAAATCAAGATAGCTTATATTCAAACTTTATCAGGTAAAAATATATTTAAAAAGGGAGACAGGGGGACCTTTCATTGCGAAAGGTCTCCTTTTTTTTTACAAGCGGGATTTTATGGTTTATAATTGTAAAACTGTATGAAAAAAAGTTTTGTGCTTAGAATTGTTTTTGCTGCTCTTCTTTTTATTTCTATTACATGCTTCGGACTTTATATTGTTTTACAGTCGCAGAATATTGTTACGCGTCCTGGAAATTACGGAACAAGCAGTACAGAACGGAAATATAATATCTTAGTAACTGGAACTCCTGGGGCAGAAGCTTTTGTGCGTCAGATTTACAGAGGTGCCCAGTCTACCGCGCAAAAGTACAACTGTTCTATAGAACTTTATGTTCCAGAAAGCTTAAATTCCAGTGTAAATTTCCAAAAGATATTTGATTATGTCTCTTATGTTGAGCCGGACGGTCTTATTGCTTTTATTCCGGAAGGCATAACAAATGTAACTGCCCCTCTTTATAATGATGATACAATTATTCCCCTGGTTGCGGTTGGACAGTATCTTCCGGAACTTCCACAGATTTCATTTATAGGAATTAATTTTGCTGAACTTGGACGAATTATTGGAAACGAAATTGTTTCTTTTACCGGCGGAAAAGGAAATGTCTGCATTTTGTATTCAGATATCCAGAGGAATCTGTCCTATTCCATGCTGATGAATGAGCTTTTTAAAATTACGGACACTAGAAAGGCCATTAATATAGAAACTTTACGCCTTTCTTCAGATAAAAATACTTCAGAGTTCGATCTTTTTCGTCAGAAACTTTCCGGGGCTTCTCCCTATGATTTAGTTGTTTCGCTTTCAGAAGAAAACACAGTTCTTGCCGCCCAGACAATTACAGAAATCAACCAGACAATTAAAAGCGGAATTATTGGTCTTAGTGAAGGTGCAGAAAGCCGTGCTTACTACGAAAAAGAAATCATCAGCGAGCTTATTGTAATTAACTCTCTGGAAATTGGCGTGCGTGCGGTAGAAGAAATCTTCAATTATAAAAACACAGGTGCGGCAGACCAGCATATTATTGCGGGCATAGACATCTTAAAGAGGGGCCGAAAGTAATGATTTTATTTAGCAGACTTGGCCGATTTTATAAACGTGGCTCTATCAGATATCAGATAATGTTCTATGTAATCTTAAACTCTGTGATTACAGTTGCCGTAATTCTTTTTATGGCCTCTCTTTTTGGGCACATTATGGGCGAAACGGGCGAATCCTTTCAGTCAAACGCAGATTTAGACGCCTATCTTCTGGAGCTGGAAGAAACAAAAACTGCCATGGAGTCTTATATAAAATACCGCACCTTTGGAAGTGTAGATAAATTTTTTAAGATGCAGGAAAAGGCAGAAGCAAGTGTTCAAAAGTTCCATGCAAATCCTTCTACAATAGAGTTTTTTCAGCGGGAATACATAATCAGAAAGCTTTCTTTTTCTTTTTTTGATTTGAGTCAGAAGGCAATTGCTGCAAGACGCGCTAATAACATTCTTAGTTCAGAAGTCTATTTTGCAAAGAGTCTGGACTGTTATTCTCACCTGCGAAAGAAAATCATCGACCTTGATATGCTCTTTTTTACTACAAACGCAAAAAATTACAATTACAACAAGGTTCGCATTAAATCTATAATTCAAAAGCTTGTAATTGCCATGGTCGGGCTTGTTATAATGATGGTGATTTTGCCTTACATAAGCATCCGCAGCATTACAAAGCCTCTTGCAAAAATTTCCGATGTTGCCCGCCGCCTTTCTGAGCGTGATTTTGATGTTCCTCTTTTTAAAAATAACGATAACGATGAAATTGGAAACATCTGCCGCGCTTTTGACGCAATGATTATAAGTATTCGCGAATATATCGACACAATCTGGGAACGCGCTATGAAGGAAAATGAACTGCGCGAAAAGGAGATTGAGCTTCGCGCCCTTTATACCGAGGCCCGCCTTAAAGCCCTTCAGGAGCAGATTAAGCCTCATTTTTTGTTCAATACGCTTAATTCTGGTGCCCAGCTTGCGATGATAGAAGAAGCCTACAAGACCTGTGATTATCTTGAACAGGTTTCTGATTTTTTGCGCTATAACCTTCAGCATCCTGGCAGCGAAGCAACAATCGCAGAAGAGCTTGGCATGCTGGATAACTACATTTACATTATGAAAGTCCGCTTTGACGACAAATTTACTTTTATAAAAGATATTGATGATTCTGTGCTTGGAACAAAAATGCCAAATATGATTTTGCAGCCGCTTGTAGAAAACTGCATGAAGCACGGCTTAAAAAATGTTTCTGAAAACGGCCTTATAAAAATCACCGTAAAGGGAAAGCCTGACTGCATAGAAATTACAATCAGCGATAACGGCTGCGGTTTTGCGCCGGGTGTAAAAGAGCGGCTTTTTGAAGATGTAGAAAAGGGTGGAGAAGGCATTATCTTGGGTGAATCAGACGAACCTGGCGAAAATCACTCAGAAGCTCACGTTTCTGCCGGTCTTGTTAATGTAATTTCGCGCTTAAGAATGTATTATAAATATGATGAAGTATTCAGTATTGCAGATAATCCTGAATGCAAGGCAAATGCAGACGGCGGCAAAGGCTGCGTATTTTTTATAAGAATAAAAAGGTAATTAAAAATGTATTCTATTTTGCTTACAGATGACGAAAAACTTGAAACTGAATCTCTAAAAATTATTCTTACAAAGAATTTTATGGAAGAAGTGGAAATTTATACCGCTAATTCCGGCTCAAAGGCGCTTGATGTAGTTCGTAATCAGAAAATCGATATTGTTTTTATGGATATTCAGATGCCTGGCTTAAACGGGCTGGAAACAATTTCCCTGATTAAGCAGATTAATCCAAATATTGTTGTAATAATTTTAAGTGCCTACAACCAGTTTCAGTATGCCCAGCAGGCCTTGAACCTTGGCGCCTTTAAATATCTTACAAAGCCTGTAAACCGTAATTTGATTGTTCAGACCGTGCGTAATGCCATGAGTCTTATCGACAGCATGCACCAGAACCTTACAGACAATATTGAGCTTCACGAAAAATTGAGTTCTGTTTCTACCATGGTCGAAAGTGATTTCATTTATTCTTGCATTTTTAATAATAAAACCACAGATTTTTCTGACTATCTTTCGTATTTTGGCATTGAAACTTCTTATTATTATATTTGTGCTGTTGAATTACCTAATCAGGTTTTAAATAATCGGCAGAAAGTTTACGACGAACTGCGCGATGTATTTTCTTCAAAGTGCAAATGCATTATCGGTTCTCTGATGGAAAATAAAGTTGTAATCTTTTTGCACGTATCAGGGGATTTTGAAATTAAATCTCTTATGGACGAGATTTTCCTTTTGCTTTCTACGCGGATTTCTTCGGCTATTAAAATTGGTGTAAGCAATTTGTTTTCTGATATTTCTGCCAGTCATTCGGCCTACAACAATTCAATTTCTGCAATTAATTCCTGCGGGTCTAGCGGGGGTGTAAGTTATTATAGGGGGCAGGTTTCCGCTGTTTTTGATGCTGAAAATGCCCGTAAAATTTCTGAGCTTCTGGTAGCAAAACTTTATGCAGAAGACATTACAAGCATAAAATCGCTTTGTGTTGAATATATCGGAGCTCTTTTTGCAATTTACTCAGATCTTGATAAAATCCGCAACAGCCTTTTTGAAACGCTTTTGAATATAAAAAATGCAGTTCTTAAAGTGGATGCTTCCTATAAAAATGAAGCCTTTGAGTCAATTTTTCCGTCGCTTGCAAGATTTTCTGAACAGGAGGCTTTTGAAGCTTATCTTTCATCCCGTGCTGAGGAATGTTTTCTTGCAATTTCTGAAGTTAAAAACAGCAGTGAAAATCCGGTTATTAAAAAGGCATGTAAGTTTATAGAAGAACATCTGTCAGAAGATTTTGGTCTTGAGCTACTGGCGCAGGAGCTTGGCCTTAGTCCTTATCATTTAAGCCGCTTATTTAAGGAAGAAAAAGGTGAAAACTTTATAAACTATGTAACTTCACTTCGGTTGGAAAAAGCAAAAAAACTTTTGGAAAATCCTTCCCTTATCATAAAGGAAATAAGTACAGGGGTTGGTTATAACGATCAAAATTATTTTACAAAACTCTTTAAACAGAAATTTGGATTAACGCCGACTGAATACAGGGAAACTGTAGTTAAGTAGGAAAAATAAAGGTGCGGGGGGGGGCCACACCCCGCAGAGGGGGTGGCGGAAGACCGCGAAGCGGGCTGAAGGCAGGGGGAGGCTTCCCCCTCCTTATTAATCTTTTTTAGTTGGCTTTACCAGGAATACGCTCAGACAGAGTGCTACGATGTAAAGACAGCCGGTAACAATCAGAACGTGCTGATAGCCGGTTGGGTTTACCTTGATACCGTGAAGCTCAACAAACTCGCCGGTTTTCTGAACGATAGCGTTTGCCATCTGATTTCCTGTGAGACCTGCAAAAGCCCAGGCAGAAAGTGTAATTCCGTGGATTGCAGAAATGCTTCCCATTCCGTAGTGGTCAGAAAGCAGAGTTGGGATGTTAGAGAAGCCGCCGCCGTAGCCTGCGTTTACTATGAAAATCAGGGCAAGTACGAAAACTGTAAGGAGGATGTTTCCCGCACCGTTTTCGATACCCTTTGCAAAGTAAACAATTGCTGTGAATGCGATAGAAAGAATGAAAATCAGCTTATAAACTGAGTTACGGTCTTTCATTGAGTCTGCCCATGCAGAGAAGCCGAGGCGTCCGCCTGCATTGAAAACTGCTGAGATTGTAGAGATGATTCCTACTGCGCTTGCAAGGCCAAGACATTTTACAATCATCTTTTCCTGAGAAATCAGGGCAAGACCACAGGTAATGTTGATGTAGAACATAAGCCAGATTGCAACGTAGCTGATAACAGGCTCGCGTTTGAGAGTTGCGATAATTCCTTCGTCCTTAGATTTTGTCTGAGGTTCAACCCAGTCTGCTGGTTTTGCAAGGATAAGGTGGCCAACGAACATCATTACGAAGTAAACGCAGGCAAGAATATAGAACATCTTGAAGATTTCGCCGTTTTTGTTGTCGCCGAGCAGGGCCTGCATGATTGGAGAAGCGATTGCTTTTGCTGCACCAAAGCCTGCAACTGCAAGACCTGTAGCAAGGCCTTTGCGGTCTTTAAACCAGAGCATCAAAGTCTTAACTGGAGAAAGATAACCGGTACCAAGACCTACACCCATAATAAAGCCGTAGCAGATGTAAATTCCAACAAGAGCAAGCGGATTTCCGCGGTGTGCGCCGCCCCACTGAATGAAGAAACCTGTTCCTGCCATTCCGGCTGCGAAAGTGATTGTTGCAATCAAAGATGACTTGTGAATGTTCTTTTCAACAAGGTTTCCAAGGAAGGCTGCTGACATACCAAGGAAGAAAATTGCAAAGCTGAAGGCCCATTCTGTTGCGCCTTTTGAAAAGCCGATGTAATCAGCAATTTCCTGGCTGAAAATAGACCAGCAGTAAACAGTACCGATACTGCAATGAAGAAGAAGGGCTGGGATTGCTCCTCTAATCCATTTGTTCTGAATGTTTTTCATATAAACCACCAATAAATAAAAATAAAACCTCCCCTATTATATTGGTGATTTGATGAAAAATCTATCAGGGATTTAAGAAAATATAATAAGAATTTATAGGCTGTCAGTCTTTTGGGCTCCAGCTGGCCTGAACGTCTTCTATGACGACATTTTCATCAACTTTAACGGCAACCTGGAATTCATCTTCGTAAACAATTTCGCCTGGAAAATTTGTGTAAACAACATAGTATGGATGCTTGTAACGTTCAAGAAGCCAGAGAAGGGGATTTATCATTTTCATCATCATTTTACTGTTTTCAGTTTTAAAATAACAGATAACTTTTTCCTGCCGCTTGCACTGTGGAGGGAATGGAAGATTTTCAAAAAACCAGGATTCAATTTCGTCGAAGAGCCCCACATCCTCATCTTCCATAACGCCGTCGCTTATCATCTGATGAAGCATGCTGAAAATACCCTTGCCGCTCCGTGTATTAGCAGCCAGTTCCTTCCCCTGAATACGACAATATTTAAATTCCATAAGACTCCCGCTTGTGAAGCTTGTGTTAAACAAAAAACGCTTCCGGTTGAAGGAAGCGCTTAGGCATCATGGGCCATCTTGGATTTGAACCAAGGACCAAAGGATTATGAGTCCTCTGCTCTAACCGCTGAGCTAATGGCCCGAAGTTTTTACAATATAACAAATTTCTGAGATTTACTCAACTGTTACCGATTTTGCAAGGTTTCTTGGCTTATCAGGGTCAAAACCGCGCTGAACAGCACAATAATATGCAAAAAGCTGGGCAGGAATTACAGTCAAAAGTGACGCAAGAGTATCAGAACATTCCGGAATCTTGAATACTTCGTCTGTTTTGCCTTCAAAGGCCTTTTCATCCTGAGTGATTACAAGCACAGTTGCCTTTCTTGCCTTTACTTCAACCATGTTTGAACCGATTTTTTCGTACAAATCAGGCTGACTGGCAATCGCAACTACCAGAGTCTGTGGATCTATCAGAGCAATCGGACCATGCTTAAGTTCACCGGCTGCAAATGCCTCTGAGTGCATGTAAGAAACTTCCTTAAGCTTCAAAGCGCTTTCCAAGGAAGTTGCGCTGTCGAACTGACGTCCGATATAGAAAATCTTATCTTTATTAAACTGCTGTGACGCAAACTTCTGGATTGTTTCCTTGCCGTCCAGAATCTCCTGAACTTTTCCAGGAATTGTTTCCAGTTCAGAAAGAAGTTTTGATGCATCATCATCGCTCAAAGTTCCGCGGAGTTTTCCGGCTTTGATAGCAAGAAGATAGAGGCACAAAATCTGAGTTGTGTAGGCCTTTGTTGAAGCAACGGCAATTTCCGGTCCTGCAAGAGTGTAAATTACATCATCAGCTTCGCGGCTGACAGTAGAACCTACACAGTTTGTGATTGCAACAACCTTAAGTCCGTTCTGCTTTGCAAGACGAAGGGCGCTCAAAGTATCAGCAGTTTCACCAGACTGGGAAATTACGATAAAAATATCATCTTTATCAAGAATCGGGTTGCGGTAGCGGAATTCACTTGCTACATCAACATCAACCTTCATGCGGGCAATTTTTTCAAAAGCGTATTTTGCAACAACGCCGGCATGATAAGCTGTTCCGCAGGCTGTGATTACAACGCGTTTTGCCTTGCGCCATGCGTCATCCATCTTGTTTTCTTCAAAATAAACGTCTGTAGGGCGGCCGCTTCCGTCTTTTACGATTCTTGGACGCATTGTATCAAGCAGACCCTTTGGCTGCTCGTGGATTTCCTTAATCATAAAGTGAGGATAGCCGTTCTTTTCGGCAGCGTTCATATCCCAGTCAACGTGACTTGGCTTTTTGATGATTTTATTGCCGTCAAAATCAAAAATATCAACATGATCGCTGTAAAGAACTACAAGCTCTTTTTCACCAAGATAGTAAACGTCGCGGGTGTGCTCAAGAATTGCAGGAACATCAGATGCGATGAAGTTTTCATCCTTTCCTACGCCAACAATAAGAGGGCTTTCCTTTCGGCAGGCAATAATGCGGTCAGGATAATCCTTGCAGAGAACTCCAAGCGCATAAGAACCTTCAAGAACATGAATTGTCTTCTGAACTGCCTTAAAAATATCTTTTTCTTCTTTATAATTCTTATCGATAAGATGAACTACAACTTCTGTATCTGTCTGAGACTGGAAAACTACGCCCTGAGCCTGAAGCTTTGCCTTCAATTCAGCATAGTTTTCGATAATTCCGTTATGAACGATTGAAATTGTGCCGTCCATGCTTGTATGAGGATGGCTGTTTGTATCGCTAGGTTCACCGTGAGTTGCCCATCTTGTGTGACCAATTCCCATGCTACCCTTTACAAAATCGCGGATCTGCTCATACAAAGCATTTTCAGCCTGAGTATAAGCTTCGTCCTTCAAGTTTTCAGGAACAACCTGACCTGTAATTTTTTCAGCAAGATTGATGAGTTTTCCCTTTGCTTTTTTTACAAGAATATCTTCGCCGGTATAAACTGCAATTCCTGCAGAATCATAACCGCGATACTCAAGTTTTTTAAGCGCCTTAATCAAAACTGACGCTGCATTTTTATTTCCGATATAACCAACGATACCGCACATAAAATCCCCCCTTACTGCATTACGCTCATCGGATATTCACCGCTGAAGCAGCCTTTGCAGAATCCGTATGAATCGGCGTTACAGCTGCGCAAAGCTTCAAACATTCCTTCAAGCGAAATAAAGGCAAGGCTGTCTGCACCGATTTCTTTTCTGATTTCTTCTATATCATGTGTGCTTGAAATAAGCTCTGATTTAGTCGGTGTGTCGATTCCCAGATGGCAAGGAAATTTTACCGGTGGCGAACTAACACGGAAGTGAACTTCCTTAGCACCGGCACGACGCAAGATCTGAACCAGACGGCGGCTTGTTGTACCGCGGACAATTGAATCATCAATTACGATAACTTTTTTGCCGTTCAAATCGCTTGAAACTGCGTTCAGCTTTACAAAAACCATATTTTCACGCTCTTTCTGAGTTGGCGCGATAAAGGTACGACCGATATATTTATTTTTTACAATTCCCATTGAATAAGGAACGCCGCTGGCCTGAGCATAACCCATAGCAGCACCCAGACCGCTGTCTGGAACACCGATTACAACATCAGCATCAACAGGGCTTTCCTTTGCAAGCTGGGCACCCATCTTAAGGCGGGCAGTCTGAACAGGAATTCCATCGATTACCGAATCAGGGCGGGCAAAATAAACGTACTCAAAAATACAGGTACGTTTAGCTGTCTTTTCACCAAAATTAAATGAAGAAATTCCGTCTTTATTGATTGTGATGATTTCACCAGGTTTGATGTCGCGGACAAAAGTTCCGTTCATAGCATCAATTGCGCAGGACTCGCTGGCAAGAACATAGCCGCCTTCAACCTGACCAAGACAAAGCGGACGGATTCCGTTAGGATCGCGAACACCAATCAAAGTGTCTTCTGTCATAACACAGAGGGCGTATGAACCTTTAATCATCTGGATTGTATCTGAAATTGCCTTTGCAAGACCTTTTTTGTAGCTGCGGGCAATCATTTTTAAGATAACTTCTGTATCACTTGAAGAACTGAAGGTTGAACCTGCATCTTCAAGCATTTCACGGAGCTGTTCGTAATTTACAAGCTGACCGTTATGAGCAAGAGCAACGCTACCAAGCTTAAACTGATTAAGCATTGGCTGGGCATTTTCGATTGTTTTTGAACCTGCAGTTGCATAACGAACATGACCGATTGCTACATTTCCAGTCAGATTGCCAAGATTTTCGGCATTAAAAACGTCGGCAACAAGCCCCATATCCTTGTGGATTTTTACGTTTGTGCCATCGCTGGTAACAATACCCGCGCTTTCCTGACCACGGTGCTGCAGGGAATAAAGCCCAAAATATGCCAGAGAAGCAGCGCTCATCTGTTCTTTTTTGCTATCGTTTATAAAAACGCCAATTACGCCGCACTCGTCACGGAGCTTGTCTTCTTCGCTCATTTCAAAACTATTCATTATGCTTTCCTGCTTTTTTTATAGAAAAGATGAATTAGTATAGATGAAAAATACATATTTTGGAAGATATAGAGTGATTTTAACCTTTCAAATGCATTATTCTTTCCACCAGAGTCGGATGTGAATAATTCCAGAAAACATAAAGTTTTGGAGGAATCAATTCAGAAAGATTTTCACTGTTCAGCTTGATAAGCCCTGTGATTAAAGGCTCCGGACTGCCGCAAACTTTTGCGCCAAAGGCATCAGCCTGATATTCCTGCTTGCGGGAGAAAATGTTCGAAATTGGAGTTACAATTTCACTTACCGAGCCCCAGAGCATTGAAGCAAGGAAGATTCCAATAAACTGAAAGCCAGCCACTGTAATATCTCTAAAACCAAAAGCCGTGTAAAGACTTGGAAGATTAGTCATTTTATACAAAATGAACATAACCACAAACTCCATCGGAATCATAACAAAAAGTCGTTTTGTGATGTGATGAAGCTTAAAATGACCGAGTTCATGTCCCAAAACTGCAGCAAGTTCATCAGCTGTAAGTGATTTTAAAAGTGTATCGTAAAGCACGATGCGTTTAGTCTTTCCAAAACCGCTGAAATAAGCATTACTGTGTCCGCTGCGCTTAGAAGCATCCATAACAAAAAGTCCGCCGTTCTTAAATCCAACCTTTTCAAGAATTGCCATGATTTTATCTTTTGCCTCGCCTTCTTCAAGTGGAGTAAATTTATTGAAAAGAGGAGTAATAAATTTCGGATAGACAACCTGCATGATAAAGGTAAAGGCAATCATAACTGCGGCAAGCATGAACCACCAGCTTCTTTCGCACTTTACAAAAAGCACAGCTGCAAGGAAAGTCAAAATTGATATGAGAATCAGTCCAACAAAAAGACCCTTAATCTGATCTGTAATCCAGAGTTTCCAGGTCATTTTTGAAAAACCGAATTTCTTTTCTATAACAAATTCGCCGTAAAGGGAAAAAGGCAGCCCAAGAATTGTTGAAGGCAACCCCGAAAGAATCATAAAAAGAAAGAAAGCAGAAAAAGTGCTTGTAATTGTCACAGGAGAGTCTGTAAAAAAGCAGATAGAATTAAAAATAAAAGGATAAAAGCCAAAAAGAACAAGGGCTAAATCCAGGACAAGTGAAGAGACAGAAGAAATGCACCATTTGAAATATTTTGCGTTTTCGTAGTCGCTGATATTTTTAAGCTTTGCAGTATCAAAAGTTTCTGCTGCCAGCGGGATATTCTGTAAAACAGCCGGCAAAGTTCCGCCGTTTTTGCAGCGGGCACGGTAGTCGATAAACTCTAAAAAGTGATTGATAAAGAAAGTGGCGATTGTGCCGCAGATAAAAATTAGAATGAAAGGATTTGAAAGATTAACAGATAAGTTCATAACGAAAATATATCACATAATATAAAAAAAATTAGCCACAGATGAACACAGATTAGACGCAGATTTGCAATGGTTAAAAATACAGTCTTTCAATTACGAATTCATCTAACCATTGCTTAACTTGCGCAAAGCGCAAGTTGCATAATTATCCGTGTCTATCTGTGTTCATCTGTGGCTATTATTAAGCTGTTAGCTTATTAATACATTCCACCCATATTTGTTGCGGCTTAGCAACTGATATTAAAATCGTCAGTTATCCATGCCGCAACTCAAACTTGCTGGCGCAAGTTTGCACTAGTACATCATGCTAGGATCTGCAGCTGGGGCAGCAGGGGCTTTTGGCTCAGGGATGTCTGTAATTGCACATTCTGTTGTGAGGAGAGTTCCTGCAACTGAAGCGGCATTCTTCAAAGCTGAGCATGTAACCTTAGCTGGGTCGATGATTCCGGCTTCGAGCATGTTTACCCACTCGTTTGTGCGGGCATTGAAACCAACACCTTTCTTTTCGTTCTTAGCGCGTTCAGCGATTACTGCACCGTCAAGACCTGCGTTTTCTGCAATCTGGCGGATTGGTTCTTCCAATGCGCGGCGAACAATCTTAAATCCAACTTTTTCGTCTTCTGTCAAATCAGCAGGGATTGTTTCCAAAGCCTTAGAAGCTTCAATCAAAGCAAGTCCACCACCTGGAACAATACCTTCTTCCAAAGCAGCACGAGTAGCAGCGATTGTATCTTCTACGCGGAACTTCATTTCCTTCATTTCAGTTTCTGTGTTAGCACCAACGTTGATTACAGCTACGCCACCTGCAAGTTTTGCAAGACGTTTCTGAAGCTGTTCTTTGTCGTAGCTTGAAGTAGATTTTTCGATAGCAGTTTTGATTTCTGCAACACGGTCTTTGATTGCCTTAGGATTTCCGGCACCGCCAACGATTGTAGTGTTGTCTTTGTCAATCTTGATTGATTTAGCCTGACCAAGAACTTCTTCACCACAAGATTCAAGCTTAAGACCAACTTCTTCAGAAACTACAGTACCACCAGTCAAAATTGCGATATCCTGCAGCATATCCTTACGGCGATCACCAAATCCTGGAGCCTTAACAGCACAGCACTTGATTGTTCCGCGAATGTTGTTCAATACCAGAGTTGTAAGAGCTTCTCCGTCAACATCTTCACAGATGATTACGAGAGCTTTTCCTGCGTTAGCAACTTTTTCCAAGATTGGAAGAAGGTCTTTCATTGCAGAAATCTTTTTGTCGTAAATCAAAACAGCTGCATCGCTGAAAGAAGCTTCCATGCGCTCGCGGTCTGTTACAAAGTAAGAAGAAATGTAACCGCGGTCAAACTGCATACCTTCAACAGTATCAACAGTCATATCCATGTTCTTTGACTCTTCTACAGTGATAACACCGTCTTTTCCTACCTTTTCGATAGCGTCAGCAAGCATCTTACCAATTTCTGGGTCGTTGTTAGCAGAAATTGTAGCGATGTTTGTAATATCATCAGCGCCCTTTACAGGTTTTGCGTTCTTTTTAATTTCATCAACGGCAATTTTTACAGCCTTATCGATACCGCGTTTAATTTCAATTGGAGTCATACCGGCAGCAACTGATTTTACACCTTCACGTACCAAAGCGTAAGAAAGAACTGTTGCAGTTGTAGTACCATCACCGGCATCATCATTTGTTTTTGAAGCAACTTCGCGAACAAACTGAGCACCCATGTTTTCAAATGGATCAGCAAGTTCGATTTCCTTTGCTACTGAAACACCGTCCTTTGTGATTACTGGCGAACCGTATTTTTTGTCCATCATAACCATACGTCCGCAAGGACCAAGTGTTGTTTTTACAGCCTTAGAAATCTGTTCTACGCCCGAAAGCAGCTTTTTGCGTGCATCTTCATTAAACAATAACTGTTTAGCCATTTTCTATTTACCTCTTTAAATGATTTGAAATTTAATTGTTATCAATAAAGATATAAAAAATCTTCTTTATCGGCAAGTTTTTTTATGATAAAATTATCTATATGAAGAAAGTCCTTATCATAGATGAGAATCCCCTGTTTCGCGAGTATTTAAAGCAAAAACTTTCAGAAGAACAGATTGAAGTTGTGCTTACACAGGAACGCCGCGACAGCTTTGCCAAGATGATTACAAATCTTCCAAACCTCATCATTTATGATATAGAAAAGATTAATTCGGGCGAAAACGAATTTTTTGAACAGAAACTTTCCGAACCAAATACAATTACAATTCCTACTATTGTAACAGGTCCTCATCAGGATAAAAATCACATTGCAGGCATGGCAAAATACGGAGTTATCAAATATTTTGAAAAACCCGTTCAGTTCGATCTGCTTCTTGAATCAATCGGTAAAGTTCTGAAAACACCTCTTTATATGGATGATTCTCCCTGCGTGCTGGACATTCACAGAAACGGAGAAGTGATTTTCATTGAACTTGCCATGGGCTTAAATCACGAAAAAATCATGCTCATGCGTCACCGCCTGATTGAAATGATTAACCGTGAAAACATCGACGTTCCGAAAGTCGTTATAATGCTTACAAACCTTAACCTTACTTTTGCTGATGGCTTCAACCTTGAATTCCTTCTGGACAGCATTCTTACCTGCCCGAAAGTTCAGCAGAAGTATGTAAAAGTACTTTCTTTAAGCCAGTATATGTGCGATTTTTTGAGCGGACACGCAGATTACAACGAAATTGAAATGTCCACTACCCTGCCGCGTATTTTGACGTCACTGCTGGGAACTCAGGGCAGTTCAAACGTTTCAGATTTAATTACCGACAAAATCCTAAGTCAGTCAGAAAATCTTGGAAGCGATTCTACTTCAGTTGATACCCGCTTTTCTTCTGACACATCAGTTTATAACTCGCAGCACAAAAATACAGGAACAGTCCTGAAAGTTGCCGTAATTGATGATAATCAGAGTTCTCAGGAAGAAATCATAAACATTTTTAATGCAATCGGTGCAGAATGCGTTGGTTATACTTCCGGTCAGGAATTTTTACAGAAGTATCACGAAGAAAACTTTAATGCCATAATTCTGGACGTTCTTTTAAAAGACCAGACGGGCTTGAATCTTATAAGGGCATTAAATACTGAGCCGCTTTCGCCACCGGTAATTGTTTACTCTCAGGGCGTTCAGCGTGATTTTATAGTAAAAATCCTTACTTCGGGCGCAAAAGGCTTCCTTTTAAAACCGCAAAAACCTCAGGTTCTGGTTCAAAAAGTTCTTTCCCTCTTAGATCAGTAACAGGATACTTAAAATGATAAAAAAAGCTAATTTTCACACTCACACAAATTTCTGCGATGGTCACAGCACTGCAGAAGAAATGGTTTTATCTGCAATTGAAAAAGGTTTTAACCTCCTGGGATTTTCAAGCCACTGCATGTACCCTTTTGCAAGCAGCTGGCACATTCCGGTAAAAAACGTTGAGGCCTACTGCGAAGAAATCCGCCGATTGAAAGACCTTTATAAGGAAAAAATTGATATAAAACTGGGTTTTGAAGCAGATTATCTTCCTGCCTTTACCTGCCCTGACAAAAATGCTGATTACAAAAAATTCCAGCCTGATTTTCTGATTGGTTCGGTGCACTATATCGTAAAGGAAGATGGAAATTTTTCTGTAGATGATAGCGCGGACAATGTCCGCGCGGAGCTTACAAGGTTTTACACCAAAGGCGGCGACTGGAAGTCAATCGATTCACGGGCCTATGTTCACGACTACTTTGAAGCGGAACGCCTCATGCTTGAAAAAGGAAACTTTGACATTATAGGCCACGCAGATTTAATCCGAATGAGAAACACAGTGCTTCATTACATGGACGAAAAGGAAAGTTACTATAAGGAAGAAGTTAAACTTACTGCCGATGCCATTGCCCGCGCGGGAGTAATTGCTGAAATAAATACAGGCGCCATCGCCCGCGGCAATATGGATGACGTTTATCCTTCTTCATATTTTTTGAATCTTTTGTATGAACGCGGGGTGCCGGTTTGCATAAACTCTGACGCACACGATGCTAAAAATCTGGATGCGGCATTTGACAGGGCGGCTGAAGCGGCAAAAAAAGCAAGTTATAAGGAACTGAATTATCCGGGTGGGATTGTAGTCAGATTGTAGGTTTTAGGGTCTAGGTTTTAGGTGCTAGGAAAGCAGGCGTTGCGGGCGGCGTTTGAGCCCGCAGAGGGGGTAGCGGAAAACGGGAGCAGCCAAGCTGCGGATGTTTGCAGCGAGGGGGAGCCATCCCCCACCCCTATAACCTGACCATGCGTCGCTCGCTAGTCTCGCGACGAAGCATTTTATCGATAATCCTAAATCGACCCGCTGTCGCAGCTCGATTTTTAACGGATTTTCGATTATCGCTATCTATTGCGTCTTTCTTCCGCACTTGCGCAGTTAATGCACATAAGGGCATATGGAAGGGCGCGGAGTCTTTCTTCCGGGATTTCTTTACCGCAGGCTACGCAGTAACCGTATTTTCCCTGAGAGATTCGTTCGAATGTGTTCTGAATGAGCTTAAGGCGGTTTGCATCCTGTGAACCAAGAGAAGTAAGCAATGTTCGGTCGATTGCATCTGCCGCAACGTCGGCTTCATCACCGCTTTCAACTGACTTTACAAGGTCACGCATTTCATCACTCTGGCTTGCCAAAGATTCCAATATAGTTTTTTTCTGCTCGTGGAGCAAAGCTTCCATTTCTTTAATGAATTCTTGAGTCATAATCCCCTCACTTTTACTGATGTTGTCAATATTTTTAGATTCGTATATACTAATATAATCGCAAAAAGTTGAAAAGACAACTTTTTTTTCAATCTATTTTATTAAAGGTTAATCATGGCAAAAGAAGAAGCTATTGAAGTTGAAGGAATTGTAAAAGAGGCACTTCCAAACACTACTTTCCGTGTTGAATTACAGAACGGTCACATTATTCTGGCTCACCTTTCGGGCAAAATGAGAAAGCACTATATCCGCATTGTTCCGGGTGACAGCGTAAAAGTTGCCCTCTCTCCTTACGATTTGAACAAGGGAAGAATCATCTTCCGCGAAAGATAATCTTAAATTAAAAATCAACATTACCGAAGGGATTTCCCTACATCATACGTCCTCGTCAAGGCACGCTACGCTTAAAGCCTTGACAAGTCCGTTTAGCGGTTGTCCCTCAAGAGGATACAACCACTATGACACTTTTTGAAGACTTAAAATGGCGCGGACTTATTAAAGACGTTGCAGGCGAAGAAGCAGATTTACAGAAGGTTCTGGACGGAGCCCCATTTTCTTTTTACTGGGGAACTGACCCTACAGCCGATTCCCTTCACCTTGGTCACTACTCTTCTCTTTGTATGGCAAAGCGCCTTGCAAATGCCGGTCATCATCCGGTGCTTTTGTGCGGTGGCGCTACTGGCCGAATCGGTGACCCACGCCCTACAGCTGAACGCGAAATCATCAGCGAAGAAAGAGTAAACGCAAACATCAACGGAATACGTAATCAGATTAAAACTCTTGTTCCAACAGCAGAACTTGTTGATAACTATGACTGGATGAAGGATTACACTTTCCTGAACTTCCTTCGCGACATTGGTAAGTACATAAACGTAAACTACATGCTGGATAAGGATATTATCCGCCGCCGTCTGGAAACAGGAATTACCTTTGCAGAGTTCTCTTACATGCTGCTTCAGGGCTATGACTTTATGCACCTCTACCAGGAAAAGAACTGCATTATGCAGGTTGCAGGTTCTGACCAGTGGGGTAACATCACAACAGGCGTTGATTTAATCCGCAAAAATCTTGATAAGACTGCTTATGCCTTCACAATGCCTCTCATTCTTGACCCAAGCGGAAAGAAATTCGGTAAATCTGAAGGTAACGCCCTCTGGCTTGATAAGGACAAGACTTCTCCATACGAAATCTACCAGTACCTTATCAACTCTGATGACTCTAAGGTTCTGGAATATCTTAAGGTATTCACATTCCTTTCAAAAGAACAGATTGAAGAAATTTATAAACAGCAGCAGGCAGCACCGGAAACCCGCATTGCACAGAAGACCCTAGCCTGGGAAGTTGTAAAAGACATTCACGGTCAGGCAGAAGCTGATAACGCTGTAAACGTAAGCCAGAAGCTTTTTGCAGGCGACTTCAAAGGTCTTTCTGTAAAAGACATTAAATCCGGCATGAAGAGCGTTCCTTCTTTTGACTTTGCAGAGGAGCTTCCTCTTGTTGATGTACTTGTAAACAACAAGATTGCATCTTCAAAACGCGAAGCCCGCGAGTTCATCAGCGGCAACGCAATCAGCGTAAACGGCGAAGTAATCAACGACCCGACAAAAGTCATCACAAAAGACATGGCAATTGAAGGCGAGATTCTGATTTTCCGCCGCGGCAAGAAGAAGTATTTTATTGGAAATATTAGCAAATAGCTATAAGCATTGAAAATGCATCACACAAAAAAAACTGTGGGACGCAGGCAAAAATTAGGGGGGAACCCGTGAGGGGGTGGTACCCTGATTTTCGCCGTCGCTGGGACCCGCAGTTTTTTTTGTTAACTGCAATTTTCCTTGTGTTTTTTGTTTCTATGCATAATAATTTTATATTATGTTAATAAAAGTTTTTCTCTTACTCGCCTTTTTTGTCATTTTTATTCAAGTCGGCATCAAATGCCGCAATTCCAGTAAAAATGTAAACGGTTATGTTCTTGGTGGACGTTCTGTCGGTCCCTGGCTCACAGCCTTTGCTTACGGAACTTCTTATTTTTCTGCCGTAATTTTTGTTGGATATGCCGGTCAATTCGGGTGGAACTTTGGTGTTGCTTCCACCTGGATAGGACTGGGAAACACCTTCATCGGTTCTTTAATGCCATGGGCAATTCTTGGCCGCCGTACCAGAATTATGACCCAGCATCTTAATTCAAAGACAATGCCTGACTTTTTCGGACAGCGTTTTGAATCAAAAAAACTTAAGATTGCCGCTTCTGCCATCACCTTCCTCTTTTTGATTCCTTACACCGCTTCACTTTTCAACGGACTTTCCCGCCTTTTCCGCATGGCCTTCAACGTTGATTATTCAGTCTGCGTAATCGGAATGGCAGTCCTTACAGCCCTTTACGTTATCATCGGCGGCTACATGGCAACTGCAATCAATGATTTTATTCAGGGCATTATCATGCTGGTGGGAATTACAGCTGTTGTAGGCTCCGTTCTTGCTAAAAACGGCGGCTTCATGCAGTCGCTTGCCCTTATGAGCGAAATTGAATCGCCGGTTATGAAGGGGGCCTATACTTCCTTCTTTGGCCCGGATCCATTTTACCTGCTGGTTGTAGTTCTTCTTACTTCGCTGGGAACCTGGGGACTTCCACAGATGGTGGGAAAGTTCTATGCAATCAAAAACGAGCGTTCTATTAAAATCGGAACTGTCATTTCAACCTTCTTTGCAACAATCGTTGCAGGCGGCTGTTACTTCCTGGGCGGTTTTGGACGCCTCTTTACAACTGGCGACCTCGTAAAGGCTCAGGGCTTTGACAGCATCATCCCGACAATGCTTTCGGGTTTAGGTGACCTTCTGATTGCAATCGTTCTTATTCTCGTTCTTTCGGCTTCAATGTCAACACTTTCTTCCCTGGTTCTTACTTCAAGCTCGACACTGACTCTGGACTTTATCAATTCCTTTAAAAAGGAAAAAGCATCAGAAAAAAGTAACCTCATCGTTCTGCGCTTCTTTGTTGCAGTTTTCATTTTGATTTCTGCTGTTATCGCAATCGTTCAGGCAAAATCACGTGTTACTTTCATCGCCCAGCTGATGGGTATTTCCTGGGGTGCTCTTTCTGGTTCCTTCCTGGCACCTTTCTTCTATGGACTTTACTGGAAAAAGGTTACAAAACCGGCAGTTGCCCTTTCCTTTATCTTTGGTTCAGTAATGATGATAATTCAGCTGCTTATTTCAATGAAGATAATAGTAGTTGGAGGCCCGGTACTTACTTTGATTTTCAAGAACTCCCTTTACTCAGGCGTTTTCTCTATGCTGGCTTCACTTGTGCTTGTGCCTTGCGTAAGCCTTCTTACAAGAAAATCAGTTCCGGCAGACGTTGAAAAGATGTTTGACTGCTATAACCAGACAGTTATGGTTCCTGTAAAAGAAATTCTTACAGACGACGAAGAAGATAAGTAAAAGAGACTTATTTATTGTAACTTCTGACTAATCCACGGACAGCGGTAAACACGCCGCTGATTCCGTTACTCATCACGCTAAGCCATATAATAAATCCGAAAGGAATAAGATAAATTGCAAAGCGAAAGAAATAAAGTCCTATAAAAATCTGTGCTGCCTTTGAAAAAAGCATCTTCCATAAATCACTGCGGCTGTAACGTCTTCTCTGGCGAGGGCGGCGGGTGTAAGTATAATTCCAGCCGTTATAATTATTGTAATTACCGTATGAGCTGCCGTTCGCTGACTGATTAAACCACTGATAGAAAGGATCATTCTGATACTGCTGCTGACCGTAGCCTGAGCCTTGAGAAGAATATGAGTAATCAGAAGATGCACCTAAATCATAATTGCGGCGCTTTGCTTCGTCACCTAAAACATCGTAGGCGGCGGAAATCTGCTTAAACTTTTCCTCTGCTTCAGCATTACCCGCATTTCTATCCGGGTGATATTTAAAGGCAAGAGTACGGTAAGCTTTTTTAATTTCGTCGGCGGTGGCATTTTTAGAAACGCCAAGCACTTCGTAGTAATCAGTCATATATAGTAAAATAAACAAGAAATGGAAAAGTTGCAACAATAAAATCATTTAACATAATTTTATGTTGCATACAACATTTTTTCTTTGACTTTTTGGCATTTCGAATTTATATTTATAATAACAGCGAATCAAAGACGCTGATTCCCCATAAGCGAGGTAAAACTATGGCAGAAATTAACGTAACAGCGGCAACTTTCCAAAAGGAAGTTTTGGAATCGGACAAACCGGTTTTGGTAGATTTTTGGGCTCCATGGTGCGGTCCGTGTAAAATGCTTGGCCCTGTTGTTGCAGAAATTGCAGAAGAACATCCGGAAATTAAGGTATGCAAAGTAAATGTAGATGATGAAGATGAACTTGCTCAGCAGTTTGGAGTTATGAGCATTCCTTTTGTAGCAGTTTTCAAAGACGGAAACCTTACAAAATCAACAGTAGGCTTTCAATCAAAAGAAAACCTGTTAAATCTCATTTAAGTACTTTTATAATTTTTTTGATGTGGTAAAATGGTGATAGTAAAACTATCACCATTTTATTTTCAGGAGCCACCTTCTATGACTATTTACGAAAATATTAATCGACTTACTTCTTATGCACTTCTTAATTCACTTATCACAAAAGAAGATGTAATCTACACAAAAAACCGCCTGCTTGAGCTTTTCCAGCTTGACGGCTTTGAAAATGAAGAAGAAGCAGCTGCACTTCCTCAAGTTAAAACAGAAGAACTCGAAGAAATCCTTAAAGAAATGCTGGACTGGGCCGGCGAAAATAAGATTTTTGATGACCAGGGAATTGTTACCCGCGATCTTTTTGATACAAAGATTATGGGACAGCTTGTTCCTCCACCTTCTGATGTAATTGATATTTTCAACACAATTTATGAAGAAAAATCTCCTGAAGCCGCAACTGACTGGTATTACAAATTCTCAGGCGACACAGACTATATCCGCCGTTACCGCGTCTGCAAGGATTTGAAATGGAAGACCGAAACTGAGTACGGCGACATTGATATTACAATCAACCTTTCAAAACCGGAAAAAGATCCTAAGGCTATTGCAGCAGCCCGCAACGCAAAGCAGTCAGGTTACCCGGCATGCTTACTCTGCAAGGAAAACGAAGGTTATGCAGGCCGCCTTAATCACGCTGCCCGCCAGAATCACCGCATTATTCCTCTTACTCTCAACGGCGAAAGCTGGAATCTTCAGTATTCACCTTATGTTTACTACAACGAGCATTGTATCGTTTTTGATTCCCGCCACATCCCGATGAAGATTGAACGCGCAACCTTTGCTCGCCTTTTGGACTTTGTAACTCTCTTCCCTCACTACATTTTGGGAAGCAACGCAGATATTCCAATCGTAGGCGGTTCTATTCTTACCCATAACCACTTCCAGGGCGGCCGCTATGAATTCCCGATGGCAAAAGCCCCTGTAGAAAAAGAATTCAAGCTTAAAAAATTCCCTAAGGTAAAGGCCGGAATCGTAAAGTGGCCTATGAGCGTTATCCGTATCACTGCAAAAAAGGCAGATGACCTTGTAGACTGTGCAACTTACATTCTGGACAAATGGAGAGCCTACACAGATAAAGAAGCTTTCATCTTTGCAGAAAGTGACGGCGAACAGCACAACACAATCACACCGATTGCCCGCCGCCGCGGAAAGCTTTTTGAACTCGACCTTGTACTGCGCAACAACATAACAACAGAAGAGCATCCGATGGGAGTCTACCACCCTCATGCAAACCTTCACCACATCAAAAAGGAAAACATCGGTTTGATTGAGGTAATGGGACTTGCAGTTTTACCAAGCCGCCTTAAAAAGGAACTTGCAGACCTTGCCAAAGCAATGTGCAATAAAGAAGACCTTCGCAAAAATGAAGAGCTTTCAAAGCACGCAGACTGGGCAGAAGATATTCTTAAGCGCTACCCTGACTTCAACAGCGCAAACGCAGAGGAAATTCTCCGCAAGGAAACCGGAATTGTATTCAGCAAGGTTCTTGAAGACGCCGGCGTTTATAAGCGTGATGAAAAAGGCAAGGCTGCCTTTGACAGATTCATAGCAGTATTATAAAGGAACAATAATCCCGCCAAAATATTCGGGATCTCCATCCTTATCGCTTAAGACAAAGCCCCTGGTAGTCAGCAGGACATAAGTGCCGTCTGCCTTGCGGGCTCTGTACTTAAGTGGCAGTAAATGGGCATCTGAATTATACAAAACCATATCTATCGCTTCCCGGTAAACTTTAAAATCATCAGGGTGAATGTTTTCTTCCCAAAGCTTATCCGCCTGATACATGTATTCAGAAGGCATACTAAAATCAGTTACCAGCGAAAAAGACCAGCGTGAAAAATCATAGCGCAAATCATTAAGATAAACATAACCGCCGTCACTGACCGTACATAAAGCACCGAAGATTGCATCAAGCTGGCGTTTACGTTCATCAGTAATGGGAACATCAATTTTATCAGTATCTTTTGAAAGCCTGTTAATAAAAATTGATTTCAGTTCCTTTTTATTTTTATACATCAGCTTGTCAGCCCGGTTAAAAACCCTGGAAAAAGACTTATCCGAGTCCGGCTTGTAAACAGACATTCCAGCAGCAATTACAGGACCCGACCGTGCTTTCTTATTTTCGAGGCTTTCATTCATAAGCTTTTCAAGAAGCTTTTTCCGGTTTTTATAATCTTCCCCGGATAAAATTACAACAAATTCATCACCACCGATTCTGAAAACCGGGCTGTGGGTAAAGATATTACAGATAATGCGGCTTGCCCTTTGAATGGCTTCATCCCCGAAATTGTGACCCCGGGTATCATTCATCAGTTTAAGGTCATTCATATCGCACAAAATAAGACCGAATGAAAAATTCTTTTCTCCGCTTTTGATTTTATCATCTATTGATTCTGAATATTCCTTAAAGGCATTTTTGTTACGAACACCTGTCAGTTCATCAAATCTTGCCATACGCTCAGCCGATTCAAGATTTTTTTTCTGCTCTTCTTTTTTTGCAAAATCATCCTCAATATTTTCAAGGCAGCAGATTGCATGAGCAGTGTCGGGACATAAAAGGAGAGAACGCTTCATATGAACGATTTTTTCATCGATTATCATTCTGAAAATATGTGAATATACATCGCTTTTAGCAAGGGCTTGTATTATTGTATTTTTATCGCTGATTTTTTTTATGCTTTCCAGATCATTGGGATGAACACATTTACTTAAAAATTTTACGGAATCTGAATAAAAATCATCGCCGGTAAAGGGCACTCCCAGTTTTTTAAAGGCCTTATAAGGAACAAGAGCTGTATAATGTCCTGTGTTAATATCTACATAATAAGCTCCGTCGTAATGGTTTAACAGAGTAATGGCAAGCTGACTGAATCCTTCCTGTTTTTTTTCCATTTTACTTTTTTCCGTACTTTTTAATAAATTCATCTACCGGCAGCGGCTGGGAAAAATAGAAGCCCTGCAGATAATCACAGCCAAGTTCTTCCATACCCTTGGCCATTGCCTTACTTTCTATACCTTCAGCAGTTACGGTAAAGCCTGAGTGCTTAAAAGCCTGAACAAGGGCAGGGAGAATTTCTTCCTTTGTATTAAAATATTCCCAGACAACCTGCATATCAAATTTTATATTCACAAAAGGATATTTATTCAGACGGGTTACATTGGAATAGCCCGCCCCAAAATCATCAAGGACAAATTCAAAACCGGCATTTTTTATGTCAAAAACCTGTTTTTTAAGAAGAGCATAATCTATCATTGCTTCTTCCGTAATTTCAAGATGGATTTTTTCAGGATCAACCTGATATTTTTCAATAATTGAAGTAAAGCGCTTTGATAAATCACGCTTTAAAAACTGCAGGGGAGAAAGATTTACATTTATCCAGGAAAGACCAAGTTCTTCAATTTTATGTGTATTCATAAAATTACAGGTTTTTTCCAGCATCTGTTCACCAAGCCGGTTAATAAGTCCGGTTTTTTCTGCAATAGGAATAAATATGCCGGGAGAAATAATATTTCCATAACTATCGCGGATTCTAGCAAGCGCTTCAGCACCAACAAGTTTATGATTTTTTGCAGAAACAATTGGCTGAAGGAACATTTCTACATTCTTATTTTCAACAGCCTTCTGAACAATACGTTTAACATCAGTTACCTTTTTGATATTATCAAGAGTTTCTTCCGAAATAACCATGTCGGCATCTGAAAGTTCACTTATATTATTAAAGGCAGAAAGAATTCCCTGCAGAAGATTTTCTGCGTTGTCAACATTCAGATGCTGACAAACTTCCATAAAATGAACATCCAGGTAAACTTCCATATCTATCCCTGGATTTTTCCACGGTTTTTTGAATCGCTCGCGAATATGTTCTTTTTCAATTTCAAAATCATATTCCGATGTATCGCCAATCATTACAAATCTTCCGCTGTTTATATAAAAACAGGAAAGTCCGGGGTATGTTTTTTTCAGAAAACTGGCAATCAAACCTAAAGCATCATCGATTCTTGGGCCGGTGTAAATTTCCCTCATATCATTATAATTATGAATTTGAATACCCAGAATGAAAGGCTGCCTGCCTAACAGTTCTTCAATAAGCAGAGACAAGGCTTCAAGACGAAATGCCTGAGTTCTGCTTTCAATATAAACTGCTGAATCTTCAAAAGAAAGATACATAATGATAATTGCAAGCATGCAGAAAAAATCCATTATCAGATAATGCGGGAACATAAGACGGATTGTATAACCTGCAAATAAAATCGTATTAAAAGTAATGGCACTGATAAATAAATTTTTTCGTAATTTTCTTCTATTTATTATCAGAACCAGAAGGGAAACTCCAACATAAAAGAAGGAACAGATATAAAGAATATTGTAAAATTTAAATCGATGATAACCAGAATCATCCAGAATAAAAAGGGTCGGTGTAAAAAAATTGGCAAGAGCTACCAGAATACAGATTATGAAAACAGAATAAGTCAGAAGAAGATTTTTTATCGTACGTTCCGGCTTAGGAGTGACCAGAACATAATTAAAATGGAAAAAAAATGCAGAACGCGTAAAAAAAGCAGCAAAAAAAAGTACATTAAATATAAGATGAAAAAATAAAGGATAGGAATTGTACTCTTCAAGTGCTCGTGAAGCAATTATATCTAATAAGATTATAAAAATTTCTATTGTCAGGATACGCAAAAAGGCTCTGTTTTTACTGATAGGAATATGCGGCTGCAGAAAATAAAAAATCAGAAAGGTAATGAGTAAGCTGATATTCGGAACTACAAAGGTATAATTCCACATTTTAGTCTCCATAACTTTACAAAATAAAACGTAGTTATAATTATGGACTGATTTTTTGTAATTAGCAAATTTTATTTATAAACGGGGGGGGGCGTTGCGGGGGGGCTAAGCGAAGCGACCCCCGCTAGAGAGGGTAGCCGGCAACGAAGTGCCGGCGCAGGGGGAGACTTCCCCCTCCTTTTTATTTCATTAGTTCTCTATATTTGAGAGCTAAACGTTTACTCTTAACCGCTGCTAAACCACAGTAATTTGACGGCTGCTCAAAGAACTGAGCAGGATTTTCTACTCCGAGTTTTTCGAGCTGGGCTGTGATGTCGGCAAATTCTTTTTCGTGAGTTTTGAGAACTTCGAAGAAGGTTTTTCCTGTCTGCTCGGCTTCAAGAGTAATCTTACGGATAACCTCGTGACCGTCATTGTAACCGGCCTCGCCAAGAAGAATGTAAGCTGGTTCTGCAAGAACGCCGCCCTTAACCTTTCCGCCGGCATTCTGAAGATTGCGTGCCATGCCTTCTTTATCAGCCTGAAGCCCTTTAACAACAGAATTCATGCGGGCAACTGCCATTGTAAATCCGCTTACATAGTCAGCAATAAAGCGCTGGGAAGCAGAATTTGTAAGGTCACGCTGATGCTCAGAAATCTGATCCATGTAGAAAGTAATTACGCGGGGACACATTGCCTTCCAGAGGGATTTTACGTGCTCGCTGTTCCATGGGTTACGCTTCTGTGGCATTGTAGAAGAACCAACCTGGGTGCTGGCAAAATATTCAAATACTTCACCGATTTCTGAACGCTGAAGGTTACGGAGGTCATCTGCAAGGTTAGCGATGATACCGAATGCTACGTTCATCTCAAGAAGAAGGCGGAGAACGTGCTCAGGCTCAACAAGCTGGTTAGAATATTCAGAAGGCTGGAGACCAAGAAATTCAGTGTAAGTGCGTTCAAGCTCTTCAGGATCTTTTACAATCATGGAAGGGCCGTTATAAGAACCAACCGGGCCGGCAAGCTTACCAACCAGCTGATTAGAAAGCTCTTCAATGCGGAGAATTGATTTTCCAAGGCGGGCAACAAATTCAGCAATTGACCATCCGAAAGTAATAGGAACTGCGTGCTGACCGTGAGTACGGCCTACCTGAGGAGTAGCACATTCACGTTCTGCAATGTCGCAGAGATAGTTTTCAAGTTTTTTGAGTTCTGGAAGTACAACATTTTTAGTAACATCACGCATGCGGCAGCTCAAACCGGTATCAAGAATATCAACCGAAGTTGCACCCAAGTGAATAAGAGGGCCGATTTCTGCATCAACCTTTGTCTTCATTACGTTTACAAGGGCGCGGATATTGTGCTTTGTCTTTTCTTCTTCAGCATAAACTTCCTGAGGGTCGATATTATCAGCAACCTCATCAAGCTTTTTTGCAACAGCATCTGTAAGCTGACCGCGCATCTTAAGGTGAGCCTTTACAAGAGCGGCTTCACAACGAGCGTGCGAACGAATACTGGCCTCTTCAGAAATGTACTTAGAAAGACCGGCAAAAGCGTCAGCCTCCGACAAAGAGTATCGGTGATCGATACAAGACAGGTTTTCAAAAATGTTACGAGTTTCCATGTGGAAAATATAGCAGAATTGGGAAAGATTTTAAATATACTAAAGAAATTTAGTAATGGGTAAATGCATTATAAATATTAATTGAATTGGCGCGAGGTAGTGCAGTAAGGGGCAAAAACATTCTGGTTGTGACGGCCGCGAAAGCGGCCAATTTTAAAGTTTCTCTACCACAACCAGCATGTAGCGCGATATCGCGCGGTTTTGCACCTTACTGCACGACCGGGAGCCGAGATTTAGTTAAATTAATACATTTGTTAGCGTTTATTTACCCTAGCGCAAGATACCACGTTTACACCGGTTCCTAAAATGTCGTGTAAGAGCACATCACCAGTTTTAACTGGTGCTTTTACTGTGGCACGGCGGATAACTTCCATACACTGCAAAAGCATTTTCTTTGGAACTTCGCCGGCAGTTTTAACAGGTACTACAGTCAAATCACCATTCTGAACAGTGATTGTTGTAGTAAGAGTTCGTGTCGGATTCAAAAGTTCTTTTTCAACGTATTCAGGGCCACGCTTACAGCCGTTGTCGGTTACGCTGACTACGCGGCGGTTTGCGCCCTCGCCTTCGGTGGTAACTTCCATTGTGCAGCCCATAGGGCAGATTATACATGTCATTGGGAAAGTTTTTTTCTCGCTCATTAGTCCATATCCTCCTCTGGGATTTCGATTGATACAGTTAAGTTATCATGCACCTTTGCCAGCTGCTCGGGATTAAGTTCAAGCACCTGCATTTCGCCCGGGCGGACAATCTTCTTTTTCATTGCCTTGATGCGCTCGTTATTCGAGTAGGCAACAATCTGAACATTGCGGTAAACGTCGGTAGGACGGAACATTATTGAAATCGGAGTTTCAGATTCTGTAGATTCAATGTGCTGAGGAACTGTATAGCGAACACGGTTTCCAGGACGAAGAACAACATTTTTAGGATTTTTAGCTTTTGCCCCCTGAACGTATTTGGCGGCATTCTCACCGGCACGAATACTTTCTGCAGTTACAAAGTCTACAAGGTCGTGAACGTGAACAGTGTTTCCGCAGGCAAAAATGCCTTCTACACTTGTCTGCATATGCTCGTTTACGACAGGACCGGAGGTTGTAGAGTCAATGCTGATTCCACAGCCGTTTGAAATCTCGTTTTCAGGAATAAGACCAACCGAAAGAAGAAGGGTATCACATTCAATAAACTCTTCTGTTTCAGGAATAGGACGGCGGTTTTTATCAACTGCGGCAACAGAAACGCCTTCAACACGCTCTTTTCCGTGAATCTTTGTGATTGTGTGGCTGAACTTAAGCGGAATATTAAAGTTTTCAACACACTGAACGATATTTCGGCGAAGTCCGGCACTAAAAGGCATAAGCTCGCAAATCAATTTTACTTCTGCACCTTCCAGAGTAAGACGGCGTGCCATAATCAAACCAATATCACCCGAACCAAGAATTACAACCTTTTTACCAGGCAGATAACCGTCAATGTTTACAAAGCGCTGGGCAGAACCGGCGGTAAAGATTCCGGCAGGACGGGTTCCCGGAATGACCAGGGCACCGCGGGTTCGTTCACGACAGCCCATTGCAAGAATTACAGCCTTTGCCTGAATCATCATAAGGCCGTCTTTTGTGTTGATTGCAGTTACCTGCTTTTTGGCATTTACTTCCAATACCATTGTGTCTGTCTTGTATTCAATACCGAGTTTTTCAACTTCATCGCTGAAGCGGCCTGCATATTCAGGGCCTGTTAGCTCTTCACCAAAATGATGAAGACCAAATCCGTTGTGAATACACTGAAGCAGGATTCCGCCGATTCTTGTATCGCGTTCCAGAATCAGAATGCTGTCACTTCCGGCCTTTTTTGCCGCAACTGCCGCTGCCATACCAGCAGGGCCGCCGCCAACTATTACAATGTCATATTTCAAATTTGTCATATTTTCCTTCCCCCGCCGTCTACCTGATTTTACTGTTCAAAATGTATGAACATCCGCCGTTTTTTGTTACCGATGTCATCGGAATTGAAAGCTCGCGGCTGATGATTTCTGTAACGCGAGGCGAACAGAAACCGCTCTGACAGCGTCCCATACCGGCTCTTGTACGGCGCTTTACACCGTCAAGGTCTCTTGCTCCAACAGGCGAATGAATTGCGGCAACAATTTCAGCCTCGGTAATCATTTCGCAGCGGCAGATAATGCGGCCGTAAAGCGGATTTTCTTCTATTAATTCAGCTTTTCTTTTGTCACTTGCGTGCTTAAAAGATTCAATTCCCTTTCGGATTGCAGTAAAGTCAGGATTCTTTTCAAACTTTACATTCAGAGCCTTTTCAACAAGCCCCGCAACATAAAGACCGATTGCAGGAGCGGCAGAAAGTCCCGGAGAACAGATACCGGCAACGTTGATAAAGCGCTTTGCCTTTTCATCTTCTTCTATTATAAAGTCCTTAATCACGTTTCCATTTTCATCATAAGGAATGGCACGAACACCGCTGAAAGAGTTGATGATATTTCTCTTTGGAATATTTGGAATCGTTTTTTCAGCTTTTTCTGTGATGATTTCCTGTCCGCTGCGGGTTGTGGCAGTATTTGTCTTATCTTCATCATCATCTGCGCTAGGACCAACAAGAATGTTTCCGTCGGCAGTAGGAGTTACAAGAACGCCCTTACCCTTCTCATCCGGGCACTGGAAAAGTGTGTGATGAGCAAGGTCGGAGCATTTGTTATCCAAGAGGAAGTACTCACCGCGGCGAGGCTTGATTGTAAACTTTCGTGCCCCCGCCATTTCGCTGATTTTGTCTGCAAAAAGCCCTGCAACATTGATTACGCAGCGGCATACAACATCCATCTGACCGGTTTTAATTGTCCAGTAGCCGTCTCGGGTTTCAGGAGGCACGATTTCATGAACTTCATTTTCCAAAAAGAGTTTTACTCCGTTCTGAACAGCATTTTCTGCCACCGCCCAGGTCGCCTGATAAGGGCTTGTAATGCCGGCTGATTCTGCAAGAAGGGCACCCACAGCTTCCTCAGAAATATTAGGCTCAAGCTTACGAAGCTCTTCCTGATTAATAATCTTCATTCCAGGAACACCGTTTGCAATTCCACGATCATAAAGCTTTTTGATGTGTTCCATATCGGCATCAGAAAAACCAACCACCAGCGAACCTATATTTTTATAATCAAAATGAAGTTCCTGCGAAAGCTTTTTGTACATGGCAGTGCCTTCTACATTTAATTTTGCCATCAGGCTTCCCGGAATCGGGTCGTAGCCCGCATGAACAATTCCAGAGTTTGCCTTTGAAGTTCCGCAGGAAACATCATCCGCTTTTTCTACCATGCACACAGCAAGTTTATATTTTGAAAGTTCTCGTGCAATGCAGGAACCAACAATTCCCGCACCGATTATCGCAACATCATAAGTCATATATTTCTCCTATTCACTCCACTTTTTAGCCCGCTCTACAGCCTTTTTCCAGCCGCCGTAAAGTTCAGTTCTTCGTTCATCTTTCATTTCCGGCTCAAAAACCCTGTCAGTTTCACGGCGCTGTAAAATTTCATCCTTGCTCTTCCAGAAACCAACGGCAAGTCCTGCCAGGTAGGCGGCACCCAGAGCTGTAGTTTCAACATTCTTAGGGCGACAAACCTTTGTATTCAGAATATCAGCCTGGAACTGCATCATCACGTTACTTACGCAGGCGCCACCGTCAACATTCAGGGTATTTATGGCAGTTCCCGAGTCTCTTACCATTTCATCAAGAACATCACGGACTTCGTAGGCAATTCCTTCAAGGGCGGCACGACAGATATGAGCCTTTTTTACACCGCGGGTAAGACCAACAATAGTTCCGCGGGCATACATATCCCAGTAAGGAGTTCCCAGACCAACAAAGGCCGGAACAAGGTAAGCCCCGTTTGAATCCGGAACACTTTCTGCCAGGCGGTCAATTTCCGGCGCAGTTGAGATAAGCTCAAGTTCATCACGAAGCCACTTGATTACAGCTCCGCCAATAAAAACGCTTCCTTCAAGCGCATATTCCACCTTGCCGTTCATTCCAAGGGCAATTGTAGTAAGAAGATTTTTGCTGACAACAGGCTTGTCACCGGTATTCATCAGCATAAAACAGCCGGTTCCGTAAGTATTTTTTGCATCGCCTTTTTTGAAGCAGCCCTGACCAAACAAGGCCGCCTGCTGGTCACCAACTGCAGAAGCAATCGGAACACTCATTCCGCAAACTTCCTTATCAGTTTCGCAGTAAATCTTGCTTGAATCGCAAACCTGAGGCAAAATGCAGCGCGGAATGTTCAAAAGACGCAAAAGTTCCTCATCCCATTCGCATTCATAAATATTGAAAAGCATGGTTCGGCAGGCATTTGTAACGTCAGTAACATGAGCCTTTCCACCAGAAAGCTTCCAGATAAGCCAGGTATCAATTGTACCCGCAAGAAGTTCTCCCTTTTCAGCACGCTCGCGCACGCCGGGAACATTATCCAGAATCCATTTGATTTTTGTTCCGCTGAAATAAGCATCAATCAAAAGACCGGTTTTTTCCTTGATAATTTCATCATAACCGTCTTTAGAAAGCTTTTCGCAGATATCAGCAGTACGGCGGCACTGCCAGACAATAGCGTTATAAACCGGTTTTCCAGTAACCTTATCCCAGATTACAACCGTTTCACGCTGATTTGTAATTCCTATTGCCGCAATTTCATCGAATTTAATGTCATTATCAATGATAACGCTTTCCAGAACCTTGAGCTGACATTTAAAAAGCTCCTCGGCATCGTGCTCTACCCAACCCGGCTGCGGATAATATTGGGTAAATTCCCGCTGCTTTGAGCCAACCGGATGAGCATTCTGGTCATAAACAATCGCTCTGGAAGAAGTCGTTCCCTGATCCAGCGCAATTACATACTTTTTTGCCATGTAATTTCCTCTACTATTTCTCCGATAGTATTTATATTTTAATGATAGCATAACTATCACTAATTGCAAGAAAAATCCTATACGAGTTTTGCGTAAGCAAAAGTCGCATGCATGGTTCACTGCATTCGAAAGTTGGAAGTATACATTACGACCATGCTAGTTTTTGTACTTTTTTTAAAGGAGGGCGGAGCCCCGCCCTACGCTCACACTTTGTTGTTCGCTACCCACCCTGCGGGGACACCCCGCAACGCCCCGATAGACGGAGTTTGACAAAACCCATGTTTTTTGTCAAAATAAAGTCATGAATACATTAGTCGCATTATGCGCAGTCGGTGCAGAAAAGATTTTAGGCAACGAAATTAAACATTTAGGTTATAAACTCATTTCAAACGCACCGGGCCGTGTTACTTTTGAAGGTGATGATGACGCCCTCTTCCGCGCAAACCTCTGCCTCCGCACTGCCGACAGACTTTATCTCCAGCTTGCTCAATACAAGGCCTTTGGTTTTGATGATTTATATGACGGCGCCTATGCCGTAAACTGGCAGGATTTCTTGAAAAAAGATTCCCGCATTGTAGTAGATAAAGTTCGTGTTTACAAAAGCAAACTCAATTCTCAGAACAGCATTCAGGGAATGGTTCACAAGGCAATCTATGCAAAATTAGGTGACGTATGGCACATGCAGACTCTGCCCGAAACCGGTGAAGAATCAGACATCCGCGTTTACGTCGATGACAATCAGGTTTACATTCTTCTTGATTTGTCTGGTCTTCCGCTTCATAAACGCGGATACCGCACAGACGGCGGCATTGCACCATTACGCGAAACTACAGCAGCCGTTCTTCTTCAGGAAATGATGTGGCGCCGTAAGACTCCTCTTCACGACCCATTCTGCGGTTCGGGAACAATCGCTATTGAAGCAACATTGTATGCCTTCAACGTGGCACCAGGACTTGGCCGCCGTTTTGCACTGGAAAATCTTCCTATTTTTAATGCAGAACGTGCAGAAGAAATCCGCGCTCAGGAAGCTGCAAACATCCGCACAGACGTAGAAGTCCGCATTACAGGAAGCGACATCGACGCCCGTGCAATTGAACGCTCAAAGCAGAATGCAGAACACGCCTGCGTAATGGCAGGACGAGCCCTCAAATCAATCGGAATAAGCAAACACATCATCCGCCCTGACTTTGTTCAGGCAGATTTTGCAGACCTTTCCGCTCCATACGATTCAGGTCTTCTTCTTTGTAACCCGCCTTACGGTGAACGCCTTGGCGAGCTTGAAGAAGTAAAAGAGCTTTACGGCAATATGGACAGCCTCTGGAAAGATTTCCCCGGCTGGGATTTAGGCGTAATCACATCCTGCGACACCTTCCAGGACGATTTTGCCCACAACGCAAACAAAATCAAAAACTTTAAGGCCGGAAACCTGGACACATATTTTTACATTTACAACCGCGCCCAGGCCGAACCAAAAGCGCAGAAGCCTGCTAAAACCGAAAAATTCGTGCCTCACAAACATAAGGCAGAACAATTCTAAAGAGGATAAATATGGCAATTGTTGTTGAACATGACAAAAGAAAACATGAAATCCTTCAGAAATCTCTCGACGTATTTATTGACGAAGGATATGAAGACGCAACCTTCCAGAAAATCGCCGACCGCTGCGGAATCACCCGCACCACCCTCTACATTTATTTTAAAAACAAACACGAAATCTTTTTGGGCAGCATAAAAGAGCTGCTTTCCGGCCTGGAAGTAACCCTTTTAGACATAGCCGGAAACACCAGACTTACAGCAAAAGAGGCCCTCATTCAGATTTTGCACGAAATCATCAAGTCCTGCACCGAAAATAAAAAGCTTTTCAGCGTCCTCTTAAGCTACCTGATTCAGCTCAAAAAATCCGGCCAGGATCCAAACGAGCGAGTCCGCCGCCGCGTAATCAAACTCCGCCACCTCATGAGCACTATCATCATCCGCGGAATCCGCGCCGGCGAGTTCAAACGCCTCATCGTAAAAAACATGAACGAACTCATCTACGGCCTCACCGAAGCCGCCATTTTCCGCCTCGCCGTCCTCAACGAAGACAGCACCAAGGAAATCCTCGACGCCATGGAACTAGCCATTACATCTTGGGAAGTGTAAAAGGAAATTTTTATTATGGTGTGCCTGTTTCCGCCTGCAAAACAATCTACAGTTTTCAGTTCAAGCAGCGGAAACACAAGTTTCTAAAGAAACTTGCATAAGGGTGTGACCGCCAAGGCGGTCGGCGCTTTGAACTGAACCCCAAAAGTTGGACACTTTTGGAGGAAAAATGCAAAGAAAATTCGATGTAAATTTCAAATTATCTGTAGTTCAGATGTATTTAAAACATGATGAAGAACTACATGTAATAGCAGAAAGGATGGGTATTCATTCCTCAGTAATTTTGGATTGGGTAAAACTTTACCAATATCACGGAGAGGCAGGTCTGAAAACCAGAAGTTCTCATTCGAAATACGAAACAGCCTTCAAGGAAAAGGTTAAGGCAGAAATAAGAAAAAAAGCCTCAATAAATTCCCTTAGCATGAAATATCACATATCCCCTTCCACAGTT
>NZ_JHVB01000012.1 GCF_000619925.1 Treponema sp. C6A8 | reverse complement strand
AATTCCTGACGGGACAAATCTAATTCTTCATTCAGATCAGGGCTGGCAGTATCAGATGTATGATTATCAGAGGCGTTTGAAAGAAAAAGGAATTAGACAGAGTATGTCCCGAAAAGGGAACTGTCTTGATAATTCGGTAATGGAAAATTTCTTTGGTTTATTAAAATCTGAACTTTTATATTTACAGGAGTTTGAGTCTGTTGAAGATTTCAAAAAAGAATTGGTTGAATATTTGTCTTGGTACAACGAAAAGAGAATTAAGGTTAAATTAAAAGGACTGACCCCTTTACAATTCAGGAATCAGTCCTTAAAATCAGCCTAGTTAAAGTGTCCAATAATTGGGGTGCACTTCAGTTTTCGCTCACCAGTTTTTTTTGCTATTTCTTATTTCCAAAAGGCTTAGTTATGTAAATCAGCACCGGAGTAATTGTGTAGTCTGCAATCAGAGCGCTGCCAAGACCAACAATTGAAAGCCAGCCGATATTTACAAGAACATTCATAGTGCTTGTAAGGAAAATCGCGAACATAGCGCAGAGGATAATTGTTGTCATAATCATTGTCTTTCCAATTTCGCGGTATGAATTTTCTATTGCGCTTCGGTAATCGCCTGTAAGTTCAAAATGATATTTGATGTGGTTGGTAAAGTGGATTGTGTCGTCTACGGCAATACCAAGGATCATAGGCATAATCATTGCAGTAATCATGTCCAGGTTTACACCGGCATAGCCCATAATACCGCCAATCAGAATAATCGGTACCACATTCGGAATCATTGCGATAAATCCAGTCCTGAACGAAGTAAAAGCAAGCACAAGAAGAACCAGAATTATAATAAGGGAAGTTCCGATTGACTTAATTGAACCGCGAACAAGTTTTCCGTTCATCTGGGCATACTGTACGACTTCACCTACTACACCAGCATTCTGAGCGTCCGGGAAAAGTTCAGCCACCCATTTTTTTACATCAGCAAGATTTTTTACGATTTCTTCGCCGTCGTAGCCTGCAAGTTCAACCTTAAGATATGCCGCCCTAAAATCATCGCTGATATAATCATACAAATCCGTTCCGCCGGAAATTTCATAAAGGAACATAATCTGCGAAACCAAATCCTGATCATCAGGAATAATATAAGCGTCAGCCTTATCCTCATTTAAAGTGCGGTTCATTTCCTTAATAATTTTTGTTACCGAAGAAACTCGCGGCTTTCCGTTGGAAACCTTTGTCTGACTCAAAGTTCCGATTCTGTCCGCCAGAATATCCATTTTTTTGAGCAGGTCCGGATTTTTGATGGCATCTTCATCGGCATATTCTATAAGAACTTCGTAATCATACTGACTTCCAAGCTGACTTCTTGTGATTTCCAGAAGACGCTTGATGTAAGGAGTACGCTCGCCCATCATATCAGAATAATTCATATTTACCTTGATTTTGAAAATGCCCGGAATAACTGCCGCGGCAACGATGGCTGTAACAATCACAGTCAGCCATTTTTTATTGAGGATTGCCTTTCCCATTGCTTCCACCTGAAGGTCAGATTTTGTAGCCCCCTGTGCCTGAACAAAATCAGGATCAGGTGCCTTGTCTTTTCCAAAACTGTAGAGAACCGGAAGAAGAATTATGATATAGGCAAAAACTGCAAAAACCGTAGCGGCTGTAATTCCTCCTACCCAGCGCATAGGCTTGATTCCGGCAGCAAGGAAGGAAAGCATACCAGCCATTGTCGTGATTACCGTAAAGAAGAGAGCCCAGTCGGAATCCCGAACGCCCATTACAATAGATTCCTTTCGTTTACCGGTTTTTCGGAAGTACATCTTAAAACTGTTGATGTAGTGAACCGAATACCCGACTGCAAGTGCCATGGAAAGAAGGACTGTAATCATAATCATGGAGTTGTTGCCCTTAATTCCCATCCAGCCGGAAAAACCAAGCGTTGTTGTAAGAGCGCCAACAGTAGAAATTGAAGGAACGACAATTCCCCTCATGGAACGGATAAAAATTATAAGGCAGACAAGCATTACTAAAAAACCGATTGAAATGCGGCTGACAAGCTGATTCATTGTTACCGCTTCTTCTTCGAACTCTGTGTAGCTCATTCCCGCCGGGCGGATTTCCCATTCAGCTGATTTATACTTGGGGTCATTGAAAATCTTCATGGCAGGAGGCGCAATTTTTACCATTGCATCTGTCATATTTTCTGAATAATGCTCCAGATTTACGATAAGCCAGGTTTCTGTAGCGTCATCACTGACAAGAGTATTCAAAAGCGACTCGCGGCTTAAGATAAATGCCTTCTTTTGTGCAAGCTCCTGCGGGTCAGAAGGCAATCCGTCCTTAAAGGGGCTGGTAACTTCTATGCTGTCTTCCCCGCCAATCGGGATAGAAAGCTCCATAAGAGAAGTGATGCTTTTTGCATAAGGGACATTTTTCAAAAGGTCGTCACCAAGCTCTTTAATCATCGTAAGAACCTCGGGAGCAAATACATCCTCCGCCTTGATGTGGGCAAGCACGCTGTCTGTCGAGCCGAAAATGTCTTCAAAATGATCCTGATTCTGTTTTGTGGTCTCCCAGTCATCAAACCAGTCTTCTTCTCCGTTATCAAGCTTAAGACGGGAAAGTCCCATGCTTCCGATGACAGAAACAAGAATAAGACAAATCAGAAAAAGCCAGCGGTGCCTGACTTCAAAACGTCCGAACTTTTCAAACCAGTCGTTAATCTTTTTTACTTTCATAAGATATCTCCCATATGATTAGCCACAGATGGGACACAGATTTACACAGATGTTTTTTATCTGCTTCCTATCTGTGTGTATCTGTGTGTATCTGTGTTTATCTGTGGCTATTTTTACAACTTCCAGCTGACAGCCTTTTTACGGCTGTCTATAAAGCGGGCGTAAATTCCGCCGCGTTTTATCAGTTCTTCGTGAGTGCCATGCTCTGCAATGCGGCCTTTGTCGATTACAAAAATCTGATTTGCATTGCGCACTGTCTTTAAGCGATGGGCAATCATGATTACAGTTTTCTCCTTTGTAAGCTCGCTTACGGCAGTCATAAGGTCGCGCTCATTTTCAGGGTCAACGTTGGCGGTAGCTTCGTCAAGAATGATGATTGGAGCGTCTTTCATAATGGCGCGGGCGATTGAAATACGCTGCTTCTCTCCGCCGGAAAGATTTGCGCCTCCTTCACCAATTATTGTGTCGTAGCCGTCCGGCAGGGCTGAAATAAATTCATGGCAGCAGGCCTTTTTTGCGGCTTCAATAACCTTTTCCATAGGAGCGTCTGGCTGACCAAAACGGATGTTGTTTGCAATCGTATCGTGGAAGAGATAGACGTTCTGGAAAACAAAACTGAAGTTTTTCATAAGGCTGTCCATGTCGTAATCGCGGACATTTTTGCCGGCAAGAGTAACAGAGCCGGAATCTACATCCCAGAAGCGGGAAAGAAGATGGCAGAGTGTTGTTTTTCCGCCGCCGCTCGGCCCGACAAAGGCTGTAGTGCTGCCGGCCGGAATTGTAAGCGATACGCCGTCGATGATTTTGCGCTTGTCGTAGGCGAAGGTAATGTTTTGTGCAGAAATATCCAACGGGGGAGTTGTTGTTTCCGTCGTAATCTTAACACCACCTCTAGTTTCTCCCACGGAAACATCAGCATCCTGCTTTGCAGTCTGCTGACATTCAAAATCCCCTCCTTCGTCTTTTCCGGAGATATCCATCGTAGGCAAATCCAGAATTGCATCTGCCTTTTTAACGCCGATGTCGATTATTCTTAAAAGCGCAGAATAATTTCCGCCGACTTCCAGAGCGGTAAAAAGCATAAATGAACAGATAAGCATAACGGCGCAGTTTGTAAGCTCCATGCTGCCGCCCAGATAAAAGATAATTGAAGAAAACATAATTGCAACGCCGGTAAGTTTCGCGACAAGGCTCTGAATGGCGGCAATCGGGATACAGCGCATTTCCATTCCGATGCAGGCATTTATACAGCGGTCAATTTTGGCATTCAAATCCTGACGGCGGTTTCCGGTAAGGTTATAGGCTTTTACTTCGGCAATGCCCTGAATGTATTCCAGAATTTTTCCTACCTGGGCTTCGTCGGCCTGGGTCTTCTGCGAGGAAATATTTTTTACGGCAAGGCGCATAAAAACATTTACAAACTGAAAGAGCAGAAAACCTGCAAGGGCAACAAGCGCGATTCGCCAGTCAAAAAAGAAAATCATAAAGATAATCAGAGCGGAATCCAAAAGCCCCTGCATGACAAGCATTACGGCGCGGGTTGCAACGTCACCTAACAGCTCCATGGTGTTCGTAGTTACCGAGGTAATCTGGCCGAGGGAGTTTGCATTGAAGTAGCCCATCGGAAGGTAGCGCAGGTGCTCGGCAATTTCGATTCGCTTTTTTGCGCAGGTTCTGTAGCCGCCTTCGGTCTGCAGCATCGACATATTCTTTTTTGTGATGATGGCGCAGACTGTACTTGCAAGAATTATTCCAAAAGAAAGCCAGACTGTTTTTGCTTCAAAAGGCAGGTTCTCGCTCAAATTTTTAATCACCGCCTGAATCATTACGGCAACGGCAGCAATTCTCAGCGCCATAAAAAAGGAATTCACGACTCCAAGCGCAATTGAAAGGTGGAACTTTCTTCGGTTTTCGGCATCGCAAAATTTAAAAAATCTTCGTAAAATTTCAAACATATTGTCTCCTGTTGGGGGAAGTCTCCCCCTACGCCCGCACTTTGTTGCGGGCTACCCTCTCTGCGGGGACACCCCGCAACGCCCCGTTAGACGCTGTCTCTGGCACTTATGTGTGCCTCCCACATATCCTTGTAAAGTCCGCCTTTTTTAAGCAGTTCTTCGTGAGTGCCCTGGCTGTCAATCTGGCCATCTTTGATAACAACGATTTTGTCTGCATCGGCAACGGTGGAAAGCCTGTGGGCAATTACGATGAGAGTCTTTCCTTTTACAAGACGGGCAACACTCTGCTGGATGATTGCTTCGTTTTCCGGGTCGGTGTAGGCAGTGGCCTCATCAAGAATTACAATCGGAGCGTCCTTCATCATGGCGCGGGCAATTGCAATTCGCTGACGTTCACCGCCGCTCAAATGAGCGCCGCTTCCGCCGACAATCGTGTCAAAACCATTTTCAAGGCTCATGATAAAATCATAGCAGCCGCTCTTTCTGGCAATTTCTTCGACCTCGGCATCGCTTGCATCGCGTTTCCCGAGCCTGATGTTTTCGCGCACGCTCATGTCAAAAAGGAAGTTATCCTGACTGACATAGGCAACGCGGCGGTTGTATTCTTCAAGTGAAAGATTCTTGATATTCACGCCGCCGATTTCCACAGAGCCGGAATCAACATCCCAAAGTGAAGCAATCAGGCGGGCAACAGTTGACTTTCCGCTACCGGAAGGACCGACAAGGGCTGTGTATGAGCCGGCAGGAAGAGAAAGGTTGATACCGTGGAGTATCTGTCGTTCGCTTCGCGAACTTACCGAGTTTTCTATCGAAAACTCGCAGTCTGATGTGTCTTTCTTATATGAAAACCTAACATCCTTAAGCGTAATCGAATTGTCTTCAGGCACTGCGGCGTCAAATGCCGGGCGGTCAAGTTCCGGCATATCCATAATGCCGCCTACCTCACCAAAAATTACACCGGCCTTGGCTATGTCGTCGTGGTAAGAGTAAACCGTAAGAAGGGGCTGGATAATGCTCATAGAAAGAATGATGATTGTTATAAAATCGACGGCAGTAAGAGTGCCCTTAAGGAAGAAAAGTCCGCCGATTGGAAGAATTGCAAGCAGAGTTGAAGGCGCAATTACAAAGGCAATCGTAAAAGGCCAGATGCAGTCGCGCATCCATTCAACATAACAGTCAGAACCTTCCTTTGCGGCCTTTGTAAACTTTTCGTAGGAAGCCTTAGATTTTCCGAAAGCCTTGATGACTTCGATTCCGTTGATGTATTCGACGGCTGTGTCATTAAGCACTTTTGTCTTTTCAATCGCGTAATTAAAGCGTTCCTGCATGTTTATCATCATAAAGCAGGATGAAACAAGACCGATTGGAAGGGTTATCAGCGAGGCAAGTCCCATGCGCCAGTCCAGGGTAAAAAGATATACGAACATTACGACCGGCAGCAGCAGGTTACTTGTCCATTCAGGAAGAATATGGGCAAGTGTTGTTTCCATGCTGTCGATTCGTTCTATCAGGATGTTTTTGAGAGTGCCGGACGGCATGTCAAGCACACTTCCCAGAGGCAGGCGGGCAAGTTTGTCACAAAGGCTTTTACGAATATTTCCAAGCACATTAAAAGTTGCAATGTGACTGAGCGTTGTAGAAATCATGTGGAAGATTGCGTTACCCGCCCAGAAGACTGCAACTATTCCACATTCCTTTATGTAAAGGTTGATGTCGCGGATGCCGCCTAAAAGCTGACGGACAATCTGTGCAATCATAATGTAGGGCATAATGGCGCAGGCTACACAAAGCACCGCAAAAAATATGCTCAAAACATACATTGGCTTTTTCTGTCCTGCAAAGCGGAAAATCCAGCTTAACAGGCTTTTCTTTTTTTTATCAGACATTTTTCTCTCCTGTGGAGGCGGGCCGGTCAGAGCCCGCCATGTTCTATAGCAAAGCGTTAAAAAAAATTGCGATGTAGCAATTTTTTAGCTTTACTTCTCTGGAGGCGGGCCGGTCAGAGCCCGCGCTACTAAAATTCAAAACTTGCCCAGCGGTCGTTCATTTTTGGAAGAAGCTTTGCAAAAAGCCAGCCGCCAAAAGTGTAGCGGCTCATTTCTTCATTAAAGCTGTGCTCATCTATAAAGCGCATTCCGTCGCAGAGGGCGCAGAGTTCCTCGCCGCTCCAGGTGCCGCTTTTGAATGTGGCATTTGTTGCCTTTACGGTGTCGTGGAGTTTTTCATTTCTTACCATAAGAGGATTGTTCATTTCGGCGTAGAGAGTTGCCTGCGGGAAATGTTTTTTTATGATTTTCAGGCACTTTCCGATTTCTTCAAGGGTAAAGTACATAAAAAGGCCCTCGGCAAGGAAAAGCACCCTTGCATTCTTTTTCTGGATTTCTGCAAGGACCTGGGGGCACCAGGTGTCATCAAGAATAGAGCCCGCAAGCATTTTTACTCTGTCGCGTTCTTCGTAAACTTTCTTTCTAAGCTCGATTGAATCGGGCAGGTCTAAATCAAACCAGGAAATACGGCCGTTATCCACACGGGAAAATCTGTTGTCAAAACCGGCGCCCATGTTCACGATGACGCAGTCAGGATGCTTTTCTATAAAGTCCTTTACCATGCGGTCAAGCATAATGGAACGGGCAATTACGCCTTCATGCGACATAAACTTATCAAAGGGCTTTGTATCAAGCTTCAAATGCTCAATAATCTTTACCGCCATTTCGTCCTGAAATCGTGATTTTTTTCGCAGAGTTTCGCTTGCCTTAATTGCAAGTGGAATTAAAGCTGTTGTTTCAACATCCCCAAGCTCAAGAGATAATTCTTTCATAAAACGCCTCGTAAACTTTTTTTGCAAAGTTAGCCATATCTAACTTTCAATCGTGATTCTATATAACACTGTTATAATTGTCAATATAGCAGTGTTATATTATAATAAAAATATGGCAGAAACCACGACCCTAGAAAAAATTCATAAAATTGCGACTGAAGAATTTCTTCAAAACGGATTCCGGGGAGCATCCCTGCGCGAAATTGTAAAAAAAGCAGGAGTTACTACAGGGGCGTTTTACGGATATTACAAAAGCAAGGAAGAACTTTTTGATGCAATAGTTCAGCCCCACGCAGAATACATAAGAAATTGTTTTGATAAATGTATAAAGGATTTTCTTTCAGTACCAAAAGAAGAATGGTCACAGCACATGAGTGATTTTTCTGAAAACGGAATGGCAGCCATGTTCGATTATGCATTTGAGCATAAAGATTCCTTCCGCCTTATTTTGAATGCTTCAGAAGGAACAAAATGGGAAAATTACATACATGACCTTGTAGAAACAGAAATAGAAATAACCCACAAGTATTATGATGTAATTCGCGAGCAGGGGTTTAAGCCCCACTCTCTTCCGCCCATGCTGGAACACATGATAATCTCTGGAGAATTTACAGGGCTTTTTGAAGTAATTATTCACGACATTCCAAAGGAAGAAGCCATGCTCTGTGTAAAAGAGCTTCATGACTTTTATGAGGGGGCATGGGCAAAACTGCTGGGCTTGTAAGCTGGGATTTATCTGTTTTTTAAATCAGCTGATTCAGTTTTTCCAGCATTTCAATAATTTTGTCCCTATTGCTGCCGTCAAAACGTTCTGCTTCTTTTGCAAGTTCCATAAAAAAATCACGCAGAGAAATAAGTTTTTCCATAGGAACCTTGTCAGCCTCGTATTCGATAAGAACGCTTCCGGTTAATAAATTATTTTCAACATTTTTCAAAGCCGGGAATTTTCTCAAAATTCCGATTGCCTTTTCAACTAAATCTGCTTCCTTAAATACGGGGGCACGGAGTCTTATTCTCCCCGGAAAAAAACTTGTTACCATCATTGTCACTTTCCTGTGTAAGACCGCCGGTCAGAGCGGTCGGTGTTCTATAGCAAAGCGCGAGCTCCGGAGGAGCTCGGTAAGCTCTGCGACTTAAAACTAAAATTGCGATGCAGCAATTTTTTAGCTTTACCTATCCATAATCGGCTGCATTGCTTTGATGCTGATTCCCACCGTTGCCGAATTATGCAAAACTGCCGCAAGCTGAGGAGAAATAAGTCCGAACATTCCAAGCAGGAGCAGAAGTGAATTCAATTCCACAATCAAAAGATTGTTATCATTGATTTTAGAAATCAGTTTTTGTCCGATTTTTCTTGTTACAACGACATTTTCAAGGCCACCTTCCGTAAGTACAATATCCGCAGTATCGCTTGCAATCGATGAGCTTCCCTCAATTGCAATACCGACGTCAGCAGCCCCAAGAGCAGGTGCATCATTTATGCCGTCTCCAAGCATAATGACCTTGCCGCCTTTCTTTTCCTTTTCTATTAAAGACACCTTGTCTTCCGGCAATGCCTGTGAATAATAAAAATCGATTCCGGCAGCAGTGGCAATCTTTTTAGCGGCACCTTCTGTATCGCCTGTAATCATAACGCAGCGTTTAATACCAGTCTTGCGGAGAGCCTTAATCACACCCGGCGCTTCATCTCTAACCGGATCGCCTATTGCAAGAATTCCGCAAAGCTTATCATCATAAGAAAGATACAAGAGCGACATTCCGCTTTCCATTGTCTCTTTTTGAATATCAGTCACCTCATCAGGACGAGGAATGGCCTCATCGTCAAAAATAAAATGGGCGCTTCCTATACGGACTTTTTTGCTGTCGATTGTGGAAGCTATTCCGTGTGCAACAATATATTCAACCTTACTGTGATTTTCAGGATGTAAAAGACCTTTTGCTTCTGCGGCATTAACAACTGCCCGTCCAAGTGGATGCGGGAAATGCTCTTCAAGACAGGCTGCAGTTTGTAAAACAAAATCTTCATCATATCCCTTCATCGGATAGATTTTTTCAAGAGCAGGATTTGCAAAGGTCAGAGTTCCTGTTTTATCAAAAATAATCGTTCCTGCTGTTGCGGCTTCTTCAAGATATTTGCCGCCTTTTACAGAAATACCAAGGCCCGCAGCCTGCTGCATGGCAGACAAAACCGCAATCGGAGCGGCAAGCTTCATAGCACAGGAATAATCGACCATCAGAGTGGACATTGTTTTTACAATATTGCGGCTAAAAAGCCAGGTAAGACCAGCAAGAGCAAAATTAAATGGTACGATTTTTTCTGCCAAAAGCTCAGAACGTTTTTGAACACTAGCCTTAAGATTTTGAGAATTATCAATCATACGGATAATGTTCTGAACCTTTGTATCCTGACCTGTAGAGCGGACACGGATATAAAGCTCTCCTTCTGTCAAAATTGTTCCGGCAAAAAGACCGGCACCTTCCTTCTTTTCAACAGGAAGAGATTCCCCGGTTATACTGGCCTGATTTACCATCCCTTCGCCACATTCAACTGTTCCGTCGCAAGGAATCATACTGCCTTCACGAACAACAACAAGATCTCCCTTTTTAAGCGCGTCAACTGGAACAGTTTTTTCTTCCTTGCCTTCAATAATGTGCACCTTTTCATCAGAAGCAAGAAGGGAATGTGCAAGATTTCCGTATGAGCTTCGTTTTGTTACATCCTCTATGTCTTCTCCCATCTGTAAAAGCATTGCAATCTGACTTGCAGTATTTGTGTTTCCGGTAAGTGCAGCAACTGTAAGAGCTGTTGCGTCCAGAAGCTGGGTACTGAAAAGTTTTCCACCGCTAAAGAGAGCTTCAAGGGCCTGGCAGATACGCGGAATTATATTTTTATATAGAAGAATTTTTCTCAAAGGAAGAGGAAGACATTTCTTGAAAAAATAATCAATCATTGTGGAAATAAAAATTCCCATAATGCTTTCTGTTTCCGGAATCTGAGCCACAGCTTCCAGAAGTTTTTTATCTTCCAGATATTTTGCTCCAAGAGCCTTAAAAAGATTTTCTATTTGAGTCTGACTGATAACGGAAGGATTAAAGAAAACAAGATAAGAGCCGATTTTTGTATTCACAGAAATATCGGTTATGCCTTCCTGAACTGCAATTAAACTTTGTGCAAGAATTGCCTGTCGGGAAGTCACCTCACCCATATTATAATGGATTCGGATTCTTCCCGGCAGAGCGTGATGGATTGAGACAGTCACTTTTTATGCCTTTGCTTCGGCTTTTTTCTGATTGTTGTATTTTGCTTCTGCAACAATATCCTGAGCATCTTCTTTTACAGATTCTGCAAAAGCTGCGGCTTCATCTTTAAGCTGCAAGCCCTTTCCAACAACTGCTGCACAAGCCTTTTTGAAAGCAGGTGTTTTTACCAGTGTAACTGCTGCAGCTCCTGCAAGAACTCCAACACCAAAAGCAACCCATTTGTTAGCAAATGCCATTTTTAAATCCTCCTAAATGCCAGTTTAGTTAGGCATTCCTAAGTTAGTTATATATAACAAGATATATATTTGAGAGGATTTAGTCAATTAGGTTTAACTAACTTTTACAGGATTAAACGTCACTTAATTAATACAGTTACATCCGCTCAAGTTGGAAACAATCGGCTTGTCGGCAAGAATCATGCTTTTTAATTCAGCATATTTTGCACGCTCATCACCCGGGCCAAGCACTGTAGGATGTTTTACCTGTGCAATTCCACGCATTTCTTCAAGGTTGTGATAGCCGTGAGTCTTCATAAAGGTACGCAATCCATTCACAACATCAATTGCAACATTCGGGTTGGTAAACTTAGCCTGCCCTATTTCAACCGCGCTTGCACCCGCCATGATGAACTCAACTGCATCCTGCCATGTGCTGATTCCGCCAATTCCAACAACCGGAATACGCTGTTCCGGCGGAAGTTTGTTGATTTCTTCTACAACGTCGTAAACAATGCGGAGAGCAAGAGGCTTAAGACCAGGGCCAGAGTAGCCCGCATGAACGTTATTAAAGAAGGGCTTTCCTTTTTCAATGTCGATTGCAACGCCGTGAACCATGTTAATCATGCTGAGGGCATCGGCACCGGCCTTAATGCAGGCAAGAGCAATCGGACGGTTATCAGGCGCGTTTGGCGAAAGCTTAACCATTAAAGGCTTTTTGGTTACGGCGCGGACAGAGCTTACGCAGTAGTAGGCAGTATCAGGACTGAGTCCCCATGCAAGACCGGCGGCCTTTACGTTTGGACAGCTGATATTAAGCTCAATCATATCGCAGTCTGTTTTATCAAGAAGTTTTGCGCCTTCTACATAAGATTCAATGTCACTTCCGGCAAGGTTTGCAATTACAACAGGTCCAAGCCCAATCATGCCAGGAAGCAGTTCTTTTATAAATGTCGGAATTCCAGGGTTCTGCAATCCGATTGAGTTCATGTTACCACCGGCAACTTCAAGAGAGCGTTCTCCGTGATTTCCTTCGCGCGGCTCAAAGGTACAACCCTTAGAGGCAATGCCTCCCCACGCGGCCACGTCGCTTACCCCGCGGAAGTTCTGTCCAAATGCAAAGGTACCTGCACTGGCGATAGTCGGGTTCTTAAAATGCACTCCAGCAATGTTAACGCTCAAATCAGGTTCTTCGTCTTTTTCCAGAGGAAGACGGCGGCGGAAAGGCTTTTCAAAAATGATTTTTGAGGCATCAAAAACAGGTCCATCCTTACAGCAGCGTTTAAGCCCTTCAGTAGTTTCAAGCGTACAGCCAAGGCAGGCGCCAAGACCGCAGAGCATTCTGTGCTCCATGCTGATATAGCATTTTATTCCAAGTTCTTCTGCAACAGCTTTTACATAAACAAGGGCAGGTGTCGGACCGCAGGCAAGAATAAGTTCGTAACCAGCTTCTTTGATTGCTTCTTTAGAAAGAGCACAAGGAAGCATTCCCTTAAGTCCGCAGGAACCGTCGTCTGTTGTTACAGCAAGCTTATTTGCCTTTACGTGTTCAAGGCCGTAAGAGCCGGATTTAAAAGCGGCATAAAAGTCATAAGAGCCGTCTGGCAAAGTGTGGGCAAGATTTGCAACAGGCGCTACACCAATTCCACCGCCGACAATACAGATTTTTGCCTTTCCCGGATTTTTGCGGGCAATTTCCTGACATTCTTCCACCGGCCATGGATTTCCCAAAGGTCCGATTACCGAAATATCATCCCAGAGAGTCATATGGCAGAGTTCGCCTGTTCCACGGCCTTTTTCCAGCATCAAAAACTGAACTGTAACCTTCTTTTTGCCCTCGTTATTAATCCATTCTTCGGCATGATAAACGCTTATCGGACGGTTATAGTTTACGGCAGATTTAGCACTACGAATCAGATAAAACTGTCCTGACTTAGGCGAAAGCTGAGTCGGACGCTCAAGTTCAATGGTAGTCTGCAAAAGATAAACATTCGGCTGCCCTTCAACCTTCTCAAGGCGTTCAACCTTAGTGTTTCCAAAAAACAATAAACCCTTTCCATTCTCATCGATTTCAGCTAAGTCCATATTCATACCTCTGTGAAAAAACAATACCACGCTCTAATGGGAAATTATGTTGTAATAACAACAAAATGATTTTGTTAGTTTTAACTAACCTATAATAAAAATACTGATATTTTTCAGAGGCGTCAAGAGACTTTTATTTGCCTTTTTACTTTCGACTTAACATCATATAAATTACGACAGGAACAAGCAGAACTGCGGTAACAGAACTTATGCTGACTTCAGAGGGAGAGAAAACTGTGCGCGCAATTCCATCGCAGAAGACAGTAACAATTGCACCTCCAAGAAAACATGCTGGAACCAGAATAAGAGGTTTTGCCGATTTTAATGCAGACTTCACAAGATGCGGAACGGCTATTCCTACAAAGGAAATCGGACCGGCAAAAGCTGTAACACAAGCAGAAAGAAGACTTGAAATAATAATCAAAGTAATGCGGAGAAATTTTACATTTACCCCCATATTTCGGGCATAGTTTTCTCCGAGTTGAAAAGCACCTATTGGTTTGGAAAGAAAAAAAGCTGAACAGGCTGATACAAGCACAAGAAGGGCCATCATTTTTACTTCATTCATATTGATGCCTGAAAAACTTCCCACCGACCAGTTATGAAGATTTACAATATTAGAATCCTGTGCAAAGGTGATAAAAAAATCAGTTACCGCAGAACAGATATAACCGATTAAAATTCCGCATACAATCAGAATAGTCATACTGCGTACCCGTACAGAAAACAAAAGGACAAGTCCCATTGCCAGAAGAGAGCCGGCAAATGCCGCTGCAACCATTCCCAATGAACTGAGATAAATTCCTCTGTTCAAAAAAAATATCAATGTAATTGCAACAAAAAGTTTTGCTCCTGAAGAAATTCCTAATACATATGGTCCTGCAATTGGATTTTGAAAAAAAGTCTGAAGCAAAAATCCTGAGAGAGCCAGGGCTCCCCCAAGAATAATGGCAGCTAGAATACGAGGAAGCCTTATGTTCATAATAATTTTTTCATTTACATTACCATTATTTGTACCTAGCAGAATTGAAATCACTTCATTGCAGCTGATGCGAACCGATCCGATTGATAGATTCCATACAAAAAGCAGGACGAGAAAAATGAGCATCAATATAAATGTAAGTATAATTCGTCTTTTTCCCACTATTCAACCTTCTCAATAAACGTCAAATCCTTGTTTTTTCCGGCCAAAATTTTATTTACATCAATAATAAAATCTCCAAGTCCGCATGACATTTGAAAGAATTTCTTTTGCGAAGTATAAACCTTCTTATTCTGAACAGCCTTAAAATCTTTGAAAGCAGCATTCTTCTTTATAAGTTCATCAATACTTGCTAATTCTCCGTCGACAGTTCCATTATAAATTATTATATCAGCATTTGATGCGCTTGCAAAAAAATCTTCCATCTGAATATTACTTGTTCCGCCCATCGATTTTACAGAGCCATCCTTACGCTCAATTATCTGAGCTGGAAAATATTTTCCGCCTGCCATTTCAATCATTCTTGCAATATAGTCGTCGGTCTTACGAACATTTACAGCGCCATTCTTATTAATATAGAAGAAAGCTACGCTTTTACCTGTATTTTTTTTATTTAAAACCGGCTGAATTTTTGCAACCTGCTCTTCAAAAAACTGATTTGCCTGCTTTTCCTTTCCAAAAAGAAGACCATACAATTTAATCCATTCAAGACGACCAAGAGGATTCTTTTCATAAGTAGAATATTCAACAAGAAGTGGAATTCCAAGTTCATTTAATTTTTCAAGAACCTCAGGCTTATGATAAATCATTGTATTCTGAATTGCAAAATTGCAGCCCTGGCTCAGCAAAAGTTCATAATCGGGTGCGCTGTATTTTCCCGCATATAAGAGTTTTCCCCCCTGCATGGCATTTACGGCTTCATCGATATACCAGTCATCCTGTCTTGTTCCGGAAAATTTAAGCTTATCCACTGCCCCTATTTTAGCCAGTAAATCCATTACAGAAGTTGAAACAAGATAAGTTTTATCAAGCGGCTGCTTTAAGACAATTACATCAGAAGGCAGATTTTTTGGAAGCTCTTCCCCCTCCGGCTGCAATACAAAATTCTGATTATTTGGAAGGCTTATATAGCGGCATCTCGAATCTTTGATTTTTTTTACCGAAAACTGATTTGCGTATTTTAATTCAAGGGCAGATTCAAGTTCATTTTCAAAGTTATCAGCAAGTTTTACACAAACTTTGTGGTCATACCAGATTCCTTTTTTTCCAATAAGGGCAAGGTCAAAATCTTTTCCAAGTTTTTCTTTTGTAAGGGGAATGTCAAAACCAAAGACTTGATCTGTGGAACCGTCGTCATAGGTTACAGTATCAACAGTTGGTTTAAGCCAGTTTGCCTGGTCATTTTTTGCGTCTTCAGCTTTTCCGCAATAAAGGTTTACAATTTTTTTACCTGTCAGCGTGATGTGGGCACTCATTTTTCCGTCTTTTACGGTGAGCATCGCTTTTCCGTCCAAAACTTCGTTCAGACGGAACATCGTGCTGTCAGTTTTAAAAGTAACGGAATAAATTCCGTCTGCTAGTTCAATTTTTTTTTTGCGTCTTCTGTATGAGCTACATATACAGACTGAACGGCAGGAATACCACCAAGACCTTCAATCTGACAGTCAATTTTTTCGAAGGCAGCTGATGCTGTAAACATAGACTTCCAGCTGTCATCATCATCGCCAGCCATATCGTTGTTCGCGTGATCACCTGCAACAACCATAAGAGGACGAAGTACAACCTTCTTATAACCTGCAGCTTTTACAGCTTCAATTACATTTTCGCAGGCAGTTTCTTCAGGTTCCCCTTCTACAGTTCCAATAAAGACATTACCATAATCAAGGTTTGCCATCTGGGAAGCCATCTGACTGTAAGTAATTTTAGCAGCATGAGAAGTTCCATGTCCCATAAATACGAAAGCTGTGCCGTCTTTATCTGCCTGTGCAAGTGAATCATAACCAGCAAGGCTAACTGCACAGTCAGTAATTGCAATTGCAACTGTTCTTTTATCCTCATTTGTAATTGCAGAAGTTTTTCCAACCTTTCCTAAAAGAGGTTCAGCAATTACAACCTTCTCAAATTTATCTTCATATGCTTTTACAGATTCTGAAAGTTCATCATATTCTGCGCCATGCATAAGGTGAGTTGGCTGAACAATAAGGGTTTTTACACCATTTTTTACAGCACGATCAAGTGCCTGCTGCATGTTATCAATTTTTTCACCGTCACGGGCCTGAACGTGATTAATAATAATCTGAGCAGTAAATGCACGTCGAACAGAAGCATCTGGATTTGCAGCCTGAATTGCCTTTTCAATTCCGCCAATATCCTGAGCGCGACTTGCATTAAAAGAAGTACCAAAACTTACAACAAGGATTTCTGTTTCACCAATTCCGTCCTGATTTAAAGGATTATCAAGACTTGCATCACCAGTATCGCGACCAAAATAATCAGGATCTGCATTTTCGCCTTCAACAAGTTCTTTCTGTGCATCAGAAAGTTTATCCCAGGCTTTTTTTGCCTGTGCACAAAGCTTGTCTGTATCAGAAGTTCTTTCCTGAACATAAATAGCATCAATTAAAGCGGCAACTTTGTCTGCAGCAGCTTTATCTTTTGCTGCCTTATCGCCACAACCAGTCATTCCGAGCAAAATACCCAGAGCCAAAACACAAGAAAAAATTTTTTTCATAATAGTTACACCTACTGACTAAGTTGGTAAAAAGATAACATTTTGTAAGAGAATATGCAATTATTTTGGCTTGAACTAAGGACTTATTTCGGCTGGAAAACAATAGCTTCGTCAGCAGGAAGAGGCTTACTAAAGTAGTATCCCTGAATAATGTCGGCTTCAAATTCCTTAAGCCTGTCGTACTGCCACTCTTCCTCAACACCTTCAATAATCATTTCCTTACCCAAGTCATGCATAAGGCGGATAATATCACGGATAAATGAATCCTTTCCGTCTACAAGATAGGTATCTACCAGCGACTTATCAAGCTTAATAACATCTACTGGAATATAAGTAAGGTAACCAAGAGAAGAATAACCTGTACCAAAGTCATCCATCAAAAGCTTAATGCCCATTTCCTGGAAGTTCCTGAAAATGGCATCTGAAAGAGCACTCTTTGCAAGGAAAAGACCTTCGGTAATTTCAATTTCAATTAAATTTGCAGGAACTTTATACAAATCAAGAAGTTCCTTCATAAAATCAATATAGCCGTAGTCATTCAACTGATTGCTGGAAAAGTTAATTGAAACAGGATAGAGTTTTAACCCCTGATCGCGCCATGAAGCAAGCTGCTTAATTACAAGTTCAGTTGTAATTCGTCCTATTTTCCATATCCAGCCGTTTCGTTCTGCGACAGGAATAAACTGTCCAGGATATATACCCTGCTCTTTCATGCGGACAAGAGCTTCAAAACCGCTGACCTTTTTAGTCTTGGTATTAATCTGAGGCTGGTAAACCATATAGAAACCATCGTGGTCAAATGCTTCCTGAAGCTTTGCCTTAACATGCGATTCTTCATCGTCTTTTTTCTTCATTGCACTGTCATAAAGTGCAACGCGATTCTTTCCGCTGTCCTTGGCAAAATACATTGCCGTCTCAGCATTAATAACCTGACGTTCCGGCAAAGTCTGTCCGTCAGAATTTGCAATACCAAAACTTGCTGTAATTACTAAAGATTCATCACCAAGCGGAATTGGAGCATGAATTGCATCCATTAATTTTACAATAAGTTCATCATCCGGTGTCAAACTTCTGTCCTGGAAGTAGAGGATAAATTCATCTCCACCATAACGGGCAATCTTACAATTATCATCAGTACAGACACCTTTAAATACGGCAACCATGTACTGCAAAATACTGTCAGCAACATGATGTCCGTAGCTTTCATTTAAGTTCTTAAAACCGTCGATATCAATTATGACAAGACTGAACTTACTGGCCGGTGAAAGTTCATTTATAATAAAGTTAGTAATAGTTCGACGATTTAGAATATCAAGGACTTCATCATAATCAACAAGATAGCGAAGCTGCGCTTCAGATTCTATAAGACCATCGCGGGAAGATTTTAGTTCAGCATTAATTTTTCTTCCTTCAGCCTCAGAATAATTCAGGAATATAATTGTTATTAACAGAGCCGTAACTATAAGCCCCATTGCAGGAAGAATTCTTCCATAATAATCAAAAATACTTGCAGGCTTATTGTAGAAAATCGTACCTTCCTGGAAAACTGAAGTGTCCAGCTTCATTCCTTTTACCATCTGCCAGTCAAAAGCACAGCGACTATCTGTAATTTCTACCAGCGGAATTTTTGAAACATCAGCACCGTTAAGAATTTTTGCAACCGTCTGACCGGCAAGATAACACTGATTTTCAAAATCCATATAGATTCCGCCAAGAACACCATGACCTTCACCACCCGGATAGTTTCTGAAAATAGGGGCAGAAGTATGTTTTGAAATTGTCTTAGCACGGGAATTTACAGTATAGATTTTTCCTGTGTTATCATCATAACAGTTCATAAAGAAGACAACTGCATCGGAAGGAATTTGTTCAATTTTTTCTATAAACTCTTTATTTGAAAGTACAGAAGTATCTATATCTGAAAAATCGTATTCTGGATAATTTCTGGAAAGTGCATAGAATTTCTTTGCATCAGAAAGACCTGCAACTGTTTCATCATGAATGGCAACAAATTTCTTGTAATTAGGAAAGAGTTTGCTGGTCAGTTCTACAAGAACATCAAAATAAGTTTCTTCATAAAAGCCGGTAATAAAGTGATTTTTTGCAGCCTGCTGGGCAAGTTCAAAATCATTTATACCAAAGAAAACCATAGGAAGGTCTTTAAATAATTCATCCTGATATTCAAGACCGAACAGGAGAGCATTATCATCACCTAAAATAACTGCCTCATATTCACCCGGTCGCAGCCTGTCCTTCAAAAAATCGTGGAAAACTTGTATATCATGCTTTGAACCATATTTTTTGGCGTCCATAAAAAAGGCATCATAATCAATGCCGTTTTCATCAAGCGCCCTTGTCATACCGGCAGCCTGAGTTTTATAGGTAAAATACTGCGTATTGTAAGAACCAATGCAAAGTACCTTATGTTCAGACTCAGAAAGGTTATCCGTATGTTGTATGGATTTATCTACAGCAAAACTCAAAAGAAAAACTGCTGCAATCAAACAGAGGAAACTAACAGTATGAGAAATAATTCGGATTCTTCTTTTCAAATAATCCCCCGTTAAAATTATACTCTGCCTTTTTTAAAATCGTCAAATTATTTTTTTTGTGCTATAATGCCAGCATGTCAGAAAAAATCAGGCAGCAAATAAGATTTACAGGCCGCGTTCAGGGAGTCGGCTTCCGTTACACAGCGCAATATGCAGCCCAGGCATTCGGACTTACCGGCTGGGTTTTTAATGATGACGACGGCTCTGTACTTATGGAAATCCAGGGTGAAGGAAGTTCCATTAAACGCATGATCGAACGTCTGGATTCCGACAGATTTATCCGCATAGATAATATAGAAAGAAAGTTCATTCCTATTGATGAATTTGAAAGAAGCTTTAAGGTAAAATACTAAAAAAGTCTGCCGGGGTATCCGACAAACTTTTTTTAATCATTCTAAACCTTAAACTGGTCTATCTGACCGCCTATTTCCTCAATTGACTTTTCCAGTTCAGCTGCAATATTTCTGAGCGCTTCACCAGTTTCATTAATCTTTTTAGCACCAATTTTCATCTCATTCATGCTTTCTTCCATAACACCAGTCGCGTTCTGAAGGTTATGAACTTCTTCCAGAATCGCCTTGTTTCCTTCTGCCATTTCCTGTCCGGCAGTATGAACTTCAACTGTACTGTCATTCATAGAATGAAGGGCATTACTGATCTGCTTAGAACCTTCGTCCTGTTCTTCCATTGCAGCCTTAATTTCGCGAACAAGTTCGTCTGTTTCGGTAACCTTTGTTGCCATTGTATTAAAGGCGCGGCTTGATTGCTCAGAAGCATTAACCACATCAATAATGGCATTTTGAATATTAGTAAGCTGCTCACCGATTGTTTTAGACTGCACGGTAGAAGTTTCAGAAAGTTTACGAATTTCATCAGCAACTACAGAGAAGCCCTTACCTGCTTCACCGGCATGAGCCGCTTCAATTGCCGCATTCATGGCAAGAAGATTTGTCTGTTCTGCAATATCTGCAATTGCAGTGTTTGCTTCCTGCAAAGTTTCGCTCAAATCCTTAATCTGTTCAATTTTTTCATTTACGTCCTGCTGAACCTGAACGCCGTTTTTAGCATTCTGATTAAGTTCATTAAAGGAAGTACTCATCTTTTCTACAGAGCCGTTTACTGCGTGAATGTTTCCTATCATCTGCTCAACAGCGCTTGAAGCATCAGAAACGCCGGCACTCTGTTTTTCAATCATCTTTTCAAGTGATTCAATATTCGATGCAATTTCGTTTACCGCACCCGCAGTTTCGTGAACACTGTTAGACTGATTGCTGATTTGAGAATGAACAGATTCAATATTTGCAAGAATCTGTGTAATAGAAGAAGCTGTGTCATTTGTACTGTTTTTAAGGGTTGAACCGACAGAGCCGAGTTGATCTTTTGACCCCTTAATCTGAGAAATAATATCCTGAAGTTTTGCCATAAAGGTATTAAAACCGGCAACGACATCAGAAACTTCATCGTTTCCTTTCTGGGGAATACGCTTCGAAAGATCTGCATCACCAGAAGCGACATCATCAATTGCAATCCTAACTCTTTTAAGAGGCTTAAGACTGATAGACATTGCCGCACCTACTGCAATGAAAGCAACAATAATTGTTCCGATTGCAAGGAAGCCGATAATCTGGCTCATAGTATCAAGCTCACTGTAAAAATCATCGTAACCGCAGACACCAAGAACCGACCAGGTGGTACCAGGAATATCACGATAAGCTGCAAGCATCTTCATTCCGTTTGCCGGATTAACAAAGGCTTCGCTTCCAACCTCACCCTTCATAAGCTTTTCAAGAATAGGACGAATTCCTTCATCTGCATCTGTATCAACCTTCTGGAAAGAGGTAACCTGCTCAAAATGATTTGATGCAATTGTTAGACCTGTCTGGCGGTTTACAACCTGAATATGAGAATCAGAATAGCCGAAGCTCATCTGTTCAATTTTTTTTGAAAGGGTATCACCCAGAAGATTTGCTGAAAGACATCCCACAGGTTTGTGGTTGTAATCATAAACAGGAACAGAATAAATCTGAAAAAGTACGTTTGTTACAGGATTTATAGCTGTATCAGCAACGTAGCGCTCGCCTTTTTTTGCAGCATCAATATAGGCACGTTTTAGCTGAATTTTCTGTCCCTGGGCAGTATAGCTGTTTCCGTCAAGATCATAAAAGCCAAGGTTTTCATATTCTGTACTTACACGGGCAACACTCGTAAGCTGCTGACATTTTGCCAGAAGCGGAGTATCTTCACGGCGAATAAAATCCATCATTGCAAGGGCTTCCAGCATACGGTACTGCTTATCCATTTCGCCCTTAATTTTATTTGCAACACTGTCAGTCACAGCATCAAGAAGATGCTCAACATTATCTGATGTTGATTTTGTAGAAAGTTTGAGTGCAGTACTTACAATAACAACATTAGCTATAACAAAAATCGCAAGAACAATCGCAATCAGTCTGAACTGAAGGCTCTGGAAGAACTTAGTAATTTTCATACAACCTCGCTATGAAATAAACATTATATTTTCTATTGTAAACCCTAATGTTGTTTTTAACAAAAAAATATTATGTTTTCGGAAATCATAGCAAGGTGTAATTTCTTCTATATATATACTAGAATTTATCAGTGATTATTTTTTTCCATTTTGCTAGAATTAGACATATTTTAAATAAATGGAGAAAAAAAACTATGAAAAAAATTACAGCATTAATTCTAACAGCTTTTACAGCACTCTCTCTCACTTTTGCAGATACCGCAAGTGATATTGCAAAAGCCGGGGATTCAGAATGGGACAAAATGGTTTCAACATACAAGGCTAACGGTCAATGGAAAGACACAATAAGCGCAAGTATTGTTGTAGACAACTTTCCGGCTTATTACAACAAAATCATGCCCTTCCCTGCAATCGACTTTTCTGATTTTGTAACTGATAAAAATGGTACAAAATATTACTGGTGCGGCGAAAAAACAAACTGGAATATTTTTGTAATCAAATATAACGATGGAATTCAGGATTATCTCTATAAGCTTAACAATGCACTTGGAAACTACAAAGGCTCTTACGAAGTTCTTGGTAGAATTACAGACGCTTACAGCTGGTGGGGCGATGTTGTAGAAATGGAAGTTGTTGCAGTTCGTGTAAAAGGCCGTGCAACAATCAAAATTGAGGGAGGAAAACCCCTTCTTGTTGGCGAAAAACTCTTAAATGATGCAATGAATGAAAAAGCAGCAAGCTGGACAAAAGGAATTCCTGACAATGCTTCATCTGTTCCTCAGAATCTGACTGCCGAAGAAACTGCTAAGTGGTTTTTGTATTATGGCTCTGTAAAAAAGAATCAAGATATATGGAAGAAATTATGTTCTGCAGAAGAAGAAGCTGTAAAAGCTGATGGAACTTTACTTGCAAAAGGCGAAAGCTGGTGGAGAAATCTTTCAAAAACAGACCGCGACTACTACTTTGTTCGTTCAGATGATTCACGCGGAAGCGCTTCAGAAAAATTCTTTATGTATCAAATTCGCGTAAACGGACAGGATGCTGGTGTTGCAAAACCAATGTGTGTTATTAAGGAAAAAAACGGAAGCTGGAAAGTTAAATCTTTCTAAAACAGGAAATTTTATGAGAAAAATCCTATTTGTTCTGATTTCCTCTCTTTGTCTTTTTTCCTGCAAAGGAAAAAAGGTTGAAGCTGAGAAGCCTGCAGACATCATTAAAACAAAGATGAATGCTGATAACACTGAAAATGAAGAAATCTTTAATACTGAAGATATACCTCCTCAGTTTTTTATAAAGGACAATAAACTTGTAGATACAGTTTATGTTTCACAAAAAGAAGCCTCTATATATTCTGCTCCGGATTGTAATAATCCTACTTCCTTAAAAATCAAAAAAGGACATGCATTAAAACTTATTGCAGTCGGTAACTACGTGGAAATTGGAAGAAAAATAGCTCCAATGCTTAAAGTTTACTATCCGCCTGCTAATAGTTTCGTATGGATTTTTGGAGGCGATGTGGAACTTACAAGAAGAAGCTTTAACCCGGAAATTGACGGCATAGAAGACCTTGAAAATTATCTTTCTTCATCAAAATGGAGTACAGATAAGGAATCATGGAAATGCTTTTCGATTAATTCATTCAGAAAAGACGGCCAATATGATTGGTATTTGATTGAATCTGGTGGAAGCTACTACGGATATTGGCATGCAATATCTTCAAATGTAATCTCAGTTGAATCAAAATTTGTTGATGAGGCACAGGAAGATGAAAACTACACCACAAAAGAGTGGATTTTGACAGACATCAAGCCAAATTCGTTTAAATGTGATGGAAAAACCTATTACAGAAATATACCAACTTATGATTGTGATAAATTAATTGAAACCCGCTATGACGGTTCAATCAATGTATTAAATGAAGACTCTCAGCAGACAGCTTTTACTCTTCAGGCCATTGATTATTCAGACTACCCGCTTACATCCGGTGACTGTTTCGGTGCAAATGACTGGATTCTGGAAAACAACCTAAAGCTTTTGGTTAAATACGGTGTGCCTATAGAAAATTTTGATTTCAGCAAAAGCCCGAATTCAGAAAACAGAAAATACCAAGATTATAATATCGATGATTTGTATCTCTATGAATATATGAGCTACTGGTATCCGATTATGGAAAGAGAACAGAAAAATATCGGGATTCTGGATTTAGAATATCCTAAAGTTGTCCCGCTGGCATTTCATGATCAGCTTGCCGTTGAAATCACAGAGAATTTAAGACTTAGAGTTTCAGCGGGTACAGATTCCGATGTGATTACCACTGCAAAAGCCGGCTCAAAGGCTTATATTGAAAAAATCGGTCCGGCAGATTTCAGAGATAATATTTATTCATATTGGGTTCAGCTGAATTTCCTGGAAGGTGATGCCCTTGATATCGATGGAAATGAAATTCTTGATAACTTTAAGGAAATTCCTTACGGCTGGTGCTTCGGCGGCTATCTGAAACCTGTTATCGGAAATAAAGATGAGTAAAGTCATCAAAAATAAAAATTCTCTTTTTGTAAAAGGCATAATATAATCTTAGCTATGAATGTAGGAATTTTAGGCGCAGGACGAATTGCGGGTACGCTCGCACAGACGATGGCTGGTATGAAGACAGTAAAACTTTATGCGGTGGGAGCAAGGTCGCTTGAACGGGCCCAGGCTTTTGCAAAAGACTACAAGGCAGAAAAAGCCTACGGATCTTACGAAGAGCTGGTAAGTGACCCGGCAGTTGATTTAGTTTATATTGCAACGCCGCATTCTCACCACGCAGAGCACGCAGAACTTTGCATAAATCACGGAAAGCCGGTACTTTGTGAGAAGGCCTTTACGATGAATGCAGCTCAGGCAGAAAAGATTATCGAACTTTCGCGCAAAAAAGGCGTTTTCCTTACCGAAGCGATCTGGACCCGCTATATGCCAAGCCGAAAAATCATCAATGATGTGATTAACAGCGGAATCGTTGGAAAAATCCGGGTTCTTACGGCAAACCTTTCTTACACAATTACTCATAAAGAACGAATCGTGGAGCCGGCCCTGGCAGGAGGAGCACTTTTGGACGTTGGAGTTTACACTCTGAACTTTGCCGCAATGCATTTTGGAAGCGACATCGAGCGCATAGAAAGTTCAGTTCAAATGACGGATAAGGGCGTTGACGGACTTGAATCAATTACGATTTTCTACCGCGACGGAAAGATGGCTGTTTTGAATGCAGGCATCTATACCCGCAGTGACCGCAAAGGCATTTTCTACGGCGAAAAGGGTTATATAATAGTAGAAAACATTAATAATCCTCAGTCTATCAGCGTTTTTGATGATTCTGACCGCCTGATAAAGAAGATTGACGTTCCGCCTCAGATTACAGGCTATGAATACGAACTTCTGGAATGCGAAAAATGTCTTGCGGAAGGCAAAATCGAAAGTAATTCAATGCCGCTTGCAGACTCGCTTTACATGATGAAGCAGATGGACGGCCTTAGAAAAGACTGGGGACTGGTTTACCCTCAGGAAAAATAGCAGATTCCTACACTACTCCAGCGTCACATTAAACTTTGGAAGGAGGATTTCCGGGTAGTAAGAGCGCTTTGCTTTGCGAAGGCCTTCAATACCCAGATCCTCCTCTCTGTTTATATACCTTGTTGTGATAGTTTTGGCATATTCATTGTTGATGACTGCATAACCGCCGTCTCGGGCAAAATCAGAAAGGCATTTTTCAAAATGAATGTCGGTTACATCAGGGCTCAAGGTGCTCGAAAGACAGAAGGCGGCAGGCTCATCAGCCACAAAGAGGATTCCGCCCTTCATGCCAGCCTTTAAAGCAAACTCTTCATAATTCTGGAGTGCCGCACAGATAATTTCAGCTTCCTGCTGCAAATCAAGGCTTTCCGAACTTTCAGAAAACCACTTCTTTTCCAGTGCGCAGACAGTTTTAAAATTGTCAGGTGAAATAAGTTCCAGCCTGAATTCAGGATATTTTTTTCTGAACTGATTTATGTGATTTCGCTTTTTGCTGTATTTTGAACCTGGAAGCCCGGCTAAATCTTCCTGATTATAAATGTAATCGCTTAGATCTGGAGCTTCTTCAATTTTTGATGCTGTAAAATTGGCAAGTAAAAGCTCTTTTTCTTCCGTGGTGATATTTCTAAAAACGCAGGGACGATTATTCTCTTTTGCGTCCTCTACCAGAAGAGAAAGTGCCTCCCTGACCCCGTCAGTTTTTCCGTCCATGCAATGAGGAAAGGCATAGGCAGTTTCGCCCGAGGCATAATATTTTTCAAAAATCCAGCCGTCCTGGACCGCAATCTGAGAATCATATTTTTTTGCGTATAAAATAGAATTTACTGCGCTGTAATTATTTGCAAAAACACCGTTATTTACAGAAGTTTTCTGCAAAAGTTCCAGTTCTTCAATTGTCGCTTTATGCCAATTCAAATTATTCACATAATAAATGTAACATCAAAAACACAATTCGTGAAAGAAAAAAGCGTTATTCAGCTAAAATAATTCAGGCTGATTGGGGTCGCCTTCCGGGAACTCCTCCATCCATTTAAAAACGCTGTCAGTTCCCAGAATGATGTTGTTTTCGTGGCAGAGTTTAGAAAGGTAGGTCATAAGTTCGTGATTATGAGGACTGTTTACTTCGTAGGAATAACCGAAGGTCTTGATGTAACGCTCTTTAAGAGACATTTCTCCGGGACGCGCGGGAAAGCTGCGGTCTAAGGCGGCGTAAAAATATTCTCGGTTGCCTTCCCTCAGTGTCAACCCGATTCCAAAAGATATGATTGCATGAACACCGGCACGCACGCAGTAATCAATAATGCCGTCTATATTTTCTTTTGTGTCGTTAATAAAAGGAAGCAGCGGACTGAACCATACGACAGTCGGAATTCCAGCGTCACGGCAGGCAGTCAGCACTTCAAAACGCCTGCTTGTAGGACAAACACCGGGTTCAATTTTTTTGCAGAGGGCATCATCAGCTGTGGTAAGCGTCATCTGCACAACTGCCTTAGTTTTCTGATTTATCCTTCTAAGGATATCAAGGTCACGAAGCACAAGGTCAGATTTAGTAATCAGTGCTGCCCCAAAATTATACTTATCAATAATTTCAAGACAGCGCCGCATAAGGCAAAGCCCTTTTTCCGCTGGGATGTAGGGGTCACACATAGAGCCCGTTCCAATCATACAGCGTTTGCGCTTTTTACGAAGAGCCTCCTCCAGAAGCTCCGCCGCATTCTGCTTTACCTCAATATCTTCAAACTCGTGCGTAAACTGATAGCACTTACTCCTCGAATCGCAATAAATGCACCCGTGCGAACATCCCCGATAGATGTTCATACTATGAGGCGTAAGAATTGATTTCGCGTTTACAAAGTGCATCAGTTCTAACTATTCTAAAACTTGAAATCCACTTTCTTAACGTTTTCGCCGTAGATTGTCTTAAAATCATCCCGCATGGAAATTACAACATAGCCGGCTTCTTTCCACTGCTGGCCCAGTTTTAGGGCTTTTTCACGGTTGGCGTGGTCGTCTTCGTCGTCATCGGCAATCAGCATAAAGGCGCGGGTCTTGTATTTTTTGTTTGAAAGGCAGTAGTTATGCATTGCAGAATCACCGCCGCTGTTTCCAAAGGAAAGAACAGGCACTTTTCCGATTTCCTGGGCAATATTTTTTACCTTGTTTGTCTTAAGGTTTTTAATAAGCAAAACATCAGTTCTAAGAAGAGTGTCGGAAGTCTTAAAAGTATAGTCAACGCCTTCTTCATCACCCTGATTATCAGATTTTAAAAGCACATCCATACCGATAACGCGGTTAGGAGTAATTCCAAGAGAATCTACAAGAGCACGGCAGATAAAACGGTCAGAACCGGAAACTACATAAAAAGTAAAACCATTTGCAGTCAGATAATCAAAAACTTCCAGCATCGGTTTATAGAAAGATTCCGCATAAGTCATGCCTTCAAAACCATTTGGTGTCTTTTTTGCAAAATTTTTGACATAGGCATCAAATTCAGGAATTGTAAGACCAGCATAAGCCTTTGCAGCAGCACGTCCATGAATCACATCAAAATGGTCTGGGAGCGGCTTTCCGTTACGAACAAAATCCCTGATTGCATTTGCGACAGCAATTTCACTTTCAGAAGCCTTGTCCTTATAATCCGGATCTTCAAGCACGCGGTATTCCAGCATATTGTATTCAAAATATGAAGGATAAAGCTCGCCGATAAAAGTTCCGTCCATATCAAAGGTTGCAATTCTGTCTTCTACCGGAATATAGTTCGGCGATTTTTTATTTGTTACGTCCTCAACATATTCGATCAATGCATTTAATGAGTCACAGTCATTCCACAGCTTAAAATACTGAGCGCTTTTCTTCCCGCAGCTCATAAATGTCAGCATTAAAAGTGCCAGAAAAAATCCACAAAAAGCTTTTCGCATTTTCTTCATAAAAAAGACCTCCTAGGTTAATACTAAGCATATCACGAAAAAGCAGATTTTTGTAACATAATATTATATTTCTGGGGCCATTTTTGCCTGCGGCAAAAACCGGGCTTTTCGCAGTTCCGCGTCTTGCGCGCTCCATACTTTGCTTTGCAAAGTACGCCTGACGGCGCTGCTACAATCCCTTGTCCGTACAAAATCGCAAGGGAGGATTTACAGCTGACAAAGGATTGTTTTGTATTCATTTACTCTAAATAACCACCGTAACACCAGCCGACTGTTCCTGCTTTAATCGGCTTTCCCTCGCGGTCTTTTGCTCCTTTTTGAACTTCAACTTTTACCCAATTTGAAGAAATGCCATCAATTGTTTCTGCTTTGCCAAGCTCCAGAATTTTTACTTTTGTACCTGCAGACATTACGGTAAGAACCTGTGTTGATGTTGCTTCGCCGGAACGGAGTTTGAGGTTCTCACTTACAGTCATTGTTTTGTTTGGAGCAACGTTGGTAGCATTTGTTTTTGTTACTTCCGTTTGCACAGAAACATTGCCATGTTTAGGCATTACAACTTTTGATAAATCGTTCGATTTTCCTTTTATCCAGTTTTCTATCTGATTACAGGCTTCCGGGCTTGTACGTATTAATGTTTGAAATAGATTTTTTTCTGAAACTTCATCTATATACATTTTCATATAATCGCCGTCGATTATCAAATAAATATAGAATGGAGTTTCTTTCTTATATAATGGTAAAAAGTTTTCTTGCGGATGTGCAGTTCGTTTTGTATATTTTTGAAAATGGCTATACATCTTGCACACTTTATATTTTATCGATGAATCGGATACATCTTCTGTTTTTACAAGGAAAGTTGCTTCACCATTACCAATATAGCTGTTTCTGGCAAAAAAATAAAAATCATTAAAACCATAATAGCCAAGAAAGAAATCTTCCTGCCATGTTGAAGGATTTTCAAATTGATTCTGCCATTCTCTCCATAAAGGCTCATTTTTGTAAAGGATAGAATATCTGTCTGTTTTGCTACTTATCTGCTCATAATAATATGCAGGCACCCAATAATTGCTCTTTATGCTATCTTGAATTACTTTTACATTCTCATTAAATGTCAAAAAATTTATAGGAACATTTAAAGATTCATTTTCGCTATTCTTAACCCATATCTCAATTTCTTTTGGGGAATTCGGATAAACAAAACCAATTCCATCATCATCCAATTGAAGAATTTCATCTTTTGAAATATGATATTTTTTCCCAATTATTGAAGTCCAAGTAAAGTCTTTTTTAGCAACAAACTCCAATTGCTGTGCATATAAGGTTGTACATAAAAATAACAAAGTAAATATAGTAAAAATTCTATTTTTCATTTTTATAAGTCTCCATATAATTAAAAGGATTATTTCGTATTCATTTACTCCAAATAACCGCCATAACACCAGTCGACTGTACCGGGTTTTATTGCTTTCCGTCGTAGTCGCATGAGCCGTCGGCATGCCGCGGCCAGGTTACTTTGGAAAGATCTATTTTATTTGTATATATCAATGATTTTAGCTGTTCAAAAGTTTCTTCTGTACACCTAAAATATATCTGCTTGAACTTATCTTCATTTGCATAAACTGTAAGATAATCACCGTCAAAAATAAATTTTGCGTCAATTTGAATTTCATCAAATTTATATTCTTCTTCATCATAATATGCTGGATTTTCAGAATATAAAGGGGTTTTTCGAAGATTTTTTTCTTTAATAAGTTTATTTTCAACATCATTTACAAATGTTAAATACTTAGAAGCTTCTGTCTGCTCTAAATTTAGAAGATAAATATTATTGTTTTCTTCTAAATTTTTTATATAGTATGAATACGAAAAAGAAAAGTGTAATATATAAATATCTTTATTAAATTCTCTTTTTTTTTCTAGTTCTAATTTTTCTGGATCATATACAGACTCATCATACCAATTTTTATATTCATCGAGATAATCCACATAAATCTTATTATCTCCTATTTTTGGTAAATATTGTTTTATCTTTTCCCTATCTACAGATTTTATTACATATAAATATTCAATAGGAATCCATTTACAATCATTAAATTCATATAAATGTAATAAATCATTTGTATTTGCAAACGAAAGAGATATGGAAAAGAATATGACAATAATTATAGAAACTTTCTTTTTCATTTGAATGGTTCCGTATAATCTAAAGTATAATTATTTGCTACATTATTAGTATGCGTCAAGTAACACTTTCTTTCATTCCAAGATTACAACAATTCCTTTACAAAACAGCTATTAAGGCAGGCTGCATAACGCGCAATTGTATAATCAGAAATATCTGTATATTTGTTAAAGGTATTTTTCATCATATTATAGAGACGTATTTCTGTTTCGACAGATTTCTTTGCTTTTTCTTTTGCAACATCATTTATAAAGCTGCCCCAATTATAACCAAGAGAAACAATATCATCGTGTATTGGAGGAAGGTCTTCTAGCAGATCCGGATTGTATAGTTCATATTCGCATATACGGAAAACCTCATAAGTATAGGCTATCTCTTTTTCAAAATTCGTCATTTTTTCCATAGCTATAGTTTCTTCATAGCCCAAAACAACATCTTCAACATGCTTTACAAATCCATAAAAATTTTCCCGGATAAAATATTTGTCTTCATGCTTATCACTCTTGATGCAAAGAATTTCATACAATTCATTGCTGTACAAAGTGTAAAATTCGTACAAATCTTCTTCGCAACCCTGAAAATATTCTTTTACATTAAAATTACTTGTGTATCTTCCGGGATTCTCTTCTCTTAAAGTAAACTTAAAACCTTGGGCAAGCGACATTAAAAGAGCAGGATTAGGCTTCCTTTCTTCATCAGAAAAAAATCCGTAAGCCTGACACAAGGCAAATAACGTGGAAGCCGGTTCAAAATCAGTATTTTTTGCATTTTCGCCAATTTCTCTTTCATACTGATATAAATAGTCGGAGGAAAGGATTCTATCTATTTTATGTGGTGCATCCTCTGCACTCTCTTTTTCCATTCTATTATTATCTGCATTAGCAAAAGTTAAAATACAGAAGATAATCAAGGCTATAAATGAAAAACCAACAGAAGGAAAGCAAAGCGTATGACCTAAAGACTCGTTATTTCCATTTACAAGTCCGATTATTGCAAAAAATAAAGACAACGCAAGGCACAAAAGTCCAATTAAAAAAGTATCAATTTCATTGTCAGTAACAAACCCTGCAAAATCAATAAAAAATAATACAAATGATGCAATCACAAGCAGGCTTGAAATAAGTCCGGCTATTTTGGTTCGGTTTTGTAATAAATATTTCATATTCTCCCTTTTTTTTATCATACCAAAAAATGCAGTTTTAATGATATAAGTTTCCCAATTAAATTTGGTCAAAAATTTTTATAGAAAAAAGTATGCTTAATCTCTAAAAATTCCTGCAGGCGGTCTAAAAGCGCAAAAAGATTTGCCCGGTCTTCAAACTCCGGGCGGGTCTTTGGAAGCAGGACTGCCTTCATTTTTCCCATTATTTCCGATAGTTCGGCAAGCAGCGACTGAACATCATTATCTTTGTGGTATTCAACAGAAACTTTTTCTAAAAAGTCGGCAACCATCTGTGCAGTGGCGGGAACGGTTTTAATCTGGCGGACACACTTGAACATTTCATACAGAACACGGGTTTGATTTTCGCGCATCAAAAGGTAGCGGGAATCGTAAGTGTCCTTACTTGTAAACTGATTGTTGAAATTTTCTTCTGCCTGTTTTTTTGCCGTAAAAAGACTTTCGTTCAGGCTTGCAAAACATGAACCGTCGTAATCAGCAAAATCGGGATTAAGGATACGCAAAGACATTCTGTGAAGAAGGAGTTTTATTTTTTCATCTGTCTGAGCCTTAAGTTCTTCTATATAATCTGTCTTTTTATGAAGAAAAATATTTACAAGAATTCCAAAACCCACACCAATCACAAAAAGAAGGATTTCATTTATGATTTCTGCAGAGCCCGTCTTTCCAAAATTCAAAAAATGCGAAATCAAAACTGAATCCATTGCCATGGCAGAAGTCCAGCCGCGCCACTGGCAGACTAGAATAAAAAGAGCAAGATAGATAAAAAAGACATAAAAGGTAAAACCAAGCAGATTAAAAAGCAGGACGGAAATTACAAGGGCCACTGCAAAGGCAAGAAAACGCGAAAACGCAGTACGAAGCGTTTCTTTTTTGGTAGGCTGCACAGAAAGAATGGCAACAATTCCTGCCGAAACCGCAAATTCCAGTTTTAATTCCATTGCAAGTAAAATTGCCATCACCGCTGCGGCAGAGATTTTAAGAGTGTTTATAAAAATCTGCTTCACATTGCCTCCTGAAAATATTTTATCACAGATTTAAAAATTCCGTGCTATAATTTGCCTATGAATAAAAACGAATTAATTTTTGGCGCCGCATATTACAACGAATATATGCCATACGACCGCATTGAAAAAGACCTTAGCCTGATGAAAGAAGCGGGAATGAATACAATCCGCATTGCAGAATCAACCTGGAGTACGGAAGAACCTCACGATGGAGTTTTCAACTTTAAGCCGGTAACTGATGTTCTGGACGTAGCCCAAAAACTGGAAATGAACGTAATTATCGGAACTCCTACCTATGCTGTTCCTGCCTGGCTTGTAAAAAAATATCCGGACATAATGGTAACAAACCGCAATGGTCAGGTAAAATACGGGCCGCGCCAGAGTATGGATATCCTCAATCCTGATTTTCTGCGCTATGCCGAACGAATTATCAGAAAACTTGCTGAAGCCGTTCAGCCATATAAATGCGTAATAGGCTTTCAGCTTGATAACGAAACAAAACACTACGACAACTACGGAAAATACGCCCAGAAAAAATTTCTGGAACACCTGAAAGCCAAGTACAAAAGCACAGACGAATTTAACAAGGCTTTTACCCTAGCCTACTGGAGCAATTCCATTCACGACTGGGACGATATGCCGGATATTTCCAACAGCATAAACTGGAATCTTCACTGTGAATACGAGCACTTTTTGCGCACTTGCGTTGCCGAATACCTAAACTGGCAGGCAAAAATCATTAAGGAATACAAACGCCCTGATCAGTTTATAACCCACAACTTTGACTTTGGCTGGATCGGCTATTCTTACGGAGAACAGCCGGGAATAAATCATGCAGAGGCAAGTTCTGCCGTCACCATAGCAGGCTGCGACATCTATCATCCTAGCCAGAACCAGCTGACTGGTGCTGAAATTGCCTTTGGCGGCGACAAAATCCGTACCCTCAAAAATCAGAATTACCTTGTTCTGGAAACAGAGGCCCAGGGCTTTAAGGAATGGACACCTTATCCAAAGCAGCTGCGGCTCCAGGCCTTCAGTCACCTTGCAAGCGGCGCCAATGGTCACATGTACTGGAACTGGCATTCAATTCACAACAGCATGGAAACCTACTGGAAAGGCGTTCTTGGACATGAACTTCAGCCTGGTGTAATCTACAATTATGCAAAAGAAATTGGCAAAGAATACAAAAAATACGGTCCGCAGCTAATCAACCTAAAAAAGAAGAATGACCTTGCGCTTGTTATAGACACCGATTCTCTAACTGCACTCAAATTCTACCCGATGGACTTCCCGACCGGCGGTCTTTCTTACAACGATGTTGTGCGCTGGACCTATGACGCTCTTTATAAAATGAACGTTGAATGTGATGTAGTAGACATTAATGCCCTTAATCCTTCCGATTACAAAATGATTGTCACTCCAGCCCTATACTGCATCAGTCAGGAAAATGCCGGCAAGCTCTATGACTTTGTAGCGGACGGCGGCGTTCTCTTTTCAACATTCCGTTCATTTTACGCTGACACTAAAGGCACCGTATACGATGCCCCTCACCCATATAAGCTTACCGACGTTTTTGGCATGGAATATTCTATGATTACTCAGGCAGGTGACGCAAAAGTTCTTGGCTATCCTGCACAGGTTTATGCAGAACTTCTGGAAAATAAAAATGCTCAGATAATTTCAACTTACGAGCACAAATACTGGTCTCAGTATGCCGCCATAACCAAAAACAAGTTCCGAAAAGGTACCGCCTATTACTTTGCTACAAAGACACAGCCTGAAGTTTTTTCTCAAGTTTTAAAGGATGCGCTCGAAGAAGCTGGAATTCCACTTTACCCAGTAAAATTTCCTGTCATCATCAGAAACGGAGTAAATTCCAGAGGTAAAAAGGTTCACTATATTTTCAATTATTCAAGTGAAGATTATTTTATCGATAATCCTTTCCCGGACTGCGTTGATATAATCACAAAGAAGCCTTATTTTACCGGCAACAAAATTGAAATTGCAGACTGGGATCTGGTTATTCTGGAAGAACAGTAAACTTCTAAAAGCTTTCTATTAATTTTTGAAGTAACATATTATAATTATCCTCATGTCAAAGAAAAGAACCTCTATTTCCTTTAAGATTATTTTATGGGCATCGCTTGTGATGACATTTATCCTTATGATTATGGGTGTAGCCCTTTATTATCGTATTTCCGGAATTGACGAAAAACAGTACACAAAGCTTACAAAAAAGAACCTGGCTACAACCGATGCTGCAATCAACAAGTATTTTCATGGACTCGAACAGGCCGGACAGCCTCTGATTATGAATCAGATTGCAATGCTGAGCGGCTCAGTTAATCAAATGGAAGATTTTGCTTCATTTAAAGCCTTCCTTGCAGGTGTAATTGCACATGATGAATCTGAAGTAAATGAAAAAATCATCGTTGTAGATAAAATCGGTACTGTTCTTATCGACCAGCTGGATTCTTCCTACGAGAATAAAAAACTTGCCAATCACAATCTTGCTGGGCTTGAAAATTATAAACTTGGCGACAAAGTATGGTACCGAACAACCTTTAACGGCACAAAATACGAAATCCGAAGCTATCAGTCTGAAAACCTTTACGTACCTATGGACTACGTTTTTGTAATTCCTCTTTCAATTGTTGATGCAGCCGATAATTCCATTTACATCACGCTTGCACTCGCCCTTGTGCTTGGTCTTCTTACAACAATTATCGTTATGAAGATTGTATGCGGTACAATTATTCGTCCGCTTAAAAATGTTTCCCGAATCCTTAAGGATATATCAGAAGGTGAAGGTGATTTAACTCAGCGTCTTCCTGTTCAGGGAAATGACGAAGTAACAGACATTGCAAATTACTTTAACAGCACGATGCAGAAAATAGACGGCACAATGCAGACAGTTCAGGGTGAATCTTCTGTAATGAAAAATGCGGCAACAGTTCTCTCAAACAATATGACAGAAACTGCCTCTGCCCTCAACCAGATTACAAGCAATATTTCAAGCATCAGAGGTCAGGTTACAAATCAGACAGAAGCCGTTGAGCAGAATACAAATATTGTGAACGAAATTTCAGACAGCATTACAAACCTGAACCATAGCATTGAAGCACAGTCCAACAGTGTTGTTCAATCTACAAGCGCCGTCGAAGAAATGGTAGCAAATATCCGCTCGGTAACAGAAATTCTTGAAAAGAATGCGCTGGCCGTAGAAAAGCTGACCAATTCAGCTGATAATGGACGCGAAATTGTCCAGAAGACAGCAGATACCATCCATCAGATTTCTGAAGAATCGGAAGGTCTTATGGAAGCCACCTCAATTATTCAGAATATTGCCGAACAGACAAACCTTCTTGCCATGAATGCAGCAATTGAAGCAGCTCACGCAGGGGAAGCTGGAAAAGGATTTGCAGTAGTTTCAGATGAAATCAGAAAACTTGCGGAAGATTCTAACGAACAGAGTAAGAAAATTTCTACTGTACTTGGCGGTCTTGAGGAACTAATTGCAAAAGTTACCGAAGATTCAAAGGAAATTCAGCACCAGTTCAACATTATTTTTGAAAATACACAGGACGTAAAAAATCAGGAAGCTGTAATTAAAAGCGCAATGGACGAACAGAGTGCCGGAGGTCAGCAGATTCTTGATGCAATGCAGCAGATTAATTCAATTACCTCTCAGGTAAAAGATGGTGCAAAGATAATGTCCAGTGGCGGGGAAAAAATCCAGAGCGAAATGGAAAAACTTGCCTCTGTTACACTCGAGATTTCTGGCAGTATGAATGAAATGTCTACTGGAGTAAGCGACATCAACAATTCAATGCAGGCTATAAATGACCAGAGTCGTCAGAATATGGAAAGTATTGAAAAGGTAACCGGCGAAATCAACAAATTCAAGGTGTAAAGAATGTATAAACTTTCGGACATCGGAAAAACTGTTACTTTTGAACTGAACTTAAAAAATTTCGCTGTTTCCAATGCAGATCCGGATAACATAGAAAGCATTACAGTTACTGCAAGCTTTACTCTCTGGCGGAAAAATCCGGATTTTGAAATGAAACTTAGCCCGGAAGGCATCTGGATTTTAACAAAACCTTATGAGGAAGTATCTGCCCCAGGTAATATCGGCTTTCCAGAATTCAACTTTCTTATTTATTATAAAAATGGAAACTGTGATTACGTGACAGCAGATACTCCTCTTTCTGAAAGGGCTAGTAAAAACGCTTTTTTCCACGCCCCTGAGAAATTCGGAAGCAATTTTGTAATTCTTCTTGATAAATCATTTATCCCGGAAATCAAAGAAAATGAAAAATACCTGGAAAATATCGAAGAACTTTGCAATATCGACCTTAAAAAACCTGAAGAAAGGGCAAGGATTTCAAATGTGAGAAAAGTTCCCGGAACGACAAAACTCTGGAGAGGCTATCATCCCTACAAAAAATCACGAGCTTCTTTCAGCACTGAAAATATAAGAATAAAACTTGTAAACAAGGCGCTTTCAAAAAATAAAATCCGTTCAGTAATTACTCTCTGTGGTGATGAAAACCTTAACAAAGAGCTTGGAGAAAGATTTTTCCACTCTATGAAGAAAATCCGCAAGGCAGGAAATCAGCTGATTATAGATACGTCCTACGAAACAGTTTATTTTGAACCTCAAAGTGAAGAATACGGTCAGACCGTACAAAAAATTGCAAGATTTATAATAAATCATCCTGCTCCCTTTTATATCCATTGCCGGCTTGGTTCAGACCGGACAGGAACAATGAGCAGTATTCTGGCAGCCCTTTGCGGCGCCAGCTGGCAGGAAATTACACAGGATTATTTTAAAACTTCGCTTGCAGGATTTGGTGAATTCAGAAGTCCTCGCCTTCTGGAATATTCATATAAAAAACTTCTGGGAAAGTCCCCGGCAGAAATCCCGAACCTTCAGCAGGCCCTGAGCGATTACTTTATAAATGCCGGAATCCTTTCCCAAGAAGACATTACAGACCTAAGAAAAAAACTTACTTCATAAACTCTGTGATAATTAAATCAAACATGTCTTTGTTGGCATAAATCTGCTCGGCACTTCCGGCAACAACTCTTACACCATTCTTTTTCAGCAATTCAAGATAGCCTGCAAATTCCTTAATATCTTCGGGCTTTACAGATTTTACTTGCTTCATCATGCGCAGGACTTTTCCGTCCTCAAAATCATTGGTTAAATAACTGGAAATTTTGTTGCTGAGGGCAGCTGCATCAGAAATCGGTTCCTGCAGTCCTGAATAAATTGAAGTGATATAGCCTTCCAAATCCTTTTGTGTGACATAGGTAGTTTTTAAATAATCTGCTGCTTCATCAAAAATTCGGAAGGTATTTTTAAGCTCAGGATCGCGGTATGAATAAAGGGTAAGCCCGTTATCATTTATCTGGCTTGAAGCCCCGTAGGCTCCATACTTAAAACGAATCTGAGTATAAAGATAAAAATATTCCAGAAAAGAGCTGATAACCTTATACTTTGCGTCCAGCTTTTCTGTTAGCGAATCAAGTGAAATAGAGCTAAAGCAATAGTTTGAATTTCCGGGAATAATTACCGCAATATTCTTTGGGAAAGGTTCATGCTGTGCAAAAGGATTTACTTCCTTAAGTTCATCCTGCCCCAAAGTTTCTGCAAAGGCTCGTTCATATTTAAGATATTTTTCAATCTGTTTTTTATCACCTACGCAGGTTACAGTAAGATTCTGTCGGTTAAAGACGATTTTTAAGCCCTCGCGGATTTTTGCAACAAGCCCGTCCAGCTCTTCTGTATCCATCTTAGAAACCTTTTCCAGGAAATCCCAGTAATTATATCTGACGGCATAGTAACGTGATGTATAAGCAGGGTGAGCCGCAGTAAAGGCAAGCTCATAAGCCAGATTTGCCGGATTATTCATATTTCCCTGACGTTTTGCCTTTGCAAACTGTCCGGCGGAACTTTTTATCGTATCATAATCCTCAAGACTTGTTTCTGTAATAAGCTCATGAACAAGATCCAGTGTATCAGTCAGATTTTCATTAAGACACATAAAATCAGAAGTTGCATACACTGCCGAGCCGCCGCTTTCATATTTGTCCTTCAGCATATAAGAGGAAGTATAAAAAGACGATGAATAAGTATAAATCATTTCTCTTGCTTCAAGCTCTTCCAGACTGTGTTTTTCTGTAGGAAGATTTTTCAAAAGCTCAAAATAGAACATTACCGGGTGAAGATATTCCGGCGGCAAGGTATTCAGGCTGAAAAGCAGAGAGCCAGACACATACTGAAGTCCTGGTTTTTCTCCAATCAGAGCCCTGAAACCATGCTCTTTTGTGTCAGTAATTTCAACATCTTCATCTTCTTCCGGCAAATTCTGGGCACTTACAACCTTCACCTTATCAATAAGGTTGATTTTTTCATTCTCAGAAGCCCATTCATTATACCGCTTATTTTCTGCAACAAGATCAGCAACATTCTTCGGCGTCATCGATTCCTTTTTATCAGCAAAATACTTTGCATTTTCTTCTGCCTTCTTTTCTGCAAGACCTGCAACAGGCTTGGTTACCAGAACTACACTCTGCTGTGGATTCAAAAGGTATTTTCTGGCAGTCGCAAGAACTGTTTCAGGTGTGGAAGTTTTTGAAAGTTTTAAAAGATTCTTTCTGTATGTAATAAAATTTACAGGATCATCAGAAATTGCCCATAAAATACCTGCAGAACGTAAGTCAGTAATTCCATCAGGATTTTCTTCATCCAGAATTGTATCCAATTTAAAATTATTTGCAAAAATTTTGATGTATTTTTTGTCGATTTTTTCTGTACAAAGCTGATTTACTGCCTCTTCAAAAATCTTTTTCAGCTCATCTTTATCATCTTCATTAATATTATGAACTTCAAAAGTATAATAGGGTCGTCTGCAAAGATTATTAAAATAACAGCTGAAATTTGCGTCTGGAAAATGCTCCTTGAGTGTACGGCTCAGCCAGGAAGATTCCTGCCCGATATAATTGTTGATAACACGAAGGTCGTTGAAGTTGTCAGGACTTATATCTTTAAGCGCAAAGGCATATGAAAAAATAGAGGCATTATTAGTATTTGTGTCCTTTGTAACCGGGAATTCTGCTGTCTGTTCGCGGAAACCTTCCCATTCTTCATAATATTTATCTGAAAGATCAACTTCTGTGCGTTCGTATTTTGAAAGGAATTCTTCGTCAAAATATTTTAAGAAGCGGTTTACATTAAGCTTTCCGTAAAGGTAGATTACCATGTTGGAAGCTTTGTAATATTCTTCGTGATAATCCTTTACGCTCTGCCAGGTGACATTAAGAATATCCTCCGGTCGTCCGCCGGTTATAAAGCTTTCTGTACTGTTAGGATAAAGAAGCTTACGGAGATTGTAAAAATTCACTGTGTTTTTATTCGCCATTACACCTGTAAGCTCATTGTAAACAGCGCCGGTTGCCGTAATCTGACCGTCCGGGGAATCAAGAACAAAACGTACGGCTTCGCGCTTGAGGTCATTTTCCTCTGTAAGAACAATCGGGTCAAAAATACCGTTCATGTAAACGTCGAGGCTGGCAAAAAGCTGCTCTTCTGAAAGTGAAGCAATCGGATAACAGGTAAAAAGCTGATATGTCAGGGCGTTCTGAAAGGTATTATAGGTCTGAACCCCCATCTGGAAGGTAAGGTTTGAGCTTGGATATTTTGGAGAACCTGCAAGACAGCAATGTTCAAAAATGTGAGGAAGTCCCACATCATCATAAGAGCGGGTCTGGAAGGCAATATTAAAGGCACGGTTTGTGTCATTGTTTTTTAGCCAGACAAGGCGGGCACCGGATTTTACGTGTTCATAGTAAAGAACCTGAGTTCCAGGTGTATATTTGAGGGTTTTCAGCTGACGGAAACCAAAGCTTTCCTTTGAAAAAAGACTTGTAAAAATCGAGATAAAACCAAGCAATAAAATAGAATAAATACGTTTATTTTTCATTTTTAAACTCCGAAAGTTTTTTATTTACTGTTTCCAGCTCTTGATTTGCCTTTTCTGCCTGAGAATTCAGGTTTTCTTCATCTTCAATAGATGCCGATATCTGCTGGGTATGAAGGTCTGAAAGAAGAGCTTCAAGTTCATTTTTCTGTTTTTTAAGATCGGTTACAAATTTAGGAGGTCGCCCACCCTTTTTTCCGTTTTCGCGACTAGCAGCAACCTTAGCGTTACTTTTTGAAGTGCCGTTATATTTGTAAAGCATGCTAATCCAAAGTTTTAGGTTTTGTAATTCAGATTTCATCTGTTCGCAAAGAAGACTTACTTCTCCTTCTGACGAGACTGCCTCACAGAACTTAATCTGAATTTCTTCCAGTCGTGCAATAGATTTTTTTATTTCATCAGTTTTTCGAGACAATTTATCCTCCCAAACTTTTATTTTACTTCGCGACTCTTATGGCAGGCAAAATACAAAATCTGCTTTTCCTTTGCCATCAGCTTTAATAAGCCCAGTGCCCGCGGAATTTTATCATCATCAAGATTTACAAAAGGGTCATCAAGAATTACAGGCGGTTTTTCATCTTTAAAAAGTGCATCCACAAGCGCCATTCTGGAACAGAAATTCACCAGATCCTTATAGCCGTCGCTTAAATATTGGCTTTCACGCAGTTTTCCATTTTCGTCCACGCAAACCTTAAGTTCTGTATCAATTACAAGTTTTTTGGAAAGTGCCTCCGACTCTGTTCCTGCATCAATCATTCCAAGATATTTTGCAAACCCCTCTTTCATAGGATCACTGTAATTTGCATCAAGCTGCTCTTTTGCCCGCCTTAAGAAATCCATTGTCTGCAAAAGAAGCTGATGTTCACAAGTTTTTTCCTGCTTTTCTACAGCAAGCCTTTCAATCTCATTTTCAAAATCATCTTTTTTTTCAATGAGCGAATTATTATCGTTCATTTTCTTCTGATATTCTGCCCTCAAGGCAACTTTTTCATTAACCTGCTGATTTATAAAATCAAGTTCCGACTTTAGCTGCTCGTTAGATTTTTCCGGCTTTTTAAGCGACTCAAAAGACTGAACATCATTCTGCGGATCGTTCTCAAATTCACTGACTTTTGCCTCTGCCTGTCTGATATAGGCCTCCGCATTTTTTAAATCATTAATTCTGTCGTGAAGTTCCCGTACCTGAGCAGGATAATCAAGTGTTTTTTCCGTTTTATACTGACTCAAAATTTGCATAAGCTTTTCTTTTTTTTCACTTTGAAGCTGAAAATTCTGGCTGCTCGTATTTATGCGTTTTTCCAATTCGGAAAGCTTATTCATTTTTTCATTAAGAATTTGAATTTCTGTCGGAATGGAAGAAATATCATCTGTCTTACAAAAGCGTTTTACAAAAGCACGGAGTTCTGCCTCATATTCAGACGCCATTTTTGGCTGAGCCTGCAGCCATTCAAAATGCGCTTTTGACTTTTGCTGAAGTTTTAAATAACGGTCAAGATCAACCCCTCGCTGTATAAGAACCGAAATCTCTTCCGGGCTTGTTTTTGCACTGCGAGTACTTACAAAACCGAGAACAAAAAACAAGGCCGCAAGTCCAAGCGACATTGCAGATACAAATAAAGGAAGCCTCTGAAAAAAACAAAAAGAAGCGCCAATCAAGATGAAAAATCCGAGGCCCATAAATACTGCTGTAAGAATATTTTTACCTTCCTCGGCCGGAAGTTTTGACTGGTCACTTCCTGAACTGGCAGTTTCAAGATCCTTGTCACTGAATTTCAGTTTAAGCTCCTTAAACTCAGCTTCTTCCAAAGCCGTAAGTTTTCTTTCGCTTTCCTGCTGCTTAAAAATCTTGAATTCTCCATCAGTTTTCAAACATAAATCAATCTGAGCTTTTGAAGGAATATCACCTGCAAAATAATTTTTCAGACTCTCATATTGGTCTTTTTCACTCTGAGACATCTGGCCGCTTTTAAGATTAGAGGCAAGAGTTGTATATGAACTTGAAATTTCATCAATTTCTTTTAAGACACCAGCTTCCGGTACCTTTCCATTAAAGAAATCTACCAGAGCCTCTTTCCCTCGTTTCGCCTCTTCCAGATCCTTTTTTAGCTGTTCGTAGCGTAATTTTCCTTCGTATTTTATGAGCACCGTAAGTTCACGTGTCATGCTATGATGTTGTGTCTTGAATTTTTCTATTTCCGCACCCAAAGCAGCTGCCTTTTTTTCAAAATCCTCGTTCTGAACTTCCCTTGCCTTAATTTCTTCAAGAGTTTCACGGTCGCGGTCAATCTGATTTTGGATTTCAAAGAGTTGACCGATTTTTCCTTTTTTTGCCTTAAGGGAAGTTGCCTTTTTATCAAGTGCCAGCACAGCCTTATCAAAGGATGCAACATCACCTGCTTCTACAAGATTATTCAGACGGGCAGAAATATCTGTTGAACCAGCAGGAGATTCGCTGAGCACAACATGAACGCTGCGTCCGTAAGTTTCGCGGTTAATTCCAAAAAGTTCGCTACCCAAATCCGATGTAAAATCTGAACTAGGAAGATTTGTTTTCAAATCACGAAGTTCATAGGTATCATCATTTTTTTTAGGTCCAAAAGTTCGAGTCACAAGATAATTTTTTCCCTTATAAGAGAACTCAAGGCTGCCACCGTATTCGCCACCCTGCCATGGAGCATATTTCAGTTTTTCATTTTTTTCTAAATCACGTGAAGTCGTATACTCCATTCCATAAAACATCGCCTTTATAAAAACCGAAAGTGTCGTTTTTCCCCAGCCGTTTTCATGGATAAAAGTATTGAGTCCTTTTTTAAAATCCACGTCATAATTTCGTAGTTTTCCAAAATTCGTAATATGAGCTTTAATCAGTTCCATCAGTTCATTCTCCCCGCAAGAGCCCGAATTCCTGTCATTATAATTTTTGATTTTTCCTCTTCGCTCAGCTCTTTCTGCGCCTTTACCAGACGGATAAACTCACCTTTTAGAGAAACATCCTTTTCGTATTTTTCGTAATCAATCTTTGGTTCGGTCTGGTTTTTAAATCTGATAAAATAAAAATTTGATGCCAAAGCAGCTTCATATGAATCGGTTTCAATTTCCGTATCCTCAGAAATTTCGCCCTTTAAATCAATTTGAACAATATCTTTTGCAGAAATTGATGCCGTCGCTGCTGCACAGGCCTTAAGAATTTCGTTGTAAGACATTGTTCCGCTAAGAGGCACTTCAATTTCGTGAATCACCCGTTGAGAATTGCGTACAAAAGTCGGCTCAACCTTCCCGCCTTCAATATTCAAAAGCACAAACCCTTTTTCTCCGCATTCATCAAATCCGCGTCCTTCAAGACACCCCGGATAACACCAGAGCCCGCGGCTATCCAGTTTTTCCAGTCTGAAATTATGAATATGTCCGAGAGCAAGATAATCAATGTTCTGATTTACAAGTTTTGGAAGGGAAATTACAGGAGCATCTTCCTTTGGCGCGTAATCTGCAAGCTGCCCGTGAAGCATAACAATATTAACTTTCTGAGCTTCAAGCTTTAGCTGGCTGTAGGCAGCGGCAGGAATTGAAGAACCGAACTCTCTGCCTGAAATTTCGACATCGCCGTATGAATAGGAAGACCAGGCATCCTTAGAAAAAAGCTTGAGATTAGGATAATTCTCTTCGATATGAAATTCTTCATCATGATTTCCACGAAGATACAGAAAATCAATCTGGGGATGATTTGAAATAATATAAAAAAGTCTGTTTTTAAGAGTTTTATGCTGGTTTTCCTTTGTATCAAAAAGGTCTCCCGAAATAATTATGGCACGAACACCATTTTTCTGGGCAAAATCTACCATGCGGGCAAAAGCATCTACAATTTCTTCCCTGCGCTGAGAGGCAAGCTTTGAAAAATGCCCCTTCATTGCAGAATCCGCATGAATATCGGCACAATGAATAATTTTCATACTATTATTTTAACCGATTTAAATACGAAAAAACAATAAAATTTTGCCACATGGCTTTTCATGGTGTAAAATAATCATAGGAATTAAAAAATGCTTTTATATTACTACATCCTGCTTTTTGTAAGCTCAATTTTACTGACGACATTTTTCTTTGTTAAATGGGGACGTAACGTTTCCATTTATCTTGCATTGCTATTCCTGCTGATTCCTCTCATCAATCTCTGTTATTTGAAGTTTGCTCTTTCTACCTCAACCTCAGAAGCACTTTTACTAAACGGACTTTTGTATTTCCTAAACTTCGGAGTCCAGTTCTTCAGTTTTCTTTACGTTTTTACCTTCTGTAAAATTAAATTAAACCGGTACATCACCTCAATTTGTTTTTTGATTCTTTCCACTGGAATAGTGATTATGGCTTTAAGCCCATGGACTGTTGGAATCCTTTATAAACAGGTATTTCTAAGAAATACAAACGGAATCGCCTATCTTAGAAAACAATATACTTCAGTTCACACAATTTATTACTGTATTCTTGTTATTTTCATCATAATAGACTTCCTGATAATGCTGCTTAGTATGAGAAAGAAACACATTTCCAGACGTAATGCTACAGTAATGCTTCTTTCTTACAGTATTATTTCCATTGCCTTCATTATTGGACGAGCCATCGCTCCAGAATTTGACGTAATGCCTTGTTCCTACACAATTTTACAGATTATGCTGCTTATTATGATTCGCAGACTTGCCATTTACGATATCGACTTAATGGTAAGTATTGCGATTCAGCAGAGTGAAACTATAGGTGTAGCATCTTTTGATAATGAGCACCGCTATCTGGGTTGTAATTCAATTACGGAACATTTCTTTCCGGAATTTAAGGAACTTTATGTTGATTCCAAACTGGACAACTCCACTGAACTTTTTGCTACCGTAAATCACCTTATGGAAACTGCTGAATCTCATAAGGGTATTGCAGAAACCACATTTAAATATCAAAAGCAGAGCTTTAAAATTAGTGTTTCAAATCTTTATATTTCCCGCTTTTTTTCAAAGCGGCACAAACCTGTTGGTCATCAGATAAAAATTGAAGACAATACCCGCGAACAGCTTAATCTGCGGCTTTTAAATAATTACAATGAAACACTTTCAAAAGAAGTAAATGAAAAAACAGAAAAAATCGAAAGATTGATGGAACAGTTTGTATACGGAATGGCAGAAATGGTACAGAACCGTGACAATAATACAGGAAGCCACATCCGACGAACAAGCCAGATTGTAAAGATTTTGACTGATGATATGAGAATAGAAAACCGACTGGGACGTCCGGAATCATTTTATATAAGCCTTGTAAAGGCCGCCCCTATGCATGATTTAGGAAAAATAGCCGTTGATGACCAGATTTTACGCAAACCCGGCAAGTTTACTCCGGAAGAATATGAAATTATGAAAAGTCACGCTCAGAAAGGCGCTCAGATTGTAAGAAATATTTTTGGAGATTATGATGATACCGAATTTTCTCAAATCTGCGAAAATGTTGCTCATTACCATCACGAACGTTTTGACGGTTCTGGATATCCGGAAGGATTAAAAGGCAGTAAGATTCCTCTTGAAGCCAGAATTATGGCTATCGCCGATGTATATGATGCTTTGGTCAGCGAACGCTGTTATAAAAAAGCCATGCCACCTGAAGAAGCTTTCCAGATAATTCAGGATGGAATGGGCATTCATTTTGATCCGATGCTAAACTATTACTTCCTTCGCTGCCGTGAAAAGATTGAAGAATATTATAAATCCTAATTACCTATAATCTTATAGAGAATTTTATAAAGAGTTTCGGCTTCCTGCTGACTAAGATTTACACAGCTGCCAATTTTCTTAGGAACAGAAGAAGCTTTTTCACGAAGAGCTTCACCTTCCTTTGTAATTGCAACCATTACAATGCGTTCGTCGTTTTTACTGCGTGTACGGCAAAGAAGTTTTTTCTTTTCCATTGATTTTAAAAGCGGAGAAAGAGTTCCTGTGTCCAGAAAAAGACGACTGCCAAGTTCTGTAACCTTAAGTTCCTTTTCTTCCCACAAAACCATCATTACGATGTACTGTGTATAAGTTAAATCTAACTCTTTAAGAAGCGGCGTATATTTGCGTAAGATTTCGCGAGATGCCGCATACAAAGGAAAGCAAAGCTGATTTTTCAAAAGAAGGCAGTCATAGTTCTGTTCACTCATTTTTTAATACCTCTAACATATTCTACCGCACTTAAGCCTGCAACGCCACCTTCATATACAGCTTTACATACCTGTAAAAGGCCGCCATTTACGTTACCGCAAGAATATACGCCAGGAGCATTTGTCGCCATTTTTTCATCAGTCTTGATGCTGTCGCCTTCAAGTGTAAGGCCAAGTTTCTTTGCAAAATCAGCGCCACCGGCACTTCCAAGAGCAACAAAGAATCCGTCGGTTGCAAGTTCACTGCCGTCTTCAAATACCACAGCTTCTACTTTGCCTTCGCCCTTAATTTCTGAAAGATTCTGATTATTAAGCTGGATTTTTTCTGCAGCACCACCCTTTGCTTTTTCTTCATCCAAAAGGGCTTTTACTTCTGAATCGTCCATTCCGTTTGTAAGAATGGTAACCGACTCTGCCATATTGGCAAGGTGCATGGCTTCTTCAAGCGCATAAAGTTTGTTTCCAAGAACACAAACCTTCTTTTTTCTATAGAAGAAACCATCACAAACTGCACAGTAACTTACACCTTTTCCTTCATGCTCCACAAGGCCTTTAAGGCTGGGACGCAGTTTTTTGTTTCCTGTAGCAAGGATTACCGCGTGACCTTCGTAATCGTCATTTGTTGCAGATACCATGTACGAATTCTGACTTGCCATCTGAATATTTGTTACTTCAGAATCAAGAACCTCTACACCAAGATTCTTAGCCTGCTTAATTCCTGCAGCATACAAATCAGGGCCTGAAATTCCGTTTTCAAAACCATAGTAATTATCAATTTTATTTGCCTTTTCCAGCTGGCTTTCGCCGTGGTAAAGCACAAGAACATTCAGATTTGCACGTTTAGCGTAAAGAGCCGCAGAAACCCCCGCCGGCCCCGCTCCAATTACAATTACGTCGTACATGGTTTCCTCCTTGTCTAAGGCGACCGGTCAGAGCCGCCGGTGTTCTATTATAAAAGACCTGCTACCTTATCATCAATCTTCTTTGGTTCAACTGTAGATTCAAAGCGGTCAATAACATTACCTTCGCGGTCAACAAGGAACTTTGTAAAATTCCATTTGATGTTAGGGTTATTCTCATAGTCAGGATCGAATTTAGAAACCACAGTCTTCATAAGAGCACCTTTTACACCTGTAAATCCAGTAAAGCCCTTCTGCTCTTTAAGATAATTATACAACGGAATTGCATTTTCGCCATTAACATCAATCTTCTTAAACTGATCAAAAGTTGTGTGATACTTCATTGTACAGAACTCGTGGATTTCATCATCATCACCAGGAGCCTGATGTCCAAACTGATCACAAGGGAAGTCTAAAATCTCAAGTCCCTTATCGTGATACTTCTGATAGAGTTCTTCCAGACCCTTGTACTGAGGTGTAAAACCACAGCCTGTGGCAGTATTTACAATCAAAAGAACCTTTCCTTTGAATTCCGATAAAGAAACTTCGTTTCCTTTTCTGTCCATAACCTTAAAATCATAAATTCCCATTTTTTATACCTCTTATATAAGTGAAATATTAAGTTCAACCATGCCGTTTCATTTAATCATATTATATTGTATACAACTTAATATGTCAATTAATTTCTTTTATTTTTGTTTGAAATTCAGTTTTTATAGGTTATGATTTTTGTATGAAGATTATCTTCCGGTTAAGCAGATATATTCTCCTGACCGCTTTTTCATTTTTAAGCTTCTCTTGTCTGTGGAATCCCGATAATTCCTCCTACAGAAACGGGCATCTGTTAAATCTTATTTCCCCTTCTGGAGAAAAAATCAACACAGATTATCTCTTTATGATGTATCTGGATGGGGACAACAATCTGAACGATGTTTCATATAACAATTTAATGCAGGCTAAAAATGGTCTGAAAATCAAAAATGGCAACGCATCAATAACCGTACTTGCCTTAATTGACGGAAATATTTCAAGCAAGGGTGGCAAAACAATGGACGGAAAAAGCCACCTTTATATTCTGGAAGCTTCTGTTGCAACTGATTATTCCCGCTATATAGACTGGGTATACCTAAATGGCAGTCAGGAAGTAAATATGGCAAGCGGGAACACCCTTTACAACTTCTTATACGAGGCATCCAGTTCTTTTAATGCAAAAAATACAATCCTAATCATGCATAATCATGGTTCAGGCCCCTTAAATGAGATCTCAACTTCAATCTCACAAGACTCCGCAAGAGCTCTCTGTTATGACGACACAAACGGCAATAATGGTTACCTGACATCAAGTGATATTGCTCTTGCAGTTAATCGCACCTTTGGAAAAATCGATATGCTTGTCGAAGATGTTTGCCTTGAATGTTCAATAGAAGCAATATATGGTCTAAAAAACAACATTCACTACCTTGTAGCATCTCCAAACTCCACTCTTACAAATACCTACAATTACGACCGGATAATTTCATATGCAAGTTCAGGACCATTAATTGAAGATATAGGAAAGAGATTCATTGATTATAATTATGAAAAATGCAAATACTTGTCATTAAACAATAATTCCAGTCTATACTGCAAGGAATTATCACTCACCCTAGTTGACTGCTCTAAAACTAACATTTTGGAAAATATAAAAATGCACACAAGCCAGCTGTACAGTGCAATATCTGATTCCGTTGCTGGGACACAACAATGTTTCAGGTACCTCTTAGGCGAAAACCTCAATACTGATGATTTCCGCGGATTTATTTTTCCGGCAGCCTGCGGCCGAACAGCAGATTTAGGGCTTATGGCATATCTGCTGGCAAATAAAACTACTGATGGAAATGTAAAAACAGCAGCAGAGAATCTTTATTCTGACCTGAAAAATGGAGGACTTATAGTTTATGCCTGGGCTGGCGACACTAGCAATAAATGGTATTATAGCGGCGCCCCTGATTACGGACAAAAAGATTTTTTAAAAATCTCTGATGGAAAATGTCCATGGGGAATTTCCATAACAAGCGGTATGCAAGTGAAATATTCCGGGCAATATAAAGGCTGGTCCTTATTTGCCAAGAACAACAATTGGTCGTATTTATTTGAAAATCTTGGAGTAAACTAAAATATGAAAGGTTTATACTCTCTTGCACTTATATTTGTAATTATTTCCGGTCTTCTCCAATATAACAATAAGAGCTTTGTAATCCTTACAAATTACGAATCACAAAGCCGTACAAGTTATATTATCGATAAGAAATCGAGCAGCAGAAATGCCTGGAAAAAACTGAAAAAGCATAACGGAAAATACGTCACCGCAGAAGTTGAAATACTCAAGTCTTCGAGTCCTTTTTCACACACGGCAAAAATTATAACTATCGAAGAATTACAGCAGTAATTATAACTACTCCAGATATCCGCCAAAAACCCAGCCTGCTGTCTGATTTTCAGATTTATACCCTTCCACAAAAGGTACGTCATTTACCAGCTGAACCTTCACCCAATTTGAAGAAAGTCCATCAATTTTTACTGTTTCACCTTCTTCAAGAACTTTCAGAAGAAAACCTGGTTCAAGTGTATAAAGTTTCTCAGAATTTACAGTCGGACCCTCCCGCATTTTCAAACGGCATACAGGATTAACATATTCACCAGTTTTTTTAACTCTGCTATTGCCAGAAGGTTCTCCCCCCGGATAAGCAGATAATTCGAACTCGTAAGGATTTTTGCTATTTTGTTTCCATACTACATGAATGTCCTTAAAGACCTGACCATACTCCTGCTCATAAGAATAAGTATCAAGAGTGTCTTTTGTAAAATAATACCAGCCGGTTCCCGTAGGACCACCGTCTGTATCATTATATTCATACTCACAAACAGGATTTAACACTGCACTGTAATTATCTCTAAGTTTTAGAGCTTTTGGGTCAAGAGAATAGATTTTTGTAGTATAGCAGCCTCCACCATTACCACCCTTATACAAACGCTCAACAATAAAGGGAACTGGTTTTTCCATATTCAGCGGATATACGAGAGAAAGGTTTCCATGTGAATCAATATCAACTTTTGATTGAATTCCATCAGAATCAATATATAAAGCTTTTTGTATTTTCCATCCGCCTCTTAAATATGCCACTTCATAGGTCACCCAGTTGTTCAGGAATTCTTCAATTTCTTCCTTTGAAGGTGAATGCATACCGTTTTTTCCAGGCGCCACAAGAGAAGGCTGACAGTAAAGACTCATTTTTCCGCCCTTTCCATCACTTACAAAACATATGTTTTCAGGTTCAGTAATGTCTACCCCGCGTATAAGACCGACACAAGAAGCGTTGTTTTCCTCATCATAATACTCTGCAAAATAAATCGGATAAAGAAGTCCACTTTGAGTTAGCCCATAGCCCATAACATCCTGAAGCTGAACTTCTGTCCCTGTTTTTAATAGGAACAGTGAATTATAGACCCCGTATGTTTCAGGCATGTAAAGAAAAAGTGCCTGGTCACTTATAGTTACAGCAGTTACCGAGCCTGACTTCATGCTGATATAATTTGGAAGAATATATTCACATTGAGCATACGTCTGGCGTTCCCACTCCCAGCCTGTATTTTCTCTCATAAAATCATAGCCATAATCGCCTGTTTCCGGGAAAAAATCAGAAACATAAAAATCATTTTTCCTCATATATTCATACATTTCTTCAAGCGACAGAGGGCACTGGAGCGAAAGATTACCAGCAAATATCCAGCCATATTCTTCAGTCTTAGATTTCCATTCATCCTCATAAAGAACAATTTTTACCCATGAATCAGTGATACCGTCAATGGTATCTTCATTACCGATTTCACGTACAAGCAGATAATCACCGTGTTTTAGTTCACAAATTTTTGCAGAAGAAGAATCTGCATCTTCATAAACGGCAGCTCCTTTTAAGGAATCTACATAAACTCCCTTTACCTGACTTTCTTTGTTAATCAGGCTTTTACGTTTTTTTTCAATTTTATGATTCTGGTCGCCTGCAAAGTCACGAATTGCACAGGCATATAAATCACTATTCTCAGTAAAAATTGAACCGTCATTGAAATCTAATACAAAGGCAGCAAGTTTATCTGCTGAATATGAAGAAGAAACAAAAGGGTGCTCCCTTTTCGAAATTTTGTCACCGCCACAAATTGCCAGAGCTCCATTAACAGCCGGCATAGACTTCCAAAGCTGATATAATTCAGCGATAGAAGGCAAATACCAGCCATTTTCATATGCAGTTTTCAGAAGATGTCCGCCTTTTGCCTTTTCGTATGAGCTTGCATATTGTTCAGCAAGAAAATAATCCGGATTAGATACATACAAATTTATTTGATGATGGTTAACATAGTCATGAATCCGAGCCCAAAATTTATAACCATTCTTATTTCCATAAAAAGAATAGTTATCTGGAGTACCTTTAACATTTACCTGAATTGCTTCAATATTGTTTTTTCGTGCAAACTCATCCTTCAAATCAAGCAAGAATTTTTGGTGTAAGCCGACACCTAAAATACGTTTTTGATTAATTGCCTGATTATTTGAAAAATCGGAACATTCAGTTCCAATATAAAAAATTACAGCAACAGCATTTTCTTTTTGCTCATCCGTAAGATACAGATGCTCGTTGTAAGCAATCGCAGAACCGTCTGCAAACAAAATGTCACCCACACTATCCGGATGAAGTTTTTTTCCCAGAAGTCCGAGTTCTCTGGCTTTTCTTGCTTCTTCCTCAGCTTTTTCTGCTAAAGAAATCTCATCTTTTATGGAAGAAATATCTTTAAAATTTGGATTGAGGTTCGTCTGTTTTCCTGAATTTTTTCCACAGGAAATAAAAATAGCACTTGCCCAAAGCAGCACAAATAAAACAGATACGTTTTTTTTCATAAACTCTCTCCAATAATCGATTATTAAAAAACAGGCTATTTTTTCAAAATCTTATTAGACTTGATGGCAAAATATGTTCCAATCGACTGCAAAACCTGAACAAGAAGAATCAAAAGAATTACAGCAAGAATCATAACTAAAGTCTTATAGCGGTAGTAACCGTAATTAATTGCAATTTTTCCAAGTCCACCGCCACCGATGATTCCACTCATTGCGGTATATCCCAAAACAGTTGTGATGGCAATTGTCATATTCGAAATCAAAGAAGGCACACTTTCAGGAATCATAACCTTAATGATAATCTGTAGAGGTGAAGCTCCAAGACTCTGAGCCATCTCAATAGTATTAGGGTTTACTTCCCGCAGGCTAGATTCAACAAGACGGGCAATAAAAGGAAATGCTGCAATTACCAGAGGAGGAATTGTTGCAACAGTTCCTACGATTGTACCAACCAGAAGGCGTGTAAGCGGGAATACAACAATCATAAGGATAAGAAAAGGAACCGAACGCAGAATATTGATAATCACATTGAGCGCATGCATAAATCCCTTTGGAAGAGGCTTAATTCCCTTCTCTTCTCCAGTTACAAGAATAACTCCAAGCGGAAGTCCGATTACAAATGCAAAAAATGTTGAAAGGATTGTTACGTATATAGTTTCCCAGGTAGAAAGCAAAAACTGAGAACGAATAATATTCCAGGCATCTTCAAGTGCCTCTGCAGAAAAAATTTCACCAAACATCAGCGACTCCTATATCTCGTTAATAATTACATCCTGCGTTGCAGAAAGATAATCTTCAGCAATCCGCATCTCTTCTTTTGTAGCAAAGCCCAAAATCATAGAACCATAAGCCTTGTCCCCGATACTTTTTGTGCTTGCCCAGCAGATGTTAGCCTTTATGTTCTTTTCAAGCGCAAGAGTTGCAACCATAGGTTGATTTGCAGCAACAGCGCCATTGAAAACAATGCGGACTACATACTTCTGCTTGTCCGAAATACCGCCTTCTTCCTGTCCTTCAGGAAATACAAGAGTTTTAGCTGCCTTTGACTGTGGACGGCTGAAAATTTCTTCTACATCGCCCTGTTCAACTACACTTCCGTTTTCAAGAATTGCAACACGGTTGCAGACACTTTCTACAACACTCATCTGATGAGTAATGATGATAACTGTAATTCCAAGACGTTTATTGATGTCGCGGATAAGTTCAAGGATTGAGTTTGTAGTATTTGGGTCAAGGGCACTGGTTGCCTCGTCACAAAGCAAAACCTTTGGGTTTGTTGCAAGGGCTCGGGCAATAGCCACACGCTGCTGCTGACCGCCCGAAAGCTGAGCCGGATAAACCTTTGCCTTATCTTTAAGGCCTACCAAATCAAGGAGTTCAAGAGCGCGTTTTCTGGCTTCTACTTTAGGGGTTCCCGCAAGTTCAAGTGGGAAGCAAACGTTTTTAAGACAGTTGCGCTGCATAAGAAGGTTAAAGCCCTGAAAAATCATAGTTGTTGTGCGGCGGATTTTTCGCAGTTCCTTATCAGAAAGACTACCAATATCCACTCCGTCAATCACAACATTACCGTCGGAAGGTCGTTCAAGCATATTAATTGTGCGGACAAGGGTACTCTTACCTGCACCACTCATTCCGATAATACCAAAAATATCGCCGTTATTAATCGAAATTGAAACGTTTTTAAGGGCCTCAACCGGGCCACTGGAAGTTTCAAATGTTTTTGAAAGGTTTTTGATTTCTATCATATTTATAGTATAACAAATTTAAATATAAATAAAAATGGCAGCCGGATTAAGGCTGCCACTTGCTATAGTATGTTTTTGCTTATCACTACTTCTTGATTACGTCCAAAGAAGTCTGTTTTCCAGGATAAAGCCCAAATGGTTCTACGTGAATTCCTGCAACAGAAACGATATGTGTCTTGTTTTCCTTGTTGAAGTCATTCAAGTATGGAACGTGCTGGAAGAAGTTAGCATCGATTTCGCCGCTTTCTACAACATTGTTTGGCTGAACATAGTCTGTAAACTCAACAATCTTAAGATTTACACCTTTAGCTGCCAAAGTCTTTTTAGCAATTTCAAGGATTTCGCAGTGTGGTGTTGGAGTTGCAGCAATTGAAATTGTCTTTCCTTTAATTGCAGCATAATCAACAGAAGAATCATATCCGTCAGTTGGATTATCAACTACAGAAATTACAGCACCTGCATATGTTTTAGTGATAAAGTCTTTTACTTCTTTACTCTGAACAGCAGCAATCAAAGCCTTAATTTCAGGTTTATTTTCATTTCCGGCTTTTACAGTAATGATGTTTACGTAAGCTGATGATGAACCTTCTACAAGAAGAGCATCTTTTGAAGGATTAAGCTTTGCGCCTAAAGCGTAGTTTGCATTGATGATTGCAAAATCAACATCACGGCGAACACTAGGAAGCTGAGCAGCTTCTACTTCCTGGAATTTGATATTGTAAGGGTTTTCCTTGATATCAAGTGGAGTTGCGGTAATTCCAGCTCCGTCCTTAAGTGTGATATAACCCTTGTCCTGAAGAAGAAGCAAAGCACGTGCTTCGTTTGTTGTATCATTTGGAATAGCGATTTTTACGCCTTTCTTTGCCTTAGCACTCAAAGGTGCAAGTACAGACGCTGCAATCAATGCAGCAGCAAAAAGTTTAGTAATTTTTTTCATAGCATTCTCCTCGCAAGGCAGTCTAAAAAGCTCGCCTCGTTTTTTTTATGTTTTTGTTATAACGCTTTATTACCTACTTAGTCAATAGGTTTTATAAAATTTTATTTCTCTTATTTTGTTACCGGTACAAAAGGAACAATAAAACACTGATCAATTACATTTCTGTCTGTAAGAGGCGCCTCTTTTGTTGTTTCTTTAGCAGCCGAAAGTCCACCTTTTGTTGTATAGCCCTGAGCTGTGCCGTTTTCCAGACACTGCCATACAAGTTCAAGAGCAGTTGCAGCCTGAGCATTTGCATCCTGCAATACAGTTCCATACATCTGATTTTTCTGCATTGATGCCTTACCGCCTTCTGTTGCATCTACACCAAGAACAGGAACAGAAAGTGCTGTTCCATCGCGGTCTACATCCTGAGTTGGATTAGATGGATTATCAACATAACCGTGACTTACAAGTGCCTCTACCGCACCTAAAGCCATTTCATCATTCTGAGCAATTACAACATCAAAATCAGAGTGCTTGCCTTCCAGCCAGAGTGAAAGGTACTGGCGGGCACTGTCAATGTTCCAGTTGGCACCAAATTCAGCCACAACATTTACGTTATAACCAAGTTTTGCAAGACCTTCCATTACACCAACTTTGCGGTAAATCTGAGCCGGATGACCATATTCACCATTGAAGTAAACAACCCTTAGATTTTTACCATCTAGTTTTGACGGATTTTTCTTAAAATAACTGTCGATAATCTGAGCCTGAAAGTTTCCGGCATCAGTTTCAGGGGAAGAAGCATAGAAAAAGTTTTTTCCAACTTTAAGGGCTTCAACAGAAGGGATTACATTAGAAAAAGCTGCAGAACCGCCCTGTGAATTAATGATTTTCGCCATCTGCTCAGTAAGGTCTGTATTGAAAGCAATAATAACAAAATTCTTTACACCGTTCAAAAGCATTGTCTTAAGCTGGTCGATTTGGATTGCAGCATCATTATTTGCAGAATAAGACTGAAGGGTAATTCCACTTTCTTTTGCAGCTTTTACAAGGCCATCTTTATAGGCCGCAAGAAAAGCTTCATTGTCGTTTCGCAAAAGAACACCAATCACTTCCTTTTTTTCTGAATGTTTTTTACAGCCAGTAGTACTCAGCAAAAGAGCTGACAAAACAAGCAATGCACCGATATATTTACAAAGTTTTTTCATAATTGCCCCCAAACTAAACAGTAAACTGATCTATCTGGCTTCCAATTTCCATGATAGAGCTGTACATAATCTTTGTGATATTATCCAGAGACTCGCCCGTTTCGGTGATTTTTTCAGTCGTATTAGAAATAATCTGCATACTTTCCCTGATAGCGCCTGTAGCGTCCTGAAGCTGCTGGATTTCTGTAAGAATTGCTTTATTTCCTTCTGACATTTCCTTAGAAGCTGTTCTAACCTCAAGAGTACTGTCGTTCATTACGCTGAGCGCGCTGCCAATCTGGCGGGAACCTTCAGCCTGTTCTTCCATCGCACCCTTAATCTGATTAACAAGATGATCCGTGCTTTGGATTTTGTCCGTAACAGAATTGAAAGCTTCACTTGAAGCCTGAGAAGCAGAAACAACGCTTTCAATAGAATCCCGGATTTTCTTAAGCTGATTTCCGATTGTCTTTGACTGAGCAGAAGATGTTTCCGAAAGTTTTCGAATTTCGTCGGCAACAACCGCGAAACCTTTTCCTGCCTCGCCTGCATGAGCCGCTTCAATTGCCGCGTTCATAGCAAGAAGGTTTGTCTCGCGGGCAATATTTGCAATTGCAGTATTTGCTTCCTGAAGCATTACAGATTCCTGCTCAATCTGACTGATTTTTTCATTTACATCATTCTGGCGTTCTGTTCCAATTGCAGAAGTTTCTTCCAGTTCAACAAACTGGTCTGCCATCTTCTTTACAGAACCGTTTACAGAATCAATGTTTCCAATCATCTGTTCAACAGCAGCAGAAGCCTGACTAACACTCTGAACCATCTGTTCAATCATGCGCTCAAGCGATTCAATGTTAGATGCAATCTCATTTACCGCGCCTGCAGTCTGATGAACACTTTCTGACTGGTGTGTAATGCGGGAAGAAACGGTTTCGATATTAGAAAGAATCTGTGCATTTGAATCAGCAGTTTCCTGGGTGCAGGAATGCATTTCTTCACCGGCAGCGGCAAGAGCATCTTTAGAATGTTTAAGTTCAGTAATAATAGTCTGAAGCTTTTCTGCAAATTTATTAAAGCCGTCTACAACCGAACCGATTTCAGTTTTAGAATCAATTTTAATTCGCTGGGTTAAGTCAGCATGACCTGATGCAATTCCATTAATAGATTTTTCTACAATTCCAAGAGGCTTAAGCATAAAGCCAGAAACAAGGAGAGTACACAAAGTCAAAATCAGGATTGTGAGAACAGAAATAATTACATTTGTGTTTCGCAGCATATTTCCGGTTTTATTCATCTGAGATTCAGCAATTGTAAAAGCAAAAACCCAAGGTGTATAAGCAATTGGAGTATAAGTAACAAAGATATTTCCTTTAAGTCCACCCCAGTCTTTAGTCCAGCCGGTACCAATACCACCATTAACAGCTTTTTGTACAATTTCAATAACTGACTCGTCATTTGAACTATTCAGAAGATTTGTTTTCATTACGACATCAGGATTTACGTTTGCGACAACAGTTCCATCATCAGCAATAATCCAGGTCTGTCCTGTCTCTCCAAGAAGAATGTAATCCACCATGTTCTTTACATTTTCAAGGGAAACAACCGCAGAAAATACACCGAAAATCTCACCGTGAACCTTAGCCGCACGCGCAATATGGAAAACTGTATTTCCGTTTGAATCGCGGGTCGGATTATCAACATAGCTTGATTTTCCGTTTCTCATTATTTCTTTGTAGAAGCGTTCGTTAGAAACATTTTCAACGCCTCCAACATCGGTATAACCGCGTCCATCTTTTCCTGCATAAATTATAGAAGAAAAGTAGGTTTTTCGTGTTCCGTTATGCTCTTTAAGCCAGGTAACAATCTTTGCATCATCTCCAGTTGCAACAACATCCGCATCAGAATAGAAACTCATCTGATTCATGTACTCACTGATTTTATTAGCAATCGCAAGTGAATAGGCGTTTGTAATCTGAGTACAATCCATAGCATAACTTTCGCCGGTTGATTTTTTTGTGTAAGAAGACATGAAGACTCCCTGCACCGCATTAATAATTAAAATCAAGCCAACAAGAATCACACAAAGGATGACTGAAATTCGGTAACGTTTTTTACTCATAAAGAAAAACTCCTGTATATCTATTTTATATCTAAAAAACAAAGGTGGCAAATCAAAAAATCAATTCTATAATTACTGTTGCTATCAGGCCTATGCTCATAAAAGGAACATAAGGAATGCGAATAGCAGCTATTTTATGATTAAATATATAGAAGAAAAGTGCAAATAGAAGAGCAGCAAGTGGCGGGATAACCAGCGTCAGCCATAAAAATCCCCAAAAAGTAATTGATAAACCTGTAAAAGCTGCAAAGAGGATATCTCCAGAACCAAGTTTACCACGGGCAAACCGGCTTTGAAAAAAATAAAAAAGTGTCAGAACTATGGAATTAATCAAATGAGGTATCAGCAAATCAAAAGCTTCTATAGCAATAAGAATTATTTGAAGAAGAAAAGCAGACAGCAGGATAGGGACAGAAATTTTTTTGCATTTTACATCCTGAATAGAAAGAATTGCGCATATTATAAAAACTAGGGAAAGGCGGAGTATTGTCAGCATTTTTAAATTATAAAATCAGCATTATAAAAAAATTAAGCCCTCGGGAATTTCCGGGGGCTTTACGACTAACTAGTAGTCTTTTCTCTCTGTCTTACGTCTTTTGTTCAAAAGTTTTCTTTCGAGAGTTGTTTTCTTCTGGTGAAGAGTTGCAGAAGGTTTTACAAAGTATTCGCGCTTTTTGAATTCGCGGATAATACCTTCTTTTTCAACCATACGCTTAAAACGTTTGATTGCTTTTTCAAGGTTCTCTGAATCATCTACGTTGATTGTTGCCATTTAATGTCACCTCCTTCTGCCGGAATACCGAAAACAATAGCAATATAATATATATTTTTGAAAATAAATTCAATATTCGCTACAGCCTTTTTTATAAAATTCACATGATTACCCCTCTAGTGTCTATTAGTCGTGTAGATGTGTTTAAGTCGATTGCCATCCACAAGATATCGGTTCGTATTAATCTTAAAAACATCAGTAAAATTAGGATTATATCTTATTCCTCTAAATTCGCGGGTAATATCAAAATAAAGCTCATGTTTTTCTGAAGGTTCAAAGCAAGCAGGTCCCAAAGAAACAGATAACTCTGTACTCAAAGAGATTTCTCCACGGCAACCATCTTCATCTTCATGCGCCTCCCAATAGTAGCTGAATTCCAGAAGATCATCAAATGACAGAGGTGTAATAGTCATAGAATATGAACCATCTTCTTCCAGGTTTTCTTCAATCATAAGAAAATCTCCCAGAAAATCCCTTTCTTCCCAATGTTCTTTTTTAGCAGTGAACAATTTTGCAAGAATTGTTTTATAACCGGTAAATTTTAATCCCCAGTCATAAGAATCATAATCTTCATCATCTTCATCAAGCTGTTCATAAAAAGATTCACGACAACTAAAGCGATAGAATGTAAGCGCATTTATAATACCCAGTCTTCCGTCGTCTTTTTTTACAAGGAAAAAAGGTGATTCAACTGTTTTTCCGTCTATTAAGACAGTATGCTTATATGGCAGCATTCTGACAATTTCCAGACTTTCAAGAATTCCTACAGGTATTTTTTCTCCTTGATCAGTAATCATGTACTGATTCGTAGCAGAAACTAATCGACCCAATTTATTGGAAATAGTGATTTCTGAAAGATCCAGTTTTGCTTTTTCTTCTATAAATTTCAGGTCTTCTCTAGCCTTTTCATCATAAGATTGAATTTCAGTTTTATCTGTACCCCAGATTCTTCTGTTTTCAGAATCAGGAAATTTTATATCAAGTTCCTCTTGGGAATGTTCGGGCCAGTTTTCGATTATTTTTTCATATGCGGCATCATGATTTGAAGATTTAGAAGAATTTGCAGCATTGACAATATCCGTGTACCCCTTTTCGGCAGCATAATCAAAGACTGTTTTGCCATATTTGTCTTTTACAGTTAAATCCCATTGATTTTTAAGTGCATACTCAAACAAGTCCGGCTTATCATTTCTTATTGAATATATCAGGATTGTTTCGCGATTTTTTCCCATAGGAATATTGAAAAAATTTAATGCTTTAAGTTCCTTGGAATCGACAAAATCTTTAATGATGTCTGCATCAACCATTTTTAAATACATACAGTCTTTGCCGTTTAAGGCATCAAAATCATGTATTTTTGTATTTCTATAAAAATGATAAAACAAGTACTTCTCAAGATCAGAATTATACTGTTCGATTCCCGGATAATTATAAAGCATCAGAATATAATCATTTATTTCAGAAAGCTTTTCATATTTTATTCGCTGTATTATTGAAATTATAGTATAGTCACCATCAGCAATAAAATCTGTAAGGTATTTTATTACATCAGGTTTGAATTCAAGGTCTGACGCATAGCACCAGCCAGGACTATATGATTTAGCAGTTACATGAAATGTTCCGTGTTCTTTGCTGTAACCAATTATTTTTACCGGAGTACCTTTTGCAAAGCGTCTTAAATCTCCCATTCCATTTTCATTTTCTACAATTCCGTAATCTCCCACAAATGTACAGGTTTTATACGAAAACAATTTATTCTCTGCTTTTTTTCCGCCACAACTGCCTGAGAAAACACAAATAAATAAAATAAGAAGGGTTCTAATAAAATTCTTCGGCGAAATAAACGAAGCAATTTTTTTCATACATTATAATTTTTGCGATAATCAAGTACAAAATCAATAACCATGCGTTCACAATCAAGAAACAGTCCTTCCCTTTCCCGTTTAGTATATCCCCCACGATTTTCATAGGGTTTATATAGTTGTGTGAGAGGAATCGGCAAAAGCATAAGGCTGTTTATTGGAGCAAGCTCATCAGGAAACTCGTAAAATGCTTTCGGTTCAAAAGAAGCCTGAGAAAGTATATATTCAAGATATTTGCGTGAAAAATTCTTTGCCTCAGGATATTCGATATTAGAAAATTCTTCCGGCGACATAAACTTTTTTGCAATCATAATAAGAGTTACAGCAGCCTGACAGAGCACTTTTTCAGTTTCGTTTATTTCCTGCCTGTTCCAATTTGATACAGCTATCTGCAAGCCCTCATTAAAGCGTCCAACATCATGCTTTAAGATTCCGAGCAAGCACATTAAAACGCCACAAAATGCCTTGTCAGATTTTTTTGTAAGACGCTTTTCTGCCTTTAAAACAATAGATTCTTCATCATACTTTTTAGATTCCGCAGTATTGTACATAATGCAAATCAAGAGATTTACAATTATTGTAGTTATTGGATAACCATTGTTAGAAAATGGAACATCATTGGGAAAGCATCTGTAAAGTACATCAAGACCAAGACATGAAGCATATTTCATTACCTCAAGAAATCGTCCGCTATGGTCATAGCCGGATGTGCTTCCAGTCTCTGCATGCTCTAAGAATGTAGCCTGATACATAATCACACGGGCTTTTTCAAAATCGCCATCCTTTAATGCCTTTTGCAGATTCTTTGCAAGAAAAGAGTACATAACCTCGCTATAGGTTGCATATTTCATAGCGTACAGAAGCTGGGCTTCCCAATATTTGCAATATTCCGGCGTTTTTTCATTAACAGGCCTGTCATCACGAATAAGACAATTGTAGAGACCTTTCATTCCCGAAATATAATCTTCAAAAGTTGGTCCATTTATTTTTTTTGATTCCATTTTTTATTTTCTCCTAGAACACCCAAAAAAAGAGGATATGCATCGTTAAAATTATACGTACAGGTTTAAAAATTTTAAACCGCTTGATCTGCCGTTTACACACAATCTTTTTTACAAGTGCCATTTCCTGAGTTATAATAGATTGTTAAGGAGATTTTATGCATCGTCTGGCAAAAAAAGGAAACATGAATGACCGCATGAATGTCATTCTGAATAAGTTTAAAACAAGAATTACTTCATATCCGCCAGGAATGTGTCCACTCGTTCTTTACCGCTCACTTTTACAAATGTCGATGAACCAGAGCTGCGGAAAATGTGTTCCCTGCCGCGATGGTCTTGTTGAAGTTGAAAGGCTTCTTAATTCAATTCTAAAAGGCGAAGGTTCTGAAGAAACATTAAGTAAAATGAAAGACCTTTGTACTATGATTGTCCAGACTTCTGACTGTGCCGTGGGTGCCGTTGCCGCAAACATGGTTCTGCACAGCATGGAAGAATTTGCAGATGAATACGAAAGCCATATAAAGTCCAGAAAATGCGTCGAGAATACAATTCAGACAATACCTTGCCTTACCCTTTGTCCTGCTCACGTAAATGTTCCTGGTTACATAGCTCTTATAAAGGAAGGAAAATTTGATCAGGCCATCAATCTTATACGGGACAAGAATCCTTTCCCGACAGCCTGCGCAATGGTTTGCGAACACCCCTGCGAAAATAAATGCCGCCGCCAGATAATAGATGAGGCTATAAATATCCGAGGTCTTAAAAAATTTGCCGTTGACCAGATGAATGCCCGTAAGGTGCAGCCACCAAAAGCAAATGTAAAGACCGGAAAGAAAATTGCAATTGTTGGAGGTGGTCCTTCAGGCCTTACATGCGCCTACTTCCTTGCCCTCATGGGACACAAAGCCGTAGTTTTTGAAGAACATCAGAAACTTGGAGGTATGCTGCGTTACGGAATTCCTGAATACCGTCTTCCAAAAGAAAAACTTGATGATGATATAGAAGTTCTTATAAAGGCCGGTGATATTGAAATCAAATATCAGACAAAGGTTGGCCGCGATATACAGTTTGAAGAACTCAGAAAAAATTATGATGCTGTTTTCCTGGGAATCGGTGCCCAGATTGGAAACCGCATGCCGGTAGAAAATGCCGACGCTCCGAATGTAATTCCTGCCGCAGATTTCTTGCAGAAGGTTGCAAAGGGTGAAGGAATGGATCTTACAGGTAAAAAGGTTGTATTGATAGGTGGTGGAAACGTTGCAATGGATGCTGCCAGAACTGCAGCCCGACTTAATGCCGCAACAATCCACGTATTTACCCGTAAGCGTGATGATATGACAGCCCTTTCAAGTGAAATCCGCGCTGCAATGCAGGAAGGAGTCCGCTTCAGAACCCTTTTGAGCTTTTTGAACCTTGAAGCAGATAAAGAAACAGGTCTTGTTCAGGCTCTCTGGCTCCAGCCGGAAATTGTCGGTCCATATGATGATTACGGAATGATGACAACTGAACATTCAAGTGCCTACCCTTACCGCTTTAAGTGCGATCTTTTGATTTTAGGCGTCGGCCAGCGATGTGATGCAGAACCTTTCGAGAAAGCCGGAGTCCCTGTAAACCGCGGACGAATTATCGCAGATGAAATGTGCCAGGTTCAGAATCTGGACGGTGTTTTCTCTGGCGGAGACTGCGTAACAGGTCCTTCTACCGCTATCAATGCAATTGCGGCAGGTCAGGTTGCAGCCTACAATATTGACGAATATCTTGGATATCATCATAAGGTCGAATGTAATGTAAAAGTTCCTGTTGCTACACCAAAAAGTTATATAGCTACAGGTCGTGCAGAAATTGAAGAAAGAGACCCTTTCGAACGTGTTTGTGATTTTAACCACGTTGAAATTCCTATGACACAGGAAGAAGGTCAGCGGGAAGCAGGAAGATGCCTGCGATGCGATCATTTTGGCTGTGGTTCAATGGTAGGAGGAAGAGGCGAATGATTTCCTGTACAATTAACGAAAAATCAATAAATGTTGAAGAAAATACAAGCATCCTTGAAGCTGCAAGACAAAATGGAATTGACATCCCTACCCTCTGCTATCTAAAAGGAATTAATGAAATTGGATCCTGCCGGCTTTGCATGGTAGAAGTCGAAGGATTAGATTGTCTTATTGCATCCTGCAAAACTCCTGTTACTAATGGAGCTGTAATTCATACTGAAAGCGAAAAACTTACTTCATATAGAAAGGAAATGCTCAAACTTTTGCTTTCTAATCACCAGGTAGACTGTATGAATTGTCCTGAAAATGGTGTATGCCGCCTTCAGTATCTTTGCAATAAATATGAAGTACGCGAATCTGAATATTACGGTTCGCGTACTAAGCTGAAAAATAAATTCCCGATTCTGGATTCAAATCCTTACATCGCTTATGACCCGCTTAAATGTGTACACTGCCAGGCCTGCATAAGCGCATGTAACAAGGCTGCATGTAATCATACGCTGCAAAGTGGAAGAACCGGCGTTTTCCATTTGGTTGAAGCCCCTTTTGGCGAAAACTGGAAGGCGACAAACTGTGAATCCTGCGGAAACTGTGCCGCTGCCTGCCCGACTGGCGCCCTTACGATGAAACGCCAGCAGCATTACCGCGAGTGGGAAGTAAAAAAAGTTCTTACAACCTGCCCTCACTGCGCAACAGGCTGCCAGTATTATCTTGTCGTAAAAGATAATAAAATTGTGAACGTAGAAGCTGCCGATGGTCCTTCAAATCACGGACTTTTGTGCGTAAAGGGAAAATCTGGAAGCTTTGATTTTGTTCACTCGCCGGACAGATTGACTCAACCGCTGATTAAAAACAGGAAAACAGGCAAGTTTGAAGAAGTCAGCTGGGAAAAAGCGATTTCTTATACCGCAGAACGTTTTATGGAACTTAAAAAGAAGTACGGCGGGGACTCGCTTGCGGGTTTTGCCTGCTCACGTTCTGCAAACGAAGATATTTACATGGTTCAGAAGATGGTTCGTACCTGTTTTGAAACCAACAACACCGATAATTGTGCCCGTGTCTGCCATTCCGCTACTGTTGCAGGTCTTGCAAAAACACTGGGAAGCGGCGCAATGACAAATCCGATTTACGACATCACTCACGATGTGGACTGCATTCTTCTTGTCGGCTCGAATCCGGAAGAAGCCCATCCTGTTGTCGGAATGCAGATTCGTCAGGCAGTGGAAAAGGGAACCCGGCTGATTGTAGTTGACCCTCGCAGTATCGGACTTGCCTCAAAGGCCGATATTCACTTAAAGCTTCGTCCGGGAACTAATGTTGCATTTGCAAACGGCATGATGCATGTGATGATAGAAGAAAATCTGATTGATGAAAGCTATGTAAAGGATTTCACCGAAGGCTTTGAGGAAATTAAAAAGCTGGTAGCTGATTATACTCCTGAAAAGGTAGGAGAAATCTGCCATATAGATCCTGATAAGCTTCGTGAAGCTGCCCGCATGTATGCCACAGCGAAGAAGGCACCAATCATCTACTGTCTTGGTGTTACAGAACATTCAAGCGGAACTGAAGGCGTAATGAGTATGAGCAACATGGCTCTGCTATGCGGAAAGCTTGGAAAGAGCGGCTGTGGTGTAAATCCTTTGCGCGGTCAGAACAATGTTCAGGGCGCCTGTGACATGGGGGCCCAGCCGACAGATTACCCGGGCTACCAGAAGGTTGATAATGATGAAGTCCGCGCCAAGTTTGAAAAGGCATGGGGCGTTCCTTTGAGCCCGAAACCCGGCTTAAAGGCAACTGAAGTTTTCCCGGCCGCAATCAAGGGTGATATTAAAGGCCTTTATATCTGCGGTGAAGACCCTGTTGTTTCTGACCCTGATACTCACCACATCATCAAAGCGCTTGAAAGCCTTGAATTCTTTGTAGTTCAGGACCTCTTTATGACAAAAACTGCTGAATATGCGGACGTAATTCTTCCTGCAATCAGCTACACAGAAAAGGAAGGAACCTTTACAAATACAGAACGCCGCGTTCAGAGAATCAGAAAGGCAGTTACAGTCCCTGGCAATATGAGGCCGGACACCGACATTCTGATTGATTTGATGAATGCAATGGGCTACAAGCAGCCTTACCTTACACCGTCTCAGATTATGGATGAGGTTGCAGAGCTGACACCAAGCATGCACGGAATTTCATTTGCCAGACTTGATGCCGGAGAAAGCCTTCAGTGGCCTTGTAAGGAAAAAGACCAGCCTGGTACACCGATTATGCACGTTGGAAAGCCAGTCCGCGGCAGAGCCCTTTTGTACCCTGCGGTTTACAAGCCTGCGGCAGAGCTTCCTGATGAAGAATATCCATATTTCCTTACAACCGGACGCATTTTGTACCAGTACAATGCTGCCGCTATGACAGCCCGCGCCCCTGGATTAAACGAAATCGCCGGCGAAGGCTTTATTGAAGTGAACTATAAGGATGCAGAAAAGCTGGGCTTTAAAAACGGAGAAAAAATCCGTGTTACAAGCCGCCGCGGCTCAATTACGGCTACTGCCCGCGTTGGAAGAAAATGCTCTGAAGGTGAAACCTGGATGCCATTCCACTTCCCGGATTCTCCTGCCAATGTTTTGACTAACGCTGCCCTTGACGAGTTTGCCCGCATTCCTGAATTCAAAGTCTGTGCAGTAAGACTGGAGAAGCTTTAATGGAAATTGAAGAAGCCGTTTCTATACTTAAAAATGCGCTAAAACCGATTGAAGAAACGGAATTCTGCCAGATTTCTGAAGCTTATGGCCGGATTGCCGCTTGTGACATATTTGCCCCGATAAATGTGCCTCCTTTCGCAAAGTCTGCCATGGACGGATATGCTGTAAGGGCTGCTGACCTCGAGGGGGCGTCTGCGGAGACCCCGGTGATATTGAATGTTACGGGACAGCTTTTTGCGGGGGATTGGCAGAAGAAAGCGCATGAGGAAGGTGCCATCCGCGTGATGACCGGTTCGCCCGTTCCCAATGGCTTTGATGCCGTTGTAATGCAGGAAGACACCGACTATGGTGAGAAGAAAGTCCGCATCTACAAATCCGTCCGTGTCGGACAGAACTACTGCGCCCTGGGTGAAGACATAAAAAAAGACTCTCTTGTTCTTAAAGCCGGAACTAAAATCGGGCGGGCTCACATAGGGCTTCTTGCAAGCCTTGGAATTGCTGAAATCGAAGTCCGACGTAAAGTAAAAGTCTCAATAATCACTACAGGAAGTGAGCTCCTTGAAGCTGGGAAAACTCTCGCATCCGGAAAAATATATTCCAGCATTGCGCCAATGCTTTCTTGTGCCGTTCAGTCTGCAGGACAAACTGTAACAGTAAATCAAATTGTAAAGGATGACGAAAAAGAAATTTTTTCTGCTATAAAAATTGCCGCACGCAAAGCAGATATTATTATCACCACCGGCGGCGTTTCTGTAGGCAAAAAAGATTATCTTCCAGAAGTTTTGAATTCCCTTGCTGCACAAAAACTTTTTTCTCACGTGAATATACAGCCGGGCACACCTACCCTTGCAAGTCTGCTTACCGGAAAATTACTCTTAAGTCTTTCTGGTAACCCCTATGCTGCCCTTGTCAATTTTGACATCTATTTTTATCACGCAATCTCATTGTTAACTGGTTGCAAAGAACTTTCTACTCAAAAAAAAATCGCAATCCTAAATACACCTTATGAAAAAATCAATAAACTTCGCCGCTTTGTACGCGCTTACTTTGAAAACGGATTTGTAAATCTTCCGGTAGAAAATCACGCGTCGTCTGTTATCAGTAATTTGACAGAATGCAATTGCTATATCGATTTACCGGCAGGTAAAGCTTTCAAAAAAGGTGATAAAGTGACCGTCTGGATGATTAAGGATTAGGATATGACAGATTTTCTTTCAAAAAATATTCCACTTTCTATTGCCATCCTTGCCGGGGGAAAAAGTTCCCGCATGGGACAGAATAAGGTACTTCTGACTTACAAGGGAAAAACTTTTCTTGAAAGACTGATTGAAGAATTTTCTGCCTTTGACCAGATTCTTGTGAGTGCGAAATATGAAAATCAATATGACTTAGGAAAATATGGCGAAAAAATCAAAATCATCATAGATGAGAATCACGACAAAGGCCCTCTTGAAGGAATACGCCGCGCGCTTACAGAAAGTAAAAATGATTTTGTTTTTGTCTGTGCAGTTGACATGCCTTTCATGACAAAAGAGCTTCCACAATACATCGAGGAATTTTTCTGCTCAGATTATGATTGTTATGTGCCACTTATGGATGGACACGAGCAGCCGCTTTGCGCTGTCTATAAAAAATCAGTGTTGCCGACGGTAGAAAATCAACTTGCCGGGGGAAACCTGAAACTTTCCCTTTTATTCGAAAAAGTACCAACAAAGTTCATCTCAATAGAAAAATCCTCGCTAAACCAAAAAAACTTTTTGAACGTAAATACGCCCCAAGAATATGCCGCTTTGCAAAAGCCATTTATTTTTGCCGTGAGTGGAATCAAAAATAGCGGAAAGACCCGGATGATTCTTGCTCTGATCGGCGAAATCAAAAAGCAGGGCTACAGCGTTGCAGTAATCAAGCACGACGGGCACGACTGTTTTACAGACGCGCCTGGAACGGATACTTTTCTTTTTGACCAGGCAGGAGCTGTAGCAACTGGCATTTTTTCAGATAAACGTTTTATGTTTGGGACAAAGACGTCTGCAGGAACTGGCGGCAGAAATATTCTGAATAATCTCATAAATCAAATCAAATCGCTTCCTTGCCCGCCCGATTTTATCATTCTTGAAGGAGTAAAGGATTCCGATTACCCGAAAGTTGAAGTTCTGCGAAGCGGCGTGAGTGAAAAATCAGTTTGTAAAAATCCTGTGATTTGCATCGCGCGGGATGGTTACGATCCTAAAGAAATTTTTGAAATAATTGAAGCTTACTTGTTGAGGAATAAATAATGAAATGTATAAAAACTGAAGAGGCTGCAGGCCACGTTCTCTGCCACGATATAACACAAATTATCCCCGGAAAGAAAAAAGGACCCGTTTTCAAAAAAGGCCACATTGTACAGGCAGACGACATTCCAATTTTGCTTTCTGTGGGTAAAGAAAATCTTTACGTTTGGGAAAGACACGAAGGAATTCTCCATGAAGATGAAGCTGCTGAGATTCTGCGTGATATTTGCATGGGAAATTCCAGTACACTGAAGGCTTCCGAACCAAGCGAAGGTAAAATTGAAATCTTTGCTGCAACAGACGGACTTTTTAAAATCAATTCTCAAAAACTTTTTGAAGTAAACAGCCTTGGTGAAATGATGATTGCGACAATTCACGGAAATACTGTAGTTCATAACGGTGATAAACTTTGCGGAACCCGAATTATTCCTCTTGTAATTGAAGAAGAAAAAATGAAACGTGCAAAAAAGACTGCCGGCTCTACCCCCCTTTTGCAAATTCTTCCCTTTAAGCTGAAAAAAATCGGACTTGTTACGACCGGAAATGAGATAAAAAAAGGACTTATAAAAGACGGCTTTGGAAAAGTAATAAAAAGTAAACTTTTTGAATTTAATGCAGAAATTATCGGACAGACTTTTCCGGGCGACGAACTTGAAGCAATAAAAACTGACATTCTTTCTTTTGCAGACAAGGACGTAGATATGATTTTGTGTTCCGGCGGAATGAGTGTTGACCCTGACGACAGGACCCCAGGTGCCGTTAAGGCTTGTGGAGCAAAAATTATTTCTTATGGAGCACCAGTGCTTCCCGGCGCTATGTTTTTGCTTTCATATCTGGAGTATAATAATAAACAGATTCCAGTTCTTGGACTCCCTGGCTGCGTGATGTATGCAGGACGAACGATTTTTGATCTGGTATTGCCTCGCCTGCTTGCAGGAGAATGTCTGACAGCAGCTGATTTGAATAGATATGGAGAAGGCGGACTTTGTCTGGGATGCAAAAACTGCACCTATCCTAACTGCGGATTTGGAAAGGCGAACTAAAATGGAGAAAGCATCTATGAATAATTTTACACATTTAGATAAAAACGGAAATGCGTCCATGGTGGACGTAAGCCAGAAAAATGAAACAGAACGCTTTGCCCTTGCAAGCGGAATTATTTCTGTGAGCAGTGAAGTGATGGAGGCAATCCAGAAGGACGCTGTTCCAAAGGGAAATGTTCTTGCCACCGCCAGAATCGCGGGAATTATGGCTGCAAAAAAAACTCCGGAGCTTATTCCTCTCTGCCACACCCTTTTGCTTTCAAAGGTTGCAGTTGATTTTGAGCTCTGCCCGGAAAAAAATCAAATCCGCTGCTTTTGTTCTGTAAAGCTCTGCGGAAAAACCGGGGCGGAAATGGAAGCCCTGACAGGAGTCAGCACAGCCCTTCTTACGATTTACGATATGTGTAAGGCAATCGATAAGACTATGGAAATCGGTCAAATTCATCTTGAAGAAAAATCCGGCGGAAAATCGGGGCATTTTATTCGAAGTGAGGCTGTAAAATGAAAAAAATGCTTTTGGCTGTCGGCTTGCTCAGCAGTCTGATTACTGGCTGTAGTAAATCCAAAAAAACTGAACTTACAATTCTTGCGGCGGCTTCTCTTACCGACGTTTGTGCCCAGCTGAAAAATGAATATGAAAAAGAAAATTCTGATGTAAAACTGCTTTTTTCTTTTGGCGGGTCGGGGGCACTTCAGGCTCAGATTGAAGCCGGTGCACCTTGTGACCTTTTTATTTCTGCCGCCACAAAGCAGATGAAAGCTCTTGTAGAAAAAAATCTGATGGAAGAGGGCAGCGTTTCAAATCTTCTGGAAAACAAAGTTGTGCTTATTCTTCCAAAAGACAGCAGCCTGAAACTTTCTTCTTTTGAAGATTTAACTTTGCCTGAAGTAAAAATGATTGCCATCGGTGAGCCGGACAGTGTTCCTGCAGGCCAGTACACAAAGGCAATCTGCCAGAAACTTGGAAGCTGGGAATCTGTCAGCAAAAAGGCAAACTTTGCCAGCGACGTACGCACCGTACTTTCATGGGTAGAAGAAGCAGCATGTGACTGCGGTCTTGTTTACGCAACCGATGCGGCCGTAAGTCAGAAAATTCGTGTAGTCGCAGAAGCACCGGAAGGCTCCTGCCCGCCAGTGATTTATCCGGTTGGAATCGTAGAAAACAGCCGTCATAAAGAGACAGCCCAAAAGTTTGAAGCTTTTTTATATTCAGATAAGGCAAAGGCGATTTTTGAAAAAGCCGGCTTTGTCACCCTGAAAAAATAGGTTTTGCCATGGATTTGTCGCCGCTTTTGATTTCCTGTAAAATTGCTTTCTCTGCCACGCTGATTACTTTTGTGCTTGGAATTTTTGCCGCGTGGGGAGTGGGAATGTCAAAAGGCGCCCGTCCCATTTTAGATGCTGTGCTTTCTCTTCCTCTTGTACTGCCGCCAACGGTTGTGGGCTTTTTCCTTTTGATGCTTTTCAGCCGCAATGCCGGATTCGGGAAATTTCTTTTTTCAATCGGCATCAATCCGCTTTTTACCTGGGGCGGCGGAGTTTTTGCGGCAACAGTCGTTTCTTTCCCGGTCATGTACAGAACGACCCGGGGCGCTTTTGAGCAGGTTGACGGCAGCATAATTGCCGCTGCCAGAACTCTTGGCATGAGCGAATTCCGCATTTTTACAAAAATCATGATCCCGGTCTCTCTCCCGGGAATTGCCGCTGCCGTAATTCTTTCTTTTGCCCGCGCCCTTGGAGAGTTTGGCGCTACAATCATGGTTGCAGGAAACCTTCCGGGAAAAACCCAGACAATGGCGGTTGCAATTTACACCGCAATGCAGGGCGGAAACAAGGCTCTTGCACTCAGATGGGTTTTAATCATTTTTGCCCTTTCTGCAATTATTCTTCTATTGATGAATGTCATAACCCAGCGTTTTTCTAAAAGGAGGACCGCATGAGTCTTTCTGTAAAAATTGAAAAACGGCTTGGTAACTTTCTTTTAAGCGCTGATTTTGAAAGTGATAATCAGACTCTGGCTGTGCTTGGTCAGTCGGGCGCCGGTAAATCTCTTCTATTAAAATGCATTGCGGGCATTGAAAGTCCTGACAGCGGCCGTATTATTCTTGATGACCGCATTTTGTTTGATTCAGAAAAGAAAATCAATCTTCCTCCGCAAAAAAGACGGGTGGGCTACCTCTTTCAGAATTACGCCCTCTTTCCCAACATGACGCTTTATCAGAATATAAGCGAAACTGCAAAAAATAAGGACGAGGTTCAGAAATTAATCAGCCGGTTCGGGCTTAGCGGAAAGGAAAATAATTATCCTGCTAAGCTTTCCGGCGGCGAACAGCAGAGGGTTGCTCTTGCCCGCCTGATTGCTTCTCAGCCGGAAGTTTTTCTTTTTGATGAGCCATTTTCGGCTCTCGACAGTAACCGAAAATCCGAACTTGAAAGACTGATTTTGGATTTGCTTGAAGAAAAAAAATGCCCTTCAATTCTTGTTACCCACGACAGAAACGAGGCTTTCAGAATGGCAAAGAATATTGCTGCCTTTGCAGAAAAAGGAAAACTTTCTGCTCCGGTGGAAAAGCATGATTTTTTTGAAAATCCTTCAACTGTGGGAGCGGCGCGGCTTTCGGGCTGCAAGAATATAAGCCGGCTGCAATGGCTTGATGATGAGACTGCATTTGCACTGGACTGGGGAATAAGGCTGCATGTTGGAAGGAAAAGGGAACTTACAAATGTGGGTGCCCCCTGCCACAGCTCAGCTGCCCCCTACGCGGCCTTTCGTGCCCACTACCTTGAATTATGCACCGAAGCAGACGCGCAGAAAGAGAACGTATTTACCTGCCGCATTAAACGCGTGATAGAAGACGCTTTTTCCTTTACGGTTTACTTTGAGCAGGAAGTGCCGGCGGGGGGGAAGGAGGCACTTACACGTCCGGAGAAGGCACTCTCACTTGCAGACCGTCCCCTCGTTCACTGGGAACTCCCAAAAGCCGCCTGGAAAGAAATCGAAGCCAGCCTGACAGATAAAAAACTCTACGCCAGAATCCCGCATGACAAGCTCATGCTTTTGGAGCCTTAAAAATGGAAAGTTTGACCGACAGCTTTGGACGCACAATCAACTATCTTAGAATCTCACTCACAGACAAATGCAACCTCCGCTGCCGTTACTGCATGCCGCCCCAGGGAATAAATCACATTCCCCACCAAGAAATCCTGACTTTTGAAGAAATCACAGAGCTTGTCCGCGTGCTTGCAGGTCTTGGCGTTAAAAAAATCAGACTGACCGGCGGGGAGCCTCTTGTCCGCCGCGACATTGTAAGTCTTGTAAAATTGCTGAAGGACATTCCCGGCATCGAAGAAATCTGCCTTACAACAAACGGCATACTCTTTTCAGAACTGGCAACCGACCTCAAAGCAGCAGGACTTTCCCGCGTGAATATCAGCCTGGATACGCTTAATGACGACACTTTTTTTGCGATTACCGGAAGCCGCGGAGTTGAAAAGGTGCTGCAAAGCCTTAAGACGGCGCTTGACCTCGGTTTTCCTGTAAAAATCAACTGTGTTCCAAGCCAATATAATGCCTCTGAACTTGCAGAAATCACCCTGCTTGCAAAAAGCAATCCCATTGACCTGCGCTTTATCGAACTTATGCCGATTGGCTGTGCAAACGGAATGAAGGGGCTGAAATCTGATTTTATTCTGTCTGAACTTGAAGAAAAATTCGGAAAAGCCGCGCCCCTCAAAAGGCAGAATCACTCCCCGGAAACCTTATATCATTTTGACGGGTTTGATGGAAATATCGGCTTCATTTCACCTCTTTCTCACGCCTTCTGTTCTGACTGCAACCGCATCCGCCTTACAGCCAGCGGACTTTTAAAATTCTGCCTCTGCTACGACGACGCTCTGGACGTAAAGAAGCTGTTGCGCTCGGGGGAAAGCGGCATTAAACTTTATGATATACTTAGCAAGGAAATTCAAAAGGCTATCAAAGAAAAGCCTGAAGCACATACATTTAATCAGCAGGGACTAAAATCCCACATGATGACCGAAATTGGAGGATGATTTGATTAAAGGGAAAATCCGTGCTGTCTGCATAAGTGAAAAAAAAGGAACGCCAAAAAAGGACGTCGGCACTGTAAATATAATAGAAAACTTTGGTCTAGAAAATGACGCCCACGCCGGAAGCGAGCGCCAGGTCAGCCTGCTTTCCTGGGACCAGGTAGAAGAATTTAAGAAATCTGGCGCTGACGTTAGGGCCGGTGACTTTGGCGAAAATCTTTTAGTCGAAGGTTTTGATTTTAAAACTTTCCCGGTCGGCACAAAGTTCAAATGCAATGACGTAATTCTAGAACTCATTCAGATTGGAAAAAAATGCCATTCAGCCTGCACTGTTACCCAGCGAACAGGAAAATGCATAATGCCTGTGGAAGGTGTTTTTGCCCGCGTTGTTCAGGGTGGAAAAGTTTCTCTTGGTGATGAAATTGAATTGCTTGAGGGACGACGATTTTCTGCTTCTGTTTTAGTTGCAAGTGACCGCTCTTCAAAAGGCGAGCGCGAAGACAAAAGCGGCCCTCTTATCAAGGAAATTCTGGAAAATGCGGGCTACCTTGTAACAGGCATCACCCTTCTTCCTGATGATGAGGAGGGTCTTTACAAGGCTCTCTGTCAGATTGCCGATATTCAGAAACCGGATGTAATTTTTACTTCCGGCGGCACAGGCTTTTCTCCGCGCGACATGATGCCCGAAGCCACAAAACGAGCCGCCACAAAAGATGCTCCGGGAATTGCAGAAGGACTCCGCGCCTACAGCATGACCATCACGCCGCGAGCTATGCTCAGCCGCGCCACAAGCGTCATCCGAAATAAAACGCTGATTATCAATATGCCGGGAAGCCCTAAAGCTGGCAAAGAATGCCTCGAATACCTTCTGCCTGTTTTAGAGCATGGAATTCCGGTTTTACGCGGGGAAGGTGACGCATGACAGTCAGCCCTCTGAAAATCCAAAAGGTATTCCCCGACGGAAGTCATGAAGAAAAGGAAATCCTCAGTCTGAATGAGCACAGACTTGCAATCATAATAAACGGCAGGCAGATTTTCTCCCTTGTCTGCACGGACTCAAATCTTATGGAACTGCTTGCAGGTCGGCTTTTAACCAGCGGCATAATAGAAAAAAAAGATGATATTGCAGAAATCCGTTTTTGCGAAAGTAAAACCCGAGCTTTTGTAACTCTGAAAGAAGAAATCATCTGGAAAGAAAGTCAAAATCTTGAAGCTTCCTGCTGCACAAAAAATATAGAATATGCAAAAAATGCAGATGAAGTTCCGCTCCCGGTTTTGAAAAAAGCAACTTGCCCGCCAGAATGGATTTTCTCAATTGCTCAAGAATTCTCTAAAGACAGTATAATTCATACTCATACTGCGGGAACTCACCGCTGTATCCTTGCTGTAGAAGGAAAAATTCTTTTTAGTGCAGAAGACATAGGCCGCCACAACGCTCTGGATAAAGCTGTGGGGTATATGATTTTAAATGAAATCCCCGCTCAAAAAGCAATTCTTTTTACGTCGGGGCGCGTTCCTGTAGATATGGTGGAAAAAGTTATCCGTGCAGGAGCAGGAACCTTAATTTCAAAATCAGTTCCCACTGCACAGTCAGCAGCCCTAGCCCGCGAACACAAGCTTACATTAATCTGCCGCGCCTGGCCGGACAGCTATGATCTTGTATAAATAAAACGAAAAATTTTATGCGTCCGCGAAAACTTTTCCGTCAGAAAGTTTAACCTGAAGTTGAGTGTATTCACTATGGAAATCGTTTTTAAGGCGATCCAAATAACGGGCACATTCCCACTTACACATAGGAAGATCGTGAAGAAGGTAATTTCCGCATGTTTCAGGAGTTGTTGCAGGAACTTCCTTCTGTGTAATAATCCATTCAAGACATTCGATTGTAAGACGACGCATATCTTCAACAGAATATTTTCCTGTCATAATGATATACATACCTGTAAGACATCCCATTGGACCTACATAAACAACATCATCTTTTGCCTTTGAATTACGGAACCATGTTGCCATAAGGTGCTCAATACTGTGAATTGCAGCAGGTGCAACAGCCGGCTCTTTATTAGGCTCAGTAATACGAAGATCATAAGTTGTAAAACCCTTATCTTCTCTGGATACATAAATACCAGGCTTTAAATGTGTGTGATCAATTGTAAAACTTTTAATAACTTCCATAATTAATTTATATCACAGGGTAAAATTGAGGGCAAGAGCATTTTGAACTCTTTATCAAAATGCCCTTGCCTAAAAAATTTAGCAGATTCCAGCGTATTCATAACCAGCTTCTTCAACAGCAGCCTTAATGAGCGCTTCGTCCACATCTTTTGAAGTTTCAATTGTTACAAGATTCTGCTCATGTGATGCAGTAGCACCTGTAATTCCATCGATTGCTTCAAGAGCCTTTTTTACGTGAGCCTCACAGTGGCCGCACATCATTCCTTTAACTGTAATTTTCATAGTATTCTCCTTTCCCTTTGAGGGATTTTTAACTGATTTATCTTTTCTTGCGTCGTAAACTTTGACCAGATTCAGACGCAGTGCATTTGTAACAACACAGAAGCTTGAAAGCCCCATTGCTGCAGCTCCGAACATGGGGTTCAAAGTCCAGCCAAAAGCGGCAACATAGCAGCCGGCAGCAAGAGGTATGCCGATTACATTGTAGAAAAATGCCCAGAAGAGGTTTTCGTGGATGTTACGCAAAGTTGCACGGCTGATTCTGATTGCAGCTGCAACGTCCATAAGGCTGTTTTTCATCAAAACTACGTCTGCTGCGTCGATGGCAACATCAGTCCCCGCCCCGATTGCAATTCCAAGGTCGGCGCTTGTGAGGGCCGGGGCATCGTTTATGCCGTCCCCTACCATCGCTACCTTTCCATGATTCATAAGCTCGCGTATTACAGCCTCTTTTCCGTCAGGTTTTACCGAAGCAATTACTTCATCAACCCCTGCCAGATTTCCGATTGCACGGGCAGTTTTTTCGTTGTCGCCTGTGAGCATTACAACGCGCAGTCCCATATTTTTTAGCTGATTAATTGCGGACGGAGAATCATCCTTAACTGTGTCTGCCACAGCGATAATTCCAAGAAGTTTATCTTCACTTGCAAACAAAACAGGTGTTTTTCCCTGGGAAGAAAGCTCATCAAGAGTATTTTTAATAGAAGAAATATCTGTTTTTGCATTTTCATCTATATATTTAGCATTTCCACCGTAAATCACTTTGCCTTTTATGCAGGCTTTAAGCCCCTTTCCCGGGACAACTTCAAAATCAGAGCTTTCAAGGACTTCTACACCATTTTCCTTACCGTACTCAACAATTGCCTTAGAAACAGGGTGTTCACTTTTTGATTCAAGTGAGTAAGCGGCGGCAAGAAGTTCAGATTTTTTAATCCCATCTGCCTCCACGAGGTCAGTCACCTTCATAAGGCCGGTCGTAATTGTTCCGGTTTTATCAAGGGCGATAATCTTAGTGCGGCCCGCCTCTTCAAGTGATGCCGAAGTCTTAAACAAAATTCCAGACTTTGCGCCGATTCCGTTTCCCACCATAATGGCAACCGGAGTTGCAAGCCCAAGAGCACAAGGACAGCTGATTACAAGAACCGAAACGGCACGCGCAATCGCATAACCAAAAGTCTGACCGGCAAGAAGCCATGCCACAAGAGTAACGATTGCAATTGCTATTACAGCAGGAACAAAAATACCCGAAACCTTGTCTGCAATTTTTGCGATTGGAGCCTTGGTTGCCGCCGCATCACTTACCATGCGGATAATTTCAGAAAGTGTTGTATCTTCTCCAACGCGGGTGGCACGGCATACCATGTAACCGGAAGTATTAATCGTTGCAGAAGTCACCTTATCGCCAGCTTCTTTTTCCACTGGAAGACTTTCTCCTGTCAAAGCGGCTTCATTTACAGCACTTTGCCCCTGAGTAACGACGCCGTCTACAGGAATCTTATCTCCCGGGCGCACCACAAAAAGGTCACCGACTTTTACGTCTTCCACCGCTACAGTCTCTTCCTTACCGTCAGCTAAAATTACAGCTGTCTCCGGCGCGAGTTTCATTAACGCTTTTAAGGCATTTGTTGTTTCCCCCTTTGATTTTGCTTCTAGCATTTTGCCTACAGTAATCAAAGTCAAAATTGTTGCCGCAGATTCAAAGTAGAACTGATTCATGTAATACATAATTTGCTCTTTATCAGCTTCGACGACAGCACCGGTCATGGCAAAAAGTGCAAAGACGCTGTAGCCAAAAGCCGCAGTCGCGCCAAGCGCAATCAGAGTGTCCATATTTGGAGCCTTGTGAAGAAGGCCTTTAAATCCGCTTACAAAAAATTTCTGATTTATCACCATCACAAGGGCAGAAATCAAAAGCTCGTAAAGACCCATTGCAACATGATTTCCGTCAAGAAATGCCGGAAGCGGCCACTTCCAGAGCATGTGCCCCATGGAAACGTACATCAAAGGAATAAGTAAAATCACAGAGGCAACAAGACGCTTTTTCATTTTTGGAGTTTCTGTATCTTTTAGCGAGTCAGAATATGCCGCTTTTGAAGATGCCTTTCCCTGACCGCCAGCCTTTGACGCTTTCAAACTTGCCCCATATCCAGCATTTTCAACTGCCTGAATAATTTCATCTGCCGGCACATCGCCTTCTACCCCCATAGAATTAGTCAAAAGACTTACGGCGCAGCTCTTTACACCCGGCAGTGCAGACACAGCCTTTTCAACTCGGGTCTGACATGCCGCACAGCTCATACCTGTTACATTAAACTGTTCCATACCTTCCAGCCTCCTTATTTCATCAGCTTTTGCAAGGTGCCTACAAGTTCATCAATAACTTCGTCATTACCAGAACGGATATTTTCTGCCACGCAGGTCTTAAGGTGATTTCCAAGCAAAACCTTATTGAAACTGTTGAGTGCAGAGGTAATTGCAGAAACCTGCATCAAAATGTCGGTACAATAGGCTCCGCTTTCCAGCATACCTTCTACCCCGCGCACTTGCCCTTCAATCCGCTTAAGACGGTTCATCAAATCTTTTTTTTCTGTATCGTCTCTGTCCTTGTGCTTTCCAGAGCAGTATGGACATTCCTCAATATTTTCTTCTGGCATAAAAATCTCCTGAAATTCTCAAATTATCGCATATACCCCATAGGGGTATAATCTTAATTCGGAGTATATACCTGCCAGGGGTATATGTCAATAAGCAGCAAAAATATTATCAAATTCAAAAAGTGGATATAAGGAGTCGTTAAACTACAAAAAAAAAGAAGAAAAGTGGAATTTGGTAGTCGAAGTGGATATCAGTAGTCAATTACAGATTCTGTCTACCAAAATGGTGGATAATGGTAGTTTTTCAGGTGGAATTTGGTAGTTATTCACTAACAACTACCAAATTCCACTGTTTAAAATTTTAAACAGACTACCTCTATCCACCTGGTTAACGACTACTGATTTCCACCCGAAAAATCTTCGTTAACAGTTAAGATAGTGTTTAAAAATTCATACAAATTTGGTTCAAGAGCAGAAAAAATTTAAAAATCTTGGATATTAGTAGTCGTAACTCCTATACCCTACCAAAAATCGACCTGAGTTAAAAAACAAACGACTACCAATATCCAAAACTATGGATTCTGGTAGTCGTTACTGGTTATCATTTGAAAAATATGGATTTAAGTAGTCGTTACAATCCCTGAGCCTTAAGAATATCAACTGCCCTTGCGTCAGTTACCATTTCCATCTCAAAAGGAAGTTCATTCTGCAGCTTTGCAGTTCTTACAGCTTCTTCCCACTGCTCAGGAAACTTTGTCTTATAATGCTGGATTTCAAGCTCTTCCTGATTAATCACCTGTTTTTCATTAATTTCTTCCGGTGTATCAGTACTTTCAATTTTCAGAATATCTGACTGAGTACATGTAAATTCAAATCCGACCGTCTTATGATTTTCGACAATTTTTGCATAAGACATCTGGAAATCTTTATTAACCTTATTCACTTCTTCAATAGGATTTTTTACAACCTTTGTGATGAAGTTATTCATTCTGTCTTTATATGCATCTTTATCGATTTTGAACATCGTTTTAATTTCATCAACCTTTAACGGAAATTTCCATTCATTTTTCTTATTTCCGTAGCGGCCTTTCATATTGTAAAAAGAACAGGCAAGTTCAAAATACCTGAGGGCGTAGAACGACTGAATCTCACCAATTGTCTTTATGTTCATTGCAGAGAACTGCTTGATTTCTTTCCACTCCTGAATTGCAAGTCCGATCTGAGGGTTAAAATCCAATTCAATCAAATCGTTTGCTTTATCATAGGTCGCAGAAGAAAACCATGTATAGGCCTTATACTTTTCTTCAGTATTTTCAACCTGAATTACACTTGTTGATAGTTCCTCTACTGCTCTTTTTACCTGTTTGTAGGTATTTGAGCCTTTTGAAATTCCCAAACGATTAATGAATTCAGAAATGGAAAATGAACTCTTAAAATGATGAAGAACATCAATATTTGTATAAACGGTTGAGTTCAGATTTTCTGGATAATGATTGATTTTAAGAATACAGTAAGCTATTAATTTTCTGGCAGTTGGACTGCATGAATAAATACCACGGCTTATACTGTTTGACTGTACAACAATTTCTTTATCCTTCGATATTTTCGTCGAAGGAATACTTTTTGAATTCATAAAAGCCCCTCATTCTTTTATAAATTTATATATTTATTATTTAACGGACGTCTAATTTCTGTTAAAATATAGATTTAAGAGCCCACCCGACTACTTATGTCCATGCTTTCAACTACTTATGTCCATTTGTCGACTACTTTTTTCCACAAATTCGACTACTGAAGTCCAAATTTTAGGCAAAATCAGGACAATGACTTTAAATCCTGAAATTTCAAAGTTATACGACTACTAAAAGTATAAAACTGGTAGTTTATATTTTCAACATTATTTTTCCCATATGAGGGCTTTTTGAAGGAAATTTTACAATTTTTATAAAGAACGACTACTATTATCCACTTTTTGGGACGTTTTTATCGGCTATTTCTGTTTTATAGGGAAACGACTACTTATTTCCACTATTTCTTCTTTTATTCTCACGATTTTTGGTGGAAAAAAGTAGTCGTTCAATTTTTTTTAGACTTCCTGATGAACTTCGCGCAAGCCGCCCTTGTTCAGCATGTATTTTCCGCTTTGAACATCACTTATCAGATGGAGCATTGCTATCTCTACTCCCTGAGTTGTATTTAAATCGTGCTCAATAAAGAACTGCTTCCAGGCTTTTCTTGTAGATTCTTTTACCAGCATTGTTAGATGTACGTCTTTTTCCGGCTCTTTATGGTTTTCAGCAGCCGCTTCAACTTTTTTAGATTTTCCAGGATTGAGCAAATCCGAAAAAACATCTGTATTACCTGCCAAATCTTCCGGTTTAATTTTTACTCCTGCCATTTTTTTTACCCTACCCTATTTTAAATCTTCTGCAAGTTTCTTGATTGTATCAAGCGTTTCTTTTTTTGTTCCGTTGAAATCCTGAATGGCAATGTGCGCGCTCTGAACTTTACGGTATGCCTGATCTACCGGAATTACATAAAGATTATAACCGTGGTCTTTTAATGGCAAAAACTGATTTAGAATAATTCCCTGCTGCGAGATTCTGTCATCTTTTGCATTGAATACAATTTTGTTAAAGGTAGGACGTGCTTCGTCTTCTTCAAGGTTGTCGTTGATGAATGACTGAAGGCGGTCATTGAAAATCTGAAGTCCGTCTTTTGAAAATTCATCCAGCTGAAGAACAGCCACGATTTCATTGGTTGCATAAAAGATTCCTCGTTCAAAGTTTCCAAAACTTGGTGAAGTATCAATTACGCAGTAGTCAAAATTTTTGGCAATCTCTTTAAGGGTCTTTTTGATTTTTCCCTGATTACCGCCAGCCTTGTTCTCCGAGTATTCTTTAAGCTCTCCACCAATTCCGGCAGTCGGGATAATAAAGAGGTTCTGTGTTGATGTCTGGTTTATACACTGATCCATGCCGCATTTTCCGTTCAGCAAATCTGCAAACTCATACTGCATTGTCTGGATGTTTAGCCAGGTTGTTGCGTTACCCTGAGGGTCTGCATCTATAAGAATTGTCCTTCCAGATTTTGCAAGTTCAACCGCAAGACTCACTGCTGTGGAGGTTTTTCCTACCCCACCCTTTTGCAAAGCTACAGTGATAATTTTCATAAAAAATAGCCTCCCAAAATGTTTTTTAATTTTCAAGCTTTTAATTTATTATACTTCAAGAAATCTTTTAAGTCCATACCAAAATACCGCAGTTTATACTAATATACTACCGTAATACCGCGTAATAAGGTAGAGTATAGGTAGTAACTAGGTAGATATTAGGTAATAAATACCGCAATACCGCAATATTAGGTATGTTTTAAAACCGGCCCTAGGATTGCTTCTGACGCGTTCTTTTCAAAAAATCATGTAATATCATTACCACCCCCCCTCAGAAGCCCATTTTTGCCCCTTTTTTGAATTTTTGAAAATCCGGAAAAAAAATTATGGGCGGGGGCCAATTTCCTAGTCGCAACTCCGGGTTCGCTAACGCTCATTCGTCCGCTTCGCTCCCGAACAAGCCCTCCGTTTCTCCCGCCGGGTGGGGACTGACAATTGTGAACGGTGCTTAAGAAACGGCACTGCAAATTTGTAGGACAAGAAAATGCGTAGCGGGGGTTCATGATTTGCGACGCTTTTTTCACGATGAGGGGCACACAACGCGTAAAGAAGCCTACAGAGCAAGCGCAGCTTGCGGCGAGCGAAAAGCTGGCGGAGCAAAGCATGGTTCCACGCGGAAGCATTTTCGTTTTCCTGCATATTAATTTTCCTGGTGGATAACAGTAGTTGTTGCAATAGGTGGAATTTGGTAGTTGTAATTCTGTTTTCTAAACTGCCCTGAATAATCATCAGTGTCTACCTAGATATTCGGTATATACCGTAACAGTTAATCATATTGCGGTATTGCGGTAAATACTAGGTAAATCGGTATAAAGGTATCGTGCAAACTTAATTTTTTAATCTCAAAATTTACGCTATACTATTTATCATCCCCAGTGCGGAATAATCAATGGACAACAAAACCTATATCGCAATTGATTTAAAAACTTTTTATGCCTCTGTAGAATGCCGTGAACGCGGACTGGATCCATTGACGACTAAACTTGTAGTTGCAGACAAAAGCCGCACGAGTAAAACAATCTGTCTTGCTGTAACACCGGCCCTGAAAGCTTACGGACTGAGCGGTCGTTCACGACTTTTTGAGGTAGAAGCAAAAGCCCGCGAAATCAAAAGGCAGACCGGCAGGGAACTTGAATATATTGTGGCCGTTCCGCGAATGGCGCTTTATATTCAGTATTCAACCCGAATCTATAATGTCTATCTGAAATACTTTGCGCCAGAAGATATTCACGTTTATTCAATTGATGAAGTTTTTATAGATGCCACATCTTATCTTTCTTTCTATAATTTGACGGCTCACGAGCTTGCTGTAAAAGTTATTCACAATGTCCTTTCAGAAACCGGCATTACTGCAACGGCTGGAATTGCGCCAAATCTTTATCTTTGTAAAATTGCAATGGATATTGTTGCAAAGCATATTCCCGCAGATAAGGACGGAGTTCGCATTGCAGAACTTGATATTCCGTCTTATCGCCGCCAGCTCTGGAATCATCAGCCAATAACTGATTTCTGGAGGGTAGGGAAGGGGACAGCCCGCCGGCTTGAAAAATATTTTATTCGCACTATGGGAGATATTGCCCGAACTTCTCTTTCGAATCCCGAGATTTTGTATGACGAGTTTGGAATTGATGCTGAAATTCTGATGGATCACGCATGGGGACTTGAACCTGTGGGGATGAAGGATATTAAAAAATACAAATCTCAGGCAAAAAGTTTTGGTAGCGGTCAGGTTCTTCACGAGCCTTACACTTTTGAAAAAGCAAAAATCATTGTGCGCGAGATGGCAGAACTTCTTGCTCTTGATTTGTTCAAAAAAGAGTTCGTTGCAGATTCATTTACGCTTTATGTGGTATATGATATTGAAAGTCTTAATCTTAAAGATTTTGATGGCGAAGTTGTCAGTGATTATTACGGCCGCGAAGTTCCAAAGCCCGTTCACGGAAGCTGGACTTTTGGGAGTGAAACGAATTCTTCAAAAATTATTGTAGAAGGCTTTGTCTCGCTTTTTGAAAAGATTGTGAATCCCCTCTGGCTTGTACGCCGTGTAAATCTTACTGCCAATGGAGTTAAACCTCTGAGCGAACGTCAGCCAGGTCTTTTTGATGAAGTTGATAAAAAAGAAGGCGGTTTAAATCAGGAAAAAGAAGACAGCCTTCAAAAAGCGCGTCTTAAAATCATCAAAAAATATGGAAAGAATGCAATCCTAAAGGGAATGAATCTGGAAGAAGGTGCAACAACCATAGACCGCAATCAGCAGATAGGAGGGCACAAGGCATGAAAACTGAAAAAGATTACTCAGACATCATAAATCACGAGTGGAATTATGATTCCCTTTCTAACCGTATGCCTCTTTCCCAGCGAGCAAAAATCTTTCTTCCTTTTGCAGCACTTACAGGTTATGATGAAGCCTTGCAGGAAACTCTTCGGGCAGAAATTGCCGAAATGGAAGAAAAACACGGAGAGAAATTATAAATCGTATTCACCTGAGTTTTACAGCTGTCCCTGAATCAGCTGGTAGAATTCAGCGCGTAGTTTGCTTCCGGACAGGAATTTTCCAGTAAGTTCAGCTGTTTTTGTAATTACGTCTTTTTTTGCGCCTCGGAACTGAATGCATCCGTGCTTTGCTGTTATGACAACGGCAACGTCTTCTGCTCCTGTTGCCAGTTGTACACATTCTGCAATGTCCATTCCAATTTTTTCCTGCAGGCTAGGGCGTTTTGCGCAAAGCTCGGCAATTCTTGCAAGTTTTGAAAGTCCGATTACTTTTCCCTTTGGAATATAGCCGATATAAACTGTCATGTCATACATTGGCAGCAGGTGATGCTCACACATTCCGTTCAAGCCGGGACCTTCAATTTTTTCAACGACAATTCCGGTTGCCGGATTATCAAAAAGAACTTTATTATATTCTGCGATTTCTTCGTTTGTATATTTACAGCCTTCAAAAATTTCTTCAAAGGCTCTTGCTACGCGGTCAGGAGTTTCAGCAAGACCGGGACGGTTTGTGTCTTCACCAATGGCTTCGAACATCAGTTTTACGGCCTGTTTGATTTTTTCATGGTCAAAATCGGGTTTTGTCGGTAATGTCATAAATCATACTCCTGCAGCAATGGGGCATACTCTCATCAAAAATTACGATTTTCATAATATCATTTTCTGAAATAATTTTTAAGATGTTTTGATTACTTGTCTTTTTAGATAACTTGTATCAAGATAAAAATATGCATTATCATCTTCCAGGCCTCTTTGAATTTTACGAACTTTATAAGGGCTTTCTTCCTTTGTGGCGAGAGCATCGGAACTGGTTTTACGAATGGTGTGATATTGGTTCGATTTATGGAGCACCCATGGATTGCCTGTGGGGTGGGGGACGGGTTGGATTTGGAGATGCTGCCCCGGATGACGTTATTGCTCTGATGAATGAATATGGAATTTCTGCCCGTCTTACCTTCAGTAATTCACTTCTGAAAAAAGAGCATCTGTCAGATAAAAAATGCAACCAGCTTTGCAAACTTTTTTCTTCTACAAAAAAAGAAAAGAACGGTGTAATCGTGCATTCGGATTTACTGACGGACTATCTTAAGGAAAATTATCCGGAACTTTATCTTGTTTCTTCTACTACAAAGGTAATTACAGATTTTGATGATTTTGAAGCGGAATTGAATAGAAGGGAATTTGAATATGTTGTTCCGGATTTTCGCCTGAATAAGAGTTTTGAGCGTCTTTCATCTCTTTTGAAAAATCAGAAAGATAAAGTTGAATTCCTTTGTAATGAATGCTGTGATTTTGCCTGTAAAAATCGTAAACGCTGTTATGAAAATGTGAGCCGTAAAAATCTTGGTGAAGAGGTGTCAGAACATAAATGCAGGGCTCCTGGCGGGCAAGACGGTTATAAGTTCTCCCTTGCAATGAAAAATCCGGCATTTATCAGTATTGAAGATATTCAGAAAACCTATATTCCGCTGGGATTTTCAAATTTTAAGATAGAAGGTCGAGGACTTGGAAGTGCAGTCGTGCTGGAATTTCTACTGTACTATATGACAAAACCAGAGTGCCAGCTGGAAGTGCGTGAAGCAATTTACCTTGATTCGATGCTGGATTTATTTTAATTATCTATATCCACAGGTAAACTGCAGCTCTAAATGATCTTCTGGTGTCCATCCAAATTCTAAATCACAGATTACATAGCCTTCAAAAACCCAACCTCGTATATCGTTATATACAATTTCCAGCCAGCGACCTGACTTTCCATCGATAATTTCTTCTTCTTCGGTCGCATTTATAACTTCTATTTCCGTACCCCACTGTTCTTCCCCGGGGAGTTCTTCATCCTTGTAGAACAAATAAATCTTGTTTGTTTCATTTATGCCGGGCTTGTCTCTTACAAAAAGTCGTTCCTTTACCCAAAACCAACCATTATATCTGGCATTTCGGATAGTCCACTGCTTTCCAGAACTGTTTATACGTCCGACAACTGCCCAGTACCCTTTATCGTAGAAATCACATTCCTCTGCGAACATATATCCTTTCTTGCCTTCAACTTCTACATAGTATGTGTAATAAGGTTCTTCGTCCGCCCTGCTGATTTTTAGTATTTCCATAATGTGAATGACTTTGCCTGAGCAGTCGTTAATAAGAGGGAATATGCCCCCTTCTTGAATAAGGCAGTATTTTGTCTCATACAGATAGCTGTAATGTTCCCAGAGAGCTTTGTTTTTTTCTGGAAAATCTATATTTTCAGCCATTTTTATGGTTTGCACATGCTTACGCCGAACTATCTGCAACTCGTTATCGCCCCAGGTTTCTTCGGCTATGACTGTTCCATTGCCATTATTATAGTTTTGGGAAAAAGCAAGCGAAAGGCTGGCGGTAAAAATAAGTGTAAAAATTGCAATCAGTTTTTTCATTATTTTTCATTTTAATAAATAATTATTGCAATTTACAAGTTCAGGATTCCTTCCAGCTTATAAAATATTCTTTTGCTTTTAGTTCGTTTATATCCCGGTAATTTTTCCAGATAGTTGTAGTTCCTTTTTTATTGAATTTTAGTGTTCCTGGAATTTTGAATTCTACATCGGTTAAAAATTTTAAGACATTCAAAAACTCTTCTTTTGAATAATTCTGAAAAAAGTCTTCTTTCAGGCGTAGTTCTTTAAAGTGTGTATATATATTGCTGTATTCACCGTTTCCGTTATTTTCAATTATGACACTTGTAAAAATTAACTGTTTATCCTGTTGAGCTATCGATAAATCATAATCATATATGCTGTCTCGGTCACCAGTTCTATAATGCGGGAAAATAATTGGAAATTTCATAGGCTTCTCATATAGCACTTTTACTTTTTGATAAAATGAGTTGGAGTCCATTCTTCTTTTTGAGGAAGGCCGAACTTTTCTTTTCCGAGGGCTATGCTCTTCATTAAAAAGCTCATGTTGCGGGCAAGAGTACGCATGGTCTGCAGGCCTTCGGCATCAAGTTCAGCGTCGCCTTTTTCGCGGCCGTGAAGACTGTTCCAGTACTGGCTTGAAGCAACTGGCATTCCGCAGATTGTAAAGTATTTATTCAGTTCGTCAAATGTTGCAGAACATCCGCCGCGGCGGGCAACAACAACGCTGGCACCAACTTTCATTGTTTTATCAAAGTGGGTACTGTAAAAAAGTCTGTCCAGACAGGCGATAAGTGTTGCATTTGCAGAGGCATAGTAAACTGGGCTTGCAAGGATAAGACCATCTGTGGCTTCAAACTTAGATGCGATTTCGTTTACTGCATCATCAAAAGCACATTTTCCAGTTTTTCCGCAGGAACCGCAGGCAATACAGCCACGAATATCTTTGTTCCCAATCTGTAGTGTTTCTGTTTCAATATTTTCCTGCTCAAAAATTTTGGCGAGTTCGTTTATTGCAACTGTTGTGTTTCCGTTTACCCGCGGGCTTCCGTTTAAAATTAATACTTTCATGATCTTACCTCTTAATTTATACACCCTTGCAAGTGCAAATCATATCTTCCCATAAATATTCTATTATTTTCTCTTATCGATTTCCAGAATTGCATGGCTTGTTACTGTCTCTGTCAATTTTTTCTGCAACCAGATAAAGTGAAAGGGGTTCTTCTTTTATACTTACTTTTTCTTCTCCGCAAATTTCTTCCGAAAGTATTTTCATCAATATATAAATACAAGTTTCTTCTTTTTTTAAGCGGAAAGATCTTGTTTTTGGTTTTTCTGCCTCATTATCAATAATCTGCATCCTATATGGAAAATTTTTATCGTTGGAGTTTTCAATCCATGCCAGATATTCATGCTTTGATTTAGAAAGTTCTTCATAGTGCTCTTCCACAAATTTCAAAAGCGGAAAAATAGTCTGGTTTTTATCTATATTTTTTGGAGTGTAAGTAAGCCCCCAGCCAAGGTTCAAGTAAAAAGAGTCTATAGAAATGCAGATATCATCGTCGTTTTCTGAAAATGCCGGCATTGTGTTTGCGCAGCTTAGAATTAAGATTAGTACAAATATTTTATAAAACTTTTTTAAGCAGCGGAGTATGTATTTCATTGGTTTTTATACCTCTACAAATAGAATAGCACGAAATTTGAATTAGCATAGTGTCTAGTGAGAATATATCTATTATAATTAAAGAGCGAGGTATAAATGATTAATTACAAAAAAGCAGATTTGAATGAACTTGATGAAATTATAAGATGTCGTATGGAATTTATCCGGGAAGACATTGGGCCTCAGACTTCAGAAATGGAAGCCGCAATCCAAACCCAGCTTCAGGAATATCTTCCAAATCATCTGAACCGCGATTGTTATGTTTTTGCGGCAGAGGAAGATGAACGTATCATTTCAATTGCTTTTTTGCAGATTCTGGAAAAGCCTGCAAATCCAAATTTTCCTCATGGACGTATTGGAAATATTATGAATGTTTATACTGTTCCAGAAAAACGACGCCAGGGAATTGCCGGCAATGTCATCAAGCAGATTATGGATTTTGGTAAAACTCAGAATCTTGATTTCCTTGAACTCAAGGCAGCTCCGATGGGATATCAGCTGTATAAAAAACTCGGCTTCGAAGATGCCTGCAGTCGTTGCAAAGAAATGAATTTTAAGTGGGAATAAAAAATCTCGCAGTATTTTTTCTGCGAGATTCTAACTTGGTCTTGCAGTCCTGATTTATCAATTAACCGCAAGGTTTACGCGGTTGTTCCTCCAAAAACTGAATACAGTTTGACAGAACTTGGCAAATCGGTAATTCCAATTCTGGATGCCATGTGTTCCTGGGGACAGCAATTTATGGAAGAATAGGCGAGTTGTCTGACTCCACAATGCGTCAGGATGGTCTGGAAATCAAAAAACTCTACCCGGAAGAGAATGCCCAGGCTCGCTTCAAAATCAGCGGAACAAAAAAGTTTGCTTTTTACTGTAATCATCATGGTTTTTTCTGTAAAAAACTATAAAAACTATGAGTTAGCTGATTTTTTTTGTGACTTTTGTATTCGATAAGTTTACTTTTTTTACAATTCTGAAGCCGGAGCTTTTCAGGACTTCTTTAACTGCTCTGAAGGCGCCTGAGCTCTGACCGCAGATATAATTGAAGGGAAAAGGGGTTGTGCAGCTTGTTACTACAACTGCCTTTTTCCCTTTTTGAAGAGGAAGGGGTATGCCAAATTTTGATTCTGCCATCAAGACTCCAACAAGACGGTCAAAAAGTGATTTTAGTTTTCCGTTCATATTTCCCCAGTAAACTGGAGTGCCAACAAAAATCATATCACAGTGATTTATTTCTTCTGCAATCCTGTGAGCATCGTCGTTTGGAAGGATACAGTTTTTTTTGGAACGACAGGCCATGCATCCCCTGCAAAAATCAAAATCTAATTCGGCTGCATTCTCCCAAATGATTAAAACATTCTCTCTGGCAGAATATTTTTGCGATATTTTTTCAACTTCTTTTTTAAGTGTTTTTGATACATTACCATTCTTTCGCGGACTTCCGTTTAATACAAGAATTTTCATAGATCCTCCATTATAACCAGGTTAATATAACGATGTTATTTTATAATGTCAATCATTTTCCCACCTTTCAATTTAAATTGGTCTGGATATCTATTTGCATTTCATCGGCAAAAACAGGTATCTTGTCTGAATCTGCTTCATTCAAATTTTTTTAATGATTGACATTCCGTCTCTTATGCCTCAAAATGTCCTTAGGATTTCGTGATAAAATCCTAAAAAGTCCTTCGATATTTGTGATAAGTATGCATAAAAGTCGTTAGAATTTCGTGATTAAAAGAGAGCAGAATGTATAGAAAAATTATAGAAGACTTGCGAAAATGGAAAACTTCCAGAACAAGAAAGCCGCTTATTTTACAGGGTGCCAGACAAACTGGCAAAACCTGGATTATGAAGGAATTCGGCAGGCTTGATTATAAAAATACAGCTTATCTTTTCTGTCAGGAAAACCCTGCTCTGGAAAATCTTTTTAATGCCCCTTTTGGGAGTTTCACTGCATGAAGGAATTTCCTTTCCTGTCGGCAAGGTCAATTTTTTAAATCTTTATCCGCTTTCCTTCACTGAGTTCTTAATGGCGATAGGAAAAGAACAGCACGCAACTCTTATCAATTCAAAAAATCCAGATATGGAGCTTATAAAATCTTTCTCTCATGATTTCACTGAATTCTTAAGATATTATTTTTTCATTGGCGGAATGCCCGAAGCCGTTTCTACATGGGTTGAAACAAATGATTTTAATGAAGTGCGCCGTGTTCAAAAGGAACTTCTCAGAACTTACGAAAATGATGTTTCAAAGCACACAACAGACGAAATGGCAAATAAAATCAGGCAGGTATGGGATTCTGTCCCAAGCCAGCTTGCAAAAGAAAATAAGAAGTTTTTGTATTCAGTAGTAAAAGAAAGTGCCAGAGCACGTGAATATGAAAATGCAATCAACTGGCTTAAAAGCGCAGGACTTCTTATAAAGGTTCACCGCATAAACAAACCTGGAATTCCTATAAAAGCCTACGAGGATTTGGAAGCTTTCAAAATCTTTATCTTGGACACAGGACTTTTGTGCAGTATGACAAATCTCAGTGGCAAAGTTTTGCTGGAAGGTAACAGGCTTTTTACAGAATTTAAGGGTTCATTAACTGAGCAGTTTGTCTGCCAGCAGCTTATAAGTGAGTTTGGAATTGAGCCGTATTACTGGTCATCAAAGAGTAGCACTGCAGAAGTGGATTTTATTTTCCAAAATGATGATGAAATTGTTCCTATTGAGGTAAAGGCAGAAGTTAATCTTCAGGCAAAAAGCTTAAGGCAGTACAGGGAAACTTATAATCCAACGACAGCGTTACGCTTCTCACTCTCGGATTATAAGAATCACGGTGTCCTAAAAGACTGCCCCTTGTATGCATTGCCAATAATCAGGGAATTCTTGACGGAAAAATTGCGGTCATCTTTGCCCTGAACAAATGGCAGGACGAGGAACTTTTGTAAGCGTCAATTGACATTTAGTTTACAACTCAAATTACAACTTTTTGTATCTTGTATTTATCAGTTTGTAGATAGATAATTTAGATATTCGATGGCAAGCCGGCTACTTTCGAAAGGGGGACTTATGATTATCGAATTTCTTTTATCTTTTGGGGTGCTTTGTTTAACTGCGACTATGTGCAGTCTTACAAGCGGTGGTTTCGTATGGGAAATAATTGAGCCGGTCTTGTTGCCTGGAGTTTTACTGATTCTTGCAATGATGATTTTTCTTTCAGGATATGGAAAATCTTTCATTAAAATTTTCTCATCTACAAAAACAATAAATAAAACAGAATTGCCAGAACTAAAAAAAATGGAAACATCACTTAGTTTTTCATTTAAGGCTCTGATTTTTGTTTCAAGTTTTTTTATGCTCATCAGCGCAATTTATTTCTATCTGAATATTGATGAATGCCAGAGTCTAGGACCAAACCTTGCGACTATAATTTGTTCATTTTATTATCTTGCTTTCTTTGGAATGATGCTTATAACCCTAAAAGCCAAGCTTCGCCGCAATATCATAAATGTTATGACAGAAGAAAGCGATGCAGAAAATAAAACTGCAAGCCTTTCAAAAAAAGAAATCATTCTGAAAACATTTAAAATTTTGATTTCTATAGCTTTGATTGTAGGCTTGTATTTATTGGTTATGTTTACAAGTACAATTAATCACACTGAGCAGGAACCTTTGAGTTTTTATTATCTTAGAGATCTTCCCGGCTTGATTTATATTTTCATCCCGACATTTTTGCTGCTTACTATTTCCGGTAACTTCAAGATTTTTTTTAGCGCGTTAAAATGTGTTTTTAAGAATCAAAAGGTTTCAGTTTCACAAAAAGCATTATCAGTAAATTCAATAAAAACTTTTTGTACACTTCTGATTCTCGAAGGAATAATGACGACACTAGGCGGCTTTATGGGAATGCTTGTTCATCTTGAAGATCGTTCTGCGCTCGGAGTAAACTTTACCGTTGCCTGCGTCCCGCTTATTTATGCTTTGCTTCTTAATCTGGTTTTGCTTCCTGTAGAAAGTAAAGTTTCTCTGCTTTGTGATTCGGAATAGTTTATGCTGATAGATAGTATTCTTGTGATTGCTGGAATTGTAGTTTTTATGATTCCTGCAATTCTTCTAAAAGAAAAGGTGGCTCAGTTCAAGGTTGATTTTCCAGTCCAGATATCAAAATTTGCAATCCTAAGCGGGTCCTTTGTCTCAGTTGTAAAAATCCTAATTTTGATTTCTGATTTCGAACTGTTGCAGCAAGCTGATCAAGAGACCATTTCCTCAATTTCTTCAACAGCTTTTTTTATAATGATTTTTGTAAAGCTTCGTCCAGCTCTTATGGGAATTCTAATTAAGTTGATTTTACTACCATTTTCAAAAAAGAAGAATGATGATTCGATAAATCAGACAAACAAAGAAGCCCCCTTTGACGTCCTTTCTTCTCGCGAAAAAGAAGTGGCCCGCCTTGCAGCCCGCGGTTATTCAAATGTCCAGATTGCTGAAGAATTATTCATCAGCGTAGAAACTGTAAAACGCCACATGGCAACAATTTTCAAAAAACTCAAAATTGAGTCACGCAGGGAACTGAAAGATCTTCAAGCTTAAATGTTATCTCCAAATCAATTTTAAGTTTACCAAATTATAACACACCTTAAATCCATTCTCCACGAATCTTATAAGGCGTGATTTCAATGTTTCACGGTAACCTTACCGCTACCGCTGAAAAGAAAGTTGCGTCTAGCCATTACCCAGCTTTTTACACTACGCTCCGCAAAATTAGTCGAGAACGTTGCTTCTGGATATTTTATGAAGCTTTCAAGGTTTTGCCAGCGGTTAAGGCAGTAATTAACAGCTTCCTTTGTCTTTGAGGAATCAAGAATCATTTCCTTCTGTATCTTGTCTGAAAATTCTTTCTTTAATTTGATTTCAGGCGTATAATTAGGTAATTCAATTTAAGGAGGCTGGATGTCAAAATCTGGCAAAAGTTGGTTCATTGCTTAAAGCCTTGAAAGACTGGAACGACTAAGGTCGAATTTCAATTCTTTTTGGGCGGGTCTTTCAAGGTTTTTGTTTTAGGCTCAAAAACGGGTATTTCAAAAAACCCCTAAAACAATTCCTGGAGATAACAATGAACAACAATTATTCTATCCGCGTGGAAGAGCCACGCGATTATGAAGCAGTAGAAAATCTTACCAGAGATTCTTTCTGGAACGTTTATCGTCCTGGCTGTAGTGAGCATTATGTTCTTCACTGCTACCGGAATAACCCTGATTTTATTTCTGAGCTTTCCCTAGTTATGGAAGCTGATGGAAAAATCATCGGGCACGTGATGTATTCAAAGGCAGAGATTGAGCTTGATGAAGGCGGAATCCTGCATACCTGGACTTTCGGGCCAATCAGCATTAGTCCTGATTACAAAAGGAAGGGGTATGGTCTTGCTCTTTTGAAATATTCAATTGAAAAGGCCCGTAAAATGGGAATCGGATTTCTCTGTATGGAAGGAAATTACGAATTCTACAAGCATGCAGGATTTGACCTGGCATGTAAGCTTGGAATTCACTATCACGGAGAGCCAAAGGACGCAGAAGTACCATATTTCCTTGCACAGGAACTTATTCCAGGTTTCCTGAACGGAAGAAAAGGCACTTATTGCCCGCCAAAAGGCTATTTTGTGGCAGAAGAAAACCCGGAGGCTTTTGAAGCTTTCGATGCAAAATTTCCTTACAAGGAAAAATTAAAACTTCCCGGTCAGTTATTTTAGGGTAGGGTAAACTTAAGAGACAGCTGGTGAGCTTTCATATAAAGCCGCCAGCTTTTTTATTTTCATCTTAATCTTTTCGCGGACAAAAGCCGGTTCAAGACATTCACAATTTTCTCCCATTGAAAGAAGCATATCATAGGAATAATCACTTTCGACAAAAGGATAGCTTACAATAAAATGTTCGTCACCATCGGGAATAATCTGGTCTTGTGAGCAATAATCAAGTATGCGGTCAATATTTGATTTATGAATACGCAGTTTTATATCCGTTATTGTTTCTGGATTTACATTTTCAAAATCGAGGACAGGTGCTTTATATTCGCGCGGGGAAAAATCTTCTTCTGTGATTTTCAGTTCTGTCATACGCGAAAGCTTAAAAATCCGCCAGTCCTTTCGTACAAGGCAGAAGCCGTAAAAATACCAGTTGATTCCCTTCAGTACAAGCCGGTATGGTTCCACAGTGCGTTCTGTCTTATTGCTGCTGCCATCAAAATATGAAAAGGAAACAAGCTTATTTTTTTGCAGTGAAGTTTTGAGAATTTCAAGATAGGGCCTAATATTTTCGTTTCCGTACCAGGGTTTCATATCGATTATAATCTGACTAGCCTTTAGTTCAATCTCATCAGCTTTTTCCTTTGGAATAAAGCTTTTTATTTTTGCCATTGCGGCTGCAAGTTCGTCACTTTTTATCATTCCTGAAATGCTGGACAAGCCCATAAGAAGCGCCGAAAGATCATCTGAAGAAAAGACTTTTTTATCCACTTTATACGACGGAAGAATTTCAATGCCTCCGCCAACTCCCGGAACAGCACAAACCGGAATCCCGGCCAGGTTGATTGATTCAATGTCGCGGTAAATTGTTCGCTCGGAAACCTCAAAGCTTTTTGCAAGTTCATGAGCGCTCATCCGTTTTTTCTCAAGAAGAAGCATTATGATGCTTACCAATCTGTCAATTTTCATGTTTTTATTTTGAATTGTTGACAGATAGTTGTCAAGAATTGGATGGTAAAATTGGGGCATAAAACAGAAGGAGTAATATTATGGCATTTGATTTTAAGAAAGAATACAAGGAATTTTATCTTCCACCAAAGAAAGCTCAGATTGTAACTGTACCTGAAATGCAGTATGTCGCAGTACGCGGAAAGGGTAACCCAAACGAAGAAGGCGGTGACTATCAGAAAGCCGTAGGTCTTTTATATGCTATTTCGTACACAATCAAAATGAGCAAAAAAGGTGACCACAGAATTGAGGGCTATTTCGACTATGTTGTTCCGCCTCTGGAAGGGTTCTGGTGGCAGGACGGCACGGACGGATGTGATTATTCAGCTAAAGAGTCATTCTACTGGATTTCCGTAATGCGCTTACCGGACTTTGTGACAAAAGTGGATTTTGACTGGGCTGTTCAGGAAGTGACAAAAAAGAAAGGTCTGGACTGTTCGCGCGCAGAGTTATTGAAAATCAGCGAGGGCAAATGTGTTCAAATTATGCATGTCGGTTCATATGACGAAGAGCCTGCTTCGATAAAGCTGATGAATGATTTTTTAATGTATAGCGGTTACGAAAATGATTTTACGGATACGCGGCTTCATCATGAAATTTATCTTTCTGACCCGCGAAAGACCGCAGTGGAAAAACTCAAAACTGTAATCCGCCATCCGGTGAAAAAAATTTAGGAGATACCCCAATGGAAAACAAGCAAATCCTTTTAGACAACATTGCAAAAATCCACACGACGGAAATGGGAGCAGACAGAATCAGGCGGAACCTTGGGCTTGATAAAACTGCAACTGATTCAGACCCGGTTGAATATTGCAGAAAAAAAATTCTTTCTCCCGGCTGTAACATCTACAAACAGGGGAAAAACTGGTACTGCGAGATTGACGGAATAAGAATTACCGTTAATTCTTACAATTATACAATAATTACTGCGCATAAGATGAAGTAAAATGATACGACCGGAATTTGATGAAATCAAAAGCTTTGAAGAGTTTTCAAAATATTACTGGTATCGCGAGGAACTCATAAAAATCTGCCGCTCACTCGGACTTAAATATGATGGTGGAAAGATTGAACTGAACAAAGTTATTCAATCATATTTTGCAGGCGTAAAAATTTTACCGCAAAAAAAGATACGGAAGAAAAAAGCCAGAGATGAAAGAATAGTAACCATATCCGCTTCAGGCTTGACTTTATCGACCGGAGTGATTGAATGCGGTTTTACCTTTGGAAACCGATTTAGAGATTTTTTTGCCAGTCAGACAGGTCTTCAGAACTTTAAGTTCAATGCAGACATGGTTGCCACCGTCAAAAAAGTAAAAGAAAGTTGCGACACAAGCTTTACTCTGGGCGATCTTTTAGAAATTTATAACGGCAAAAAAACTTATGCAAAATACGACAGATCAGCATTACAATGGAACAAGTTCGTAAAAGATTTTTGTGCCGATCAGGCAACGGTAGTCTTTTCAGAACGGCTTAAGGCTGCTGCAAGGCTATGGAAAATTGTTCGGGAATCAGATAAGCCAAAAGTTTATTCACATGAATTGTTGGGTTTATTACTTCGATGTAATGACACTGACGCGGAATTTTAAAAGGAGAGACAATGCCAAGACCACGAGACAAAGAATCACTGCTTTCTGCAGCAAGAGAAAATTATGCAAAGCTGAATGAAATGATTGATGAATTGAGTGAAAAGGAACTTGCAAGCCCCTTCGATTTTTCGGGTGATGCAAGCAAAAAAGAAGCGCACTGGAGCCGCGATAAAAATGTACGCGACCTTCTTATTCACCTTTATGAATGGCATCAGCTGATGATTAAATTTATCGAAAACAATAAAAGCAATCCTGATGCAAAATCTGCAATTGCTTTTCTGCCGTCTGAGTACAGCTGGAAAACTTACGGTGCAATGAACCTTATGTTCTGGAATCGTCATCAGAAGACAAGTTTTGAAGATGCAAAGAAAATGCTTGCTGAAAGTCACAAAAAAGTGCTTGCCCTTGTTGAACAATACACCAACGAAGAACTTTTCACAAAAAAGTATTTTGCCTGGACTGGTACTACAGATTTAGGTTCGTATTTTGTAAGTTCAACTTCAAGTCACTACGACTGGGCAATCAAAAAGCTTAAGGCTCACAAGAAAAACTGCATTTCATCATCATAAACATGCATTTTATGTGAAAATCTAAGTTAATCCCTATAATTTGATATGTTGTGCCTTTGTCAATAGAGAATAAAAAAATGGAAGTAGCAGGCAGAAACTAACCGGCATTTGACCATTCTGATATACGTGGA
>NZ_JHVB01000011.1 GCF_000619925.1 Treponema sp. C6A8 | reverse complement strand
TGTTTCCTTGTTAATACCTGACTGTTTGAATACAGGCATGTTTTAAAATTACTCACTTTTTCTCTCCAAAAATTTTTCAAATAATAACAAATATTAATAAATTGTTATATATAATATGAGAATTAATAACCAAGGTTACCGGGCTTTAGAGCATAGGACTTTGTGCTTTTCTGCAAACCCCAAAGACTTTTAGAGCAAAGGGCTTTCTACTTTGCGGCAAAGCCCTTTCACTTTTAACACCTGGTACTTTCAACTTTGCTCTGAAACTGAAAGCCCTTTGCCATAAAAGGCTTTCGACTTTACCGCAAAGTAGAAAGCCCTTTATGGCCAGATAGTACAAAAAATCCCCGGATTCAGAAGTTTAAATCTGAACCCGGGGAAGGTACCTTAAAATAACTGACTTATGAAATTACAATTTTCAGCCTTTTTCTTTGCGGGGGCTGCCGCCGCCCTTGCACTCTGCCTGAAAAAACAAAATGCAAATGGGGGTAAAAATGAAGTTAAAAAAGGTTCTGGTATGCCTTACGGCCTTTACGGTGACGCTTGCAATGCTGAATGCACAGAGCTTGCCAGTAAGTACAGAAAAGACGCAGAACGAATTTACAGAAAGACTTTGGACGGATGCAGAAGTCCAGAACCTTGTAAATGAACTGAACGCCCTTTCGGAAAACTATATAAAAGAAGCCTATTCTGCCGGTTGGAAGTGCGGCTATAAGGAAGGATATTGTAACGGTCAGAACTTTGCCCTGCAAAATCCGCCATCAAAGCTTAAGGCAAGATACTTTTTGTTCGGCTTTTGCGGAGGAGTCTGTATCGGAAGTGCAGGAAGTTTTCTTGTGAAACTGAGGCTATAAGAAGTTATGAATTCCTTCTACATCTTTGCGACAATTACGCAGGTAGCGGCCTTGTGGTCGTAAGGAGATTCTTCCCAGTCTCCGTAAACCTGAACCTGGCTGAAGCCGAATTCTAAAAGCTTATCACGGAGGAAGCTTGCAGGGTAAAGGCGCTGGACGAATTCGTGTTCTATGCGGGGGCGCATTCCCTCTTTATCGATTAATATCCATTTGGATCGGAGGCCTTCCCAGGCGCCGACAACACCGAACTCAGTAAGAACTGTGTAACCGGCACGTTCGAACCATTCGCCTTCGGTAAAATACATGGCGGCAATTTCGCGGGTAGTGCCTTCAAAAATGAAAGTGCCCCCTTCCCGCACGCAGTCACACATATTCTTTAAATATGCCATGTCCTCTTCGACAGTGTCACAGTAGCCGAAGGAAGTATAAAGGTTTACAACGCAGTCAAAGGCGGCCGGGCGGCACCACTTTCTCATATCGGCTTTTACAAATTCAATTTCAACGCCTTCATCACGGGCAGATTCTGCGGCGGTATCAAGTTCAGCCTGAATTATATCAGTGCCGGTTACCTTAAGGTCCAGAGCAGCCAGTTCTACACTAATGCGCCCTACTCCGCAGCCGGCATCAAGAATGGTGTCTCCGTCTTTCAGACCTGCAAGTTTTTTTACTCGGTCAGCAACAGCTGGAGCTTCTGCCCAGTGGGCTTCGTCGAACATAATGGGGCCGTAGTTTTTCCAGAAATCTTCAGATTCAAACCATTCCATATAAAACATCTCCCTTAAAAATTATTCCTACAAAAAAAAATAGCTCCCAGTCGCATAGCGTGGTACAAAACCGCGCGGTACCGCGCTACATGCTATTTTTGTAAGGAAACTATTGAATGCGCCGCTATCGCGGCAGACAAAAATAGAATGTTTTTGCCCCACGCTATACTCCTTCGCGCTATTTTTTATCTTTCCAAAATATGAGAGACGTTTTTCTAAAACAATCTCCGCTCGCGCCATTTTTTCTAGTTCTCCAAAGTATCAGAAGTTTCATCTGAAGTTCCTCTATTTGCACAAAGTCACGTAAGTCTTGCCGGCGCCGCCGTCTTCTGCCGGGGCGTATTCAAAATCGGCAACGGCAGGGCTGTGGGAAAGATAGTCGCGGACAGCCTGCTGCAAAACTCCGTTGCCCTTTCCATGAATTACGCTGAAGTGGTCAAAATTATTTAGCACGCACAAGTCTATCTGCCGTTCAAGAGCTTTAACAGCTTCTTCGGCGTACATTCCAAGAAGTCGGAGTTCGTAAACCGGGCGGGTGCCTTCTTTTTCCACGATAACGTTATCGCCGTATTCGTAAACGTTAGGTGCCATATCTACGCTGTAAGAAGGCACAAGATTCTGAGGGGCATTAACAAGCTGAAGGTCTTTTTCCTTCATTGTCATTTTTATACTGCCGAACTGAACCTGCCAGACTCCCTTTTTTGCAGAACCGGTGATTATTCCGCTATTCCCGCCATTCTTTGATTTAACAGAGGCACCCACTTCAAATACGAGACTAGGGGCAGCGGTATTTTTGCCGGCACTTGCCTTAGTGCCGGTGCCTAATCCCCCGGCCGCGCCCTGCGCGGATTCATCTTCCGTAACAGAAGTTGCGGTTTTAAGGGCCTCTGCAAGGCTGAGTTTTTTCTTTGTCGTTTTGTTAGAAGCGGGATGCTTTCTCTTTTCCTTTGCTTTTTTAAGTTCCTCGGCGGCTTTTTCTAGTTCCTCGCCCTCGGCTTCAATTTTTTTATCAAGGCGGGCAACATTTTTTTCAAGGTCGGAAATAAAGCCCTTTACGCCAAGAGTTTTTTCGCGAGTAAGCTCGCCTTCCTTAATCTGGCGGACAAGATTTTCAAGCTGGCGGCGGGAATGAACAAGGAAATCGTACATTTCCTGCTGCTTTCCGCTTTTAAGCTCGTGCTCCTTGCGGCGAAGTTCGACTTCTTTTTCGCGGAGCTTCAGGTTATTTTCTTCTATTAAATCGGCTTCGCGGCGGGCGGCAGACTGCATTTTATCAAGCTCAAGGTGCTTCTGGTTGAGACCGCGGATAAGGGCGGAAACGTCAGCCTGCTCGGTTGCAATGTAGTCGCGGGCGGCACGGCAGATTTCGCGGGGAAGACCGGACTTCTGGGCAATATCAAGCGCGTGACTTTCGCCGGGAACGCCCATCAAAAGGCGGTAAGACGGCGACAAAGTATTTGTATCAAACTCAACGCTGGCATTTACGCAAGACTCGTTGGTGTAGCCGTAGTTTTTCAAAATGCCCTGGTGGGTTGTAACAAGGACAAAGCTGCCCTTTTCAATCAGCTTGTCCAGCACTGCCATGGAAATTGCAGTTCCTTCCTGAGGATCGGTGCCGCTTCCAAGCTCGTCAAGCAGAATAAGAGTGTCTTCGCGGGCGGCATTAATTGCGTGGGCAATATTTTTCATGTGGCCGCTGAAGGTAGAAAGGCTCTGATCCAGGCTCTGGTCGTCACCGATGTCTGCAAAAACGTTGGAGAAAACAGGAAGACGTGTGCCCTCGCCCGCAGGAACCGGGAAGCCCGACTGATTGAGCATGGAAAGAAGGGCGAAAGTTTTTAAGGTGACGGTTTTTCCGCCGGTATTTGGGCCCGTAATAATAAGAACCCGTTTTCCCGTCATAAAGCGGATATCGATCGGCACGCATTTTTCACCCAGAAGAGGATGGCGGGCCTGCAGCAAAAGCGGAGGTTCTGAGTCAGCCCCGGAATGATAAGTGTGACCCGACGCAATCTCCTTCCCGCATTTTTGCGCATAGACGCATGAATGTTCCATTCCCCAGCGGGCAGCGGCAAGCGTCGTGTCAAAGATTTTCATAAGTGGAAGGCTGTCGCGGATTACAGGAATTGAAGGCTGTAAATCGGCAGTGAGTTCTGTCAGAATGCGCTTAATTACAGACTGAAGCTCGTATTCCTTTTGAATAAGTTCGTTGCTGCAAAAAACTGCTTCTTCAGGCTCAATAAAAACTGTCTGGGCGCTTGCAGAAACATCGTGGATAATTCCCTTAATGCGGGTCTGCTGATTTGCCTTAACTGCAAGAACCTGCCTGCCCCCGCGTAAAACCGGAACACTGGATTCAAGCACAGCCGCATATTTCTGGTCTCCGGTAAACTTTTTCATTATGTTTTTAATCTGGCTGTTGAGGCTGGCAATTTTTGAGCGGATTTCTGCAATTTCCGGCAGTTCACGCATCTCACCGTCTTTTGTAATAATTCTGAAAATTTTTCTGGAAGTTTCTGAAATATCCGGTAGCAGTTCCACCTGAGAAGTTAAAGCTTTTAAATTGAGCGCTTCTTTATGATTTAAGACGGCAGCCTTTACATTTTCTGCAGCTGTACAGAATTCTCCCAGTGCCTTTACCTGTTCAAGAGTAAGGCTGGCCCCGTTTGTCTTGATAATTGGAGTAAGACCGTGCACCGGTCCCCAGGCAGAAAAAGGACTTCCCTTTACGGCCGAAAGCCAGTCTTTCCATTCGCGGCTGCAGTTTTTGTAAAACTCGATTTTTTTTGATTCTGTAAAAGGCTCCCGGTTCTGAAGGTCGTACTTTCCTTCTTCACTTAAACAGAAAAGCGAAATTTCATCCCTGATTCTAAAATAATCTATTTCAGTAAGTGTTTTTTCGTTCATAAATTTTTTCAGTTAAAAATAAAAATTAGTCTTCCCAGCTGCCTGTTCTGATTTCATTAGAAATGCGCTGCCAGCTGTCGTAACGTTCCGAGGTAATTTTTCCGTCACGCACTGCCTGAATAACGGCGCATTCCGGCTCTGTAAGATGAGAGCAGCCAAGTCCGAATTTGCATTTTCCTATAAATGGTTCAAACTCGCGGAAGTAAAGGGCCAAATCCCCGGCTTCAATATCATCCAGGACAAAACGGCGGATTCCCGGAGTGTCGATAATATGAGCCTTTCGTCCCTGAACGCCTTCCATCAAAGATTCATTGAGCGAAAGGTGAATTAAAGTTCCCTTTGTTGTGGTATGGCTTCCTCTTCCGTATTTTTTAGAAAGGCTTCCGGTTTTAAGAACGCAGGTAGAGTCCATTACGTTTATAAGGCTGGACTTACCAACACCGGACTGCCCTACAAAAGCCGAAGTATGATTTTCCAGTAGTTCAGCAAACTCTGTCATTCCTTCGCCGGTTTTTGCAGAAAGACGCAGAACCTTATAACCTAAATCTGCCCAGATAGAAAGACGGCGGTCAATTTCTTCAAACTCTGCCTGACGGTCATCATTCTGCATGTTTTCGGCTAAATCATATTTATTGCAGACAATAACAGGAGTAATTCCCTGATGTTCTGCCTGAGCAAGGGCGCGGTCAATAAAGCGGGGACGGAAAGGCGGTTCGTCAGGAGTTGTAACAAGAATAAGATAATCAAGGTTACTTGCCAGAAGCTGAGGACAGCGGCCTTTTACATTCCAGCGCAAAAAGGTATTTTTCCTGGGCAGAAGCGAAAGCACCTGCCCTTTTTCTTCGTTTATTGGGTCTGGTTCAACTTCAACGACATCGCCCGGAGCAAGAGGGTTATAAAACTGCCTGTCAGATTTTAAAACCTTGCCCTTAATGGTACATTGGCGCGTTATATCGTCATCACATTCAACAGTAAAAGTATTGTTCGTTCCAGCCTGAACAGTTCCCTGCATTAAAAACCTCAAAAAAACTGATAATATATTTTACCATTAAAAGAGTGAAATATCTACATATCAAAAAGCAGGGCTTGCGGTCGCAAAGTGTGGTGCAAAATCTAGGGAGCGACGGCTTTAGCCGGTAAAACGCTCCAGTGGAGCGTTTTAAGCGAGTCTCCGAGCAGCTATGCTGCGAAGGCGCTGCTTTATAAAAAAAGGGGGCGTTGCGGGGGCTTTCCCCCGCTGGAAGGGGTAGCGGAAGATGCGCAGCAGCTGGAGCGAGGGGAAGGCTTTCCCCACCCTAGATAAAATTTTTCTTTTGCTTTAAAATAAAAACCGGTGGGAAAATGGCATACGTAAAAAATTTATTCGATTCAAACTTTATTCAGTACGCGAGCTATGTAATTCGCGACCGTGCAATTCCGGAAATCACAGACGGACTCAAACCTGTTCAGAGACGAATACTTCATACACTTTTAAAAACTGATGACGGACGCTTTACTAAGGTTGCAAACGTTGTGGGAAAGGTTATGGCCTACCACCCTCACGGAGACGCTTCCATTTACGCGGCCCTGGTAAACCTTGCAAACAAGGAACTTTTTATCGACAAGCAGGGAAACTTTGGTAATATGCTGACCGGCGACGGCGCTTCGGCTCCCCGATACATTGAATGCCGTCTTAAGGGAATTACAAAAGACATCCTTTATAACCCGAAAATCACAAATTACATTCCGACATACGACGGACGCGACGAAGAGCCTGTAACTTTCCGCGCAAAGCTGCCGCTCTGCCTTATTTTGGGCGCAGAAGGTATTGCCGTTGGTATGAGCACTTCGATTTTGAGCCACAATATTCACGAAGTAATTGACGCTGAACGCAAATGCCTGCGCGGAGAAAAATTTCAGCTCTACCCTGACTTCCCTACAGGCGGTCTTATTGACGTTTCAGACTATCAGGACGGACTTGGAAAAATCGTTACCCGCGCAAAACTGGACCTTTCGGACGAAAAGAAAATCGTAATCACAGAGCTTCCTTACGGTTCGACAACAGAAAGCCTTACAGATTCTATCGAAAAGGCCGCTAAAAACGGAAAAATCAAAATCGCTTCCATTCAGGACTACACTTCGGACAAAGTTAATATTGAAATCCGACTCCAGCGCGGAGTTTACACAAAGGATGTGGTAGACGCCCTCTATGCCTTTACAGACTGCGAACAGACCGTTTACTGTAATCTTCTGGTAATCAAGGACAACATGCCGGTGCAGATGACCTGTACCCAGGTAATCGAGTACCATTCAAAGCAGCTGCTTGGCGTTTTGAAGGACGAGCTGGAACTTGAAAAACGCGAGCTTACAGAAAAACTTCACCTGCGCACAATCGAGCGCATTTTTGTTGAAGAACGCATTTATAAAAAAATCGAAACTCAAAAAACAGAGGAAGGCGTTCTCAAGGCAGTAAAAGACGGATTCAAGCCGTTTGCGGCAGAACTTATCCGCCCGCTCACAGACGAAGACGTTGACCATCTTCTTAAAATCCCGATCCGCCGCATCTCTCTTTACGACATGAATAAAAACCGCCAGGAAGTAAAGGCAATCAACGACCGCATCAAGGAAATCAACCGCCTTTTGAAGCACCTGGTAGATTACGCCGTAAGCTGGCTTGACGGAATTGAAGCAAAACTGGACGCCGCCACAACAAAACGCCGCACACATCTTACAAACATCAAGACTGTGGACGTAAAGAAGGTTGTAAAACGCGATATGTCCCTTCACTACGACGAAAAATCCGGCTATCTTGGTGTAGAAGTTTCCGGCGGCAACGAAATGCTAAAGGTTACCCCTTACGACAAGGTTCTCTATGTGCGAAAAAGCGGCATTTACTCTGTCAGCGAATGCCCTAAAAAGATTTTCGTGGGCCCTGGTATGGCTTTCTGCGGACTTGCAGACAAGGACAACCTTTCAAAAGTCCTCTTTACGATTTTGTACCGCGACCCGGAAACTCAGTACGTTTACATCAAACGCTGTAAGATTCCGTCTTACATCATGAACCGCGACTACTTTTTTGCCCCGGACGGCATGGAAGTTCTCCACATCGACACCCGCAAAGCTTTTGCCTTCCAGCTTAACTACGTTAAGAAGCCAAAGGTTAAGATTTTGTCCGAAAAGTTCAAGGCCGGCGATTACGAAGAGAAGTCGCTTAAAGCCAAGGGAGTCCGCGTCGCCGCCAAGGAAGTGCAGACGATTGAGGTGCAGAGTGCCAAGCCAGTGAACGGGGAATTGCCGTTGTAGGTTACAGGTGCTAGGTTCAAGGTTTTAGGAAGGAGGGAGAAGTCTCTCCCTCGCTCCCAAGTAAGTCGCTCCACGAATCGCCCCTGCAAGCAGTGCCGATTCGCTCCGCTTTGTTACTTGTCCGCTACCCTCTCGCCTAAGGGGGCAAGCCCCCTTAAAATCCCCCGTTTTTATGAAAAAAAATTTTATTCCATTAGTTTTCGTCAAAAACAACTTTGAACATAGGAACTGTAAGCATTTGATTATTTACATTTTCATAACAGAAAACACCTGAATATATAAAATAATGTGAAATATCTGAATCAAAAAATTTATTGCGATCTTCTTCTGCTAATACTAAATAAGAAATACAAAAATAATTTAATTCTGTAATAGGACCTGCAAAATCATATAAACACCCATCTTCCAACCACTGTAATACTTTGCCTTTAATCGTTTTATTTTCAGTATATTTACAATTTTTAAGAAAACCATAAGGATTATTGTTTTTAAAACAATAATCTTTATAGGAAAGCTCTTTCATTTCAAATTCTGTATTTGATGGAATATCTGAAGGTATATTATAATCATCTGTACTAAAAATAACTGAAAATTTTGGGACTGTATTTGTACCACCATCTGAGGTGTCATAAGTATATGCACCTTCGTAATGGTATAAGATTTTTTTATTAAATGGAAATTGCTGAATACTATTATCAAAAACAACTAGTGCTAAACCTTGGCCTGCTGTATATGCTGTATCAGGTGCAAAATCATAAAGACATGTTTTTTCATCTATCCATTGATAAACATAACCCCATTTGTGTTCATCATTATAGTAATAATTCTTTTTAAAACCATATGGATTGTTATTAATAAAGTTAGCATCGCGAATAGACAAAGTTAGCACTTTACCTTTTATTGAGTCATTAATTTTCTTATAATGTTTTTCTGAAAATAAAACTTCCGGCAAAGAATCCCAACAGTACCCTTCAATTGCAGTTAAAACGAAAAACGAATCCGTATTTTTTTCAAAAATAAATGTATACATGTTTTCAGTTTCAGCTGTAATTGTTTTTATATCAGGGTTCTTAGAAATAAAATCATTACATTGCTCTTTTATTAAATCTGTTGTTTTATACCATTTATTTCTAACTCTTATAGCTGCTTCATCTTCATTATAAAAAAAATATGCTTCTGTAAAGTACTTCTTTTCTTTATGGAATTTATTTTTTATAAATTGGGAATTAGCATCATTTAAGAAATGTGTATCAACAATATCTATTTCTTTTGGTAGTAAATCAACATTCTTTTCTTCAAAGTCAAGGATTGTAATAACAATCGCTCTTGACATATTGCTTCTCCAATTCGTAACGTTTGCTGTAGAAAGTTCGTATTTTGTTACATTACCGTTAGAAATTTCTAATGCGAGTTTTTCTATACCATCCCAGCGAAGCGAATAATCATAATCATTTATGACATGTTCACCTAGTGTTAATTCATAATTATCTAATAAAATATGTTCATAATTTGGTTTTAGATCTGAATGATAACAGTAAAAATAATTATAACTATTTGATGGGACAATTGTTGAATTTTCATCTATACCTTGTAAACATGAAACATCTATTGTTTTATCAGTATTATTTTTTACAATACACCAACCAACATCAAAACCTGTAAAATCAAAGAAAATTAAATTTGAATTAGTTTCATATATTTGATTAAATGAATAAAATTTTTTTACTGGTCGATTTATATATTCTAATGCTTCGGGACTTATTTCAGGAGCATTATTTTTAGCAAAAATAGGAACAAAACTTAATAAAAATATAATAATAAATGATAAAAGATTTATTTCTTTTATAATAAACCTAGAAGCTCGTTCTGTACTTATAGTAATAGAATTATTCATAATTTAATTATACCACAGTAAGACAATAGGTATAGTTTTTATTCTCTTAAAATTAGAAACAGAAATGCTCAAAATAAAAATAGAATACGAAGCAGCTTTTACAATAAAGTTGTACAGAAAGTATTATCCAAACTGTTTGGAACTATCGTTGCCAGAGAGATTAAAATAAACTTATGAATTTCAAAATACTCTCCTTATTGAAAAAAAGAGAATATATGTTAAACTAACAACATGCCAACAGTTCTAAACGAAAAGGGCTATAGATTTTTCTTTTTCTCAAATGAAGGAAATCCACAGGAGCCTTGCCATATTCATGTAAGAAAAAACGGAGCTCTTGCAAAGTTCTGGATTTCTGAAAAATGTTCACTGGCAGACAACATTGGATTTACAGCAAAAGAACTGAATGAGATATCGACTATAATTAACGAAAATACTAAGAAAATAAAGGAGGCTTGGAATGGATTTTTCTTTGAATAATGCAAAAGCTCAGAAAGTCTGGTTTGATGCAGATAATTTGTGGCTGCTTTTACTTGACGGCAGACAACTTTCATTACCATTAGTTTTCTTTCCAACTCTCCAGAATGCAAATACTGAAGAACTTAGCAAATACGAATTAAGCGGTGGAGGACTTGGAATTCACTGGGATAATCTTGATGAAGATTTATATGTTCCAAATCTTCTGCTTGGAATAACTGATATTAATAGAAAAGGAAAATCCGCTTAATTCCTCATCTATGGACATTCTTGAAAAACACGTAACTTACGAAGAAACTATAAAAGGCTCGCGATTTCTCTCGGAACTTATTCCCTGCTCTTCGCAGGCGGAGGCTCGAGAAATACTTAAAGCACAGAAAGCAAAATATGCCGATGCCACCCACGTAGTACACGCCTTTATTACCGGTAACGGTGCAGAAGTAAAAGGCATGAGTGATGACGGAGAGCCATCAGGAACTGCAGGCAGGCCGGCCCTGGATGTGCTTTCAGGCCGGGGCTGCACAAACGTAATTCTTACTATTACCCGCTGGTTCGGGGGAACTCTGCTTGGAACAGGGGGGCTTGTAAAGGCTTACGGAAACGGAGCAAAGGGAGTAATCGCAGCCGCAGACCAGGAGGGAGCCTTTCAGCCGCTGGTAGAAAAAAGAGCCTTCACCTTCAGCACAGACTACTCTTTATTAAAGCCTGTTAAAAACCTTATGGAATGCGGAAGCTTTCACTTCTGGAATATAAAGGAAGAATTCGGAACTGAAGTTACCCTGACAGGCGAAATTCAGTCCGACGAATATCAGGCCTTTGCTTCAAAATTAAAAGATTTATCTAACGGAAAAATCACGCTATAAGAGAACAGCCCACGGGAATACAGCACTGCCACATGGGCAAGTCACCTAAGCCAGCACCTCTTCCAGCGACAGCACCGCATTTCTTACGCAGTTATCACAGGAGCACAAAACCTTACCGGTTTTAATACCTTTTAAGTCCCCGCAGATTGTTGCCCCACATTTTTCCTGGAACTTTGCAAGCACCTGTTTTGTTACTCGGGTTGTTGCCTGCCCTTCTGTTTTCAGCCCTGCAATAAAGCCGGCGCCAACAAGGGCTCCACAGGTTGCTCCCATACAGCCCATGCCGCCGCCAAAGCCGGCTCCCATCTGCATCAAATTATCTTCACTTACATTTACACTGTCACTGTATGCTTTCATTACAGCCTGACAGCAGTTACACATTCCTGATGATTTATATCCTGCTGCCATCTCGGCTCTTTCGTTTGTTGTCATAAATTACCTCATTTTAAAGCTAATAAGATTTCCGGGCGAATGCAAGCATTTTTTATTATGAAAATCAGATTTTCTAATGTATCATTATCAGTAGAGGAGCTTTTTTATGAAACAGAAGACTTGCGCTATTCAGGACAGTTATGACGCAGTAAAATTTCTGAACGAAATCAAAAACAGCGCTGATTATAAAAATGCAAAATCTGTGCTGGTAAATATTTTTACAGAAAGAATTCAGAAAGACTATATTTCCTATATTACCTGCAGCATAAAAAAGATTCTTGATAAGGCAAAAGTTTCCGGACTGACCTGCCTTCAGGGCTTTGCCCAGGGAGATCCTGTAAAAGGAACTACAATCCTGACTGTCTTTCTCTTTGAAAAATCTGAAATTGATGTTCTTGAATTTGATTTTGTAAAAACACCTGTTGAAGAAGCAAAAAAAGCTTTCGTAAATAAGATGAAAAACCTGAAGGACCTCAAAGCTATCCAGGTTTACACAACTCCTCTTCAGAATAAAATTACTAACGATTTTCTTTCATCATTTAATCTGGAAGAAGCCGATATTCCTATTTTTGGCGCAGGCGCCGGCTTTGAAGCAGGCAGCGTTCCCCAGAAACTTCTTGTATTCGGAAACGAAGTTCATAAAAGCGGAATAGTCATTACCTTCTTCAGGGGTAAAAATCTCAAAGTCTATGCAGAATCAACTCTGGGATGGACGCCTGTTGGAAAGGAAATGGAAGTAACCGAGGTAATTGACAATCATATCCTGAAAACAATTGATAATATTCTTGCAGGTGATATTTATAAAAATTATCTTGGCGTTACCTCATCAAAAAACTTTCTTGAAAACACCTGCGAATTCCCTTTTATGCTCAGACGCTCTGGAAAATGGCTTGCAAGAATTCCTATTGTAAAAGATGAAAAAGGTTTCATTCACTTTACGGCAGACATAAGAAAGGGAGAAAAACTTGTCTTTTCTTACGGAGCAAAAAAAATCATTTTGCAGCAGAGCTTCAACCTTGCAGAATACATGAGCCGAAAAAATCTTGAAGGCCTTATTCTTCATATTTGCCGAAACCGTCAGGCATATTTAAAAGAAGACGAACTGCTTGAACTTCAGGCCTTTTCAAACTTTTACAGGGAAACTGCAGGCTGCTTTGCCTTTGCAGAAATCCTTTACAGAAATAAAACTGGCGGCTTACAAAACAGTGCCCTGCTTGCCATCGGCTTTAAGGAAGTTGATGACATTCAGGAATCCATGTACTCAGAGGACTGCTATGTGGAAGATTTCTTTTATGGAAACAGCCGTTTTATCGACTTTAACAAACTTGGTACAGAAATTTCTCTTAACAATAAAAAAGAAAAACTTATTCCATTTGAAGACCGTCTTGTAAATTTCCTTCACGCAACAAGCCGCGACCTTTACCTTGCAAACCTTAAGCTTGAAGAAATTGCCACTACCGACGGCCTGACAAAAGTTTTCAACCGAAAAAAGATTTCAGAACTTATCAATTATGAACTGTCAAAGAGGGAATCAAAAAATATCAATCTGATTATGTTCGATATTGATAATTTTAAGAAGGTAAACGACACCTACGGCCACGATATGGGAGACGAAGTTCTTGTCCGCGTTGCGCAGACAGCAAAACAGTGCATAAGGGGACATGATTCTATGGGCCGCTGGGGCGGAGAAGAGTTTATGATTCTTCTTCCTGATACAGAAAGGGAAAATGCCCTTTCAATAGCAGAAAGAATCCGCAGCGAAGTTCATAAGCTTCAGTGGGAAAAGATGCCACAAATAACAATTTCTCTTGGAGTAGCAGCCCTGCGGGATGATGATGATAACAAGAGTTTTTACAAGCGTGTGGACAACTGTCTTTATTACGCAAAAACTCACGGTAAGAATCAGGTAGTTTCAGACAGTAAAAATTTATGATTTTTACTTACATTTTATTTCTATATTTCCATAAAAACGTGTTATAATGAATAAAAATGCATTATGCAGAAGTTGGCGTTTTATCATTACTGATTCATCTCATCATAAACTTCAATATTCTTTTTAAAAGAATTCCGTCGGACAGAATTCCCGCAAGTCTGGCTTATAAAAAATTCCTTTACACCCTGATTGTCTTTTACATTGTAGATATTACCTGGGGTATCCTCATCTGCTTTAATTTAAAATACATAAGTTTCTATGAGACCGAAATCTACTTTATGGTAATGGCTTTTGTAATTTTACAATGGACCCGCTTTGTCATCGAATACATCAAGGACAGGATTGGCTTTACAATATTCCTTAAATATTGCGGCGCTATCTTTATTGCAGCACAGACTGTCATACTGATTATAAACATCTTCATTCCTATTGCATTCTGGTTTGACGACAATGGAAATTACCACACAGGAAGGGCAAGGCATTTCAGCATGCTTTTCCAGTTTTTGATGTTTCTTGCCACAACAATTTACATGACTGCTGCGGTTTTCAAGACAAGCGGCAAGATTAAGCTGCGTTACCGGGCAATTGAAATGTTCGGCATTGTAATGACGATTTTCATAGCATTGCAGTTTCTGGATTTTAATACGCCATTCTATTCCATCGGCTTTCTTCTGGGTACCTGCATCATCCATACCTTTGTTGTAGAAGATGAAAGAAGCAGCCGTCAGGAAGAGCTGCACCGGCTTATGCAGATAGAAAAAATTCAGGAAATTGAAATTTCATCGGCCCGCCAGATTGCTTTCAGAGATCCCCTTACCGGCGTAAAAAGCAAGGCTGCATATCAGGAAGACTGTCAGGGAATCGACAACCGTACGAAAAAAGGACTTCTTGATGACTTTGGCCTTATTGTTTTTGACGTAAATGACTTAAAAAAGACAAATGATACAAAGGGACATGAGGAAGGAGATAAAATCATCAGGGCGGCATCAAACATTATCTGCCAGACTTTTAAGCACAGCCCGGTTTACAGAATCGGCGGTGATGAATTTGTTGCCTTTCTGCTGGGTGAAGATTATAAAAACAAAAGCAGACTGCTTGCCGCCTTCAATAAAAAGATAGATGACAACAAAAAACAAGGACTTGTAGTTATTTCAGACGGTTTTGCCGACTTCAAGGCAGAAAAATCAGCATCCTTTGCAGAACTTTTCAAAATTGCGGACAAAAGGATGTATGAGCGCAAAAAAGAGCTGAAAAATCAGCTGTAAGTTATAAAAGGTCCTTTACAGCCTCAAGGGATGGACAGATTTTCCAGCAGAGTTTTTTCAGATTTTCATCCGGCTGGATTTTATCCGGCACCATGATTACCCTCATTCCGGCAGCATAAGCGCTTTTTACACCGTTAGGGCTGTCTTCCACGGCAACACAATTTTCAGGCTTTATTCCTATGCTTTCTGCAGCCTTAAGATAGATTTCAGGCTCGGGCTTACTGTGTTCAACCATATCGCCGGTAGTAAGACTTTCAAAAAAATCGATAAGACCGCCTGCCTTCATCTGACGGCGGACAGATTCCCCTCTGGTAGACGAGGCAAGGGCAAGCTTATATTTTGGCTTAAGGTATTCGAGGATTTCCTTTGCATAGTGCATTAAAGGAATGCCCTTCTCTGCTTCAATCTGATGGAAGAGTTCCCCGGTACGGTTCAGATAGGAATGAGAATCAAAATCCTTACCGTAAAAATCCTTTAATTTCGCTTCAATATCGGAACGGTTACAGCCCCGGCAGGCCTGCAGGGCTTCCGGCTTACTTTCAAAGCCGAATTCCTTTGCTGCCATTTCCCAGGTAATATCGCTTATTGTTTCGGAGTCCTGAAGGACTCCATCCATGTCAAAAATTACTGCCTTTACGTCCTTGCATTCACACACTGAAGTAGTCCCCTATTTTATTCCAAGTGCCGCTTCCAGCACCTGATGCACATCCGTTACAGGAATAAACTTAATTCCGCTCTTTACGTTTTCAGGAATCTCTTCCAGATCGCGCTCGTTTGCCTTTGGAATAATGATTGTCTTAATCTTATTTCTCTTTGCGGCAACTGTTTTTTCACGCAAACCGCCAATAGGCAAAACCTGTCCTGTCAGGGAAAGCTCACCTGTCATTGCAAGATTAGGCTTAATCTTTTTGTTCATCAAAAGCGAAACAAAAGTAGTCGCCATTGTGATTCCGGCACTAGGTCCGTCCTTTGGAGTTGCCCCCTCAGGAATATGAAGATGAACAATATTCTTGTCAAACCAGTCTGCCTTTTTAGACTTGCGGTCAAGCACAAACTTGCGAGCCCAGTTAAAGGCAATCTGACTTGATTCCTTCATTACGTCTCCCATCTGCCCGGTGAGGACAAGGCCTCCCTTACCCGCAAAGGCAGTTGATTCAATCAAAAGTGTATCGCCGCCCATGCTGGTCCATGCAAGACCAATGGCAGTTCCAGGCACTTTTGCAGCCTTAATTTCACTTTCGTCAAAAACAGGCTTTCCAAGATACTTGAACAAATCAGGCTCATCCACAGTATAAGGAGTTTCAAGCACAGCCTTTACAGCCTCATCGCGCTCCTTTGTAAGCTGGGCTTTCTGCTCGTCAGGCATATCATCTTTAATCTGACTGTCCAGCTCGCTCTTTTTAAGCTCGCTCTGAGTAATAAGTTCAGAAACAATTTTACGGTGAATCTTATCGATGTTCTTTTCGTAGTTTCGCACACCAGATTCACGCGCATATTCTTCTGCAATATCCAGAAGGGCAGCCTTTGTATATTTTACCTGATTCTTTTTCAAACCGTTCTTTGCAAGGTTCTTTGGGATCAGGTATTTTTTTGCAATCTCAAGCTTTTCCTGGTCGATATATCCCGAAAGCTGAATTACTTCTGCACGGTCAAGAAGCGGCCCCGGAATAGAATCAAGGGTATTTGCCGTCAGAATAAAGAAGACGTTGGAAACATCAAAAGGCAAATCCAGGTAATTATCGCGGAAGTTTACATTCTGCTCCGGGTCAAGAACTTCAAGCAAAGCCGAAGCCGGGTCGCCGTTATGGCTTGAGCCCATCTTATCAACTTCATCAATCAAAAAGACCGGAGAAGATGATTTTGTAATTTTGAGTCCCTGAATGATTTTTCCAGGCATAGCACCAATGTAAGTTCTACGGTGTCCCTTAATTTCTGCTTCATCGCGCATACCGCCCACACTAAAGCGGTAAAAAGGCTTGTTCATCGCGTTTGCAATCGACTTTCCAACTGAAGTTTTACCAACTCCCGGAGGTCCCACCAGAAGCATAATAGAGCCCTTGGCATCCTTCTTCATTTTGCGAACGGCAAGATATTCAAGAATGCGCTTTTTTACGTCATCAAGGCCAAAGTGGTCGTTTTCAAGAATTTTCTTGGCGCGGCCAAGGTCATAATCCTCCTGAACAGTCTCATGCCAGGGGAGATTTACAACAAGTTCAAGGAAATTTCTGGTTCCGATAAACTCGCTGGAGTTAGGATCCATAAGCTTAAACTTTTCAAGCTCGCTTTCAACAGTTTCCTTAATCTCGCCTTCAAACTTAAGCTCGTCAATTTTTGTCTTAAACTTCTGATAGTCAGTTGCGTTACCCTCGGCAGTCTCGCCAAGTTCATCCTGAATTGCCTTAAGCTCTTCGCGCAAAAAGTATTCACGCTGATTCTTGTCTACGCGTTCGTTAATATCCTGAGAAATCTTCTTTTGAACTCGCAAAAGTTCCTGTTCACGCTTAATGAAAACAAGAACCTGCTCCATTCGCTGGCGTACATTCAGAGTTTCAAGGATTTTCTGCTGGTCGTCCTTATCTGTATTCAAAATTGAAGCAATAAAGTCCGCAATTTTTCCAGGATTATCGATGTTGACCATATTAAGTCGCATTTCATCACTGAAAAGAGGATTGTTTTCGCTAACTTCCTTCATCTCGCTGATGAGGGCGCGGGTCAAAGCCTTTACTTCAAAGGTGTTATTTTCCTCTTCTTCAAGGTAGTCAACAGCCGCAGCCATCGGAGCCTGAGAATGCAGGGTTTTACGAATCTTAAAACGCTTGATTGTAGAAACAAAAATATTAATTCCGCCGTCCGGCAGGTTAATTTTCTTTATGATTCTTGCAACAGTTCCCACCCGATGAAGGTCAGCCACACAAGGATTTTCTGCGTCATTTTTGAGCATGACGATGCCTATAAATCCGTCCTTTTCAAAAGCCTGCTCAGCCACCTTTACGTCGTCGTTTGAATTAATCATAAGGGGTGTGAAAATTCCCGGAAAAACAGGGCGTCCCTGCAAAGGAATGAGGGTCAGCTTATTTGGTAAAATCTGATCTGTTGGAATAATTGAATTATCATCTTTTGTTGCCATACTATGAATATAATAATAAATATGACAAAAAGCAAAAGATTTATTCTGTGATTTCTGAATTAAGATGGCTGAGAGCCGCACTTACAATTAAATCATCCTGATACCAGTCAATCAAAAGAGAATAAGTTTCTTCCGAGTAATTTTCTGCAGAGATTTTAATTTTCCAGACAGTAGCAGAACGGAGGGCTGTTTCAGGGATTTCAGAAAGAGGCTTCCAGTTTCCCTTGTAATTCAGGCGGACAAGGGGATTATTGATTTTCTCAAAAGTCTGGCTGTCATAGGCATCCACACGGATTTTAAGGCTGCGGTGGGTGTTTTTAAGGAAATCACATTTTATGGAAATATCTTCATCTGCAACGCTAAAGCTCTTCCACCAGACATAAGGGCCAACTACCACTTTGAGACGATAGTCACCATGCTTTTTTACAAAAACATCGTTCATGACATAAGTCTGATTTTTAGCTGCAGGACGGTCTACTTCAATTTTTGGCTTAAAGATATTAATTTTATCGATAAAGCGGCTGCCCTCTTTTATGAAAATACGGCGGCTTCCCATAATTTCAGGAATTTCGTCATTGTCATTTTCAAAGAATACGGCCTGGCTTGGCAAATCCATTACGTTCAAAAGTGATTTAGGCATTTCCATCTGAACGCTAACACAGGCATACCATGGGCTAAGGATTGTACGATGAATAAAACCGCATTTCCAGCAGAAGGCAAAAACAGCAGAGGCAGCCACGACGCCTGACACGATGCGGGTAATCAGGCGGCGGACTTTATCCTTTGGCTCAATTACCGGGAATTCATAAGTTTTATCATTAAGGACAGATTTTGCAACCTGAACACGAAGCTCATGAGTATCATAATGAGAAAGATAGCGTTTTACAGCTTTTAACACGCCGTCAATAGACTGAAAGCGGGATTTTGCCTTAGGCCGAATCATTTTATGAATCAGGCGGCAGACAGAAGGCGGAATTGTCTTATCAAGCTGGCGGGGACTTATATACTTTCCCTTCTTTATGGTATTAAGGGTTTCTACAGAGAAAGTTCCAGGATAAGGCTTTGTTCCGGTTACCATTTCGTAAAGCATGATACCAAGCGCGTAGATGTCGGCGCGGCGGTCAACTTTGGAACTGTCTTCAAACTGCTCAGGCGGCATGTAAGCAGGAGTTCCAAGCGCAACTCCGGACTGAGTGATTGTGTCACCTTCTGCATCACTTGCAATTCCAAAATCCGCAAGCTTAATTTCACCTCGTTTAGAAATCAAAATGTTACCGGGCTTAATGTCACGGTGAACGATTTCCTTGGAGTGGGCATATTTAAGGGCATAGCAGGCATCCTGCATAAAAAGCATAGCAACAGGAACTGGAAGCGCTGTTTCTTTTTCTATCACTTTATCAAGGGCAGCGCCGTCTACCAGTTCTTCAACCATGTAGCGGAAGCCGCCTTCAGTAAAATAGTCAAAAAGATGAACAATATAAGGACTCTGCAAATCAAGAAGAATCTGAGCCTCTTTTTTAAAGCGTTCGCCGTTTGTGGATTTTCCCCGGGCTGTCATTTTTTTGATTACAACATAACGCTTCAAGGACGGATGAATTGCCTTGTAAACGACACCCATTCCGCCTTTTGCGACAATGCCTGTAACCTTGTATTTTCCTATCATTGGGGGAAATTCATCACTCATAGCTGCCCTCTAAAAACTAACTTCTTCTATATATTATTTGAAATTCGTAACACTAACAATATCTGTTTCAGGATTAAATTTTCTGTAAGGTCTGACAAGAGCAATATTCTGCAGGCGGGGATTATGAATCTGGATATACTTTCCATTTTGTCGAAGCTTGTAATTTTCTTTTACAGGACGGTGACCGCCTAAATAAACATAATTTTCAAGAGCCTTATCACGGTCAGGGCCGGAAGGTAAAGCACAAAGTTCTTCTATAATTTCCATAACGCTGCCGTCCTGGGCGGCGTCATTATCTGTCCAGGTAAGGCCTTCCACAACGCTGGCGTCGCTTCTGGCATTAATCAGTTGATCTTTTCTGAAGCCAAAACGAGGTTCTGCATGGGAAACGACACAATTATTTGTTACGGCAATCAAAGGAAGGACATTTTCTACACAGGAAATAAGATAAAGGACATCTTCTCCGTAATATTCGGTAATAAATTCGCGGACCATACGGCCTTCGTCAGCAAATTTTACAAAGGAATAGTCGCCTTCCCCAGTGCGGTTCAAAATATTTTCATGGTTTCCTTTTAAGAAATGAACATTTGCCGGGAACATGGACTTTAATTTCATCAGGGCGCCAAGAATTGCAAAACCGTCTTTCATTTCATTTGAGATTGCAGGCCCCGTATAAATGTTGCTGGCAAATTCAATTTCAGCGGCAATCCAGCGTTCTTTTGTATCAACTTCAGAATGAAGTGCATCTCCAACCGCAACAATTCTGGCAAGTCCTTTTTCCACGGCTTCAAAAACAGTAAGAGCCCCGCTGACAAAATCTTCAGGCAGCCTGTAATCAAGGATTTTTTCCATAAAAAGAGGACGGGCATGCAAATCGGGTACAACAATAAGAGGTAAAGGTGATTTTTGAAAATCCAGAAGGCTTCCCGGCTTGCCAAGTTCACTAATCTGTCTGTAATCATTTATTTCAGATTCCAGAACAGTAGATGCTTCATCGGCAAGGGCAAAAATTTCGTCATGAGAAGGAAGGTCAGCAGCCCAAAGGATTTTTTTTACTTCAGAAAGCATGTTTTAACGAAGTTTCTCCTAAGAAACCACCAGATTCATGTTTCCGATTGTAATTTTATCGCCAGGATTCAGCTTTACATATTTGTCGTTAGGAATACGAACGCCGTTAATAAAGGTTCCGTTTGTACTTCCCATATCCTTGATAAAATATGCATTCTTGATTTTCTGAATCATAGCATGATGACGGCTTGCAAGCTTATTATCAACTACAACGTCATTGTCTGTATCACGTCCGATTGAAATTTTAGCAACAAGGTCAATTTTCTGCTTGTTGAACATAAGATAAGAGGCAGGTTTTGCTTCACCAAAAGATTCAAGGTGTTTTCCTACCGGGCTGTCAGTAACTATAGTTTTATCACTCATACTCTAATTATAGTATGTAAAAAGAAGAGGTGCAAACTATTTGTAGTAAGATTTGTTAGCCTTTATCGGTCAAAAATCTGAAGGAAAGGGATTTCTTCTTTTACGCAGATTCTAAAATTGTGCATAACACGTTTTATGTCGTCGCGCGTAGTTTTGTCCATAGAAGCAAGTTTTTTAATAATTTTTGCAGAAGCCATCACAGGATTATCATAGAATTCTGTAATAGTTTTAAAGCCAGATGCTTCTATAACTTCAAAAATTGAATTTACAAAGGTCTGTTTTTCTTCCGAAGACATGCGGTCAATCCAGTTGTTAACGGAATTATAAAAAAACTGACTTTCCTTTGAAAAATCTTTTTTGTGAACAAAATTATTTCCTAAAATCTGCCAGCAGCACGGGTCATGCTGCATAGCCCCCACACGATTTGCCTTAATGATTTCATAGTTTTGTGGATGACAGAAAATCATTCCTACAATAGAGCCTGACGGATACACGTTTACAAGGCGATTTTCTATTGCACAAAAGTCAGGGCTTTCAAAAAAAGCTTTAGAAAAACCAGGACCATCAAAATTATAAATAGCACTGATTTTCTTTTGTGATTTGGCACCGCATTTTACGGCAGAATTGATGGCTAAGTTTCCACCCTTGGAATGCCCGCAGATAATAAAATCAGTTTTAAGGGAATCAAACGCCATCTGGCAATAAGCAGACGCATCCCGCTGAGAAAGGATTTCTGGCACGCAGGCAATATTGCAGTCTTCTTTCCAGCCTACAATTGTTTCATCCGTTCCGCGAAAAGTAATTACAGATGTTTTGCCAAAAACAAACACCATGGCGGCAAACTGTTCAACATTCTGTTCATCAATTTTTTCGCAGAATCCCAGAATGCGAACATTTTTAAACCGCTCGCAAGAGGCAGCTTTGGCTAACAGTTCGGCAGTGCGCTCGTTGATTCCGGGGCCTAAATCTACCCTGAAGTCATAATCTGGCGCAGCCTTAAAAATCTTATCCAAATCAGAAAGCGTAATGGCATCGCTAAGTTTAATACTTTGCGGTACCAGGCCATTGAATTTTAAATAAGAAAGCTGCGAAAGTATAAGCGCATCAATTTTTCCAAACGGCACTGATTCAAAAGATAAATCACCGCGCCAGTCAAGATAATCAAATAAATCTGCCATAAAAGGCCCCCTCAAAGAAAATGCTCCCGCCGGAAACCGTAATTTGCTCCGCCGAGAATGCGGATAAGTATTTTATATACTTCGCAAGTTTGCTTTCAGCAAACCTGCTTTCCCGCATTCAATGCTACGCAAATCACGAACCCCGGCTCCGCATTTTCTGTTTAATTTGCCTTCTTAGGAATAATCAGATTCAGCACAATACCAACGATTGTTGCAAGGGCAACTCCGCCAAGGCTGAATTTGAAATCAGGTCCAATATTGAACTGCAAAGCACCGCCGCCAATACCGATTACCATGATTACTGATGAAATTGTAAGGTTTCTCTTGTCTGTGTAGTCAACGCCGGCATCAAAGATTGTGCGTAGTCCGCTTGAAGCGATAAGTCCGTAAAGCAAAGTACAGATACCGCCCAAAACCGGAGTCGGAATTGTCTGAATCAAAGCACCGAACTTCTGGCAGAAAGAAAGCAGAACGGCAATTACAGCAGCACCACCGATAACCCAAACAGAATAAACCTTTGTGATTACCATAACACCAATATTTTCTCCGTAAGTTGTGTTCGGAGGTCCGCCCCAAACTGCAGCCCAGGCCGTTGCAAGACCGTCACCAATCAAAGTGCGGTGAAGACCTGGATCTTTATAGAAGTCCTTTCCAACAACCTTAGAAGTTGTAAGAGTATCACCAAGGTGCTCGCAGATTGTAGAAATTGAAACGATTACAAAAGTAAGGATTGCAACAAGATTGAACTTTGGAGCCATCCAGAAGGTTGAACCGTCAGCAGCAGTCTGAAGGAATGGAAGGGCAAACCATTTAGCAGCACGGACTCCGCTAAAATCAATCAGGCGGTAAGCCGGGAAGAAGATTCCCATAATCAAAGTAAAGATGTAGCCGCCCAAAAGTCCGATTAAGATTGCCAGTGTATTAAAGAAGCTTCTGATAAATACAATCATGATAATTGCAACACACAGGGTTACAGCTGCGATTGAAAGTGCTACAAGTGAATATTCATTATTAATATAGAAGGCTTCGTTAATTGCAGTTGGTGCAAGACACAAACCGATTACGATAATTACAGAACCGATTACAACAGGAGGGAGAGCGCGGTCAATCCAGTCCTTTCCTGCAAATCTGATGATTATTGCTATTATACAATAGAAAATACCTGCAAAAATTGCGCCGCCCATTGCGTAAGGAGCGCCATAAGCCTGACTTATTCCAATCAAAGCCGGAATAAATGCAAACGATGAGCCTAAAAAGGCCGGAACCTTTGCCTTTGTAACAAGGCTGTAAAGTAAAGTTCCTGTTCCTGCAGTAAACAAAGCTGTTGATGTACTGAGCCCTGTGAGCAGAGGAACCAAAACAGTTGCGCCAAACATGGCGAACACATGCTGAAAACTGAGCGGAATCCATTTTTTTAATGGAGGCTTGTCGCTCGGTCCGTAGAATTGTGCAGACATTTTTCACCTCTTAAAAACATTTTTTATATTTTATCACGTCTGGACTTTTTAATAAATGGAATTGCAGCTTTCCGGAAAATTTTTATATTTGCCATTAACCTATCTTTTTAGTATATTTATGCTATGTTACTTGATATCCAACATTTAAACGCAGGACTTGAGGACGGAAAACAGATTCTCAACGACCTGAACCTTACTATAAACGCCGGCGAAACTCACGTACTTATGGGACCAAATGGTGCCGGAAAATCATCTTTGGGAAACACCCTTTTAGGCAACCCTGTTTACAAAATCACAGGTGGAAAAATCTTTTTCAAAGATACAGATATTACAGAAGAAAGCACAGACAAGCGTGCAAAGATGGGAATGTTCATGTCTTTCCAGGCGCCGCTTGAAGTTCCTGGCATTTCGCTTGAAACTTTTATCCGCTCTGCCCTTCAGCAGAAAACAGGCGAACGCGTAAAGCTTTTCCAGTTCCAGAAAGAGCTTAAGGCCTGCATGGAACTTTTGAACATGAACCCGGATTATGCAAAACGCGATTTGAACGTAGGATTTTCCGGCGGTGAACGCAAAAAGAGTGAAATCCTTCAGCTTTTGATGCTCAAACCTGATTTTGCAATTCTTGATGAAACTGATTCTGGTCTTGACGTTGATGCTGTTCGTTTTGTTGCAAAAGGTCTTGAAGAATACCGCCGCCTTACAAACGGTTCTCTTTTGATTATCACCCACACAACAAAGATTCTCGACGGCCTGAACGTAGATAAAACTCACATCCTTGTAAAAGGCCACATTGCCAAGACAGGAGATGGTCAGTTGTTCAAGGAGATTAATGAAAAAGGCTTTGAAGGATATATAAAATAGGTTATAGGTTAAAGGTGCTAGGTTATAGGTAGATAGCAGGCGTTGCGGGCGGCGACTGAGCCCGCAGAGGGGGTAGCGGAAAACGGGAGCACGCTTGCGTGCGTACGGTTGCAGCGAGGGGGAGACTTCCCCCACCCTGACACCTAAAACCTAGAACCTAAAACCTAAAGAAATTATGGAAGAAAAGACACAGATAAACGACATAAACCGCGATTTTTATGACTTCCGCTACGAAGAATCGGAAAAGGACTTTTACCGAATCGAAAGCGGATTGACAGCTGAAATCGTAACAAAACTCAGCGAAGAAAAGGGCGACCCTGAATGGATGAGGGAATTCCGCCTTAAATCGCTGGAAATATATAATCAGCTCAAAGTGCCTGACTGGGGTCCTTCAATTGAAGGCCTTAACATCGACGACATTGCAACTTACGTTCGTCCAAAAACTCAGATGAGCGGAAGCTGGGAAGACGTTCCTCAGGATATTAAAGACACCTTTGAAAAGCTTGGTATTCCTGAAGCTGAGAGAAAATCTCTTGCCGGCGTGGGTGCCCAGTACGATTCAGAACTTGTTTATCACAATGTTCAGGACGAAGTTGCAAAGCAGGGCGTAGTTTACCTGGGCTTTGAAGATGCCCTCAAGTCTCCAGAATGGGGACCAATGGTAAAAGAATACTTTATGACTTTGATTACACCTAAAGACCACAAATTTGCTGCCCTTCATGGTGCGGTTTGGTCTGGTGGATCTTTTGTTTACGTTCCAAAGGGCGTACATCTTTCCTTCCCTCTTCAGTCATACTTCCGCTTGAACGCAAAGGGAGCCGGTCAGTTTGAGCACACTCTGATTATTGTTGATGAAGGCGCAGATTTACACTTTATTGAAGGCTGTTCTGCTCCAAAATACAACGAAGCAAACTTACACGCGGGTGCGGTAGAACTTTTTGTAAAAAAAGGCGCTCACCTCCGCTATTCAACAATCGAAAACTGGTCAAAAAATATGTACAACCTGAACACAAAACGTGCTAAGGTTGAAGAGGACGCAAGCATTGAATGGGTTTCGGGCTCCTTTGGTTCTCACGTTTCTTATTTGTACCCGGAAAGTGACCTTGTTGGCCGCAACGCAAAGGCTGACTTTACAGGAATTACTTTTGCCGGTAACGGTCAGAACCTTGATACAGGCGCTAAGATGGTTCATCTGGCCCCAAAAACTTCAAGTCTGATTACGACAAAGTCAATTTCCAAGGGCGGCGGAATGAGCACTTACCGTTCTGCAATCTACATTTCAAAAGATGCAGAAGAAAGTAAGGCAAGTGTTTCCTGCCAGTCTTTGATGCTGGACAGCGACAGCCGTTCAGATACAGTTCCTGCAATGGAAATCTTCAACGATTCAAGCGACGTAGGACACGAAGCAAAAATCGGAAGAATCAGCAGCGACGCAATTTTTTATCTTATGAGCCGGGGAATCAGCGAAGAAGAAGCCCGCAGCATGATAGTTTCGGGCTTTGCAAATCCGGTAAGTAAGGAATTGCCGCTGGAATATGCAGTTGAGATGAATAACCTTATAAAATTAGAGATGAAGGGAGGCTTATAATGGAAACTACAATCAATGAAATTCCTTCATTAACCTGGAACTGGATGAAACTCAACCGCGACAAAATCACTCTTAATGCTGCCTTTAGTGCGGCTGATGCAGAGATTTTGAATGCGAAAAATGGAATTACAGTGGAAGAAGGTGCACCTTCCGAAGCTGCAGGCCTTAATTTTACAAGCGGAGTTTTTAATGCAAAAAATCCAAAGCTTGTAGACGGTCATCCTCACTTTGATTTTGTAACAGAAGATAAAAATCACCCTGTAGAAGCAATTTTTGCAGACAGCAACTTTTCTAACACTGTAAGAATTAATGGCAAGGTTGAAAAGCCTCTTATCATCAATTTTTCTAATGATGAAAATCAGGCAAATCTTACATACATTATTGCAGAAGAAAATTCTGAAAGCACAGTAGTCTTTGTTTATGAAGGAAAGGCTTCTGAGTCAATCTACCGGGCAAAGATTCTTGCAAAAGAAAACGCAAAAATCCACATTGCAAAAGTTCAGCTTTTGGGCTCAGACAGCCTTCAGCTGGATGATACAGCAGTAATTGCAAAGGACGGAGCAGAAGTTCAGTTTACACAGATTGAACTTGGCGGACACCACGTTGATTCAGGACTTGGCGTAATTCTTGAAGGCTATAAGTCACGCTTCACAAGCGAAGTTGCCTACACCTGCAAAAAAGACCAGATGCTTGATATGAACCACATCGTTTATCACACAGGCAAAAAATCAGAATGTCTGATGAACGTAAACGGTACACTTTTGGAAAATGCTTTCAAAACTTACCGGGGAACAATCGATTTTAAGAACGGCTGCGCAGGCTCAAAAGGCAACGAAATGGAAGAAGTTCTCCTTCTTTCACCAAAAGCCATAAATAAATCAATTCCTGTAATTTTGTGTGATGAAGAAGACGTAGAAGGCGAACACGGTTCTACAATCGGCCGTCTTTCAAAAGAAGTTCTTTTTTACATGCAAAGCCGCGGAATTTCAGAAGCAGAGGCAGAAAAAATCATGTCACGCGCAAAGATTCAGGCAGCCGCTTCTCTGATTCCAAGCGAAGAGGTAAAAGAAAAAATCAACGCATATTTAGATAAATAATGCCGTCTAACCGCGGCAAATTAAAAAATATAAGGGCAAAACTATGAATAAATACAGAAAAGACTTTCCGTTTTTCAAAGCGATTGATGAAAAATCTTCCGTAGAAAACAAGGACCTGATATATTTTGACACTGCGGCAACTGCCCAGCGTCCCTTCATCGTATTGAATGCGATGACCCACTTTTATGCAACAGAAAATGCAAACCCACTCCGTGGACTTTATTCACTGAGTGAGCGCGCTACCCTTGCCTACGAAAATGCCCGCGAAACTACCGCAAAGTTCATCAATGCAAAGGAAGCGTCTGAAATTGTATTTACCCGTAATGCCTCAGAAAGCCTGAACCTTGTTGCTTACAGCTGGGGACTAAATAAGCTTAAAGCAGGCGACGAAATCTGCGTTACAATCATGGAGCACCACTCAAACATCGTTCCATGGCAGATGGTTTGCCAGAAAACCGGCGCAAAACTCGTATTCATGGAATGCGATAAAGAAAGCGGCGTAATCAGCGACGAAGAAATCAATTCTAAAATCAATTCCCGCACAAAAATTGTTTCTGTAGTCCACGTAAGTAATGTTCTTGGTGTTACAAACCCGGTAAAAAAGATTGCTGAGGTTGCTCACAAAAACGGAGCAATTATGATTGTAGACGGAGCCCAGTCTGCCCCTCACATTAAGGTTGACGTTCAGGACATGGACGCAGACTTTTTTGCAATGAGCGGACATAAGCTTGGCGGTCCTATGGGAATCGGTGCCCTCTACGGGAAAAAGGCCCTTCTTGAAGAAATGGATCCTTTCCTCCGCGGCGGCGAAATGATTGAATACGTTACCCGCGAGACTGCAACCTGGGCAGAAGTTCCCCACAAGTTTGAGGCAGGAACCGTAAGCGCAGGCGATGCCGTTGGTATGGCAGCCGCTATCCGCTACGTTCAGTCGGTAGGCCTTGACTACATAACAGAACACGACAACGCCCTCTGCTGCCGCCTTATTGACGGCATGAAGAAAATCCCTCATATTAACATCATAGGAAGTAAAGACGGAAACAAACGCTGCGGAATTGCAACTTTTACAATAGATGGCGTTCATCCTCACGACATTGCGACCCTTCTTAGTGAAGAACACATTGCCATTCGTGCAGGCCACCACTGCGCTCAGCCGCTAGGCCAGTATCTTGGTCAGACAGCTACAGCCCGTGCCAGCCTCTATTTTTACAACACCGAAGAAGAAGTCGACACCTTCCTTGAAAAAATCGCCCAGGTTAGGCATTGGGCTGGGTTTAGTGACTAGGTTACAGGTGCCAGGTTTTAGGTTATAGGAAGGAGGGGGAAGTCTCCCCCTCGCTACAGCCAGCAAGCTGTCTTCCGCTACCCCTTCGCCTAGGGGGACGCGGTACTTTCCCCCTAAAACCCCCTAACCCCCAAAAAACTCCCCAGAACTTAAAACCTAGAACCTGAACAAAAGGAGATACTCATGGATACAAAAGAACTTTACCGCGAAATACTAAATGAACATAACCTCAATCCCATTCACAAGCAGAATATGGAAAATCCTTCCTTCTGCCTTGAGGGTGTAAACCCAAGCTGCGGCGACCAGATTACCCTTCAGCTTAAAATGGAAGGCGATAAAATTACAGACGCAAGCTTTATCGGAAGCGGCTGTGCCGTAAGCCAGGCCTCTGCCGACATGATGGCAGACCTTGTAATCGGAAAAACAAAGGAAGAAGCACTCAAACTTGCAGATATATTTGACCGCATGATTAAAGGCAGCGTCACCGATGAAGAACTTGAAGAACTTGATGAGGCCGCAGCCCTTCAGGACATTTCCCACATGCCTGCCCGCGTAAAATGCGCAATGCTTGGCTGGAGAACTGTAAAAGAGATGCTGAGTGCACCATCTTCAAGTATTGAAACAAAATAATAAATATGATATATTATTTTTCCACGGCGCTATAGCTCAGCTGGATTAGAGCATCTGCCTTCTAAGCAGAGGGTCGGCGGTTCGAGCCCGTCTAGCGTCAAAAGACTTCCATAAACGGAAGTCTTTTTTTATATCTTTTTACAAATTCGGGGAGCAGAGTAATTAAAATGGATATATTACCAGAAATTCAAAACAGACGAAGCGTAAGAAAATATCAGCAAAAAGACGTTTCTGATGAACAGATAGAACTTCTTCTTAAGGCAGCTTCTTTAGCACCTTCTGGCTCAAACAAACAGCCCTGGGACTTTATTGTAGTACGTTCCGCAGAAATGAAAGAAAAAATCTGCATGGCTGATCATAATCAGAAATGGATGCTTACAGCGCCTGTATTTATTGTATGCGTGGGAAACGAAACATATCGTGGTGATGGTGATATGGAAAGGGTAATAAGGGACAGCTCAATTGCGGCTACTACACTACTCTTTCAGGCAGAACACATGGGACTTTCTGCCTGCTGGACAGGCTGGTTTACACAGGATGAAATGAAGCCTGTATTAAATCTTTCAGAAAATCACTATGTAACAGCTGTTATTACAATTGGCTATAGTGACACAAAACCTGCCGCTGTAAAACGTCGGGAACTTAAATATAAAGTAATCTGATAATTTCCAGACTTATCTTCTTCTGCGTCTGCTGTTTGTAATTAAAAGCAGACGCAGGAAGGACCCCACTGCAGAAAGGGCACTTGCGACATAAGTCATTGCAACAGCCATTAGAGGACCTAATCGTGAACCAAGGTTTGCCACAGGAACAAGACTACGTCTGAAAGAAAGTGGAAAATAACCTGTATTATGCTGAATTGCATGACCTGTCTCGTGTGCAGCAACTCCTACAGCAGCAATAGAAGAACTTGAATAGGTTGCATCGCTAAGGCTTAAAATCTTTATCTTATTATACCATAATCAGGTTAAAATAAAAAAGGCAGTCATTTCTGACTGCCTTTTGCGGAGGAGCCGACTTGAACGGCCACGACTTACGCCACAAGCACCTCAAGCTTGCGTGTCTACCAATTCCACCACCCCCGCGGAATGTGATATTAAATATATAGAAAACGTGAAAAAGTGTCAATAGCATTTATCACGATTTTCTAAATATTTTTATTTTTTTAGAAGCTTCCTAAGCCTCCAACCTTCTCCTGGAAGTGGCTGAATTCCATACTGAAGCTTGCACGTCCCTGAGTTGCAGAACGAAGGTTTGTAGAGAATCCGAACATCTTTGCCATTGGAGCCTGAGCGTGAATAATATCACCTGTAGATTTTGAATCCTGTCCCATAATGTTTCCGCCGCGCTGTGAAAGCTGGCTTGAAGCAGGTCCTACGAACTCTTTTGGACATGAAATATCAACGTTCATAACTGGTTCAAGAATAATAGGATTAGCGGCTGTACAAGCCTTATCAAAAACCTGGGCAGCACATGCTTCAAAGGCAAATGTAGAAGATGTAAGTTCATTGTAATCAATTTTTGTTACTTTTACGGCAACGTCTGTACAAGGATAGCCGTATTTAATACCTGAATTAAGGGCACTTTCAAAGCCGTTCTTAATTGAATCAAAGATTTCATCAGGGATATTGCCCTGCTTAACTTCATTAACAAAGAGGTTTCCGCTACCCTGCTCGCGCTGCTCAACAGTAATTGTAAGGCCGGCTGTATTTTCTTTTCCTGCAAGAACACGGCTGAACTCTTCTGAAGCAGTAGCAGAACCGCTTACAGATTCGCGGTAAGTTACCTGAGGAGCACCTACGTTGCATTTTACGCCAAAATCATCGCGCATGCGGGTAACAAGAACATCAAGGTGAAGTTCTCCCATACCGCTGATGATAAGCTGACCGGTTTCTGCATCTTCATGACTTGTAAAGGTTGGGTCTTCGCGGCTAAGGATTTCCAGAGTTTCGTTCATCTTGTCGCGTTCACTCATACTTTCCGGCTCAAGGGCAACAGAAATTACAGGCTGAGGGAACTTAGGCTGTTCCAGCAATACAGGGAAAGCCTCAGAACCGATTGTATCACCTGTCTGGGCAAGCTTAAGACCGATAAATACGGCAATATCACCTGCACTGATTGAATCACAAGGCTCTGATTTATCTGCGTGCATACGCAAAATGCGGTTTACGCGCTCGCGCTTCTTTTTATTGATGTTGTAAATCTGAATACCGTTGGTAATTTTTCCCGAGTACATGCGGACATAGCAGAGAGGTCCCATTTCGCGGTCATACTGAATCTTAAATACAAGACCAAGGGCCATTTTTGAAGGGTCGCAAGGAACTTCAACATCTTCCTGGGCATCCTTCTTTACGCGAAGTCCTTTTGCAGCAGGAACGTCAGTTGGACAAGGGAGATAGTCGATTACGGCATCAATCAAAGGCTGAACACCCTGATTATGGCGGGCAGACCCCATTACAAAAGGCACATAAGCACGGCCGATTGTACCCTTGCGGATAGCCTTTTTAAGCTGTTCAACAGAAATTTCTCCGCCTTCAAGGTAGATTTCCATAAGCTCATCATCGCTGCCAGCAACAGTTTCAACTAATTTTTCACGCCATTCCTGAGCCTGAGCCAGGCGGGATGAATCAATATCACTTTCTACTACGTTTTCGCCTTCATCACCTTCAAAGCGAAGTTCTTTCATCTTAAGAAGGTCGATTACGCCTTCAAAATCAGCGCCCTCTCCGATTGGAATCTGAAGGGCAAGAGTTTCTACTCCAAACTTATTGTGTACGTCTTCCATTGAGCCGAAAAAGTCAGCACCAATGCGGTCCATCTTGTTCATAAAACAAAGGCGTGGAACGGCAAACTCATCAGCCTGCTTCCATACAGTTTCTGTCTGAGGCTGAACACCGTCAACCGCGCAGATTACTGCAACCGCGCCGTCCAAAACACGGAGGGAACGTTCAACTTCTGCTGTAAAGTCTACGTGACCCGGAGTATCGATAATGTTTATCTGATAATTTTTCCAGTAAGTTGTTGTGGCAGCTGAACAGATTGTAATACCACGTTCCTGCTCCTGAGCCATCCAGTCCATTGTTGCCTGACCGTCATCAATCTCGCCGATTTTGTGAATTTTTCCAGTATAATAAAGAATACGTTCTGTTGTTGTTGTTTTTCCGGCATCAATATGCGCCATAATGCCGATGTTGCGCATTTTGTCTAAAGACATGATTGGTCTCCAAAATTAAAAAGTGTGCAAATATTTTAGCGGATTTTATCAAGTTAATAAATATAGGCTACAATTTCTCAAGCTCTACAATCTCGTAACCTGCATCCAGAAGCGAACTTATAAGCAGGTCCATATGGGCGTAAAGAGGGTCTTCGTGAATGCCGGTCGAATAGCCGATTGAAACCGGGATAATTCCGTAATTTGCGAATTTCAAAATCGAATTATACTCGTTTATCAGCATTTCGGGATTGATGGTCTGAATGTCGGTATCTGAATACTTGAAATTGTTGTTCACATAAGAGTAGCCGGCAAGCTTTCCGTATTCCTTGATTGCGTCGGTAACCTTGTAATCTGGAGCGTGCCAGTACAGGTTCAGCTCGGTGCCGGTTACGTAATAGAACTCATCTTCATTGCGGGCAAGACCTCGGCGGATAAAATCTTCTGTCATTGCAAAGCCAGGGGCAGTCAGGTCGGAAGTTGTAAAGAACATTGAAGCGCATTTCTGACCGTTCTGGACAATCTGCTTTGTCTCAAGAGGATAGCGGCGGATAAATTCTCCGTTGATGAAGAAAGTTCCCTTTACATTGTATTTTTTAAGGGCCGAAAGAACCGGAGTAAGACCGTCTGAATTGTCATAGGCATCGAAAATCAGGGCAACCTTCTTTTTGGCAGGCTGTTTTTCTACGCTCATAGGATAAACGGGCTTGGTAACTGCGCTGGCGCTCAAAGTTCTGATATAAAGGGCGTTTTCATAGCGGGGATTCTGGGTTGAGCCCGCAAAAACACGGTAACGTCCGTTCTGAGCAACTGCATTAATTCTTGCAGGGGTTGCAGCAGGCGACCAGGTGCCGTTTGCCACGTTAAAGCGGTAATAGGAACCGCCGCTCACACTGGCATAAATCTGATTATCGTCGCCATACCAGTAGCAGTCCTTGGCGCTTGAAAGGCTGATTGTTTCTGCGTTGTTGGAAAGCAGGTTCCAGAGGCGAAGGCGCTGAGTACCGCCGGCATAAAGCTGATTTCGGTCAAGCCAGACAAGACTTGTTACCTTCTCACCATCCAGTTCCGCGATGCACTGCCATGAGTTTACGTCGTAAATGTAAATGTCATTTTCTGAAAAAACTGCCACGCGGCTGCCGTCCGGAGAAAGGCAGGGACGTCCTGAATCAGAAATTTCAAGAACAAGCTTTGGCTGGGCGCCAAGGCGGTAAACTGCGCCCTTTTCTACACTGCCGGCATAGGGAAGTTTTTCCTGCCACAAAACAGGATTCTGATTTTTATCCCAGAAAACATAAGTTTCCTTCAGGGATGCAGAAGAATCTGTATAAGGGCGGGAAAAAATTACGTCCAGATAGTCGCAGGAAAGACTCTGAATTGTCAGATAAGAGAATATCTTTTTATTCTGAACTGTTACAATCGAAGTTACGTCTCTATTTGCGTAGAACTTGTCAGAAAGAGGATTAAAGCGGGATGGAAGGCGGCCGATTGCCTTTCCCTGTCCGATGATTCCGGCATAAAGTCCGACTGTGTACATTTCCTTTGTGCTGATTCTGTAAAGAAGATAGTCATCGATATAGGCAAGGAATTTTTCTGAGCCCCAGCTTACGCTGTTGATTGTACCGCGCCCGATTTTTCTGAAGCGCTCTTCAATTTCAACGCCGCGGGACAAAGCCTCGGGATTGCAGAAATAAACTGCGCCGTTTTTCTCATAAACAAGAAGGCTGCTGTCAGGCGACCACTTTACGGGAAGAGACTCATAGGAATTAAGAACTTTGTCGGCAAGAAGTATGCGCTGGCCGTCAGAAGTACGTTCCACTACAAGGCGGCCTGAGCAGATTTCAGTTTTTTCGATTTTGCAGAACCACTTTCCGTCAGGGCTTGCCTGATAGGGAGCGGTCGGCATTACATTTTCCGGCAAGCCTGCAATCTTTTTTACCCACTTAAGCCTGTCGTTTTTTCGGTCATAGCGGGCGGTACCAAAACGGTTTCTGATTTGAAGGATATTTCCCCCGTCCAGAAGCTCCATTTGTTCAGGGTAATAGGTTATAAGCTCGGGCTGAACCGGCACTTCTCCGTTTTTGATTTTTGAATAAAAAAGTGATGTATAATTTGCTGAGCCAAGGGCATTCTGGCTAACAGTGAATAAGAGTTCATCATTCTGATTTATATCGCTTTTTTCAAAGGAAATATTTGCAAAAAGGCCTTGTAGCGGTAAAACCGAAAAAGCCGACAGTAAAATGCCGGCAAAAACGCTTGTACTTTTTTTATTCATCATCTGTGCATCTCCGCGCTTAAAACTAAAACAGAAAGTTCCTTTTCCAAATCGTTCAGCTGATTTTCCATCTGTCTGAGCTGGCGTTTGCGGTTTTCTTCCTGCTGGCGTAAAAACTCAAGATAACGCAGGTTGGCAGAAGTTTTTTCATTTCTTCTGATTCTGGAATGACCGCACCAGGGGCAGTACAAGAATGTAGAATCAATAAGTTTTCCGCAGTCTTTGCAAATCTCCTTTTTCATTTTCAGCCTCCCGTTTATTTCAGAACCGTCATCGGGTTCACCATTTTTCCATTTTTATAAACCGTAAAATGCAGGTGAGGTCCGGTTGAATATCCGGTTGAACCTACAAGACCGATTCTTGTTCCCTGACTTACCCACTGACCTTTAGAAGCAATGATTTTTGACATATGGGCGTAAAGGGTCTGATAACCGTTTCCGTGATCAATAATTACATAATTTCCGTAAACACGGTTAATTCCAGTTGTGATGACTTTTCCACTCATTGAAGCAAGGATTGGAGTTCCTGTCGGACAAGCCATATCAGTTCCAGTGTGGAAAGAGCGAACATGGGCAATAGGATCTTCACGCCAGCCGTAAGGAGAGCTCCAGCGGAAGCGGGCAGCAATCGGCATGATGAAGCGGTCGCCCATCGCAGTTTTTAAAGTCTGCTGATCAAGTGAAGCGCCCGGTAAAAAGAGCTGCTGCCCTGCGTGAAGAACTTCGCTTGAAAGGTCATTTACATCCAGAAGCTGCTTGAGATCGATTTTATTTTTTTCTACGATGCTGTTGATTGAATCGCCGCCCTTTACAGTGTAAATAATTCCGTCGATGCTTGGGATTTTGAGTTTCTGTCCTGCGGCAAGCTGACGAACATTACTGATATCGTTTACGGAAATAAGGGTCGAAACATTTGTAAGTCCGAACCTGCGGGCAATACCGCCGATTGTATCTCCGCTCTGAACCTTGTAAGTCTGATAAGTTACAGGTGAAGTATAGTTTGCGCGAAGTGGAATTGCAGCCTCGGCAATTTTTCCGCTTTCATCAATTTCCTGCTGAACCTCGAGGGCAAAATCAGACATAAGCTGATTGAGTTTTTCTATGCTGATTTCATCAGTCTTCTGAATTGAAAGTGGGCCTGTAAAATTATTGAAATAATTATAGGCTCGGAAGCCGCCCACAGCCATCATCACAAGAAGGATAGAGAAAAGGATTATCTTTGAAATGCGGACTGAGTTTTCAAAAAGAAGCTGGATAAACTCAGAAACGGCGCGTCCTGTTTCCATCAAAAAGATGTGAAGGTTAAAAGGACCTGAAACAGTCTTTACTGCAAAGGTTTTAAGTTCTGTCGGATAAATTTCACGGCGGCGCATACTTCCACCCATAGGTGAAAAAGCTCCCATGCGAAAATAAGAACCTTCGCTGCTTTCACGTCCACTTTTTGAAAACAAAGGAAGATTAAACTTTCTGACAGCAGGCTTATCCTGTACAAAACTTATTATTTCCATAAATCCAATATCGGAAAATTACAGAATTTGTTTAGAATAAATGGAATTTTTCGCTGATTCGTTATATAGTAGAAAGTGGGCGGGAATAATCCTTTTATGAATGATTTCTTCAAGAAAAAACAGACAGTTTTCTTTTTTATCTGCTGCGGACTCTGCATTGCTGCAATTTTAATCCGTTATGCAAAGCTTGCCATGCTGCCTGTAAGCGCTTCAAACCCGGCGCGAGAAATCGTTGAACGCGGCTCAATTGTAGACCGCTCTGGCTTCCCCCTTGCAGTTCAGACAAATTTCTATCACGTGGGCGTAACTCTGAGAAATATCCGCGACAATAAAAAAATAAAGGATGCCTTTATAAGTGACGTAGCTCCCATCCTTGATATGAACGAAAGCCAGCTCAACGAACTTTTGAGCACAAAAAAAAGCTTTGTCTATCTTAAGAAAAAGATAGTTCAGACTGAATACGAAGCCCTTAAAAATATCACCGAAGATAAAAATTACAATTTTGTAAGCTACGAAAAGATTCCGGGCCGCAACTACCCTAACCACGCCCTTGCTTCCCAGCTTATCGGTTATATGGGAAATGACGGAAAGGGACTTGCGGGCATTGAATTCAGCCAGCAGAAGATTTTGCAGCCTGATATTTCTGAAGACCCAGCCCAGCAGGAACAGGGAAGAAACATTTACCTTACAATTGACGCAAACCTTCAGTACAAGCTTGAACAGATTGCCTATAAAACAATCGCAAATACTCAGGCAGAAAGCATGATGCTTGTAGCGGCAGACTGTACCACAGGCGAAATCCTTTCTTATATCAGCCTTCCTTCTGTTGATTTGAACGAATACGGCGAATCCACAGAAGAAAGCCGCATGGACCGCCCGGCAATGTATTCTTACGAACCTGGTTCTGTATTTAAGATTTTTACAGTGGGAATTGCCTACGACCAGCACGTAATCAGCCCTAACGACAGTTTTTTGTGCGACGGTGTTTACGAAAAAAAGCTTACCAGTGGAGAACGCATCCGTATCAAATGTCTTGAACACCACGGCTGGTGTACTCCCCGTGACGCCCTCCGCTTCTCCTGCAACGATGCCCTGGGGCAGATTGCAGACCGCGTTTACGATGATGACTTTATTGCCCGCATCCGCCAGCTGGGCTTTGGCACAAAAACAGGCGTAGAACTTCCCGGCGAAACAAGCGGCGTTGTAAAAGACACAGACAGCAAGAGCTGGTCGGCACGTTCAAAGCCTACAATCGCAATCGGACAGGAAATTACCGTTAGCGCCCTTCAGATGGTTCAGGCAGCCAGCGCAATTGCAAACGGCGGCCTTCCTGTTCAGCTGACCTTCATTCACAAGATTACAAACAAAGACGGAACCGTATTCTATGAGCACACTCCGGAATACAAAAGCCGCAATTTTTCCAAGGCAACCGCAGATTACGTTCTCAGTTGTATGGAAACCACAGCCACAACAGGTACAGGTTCCCGCGCCAACCTTCACGACGTCAGCATCGGTGTAAAAACCGGTACAGCCCAGATGGCTGACAAGGTTCACGGCGGCTATTCTACAACAGACTTCCTTTCAAACTGTATTTCAATCTTCCCGATTGAAAATCCTCAGATTGTGCTTTACATCGTCGTTACAAAGGCAAAGGGCGAAACCTACGCCGGACGTATCGTTGCCCCTGTAATTGCAGAGGCCGCCGACGTAATCATTGACCACCTTGGTATGAGCCGCGAAAATGCAGCTTCTTTTGAACATTCGGGCGTTATCAATATCCGCCAGAATCAGGCAGTCAGCATGGGCTCTTACGTTCCAAACCTTATCGGAAAGTCTAAAAAAGACCTTCTTCCTCTTATTACCCGAAAAGACGTTCATTTTATAATCAACGGAAGCGGATGGGTTACAAGCCAGAATCCAGCACCGGGAACTCCATTTTCGGAGGACATGGTAATTGAACTCAATCTGGAATAAAAATCTGGAATCTTTCCGCCGCCGCTTCCCAGCCCTTTTTGAAATGTGCAAAAAAGATATAAGCGCAATAAAAGATGAAGAGGGCAGCGCCGCATTAATTAGTTCTCTTAAGTGGGAAGTTTTAACGGCAAAAAACGGGGATATATCTGCAAGGGAAGGCGGCACTGCCCTGCACTCTCTCTATAATCCTTCCCGCGAAGCCTCAAACGCTGTAGCTCAGCCCGCAGTGGCAGAAAAGTCCAGCACGTTTTTTTACGGCTTTGGACTTGGCTGGCAGGTAATCGAGTTCTGCAAAAAATATCCGGAAAAAAAATTAGTGCTTTTAGAGCCAGACCTTTTACACCTGCTGGGAGCCCTTTGCATCCTTGACTGGAGCGCCGTTTTTGCTCAGGAGCAGCTTATTCTGGCTGTAGGTTGCCCTCAGGAAAGCGTACTTTCTTTAATAGAAGATTCTTCAAAAGTAAACGTCGGAGACACAGGCGTAAACGACACCTTCTTTTTTGACATTCCGGCCTTTACAAACCACGCAGCAGAATACTTTAACGATGTCCGCACAATCATAAAGAGAAACCAGCGTAAAAACGAAATTAATGCTGCAACCCTGAAAAAGTTCGGGAAACTCTGGGTAAGAAACAGCGTAAAAAATATTGCTCAGCTTAGCCGCTGCCAGGGCCTTGCGGGATTTAAGGACGCCGGCGGGGCACTGCCATTTTTGATTGTGGGAGCCGGGCCAAGTTTAGAAGGCATCCTTCCGCAGCTGGCAGAGCTTAAAAAGCGCATGGTAATCGTCTGCGTTGAAACGGCCCTGCACACACTTTTAAAAGCCGGCATTCAGCCCGATTTTATCATGCTTATGGATCCTCAGTTCTGGGCCTACCGACATATTGCAGGCTTATCAGCCCCGGAAGCTATTTTAATTACAGAAGTCAGCGCCTACCCCGCAGTTTTCCGCTTCCCATGCAAAAAAATAATGCTCTGCAAAAGCCAGTTCCCGGTGGGCCAGTATTTTGAAAAAAAGCTTTCCCTTGATTTAGGAGATTTAGGAACAGGCGGTTCAGTTGCCTCTGCAGCCTGGAACTTTGCATATTATTGCGGCGCCAAAACAATTTTCACGGCAGGCCTGGATTTAAGCTTCCCAGCAAAACAGACTCACATTAAAGGAAGCAGCGCAGAAGAGACCTTCCATACAAGGGCTCAGCGCACAAATACAGTAGAAAACTTTACGGCAGGACTTTTATTCGGTGCAAATGCCAGCCCTGCGGAAAACTATCTTGGCCAGCGTGTTACAACAGACAGCCGCATGAAGATGTTCGCCTGGTGGTTCGAAGCACGCCTTGCAAACTGTCCGGATACAAAAACTTTTACACTCTGCCCCCAGAGCATGAAAATTCCCGGCATTGAAGCCTGCGATTTACAGGCGGCATTAAAGCTGCCGGACATTACAGTTCAAAAAGAAGCCTTTCTTGCAGGAAAAATGCAGTCACCAGCATCAGAGCACAGCCTTAAAGCCATTTCAGATACCTTCCCTAACAGCGAGTTTTTCGAAGAAGCCCCTTTTCTGCGCCCATATTTTTAATTGACGCTTTTTAATTCTTTCTATATTATTCTCCAAACATTTTTTTCGGAGTTCCTTTTATGAAAAAATCACTTGCACTTATTTTTGCAGCTTCATCAGCCCTTCTTTTTGCAAAACCAGCAAATAAAGCCCTTGTTGGAATCGGGCTCGACCCGATTGAAAATCCAGTAAGTTTTGATAAAAACGGAGTTCATCAGGATACTGACGACCAGTTTGGCGGCGCTTACCTTTGGGGCGACATTATTCAGGGAAATAATTACATTACAGCAGCAGGAAAAATCTATTACAGACTTCATTCTGTTGCAGAAGGTGAAGAAGAACAGCAGAAATTAGAAATTAAACGCGCGTACATAAAAGTACGTCCTGCAGGAAATGATTTTTTTGAAATCGCCGGAGGAAAACTTTATTCATATTATCTTCCGGGCGGATATTTTTCTCTCGCAGAAATCTACACGGGAAATACCCGATGGGGAAAAACAGGCGTTGGCACTAAGTTTGATTACATGGGCTTTGGAGGCGGAATCGCGCTTCCTGTAACAGAAAGCTACGTTTCATTTAAGGAATCTTTCGCTCTTGCCGCCGCCCTTACCTACAATTTCAAAACTCTTTCAGAAAGCCTTCCTGTAGAACTGGGCTTTTCAGCTTTTGAAGATTTCAAAAACGAAGACTTTTCTTTTGCCGCTTCCCTTCAGTATTCACCGGACTGGACAGGCTTTATCTCCAAGTCAAAGTTCTTTGCCTCATATTCTTACGAAGCAGAAGCATACGTTGCAAGCAGCACTTTCAAAAATGTAAGCAATTACAATCAGGAAGAACTGAAAAAATGTCATCTTGCATCCATTAATTTCAGCTTTAATCTTGGAAATGTAGAAATTACCCAGGAAGCAGAAGCCGGTCATTCAAAAGAAGGCGACTACATTCCTCTTTATTCAGGAACTCAGACCCTCATACCGATTGTTGAACACGTAGCCTTTAAGCCACGCTTTTACTATTACGCTGCCCTTAATGAAAAAGACAGCGATTTGAGCCGCCAGACCTTTGCCTTTTATCCCCGCCTCTGGCTTACATTTGGAAAATGCACTGTATCGGCAGGAAGCATAATTACCTGCATGCAGGTTGGAACAAATAAAAAGAAGAAAACTCTTTCAGACTGGTACTGGGGCTACGAAGTTCCTCTTTATGCAACCTGGAAGTTCTAGCTTTTACTCATCTATCAGATTGCCGCTATACAAAAAGTGATAGCGGCCCTTCCGGGCAATCAGTTCTTCGTGGGTACCACGCTCAATTATTCTTCCCTGCTCAAGCACGATGATTTCATCGGCATTGCGCACGGTAGAAAGGCGGTGGGCAATTACAAAGGTTGTCCGCCCCTTCATAAGGCTGTCCATTCCCTTTTCAATCAAAGCTTCAGTTCGGGTATCAATAGAAGAAGTTGCTTCGTCCAGAATTAAAACCGGCGGATTTGCAACCGCAGCCCGTGCAATTGCCAGAAGCTGACGCTGACCCTGGCTCAAGGAAGCGCCGTCACCAGTAATCACAGTGTCGTAGCCGTTTTCCAGGTGGCGGATAAAGGAGTCGGCATTGGAAAGACGGGCCGCCTCATAAACCTGTAAATCACTCGCTTCAAGATTTCCGTAGCGGATATTTTCGCGGATAGTTCCAGTAAACAAATGAGTATTCTGCTGAACCATTCCCAGAGACTGTCGAAGGCTTGCCTTGCTTATCTGATTAATAGGAAAGCCGTCCAGCAAAATGCGACCGTAGCCTTCCGGAATATCATAAAAACGGGTAAGAAGATTTATTGTCGTAGTTTTACCAGAACCAGTCGAACCAACAAAAGCAATTTTCTGTCCCGGCTTTGCGTGAATGCACAAATCATGAAGGATTGTCTTTTCTGCCTTATAGCCGAAAGTTACGTGATCAAAAATCACCTCGCCTTTAAGACGGGTCAGGCTTCCGTCCACAGGATTTTTCCAGGCCCATTCGCCTGTTTTTGCAAAAGACTGAACAAGCTGCAGCTTTCCGTCAGAAGTTTTAGCGTCGTAGGCATTTACAAGAATAATTTTTCCTTCATCTACTTCAGCTTCTTCATCAATAATTGCAAAAATACGCTCAGCTCCGGCAAGGGCATTCAAAAGGCTTGTTGCCTGCTGGCTCATCATAGAGACAGGCTGGCTGAAGCTTCTTGTATACTGCAAAAAGGCTGCCACAGTACCCAAATCCATATGCCCCGAAATCACGCGGAAGGCCGCAACTACAGCAACAAGGGCATACTGGGCATGACTGAGATTATTCATCAAAGGGCCAAGAATACCGCCGAAAGTATTGGCAGAAGTTCCCGCCTTACAGAGTTCTTCATTTAGTTTTTCAAAGCGTTCGATAGCCCTGTCTTCATAATTAAAAACCTTGATAACCTTCTGGCCTTCAATCATTTCTTCTATAAAACCGTTAAGCTCTCCCATAGCCTTCTGATTTTTTCTGAAAGAAGATGCAGATTTTTTTCCAGTCCAGCCCGCAAGAAGGGTCATCAATGCCATAGTTACAATCATCACGGCCGTCAAAAGAGGAGACAGAACAAGCATCATGACAAAAACAGCGGTAACAGAAAGCACAGATGACAAAAGCTGGGGAACTGTATGGCTCATCATTTCGCGAAGAGCGTCAGTATCGTTTGTAAAGCGGGACATCAGTTCGCCGTGGGTATGTGAATCATAAAAACGAAGGGGAAGCTTCTGCAGCTTGTAAAACAAATCTTCACGAATATTCAAAAGAAGCCTTGTTCCAATAAAAATCATTACCCTCTGGTTTGCCCAGCTGGCAGAAACACCGCAGGCAAAAATAAACAGAACCTTTATAAGAAGCTGCTTAAAGGCTGAAAAATCAGGAGTCTGCTGTCCGATAAGCGGAATAATATAATCATTGATTGCAGGCTTTAAGATATAAGTTCCCGCAACCCCCGCAAGAGAGCTTATGCTTACAAAAAGAAAAACAAGAAGCCAGAGGGCTTTAAATTTTCCCATATAAGAGAGAATGCGGAAGAGTGTCTTTTTTGTATTTTTAGGCTTTGAAAAGCCCTTTGGTTTATGTGGTGGCAAGGGTGCGTCTCCTTAAATCAGTCTACAATGTCAGTGCCGTCTGGCCGCACCTGTTTCCTATCGGAAACATCAGGAACCATATCCGCGTCGCCGCTTCCCTGCTGCTGACTTTCATAAACTTCACGATAGATTTTATTGTCTCTTAAAAGTTCTTCGTGACTTCCAATTCCGTTTAATTTTCCTTCGTCCAGAACAAAAATCACGTCGGCATCTTTTACAGAAGAAATGCGCTGGGCAATGATGATTTTTGTAGTCTGAGGAGCAATATTTCTCAGCGAAGTTCGGATGCGGCCTTCAGTTGCCGTATCAACTGCGCTTGTACTGTCATCAAGAATTAAAATTTTCGGAGATTTCAAAAGGGCCCGGGCAATGCAAAGCCTCTGCTTCTGACCGCCGGAAACATTTACTCCCCCCTGCCCCAGCTCTGTATCATAGCCGTCAGGGAAAGCTTTTATGAAACTGTCTGCATCAGCTGCCTGGCAGGCCATTTCAATCTCTTTATCTGTGGCATCTGGATTTCCCCAGCGAAGATTCTCCTTAATGGTGCCCGAAAATAGCACGTTTTTCTGAAGAACGAGAGCTACTCCATCCCGCAGGGCCTTCAAATCATAGTTACGGACATCCTGGCCGCCTACAAAAATCATGCCGGAAAGGGCATCGTAAAGGCGGGGAATAAGGGAAATTAAAGTTGTCTTTGAAGATCCCGTTCCGCCGATAATTCCCACAACCTGTCCGCTTTCAATTTTAAAGGAAAGATTTTCAAGCACAAGATTATCATAGCGGTTATTGTAGCCAAAGCTTACGTCGCGGAATTCCACGCTGCCGTCCTTCAATTCTGTAACGGCATTCACAGCATCCGGGGATCTTATATCACTTTCTTCTGAAAGAACTTCCTTAATTCGTCCCACAGAAGCGCGAACCATAACAAGCGACACAAAAATCATTCCCAGCATCATAAGGGACATCAAAATCTGGGTAACATAGGCAAAAAAGCTGATAAGCTGGCCGGCGCTCATAGTACCAAATACAACCTTATGGCCGCCAAACCAGACCACAGCCGACATAGTAAGGTACATTACCAGCTGCATTAATGGAATCATCCAGATTATAATTTTTTCTGCCCGGTACTGGGCATTGCATAATTGGCCGGCAGCCTTTTCAAACTTCTTGAACTCAAATTCATCACGGACATAAGCCTTTACGATTCTTATTCCAACAAGATTTTCCTGAACGGAAGCGTTAAGCCCGTCGTAGGTTTTCATCATCTTCAAAAAGCGAGGATGAGCAAAAGTTGAAAGAAGAAGAATTGCCGCCGCAAGAAAAGGAATTGCAATCAGAAAAATTACGGCAAGTTCAGTGTTAATTCTAAATGCCATAAGACAGCCCGCAATCATCATAAAAGGAGAGCGGATGCAGATTCTTATCAGCATCTGATAAACGTTAGTGCACATTGTAATGTCAGTTGTAAGCCTTGTTACAAGGGAAGCCGTGCTGAACTTATCAAGATTGGAAAAAGAAAAGCCCTGAATTTTACAGTAAATCCGCTGACGAAGATTTTTTGCAAAGCCCTGGGAAGAGTAAGCCGCTAAAAAAGAACCCGCGCAGCCGAACAAAAGAGAAATAACGGCAAGTCCAACCATAAAAAGGCCGGTTTTAGTAACGTAAGGAATATCCCGCCCCGCAATCCCAATATCAATTATTTTTGCCATGATAAAAGGAATTGAAACTTCCATGCAGACTTCGCCAATCATGGAAAGAGGAGAAAGAAGGGTTGTCAGGGCATAGCGCTTCTGTAAGCCTTTCAGAAGATTAACTTTACTCAAGACTTACCTCCACAGCTTCAAAACCAAGCGCGTACATCATCTGTGTGATTGTCTTTTTTGCTGAAGAGTCAGTCTCATTCAAAAAGCCCTCTCCTACAATTTCTTCTGCAATATTATTTCTTACAAGGTCAATTTCATCAAAAATTTCCTGAGTCGTAATGGGAACAAAGACGCTGCGTTTTTCATCAAAAACCGACTGATCTACAATTTCATTTCCAAGGATTTCAGATTTAGGAAGCTTGAGCCTGATGGATTTTTTTCCACCGTAAGAATCACTTATCTTAAACTTAATTTGGGAAACGTCGCCTATTCCCGCCCTGATAATTCCCGTAAACTTTACAATGCTGTAACTTTTAGAAAACATTATCGATTTTTTAAGGGTGATTACATCGCTGTAGCGGTACTTCTGGGTAATCAGTTCCTGAGCGTTCAAAAGCTGCTGAGTTACCATAGCCTCGTGGATTTCTTTTTTTTGACTAAAGAAAGTCTGCTTTAGGTTTGGCAGCATAATCATCAAAACAAAAGCCGCCACCAGAGTAAGGGTAATTATTGTAACAATCCGCAGGGCAACCTTAGTGAGAATAGGATGAGAAGCCGCTGAGGCATTTTTAGCAGCCGGCTTATTACGCAATTTTTCAGCCCTCTTCAAAAGTGATTTTTCTTCTGTATCTTCCTTTTTCTTTTCCATAGTGATAAATATAACACATTTTAATCATTTTTTAATTGTTTATTTTCTATATATTTTATATTTTTATTAAAAAGCATTTTATATTTTTTCTTATTGTGGAGGATTTTGATGGCTGACGAAAAAATCATCAAGGCAAAAAAGCACAAATCATTTGGAAAGAGTTTTTTAGGAACCCTGATTTTTCTGGGAATTCTTGCGCTGGCTGGTCTTACCAGTTTTTACGTGGTAGATGAAACTGAACAGGCAGTTGTAACCCGCCTTGGCCGCTATGCCTACACAACAGGCTCAGGCCTTCACACAAAACTTCCTTTTGGAATTGAAAGAAACTACAACGTACCGGTAAAAGTTGTTCAGACAGAACAGTTCGGATTTAAAACCGTAAAGGCCGGACGCAACAACGAATACAAAAACAATATTTCAACAGAAAGCACAATGCTTACAGGCGACCTCAACATCGTTGACGTTGAATGGATTATCCAGTACCGAATCGTAGATCCTAAGCAGTGGCTTTTTGGAGTCAGCGAAAAACGCCAGACAATCCGCGATATTTCACGCAGCGCAATCAACACTCTGGTCGGTGACCGCGCAATCCTTTCTGTAATGGGTAGTGAGCGTTCAAATATTGAAAACCTTGCCCAGAACATGATGAACGAAAATTTTGATTCACTCGGACTTGGAATCAGCGTAATTGCAGTAAAGCTTCAGAACATCGTGCCTCCTAGCGGAGTTCAGGACGCCTTTGAAGACGTAAACAAGGCCATCCAGGATATGAACCGCTTTATCAACGAAGGTAAGGAATCTTACAACGCAGAAATCCCTAAGGCTCAGGGTGAAGCAGACCGCATGATTCAGGTTGCAGAAGGTTATGCCGCAGAACGCGTAAACATGGCAAAGGGTGATGTTGCCCGCTTCAATGCCGTTTACGACGAATACAGAAAATCTCCAAAGGTAACCCGCGAGCGAATCTACCTTGAAACAATGGACGAGATTTTTGGCGCAGACACAAAGCCTGAACTTATTGACGGAAAACTTCAGAATCTTGTGCCGGTTAAGACATTCCAGGACAAGAAAAACTAAAGAGAGGTAAAGCGATATGGCAAAATCAACTACAAAATTTTTCACAGGATTTTTTACAATTGTAATTCTGGCATTCATTCTGCTTTTTATGGGCCCTCTTTACATCGTAAATGAGGGAAATCAGGTTGTTATCACCCGCTTCGGTTCTATTGTAGACACTCACACAGAAGCAGGACTTTACTTTAAGATTCCTTTCCTTGATCAGGTTACAACTTACTCAAAACTCGTGCTTTCTCTTGACGGTGACGAGCAGCGCATTCCTACAAAGGAAAATCAGTTTATTATAGTAGATACTACATCACGCTGGCGCATTTCAGATCCTGCAAAGTTCTATCAGAGCTTTACAAACATAGACAACGCCTATAACCGTCTTTCAGACATCATCGATTCTTCTACCAGAACTGTAATCACACAGAACAGACTTTCTGAAATCGTGCGCAGTTCAAACGGAATAAATGAAGAAAAGAACAATGAAGTTCAGGCAGACGACGAAGACACAAAAGAAATTGAAGCACTGGTAAACACAAACGTAGAAAACGAGCTGATTACAAAAGGCCGAAGCGTTTTGTGTAAGGAAATGCTTGCAGAAGCAAACAAGCTTGTTCCGGAATACGGAATTGAACTGATTGATATTCTTCCCCGCCAGATTAAATATTCTGACGAACTTACAGAATCAGTTTTCAACCGAATGATTAAGGACAGAAACCAGGTTGCACAGGCTTACCGTTCCCGCGGTGAAGGTAAAAAAGCTGAATGGCTGGGACGTCTTGAAAGCGACAAACGCTCAATTTCTTCTGAAGCCTACAAAAAATCAGAGGAAATCAAGGGTAACGCCGATGCTCAGGCCGCTTCAATTTATGCCTCCGCTTACAACAAGGATCCTGAATTCTACAACTTCTGGAAGAGCATGGAATCTTACAAAACAAACCTCAAGGATTACAAGGCAACCTACAGCACAAACATGGATTACTTCAAGTATCTTTACAATGCCGAGGGACGCCGTTAAAAATTCATACAGGGAAAATTTATGCAGTTGATTGAAATTACAGGAAAAAAAATAAAACTCAGTTCTGGAATGACAGAAGAAGCGTTTGCTAAAACACGTTTTGCAAGTCTTCTTACTGAGAAAGGAATTATTGCTCAGTGTGGTTTAACTGATGGAAAAGAAATCCCTGAAGAACTGGAGTTTTCATTTTCTGAATGGAATTTCGACAGCATAAAAAGCGAAACCGACGTAAGCGGAAAAAGCATTGTCTTTTATGAAGGAACTTTTGATTTTATGGAAGAAAATGCACCTTCCGCAGCTGCGCTGGCTGACCTCTCCGAATCTAACGACCCTAATTACGTAAAAGCCGCAACCCTAATCTGCGCTGCCATTAGATTCGCTGCGCATAGAGAAATACGTCTCCCGCAAAACGGAGGTGGAATTCTCATAAGCTTTGGTACAAATAAAGCAAACATAATCTTTTTGCCGGAAGAAATCTTTTTTAATTCAGTTCCAGCAGCTGATGACAAAATCTTTTCACGCTATATCGGTTTCTACCGCATTCCGCTTTTAAATTATTCAACTTCAATTCTTTTTACACAGGCTGTAATTACATACAGACTGCTAACCGGTCAGTTCCCTTTTGCAAAAGAAAATCCCGATGAACGATTCGCAGACATAATGGACAAAAACTTTCTTCCAGTAGAATATGCCGTAGAAGGAATAGACAAAGAAACTGCCGACCTTATAAACCGTGCAATTTCGCAAAGACCATATGGAACCCTGAAAGAACGTTTATATTTACACGACAATCTTTTCAAATTAATTTTGAACCATACCTCAAAATCAAAAGATTATACAGTGCAGAACAGCGAAAGTTTCAAAAAACGTTCTGAAGAATATTTAAAAGCAAAAAACAGTAGACTTGACCGTAAGAGAATGCTCAAAAAAAACTCTACAAAAATCCTTGCAGTTGCAGCAGCAATCTTAATCGTATGGATGTTTGCGGTAAGCATTGTAAAATCAAACCTTTCACAGCCGACAACAATCGGACTCAGTCCGACTCAGGTAACGGAATGCTTTTTCCAGGCCATCAACGAAAAAGACGTTCAGCTGATGATGGCAGCGTCAAAAGGCACCCCTTTCAAAAGCTATCTTACGGCAATTACAAACATGCACGTTGCAGACGCCGCAAGCCAGGCCTACACTTTTACCAGCCAGAACCAGAAGCCTGAAAAATGGTTTTTTTACGCCAAGGATAAGATTTCAGATTCAAACACCAGCGTCTGGGGAATCTCAAACCTTGTAATTGACGGCTATAAATCTCAGCTGGATGCAGTGCCGACTACAAAAAAAGCCCGCCCTGCCCCATATAAAAATGACGGAGACTTAAGCAGCAATTCAACTACTACTCTCAATGTTTCTTATTATATGGTAGAAACTAATACAGAAACTGGCGAACTTAAGGTTGAATACACGACAGGAGACCTCATTCTTTCCTGGCATAAAAACCGCTGGCTACTTACGGGAATTGACGTGCAGGCAGAACCGCTTTCTTTTGACACTGCAGAGTTCAAGTCTGAATATTACGAAGCACTTGCTGCAGAAAATGATGATGTCGTAAAAGCCGTTGACCGCCTTCGCTTCCGTTATCAGTGGGTGCCTTCCCATACTGTTATGGAAAATCAGGAAAAAATCCTTCGTGCTGGTTTTTAAGCAAAAAAAATTTTCACACCTTTTATAATTACGTGTTATAATAGGTGTGATGAATGCAGAAAAAATGACCACTCAAAACATCAAGCCTCTTGGAAGAAGCATCGCGCTTGGTTGTATTATTTTTATCATCACCCTCTGCCTTGTTCTTGGCATAACCAGCCACTTAAGCTACAAACGCTCGCTTTATCAGGGATATGAATCCTATATTATTGATATTTTAAATTACGTTGAAACCAGCATTGATGCTGAAGACCTTAAAAAATGTATTGAAACGACAGAACGCAGTCCAAAATATGATGAACTTGAAAAATTCATGGACGGAATTAAGGAAGATTTCAACATTCATTATCTTTATATTGTTAAGCCTTTGAATAGAAATCATACCGGCAACGTAATGAGCGTTCTTTCTGCGGAAAATTATTACGACCGTTACATCGACACGGAAGGAAACCTCTACCTTGGCTGGATAAGTGACGATGAATTTGACCTGCCGACTGTTAATAAATTATTTGAAATAATGGATAAACGCATACCGGTATTTTTTGAAGAAAAAACCGAATGGGGCTTTGATTATACAGGTGCACTTACTCTTTATGATTCAAAAAGCAATGCCTATGCAATTCTTGGTGTTGACATTGATATTACCATGCTTAAAAAACTGCTTCACAAGCAGGCAATTTTTACTGCAGGTATAATTATCATTCTTGGCCTTATATTTATGGTGATTTTCCTTTTGTGGTCTCGAACAAATGTTATCAGACCGATTACAATGCTTTCAAGAAGCGCAGTTTTATTTGTTCAGAAAAGCCACGGCCAGAGAAACATCAACCAGCTTCAGTTTAATCCGCCGGAAATCAAGCAGAAAAACGAAGTTTACAAGCTTTGCGCTGCAATCGAGCAGATGACCCACGATATGCAGGATTATGTTGTAGACCTTGTTTCTGCCGAGCTGGACTCAGAACTTTTGAAAAAACAGGCAAGCCAGATGACAGAGCTTGCAAATAAGGACTCTCTCACTGGCGTAAGAAATAAAACCGCCTATGACAAGGAAATGATGAAGCTGCAGTTTATGATGGAAACTGCCCGGGCAGAACCGTTCGGAATCGCAATGATTGACCTGAACTTCCTTAAAAAGACAAACGACACTTACGGCCATGAGCACGGAAATATTTCCATTCAAAGGCTGTGTCATCTTGTCTGCAATATTTTTGAACATTCACCGGTTTTCAGAATCGGCGGTGACGAGTTCGTTGTAATTCTGAAAGGTCAGGACTATCAGAATATAATAAATCTTACAAATGAATTTAATCAGGTCTTATCAGAATATGCCGCAAACGACAGTCTTGAACCATGGGAAAAAGTTTCCGCAGCCATCGGTTATGCCCTCTTCGACCCTAACATCGACACAAACGTTGACAATGTCTTCAAACGCGCCGACCAGAAAATGTACGCCCGCAAAAAACAGATGAAGGCAGTAAGGGAAGTTTAATTTATTTATCTGCGTGAACAATTAATAAGAATTCTTCAGGAGTAACGGCAGAAATTGTTGAATTCTTAAAATCTTTGCAATTTCTAGTAACGATGTAATCAAGATCTGATGCAACAGAAGCTTCATGCTGCATGGCATCTTCCAAATCATCAAAAGATACATTATTTACAGCTGAAATAATATCATGCTTATTCAAGCCTGCTACATCAAAAACATAAAGAAGTTTATTGAAGGTATTGCGGCATTCTTCAATAGAAAACTCTTCAATTTCATGAAGGATATAAAACATATTCGAAAAGGAATGAACTGCTATATAACCATCAACGAGAGTCTGACAACATTGCAAAACTCTTTTAGAATGTTCCAGATGAGGTTCTCTTAGCAAAATAACATCAAGAAGAATATTCGTATCAATTAAGACTTTCATACTTTCTCCACATGGCTTTTGCAATTTCCTTACGTCCGTTGATACTTATTTCATTTTTTGCAGGGCGAGCCATTGAAAAAAGGTCATCTAACGCCTGTTTTGCTAATTCGCGTTCTTCTGGAGTTTTTGAATTCTGCAAGGAACGTTTCTTTTGAGGCATATTTTCAATAAAAGCAATAACACTTAGAGTCTGTTCGTCATCTAAAGTATCTATATAATTGATAGCTCTTTGTCTGAGCGGCATAGCTGCCATATTGCGCCTCCTTATAAAAGGATTATATCACAGTTATTAGTTTTTTGTTAAAGCTTTATGAAATATTTTTTCAATGAATTTGTTACACTGCTAAATCAAATATCATCGATTATAAACAATATCTTCAACAGATTTCTGAATTTTATCAACTATTTCCTTTTGTATTTCAGGAGATAAAGAAGCAATATAAATTTCATCTTTATCCATAAATAATTTATAAGGCTGTATTTCCAATGCTTCTGCGATTTTCTGAACCATTTCTATGGACGGGAACTTCTTTCCAATTTCAATTTCACCTATATAACTTGTAGAAGTACTGCATTTTTCGGCTAACAGCATTTGTGACATTGATTTTTCTTTACGATACTTTTTTATATTAGAAATAAAAACAGTTCTCAAATCCATATATAATATGCTATCAGCGTATAAAACAATTTGACAATTTGCTTTTAGCCTTTTATAATAATTATAAAAAGCATATTAATACGCCATTAGCACATACATCATATTTTTAGATAGTTAAACAACAATAAAAGCTGTAAAAGACCTTGTTCTTTATGCTAACAAATAAAAAGTTTTTTTATTTAATGTAATTTTCTATTTCTTACTAATAAGAAATAAATGTTTATCACTCATTTAAATTTAGGAGGTACATTTATGAAGAAATTCTTTATTTGTATTTTTATTCTTATTTTACCAATTATTTTGTATTCACAAGAGACTAAAGCGAAAAATTATATTGACGGTTATGAGGAATTAGAATGGGGTTCTTCTGTAGAAAAAGTAAAATCTAAGTTTCCTGATTTAATAAAATTATGGGATGCAGATTGTATGACTAATGAGGAATGCTATACTGCTGAATCTGGTAAAGTAAGTCGGGTATTTCGTTTTTATAAAAATAAACTATATTGGGTACGTGTTATTTATGAAGATTTTACTCAAACACAATATGACGCTTTATGGAATAAATTAATTGAAAAATATGGAAGCCTTTATTATCCAATAGATTCAGATGAAAAAATTAAATTTGGATATCAATGGCTTCTCTTTACAGATTTAATAGTTACAGTTTCTGTAAATAATCAAATTAATGGTTTTAGGGCAAAACTTGGAGAATGGGTATTTGTCACATACAACTCGCGTTCAATTACTAAAGAAATGCAAACGGCTGCATCAGATGATATAGAATTATAATGAAATAAATACACCCTTCCGTTTTCGGAATGTGTTACACCATATCGAGGAATATCTATGAAAAAAATTATTATCATTCTTTTTACCTGTCTACTCTGTATTTCATGTTCAATGAATAATGATGTCAACATAACTGTTGGTTCTACAACGACTGAAAAAATAAAGAATGAAAAGCCCGTTCCGTCTGAAGAAACAGTGGAAGACGTTTCAGATGTAGGAGTAATTTCAGACGTTGAAGATGGTTCAGAAGAAGAAACTTCCGCTACCGAAGAAGTATCTGGTACAGGAGATGTTGGAGATGTTAATACTCCGACGGAAGAAAGTACCACACAAAAAGAAATTGATTGGGATAAAACTATTTCTAAAATAAACAATCTGCTTTTTGAATTGGGGTGTACTGTTTACAATGACCGTTTCTTCAAGGATAGAAAAAAGTTTATACATCCCGAAATTGAATGTAGTATTTACTATCCTAAAATTGAAGGCCTGGAATATACAACAACAACGATAGACAGACCTGACGGAAACGGGTGTAACTATTGGTATTACCATTATGAACTTTCACACACAACTGAAAATATTGAGCGTATAGCTAAGTTTCTTGGTAAAAATCAGGAAGAATTAATTGTATGGGAGAAGTAAATATTCATTATCCTATGACATTCAGAACTACAAGCAAAGTTTCTTTTCAGTTTGTACTAAGTGCCAAACAAGTTCTTTCTCTTTTCGGAAGGTTTTAAACACCATGAGAATAAAATTATGCATTACAAAGATTTCAAAAATTAAATCTGTAAAATGAGGAAATAAGATGATAGGTTTTATAATTTTCTTTGTTTTCGTGTGGATTATCTTTAAGGCGTTTAAATCTGACAAATCAGAAACCACTATTCAGAGAAAAGATGAAAATGGCAACTTTGTGAAAGAACATTATGAAACAGTCCATCACAGTGCAGGTCAGTCTGCAGCAAGATTTGTAATTTGTTTGATTATAGCAGTTGTTATTCTGATTGTGATAATCGCAAAGAACGGTTAAGCCTTGTATTCTAGGGAATTCAATGATGAGAATAAAATTACTGCTGATAAATAGGTAATATGTTCTTCCAATTTCAGAAGAAAATACCTCATAAAATATGATACTCGAAGAGTGTTTTACAAAATTGACAAATTATTGGAGTTTAAAATGAAAAAGATTTTTAGCATCATTCTAGTTTTGATGATTTTGACAGGTGCGGTGTTTGCACAAGAGACTGCACTTGACTTTCTTGATAGAGCTATTGCTTTGGCAGCAGTTCCAAAAGACGGACAGAATGTTGTTATGACAGCAGAATATGACAACTTGAAACTTGAACTTGCAGACCATGAGATATACAAAAATGATAGTATAACTAATGGTTGGGTTTCAGTAACTATCACACAAAAATTTAAGGATAAGATTAAAAAATATACAATGTCTGCGGTTTATGTCGATGACAACAAAAATCATACATACTTAAGTGCGAAAAAAAGAATGAGTGAAAAGTATGAAGAAATGAGCAAAACGCTTATAACTAATTATATTTTTGGTGTAGACGAAGAATATTTTGTAGATTGGTGCCAATTTTTTAAGGATAAATATAAATCAAAATATAGCTTAAATACCGATGATAACGGGGTTCCTCTTCAGATAGATGTTCAAATTGGTGTCATACAACCATCCAATGATAACTAAAATTTAGTAATCAGGCTATGTTTTACGAAATTTTGAAATAGAAGAATAATAAAAATCTATAACCTTGTTATGTAGATGTTAGATTTTTCCTATATTGATTATTTAATAAAATGCATAAATTATGCATTTAAGTGTAATGCAACAAACATAGAATACTACCAGCCGGGCGTTGCGGGGCGGCGTTTGAACCCCGCAGAGGGGGTAGCGGACAAGACCGGAGCGAGCTTTGCGAGTGAGGACTTGGGAGCGAGGGGGAGACTTTCCCCACCCCTATGTGCATTATTTTCTTTGACATTTCTTTATTTTTTGTCATATTGACACTTATTCGGATTGTGTAATATTATAGGAGCACGAGGTAATAAATGGAATACAATATTGAAAAACAGCATCAGAAGGGTAAACTTCATGCTATTGAACGCATCAATGCGCTTTGTGATAAAGATACTTTTGTTGAGATTTATTCCGGCGTGCGCCACAACTGTACTAGCTTTGGAATGGAAAAAAAGGACATTCCTTATGATGGCGTAATTACAGGTTTTGGAAAAATTAACGGACGTAAGGTTGCCGTTTATGCTCAGGATTTTACTGTTCAGGGTGGTTCGCTTGGTCTTATGCACGGTGAAAAAATCGCTGAACTCATCGACAAGGCTATTCAGAGCCGCTGCCCTGTAATCGGAATTAACGATTCGGGTGGAGCCCGCATTCAGGAAGGTGTTGACGCCCTCTGCGGTTACGGTGATTTGTTCTATCAGAACGTTCGCGCTTCAGGCTCTGTTCCTCAGATTTCTATTATTGCAGGTCCTTGTGCCGGTGGTGCGGTTTACAGCCCTGGAATTACTGACTTTATTTTTGCTGTTGATAAGATTTCTCAGCTTTTTATTACTGGTCCTAAGGTTGTAAAATCTGTAATGTTCCTTGATATTTCTGCTGAGGATTTGGGCGGTGCTTCCATTCACTCTCAGAAGTCTGGTGTTGCTCAGTTCCGCTGTGAAACTGAACAGAACTGCTACGAGCAGGTTCGCAAGCTTTTGGACTATATTCCTCACTACTATGGTGATGAAATTGTTCAGGCCGCAAAAATCAAATTTGATGAAAAGAAAAAGGCAAAACGCATTCAGGAGATTCTGCCTGAAAATCCACGTCAGGGCTACGATATCCGCCAGGTTATTGACTGCGTAACTGATGATGATTCTTTCTTTGAAACTTCCGCTGAATTTGCAAAGAACTGTGTAACCGGTTTTGCAAAGGTTGACGGCCGCTCGGTTGGTATTGTTGCTAACAATCCTTCCGGAATGGGTGGTGTTCTTGACTGCGATGCATCTGATAAGATTGCCCGCCACGTACGCTACTGCGACGCTTATAATATTCCTCTTTTGACTTTTGTTGATGTTCCTGGCTTTATTCCGGGACCTCAGGAAGAGCAGAAGGGTATTATCCGCCACGGTGCAAAGGTAATTTACGCTTATTCTGAATCTACCGTTCCAAAGGTAACTGTAATTACCCGCAAGGCTTACGGTGGAGCTTACATTGCAATGTGTTCTAAACACCTTGGAGCTGACTTTGTTTACGCATGGCCTGCATCAGAAATCGCCGTTATGGGTGCTGAAGGTGCTATCGGTATTTTGTATGCAAAGGAGCTTGCTGATCCTAACAAGGCACAGGAAGTTGCACAGAAGTCTGAAGAATACAAGAACGAGATTATGACTCCAAAAATTGCGGCTAAACGCGGATATATTTCTGAAGTTATTAATCCGGAAGAGACTCGTAAGTATATCGTGAAGAGTTTTGACTTCCTGCTTGAAAAAGCAAATATGGATAAACCATTGAAAAAGCACGGAAATATTCCACTTTAATATAAACACCAGGTTGAAAAACAGGGCTTCCGTTGCACGGGTTCGCAAAGTCATAGATTTGCGCTGATAGGAAATTATTTAATGGCTTCGCCATTCCAGCGCAAAAATGACTTTGCGCCCCCGCTCCACTCACGCCCTGTTTTTCAACAGTCTAACTTACAGCGGGATTTTTCCTGCCCTTTCTTTTACCACAGAAACAAAAATGACAAACACTTCCAAAGGCATTATTTTCCTTATTCTTTCGGCTTTTTCTTTTGCGGCTATGGCGCTTTTTGTACGGCTGGCGGGGGAAATTAATTTTATTGAAAAGGCTTTTTTCCGCAATGCGGTAGCGCTGGTGATTGCACTGGGCTTTTTGATTAGAGAAGGTCGCGAAAAGGGCTGGGAGTCGGTTGCAATTCCTAAGGGGGCGCTGATTTTCCTTTTTATTCGGGCTACGGCGGGCTCTATCGGGATTTTCGGGAACTTTTATGCAATTGACAGGCTTGTGCTTTCTGATGCGGCAATCTTAAATAAAATGTCTCCCTTCTTTGCAATTCTCTTCAGCATTTTTTTGATGAAGGAAAAAGTGCGTCTTGTACCGATGCTGGCAATTACCGGGGCATTTTTGGGTGCCATGCTTGTTGTAAAGCCAAGCTTTAATTTTACGCAAACCTTACCTACACTTGCGGGCTTTATAGGCGGTATGGGAGCGGGACTTGCCTACGCCTGCGTTAGAAAGCTTTCCAGCCTTAAATGCAACGGCAAGGTCATCGTGCTCTTTTTCTCTGTTTACTCCTGCCTTCTTTCTGTTCCCCACATGATAATGCACTGGGAGCCGCTGAACACTTATCAGCTTACAGTTTTAATTCTTGCAGGTGTCTGGGCAGCCTGCGGTCAGTTTGCCATCACGGCGGCTTACTTCCACGCCCCTGCCCGCGAAATCAGTATTTACGATTATTCACAGATTATTTTTTCTGCAAGCTTCGGCTTTTTCATCTTCGGCATGGTACCGGACTGGATGAGTCTTACGGGTTACGCCGTAATTATCAGCATGGCCCTGCTGAACTTCTGGTGGAATAATAAAAATCACAGCCAGAAGTAAATCTCATATCTCAAGCAGTCCTGTCACCCTTCTATACCGCTTTATCAAAGAAGATTGATTCGGCTCGCAGGATTTTTGCAGCTTCAACCAGATTAGAAAGGCTTCTTACAGTTTCTTCTTCTCCACGGGTTTTAAGACCGCAGTCAGGATTTACCCAGAGCTTTTCAAGAGGAACTTTATCCCGCATTTTGTTGAGGGCGCCTGTAATTTCAGAAACAGAAGGAACGCGAGGAGAGTGAATGTCATAAACGCCGGGGCCGACTTCAGTCTTAAAGTTAGCCTCATTAAGGGCGTCAAGAATTTTCAAATCAGAACGGCTTGCTTCAAAGGTGATTACATCGGCGTCCATATCATCAATTTCACGGATAATATCATTAAACTCGCTGTAACACATATGGGTATGAATCTGAGTTTCTGCGCGAACCTTGGCATGAACAAGACGGAAGGCAGGAATTGCCCAGTCCAGATATTCAGAATGCCAGTCACTCTTTCTAAGCGGAAGTTTTTCCCGCAGAGCGGCTTCATCAATCTGAATGATGCGGATGCCATTTGCCTCAAGGTCCAGCACTTCTTCGCGGATTGCAAGTCCAATCTGCTGAGCCTGCTCTTTAAGGCTGATATCCTCGCGCGGGAATGACCAGTTCAAAATTGTAACAGGCCCCGTAAGCATTCCCTTTACAGGCTTCTTAGTCCGGCTCTGGGCATATACTGACCATTCAACAGTCATAGGAGAGCGGCGGGAAACATCGCCCCACACTACTGGAGGCTTTACGCATCTTGTGCCGTAAGACTGAACCCAGGCATTTGAGGTAAAAATATAGCCGTCCATCTGACTGCCAAAATATTCAACCATGTCGTTGCGCTCAAACTCACCGTGAACAAGGACATCAAGGTCGAGTTTTTCCTGAAGGGCAATACATTCGTCAATTTTTTTCTGATTGAAGCTTACATATTCTTCCCGGCTGATCTGGCCTTTTTTGTAAGCGGCACGATTTGCGCGGACATCTTTTGTCTGCGGGAAGGAACCGATTGTCGTTGTAGGAAAAAGAGGAAGATTGAATTCCTTTTTCTGGATTTTTTCACGGATGTCAAAATCAGGCTTTCTGATAAAGTCATCACTTGTAAGACTCAAAAGTGCTGTCTGAACCTGAGGATTTTTCTTGACGCGCTCACGTGCAAAGAGTTTTTTATTTTCAGCAAAGGCTGCATCGTCGCCAGCCGCAAGTTCTTTAAGCTCGCAAAGTTTTTCTTCTGCAAAGGCAAAGTGAGTTTTTACCTCATCGCTAAGCTTATCTTCAAGCGAAGTTGTATAAGGAAGGTGAAGCAGAGAACAGGATGGCGCAATTACTATATTTTCTTCAGCTACAGATTTTTTGATTTCTGAAAGAAGGCTGAGCTTATTTTCGTAATTAGCCCGCCAGATATTTTTTCCGTTTACAATGCCGGCAAATAAAAGGGTATTTTTAGGGAAAGCTTTGTTTATCAAAGAAAGGCTTTCTTTTCCTTCAATAAAGTCCAGACCGATTCCGTCAAATCCAAGAGAAAGCACTTCATCATACAGGTCACGTATATCACCAAAGAAGGTGTTCAAAAGGATTTTCAGCTTTGTTTCCGCGCGAATTTTTGAAAGAAGCTTTTTATAAATGTTCAAGAAGAGTGATTTTTCTTCTTCATTCACATCCAGAACAAGAGCAGGTTCAGAAAAAATAATCCATTCAGCGCCAAGGGCTTCAAGTTGAAGGGCAAGTTGTGAATAGGCGTTTACAGCATCATCAATAAAATCTTCAGCTTTTTTTTCTCCAGTATAAGAGGCAAGATGCAGGAAGGTGTAAAGACCGGTAAGAGCTGGAAGAGTTTTAAGACCAAGACAAAGCGCCTCAGAAAACTCGCGTACAGGTTTTGAATTTTCTGCCAGCTGAATTTTTGTATCATCGCCGAGTTCAGGAACAAGGTAATGATAATTTGTGTTGAACCACTTTTTCATCGGAAGTGCCTTAACGTCGCCGGCATTTCCCTGGTAGCCGTGAGCCGCTGCAAAATAAGTTTCAAGCGGGCTGAGCCCGAGCTTTACATAACGGGATGGAAGAGAGCCCAGCAAAAAAGCTGTATCAAGTACGTTATCATAAAAAGAAAAATCATTTGAAGGAATAAAATCAATTCCCGCTTCCTGCTGCTTTTTCCAGCCATAAAAGCGGAGTTCTTTTGCAACTGCCTGCAGTTCTTCTTCGTTTATCTCGCCTTTAAAAAATTTTTCTGATGCAAATTTTAATTCTCTTTTCTTTCCGATTCTTGGAAAACCTGTTACTGCTGTTTTTGCCATATGCTTTTACCTACCTCTTTTATATGTTAGTTTTCATCAGTATATGAAATGACAAGATTTTATAAAAATACTATTTCTACATAGTTGGCAATAGCTTTTGCCTATGGTAATATTTTATCAATATGACCTTACAGCAGTTAAAATATGCCGTGGCAGTAGCCGACACAAAAAACATTACAGAGGCATCAAAAAAAGTTTTTATTTCGCAGCCCAGCCTTACAGCTTCTATCCATGAGCTGGAAGAAGAAATGGGTATCAAGATTTTCAGCCGGACAAACAAGGGCGTAACCCTTACTAATGAAGGTGACGAATTTCTTTCCTACGCGCGGCAGGTCGTGGAACAGGCAGGCCTTCTGGAAGAACGCTACAAGGGAAAGGGAGAAGCCAATCCTATTTTTTCTGTAAGCTGCCAGCATTATTCTTTTGCGGTAAATGCCTTTGTTGATGTCATCCGGGAATTTGGCGGAGCGGGCTACGACTTTACCCTTCGGGAAACCCAGACTTATGAAATTATAGAAGATGTTGCTCATTTAAAAAGTGAACTGGGCGTTTTGTATCAGAGCCATAAAAACGAAGACATAATATCAAAGCTTCTCAAAAAGAATAACCTGAACTTTGAAGCCCTTTTTACGGCTGGGCTTCACGTTTTTATTTCATCAGAAAATCCGCTGGCGCAAAAAGAAATCATCACGCTTGAAGATTTAAAGCCCTTCCCTTACCTGACTTACGAGCAGGGAAACTATAATTCCTTTTATTTTGCCGAAGAACCACTTTCTGCAATTGATTTTGACTGCCCTAAAAATATCAAGGTAAGAGACAGGGCAACCCTTTTCAATCTGCTTATCGGTTTGAACGGCTACACCATCTGTTCGGGAATTATCAGCCACGAACTGAACGGAGAAAACATCATAGCCCGTCCACTTGCAGTAGATGATAAAATGACGGTGGGAATTATAAGCCGCAAGAATGTATTTTTATCACGTTATGCCCAGAGCTATATAGAAGCGATTAAGCGGCACTGTAAATAACAAAAAGTTTCTTTGTCTTTGAAAGCCAGCCATATTATACTTTATAGAAGTGAGGTAAATATGGATAATTTTACATTTTACAGTCCGACAAAATTTGTATTCGGAAAAGAAATGGAAGCGCAGGCCGGAACGCTTGTAAAAGAATTTGGCGGAAGTAAGGTACTGCTTCATTTTGGCGGAAAGTCAGCAGAAAAATCCGGACTTTTGGGAAGAATCAGAAACTCATTAAAAGAAGCAAAAATTGATTTTGTCGAACTTGGCGGCGTACATCCTAATCCTCTTGATGATTTAGTTTATGAAGGAATTGATTTGTGCAAGAAAAACGGAGTTGATTTTATTCTTGCAGTCGGAGGCGGTTCTGTAATCGACAGTTCAAAGGCAATTGCGCTGGGAGTCTGCTATCAGGGTGACTTCTGGGATTTTTACTGCGGAAAGGCAGAGCCAAAGGCAGCCATCCCGGTTGGAACAGTTCTGACAATTGCAGCGGCAGGAAGTGAAGGCTCTCCTGACACAGTTATCACAAAAAAAGACGGAATGATTAAGCGCGGTTACGGTAACGACCTTCTCCGCCCCCGCTTTTCAATTTTGAACCCTGCCCTTACACAGACTTTACCGGCTTATCAGACAGCCTGCGGCGCAACAGATATTATGGCTCACGTTTGCGAGCGTTATTTCACAAACACTAAGAATGTTGAAACAACAGACAGACTCTGCGAAGGCGTTTTAATGTCTATGATTCACGAAACTCCAAAGGTAATTGCAGATCCAAACGATTACGAGGCGCGCGCAAATATCATGTGGGCTGGAATGGTTGCTCATAACAATATTGTTGGTGTCGGCCGCGAGCAGGACTGGAACAGCCACGGAATTGAGCATGAACTTTCAGGTCTTTATGACTGCGCTCACGGTGCAGGACTTGCGGTTATCATGCCGGCCTGGATGGATTTTGTTTACAAGCATGACGTCATGCGCTTCTGTCAGTGGGCAGAACGTGTATGGGGCTGCAAAATGGATTACCAGAATCCTGAAAACACAGCCCGAGAAGGAATTAAACGCTTCCGTGCCTTCCTTCACAGTATCGGAATGCCAATTAATTTTGCTGAACTTGGAGCAAAGGAAGAAGACATTCCTACACTTGTAGAAAAGTTCGGAATTGGAAGCGGCAAAACAGGCGGCTTTGTTCACCTGAGCGCAGCAGACATTGCAAAAATCTACAAGATTGCAGCTAAGGCAAGCCTTTAAAATTAAAAGACCCGGTTCATCATGAGCCGGGCGTTTTTATAAGGCAGCTTTTTACTTAAGTGCAGCACCGCAGCTAAAAGCCTGGGCGCAAGACTCTGCATTTACAAGATGATAGGTATGCGCTACCGGGTTATAGGAAATCGGCTTAAGTTTTGCAATATCAATTTTTCCCTCTGTCAAAACAGCTTCATCAGCAGTGACGTTTACAATTTCGCCGAATAAATGGCTGGTCTTTTCATCATAAGATTTCAGGCGGCATTCAAGGCTTACAGGAAATTCTGCAAAAACCGGCGCGTTCACATTCTTAGCTTTTTCAACGTGAAGCCCTGATTTTTCCATTTTATTTTCAACCTTATTGGCAGATTCAATTCCAACATAATCAGTAGGAATCACATTTTCCAAAGTAGCAGGGCTTACTGTAAATTCCTTGGTTTTCAAAATATTTTTTACAGTTTTGTGGGAAGCATCAAGACAGAGAAAAACTTCTTTTGTGTCCCCGATTCCGCCCCATGCTGCATTCATAGCATCAGCCTTTCCATTCTCATCATAAGATCCAACAATCAAAACTGGCATCGGAAATAAAATTTCTTTTGCGCCGCAATCACTTCTCATACTTTTCCTCCAGAAAGATAATAAATAACCTTGTTAAGGGTGTCAATCAACAATTTTTCTTAGTTTTCTATATTAGAACTGTATTCTCCATAGATTTCTATTTCACTTATTGCCGTGTTATCGTAATCCGTGCCTTTATAAACTTCTAAGATTTCAAATTTCAATAACGTAAAAGGAATGCCATAAGTTTCGTTATTTACAAGCTTTGTTTCAAATTCGAACTCCTGTTTTTCCTGCGAGTCTTTTAATTCAACAATTTTTTCCAAAATAACCGCAGCGTCTCCATCAACAAACATATTATTTATGTCAGAATTCAAAGGAACATCATAAAAAGTCAGTTTAGCTTTCTTTACACGATTATTTTTTTTGAATAATGCCTCATCCTTACAGTATCCATTATTTATCTGCAGCTTTATGTTAATGTTCTTCTTTTTTTTGTATGAAAACATAGACTCATCCTGCTTATAAAATGGAATCAGCAGATATTCATTTATACCGCTTCCAGTAGCACCTTCTGCCCATGCTGTTAAAGTATCATCATCAAATAAATTAGCATATCCATAAAAATTTATGTCTTTATTATTTTCATTCAGGAAAGAACTGCAGCAATATTTCCAATATTCATTTTTTTCATGAACTTCGTAACTAAAATAATCATTAATTGCATTCTTTATATCTTGTGTAAAAACATTAAACCCTATAAAAATTGTGAAGAATATTACAAAGAAGGACCTTTTCATTTTTAACTCCTATTTTTTCATTAATTATAACATTCACTATTATTTATATCTATCTGACAGAAAGACGGCTGGCTAAAAAAAATCCCGGCTCGTGATGAACCGGGTTTTATAAAATAAGTAATAAGGAGGGGAAAGCCTTCCCCTTCGCCCGCACTTTGTTGCGGGCTACCCTTTCTGCGGGCTCAAACGCCGCCCGCAACGCCTGCTTTACTCTGTTGGACGTTTTTTAAGATTCTTGCTTTCAACAATAGCCTGAACATTCCACATCGTATTAACTTCTGATAAAGTAACACTTTTCTTTTCTACAAATACTTCACGATTCTGGAAGTCCAATTTATTAACCGCAATTAAGAATCTTATATAAGTTTATATATAGCAGATTTCTATTAAATCATATTCTTGAATTTAGAACAGAAATTGACTACATACACACCATCATACTTTCGTTCAGTAATTATATGAAAATATCTTATCATAATTTAAAAATTCTTATTAAGACAAATCTGCAAACCGCGTGCAAAAAGGGACATGGGAGCGGTTTGCAGCATTGAATCCACAGGAATTAAAGGAAATTATAAAACAGGCTGCAAAAGATATATAAGATAACTGCTGATGTTTTAACTGGTAGCTTTCTTATTTTCAGAATCAACAAAGCTTTCGGAAAAAAAATAACTTTTGTACTAAAGTATGACAAATTAAGCAGTGCATGATATAATACAGAAAGAGGTATAGAAATGACTGTAGTAATAAATAATGCCAGTGGAACTCTCGTTCAAGCCTTAAAGGCTATGGTAAAACTTGATGGTGCATCTCTGTCATTAGATGACTATGGCTATTATTCCAAAAAAACTGTCAAATCAATTCTAAAAGCCGATAAGGAAATTGAACGTAAACGTAAAAAGGGCACATTAAAATTATATAACACTGTTGATGACATGTTCGGGGACTTGTAAGTGGAAGAACAGGAAAAATATATCTATAAATTAGCAAAATCTTCAGCTTTCAAAAAAGACATGAAATCTCTTTCCAATGAAGAACGGGAAGAGACAAAGGAAGTTATCCGAAAATTAGCAAAAGGCGAAACTCTTGATGAAAAATATCATGACCATCAGCTTTCAGGTCAATTAAAAGATTTCCGTGACTGTCACATTCGCCCAGATTTAGTTCTTATATATAGAATAAAAGAAAAGATTTTAGAGTTATACGTTTATCGAATCGGAAGTCACAGTAAGTTGTATAAGAAATAATAAAGCGGGGTCTTAGGGGGGTAAGCGAAGCATCCCCCTAGGAGATGGGGGTGTGGCGAAGACCGCTTGCGGGCTGAGCCCAGGGGGAAGGCTTTCCCCCTCATTATCACACTCCAAAAGAATTGATATTACTCAGTAGGTCTCTTCTTAAGATTTTTGCTTTCAACAATAGCCTGACCTTCACCTACACTCTGCTCCATCATAGCGCGAACTTTTAATGGAAGTCCGAACAATGTGATAAAGCCTTCTGCATCCTTGTGGTTGTAAAGCTCGCCGGTTGTGAAAGATGCGATTGATTCGTTGTAGAGGCTGTATTTTGAACCAGAACCTGCACCACGGATAGCGCCCTTAATCAGCTTAACTTTTGCCCAGCCGGTAACAGTTTCTTCTGTCTTGTCAACAAAGGCCATAAGGCTGTCGAACAAGGTTGTGAACCATTTTCCGTCGTAGATGAGTTCGCCGATTTTGATTGCAATCTGCTGCTTGTAGTGGTAAGTATCGCGGTCAAGACAGATGTGATCCATCATGCGGTGAGCAAAGTAAAGGATTGCTCCACCCGGTGTTTCGTAAACGCCGCGGCTCTTCATACCAACACAGCGGTTTTCACAGATATCAACAAGACCAACACCGTTGCGTCCGCCGATTACGTTGAGTTCATTCAAAAGGTCTACTGCATTCATTTTTTTGCCGTTGAGTGCAACTGGAATTCCTTTTTCGAATTCGATTGTTACGTACTCACCTGCATCAGGAGCTTCTTCCGGCACAACAGTATTTTTGAGCATGTGCTTGTAGTTTGGCTCATTTTCTGTCTTTTCAAGTTCAAGACCTTCGTGGCTGAGGTGCCAGATATTCTCATCGCGAGAGTATGACTGGTCTTTCTTCATTGGAACTTCAAGTCCGCGGTCTTCAAGATATTTGATTTCAGCTTCGCGGCTGTCCATGTTCCATTTGTCATCACGCCATGCAGCGATAACTTTCAAGTCTGGAGCAAAAGCTTTGATTGCAAGTTCAAAACGAACCTGATCGTTACCCTTACCTGTAGCTCCGTGACAGATTGCAACAGCGCCTTCCTGGCGGGCATATTCAACAAGGATTTTTCCGATAAGAGGACGAGCTGTAGAAGTTCCTAAAAGATATTCATCTTCGTAAACTGCGTTAGCCTTTACAGCAGGCCAGATGTATTCTTCAATATATTCCTGACGTGCATCTACAACATAGCATGCAGAAGCACCTGTTTTGAGGGCACGTGATTTGATTGCAGCCCAGTCATCACCCTGTCCTACGTCGATGCAGACAGCGATTACATCATAATCATAATTTTCTTTGAGCCATGGGATGATAACAGTTGTATCAAGTCCACCAGAATAAGCTAAAACTACTTTTTCTTTTGCCATAAAAAAGGCCTCCTAAACTGCATAAATATACAAAAAGAATATCGTTTTATGCATAAAGTTGCAATAATTTAATACATTTTTTTTGAAATTCACTTGAAATGAAAAAAGCATTAAAGTACCCTTACAACCATGATTGGAATTGTTGATTACAACGCTGGAAACATTACAAGTGTGGAACGCGCGCTAAAAAGTCTTGGAATTGATTTTGTGCTTTCAAAAAAAACTGAAGACCTGGAAAACTGCGACAAGCTGATTTTCCCGGGAGTTGGTGATGCGGCTTACGCCATGACTCAGCTCAAAGAAACTGGCTTTGAAGAATTTTTGAAGCGAAAGTGTAAGGATGGAGTTCCGCTTTTGGGAATCTGCCTTGGCTCTCAGATTATTTTTGACTGGAGCGAGGAAGGTGATACTCCTTGCCTAGGCCTTGTTAAAGGAAAAATCCGATATTTTGAATCGATTAAGGCAGGCCTTTCGCACGAAGGATTTAAGATTCCGCAGATTGGCTGGAACAATCTGAATGTAAAGCACGGCGGTTCTGCAATTCTTGACGGCGTAAAAGAGGGCGCAGATTTTTATTTTGTCCATTCATACGTAATCTGCCCTGAAGACGAAAATGTAATCAAGGCAAGTGCAGACTACGGAATAGAAGTTCCTGCTGTCATTCAGTGCGGAACCATTTATGCCTGTCAGTTCCACCCGGAAAAATCCGGCGAAGAAGGTCTTAAGATTTTGAAAAACTTCTGCGAGATGTAATATGCTGAAAAAAAGAATTATTGTTTGTTTGGATGTAAAGGACGGACGCACAACTAAGGGCGTTAAGTTTCAGAATAATATTGATATTGGTGACCCGGTTGAAATGGCGGCTGAATACTACCGACAGGGCGTAGACGAACTTGTTTTTTATGACATCATTGCTTCTGCGCGCGGCCGCGGCCCTATTCTTGATTTGATTGCAAAGGTTGCATCTCAGGTATTTATTCCATTCTGCGTTGGCGGCGGCATTGGTACCATAGAAGATATCCGTTCAACAATTCTTGCGGGTGCGGAAAAAGTAAGCTTGAACTCGCAGGCGGTAAAAAATCCGGGGCTGATAACAGAGGGTGCCCGCATTTTTGGAAATCAGTGCATTGTACTTGGAATGGATGTCAGACGCGACCCTACAAAGCCTAGCGGATTCGGAACAACAATAAACGGAGGCCGTGTAGACACAGGTCTTGATGCTCTTGAATGGGCAAAAAGAGGTGTTGAACTTGGTGCCGGAGAAATCGTTTTGAATTCGATGGATGCGGACGGTACAAAAAACGGCTACGACATTGAATTGACAAGATTGATTGCAGAAAATGTTGCCGTGCCGGTTATTGCAAGTGGCGGCGGCGGTACACCTCAGCACATGGCAGATGTCTTAAAAGAAGGAAAAGCAGACGCTGCCCTGATTGCAACTATGGTTCATTCCGGCGCTTACACAGTAGGCGGAATTAAGGAAGAACTTGATAAACTTGGCGTTCCGGTGAGAAAATAATTAATAGCCACAGATAAACACAGATAGGACGCAGATAAAAAAATCTGTGTGAATCTGTGTCCCATCTGTGGCTATTTTAATAAAGGAAATATATGAAAGAACAACTAAACGACGCTTTAAATACAGACGTGGACTTACAGATAACTAAGGTAACTACCGCCGCTTTTGAATATTTTTTTAAGACAATTCAGACTTTGCGTGCGGCTGGCGGTTGCCCATGGGACAGGGAACAGACTCCCCTTTCCATGCGCCGTGATTTAATAGAAGAAACCTTTGAGGCTGTGGACGCAATCAGCCAGAATGACGCAGAACACGCAAAAGAGGAACTTGGCGATGTATTCTTAAACGTTTCTATGATTTCTTACATGTACGAGCAGGAAGGGAGCTTTAAGGTAGCAGAAGTTCTTACAGAACTTGCAGACAAGCTTATCCGCCGTCATCCTCATGTTTTCCCACAGAGCGAAGGTAAAAGTGAAGCAAAGGGCGCTGTAAAATCTTCTGACGAAGTTTTGAACCAGTGGGACAGAATCAAGCAGAATGTTGAAGGTCGCAAGGGAGATTCAATCCTTGACGAAGTGCCGCAAGGCTTCCCGCCGATTTTACGCGCTTACAAGCTTCAGAAAAAAGCTGCAAAAAAGGGTTTTGACTGGGACACCCCGGAATTAGTCGAAGAAAAGATTGAAGAGGAATTCGCAGAGGCAAAGGAAGCTAAGATTGAGCGGAATAAAGCTGCAGAGGCGGCTGACGGCACTGTTACGTCGGCAGAAACCACCTCTCACACCGAACCTTTCACCGTAAGCTCAAATGCTGGTTTAGATGCTGCACAGCTTCACCTTGAAGAAGAAATCGGAGACCTTCTCTTTGCCGTAGTCAACTATGCCCGCAAGCTTGGTGTAGATCCTGAAACTGCCCTGACCCGCACAAATCAGAAGTTCTACCGCCGTTTTACCTACGTAGAAAAAAAGATGGCAGAAAACAATATTCCTATGGATCACGAACATCTTAAAGAAGAAGATAATTTCTGGAACGAAGCAAAGTCCAAATAAAATTAAGTAAAACTTAAGCATTTTTAGTCTTACTAAAGATTGTAAAGCCTTGCGATTTTTTGTATAATGCGGTCATGGCAAAAATTCAGATGAAAAATGCCATCGCAGAGCTCGATGGCGATGAAATGACTCGTGTTTTATGGAAAGTGATTAAGGATGAACTTCTTACTCCCTTTGTAGACTTAAAAACAGAATACTATGATTTGGGCTTGAAAAGCCGCGATGATTCGGACGACAAAATCACTTACGAAGCTGCCGCCGCAATCAAACGCCTTCACGTTGGTGTAAAATGTGCCACAATCACATCTAATCAGGCACGCGTAGAAGAATATCATTTAAAACAGCTCACACCGTCTCCAAACGGAATTATCCGCGCAGAGCTTGACGGTACTGTTTTCCGCGAGCCGATTTTTGTCAATAACGTTCACGGAACTGTAAGCTGCTGGAAAAAGCCGATTGTTCTTGGCCGCCACGCATACGGCGACGTTTACAAAAACACAGAAATTAAAACTCCTTGCGCAGGAAAAGCTGAACTTGTTTTCACAGGTGCAGACGGAAAAGAAATCCGCAAGCTGATTAAAGATATACCGGGACCTGGAATTATTCAGGGAATCCACAACCTTGATGCCTCTATCGAAAGCTTTGCCCGCTGCTGTCTTACATACGCGCTCGACCGCAAAATAAGCGTTTGGTTTGGCGCAAAAGATACAATCTCTAAAACTTACGACGGAAACTTCAAGGCAATCTTCAACCGCGTTTACGAGGAAGAATTCAAGGCTAAGTTTGAGGCTGCCGGAATCGAATACTTCTACACTTTGATTGACGATGCAGTAGCACGCGTTATGAGAAGCGAAGGCGGTTTCATGTGGGCAACAAAGAACTACGACGGCGACGTTATGTCAGACATGATTGCTTCTGCATGCGGCTCTCTTGCCATGATGACATCTGTTCTTGTAAGCCCGGACGGAAACTTTGAATACGAAGCAAGCCACGGAACTGTTCAGAAGCACTATTACCGCTACCTCAAGGGAGAAAAAACTTCTACAAACCCTGTAGCGACAATTTTTGCATGGACAGGTGCCCTTGCAAAACGCGGTGAAATGGACGGAACTCCAGAACTTGTTGATTTTGCTAAAAAGCTTGAAAAAGCCACACTCGGCACAATCGAAGAAGGCTACATGACCGGCGACATTGCCCGCATTGCTGAACCTAAGGCTAAGAAAGTATTAAACTCTTGGGAGTATATAGCCGCTATACGTGAGCGACTAGAAAAACTTCTTTAATTGAATAGCCACAGATAAACACAGATAAAAAAAACATCTGCGTCCCATCTGTGGCTATTTTTAACGATATCTTTCCATTCCTTCCATAACACGCTCCTGCACAACCTGTGCCAGCTGAATGGAAGTCATGCCCTTATAATCTTCATAGTAAAAAGGCTTTAAGAAAACAACCTTAGTTTTTACCGGACGAAGGGAATTAATTTCAAAGGGCTTATAGGAATCAATTACAACGACAGGAACAATCGGAGCCTTAGCCTTGGTCGCGCACTTAAAGGCACCCGGCTTAAACTCAGAAATCGTATTGTGATTGTGGTTATAACCGCCCTCAGGGAAAATGATATACTTGCGGCCAGCCTTAACTTCTTCAGAAACGCGGTTAATAGCCGCAATCTGAGTCTTAATGCTGGAACGGTCAATGCCAATTCCCCGGATAATGCTCAAAAACTCCTTCATAATCGGAAGCTTTGAGCGTTTTTTATCCATTAAAATTGTACAGGGAGCTTCGTGCCCATAGATAATACCAACTGCGTCGTATTTACCCTGATGGTTGGAATACATAACGTATCCGCCCTCAGAAGGAAGATTTTCACGTCCGATAACCTCGGTAGAAATTCTTCCCCTTTTCATAATCTTCAAAAGAGTCTTCTTTGCAATTTTATAGCAGAAATTTTCCGACAAAACCCTGCGAAAAATGCGAATCACCCAGCTGGTGAAAATAAAACTGAAAATTGAAGGTAATGAAACAATTACGATGAACCACAGTCGAAGCAAAATTAAACTCCCAAATATAATCAACTTATGTAAAAATCAATTCGCGGGTCCCAGCGACGGCGAAAATCAAGGTATCACCCCGTCCGCGGTCCCCCCTTAATTTCCGCCTGCGTCCCACGAATTGATTTTTACTTATGACAGATTTTCTTTTCACATTCCTTGTAAATTGCGCTAGTCTTTTCAGCCACGTCAGCAGGGATTTCCTTAATATTTGGGTCGCCTGCCAGATTGTTAGCCTTAAGCCAATCACGGACAAACTGCTTGTCATAGCTTGCAGGACTTCCGCCAACTTCATATTTGCTCAAATCCCAGAAGCGAGAGCTGTCAGGAGTAAGAACCTCGTCAGCAAGAACAAGCTCGCCATTTTCATCAAGACCAAACTCAAACTTAGTATCAGCAATGATAATTCCGTTTTTGTAAGCGTGCTCATAGCATTTTTTGTAAACAGCAATTGCAGTTTTTTCAATCTTAGAACCAAGCTCTTCGCCAAGGTCGTCCTTCATGTACTGGCAGGTAACGTTAATATCGTGACCTTCCTTAGCCTTAGTAGAAGGAGTACAGATAGGTTCAGCAAGCTTTTCAGCCTCTTTATATTCTTTATCAAACTTGTGACCAAGGAAAGGCTCGCCCTTCTTGTAAGCCTCGTACATAGAACCAAACATATAACCGCGAACAATAACCTCGTAAGGAATCATCTTGAGCTTCTTTACAAGAATTGTGCGGCCTTCATATTCAGGCTTCTGGAATTCAGCAGGCATATCCTTCAAATCAGAAGAAATCATGTGATTTTTTACAATGTCACCGGTGTACTCAAACCAGAAGTTAGAAAGAGCATTCAAAACCTTGCCCTTGTCCTTAATCAAAGTAGGCAGAATTACATCAAATGCACTAAGACGGTCAGTAGTAACAATAACCATGCGTCCGTCTTCCAGATCATAAACTTCGCGAACTTTACCAGAAATAATTTTTTTCATAATTTCTTCCCTTTTTATATAATATTTTTGAACACAAGTCCAAAACGTTTGCAGATTACATCATACTCATTTTCATCTTTTTTTTCAGTAAAACCGGTGATATATAATTGAGGGATGGGGAAAGCCTTCCCCTCGCTCCGACCGCCTCCGGCGTTCTCCGCTACCCCTTCGCCTAGGGGGACGCTGTGCTTACCCCATAAAACCCCGGAAACCTCTATTGCATGATTCACAACACCTTCCTTCGAGTCCACAACCCTAATGTCAGTGCCACAAACCTCCTGAATTTCAGAGGCAATATTTAGAAAATGAGTACAGCCCAAAATAATTACATCACAATCCTGCGAACGGAAAAAATCCACCGCAGGCTTTACAGCTTGCATAATTTCCTGCTTGGAAGAAGTAAAACTTTCGTGCTCAACAAAGGAAATCAAATCCGCATCGCCGCGGCAAATAAGTTCACAGTCAGAGGCAAAATCCGCCTTCAGCTTTTTGTTATAAGGATGATTTACAGTAGAATTAGTGGCAAGAAGCCCGATCCGGCGTTTTTTAGAAATCCCGGCCGCAAGCTTAATGGCAGGCACAGTGCCCACAAAATTAATTTCAGGAAAAGCCTTTCTTACAGCATCAAGGGCATTAACACTCATAGTGTTGCAGGCAATAACAATCGTATTGGGATTAAATTTGGAAATTATTTTTTCACAGATAGAAAGGACGCTTTTAACAATCTGTTCAGCAGATTTTTCGCCATAAGGAAAGTTTTTATTGTCGGCCACATAGACACAGGAAGCCGCCGGACATTTTTCCCTCAAAAAATTCATATAAGGAATTCCGCCAGTGCCAGAATCAAGAAAGGCAAAATCAACCGACATCATATCCTCCTGAACTTTTTTACAATAATATCCATATAATAACGAAAATATGTAAAAATTGCAAAAGCACGTCAACAACTATATAATAGAACTATGTTTACCATCAACAAATGCCTTGTAAATATCTGCCCGGACGATGCGCTTTCTTCCTTTGACGAAAACGGAAATATTAAAGCTGAACGCGGATACTGCATTGACCACACACCTGATCCGGGAAAGACACAGGCAGAAATCTACAACTACATCAAAAATCACGAAAAAATAATCGGCCTCAACGCCTGCGGAATTATTTTTAAGGACATAGATTTTTCAAATAAAAAGTTTTTCGGCTGCAATTTTTCCCACTGCACCTTTCAGAACATCAAATGGGAACATTCCCTTGTCCGCATTTCAATTTTTGACTTTGCCTTTTTCAACGACTGCAACTTTATTCAGAACAACACCGTTTATTCAAGCTTTTCCTGCAGCACCCTCACCCATACGCTTTTTAACTCCAGCGATATGAAGCAGTGCAACTTCAACGGCATCAAGGCTTTCCAGTGCTCATTCGATAATTCGGACTTTTTCAGTTCCCGCTTTATTAAGGCAACCCTGGTAAACACATCTTTCAGAAACTGCAACCTTAAAAAGACAATATTTAAAAACTCAGACCGCCAGAATGTTTCCTTCAAAATGTCAAATACGCGAGAAGCAATTTTTGACAGCCCTGAAAATATTTCGGGCAGCATAGATAACCTTCAGTTCGGTAACTCAATTGTGGACGGTGATTAAATGAAAGTATACTATCATCATAATCCTGGCGGATTTTCAAACTGCTATATCGTAGTAAATGAAGCGGTAAAAGAAGCAATCATCATTGACCCGGGAAAGGTAACCGACGAAATCATCTCACAAATAGAAGAAAACGGCCTGACAATTTCGGGCATCCTGATTACCCACAATCACGGAAGCCACGTTCACGGGCTCAAAACCCTGCAGAAAATCTATTCGCCAAAAATCTACGCCGCCGACTGGGAAGTTGCGGGAGACGACACAACCGTTCTTTCAAACGACGGCCACATCAAAATCGCCAAGCTCAACGTGCAGTATATGACAGTCCCTGGCCACACTTCAGATTCAATGGTCTATAAAATTGAAAACGTGCTTTTTACAGGCGACGTTCTGGGGGCAGGCAGCATTGGTTCAACAAACTCCAGCTACTCAAAATTCATTCTGGAATCAAACATCAAAAATAAAATCTACACAATGGATGACCAGACTGTAATTATGCCGGGGCATGGCCCGCTTTCAACACTTGGCGCATTAAAAGCGGTTATGGACGATTTTTAACGGCTAACGGCGGACAATAGAAATGTTTCCGCAGACAATTCCGTAACGGTCAAAGACAAAATCATTCATCATGCTTGCAGCGTCCTCAAAAGCCGCCGCATTATTCTGCCTGATATAGGCGCACAAATAAGGGGTGGCAGCCATAACAGTTCCCCGGTTTGCCAGATGCACAAAATATTTTGAAACTTCGCTTAAAGGCTGCTGCATGATGTAAGCCATAAATTCGTTGTGCATCAGATATTCGTCGCTGGTGTCATAGCCCAAGGAAGGCTGCGAGCGGAAATAATCAATCAGAAACTGACGTGAATCATAATCAATGGTGCCGTAAACAGCCGCAACAAAATTACGGAATTCTTCATCACGGAAGAAAATCGTGTGCCAGCCCTCGTGAGCCAGAAGATTTCTACGGGTTCCGCCCAAAGTTTCGCGGGAAATGGAAACAAGGCCGCCGTCATTTGCGCGGACATAAGGTCCGTCCACTTCAAAAAATCCGTTTACAATCAAAATCTTTTTCAAAAGCTCTTCTTCATAGTTCAGGCGGAAGTTGGCATCTGTAGCCGCATTAAAAAATCTAGCCATGCTTTCTGCGCTGTAATCGTGGGCGTTGTAGCCGTGCATGCCGCTAAGCTGCTCGTTCGTCATAAGCCGGCCCTTATAGCCGTCCTTTTCAACAAAGAATGCCAGGCGGGTAAAGAACCTGTCCTGAACCTCATAATTTCTGGTATCAAAAAAGAGGATGCGGTCAAATCTGTCCCACTCAAAAATCTCATAATCAGCAGTACGCCACTTGAGAACATCGTAATTCAGGATAAAGCCCGGGTCAGTTGCAACAGGCAGCAGAACTTCGCCAGGGTTTGCAGGAATATTTTCAGCCTCAATAAAAGCCGCCTTCTTAAAAGCCCCGTCCGAAACCTTCATATAAAGGGAAGAGACGCACATTTTATTGGAAGAAAAAGTCATGCGGTTATAAGGATTATTCAGCGAAGCCGTAGGAATGATAACCTTTGTAGCGCCCGGAACATTATCAATAAAAAGCTTTTCTCCGCCGGCGTTGATTTCAACAATAACCTTATCCTGCAGGGTAGACTTGTATTTTGCTACATCGTAAAGCCCTACGCAAACTTCAGGCAGGGGATTTTTCTGATTACTGGAATCAAAAACGCTTCCCGCGTTAGAAAAATCATAGCTTGAATTAGTAATATCAATTTTTCCGCCGCTGTAGGCAAAACCGTAGCGGGGGATTTCATTGCTGACATCAAAGCCAAGCATTGCATCGTTTATGCAGGCAGCCACAATCCGCGTTCGCAAAGTAGAAAAAACAAAAAATCCGTAAGGCATGGAAACAGAAACTTTGCCGCCCGGCAAAAAATCATTTTTATTAAAGGCGATGGAAATATCAAAAACGTCAGAAGTTTCCTTTAAGTTAGCCTGAACGACCAGCCTGTTTCCTCCGCCGTAAACCTGAGAAATCAGTTTTCCCTTAGGAGTAAAATCATCTTCAGTCAAAAAGCCGGCCTGTAAAGGCAAATCCACGGCATTTTCAAAAAGCTGCTTCTGTTTGGCAGTCGGAAGAACCTTCACCCTCACCATAAGGGCCGCGCTGCCATAGCGGTCAAAAGACTCCCTGATTTTTGCAAGCTCCTCATCAGTAAATTTAAAACTTGCGTAATTAGCCTGCTTAATCCAGCCCTTGTGAGCCGCAGAATCCAGAGCCACAAGCTCCGTCGCAGATCTGTCATAGGTAAATTCAAGTTTTACAGGAGTTGCCGAGCCAAAAGTAAAGAAATACCACAAAAGGTAGAGGTCAAAAAGCACAAATACCACAAGGCCAAGCGTAAAATACTTCATATTGCGCGAAAGCCGCTTGAACCAGCGCACCGATTTTTTTACAGGAATATAAACGCCCTTAAATGCTGACTTAAAAATATTCTTTCCACCCATAACCCTAGTTTAACAGAAATTAAAAAAAGATTATACTATCCACATGCTCGTTCTTATCCCAAATCCTAATCAGCTTGCCCAGCTGGTAAAAATGCAGAAGGCCTTTATAAAAGAAGCAAATGCCCCGCAGCAGCCAATTTTTTACCAGAATACCCCCCTCTGGATTTTTCTCCCTGAAGACAAGTTTTCTCTTTCCGGCAATAAAAAGCTGATAAAGGATGAACTGAAGGAGCTCTCGCCGAGCATTTTAAAAGTAGAACTCGAAGAACCACGCGTATACTTTTCTGAAAATTTGCAGCTCCGGGTCTTAGGCAGTCATTCACGTATCAGCACAGCTTCTGGCGTTTGCAGTGCAGAACTCATTCTCTGCAAAACGGCAAGTGCGGCAAGTGTCGAAATGAAAACTCCAACTTCCGAATCTGACTCACACTTGCCTAACATTTGCTTCGCAAATGTTGCAGGAAAAACCGAAGGTGTAGTTTCCGACCTAACCTTTCCTCTCCAGCTAAAAATCTTCCGTCTTGCCGACGCAGAAGAACTAGCACCCAATACCTGGGCCGTAAACGAATCTGTCTGGAGAAAAATTAATAGGGCACAGTAACCGAAACCTGAGTGCCTTCGCCTTCTTCGGTGAAGAAGTTTACCTGGCCGCCCAGGCTTTTGACACGGGTCTGGATATTTTTAAGGCCGAAGTGATTTTTCGTTTTGAGGGCGCTTTTTAAGTCGAAGCCTTTTCCGCCGTCTGAAATTATAATTTTGAAATTCTTTTCATCAAAAGTTCTGACCAGCAGACTTATTTTTTCTGCGCCGGAATGTTTTATGGAATTTGAAAGGATTTCCTGCACAATGCGGTAAATATTCAGATTCTTTTCTTTTGGGAAATTCTTAAAGTCCTGATTGTTTTTTACTTCATCCTGAATGCAAAGAATAATTTCAAGTCCGCTCTGCTTTTTCAGGACTTCACAGAGGGAAACAAGGGCTTCAAAAAGACCTTCATTCAAATCTGTCGGAGTAAGAGCATAGCAGGAGTTACGGACATCGCCTGCAATCTTCTTACAAAGTTCTACAGATTCTTCATCTTCAAGCTGGAACTGCAGCACGCGCAAATCCTGGCAGACAGTATCGTGAAGTTCGTTTGAAATACGCTCGCGCTCGGCTTCCTGAGTTTTAATCACCTGGGCAGTATAAATAAGGTTTTCCTTACGGCGCCTGTAAGTTACAAGATAGAGAATTAAAAAAACAAGCGACATACCAAGTGCCAGAATAATTACAAGAATCAAAATCCTGTAGGAATAATAAAGCTGTTCAAGCTGAAAGCTTACAAGATTTTTCTGAAGAACTTCCCAGCGGCCGACATTTTCTGCAATTTTCTGTTTATCTCCCTTTATGATTCCGTTAACCAGATTATCATGAATTACTTTTGCTTCCGGAAAATAATAAATTACAGTATCAGAGGGCTGGGCCTTCTTTATTTCAATCGCAAGTTCTTCAAGCCTGCTCTGGGCATCCTCCTCCCCTGCCGCCTCCCATTCCAGCCACTTTTGGGTAATAGCTTCGGGCATAAGTTTTTCTGTCTGTTTCTGGGCCTTATGACAGAAGCCTGAAAAACATAAAAATCCAAATATTAAAAACGCAAAAATCTTTTTCATTACTAAAAATATAACACATTCTTCTATATAAATGATATAATAAAGTATGAGTTTTCCATTTGATTTTTCAAATCGGAAGAGAGTTTTATTTTTTATCCTCAGCATTCTCTGCGGCTTTTTAGATTATATCATCTGCGACTTTGTAGCCTGGGTAAACCATCTGCCGCTTTTTTGTGACACAATTTTTATTATGGCGCTGAGTTTTCTTGCCGGCCCCTGGTGGGGAGTTCTTGCAGGCTTTTTCTATCATCTGATTGATTTTTGCCTAAACAGAACTTTAGAGCTGGGCCACTGGTTTGTAATCTGCCATTTTCTTGCAGCCCTTACTGCCGGATATTTTAAAATATGGTTTATCAAAAAAACAGACTCAAGCCTGGCAATTTTTATAAAGCTGATTATTCTTAGCCTTGTCCTCTGCCTGGTAATGAGCATTTCGGGCGGAATCATCGGCTACATCTTAAGATATGTCGAAGCCTACAAGGCCGCCAGCAGCCAGACAGATTTTCTTACCTTCTTATGGGATAACAAATTCCATTCAAAGCTCCTCCTGCAGATTGCCGTCCGCATTCCGGTAAATATTGCCGACCGCTTTATCTGCACCTTCGCCGCCTGGGGAGTTTTTCTGCTTGCCAGCAGACTTTCTTTTTACAAATACCGGCCCAGCTCGTAGCGGTTCTTGACGTTGAACTTGTCGAAGATGCGGGAAACATAGTTTTCGACGCTGCGTTTGGAAAGACCCAGGCGCTCAGCGATTACTTCGTTGGGCAGGTGTTCGGCTATTAAATCTAAAAGCTCGCGCTCTTTTTTGGTCAGAGTAACAAGGATTCCGCTTACGTACATCATGTCGGAAAGCAAATCTTTCTGTATGTAGGTTTCGCCGCGGGAAACGGTACGGATTGCTTCCATGATTTCAGCCTTGTCAGCATTTTTTGTAATAAAGCCCTTGATTTTGTGCTCCATCGTTTTCACAATAAAGCCCACGTTGGAAAATGACGAATACATGAGGCATTTAATTCCGTGTTCAATAAGATAATCGGCAGCATCAAAGCCGCTTTCTTCTTCCAGCTTGATATCGACCATAGCAATCATATCTTTTAGTTCTTCTGAAGTTTTTGACTCAATAAAAGGTTCAAGTCCTGCCTTTGTCTTGCAGGAGTGACAGATGCTGATGTCTTTTGTCTCTGAAAATAATTTTTCCAGCCCCAGGCTTATCATTTCGTGGTCGTCTATACTGATTACGCTAATCATACTTTTATTTTACTTCATCATCCAGCAGAAATATATAGAGTTAACTCACTAAAATAAAGTGAGTTTTCACTGACTACAAGAAAAAAATCTGATTGTATAATTTAATTCAAATACAGAGGTTTGACCTCATAAAAAAAAGTCGGCGGACAAAAAAACGTGGAGGAAAAATAGATATGGGATTATTAACAGCTAGTGCTAGAGAGTGGAAGGGTGTAAGCTATGATTCAAAATGTTCATATTGTGGTAAATTTATTCCAAAGGGCACGGTTCTTTGGGATTGGGGTACCACAGGCTCTGACCCTCACTCATCTTTATATTGTTCAAAACAATGCTGTCTTGCGGCACATGGACAGGGAAGTGGAAGTTCAGATACATCAAGCGGGGGTAGTTCTGGTATGACAGCAAGTGCTGGAATTGGAATGGCAGCTGCAGGTCTTGGTGCAGCTGCAAAAGGTTTCGGAGCATTAACAAAAGGTGCAGGTTCATTGCTTGGTGGACTTGGAAAAGGTGCAGGCGTAATGGCCGATGCAATGAAATCCGGTTTGGATGGAACAAAAGCAGAATTTGGAAAGACACATTCTGCAGAAGAAGAAATAATTGCAATTAACAAAATGACTTTTTCTTCAGACCCGGAAGAATATAAGAAAGAAATCTGGGCTTTGTTTGATAAGGCAACTTCAAAACCTGCAGACTTGCTCAGAGACACTTTTGTTATCAAAGCTGCAAAGAAAAAGCTCATCCATGAACTTGATATTTGCAAGCTAAAGAACCCAGAGATGTTTAGCCAGTTCGCACAGTTGTACGAAGAATTAAACAAAAAGAAAAAACTTTTTGGAATTTTTGGTTAATTCCATAAATCACTATTTCAAGCACAGAGAATAAAAGTCTCTGTGCTATTTTAATACTTTAAGAACAAGATACAACTGAAAAAAATTTATATGAAAAAAATAATTTTGACAGTAATTGAAATCATAATTCTATATTTTTCAGCATTTGCAGCAAATCCGGAAAGTGATTTTGACTATGTATTTTTAAATAACTATGAAAAAGGATGGCTCGCCCAGGTTGAACCATCAGTTGATAAATCAAAAGATTATCTTAAAATTACAAAATACATTGGAAAATCAAAAATTGTTGATATTCCTAAAGAAATTGAAGGATACCCTGTTGTTGCAACTGTGTTTTATGGTTCTGGTTTTAACAAAGTAATTGTACCGGAAAGCATTATTTATCTGGGAAATCCCTATTATAATATGGTAGAACATCCTAATGCAGTTATTGAACTTTCAGGTTCACGTAATACAGTTTTAATAATGGATGGAGACTGCTTTCAATACTTCAAAAAATTACCAATGGAAACAAAAATTCTTACCTTCGGTGACATATATTTTGGAAATGTCAGTAGTATAACCTGGTCAAAAAACTGGAAGACTAATCCTCATCCTTATGATATGGGAATGGGAATAGATACTTTACCAAGTTACTGGCAATTTTATAAACGAAAAAAAATAACAGGTCTGCTTTCTCTTGCTACTTCAGAGCTTACAAACACTTCAGGTTTTACGCGCCCTCAGATTTCTGAGCACTCAGGAGAAGCAATAAAAGAATTTATTTTTGAAGAAGGCTGCGAAGAAATAACAGGTGGATTTTTAGGTTGTTGCTGTCATTTGGAAAAACTTGTTATTCCAAAATCTATGAAATTTATATTTGGTGGAAAAGCAAACTGGAATACACTTTGCTCTGATTACCTTTACGGAAAACTTGATATTGAAATAGCACCTGGTTGCCAGGTTGAATTTGACAATCGAGGTTTTTATTTTCCAGAGAATAAATTAACAATCAAAAGCCGTAAACGATTACAGGAAATAGGTTATAAATTTCAGTAGATTTTAACAAAAAAAATGAACTTTCTGATTTTTGCATTTATATTATTAAAGTCGGCAGCAAGACTGCCGCATATATCCGGATAGGAGAGAGTTTTTTTAGCCGGTGATTTCGGGCTCGGCAGCTGCCCAAGGAGCGGGAGCTGCCATTTTTATAGGGCTTTTTTATGTCAAATATGGCAAGTCTTTATGGCTCAGGTCAGTTCACTGAAATTATGCAGTTTGTAAAAATCATAGCGATTAAGAAAATCACTGCTGATGAAGTTGAGTTTTATACGTCTGAAGAGCGCTTTGATATTCACGGCCAACTGCGGAAGTTTATGAAAGGGAAAAATATCCTAAAGGAAAGAAAAAGTCTTCGCATTGGCGGAGATTTTGCAGTACTAAATTCCCGCGAGCTTTTGTGGCAGGGCTCATCAGAAAAAACTGCGGATATGCTTTTTAATACCCTGGCCGAGTTTTCAGAAAAATCAAAAATCTCTTTTCTTATAAATTACCACAGCGTAGAGGAAGAAGAAATCAATGGTGAAAAAAAGCCTGTCATCACTTTTCATCCTGAAGTTATAATAAACGGAAAGCGCCTCATCAACGATTTTCCAGACATTGACCTGAACCGCCGATATATCTTACTAGAAGGCTGGAAGCTACAGGATATCACCTACACTAAGCCCGATTCAACGCCTGAGCCGGAAACATTGAGGGCTGTCGTAAAAAAGCTTTTCAGCAAAATGCTTAGCGCGCTCGACAAGTATTTTAATGTGGACTACAGGGTTTCCCTGCTCTTCGGCACCGCCAAAAGCGAATACACTGGCCTTGCCCCAGCAATCCGTCACGCACTAATAAATAAGTTTTAAGGGGGAAATATGAAGATAGATGTTGATTCAATACAGGATTTTGTTAGTGGTTTTGTAAATCACACTGCAACAGATCATGCGGAAATTATTGTACAGGAAGCTCCAAAAGACGGCGTTGCGTCGTTCAAAATTAATGGCTGGAAGCTTTATTCTTATGAAAAAGTTCCTTCAGAACTTGAAGCATTTACTAAAACTGCACAAGAAAAAGGTATAGACGCACTCGGGGACGTAAGTGATGATAGCCTCATAAAAGAAAAGAATCCGCTTATCCGAATGATAGCAGAAAAACAGATGGGAAATCACACCTACCGTATTTATCTTGATTATCGTTTTGGCTCAATCAACCGCCAGATACTTATGTGCGATGAAAAATGGATTTGTGTTGCAGAAGGTAACATAGGTCAGCTGATGGCTTTCGCAGAATACCTGAATCTCAACGAAAAATTCGGAGCGTTAGAAAAACTTGAAAATGGCTTTTTTTTGGGGATTCACTTAATGACGGACAAATGCATTACTTGTTCATAAGCGAGTGTGTAGGATGTAACTAAATGATGGCTGATTTATTAAAAAACACGGTAATTTCTCTTAAGCAGAATCTTGTTTATACACTTTCTCTTGGTGATAAAGAGTTGTTTCACAGCAACGTACTTGGATGGCTTTTGGAAAATCATAATGACAAAAGTATTCAGTCAATTGTAAAACTCTTTATAAATGATGAACTTGAGATTGAAAGAGTAGAAAGAGAAAAAAATCGGCCAGTAAATTGGCAGACAGTTGCATACGAAGATTTATGCAAGGCTCTTTCTGAAACTCAGTTTTCATTAACAAGTGATGAACAGAAGTTTAGAAATGAATTCTTAAGTTCATATAAAAAACTCCTCGAATCATTGCTTAAAATTATAAGTCTTGTTGTAACGAGTGCTTCAGAAGAAAATAGTCCATATCTGGTTGATAAAGAAGTTTTTAATACTCTCAAAGAAATACGTCTGCATGATGTATATCAGAAATTGTATGCATCTACAGTACAAAAAACTCTCAATATAAATGCCAGTAAGAACTGGAAATCTGATATTTATTTTATGAATGGATCAGTGTTGAAATGGACTTATATTCCAGATAATTCAAATGTCGTTTATGGAGTAGAAATTCAACGAGAAAAGTTTTGTATCTTTGCGGAAACAAAAGACAGAACCGTCCTAAAGCAAAGTGAGAAAAAGCTTTCCGAATATTTTGAAAGCATACTGAATGAAATCTTTGAAGAAGGTCTAATAAACCACAAAAAGGATGGAAGACTGAACATATACAATAAAGGTATTTATAAATACCAGTATGCCAAAATACCTGCAGTTACAACAATTAGAGATTTGCGAAAAAAAATAAAAATTGCAATGAAAAAAATTGAGGAAGGTATTGATGTAAGTGACCTTTCCGTCGATGATCTGGAATTTAAGGTAAAATAGCAGATTTTTTTGAACTTTCTGATTTTTCCTTTTATATTATTAAAGTCGGCAGCTTGACTGCCGCATAGATCCGGACATGAGAGAGTTTTTTAGCCGGTGATTTCGGGCTCGGCAGCTGCCCAAGGAGCGGGAGCTGCCATTTTTTTTAGTGGAAACAGGAGCATTTATTTTTCCTGATGATAATGAGTTCCGCACTGAACTATATAAAGATTATCGCCTTCAACCCTATAAACAAGTCGATTTGCCCTGTCAATTCTTCGGCTCCAATATTCAGAAAGCTCATATTTCAATTGCTCAGGTTGACCACGCCCCTTATCTACACCATTTCGCTCAATATCCTTTATAAGTTCATGCACCATTTTTATTAGTTTTTGCTGGTGGAGTTCAAAGAAATTGCAATAATCATTCCAAGCGACATCAGCCCAGACTTTTATCATTACGACAACTCCTTCAATTCATGAACCTGCCCTTTTCCACCTTCAACTTGTGCAATTGCCTGGCGAAGATATTTGAGGTTTTCGTCTGAATAAATATAAGGATCGTCTTTTGCTTTCAACTCAAATGGAAGTCCATTTTCGCGGATGACGGCTTTTACAAAGGCTGTTATTGCAGTCGTAACATTCAATCCAATTGAAGAGATTATATTTTCGAATGAATCTTTATCAGAATCATCTATTTTTGCAGAAATTGTAGTCATATTACCTACCTCCGACTAAAATATACTACCAAGAATTAAATATGTCAAATTTTTGTCAAAAGTGCAAAGGTTAAAAATCTTCTCTACAACTGTAAAGGAAAATAACCTTTGCCGCTTACTTTTTTTCAAAAATTAAGCCTCCGATTTTGTCAAAAATGATAGTTTCAGGTCCATATTAACTGTAGAGAGTTAATATTAAAATTTGGAGAAAATATGACTGACAAAATCACAATTTATGACAAAAAGCCTGTGGATAAGCTCACTTTTGCAGACGATGGTATGTTTCAGGAAGTCATGCGAAATCCTGAGATTTGTGCAGAGCTTATCGAACGGCTTCTTCACTTTAAAGTAGGCCACGTTGAATATCCAGAGCTTGAAAAAGCAATCAAGCCATTTTACACAACAAAAGGTGTCCGCCTTGATGTTTATTTGAAAGATGAGGACAAGATTATCGATGTAGAATTACAGTGCTATCCCCAGGAAGCACTTGGCAAGCGCACGCGATATTATCAGTCAATGATAGATATGGACAGTCTTATGAAAGGTCAGGATTATCCAGAATTGAAAGAAAGCTACATTTTGTTTATCTGCAAACAGGATCCTTTCTTTATTGATGAAGAAAAAAAAATTACTTACGGACTGCCTTGTTACACCTTCCAGAATATCTGCAAGGAAAATGCTCAGGTTAATTTGAATGACAAAAGTCTTACTGTGATTTATAATGCAAGTGCCTATGAATCAGAAAAGGATGAAAAGATCAAAGCCTTTCTGCATTTTATAAGCACGAATGAGCCTGGAAAAGATGATTTTACAAACCGTCTTTCAAAGCTTGTTGAGAAAATCAAGGATAACGAGAAATTCAGGAGTGATTACGCTGCTATGAATTTACATGATAGAGACATTCAAAGAGCCGCCAGAAGAGAGGGAAAAGAAGAAGGTGCCATCGAAGCCGCAACCAACCTCCTGAAAATGAAACTTCTCACTGTGGAACAAATCGCACAGGCTCAAGGACTTACTGTTGAAAAAGTCCTTGAACTTAAAGCGCAGATTGAGGCTGGGAAGTAAGAAGGTCTTACGACCTTTGCGGCACTACATTATTACAGAGCCGCGGTCCATTGCTGTTAAACCGGTCTTTACGTACTCAAGTATTCCGTATGGTTCAAGAAGTCTTACCAGGCTGTCGATTTTGTCTTCGCTACCGGTGGCTTCTACGATAACTGAGTCAATTCCTACGTCTACGATGTGGGCGCGGAAGATTTCGCAGGTTTCGATGATTACGGCGCGGTTTGTACCTTCAGCCTTAACCTTAATCAAAGCCATTTCGCGCTGGGTAGAAGAGGCTTTCTCGCACTTTTTGATTGAGATTACTTCTACAAGTTTTGCAAGCTGCTTCTGAATCTGCTCAAGGATGTATTCGTCGCCATTAACAACGATTGTCATGCGCGACTGTCCCGGTTTGTTTGTTTCACAAACTGTAAGGGAATCGATATTGTATCCACGGCGGCTGAAAAGGCCTGAAACACGGCTCAAAACACCGGCGTGGTTTTCTACTAAAACTGAAAGTACAAATTTATTCATATAAGTCTCCTATCGTTCCGGGTTGAATGATACTGTACGCAGAACGTCACCGAATACACCGGCAGCTGTTACGCCAGCACCGGCACCGTATCCGCGTACTGTAAGAGGAATCGGCTGATAGCGTTCTGTGTAGAATACAAATGCGTTTTCTCCGCCGCGTACTCCGTACAGAGGGTCGTCCTGGCCAACTTCCATCATGCCAACGCTTGCCTTACCATCTTTAATTGTAGCACCCATTCGCAGAACTTTGCCAGCTTTTTTCAAATCTGCAATCTTTTTTGCAAAGTAATCGTCAACTTCAGGCAGCTTTTTAAGGAATTCTTCTACAGTTCCTGTTGAATCAAAGCTGTCCGGGAATACTTTGTAAAGTGTGATGTCTTCAAGTTCAAGGTCGTAACCTGATTCACGAGCAATAATAAGTGCCTTGCGGGCAACGTCCATTCCGTTCAAGTCATCGCGTGGATCCGGCTCTGTGTAGCGGAGTTCTTTTGCTTCAAGAACGGCCTTACTGAAAGGAACACCTTCGTCGAGTTTTCCAAAGATGTATGAAAGTGAACCTGACATAATTCCGTTGAAGCTGGAAAGTTTATCGCCTGACTTATAGAGGTTCTGAAGAGTATCGATAATTGGAAGACCTGCACCAACGTTTGTTTCGTAAAGGAAGCGGCGGTGCATTTTGTTTGCTGTGCGGCGCAGCTCGTGGTAGAACTCAATATTCTTAGAGTTTGCGCGCTTGTTAGGAGTTGCAATGCTCATTCCGGCATTCAAAATGTCCAGGTAGCGGTCCGGCAAATCGTAAGAAGCTGTACAGTCAACAAAAACAGGATTAAGAGGCTTCTTTTCCTTTACAAAGTTGATAATCTGGTCAACGTTTGCATCTGAGTTGAAAGGATATTCCGGATTTTTCATCTGGTCGCGCCAGTTAGAAAGATCAATTCCGTCCTCGTTCAAAATCATTCCGTCAATAGTTGTGATTGCAAGAACTTTAATATCTACGTTTTCGCTCAAAAGTTTGTCGTGCTGCTGGTAAATCTGGTCGATTAAAGTACCACCGATTGTTCCGGCACCAAATGCAAATACTTCTATGCTCTGTGCAGTGTGGAAGAAGAAGCGGTGAACGGCCTTAACAGCTGTGTCTGTAAATTCGCCTGCAATTACGGCAGAAATACAGCGTTCGCTTGAGCCCTGTGCCAGAGCGATAATATTGATATCCTGAGAAGAAAGTGCGTTTGTGAACTTTGAAGCAACGCCTCGGTTTTTAATCATGCCGTCGCCTACAACGCTTACAATAGAACAGTCTTTGATAACGTCAATTTCGTCAATGATTCGTTCGCGGATTTCAAGTTCGAATTCTTTTGCAACTGCATCGCGTACTGTGTCTACTTCGCTGTCGCGTACACAGAAAGAAATTGTATATTCAGAAGATGACTGAGTAATCAAAAGAACAGAAGAGCCGGCAGAAGAAACTGCATTGAAAACGCGGCTTGCCATTCCTGTGCGACCCCTCATTGCAGTTCCGCCCACGCTTACCATAGAAACATGCTTCAAAGAAGAAATACCGCAGATGCTGAACTTTTTGCGGCTTTCAAAAGGACCTTTTCCGATTCTTGTACCGCGGGCAGAAGGATTGTGGCTGTTCAAGCTCCATGCTTCAATTCCCTTTGCCTGAAGAGGGGCCAATGTTTTTGGATGAAGAACTTTAGATCCAAAGAATGAAAGTTCCATTGCCTCTTCATAGCTCATGTCATCAACAAGAATTGCGTCTTTTACAACACGTGGGTCAGCTGTGTAAACACCGTCTACGTCTGTCCAGAATTCAACGCGTTTTACGCCAAAGCAGGTTCCGATGATTGCAGCAGAGAAGTCTGAACCGTTGCGGCCAAGAAGTCCCATTACAGGTTTTGAACCAGTTCCCTTTGTCCATGAACAGATAAAACCAGGGAACAAAAGAATGCGAGTCTGGCTATTTGATTCACCGTCGCGGAAAGGACGGCAGGCTTCTGTAGATTTTCCGTAATCAGCCTCACCTTCTTTCTGATTTCCAGTTGTGAATACATATTTGCGAGAATCCAGAAGCATTACGCTCTGCTCTTTTGCACGGAGAACTGCTTCCATAATTGGAGCAGAACAAAGTTCACCCATACCCATAATGCGGCAGTGAACTGTATCAGGGCATTCGCCGAAAGAGCCGACGCCTGCAAGTAGTTTTTCAAGCTCGTCAAAGTTAGGCTGAATTGCAGCCATTACTTTTTCTGCGTCAAAGCCCTTGAGCTTAGACTGAAGTTCAAAACAGATTTCTTCGTGAGTTTTCTTAATGTCAAAAACAAAGGTTTCAGCTGGAGTCCCGGTGGTACACCCGTCAATTGCAGCCTGAAGACTGTTAGAAACGCCGGCAGCGGCACTAACAACAACACTAAGACGGTCTTCTTTTGCGCGGCCAATAATAATATCCGCAGAAGAAAGAATACGGCGGGCATTTGCCATAGATGTTCCGCCAAATTTCAATGTAATCATAGGTGTACCCCTTTTTACTTTTGCAGTATGACAAAAGTTCTTAAATATTTTTGTAATTATAAAGAAAAATACAAGTTATCTCAATCAGTTATCACAATCAGAAAGAGGCTATTCCAAAAAACATCTTACGCGGTGGCCGTCTGCAAGCTGGCGGAATTCAGGCAACTCTTTTCGGCAGCGCTCACTCGCGTGAGGGCAGCGGTAGGCAAAAGGACAGCAGTTTTCCTGTTCAAGGGTTGTTTTTACTTCCTTATTTGAAGAAGAAAGTTCGCCTTTAGCGCCGTTAAAAAGCAGTTTTGTGTAAGGATGGAAGGCTGATTTATAAAGGTCTGCTGCAGGTGCTTCTTCTACCAGAACGCCCCTGTACATTACGCCGATTTTGTCACAGAAGTAGCAGGCAACCTTGAGGTCATGGGTAATAAAGACATAAGTAAGGTTTCGGGCCGCTTTAAGGTCACTCAAAAGATTTATAATCTGCCCCTGAATAGAAACATCAAGGGCACTTACAACTTCGTCGCACAGAATAAGACGGGGATTCATAATAAGTCCGCGGGCAATGGAAATACGCTGGCGCTGACCGCCTGAAAACTCTGCCGGGCGGCGGAATAAGTCTTCCCCTTTTAAGCCGACTTCCTTAATGATTTTTTCTGCACGTTCTAATGCTTCTTTTTTGCCCTGCCAGAGGGAAGAATAGCGGAGTCCTGCTGTAATAACGTCAAAAACCGACATTCGAGGGTTCAGAGAGCGGGCAGGATCCTGAAAGATATATTTTACCTCTTCGCGGTAGCGGGAAAGTTCCTTTTTATTCAGGGAAGAAACTTCGAACTTTTCTGTAGTTTCCGGATAGTAGAAAATCTGGCCGGAAGTCTGGCGGAAAAGCTGAATCAGCATTTTTGCAGTGGTGGTTTTTCCGCAGCCTGATTCGCCTACAATTCCGTAAGTAGAGCCGCGCTCAACATCAAAAGAGACGTCGTTTACGGCATATACATTCTGGCGGTTCTTTGCAAAAAAGCCTGCTTCCAGGTTGAACTGTTTATATAGATTTTTTACTTCAATGATATTTTCCATATTAGTTTTCCCCCGAAAGATCTGAGCCCTGAACATCTGCAAGCTGGTCCAGTTTTACCCGTTCTTCTTCGCTGATTGACTGCATGCGGGTGGCAGTATAATGACTTCCAAACTGAGGCACAGCACCAACCAGAGCCTTTGTGTAAGGATGCTTTGGATTTTTAAGGACTTCTTCCGGCCTGCCGCTTTCCATGATTTTTCCCCGGTACATTACTGCAATGCGGTCAGAAATCTGAGCCACAAGGTCTATATTGTGGCTGATAAATATAATAGAAAGATTGCGTTCTTTTTTAAGGCGCAGTAAAAGCGAAACAATCTGAGCCTGAATTGTAACGTCCAGGGCAGTTGTAGGCTCATCCGCAATCAAAAGCTCGCAGTTCTGGGCAAGAGCCAGCGCAATTCCGATTCTCTGAAGCTGTCCGCCGGAGAACTGATGAGGAAAAGCTGTAAGTCGTGAAGCCGGATCCGGAATTCCAACTTCAGAAAGCAGTGCGGACGCCTTTTTGTAAGCTTCTTCTTTTGTAATCTGAGGTTCCAGGATGCGGTAAGTTTCCCAGAAGACACTTCCAATATTCTGCAGGGGGTCAAAACTTCTTCCAGGTTCCTGAAAGATTAAGCTGATTTTCTGCCCGCGGTATTTTCTAAGTTCCGCCTGAGAAAGTTTCATTAAATCTACACCATTGTACAAGATAGTACCGCGGGCAGAAGCGTTGCGAGGCAAAAGTCCCGGGATTGCAGTGGTACTTACCGATTTTCCGCTTCCCGATTCGCCTACGATTCCAAGGATTTCTCCGCGGTGGACTTCAAAGCTGACGCCACGGGCGGCCTCAACAGGGACGAACTCGGTGCCCTGAAGGTTCATGAAGGTGACGTGGAGGTTTTGAACGGAAAGCAGAACCTCTGCGTTAGGGATTGAAGTGGCGGCGAAGCCGTTGCCTTGTGAGCTTTGCGAACAAGGCAATGGAGCGCGGTTAGCGCGGAACCACGGAAAGCCCGACCGCCGCTTGCCGGCGGTAACGCCCCATTTTTTCTTAAACACAGCACTATACGGATCAAAAAAGTCTCGCAGGGTGTCGCCGATAAAATTAAAGGCAAGGGTCACGAGCAGCAGCATGAGAACCGGGTACAAGAGCCAGGGAAAATTCTTGAGGTTAGAAAGGGTTGAAATATCGCGGTTGATAAGGCTACCCCAGCTTACGGCAGGGTCTGCAATTCCAAGGCCCAGGTAAGAAAGAGTTGTTTCGCTCATAATAAAGCCCGGAATGCTGAGGGCGGTACTTACAATCAAAAGGCTGGCAGTCTGAGGAATTATGTGGCGGAATATTACCACAACGGATGGAACGCCTTCCAGAGCGGCATCAACGACAAACTCTTCGCGCTTAACGGCGTGGACTATACCGCGGATTGTTCGGGCAGAGCCAGGCCAGCCGACAAGGGCAAGAATCAGGGTAATTATCATGTAGGAAGTGCCGGTGTCCATTTTTGCGTTGAGAAGGGAGCGCAAAAAGAGGATAAAATACAGCGACGGTATCAGCATAAAAAACTCGGAAAGGCGCATGATGCTCCAGTCGGTAGCGCCACCAAAATAGCCCGAAAGGCCGCCAAGAAGCACCGCAAGAAGCAGGGAAACGGCAGTAGCAACAAATCCGATTGTAAGGGAAATGCGGCTTCCGTAAACTATGCGGGAAAAGAGGTCACGGCCAAGGTTATCGGCACCAAGAAGGTAAACCGGATATCCGTCCTTGCAGCCAAAAAGGTGACGGCTGCAGGGAATCAGCCCCGCAAGTTTGTAAGGCTCGCCTTTAACGAAAAAGTTCAGCTTGTGAATGTATTCGGCATTGCGGACGCGGACGTACTCCCAGGTAATCTGGTTGATTACGCGGTATTCGCGCACTTTTGGACCGCGCAGGGTCAGCTGAACGTTGGCAGGGTGATAGGTATTCTGCTCAAAGCTAAGCGTTGCGGGGTAAGGGGCAAAAAAATCCGCAAAAATCATTACAAAATAAAGAAGAGCCAGAAAAATCATCGAAAGAAGGGCAAGGCGGCGAACCTGTAAAAACTCAAAAAACTTTTTCATATGCACTCCCTACTCTTTTCCGTATCTGATTCTTGGATCTACAAGGGCAAGAAGGATATCGCTTACAATCATGCCGATTAATACAAGAGCCGAAATAAACATGCTGTTTGCAAGTACAAGATTGATGTCCTGCTGCATTACAGCTTCGTACATAAGCCTCCCGATTCCGGGATATGCAAAGATAATTTCCAGAACCAGCGAACCGCTGAAAAGAGAAGCCAGCAGGTTTGCGCTTCCTGTGATGTACGGATTTAGCGTATTTCGGAAGGCGTGATTAAGATAAACGCGCTTTTCTGAAATGCCGCGGGCGCGCAGGGCAAAAATATAAGGCATACCCATCTGGTCAAGCATTGTGGCACGGATCATTCGCATTGTGCCTCCAACCCCGCCAACAAAAGAAACTAAAAGCGGCAGAAAAATATGGTGCGTATAGCTGAAAGTAAAACGCATAGGCGCGTCAGCAAAAGAAAAGTCAGGATAGGCAGTAACCGGGAAAATTCCCGTAACAGCAGCAAAAAGCTGGGCGAGAATCAAAAGCAAAAGCCCCGGAAAGGCGTGAAAAAACAAGGCAAAAAAAGTAACGGCAGTATCAACATTTGTCCCAGCCTTGCTTGAAAAATAAACACCCAGAAAAAAAGAAAAGAGCGTAATAAAAACAAGGGAAATCAGGTTTAATAAAACGGAATTCCAAATTCGAGAGCGGATTAAAAAGCTTACCGGAGCGCGAGAAATAAGGCTTGTTCCTAAATCGTGATGAAGAATAACGCGGTTCAGCCACTTAAAATACTGAACATAAAAAGGCTTATCAAGTCCGAACTCCGCACGAAGCTGCTCAACCTGCTTCTGGTTAAAAATATTATCTTTGTCGGAAGCCTTGCCGCTTTCGCTCATTTTTCCCGAAGAAGAAGAGCCGTCCATGCTGGACATAATCTGCTGGCTCATCATCTGGTCAACAATGTCCCCCGGAGCCAGTTCCATAAGGCCAAAAAGCGAAAAGCCCAGCAGAAAAAGCAGAACCAGCATTGTAATAAGCCGGCCTGTAATAAAAGCTGCCATAGGAGCTTTTTCTTTATAAGCTTTCCATGGTCTTTTTATCTGATAAAGTGATTTTTTAATTATATTCATGCCCCACCCGTACTTTTTATTTTATTTTGTATCCGGCATAGGATTTCTTATTTCCAGACGCCGTTCGGCAAGATACTGCTTTCCGTCAATCTTATAGGCAGTAATATTCTTTCCTTTAGATTTTGCATAGTAAAGATTTTCGTCAGCCTGCTTTACAGGATTTCCAGGCCTTGCACCCACACCAAAGCTTGCTGTAACCCGCACATCTTTTGAAAATTTAAGTCTGCATACCTTATTACGAATCGACTCAGACATTCTGATAACATCCTCAAAAGGAAGATGCTCAAACAAAACTACAATCTCTTCTCCGCCGTAACGGTAAGCCTTTACGAACCTTCCTTCTGCTTCCAGAATTGCAGCAGAAACTGCTTTTAAAACTTCATCACCAAATGCGTGTCCATAAGTATCATTAAGTTTTTTAAAGTCATCCAGATCCATCATTACTGCGGCATAATTTTTATTTGTCTTATCCAGATGATGAATTCTTGAATTAAGGGTACGGCGGTTATAAAGCTTTGTAAGGCCGTCCAGCTGCATTTCGCTGAAAATCACATAAAACAGAATAAGGGCAAGACCAATAATAAAACAGTTAACCAGAATTGCATGAAGAATATCCTGTGTTTTTTCCTTAAGTTCACTGTTCAGAATAAGTTCATTCATGACGGTATTAAATTTTTCTTTTGAGAGCCTTGTATTTTCGGAAATTAAAGAAGCAGAAAGTCTTCTGGAATCAATGGAAATTGTCTGAAAGAGCTGGCTTCTTTCTTTTGCCATTGAAAGGGGCAGTTCTTTCATAAGACGGCCGATAAGCTGGATTTTTTTCTGAATAAAGAAATTATCATCACAAAGCTTTCCGTATTCTTCACAGGCTTCAATTGCAGTCTGATACTCCTGATGATGCAGGGCCCAGATTGCCTTTATGTAATACAAAGGCATATAAAAATCAAAGGCATTAAACTGAGTTATTCTTTCTTTTGGATCTGCATATTTTTCAAAAAGACTGCAGGCCATAACATAAGCTTCATTAACTTTTCCCTGCTCCAGCAAAATCAAAGCTTTAATGGCATTACCGGCACGTTCATAACTTACAGGGAAGAAGGGAGAAAAACTTTCAGTAAGCGGAGCATCAGAAATTATCTGATGGGCTGCAAGAAAGGCTCTGTCATAGTCCCTTATATGAAGTAGATAGGCTGAATAAACCTGAAAAATATGAATACGGGTAAGCACGTTGGAACATTCATAAAAGGAACCGAAGGAAGCCGCTTCATTAATGATATCAAAAGCTTCCTGGTCTCCGTTAATTTCCAGAAAGTATTTTGCCATATTAGCATAAAGGTAAATCGTACTGTCCGTATTATTTGTTCTTTTACTGTAAAAAAGAGCCTTTCCTACATCCTTAAAATAGGAATCCATATTTCCGGCGCTGTAATGTAGGGTTGTAACCAGCAGGTAAATCTGAGCCAGCTGCCCCTCTGAAAGATGCTTTAAATTTGTAAGCGGCAGCAGGAGATTCAAATCATGCTCATAAGAATCTTTTGCATATATCAGCTGATTTATAGCCTTATCAATTACAATCTGATTTTTTGCAATTACAGTATTATCATATGCGGCTTTGATTATTCTAAAAGAAATATTCAATGCAAAAAGAGAAAAAATAATCAAAATTGTAAGTCTGTTTACCTTGCTTCTATACCGCATAAATCAAAAAAAAAGGCCTTACTATTATCTATAAGTATAAGGCAGTTTACCCCCTAGCGCAAATAAATCCACGTAGATTCAGCACCGTTTTTGTTATCGTAATAAAAGTTAGCAAAATCCCAGCGGTTACGCAGGGCAATAAAGCTTCTCGCCCTTACAAGATAAATCAAAGGACACTGCTCCAGAATGATTGCCTGATATTCATCCCAGATTTTTTTTGCCGCCGCCGGATCAACAGTATAGGCACCTTCCTCATAAAGCTGGTCGATTCTTGCTTCCCAGTCAGTTGCAGGAGCTTTCTGAAAAGGATACCAGACATGAAGGTTTCCGTTCGATTTCCATACATTACTGCCCTGAGTCGGAAAATAACTTGTCCCGAAAGCCCCGATGCAGCTCTGCCAGTCAAAGGTAGACATCATCGACTCAATCACTTTCTGAAAGTCCGTCTGACGCACATTTATTTTAATCCCGATTTTAGAAGCTTCATCGCAGATAATCTGGGCCATATCGCTCAAAAGAGTCATCCCCGAATAAATTGCAAGGTCAAACTCCACCTCATTTCCCTCTTCATCGCGCAAAAGACCGTCCTTACCCTGCACAAAACCAGCCGCCTTCAAAAGTTTCAGAGCCCGGTCAATATCATAACGGTATTCAAGCTGGATTTTTTCATTGTAAAAAGGATTTACCGGCGGAAAGAAAAAATACCTCGGCTCGGCAAGCCCCCTGTAAGTCTGTTTTATGATACGCTCGCGGTTTAAGATACAGCTCATAGCCTGACGGAATTCCTTCTTGCAGAACCACTTGTAAAAAGGCTTATCCTCATTCACAGGATTCTGATTAAAAGTCCAGTGATAGCTTGTCATAGAGCCCTGCGCATTAAAAACCGTATAATCATTTTTCTGGTTATTTACAACATCAGAAAGCTCTTCCGGACGCGGAGAATAGGCATCCTTTTTTCCCTGTTTAAAAAGAAGATAATCCGTATTCTGATCGCCCACAATCTGACAGAAAAGCTCTTCATAATAAGGAGAAGAAACACCATTTGCATCCTTTTTCCAGAAATCCGGATTGCGGGTAAAAACAAGACGGCGGCCAGGCACATATTCAGTAATAAAAAACTCACCGCAGGAAGGAATAGTTTTAGGGTCGCAGTCCACGCCAAAAAGATTTTTTACAGCAGCAATTCCGCCCTTTTCTTTTGCAGGCCTGAACAAAAAGGAAGGACAAGGACTCATATTTGCATTCAAAAGCGGCTGGGCAATTATACGGGGAAATACAAAATCAAAATTTTTATCATCAATTTTTATGCAGTCAATATGCCGCCTGCTTCCGTCCGGCAAGGAAATGCACTGGTCCTCATAACCGCCAATCCCCGCTTCTTCATCACCTTCAATTTCGTTGTACCAGAAAACAAAATCATCAGAAATTACAGGGATTTTTTTATCACTTCCGTAAAAGCTCCAGTATAAATCGTCCCGAAGCCTGCAATGCAGGGTTAAAGTCTGCTCTTTTTCGTTAATTTCAATGTCAAAAGAAGCCATACGGGGCTGCCATACTTTATTTACACTATCGTAATCAAAAAGCCCGTCCAGAGTCTTTGAAATAATTGCGTAGCTGCTTCCGTCAAAATTTCCCACAAGCTGATTAAAGGTCTTTGGCTCAGAAATAATCGTATCGTACCAGATTCCGCCCTTTTTTCCCGGAACAAAAGGCTGGTTTTCAAAAGGCTTAGAAATGGATTTTTGAATAAACTCGTAGTCAACAGATTTTTGCAAAGCCTCTATTTCTTCAATCGTCATTTCCGGCGTTTTTGAACATGAAGCAAAAATCACCCCGCTCACAAAAATAATCCAAAATCCAGTTTTTTTAATTTTCATCTGGCGCCAGTCCCCCTTCCCAGTCGCATTTCGCACTTCGCTAGCCGCTCATTCGATGCAAGCAAAGCTTGCTTACGAACGCCTCCGGCGGTGCTCAATTCTCGTGCGTAGTTTCCTCTTCACTGATAATGTTCTTTACCATTTTATAAGAAAAACCCGCTTTTATCATCGCATTTACAAGTTTTTCGTCGCGTTTTCCGCTTTTTAAAAGCTTTTTATAAGCTTTACGGCAGATTTCTTCCTCATCGTTTTCAGAAAAAAACTCATTCAGAGCAGCAGCCGCCTCTTCCCTTCCTATTCCGCGGGAAGAAAGTTCAGCCAAAAGCCGGGTTCGCCCTTCATAGTGATTTGTTCTTCGCGAATTCAGCCAGGCTGTAGCAAAGCGGCTGTCACTCAAAAGATTTTTGCTTTCCAGAAAATCAAGAGCCATCTGAATGTATTTTTTTTCATAGCCCTTCTGAACAAGTTTATTAGTCAGATTAAAACGGCACTGCTCGCAGCGCGCAAGATAAGTTATTGCCTTAAGCTCCACTACCGCCGCAAGCCCCGCATCCAGAATCTCAGAAAGCTCTTCTTCTGTTTCAAACTCCGCACCGGCATAAATCGAATCAAAATCTATCGTTAAAAGATATTCTTTTCTCAGGTAAAAAATTGCCCCCTGATCCGGTGTAATTTTACAAAGCCCGGTAGAAGTCGGCTCAAACTTTTTGATAATCATATTCCTATTATAGCACAAAAAAAGTCTCCTGCCCCAGCAAAAAAAAGTTAAAAAAAATTGAAAATTTTTCAAAAATTCTGTTTTGACCTATTGACCAAAATAAGAGAAGAGTATATATTATTAAACATCACGCGGGTGTAGCGAAGCTGGTTATCGCGCTGGCCTGTCACGCCGGAGATCACGGGTTCGAGCCCCGTCACTCGCGCTAAAGCCTTCCAATCCGGAAGGCTTTTTTATTTGTGACTACCTTTTTGGTTGGTAGCGCAAATTAAGTAAATCCTAAAACGACCCTCTCGGCTCGTTTTTTAACGGATTTGCTATTTACAGGTTCGGGACGTTGAGGTCGCTGGTTCGAATCCGGTTTACCTAACTATAACGGACTTTACTACATAAAGAATCCGGGTATTAGCGCAGTTGGTAGCGCGCGACGTTCGGGACGTTGAGGTCGCTGGTTCGAATCCAGTATACCCGATATTTTAATAAGAACTTCTAAGAAATTAGGAGTTCTTTTATTTTTTAACCAACGTCTTCGACTGGAAGCCGAATCCCCCCACCTTCCTTCATAATTTTTCCACTTTCCGTTTAATTACCTATTGACAAAGTAGGGAAATAATATAAAATTAGAATCACAAAACCTACTAACATAATGGGTAATCAAAAAAAACTAGCCGGAAAACGGCAGACAGGAGCAGACTATGGCAGATATAAAACAGAGCGCATTGGAATTGATTGGCGGAACACCGCTTTTACAGTTGAACGGCTATTCAAAAGCAGCAGATATTAAAGATGCAAAAATTCTTGCAAAACTTGAATATTTAAATCCTGCAGGAAGCGTAAAAGACCGCGTTGCGCTTGCAATGATTGAAGATGCAGAAGCAAAAGGAATCTTAAAGCCAGGTGCTACAATCATCGAACCGACTTCTGGTAATACAGGTATTGGTCTTGCCGCAGTTGCAGCAGCTAAGGGATATCACGCAATCCTCACCCTTCCTGACACAATGAGTGTTGAACGCAGAAACCTTCTCAAGGCTTACGGCGCTGAAATTGTTCTTACAGAAGGTGCAAAAGGAATGAAAGGAGCCATCGCTAAGGCAGAAGAGCTTCACGCTGCAACTCCTGGTTCAATCATCGCAGGTCAGTTTGTAAACCCTGCAAACCCTGCAATCCACAAAAAGACAACAGGTCCTGAAATCTGGAAACAGACAGATGGAAAAGTTGATATCTTTATTGCCGGTGTAGGAACTGGCGGTACTGTAACTGGTGTTGGTGAATATCTTAAAGAGCAGAATCCAAATGTAAAAGTAATTGCTGTAGAACCAGCAACAAGCCCTGTATTGTCAAAGGGAGAAGCCGGTCCTCACAAGATTCAGGGAATCGGCGCAGGCTTTGTTCCGGATGTTTTGAATACAAAAATCTATGATGAAATCATCACAATCGAAAATGAAGATGCTTTTACAGAAGGACGCAAGTTTGCACAGAGCGAAGGAATCCTTGTCGGTATTTCAAGTGGTGCCGCTCTCAAAGCTGCGGCAATCGTAGCTTCACGCCCTGAAAACAAGGGAAAGAACATTGTAGTTCTTCTCCCGGATTCAGGTGACCGCTACCTTTCAACTCCACTCTTCAGCAACAACTAATCCTTAAAAAAAGGGGCATAAAGAAAACTTCTTTATGCCCCAACAGAGGATTTATTTATTACAAAAGTTGTAAACTAATATTGTAACAATGTTTATCGCCACAACTTCGCGTCAGCGAAGTTCCAGCAGCATAACACCACTGCAAATTTCAGTTCCCGTTGTTATGCTACGTCTTTCTTTAAAATTCCTAACATCAGACAGGTAACAGCAGAACCAATCAAAAGAGCAACAATATACATTACAGGATTTCCAACTACAGGGAATACGAATACACCGCCGTGTGGAGCCATCAAAGTACATTTGAATGCCATAGAAAGAGCGCCGGAAACAGCACTTCCTACAATACAAGATGGAAGAACATGAGCAGGATCAGCTGCAGCATAAGGAATAGCGCCTTCAGTAATGAAAGAGAATCCCATGATAAAGTTTACAGGACCAGCCTTTCTTTCTTCTTCTGTGAACTTTTTCTTGAAAATGATTGTTGCAAGAGCAATTGCAATAGGAGGAACCATACCGCCAACCATTACAGCAGCCATGATATTATAGTGACCTTCAGCAAGCATACCTGTTGCAAAAACGTAAGCAGCCTTGTTTACAGGACCACCCATATCTACAGCCATCATACCGCCAAGAATAAGACCAAGAAGGATTGCGCTTGTTCCGCTGATATGATTAAGACCTGCATTCATCCAGCTGTTAATTGCACCTACAATAGGCTCAACGATGTAGTTCATGCCAAGACCTACAATCACCATACCAATCAAAGGATAAATCAAAACAGGTTTAAGACCATCAAGACTCTTAGGAAGAGCGCTGAACCATTTTTTCAACAAAAGACAGGTATATCCGGCAAAGAAACCAGCTACCAGAGCACCAAGGAAACCAGAAGTTCCGTTAGCAGCCATTGCACCACCAAGGAAACCAAGGGCAAGACCAGGACGGTCAGCAATACTGTAAGCAATAAAACCAGCCAGAACAGGAAGCATAAAGCCGAATGCAACGCCGCCTACTTTTCCTTTAAGGAAGGCAGAAATAGGAAGCATAGAACCAAATGTGCCGTCAGGAGTAATTCCATTCATCTTACAGTAGATACCATCAAAGAGGAAGGCAAGAGCAATAAGAATACCACCGCCAACAACGAACGGAAGCATATGTGATACACCAGTCATAAGGTGCTTGTAAGCTGAATTTCCACCAGTCTTCTTTTCTGTATCAGATGATTTTGCAGTAAACACAGGAATATCTCCTTTTAATGCGTTTGAAATAAGTTCATCGCTTTTATTAATTCCATCAGCTACACGGCACTGAATAACCTTCTTGCCGTTAAAGCGTCCCATAGGAACGTTTACGTCAGCAGCAACAATAATTGCTGCAGCGCTTGAAATTTCAGCTGCAGTCAATTCATTCTTTGTTCCTGAAGAACCACGAGTTTCAACCTTAATTGCAACTCCGGCACGTTCAGCAGCCTTTTTAAGGTTTTCTTCAGCCATGTAAGTATGGGCAATACCTGTAGGACAGGCTGTTACTGCAAGGATTTTTGCACCGGCTGAAGAACCAGACTGAGCAGCGTCGGCAGCATCTTTTGCAGTTTCCGCAGCATCAACAGCGGCAATAAATTTTTCTACAGAATCAGCCTTCAAAAGTGATGCAGTAAAGTTTTCGTCCAAGAGCAGAACAGAAAGCTTACTCAAAACATCAACGTGAACATTCTCTTTAGTATTAGGAGCAGCAATAAGGAAAATAACCTTTACAGGCTCTCCGTCAGGAGCATCATAATCAACTCCAGCAGGAAGTGTCATTGCAGCAAGACAAGGAGCCTTTACGCTGTCACTCTTACAATGAGGAATTGCAACCCCTTCTCCAACGGCAGTTGTACTTTCTTCTTCGCGTGCAAGAACACCCTTGTGATACACCCCTATATCACTGATTTTTCCGCTTTTTGCCATAAGATCAACCATCTGTTCAATGGCATCAGCTTTGTTTTTTGCAGATCCGTTCAGCTTAATGCAAGCCGGATTCAACAAATCTTTAATTCTCATAATTCCTCCTATTTTTCTTATGAAAACTTTTTCTATAAAAAACTCCCGAAGAGTCCTCCAACAAACTAATCAAGCGCTTTATACGACGAAATAATTTTCTCTACATCCGATTTAGTTGCCAGTTCTTCTGAGCCGGCGCTGGCAGTTCCTGTACAAAGCCCCATTTTCAATGCTTCTTTATAAGAACCGCTCTTTATATAACCTGCAATAAAGCCTGCGACCATAGAGTCACCAGCTCCGACAGAGTTTACAAGTTTACATTCCGGTGCAGGCCCCTGATAAATATTTCCGTCAGCAGCCGCAAGCACAGCACCTTGCCCAGCCATAGAAACCAGAACATTCTGAGCCCCCATTTCCTTAAACTTCATAGCATAAGGAATAACTTCATCGCGGGTTTTCAGTTCCACGCCAAAAATCTCTCCAAGCTCGTGATTATTGGGCTTTACCATAAAAGGCTTATAAGCAAGAGATTTTTTTAAAAGGTCGCGGGTTGCATCAACAACAAAACGCACGCCTTTAGCTTCAAGCCGGGCCATAATATCACTGTAAAAAGTCTGAGGCAAAGTCTGAGGAATGCTTCCTGCCAGAACAAGAGCATCATCCCTACCAAGCTTATCAAGCTTTTCAAAAAGAGCCGAAATATCAGCCTCAGAAATAAAAGGTCCCTGTCCGTTAATTTCAGACTCATTATCTGAACGAAGCTTAACGTTTATTCTGGAAAATCCTTTTTCAACCCTGATAAAATCACAGTCAACATTTTTTTCAGAAAGCAGCTTTTCAATCTGATTTCCTGTAAAACCTGCTGTAAAACCTAAAGCCTTATTCTTAAAGCCCAGATTCTGCAGCACAATAGAAACATTTATTCCCTTTCCGCCCGGAAAAATCTTTTCAGCTTTAGTACGGTTTACAGAACCAGTCTGAAAATGCTCAACGTCAACTATATAATCCAAAGATGGATTTACCGTCAAAGTATAAATCATCAGTCTTTTACCTCAATTACATTGTTATATGAACGATAGCCCTGAGAATCATCACCCAGACTGGAAGTAATTACAGTTGCATCAGAAAAATCTGCAAAAGTAACACAAGAAATCTGCGAAAACTTTGTAGCATCACAAAGCACATAACGCTCGCGGGTGCGGTTCATAGACATTTGTTTTACAAGAGCTTCCTTTACGTCCGGAGTACTGAAGCCCCCCGAAGGTGTTACGCCGTTGCTGCCCCAAAAGCCCTTGGTAAAATGATACTTAAAAAGTGTGAGGATAGCCTCTTCTCCAACCACAGCTTCGGTTGGAAATTTGATTTCGCCGCCAAGAATGTACGTTAGAAATCCTGCTTCAGAAAGCTTTCTTGCGTGCGAAAATCCGTTTGTTACAAAAGTGGCATTTTTAGCCATAATGAAAGGAATCATAAGTTCCGTAGTTGTACCTGCATCCAGATAAACAAAATCATCATCATTGATGAGCGATGCAGCATATTTTGCAATTGCAATTTTTGAATCTTTATTCTGTTCTTTTCTGAAATTTACGCTTTCATCCCTTCGTGAAAAAGTAATATCTTTAGCGATTGCACCGCCGTAAACCTTTTCAATTCTGCCCTGAGCATCAAGCTCATTTAAATCGCGGCGGATTGTAGATTCCGAAGTATCCAGTTCCTTCATCAGCATCTGGATGGTCATACTGCGGTTTTCATTTACAAGATTTACGATTTTACTCTGTCTGGCTTCTGAAAGCATATTAAACTCCTGGTGTAACAAAATGACAGGGCAGTTTTTACCCTGCCCGTCACTTTAATAATTCAAATTACATCTGTAATTTTGTCTTAGCACCATTATAGTCAATATCAATCAATTTCTGAATATTATCTTTGTCGATTGCAGTAATAGCAGACTGCTGAGCAGGAACCTGTTTTTTACCATTATCGCTGAAGGCAGTCATAGTTGGACGCTCACCCTTAAGGATTCTTTCAGCAAGAGCAAGAACGTCTTTTTCCAAAGTATCAGTATCGTTGAATACAGTCATAGACTGTTTGCCGTCAACAATGTACTGCAAAGAAGCAAGTTCAGCATCAAGACCTGTTGTGTAGTATTTAGTTACAGCAGAATCTTTTGCAAACTCATCACCCATAGAGCGGGCAGTACCATCATTTGGAGAAAGAACAAAACATACGCCTTTTTCGCTGTCCTTAAGCATAGTCAGGTTATCAGCAGCGCGTTTTTTAGCAACATCAAAGTCCCAGTCAGTTGTGATCTGATCGATGATTTCAGACATTTCACCGCGAGTAAGCTCTTTCTTGTTCTGAAGGGCAACAGCCTTGCTAGAGTTACGGATTACAAAAGTACCGTCAACGATTTTAGGCTGCAAAACTTCCCAGGCACCGCCAAAAATAAGGAATGCATTGTTGTCAGATGGAGCGCCGGCATAAAGGAAGAGAGAGTTTCCCTTGCTGCCAGGTTCAGTGTGATCCAAAAGGTACTGAGCCTGAGCCATACCAACCTTGTGGAAGTTGAAAGTTACAAAGTAGTCAACAGCATCAGTATTCAAAATAAGACGGTCATAACAGATAACAGTTACGCCGTTTTTGTGAGCTTCTTCTATAGCAGAAGCGGCAGCAGTAGATTCAGGTGTAGAAATAATAAGAACCTTCATTCCCTTGTTGATAAGAGTGTCGATATTTGTACGCTCAAGGTCAGAGCTTCTCTGACTGTACATAATTTCTGCAGCGAACTTATCCTTTACAAGAGCAGCAAAGTTTTCGCCCTCACGACTCCAGCGAGGTTCTGCGTTAGTTGGAAGCACGATTCCAATGTCAACTTTCTTTTTGCCGCAGCTCATAAAAGACAAAGCCATAGCTCCGGCCAAAACCATTTTAACTAATGTTTTTTTCATAAAAATAACTCCTATTTTGAACGATTCTGACGTCCTCCTGTCATACTCGTTCATTCTAGAATTCATTTTAACCCATATTCATCCATTGTCAATCTTTTTCTTTCATTATCCGTCATTTTTTTTCAACTTTTAGCCCCTTTTTACCCAAAACTTAGTCACAGTCCGTCATTTTCTTTTATTTTCAGGCGTGGGCCGTCCACCCAGTCGCAACTACGGGTTCGCTAACGCTCAGTCGGCTCCACTACCGTTCCGCCGACCAGGCCCTGCGTTTCTCCCGCCGGCTGTCATCTGAAATTTTGAATTATCATTCTCCTATTTTATAATTTTCCAATTATATTGCTTATGTTCTTTGGGATATAAAAAATGGAATAATCGGTGACAGAAGTCTTGCAGAAGAGGAAACATCAGACATATCAAAAACTTTAACTGATTATTTCAATAGTCAGGAGAATATAGCGGATAAATTGGAAATCAGCTATTCTTATTTTGCAAAAGCAGTTTATGATAATCCTGTAGCTAATCAATATGTTGTTATTGTGAACAGTTTTTATGGAAATAAAGAAAAAGAATACAGTTTCACAATGTTACAAGGATTAGAACGCTATCATATAGATGCAGTTGAAGAATGTTACGTACCTTAATCTTCACACACAACTTCTGCTGATATGAAATTTCCATCCTCATCAAAATAAATATATAAAATCCAAACAGTTAGAAAACCTTCTGATTTTAGCCAGTAGTAAACTACAGTGTCTTTTTGCGTTCGTTCAAGTTTCGGGTCGCCAAGAAAATCAACTATTTCCGACCGATTAAGCTTTTCCGCATTTAATTTTTCACAAAGCGAATCGACCATATAATATCGATTTTTCCCTTTAATCCATTGTCTTTTATTAAATGCCATTTTCTTATGTGTACATGAACACAGCAAAATGCAAAGAAATATAAATAATAGTAATCCTTTTTTCATTAATCTTATTATATCACATAACTGTTTTTTTCGAGGAAAGACTATTTTCTGTAAGACTGTTTTATACGTAATAATCAATGCATTAAGGGGAAATATTCAAAATCGGAAGGAAAGACTAAGTCTTTAACAGTGCCCCGGCTCACAGGCAGCTACCAGCCGATAATCGTAAATCCGTTAAAAAACGAGCCGTCAGGGTCGTTTAAGGATTATCCGTATAAACGGCTCCGAGCGCGATTAATCGCGCGAGTCGAATATATTAACAGGAATAATTTAATAACGGAAGTGCATCTTTCCTACCTGCTTTGTCGTAAATGCTTCGCATTTACTTACCCTCAAACACTCCGTGTTTTCGGCGTCGCAGCCGCTTCGCGTCTGCTTACCAACTACACTGCTCTTCAGCGGGTTAAAAAGAAAAAGCTCCCGGGTTGCCAGGGAGCCTTGGAATATGAGCGTTAAATAAAAAAAACTGGCAGCTACCTACTTTCCCGCTGAAGAGCAGTATCATCGGCGTAAGAGAGCTTGACTTCCGTGTTCGGTATGGGAACGGGTATTGCCTCTCCACTATGGCCACCAGTATTTTATACTAAGTTATAAACAAGGGCCGTTAGAGCATTTTCTGCTGCACGACCGGAGCGTCTTTAATGAAGTATCCGTATTGTAAACGGAGATGAGAATATGGTCAAGCCTCACGACCTATTAGTAATGCTCGGCTGAACACATCGCTGTGCTTACACCTGCATCCTATCAACCAGATAGTCTCTCTGGGGTCTTCAGAAGACTTATAGTCTTAGGGAAGTCT
>NZ_JHVB01000010.1 GCF_000619925.1 Treponema sp. C6A8 | reverse complement strand
CATTCTGATCATGGCTGGCATTATAGACATATTTCATACAAAAACTTTCTGCGAAAAAAAGGCGCTGTACAAAGTATGTCCAGAAAAGGAAACTGCCTTGATAATGCAGTAATTGAAAACTTCTGGGGAACCTTGAAATCAGAATGGTTTTATCTTAATAAGTTTTCTTCAGTTGAAATATTTCTGGAACAACTAGAACATTACATTTATTATTTTAATTATGAAAGAGATTCAGGTGTCCTTAATTATCGGACACCTGTTGATGTTCGTAATGAAAAACTGGTAGCATAAAAACTGTCCAAAAAATTGGGTTCAGTTCACTTCCAGGGCCCGCTAACGCTCGGTCTTTTTGCCCGCCAAGGCGTGCAAAAATCCTTGCCTTCGGCAACCCTTCCAGTGCCTCACACATCTAAAATCATTCAATCACAATTTATTACCAAATAATCTGAAAAATAAATTACTTGCATCACTGTATATTATAATATACAATTAAAGCATGTACAGTATTCTCCAGACTGAAACATACAAAAAATGGTTCAAAAAGCTGAAAGACCAGACTGCTAAATTCGCGATAGGTCAAAGACTTGAACGAATGAAAACTGGAAACTTTGGTGATTCAAAAACTGTTGGAGAAGGAGTATTTGAATTAAGAATTGATGTCGGTCAAGGATACCGAGTCTATTTTACAAATGATGGCAAGAAAATAATAATTCTGCTTGTAGGCGGAAATAAAACCTCACAAGATTCTGACATAAAAACAGCCAAGAAAATGGCTAAGGAGTTTTAGAATGGAAAAATTAACAGAATTTGACATGGCAGAATATCTCGATACAGAAGAACTTCAGAAAGGATATCTTGATTACAATGCAAAAGAAGGAACTCCAGAAGATTTACTCAGTGCTATAAATACAGTTGCTCGCGCAAGAGGAATGACTAAAACCGCTAAAGAAGCTGGCATTACAAGAGACGGTCTATATAAAGCCTTGTCACCTGATGGAAATCCAACTTTTTCCACAGTCTGCAAAATTCTTCGCGCAATAGGCTATACATTAACACCTACACCAATTGCTCATAATGTAAATGTATAATAACAATAATCGAAAAAAGAGTTAAAAAAAATCAACCTCAGATTTATCCGGTAAGTTCTTCATTATGAAAAAACGAATTTTTCATAACAGTGATGCCTCCAAGTCAGTCGCCCCTATAAACTCAGACTTAGAGGGAAGTGATTAAAGATTTCATTATGCAACAACTCGTATCAATTATATTTTTAACCCTAATTGTTTAGCCTTTACTGTTAAAAAATGTTCATAAGCTTCTTTTCCATAAAACTTTCGCATATGTTCAGCTTCTTCCTTTATTTTTGGCTCATCAATCAAATCTAACAAATCATCGAAAGAGTTAATTCTTGACTTTAGCTCTTCAAGAGAATCTTCTTTTTTCTCATCTGCTACTAAACTTTCAGATGAAGTAACTTCTGCATCAGATATATTATTGCAAGAAAGTTTTTCTAATTTAGATTCAACCATACTTTCCAAAGCTTTGATCTCTTCATATGTAGCAACCTGCCAAGCATATTTATCATTAATTATAAATAACCTAATAACGCCTATTACACCGCAAACTAAAAACCCTAACCAAGAATAATCTTCATACTTCCAACTATCCTTCATCCAGTTATAAACACAAATACCAATAATCACCCAACTCACAAGCGCAAGAATTGCATGAATACGATTTAATAAAGTTTTAACCTCAACATTAATTTTTTCTGTCATAATCAACCTCTCAAAAAAAATATCATACGTTTAGTTAATTTCTCATATGAAATATTTTTAATATGTTCTCAATTAATGAGAACCCAACCCCTTTTCTTTTTTTTACCTCCTATATTTTAATCTTCAAGATAATAACCTATGAAGTTCATCTGAAAAATCAAATTCGAAAGAATTAATTTTGTCCATATCTAGGCCAATTAAAAAACTAGAAAATATAAAAACTAAAAAAATACTTTTAATTCATATTCAATTACATATTTATAACACTATGTAATTACATAAATATTAACTTCAATAACATAATCTGTCAAATTTCAATTACACAAATTGTTTACAATTTAATTATGAGTAAATTACAAGAAGAGTTCAAAAAGAGATTAATCGATGAATTGAATTTTCAAGAAATTTCAAATAAAGAATTTGCTCAAAAAGTGGGGATAAGTAATAGTACATTAAGCATGTATCTCTACCGCGGTTCCATCCCCGCCGCTGATGTTGCCGTAAAAATGGCAGAAGTTCTTCACACAACAACAGAATATCTTATTTTAGGAATTGATAAAAATAACCCAAATACAAAACAATCCACAAAATCCGACTGGCAAAAACGCGAACTAACAAACATCGCAAACAGTCTTTCTTCAACACAATTAGACAACTTTCTGGAAATTGCCCGAGCATTTAAGAATGCAGTTTCAAATCATCAAGATTTCGAAAATTAGAAATTTCAGAATAAATTTTCTTCAAATATTCTTGGAAAAATAAATTTCTATCGTCATTAAAATTTGAATGTACTATGGTTCCATCATTTTTAAGTAAAATGGATTCTGCAGTCTTACAATCTTCAAAGCAGACATCATTTTCTGTGTATGTAATTAGAATACCGTCTTTTTCACAAAACTCTTTTCGCATAACCTACCCCCTTTCTTGTCTTATTATATCACACCTTTTAAAATAAAAAAGACGCTCAACCGAGCGTCTTTTTCATCTATTAGAACTTAGCTTTTCTCAAGCGTACCTGTTCGATGTCCTCACAGAACAACTGTCTCAAGTCATTCAATCCAAGTGCCATCAAAGCCATACGGTCAATACCGATACCCCAGGCAAGAACAGGAACGTCAATTCCCATTGCGCGGGTTACTTCCGGACGGAAGATACCTGAACCACCAAGTTCGAACCAGCCCAGAACAGGGTGTTTGATGTGAACTTCAATAGAAGGCTCTGTGAACGGGAAGTAACCAGGAACGTATTTAACTTCTGTTGCACCGGCAATTTCTGTAGCAAACATCTTAAGCATACCAAGAAGGTTGCGGAGGTTTGCATCCTTTCCTACGATAATACCTTCTGTCTGGTAGAAGTCTGAAAGGTGAGTTGCATCAACTTTGTCGTAGCGGAAACAGCGGGCAATACCGAAGTATTTTCCAGGAATTGTTGCCTTGTGAAGCTGATGAGCTGACAAAACAGTTCCCTGAGAGCGGAGGATAAGGCGGCGTGTGAACTCGTTATCAAAAGAGTAGTTCCATCCGCGGCTTCCTGTATTTCCGCCAGTTTCATGGGCAGCCTTAACGTTGCTCAAATATGGTTCTTCAATAAATTTTGCGTGAGTAGGATTTTTGATGCGGTAAACATCGTGAATATCGCGGGCAGCGTGGAACTGAGGCATGAAGAGAGCATCGCCGTTCCAGAATTCAGTTTCTACAAGCGGACCGTCAAACTCTTCAAAACCAAGAGAACAAAGCTTGTCTTTTACAGATTCAAGGAACTGAACATAAGGGTTTGTGCGGCCAGGAATAATACGAGCAGGAGGAACAGCAATGTTGTAACCGCGGAAGGTACCGTTTTTCCAGTCGCCAGTTGCAAGCATTTTTGGTGTGATTTCACCAATTTCGTTACCAGTAATTCCGGCCTTTTTAAGTTCTTCAGTAACCTTTGCAAAGGCTTCTGTAAGTTTGTAAGTTACAGTTTCGCGTTCTATCATCTTGAAAGGAGAATCTCCGGCACCACGTTTTTTAGCCAAAGTAGAAATTACTTCAACTTCGTCAGCGCTTAAATCATCCTTATTCAAGATTCCGTCAGTAGCGGCAGCACCCTTCTTAATAATTTCAGAAGCCTTTGTAACACGTGCAGGAAGTTCAGCACCTGTATATTCAGCCTTCTTTTCTGCATTCATCTTAAGAACGCCTTCCTTAGAAAGGGGACCGAAAGCAGAACCAATGTCTTTATTTTCAATTGCAAGGGCAGCGGCGATTTCCGGCAAAGCGTGAGCGCCGTTGTCGCGAAGGTAATTTACCATGCGCTCTTCAACAGTTCCTGTTTTTGCAAGAGCCTTACCCAAGTCTGTGATTTCATAATATGTGTGAGGAGTTCTGCGGATTTCCTTAAGAAGCTCTTTTCCACCCAGCCAGCTGAATGCCTGGTTAGCGTGACCTTCTTTATAATCCAATTCCTTCTGGAGTTTTTCTGAAGTAAGTTCATCCTTTGCTGTGTATTTGAGCAAAACTTTAATTTCAAGCGGATGAAGATTTTTGATGATGTTTTTGATATCCATTTTTTAGATCCTGTTAAAAAATAAAACCGACAGCCTTTTGACTATCGGTTTTATTCTACAATATTTCACATAAAAACTGAATAGGTAGATGGAGTTTATTGTGCTTCTGCTTCAGAAGTCTCTTTAGTTGCACCTTTTACAGTTTTCATATTGCTTTTTTCTACCATCTGAACGTAGCAGAAATAAACAGTGTACTTCTTCTTAGGTTTAGCTTCCTTATCAATATAAGAGCTTTCCTTTGGAGTCTGGAGATATTTATATTTTGTATATCCATGCTCCTTCTGGAAATCCTGGAGAACTGCAAGAACAGTATTCATTGCTTCACCCTGATCATATGATGCAAAACTTGTTGTATAGGTTACTCGAACTTCATCGTACATAGGATTGAATTCAAGTTCAACTTTTGCATTCTTATCTACAGTATGCTGATTTTCAGGAACAATCTTTATTGTTTTTGTTTTCTGCTCTTCATAGCGTTCTTCAGCAGACATATTTTCAAAGATTTCATCTGTTTCCTGATCAGCAAAAACAGAACCAGCTACCAAAAACAACGTTGTAAGAACTAATAATAATTTTTTCATGCAAAACTCCTCAATAATAGTTGAATTGTTGTTAAATGCTAACTACGTATTTTAGTACGTTGTATACTTAATTATTCTATCGCGTTCTAGGAAAAAATCAAGAAATATCGCATATTGCCCTTCTGTAATTCCAACAAGAGGAGGATTTCTGATTAAGACCGAACCGGAAATTTCCTTGGGTTTATTTTTGATTTCCGCACGGTAGCGGGCACGAACAGCTTCTTTTAAGGCATTTTTTGCTGCATTTTCAATTCCCTCAAAACCGTCAGAAATCTTTCCAAGTCCACGTCCCTTAATCACAGAATTTTGAATTCCGCTCCAGAGCTTATAATTCTGAATCTGATAATCAGTGCGTTCGTACTCGCACCAGACAGTAACCTTATTTTCTTCAAAAAACTGATCCGAATATCGAATTTTTGCTTTATCCTGTTCAGTAAATGCAAGCTCAGGAATAACTTCCAGATACTCCTCTACTCTGCGAACTTTATCCGAAGGAGTGTAAACAAACTTCCAGCCGTAAACCATTCCTTCCATTAAAAACTCGCTCAAGTCTTTAATTCGGGTTCGAGTATAAGAAAGCATATCATCACTTTTTTCATAAAGCCCGGGATAGGCATCAAGTTCCGCCCATACAGCAAACCTTATCGTTCTGAGATTAACAGGACTCTGAGCCAGAATAAGTGAAAAATTAAGGGCAAGAGCCGCAAAAATGAGCATTTTTTTTACAAAGCGCATTTTTAATTTCATCTGTAAGTGTCCCGCCAGATTTTAAGAGGATGAATTCCCATTCTCACAACAAAGTAAATCCAGGCTGCAAGGAAACCAAAAAGATGAGTCATATGAGCCACGCCCGAAGCCGGATTAAACTGACTGAAAAATTCAATTGCCGCGTAAATTAAAACCAGAACCGGGGCAGGAACAGGAATAATTCCCCAGATAAAAATTACAGAGCGGGGAAAGAAAACCGCATAGGCAAACAAAACCGCATAAACAGCTCCGCTGGCACCCATCAAACGAACGCTATACTGCCCTGTGTACAAATAAACCAGATAAGAAAGAGCTCCGCTGGCAATACCGCAGAAAAGGTAAAAAAGCACAAATTCCTTAGAACCGATTGCTTTCTCCAGCTGCAGGCCAAATACCAGAAGACCAAGCATATTAAAAAGAATATGACGAATGCCCGAATAATCATGAACGAACATATAAGTCAAAAACTGCCAGTACATGTGATATTTTTTGACTGCCACCGGATTCATCGGGCCATAGTAGTAAATGTATTGAGCAAGTTCTCTGTAAAGCTGTGCAATTCCGTAAACTGCAAAATTTAAAAGAATTATTAAGATTACGCGATGTTTATATTCGTATCTGAACGGATGTCTAAAAAAGATTTTTCCCATTTGCCTATTATCGTGAATTATCAGGCTTTCTGTAAAGAGTTACGCGGTTTCGGCCTTTACTTTTAGAAATATAAAGGGCCTGGTCAGCCTGATTAACAAATTCATTAGGTGAATTAACAAGATTATCAGTTGCATCAAAAACAGAAACACCGCAGGAAATCGTTACGTGAAGATGCATATTATTATAGATAAAATCGTGAGTATCGATTGCGGCGCGAATTCTTTCTGCAACAAGAATTGCTTCTTCTGTCTTTGTATTTGGAAGAAGAACCGTAAACTCTTCTCCACCGTATCGGCTTGCAGTATCACTTTCGCGAAGGCTCTTACGGATAATATTTGCAACTTCCACAAGAACGTAATCACCGCATTCGTGTCCGTGCGTATCATTAAAATTCTTAAAGAAGTCGATATCAAACATCAAAACGCCGATATTTTCATTCTGCAAAAAAGCCTGGTCAATTGCTTCCGAAAGGATATTAAAGAAGTAGAATTTCAGTTTCAGGTGAGTCATCATATCAGTTGATGACTGTTCGATAAGGGCCGCATTATTAATTGCCACCGACGCAAGGGAAGCAATCGACATAATCTGGCTCTGCTCATACTCGGTGTAGGAAACATCGTCTTCAATCGCAATTCTTTCCTGCAAAATCAGAAGACCGTTAAGGTGAGTTTTCTGAATGAGCGGAACAATAAGAGTTGGCGAAAGAGCCTTTAAAGTTTCCAGAGTTTTCTGATCATCAATCAAAAGTTTCAGCTCTTCAAAGGTAATAGGCATCTGAACATCCAGAAGCTTCTTTGTGATTGGTGATGAAACAGGAATAGAAGGCTTGTCGCTGTCATCAAAAAGGTCTTTGGCAGTTTCAAGCACGTAGTTTTCATTAGTGATTAAATCTCTTACAAAAATTTCGGCGCCCAGAACATGCATCTGAGCCATACAGATATAAACGATGGATTCAAGAAGGTTATCAAAATCAAGGTTCTGGCAGAAAGATTTAGCAATATCGAGCATCTGCTCAAGGTCGTAAATTTTCTTTTCATATTGAAGTGACAAATCAAGAGCGTCAGTTTTCTTTTCTAATGAGGAAATTTCTTTTTTTGCTTTGGAAACGACTTCGTTTACCTTACTTCTTCTGCTCATTTTTTACATCACTTGTATTAATAATAACATAGTTTTTCATTATCTCAAAAAATATTTTCCAGTTAGGGAACTGATAATCTAACAAATTAGTTCGGTCTTTGTTACGCGAAGACAGAAGCAATACTTTTAAATTCTGAATGATTTCGCTTGAAGGCTTTTTAGCATCCGCAAGCAGCTCGCCCAGCTCTTTATGAAGAGCCCAGAGATTTGTTACATGTGTCTGAAGAAGATTGTGGGCTTCGTTATTTACGGTAACAACCATTTTTTCAAGGCGAGTATAGAAGGATTTATCTTTTCTGCTGTCTTTTATGTAGCCTTCCATAACGGCAATACTGTTTTTTTCGTTCATTGAGAAGGAATTTTCAAAGGCATAGAAATCCTGGTCAGCATTAATTGCCGCATAAACAATCTGAGAAAATGATGTTTTATAGGTAGAATTATTGAAAAATCCTTCAATTACAATGTCATCAAGCAGGGCTTTAACACCATCAGAGATGTACTGCTTTTCAAAAGTCTTAAGAACCCTGATAGGCAAAATCCACTGGAAAGACAAAGGAGTTTCTGCCTGAAGTTTTTCGCTGTAATCCTGATTGTAGCCCTGAACTTTTTCAAGTCCATTTTCAGGGAAGAGAGTCTGAATTTCCTGAGTAAGCTTTTCATCCTGAATTTCAGATTTAATGCGCTGTTCGTCTGAATCAAATTTTGACTGAAGCATTGTGGCAAATTCCTGACGAGGAGAACCTGTATACTGGGCAACGGCAGGCTCGTAATTCGGGTCGGCCCTGAAATAACGGATAATTGCCTTAAGCTTTTCAGGCTGAAGAACCTGCTTGATTATGTAATTTATTTTTTTCAGATTTCCAAGAATGCTGTTTTTTTCAGAAGGTTCCAGGTCGGCACACCTTCTCAAACGGTAAAGGGCAAGAACGGCAGCTCCCGTTGAATTTGAAATGTTAAGTCCGTAAAGCTGATAATAAAGGTCTTCCAGAAGATTGATTGCCTTTCCTACATCAACTTCGCTGTATGCCGGTGTATAAGTGCTGTCAGCAGGAACAAAATTGCTGTCAAAAAGCTGCATGAAAGGCACATAATTATAATGACAGAAATCTACAAGCTGACGCAGCATTAAAATATCGCGGTCAATTTTTTTGAACTGTTCGGAATTAAGATCTTTAAGGATTTTATCAAGAAGGTGGCGCTGATGGATGTAAATTCGTTCAGAATTATTAAACTCTGCAAGAATATCATCTTTTCGGTTCTGAAACTGAAGTTCCGAAACAATTTCCTGATCTTCTGCATTATAGCCGGTGATTACAAGCTGAGCCTCAAAACGGTGGCGGCGGGGCAAATCATTTGTGCTTACAGTCTCAATAAAAAGGCGGTCAAGAATACCGCAGTTTTTATAAAGTGTAAAAATTGCCTCTCCAAAATTCGGCTGCAAATAACCGGACTTACAAATCATGGGGGAAAAGCCCTGAATTTCAACGTCCATCTTTTTTAAAAGCTGCTTTCGCTGAACTTCCGGTGAAGAACGTCTGAAAATTGAATCAAATATATCAATAAATGTTCCAATTAAACTCATTCCCTAAATTTCCCCAATAAACTCAAAATATCCTTATAGTACAAAAATACTAAAGATTTTGCTTTTATTCTACTTTATAATTGGCCATTTTGCGAATTTTCTTCTTCAAATGCCTGTAAAACAGGCTCAAAAATCTTCTTATAATCTTCGACAGTGCTTGCGTGAACAATCTGAAGGCGAAGGGCTGCGCCGTTGTGAATTCCTTTAGAATATGCAGCAAAACGCTTTCGCATTTCCATGCAGGCGTGCTTTTCTTCCGTGTCTTTAACAAGGCGTTCAAGCTCGGCAAAGCCTGTTTTTATGCGGACATCAGGAGGAACAGGCTGATAGCTTCCGGTCTGCAAAAGTGAGGTTGCGTCTTTAAAAATAAAAGGATTTCCCATTGCGCCGCGGGCAAACATAACAGCATCTGCACCGGTTTCTTCCAGCATTTTTTTAGCATCTTCCGGCTTAAAAAGGTCGCCCGAGCCAAAAACTGGAATTGATGTTCCGTGAGATTTGTTCCACTCGCCGACAAATTCTACCAGAGCCTTCATTATGCTCCAGTCAGAATGCCCTTCGTAGCCCTGAGCGCGGGTTCTGGGGTGAATTGTAATTGCGCTGGCTCCTGCTTCCAGGGCCGCCTGAGCCGCTTCCTTCCAGGTAATCTGGAACTTTTCCCAGCCCGAGCGGATTTTTACGGTGACGGCACGGTCGCCGGCAGCGTCTACTACCGCCTTTGCAACTTTATAGAGCCTGTCAGGGTCGCGTGTTAAAGCGGAACCGGCTCCTGTCTTTACGATTTTAGGCACCGGACAGCCGCAGTTAATGTCGATACATTCGCAGTTTGTCTTTTCAAGAACGATATGAGCCGCCGCATTCATAATGTCAGGCTCCGGCCCGAAAATCTGCACGGAATAAACGTCTTCATTGTAAGCGCGGCGCATCAAAATCTCTGTTTTCAGATTCTTTCGCACAAGAGCTTCTGCGCTGACCATTTCGGTATAGGTAAAGCAGGCCCCGTTTTCTATGCAGACAGAACGAAAGGCCATGTCGCTGTAACCGGCAACAGGCGCTAAAAAGAGATTTCCTTTGAGTTCAATGTTTTTTATTCTTACAGGATGATACAGTTCCACCTGTGTCTCCCGTTACATTTCAGGTAAATTGAAAGCCTTGCAGCTGTTCTTCCAGAGCTGAACGCTGAGTTCTTCCAGATCCATATCCAGCATTTCGGCAAGGAAGCGGGCTGTAGAAGGCAGCATGGTTGGCTTTGTGCGCTTTTTCTCACGGAATTCAGCCGGAATCATAAACGGACTTTCAGTTTCAATCAAAATGCGGTCAACCGGGATGTTCAAAACTGTCTCGTGAAGGTTGCGTGCATTGCGGTAAGTAAGGTTACCTGCAAAACTGAACCAGACGTTCATATCAAGACATTTTTTTGCATAAGCGGCATCTTCAGAATAGCAGTGGAAAATGGCACCGGCATCAGGCAAACGTTCTGTCAAAACATCATAAATATCTTTTCCCGCATCACGGTTATGAATAATTACAGGCTTGTTGTATTTCTGAGCAATTTCAAGCTGAGTGATAAAAAGCTCAATCTGGCTTCTCTTGTCACCAAACTGCTTGTAGTAGTCCAGACCTGTTTCACCAACTGCAACTACATTTGGCAGAGAAAGAGACTTTTCGATTGTGTTAATCCAGTCCGGGCCCGGATTTGTTACTTCAGACGGAGCAACACCTACCGCGTGATAAATTCCGCTTACAGATTTGAGGGTAGCATAAACCTTCTGAAAATCCATAAGAGAGTTATTAATGCTTATGATACGTGTAACTCCAGCCTGCTTTGCCTGCTGAATAACGCGTAATTGTTCAATAGGATCATCGTATATAAGCCCGATGTGAGCGTGAGTATCAAAAAAATTCATGGCTTTCTTCCTAGAAAAATTGTGATGAGAAGAGCGAAAAAGTTTTTTTAACGCTTCTTTTTTAATTATTTATAATAAAGATAACACAGGTTTTTCTACTCGTCAACGTAATATCTGACGATAATAATAGCAAAAATGCACCTGATGCTTTAGCAGCAGGTGACAGCCGGTTCGAGCACCTCGGAAACTGTCAGGAAGCCTTTTCAACCGGCGCAATAATTAAACAGTAGAATTTATAAATGCAGAATGCTATAATTTTATGATTTATTATTGAAGATAATGAGGTCTAATATTGCCTAAAACACAAAAAGCCATGAAAAAGATGGAAAAGCGGGCTGTCTCAAACCTTGCGCAGAATTTTTCTTCTGCCTTCCGTTCGATCGGTTCTGCCTTTGTTAAACTTTTTCGTATTTTTGACAGCAAATTAACAATAATGATTGTTCCTCACTCTCAGAGCAAAGTGCTGAATTTTCAGACTAACGTATTTGCGCTTTTATTTGGGCTTTTGCTTTTTATTGGAATCCTGGTTTCCTTCTTCTACTTCAATCATCATTCAATTTCTGCAAACATGCAGATTAACAGCCTTACAGAACAGAACCGCGCTACCCTTGCCAGCCTTGATGAACTCCGTGATGAAAATGCTAACCTCTTCCAGGCCGCAAAAAGATTCCAGACATCTCTTTCACAGAGCCTTTCACTTTTGGGAATCTCTCAGGGCGAAAACACAAACAATTCTACAATTTCTTCAAGCGACCTTTCATCAATGTTTAATTCAACAGAAATTGCAAAAGGAACAACTCGAGAACTTGCTGATATCCGCGAGCTTACTTCTTACCTTGAAAACTCAATTGAACCAATCGAGCAGGTTGGTAAGATGCTTAAGACTCAGCAGAACCTGTTTACAGAAATTCCAAGTATCAATCCTGTAAAAAATCCTAACGTTCACGTTTCAATGCCTTTTGGTCCTAACGTTCACCCGCTCAACGGAAACTGGTACATCCACAAGGGTATGGACTTCTCAACATGGCGTTCAGGTGACCCTGTAATGGCAACTGCCAGCGGTCAGGTTGTAACAGTAGGTTTTGACAACAGCTTTGGTAACTTTGTAATCATCAAACATAACCACGGTATTTATACACGTTACGCTCACTTGAGTTCCTTCAGAGTAAAGCGCGGTCAGCTTGTTGACCAGGGACAGATTATCGGAAATATCGGTAACACAGGTATTTCTACTGGTCCTCACCTTCACTATGAAGTTCACATCGGTTCTGATGTAGTAGACCCTGCAAAATATATCAACATCAATCTTCAGAAGTAGGCTTTTATGGCATTCAAAATTGACGACATTTCAATCAACACAATCATTGGTGGCGGTTCGGCAATTCAGGGAAACATAAAGGTCAACGGTTTTGTCCGTGTTGACGGTGACATAGACGGAAACCTTGATACAGACGGAAACATCATTATCGGTGAAAACGCAAGAATTCGCGGAAACGTAAATGCAAAGGCAATTATTGTGGGCGGAATCATTCTTGGTGATGTTTTTGCAAATGAAAGCGTAAAGCTTCTTTCAAAGGCAGCAGTTGTAGGAGACATTGTTACCCACAAAGTTCAGATTGATGACAACGCCCTCTTCCATGGAAACTGTATTGCAGTAAAAGATGATGAAGAATACAACCGCCTTTCTTCAGAATTCCTTCAGTCTAAGGCTATCAAGCAAAAGGCAGCGCTTTAATGGCAGAAATTGATTCTTTAGGAACGAATTTTTACTATGCAGGAGTTCAAAACTCCCAGAATCAGGCGCTAAAAAATCAAAAGGCAGAAAAATCAGAAAAAACAAAGGGTTCTAAGTTTGCAGATTTAATAAAGGGCTCAAAGGCTGAAGAAACGACAGCACCAAACGGACTGCCAGCTGAAATTCAGACAATGAGCATTGATGAAGCGGTTATCTTTTTACGTGACCGCGTAGACAATGCCGGTAATGCCCTTTCAGAAGAACTTACAAAAGAAAATCTTGATAACTTCAAGGAAGCCGTAGGGCAATTCATTAAGTATATAGTAGATAATAATTTTGAAGTGAACGCCCGCAGGCCCCGCCGAATGCAGATTGTTTCACCGACAAACTTTTTTTCAAACTATTCGATGCCGGCCCATCCAAAAGATCCGAAAGTTCAAATAAATGTTATCAATGAAAAACTTGATAACCTGACACGAGATATGCTGAGCACCCAGATGAATAACCTGAAAATTCTTGCCCAAGTCAACGAAATCAAGGGTTTAGTTGTCGACTTGCTCCGCTCCTAAATGCTATAATTTTACAAATTAAGTTGGTAAAAAATGAGTGATATTTTTGAAAGTGATATAGACGATCAGACAGAAAACCTTTCTGAACTTGAAGACGATGAGGGGATTTCTGATACTTCCGAATTAACAATAGATACTCCCCTTTATAACCTTAAGCTGGATTACTCCTGCGAAACCCTTTACGCAAAAGTTCCTGAAAAAATCAATCTTAAGGCAGGTGATTTTGCAATTATTCCGACCCGCTATGGAAAAGATATGGCCCGTGTTCTCGGTATTGCAAAAAAGCCGATCGGAATCAAACAGTCTGACATTGTAACTGTTGAACGCAAGGCAAGCGAAAAAGATTTGGAAAAACGCGCTGAACTCAAGCAGAAGGAAAAAGATGCCTTCCCTATTTTCAAGGAAAAAGTTGCCGCACATAAGCTTGAAATGAAGCTTGTAGAAGTTCACTTTTTGACAGAAGAATCTAAGGCCCTCTTCTTCTTCAGCTCTGATAACCGAGTAGACTTCCGTGAACTTGTTAAAGACCTTGTTTCAATCTTCAAAATGAGAATTGAACTTCGCCAGATTGGTGTACGTGATGAATCACGCATTACCGGCGGACTTGGAATTTGCGGACGCCCGTTCTGCTGCCACGGAGTTTCTGATAAACTTCGCCCTGTTTCAATCAAAATGGCAAAGGACCAGAATCTTTCGCTTAATTCAATGAAGATTTCTGGTCAGTGCGGAAGACTTTTATGCTGTCTTTCATACGAATACGACTGGTACAACGAAGCTCGCCGCAAGCTGCCAAATGAAGGCGTTCGTCTTTTTTACGACGGCACTGACTTCAAGATTACAGAAGTAAATCCTCTTACTTCAATGGTAAAAATGATTGGCGAAGACGGCCGCATGCTTGAAGTAAATGCTAAGCGCTTTTATAAAGAAAATAATCGCTGGAAAATCAACTAAATAACAACTTTTTATATCTTGAATTTACTGTAATTTGTTTTATAATAAATTGTATATGATTTATATAAAAAAATGGCTTGAAAATTACGGTGAACTCTTTCCGATTGCAGACTCACAGATTGATTTTTTTGATAAAATAGGCAAGGAATTTTCTTCCCCTGTCAAATTTGTAAGCCTTGAATGTGGTACTGCATCGCTTGCTCAAGAACTCCTGATGCACAATTTTGACGTTACTGCTACAGATTCTTTTAAGGAATTTATTGATTTAATTAAGATAAAAAGCGCAAACTCAGAACCAAAAATTAAATCATTTAACCTTTTCCCTCAGGACATTGGCCGTTACCTGGGAAAAAATTTCTATAATATCATTTACTTTGGTGATTACCGTGTTGTTTTTATGCGCGACAAAATTTACATTTCAAAACTGATGATGGACGCTAAAGCTATGCTTACAGACGGCGGCTATCTGATTTTTGATTTGATTAACTTTACGAAATTCGATTTCTCTAATGATGAAATCCAGCTTCCGAAAAAAACTTCTTCCCGCGCAACCCTGCATTCATGGATTACAAAGGATAAGGAAAATGTAACTTACCTTTTGAACCAGCAGGTTGAAACTTCAAACGGAAAAATCATTGATGAAGTAAAAGACGAACCTATTACTCCTATCAGCCTTGAATCTTTCCAGAAGTTCGCTAAGGAATTAGGATTTTCATCATTTAATTTCTACGCAGACTACAAGATGAATCCTCTCACAGCTGATTCAGAAAAGATTGTGTGCGTACTGAAGAAATAAGACGACGGTCGTAATCCACACTACAGGTATGCGGTGCCTGGAACCGTCTATAACTTGCGCAAGCGCAAGTTGTTGCAACGTTTTTCAACTAAAATCTCCCTAGATTGTAATTAAGTGCATTTTTCAATAGAATAATTACTATGAAAGCAAGTAGAACTATTATCTCAACACTGCGCGAAGCTCCAAATGACGCAGTAATTGCAAGCCATCAGCTTATGATGCGCTCTGGTCTTATCAGAAAACTTGGAAACGGTCTTTATGTTTATATGCCGCTCGGCTACCGTTCTTTAATGAAGGTTCAGAAAATTATCCGCGAAGAACTTGATAATGCTGGTCTTTTGGAAATTAAACCTACAGTAATTCAGCCAGGTGACTTATGGCGCGAATCTGGCCGCTGGGATAAAATGAGTGGAGAAATGCTTACTGCTCAGAACCGCCAGGGTCAGGATATGGTTGTTTCTCCAACAGCCGAGGAAGCTTTTACAGCCATTGTACGCGACGGCCTTTCTTCTTACAAGCAGCTTCCATTCACTCTCTATCAGATAAATACAAAATATCGTGATGAAATCCGCCCCCGCTACGGTGTAATGCGCGGCCGCGAATTCACTATGATGGATGCTTACTCTTTTGATAAAGATGAAAAAGATTTAAACGCATCTTACGACAATGTTGCAGCTGCTTACCGCCGCATCTTCAAGCGCATGGGACTTAACACAATCAGCGTAAAGGCTGATACAGGTTCTATGGGTGGTTCAGGTTCAGAAGAGTTCATGGTAGAAAGCCCAGTTGGTGATGATACTTTGCTTTTGTGTCCTAACTGCGATTATGCCGCAAATGTAGAAAAAGCTGCTTGCGCAACAGAAGTTCCTTTGAACAACGAAGGAAAGCCACAGGTAAAAACAGACCTTCCATATGAAGAAGTTGCAACTCCAAACGTTTTCAGCATTGAAGACATGGAAAAATTCTTCAACGCAAAACCTACAACTTTCTTGAAATCACTTGTTTACAAGGTTTACAACAGCGCTGTTGGCCTTACAAAACACGAATTCTACAAGAATGCAGAAACTGTTACAGAAGGCGGACAGACTTACATTCCAGAAAGCTTTGTATGCGTAATTATCCGCGGTGATCTGGAAGTAAACGAAGCTAAACTTGCTGCAGAACTTAAAGCAAGCGGCGCAGAACTTGCAAGTGACGAAGATGTTCTTAAATATTCAGGTGCTCCACACGGATTTGTTGGTCCAGTTGGAATCAAAATCCCTGTAATTGCAGATAAATCTACTGTTGATATGCACGACTGTATCACTGGCGCCGGAAAAGCAGGCTATCACATTCAGCATGTTGAACCAGGCCGTGACTTTACAGCTTTCATTACAGCAGATGTTCGCACTTGTAAAGAAGGCGACAAGTGTCCAGACTGTGGCGGAACTTTCTACATGAAAAAAGGTAACGAGCTTGGACATATCTTCAAGCTTGGAACAAAATATACAAAATCAATGAACGTAACATACCTTGCAGAAAACGGAAAACCAGTTACACCTCTTATGGGATGTTACGGAATTGGTGTTGACCGTACTCTTGCAAGTATCATCGAAGGTCACAACGATGAAAAAGGTATCTGTTGGCCAATGAGCGTTGCTCCATATCAGGTTGCAATTATTCCTATTCAGTACAAGGGACAGATGCAGGAAGTTGCAGACAAGCTTTACGATGAGCTTACAAAAGCCGGCATAGAAGTTATTCTTGATGACCGCAACGAGCGTCCAGGTGTTAAGTTCACAGACTCTGAACTTATCGGTTACCCGGTTCGCATTATTGTTGGTGACAAGAACCTTCCTAACGTTGAGTTCAAAATCCGTACAGCAGAAGCCGCTGAAATGGTTCCTGCAACAGAAGCTGCTAAAAAAGCCGCTGATTATGTACGCGACGAACTTAATAAATTAAATAATTTTTAAAATTAATCTATTATGTAAAACTGGCTCCCAGTCGCGGAGCATGTGACAAAACCGCGCGATATCGCGCTACACGCTGATTGTTGCAAAGAAACTATAAAATTGACCGCTTTCGCGGTCACAACAATCAGAGTGTTTTTGCCCCACGCTCCACTCCTTCGCGCCAGTTTTACTTTATAGGGCTCTTTTATGAAAAAATTATTATCTTCATTTTTTACCTTTATTTTATGTGCAGGACTTTTTTCAATGCCTGTTTTTGAATCCTATATTCCTGATACCTCTGGTGAATTTGTTTACTATCAGGATAAATCTTTTGAACGCGTAAGCTACGTGGGAATCCTTTATTATGATGACGAAACTTTCCAGATTCGCTATTATGCTCCAAAAGATGAAGCAAAGTTCTTACCTGAAAAGGAAATCAACCTTCTTATTTCTGTAAATCCAGAGGCTGACCACTGGGACATGACTGGAGAACGAATTCTTACAAGCATCAGCCCGGATCCGGCAAGTGATGACGCTCAGATTGTAAACTACCTGCACGATTTGCTTTACGAATTTTCATCACGCCGTTCTCACCGCCCTGTAATTAATTTTCAAAATCAGCAGGAAGAAAGCTTTTTCACAGACTTTGTTCAATTCGGCGGAAACGTAAAGGTTGTCTATGACTGCATCGTACCTCTTTTCAATATCCGTTCAATTGAAGACACAAATGGCAACAAAGTATTTGACTGTGTTACAATCGGTCAGATTAAAGATACAAACGATCCTACTTTTGATGATTTTAAGGGATTTGAAGCTATCTGCAGAACCGATGAAAAGAAGGTAAAAACCTACAGCAAGGCTAAGGCCCTCAATGTTACTTTCCAGAACCAGCAGCTTACGCTTGATAAAAGCTGGAATCAGCAGCTGGAAAACTTCTGGACTTTGAATGAAGATTCATTAATCGCCCTTTCATCAATTCCGAATTTTTATGATGATAAGGCCAAGAATAACTGCTTTATTATCAGAAAACTTCTTTTGAGTGCCAAGGAGTCCTATACAGTTTTCAATGCAACTGAGTATTTTATCAAGGACGGAAAAATCAAAATTGTTTCAAAAACCGCTCAGACAAACTCAAACCGCATGATTTGCAATACAAAGCTGCTCTGCAAGAATGAAAAGAATAAGAATCTGGATTATTTTTCAATCGCAACCTACGAGAACGCCTATAAGGCAAATCAGGGGTATTTTGAAAAAATAATTAAATCTTACAAAAATTAAAGCAAAAAAAAAAGCGGGTCCCAGCGACGGCGTAAATCAAGGTATCACCCCCTCACGGGCAAAACGCTTTATACCGTCGCGTTTTGCCTTACTTTCCGCCTGCGTCCCACTTTTTTTTATCTTACAATTGTCAGCTTTTCTAGAAACTAGATTTGCTTAAAGGCGTGTCTATTCTAATTCCTTCTTCACCCAAGAATTGTTTTTTCTGCCCATTAATAAGGAACTGCACGCTGCTGACTGTAGAAAAGTTAGTAGCTGTGTAGACAACCTGCATCAGCTGATTAATCTGTCCTACAGTACCTTCCTGATTGAATTCAAAATTATCACTGAAATTAAGATAAGCAACGCCGTTACTTACACGGGCGCCAAGAAGTTTTGTTCCCTTTGGAATAAAACTTGTAAGGTTTCTTTCTGCAGCATTTGAGTAATCTGGTCCTGCAAGAAGAAGATTTATTGCAGTTGTAAGAGGTGAATCATTTTTTGGAACCGAACGCTTAATCATTTTGCGAACGACGCTTCCGTCTGCATCAATAACTGTAAAGCAAAGCTGAAGTTCTGTTTTTGTTACAGGCTTTGGCGCAGGTGTTTTACTTTCAACCTTCTTAGGCTCTTCAGGCTTTTTCGCAATTTCTTCTTTTTTTGTCACTTCAGGCTCAGTATACTCTTCTTCTACAGCCGGGCGGTTATAATCAAGGTTTTCACTTTCACCCTTAAGCTCATTGATTGTAATTGTTGAATCGTTATTTTCGGCTTCAGGCTTAGTCTGTTCTTCTGCAGAACCGTCTCCGCCTTCCGAACTTGAATCACCGCGAAGGTTCAGAATTACAGTATCACCATCTTTTGATGCAGAAGGCTTTGTTTTTCCTTCCTGCTCACTGATAAAAGTCGGTGTATTTCCAAAAACGCGGTCAAAAAAAGCGGTTTCTTTAAGATTATTTGATATCTGATCTTTCTTTACAAGAAAGGCAATGGCTATTATTAAAAGCCCAAGGGCAAGACAAGCAGCACCAAAAAGGTTAGCCTGTTTTTTTTTGTTATTTTTTGATTTTGATTTGTCGTTCTTGTGTGTAAGCATAGTACTTATATTATCGGAATATAAAATTGAAAGTTTATATCTACCACAAAAAACAAAGCTGCGGGTCCCAGCGACGGCGTAAATCAGGGTACCACCCCCTCACGGGTTCCCCCCTAATTTCCGCCTGCGTCCCACAGCTTCATTTTTTGAACTAGACTTACATTTTCTTTTTCGAAAAATTAACCAGCAAGATACTCATTAATTGCTTCAGCAGCTTTTCTTCCTTCACCCATCGCTAAGATAACGGTTGCGGCACCAAGTACGATGTCTCCACCGGCCCAAACTTTTGTGTGGGAAGTAGCCTGCTTTTCATCAACTGTGATGTGGCCTTTTTTGTCTGCATTCAAACCTGGTGTTGTTTTTACAAGAAGTGGGTTTGAACCGTTACCAAGAGCAACAATCATAGCATCACATTCAACGTCATGTTCACTGCCTGGAATTGCAACAGGAGAGCGGCGACCAGAAGCATCTGGTTCACCAAGTTCATAAGAAAGGCAGCGTACACCACGAACCTTTCCTTCTTCGTTTCCAAGAACTTCAACAGGATTTTCAAGGAAGCGGAACTTAATTCCTTCTTCTTCTGCGTGAGCAATTTCTTCCAGACGGGCTGGCATTTCGTTGCGGGTACGGCGGTAAACAACATCAACTGTTTCTGCACCAAGGCGGAGAGCCATACGGGCAGCATCCATTGCAACGTTTCCGGCACCACAAACTACAACGTGTTTAGCTTCGTAAACCGGAGTTGCGGCGTGCTCTTTGTCATAACCCTTCATAAGGTTAGCGCGGGTAAGATATTCGTTAGCAGAGAATACACCAATCAGGTTTTCGCCCGGAATGTTGAGGAACTTAGGAAGTCCGGCACCTGTTCCTACGAAAGCGGCATCAAAGCCTTTTTCTGTAAGAATCTGTTCCAGAGTATTTGTACGGCCAACAAGGAAGTTCAATTCGAACTTTACGCCGATTTTCTTAAGATTGTCGATTTCTGCCTGAACGATTGCTTTTGGAAGACGGAATTCAGGAATACCGTACATCATTACACCGCCGGCTTTGTGGAAGGCTTCAAATACTGTAACTTCGTGACCAGCGCGGGCACAGTCAGCAGCAACTGTAAGACCTGCAGGACCGGCACCAATAATTGCAACCTTCTTTCCTGTAGCAGGAGCACATTCCGGAAGAGCAACCTTACCATTTTCGCGTTCCCAGTCAGCAACAAAGCGTTCAAGACGACCGATAGAAACAGCCTTTTCTGCACTCTTGAAAACTTTACCTACAGTACATTTTCCCTGACACTGTTTTTCCTGAGGACAAACACGTCCGCAGATTGCAGGAAGAAGGGATGTCTGCTTAATGATATCAACAGCACCCTTGAAGTTTTCGTTTGCAATTTCCTTGATAAAAGCCGGAATATTGATGTTTACAGGGCAGCCTTCCATACAGAAAGGCTTTGCACACTGAAGACAGCGGTTAGCTTCAACAACTGCCATTTCCTTTGTGTAGCCAAGGGCTACTTCACCCATTTCGCGGGCACGCTTTTTAGGATCGCGTGAAGGCATTTCCATCTGAGGAATTGCATTGCGGTCCTTTGCAGTAAGTTTTCCACCGTTAGCGGCAAGCAAATCCTTGATTTTGTTATATTCTTTTACGGCATTTTCTGCCAATTGTTCGTTTGTCATACTATTCTCCAAATCGATTGTACAACTTCCGCGAAGCGGAAGTTAAGCAAAGGTACGGTTCTCTCACGTGTATCAGAGCCTTACGACCTTTGCAAATTATTTTGCAAGTGCATCAGCCTGAGCCATCATCTTACACTTGTGATAATCTTCCTGTTCGCGGGCCTTGAAAGACTTCATACGAAGGGCCATATTATCCCAGTCAACCTGGTGAGCATCAAACTCCGGACCATCAACACAAACAAACTTTGTCTGTCCACCAACACTTACACGACAGCCGCCGCACATACCGGTTCCGTCAATCATGATTGTATTCAAAGAAACTGTAGTCGGAACATTGTATTCTTTAGTTGTAAGGGAAACGAACTTCATCATAACCGGAGGTCCGATTGCGATTACTTCTGCAGGTGGAGTCTGGCTTTCGCAGGCTTCCTTTACAGGAACTGTAGATACCCCCTGACGTCCGGCAGAACCGTCATCAGTCATAATGATAACTTCATCAGCAATAGCCTTCATTTCATCAACAAAAATCAAAAGATCTTTGTTGCGGGCACAGATAACCATAATTACTTTGTTTCCGGCTGCCTTGTGAGCCTGAACGATTGGATAACAAGGGGCAACACCAAAACCGCCGCCAACAATCATAACAGGACCGTCTTTCTTTTCAATAATTGAAGGATTTCCCAGCGGGCCGAGTACAGCAGGAAGTTCGTCACCAACATTTTTGAGGGAAAGAAGATAAGAAGTTTTTCCAACTGCCTGGAAAACCAAGGCAATCCAGCCTTCTTTAGCATTTGCATCTGCAATTGTAAGAGGAATTCGCTCACCGAATTCTTCTTCAACCTGAACAATTACAAACTGTCCGGCTTTTCTGTTACGTGCAATCTCGGGAGCTTCGATTTTCATGTAATTTACGTCCTGAGACAACTGACGTTTTTCGATAATTTTGAACATGTAGAGCCTCTTATTAAAAACTTTAATCCCATTTTGACATAAAAAAGGCAAAATGTCATTAGTTTGAGTAATTTAATAAGAGTAAAATTATTTAGTATTATTAAATTTTGCAGCAAAAACGAATTAATATCATATCTTTACAGCAAAAAGGCCGCCTATTCCAGTTCCGGCTAAATAATATTCTCCAAAAATAAAAGCTATACCCACCGCCTGATACAGTAAGTATAGCTTATAATTACAATTCTAACAATTTTTTTAGACGGAAAATTCTGTTAAACCGTAAACTGATCGATTTCCTCACCGATTTTCTTAATAGAATCGCTGACCTGACTTGAAATTTCAGAAAGGGCCGCACTTGTCTGATTCATGCTCTTGGCTCCGGCAGACATTTCCTGCATACTGTCCTTAATGACAAGTGTTGTATTCTGCAGGTTCTGAACCTCACCAAGAATCATCTGGTTTCCTTCCTTCATTTCATGCGAAGCATTTTTAACTTCAAAGGTGTTATCATTCATAATCTTGATAGAATCAAGAATCTGCTTAGAACCTTCATTCTGTTCTTCCATTGCCGAGCGGATGTGGCGTACAAGCTCGTCGGTTGCACCAATCAGCTCAGAAACCTGGGCAAAGCTTTCAGAAGTCTTCTGGGAAGCTTCTACAACACTGTTAATTGTTTCAACAATCTTGTGAAGTTCCGCACCAATTCTCTTTGACTGCTCAGATGAAGTTTCAGAAAGCTTACGGATTTCATCAGCAACAACCGCAAAGCCCTTTCCTGCTTCACCGGCATGAGCCGCTTCAATTGCCGCGTTCATGGCAAGGAGGTTAGTCTGGCTGGCAATGCTTGCAATAGCATGGTTGGCATCCTGCAGGGTCTTAGACTGCTCAGCAACTTCAGAAACCTGACGGTTAACAAACTGCTGCTGTTCAATTCCCTCTCTTGAGTTTTCCTCCAGAGCTTCAAAAGAATGAGCCATCTTTTCTACCGACTGATTTACGGAATTAATGTTTCCTACCATTTCTTCAACCGCAGAGCTTGCAGTAGAAACACCACTCGCCTGTTTTTCAATCATGTTTTCAAGACTGTTGATGTTTTCTGCAATTTCGGCAACAGCCGCAGAAGTCTGACTTACCGCATTTACCTGATTCTGAACCTGAGTTCCAACGCTTTCTATATTAGAAAGAATTTCCGTAATAGAGCTTGAAGCATCATGAACGCTGGCACCAAGGCTTTCCTTAACGTCATTAAGGTTATCCTTAGAGCACTGAATCTGAGAAATAATATCCTGAAGCTTTTCTACGAACTTGTTAAAGCCGGTTTCAAGGCTTCCGATTTCATCATTACTGTCAACCTTAAGACGCTGGGTCAAATCTGCATTGCCCGAAGCAATCTGATTTACGGTTGTATCTACAGTTTTGATAGGATTTACAATCTTTGTTGCAAAAATAAAGGCAATAATAATTGAAACAACAAGGGCAATTACAGCCATTACAACAATTGTCGTAACGTTCTGAACAAATGCCTTGAAAATTTCACTTGAGCGGCCGACCGTTACAAAAACCCAGCCGTTTGATTTAGCAATAGGAGCACAGGCAAAATACCAGCCCTTTGTATTGAGATCCAGGAAGGAATCACCAAGGCGGGCCTTATGACCTGCAATATCCTTGTAATCATCAAAGAAGTTTGCGTTCATGATTTTTTTGGTATCTTCATTGGTAAGGTAATTTCCGTTTTTATCAATAAGGAAAGACAAACCACCGTCTGAAATTTTAAGGTTACCAATCATCGAATGAAGGGTATCCAGCATGATATCAATACCAAGAACACCGCGAACATATCCGCCGGTTCGTGATGCATAAGAAACAGAGGAAACAAGAGAGCCTGTAGTTTCATCAACATAAGGCTCAGTATAAATTACATCCCCCGATTTTACGGCATCATCATACCAGTCACGGCCTTCTTTATTGTAATTCTCATCAGGAACCCAGTTATCGCTGGAAATAAAGCGGCCGCCACGGTTCATAGGAACAGCATCAGCATAGTAAAGACAATAAAGCGAAGGATCCCCCTTTATCATGTCAAGGAAGTCCTTTTCTGTCTGCTTCTGCTCAAGAGGAGCCCGTTCCACATACTTTGCAGCTGCCTTTACAATGTCAGCCGGTTTTGACAAAAAGGAATCAATAGAAAGTGTAGCTGCCTGCATCTGCGATTTGGCTATAGCGTTAAGATTTCCCTTAATTTCACTAACCTGAGTTACCAGAATAGGTACGGAAATCAAAAGAATAGAAAAGATAACAACAAACATGTAGCCAAGCAGCAATTTTGCGCGAATTTTCTTCATGTAAAGTTTACCTCATATTATAGAAAATAATGTTATATCATTTAAAATGATACACCCGAATTCCCCACTTGTAAAATTTTAGTGAAGAATTCGGGTGCCGATGAAGAAAAAAAGAGGGGGAAGTCTCCCCCTGCGCGCACACTTCGTTGTGCGCTACCCTCTCTGCGGGCTCAATCGCCGCCCGCAACGCCTGCTCTCTTATTTATTAAAGAAAGCTGCAAATGGATTGTAGCTCATGCCGTCATCGCTGCCGGAATTGTAGTTACCGCGGCCACCGTTGCGGTTATTGTTGCCGCCCCGGTTAGCATTTGCGTTTCCTGCAGATCCGCTTCCAGCCTTTTTTACAACAACTACGCGCTTTTTACCGTCGCCGGCAGCTCCTGTAGAAGCAGGCTTTGTGCCTCTTCCCATTCCGCCGCCCTGCCCGATTCGGCTTGCAGCGTCGCTCTTCAAAGAAAGACCGATTCGGCGCCTGTCTTTATCAAGCTGAATGATTGTAAACTCAAATACATCGCCAACTTTTACAACTTCCATTGGGTCGCTTACAAAGTTGTCGGAAAGCTCACTTACGTGAACAAGACCTGTTTCATGAAGACCGATATCAACAAAGGCACCAAAGTCTACTACGTTACGGATTTTACCGGTAACCTTCATGCCTTCCTTCAAATCTTCAAACTGCAGAACGCCCTTCTGCATGATAGGGGCTGGATAGCCGTCACGAGGGTCGCGATTAGGCTTCTGAAGCTCATCAATAATGTCATTAATTGTTGTTTCACCGATATTATATTTTTCGCAGAGTGCCTTGCGGGTTTCGTTAGAGATTTTTTCACCTTTTTTAACTGCATCGTAAACTTCACGGGCAACATCATAGTTTTCCGGGTGAACCCAGGTGTTATCAAGAGGGTCAGAGCTTTCTGCAATCTTAAGGAAGCCGGCACACTGTTCAAAGGCCTTTGGACCAAGACCAGGAACCTTTTTCAAATCTTCGCGGCTTGTAATTTTTCCGTTAGCATCGCGGTAAGCAACGATTTTTTTAGCAGTACTTACATTAATACCAGAAACGTACTTCAAAAGCATGTAAGAAGCGGTGTTCAGGTTTACGCCAACCTGGTTTACAACCGAGCCTACAACTTCATCAAGCTGCTCGGCAAGCTTTTTCTGGTTTACATCGTGCTGGTAAAGACCAACGCCAATTGCCTTAGGGTCAATTTTTACAAGCTCAGCAAGAGGGTCCTGAAGACGGCGACCCATAGAAATAGCACCGCGAACCATTACGTCAAGGTCTGGGAATTCTTCTGTTGCAACAGGGCTTGCAGAGTAAACCGAAGCACCAGATTCATCAACAACAGTAAATTCAACATCGCTGTCCTTGTAGTTTTCGCTGATAACCTTACTTACGATAGCCTGAACTTCCTGAGAACCAGTTCCGTTTCCAACAGCCAGAACCTGAATGTCATACTTATCGATTGCGTCGTTGATTGCGTCGTAGGCACCCTGTGGATCCTGCTCCTGGAAAATCTTAAAGAAGCCAAGATATTTTCCTGTTTCATCAAGGGCGGCACACTTTGTACCGTTGCGGTAACCTGGGTCAACACCAAGTACGCGGCTTCCCTTAATTGGCTGCTGCATCAAAAGGTTTTTAAGGTTTTCACTGAAGATTCCAATTCCGTGGTCATCTGCATCATCAGCTTCGTCACTGCGGATTTCACGAACAACAGCAGGGCTGAGCAAACGAACAACACCGTCTTCAATTGCGTCTTTATGATAGTGATTGTGGATTGCGGCTTTTTTCTGAAGATCAGCAACTGCCGCATCAACATCAATGTCGATTGTAACTTCAAGAGCGCCCTCACGTTCACCTCGGTTAATAGCAAGAATGCGGTGAGGTTTAACCTGATTAAGAGGCTCTGAGTAGTCCCAGTACATCTGGTAGGTAGAAGTTTTTTCTGCCTGTTCAGCGTCCTGTCCGTCTGGAACAATCCCCTTTGTTACGATATTTCCTGTAGCAAGGTAAAGGTCGTGGATTGCTTCACGGTTCTTTGTTTCCTGGCTTACGCGCTCAGCAATAATGTCCTGGGCACCGGCAAGGGCGTCAGCGGCAGTTTCAACATTAAGAGCGGCATCTTCATTATCAGTTTTGATGAATTTTTCAGCTTCTTTTTCGCATGCTGCATCGTCGTTTTCTGCAAGGATAAAGTCTGCAAGAGGTTCCAGTCCTTTTTCCTGGGCAACCATACCGCGGGTCTTCTTCTTTTTCTTGAATGGAGCCCAGAGGTCTTCCAGAGCTGTAAGAGTTGTTGCGCTCATTACTGCATTGTAAAGTGATTCTGTGAGTTTTCCCTGAGCAAAAATGCCCTTTACAATTTCAAGGCGGCGTTCTTCAAGATTTTTATATGATTTGAAAAGGTGGTCGCAGTCGCGAACCTGAACTTCGTCCAGATTGTCAGTTTTGTCTTTGCGGTAGCGGCTGATGAAGGCGATTGTACAGTCTTCATTAATCAGGCTGATTACAGCGCTTACCTGCTGCACGCGGATGTTGAGCTCCGTTGCAATTTTTTTCATGATTTCCACTTCGTTAACAACGAGTGCGTCGATTGATTCTTGTGTAAATTCCATAGTAGAGGAAGTTTAACGGAATTTTGACTTTTGAGGAATATGAAAAAGACTAAATCCTGTCTTCTTCGATGTCGTTCAATTCTTCAACTTCTGCGTCCAGACCTTCAATGCTGAACTTGTTGTAAATCTGGTTGAGAAGGTTCTTGCAGTTTGCGTTCATAAGCTGATAGATGTTTGGAACCAAAAGCTGTTTGATACGCTGATCAAGACCGTTTGCGCCGGTAGAAGAAACAAATGCGAATACATAAAGCTCTTCACCATTTACGGGACGCTGCATAATCAAAACTGCATCAGAACGGAACATAAAGCCGCGGATATTAAAGTGGAAGTCGGAAATCTTTTCGTACATCTGAACAGAAAGACGTCCTTCCGGGAATACAAAAGAGAAATGAGAAAGACTTATATCCTGCAAAACACCGTTGTGAGTCTGGTTGTTTACAGTGCAGGAGAAAGTACAGGCCTTAGTACAGAGGGCACGAATGTTCTTACGGCGTCCCTGAGCCTGGTTTGCATACAAAATCTTTTCGATAATGCCGAAGTTAGATTTTTTCTGATATTCAAGCTGAATACAACCACAGGCAAGTCCGATTTCGTAGAGATATTTATATTCAAGCTTTGTTTTTTCATCTTTAGACTGGCGTTTTGTATAAAGAACGCCAATACAAGCCTGATTTCTGTACTGTTCGGTAATACGTTTAATGAAAAGAGGCCATTCTACATCAGGAATGTTATAATCGATATTAAAGAAGATAATTACGTCGTGAAAAATCGAAATCAGAATGTCTATTTTCTTTTTCAGACTGATTCGCTTGTCGTACTCAATAAAATAGCACTCATAACCTAGGGCAAAATAATCTTCCAGAAAAACTTCCGGGATAAGCGAGGTATCTGGTGTAATAAAAAATGTCTTGCGGCCTGCGACTATCTCTTTGATTGAAATGCCCAAAATCTTCTCCTATGTCATTAAATTATAACACTAAATCGCAAAACCACAAGAATTTTCCGAAGCAAATTAAATAAAATGCTGAGCCTTATGATGCTCGATTGTTTTATTCTTTACGGCAATCAGATAGCTTCCGTACATGGCGGTAACAGTATCAAAAAGCATAGAGAATGAACAGATTATAAGGGATGCAGGCTTGAGTAAAAGGAAGCTTGTTTCAAAACCGCGGGCATAATTCTGGCACAAGATTGTTACAAGAACAAAGGCGCAGCCAGAAGGAAGTCCGCCAAGCAGGAATGAGAATACAAAAGAAAATCCGAAAATCCAGAGAATATCACCAAGAGGAATATTCAGGCTGGAATATGAACGCCAGATTACGATAAAACTGATTACGCTTACCAGAGCCGAACCACCGCGGGAGAAAATCGAAAAAATCGGGAAGGTAAAGCCCGAAGTACGGCGGCGAATTCCAAGACTTTCTTTTCCGTGGCGGATTGTAAGAGGCAAAGCAAGGTTAGCGTCGCCACCAATGAAGGAAAGCAGAGCAGGCGCAATTGAAGCATACAAAACGCGATAAGGATATGGGTCGTGACAGATATAGCGGATAATCACAGGATAGATAATTCCTGCAACAATCACAAAGTCTACTATAAACATAATCAGCATTGGTGTGTAAATTCCTGAGAAGATGATTGTACGGAATTCAACAAACCACTTTGTCATAATCATCACCATCATAAAGGCCATGATTTCTGTGATGAACTGAGCAATATTATAGAAAAGTTTAGAAAGTGAGTCGAAAAGCTGATAAACGGGTTTAAATAGCGGAGTATCTACGGCTGTTGCGCTTTCAAATCCTATCAAAACGGCAAAAATAAAGCTTACCAAAAGGAAGGAACCTTCTGTGAGGGCCGCAAAAGCTGATGTCGGGAAGAGGGATAAAATCAGGCTTGCAATATCAAGCTTAAAGAAATCTGAACTTGTATCAACTGTGATAGGAATTCGAGGGAGCTTTACAATCAGAATTGATAGCATTCCCACGATTGTCATAATGAAGGTTGAACAGAGGATTACGATTGCAGTCCAGCGAACAGTCTTAAAAAAGAGCTTTGAAGAACGAAGCTTGTTTACAGAAACGATTGCTGTTGAAAAAACTAGAGGCACTACAAGATAGCGGCCGATACGAACGAATAATTCAGTTACAAAATTTATAAAAGAAGAAATAGCCGGGTTATTAACCGGAAGCAGAATGGCAGCAAGAATGCCAAGTAAAATTGCAAGTAAGTATTTTATCCAAAGTTTCATATTTTAATTATAGCATAGAAAGTAGATAATCGGCAATTTGTGATGTATAATCAAAACATGGCTAAAATGTTACTTATTGGAAAAGATATTCCCGAGGGCTATGATTTTGCCAAGGGACTGGCAGGAGCGGAAAACCAGGTTTTTTGCGCTGAGTCAGATTCAAATACAGACAGCGGAGACTTAAACGAAAGGATTTTTACTGCATCCTGGAACAAGGCTTCGGCAATTTCGGCTCATTCACTTTTAATTAAGGCTGAAACCAGGCTTGAAACAATCGAAAACGTAATTTTTTATTTTGACGCTGACTACCTTTCCAGCAGATTTCTGGATAACAGCACGGACGAGATTTCTACAGCAATCGACACAATGATTACACCTTTCCTCTATATTACAGCTGAACTTTTGAGACGCGCTGAGCAGAAAGGAAGCAAACTTTGCGCTGGTTTTATTGTAAAAAATCTCAGGCCGGAACAGACAAGCGGAATCGTTAAGATTGCAGAGGCAGCTTTTTGCCAGCTGGCAGAAAACTTTGCCCAGAATGTAAGTGACCGCGATTACCTGAGGGTTTTCCTTGCAAAAAGCAGCGCCCTCACCGAAGCGTTGGCAGGGGAAGCAGCGCTTGGAGAGTGGGCTGCCAAGGCTTTAGGCGACATTTCAGATAAAAAGCAATCTGTAAAGCAGGCGACGGCATGGAACAAGGCCGGAGCAAAACTTGGAGCCGGATTTCCATTTTTCAAATAGGGGGCATAGACAGCTATGATTGATTTCCATTTACAGGACACATTATTCAACCACACAATCGTGATTTTTTTGATGCGGGCTTTTTTGAGCGTTTTCTGCGGCTTCTGCCTTGGACTTGAACGCAAAATCAAAAAGCATCCGGTGGGAATCAGAACCCTTGTTTTTCTCAGCCTTTCTTCCTGCCTTTTTGGTATAACTTCCATTACCATGGCAAAACAGGGAATTATGACCGGTGATACAACCCGTATTGCAGCCGGAGTTGTAAGCGGAATCGGATTTTTAGGCGCCGGCGTAATTGTTCACCAGGGTTTTAACATTCACGGTCTTACTACCGCAGCGATTATTTTTATGGCAAGTGCCCTTGGTCTTGCCTGTGCCGACGGACTTTACATTCCGGTTTTCATTACCCTGGCCCTCTGCCTTATCGTTATGACTTTGATTGAAAGACTGGAATACGTTTTATTCCCGCCAGAGACAGCAAAGCTTGTAAAAATTGATTTTTCTGATGATAACGTTGATGAAAGTGAAATTGAAGTTATCTTTAAGAGATGTAAATTAAAGCTTGCAGATAAAAACTACAATTACAACATTGAAGGAAAAACTGTTTCTATCGCCTATAAGGTTTATAAGCCCAACAAATTTGATTTTTCAGATTTTTCTCAGAAAATCCGCCAGATCAAAAATGTACGGGCCTTCAGCATAACCCAGGGCGATATAGACTAAAATCTTCCTGTTGTCAGATAGCGGCGGATTTCATCACAGAATTTCTTTGCTGCTTCTGACTCAGGCATAAAGGCCGAAGAAAGAGCATCAGCTCGGGCACCATAACGGCAGCTTGCCGCAAAAAAGCGCACATCATCAGCCTGAACGTCAAAACTTTCACCACGAAGGGCAACCGGCGCCAGCTGGCTTCCCATAGAAAGAGCAGACTGAATGTCTTCTGTCAAAAGTTTCTGAATAACCTTATCATTTACATTCTTTTTTGAAAGCTTGATTGCGCAAAGCGATGGCGCAATAAGAGCGTGATCTACCTGACCTGAAAGAACAGGAACTCTTTCGGTAGAAAAATCACGGATAAGTTTATATGGAATATTTCTGTGAACTGAAAGTTTTGTAAAAAGAAGGGCAACCTGGCCGTCTTCTACAAAGGCAAGGATATCACGGTATTTTGCATGGAACCAGTTAGGATGAACAATGCCGTTTTCCTGCCAGCTTCTGAAAAGATCCAGAACAGACTGGAGGGTCAGCTCTTCCCCTGCCCCGGAAGCCCCTTTTAGCCCTGCATCAGCAAGTTTTAGAGTCATAAGCTTTTCGGCAGAAGGCGATTTTTTAAGGGCTTCTACAAAAGTGCTGTAAGCCTTATAGCCGCCTTTTGCTTCGATAATTGCAGAAATCAAACCAAGCAAAATCTCATCATCACCGCCGTTAGTAAAAAACGGAGTAAAAGTATATTTCTTGGCTTTTTCAAGGTAGGTCAGCATTTCGTCAAAAGTCTGAGGATTTTCCATCGCGATTTTTGATTCAACCAGTTTGCTGTATGAAAATTCAAAATGATCGAGAATGATCGGAATAGACTTGCGATCATTTGGCTCGTTCTGACGGCGCAAAGATGTCGGAAGATAATTAAAAAGTTTGGAAGGAATATTGGCAGCTTTTGCCTTGATAGCTTCTGAGGCAAGGCCGTCGTAAGTAAAAACAAGGTCGTATGATTTGGCGGCCTTATCCTTTTTCAAATCATCAAAAGAAACTGTCTTGAAAGTTACCCTTCCGATTTCAGCTTTTTTGATGTTGTCTTCAAGAACCTTTGCCTGTTTTTCCGGAATATTATAGAAAGCAACGTTTACGTTTTGCTGTGCGGCAGACTTTCTTTGCCTGATAAAAAGGAAAGAAAGCGCCACAAGAAAAAGAAGTGAAAAAATAGTAATTAAGACTACTTTTTTATTCATATTATTAGTCAGTAAAACGTACTCGCTGCCAGATGTTGTAGAATTTTTCTACGTTATCACCAAGATCTTCTTTAAGAGTACAGGTATTTGCCTGCTCTGGTGGATACATAGAAGGTTTTGTTGTGTACTGCAAAGCTTCTGTGTTTACGATACATGGATAGCGGAAAGTATCGATGAAGATTGCATACATTTCAGGGCGGTGAATAAAGTTGATGAACTCATTAGCAAGTTCTGGATTTGGCGCATCCTTAAGGATTACCATACAGTCCATTGTTGCAGGACCACCCTCCGGCGGAATAAAGAATTCAATTGTATCTTCCCAAAGGCTTTCGTCTACTTCGCCGTAAACGATTTCAGGGTAACCCTGACAGAGCCAGAAGTCACCGTTTGCGAAAGATTTACCAAAACCTTCAGCATCGAATTTTACAAGGTTAGGACTCCACTTGTTTTTTACAAGGTCTTCAGCTTCTGCAAGTTCTGCATCATTAAGGCTGTTCAAATCATAACCGAGGTGAACAAGGGCACAGCCGAGAACTTCGCGCATTTCATCCATCATAGTTGCGTGGCCTGCAAAGCGGGCATCTTCAAAAATGCTGTAATCGCGTGGATAGTCACCTGTAACTTTATTTTTATTTACCATTACGCCAGTTGCACTGAAAGCGTAAGGTACGCAGTATTTCATTTCCGGGTCAAAAGTAAGTTTTTCTGTAACAACCGGATTGATTTTATCGCGGTTTGTGAATTTTGACTGATCGAGTTCCTGAATCATTCCCTGTTTCAACATGATAGAAACAAAGTCATTTGAAGGAATTACAAGGTCATAGCCTTTAGCACCAGCTTTAAGTTTTGCATACATCTCATCACAAGTTGCATAAACGTCAAGTTTTACCTTGCAGTTAAATTCTTCTTCGAATTTTGCAATTACTTCATCAGGAGTGTAATAAGTCCAGTTGTAAAGGTAGAGAGTTTTTTTCTTAGAGCAAGAAAAAAGCGACAGAAGGGAAGCTGCGAATGTTACAGCCAAAAGTGATTTGTAGAAAGTTTTCAATTGAAGACTCCCGGACGCGTACGTCCTAAAATTGTTATTGTTGGTTATACCCCAAAATTTGGCAGGCCTGTTAGACCCGCTTTAGAATATGCAATTTTAGCACGAAAGAAGTGTTTGTTACAATATTATGTAAAATTGGCTTCCGGTCACAGAGCAGGGAGCAAAACCGCGCAATAATGCGCTACACGCTGATTGTTGCAAAGAAACCATAAAATTGACCGCTTTCGCGGTCACAACAATCAGAGTGTTTTTGCCCCCTACTCTGCTCCCTTGCGCCAATTTTACATACTTGTGTAACCGCCATCTACCGGCAAGATTACACCTGTTACGTAGCTTGAGGCTGGGCTTGCAAGGAATATTGCGGCTGTATCAAGCTCACCTTCGTTTCCGTAGCGGGAAAGAGGAATCATTGTCTGGGCATTCTGCTGGAAGAAATCTGAATCAAGAGTTTCCTTTGTAAGTGGGCTGTAGAAATAACCCGGGCAGATTGCGTTTACGTTAATGCCGTACTTTCCCCATTCAGAAGCAAGACCGCGGGTAAGGTTTACAACACCACCCTTTGCGGCATGGTAAGGAGAGCATGGAGCAACCTTGTTTCCAACCAGACCGTACATAGAAGCTATGTTGATGATACGGCCATATTTTGCAGGAATCATTGCTTTTTTAGCAACAGCACGGGCAACCTTGAAGGTTCCTCCCAGATCTACGTTAAGTTCACCGTTGAACTGCTCATCTGTAATATCTTCTGCAGGGGCAACAGCACCAGTTCCCGCATTGTTGATTACGATATCAATGCGGCCGAATTTTTTCATAACTTCATCTACGGCAGCGTTTACCTTTTCTGTATCTGTGATGTCACATGGAATTGCAAGAGTTTCTACTTTATAAGTATCTGCAATTTCCTTAGCAACAGCATCAATCTTTTCCTTGCGGCGGGCAATTGCAACAATTTTTGCACCCTGATTAGCAAGAGCCTTAGCCATCTGAACACCAAGACCTGTTGAACATCCGGTTACAATCGCAACCTGACCACTTAAATCAAAATAATTTTTAGACATATAGTACCTCGAAAAAAAGATTTGCTCTTATAAAATACTTCTATAATTAAATTAGTAAAGTAATTTTTACTTGTCAATGCAAAAGTGTCCAAAAAAAGTGGGACGCAGGCGGAAAATGAGGGGGGACCGCAGACGGGTTGAGACCTCATTTTTCGCCGTCGCTGGGGCCCGCTTTTTTTGGACAAACTGGTAGAATAAGTTTTAATATTCCTTTATAATGAGGTCTCAGTATGAAAAATCTGGCGAAACAAAACTTACTGAAACACACACTTTGTTGCGACGGCTATTTTTTCTATTATTATTTTTGAATTTTACAAAGCTGAATTCGATTTTTTCGAGTTCAGCTTTTTTTTAAGTCTGAAGGGCTGAAAGAGCTGCTTTCGGGCGATTTTTGGAAAAAGTGAGGTAGATTGTGGAAAAGGGATGCGAAAAAAAAGCTGTTCTGCTGCTGGCAAACGGCATGGTTTTTGAAGGAAAAAGTTTTGGAGCAGAAGGCTGTGTTATCGGAGAAACAGTTTTTACTACCGGTATGAACGGCTATCTTGAAACACTTACAGATCCAAGCTATTACGGTCAGATTGTAACTCAGACTTTTCCGTTGATTGGAAACTACGGCGATATTGCAAAAGATTACGAAAGCGCTAAATGCAATCTTCGCGGCTATATTGTCCGCGAATGGTGCCAGACTCCTTCTAACTTCCGCTGCGGCGGAGACCTTAACTCTTACCTCAAGGCTCAGAATATCATTGGTCTTTATGATATTGATACAAGAAAACTCACAAAGATTCTGCGTGAAACCGGCGTTATGAACGGTATGCTTATTAGCGGCGACAGCGCAGAAGCAAAGGAAGCATTTGCAGCCCTGGAAGATGAAGGTAAAAAAGCTGAACTCCTCAAAAAAATCAAGGATTACTCAATTGTAAATGCAGTTGCTTCGGTAACAGGAAGTGCTACAGGTGTTGAAGAGCCAGCTGACGTGGTTTTCAGTGAATCTGCAAAATACCGCTTTGTACCTGTTAAGGCTGACGGAACTAAAATCAATGATCCTGAACTAGCCATGAAAGACGGAAAGGGCAAAAAAGTTGTTCTCTGGGACTTTGGTGCAAAGGCAAATATCCGCCGTGAGCTTTTGAAGCGCGGTCTTGAAGTTATTACAGTTCCTGCCAGCTACAATGCCCAGCAGATTCAGGCCCTTAATCCTGATGGAATTATGCTGAGTAACGGTCCCGGAGACCCTGCAGAAAACGTTACTATTATAGAAGAAATTAAAAAACTTTTGAAAACCGGTATTCCGATTTTTGGAATCTGTCTTGGCCACCAGCTTTTAGCACTGGCAAGTGGCGCCGAAACAATGAAGCTTAAATACGGTCACCGCGGTGCAAACCAGCCGGTAAAATACCTTAAAACCGGTCGCGTTTACATTTCAAGCCAGAACCACGGCTATGCTGTAAAAAATGAAACTTTGCCGGCAGGCGCAGTTTTGAGCTTTGTAAACACAAACGACGGAACCTGCGAGGGGCTTGTTTACACAAATACACCGGCCTTCAGCGTGCAGTTCCATCCGGAAGCATGCTCGGGTCCTCTGGACACAAGCTTTTTGTTCGACGAGTTTGTAAAGCTGATTAACAATCACGAGTATTTTAAGAACTTCAAGGCTGAGTTCGAGCGCGTGGATGCAATAGCTTACTTTGCTTCGACAATTAAACAGACAAAAAATAGGTAAAGCTAAAAAATTGCTGCATCGCAATTTTTCTTAACGCTTTGCTATAGAACACCGCGGGCTCTGACCGGCCCGCTTACACAGGAGAAAACAAATGCCTTTAAACAAAGATCTTCATAAAGTAATGGTTATCGGTTCTGGTCCGATTATTATTGGCCAGGCTGCGGAATTTGACTATGCGGGAAGCCAGGCTTGTAAGGCTTTGAAGGAGCAGGGACTTGAAGTTGTTCTTGTAAACTCTAACCCGGCTACTTTGATGACTGACCACAGTATGGCTGATCACATCTACATTGAGCCGCTTACTGTTGAAACTGTTCAGAGAATTATTGAAAAGGAAAAACCGGACAGCATTCTTTCTTCTCTTGGCGGACAGACTGGTCTGACTCTTTGTATGGAGCTTGCAAAATCGGGCTTCCTTGAAAGTCACAATGTACGCCTGCTTGGTGCAAAACCGGAAACTATTGATAAGGCAGAAGACCGCCAGATGTTCAAGGACACGATGGAAAGCATTGGTGAGCCTTGTATTCCTTCTAAGGTTGTTACAACTTATGAAGACGCCCTTGATTTTGTAAAAAACGGAATCGGATTCCCGGCAATTATTCGTCCTGCATTTACGCTTGGTGGAACCGGCGGCGGTATTGCCCATGATGAAAAAGAATTTGACGAAATTGCTCATAACGGACTTCACCGCTCGCCTATTCACCAGATTCTGGTTGAAAAATGTATTTCGGGCTGGAAGGAAATTGAGTTTGAAGTTGTTCGCGACCACAGCGGAAACGTAATGACTGTCTGTTCAATGGAAAACTTTGACCCGGTTGGCGTTCACACCGGAGACTCTATCGTTATTGCGCCTGCTGTAACTCTTAGTGATAAAGAATATCAGATGCTGCGTTCTGCCAGCCTTAACATCATTTCTTCTCTGGGAATGGAAGGCGGCTGTAACTGTCAGTTTGCATTGAATCCTGAAACTTTTGAATATGCCGTAATCGAAGTAAACCCTCGTGTAAGCCGTTCTTCGGCCCTGGCTTCTAAGGCAACAGGATATCCTATTGCAAAAGTTGCGGCTTTGATTGCGATTGGCTACAACCTGGACGAAATTCCAAACTTTGTTACAAAACAGACAGCTGCCTGCTTTGAACCGGTTCTGGACTATGTTGTAGTAAAATTCCCTAAATTCCCATTCGACAAGTTTGTTTACGCTGCCCGCAAGCTTGGAACTCAGATGAAGGCAACCGGCGAAGTTATGGCCATCGGCCGTACCTTTGAAGAAGCCTTGATGAAGGCTGCCCGCGGTGCTGAAATCGGCGTAAACTCGCTCAACCTTAAGGTTTTTGCAGAAGAAAGCGACGCAAAAATCAAAGAGCGTGTTGCAGACTGCACCGACCAGCGCGTATTTGCCGTTTTCCAGGCCCTTAAACGCGGAATTATGAGCGTTGACGAAATCCACGCCGTAACAATGATTGACGAATGGTTCTTAAACAAGATGAAAAAGCTTGTGGACCGTGAAGCTCAGTTTGCAGAAATTAAGGCCGGAAAAGCTCAGCTCACCCAGGAACTTTACCTGGAAGCTAAAAAAGACGGCTATCCTGACAAAGTAATTGAAGACATGACCGGCGTAAAGATTCCGGGAAGCACTGGTGTTATCGAACACGATAAAAACGAAGCTTCTACCGCGAATACAATCGACGCCAACAATAAAAAGCTGGCCGACCTTCGCGCACAGGGAAAAGTTACCCACATTCCAAGCAGCTTTAAGATGGTTGATACCTGCGCCGGCGAGTTCAGTGCAGAAACACCATATTTCTACGCCGGCTACGACCAGGAAAACGAAGCTGAAATCTTCCTGAATAATTTACACGCAGGGGTTTTAGGGGGCGGCAGCCACCTAGGCGAAGGGGTAGCGGAAGATGCTTCAGCAGCTGGAGCGAGGGGAAGACTTTCCCCTTCCAAAGGCACAATTGTCGTTCTTGGTTCAGGCCCTATCCGAATTGGTCAGGGAATTGAGTTCGACTATGCCAGCGTTCAGTGCGTATGGAGCCTTAAAAAGCTTGGCTACGAGGTTGCAATCATCAACAACAACCCGGAAACCGTTTCTACCGACTTTGACACAGCAGACCGCCTTTACTTTGAACCGCTCACTCCGGAAGATGTTATGGGCGTTATCAACACAGAAAAGCCGGTTGCAGTTGTAGTTGCATTCGGCGGCGGTACGGCAATCAAGCTTGCAAACTTCCTTTCTGAGCAGGGAATCCCGATTCTTGGTACAAGTGCTGATGCAATCGACCTTGCCGAAGACCGCGAGCGTTTTGAAGAGCTTTGTGAAAAACTCAACATTAAGCGTCCTAAGGGACTTACAGTCATGAATACCGATGAAGCCCTTGCCGCAACAAAAAAACTGGGTTACCCGGTTCTGCTGCGACCTTCTTACGTTCTGGGCGGTCAGAACATGATTGTTGCCTTCAACGATGCCGACGTAAAAGAATACATGAAGATTATTCTTGCCCAGGGAATTGAAAATCCGGTTTTGATTGACCAGTACATGATGGGAACTGAGCTTGAAGTTGACTGTATCTGTGATGGCGAAGACGTTCTGATTCCGGGAATCATGGAGCATATTGAGCGAACCGGTATTCACTCAGGCGACTCGATTGCTGTTTATCCAAGCTGGAATCTCAACGATGTTCTGCGCGAAAAAATCATAAATCAGTCTACAGACCTGGCCCTTAAGCTTGGAACAAAAGGACTTGTAAACATCCAGTATCTGATTTACAACAACGATCTCTATATTATTGAAGTAAACCCTCGTTCTTCCAGAACTGTTCCTTACATTTCTAAGGTTACAAACGTTCCAATGGTTGAACTTGCTACCCGTGCCATGCTGGGAGAAAAAATCCGCGACATGGGCTACGGCACCGGTCTTTACCGCCTGCCTCCTTACTTTGCCGTAAAAGTTCCTGTATTCAGCTTTGAAAAACTGATGGACGTAGATACACACCTGGGACCTGAAATGAAATCTACAGGTGAAGTTCTGGGAATTGCTTCTACAATGGAAGAAGCAATTTTCAAGGGACTTATCGGCGCCGGCTACAATATGAAACGTGCCGGAGATTCAGCTTCCGGCGAAGACGGAGAAGGCAAAAACGGCGGCGGAGTTCTTTTCAGCGTCCGCAAAACCGACCGCTACGAGCTTCCTGACCTTGCCCGCAAGTTCTACGATCTTGGCTTTAAGCTTTACGCAACCGAAGGAAACGCAGAAACAATCCGCGACTTTGGAATGGAAGTTGAAGTTGTAAACAAGATTCACGAAAATCCTGATGACAACCTTTTGACCCTGCTGGATTCAGGCAAAATTGACTATGTAATTTCCACTTCTGCAAAGGGACGCGACCCTCGTGCCGACAGCGTAAAAATGCGCCGCCACGCCGTAGAACGCGACATCCCTTGTCTTACAGCAATCGATACCGCAAACGCAATCGCAAACTGCCTTAAGTCAAAATACTCGGTAGAAAACGTTGAACTTGTCGATATCAACCAGCTGCGCGACAAAAAGCAGAAAATCCGCTTTACAAAGATGGATTCAACCGGCAACGACTTTATCGTCATCAACGCAATGGAACAGGAAATCAAAAATCCAGCCGGCCTTGCAGTTCGCCTCTGTGACCGCAGAAACGGCGGAATCGGAGCAGACTCCCTTGTTCTTATTGAAAACTCTTCTCTTGCCGACGCCAAAATGCGCTTCTTCAACCTGGACGGTTCAGAAGGAAAAATGGCCGGAAACGCCATCCGCTGCGTAGGAAAGTACCTCTACGACTACAACGTAAACGGAATCTGCGAAAAATACGGAAAGAAAACCGACGCAACCGAAACAATCACAATTGAAACCGGAAGCGGCGTAAAAACCCTTATCCTCTACAAACAGAACGGCAAGGTTACTTCGGTAACAGTTGATATGGGAGAGCCGACCTTTGCTCCGGAAACTCTTCCTACAACTTTGAAGCTGGCAGATCTTCCCGCAAGCGAAATCAACGCAAATCCCGACTCTGCGGCCCTTCTGCCAAAACAGGCAATCATCAACCAGCCGCTCAAGGTGGACGGCAAAACTTACAAGGTTACCTGCGTTGGCGTTGGAAACCCTCATGCCGTAATCTTCAGTAAGTTTGTAGATAAAGAGCCGGTTTGCGAAGACGGACCAAAAATCGAGCATCACAAGGCCTTCCCTCAGCGTACCAACACCGAGTTTGTGCGCGTTGTGGGCTCTAACGAATTGAAGATGCGCACCTGGGAGCGCGGAAACGGCGAAACCCTTGCCTGCGGTACCGGTGCCTGTGCAGCCGCAGTTGCCGCAGTTTTGAACGGCTTCAGCCCGGTTGACCAGAACATCACCGTAAAAGTCCGCGGCGGCAACCTGATTGTTAAATACACCGGCAAAACCGTCTTCCTCAGCGGAAACACCAGCATCTGCTACGAAGGAGAAGTGGAGATTTAAGTTCCACCGCAAAATACCCCGGCAACTTCCGCAAAAACGGATCTTGCCGGGATTTTTTTTGGGCGAGTGCCCCCTTCCCAGTCGCCTTCCGGGCTCCCCTACGGTCGGTCTTGCTTCGCAAGACTGGCTTCGCCACCCTCCACGCTCGCGCCGGGGGAAAACTACAATATAAAGTGCTGACTCCTGAATTTACAAAACAAATAAAAGCTGCCATACCTTCCGGCACTCATTTGCAACCCATCTTCTTGAATCCGGCTACGACATCCGCATAAAAACTACTAATTATTCATAATTTGATATAAAATAAACATATACGACATTTCCATAAAAGTCTTATACCGACACTTTTTTGTCAGCATAAGACTTTTATGCCGGATACGTAGAAATTTTGTTATGTGGACGCCCGCACTGGGGCGCTTAGGAGAAAGATGGAAAAACTAGAACATTTGGCTCTAATGCTGAATAAAAGAACCAAAGGTAAAAAATATGAAAATTTTGTCATAAATTCTATTTATACAAAAATCGCAAATCCAGATTTAATTCCTATTACTCAGCAATATGTAAAAAATCCTAATTATTCAAAAACAAATAAGAAAAAATATTATTTATTAGACTTGTATTTTCCACAACTAAAATATGGAATTGAAGTTGATGAAAGTCATCATTTAGCAGAAGAAAATATAATTTTAGATGAAATCCGAGCAGAAGATGTTCTATCGGCAATTCAATGTGAAGAAGGAAGAATTGCAATTTTTAATTCTGATGGTTCTCCAAAAACTTATGATGAAGTAAATGCTCAAATTTGTGAACAAGTAAACTATGTAAAAAAATTAATATCAAAAAAAGAAAAAGAAGATGGAAAAAGCATTTCGTGGGAAAATAATGAACAGAGAAAAAAAGCAATTTTAGAAAAAGGCTTCTTTTCTACTACAGATGATGTTGATTATGAAGGTGTAACCGAGATCTATAATTTACTGGGTCATAATGTAGAAAATTTAGGTAGATGTTTCGTAAAATTAAATTCTTCATACAAATTATGGGTTCCATATCTTGCAATAAAACTTGATGACGGAACTGTAAAAACTAAAAATGGCTGGGAAAACACATTAAGTGAAGATAAATCAACTATCTTTGAAGTTGTTGGAGATATGGAAAAATGTGATACAAAAAATGTTCCCGATGGTGATTGGCATGATGTTGATCGTGTTATTTTTATGCATATCAGAGACAGTTTCGGAATGGATAGAGTAAAATTCCTTGGTGTATATAGTCCGTCAAATTTAAAAACAAATAATGGTGTTCAAACAAGAACTTATAAACGTATTGCTACTGAAATAAAAATAAAAGATTTGTTTCCTGTGCCATAAAATACAAATATTAAGAGAACCTAACATGGATTTTACTGAAGATATTTTTTAAATTTTAAAAAGAAATTTAGTGGTTATTTTATGGATTTACTTCCAGATGAAATACCAGTTTATGTAGATTCAAAAGAAAATATATTTATATTGGAAGACAATGTAAAAGAATTAATTGAAAAAAGTCTAAAGGAAAATAAAAAATATCTTTTAGGCTATGAAAGGATAATTTTAAATCCAAATGTATATTATTAATACTATGAAATTTATAAAACACTATCTATAATTAAAAAACCACATAACCTTTGAATCAAAAAATGTCTGGAATAAATTTACAGGCCTTAGCGCACTGAACAAAAAACTTTTCGGGAAAGCATAATGAGTACAAAATCGACTATATTGCAAATCTTAACTTCTTCAAAAGAGGGAGCTGTGCTAAGCGGCGAAGAGCTTGCCTCGCTTTGCGGGGTGAGCCGCGCTGCCGTCTGGAAGGCAATTAATTCTTTGCGCGAAGAAGGCTACAACATAAACGGCACAACAAACGGCGGCTACGTCCTCGCTTCCAGCGACGTTTTGACGACAGAAGCCCTAGCCACAGCCTTTAATGGCTCCTTCCCCCAGTTTGCGGGCGCCAGAATCGAAGTTTTTAAGGAAATTGACTCAACAAATATTCAGGCAAAACGCTGGCTTTCTGAATGCGGCTCTCTGCGTACAGCTGACGGCCAGCTCACTTCTGCCGGAAAAACCTATAATAACGCTGTAATCGTTGCAGAAAAACAGACCGCAGGTCGCGGACGCTCGGGGCGCACTTTTGTTTCTCCGGCAAAAACCGGAATTTACCTTACAGTAATATATGCGCCAAAGGGGGGCATTACAGATCCTGCAAAAATTACAGCCTTCAGCGCCGTTGCAGTCTGCCGGGCAATCAAAAAACTTTATGGCATTCAGCCTTCAATCAAATGGATAAACGACATTTTTTATAATGGAAAGAAAATCTGTGGAATTTTGACAGAAGGCACGACCAATTTTGAAACCGGCATAATTGAAGCTGCCGTAATCGGAATTGGTGTGAACATTGAAGAAAATGCCGAAGCCTTTGGCGGGGAGCTTTCTAAAGTGGCAGGAGGCATTTTCGATGCCGCCACTACCCGCTCAGTAACCCGAGCCCAGCTGGCAGCCCAAATCGCGGGCGAAACTCTTCAAGTGCTTGGAGAACCGGCTACATCAGTCATCGAAGAATACAAAGCGCTCTCTTTCATAATCGGCCGCGAGGTTGAAGTTCACACTTTAATCGACAGTACCCAGGGCATCTACAAAGCCACCGCAGTCGACATAGACCAGAATGCCGCCCTTGTAGTGCAGCTTCCCGACGGCACAAAAAAAACTCTGATTTCCGGCGAAGTCAGCCTTAAATCAGAGTCCTTTGTCTGAAAAAAAATTTATATAAGCTTTAGAAAGCCTTTTTTACAGTAATTTCAAGTTTCGATTCACGCAAGCCAACAATTACATCGTCTGCAATATTTGCGATAATCGATTTTTCCAGTTCATCCCATTTTTCATCCTGGTCTTCTTTTGCCTTAGCGCGGTAATTATTCAAAGTCCAGCTTCCAGAATGACTGTTGTTTCCTACTCCAGAACCAAAAGTAACAAATGACGGAGCATTTGCCAGAGAATTTTCATAATCAATCAGCATAAATTCTGCCGCAATTTTAATTTTAGACATAATTCCGGCTGCGGCGGCATTCTTTCCATCAGAAGAAAGAGACAAAATCTTTTCACGCTTTTCAGCAGTAAGGTTGTCGTGAGGAACAAGAGAAATATGAAGTTCAACAGAAGAACCTTCACATTCAATCCAGAACTGACCTTTATTAAAGCTGAGAAGTTCAGGAAGCATTCCAATCAGCTCCTCGGCAAGAAGTCTAAGTTCCCTAGTCTGCTGTTTATTTAAATTTGCATAAGAAGCAGTTTTTTCACTTTCTTTCAATAAAACTTCAAGTGAACCGGCATTCGTATTAAGTTCATATACTGTAGATTTCATATTTTCTCCTCTCTAAATAAAATTATATTATGAAAATTTCGTATTTTCAAAATTTTTTATTTTCCGTATTCCTTAATCAGATTGTCTGCATATCTTTCAGCACGCTCTCTGTCTTTCATCGAAAGCATAAGGAAATCTACCATTAATTCCCTGCCGTAGCGTTTATTAACCAGTTCCGCATGGCACAAGAAGCGAAGGGCCACCGTCGAAGAAAGAATATCCAGATCCGAAGTGGCAAGAAGCTTTTCTATCATCTGCATTGCAAGGGAGTAATTGTCCGCCAGCATCTGCTGAAGATCTCCGATTGTACGCTTTTTCAGCCAGTCCAGCTGTTCAAGGTAGTTATCCGGATTTTCCTTTGAAATTTCAGCCTCGCAGACATTGGAAATTGTACGCAGAAAATTCTGCATGCTCTTGCTGTTATTCATGTATTCTTCAAGTGAAACTGAATCAATCGGAATATCACCGGCTGTATCTGCAATAATTCTTTCGTGAACTTCTTTTGTATAATCAGAAACACTGTCCCTGATGCTTACAAAATGCTCGTCGGCAATTTCCAAAAGCCCCGCAAGTCGGAAAAAATCACGTTTAACCGCAGTCGGAACACCAAATTTAGTCTTATAGCCCAAATCATGTTCCATGACTGCCCAGATGTGCTGCATAAGGGAACACATCTGAACTTCAAAGCGTTTGTTTATGAGCTCAGGCGGATATTTTCCGTTTGGTTTTAAAGAACAGATATAGTGAACCGAAAGGTAACCAAAAGTGTTTACATCAAGATATTTACGCTTATCGATTGACTCATTCCAGTCAACGTCAAAACGCTTTTCAATCTGAGCCGCAAGCTTATCAACTTCATCGGAAAAGAAGCAGACAACGCGGGTTCCAAGGATATCCGTAATATCAGAAAGGGATGAATATTTATCGCCCTTGCGTTCAAGTTTGCCCGCAAGACTTTTTTCTTCCTTAACGCGGTGATTTATTGCATAAATCTGAATATTGCAGCTGTCGGCAATGTCCTGCAAAATGGCAACGACTTCTTTTTCAAGCCGCTCGAAATCGGGTTTTGACTCCCGATATTCTTCCATAATCATTTTTTCTTTTGCATTCATATCTAAAAACTCTTAACAAAAATTGTAATATGAAATTTTCAATTTTCAAAGAATTTTTATTTTTTTATTCTGCCCTTCTGACTGCTACTGCGCGGGCTGCATTATAGGCCTGTTTAATTCCAACGCTGAAAAATACCGGGAAAATCGATTTCATCATTTTGATGCCGCTGCGGCCGCCACGGGCAAGCCAGGCTCTTTTTGAAAGCTGCCAGTTTTTGTAAACCATTGGGATAAAGCAGATAAAAAGCGCTATTGTGTCGGTTAAAGTATTTTTTTTGCTGACCGGAAGGATTTTTCTGATGGCAGTTTCAATTACGCCTATTCCCTCGCGGATTTGAAGGGTTGTTGAAGTTTTGAAGAGGATTGAAGCGCTCTGCATGACGCAGAAAAGTTTTACCAGCATTTTGAAAGTTTCATGATTTTTAAAAGTGATGATGAAAGATTGGTATAAGGCCTCCTTCCAAATGCCGGTGCCGTCCTCAGCTGTCAGCGCCGCACACAAGTTTGCAATAAAACCTGAAACGTACAAAATCACCGCATAATATAAAACCGGTCGTAAATCACGCAGCTGTTCGCGAAGTGTAAATTTAATCGCAAAAGCAAGCGCCGCCTGAAAAATCAAAAATCCCAGGGAAAATTCAAAAGGAAGGTTAAAAACCAGGATATTTACAAAAGGAATAAGGAGGATTTTTGCCACCGGGGGCATTTTGTGAATAAAAGAGTTTCCCGCTTTGTAAGAGAATGCAAGGCTGTTTTTACCGGATTTTATCATAAGGTCACCTTCCGCCCGCTACCAGATTAAATCTTCAACATTCTTATAAGAATTAAAGGGGTTTCGGATATTCCAGTCTTCCACGTTGACAGTGCCGCTGCCCCCTGCCCCTGTGCCTATTTCCCCGGGCGCCCCGTCAAAGGCCTTTTCCCCGCGGAAAAGCACGATAAAGCGGTCTGCAAGGCCGAGACATTTTTCAATTTCGTGGGTAAGAAGAATTATTGTTTTTTTCTGGGCTTTCAAATCACGCAAAAGGGCGTTCACCTGTTTTACGCCCTCGTAATCAAGATTTGCGTAAGGTTCGTCCAGAATCAAAACCGGCAGATCCATGGCGAGCATACAGGCAACTGCAAGACGGCGTTTTTCCCCGCCCGAAAGAAATCGTGCAGGAAAATCTCGTTTTTGGGTCAGGCCAGTTTTTTCAAGGGCAGTCTCCACCGCTTCCTTCACACGGTCGCGGCTCCAGCCTAGATTTTTCGGACCAAAGGCAATATCCTCAGCGGGAGTTTCGCCTAAAATCTGCGTTTCAGCCTCCTGAAAAACTAGTCCAACCTTGCCAAAGCAGCTAACCTTACCGCTGTCAGCCTCTTCCAGACCCGCAATAATCGACATCAAAAGGCTTTTTCCACTGCCGTTTTCACCGCCGATTACCGTAAAGCTTCCTTCATCAATTTCAAAGCTCACGTTTTTCAAAACCTGGCGGCGGCCTTTTATTGTGTTAAAACCCTTACTGATATTATCGATTATTAGTTTCTGCATATTTTATTCCGCATTCTGTCCGGCATCAGCATATAAATACTGTGCGATTACCGGTCTGATTTTAATGGCAATCGGAAGACAGATAATATATTTTACCAAATCACCCGGAATAAATGGAATAACGCAAACTCCCATTGTGTAGGCAAAGACAGACTTATCAGCAGGAACCTTACCGGCGCCTGTCGCCCAGTTTGCAAAATGAATAACGCCCGGAATATACAAAATGGCAAGACCCAGAAGCATTGCAAGGGCAAGACGGACAATCACTACAGGCTGAAGTTTTTTCTCAGAAATTGAAGGTTTTCCTGCGACAAATCCTGCCACAATAGCGCCCAAAAGATAGCCTGGCAAAAATCCGCCGGTAGGTCCAATCCAGACTGCAGGGCCGCTGGAACCGCCCGCATAAACCGGAAGGCCGATTAAGCCCGCAAGCAAAAAGAGAGCAGTCGGAGCTCCAGCCCAGATTCCGCCCAGAAGCAGAGCACATAAAATACAAAGGGCATTCTGTAAAACAATTGGAATAACGCCAAGAGGAATTCTGATAAAACAGCCGACACAAATTACCGCCGCAAAAAGCGCGATGAAAGAAAGACGCAAAGTAGATTTATTTTTCATAAGGCCAATGTATACCTTTTTCAAAGTATTGTAAACCTCAAACTTAAAATAAAGTTTACAATATCAATTTCATTTTTTCCCCTTTATTCCCCAAAAGCCTGATTTTTACTATAATAAATATTCTCTTATGAAAGTGCTGATAAAAAAATATAAAAATATCACTAAATTTTTACTTCTCATCTTTGTTTTTTTATTTTTCAGCTGCCGTACAACACGCACTGTTCAGATTTTTGATGATTACAAAGAAAAAGTTACTATAGAGGCCCCGGAGCTCGCTGCTACGGAGGAAGAAGCCTATATTTTCTTCCGTCTCTACAATCCCTGCTATTCAAGCCCCCTCAATGTTACAAACCTTTTGAAGTTCGGAATCAGCACAACAAATATCAGCGACATTTTTGTAAGCCACGCTGCCATCGGTTTTGATTTGAACGATGATTTTTACGGCGTAACTCTTGGCGGAAAGCAACAGCTCAAGCTTGAAATCTGCACAGACCTTTCAAACAATCCTTATATGAGAAAGTGCGACCCGGTTTCATCAGAGCTCTGGGTTTATGCCATGAAGGTGCCACGCTCTGAATACGATGCCACCCTGCAAATGGTTCAGTATTTTCTTGATAACGTGACTGTAAAATATTCTGTAATGCAGAATTTCCCATATACCTGCTATAACATCAGACGAAAATTCTTTGTCAGCAAAAAAAATCAGGGATTCGGAAGTCCTAAGCTGACAAAAAAAAGCTACAACATCTATAAAGACCTGAATCCAAAAAGAACACCTAAAAAATTCGTATGTTCAACCTTTATGGCTTATGTTTTAATGCATAATGTTACTGAAATTCAAAATCTCTTTATCGAAAAAAATATCAACTACCGCTATGTTGTTCCGGGCGATTTCACAAGCTTTCCGGGCGTAATCAAGCTTTTCTACTCAAGTTGGGAAGATTACCTTGTTGCAGCTCAGAAATTCGTAGAAGAAAATCCTGATTTCGCGCCATATTTTAATCAATATCAGTCAAACTAGAAGAAGTTGATAATAGATTTAAATCGCAATATAATTAAGTACTTTACACTTTTTGCAAAATTGTCATTTTATTTTAAATGAGGTTTTTATGGTATTTGAAGAAAACTACACTGTAGCAAAGATGATTAAAACGTCTGCAGAAAAATGGCCTGAAATTCCTTCTCAGTACAGACGTCTTAAAAACGGTGATTTTGAACCTATCACATATAGAACAATGTATCAGACTGGTCTTGATTTTGGTGCCGGTCTTCTGGTTCTTGGCGTAAAGAGAACTGAACCTGTTGGTCTTATTTCTGATAACTGCCCGGAATGGCAGCAGTCGGATATCGGTATTCTTTCGATTGGTGCGGTTGACGTTCCACGCGGATGTGATGCAACTTTAATCGACCTTGAACAGATTCTTGCAATCACTGAATGTAAATATGTAATTGCCCAGAATAATTCACAGGTAAAGAAAATCCTCAGCCTTAAGGAAAAACTTCCTGCCCTCAAAAATCTCATCGCTCTTGAAGACGATATTAAGGATGAAGTTCGTGGAGCCTGCAAGGCCGGCGCAGTTGAACTTTACACCTTTAATCAGCTAGTAAACAGCGGTAAAAAATGGCGTGTAGAACACAAGGATGAAATTGAAGCTGAAGTTGAAAAAGGAACTGGCGACGACCTTGCTACAATCATCTTTACTTCTGGAACAACAGGAACTCCAAAGGGCGTAATGCTTACTCATAAAAACTTCCTGGCCCAGCTTGATGAAATTCCTGAGCGAATTTATATTAACCCGGGCGACCGCGCCCTCAGCGTTCTCCCGGTATGGCACGTTTTTGAACGCGAAGTAGAATACGTAATTTTGATTCAGGGTGGAGCAATCTGCTATTCAAAACCAATCGGTTCAATTCTGCTGGCAGATTTCAAAAAGCTCAATCCTCACCTGCTTCCTGCCGTTCCTCGTGTTTTTGAAGCTGTTTATGACGGCGTTACTAAAAAAATGCGCAAAACTGGCGGACTTGTACTTAAACTTTTCAACTTCTTTGTTGGAGTTGCAAAAATTCATAAGGCAATGCAAAGAAAGATGTTCAATCAGAATCCTTGCTTTACAGCATACCGCCCGGTTCTCTGGTGGATTCTCTTCATTCTGCCTTGGTCTTTGATGTGGCCTCTTTACTGGCTGGGTGATCTGCTTATTTTCCGCAAGATTAAGGTTATGCTGGGTTCTAACTTCCGCGTTGGTATTGCAGGCGGTGGTGCTTACCCTAAAAATATTGATGAATTCTTCTGGGCTATCGGTGTTGAAATCGTAGAAGGTTACGGTCTTACAGAAACAGCTCCAATCGTTTCGGTTCGTCCTATTGCAGCCCCTATTTACAGAACAATCGGTTCTCCAATCCGCGGAGTTCAGGCCCGCATTGTTGATCAGGACGGTTATGTTCTTGAACGCGGTCAGCAGGGTATTTTGCAGATTAAGGGTCCTACTGTAATGAAAGGCTACTACAAGCGCCCTGATTTGACAGAAAAAGTTATGACTGTTGACGGCTGGCTCGACACAGGCGACCTTGCAGTATTTACAATTCACAACGAACTTCAGATTAAGGGACGTATTAAAGATACTATCGTTTTGCGCGGTGGAGAAAACCTTGAGCCTCTTCCAATCGAAATGAAGCTTTCTGAATCACGCTTTATCAAGCAGGCAGTTGTTCTTGGCCAGGATAAACGCTATCTTGCAGCTTTAATTCTTGTTGATGAAGACGAAATTAAAAACTATGCCGCAGAAAACGGAATTCAGTACGATACTTACGAAAACCTGCTTGCATCGAATGGAATTCAGTCTCTTTACGAAGGCGAAATTGCAAACCTCATTTCTTCTAAGAACGGCTTTAAGATGTTTGAACGTATCAATAAGTTCACTCTGATTACAAAGCCTTTTGAAGTTGGCGTTGAACTTTCTGCTAAGCAGGAAATTATGCGTTTCCGCATAAACGAAATCTATAAAAAGCAGATAGAAGCAATGTTTGTGGAAGAGGATTAGCATTGCAAATATATTACCTTTTTTTAAATTAAAACTGGCGCGAGGGAAAGAAGCCTGAGTCAAAAACATTCTGTTTGTGGAGTGCCGCGTGAGCGGCACATTTTATAGTTACTTTGCCGCAAACAGCATGTAGCGCGATATCGCGCGGTTTTGACTCAGGCTTCTTGACCGGGAGCCATTTTGGAGAAATAAATGAACGTACACATACTTGAAATGCCATTGGATTTTGGCGCCAGCCGTCATGGGTCGGATATGGGTCCTTCTGCAATCCGACTGGCCGGAATTAAAGAGAAGATTGAAAGCCTGGGTCACAAGACTTTTGAGCACTCTTCAATCTTTCAGGCAACTACACAGGAATACGAAAAAATCGGAAATCCTAAGGCAAAATACCTTGAGCCAATCACAAATGCCTGCACCAAGCTCGCAGCACTGGTAGAAGAAATTGCAGATAAGGATGAGTTCCCCCTCACAATCGGCGGTGACCACTCCATCGCGCTAGGCTCAATTGCCGGTATCGCTGCCAGCGCAAAAAAGCAGGGCAAACGTCTGGGCGTGCTCTATGTAGATGCGCACGGCGATTTCAACACCACAGAAACAACACCAAGCGGAAACATTCACGGTGAATGTCTTGCAGCATCTGCCGGCTATGGAATTCCTGAACTTACAAATCTTTACTACGACGGTGTAAAAGTTGATCCTAAAAATATCTGCTTTGTAGGTCAGCGCGACCTGGATGAAGGCGAGAAAAAACTGATGAAGGAAGCCGGTGTAACAGTTTTCACAATGAGCGACATCGAGCGCCAGGGCTTCCCTGCAGTTCTCAAGCAGATTGTATGCTTCTTCCGTTCCCGAGTAGATATGATTCACGTAAGCTTTGACATGGACGTTCTTGACCCCATGTTTGCTCCTGGAACCGGTATTCCCCTTCCCGGCGGACTTACAAACCGCGAAGCCCTGCTCTTAATGGAAGAAATGGCCTCTACAAACATGGTAAAATCCGCAGAAATCGTAGAAGTAAATCCAATTCTTGACATCCGAAACCAGACTGCTATACTAGCTGTAAGCCTTGCTGCAAGAATTTTAGGGGAAACACTCTATTAAGTTTTTGTTTCCCTAAAAAGGAGAGCTTTTTATGGAAGCTGATGAATCATTTGATTTGACTAAATACGTTGCAGACGATATTGCAAAATACAGCGGTATTTCGATGCCTGTAAAAGCCGGTCTACTTCAGCGGCTTCTGATAAAAAAACTTCCCTGCAAAAAACTTCATATGAACCCGGATGACGAATTTACTCATCCGGAAGTTGGTCCAAGCTACAGGGTTATTTCAGAATACACACAGAAATTTGTTCATAATTACGAAGTCACAGGTAATTACTTTTTCCAGCAGGAACCACTGATTGTTGAAAAACTCTATCCTGATGGATACAGAATCTTAAACGGCCATCACCGCTGGGCAGCTGCCTTCAAACTCAAAAAGAAGAAAATCAACATAAATATCGTTAACATGACCCACGAGGCCGAAATCAAGGAAATCATCCGAAATTCAAAGCATGATAAACGCGTTACCATGGATCTGGATGAAATCGTATTCTTTGATGAAAAAAATACCGCCCAGGACAAGGCAGAAAAAGCATTAGGCTTCCCTTTCAACCGCATTTACAAAGAACGCCTTAGACTTGGAATCCCTGCCCTTTTCAGATGTCTTGAAAGAAACGGCTATGACATCTGGGTTTTCAGCGCAAAATATTATTCAAATGATTATATAAAGGCCCTTTTCCGAAAATATCACGTAAATGTAACGGGAATTGTAACCGGTACAGAAAAACGAAAAGATAAGGTAAAGGGCAAATACGACAATCTTCTTAAGGAAAAATACAAGCACACACTCCATATCGATAATGATTTAGTTCTTCAGATTGATACAGCTTCTGGAGATTTCCACGAACATAATATCGACGCATCTTCAGGCTGGTCAAAAGCAGTGATTGATATTATTGAGGAGATGGCAAAGAGTGAAGAACAATAATCAGCAGGAAAAAATGAGGATTTCGTTTGATTTGGACGAAGTTCTCTTTGTTTCGCCAAAAACTCATAAGATAGAAAAGCCTCCTGTTTTCCCTTTCAGCGCCATATACAAGGAACGCGTTAGATTTGGCGCCACAGAACTCATAAACAAACTTCAGGAACTTGGCTACGAAGTCTGGGTTTATACTTCATCTTACAGAACTCAAAGCTACATTAAAAAACTTTTCAGATTATACCACATACGATTTGACGGCATTGTAAACGCTCAGCGCCATCTGGCCGAAGTTCAGCGTGACAATAAAACAATTTTGCCTCAAAAACTTCCTAACAGATATAGAATTTCCCTGCATATTGATGACGAGACCATCGTCTGCACACTGGGACAGCAGTACGGCTACAACACCTACCAGCTCAACGCCCAGGACGATGACTGGAAAGAAAAAATCATCGAACGGGCTGCAGAGATTAAGAAAAATTTAGGGATTTAGTTAAATATCTCTTCCGCGTAGCGCACGGTTTCCATGGCGTCGTGGCAGTATTTGTCGGCGCCAATCATGTCGGCGTAGTTTTGGGTCATTACGGCGCCGCCTACCACTACTTTAGCAGGACTTCCCGCTTGTCGCAGGAGTTTAATTGTTTCTTCCATGGCAGGAACGGTCGTTGTCATAAGGGCGCTTAAACCAACCAGGCGGATATTTTCGCGCTGAACGGTATCTACAATCAGCTGAGGGTCAACATCTTTTCCCAAATCGATTACATCGTAGGCGTAATTTTCGAGCAGAACTTTTACGATGTTTTTTCCAATATCGTGGATGTCGCCTTTTACTGTGGCTAGCACGATTTTGCCTTTTTTCTGCTGGTCACCGCCGGCAGCGGCCAAAGTCTGCTTTATAACACCAAAGGCGGCACTGGCAGCTTCTGCGGCCATCAAAAGCTGAGGAAGGAAGACTGTCTTTTTTTCAAAGCCTTTTCCTACGATATCCAGAGCGGGGATAAGTTCCCCATCGATAATTTCCAGGGCATCTTTTGTTTTAAGGTAATCTGCTGTAAGGGCAGCGGCACGGTCTTTAAGTCCACGTTTGATAGCTTCAATTAGTTCTGATGTGTTTGAAGTGCCTTCTGGCTGGGTGGCAGGGGACACTGCAGAAGCAGCTGATGGCACTGCACTTGCAGCTGCCGCCACAGTCGCAGGTAAATTAGTTGCAAAATCAATGTAGTTAGCGCAGTTCTGGTCGACCGCAAGAAGGGCGCAGTAAGTGTAGTAGGCCTTCATCATCTCGAGAGAGCTTGGATTCATGATTCCGGCATTGAGGCCGTTGTGCATTGCCATCGTGAAAAAGCTTGCGTTGATAAAATCGCGGTTAGGAAGGCCGAAAGAAATATTTGAAACGCCAAGGCTTGTCTTTCCGTTCAGCTCCTCTTTAATGAGGCGCAGGGCATCCAGCGTGGTGATGGCACTCTGCGGGTCAGAGCTGATACTCATTGCAAGCGGGTCGATAATAATATCTTTTGGCTTGATTCCGTATTCAGCGGCGCGGGCATAGATTTTGCGGGCAATTTCTACGCGGCCTTCTGCAGTTTCCGGGATTCCGCTTTCATCAATCGTAAGGGCAACGATAAGTCCGCCGTATTTTTTTGCCAGCGGGAAAATCTCCTTCATGATTTCTTCTTTGCCATTCACCGAGTTTATCATTGGTTTTCCGTTGTAAATACGGAGAGCCTTTTCCATGGCAACAGGGTTTGTCGTATCAATCTGAAGAGGCAAATCAATTACCGCCTGAAGTTCCTTTACAACGTCAATCATCATCTGAGGCTCGTCGATTTCCGGCAGTCCAACGTTTACATCAAGAACATCCGCCTTTTTTTCTTTCTGGGTAAGCGCTTCGCCCAGAATATAGTCCATATCGCGGTTGCGCAGGGCTTCCTTAAACTTTTTCTTTCCAGTCGGATTGATTCGTTCACCGATGAGCACTGGCTTTTTATCAAAAATCACGCTATGTGTGTAGCTTGTGATGATTGTATCATTTTTAGGAGTAACTTCGTGCGCCTTGTGAGTTCGCACAGCGTCACTCATAGCCTTAATGTGAGCCGGAGTAGTTCCGCAACAGCCGCCAAGCATTGTAGCGCCAAGGTCAGCGATTTTTTCCATAGATGCGGCAAAATCAGCTGGGGCAACGTCGTAAACAGTTTTGCCGCCTTCTGAACGAGGAAGTCCCGCATTCGGGCTTACGACAACCGGCACGCTGGCATAGCGGGCAAGCTGCTCAACGATCCCGAACATCTGGTCAGGCCCAAGACTGCAGTTTACGCCTACGGCGTCAGCGCCAAGACCTTCCATAGTTGCAACTACGGTCATCGGGTCAGCGCCGGTCAAAAGCTTTTCTGATTCATCGTAAGCAGTGGTAATAAGCACCGGAAGATCGCAGTTTTCCTTTGCGGCAAGTAGGGCGGCCTTTGCTTCGTGAAGGTCGTTCATCGTTTCAATCAAAACAAGGTCAGCGCCGTGTTTTGCACCGATTTTTACTGTATAAGAAAAGATTTGTACGGCATCTTCAAAATCAAGATCGCCAAGCGGCTTTAAAAGTTTACCAAGCGGACCAATGTCCAGGGCAACAAAATGAGGCTGATTTCGCACAGCTTCCGGGGTGGAAGGGTCGCTTTCAACCTGGCGGATAGCCTCGCGGGCATTTTTAATTGCCGCACCAATTACAGCATCCAGGCTGAACTTAATGTCGCCCGGCTGAAATTTATTGATATTTGCGCCAAAAGTATTTGAAGTCAGGATATTTGCGCCGGCAAGCAGATAATCGCGGTGCATTTTCTGAATGATTTCCGGATGAATGATATTCCAGGTTTCCGGCAGTTCGCCAGGCTGTAGGCCCTGAGCCTGCAAAATTGAACCGCATCCGCCGTCAATAAAAACAAAATCCGAATAAGCTTTCTTGAAAATGTCCGCTGCCTTTACCATCGCAAGCCCCGCTTTTAATTTTTATATTTATCCAATCAAAGATTTCTGCTTTTTGCTGACCGGTTCGCAGGTCAAATCAACACCCAGCTTTTTGAAAATCTTGCGGTCAACCTCGCTGAGCATAACGCTTGCGTGAACCTGACAGCCCTTAAGCTTTGGAAGCTGCTCCATAGCTTTACGGCAGTTTTCATCCTCGCGGCTGAGCATGGCAAGGGCAACAAGAACCTCGTCTGTGTGAAGGCGAGGATTATTTCCCGCAAGGTAATTTACCTTCATCTTCTGAATAGGCTCAATCATTTCAGCCGGAATAAGCTTTACCTTGTGGTCGATGCCTGCAAGATGCTTTGTCGCATTCAAAAGCAAGGCAGCGCTTGTTCCCAAAAGCGGAGAAGTCTCGGCAGTAATAATAGTGCCGTCTTCCAGCTCAATAGCCGATGCCGGACCTTCCGCACGGGCAGCTCTTTCTTTAGCCGCAACAGTCACCTTACGCATATCAGTTGTGATATTTGCCTGCTGCATCAAAAGCTTGATTTTATTAACTTCTTCTTCAGTGCCGCTTCCATCCGCAAAACGGTTAGTAGCAGTGTAATAGCGGCGGATAATTTCCTGGAAGCTGGCTTCGCGGCAAGCGTCATCATCATAAATACAAAGACCAGCCATGTTTACACCCATGTCAGTCGGTGATTTATAAGGATTGTCCCCGTAAATACCCTTGAAAATCGCATCAAGAACAGGATAAATCTCAATATCGCGGTTGTAATTTACAGTAGTTTTTCCATAAGCCTCAAGATGCCATGGGTCAATCATGTTTACATCGTTAAGGTCGGCAGTAGCAGCTTCGTAAGCAATATTTACAGGATGTTTAAGAGGCAGGTTCCAGATAGGGAAAGTTTCAAACTTAGCATAACCAGCCTTAATTCCGCGTTTATTTTCGTGATAAAGCTGACTAAGACAAGTAGCCATTTTTCCAGAACCAGGTCCAGGGGCAGTAACAACAACAAGAGGACGACTTGTTTCTATATAATCGTTCTTTCCGTAACCCTCGTCACTGTCGATAAGGGCAACATTCGAAGGATACCCCGGAATTGTATAATGGTAGTAAGCCTTAATGTTCATCTTCTTAAGGCGGGCACGGAAGGCTTTTGCACTTTCCTGACCAGTGTAATGAGTGATGCAGACAGAACCTACCATAAGTCCACGGCTCTGGAATTCATCACGAAGGCGAAGAACGTCCTTATCGTAAGTAATTCCCAAATCACCGCGCACCTTGTTCTTTTCTATATCAACTGCGCTGATTACAATTACAATTTCAGCAACATCTGCCAGCTGCATAAGCATCTTAAGCTTACTGTCCGGCTCAAAACCCGGCAGTACGCGAGACGCATGGTAGTCGTCAAACAGCTTTCCGCCAAATTCCAGATACAATTTGTCGCCAAACTGGGCGATTCTTTCCTTAATGTGCTCTGACTGAATCTTCAGATATTTTTCGTTATCAAATCCGTATTTCATACGGGAATATAATTTAACACATTTTTGGGATTTTAACAATGCAGGGCGCATCCGCCTGCGGCGGTCGGGCTTTTCGCAGTTTCGCGCATAACGCGCTTCATACTTTGCTTCGCAAAGTACGGCTTCGCCGCTGCTCCAATCCCTTGCGCTGCAAGCTCGCAGGCAGGTTTACAAGCTATATTTTTCCCGGATATTTGCTATAGCTTCGTCTACATCAGATACTTTACCTGTTTTTTAATTTTCTTCCGTAATAGCAAGTTTTGAATAAATATCATTCATAAATTTTGTAATGCCTGATTTTTTCATATATTCTTTTTCAGAAATAATTTTCTCATCAGGAGACACTTCTGACTGTAATTTTATGATTGTAAACAGATTTTGCATTGTTAATTATTTGTTCTTCTTTTTTTCTTATAATTCGAATTTCGTTGTATAGTTTTTTTTACATTGGTATCAAGATAAGGATTTTCCATAGCATATTGTGGCCAAGAATCTATATTTTTAATCCAGCCTCTATTAAATGCTTTGGCCTCAGTAATAGTATGATAACAGTAATAGAGTCTAGTTTCTTGTGTACTAGATACATAAATATACTCTATAAATTCTTCATATTTATTTCCTTCAGATACATAACTTGAACAAGAAAGAAATAATGTAGATAATAAAGTTAATACAAATAATAATCTTTTCATAATATAAATAATATAGACAAAGCCTGAACTTTATTATGAAAATGATTTTAATCAAGTATTTTGTTCAATAAATAAAAACTTCCTATAACAATTCCGCAAATACCAGCAATACCTAATAAACACATTAACATATAACCTAAAGATTCTAACATAGTTTATAGAATAGCTTTAAAATAATAGAGCCTTGGATTTTTACTTCCAAGGCTTTTAGATAATTGATTGGATTTGATTAGTTAGCATGTAAATGTGCTGCTTTATAAGAAGCAATAGCTTTATCAAAGTCAGTTTTTTTATCTTTAGGAATATGATATGAATGCATATAATCACCAGAAGAGTAAACATAATAGGTTCCAGAGTTTTGCTCATTCTTAGTTATTTCCGTAAAGCCATTTCCTGTATATTTATAATCTTGTGCTTCAGCATCTAAAATAATACATGGCTCTTCAACAGGATTTGTATTACATGTTGCTAATCTTGCAATATGTGTTTCATCATTACCACAAAGTTCTTCCAATGTCACTGTAGTCTTTCCTCCGGTGTTATTATCTGTAACAAGGGCAGGAGGATAACTAGAATTGTCATCAGTTGGCTGGGCACAACTTTGCATACCAAGTGATGCTGTTCCTATAAGTCCTGCCGCTAAAAGTGCTTTAAGCTTTGGACTAAGCTTTTCTTCCAAGCTGTCCAGCTTACCAAATTCATTATAAACTGATTCGAATATTTTACTGATTACTCTAAACATAATTATTCCCTATATGCACTATAATTTTTTTCTACAAATTCCTTAAAATGAATAAGGCCTTGCAAAGTCCTAGTATTGTTCTTGCTAACTTGTGAATACTTTGCCCCACCTTTTGAATATAAAGGAATTACACTATTAATATCTCTTGCAAGTTCATCAATACTTTTTTGTTCCCAATTAGCTACATTGTCTACAGCATCAACATAGTTTGTTATACTGTTTTGTGTATTCTTAGTTGAATGAACAGTATAGCCTAATGCCAAAAGGTATAAGTAATATCTGTTTAATAAATCCATAAAATTTTTCCCCCACAACTATGTTGCGAAAACGAGCGTAGCGAAGTTTTCGCAACATAGGATCTATGCAATCCTATGTTCAGTGTACACTGAACATTTTTCGCGAAGCGAAATTTTTAGGGGAGAATTTTTGATTGGGAAGGTTAAATTTACAATTGAAAACTTGCCCCGGCGCGAGAAACGAACAGTGCCGAAGGCAGTTGAGCGGAGCGAAACCGCGCGTTAGCAAGCTGTGAGTTGCGACTGGGAAGGGGGCATAACGCCCCGTTATCCCTTCAAACCTGCAGCCAGTTCTTTTACTTTTTCCAAAGGGAGATTTATAGCCTGCGCAATTTGTTCATGTGAGCATAGATTCATTTTAAGCAGATTAGTGGCAGATTCAATTGCCTTAGCTTCCTGTCCATCCTCAAAGGCTTCTTCCTGTTTTGCAGCGATATCATCTTCATAACTGTATTCTGCTATCAGCATATTTATAACCTCCTTGGATTTTCGTTGTAAGTATTCAGAAAGATTATCCTCAGAAATTGACTGCCTTATTGCCGTCTTAAAACTTTCCAGTTTATTTTCCGGGTCATAATTTTGGTTTACAATCTCTATAAATCTTGAATACTGCTTTAGAATATCACAATTTTTCTGTAACGGCAAATTTTCTGACTTTGAGCAGTCCAAAAACTGTAACCGTCAGTTCCAGCTTACATCATTATTAAAAGTTTTGATTAATGACTGTTCAATTCTTTTACGCTCCATGGGCGTTTCATCAACTTTATAATCACTTCCAGAAATAGCGTTATAAAGCGAAATAAAGTTTTCTTTACAGTCACGGTCTGCACCAAACAAATCCGTAAACACAGTGTCCTGAAAAGTACGATTTTTCTTTGCCATAGAAAAACTCCAGAAAAAAATAAGATTTAGAAATAATTCCTTATCTATATAATTTCCAAGAGTTTGAGGTTTTGACAAAAAACTGGCAAAAAATTTTAAGATTTTTAAATATTTTTTGCCAGTTTACTAGACAAATGTTATTATCAGTAAATTCCCAGAACTCTTACCTCTTCCGTAGCGTCCCTTAAATCTGCCAATACCTCTTCCACGTCTTTTTTGCCCTTAATGTCCGCTACCGCGAAGAACCAGTACTTCCACGGCTCTCCTCCAATCGGGCGGGATTCAAGGCGGGTAAGGTTGAGCTTGTGACTGTCAAAAACGCCAAGAGTGCGGTAGAGGGCACCGTGCTCGTTCTTTGTCTTAAAGATAAAGGTGGCATTTGAAGGCTTGCTGGACTGAATCTTGATTGCAGGGTGCTTGTCCTTGGCGGCAATCACCATAAAGCGGGTGAAGTTTCCCGGGTTGTTTTCAATGTCTTCCTGCAAAACTTCAAGGCCGTACAAAGCGGCATTATTTTCGCTCGCAATCGCCGCATTTTCCTTACTGTTCCAGTCGCGCACATTGTTTGCGGCAGTCGCAGTCGAAACTGCGTCAATTTTTTCCCAGTCTGCATGAGAATCAAGGAACTTTTTGCACTGACTCAAAGCCTGTGGGTGAGAATAAACTTTTTTTACGTCAGAAAGCTTTGCTCCCTTCACGCCAAGCAGGGCATGGCGCACGTTCAGTGTAATCGACCCGATAATTTCAACATCGGCAAAGCGGGTAAAGTTATCGTAGTTTTCGTAAATAGTGCCGGCAAGAGAGTTTTCAATCGGAACCATACCAAAATCAGATTTTCCGTCCGTAACTGCCTGGAAGATTCCCGCAAAAGAATCCTCTGCCTGAGCGCGGACATTGTCGCCGTCAAAATAGCGGTTGATTGCCTGCTCTGCATAAGCACCGCGCTTTCCGCTGAAAGAACAGATTACTTCGTGCGGCTCCTCCGATTTTTTAGTCTTAACTACCGCGTGGCTATCGTGAGCCGCTTCATCATCACGTATGTGAGCAACTGCCTTTCCCAAAACCGGCGCAAAAGCTTCTACATCGTGCATAAGCTTATCAAACTGTTCTGGAAGAAGCGCCTGAGGTCCGTCGCTCATGGCCTTTTCCGGGTGATTATGAACTTCTACAATAATGCCGTCTGCTCCGCTGGCAATTGCCGCAAGTCCCATCTGCGGAATCATACTGCGGATTCCAACCGCATGGCTCGGGTCAACAATAATCGGAAGGTGGGTAAGACTTCGTAAAACAGGAACGGCACTCAAATCCAGAGTGTTGCGGGTAGCACGCTCAAAAGTCCTGATACCGCGCTCGCACAAAATTACTTTTTCGGTGCCGCTTGAAAGCAGGTATTCCGCACTCATCAAAAGATCGTCAATTGTAGCCGCAAGACCCCGCTTCAAAATTACAGGCTTACCAAGCGCTCCGACCTTTTTCAAAAGCTCAAAGTTCTGCATGTTTCGCGCGCCAATCTGGTAAACATCCACCCCGTATTTTTCCATCACGTCCACAAGCGATGTATCAACAATTTCCGTAACGATTGGAAGACCGTACTTGTCACTTGCCTCGCGAAGGTATTTCAATCCCTCTTCGCCAAGTCCCTGAAAAGAGTAAGGCGAAGTTCTTGGCTTGTAGGCCCCTCCCCTCAGCATGACAGCCCCGCATGCCGCAACCGAAGCCGCAATTTCCATCATCTGTTCCCTGCTTTCTACCGCACATGGCCCCGCCATCGTAACTATTCTAGGCCCTCCCACGCGCACAATCTGCCCGCGGCTGTTAGGGATTTCCACAACTGTATCTTCTTTTTTATATTCTCTGCTTGCTAATTTGTAAGGTTTTGTTTCCATAGTTTATCTCCTATATAAAAATAATTGTTTGATTGAGAAAAACTATTTAAAGACAAAAAAAGCGACATTATCATTACTATGGCTTCGGCTGTCGAATCCCAGTAAAAATAATATCGCTTTAATGTCAGTATGAATCAGATGATTCAGTGCTGTATTTGAGTTTATCTTATTTCTTCTATTTTTCTTCCAGTTTTCCATGTGCTTTTACCTCCAAACGCCATATCTTTACCATTAAAAAATGCTGAAAATGCAAAGCTAAAAAAGCTAAATGAGAAAAAGTTAAAGCTTTTAAAGGAAAAATTAAAAGTCATTTTCAGCCTCCATGTAAAGATAAGCGCGCAAAAGCACACTAAAACTAGGAAAATATAGCGGATTTATTTTTCTGTGTCAAATAAATAAAAGATTTTTTCTAAAAAAAAAAGCTCCCGGTCGCAGTTCATGGTGCAAAACCGCGCAATAATGCGCTACACGTTTTTTGTGGCAAAGAAACTATAGAACAGGTCGCTTTCGCGACCACCACAAAAAAAGTGTTTTTATCCCATGAACCGCTCCCTCGTGCTAGTTTTATTAAAATTATTTATTAACGTTAAAAAAAATCCCCAGAACAAAACTTGCCCTGGGGAAAGGTTTTATTATTGGTGGATTAATTTCTGAATACAACTGCGAAGCAGTTGCTAGGAACCGCTCAATATGCTGACATTTTTAGTGGAATTGTACCGGTTCCGTAATATTGGTGGATTTATAATCCTAAAAAACTATTTTACTAAGAAGCGTTTCTGTGTGTTTCAACAATGGCGTTTTCAGAATAGAGATAGCTGAACAAAGCCTTTGCTGTGTCGTAAAGCGGATGCTTAACTGTAAGCTGGCTGTCAAATCCTACACGGTAGAGGAATGAAGCAGCGGCAGTTGTTGAGCATGGCTTCCAGAGTTTTGCGCTTTCAATGTTGAAGAATTCGCAGCGTTCAGAAGATGCAATTGCCTTGATGTGGCGGTTCATGTCGCCGATTGTCTGGCTTGCAGTTGGATTGCAAATTGAAACAAGCTGGATTCTCATTTTAGAATTAACAGATTTGAGGTAACTAATGAAATCAAGATAGAGAGAATCGAATTCTGTTGGGTTTGACTTGAAAAGTTCAATATCGTTTTCGCCAATCTGAACGATAAGAGCTTCAGCTTTCAAAGATTCTGCTGCATGTTTGAACTGTACTTTTGCATTTTTAATAGAAAGATTTTCTAGACTTGCGTTTTCAACCTTAAAGTTGAAACCGAAAGATTTGCAAAGTTCAGCAACAGGAATTACTTTTGCTGTGCTTCCTCCAAACAAAACTGTCATATCCTTTGCTTTTTCAACTTTAGGAAATCTGTAAAAATCAAAATCAAATGCTTTCATAATGTTACCTCCGTTTTTATATTTTATGCACCCAAAGTTTCACGTTTTGGATAGCTGATAACTGCTGTTCTCTTATCTAATGCACGATTTCTGAAATAAACCAGAAGATTTGTTGTAACGATTGTCAGGTTCAGGAAGTAAACAACAAGAACATAACCGACAGCATGATTCAAGAACTTTGCGATAATACCAGCAATATAACCGGTAATAATCAAAAGGATAAATGGAAGACTTGTTCCTTTTGCTGTGCGTGCTCTGTAAGCTTTAAGAACATTCAAAGGCCAAGAAAAACCAAAACAGATAAGCATAAGGCTTTCAAAAATCGGTGCTAAAGACATTTTATCTAACTCCTGTGTAAGCCCGCCGGTCAGAGCGGGCGGTGTTCTATAGCAAAGCGTTAAGAAAAATTGCGATGCAGCAATTTTTTAGCTTTACCATTTTTTAATCTTGACCTTAGTATAATCCAGTCCAAAAAATTCACAATTTTTTGAAAGAAAGAAAAATATTTTCCAAGTTTTTTTCATTTTTTTTAGTTTAAAAAGAGTTAAAAAAGCCTTAAAAAGCTATTTTGTGTTAAAATTAAAATATGAAAAATAAATCGGCAGACAATATCAGAAGAGAAATCCAGCACACTCATCTTCTTCTTATCATCATTATTACAATTCTCTTCAGTCTCGGCGGGGCCGCCATCAACGTAAATGCCCACGACAAGGCCTTCGACTTAAACCTGCAGAACACGGCAGAATTGATTTCCCGCCTTTACAGCTTTACACGGGACTATTCACCGGAAGATTTACGCTCTTATTTTGATTCAGTCGAGCAGAGCCTGCCGGAAGTTGACGTCATTTCTATTGTAGACAAAAGCCATATCAGACTTTACCACACAAATCATGCTTTAATAGGCACCCTCTACGACGGAAAAGTGCCTGACCTTACCCAGCATCAGAACGGTTTTTACACAGAAAGTGACATAGGTCCTTCCGGCCCTCAGCGAAGAACCTACTACGCCCTTTTTGACAAGGACGGAAATTACGACGGCTTTTTGATGGCAATCGTGCTTAAAACAACAATTCACTCAATTACAATCAAGACAATCATGCTTTTTGCAGCAATCACTCTTGGCGCAATTCTGATTGAGTTTTTCCTTTCAAAGGGAGTTTCCCATAAAATCAAAAAACGCCTGCTTGGTTTTGAGCCGGATACCTTTACTTCGATGTATAAAATCCGCGACAACATTCTTGAATCGATTAACGACGGAATCATCGCCATTGACCGCCACGGCAACATTCAGTTTTCAAACGGCGTTGCAAAAAAAATTCTCAACTGCTGCGGTGAAAATGAAAAAGTCGAGCTGATAAAAAAGAACGTTTTTGCAGAAAAATTCCTTATGCCTGTAATCAGCGACGGAACTTCTCAATTCGGACTTCAGGAAACTCTGGAAAATAAAACTCCGGTTCTGATTGACTGTATCCCGATTAAAGAAGAAAACAGCGTAATCGGTGCAGCGGCCATTCTTCACGACCGGACTGAATACACAAAACTGATGGAAGATCTTTCGGGCACAAAATACCTTGTTGATTCCATGCGGGCAAACAACCACGATTTTACAAACAAACTTCACGTAATCTTGGGCCTCATCCAGATCGGACAGTACGAAAAGGCTGTTTCCTACATTGAAAATATTTCTATTATTCAACGGGAAACTTTAAGCGTCATTATGCACGCCGTTGATAACGCAACCTTAGCTGCCCTTTTGATTGGAAAAATCGCCCGAAGTTCTGAATGTAATGTGCGTTTTATCCTGCGCGAGGGAATTTCTTACAAAAATTCTGACATCAACCTGCCGTCAGAAGCCCTGGTTACAATTGTCGGAAATCTGATTGATAACGCCCTGGACTCTATGAATTCAACAAATTCTGATTTACGCGAGCTGGAATTCGGAGTATTTACCCAGCCGGGCGAGCTTTTAATCACTGTAGATGATACAGGCTGCGGAATTGCCCCGGAAAATTACGAAAACGTCTTCTTAAACGGATTTTCAACAAAGGGAAAGGGACGAGGAGTTGGCCTCTACCACACAAAACAACTGATTGAAAGCCTTGGCGGAAATATAAGCTTTGAAAGTCAGGTGGGCGTAGGCACCTCATTTATGGTAACATTCAAGAAGAATGGCTCAGATTCTCAGGTGGAGGCTGAATAATGGATTCTTACAAAGTTCTGATAGTTGATGACGACCCTATGGTCGCAATGATAAACGAGCAGTATGTCTGCAAAAACAAGCAGTTCAAGGTAATCGGGAGCTGCCGCAACGGAAAAGACGCCCTGGATTTTCTTGAAGCAAATCCTACCGACCTTGTGATTCTGGACGTTTACATGCCTGATATGGACGGCATTGAAACTTTGAAAAATATCCGGCAGAAAAAAATCAGCTCCGAAGTAATTATGGTAACGGCCGCAAACGACGTTGCAACACTTGAAGACACAATGCACCTGGGCGTTATCGACTTTTTGATTAAGCCATTTGCCTATGAACGCTTTCAGATTGCGCTTGAAAAATTCCTGGCAAACCGCAAGGCCTTTAAGGATTCTGCAGTTTTGAATCAGAGCAGCGTAGACAGCATCATCACAAATACGACAAAAGCGGGCGGAAAGGAATATCCGAAAGGAATTCAGGAAAAAACCCTCAGTTTGATTCGTGATTATTTTGAAGAGAATGTTTCAAAGGACGGCTGGTGTACTGGAGAAGCAATTGCTGATAAGGTAGGCCTTTCTTCTGTAACAATCAGACGATACATGAACTTTTTGGTTGGAAGCGGTGAAGTGGAAGAAAGCATTAATTACGAAACCGGCGGAAGACCTAGTATGTTATACAGAAAAAATTAAGGCGACCCCAGGCGCGAGGCTGGAGGGGAAGTGCGAAGCACCGAACGTAGTGGAGCCCGGAAGGCGAGTTGGTAATTCAACTCGCCCATTTTTTTTCTACTTTGAAGACCAGAGACCGTGCAGATTACAGTAGGCATAGGCTTCATTTACCGTATTGCCGTCTACAACTGCAAATGTTGCCTTAGGTTCCTGGCCCGGCTTCAAAGTTTTAATGTGAATTCCCTGAGCCGACTGAAGGGCAATCCATTCGATATAGTGCTTGTCTTCCATTGGGTGGGCAACCGAACCAACGTTAATTTCTACAATATTGTCATGAGTTGTTACTACAGGAACATGCTTTTCAACTGCACCGTCAGTAGTTCCGGCGTGAAGCTCTACCATTTCCTCGCCGCAGCAGATTGTTGGAACATCTGTTTCCTTAAGAATTGCAATAACTTTGCCACAATGTTTGCACTTAAAAAATCTCATTTTCATATTCGTCTCCTTAAAACTAAAATATGCTATATAGCAATAATTATAAATGAAAAATCGGGAAACGCTAGAATTTCTTTTATAAAAGTTTTTTATGCCGGCGCTTTTTATCACCAAGCCAGGCTTTCATAATTTCTGAAAGCCTGGCTTCAGTAATAACTTTACTAATCTGCTTCAATTAATTTTAAAATTTCTGCCTGATCCGGCATTACGCAAAGGGCCCCCTTCCTTGTAGTGATCAGGGAAGAAGCCGCATTTGCAAACCTCAGCATCGCCCCCATTCTTTCCATAGAAAAGTCTTCATAGCCATTTTTAAGTATTTCATGCAGTATGCAGGCGCAGAAAGTATCGCCGGCTCCTGTTGTATCAATTGTTTTTACATTTGAAAAAGTTTCAGCCTCGAGGAAAAGCTCGCTTCCATCCTTTCCAAGATAAGAAGAAGCGCTTCCATGCTTTCCCATTGTGACAGTAATCAAAGGAATTTTATTTTTTTCCCTGATTGCGGAGATTCCCTTTTTTATATCCTTTTCGCCTGTGATGAATTCAAGTTCATCCTCAGAAATTTTAAGAATATTGCAGACAGAAATTCCATACCAGATGCGCTCTTTTGCCTTTTCAAGGGAATCCCAGAGGGGCTTGCGAAGATTCGGATCAAATGAAATTAAAAGTCCTGCATTTTTTGCCTTTTCCAGAGCAAATTCTGTGGCTTCGTTTATAACAGGATTTGTCATGGAAAGAGTCCCAAAATGGAAAATACGGGCATTTTTAAAAGCCTCAGCCTTAATACTCTCTTTTTTCAAAAAAGCATCAGCGCCGGTTTTCCGGTAAAAAGAAAAATCCCTGTCGCCATCCGGGGCTGTGTGAACAAAAGCCAGAGTAGTATTGTATTCATCAGACAAAATAAGATTTGATACATCAATTCCGATTGCGGAAACTCTGTCCTTCAGCATTTTTCCGAACATATCATTTCCGACTTGTCCAAGAAAAGCAGTTTTATGCCCCAGTTTTGTAAGCATGGCAAGCACGTTGCAGGGAGCTCCGCCTGGATTTGCTTCCATCATCCAGTTGCCGGCCTGACTTATTCCATTCTGCGTAAAATCAATCAAAAGCTCACCAAGAGCAATTACATCATTTTTCATTTAGTTCTTCTCCTGAATTTTCCAGAAATCATAAGTGAGTGACTGATTTGTACCGTTTTCAATGACTAAATCAGATAAAACATCACTCATAAAAAAAATATTGGTAAAAGTCATAATTCCGTCATTTATAAAAACTTCCAGCGAACAGGTATCACAGATTATCTGAAATTTAAATTTTCCGCCGGTCTGGCTGTTTTCCCCGCCGGCATTTTCCTCAGTTCTGATTTTTGCCTTTCTATAAGGAATTTTTCCCGCAACAAGGCTTTCTGATCTGTCAAAAGAAATGGATTTATCATCCAGATTGATTTTGAGCATCACTTTTTCAGTCCCGCCCGCGAGACTCAGATTTATCTGACCAGAAGCGGACTGACTTTTAAGATCCAGTTCAAAATGCCTCCTGGCCTTTTTAAAAATACATTCATTTTTGCCGCCGGCAATTTCTCCTGCCCTGGCATCAGACTTCCAGCTTTCAAGCTCCCTTACAGGCTTCTGGTAAAGCCTTCCATTTTTTAAGGAAAGCTCGCGGGGCAGAGTCATCATTCCCGACCAGATGTAATTTTCCGGTGTAATATAAGATTCCCAGGCCTGCATCCAGGCTGTCATAATAAGGCGGCCGTCAGAAAGCTGCAGACTTTCAGGGGCATAAAAATCAATTCCATAATCAACAAGGGCGGCAGTATAATTATTTTCAGGACGACGCTCGCGGGTAAAAATGCATTTTTCGTAATCCAGTTTTCCGCTTACATAAATGCTGTTGTTGCCATCGTGAAAGCCAAGCTGATAATTTTCCTTCATCTCCTGAGGTGAAAATATCAGAAGCTCTTTTCCATTTACTACAGAAATATCCGGACATTCCCACATAGTGCTGAGTCCGTCACGACTTGAATCAATCACGCCTTTGTAAGTCCATTTTTTTGCATCCGCTGATTCAAACATTACAAGACAGCCTTTTCCGTCCTTCTGCTTAAGTCCGCAAATCATATAGATTTTTCCATCTTTCTTCCAGATTTTTGGATCGCGGAAGTGGGCATGAATATAATCAAAAGGAATATCGCGTGCAGTAATTACAGGCTGACTGCTGACTTTTTTGTAATTTTTTCCATCCCCAAAGGCTAAACACTGGTTCTGAACTTCACCTTCTTCATTTTCAGAAACTCCGGTATAGGCAAGGAGGTGCTTTCCTTCATATTCAATTGCCGTCCCGGAAAAACAGCCTTTAAAATCAGCCTCACAGTCAGGAGCAAGGGCTACCGGCTCCAGCTGCCATTTAAGAAAATCGCCAGATGTAACGTGGCCCCAGTGCATGGGCCCCCACTGTGTTGAATATGGATGATACTGATAAAAAAGATGAATTTTACCAGCAAACTCAGAAAAGCCGTTGGGGTCATTACACCAGCCGCCGGGAGTTGCAAAATGAAAAAGAGGCCTCTGGTCTTTAATTTCCTCTGATGTCGCAATAATGCCAGTCAATTCATCCTGTTTTTTCTGAGCCTTCAATAATGTGTCAGTCATAAAATTATCCCTTAACCGCCGAAGAACCGACTGATTCTATAAAGTTTCGCTGGAAAATAATAAAAAGCACAAGAACCGGCAGAAGCATTACAACGCTAGCCGCCATAAGCTGATCCCAGTAAATATCTCCGCCTGTTCCTGTAAAAGACGAAAGTGCAACAGACATAGGGCGCACCTTCTGGTCAGTTGTAACAAGCAGCGGCCACAAATACTGATTCCACATATCCATTCCCTGAAGAATACAGACTGTGATAATCGGGGCTTTATTCATCGGAAGATAAATGTCCTTAAAAATCTGCCAGAAAGAAGCTCCTTCCAGCTCGGCATTTTCCGAAAGCGAAACAGGAATCTCCTTAAAATAATTATAAAAAAGATAGATGTAAAGCGGACTTGCCACAAAAGGAAGAATCTGCACGGAAAAAGTATCCGTAATCCCCCATGAAGAAACCTGATACATCAAAGGCAGCATGATTGCTTCCATCGGAATAATGTAAAGCGAAAGAACTACAAGAAAGATAAATTTCTTGATTTTAAGCTTTCCCCTCTGAAGGGCATAACCTGCCATGGAACAGACTATCGAAGTCAGCACGACAGTAACCGAAAGTACGATTATAGAATTAATAAATGAACGGCCAAAATTCTGAACTGACTCAAAAAGCACTTCTTTAAAGTTGTGTAAAGTCGGATGCAGAACAAAAAAGGCCTTAAGGCTTCCCATATCACGCATAATTTCATATCTGTCATCCTTGAGCGAAGAAATGAACATGAGGAAAATCGGAGTGATAATCAGAAGTCCAAGAATAAATAGAAAGCCTGCAAAATATAAATCTTTTTGTCTATTTCTTACCATAATAATATCTCCAGTTCAGCTAGTCCCGTGATTTTTCTTCTTTTCCACGCAAAAGCTTATTTTGAACAAGGAAAATCACAAGAATCAAAAGGAAGAGAATTACAGAAGCGGCCGAAGCATAGCCGATTTTTTGTCCTGTAAATCCGCTCTGATATATATAATGAACAAGGGTATTTGTGGCACCGTTAGGACCACCCTTTGTCATGATATTTACCTGAGTAAAAAGTTTTAAAGCCTGAATTGTTGTAATAATAAGAACAAGGGTGTTTGTTTCTTTCAGGGCTGGCCAGGTGATATTGAAAAAAATCTGACGGGAATTTGCACCATCAATATTTGCAGCCTCATATAGTGAAGAAGGAATGCTCTGCAAGGCACCAAGATAAACAATCATCTGAAAACCGAAAGCCTGCCAGGCAGAAAGCAGAGTAATTGCAATCAGGGCTGAATTTTTATTTCCCAGCCAGTCTAAAGGTTTTCCAAGACCAAGAGTACAAACTTTAAGGGCAAGATTTGCAATACCGTCCGGATACTGATAAATAGATTTCCAGATTACGGCTACAATAACCATTGGAGTAATATATGGAAGAAAAAACATGCTCCTCAAAAAGCTTTTGATAAATCTGACTCTGTTCAGTGCATTTGCCATCAAAAGGGCAAAGCCGCACTGCAGGGGAATTACCATAAGCGTAAATAGAATTACGTTTTTAAAAGCCTGCCAGAAGCTTATATCCTTAAAAATCTGAATATAATTTCTTAATCCTATAAATTTGGCCGGAACCATAGGATTTGGAATCAGCTTTTGATTTGAAAGCGAAAGGCCGAAAGCTGAAAAAAAAGGCGCAACCATAAAAATAATGAGCAGTACGCAGGCCGGAAGAAGCATTAAGATTTCCTGCCGGATATTCTTTTCCCCAAGGGATTTAAATACTGAGTTCTTCATATTTTACTCTCTGAAAAAAAATTAGAGGGAAGTCCCGGAAAAATCAGGAGGTTAATTCTTCCGGGATAGTTTTAATTATTATTACTTTCCAAATGGAGGATATCCGCCGTTATCGCTGATGTCTTCATCAATTTTCTGGGCAGCCTTATCAAGTTCAGTCTTGATGTCAGCGCCGTTAAGAACAGCTTCAAATGCATCAGAGAAAGCAAGTGTGATTGTCGGATAAGCTGGATGGTTAGGACGGCTTACAGCGTAGTTTGACTGCTCATAAGCAATAGCCATTTTTGCAGGATCCATATAAGTTTCACAGCGGGCTGCAAACTTTTTCAATGCAGGATAGCAGGCATTTGCTTCCATAGCATCAAGGAAGTCTGTATCAGTCATCATAAAGCTCAGGAATTTTCCGGCTTTATCAGCTTTTTTACTTGTTGCAGAAATACCCCAGATCCAGGTTGCGTTTGGAGTACGAGTTCCCTTTCCAAAGTTAGGAAGAGGAAGGGCAATTACTTCGTCACCCATAGCAGCTTCACAGGTAAGGAAGTTCCAGTTTCCGTTCCATGCAATAGCTGTCTGACGCTTGTCATTGTAAAGGGTGTTTTCTCCGGCAGATTTTGGAACAATCCAGCCCTTTGTACCCCATTTCTGGAAGTATTTCAAAACATTTACTGATTCAGGACTATTCAAAGTTCCGTCAGCCTTCCATGTTGCGCGGTCAATAAGATCAGAACCACCGGAAGCAAGACATTCATAGAAAGCATAAGTTCCCCATTCAGAACCCGCAATATTCCATGCCCACATCAAATCAAGAGGCCATGTAACTTCAGGAAGGGCAGCAAGTTTTGTAAGGATGTCGTCAAATTCTTCAATTGTCCAGGCATCTTCTACCGATTTTGGAATTCTTGCACCAATTTTATTAAGATATGTTTTATTACAGTAAAGTAATACTGTTGAATCTGCATAACTGATGGCATAAAGCTTATTGTCTACAGGATAAGTACACTGAGCAATGTTAGAAGGTGTCATATCTTTTATGATTTCTGAATCGATATAAGGCTCTACGCACTGAATAACGCCTGACCATGCAAGGCTTGCCAGAACAGGACCATCAACACTGATGATATCAGGCACATTTTTGTTTTTAATAAAGCTTGCAAGCTTAGATGTATAAGAATCGTGAGGAGTGTACAAAAGCTCAACATTAATTCCAGTCTGTTTTGTAAATTTTTCTGAGCAGGCCTTGATTGCGGCCTGTTCAGAATCCGAACCCTGGAACATAATGCTGATTGAATTTGATTTACCAGACTTTTTACATCCCGTAAAAACCGATACAGCCAGTAAAGCTGCACACAAAATTAGATTCGTTTTTTTCATAAAATTCTCCATAATTTACTTTTCATAATAAAAGGAAGCCGGCCAAGCCTTAGGATTCCCTTTTTACAAGAGACGGATGGAAGATAATGCTTTGCGGACATTTTTCCCCATTCTTCCCTTCTTTTATTTTGCGGCACAAAAGATTAAAGCTTTCGGCGGCTATTTCTTCCAGCGGCTGACTGATTGAAGTCAGAGTCGGATAAGCCATGTCGCATATCATTGTATTGTCAAAACCTACTAGACTAAGCATGTCTGGAATTTTGACATTGTTTCTGTGGGCAGCTCTGATTGCACGAACCGCAAAAAGGTCATTTACACAGAAAAGACCGGTTTTCCGGTCAGAAAGCTTTTTCTGCATAAAATAATCCATCTGACCTGAGGCTTCATCAAAATTTGTAGAATACCAGTCGTTGTCACCAAAGGTCTGAATTTTTTCCTCTGCAATTCCTTCTTTCAGCAGTTCCTCTTTAAATCCTGTAAATTTTTCATCATCTTTTCGGCCGAAAAAGAAAAATGACTCACAGTGATTTTCAAGTAAATGCCTTGCAGCCAGAGCACCACCTTCCTGATGATCAATGCAGACAGAATTCAAGCCTTCAATATTCTGGCTCATTACGACAACCGGGAAGGTCGCCTGAGTTAGAACCGGAATTGATTCTGACTTATACTTTGTCATGGCAATAAACATTCCGTCTGCCTGACGTGCCATCATTTTGTTTACAATGTCCTTTTCCTTTTCACTGTCACCCTTGGAGTTAAAGAAAATCATTGAATAGCCATGACCCACGCACTGATTTTCGATTTCTGAAAGAAGTCGTGAAAAGTAAGGGTTTTCTACATCCGGAAGAATTACGGCAATAAGTCTGGATTTTCCTGCGGCCATGGTTCTCGCAGTTTCATTCGGGAAAAAGCCGGATTGGCGGACCAACTCCATGACGCTTTCCTTCGTTTTTTCAGAAACCTTATCGCTTCCGTTTAATACCCTTGATACTGTGGCAAGAGAAACTCCCGCAGCATCAGCCAGTTCCTGCATTGTAGTTATCTGTGTAAGCGCTTTCATAGTTAAAATGTAAACGCTTACATTTTGTCTGTCAAGTTTTTTTTTCGAAATCCGGCTGAATTTTTGACATTTGAAAAAATGCCGGACCTAAAAACAGAAATTTCTCGCACGCCAGCCGCTTTAATGCTATATTTATATACGCATATTTTTAGTTTTTATAGGGGCATTTTATGGCAAGTCCAAAAGAAAAGTTTTATGAGGTTCAGGCTGCCGGGATTATCAAAAATCTCAGCAAACGCAAGATGGAAGGTTTTTACTGCGCAAATGTCGAGGAAGCAAAAAAGAAGCTTTGCGAACTTCTGGCACACACAGAGGAAGGCCAGTCAGAAAAGAAATCAGTTGCTTACGGCGGCTCGATGACTCTGGACGAAAACGGATTTAAGGACGCTGTAAAAGCAGCCGGTCACGAACTGATTGTCCGCGAAGATTACAAAACAGCAGAAGAAATAAAAGAGCTCAAGGCAAAAACTGTAAATGCCGACGCCTTTTTGATGAGCACAAACGCCATTACTCTGGACGGCGAACTTATAAATATTGACGGTCGCGGAAACCGTGTAAGCTTTTTGATTTACGGCCCTGAAAGTGTAATCGTAATTGCAGGAATGAATAAGGTTGTTACAAATGTGGAAGATGGTATCCGCCGCGTACGTAACATTGCTACACCGCCTAACTGCATCCGCCTTGACTGCAAGACCCCTTGCGCCGTAACAGGCAAATGCGGCGAGTGCTTCGGCGACTCAATCTGCTGCCAGTTCGTAGTAACCAGAATGAGCCGCGTACCGGGCCGCATCAAAGTGATTTTAGTTGGGGAAGAGTTAGGATACTAGGAAGAAAAAACTGGCGCGAGGGAACGTAGCGTGGAGCAAAAACACTCTGAGTGTTGTGACCGCGTGAGCGGTCAATTCTATAGTTTCTTTGCAACAATCAGCGTGTAGCGCATTATTGCGCGGTTTTGAACCATGCTTTGTGACCGGGAGCCAATTTTAAAGTTGATTAAAACAACTTAAGACTTGCTCCTACCGAGAACATGAACAATTTCTTGCTTAAGTCGATGTCATATCCTGATTTTGTATAAGTTGTATCAAAATACTTAACCCAGGTTCCACCGGCAGTAATTGTAAGGATTTTAATTGGCTTGATTTCTGCACCAAAACCAATCTGGAAGCTGTCCAGAATCGGGTTGAATACATTGTTTGCAGAGCTTGTTGTTCCCTGTTTACCGTAAGCAAATCCACCACTTACAAGAACGAAATCGTTGATTTTGTAGTCTGCGCCAAGAGCGATTTCGAATGAATCATCATAAGAGTTTGTTCCGATTACAGAATCACAGTCAGCTGATTTATTGAAGTAGTAGTTGAAGCTTGTACTCAAATAAAGAGGCTCGATTACGCGGTAACCTAGGCCAAGGTTCAATACAGTCGGAATATCTGAGTGGAAAGTTGTATCTTCTGTAATTCCGTTATCACCAATCTGAGCGGCAATTTTCTTTCCTGTTACGCTGTTTACTTCGTACTTCATTTTTGTAATTACCTGAAGCTGAGCAGCCAAATCAAGTTTTTCAAAAAGACGAACGTGAGCACCGAATACAGGACTTACACCAAAGGCGAATGACTTACAGCTTACTTCGTTTCCTTCACCAGAAATAGCATTGAAATATGGGCTTTCAAGGGTAAGTTTCTGGTCACCCTGCAAAAAGCGAACTGCGGCAGAAAGTGAAATAAGGTCGAAGAGATTGTAAGCAAGACCAATCTGCTCACCATAAGTGATTGAAGAAATTGTGAGGGAGTGGTTTAATGCAGCTTTTTAAAGGTTCTGTGCCTGTGTTCCATATTTTGCATAATTAGCCATATCATTTTTAGCATAGGCTGTAGCAGCAGCAGTTTTTGCCTCGCCAGCTTTTCCCAAGAATGCCAGTGCAGTTACGCTTGTTCCTTCTGAATATTCAAGCTTACCACCACCGGCATAAATTCCGAAGTTTCCGAAGAAAGCGAAATTATTCCATTTATAAACGATGTCGATATTCGGGTAGAACCAAACGATTGTTTCATCATTTGATTTTGTTCCATCTTTAACAAGAACGGCACCTGAAGAAGGATCTTTTACATTTGTTGCAATAGTATTTGAGTACTCCTTAAAAATGAACTGGTTTCCAGCTTCAATGTGAAGACCTTTTTCCATAAAGCCTGTACCGGCAATGTTATAGAAGGAAGATTCAGGGCGTTCTGCTTCTACGTTGCGGCTTGGGTTACGAAGATAACCTGTGCTCATGTTTGTTTTGTTTTCAATTCCACCTGCAAAAGCGAATCCGGTAACAAGTGCACCGGCAAATAATAAAGCAATTGATTTTTTCATAGTTTTCCCTTTAATCAGATATAAATAGATTGTTATTATGACATTAATTGTCTTTATGTCATTATGACAAATGGTATCAAAAGTGTCATAATAAAGTCAAGTATTTGTAAGTGCGAAAATGCTTTCGCGTGGAACCGTGCTTTGCTTCACCAGCTTTTCGCTCGCCGCAAGCTACGCTTGCTCTGTAGGCTTATTTACGCGTTGTATTTCCCTTATCGCGAAAAAAGCTTAGCAAAGCGCGAACCCACGCTGCGCATTTTCTAATCTTCAAAGTCTTTCTATAGTATTGTGAAAATACTTAATTCTCTTTAATATAATTAAAAAATCACTTTTCGAGGCAATTTATGGAACAGTCTATCAACACAAAATGCGTTCAGGCAGGTTATACACCTAAAAACGGCGAGCCACGCCAGATTCCTATCATTCAATCTACAACTTTTAAGTACGACACCAGCGAGGACATGGGAAAACTTTTTGACCTTGAGGCCAGCGGTTATTTTTATTCACGGCTTCAGAACCCGACAAATGATTATGTTGCGGCTAAGATTGCAGCTTTGGAAGGGGGCTCTGCGGCTATGCTTACTTCAAGCGGTCAGGCTGCAAACTTTTTTGCCCTTTTCAACATCTGCGAAGCAGGAAGCCATATCGTAGCATCCTCTTCAATTTACGGCGGAACCTTCAATTTGATAGCCGTAACCCTCAAAAAAATGGGAATTGATTCAACTTTTGTTTCTCCAGATGCAAGCGAAGAAGAATTGAACAAGGCTTTCCAGCGCAATACCCGCGCCGTTTTTGGCGAAACAATCGCTAACCCTGCTTTGACAGTTCTGGATATTGAAAAATTTGCCAAGGTTGCTCACGAACACGGAGTTCCTCTTATCGTGGACAACACTTTCCCTACACCTGTAAACTGCCGCCCGATTGAATGGGGTGCTGACATCGTTACTCACTCAACTACAAAATACATGGACGGACACGGAGCAGCAGTCGGCGGCGTTGTAGTAGACAGCGGAAAATTCAACTGGATGGCACATGCAGACAAATTCCCTGGCCTTTGTACTCCGGATGACAGCTACCACGGAATTACTTATGCTGAGCGCTTCGGTCAGGCGGGCGCCTTCATCACAAAAGCAACAGCTCAACTTATGCGCGATTTGGGATGTATTCAGTCGCCTCAGTCGGCATTCATTTTGAACCTTGGACTTGAATCACTTCACGTTCGCATGCCTCGCCACGTAGAAAACGGACAGGCAGTTGCTGAATTCCTGGAAAAACAGCCTCAGGTTGCAAGCGTAAGCTACCCGGGACTTCCAAGCAACAAATATTACAAACTTGCACAGAAATATCTGCCAAACGGCGGCTGTGGTGTAGTAAGCTTTGAATTGAAAGGCGGCCGCGCAGCAGCAGAAAAGTTCATGAAGAACCTTAAGCTTGCCGCAATCGAAACTCACGTTGCAGATGCCCGCACCTGCTGTCTGAATCCTGCAACTTCAACTCACCGCCAGATGACCGACGAGCAGCTTGCCGCCGCAGGAATTCCTGCAGGCCTTGTAAGAATGAGCTGTGGATTGGAAGACAAAAACGATTTGATTGCCGACATCAAAAACGCACTTGCGGCTATCTAGATAAAGCTGAAAGTGGCGCGAAGGAGTGTAGCGTGTGACAAAAACACTCTGATTGTTGTGACCGCGTGAGCGGTCAATTCAATAGTTCCTTTGCAACAATCAGCGTGTAGCGCGATATCGCGCGATTTTGGCATACGCTACACGACTGGGAGCCACATTTAGGTTGATTCTTTTATCGACCCCAAGTGAGGATTAAGTCGTAGTTATCTTCGCGCACTTCAAAGTACGGATTCTTTTCACCACAAGTAGGACAGAATTCAGGAGCAACAGGGCCAGTTACGATGTGACCGCAAACCAGGCACTCCCAAACCTTAATTTTTCCGTTCTTAATCTGCTCTTTTGTATCTTCGTCCTTCAAAAGTGAACGATAGCGCTCTTCGTGGCGTTTTTCAATTTCAGCAACAGCGCGGAATTTTGCAGCCAGCTCAGGGAAACCTTCCTTTTCAGCAGTTTCTGCAAAGCCAACATACATGTCAGTCCATTCATAGTTTTCGCCGTCAGCCGCATTTTTCAAGTTTGTAGTTGTGTCGTTAATTCCAGCAAGTTCCTTCAGCCAAATTTTAGCGTGATTTTCCTCGTTGAGGGCAGTTTTTTCAAAAACTTTTGCAATCTTGTCGTTGCCTTCTTTTTCCGCAACCTGAGCAAAATAAGTGTATTTGTTACGAGCCTGCGATTCTCCCGCAAAAGCCGCCAAAAGATTTTTTTCAGTCTGTGTGCCAGTGTACTTTCCCATAGTTGTTTCTCCTGTGTCAGCGAGCCGCTCAAAGCCCGCACTATTAATATGTTAAAATCAATTATAGCACGGGAATTTAGGAAAGCAAAATTTTTAGCAGCCTATTTCCGCATGCTCATCTGCTTGAACATATTTCTCTTTCGGAAGCGTTCGATTGAATTTCCGAAGGTTTTAGTCCATACATAGCCGAAGTTACTGTTTAAAAAGTTCAGGCAGTTTTTGCAGACATAGTAGCCGTGTACGTAAGAGTGGTTGTAAATCGGCATGAAAAGGAAAATGCTGCTGCCTTCGGTTATCATTTTTGACGGCACAAGATCCCGCACATTCAAAATCTCGCGCGGATATTTTTTGTCATTCTGAATTGAAGCAATAGCCTGAACCTGAGTTCCATAGGAAAGATTTTGCGGCAGTTTTTCTTCAGTGTTAATCAAAACGCTGGACCAGTCCGCTTTCAAAAAGATACAGAAATCCGACCCTTCAAAAAGATGCGACTTCTGAAAAAGTCCTTCCAGATTTGTAAGCAGGGAAAATACGTCGGTAGCCTCAGAAAAAGTGTCGTTCAGCATTTCAATCTGAGTATTGAACTTTTCCTTCTGGTTCAAATTATCGACAATTTCCAGCGCGTAAGATTTTCCGCCAGGAGCAGACTTGCCTTCGCAGCCGCAGGAAGCCCTGTACAAGGCTGAACTTTTAATCTTAAGCATCTGAGTTTCGCCGGTCGGATTCAGCACCCGGTTCGCCGCCTCAAAACCAACCTGCTCGGCGTTACTTCGTACCGTCGTAATTGAAGGTACAACTGTCTTTCCCCATGCAGTATCACCATAGCCAATCACCTTAATCTGGTCAGGCACCTTCACACCGCGTTCTTCACAAATCTTCATTACCGCAAGCGCGATATAATCGTTTGCGCAGACAACCGCCTGAGGTTTAGTCGCCCCAGCCTTCATCGCAGTCATGAGATATTCATAGGCATCGTTATAGCTGCTGGTCGGAATTGTGTGGATATTTTCTACATTAATAGGAATATTATTATCATTGAGCGCCGTCCTGTAAGCCTTGTAGCGCTCCGCAATATCAATAGAAGTTTCCTTTCCGCCAATCCAGGCAAAATCTGTCAGCCCGTGGTCTTTTATCAGATGAGTCATCAGCTCATAGGCGCCGGTGTAGTTATCAACCTTAAGGCAGCTGATATCCTTCATAGCAAGATTAATCGAAATTGCAGGCTTCCCCGCCGCCAGGATTTTCTGCCTCTCCTTTTCCAGCACGCGGGCATTCTGAATAAGGTCGGAAAGGATAATAACCCCATCGTAATCCTCATAATTTATCAGATTATAAATCGAAAATCCCGAATTGTTGATGTAGCCGTTAAATTCGACGTAGTTGTAGCAGTTAAAAACGTAAACGTCCGTGTCCTTTTCGTCCACAGCCCGCTTAATTCCGCTGATAAAATCTGTCAAAAAATCATACGACCAGCCGCAGCTTAGCACCGCAAGTTTTTTCTTCATTCTTAAATTTTCGCACGGAATGAGGATTTGTCAAATTTTTTATTGGGGCGGGTTCTGTCACCCAGTCGCAATTCGGCGCTTGCTACGCGCGGTGCTTCGCAGCAAAGCAGCTTCGCACTGCCTGACGGCACGCCTCATTTCTCCCGCCAGGCGGCATTTTAAAATCTTAGTTAAAAACTCCTAAGCAAATTAACCATTTCGATAGCGCCGGCAGCACATTCAGCGCCTTTGTTGCCGGCTTTGCTGCCTGCACGCTCGATTGCCTGCTCGATGTTATCAGTTGTAATTACACCAAACATTACCGGCACTCCGTTTTTAACGCTGGCCTGGGCTACGCCCTTAGAAACTTCAGCACAGACATAATCATAATGACTTGTAGAACCGCGGATAACAGCCCCTACTGCAATTACAGCGTCGTATTTTCCGCTGGCAGCCATTTTGTCAGCCGCAAGAGGGATTTCGAATGCGCCCGGAACCCATGCCGCTGTAATGTTGTTTTCATTAACACCGTGGCGTACAAGTCCGTCCACCGCGCCCCCCAGCAGCTTGTTCACAATAATTTCGTTAAATCGCGACGCAACGATTCCTACCTTCATGCCTGCCGGTGCAACCAGCTTTCCTTCTAATAAATGCATATTAAATCCTCCTACAACTTGCGTGCTAATGCGCGCAAGTTAAGCAAATGTACGGGTTATTCGGAAGTTGTAAAATTTCATTACAACATTTGCAAAATGTGACCCATCTTATCCCGCTTGGTAATCATGTAGAACAAATCATACTTCTGCGGTGTGATTTCAATAGCTTCACGGCGTTCAACCTTAAGTCCAAAGCCGTCCAGACCGTAAATCTTCTGCGGATTGTTTGTCAAAAGTCTCAGCGATTTGCAGCCCAAATCACGCAAAATCTGAGCGCCAATCCAGTATTCACGCAAATCCGGCTTAAAGCCCAGCTTTACGTTTGCTTCAACTGTGTCGTAGCCCTGCTCCTGCAAGGTGTAGGCCTTAAGCTTGTTTATCAGCCCGATTCCGCGTCCTTCCTGACGCATGTAAAGAATAACTCCCCTGCCTTCGTCGTTTACCCGCTTCATTGCAGCCTTCAGCTGAGGACCGCAGTCGCAGCGCTGGGAACCAAAAACGTCGCCGGTCAAACATTCAGAATGGACACGGCAGAGAACGCCCTCACCGTCTCCGATTTCGCCTTTTACAAGGGCAACGTGGTGCTCGCCGGTCAAATCGTTTACATAGCCGTAAATATCAAAATCACCGAACTCAGTCGGCAGCTTTGCCTTTGCCTCGCGTACAACGTGCTTTTCATTCACACGAAGGAAGTCCTGCAGGGCTGCAATCGTGATGATTTTCATTCCAAAGCGCTTGGCAAGTTCAAAAAGGCCGTCCTGGCGCATCATAGTGCCGTCTTCCGCCATAACTTCGCAGCAAAGTCCGCATTCTTTAAGGCCTGCTAAGCGGCAAAGGTCTACGGTTGCTTCGGTGTGCCCGTTACGAACAAGAACGCCACCTTTCCGCGCGATAAGGGGGAACATGTGGCCGGGGCGGCGGAAGTCTTCGGCGCGGGAAGCTTCGTCTACGCAGGCGCGGGCAGTAATTCCGCGTTCCACAGCACTGATTCCCGTCGTTGTAGAAACATGGTCTACGCTTACCGCAAAGGCGGTTCCGTGATTATCGGTGTTCAGCGCTACCATCGGGGAAAGACCAAGTTTTTCTGCGCGCTCAGCGCTCATCGGCATGCAGATAAGGCCCTTTGCATAACTTGCCATCATATTCACGTTTTCTGTGGTGGCAAATTCAGCGGCGCAAATCATATCACCTTCGTTTTCCCGGTCTTCGTCGTCAGTTACAAGAATGATTTTTCCTGCCCGCAAATCCGCCAGGGCTTCTTCAATTGTATTAAAGTTATTTTCCATATATACATGGGTAAAAGCAGTATAAATAATTTCATCTAAAAGTTGGCTCCCGGTCGCGTAGCGTGGTTCAAAACCGCGCGATATCGCGCTACACGTATTGTGTGGTAAAGTAACTATCAGACCTGCCGCTCACGCGGCAGCCACACAATAAGTGTTTTTGCCCCACGCTCCGCTCCCTCGCGCCAGCTTTACGTAGAGTATTTCTACCGCCTCTTACCCTTCTCCTAGCCATGTTAATAATTTTTCTTCGCGCTCGCTCTGGAGTCTTTGCGCTGCACTTCCCCCCAGCAGCCGCTCCACGTACTTGGCGATTATGTCGTTCTCCAGATTCACGCTGTCTCCTGCACGCTTTTCGCCCAGCGTAGTTTCCCCAAGCGTGTGGGGAATAATGCTGATGCTAAAGTCCGAATCGCTGACGCTAACCACAGTCAGGCTGATTCCGTCTATCGTTATCGAGCCTTTTTCTACAATCAACTGCAGGATTTTTTCATCAGCCGCAATCCAGAAGCGGACTGCATTTCCGTCATTTTGAATTTTTGTTATTTTTCCCCTTCCGTCGATGTGACCGCTCACAATATGACCGCCAAAACGTCCGTCAGCTGCCATAGCGCGTTCAAGATTTACATGACTTCCCGCAGTCAGCTCTCCAAGATTTGAGCGGGAAAAGGTTTCAGGCATTACGTCAGCATAAAATCCGCCCTGGGTCAGCCTTGTAACCGTAAGGCAGACTCCGTTCACAGCAATAGAATCGCCGATATGAGTTCCGTCTAAAATTTTATCTGCTTTAATAAAAAAAGAGGAGGCATCGCATTTTGCTACGACGCCCACAGTTTCAATTATTCCCGTGAATGACATATTCTTACGGGGAAATAGTACGATATAAAACTAATTTAATCAATATAGTTTTATATAAAACTTAATAAAGATTGCGCATTCCTACACCAAAAATCCACTTGCCTTCTTTTTCCCAGGAGTCAGCATTGTGATTGTAAGACCAATCCCATTGGTAGAAAACTCCAGTCTTAATTCGCATATCAGCCTTACCAATATTAATCAGAGAACCGCCAAACTTAAGGCTTAATTTGTCATACTTATTGGAGGTAGCAGTCTGGAATTTTAATTCATTGGTCAGCTCATATTCGTCAATATGTTTTCTTTCATACATAAATCGTCCAGAGACTGCAAAAGCATTAAAAAGACTGAAAACAAGATTTGTATCAAAATAGTTTTCCGCAAATCCTTTTCCGTTGACTGTATCTCTGATAGAAACATTGGCAGGCGGGATTACAGTAGAAGACTCAAGACGCTTGTAATAATTAACATCTATGCTAACATCAGTATTGAACCAGTAAAAATATAAAGGAGCATAAAGAGCATCTACAGTAACCGAAAATATTTTACTGACAGGCACATTAAATGATGTTGAATAATAAGGCCGGATTATATATCTTTTTTCACTTTCCGACATTTCAAAAAGAAAAAGAATATCCTCATCAGGATAAGCAGAACCTCTTCCCTCTTTTTTCAGTGTCACATCCCCATTTTCAAATTCCATTCGGAAATTCATACCTGGTTCAATTGTAAAATAGGATTTTTTTTCCATTCCAACATTAACCTGCTTTCCCCAGGGAATAAGCTTAAAATCAATAGCCTTGTCTTCCTTTTCGAACTTAGAAACATAGGAAGAAGGAATATTCTTATAGGATTTATGATCTATATCCAGTGTAGTTCCATAATTAAAGAGCAGTCTAGAAAAAATCTGTTTTTCATCAGACCAGCGGTATTTTAGATTGAAATATGTAAGGCTTCCGTGCAGGGTCGGTTCACAGCCTAAATCATAGCCAAAAGGAAGATGCATGAAGAAATTTGCTGTACGAACAAAAAAATTAGGCTTTTTCTGAGGCGCTTCTGAAACAGCCTGACCAGGTTGACTTTCACTTTCCTCTTCTATTACAGCCTCGTCTACCTCGCCCATTTCCTGAGCATAAAGCTGCCCCGAAAGAGCTAGTGAGAAAAAACAAAATCCTAAAGCAAAAAAATGTCGAATTTTCATAAAAAATCCCAAACTTTATATAATTTGTTATATACAGAGTAAGTGGCGGATTTGTTTTTGTCAAAAAATTTATCGCAAAATATTGGAAAATTATTTTTCGTATTCCAGCAAAATGTCGTCGTCGAACTGGCGGATTTTAGACAGCCTGAAAGTAAAGGCCTCCTCCACGCCTTCAATGCCGGCACCAGCGACAGGGGTTTTGGCCGCTCTTCCACCGAAAAGCTTGGGCGCGATAAAAGTGTACAGGCGGTTTACGAGGCCCCATTTCAGCGCGGAATAATTAATTTCAGAGCCGCCTTCTATTAATAGGCTGTCGATTTTACGTTCGCCCAGGGTGCGGACAAGGGCCTCTAAGTCAATGCCACCTTCCGGGCTGGCAGAAAATTCCAGTACCTCTACTCCGGCGGTTTTTAGTGCAGAGATTTTCTCAGCGGCCTCTTGCCCTGACGCTACCCCTTCCTCGCAGGCAACAATAGTCGGGATTTCATTCGCACTTTTTACAATCTGACAGTCCAGCGGAATTCGTAAGTTTGAGTCACAAATTACTCGAAGGGGATTGTGGCCGCCTTCCATTCTGCAATTCAGCATTGGGTTGTCAGCAAGCACAGTACCAATTCCGCACAAAATTGCGGCATAGCGGTTACGAAGCTCGTGAACATAGGCGCGGGACTTTTCCCCAGTTATCCACTTTGAAGCGCCGGTCTTTGTTGCAATTTTGCCATCAGCGGTCATTGCATATTTAAGGGCAATGTAAGGACGCCCAGTTGTAATGTAATGGAAGAAAATAGGATTTAAAGCGTCACATTCCTGTCGGAGAAAATCTTCTATAACTTCTATGCCATTTTCGCGTAAAAAAGCGTTTCCCTTTCCGTGTACAAGGGGATTGGGATCGCGGCTTCCGACAAAAACACGCTTAATGCCGGCTTCTACAAGAGCCTGACTACATGGCGGCTGTTTTCCAAAATGGCAGCAGGGTTCTAGTGTAACGTAAATATCTGCACCGGCAGCATCATTTCCACGTTCCCGGCAATTTTTAAGAGCCTCGCGTTCTGCGTGAAGTTCCCCGTACTTATGGTGCCAGCCTTCGCCAATCACATTGCCGTCTTTTACAATAACAGCACCCACCAGCGGGTTAGGATTAGTCCAGCCCTGGCCGTTTCGGGCAAGCTCAATCGCCCTGCGCATGTAGTTTTCCTTTTCTGCCATAAAGGAATATTAGCAAAATATTTGAATGTTTATCAATTATGGCTTGCGGTCACGGAGTATTTCCTACAAACTTTACAATTTTCATTACTGTCCAGAAAGTCTCCTCGCCCAAAAATCAATTGATAGTAAAGCTCTAATGCTTTATAATTATATAAATTTCATTTGGAGGAAATGTAAAAAATGAAAAAGATTATTCTTGCAGCTCTTATGGTTGCAATGGTTTGCTCATCAACTTTTGCTGCAAAAAAAGCAAAGAAGGCTAAATCAAGCGTTCGCATCGCAATGGTAACTGACTCGGGAGACATCACAGACCAGTCATTCAATCAGACAACTTATCAGGCATGTAAAGACTATGCAGATGCTAACGGATTGGACTTCCAGTACTACAAGCCAGCTGGTGACTCTACAGCTGACCGCGTTGCTTCAATCGACGCTGCTTATCAGGACGGATACAATGTAATCGTTCTTCCTGGATTCCTTTTTGGTGAAGCTATCGTAAAAGTAGCAAAAGACTATGATGATGCTAAATTCATCGGTTTGGATATTGGTGAAGGCGACCTTGGAGGAGCTGCTGTTCCTTCTAACGTTTTCTGTGCAGTTTATGCTGAGGAACTTCCTGGTTTCTTCGCAGGTTACGCTGCTGTAAAAGAAGGCTATCGTCACCTTGGTTTCTTGGGTGGTATGGCTGTTCCAGCTGTAGTTCGCTTCGGTTATGGTTTCGTTCAGGGTGCTAACAAGGCTGCTGAAGAACTCAAAATCGCTGACAAAGTAACTGTTGAATACGTTTACGGTGGTCAGTTCTACGGTGACCAGACAATCACAGCTACAATGGACGGTTGGTACAAGAACCGCGGTGTAGAAGTTGTATTCGCTTGTGGTGGCGGTATCTGGACATCTGCTTGTGAAGCTGCTGCAAAAGTTGGCGGAAAAGTAATTGGTGTTGATACAGACCAGACAGCTTTGATCAACAACTACGGTGCTGGTATGTGTGTAACATCTGCTATGAAAGGTTTGGGAGCTACTGTAGAAGCTGTTCTCAACGCTATCAAAGAAGGTAAATGGGCTGACTACTCTGGAAAAGTTTCTTCACTCGGATTGGTTTCTGGAACTAACTTGAACGTAAACTTTGTAGGTCTTCCACTCGACACATGGTCAATGAAGAAATTCACTCAGAACGACTACAAAAAGCTCGTAAGCGATGTTTATGCAAAGAAAACTCCAGTTTCTAACGCTATCGACAAGGCTCCAGCTACTTCTGTTAAGGTTAATTACTACCAGAATATTAAGTAATAGCGATAATAGCAAATCCGTTAAAAACTGGGCTGCGACAGCGGGCCAGTTTAGGATTTACGAGAAAATGCTTCCCGGCGAGACTAGCGAGCCGGGGCTGACAATTAGTAAGGTGAATTCCATTTGGGATTCACCTTTTTTTTATTTTAAATGATTTTTCTATTGTTTTCGTTTATAATGTAATTTATGAACGAAAATTATATTATAGAAATGCTTAACATAACCAAGCGTTTCCCTGGAATTATTGCAAACGACAATATCACCCTGCAGTTAAAAAAAGGTGAAATCCATGCCCTTCTTGGCGAGAACGGTGCCGGAAAATCAACTCTTATGAGCGTTTTGTTCGGTCTTTACCAGCCGGAAGAAGGCGAAATCCGTAAGAATGGAGAAAAAGTTGATATCCGAAATCCAAATGATGCTACTTCTCTTGGAATCGGAATGGTGCACCAGCACTTTAAGCTCGTAGAAGTTTTTACAGTTCTTGATAACATCATTTTGGGCAGCGAAACCTGTAAATATGGTCTTATCGACCGCAAATCAGTCCGCGAAAAAATCATCAACCTTAGCCAGCGCTATGGTCTTGCCGTTGACCCGGACGCAAAAATCGAAGACATTACAGTTGGAATGCAGCAGCGCGTAGAGATTTTGAAAATGCTCTACCGCGATAACGAAATCCTGATTTTTGATGAGCCTACAGCCGTTCTTACTCCTCAGGAAATCAAAGAGCTTATGCAGATTATGAAAAATCTTGCGGCAGAAGGAAAATCAATCCTCTTTATCACTCACAAGCTCAACGAAATCATGGAAGTTTCTGACCGCTGTTCTGTTTTGTGTAAGGGACGCTACATCGGAACTGTTGAAATTTCCAAAACAAATAAGGAAGAGCTCAGCCGCATGATGGTTGGCCGCGACGTTCAGTTCACTGTTGATAAGGCTCCAAGCAAGCCTGGAAAAACTATCCTTGATATTCAGCATTTGAGCGTTGCAAGCAAGCTTCACAAAAAACTTGCCGTAAATGACGTAAGCCTTAAGGTTCACGCAGGCGAAATTGTCTGCATTGCGGGAATCGACGGAAACGGTCAGTCGGAATTCATTCAGGGAATCACTGGTCTTGAAAATTTCGTTCATAACCCTGAAACAAAAATCCTTCTTGATGACGTTGACGTTTCAAAGAAATCAATCCGTGAAAAATCAAAGGCCGGCATGAGCCATGTTCCGGAAGACCGTCATAAGCATGGACTCGTGCTCGATTACACTCTTGAACAGAATATGGTGCTGCAGCGTTACTGGGAGCCTGAATTCCAGAAGCATCAGTTTATTAAGACAAAGGAAGTTACTACTTACTCTCAGGAATTAATCGATAAATACGATGTTCGAAGCGGTCAGGGCTGTAAAACTCCGGCCCGCGCAATGAGTGGTGGTAACCAGCAGAAAGCAGTTATCGCCCGCGAACTTTCGCACGACCACAAGCTTTTGATTGCCGTTCAGCCAACCCGTGGTCTTGATGTCGGCGCAATCGAATTCCTTCATAAAGCAATTATTGCTGACCGCGACGCAGGAAAGGCTGTTCTCCTGGTTTCTTATGAACTGGAAGAAGTTTTGAACCTGAGCGACCGCATTCTTGTAATGTACGAGGGCGAAATTGTCGGAGAGCTCAATCCTAAGGAAACTACACCTGAGGAGCTTGGTCTTTATATGGCCGGTGCAAAACGTCAGAACAAGGTGGAGGCATAAAATGGCAGATTCAAAATCAAATAAATTCAAGGCAATTTTAGATTCCGGCTCATTTCATTCAATTCTTTCGGCAATTTTGTGCGCCGTTCTGGGAATATTAGTCGGATTTATCATCCTTTTGATTATCAACGCTGAACACGCACCAAAAGCAATCAGCGTAATTCTTAAAAACTTTATGTATTACCGCAACGTTGGAAAACGCTGGTATTACCTAGGCCAGACTTTAGTAAAGGCCGTTCCTCTCATTTTGTGTGGAATCGGCGTTCTCTTTGCTTATAAATCAGGTCTTTTCAATATCGGAATCGCTGGTCAGTACTGTATCGGAATCGGTATTACCTTGTGGTCGGCACTTTACTGGCACTTACCTTGGCTTGTCTGCATTCTTTTTGCAGTTCTGGCTGCGGCAGCGTGGGCGGCACTTGCAGGTCTTCTAAAAGCCCTATGCAACGTAAACGAAGTTATCGCCGGAATCATGCTGAACTGGATTGGACTTTATCTTGTAAACATCCTTATGCAGAATGAAAAGGTTATGAACGTTGGTAAATCTGAAACCTTCTCTATTGCCGCAACTTCACCTCATTCACTTTTGCCAACCTGCGGTCTTGGAAAATTCTTCCACGACAATGAATATGTTTCTATCGCTATCCCGATTACAATTATTGTTGCCGTAGTAATTTACATTGTTCTTACAAAAACAGTTCTGGGCTACGAGCTTCGTGCAACCGGTCTGAACAAACACGCCGCAAAATATGCAGGTATGAAAGACAAGCAGAACATCATCCTTACAATGATTATTTCGGGCGCAATTGCAGGCCTTGGAGCTGCACTTTACTACCTCACAGACATCCAGCCATGGAAGACAAGCTCTGTAGTTCCCGGTATGGGCTTTAACGGAATTGCGGTTGCCTTCCTTGGCGCCCTCAATCCAATCGGTGTAATTTTTGCAGGCTTCTTTATTCAGCACATTACTCAGGGCGGAAGCTTTATCGATACTAAATACTTCAACCCTCAGATTGCTGATTTGATTTCTTCTATTATAATCTACTGCTGCGCATTCATGTTCCTTCTCAAAACATTTATTGCAAAACTTCTTGATAAAAAAACAGCCGAGACTAAAAAGCTAAGATAAGGGGAAGATTATGTTACTTATTCAATATACTTTAATTTACGCATCAGTTTTGATTTTCGTAGCCTTCGGCGGAATGTTTAGCGAACGCAGTGGTGTCATCAACCTGGGTCTTGAAGGAACTATGGTTATGGGTGCGCTTGGCGGTGCCTTTGTTTTGTATTCCCTGCCTGCCGGAACTCCAGCAATCTGCATTATTTTTCTGACGATTTTGACCAGCATTGTTTTCGGCATGATTTATTCGCTTTTCCTTGCGGTGGCCGCCATCAACTTTAAGGCTGACCAGACTCTTGTAGGAACTGCCATGAATATGCTGGCAACTGCGGCTTCGGTTGTAATTGTAAAGAGTTTTAATAATGCGCGCTCGGCAGGACAGAATCCTTCTGCAATTCTTGATTACATTCAAAACCGTAAGGTTTTCCTTCTTGGTGATTTCAACATCTACATGATTTTGACTTTGATTTTGATTGCAGTTGGCTATGTAGTTCTCTTCAAAACCCGCTTTGGACTTCGTCTTATGGCTTGTGGTGAACATCCTCAGGCAGCAGCCAGCGTTGGTATCAACGTTTTCAAAATGCGCTATTCCGGAGTTTTGATTTCCGGCTTGTGCGGCGGCGTTGGAGGAATTATCTATATTTCTGCCGCAAACAGTCAGTGGGACTTTATGTACGGTGTTGCAGGCGCAGGCTTCCTTGCCCTTGCCGTTATGATTTTTGGTCAGTGGAATCCTCTGAAGATTGCCGCAAGTGCCCTGCTTTTTGGTGCCTTCCGCGCTGTAGCCGACACTTACTCAGCTTTTGACTTCTTAATCCACCTTGTACCTGGCGACGTTTACAAAATGCTGCCATACATCATTTCACTTGTTGTACTTGCCTTTACATCACAGAACTCACGCGCACCTAAGGCAGAAGGCATCCCATATGATAAGGGTACACGCTAGGGCTAGTTTTACGTAGTAAAACTAGGTAGTGCGGCTCGATGCCTCCGCAAGTTGGAAGAATGCCTTACGGCCGCACGCAATAAGGGTACTCGCTAGAAGCACACTTTTTATACATAAAAAGTGTGTGAGTGCGGTTCACAAAACCAACAATTTGATATATTGCCGGACTTGATCCGGCAATGACACTTCCATTTTTTTGTTTAAAAAATCTTAATACATGTTATAATTTTAAAGTTGCAAATATGATTAAATTTAAATCATTACTCTGCATACTTTATGTCATACTTACAATCTGTACTGCCAGCTTCATTGTGATATCAGGTGTGCACAATGAAAAAATTCCTACAGAATCTCTAGAACTGGATTTGAGTGACAAATTTACCTGGGGTCTTATTGACCATTCTCAATATCCAACTACAGAAGAAATCGAAACCATTAACAAACCCCTTAAATTTGGAAAACAGAATCTTTGTAAAATCGTAGGACTTGGCGGACATTTTATCTGGCTAAAAGCTGAATTCACCCTTCCCGAAGAGCTTCAATATAAAGATTTAGGACTTTTTATTACTTACATACATTTCGCAAATAAAGTATGGATAAACGGAAACTTTGCAGGACAAAGCGGTTCCTTCCCGCCAACAGAAACTTCACAGCTTTATCTTCCCGGTATCTACAATCTACCTAAAGAAAGCCTTAATTCAAACGGAAAGAATACCATTTTAATTCAGGTTTACAATCACGGAAAAGGAGAAATTTCAGGAAAGGCATTTGTTTCAACTCAGTACAGAAGCAAACGGGCCGCAAAAATAACTTCATTCTGGAACACCTACAACTATATGTTCTATATAGGCGGTATGTTCGCCTCAATGATTTTATTTCTGTTCCTTTTCATTCTGCATCATCATAAGCCTGCATATATCTGGTTTGCTGTTTTAAACCTCTGTACCATCGTTTTCTGCAGTACACTTTTTGCTCCTGCCATGCCTTTTGTGCATGAGATTTTAGGCATTCCATTTTATAAATTTTACCGCACAAGCCTCTGTTTTACCGGAATAGTAGATTTTGCCCTCTGGATTTCCTTTGCAAGAAACTATATTGCGCTTCCAAGGAAAAAATATCTTGATATCATAAGAGTTGTCATTCTTACGGCACAAATTATCATTCTTTACAGCACTCATAATTATGACGAACTTATCAGCATTACTAAAATTGAATTTTTTCTAACTTTTATCCATATACTTATTTTTATAAACTGCGTTATCCGGGGTATTCTGATTCCAGCCTGCAGGTACAGGGCAATTAACATCACAATCTGTCTGGCACCATTTGTTCTTTCTGTTATTGCAGATATCATTGTCCGGGGATTTCTTGGAATTACAACCCTGCCTTTCTTCAGTTACTTCGGCTGGCAGCTCAATATCATCAGCTATCTCTTTATGCTGTCGCACAGTCATGCAAGCGCCCTTGAAAAAAATGAATATTTGAATAAAAACCTTCAGGAAGAAGTCCGCAAGCAAACCGAAAACCTGCACGAATCAAATGAACGCCTGCTTGAAAGAATTCACCGTTCAAACATTGATTTGCAGATGGCTTCGGTTGTACAGCAGAGACTTTTCCAGGCTCCCCACAAAAGCTACAAGGGCTGGGATATTGCCGTTTCCTACGACCCCCTGAGTGAAGTTTCGGGTGACTTCTTTGACTTCTACGGATTGGGAACAACTCTTGACGGTATGTGCCTCTTTGACGTTTCCGGTCACGGCGTTGCAGCCAGCCTTGTTACAATGCTTTCTAAGAGCATCGTTTATAATGCCTTCCAGAAAAGCCGCTTTTATGATGTGCCGATTTCAAAATGTCTTCTTGATGTAAACCACGATTTGATTGTTGCAAAAGGCGCGATTGATAACTACATGACCGGAATTATGATGCGCATCAGGGAATTTAAGGAAAATGACGAGTGTAATATAGATTATTCGAATGCAGGCCATCCACGCCCTATTATTTACAGAGCCGAAAGCGGCGAATGTGAAGAAATTGTAGGTAACCGTGATTCTGAGCAGTGTGGAGCAATCGGTATGTACAACGTTGACGTTAAATTCCGCGATGTAAGTTTTTCAATGAACAAGGATGATATTCTTGTTACTTTTACCGACGGTCTTACTGAAGCAGAAAATTTACAGCATGAAATTTTTGGTCGGGAACGCATTATGGAAATTCTTAAAGAAAACCACTCAAAAAGCGCCCACCACATTCTTAATGAACTGACTTATGCTGTTAAATTCTTTGTAGCCGAAGCTGACAGAAAAGATGATATAACGATTATTGTTATGAAGCGTGAAGATTCGAAGGACTTCCTGGAAGCACTGGATAGTGACTAAGGATATTGCTAAGTAAAATAGATAAAAAAAGCCATGTGGGACGCAGGCGGAAATTAGGGGGGAACCCGCGAGGGGGTGGTACCCTGATTTACGCCGTCGCTGGGACCCGCATGGCTTTTTTTTCTTATTATTTATGCTTGCAAAGCGGTTACGGCAACTGTTGCAACGATATCGTCTACGTTACAGCCACGGCTGAGGTCGTTCAATGGTTTTGCAAAGCCCTGGCATACTGGGCCAATTGCCATCCAGCCACCCATGCGCTGACAGATTTTGTATCCAATATTACCAGCGTTAATGTTAGGGAAGATGAATGTATTTGCGTGTCCAGCAACCTTGCTTCCTGGAGCCTTGAGTTCTCCTACTTCTGGAGCAACCGCAGCGTCGAACTGGAATTCACCGTCCAATGCAAGCTCTGGTTTTGCAGCTTTTGCAAGTTCTGTTGCTTTCTGAACTTTAGAAACTGTGTCATAGAATTTTGCATCGTTTCCTGAACCTTTTGTAGAGAAAGAAAGCATTGCAACGCGTGGTTCAATTCCTGCAATCTTCTTTGCTGTATCAGCAGATGCCAGAGCGATGTCGCAGAGTTCTTCTGCGCTTGGTTCAATGTTGATAGCGCAGTCACCAAATACTGCAACTCCCTCTGGAACGTAAGCGTTTCCGCCTTCTGGAGCTACCATGATGAAACAAGAAGAAACTGTCTTGAAGCCAGGAGCTGTTTTGATTACCTGAAGACCCGGGCGGAGAGTGTTAGCTGTTGAGTGACAAGCACCTGAAACGAATCCGTCTGCATCGCCAGCTTTCAAAATCAAAGCACCATACATTGTGTGGTCTTTAAGAATTGCGGCTTTTGCTGCTGCAACATCAGCATATTCTGGTTCCCCTGTTTTTTTGTTGATTTTTCCTTCACGAGCCTTGAACAAAAGCTCTGCATATTTGTCTGCATTTGAATCTTTTGCAGGATCAACGATTGTAACACCGCTCAAATCAGCGTTAGAACCGCTAGCCTTAATATCTTCATCGCTTCCAATCAAAATGATTTTTGCAATTCCGTCTTTTACGATTTTAGAAGCTGCTTCTACAACGCGTTTATCTTCGCCTTCGCAAAGAACGATTGTTTTGTTTGCAGCTTTTGCCTTCTTAAGCAATTCGTCAACAAATGCCATTATATTTACCTCTATATAAAAATTATTACATTAATAGAATATAACTATGATTTGCATTATTCAATATAAAAACGAATAATCCATGCCACTTGCTTATAAGCAAGTGTTAGCTGGTTCAGGACATTCGGAAGTTGAAAATTTAATTACGACCAGCGTACATTGCGCATAATCCTTCTTTTCATTAAAATAACAGAACACTTTTATAGAAGAAAATAATTTTTTTAGAGGTTTTATATGTCAGAGAAAGAAGTTCGTGTAAGATACGCACCATCTCCAACTGGTATGCAGCACATTGGTGGCGTTCGCACAGCACTTTTTAATTATTTGTTTGCACGTTCTCAGAACGGAAAATTTATTCTTCGTCTTGAAGATACAGACCGCACTCGCTATGACGAAAAATACGTTCAGAACCTTTATGACACAATGGCATGGCTTGGAATTGAATGGGACGAAGGCGGAGCTAAAGGCGGAGATTTTGGTCCTTATGTTCAGAGTGAACGTTTTGAACTTTACAAAAAATATGCTATGAAGCTTATTGAAAACGGCGAAGCTTACTACTGCTTCTGTGATGCAGAACGCCTTGACCGCATTCGTAAGATTCAGACAGAAAACAAGATGGCACCAGGTTATGACCGCAACTGCCGTCACCTTACTCCAGAAGAAGTAAAGGCTAATCTTGATGCAGGAAAACCATACGTTATCCGTCTTAAGGTTCCAATGGAAGGCGAAACAAAATTCCACGACCACCTTCTTGGCGACATCGTTTGGAAAAATGAAGATATTTCTCCGGATCCAGTTCTCTTGAAGTCAGACGGATTCCCAACATACCACCTTGCAAACATCGTAGATGACCACTTGATGGAAATCAGCCATGTAATGCGTGCTCAGGAATGGATTCCTTCTACTCCACTCCACGTTCAGATGTACCGCTCATTCGGCTGGGAACACCCTGAATTCTGCCACCTTCCAATGGTAAACGGTTCAGACGGTAAAAAACTTTCTAAACGTCACGGTTCAACTTCTTTGAACGAATTCCGTGCACGCGGTTATCTTCCACAGGCAATTGTAAACTACGTTGCAATGCTTGGATGTTCTTACGAAGAAGGAAAAGAATTCTATACTCTTGATGAACTTGCAAAGGCATTCAAACTTGAGCACCTGAACAAGGCTCCTGCTGTATTCGACTACAAAAAGCTTGAATACTTCAATGCCAACTACATCCGCCAGCTTAGCACAGAAGATTTGTACAAATGGACTTTGCCATTCATCACTGGTACTGGCGATGCTACACTGGAAATCAACCCTGAAAACCCACAGCCAAAACCAAATGTTGGTCCAGAATTCTCTGGCGTTGCACTTGGCGAAGACGGCGAGCCTTACTGCGTAGACAAATCAATGAATATGTCTTCTGCAGACGTTAAAAAGACTTTGATGGGACTTATGCCTCTTATTCAGGAACGTCTTAAGTTCTTAACAGAAGCTGCAGAAATGGTTCATTTTATGTTTACAGAACCAGCTGTTCCACCAGCAGAGCAGATTATTCCTAAAAAGCTTGATGCTGCAAAGACAAAAGAAGTTCTTGAAAACGCAAAAGAGTTTGTTTCTAAAGTATTCGAACTTGACCATGAAGGTGCAGAAGCCTTTGCTAAGGCAAAAGCAGAAGAACTTGGTATTAAACTCGGTGACTTTATGATGCCGGTTCGTATGGCCGTAACAGGAAGCCGCGTTTCTCCACCGCTTATCGGTTCAATTGCAGTTTTGGGCAAAGAAAAGTCTTTGGCTCGAATTGAAAGAACATTGGCAACTTTGTAGGACTAACTCGCATTTTAAGAAAAAAAAGTGGTGCGAGGGAGTAAAGCATGGGGCAAAAACATTCTGATTGTGGAGTGCCGCGAGAGCGGCAGGGTAAATAGTTTCTTTACCACAATCAGCATGTAGCGCGGTACCGCGCGGTTTTGAACCATGCTTTGCGACCGGAAACCACTTTTTTTTATTTTAAATATTATTTATAAAGTACAAAGATAGCCGGGATTTTGTTTAATTCTGGGATTTTTGATTTCTGTTTTTTCCACTGTTCAACAGTCAAAGTTTTGATATATTCATCCGGTGTAGTAATTCCCGCTGCAATACAGAGTTTTGTCTGAGGCTTAAGTGCCTGCAAAATTGTATCAATCATTTTTGCATTGCGGTAAGGAGTTTCTATAAAGCTCTGTGTCTGATCTTCGTTATAGATTTTAGTTTCCAGTTTTTTTAATGACTTTATGCGCTGTGGAGTTTCTACCGGAAGATAGCCGTTAAAGGCAAAAGACTGACCATTAAAGCCGCTTCCCATAACAGACATAATGATTGAGGAAGGACCAACAAGAGGAATTACACGTAGTCCTTTCTGCTGGGCAATCGCAACTACATCAGCACCCGGGTCTGCAATTGCAGGACAACCAGCCTCACTGATGATTCCAACTGGCTTTCCTTCGGCAAGAGGCTTTAAGTATTCACTGATGAACTTACGTTCTGTGTGACGATTGAGCTCGTAGAAAGTAAGTTCGTCTATATCAATTGATTTTTCAACTTTTTTGAGAAAACGTCGTGCCGAACGGATATTTTCTACAATAAAATGTTTAATTCCAACTATAATGTCATGGTTGTAGCCCGGAAGTACCTGAAAAACCGGAGTTTCACCAAGGGTAACAGGAATAAGGTAGAGTGCCGCCTGCAATTCCGGGAGAGGTGCTTCCTGTGGGAGAGATTTTTCTTTTTTTGGGCTTTCTGATTCCATATAATGTTCTCCTATAGATGCTCGGGTCAAGCCCGGGCATGACACTCATTTAGACCTGGCATGACAGGTATTTAAAACTCCATCAATGCTTCGCTGGCAGATTCCCATTCAGCGGTTTTTGCGTCTATCTGATTTGAAACTTCTTCTATTTCTCGCTGAACGGCCTTTGCCTTTTCTCCGTTTGAATAAACTGAAGGATCTGCCATTTTTGCTTCAAGCTCAGATTTTTTTGCTTCCAGAGCTTCGATTTCACTTTCAATTTTGGCAACGAGTTTTTCTGCCTTGCGGCGCTCGGATTCCAGGCGTTTCTGTTCTTCGTAGGAAAGACGGCCGGTGGAAAGGTCGGGGCGTTGAGGGGCGGCTTCCGTCGTAACTTTACCACCAACACTGGTGCCGTTAACGGAAGCACCAACCTTTTGCTTTGCAAAAGCTTGCGATTGTGCATCCTCGTTTTCCTCTTCCTTAGCAATCTGTTCCATATAAAACTCGTAGTTGCCCGGGAAGGTACGGAAGTGCCCTGGAGTCAGCTCAATAACGCGGGTTGCAAGCTGCTCGATAAAACCGCGGTCGTGGCTTACAAAAACAACGGTGCCGCCAAAAGATTTGAGGGCTTCGAGAAGGACGTCCTTACTGTGAATGTCAAGGTGGTTGGTCGGTTCGTCGAGTACGAGAAGATTTACAGGGCTGAGCAAAAGCTGAAGCAGGGCAATTCGTGCTTTTTCACCGCCGGAAAGAACATCAAGGCTCTTGTAAACGTCGTCGCCGCGGAAAAGGAAGGCACCCAGCATATCGCGGAGCTTTGGAATGAGCTCAAGAGGAGCTTCACCTTCAAGGTATTCAAGGATTGTCTGCTTTCCCTTAATTGTTTCGGCGTTATCCTGGCTGAAGTAACCGATTTTTACACCTGCCCCCGGAATAACCTCGCCGGTAAAGTCGCTGTCCTGCTCTGCAATAATGCGAAGGAGAGTAGATTTACCCGCACCGTTTCGTCCTGCAACTACAAGGCGATCGCCGTTTTCAAGCTGGAGTTCAAGATTATCCAGAACATTGTGGGCGCCGTCATAACTTTTGCAGATTGAGTTCATGCGGTAAACAAGTTTTCCTGCATGAGGAGCGGGCGGAAAGCTGAAATGTATCTTTTTAAGCGATTCAGGGATTTCGATGCGAACCATTTTTTCAAGGCGCTTCTGATATTCCTGAGCCTGAGCCGCCTTAGTTGCCTTAGCGCCAAAGCGGTTTATAAATTCTTCAAGTTTATTGATTTCCTGCTGCTGCTGTTCGTATTCAGCAATCAGGGTTTTAAGTTCTACTTCGCGTACTTTTTCGTAGTGAGTAAAGTTTCCAGGGTAACGTTTAAGGTCGCCGCCAAAAAGCTCGTAAACTTCGTTGATTGTAACGTCCAGAAAGTAGCGGTCATGACTGACGAGCAAAAAGCCGCCGTTAAAGTCTTTCAAAAAGCCTTCAAGCCAGTTGCGGGCTTCAATATCAAGGTAGTTTGTTGGTTCGTCCAGAAGCAGAATATCAGGATTTTGCATAAGAGCCTTGGCAAGGGCAATACGCATCTGCCATCCGCCCGAAAATTCTTCTGTACGCTTGTCAAAATCTGCGCGGGAAAATCCAAGACCTAAAAGAACACTTTCTGCAGCTGCTTCGCGGCGGTGCCAGCCGCTTTCCTCAAGTGCCTGAATTAAATCTGCCTGACGCACAGCAAGATTTGTGTTCGAAGGGTTTGCCGCCATCTGCTCGCCAAGTTCGTCAATCTGGCGCTGCATCTCGTAGCCAAATTCAAAGGCCTTGTCTGCTTCTTCGCGAAGACTACAGCCGTGGTGGGTGAGTCCGCTCTGTGGAAGATAGGCAATGCGGCTGTCTTTCTGAACTGCGCGGGTACCGCTGTCCGGCTGAACAAGCCCCGCAAGAACTTTGATGAGGGTAGACTTTCCGGCTCCGTTTGCACCTGTCAGTGCAACCTTGCTTCCAGTCTGAAGGTTTATAGTAACATCTTTAAGAATATCGCGGTCACCAAATGCCAGCGATACCTTAGAAAATTGAACAAATGCCATAAAAAATCCTGTGTTTTACTTTCAAATAACTATTGAGCTGAGCCCGAAGAAGACTGGCGCTTAAAGTAAACAATAATCGGGCTGGCGCTTCTTTCCTTAATCTGATTTCCGTCAATTTTTGCACTTGTGGCGTCTTCAAGGCGGAGTCCGTCATCTTCAAGGCGGTAAAGGAAGTTTACTTCCTCATTCATTCCGTTGAATTTGAGGGTAACAACGCCGTCATAATTCTGTGCAAGCGACTTAGAAATCGTATATTTTACCTGAGCTGTTCCCGCATTCTTTGCAGTAGATTTAATTACAGAAGGAACGAGCAGGCGAAAGTTTGACCACTGGAAAGAACCGTCTTCATCAAATACAAGCTTTCCGTAGTTTGTACTTGTGTAAACCGGACCGCGCGACCAAATCTGAAGATATGACCATGAACGGCGAGTGCGTTCGTTCTCAATAATCTCATTCAAATCAGCATCGATTGTAACAAAATCAAGTTCCTGAGGCTTGCCGTCTTCGCCAGTATAACGCAGAACGATGAAGTTTGAACGGCGCGAAATAATCACTACAGGAATATCTGTAAGGGCAAATTCGCGGTCATCATTCTTTGTGTAGCCCTTATAATCCCAAGTTTCGTGAATATCTTTGGTGTTAAGGCTTACCTTTTTGTTTTCTGTATCAATTCTGAAGTTGAATGACGGATGCATGCGTGACAAATCGATATTATTCGACTTAATCATTGTGTCAAAATAATCAGGATACCAGATCTTCTGGGCAATTTCGGTAAAGACAACGTCTTCGGTTTCTTCTTCAGCAATCACTTCGCCACCAAGCTGATTTCCAGTAACATCAGTTTCATAAAGATTAAGGTTGTAAGAAAAACACCAGCCCTGAGTTCCGTCTTTTGTAAGGATGCGGAACCAGTCACCTTCAAGCGCAGTTTTTCCGGCCATTACAACCTGGCCTTTTCCCTTGTAAAGGATTTTGATAACTTCACCCTTGCGGAGGCGGTAAACCTGCTTTGCAGTATTTACAGGCTCGGCGCGGCAAGGAAGTCCGTCAAGTTTTACAGAAGCATAAGTGCGGGCATATTCCTCATAGCGGACTTTAGACTTAAGGTTCTTTTTCTTTGAAAGAGGATCTGTAAGCTGCCAGAGAGGAACTTCGATCTTTTTTCCATCTTCCAGTCCGATTACGTAAACGTGCGAAATATTTGATTTGATGTAAACCGGCACTACATCACCGCTCTGAAGATTGCTTTCCGGAATATTCCAGAGAACTACCGACCAGCCCATAACTTTGTCTTTGCAGGATGTAAAAATTAAAGTTGAAAATAAAATTGTGATTATTAATGATGATGAAAAAAAGCGTTTCATATTTAGAAGTGAACTCCTGTTCAAAAATGCCTTCGCAAATTAAAAAAGGCACCGATTACGATGCCTTTGAATATTAACATATATTGAAAATAATGTCAGTTGATAGAAGAAAGTGTAAAATTAATCTTCTTCAGAGCCATCTTCCCCCTCTCTCACTTCTACAACCTCAGCATCAACGACGTTTTTCTCAGACATCAGTGTAATTGCTATCATAAAAATTCCAAGAATAAAGGCTGCAAGACCGATAAGACGCACAATAAAAATACCAAGACGCTCAGGAGAAATTATGATGAGGGCAACAGCAAGCAGCAAAAGAGAAAGATTTTCGAAAACAAAGCGCTTGCGGTCAATTTCCGTAGATTTCAAAAGGGAAACCGAATAAAAACCGATGATGGCAGCAAGAAGAAGATATACAATCAGCACGTAAATCATGGTTTTCCACATAGCATCAGCAACAGCAATCGGAAGAATTACAGAAATAGAACCGATAACAATACTGAAAACAGATTTTACGAGAATTACAGTTTCATACATTGAATCCTGATAAACACGCTTAGTTACTAAAAGGTTATAAAGGCCATATGCAACGGCTCCAAGCCCTACGATAAAAACAACAAGATTTATCCAGAATGTCGGAAAAATCAAAACAAGAAGACCCAGAAGCGAAATTCCGCCAAATATTGCTAAATTATAGTTTTTCATACAAACCTCTCATTTATATTTTATAGTCAATTTGACTATCTGACAAATAAATAATGATGAAAATGGGAATAAAAGGCAAAAAATTCGTTAAAATTTCACTTTTTTTTCAAAGCAAAGGCATTAACTATTGACATTTTTTTATAAACAACCTATAGTATTGCTTACCTATTGGAGCGATACCAAAGCGGTCGTACTGGGGCGGTCTTGAAAACCGTTGTAGCGCAAGTTACCGGGGGTTCGAATCCCTCTCGCTCCGATAAAACTGGAAAACTTTCCGGTTTACAACTGGAAGCGTGGTAGAGCGGTAATACAACGGATTGCTAATCCGTCACTTCCGTAAGGGGTGGGCAGGTTCAACTCCTGTCGCTTCCGAGAAAGCAGCTCTGCTGCCCACATTATGAATGAGATTGTAGCTCAGCTGGATTAGAGCACCACCCTGCGGAGGTGGGGGTCGCACGTTCGAATCGTGTCAGTCTCAAAAAACGAAAGGCTTACAAGTAATTGTGAGCCTTTTTCATTTTAAACTAAAGTATTAAAAATCTAAAACACGATTCGAAACATTTAATATCGAAGAACCGTTAAGAAAAAGTGCGAAGACATGGAGCACTTTTTTAGGTTCATCCATTTTACAAAAATTGCCATGGATGGCAATTTAGCGAACGGAGGCGCCGCAGAGGGAGCAAACACGACGTTTGCGACCGTCGCGGCGAATCGTGTCAGTCTCAAAGACGAAAGGTTCATCAATTAATGAAGTTTGTCACTTCACTTTTATTATAAGGCATAGACACTGCGGGCGTATTACAAAAACTCGAAAGAATTGCAGCGATTAATTAAAATCTATATCCATAAAACGCACTTGTCTAACGCAGCCACTTGTAAGCACGTAATCATTAACCCCGTTTTTAAGTTCGTCGCATATTACATCTTCATTCTTTGGCGACAAATCCGCAGCATTTTTCTTTTGCAATTCAGCTGTTAAAAATCCTTAACAGGTGCCATTGTTATTTCAAGCGCCGTTACTTTATCGTCGATTTTGTAACCGAAAACATTCACCTGGCTTGACGGATGTTTCCGTCTAGTTAAACGGACATGTCCGTCAAGTCAGGCGGACATATCCTCCTAGTCAGGAGAATTTATCCGCTCTACTAGACGAACATTTCCTCCTAGTTTGACAATTTTTCCTTCACAGCCGTTAACACATTAATATATGTATGATTACTCCTCATACACCGGCTCAAAATCCTCAGCCGGGTGACCACAGATCGGGCATTCAAAGTCCGCTGGCAATTCTGAACCCTTATACACATATCCGCAAATTTTACATTTCCAGGCAACAATCTTTTTGCCAGGGGCAGCCGCATCAGATTTCTTAGGTTTTACATTTGCCTGGTAGTCGGCATAGGTTAGAGGCGCATTCTGGCTGACAACTTTTGCATCGGTAACTTCAGCAACAAAAAGAGTATGGCTTCCCAAATCTTCGCTCGATACAACCTTGCATTCAAAGACTGAACAAACCTGCGAAGTAACGAAAGGGCATCCGTTCGAATCAAGCAAGTAATCAAATCCCGCAAATTTATCTGCATCGCGGCCACTCTGATAACCAAAACGCGAAATCGTATCAAAGGTGCAGGTCTTATCCAGAACAGAAAGAGAAAAAACACCCGATTCCTTAATCATCTGGCAGGTAAGATTCTGATTTATACAGGAAATTGCCACCCTCACAGGATTCGCCGCCGCCTGAAAACAGGTATTTGTAATGCAGGCATTAATTTTATCCCCAGATTTCGTCCCAAGAATAAACACCCCATAAGAAAGATTGTAAAACGCCTTTTGTTCCATAATTGCCTCCAGACTAATTTTACAATGACCTCGCGATTTTTTAAAGAAACTTTTGTGCCAGCCTCAACACCTAGTCGCCTTCCGGGCTCCCCTACGGTCGGTGCTTCGCACGCGCTTCGCGCCCCTCCACGCTCGGGCATGACAGCAACTGCCAGTTATTCATCATCTTGTACTAAAGTATAGTTTTACCCTGAATTTTCCTCAAAATTCTCAAAGTTTTTTCCAAAGTCCTTTCCGATTTTTACTACATCGAAGCCATATTATCTATAGAGAATTTTAAAACCCCAGGAGATAAAAATGGCAAAAAACAAAAAATTACCTAATCCAGAATCAACAGACATTGAAGAAAAAGCAAAGCGTGACTATAAAGACACGTTGTTCCGCTTTATCTTTAAAGGCGAAGATGACAGAAGTAAACGCTGGCTTCTTTCTCTTTATAACGCACTCAACGATTCAAACTACACAGACATCAATGATTTACAAATCACAACAATTAAAAATGCACTATTTATAACAATGAAAGATGATTTATCCTTCTTAATAGATTCGGAAATGAATTTATACGAACACCAGTCTACTGTAAACCCTAACATGCCACTTCGCGGTCTGATGTATTTTGCAAAGCTGTACCAGTCGCATATTGCCGAACGTAAACAAATGCTTTACGGTAGTACGATTATAAAAATCCCGACACCAAACTTTGTTGTATTTTACAACGGGGAGACAGAGCAGGAAGATATGATAAAATACCGCCTCTCCGATGCATTCAAAAAGCCGAATGAATCGGGTGAATTTGAATGGACAGCAACAGTAATAAATGTAAATGCAAATCATAACCCAACTCTTCAAAAAAAGTGTAAAGCGCTGTATGATTATAGTAGTTTTGTAACAAATGTCCGAAATAGAATTGCAAGCGGACAAGACAGAGACGAAGCCGTAAAGACAGCTGTTGATGATGCAATTAAGGGCAAACTTCTGGACGGCTTATTTGAAGAACAGAAATGGGAGATTATTGGTTTGATGTTAGCCGAATTTGACCAGGAAATATACGAAAAAACAGTCCGCGAAGAGGGTCGTAAGGAAGGCCGCGTAGAAGGCGCCCAGCAGAAAGCCGTAGAAGCTGCAATTAATCTTCTCAAAATGAAAATCCTGTCCGACGAACAAATTGCCCAGGCAGAAGGTCTCCAGCTTGAAAAAGTCCTTGAACTCAAAGGGCAGCTGGAAACGGAAACGGTGAATTAGTAAAATAAATATTCATCTATTACAGAGCGGATTTTCTGAAGCTGGTCGGGGGTAAAATAGGCTTCGTGGCCAAGGCCGGCTACGGGAGCGTTAGTTGAAGCGATCCAGTAGCGAACATCATCAGACTGCTTATCTGGTACACGGCAATTTGCAAGAACCGGGGCAAGACCTGTTTTCTGGCATAAATTTTCCTGGTATTCCGCAGAAAGCAAAGCTTCAATTATCGAATAAACCTTATCATCAGATTTCAAAGGAACGGCAAAAGTTGAGTTCGCCGTAAAATGTCTTCCTGACGGAGAAAGTTTAGACGGAAAAAAGATAGAACTATAGCGGGAAATTGCCTTTTCGTTATAACCTCTATGAAGCGACAGTGTTGTAAAGAAAATGCTTGTCAGACGATAAATGACAAAAGAATTTATATCATTATGAACCAAATCCTTTGATGCTTTTGAAATCAGCCCCTTATTAATCAATTGCTTAAGGTAATACAACGAAGAAGGGAGCGGTGCATCTTCATCAAGAAAAAGAGATTTTACAAGCACAGTTGCATCAAAAGAATCAGGAGAGCTTTTTGCTTTTACGGATGCCTTTGCCAAAATCTCGGTAGCCTTATTATATCCATCATATCCGTCAAACGCTTCTCCGATTCCGCCAAGTAAATCAAGAAGAAAAACCGGCTCTGCACCTGCAAAACTGATTGGCTCAAATTCTTTATTCAAAACTTTTTTCGCCAGCTGTTCTATATCCTTCCAGGTTGCAATTCGTTCCATACCAGACATTTTAAACTCAGAAATATCGATATCAATTTCAAGGTTATCAACAATAAGCGGAACGGCCTTATTCTTTCCATGAAAGGCAATTATAGCCTCACGCATAGAAGAATACATCCCCCCAATAACCTCATTTGAAATATTTACATCCTTTTGCGCACTAGCTGTAGAATTTTTGAGGGCATAACCTGCGGCACATATAATCAAATCAATTTTATTTTTCTGAATCTGATTTGAATATAAATCCGGAGTAACTGTAAAAAAAGAAACATTTATTTTTTTATCCAAACAGATTGCACTGATACAATCAGTAAAAGCCTTTTCCTGTACTTCGCTTATATTATAAAAACCAACTTTAATTGAGTGATTTTTGCTCGTTGTAAATTTTATACCGGCAAAAATCAGGAAAAATACAACTAATGGAATACAAATTGATAAAAGTGATAATTTTCGTTTCATAATGATAGATGCATTATACCACGTTTTTTAGCAGAACTGAAAGTAAGTTAGATTACTGCGTTTAATGTATAGGTGTTCTCAAAAAAAATTCTTCAAAATTCTCAAAGTTTTTTCCAGAATTTTTGTCAAAACAACATTATCTGAGAGAATTTATATACAGAAAGTTTAAATCAAAAAAAACGGAGACCAATATGGCAAAAACAAAAAAATTACCAAATCCTGAATCTACAGACATTGAAGAAAAGGCAAAACGGGACTACAAAGACACGCTGTTCCGTTTCATTTTCAAAGGTGAAGACGACAGAAGTAAAGGCTGGCTGTTATCACTTTACAATGCTTTGAATGATTCGAATTACACGGATATCAACGATTTACAAATCACAACAATTCAGAATGCACTTTTTCTGACAATGAAAGACGACCTTTCTTTCCTTATAGATTCTGAAATGAATTTATACGAACATCAAAGCACCGTTAATCCAAATATGCCGCTTCGCGGACTGATGTATTTTGCAAAACTGTATCAGTCGTATATTGCCGGACGCAAACAGATGCTTTACGGTAGTACTGTTGTAAAAATCCCGGCTCCAAAGTTTGTGGTCTTTTATAATGGCACAACTAAACAGGATGATATCATAAAATACCGTCTTTCAGATGCATTTGAAAAATCAACAGAACCAGGTGAATTTGAATGGACTTGCACGGTACTAAATGTCAACGCAAATCACAATCCGGCTCTTCAAAAAAAATGCAAAGCACTGTATGATTACAGTAACTTTGTTGCAAATGTCCGAAAGCGAATTACAAGCGGACAGGAAAGAGACGAAGCTGTAAAAGCCGCGGTTGATGATGCAATTAACGGAAAACTTTTAGACGGCTTGTTTGAAGAGCAGAAATGGGAGATTATTGGTTTGATGTTAGCCGAATTTGACCAGGAAATATACGAAAAAACTGTCCGCGAAGAAGGCCGTGCCGAAGGTGCCCAGCAGAAAGCCATTGAAGATGCACGTTCATTTTATGAAAATGGAGCATCAGTAGAACTTATTGCTAAATCTCTAAAAATGACCGTTGAACAAGTCAAAGAAATTGTAATGCTGCCTATTAAGCAGAAAGCTGAAACAGCGCAGGCATAACTTTTACTTGAAGAAAATTTTCAATAACATTAAAACAACATTTACAAAATAAAGTACCCCGGTTTTCATGTCTTTTAGAACAGGAAAACTGGGGTGCTTAAATTTATGGCGCAACTCTGCCTTCCCAGACGCAATTGAACTGAACCCAATTTTTTGGATAGTTTTTATGCTACCAGTTTTTCATTACGAACTTCAACAGGTGTCCGATAATTAAGGACACCTGAATCTCTTTCATAATTAAAATAATAAATGTAATGTTCTAGTTGTTCCAGAAATATTTCAACTGAAGAAAACTTATTAAGATAAAACCATTCTGATTTCAAGGTTCCCCAGAAGTTTTCAATTACTGCATTATCAAGGCAGTTTCCTTTTCTGGACATACTTTGTACAGCGCCTTTTTTTCGCAGAAAGTTTTTGTATGAAATATGTCTATAATGCCAGCCATGATCAGAATGAATAATTACCCCGTTCGGATTTTTTATTTTCTTGAAAGCAATTTTTATCATACTCATTACAAGT
>NZ_JHVB01000009.1 GCF_000619925.1 Treponema sp. C6A8 | reverse complement strand
CTACCTTCCATCTCTTAACTGTGGAAGGGGATATGTGATATTTCATGCTAAGGGAATTTATTGAGGCTTTTTTTCTTATTTCTGCCTTAACCTTTTCCTTGAAGGCTGTTTCGTATTTCGAATGAGAACTTCTGGTTTTCAGACCTGCCTCTCCGTGATATTGGTAAAGTTTTACCCAATCCAAAATTACTGAGGAATGAATACCCATCCTTTCTGCTATTACATGTAGTTCTTCATCATGTTTTAAATACATCTGAACTACAGATAATTTGAAATTTACATCGAATTTTCTTTGCATTTTTCCTCCAAAAGTGTCCAACTTTTGGGGTTCAGTTCAGTTGCGACTAGGAGCGGCGACTCGCTCCTATATTTATTAAATATGTAAGTGAAATGACGAGTCGCCTAACTTCCGCAAAAGCGGAAGTTTTTACGAAAAAGGCAGGGTAATTAACATTTATAGAAGAATTCAATATAATTACCCCTTATGAACGCTAACGAGTTACGCTCAAAGTATATTGAGTTTTTTAAAAGTAAAAATCATGTTGAAATTTCAGGACAGTCTTTGATTCCTGAAAACGACCCTTCAGTTTTGTTTACAATGGCGGGAATGCATCCGCTTGTTCCTTATCTTCTTGGTGAAAAGCACCCTGCGGGAACCCGTCTTACTGACTACCAGAAATGTATCCGTACCGGCGATATTGAAGAAGTAGGTGACCCTGCTCATCTTACCTGTTTTGAAATGCTGGGTAACTGGTCTTTGGGCGATTATTTCAAGAAGGAATCAATCGCATTTTCTTACGAATTTTTGACAAGCCCAAAATGGCTGGGGCTTGATCCTAAAAAGATTTCTGTAACTGTTTTTGCAGGTGACGAAAATGCTCCTCGCGATGAAGAGGCTGCTGGTTACTGGAAAGAAAACGGAATGCCAGAGGATAAAATTGCTTATCTTCCAGCTTCTGATAACTGGTGGGCAGCAGGTCCAACTGGTCCTTGCGGTCCTGATACAGAAATTTTCTACTGGGTTGGCGAAGGTCTTCCTCCTGTTGGCTCTAACAAGGGTACAGACAGCGCAAACTGGATGGAAATCTGGAATAATGTATTCATGCAGTACAACCGCGTAGACGAAAAAACTTTGCTGCCTCTTGAAAAGAAAAACGTAGATACAGGTATGGGACTTGAGCGTACAAACTGTATCCTGCAGGGAAAGACTTCGGTTTATTTGACAGAAGTTTTCCAGCCAATCATTCATACTATTGAAATGCTTTCCGGCTATACATACGGCACTGACGAAGAAAAAGATAAGTCTGTCCGCATTATTGCTGACCACACACGCTCTTCTGTATTCATTTTGGGAGACCAGCGTGGTGTAACTCCAGACCGCGTAGGTGCTGGTTACGTTCTTCGCCGTCTTATCCGCCGTGCAGTTCGCCACGGAATGAAGCTTGGAATTGAAAAAGACTTTATGGCAGAAGTTGCTGCAACTGTAATCGGAAACTTTAAGGAAGCTTATCCTGAACTTGAACAGAATAAGGAAAAGGTTTACCGCGAGCTTACTGCAGAGGAAGCTAAATTCCGTCTTACTCTTAAGAAGGGTGAAGCAGAATTCCAGAAACTTCTTCCAAACCTGATGAAGAACCCTAAGAAAATCATCAGCGGTAAAGTTGCTTACAATCTTTACGAAACATACGGATATCCTCTTGAGCTTACACAGGAGCTTGGTGCAGAAAACGGATTTACTGTTGACGTTGAAGGCTTTAAGGAAGCTGAACGCAAGCATCAGGAAGCTTCTAAAACTGTAGACGCAGGAGCTGCTAAGGGTGGTCTTGCTGAACAGTCTGAAGTTACAACAAAATATCACACTGCAACACACCTTTTGCAGCAGGCTCTGGTAAACGTTCTTGGAGACCAGGTTGCTCAGAAAGGTTCAAATATCAACAACGAGCGTATGCGCTTTGACTTTACTTTCGAGCGTCCTATGACTAAGGAAGAAATTCAGAAGGTTGAAGACATCGTAAACGAAAAGATTAAGGAAGACCTGCCTGTTACTATGGAAGTTATGCCTCTGGATAAGGCTAAGGCTGAAGGTGCCCGCGCTCTCTTTACCAACAAGTATGGTGAAGACGTTAAGGTTTACACAATCGGCCGCGACGTTCACAATGACTGGTTCAGCAAGGAAGTTTGTGGTGGACCTCATGTTCAGCACACAGCTCAGATTGGTGACTTCAAGATTCAGAAGGAACAGTCAAGCTCAGCTGGCGTTCGCCGTATCCGTGCGGTAATTTCTGGCGGATTGCCGTTGGATAAATAAGTCGGCAAGGCAAGCATAGCTTGTAACTTTTTACCTGTAAAAATGTTAAAAAAGTATAAAACTATAATAAGGAAAAATAAATGAAAAAATTAGCCCTAGTTTGTTTTATGATGCTTTCTGCCTTTGGCGCTGCTTTTGCTCAGTCAGATTTGCAGCCTCTGGCAATTGTAAAACTTAATAAAAATAAGAGTGAGACTGTTACTGTAAAACAGGTAAAATCTCGTGTTCTTCCTTACGAAAAGCAGCTTGGCCGCAAGCTTACTGTTGATGAGCGCAAGCAGGTTTTGAACACTATTATTGAAGAAAAATTGATGCTTCAGGCAGCTGTTCAGGATGGCATTTCAATTCCAGACAGCGCTGTAGATCAGTATTTTGTTCAGGGAATGAGCCAGCAGCTTGGCGTAAACGTTTCCGAAAAAGAACTTGATGACATCGTTAAACAGACTCAGGGTATGAGCCTTGATGAACTTTTGCAGAAGCAGGTTGGAATGAACAAAGTTGATTATAAGGCAACTCTTAAAAATCAGCTTATGATTCAGCAGTATGTTGTAAAGGCAAAGCAGGCTGAAATTCAGGCTGTTGCTCCAACTGATGAAGAAATCCGCGCTTTCTATGACAGCAACAAGGCTTCTTTTGTATGGAATGATATGATGAAGTCTTTCCTCGTAATCGTTCAGAAGGGTGATAATATTGACGCTTCACGTCAGAAGGCAAATGATTTGAGAAATCAGCTTAAAGACGGAAAAATCACAAATGAACAGCTTGTAGCAAAATCTAAGGAAGAAAACTCTGGTTTCCAGGCTGGAGATTTGCTCTTGCAGAAGACAGAAGCTATTGCAGCTCGTCTTGGTTATTCATTTGCTGACCTTCGTGACCTTTTCGGCCAGAAAGAAGGCTTCATTACAGACATTAAAGAAACAGCTCAGGATTTCCGCTTCTTCAAAATCGGTAAAAAATATGATGCTAAAATGCTTGGTATCGGCGATGTAGTTCAGCCTGATACAACAATCACAGTTTACGATTATATCCGCGGTAACCTTGGACAGCAGAAGCAGATGCAGTTTGTTCAGATGGCTGCACAGCAGCTTGCAAATTCTTTAAATACCCCTGAAAATGTAGATATGAAAAAGAAAGACGCTGCTTTGGATAAGCTTCTTTCTTGGGAGAACTAGAGTGTCCAGAAGAAAAGGAAGAATACTTGCTTTCCAGGTTTTGTTTTCCTGGGAAGCTACAAAAAGTTCTTTGGATGATTTACTGAATTTTTCATGGCTTCAGAAGGATTCTGAATTTACTGCAAATCCTGAAACTGAAGCTGCTGTTGCAGAGGTAAAGGAAAGTTCCAAAGAAGAGCAGACTTTTGCAAGCCTGATTGCATCTGGAACTGTAGATCATATTTCAGAAATTGATGAGATGATTAAAGCTCATCTTACTAAGGACTGGTCGCTTGAGCGCATTAATAAGGTAACTCTTGCAATCCTGCGAACAAGCATTTACGAAATGAAGTTCCAGACTGGTTCAACACCGCAGATTGTTATTGATGAAGCGGTTAAGATTGCAAAGGATTTTGGCACTGACGATTCCTATAAATTTATTAACGCTGTGCTTGATAAAATAGGAAAAGATGAAGCTTCTAAAAAAGATTAAATCTGTTTTCAATCTTTTAATTCTCTTTTTAATTTTGTTCTGTCTGAGTGCCTGCCGCATGAAGGCAGAACAAAAGTCTTTAACCTACCGTTTAGAAATTATTGATTCTTTAATCGCGCAAAATCAGAAAAAACAGGCTTTTAAAGAGCTGAAAAAGGTTCAGAAAAAAGCTGTGGATTCCTGGTCTTATCTTGGTGTCTACAAGCGCTATCTTCAGATTGCCCAGAATGAGCCGGCTGAAAAACTGATTAAAAAGGCTGTTAAGCGCCATTCAAACAATCCTGAGCTTCTGGCTGTTTATTCCAAATATCTGATTAATAACGGTCGCTATGATGAAGCTGAAAAGCTGGCGGAAAAATTAAAGAATACAAAATACGGCTCTGTTTATTCGGAGATTTATCTGCGCAAGGCTTTGCAGAAAAATACTTCGGAAGATGCCTTTACTTATTTTATAGATCAGCCTTTCTTTCAGATTTTCTTTGATGCATATAACGGAAGTAAAAATCCCTTGTGGCTGAAAAACTGTGCCGTTCACATGCTTTATACTGGTGAACTTAAAAAGGCTGCTTCATTAAATCCGGAATTTTATGCAGATGCTGACGACGCTTACTTTTGGGCTACAGTTTTGTACGACGGCGGAGAATATTACGATTCTATCAATGCCGTTGAAAAATCAAAGCAGTTTTTGCGTGACTACCAGAACAGTAACCTTTATCGTGTAAGCCAGATTGCTCAGATTGCCCTTGAATCTGATTCCTTTATGGCTCTTTCTGATTTTGAAGGAGCGGAAAATATCCGGCAGGAAATTATTCCGACAATTTTTGACCTTCCTAAAAAAGAGGGCGATGACAGCCTTATTCCTGTTATTATGGTAAACAGTGCTTTATGGGCTCAGGGATTAAAGGATGCTGATGCAGAGGCTGACCTTCTTTTTGATATTGTTACCAATTACCCGGATTTTGTGCCTGGCTTGATTTTGTATGCAGATTTTGCCTATGAATCAAGTCTTGAGCGGGAAGAAGATGATGAAGTTAAGGCTTTAAGAAGGGCAGGAATATCTTCTCTTGCAATGGAAAAGTATGATAACCGCAGAAAGATTCCTTTGAGCGATGCCCTTTATAGAATTGATTTGTGCCTGACAAAAGGGCCTGAGCCTTATCTTGAAATGGAAAAACTTGACCTTGAATATAAGGCAAACCGAAATATAACTGAAAAAGAAAAGACCCGAGATTTGTGGACAATTCTTGAACGCAATTATGTTGAAGGTGAAAAATACAAGGAACTTCTGGTTCAGTATGCGCTGAACTTTTTGCTGAGAACCAAGCAGACAGAAGATGCCTATAATCTTTTTGACAAATACATTTACGACAGGTATGGCTTTAACGATAAGGAAGGATTTTTTGTTCAGTTTGCCGAGCGCGTAAAGGAAATCAATCTTCCAATGGCGGAGTTCGGCGGATATTTCAGCTGTCTGACTAAGAATTTTTCTGAGGCACTGAGAATCTACGAATTCTGCGTGTATGAAAGCGGCGGAATTACCTCTGACGGGCAGATTTCTACCCGGGTTGGCACTGCTGCCTGCATGAACCTCAGTGACATGTACTTTGCTAACGGCGAAAAGCAGAGGGCAATGGATTTATATGGAAAGACTGCAGGACGTGAAGTAAACAATAAGCTTAGAAGTGATATATTTTTCAGGCTGGCAAATATTTATGTTTCGGAAGGGGATAATAAAAATGCCCTCCGTTCGGCTGACTACGCTTACAGCATAGATAACGAAAACGAAAGGGCACTTCTTTTACGCACGAAACTGCGTGTCATGCAATAAAGTTATGTCATTATCGGGCTTGACCCGATAATCTTATTCGATTACAGCGATGATGTCGCTCATCTTGAGGATGAGGTGATCTTCTCCGTCGATTTTTACCTGTGTTCCAGAATATTTATCATACATGATGCGGTCTCCAGCTTTTACTGTGATTTTTACATCATCAGTACCTGGACCAACTTCAACTACAGTTGCAGTCTGAGTTTTTTCCTGAGCAGCCTCAGGAATGATAAGTCCACTTGCTGTTTTTGTTTCTGCCTTGTCGTTTTTAACAAGAACGCGATCTGCTAAAGGTTTAACTTTCATTTTCTATATATCTCCAAAAAATTAAGTTGTTTTTTATATTACTATTAAAATAATAAGAAAACCTAAAAAAGGCAACAAAAATGCTCTCGCAGAAACCGTGATTTGTTCCGCCGAGAACGCTCGCCGCAAGCTTTGCTTGCTCTGCAGTGCTACACAAATCACGAAGCCTGCTACGCATTTTTTCTTCCAAATTTTCAGTTTTAACTATATAATAATATAATTAAATATATAGGAGACATAAATGAACAATTTCATTTTTTTAGGCCCACCGGGAGCTGGTAAAGGCTCGTTGGCTGTAAAAGTTGCAGAAGACTACAAAATCCCACATATTTCTACTGGCGATATTTTCCGTGCAAATATTAAAAATCAGACTCCTCTTGGAGTAAAGGTTAAGGCTATCATCGATTCAGGTTCTTTGGTAAGTGATGATTTGACTTGCGAACTTGTAAAGGATCGCCTTTCTCAGCCTGACTGCAAGAACGGATATATTCTTGACGGTTTCCCTCGCACAATTCCTCAGGCAGAAATGTTCACAAAGATTTGTGACGATGTAAAGGTTGTAAACTTTGAAATTAAGGACGAAATCGTTATCCGCCGTCTTTCTACACGCCGTGTATGTAAGGCTTGTGGCGCTAACTTCAACGTTCTTACTCTTCCACCAAAAGTAGAAGGCGTTTGCGACAAGTGTGGCGGCGAACTCTACCAGCGCGATGACGACAAACAGGAATCTATCCTTCACCGTATGGACGTTTACCGCGAGCAGACAGAACCTCTTATTAAGTTCTACCGCGACAAGGGAGCAATCACAGATTTGGATGCTTCTATTGAAACTGATGTACTTCTTGGAAAGTTCAAAGAGATTTTTAAGAAGTAAGATAGACTTTCAATAAAAAAAACAGCGCGAGGGAGAGTTGTGGATTACAAAAACACTCTATTTGTGGCTGCCGCGTGAGCGGCAGGTTCAATAGTTACTTTACCACAAATAGCGTGTAGCGCGATATCGCGCGGTTTTGGAATCAACAACTCGACTGGAAGCTGTTTTTTTAATTTTAAACTAATCTTATTTAATTAGAACAATCCTGTAATTTTTCCGTCGTCATCAACGTCGATGTTGAGGGCAGCTGGGGCTTTTGGTAAGCCTGGCATTGTCATGATGTCACCTGCCAACGCTACTACGAAGCCTGCGCCGGCGTAGAGCTGAACGTCGCGGACCGGGAAAACAAAGCCTTTTGGCGCTCCGATTAATGTCGGGTCGTGGCTGATTGAGTTCTGAGTTTTTGCAATGCAGACCGGAAGCTTTCCGTAGCCCTGTTCTTCGAAAGTCTTGAGCTTTTTCAATGCGGCGGAGTCAAAATCTACGCGTTCTGCGCGGTAAATCTCTTTTGCAATTGTTTCAATCTTCTTTGTGAGAGGAAGATCATCCTGGTAAAGGTGCTTGAAGGCTGCCTTTCCGCTGTCTGCAAGTTCTGCGACTGCTTTTGCAAGCTCCTGAGTTCCGTTTCCGCCTTTTTCCCAGCCTTCGCTGAGTACGGCTTTTGCACCAAACCTTTCGCACAAATCCTGTAAAAGTTTAATTTCTTCGTCGCTGTCTGTAATGAATTTGTTTACGGCAACAACGCTTGGAAGTCCGAATTTTGCAATGTTTTCTATATGAGTCTTAAGGTTTTCAAAGCCTTTTTCCAGTGCTGCTGTATTTGGTTGAGCCAGGTCAGTTTTTGCTACGCCACCGTGCATTTTGAGGGCGCGGATAGTTGCAACAATTACAACTGCATCCGGTTTAAGTCCTGCCGAGCGGCATTTAATGTCTAAGAACTTTTCTGCACCCAGGTCGGCTGCAAAGCCAGCTTCTGTAACTACGTAGTCGCCGGTTGCAAGGGCACACATTGTTGCGTTTACGCTGTTACAGCCGTGGGCTATGTTGGCAAAAGGTCCGCCGTGAACAAATGCAGGATTCTTTTCCAAAGTCTGAACAAGGTTTGGTTTGATTACGTCTTTTAGAAGAGCTGCAACAGCGCCTGTGCATTTAAGCTGTCCGAAGGTTACGTTCTCTCGTGCGTAGTTCTGACCGATTACAATGCGGTCAATGCGCTCTTTAAGCTCGCTGATTGTTTTTGAAAGACAGATGATTGCCATGATTTCTGAGGCAACTGCGATTGTAAAGTGGTCTTCTCGAGGAACTCCCTGAAGACGTCCGCCAAGTCCAACGATAATGTTGCGCAAAGAACGGTCGTTCAAATCCATACAGCGTTTCCAGCTGATTGTGCGCGGGTCAATTCCCAGCTGATTTCCCTGCTGAATATGGTTATCGATTAAGGTTGCAATAAGGTTGTTTGCAATTGAGATTGCGTGAATGTCGCCTGTAAAGTGCAGGTTGATGTCTTCCATCGGGACAATCTGGGCATAGCCGCCGCCACAGGCACCGCCTTTTACACCGAAGCAAGGTCCAAGGCTTGGCTCGCGAAGGGCTACTACGGTTTTCTTTCCGATTTTATTAAGTCCGTCTGCAAGTCCGATGCTAACTGTTGATTTTCCTTCGCCTGCCGGGGTAGGAGTGATTGCAGTTACAAGAATAAGCTTTCCTGGTTTTTCGGAAGCCTTTTTCTGCAAGGTTTTTAATTCTTCAAAAGTGATTTTTGCTTTGTATGGTCCGTAGAGTTCAAGCTTGTCTTCTGCAATTCCGATTTTTGCAGCCACATCCTTGATAGGAATCATTACATTTTTCTGTGCAATTTCAATATCTGTCATGTATGCATTTTATAGTAAATAAGAGCTTCTTTCAACGGATTGTGTTTGACTAGATATTGCGGCGAAGGTATAATCTAAGAACATTTTAAGATAACAGAGAATTATGGAATTCGGAGGAAACTATTTATGAAGAAAATTGTTTTAGGGCTTTTTGCAGCTCTGATGATAATGACAGCACCGGTGTTTGCAGTACCTGTTACTGTACCTGGCTATCCTACTGTTGATGTGCCGGCGGATATTGCAAGACTTGTTAATGAAAACATGGATACAATTTCAAAAGCACTTCATGACAACAATGTTTCAGAAGCTGATTTTACAACCTATGTTAATGAAGCAACAAATGCCCTTAATAAGCTTGATATCAAAAATCCATATTCAACAGCTATGGACGGTCTTAATGGATTTTGTGACGGTTTAAAAGATACAGTTCCAAATACTCAGATTCAGCAGAATGTATGGGCTAATTCCTGGATTGGACACCTTGTTCAGGTTGGAAACGGAAAATTCTGTCCTCGTTTTGGTTTTGGCGTTAATCTTGGCGCTGCTAAAATGGATCTTACACCTCTTAAAGACATGTCAAATGCATTTAAAATGGATTTGGGCAGTGTTCCAAATCAACTTGCCCTTCCTACAATTACTTTTGATGCCCGTCTTGGTGGTGTAAAAGTAAATGATTTTGAACTTCCATTTGATATTGGTTTTACACTCTGTACTCTTGATTCATCAAAAATGTTTGGTCTTGATAAGCTTATTAAACCTGTTTATTTTGACCTCTTTTCTATTGGATTTGACGTTCGTTACTGTCTCTGGAAGCCAAAGGTTCTTGATACAAAATTTATTGTAGGAGCAGGCTTCTATTATACTTCTGGAAAAATCGGCTCTAATGACGGTGACAATGTAAGCGCAAACCTTGATTACAAATCTACTAACTTTACTTTGAATACTCAGATTTCTGCTAAGCTTCTCTTCTTCAGACCATTTGCAGGCTTTAGACTTATGTTTACAAACTCTAAGGTTGAATGGGGCGTAAGAAATCTTGACTGGACAAAGATTCTTAATGATAGCAATGATGATATGCAGAACGCTATTCGTGATGGTCTCTTCCCAAGAAGTTTTGGCGGTACTGCAGAAGGATTTAAAGTTCGTCCGGTTGTACAGGGTGGATTTGCATTCGACTTTGCAGTTATTGACCTTACATTCAGCGGAAGCTACGACCTTGGCTCTAACATCTGGGGCGGCGCTTTCAGCTTGAGATTCAGTTTGTAGTAAAAAATCTTAACTTTCGTCAGAAAAAACCTTAACTTTTCTGGCGAAAGTTCAATTATTCCTTCCTTTTTTCAAATAAAATACCCAAAAAATTGAACAAACTCCGTAAAAAAATCTATGTACTTCTGACATTGGCGGGGGTAGTATTAAACTATCATAAAAACTTGTCCAAATCGTTAGGAGGAAATGGATATGAAAAAAACAGTTAAGACTTTGATTGCCGCAGGTCTTATGGTTGCAGCTGCAAGCAGTATGTTCGCAGCAAAAAAGAAGGCTCCAGCTAAGAAGCTCATTACAGTTGGTTATGCACAGGTAGGTGCTGAATCTGACTGGCGTCTTGCTAACACAACTTCTTTCAAAGAGACATTCACAGAAGCTAACGGCTACAAATTGATTTTTGATGATGCTCAGCAGAAGCAGGAAAATCAGATCAAGGCTATCCGCAGCTTTATTCAGCAGGATGTTGACTACATCGTAGTAGCTCCTGTAGTAGAAACAGGTTGGGAAACAGTTCTTCAGGAAGCTAAAAAAGCTGGTATTCCTGTAATTCTTTCTGACCGCTTGATGACTGGTGTAGATGATTTGTATCTCTGCTGGGTAGGCGGTAACTTCCTTCAGGAAGGACGCGACGGCGTTAAATGGCTTGAATCTTACCTTAAGAAGATCGGCCGTGATAAGGACGAAATCAATATCGTAGACCTCCAGGGTACAATTGGTGCTTCTGCTCAGATCGGACGTACACAGGGTATCGAAGAAGGTATTGCTGCTCACAAAAACTGGAAACTTGTTGCTCAGCAGACAGGTGAATTCACACAGTCTAAAGGACAGGAAGTTATGGAGTCTATCCTCAAATCTACTCCAAAAATCGATGTAGTATTTGCAGAAAACGACAACATGGCTTGGGGTGCAATCGACGCTATCAAAGCTGCTGGTAAAAAACCTGGAAAAGACATCATCATCATCTGTTTCGATGCTGTACACGAAACATTCAACAAGATGATGGCTGGCGAAATCAACTGTGCTGTTGAATGTAACCCACTTCACGGTCCACGTGTTGATGAAATCATCAAGACTTTGGAAGCTGGAAAGAAAGTTAAAGACAAGAAACAGTACGTTGTAGAGGAAGTATTTGATCAGGAAAATGCTGCTGCAAAACTTCCAACACGTAAATACTAATTATAAGTTAGTAATTTAGCTGGAAAGGCTGGACTTGCACAGGGTTAGAAATTAAACCTGCACTCTCCAGCCTTTTTTTTAAGAATTTTTTTACTTAGGGAAAAAAGAAAATGGCAAATGATGTTTTGCTTCAAATGAAAAACATTACAATGATATTTCCGGGTGTAAAAGCGCTTCAGAACGTTGATTTTACTCTTTGTAAGGGTGAAATTCATGCTTTGATGGGTGAAAACGGTGCCGGAAAATCAACATTGATTAAAGTTTTGACTGGTATTCATACCAGAGATTCTGGTGAGATTTTTCTTGAAGGAAAGGAAATCAATAACCATTCGCCTGAGGAATCACAGCTGAACGGAATCAGTACTGTGTATCAGGAAGTAAACTTGTGTCCGAATATTTCTGTTGCAGAAAATATTTTTGCAGGTCACGAGCCGAAAAGACATTTTGCAATTGACTGGAAATTAATGAATGAACAGGCCAAGGTTGTACTTAGCGAAGTAGGTCTTGGCGATATAGATGTAACAAAGAGTCTTGGTGACTATTCAGTTGCCATTCAGCAGATGGTTGCCATTGCGCGAGCCGTAAACTTTAACTGTAAGGTTCTTATTCTTGATGAACCTACATCTTCTTTGGATGATAAGGAAGTTGAAGAACTCTTTAAGGTAATGAACCGCCTTAAGTCTAAGGGCGTTGGTATTATCTTCGTTACTCACTTCCTTGAACAGGTTTATGCTGTCTGCGATAAGATTACTGTTTTGCGAAACGGTGAGCTTGAAGGTCAGTACACTGTTGATGAACTTCCTCGTCTTGAGCTTGTTCAGGCCATGCTTGGTCATGAAGTTGCAGAACTTGATAACCTGCATGCTGATAACTCTATTGAAGAGCGCGACGATGTTCCTGTAATTTTGAAGGCCGTTGGTCTTACTCACAAAGGTACAATCAAGCCGTTTGAACTTACCATTAAAAAAGGTGAGGTTATCGGTTTGACAGGTTTGCTCGGTTCAGGTCGTTCTGAACTTGTTCGTACACTTTATGGCGCTGACCACCCTGATGCTGGTACCCTGGAATTCAACGGAAAGCCTCTTAATGCGCTTTCTCCGCTTGATTCTATTAAACGCGGTATGGCATATCTTCCGGAAGACCGCAAGGCTGAAAGTATCATTGCTGATCTTTCTATCCGCGATAATATGATGATTGCACTGCAGGCAAAGACTGGTGTTTTCAAAAAGCTTCCTATGTCTAAGCAGATTGAGCTTACTGAAAAATACATCAAGGCTTTGAATGTAAAGACTGTTTCTATGGAAACTCCTATTAAGGCGCTTTCGGGCGGAAACCAGCAGAAGGTTATTATCGGACGCTGGCTCGTAACCAACCCTGAATTCCTGATTCTGGACGAACCTACCCGCGGTATTGACGTTGGTACTAAGACAGAAATCCAGAAGCTTGTAATTCAGCTTGCAAAAGAAGGTTTGACTGTTGTCTTCATCAGTTCTGAAATTGATGAAATGCTCCGTACTGTAAACCGTCTTTGCGTAATGCGTGATGGTGAAAAGGTTGGAGAACTTAAGAACGACAATCTTACTCAGCAGGATGTAATGGTTGCAATTGCGGGAGGAAAAGCAAATGGCTAATTTGTATCAGTTGTGGAATAAAGCCCGAAAAAGTCAGCTTATGCTGCCGATTACTGCGTTGATTTTAATGCTGATAATTAACGCAATCATTACTCCGGGATTTTTTAAGATTTCTATTAATAACGGCGTTTTGTACGGCTTCTTGATTGATATTCTGAACCGTTCAAGCGAACTTATTATCCTTGCAGTTGGTATGACCTTTGTTGCTGCCAGCTCTCGAGGTACCGATATTTCGGTTGGTACAATAGCCGCAGTTTCAGCTGCATTGATTGTACGCCTTCTTGGTTCAAGCTATGACGGATATTTGATGAATCCTGCTCTGGCAATCTTCTTTGGTTTGCTTTTGGGCGTTGCTTGTGGTGCCGTAAACGGTTTCCTTGTAGCAGGCCTCAACATTCAGCCAATGGTTGCAACCTTGATTATGTATACTGCAGGTCGTGGTATTGCCCAGCTTATCTCTTCTACTGAGCTTGCAACTGGTGTAATTCTGTATGTTCGTATGGAATCATACAAATACATCGGTGGATTTATCCCTGGATGTATTATCCCAACCCCAATCTTTATTGCGGTTGCCTTTGTTGCAATTACTTATCTTGTTACAACAAAAACTGCCATGAGTACTTACATTCAGACAGTCGGAATTAACCCTAAGGCAGGACGCCTTGTTGGTATCAATTCTGTAATGGTTATTTTCTTCTGTTATGTATTCTCAGGACTTTGTTCTGGTGTAACTGGTTTGATTGCTTCAAGCCGTATCTATTCTTGTGATGCTAACAACATCGGTTTGAACATGGAACTTGATGCTATCCTTGCGGTTGCCCTTGGTGGAAACAGCCTTGGCGGCGGTAAGTTTAATCTTGCAGGTTCTGTAATCGGTGCGATTACAATTCAGGCTCTTACAACAAGTTTGTATGCAGTAGGTGTTAGCGCAGACCAGCTTCCGGTTTACAAGGCCGTAGTTGTTGTTCTGATTGTTGTATTCCAGTCTCCGGCATTCAAAAAATGGATGGCTCAGAGAAAACTCAAGGCTGCAAACACAGCTATGGGTACTGTTACTGCTAAATAAGGAGGGGAGAAATGGAAAACAAAATTGAAAAAAGCGGATTTGCAGCTTCTTTTAAGAAACGATTTAAGATTGATTCAAGTAACTTCCTTTTGATGGTAACTATCGGTCTTTTTGCCCTTATGTATATCGTTGGTCTTATTCTTTACAGCGAACAGGGCTTTAATAAGATGCAGACTTTCCTTAACATGCTTATTGATAACGCAGGTCTTTTGATTGTTGCTTCAGGTATGACTGTCGTAATGATTACCGGTGGTATTGATATTTCGGTTGGTTCTGTAGTTGGTCTTGACTGTATGATTCTGGCTTATTACATGGAAAAAATGGGTATGCCTGCCGGCATTGCAATTCTGATTGTTCTTGCATTCGGAGTTCTTTTTGGCGCCGCTCAGGGATGGCTTATTTCATACATGGAATTGCAGCCTTTCGTAATCACTCTTGCAGGACTCTTCTTCTGCCGTGGTTTGACAGCTATTATCAGCTCACAGCAGATTGCCATTACAAAGAGTAAGTTCTTCCTTGGTCTTGCCAACAAAGATATTCGTGTATTGTTTGCGCCTTACCACAACAAGCGCGGCGTTTTGATGTTCCCGTTTGTTCACCCAAGTGTAATCATCGCTTTGATTACAGTTGTGATTATCTGGTGGATGCTTAAATATACAAGATTCGGCCGTAACCTTTTTGCTATCGGTGGAAACGAACAGTCGGCACTTTTGATGGGTATCAACGTTAAAAAGACTAAGTTCATTGCTTACATGCTGGAAGGCTTCCTTGCATCACTTGGTGGACTTGTATTCTGTCTGAACACAACTTCGGGCTTCGTTGAGCAGGCACGAGGCTTTGAAATGGAAGCAATTTCGTCCGCCGTCATAGGTGGAACCATGCTTACCGGCGGTGTTGGTACTGTAGTGGGAACTGTATTCGGTGTTCTGATTAAGGCAACCATCGAAAGTTTGATCCGCTTCCAGGGTACACTTTCAAGCTGGTGGGCAAGAATCGTACTTTCTGCAATCCTTTGTTTCTTCATCGTATTGCAGAGTGTATTCGTAATCATTAAGAATCGTAACAGAAACTAATGTAATTTTTTCATAAACCTTCTTCCGGCTGCCGTTTTTACGGCAGCCTTTTTTTGTCTCTATAACAATACATTCTTGGCAGTTTTAACAGATGCGGTTTATAATAAAAGAATGAGTGAACGACCTCGCATAAAAAAGTTAGGCAAAATAATCCTTGTGTCGGCTGTACTTTGCACTAGTCTTGCAGGCTGTAAAAAAAAGGCAGAAGCAGAAGAAGATAACAGTCAGATTATTCTGGGCTTTTCTCAGATTGGGGCTGAAAGTGAGTGGAGAATTCGTAACACCGAGTCCATCCTTGAGGCGGCGGCAGAAAACGGAATCCAGATTCTTTATGAAAATGCCCGTCAGAAACAGGAAAATCAGCTTCAGGCCATTCATTCATTCATAATTTCCCAGGTTGATGTAATTGCTTTTGTTCCAATTGTAGAAACCGGCTGGGATAACGTTTTGCAGGAAGCAAAGGACGCAGGAATTCCTGTAATTGTCGTTGACCGTATGATTAAAACTGCAGATAAATCACTTTACGCAGGCTTGATTGGTGAGGACAGTTTTACAGAAGGAAGAAAAGCGGCAGAATTCCTTGTAAAAAAATATAATTCTTCAAAACCTGATGAACCTCTGAACATTCTGGAGATTTCCGGTACGGAAAATTCTTCTCCTGCTTATGAGCGGGCCCGCGGCTTCAGGAGTGTAATTCAAAAAGAACCAAAATTCCGCATAATTCATTCTGAAAGCGGTGATTTCTTGCGTTCAAAAGGCCACGAAATTGCAAGTAAAATCATTTCTTTTAACGGCGGCCTTTCAATCGGACAGAATCCAATCGACATTATTTTTTCACACAACGATGCCATGACCTGGGGCGTTCTGGATGCCCTGCGGGAAAATAATATCCATGCAACTACCGTTACAATTGTTACTATTGACGGCGAACGTAAATCTATTGAAGCTCTGACTTACGGCGCCATCAACTGCGTTGTAGAATGCAACCCCAATACAGGTCCAAAACTCTGTGAGCTTGTAAAAATGCTGCATGAAGGAAAGCCTATTCCGCCTATTACTTATGTTGACGGCGAAGTTTTCACAGAGTTCGACAGCTTTACTAAATTTGCAGGCAAGGGCTTTTAAATGATTTCCAAACTCAAAAAACGCTTCGGGAAAGAAAGTCTCTATCATTATATCATGCGTTCCTATGCCGTAATCATCTTGATTATGATGATTCCGACAATTTACACAATGATTATGTGGCAGTACAACCGTTCCCGCTACAACAATATCATCAAAAACGTAAGTCATGCCAATGCAATCATGAAAATTGCCCGCGACGATATTCCTGATGAACTCTGGAGCATCGTATCTGGACGAAACAATGTAAATCAGAGCCGTCATAAGGTATTTCTTTCTATTATAAATGACAGCGTTCTGGAACTCATTCAGAAAAGTGATGATTATAATTCTACTGCCAAGCTGGAACTTGCTTACCGCACCTGCCAGACTCTTTCCAGAAACATAGGATTTTTTGAGCTGCAGATTGCCCAGAGCACCGCAGATGTAGAACAGACAGAGCATATGCTGGACGAAATCCGGAGTATTGCAAATCTTTTTGCCCAGATTATGCAGGATTATATCCTTTCGGAAATTGAATCGGCTGAGCGTACCAACAATTACATTCAAAACTCGCCGGTCTTCATCTTCTCTTTTATGGCCCTTATTTTTATTGGAGTTGCGGCCCTTATTTTTACAAACTTCAAGACTCTTTCAAAAAAAATCCGTGTGCCGATTTCCAAAATGGAAGACTTTTCTACCCAGCTGGCGGCCGGAAACCTGCAGGCACATATCGATTCGCCAAAAATTACAGAGTTCAACCACCTTGTAGAAAACCTCAACTCCATGGCGCGGCAGATTGACCTTTTGATGAAGCAGAATATTGAAGAGCAGATAAACCTTCAGAAGGAGGAGCTTTCAAAGCTTCAGGCTCAGATTACTCCTCACTTTTTGTACAACACATTTGATACAATCATCTGGCTGGCAGAAGCCGGAAAAAAAGACGACGTTATTCAGATTACCCGGGCTTTTTCCAACTTCATGCGCATTTCCCTAAGCCGCGGCCACGACTGGATTACCCTTGAACAGGAAATTGAGCACGTAAAGAACTACCTTACAATCCAGAAGCTTCGTTACGGCGAAATTTTGAACTATCAGTTTACTGTGGACGAGCGGCTCAATAATTACATGATTCTCAAGCTCAGTCTTCAGCCTCTGATTGAAAACGCAATTTACCATGGAATTAAAAACAAGCGGGGACGCGGTCATATTAATATTACGGCTCAGTTCAGCGATGAAAGTCACACAAAAATCCGCATCTGCGTAATTGATGACGGCGCCGGCTTTACCCCGGAAAGACTGGAACAGGTTCGCGAAGAGCTTTCTAAGGAAAAAGGACAAAATCTTGCTTCAGTTTATGGCCTTTATAATGTTAATAAAAGATTGATTCTGTATTATAATGATAAAAGCTGCGGTCTTGAGATTTCAAGCGAAAAAATGCAGGGCACAAATGTCAGTTTTACAATTCCCTGCCTGGTTGATGTAAAGGAGAACTAAGAAACCCATGTACAGCGTTTTTATTGTTGATGACGAGCATATTGTTCTTGAAGGAATAAGAAGTACAATCGATTGGGAAAATTCGCAGTTTACCTTTGCGGGCGAGGCTAGTGACGGAGAGCTTGCCCTTTCCATGATTCACGAAATGAAGCCGGATATCCTGATTACTGACATCAAAATGCCTTTTATGGATGGTCTGGAACTTGCCCGGATTTTGAAGAAAATTCAGCCCTGGATACGCATAATTATTCTTTCAGGACACGATGAATTTGAATATGCTAAGGCCGCCATTTCTATTGGTGTAGAAGATTATATCCTAAAGCCATTTACTCACGATGATTTATTAAAGAGCCTTAATAAGGTTGCGGCAAATCTGGATAAGGAAAAGAAGCAGCTTTCGGATATTTCTCAGCTTAAGGAAGAGCTGGAGTCGAACGCGGCGCTTTTGAAAAATAAGTTTTTGTCAGACCTTGTGCTCGGAAACCTTCCTCACGCCGCTGCAATGCAGAAGGCAGAAACTCTGGGGCTGGATTTTATTTCCCATTACTACAAGATAATCATTAACGAACTTAGAAGTGAAAATCAAAACAGAAACGCCATTCAGGAAGCCAAGGGCCGTCTTATTTCCCTGGTAAAAAACTGGACGGACGTGATTTCCTTCTTTATCGGGCCGGAAAGGAACGTTTGTATTCTTAAGGGCAATTCAATCGACGATATTGATAACACAAGCTTTGATTATGCAGAGGCCATCGAACACATTGTAAGCCAGCGTCTGGACTGCAACGTAATTTCTTCCATCAGTAAAACTGTTGATCATTTTTCTCAGCTGCCGGAATGCTACAACGATGCAGACAAGATTTTGCAGATGACCCGAATCTGGAACAAGAGCCGCATTTTGAGCTCTGACGACGTTAAAAATTCCAGCGACGGTCAGATTTCCCTTCAGGATAAGGATCCGCTTGTAGACAACTTAAAGTATGCGGGCAAAAACGAAATTGATACAATCATCACTCATTACTGCGACATTTTGAATGACAACTCTCAGAGCTTTACGGTAATTGCATCTTACCTGCTGGTAGACGTAATCATGGCCGTTACAAAGCTGATTGAAGAGCTGGACGGCGATGTAAAGGAAATTATGCCGGAAATCCTGCAGCGAAGCTTTGTAGAAAAATCCGTGCAGAACGAAGGAATTTTCATAGAAAATGTCCGCGATATTCTTACAAGACTTCTGGACTACCGCGATTCCCGCATTCAGGGCCGTTACGGCGATGTTATCATCAAGGCAAAGGCCTACATCGAAAAGAACTACGCCAGCCAGGATACCTGTCTTTCCACCGTTGCAGATGAAGTTCACCTCAGCCCTAACCACTTCAGTACAATTTTCTCTCAGGAATGCGGCATAACCTTCATTGAATTTTTGACAAATGTCCGCGTTGAGGCCGCAAAAAAATTCCTTAAAGAAACAGATATGAAGGGCTCCGACATCGCCTACGAATGCGGCTTTGGAGATCCTCATTACTTCAGTTTTATCTTCAAAAAGACAACAGGACTTTCTCCACGAGAATATAAAAATCAGTTTGTAAACTAAATTTTCCCGTAATAATTGCACACGAAGGGTAAAATCTGTATAATTATGTAATTTCTAATCAAAGAAATTGTATATTTATGCAAAATTGTGGCATAAAAGCACATTAAAAGTTTACGGAGCGCAAAATGATTGATTACAAAGACGAATCAGAAATCCTGAAAAAGTTCGAAAGTCTTGCTGTTCACAATGACCCGATTAACCCGGATTTATATTCTAAGTTTGATGTCAAACGCGGTCTCCGTAATGCAAACGGTACTGGTGTACTTGTAGGTCTTACCCGCATTGGTGATGTAGTCGGTTATGAAATGCGTGACGGCGAAAAGGTTGCAGTTCCTGGCCGTCTTGTTTACCGCGGCTACAACGTTGAAGACCTGATTGCCGATGCTGAAAAAAATCATCAGTTTGGATATGAGCAGTGCGCTTACCTTCTTCTTTTTGGTGAGCTTCCAAGTCAGGAGCAGCTTGACCGTTTTGCAAACTACATCGGTGAAATCCGAAACCTTCCTCCAAGCTTTACAGAAGATATGATTATGAAGGCGCCTTCTAAGGACATCATGAATAAGATGGCTCGTTGTGTACTCGCAAGCTATTCTTATGATGAAGATCCTGAAAACCGCAGCCTTGGAAATATCATCAAGCAGAGCGTTCAGCTGATTGCACGCTTTTCTACTTTTGCCGCTTACGGTTATCAGGCAAAGCGCCGCTATTACGACGGTGAAAGTATGTATATCCACAATCCAAAGCCGGAGCTTTCTACTGCAGAAAACTTCCTCCGTCTTATCCGTTCAAATAAGGAATTCAGCGCGCTTGAGGCTCAGGTTCTTGACCTTGCCCTTATCATTCACGCAGAGCATGGTGGTGGTAACAACTCTTCTTTGACAGTTCACGTTGTTTCTTCTGCCGATACAGATACTTATTCTTCAATGGCAGCCGCAATCGGTTCCTTGAAGGGAAGCCGTCATGGTGGTGCCAACATCCGCGTAGTTGAGATGATGGACGAAATCAAGGCAAACGTAAAAGACTGGGGCAGTGAGCAGGAAGTTTCTGCTTACCTTAGAAAAATTGCCCAGAAGGACGCTTTTGACCACAGCGGTTTGATTTACGGTATGGGACACGCAGTTTATACAATCAGCGACCCTCGTGAAAAGCTTTTGAAGGCAAAGGCTAAACAGCTGGCTAAAGAAAAGGGCTGTATGGATGAGTTCGGACTTTACGACATCATCGAACGTGTGGCTCCCGGCATTATCTGTGACGTTCATCATTCAGACAAGAAGGTTTGCGCTAACGTCGACCTTTATTCTGGTTTTGTATATTCAATGCTCAATATTCCTCGCGAGCTCTTTACTCCGATTTTCGCAATTTCGCGAATTGCCGGATGGTCTGCTCACCGTATTGAGGAAGTTGTCAGCGGAGGCCGAATCTACCGTCCTGCATACAAGAACGTTTCAGAAGAACGTCCTTTTGTGCCTATTGCAGAGCGAGGCTAGACTTTTATCAAAGTAAAAAGTAATGTGAATTTACTTAGGGCAAAAATGCCGTGAGGGAGTATAGCGGTGGACAAAAACACTCTGATTGTTGTGACCGCGTGAGCGGTCAATTCTATAGTTCCTTTGCAACAATCAGCGTGTAGCGCGATATCGCGCGGTTTTGGCTACCGCTATGCGACCGGAAGACATTTTTGCTATTTGCATTTTTTGAATTAATTTTAACTTATGCCAAAAGAACGTATAGACAAGCTTCTTTCTCACCAGGGCTTTGGTTCCCGTAAGGACATAAAACGTCTCCTCCGCTCGGCAGAGGTGCTTTTGAACGGCAAACGCATTTATGACCCAAGCCTGGGAATTGACCCTGACAGCGACGAACTCAGCGTTGACGGCGAGCCTGTGACAATCGTAAAAAACATAACTCTTATGATGAATAAGATTGCCCACACTGTCAGCGCCAACAAGGATGGCGAGCACCAGACTGTATTTGACCTGCTGGCGCCTGAATATCGTACACCTTATTTGCAGGACAAGCTGCACCTTGTAGGCCGCCTGGATATGGATACCGAAGGTCTCCTTCTATTTACTACCGACGGCGCCCTTACTCACCGCCTTATTTCACCAAAATCTCATATTGATAAAACTTATTTTGTAATGCTGGAGCGGGAGTTTTCCGAGCAGGAGCAGGCTGATGTAAGCCGCCGCTTTGAAGAAGGTATTGCGGTCGGGCCTGATGACAACGATCCGGGCTTTACCTGCGAGCCTGCCCGCGTGCGATTTCCTTCTCAGGAAGAAATTGATGCTGCTTTAGAAAAATCTTCTGTGGGTGAAGTCTGCGACCGCCTCTGGGAAGGTGACGCTGAAATGCTGCGTCGTCCTGCCCGCTTTGCAATTCTTACTATTTATGAAGGAAAGTACCACCAGGTAAAAAGAATGTTTACTGCTGCGGGAAATAAGGTCGTCTTCCTTAAACGTCTTGCCATGGGGCAGCTGCTGTTAGATAAAAAATTAGCTCCCGGCGAGTACCGGAAGCTTAGTGATGAAGAACTTGAATTACTGTCTTAGATTATTGGGTCAGGCCCGATGATGACATTTTAGTTTACGAAACGCTGTGGCGGTGTAACAATCCAGATGGCCTTGAGTTCGTCTTCGCCGATGTTTTCCAGAGTGTGTGGAACCCCGGAAGAGAATGTTGCGCTGTCGCCTTCATCAAGAATGTATTCCTTGTTTTCGTAGGTGAGTTTTGCCTTTCCGTGAAGAATGTAACCCATTTCCTTTCCGATATGACCGTAAGAACCGCGGTGAGTGTGTGACTTTGCAGGAATGCGGACCATGTAAGATTCAAAAGAGTTCTGCTTGTCTACGTCATCCGGCTTGGAAATTTCTTCGTAAATAATTTCTTCTTCGTTCAGAGTAGGGCGTTCGCCGCTGCGGATAATTTTTACAGGGCGCTCCTTGCGGTATTCTTCAAACAAAAATTCCAGATTGATGTCCAGAACGTCTGCCAGAGCAAGCAAAGTATCAATTGCCGGTGAAACGTGGTTGCGTTCAATCTGTGAAACAAGGCTTTCGCTTACGCCGGCCTGCTGTGCAACCACCTTGAGGGTGTAGCCCTTGTGTTCGCGCACCTGGCGGAGTTTTTCGCCAAAGTGATAGGGCACCTTTTTTGGGTGAAGTGAATTGTCTGTGTTTACATCATTTTGCAAAGGTGTCATTTTTCTGTTTCTCCTTGTTCTGTTCTGTTACAAACTGGATATAATAGTCTTCCAGAGTTTTATAAGGGCCTTCTACCTTAAATCGTGCACGTGAGCGCGCATTATCGCGGCGTACTGTATACAGAGAGTAGAAGTCTCGGTAGTCCAGTCCGGCATCGGCTTTTACGTGTTCGCCAAGAAATTTTGAAACTTCATCTCGTCCGATTGCCGAAATTCCCTGTGTTTTAAGTGTATTTTTAAGCGTTTTAATCTGCTCGTAAGAAATTCCAAAGAGGAATTCTTCCATTGCCTGGGTAACGCCCGGATCTCCCATTTTTTCTTTAATAAAGTGAATCCACTGATCGTCCATCTGCATGGAAATCATCATAAGCTCACTGGTTCCCATCATTGTACCAAAGGCTGGCGCAAGTCGGCGGCGGGCTGTCCAAACTGCCTGCAAAACGGGAGCAACGTCTTCGATATTCTGGTCGCTCCAGTGTTCCCAAAGCAGAAGAAGTGACATGGCCCATTCGCGGCGGAATTCAAGCGGCTGGCTTGTGTCGTTTATAAGGTTCAAGTAAACGTCTTCTACCAGAAGCGAGAACATGGACGAAATTGTTTCCGTTTCAAGTTCTTTTGCAAGCTTTTCTTCGCCCAGGAATTTTGCTTCACGGCCCAGGCGGGAAAGTGTATGCATTTTTGCAATCAAAAGTCCTTTTCCAAGGTTTGCCTTTGAAGGAAGCTGAAGAGTTGAGTCACCGTTGTTCATGTGGTCAATCAAAGAGTCAATCAGCGAAGTTGGTGTTCTTACGTCACCAATTATTGAGTGGCGTTCGAGCAGGGAAGGGAAGCGGTTAATTGCCGAAGCAAGCGCTTCCAGATCGACAATTCGGTTGATAAAGCTTTCTGCGGTGGTTTTGTTGTTTTTCTGTACGATAGGTATAATTTCATTTACAAGGTCATTCTGCTTTTTAGTAAAAATGACGACCTTGGAGTCTTCCTGGCTGACTTCAGCTTCTGAGTCGAAAAATGAACTTATGTCTACCTGCTCAAATTCCTGAGCGTTTAACTCTTCCATATCTTTAACGATAGACTATTATTTTAGTCAAATATCAGTGTTTTTTAAAGTAGATTTAATAAAATAAGTATTTATTAACGCTTATTATAAATTATAAATCATTTTTTAGGATTTTCAACCGATAAAATATATATGATGATAAAGAAATTGTTATTTTGTCTGTTTATTTCAGTTGGATTTTCAGTGACCGCTCTTTCTGCTCAGAATCTTGGTGACGGTCAGAAAATTATTTACACGGAACGACAGCAGCAGCTGATGCTTTCTCCGGAAAATATCAGGCTTATAAAAGAAGCTGATGAAACAAAAGGCGGCTTCCATCTTTACGTCAAAGCGTCTCCTTTCGTAGGTTCAATTTTGCTTACGGAAACTACAAAGGATCCGACAGGAAAAATTGATAACTATGCTTACCGAGCTCCTGAATATAATCCTGTAAATGGTGATGAAATCCGTATTCTGGACGGCAAAAAGCTTGATACAGATTATGCCCGCTACAGTCTTGTAGATTCCACTCCGGAAGAGACAGATTTCTTTGGGCAGGCTTTCCATATCTATATTCCGCCAAAAATCGTTTACGGATACCCCTGGTCTCGTCACGGGGAAGTTGAAATTGGAAAGGGCACTTTCATCAATATTCGTACCTACGAAAAACCTTATGCCGATTACACCGGTGATTATATGGATAACCCTTATATGTTTGACCTTGTTACCAAAAAGCGTCCAAAGCCGGCTCCTCTTCCTGAACCTGAGCCGGAACCGGAAGTTATCCTTACAAATGATTACAACCCTGTTGCCAGTGAGGCATTTAAGGAAATTGATAACGGAATGATTTATTCTAAGGGACCTGCGACAATTGTTGAAGACATTATGGGCGTTATCGATGGATTTGATAAAACAAAGCCTCTTGATTTGGTTCTTGCAGTTGATGCGACAGGAAGTATGAAAGATGATATTGATGAGCTTAAGGCTCGTCTTGAACCTGAACTACGCAAGGTTTTTGGTGAAAGCCCTGATGCCCGCTTTGGTCTCCTTTTCTACCGCGACTACGGAGACAACTACAAGTATATGAATCTTCCTGTAAAGCTTTTTGCCTTTACTCAGAATTATGAAAACTTCAGCGCCAACTTGAAGTCTATCAGCATGAACGGCCGCGAAGGCGGAGATGTTCCTGAAGCTGTTTATGAGGCGCTTTATGCCAGCGCAGAATTCTTTGAATGGAGACCTGACTCAGACCGTCAGATTCTTTTGATTGGTGATGCCGAACCGCATCCTTACCCTAGAATGAGCGGCAAGTATTCCAAGGAATATGTAATGGGTGTGGCAGAAAAGAAAGGTATCAAGGTGCATACAATTCTGTTGCCGTCGAATTAGAAAGTTTAGATGAAACTGGCGCGAGGGCAGATAGCGTGGGGCAAAAACATTCTATTTTTGTCTGCCGCGCTAGCGGCGCCTTCAATAGTTTCATAACAAAAATAGCATGTAGCGAGGTACCGAGCGGTTTTGCCACATGCTATCTGTCCGGGAGCTAACTTTTAGTTAAAGTTTATACTATTTGTATACTTCCCAAGTTGTTTTTACGAGAGTATCTACGTCGCTGTATTTTGGTTCCCAGCCGAGAAGCTCTTTTGCAAGCTTTGAAGTAGCGTAAAGGCTTGCAGGGTCACCAGGGCGGCGTGGAGCGTCTTCTGCAGGAATTGGCTTTCCTGTGATTTTGCGTGCAGCGTCCAAAAGCTCTTTTACTGTTGTTCCCTTTTCAGTTCCCAGGTTGAGCTTAAGGCTCTTGTCATTCTTTGCAATGTAGTCCAAAGCCATTACGTGGGCACGTGCAAGGTCTGTTACATGAACATAGTCACGGATACAGGTTCCGTCGCGTGTGTCGTAGTCAGTTCCGAATACCTTGAGTTCGCGCTGTCCAAGAGCTGCTTCCATAATGCGTGGAAGAAGGTTTTCTGGCTTCTGTTCAAGACCGCGGATTTTTCCTTCAGGATCATAACCAGCGGCATTGAAGTAGCGGAGGGCTGCAAAGCGCATTCCCTTAAGCTGATCATACCAGCCCATAAAGCGTTCAATTTCGAGTTTTGTGAATCCGTAGTAGTTGATTGGATTCTGAGGATGATTTTCATCCATTGGAAGATACTGTGGTTCACCGAAGGTTGCCGCAGAAGAAGAGAAAATCATCTTTTTACAGTTGTGGGCAACAGCGGCATTCATGATGTTCAAAGTACCTGTGATGTTGTTTACAGAATATTTTTCCGGAGCAACCATAGATTCACCGGCAGCCTTAAATGCGGCAAGGTGAACAAAAGCGTCAAATCCGCGTGCAAATGCGGCATCCAGATCTGACGGAATCAAAATGTTTCCATAAATAAAGTCATTTTCAGGGAAAAGATTTACTCGCAATCCTGAAGAAAGGTTATCAAATACTGTTACCTTGTGGCCTGCAGCCATCAACTCTTTTACAACGTGGCTTCCGATGTAACCTGCGCCACCAATTACCAAAACTTTCATTATTATGCCTCCTTGTGAAAAAAAATTGCGATGCAGCAATTTTTTAGCTTTACCTTATTTCTCATATATCAAAACCGTAATATACGGCTCGTTAGTCTTTTTTACTTCTGTGTTCAAACGAACCCAGAATCCTTCTATTAAATCTTTTCCTTCCGGAATTTTTGATTTCAATTGTTCTTCCGAGTGGTCAACATTTATTCCGCTGCCAGTAAGAACTTCAAGCTGGTCTGCTGAGCGCCCGAATGCCTTGGAAAGCTTTTCTGTTTTGCCGTCAATTGCTGCTTCTACCCATTCAGGTAATGGCATTCCAAAGCCCTTGTACTTCCAGTCATCAAATCGGGCTGTGTTTTTTACAGGCTTTTCGCTTTTGGAATTTGCTTCTGATGATTTTGTAGTACCAGTCGTAGAAGCACAGCCAAGTAAAGTCAGGCTAAGTAAAATCAATGTAGCAGCAATATATTTTTTCATCGCTTTTATAATAACATACAAAAAATGACTTGTTAATGCGATTTTAGATAAAACTCAAAATTGCACCATACTATCCTCAAAAGTGTTACCGATAATTTTAATTCTGTAACCATAACAGTTTAAAAAAGTTTAAATTTAGGGTAGACTGAAATTATGAAAAAAATATTTATCGTTACATGCATTGCATCACTTTTTGTTTTATTTTCATGCGCATCACTTAAAAGTGTTCCACAGGATTTAACTGCAGCTCAGATTATTCAGAAGGGCCAGAATTATCTTGATACAGGTGATTATAAATCATCAGAACTTTGTTACATGACAGTTCTTGAACGCTTTGGAACAGATGCTGCTGTTTATGTAGAAGCAAAATATGAGCTTGGTAATGTTTATTACAAGTCAAAGAGATATCAGCAGGCTTATGATACCTTTACAGAACTTCTGGATATTTACGGATATTCACAGGGAAATCTTCCCGGCGCTTACAAAAAATTAGCCCAGATTGGTCTTGATAAGATTCCTGAAAATAAAATCACTAAAAAAGAAGGATATTAATAGAAAGCATATATGAAAAAACATATAGTTCTTCTTATATCTTCTGTTCTTTTCTTTTTTACCGCTTGTGCAACCTTAAAAACAGACATAGAAAATTCCTCAGATACAAAAATTACAAAAAAAGCTGAGCAGCTTCTTTCAGAAATGACTCTGGAAGAAAAAGTTGGTCAGCTTTTTGTGATTCAGCCCGATCAGCTGGATTTGAAATTCGGTAACGTAAAGGCATATAAATACTGGAAATCTTTACCATCATCACAGAAAAAAAATCTTAAGAAATATCCTGTCGGCGGCTTTATCATTTTTGGAATGAATATTAAATCAGAAAAACAGCTGAAAGCCCTGAATGCTCAGCTTAAGGCTGCCTGCAAAATCACTCCTTTTATGGCAGTTGATGAAGAAGGCGGACGTGTTGCCCGTCTTGGAAATACTAAGGCTCTGGGGCTCAAAAGACTTCCTTCCATGGAAGATATCGGTGCCACAGGCGATGTAAAAAAAGCCTATCAGGCTGGCGAATATATCGGAAGTTACCTTAGTGAATACGGTTTTAACTGGGATTATGCTCCTGTAACTGACGTAAATACAAATCCTGAAAACCGGGTAATAGGAAACCGGGCATTTGGAAGCGACCCCAAACTTGTTGTTGACATGGCAAATGCCTATCTTGAAGGACTTCACGCTCATAATGTTATGGGCTGCATTAAACATTTCCCGGGACACGGCGACACAAAGGATGATACTCACGAAGATTTTGTTTATGTTGCCAAAAACTGGGAAGAACTTAAAAAGTGTGAACTTATTCCATTTGTAAATACATTTAAAAATGCTGACAGCGTAATGATTGCTCACGTTACGGTTCCTGCCGTTTCTGGTGAAGAAGTTCCTGCATCACTTTCTAAAGAGATGATTACAGGAAAACTTCGCAATGAACTTGGCTATAAAGGACTCATTCTTACTGATGCTTTGGGAATGGGTGCAATTAAGAAGCATTATGGTTCTGCCAGTGCTGCTATAATGGCCTTTAATGCCGGAAACGACGTTATCCTTATGCCGGCTGACTTCTACAATGCCTGGGACGGTATGGTAGCAGCTGCAAAAGACGGTAGAATTTCGGAGAAAAGACTTAACGAGAGTGTTTTGAAAATACTTAAAATGAAGGGATATTAATGACAGACATACGTACTTTTATGAATGAAAACCGCGGTCTCGCGATTGAACTTGAAAAACTTCTTACTTCTATTAAAGCAATGGCTCCACAGAATGGTGGTGACGGCGAAAGTGAAAAATGCGCTGCCCTGAAAAAATGGCTCTTTTTACACGGCTTTGAGCATCTTGAACAGTTTGACGCTCCTGACAGCCGCGTAACTTCGGGCGTTCGTCCTAACCTTGTTGCAACAATTCCAGGTCAGAGCGACGAACACACTGTATGGTCTATTGCCCACATGGACGTTGTTCCTACAGGCGACCTTAAACTCTGGAATACAAATCCTTGGGAATGTGTTGAAAAAGACGGAGTTTTGTACGGACGCGGTGTAGAAGATAATCAGCAGGGATTAGTGTCTGGCGTTCTTGCTGCCCTTTATTTTATTCAGAATAAAATTACTCCGGCTTATACAGTAAAACTTCTTTTTGCCGCTGATGAAGAGTGCGGAAGCGACCTTGGTATGGTTTGGCTTTTGAAAAATACAGACCTCTTCAAAAAGCAGGATTTGATTTTGATTCCTGATGGCGGTGACCCTAAAGGTGAAACAATCGAAATTGCAGAAAAGAACCTTATGTGGCTGCGCGTTCACGTTCTGGGAAAACAGACTCACGGTTCACGTCCTGACAGCGGTGCAAATGCCTGCCTTGCTGCAAGTGAACTTGCACTCAAAATTAACGGTCTTGAAAAGGTTTTTGATAAACGCGATCCTCTTTTTGAGCCGCCATATTCAACCTTCCAGCCTACAATGCGCCTTAAGAATGTAGACGGCATCAACATCATTCCGGGTGAAGACGTAAGCTGTTTTGACTGCCGAATCCTGCCATGTTACACACTTGCCCAGGTAAAGGAAAAGGTAGATGAAATCTGTTCTGAAGTTGAAAAGAAATATGGTGTAAGAGTGGAATACGAAGTTCCTCAGAAATCAGAATCTCCGGCAACTTCTTCTGATGCTCCTGTCGTAAAGAAACTTTCTGAAGCCCTTAAAAAGGTTCACGGAATTGATGCCAAGTGCATCGGTATTGGTGGCGGAACAGTTGCGGCTGAACTTCGCCGCGAAGGAATTGACGCTGCCGTTTGGAGTACCCTTGATGATCAGGCACATCAGCCTAATGAATACTGCAAGGTTGAAAATCTGCTGGCAGATGCAATGACACTGGTAGAAATGTTCAGGTAGGTAAAATAAAAATGCTTTCGTGGGGAACTCTGTTTTGTTCCGCCGAGAAATGCAGGGACGCGGTATGAATAAGAAAGCCTTATTCGTTACCGCGTTTTTTTTATGGGTAACGTTCTGCTAGCGTTTCTATGCTGCACAAAACAGAGTTTCCCACTAAGTTCTTTTCTACTACCTGATCTTAAAGAACATTCCTAATAAGATAATAGAAATAAGTATCTGCATCATCATGAATTTCAGGAGAACCTGGGTCGGTGACCAGCCGTGATTCTTTCTCATGTGGTCGTGAAGAGGGAAGCGGATTGTAGAGAAAATCTTAATCTTAAAGAAGCGGAGAAGGAATACTTTTAAAAGTCCCATACCGCCATTTATGAAGATGATGAAAGAAGTTGCAAGAATCAGGAAAGGATTGCAGCTTGCCATAACGCAGGCGCCGATAAAGAAGCCTAAAGCGCGGCTTCCTGCATCACCCATAAGGCACTGACTTGGGAAGGCATTGTGCCAGAGATAGCCCATTACAACACCTGCAAGGGCAAAAATCATAACAGCCCAGCGTGCGCCAAAGGCAAAGTGAGGAACCAGAAGGTAATCTGCAATATCCTTGTGTCCAAGAACAAAGTAGAAAACGCAGCCTAAGGTCAAAAGGGCTGTAAGAACAAGAGTTCCGGAAAGACCGTCAATTCCGTCCGTACAGTTTGTAGTGTTGATGGAAGCCCAGATAAGAACTGTTGAAACAATTACAAATACAACTTTGTTTACTGCAACCTGATTTGTCAGGAAAGGAAGCCAGAAGCGTACAATGCCGTCCTGACTTGTAAGCTTGAGAGCATCATAAATTACAAGTGAAGCTGCAATACCAATTACCAAATCAAGGGCACCCTTAAGATATTCACCCCAGGAAGAAATGCTTCTGTCATCCAGGAAACCTGTAAGCATTGTAAGCCAGGTCAAAAGAATTATTGCTGTCTGGGCAAAGGACATAGGAATAAGAAGGAAGCAAAGGATAACAAAAATTGTAATGAATACGCTGCCGGCCCCAGTCGGTTTTCCCTTTGCGGCTTCTGCATTTTCCTTGATTGTGAATTCACGTCCGCGATCGTGCGGCAGAATATTGTAAAAATGCGGAATGAGAGTCATCGAAAGAAAGAATCCCAGGTAAAGCGCAAGAACAATCAGGACTGTGTAGGATGTAAAAAGTCTTGCCGGTCCAAAAAATTCTTTTAAATACTGACCCAAATAATAAAACATAAAAAACCTTCTATAAAAAATTAAGAAATTGAATTATATACTTATGTGAGACATTCCTGTAAAAATCAGGGAAACATTATGTTCTTCACAGAAATCAATCAGTTCTTTGTCATCAACAGAACCGCCGGTTTCTATGATTGTAGAAAGTCCAAGATTTACAAGTCGGATAATCTCTTCTCCAAAACGGATTTTTTCATCACAAACCAGAACGTCCGCAATAGGGTTGTCTGTCGGATTAAAGTCTGCATTACCGTTGTGCATGATTGTTGTAGATGTAACGTGGTAATGAACTTCTCCCAGCGCCTTTTCCATTGAAGGACAACCCTGCGAAATACCAACAACAGCATTCTGCTTGATAAGAATTGCACTGTAGGAACGTGTTTTAAGAGCCAGCAGCATACCAAAAGCCAGTTCATCAGATTTAATTTGAGAAGGTCGGTTTTTAGTTTTGATATACCAGTGGTCAAAAAGTGAGCTTTCGTTTGTCTGAATCAAAAATCCTCCGAAAACGAAACGCGCCTCAAAATCTGAACGGTTCTGTTTTGTAGAATAGATTAATTTCAGATTTTTATTCTGTGCAAAAATCTTTTTTGCGTCATCTGTAAAATCAGGGGCAACTATGGCTATGAATTTGCCTTCCATAATTTTTGTTGCGGCATTCTGATCGATGACTGCCGAACAGCCCAAAATTGCGTCTTCAACATGCTGGGTATCGTAAATGTAAGTTTTGGCATAAGAATCAATTATGTTTGTAGCAATTGAAGCGCCCAGAATGTTTCCGAATTTTATTGCAAAGGTAAAGACAGTTCCCGCAAGAGGGGTAAACTGAGTTGTAAAATCATAATTATCAACGTTGGTAGAAGGAACTGTAAACTGAGTTTTAAGATTTGAATAAAGGTTATTAAGAATTTCCCAGCTTAAAGAAATGTCCTTGAAAAGCGCGTAATCCAGGTCCGGGAAATTACAGTTTGCAAAGCTTGAATATTCTTTTTCTTCCGGAAGTTTGTAAAAAGCGGCGGCCTGCTGTCTGTTGGTTCCGTGTTTCAAAAGGGCCTGGAACTTAAGCGGGTAGCAGGCATACATAGGGAAGGATTTTTTATGCTTGGTGTTATGCATAAGAGAGCCTGCAACTCCCGAATCGTAAGCAGCAACAAGATTCAAGGCCTTCTGTGCAATATAAGCTCTGAAGTCTGAAGTGATGTTGTCAGTTTTGAGCTGAATCATTGCTTCCTTGTAGTCGGCAGGATCTGTAAGAACAAGAACGTTTTCGTGGTTGTAAAAGGCATATCTTAATATAGAAGAAATGCGGTAATCACAGGTTTTGATGTCAAAACGCTGGGCGCCCATATAATAGAAAGGTTCCATGTTGATGCAGACAATGTAGATGTTGTTTTCGTTCATATCTGTCTGCTGGTTAATTGCAGTGTCTGAATCAAGGCTTGTACTTACAATGTTTGTGATTACTTTTGAAATGTCGTGAGCATAGGCAATATCAGCCGAAAGCGCCATTTCACGTGTTACCGGGATGTGGTTTTTTCTGAGCAGTTCCTCAGTTTTATTGGCAGTCATAATTGTCCAGCCGGACGCAGCAAGATACTGTGCAAATTCTACAATACCGTCAGTGTCTTCCACGTGAATTAATGCTCTTTTTGTCATGTAATAATTCTATCAAATAATAGGAAATTTTGAAAGTTTTTGTTACAATGGGCACTATGAAAATTAGTTCTCAAAAATCGTCTCTTTCAGGACACGTAAGCGTTCCTGGTTCAAAAAGTCATACAATCCGTGCCTTGATTCTGGCAACTCTGGCAGACGGCACTTCGCATATTAAAAATCCACTTCCAAGTAATGACTGCCTTTCTACCGTACAGGCCGTAAAGCAGATCGGTGCCGAAGTTATAGTTCCTGAAGCATCGGACAATAAATCAAGTCAGCCTGCTGTCTGGACTGTACGCGGAGCCGGAAAAAATCTTCATCTGCCAAAAGATGTGATTGATGTCGGCAACTCAGGCTCCCTTATGTATTTTTTGTGTCCTGTTTTATCAACCTTGGCCGGTGACTGTACTTTTACCGGAGACGAATCAATCTGCAAGCGTCCTGTAAATCATCTGATTGACGCCCTTAATCAGCTTGGAGGAAATGCAGCCTGCCTGCAGCCGGGCTCGGTAACTCCTCCCTTTAAGTTTGCAGGTCCGATTGATGTGAACAAAACTCTTACAACTGACGGAAAACTTTCCCAGTACATCAGCGGTTTTATGATGGCAACAAGCCGCTTGAAAGGCACTCTTCATATTAATTTGACTGACCCGAAAGAAACTCCTTACCTTACAATGACAAAAATGTGGCTTGAAAGCGTCGGAGTGCCTTGTACAATCAGCGAGGATTTCAAGAAAATCACAGTTACCGGCCCTGTTGATATTAAGGCTTTTGATAAAACTGTTCCATCTGATTGGGAAGCCGTTGCCTTTCCTCTGGTAGCTGCCCTTATCAGCGGAAGCGAAATTGTAATTGAAGAAATTGACGGTTCTGGCAGCCAGGGTGACGACAAAATCGTAGAAGTTTTGCAGCAGATTGGGGCTGACATTGAATGGAATAAAAAAGACTGCACTCTTACAGTTCGCGGAAAGCAGGGCGGAAAAGTTTTATCTACAAAGAACTGCCCGAACGGCCAGTTCCGCGTTACAATTTCTCCATTCCCGGATGCAATCTGCGCCCTTGCGGTAATTGCCTGCTTTATAGAAGGCACTACTATTATCACTGACGTTGAAATCTGCCGCAAAAAGGAAACTGACCGCATTGAAGCAATGAAGACTGAACTCCGCAAGCTTGGCGCTGACGTGGAAGAAGGCGAGGACTGTCTGATTATTCACGGCCACGAAGGCGGAAAAGGACTTCACGGCGGAGAAGTTGAATCATTTAAAGATCACCGTATTGCAATGAGCCTTGCCTGTCTTGGACTGGGGCTCCCTGCCGGCGAAAGTGTAATCATCAACGATGCTGAATGCTGCAGTGTTTCCTTCCCAGGCTTCTTTGAAGTTATGAATTCAATTGGTGCAGGCTTTAAGGTTCTCTAATGTCGGAAAATAAGGCTGAAAGCCAGGCTTACCTTACAGAACAGCTTATCACATACCTTGGAAACAAGCGTGCCCTTCTGCCTTTTATCGGGCAGGGCATTTCTATTGTTCAGAGTGAGCTTGGCCGCAAGAAGCTTTCCTGCCTTGACCTTTTTTCAGGCAGCGGAATTGTTGCCCGTTATTTGAAGCAGTTTGCAAGTTATATTGCGGTTAATGACCTTGAAAATTATTCCTGCATCATTAACCGATGTTATTTAGCTGATAAATCTGAAGTTCCTGCCGCCCGATTGGCTCAAATACATGACGGCTTGACCCAAAAACTTGAGTCAGAACTTGCAAGGCTCCAGGGGATGCGGGCGGCAGGAAATCATCCTGTGCCAGGCTTTATTACAAGGCTCTATTCCCCTGCGGACGAAAACAACATTCAGAAGAATGACCGCTGTTTTTATACAACCCGGAATGCAAATTATCTGGACCTTGCCCGCCAGCTGATAGACTCTGAGGTGCCAGAGGATGTCCGCCACTTTTTTATTGCGCCCCTGCTTTCTGAGGCCAGCATTCACGCAAATACTTCGGGCGTTTTTAAGGGCTTTTACAAAAACTCAAAGACAGGAATCGGACAGTTTGGTGGAAACGGAAAAAACGCCCTTTCCCGCATTCTTGGCGATATTGAATTAAAGCTTCCTGTCTTCAGCGAGTTTGAGTGTCCGTCCCGTGTTTTTAACATGAATGCAAATGAACTGGTGACACTGCCGGAACTCTATGAGGCTGGGGCAAGCGGTAATTTTGACGGCACTTTTGATCTTGCCTATTTTGATCCGCCATATAATCAGCATCCTTACGGCTCCAATTATTTTATGCTTAATTTGGTTGCCTCTTACAAGGAACCAGATACAGACTGCATCAGCCGGGTTTCTGGAATTCCTTCCGGCTGGAACCGTTCGTCTTACAATAAAAAGCGTCAGGTTGCCCAGGCCTTCCTGGAGCTGGTAAAAAATGTCCGCGCCCGCTATGTGCTCATTTCCTTTAATTCAGAGGGCTTTATCGGCCGTGACGAAATGATTGAGCTGATGAATCAGTGCGGTTCTGTTCGCGTGCTGGAATCTGACTACAATACTTTCCGGGGCAGCCGCAACCTTAAAGCCCGCGATATTCACGTAAAGGAATACCTCTTTTTAATAAAGAAGAATATTTGCTAGGACCGGAAGATGGTCTGAGTAGCCGCTGCCACTGTAGATTTTATAGGCGACAGGTATTTTGTCCTGGTCTGCCCAGGGCTCTTCTGCTTTCGGGGCGAAACTTATAAACCTTGCCTGACCCAAAGTGAAAATATGATCGATTCTCCCCCAGCTGCCTTTGTAAAAATAGCTTCCGATTGGTGTCGCGTAGCCGCCGTCCGCTTTGAACCAGGGAGAGCGGGCTTTTACGTGGGAAGGGGAGCCTGAAAGACTGGCATTTCTGAAAATTGTATTGGCGCTGTCTTTGCCTCCTGAAAAATCCAGAATGAACTCATCTGCATTTCGGTTAAAATCTCCGCAGATTACAGCCCTGCCGCCGCGAGCCCTCAGGACTTCAAGCCTGCCTGCAAGTACAGATTCCTGCCAGTCCCGCCAGATTTCAGATTCATATTCCCCGCCAGATTTTGATTTCCAGTGGTTTACAAAAATCGTAACTTCCTGCCCGTTAATATCAGCGGAAACTTCCATAAGGGGGCGGACGGAAGGCTGCTTTTTACTCTGACTTCTGATATCGATTGAATGACTTTTAATTCCGAAGAGGGGAAAACGTGAAAGAACTGCACAGCCTATTGCACTTTCTTCTTCTTTTGAAAAACAGCTGTAGGTCCAGTTATTACGGGAATCCCAGGATTTTCCTGCCAGCTGATTTGAAATGTCATAAATCACGCCTTCGTTTTCAATTTCTTCCAGTACACAGATGTCTGCATTTATGCTGGTAAGAACATCGCAGAGTCTTGTAAGTCTTGCAATATATTTGTCGTTTGACCATTTTTCTGAAGATTTATATTCCTTGTATTCGTTTCCGTCCGTCTTGCCGTCAAAAAAGGTCTGAACATTCCAGTTTACAATGGAAAATCTTGCTTCACTGCCGCCTGTCGCCGCCCTCTTCCCCTCATCGCATTCATTCAATCCGCATGAAATAAACGTCATCCATATAAAAAGTCCAAAATAAATCCGCTTCATTTTTCCTCTCAAAATATTCTTAAAATACTCTTTGCCTTGCAAAGAGTGCTAGTGGGCTAGGGAAATTTACATTGTAAAAATCTTTTTTAGCCCACGTATAATATAGTCGCCGACTGTGAAAATTCGGAAGTCAAAATCGGAAATAGTTAAAAAAAAATTATTTTACTTTTTGCAATATTACGTTTACAATTAAATGTAACGATAAACTAAGGAAAAAGTATGCTCACTCTCAAAGACATTGCAAAGGAAGCCGGCGTAAGTGTTATGACGGTTTCTAACGTCATCAACGGAAAAAAATCAAAGGTTTCAAAAGAGACAATAGAGCGCGTTCAGAAAATCATTAAGGATATGCATTACACACCAAACCTCAACGCGCGTTCCCTTGCCAAGCACGAATCCCGCCTGATTGCAGTTTTTGTGAGTACTTATGTTTCCGCAGAAAATGTATTCAAAGACCCTTATGTCAGCGACCTTTTTGGTGAAATTGAAAGCGCAATTCACGAAAACGGCTACTATACAATTATTCAGACAGTCGATGACCGCCAGCATGCAATAAATCTGCTGCAGAACTGGCAGGCAGACGGGGCAATTTTTATTTCGGATCAGAACATTGATGACATGAAGTATTACACGGAATACTGCCAGTGCCCGCTGGTTTTTATTGACAGCATGAATACTTCCGGCGCCGATTATATGACTGTTGAAATCGATGACAAAAAGGGCGGCTATCTTGCCACAAAATATTTGATTGAAAACGGGCACAAGAAAATCGGCTTTGCAGGCTTTCTGGACCAGAAGGATTCTGTTATCAAGGAACGCTATAAGGGCTATGTAAAGGCCATGCAGGAATCGGGGCTCAAGAAATTCATAAAGCAGATTCAGACCGCTACCGGCTATGAAGATGGAATTTCATGGGGAGCGGCTCTTGCCAGAAAGGAAATGGACCTTACTGCTGTCTTTGCAACTGCCGATTTGTTTGCATTGGGGCTGGTGGAAGGCGCCAGACAGGGCGGACTTTCTGTTCCTCAGGATTTATCTGTTGTGGGCTTTGATAATCTTTCCTTGTGCCGTTTCGTTTCTCCACGTCTGACTACAATTTCTCAGGATATTTCTCACAAAGGAAGGGCTGCGGTTGAGCTTTTGCTCAAGGCAATTAAAAAGGAAGAAATTACAGAAAAACGAATTGTCTGTGACCTTTCCCTTGAAGAACACGAAACTGTCAGAAAAATTTAAAGGAAATATTTTTTCAGAAAATTATCAACTGTAAGCCAGTAGGCAAGTGGGGCTGTAAAAGCTGCCCTTGCGTGCTGGGCCTCTTCAACTGCAAGCGCTTCTTTCGGGCAGGCAGCAGTTTTATAAACCACATCCAGCATATAGTAAGGCACGTAAGTATCAGCCTGCCCGTGAATAAAGAGGGTTGGAATAGAAGAATTTTTCAAATCATCTTTTGCAGAAACCTTGCGGCAGTCAAAACCCAGCTTTCTTTTTATGTAAAGATTGAAGTAAGGCATCAAAAGCTTACCCGGCAGTTTGTAAAAGGTATTCATCTGATAGACAAATTCATCCCAGGCAGAAGAAAAACCGCAGTCTTCAATACAGCAGATTACGTTCTCAGGTAAATCAAGGCCTGTTGCCCTCATAACAGTTGAGCCGCCCATGGAAATGCCCCACAAGACAATTCTGGCCTGGCTGTCCAGCTTGCAGATATATTCAATCCAGCTTTTTACATCCTGTGGTGTAAAGGCAGACATATCAATAAAATTGCCCTGGCTCCATCCGTGGCCGCGCTGACCTGGAACAAGAGTGTTGAAGCCATTTTTATAAAAGTGCTCTGCATATGGAGATACACATTTTGGGCTGTCTTTAAAGCCGTGCATGAGAATTGCGTAGTTATGATTGTTTTCTTTTAGTGCAAGATAGGCTTTTAGCTGCAGGCCGTCAAAGCTTGTAATTTCCACCACTTCCGAAACCGCCTTTAAAAGAGGATAGCAGCGGTCTTTTTCTTTCTGATTTAATATTTCTGCCTGGTTAGTTCCAGTGTAAGGCGGATGACGTTCCTGCACAAAAAGAGGAGAATCAGGCGCATTTTCCGGCGGAAGCTGGCGGAAGGCTGTATGAGTAAAGTAGACGCATAAAAGCTGAAGAAGGATATTTAATACTAAAATTACGCTCAGCGTGATTATTAAAGGCTTTCTGATTTTCTTAAAGTTCATATTTTATATTATCGGCCTGAAGAAATTTTTCTATTCAATTTTTTCTATATAATTGATATATTTAGCGCATGAATAAACACAATATGCAGCGCCTTCAGGAACTTGCGCTTAAAAATGGTCCACTTTGCGTTGGTCTGGATACCGATCCTTCTTACATTCCGGAAAATATCCTTAGTCAGTATGATTCGCCGGCCTCGGCTGTTCTTGCTTTCAACAAGGCTTTGATTAAACGCGTGGCAGAAGAAAATGCTGCCTGCTGCTTTAAGGTTCAGATTGCATATTATGAGGCAATGGGAATTGAGGGAATGAAGGTTTTCTCAGAGACTTTGAAGGCTGTCCGCCAGTCTGGTCTTGCTGCCATTTCTGATATTAAACGCGGTGACATTGCGGCTACTGCCGGTGCTTATGCCCGCGCTCATTTTTCTGGTGATTTTGAAACTGATTTGATTACTGTAAACCCTTATATGGGCTTTGATACCCTTAAGCCTTTTACTGAATGGTGCAGTCCGGAAAAAGGTGGAAAAGGCGGATTTGTTTTATTGTGTACTTCTAACCCTGGTATGGTTGATATTGAACATCAGAAGCTTAGTGAAGGCGGACTTTTGCTTGAAAGAGTAGGTGATGAACTTGCCAGAATAAGTGATGAGTTTAAGGCTTTCTATCCAGACCAGACCTGTGGTGTAATGGGTGCTGTAGTCGGCGCTACCCAGGAAAGCGATGCAAGATGGATTCGCGATAAGTACCCGGAGATTTTCTTCTTGATTCCAGGTTACGGAGCACAGGGCGGCGCTGCACGTATTGCGGCAACCCTTCTTGATAAGGCAGGCGGCGCTGTAAACTCTTCCCGCGGTATTTTGTGCGCATGGAAAAAGGATGAAAAAATTGCTTCTGCCCGCGATGCAGGAAAACTTACAATGGAAGACATTGTTGAAGCAGCTGTAAGAGCCAGCCTTTTCAGTAAGGAAGACTTACTCAAGGCCAAGACTGACTTGTAAAGCAAAAGCTCTGCCTTATAATTTACTCGAATTTTGCGATTTCTGACTGGCAGAGCTGATCGCAGACTTCGTTGTACTGGATGCCTGCGTGGCCTTTTACCCAGTTCCAGGTGACTGTCAGCTGGGAATTAAGGGCGTCCAGCTGCTCCCATAAGTCCTGATTTTTTACAGGCTTTTTGTCTGCCGTTTTCCAGCCCTTTGCCTTCCAGGATTTTATCCAGGTAGTGATGCCGTTTTTTACATACTGGCTGTCGATGTTTACGGTTATCGGGCGGCCTGCAAAGGTCGGTGTGTTTTTTACGACGCTAAGCGCTGCGATTGCGGCGCAGAGTTCCATGCGGTTGTTTGTGGTAAGCTTTTCGCCGCCGCTCAGCTGTTTTGCTACGCCGTCAGCAATAACGACGATTCCCCAGCCGCCAGGTCCTGGGTTTCCATGGCAGCCGCCATCTGTATAAATTACGATTTCGTTCATTTAATTTTCCTAGAATTCTTTTTTGAGATTTGGGATTTCTTTAATCCAGATTTCTGACATAAAGCGGTAGCCCTCTTCATTCGGATGGATTCCGTCCTGACACATGAGGTCGTCAAAATGACCTGTGGCAAGCATAGGCTCACGCATATTTACTGTCTGAACATTGTTCTTTTTTGCGTATTCCGCAAGGGCATCATCGTAACTCTTCTGATTTTTGAAAGGCTTTTCGATGTCGCCGCCAAGGAAGTTGAGAATGTTTTCTTTGTTGTGTCCGTTTGTAATGTGATTGAACCAGCGTTCTGCACACAAGGCAGGGCTAATCATAATTACCGGTGTGATTTTGTGCTCGCGGAGTGTTTTAATCATTTCGTCGTAGATGCGAAGGTAATCTTCAAAGGGAGTTCGCATCTGGTGAGCTTCATTTGGATTTTCGCTGACGAGAGCCCAGTCGTAATCGCTGTCGTTGCCGCAGAATTCTACGATGCAAAAATCGGCAGTTTCGCCACGTTCAAGCATTTTGTTGAGTTTGCGCTGACCTTTGGAAATAACGTTGCCAAAAACTGACTGGTTGTCCATTTCAAAACCCAGAGCCTTCTGGGCAAGGTTCAGGCTGGAATCTTCTATAATATCAAAAAGATGGCCGCTGGCTGTACCGGTTACGGCGCCTTTTAAGATTGAGTCACCGATAACTAAGATTTTCATTGGTAACACTCCCTGTAAAAAATGCGCGAGGGAAGGAAGCGAGGGGCAAAAACATTCTGTTTGTGGAGTGCCGCGAAAGCGGCAATTATTATAGTTACTTATCCACAAACAGCATGTAGCGCGATATCGCGCGGTTTTGAACCTCACTTACTGACCGGGAGCATTTTTTACCTGTAAGTAATATATTATGAAAATATTTTATCTAAATTACGCCTTTCGTACTAGGTACTGTTCCGCCGCGGCGCTCGTCGATTTCTACTGCGGCGCGGATGGCGCGGGAAACTGCCTTAAAAGCGCCTTCAATTTTGTGGTGGTCGCTGCGGCCGCGGATTACGTCGATGTGGAGGTTGCAGCAAGCGGCGTTTACGAAGCCCTGCCAGAAGTCTTCAAAGCAGTCGGTCTGGAAGGTGCCTTCCTTGCCGTTCTGAACTGAAACAAGAGGAATTCCTGTGAGGTTTGCGTTATTTACAAGGTATGGACGGCCGCCAAAGTCTACGGCTGCCTGAACAAGACTTTCGTCCATAGGGTAGATGAAAAATCCTGAGCGGAAAATGCCAGCGCAGTCGCCCAGAGCCTTTTTAAAGCATTCACCAAGAACAATTCCTGTATCTTCGATTGTATGGTGCTGGTCAACTTCAAGGTCGCCAGAAATGCTGCCGGACAAATCAAAAAGCCCGTGCTTGCAGAAAGATTTAAGCATATGGTCAAAAAAACCGATTGGATTTTTTACGTCGCATTTACCGCTGCCGTCTAAGTTCAGGGTAAGTGATATTTGTGTTTCGCCAGTTTTTCTTGTTATAGTTGCAGTTCGCATATTAACCTCCGGTTTTAGGTTCTAGGTTCTAGGTGATAGGTGATAGGGGTTTTAGGGGGTAAGCTTTGCGTCCCCCTAGGCGAAGGGGTGGGTGAAGACCGCAGGGCTGAACCCAGGGGAAGGCTTTCCCCTCCACTCCTATAACCTGTAACCTCTTACAACATAACCTTTCTAAGTTCGTACTCTACAATGTCTGTGGCACCGAGCTTCTGGAGTTTTGGCAGAAGGGTCGGTACTTCGCTTTTTTTAACGGCGATTTTGATAGCGTAACCGTTGCCGCCGAAAAGAGGAGAAACGGTTGGGCTCTTCATTGAAGGGATTCCCTTGATGAGGGTGTCAAAATCTTCGTTTGAGCAGTTCATTTCGAGCATTACGCGGTTGCGGGCGTTCAAAACGGTTTCAAAGAGCATTTTGAGCTCCATGATTTTCTGCTTTTTCTCCGGGTCTTCCATTGCCTTTTTAGAAGCGTACATTCTGGTAGAAGATTCCATCAGAGTGTCTACAATCTTGAGGCGGTTTGCGCGCAGGCTTGAGCCTGTTGAAGTGTTGTCTACAAGAATCTGGGCAAGAGCTTCGTCGTTATCCTGAACAAAGCCTTCGCTGGTTCCCCAGGTGCGGAAAATTGTTCCGTCGATTTTTTTGTCTTCGATGTATTTCTTTGTAAGGGCCTGATATTCGGTTGCGATTGTAACGTGACCTTTAAGAAGCTTGTCGTAATCAACTGTGTCAGGGATAGCGGCAACGATGCGGACAGGGTCAAAGCCAAGATCCATGATTTCTACAACGTCGTCCTGAACTCCGTTTTCGTAAACCCAGTCTTTTCCGCTGAAGCCTACATCTGCCTTGTTCTGAGCCAGAAGGGCACTTGTAATCTGAGGCTTTACAACCTGAAAAGCAAGGTCATCCTGATTTGTGATTGGAAAATAAGTGCGGTCAGGAAGGTAAATTGAAATTCCTACGTCGCTCAAAAGTGAGTAAACTGATTCGTAGATTCTTCCCTTTGCAAGAAGGATTTTAAGTTTTTCCATATCTATGTCCTTAATTTTGTATAAATATGCAATATTTTATCATATTTATACGTTAATTGCTACATGTCAGGCGAGGCTCCCATAACTATAAACAAACTCCGCGGTGATTATAGCAATTTTGCAATTTTTTTTTCTCTATTGTTTCCGAATTTTTATTGTCTGCGGATATATTATAGTATGAAAAGAATTATTTATACTTTGATGCGGATTTTTGCTTTCTGCTGGCTTTTTGCGGGGCTGTCTGCAACTTTTGCAGGCTGTCAGAATTCTTTGATTTCTGATGAAGAAGAAGTTGAATTTATTCTGCCTGAATGGAAGGCTGGGGCAGAATTGCCGCAACTTTCCCGCTGGAAAATCTGCGCCCGTTCTGCCGATTTTGAAAAGGTCTTTTTTCTTGCTGGTGAAGAAAAATCTTTTTCATTTACCCTGAAGTTAAACGAACCTTTTTCTCTTACGGCTTTTCCCCTTACTCGCCTTAGTGACGGCGGGGAAGTTTCTTTTTTTAAGCCGGCGGGGGCGCTTTATCCCTATTTTGCAGGAGGAGATTTTTATTCGGGAAAAGTGTGCTGCCGGATTTCCTGGGAAGGGGGCTTTACTGCAGATGCGATGCAGAAAATCATCAGGAATAGAAAAGAAAACGGCCTCTCTTCTGAAGAACTGAAAAGATTTTTGATGCAGTTTAACTGGAAAAAGATGCAGGAAAAAATTAATCAGAATATTGAGCAGTCAATTCTTTCTTTTGAAAGCCAGGGTGAGTCAAAGCCTAAATTTTATAATCCCTGGCAGATAGATTCCGCTCTTCTTTTGGAAAAGCTTAGCTCTGCGATTTTTGAATCCAGATACTTGAATACATCCTATGTTTTTACTGTAGAAGAGGAACTGGTGGGACTGCAGCAAGATAAAAACCTTCTTTCATCTTTTCTTCCTGAAAATCAAATCATTCAGAAATATCATCTTCTTACACTGAAAAAAAATACTGCTCAAGCTTATATAGTAGAAAATACTTATGCAGTTACGCTTTCTGCAAGCACTGCAAAAAAGGTCTCAGCCGACTTGTCCTACTTGCCGATATTAACAGAAGATTATGAGCATTCGGACTAAATTTATTTGCATCACTTTTGTAATTCTTTCTCTGGGATTTTTTGGCTGTAAGGAAAAGGTTAGCCCTTATGAAAATGAAAGTCAGATTCCAGAACTTTCCATGAAGGCAAAAAACGGAAGCCACACCTGGTATTATTTTACGCGAACCGATTATAAGCCGATTGATAAGATTCAGAATGTTCCTTTTAGTCCTCTTACTCCCTGGACCGAGGCTGTGCGTATTTCCAGCGCCAACTGCGCAACCAGCGAGGGGGAAAATAAGGCCTTTGCAGTGGTGAATCGCCTGGGAATCATCAGCTTTAATGGCGAAGAAAAGCAGCTTTCAAAGGATGAAAATATTTTTACTGACCGTACTGCTGGAAACCTTATTTTTTTGAATGAAACTCCGATTTTTTCTGTTTTTAAGAGCGCCTTTTTTAATGATACGATTAAGGATTATAAATATTCTGCGGCAGATGCCCAGCACCTTTTTTTGATTCAGTTTGATCCTCAGTCGCGTATTTCATATCCAATTATCAACTGCAATAACCTGGTAAAGCTTTCTAATTCTGAAGTGATTGATTATTACTGGGACGGAATTAACTGGACCTGCTGCGTTAAGACCATTTCTGACGTAAAAACTGATTTTACCTACATTAACTGGAAGCCGGTTCCTTCACTTTTGACTTTGAGCCCGGTAAATGCCAACTCAAATATTTCTGTTACGGAAAGTTCACAGGACGAATTCCGCGCCAAAAAAGAGCAGCTGGAATATAAGTTTGCGCCGGAGAGAATTAAAAAACTGCTGGCTGGCTTTTCAAAGAAGACTAATTTTTCAATTGACGTAAAAACTTCGGGCGGTTCTTCGTGGAGAAATTATAAAAACATAGCACAGACGGGCTGGGCTCCTGCGGGAGGGGCAGGCGGCACTGAGGGAAATGCAGGAAGTGCTGGCGCCGGCAAGGAACTTTACGCAACGGCCATTATCGCACAGACCTGGTCCGCTGCTTTATTTGAGGACGGAACTCTCTTTTTAGAGGGGGCTCTTCCTGGCAAGCATATCCTTCGTGGCGGAAAGCCTGTTGCAATCCGCCTTCCAAAGCTTCCTATGGATTACGTTTACTCTGATTTTGTAATTTCGGGTACAACCTTGTATGCGGCATGGGAAGAATCTTCCTTCTATAAAACAGGTCGCGCAGGATTTGTTGAAATAAATTTGAACAAAAGTTTGTATTCTAAGTTATAATAGAATGCGGTGCATTTGAAAAAACTTTTTATTCTGACAGTTTTATCTTTTTCGCTTTTTTCTCTTCATGCAGAAGGCTTTTTTTCTTCTGCTGATTTAACGGCGGAGTTTTCTCCTGCGGTTTACGTTAACCCGGAAAGTTCTCTTGTAAGCGCTCCGAGTCCTGTTATCTACCCGATAAGCATCGGCTTTCTCTGGCCTAATTATACAAAGATTGCCCTTCAGCCGACACTCAGCTTTTTTACTATGTATCACCTCTGGTACGACGGGCAGGCTCTTCCTGCTGAAATAGAAAACCGCACTTCGCAGACCGTAAGCCTTTTGCTGGATATCCCGGCTGTTTTTTCTCTTTACCCTAACGAAAAATCACGCTTTCAGTTTTCTACTGGGCTTGCCTTTTTGATGCGATTTGGAATTCTTGCGGGCGGCGTAAAGGAAACTGATTCGGGCTACACTGGTTCTGCCGGCTCTGATATGGATAAGATTAATTCGTACTTCTGGGATAATGCCCGCTTTCTCTATCTGTCATTTGGCGCTTCCTGGCTTTATGATTTAGTTCCTCATCTGCGTCTGGGACCTGTATTCCACACTTATCTGCCGCTGGGCTCTCTTTTCGCCGGAGAGGGTGCACAGGGAATGATAATAAGCGTAGGGCTTAAACTGAACTTCCATATTTAGTAATACTTTACTGATTTTAGTCCCACTTCAATTGACATAAACTTATAAATATCATATTCTTGAGCCATGAATAAGAAATTGCTACTACTATCTCTATCTTCTCTTTTTTGCTGCAAGCGATAGGTGGTGTGATTTATTCATATTCAGATTAAATTGCAAATAACAAAGACCTGTCCTTGCGACGGGTCTTTTTTTTTTCAAACTAAACTGCGAGGTGTTTTATGAAAAATGTTGAAAAGTACAAGCCATTCCAGCCGATTCCAATCACAAACAGAACCTGGCCTGCAAAGACAATCACAAAGGCTCCAACCTGGGTGTCTGTAGATTTGCGTGACGGAAACCAGGCTCTAATTAACCCTATGGGCGTTGAACAGAAACTTGAATTTTTTGACATTCTTGTAAAACTTGGCTTTAAGGAAATCGAAGTTGGTTTCCCTTCTGCTTCTGATACTGAGTTTAATTTTATGCGCCGCCTTATCGAAGAAAATCACGTGCCGGAAGATGTTACCCTTCAGGTTCTCTGTCAGGCCCGCGAGCATCTTGTAATCCGCACTTTTGAAGCGCTTAAAGGCGTAAAAAAGGCAATTTTCCATATTTATAATTCAACTTCACCGGCTCAGCGCAAGTACACCTTTAATAAATCAAAAGAAGAAATCAAACAGATTGCAATTGACGGCGTAAAATGCGTAAAAAACTGCCTGAAAGATGCCGGCGACACAGATATCCGTCTGGAATACTCGCCGGAAAGTTTTTCTAACACAGAAATCGATTACGCTGTTGAAGTGTGCGAAGCTGTAATGAAGGAATGGGGAGCAAGTCCGGAAAATAAAATCATTTTGAACCTGCCAACAACTGTTGAATGTGCTTTGCCTAACCAGTTTGCAGACCAGATTGAATACTTCTGCCAGAAGATTTCTGACCGCAACTCCTGCATTATTTCCCTTCACAACCACAATGACCGCGGCGAGGGTGTAGCTCAGTGTGAACTTGGACTTCTTGCCGGCGCTGACCGCGTGGAAGGCTGTCTCTTTGGAAACGGTGAACGCACAGGAAACCTGGACATTGTAACTGTTGCCTTGAACATGTACACACAGGGTGTTGATCCTCAGCTGGACTTCAGCAATATCGAACACATTGCAAATGACTATATGCGCCTGACAGGCATGTCAATTCACCCTCGTACTCCTTATGCCGGTGAACTTGTATTTACAGCTTTCTCTGGTTCACATCAGGATGCAATCCGCAAGGGTATGGCTGCCCGCACAAAGATGGAAGACAATGCTGTTTGGGATGTTCCATATCTTCCTATTGACCCGCACGACATCGGACGCCAGTACGAAGGTATTATCCGAATCAACAGTCAGAGTGGAAAGGGTGGTGCTGCTTACATTCTGGAACAGGATTTTGGAATTGTTGCGCCAAAGGCTATGCACCCTGCAATCGGCGAAGTTATCAAAACTGCCGCAGACAAGGCTCAGCGCGAACTTAAGGCCGATGAACTTTACGCAGAGTTTGCAGCCCGCTGGCTCAATACAAAATCACCTCTCAACGTTATCGAAATCTCAGAACGTCATATTGAAGGTGAACGCGGTGATAACGAGCATGAACAGGTAGCATGTATGGCAACTGTTGCCTGGGAAGGCAAAAATTATGCAATCGCTGCTAATGGAAACGGACCTCTTGATGCCTTTGTAAATGCCATGAAGCAGACTCCTGCCCCTCGTTTCAACATCACAAGCTTCCACGAGCATTCTATTGGTAAAGGTTCTGACACAAAGGCTATTGCTTATGTTCAGATTACCAAGGAAGACGGAAATCAGGTATGGGGTGTAGGAAAGAGCTCTAACGTTGGCCGCGCCGGTATTGCCGCTGTGGTAAGCGCCCTCAACTTTTAGCAAATATTTTTGCAGATTTTGAATTCCAGTGATAGAATTAAAGAATGATTACAACTCCAGACTATAACAATTGTATTGTAAACTTCTCTAATTCTATCCTGAAATATTATGGTCTAAAGCCTGGGCATTCTACAATGACGGCTGTAGACCGTGTTCTTTCTAAAAACTACAAAAACGTGGTCGTAATAATTCTTGACGGGCTTGGAATGGATGCTTTAAATCATCATCTTCAGCCCGATGATTTTTTACGCCGCAACCTTAAGGCAGGAATTACTTCAGTTTTTCCGTCTTCTACAACTCCGGGGCTTACTTCATTTGAAACTGCCCAGATGCCGATTGAACACGGCTGGCTTGGTGAAACAATGTTCTTCCGCCAGGAATATAAAATCGTAAACTGTTTTGACAACACTCTTAAGGATTCTTCGGAACCTGCAGGCTTCTTCTATCTTGCCGACTATTATCTTCCAAATGAAAAGCTTGATGAAAAGCTTGCGAAAATCGGAAGGGTGCAGGTAAACCGCATTTCTCCGATGGGAAAAAATCCTTTTGCAAAAATAGACAGCATCAGCGCGAGGGTAAAGCGTGTCTGCCAGTCTAAGTGGAAGAGTTTTACTTTTGCCTACTGTGATGAGCCTTTCTGCACAATGAGGGAAAAGGGCGCCTATCATCCTGATAATACTCAGCTGATAAAAATCCTGAATGAAAAAATGGAAGTTCTCTGCAACAGTCTTAATGATTCTCTTGTTTTGATTACTTCTACCCACGGAATTTCGGATGTTGAAAATATCATGCTTTCAAAAGACAGCGAAATTGCAGAAATGCTGCAGTTCCCGATTTCCATGGAAAGCCGCGCTGTAAGTTTTTATATAAAGCCTGAGTGCAAGGATGCCTTCCGCCAGAAGTTTGAAGACAAATACGGAAACGATTTTATTCTTTATTCTAAGGAAGATATTGAAAAGAAAAATCTTTTCGGTAACGGAGAGCCTAATAAGAACGTTACCGGAATTGGTGATTTTATTGCCATTTCCACAAGTAATAAAGCCTTTATCTGGGACGAAAATTCTCCGTCAAAGATGTGCGCTTGTGGCGGCCTGACCGATAAGGAAGTTAGCGTTCCTCTTATTATCATAGAAAAAGAGGGCGAAAATACTCTTGCTTTTGAGCGACGTAAGTAATGCGGCGGTTAAAAATTTTTCTTAAAAATTTGCAGTGCATGTAACCGCCTGAACCATTCTGCTCAGCAGAATGGTGTTGCAATTATGTTAAAATAATTTCTTTACAGCAGCCATGAACTTTTCGCCGCGGTCAAACTCGTTGTTGAACATTCCGAATGATGTTGCTCCCGGAGAGAAAACGATTACTTCGGAAGTTGCATCAGAAGGAGAATCTGCTCCCGCTTTTGCGGCCTTTTCTGCCTGTTTTACAAGGTTTGCTTTAAGGCAGGTAAGAAGTTCTTCCAGAGAATCAAAATCTCCGTAATAAGTTTTGCCTTTATCATCAAGGGCCGGCAAAATCTTGTCTGTTGCAGTGCCGCTTAAAAAGTAAATGTCCTTTACCGGGTGTTCGCCCTCTTCAGGTTTTGCAAGGACTTTTACCAGCGGATCAAGCTCCAGGCCCTTGTCGGTTCCGCCTGTAACCAGTGTAACCGGCTTTCCGAATGCCTGAGTTGCTGCAGCGGCTGCCTCTGGAACTGTCGCGCAGGAATCGTTGTAGAACTTGTATTCTTTTGAACCGCACTTCCATGAATAAAAATACTGAAGGCGGTGGGTAATTCCCTGCCAGTTTCCAAGAATAGAAATGATTTTTTCTGCCGGCACGTGCATAAGGTACATTACAAGAGCCGCGTTCAAAACGTTGGTGCGCATGTGCTCGCCCGGTACTGAAAGACCTCTCAAAATAACTTCCGGCTTTTCCATCTGTGGAAGGAAAAGCTTTCCAGTAAAGTGTCCGCTTTCATCCTTTTCCTGCCATACGCCGAAGAACTTTGAATCTGAATCTTTTGGTTTTTCTGCGCTGTAGCGGAGTACGGTGGCCTTTGTTTCTCCTGCAAAAAGATTTCCCCAGGTGCCGCCACATGCAGGACCTGTTCCAGGTTCATCGCCGCCAAAATCAAAAATCGAATAGTCACCCCGGCTCTGGTTTGCGTAAATCAGGCGCTTGTCTGCAACGTAATCTTCCATATTACCGTACCAGTTCTGGTGATCCGGCACGATTTTTGTAATTACGGAAATATAAGGGCGCAGGACTCCTCGTCCCCGCAGGTCAGCCAGCTGCCATGAAGAAAATTCAATTACAACCGGAGTGTCGCTGGAAACTTCATCAATAAAAGTCAGCGGGCTAACGGTGATGTTTCCGCCCAAAAAACTCTTGTAGCCGGCCTGAGTCAGACCGTAGTGAATTGCGCTAACAGTAGAAGATTTTCCCTTGCTGCCGGTAACCGCAATAATCGGGCAGTCTGTAAAACGCAGGAAAATGCTCAAATCAGTTTCAATGGCGCGGGCCGCTGCCAGATATTTGTTGCCCTCGTATTTAATTCCCGGATTTTTAATAACGCAGTCGGCATTTTCAAAGTCTTCAATGCGATGCTCGCCCAGGTGGAAGGTCAGGTTTTTAAGTGGCAGCGATTTGTCCGCCATCAGCGCGTCCACAGAAGGCTTAAGCTGCTCGGCAGTCTTCATGTCGGTAGAAATAACGTAAGCGCCCTTTTTCAAAAAGAAACGCACTGCCGCAAGTCCGCCTCCGTTCAAGCCCAGTCCCATAACGGTTACGTGCTTGCCCTTTATATCTTCAATTGATGAAAATGCACATTGAGATGAATACGAATGAAACTGCATAGAAGGTCTCCAAATAAAAAAAAAGACTTTTTCGTTGCCGAAAAAGTCCGTCTTGCCGGGAACCGGGGTCGAACCGGCACGTCAATTGCTTGACACAGGATTTTAAGTCCTGGGCGTCTACCAGTTCCGCCATCCCGGCAAGTGGTTTTAATAATAGTAGAAAATAGTAAAAGTTTCAATCACAGGGCAGTATAAAATTATACAGGTAAAACTGGCGGGAGGGGGAAGAGGGTGAGGCAAAAACATTCTATTTTTGGGTGCCGCGCTAGCGGCCTGTTCAATAGTTTCCAACCAAAAATAGCATGTAGCGAGGTAACGAGCGGTTTTGACTCACCCTCTTCCCCCGGTAGCCTTGATTTAGAAATATTATAATTTATTTGTTTGTCCAGTTTTTGAAAATCTGCTAAAATGTCGCCATGATTAAAGATTGCCAGGGAGTTCCGCTTCCAGTTTTTGCGGATGGAAAAGTTGTTAATGTAAGTGTGGTTGAAGGAGCAAATCCTTCTGGTTCTGTAAAAAATCTTAAAATCAGCCTGCCGGCGGGTTCTGAACTTCCTCTTGCGGGGCAGTTTTACATGCTTCATGCAAAGCGAAGCGACGTTCTTTTGCCTCGCCCGATCAGCGTTTATCATTCAGAAAAGAAGGCTGACGGCAGCGTCGAAATCCAGTTTTTAATTTTAGTTAAAGGAAAGGGAACTGTAGAACTTACATCCCTGCAGCCAGGTGACCTGGTAAGTCTTTTGGGCCCTTGCGGAAACCGCTTTGAAGTGAATGCGGGTGGCAGAATCTGCATCGTGGGCGGAGGAATTGGTGTGGCGCCGGTAGCGGGCCTTGCAGAATCTCTTCCTGAAGCGTCATACGACTTTTTTGCCAGCTTTAAGAGCGGCTCTTACGCGCTGGATTACATAAAACCCGCAAAGCTCACTATTACAACTGATGACGGTTCTGTGGGGGAAAAGGGAATGCTTTCGGTGGCATTTACAGCAGAACTTCTTCAGTCAAAAAAATATGATGCAGTTTACGCCTGCGGTCCGACACCAATGCTTGCCTACATCCAGAAAGTCTGCGCGGAAAGTGGCACAAAATGCTGGTTGAGCATGGAAGCTCACATGGCCTGCGGTGTGGGAGTTTGTCTTGGCTGTGTAATCGATACGACTGAGGGCAAAAAACGCTGCTGTAAGGAAGGTCCTATTTTTGAAGGCAGCAAGCTGATTTTTGAAAAGAAGGACAGTGTTGGCGGTGTAAAGATTCAGCCTCGCCGCGAACCTCTTGCAGACAATGTTCAGCCTGATTTGAGCGTAGATATTGCGGGCGTGCATTTTGAAAATCCTGTAATCGGAAGTTCAGGCGCCTTTGGTTTTGGAACTGAATATCAGTCGGTTTTTGATGTAAACAGACTTGGCGGCATTTCAAGCAAGGGCTTAACTTTGGAGCCTCGCCAGGGTAACGACGGAATCCGACTTTGGGAAACTCCGAGCGGTTTGATGAATTCTATCGGACTGCAGAATCCTGGAATTCCTCATTTTATAAAGGAAGAACTTCCTCAGATGATGGCCCTTAAGCCTGTTGCAATTGCAAACCTTTCGGGGTCTTCTCTGGAAACTTATGTAGAAGGAGCCAAGCTTCTTGATAAAACAGATGTTCCGATGATTGAGTTGAACATTTCCTGCCCTAACGTCAGTGCCGGCGGCGCAGCTTTTGGCATGACCTGTTCTGCAGCCGGGGATGTTGTCCGTGCCGTTCGCGCCGCAACTTCTAAGCCTCTTGTTGTAAAACTTACACCTCAGGCAGCTGATTTAATTGGCGTTGCAATGGAATGCATTAAATCTGGCGCACAGGGAATCAGCCTTTGTAATTCCTTCCAGGGCATTGCTGTTGATATTGAACGCGGAGTTCCAGTTTTTGAGAAGGTAAAAGCCGGGGTAGGCGGTCCTGCCGTTCGCCCTATTGCAGTGCGACTGGTTTACGAACTGGTAGAAGCAATCAATAAACTGCCGGAAGCTGAACGCGTGCCTGTAATTGCCATCGGTGGAATTGCCACCTGGCAGGATGCCGTTGAGTTTATTATGGCAGGGGCACATGCGCTGCAAGTTGGCACTGCAACCTTTGCCAACCCATACGCCATGGTAGAAATTATTGACGGTCTTGCAGCCTTCATGAAACGCAAGGGCTATAAGTCTCTTGCCGACTTTAGAGGCTGCATCCAAAATAAATAGCCACAGATACACACAGATAAACACAGATTGAAATTTATTATCTGTGAAAATCTGTGGCTAATAAAAAAGGCTATCGGGAATTACCCGACAGCCTAAACCTCCTAATTCGCGGAACTAGTCCGCCAAGAAAACAGCTAGCACTGATTTCTAATGAATTATCAAATTAGTCTTTTAACCAGCCGAAAATAGCGCAAAGCCAGCCGGCAAGAATTAAATAAAATCCGATGTAAGCGCGTTTGATGAAGCTTTCACCAACAGCTCGCCAGATTTTTCCGCCAAATGAACTGTCGCTCAAAACTCCAGTCAAAAGAAGCAAAAGAATTACTCCGCCTGCAAGTGTAATTGCAAGAGCAATAAGTCTATGAGTTTTATTAAAGCCTGCTAAAAGTGAAAAAAGAACTCCAAGAACTGCGCCAATACAAACCAAAAGAATACCTACAGTAGATGTTCCAAAGTTTTTTAAGTCAATGAATTTGAAAGCATTTGGGGTTTGTCCCAGAATTTTTACAATCGGGCAGAGAAGTCCGACAATAACCAAAGCCATGCCGATAAAATAGATAATGTTTGAATTAAATATTTTCTTTCCCATTTTTTTTACTCCGTTTCTTATTGTTTTAAATTATATCACAGCATTTTAAAAAGCAAAAACTTATTTTTTGTTATATTTAAACAAAAAGTCTTTTTGTGTCGCGGCACAAAAGCTGGACCGCAATTCTTCCTGAATAAACAGCAATCGGAAGTCCGCCCGGCATCATCGTTCGCTGACCTGCAAAATAAACTCCTTCTATGCCCGGAAGCTTCTGCGGATAATTTGTCTGCTTGCCGCCTTTTTCCCAGACACTCATCCAGGAACCTTCAAAACTTGAGCAGTAGCGCTCGTAAGTGCAAGGTGTTGCAACGTCAGTTACTTCAACCTTGCCTTTTGTTTCAGGAATATATTCTTCCAGAAGTTCTATAAAGCGGTTTGCAAGCTCTTCCTTCTTCTGCTTGTAAGTGCCGTCTTCCTTTGCCTGCTTCCAGTAATAGTAGCTTGGACCCAGGAAAAGACTTGTAAGGGCTGTTCCGCCTTCCGGGGCTCGTCCCTTAAAGCTTGCGTAGTTGTAGATTCTGAATTCATTGAAGTTAACGCCTGCAATTTCAAATGGCTTTTTAAGCGGAAATACAATCGCCTTTGGAAGGTGACTTAAATCTGCCTTTACTCCGGCGCAGATAAAGACATTCTGCTCGGAAACGACGTCTTTACGCATCTTGTTGGCAACATGATTATCAACCATTGTGTCAAAAAGGGTGTCGATTGCGTTTCTCATATCCTGAGTTACGATAACACCATCGCAAGGGATAGTTTCTCCGTTAATCTTCACTCCGGTTACTTTGCCTTTAACATTAAGTTCGATATTTTCAATCTTCTTTTTGAATTCAATTTTTCCGCCCAGAGACTTGAAGGTATCCAGCATGTTCTGTCCCATTGTTACTGAACCGCCTTCCGGGTAACCGCAGTCGCCGCTGGCAAAACTTGCAATAGTATAGATAAAACTCATCGCATTGTAGCGGTAACCGATTGAACCCATCAAAAGATGGCGGATGTCTTCATTCTTAAACTGATTTACATACTCTTCGTAACTCATGTTTACAAGCTTGCTGTACTTCAAGCCGGCAGGAACCATTTTCAAAAGTTCTCCCAGCTTTGGATGACGGGGATTTTTTGCCTTTAATCCCATTATGTCATTTACAACAAGGTGTACGTTTATAAGTGCCTTTACGTCCTTATAAAATTTAGCAATCATCTTTTTGTCTTCAGGGGCAAAATCCCTCAGCTGATTGCAGAGCTTGTCTAAATCACGGTACATGCAGAGTTTTTTGCCACCGTTGATATAAACGTAATATGGGTCTCTATTTTCTATTGGATTATTTTCTTTAAGCGCGCCAGTTTCTTTCCAGATCTGGTAAAGTGGCATTTTTGGAGATGAGCCGGTAAGCCAGTGCATACCGCCTTCAAAATAGTAACCTTTGCGGCTCCAGCTTGTGCTGAGTCCACCGAAAGTCATGTGCTGCTCGTAAATTGTTACATCAAATCCGCTGCGGGCTGCGTAGATACCTGCGCTTAAGCCCGAAATTCCCGCTCCGATTACGAAAATTTTGTTGCTCATAATGTAATTATAACCCAGGAATTTATAAAAAAAAACATGAATTTTTGAAATTCTTCTCTATCATTCTATTTGAAGGTGAGTTATAATAAATATATCAAAAAGTTATTGAGGTGGGGTGATTAATAACAAAAGAGTTCGATTTTTAAAAGCGGGCTCTGGAGGATTTTTTTGATTAACATTACACGCTCTCATATTTTTGATGAGAATATCAATAACGTAAATGCGATGATTTTGAAAATTATGGCTTTTACGGCTATTGTTCCAACCTCCTTTATTGTTTTCACTGTTGTAGGTGTATGGAATGTTCCTCACACTTATTCGGTGGGAATGCTGATTTATTGTCTTTTTGCCAGTATTCTCCTTCAAATCTTTAACAGGTTCCCGGCCCTTCAGCGCCTTACAATGTATGCCAGCATTTTTGCCGCTATGGTTTTTGTAGATTTACTTGGCGCCAAAAGTGTAATCAACGTTACTATTTCTTATGGTTTTGCCCCTTTTCTGACCTGTCTTTATTACAACGTAAAACTCACCAGAATTACAAATCTTGTTAATTTTCTTTCTATTGTATTTGTAAGCTGGCTGCGTTCTCAGACTATTCTTGAAAGTTTTATCTGGCTTGACCGTCCTAATCAGAGCTCTGAATCCTGGTTTTTGGAAAACGGACTTGGAACCCTTGTTGAATCAATCTTTGTTTATCTTATCACTGTTTCTCTTGCCAAGCGTACAAACAAAACTCTCGACAGGATGATAAAAAGCTCTGAAGAAAGAAACGAAGCAATAGAAGAACTTAAAAAGCGCAATGCTTATATAGTAAAGATTAACAATGAAATAGAAGGAACTAACCATAATTTAAAGAATACCCAGTATAAAATCATTCAGTTTGTTTCTGAAGTTTTGGGCAGCCACGATTTGTTTACCGGCCGCCACGTTATGCACACCCGTAAATATGTAGAAATTATTTCAAAAGAGCTGAAAAAAGGCGGCTACTATCAGAAAGAGCTGACTGATGAAAATATCGAGCTTTATTCTACTGCGGCTTTCCTGCATGATATTGGAAAGATTCATATCCCGGAAGGCGTGCTTAATAAAATCGGTAAGTTTACGCCGGAAGAATATCAGCTGATGAAGATTCACCCGGAAGAGGGAAAAAAGCTGCTTGAATATCTTCCTCAGATTGAAGACGGTTCATTTAATGAAATTGCAAAACAGATGGCTTATTGTCACCACGAAAAATGGGACGGAAGCGGCTATCCTAACGGCTTGAAAGGAAAAGAAATTCCTTTGTGCGCAAGAATTATGGCGGCTGCCGATGTTCTTGATGCCCTTATAAGCCAGCGTCTTTATAAAGATCCTATGCCGGTTGAAGAAGCAATGGAAGTTTTTGAAAGATCTAAAGGCCTGCACTTTGAGCCTTGCATTGCGGATGCCGTTATCAACCTTAAAAATCTGATTACGATTATTGATGAAGACTTTAAGACCCAGGAAGCTTCTACAAATGCAGAAGAGCTTGAATGGTGGATGAAATATCACGCCAACACTGTAAAAATTGAAGTTCATACAGATTTTATCGGTGCCAGCACTGAACCACAGAGTGTCGTTTATAATAAATAGCAAAAATAGCCACAGATGGGACGCAGATAAACACAGATGTGCAATGGTCGTAATCTAACTGTTAATTTCTGAATGCTCCGGACCATTGCTTAACCTGCGCTAAAGCGCAGGTTGTATAATCGTCTGTGGCTAATTTTCTGTAATGACAAAACCATTGCAAATATATAGAATAGTATATCTTTAATTTATGGGGTTTTATTATGGAAGAAATTTTAGATTTACTTCGCCAGAATGCACGACTTTCTGCCGCGGATATCGCCGCGCTCACAAAAAAGACAGAGGAAGAGGTTTGTGCGATTATCAAAAAACTGGAAGATGACGGAGTTATTCTGAAATACGCGGCCATTGTAAATCCAGAAAAAGATAAGGAAAACCGCGACAAGGTTCTTGCAGAAATTCAGATTCAGGTTCAGCCTCAGCGCGAACACGGATTTGATATGATTGCTGACCGCATTTACCGTTTCCCTCAGGTAAAATCACTTTACCTTATGAGCGGCGGCTACGATCTGCGCGTTACAATCGAAGGCGACTCTTTGAAAGACGTTGCTCTCTTCGTTTCAGAAAAGCTTTCTACTTTGGAAGGCGTTCGCTCGACTAAGACTAATTTTGTTTTGAAAAAATATAAAGAAAACGACGTTGTTTATGTTGAAGATGAGCGCGACCGAAGAGAAGGTATTCAAGCTTAATAAAGAGGGCGGGAAAACCGTCCAAATGGATATAAACAATGAACAGTCGAACAGATAAATTTTCTACAAAAATAATGAATACACAGGGCTCAAAAATCCGTAAGTTTTTTGAACTCTGTATCGGACATGATGATATTATTTCTTTGGGTGTAGGTGAGCCTGACTTTCCGACTCCATGGATTATCCGCGAGGAAGCTTTTTACCATCTGGAAAAAGGCCACACTTCCTACACTTCAAACTGGGGCTTGATTGAACTTCGCGAAGAAGTAAGCAAGTATCTTGCCCGCTTTGGAATGGATTACAATCCTAAAAACGAGATTCTGCCTACAGTCGGCGCTTCAGAAGCCGTAGATTTGGTTTTGCGCTCAATTCTTAATCCTGGTGATGAAATTATTGTCTGCGAACCTTGCTATGTTTCTTATCAGCCGCTTGCAGATCTTTGTGATGCAAAAGTAATTCACCTTGATACAAGTAAGACAAACTTTATTCCGACAGCTGAACTTGTTGAAAGTGTAATCACAGCAAAAACCAAGGCAATTATGATCTGCTCTCCAAGTAACCCTACAGGAAAGACAATTCCTGCAGAAGAGCTTGCAAAAATTGCAGAGGTTGTAAAAAAGCACGAAATCTGGTGTATCAGTGATGAAATCTACTGTGAACTGATTTACGACGGCCGCAAGCACGTTTCAATCGGTTCTTTCCCAGGTATGAAGGATTACGCAATCATTTTGAACGGTTTCTCAAAAGCCTTTGCAATGACAGGCTGGCGTATCGGTTATATTGCCGCTCCTGCTGACCTTCTTGTGAACTGCTGTAAGCTTCACGGTTACAACTCAATCTGTCCTCCAATTTTCAGCCAGTATGCTGCCGCAGAAGGACTTCGCAATGCCTGGAGTGAAGTTGAAAAAATGCGCGTAAGCTACCAGCAGCGCCGTAACCTTATGCACAAGGCTTTCTTAGATATGGGACTTCCTTGTGTTGAGCCGGAAGGTGCCTTCTACATGTTCCCGGATATCCGTTCCACAGGAATGGAATCTGAAGAGTTTGCAAAGGCCCTGCTTGAAAAGAAAAAGGTTGCCGTAGTTCCTGGAACTGCCTTTGGTGATGCCGGTGAAGGCTTTATCCGCTGCTGCTATGCAACTGACATAAATAAAATTAAGATTGCCATGGCAAAAATCGCAGAATTTTTGCAGGAGATAAAGAAATAAATTTTCTAAGGGGAGTCTGTTATATATAATGCTTATAGCTTTTTTGTTAATTGTAATTTTTGCTGCTCTTTTAGTTGGTCTTATTATGGCTGTTTCCAGCCTGAAAAAAGATACGAAAAAGGATGTTTCCGGCAGAATTCAAAAAAAAGGTAAGGCAGCGATTATTAAGGAAGCTCAGAAAAAGCTTTCTCATAACCCGCATGATATAACAGCACTCCGCGAACTTGGAAATATTTATTTTTCTGACAAAAACTGGGAAAAGGGCTATGCGGTTTATAAAACCCTGCTGGATCTTTCTACTTCACATATTGATATTAATGCTGCAGAAGCAGGACTTAAAACCGGAATTGCAGCCTATAATCTTGGAAAGATAGATGATGCTTTGAGCGTCCTCATTCTTGCCGTAAAGAAAAATCCGGAATCTTATGAAGCAAACCTTTATTTGGGAAAGGCTCTTTATCAGAAGGAAATTTATGATAAGGCCATTGTCTGCCTTAAAAAGGTAAAAACTCTCCGCCCGGAAAGCAGTGAAGCAAATCAGCTGCTTGGCTTCAGTTTATTTAAATTGCAGAAATACCGCGAATGTCTTCCGTTTTTGAAGGCTGCCCTTGAAGAAACTCCTGACAACAAGGAAATCCTTTACAATATGGCGCTTGCAATGCTGGAATGCGGCATGGGAGAAAAGGCCCTTAAGGTATTTATTCATCTTCGTCCTGATCCGCTTTTTGGACCTCAGTCTTGTCTTGAAGCGGGAAAGATGCACGAAAAAGTAAAGGATTATGCTTCTGCAATTCACGATTACGAAATTGCCCTCAAGCTTCCTAGTGTTCCTGACGCAATTATGATTCAGATTAAGTACCGCGCAGCCCTTACTTATATTGCAATGAACAACATTCCTCAGGCCCTTGTAATGCTCAAGCAGATTCAGACTCTTAAGGCAAATTACAAGGATGTTGAAGCCCTTATTGCCCGCTATTCTGAGCTTAATCAGAACAAGAACCTTCAGGTTTACATGATGGCGGGAACAAGTGAGTTTATTGCTCTTTGCCGTAAATTCATTTCCAGCTTTTACAAGGATGCTTTTGTTAAGGTTGGTGACCAGAATGTCGGAACTGACTGTGTTGATATTGTCTGCGAAATTGAACATCCGAAGTGGTCTGCAAAACAGCTTTTCCGTTTTTACCGCACCCAGTCTGCATTGAGCGATATTTCTGTCCGCGAATGCCATGGAAAAATGCGCGATGATAAATGTGATAAGGCCATCTGCGTAACCCTTGGATCTTTTTCTGAAAGCGCCCATAAATTTATTGAAGGCCGCCCTATTGATTTGATTGAAAAAGAGCAGCTTTCTAAAATGCTTTTGAAAATCAGTATTATCTAAGGCTGGCCAGACGCCGGGATTTTTTAATGAATATCTGTTTATTTAACGAAGATGAAATTTCCAGGCCTCTTGATTTGCGTGATGAGAGGGGCGAACATATCGTAAAAATCCTTCATAAAAAGGAAGGTGAAACTTTTACTGCGGGAATAATTGGCGGCCAGGCCGGAACTGCGACCATTATAAAAATTGAAGGCAGTTTTAAGGAAGGCGGCAGACTTTTCTTTGACTTTAAGCCTGAAGCTGACGGAAAGCCTCTTACAAAGCTTAAGATGATTATCGGATTTCCGCGTCCTATTCAGCTCAAAAGACTTTTACGTGATATTGCGGGGCTTGGCGTATGCGAAGTTCACCTTACCGGGACTGAACTTGGTGAGAAATCCTACATGCAGTCGACTCTGGTAGAAAAGGGTGCAGCCTACAAAATGCTTTTGGACGGCACTGTTCAGGCGGGAAGCACTCACGTGCCGGAATTATTCTTGCATAAGTCACTGGACGAATGCGTGGCAAAAATTTTGGAAGAAGACCGTTCCGCACCCGACCAGCCTTCTCCTTTACTGGCTGCCCTTGATAACCGACGACCTGTCTGTAGCCTTGGGCAATTGATGGAGGGTGCGGAATCTCATCCTTTTGTAGTGGCGGCCATAGGAAGCGAGCGCGGATGGACGGACAGGGAACGTGACTTTTTGGAAGAAAAAGGCTTTACCTTGTGCGGAATGGGAGAGCGCATTTTACGAACTGAGACGGCTGCCACTGTGGCAGGTTCGATTATTTTGTCTCAACTTGGTATAATATAGGAAGAATTATGGATAATCAGAAAATTAAGGATATACTTTTAGATATTGCAGAAACTCAGATTGAATTCAGCGTGATTCAGACTGGAAAAGAAAGTAAGAGGGTGAACGGTTTTTATAAGCCTGATACCCACGAGATTTTTTTGCACAATTTGAATTTCAAATCGGACAACATGCTGGTTTATACTGCGGTGCATGAATATACTCACCACCTGATTACTGAGCGCAAGCTGGAAGAGGATCCGGCTTATGTCTGCAATTCAAAGGTGCACACTCAGGAATTCTGGGCTCGTTTTGGAGAGCTTTTGAAGATTGCTGAGGATAAGGGCTATTATTCGCTTGGCTGGGAAAATAATCCTGAACTTAAGGAACTTACTGAAGACATTAAGACTAACTACCTTGCAAAAAACGGTCAGCTCATGCAAGAGTTTGGCAAAAAACTCAGCCGGGCCTGGGAACTTTGTAAGGAAGCTGATATTCGCTATGAAGATTATATCGACCGAGTTCTCTGTCTGCCCCGCAATGCGGAAAAAGATATCCGTAAGGTGGGCGCTGTGCCTGTGAACCCGGCTATCGGTTTTGAAAATATGAAGACTGTTGCCTCTGTGAAAAAGGCTGACGCACGCGCGGAAATTGAAAAAGACTTCCTGGACGGCGGAAAGAGCCCGGCAACGGTTCGTGAGCTTATGAAGCAGAAGGCTGGTCAGGTTAAGACTGATGATAAAAAATCCCGCCTTGAAAAGGAAAAGTCGCGTCTGGAAAAGACAATTGCCTCTTTGACTCAGCGGCTTGAAGTGGTGGAGGAAAGTCTTGCGAGCATGTAAGCGGATTGCAGCGGTTTTTGCCGTTTTGTTTACAGTTTTTGCAGCTTTTTCTCAGGCGGGGGACAGTGCAAGTTCCCGTGGTAGCAGTGCAAACTCCCAGTCTGGCAGTGCCGTTTCCGGCCCGGCAGGGGAGACTGGCGCATCTTCCGGCCTTCAAATGCCGCCTATGCCTGACATGCCGCGAAGGCCTTCCATGCCGTCGGTTTCAACTACAGTCACCACTCCAAGTATTTCAATGCCTGCTACTCCTGTAAATCCAAACGGAAGCGGCAGCTTTTATATTCCAAGTTTTCAGAGTCCTGCGGCGTCGCAGAAAAATTCTTCTTCGGGCGAGACTGGGACAAGTGAAAGTACGGCTTCGGCTGCAAAATCAGAGGTGGAAGCAAAGACAAATCTTGCGACTGCTTTGAAAAAAGAGCTTTTGACTGCCGGAGATATTTCTTCCCTTTATGATTCGGGACTTTTCGGAAATCTTTCTTCTCTTGCGGGGGTAAAAAATATTTCCGGGGCAACAGGCTCTGGTGATGCGGCAACCCTTTCAATCCTTGAAAAAATTCTTGCAAGCCTTGAAGAGCTTAAAGAGGCTCAGAAAAATCTGACTCCTGAAGAAAAGCAGGAACTTTCAAATTATCAGCTTGATGCCCAGACTTTTAAAAAGCGGGAACCGAAAATCCTTCGCTTTAAGATTAACGGCTACAATATTAATGATTCTGTTACTAAGGCATTTTTCAGCGATTCGGAATCTGACGGCACTTTTATGCTTACGGGCGACCGCACTTATTACGTAAATCATCAGGCCAGAAGCGAAACCTTCTATATTCTTTTTAAGGTAATCCGGGGTAACGGTTCTGCCGTAACTTATGATGTTCGTCCTTGCGTGGTTCAGGATTTTGAAAATCAGAATTCCTTTGTTTATCGTTTTGCAGAAATGAAGGGTCTTAGGGCTGAAAAAACAGGAAATCTTGTGGCTCTTCATTCTTCTGACGGAAGCCTGAACGTGGATCTGCTTCTGGATATTGACGGAGATAAATAATGGCACTCTTGGAAGACGGCTTAAAGGCAGTTGGCATAGAAGAAGAAAAAATCCCTGTCCTTGCTGAAAAAATGGAAAAATACATCGCCGAAATTGCGCTTTGTAATTCGGCTTTTAATCTTACAAATACGAGTGACCACGACGAGCTGGTTACGCGGCATATTCTGGATTCGCTGGCGGCTTATGTTCCTGTGCGGAATTTTTTGAAGGGGCGGGCTGAAGGGGCGGTTAACGGCGCTGCGAGTGTTGGTGACGGCGATGCGAGTGTAGTTAACGGTACTGAAACTTCGTCTGACGGCAGCGGTGCAGTTACCGTCGGCGACATCGGTTCTGGCGGCGGGCTTCCGGGCATTCCTCTGGCGGCAGCTTTTCCCCAATATTCTTTTACCCTTGTTGAACGCATGAGCAAGCGCTGCGGCTTTCTTGAAAAAACAGCGTCGCTTCTGGGGCTTTCTAATGTTACTGTTCTTGAAGAGCAGGCAGAATTTGTTCCTCAGAAGAGCTTTGACCTGGTAACTTTCCGCGCCTTCCGTCCGCTTGATTTGAAAATGACAAAAAAACTGCTGAGACTTCGTAAGGACGGTGGTATTCTTGCGGCCTACAAGGCAAAAATGGAAAATATTAGGGCTGAAATGGAAGGAATTAAAAAACTGGTGCCGGAATATAAGGTTATCCAGCTGCACGTTCCGGGACTTGAAGACAGCGAAAGAAATCTTGTGCTTGTGTAAGCGGGGGAAATATGTTTAATAAAAAAGAAAGAAATCCTTATGCGGTTGTCTGTGAGGATGTCTGCAAAATAAAAAAAGACGAGCGTGTTCTTATTATTGCAAATCCGTCTACTTCGGAAATTGCCCAGAACTTTTATGAGGCTTCTGAGGCTTGCGGTGCCCAGACTTCCCTTATTTATCAGCGTGAAAAAACAAGCTTTGACAATGCAAACAAAGAAGTACTTGCGGCAATTGCAGCAAATCCTGATGTCTGCTTTTCAATTTCGGGAATTAAGCTTGGAAAAGACCCGGAAGCAACTGCCAAGCCTTACAAAACTGAAGACGGACAGGAATATTCTCATATTTTTGACTTCCTTCTGGACGGCCAAAAGACTATGCGTGGTGTATGGACTCCTGGAATTACCGTGGACATGATGGAGCGCACTGCAAATATTGATTACGGAGAGCTTCGCGCCCGCTGTAAAAAACTGGAAGGCCTTTTTAAGGGGGCTGTGACTGTACACGTTACTGCTCCGGGCGGAACTGATTTAATGGTTCCTGTTGAAGGCCGTGCCCTTATGTTTGATGATGGTGATTTTACAAAGCCTGGAAGCGGCGGAAATATCCCGGCTGGTGAAGTATTTATCAGTCCTCTGGTTGGAAAAAATGAATTTGAGCCTCAGATGACAAGTTCAGGCTGTCAGGGCGTTATTGTTTACGACGGTTCCATGACCTTCAGTGACGGAGATTCGATTCTTGAAACTCCTATTACCTGTAAGGTTGACGGCGGTTATGTAAAGGAAATTACAGGCGGCGCCGAGGCAGAACGTCTTGTTAAAACAATCACAGAGGCAGAAAATCGTGCCTTGCAGATGGAAAAGGAAGGAAAACTGAAGGCAGGGCAGGGCGTAATCTATAAAAAGAATGCCCGCAATATCGGTGAACTTGGAATCGGCTTGAATCCTGCTGCCCGCATTACGGGAAATATGCTGGAAGATGAAAAAGCCTTCCATACCTGTCACTTTGCAATCGGCGAAAATTATGATAATGACGCTTCATCTCTTATTCATCTTGACGGAGTTGTGAGAAATCCTACAATTACTTTGATCTATAAAGATGGAACTCAAAAAACAATTCTGGAAACTGGAGCTATTGTATTATGAAAAAACTGACTGTCGCTTTGATTTTAACTTCTTTATTGTTTGGAAATGCCTGTGCTAAATCAATTGTAAAAAAGGATTCTAACCCGGATATAGAAAAATTAAACCGGGTTCTTGCCGGCATGAGTCAGAAATGCAAGGATGCAATTCCCAACGGAGATGCAGAAGAATTCCTTGCAGATTTATACAAGGTTCTGGACTCAGAAAAAGAATGTTCTTCATCAGATTTAAGTCCTTTCTATCTTATTGATAAAAAGCATTATGTTGGTGCCGACTACGTTCCAAAAGGACTTATTCATCTTGAAAAAAATCCCTATTACGAAATCAACAAAAATAATCTGAGTCTGCGCCCGGAAGCCTTTGCTGCCCTTGAAAAGCTTGGACAGGCTGCAAAAAATGACGGCGTAACTTTGACTGTAAGTTCAACTTACCGCTCTTACGAATATCAGAAAAATCTTTTTCAGTATTGGGTAAGCGTGGACGGTCTTGAAGAAGCTGAACGTGAAAGTGCCCGCGAAGGAACAAGTCAGCATCAGCTGGGCATGGCTTTGGACTTTGCGCCGGTAGACGACGCTTTTGACAAGACTCCGGGCGGTCAGTGGGTTTACAAGCACGCTGCAGAATACGGCTGGAGCCTCAGTTTTCCTCAGGGGTATGAAGATGTAACCGGCTTCCGCTGGGAATGCTGGCATTTCCGCTATATTGGAGTTGAAGCCTGCCGCTTCCAGAAAAAATGGTTCAGCGATGTTCAGCAGTTTATGATTGAGTTCTTAAATTCCTGGAAATCTAATAATTAATACTAAAAAGGGCGGAGGCGCGACCGCAAGCCTTATTTAAGTGTAAATTTTTGTTATATCCCCGAATTTTACGAAAACGTTGTAGAATTTGCTAAGAATTTCCTTGACAATTTTTAGAGGTGGATTTAATCTAGAAATATAGGTAACCGATTGCCTATATTTTTTTAGAAGATAAAGGCAATCGGTTACCTAGGAAAATAATCAAAAAAGCTTTTTTCTAATCGATTTAGGAGGATTTATGAAAAAAAGTGTAGTTTTAGGTTCGTTGCTTTGTGCAGCTGCTTTGCTTTCTACAAGCTGTGGTGGAAAAAAAGAAGGCGCTAAAGCAGGCGGAAAGGATGCAAGCAAAAAATTGGTTGTATGGTCATTTACAGATGAATTGGAAGGAATGATTAATGATTTCTACAAACCAGCTCACCCAGATATGACAGTTGAGTACTCAATGACTCCAACTGATCAGTTCCCTAACAAACTTGACCCAGTTCTTCAGAGCGGTTCTGGTACTCCAGATGTTTTCGCTTTGGAAAATGCATTCGTACGCAAGTACATTGAATCTGACCTTCTTCTTCCACTTGATGATGTTTACGCAGAAGTTAAAGGAAAGATGGCTGACTATCCAATGAAGATAGGTTCTTACAATGGTCACGTATACGGTATGGCATGGCAGGTATGTCCTGGTGCATTGTTCTACCGCAGAAGCCTTGCTAAAAAATATCTTGGAACAGATGATCCAGCAAAAGTACAGGAATACGTAAAAGATCTGGATACATTCCTTAAGACAGCTAAGCTCTTGAGCGACAAGTCTAACGGAAAATGTGATATCGTATCATCAACAGGTGATATGTTCATGCCTTACAAAGGTGCCCGCAAATCTCCATGGGTTGTAAATGACAAATTGGTTATCGACCCAGCTATGGAAAAATACATGGATATGTGTAAGATCCTTCACGACAACAACTGGGAAGGCCGCGTTGCACAGTGGTCAGAAGGTTGGTTCGCTGGTATGAAAGGTTCTTTGAAAGACGAAAAAGGTAACCCAATCGAAGTATTCAGCTACCTCCTCCCAACATGGGGTCTTCACTATGTTCTTAAACAGAACGCTCCAGATACAGCTGGTGACTGGGCAATGTGTGCTGGTCCTGCTAACTACTACTGGGGTGGTACCTGGATCGCTGCTTATAAGGGAACTAAGAACCCTAACGCTGCTAAAGAAATGATCAAATACCTTGCTACAGATGATGCATTCCTTGAATCATATGCAAAAGCATCTGGTGATACAGTTGGTAACTTGAACGTTCAGAACAAACTTAAGGATACATTCGCTGATCCTTACCTTGCAGGACAGAACCACTATGCTGAATTCTGTGAAATGGCTAAAGGTATCGACGGTAGCTTGATCCAGGGTTCTGACCAGCAGATTGAAGCTTTGTTCACAGAAGCAACAGCTGCTTATGCAAACGGTGAAAAGACAAAGGAACAGGCTTTGAAAGATTTCAAAGATCAGGTTTCTTCAACAATGGGATACTAATACTAATTTAATCTGTTAGTGCAGTAGCACCGTAAAACTGGGGCGCTTTCTGATGATTATGCGGTATTTACGGCAAAAGTCGGAAACGCCCCTTTTTTATGAGGAGAATTAAAAATGAATAATTCGGGAACACAAAAAAGACTTTCTGTTTATGGTTATCTGTTTACATTGCCATTTCTAATTGTATTTTTGATTTTTAATCTTTGGCCTACAATTTATACTTTCCTTCTTTCTTTTGGAAACCTTAAAGGATTAAAATCAGACTTTCAAATTATTGGTTTTGCTAATTTTGCTAAACTGTTTTCTGATAAATACTTCTGGGGTGCTGTAGGAAACACCTTTATCATCTGGGGATTGAACTTCGCTCCTCAGCTCGGCCTTGCCCTGCTTTTTGCAGTATGGCTTACAAATACGAAATTAAACCTGCGTGGAAAGAACGCTTTCCGTGCATTGTTCTATATGCCAAACCTTTTGACAGCAACATCTGTAGCTATTCTTTACCGCAGTTTGTTCGCTTATCCTGTTGGACCTGTAAATCAGCTTCTTTTGAAGTTCGGACTTGTTACTGAAGCATTCAACTTCTTCCGTAGCGTTCCAGCTTCTCGTCTTATTGTTGCCTTCATTCAGTGGTGGATGTGGTGTGGACAGACATTGATTCTTTTGATGGCTGCTATTACTGCTATTTCTCCTTCATTGTATGAATCCGCCGTTATCGACGGTGCTAACGAATGGCAGTGCACCTGGAAAATTACAGTTCCTATGCTGCGCCCAATGATGTTCTATCTCCTTATCACTTCTATGGTTGGTGGTATGCAGATGTTTGATATTCCGTTCCTTATTACAGGTATGCACGGTGAACCGGACTTCAAGATCCGAACAACTGCAGTTTACATGTACAACATTGCCTTCCAGGGACGTAACGACTACTCTTATGCCGCTGCAATTTCAATTGGAATGTTCATCATCACAATTATTCTTGCTCTCTTCATAAACAAGATTACTCAGGAACGTACTCCAAAAATCTATAACGGAGGTAAAAAATAATGGCTAAGGAAACAACAAGTTACAAATCACAGAAAGTAATTTTAAGTACTATTATATATGTTTTCATGATTGTATTTACACTCATCGCTATCGTTCCTGTATGGCTGATGCTTGTAAACGCAACACGTTCTACTCCGGAAATTAATGCCGGTATTTCTATGCTGCCAAGTAAGTATTCAATTGCCAACTGGCACATTCTTACTGGTCGTGGATTTAAGATTGCCGTAGGTTTCAGAAACTCTCTTACAATTTCTGCCTGCGTAACAGTTCTTTGTGTATATTTCTCATCTCTAGTTGCTTACGGTATTCACGTATACCGCTTTAAGGGAAGAGCAATTCTCTGGAACCTTATCATGATGTTGATTATGCTTCCTGCATCTTTGTCATTCATCGGTTTCTGTCAGTTCATCTCTCAGCTTCATTTGCGTGATAACTTTATTCCTCTTATCATTCCAAGTATTGCATCTGCAGGTACAGTTCTCTTTATGAAGCAGTATATGGATTCAGTTCTTTCTTTTGAATTGATTGAAGCTTCTCGTATTGACGGTGCAGGCGAGTTTATGATTTTCAACAGAATCATTCTTCCTGTTCTTAAGCCGGCTCTTGCAACACAGGCAATCTTTGCTTTCGTTGGTTCATGGAACAACTTCATGACTCCATTCGTTTTGCTTTCTAAAACTGATATGTATACACTTCCAATGCTTGTACAGATGCTCCGCGGTGATATTTACCGAACAGAGTACGGTGCAATCTACGTTGGTATTGCAGTTTCACTTATTCCAATCATCATCTTCTACGCATTCATGTCTCGCTACATCATCAGCGGTTTGACAATGGGTTCTGTAAAAGAGTAAGTAAACGAATACGTTTTAGGAAAAAACTATGGAAAAAGAAAAAATTGTCCGCGTTAGTAATCCAATTCTTACAGGATTTCATGCAGATCCATCTATCTGCATGGCTAACGGTGAATATTTTATTGCGAATTCTACTTTTGAGTGGTATCCGGGTGTAGAAATCAGCCGTTCTAAAGATTTAGTTCACTGGACTTCTGTGCCTTCTCCGCTCAGCGAAAAACGCCTTCTTGATATGAACGGCGAAAAATTCTCATGCGGTATCTGGGCACCTTGTCTTTCTTATTCAGACGGACTTTTCTGGTTGATTTATACAAATGTACGCAACTGGAATGTCGGCCCTCATAAAGATTGCCCTAACTATTTGACAACAGCGCCTTCTATTGAAGGTCCTTGGTCAGATCCTGTTTTCCTTAATGCAAGCGGATTTGACGTTTCTATGTTCCATGATGATGACGGCCGTCACTGGTACATCAACATGGAATGGGACTACCGCGAAACAGGTTACCGCCAGTTTTCTGGAATCGTAATGCGCGAATATGACCCAAAAACTAAAACTTTGGGAGCAGAGCGCCATAAGATTTTTAAGGGAACTGATATCGGTGGTGTTGAAGGTCCTCATCTTTATAAACGCAACGGCTGGTATTATATTGCAGCTGCGGAAGGTGGAACTGATTATCTTCATGCCCTTACAGTTGGACGTTCTCGTTCAGTAACCGGCCCTTACGAGGTTCATCCGAACAATCCGTTAATTTCCGGCTGGGGACATGACGATCACATTTCCATTCACAAGGCTGGACACGGAAGCTGGTGCCCTTCTATTGACGGAAAACGCACATATCTTGTTTATTTGTGCGGACGCCCTCTTCCTGGTACAACAGACTGCGTTCTTGGACGCGAAACTGCCCTTGCAGAAATTGAATGGAAGGATGACTGGCCATATGTAAAAGAACCTGATGGAACTTTGGATAATGTTCCGCCAGATTATGTTGATGTTCCTGTAAGCGCAGATAATGACGGTGTTCAGTCAGCTCCTGGCTGGGGTAAAAATCATTATACCTTTGAAAAGGGCATTCCAGTTGATTTTAAGACCCTGCGAACTCCTGCTGAAGGACGTTATTCAACTACAGAGCGCAAAGGCTGGCTCAGAATGTATGGTGGACAGTCACCTTGGTCATTCTACGAGCAGAGCATTTTCTGCCGCCGCCAGACAGATTTCAAATTTGTAGCAGAAACAAAAATCGACTTTGAACCTGATTATTTCCAGCAGTACGCAGGAATGGTATACCGCTATGATGAAGAGACACAGTATCTTCTTTCAGTTGGTTACAGCGAGACCCGCGGAAAGATTCTTCAGGTAAATACAATCATGCCTCCTCAGACTGGTTTAGCTTCATGGCAGCAGGGCATGGAAATTGAACTTAAAAAAGGTCCTGTATGGATGAGACTGGAAGTAGATGGCAAGATTGGCTGGTTCAGCTGGTCACAGGACGGTAAAGTATTCCATAAAATCAGACCGATTTGCGAACCTGCAAAGCTTTCTGATGAATATTGTGGAATGGGCTTTACAGGCGCTTTTGTGGGAATGTTCTGTGTTGATACAGAGTTCTATAAAAAGGCTGCCGACTTTGAATACTTTGACTATCACGGAATGGATAGAGAATAGGAATTGTAATGGTTACAATTTATGATATTGCAAAAGCCACAGGCTTCTCTGCACCCACTGTTTCCAAGGCTTTGAATGATACAGGACATCTTCTTGAAAAGACCCGTTCTGCAATTCTTGAAAAAGCCCGGGAAATGGGTTACGAGCCGAACAGCGCTGCAAGGAGTCTTGCCACAAAGCGGACTTACCTGATTGGAGTTATTTATGATGACCCTAGCATGCAGCGTGGTTTTAATCACCCGGTATTCTCGGGTGTTTTGAACAAGTTCCGCGAAAGTGTTGAAGCTGCCGGCTACGATATCATTTTTTTGTCATGCCATACAAAACTTTCCTATAAAGCGCATGCCAAATTCCGTAATGTAGAAGGCATTGCAATTATAAATGCAGATTCCAGACTTAATAAGGAAATGAGTGCTTTGAGTGAGATTGGTATTCCTTGTGTTTCTACCAACGCCAGCATTCCGGGAATCTGCACAATTGTAACTGACAACAAAAAGGCGGGCTACAAGGCTGCTGAATATCTTGTGTCAAAAGGACATAAGAAAATCGGCTTTCTTTCGGCTCCAAACGACGAATATCTTCCGGCTTCAAAAGAACGACTTGAAGGTTTCTGCCAGTATTTAACCGAAGCCGGCATTCCTTTTGATAATTCTTATTATGAGGAAAGTGAATACTGGACTGTTCCAAGCGGAAAAGAGGCTTTTAAAAAACTGTATCAGCGTCATTCTGATATGACAGCAATTTTTGCCGTATCAGATTTGATTGCTATGGGTGCGATGAGTTATGCCAGGGAAAACGGTCTTTCGATTCCAGATGATTTATCGATTCTTGGTTTTGATGATGACCGTGTTTCTGAGTATACAACACCGCGCCTTACAACTTTCCGCCAGGATTCAGAAGGAATTGCGTCTCTGGCAGCGGATTTGCTTTTGCAGCATATGGTAGGTTTACCGGTTCCAAACAAACTGATTCATCTGCCTTGTGAATTTATTGAACGTGATTCTGTAATTGATATATCTAAAAAATAGGGGAAAAAGAAGATGGAATATGTAATTGGAGTTGACTTGGGTACAAGCGGTACAAAAACCGTTTTGTTTTCAACTGACGGGCAACCGATTGCTTCAAAGACAATAGAATATCCTCTCTACCAGCCTCAGAACGGTTGGGCAGAGCAGGAGCCGCTTGACTGGTGGAATGCTGCCAGCAAGAGTATGAAAGAAGTCATTGCTAAGAGCGGAATTAATCCAAAAGACATTAAGGGTATTGGTATCAGCGGACAGATGCACGGTCTTGTAATGCTTGATAAGGCTGGAAACGTACTCCGCCGTTCTATTATCTGGTGTGACCAGCGTACTGCCGCTGAATGTGAAGAAATTACATCAAAAGTTGGCGCAGGCCGTCTTATTGAGCTTACTGCTAACCCTGCTTTGACTGGCTTTACAGCAAGTAAGATTTTATGGGTTCGCAATCACGAGCCTGAAGTTTATGCAAAATGCGCTCACATCCTTCTTCCAAAAGACTATGTCCGCTACATGCTTACAGGCGAGTTCGCTACTGAAGTAAGCGATGCTTCGGGAATGCAGCTTCTGGATGTTCCAAACCGCTGCTGGTCTGACGAAGTTCTTTCTAAGCTTGGAATTGATAAATCACTTCTGGCAAAGGTTTATGAATCGCCGGAAGTAACTGGTAAAGTTTCTAAGCAGGCTGCAGAACTTTGCGGTGTGCCTGAGGGAACTCCTGTTGTTGGTGGTGCAGGAGACAATGCCGCTGCCGCTGTAGGAACTGGTACTGTTCAGGATGGAATTGCATTTACAACTCTTGGTACAAGTGGTGTTGTATTTGCTCACACAGATAAACTTTCAATTGACCCTAAAGGCCGCGTACATACCTTCTGCTGCGCCGTTCCAGGTGCATGGCACGTAATGGGTGTTACTCAGGCTGCCGGTCTTTCCCTTAAATGGTTCAGAGACAACTTCTGCGATGCAGAAATGGTAACTGCGAAGGGAATGGGAAAAGATCCTTACTACCTTATGGATAAACAGGCAGAAGGAATTCCAATCGGTGCAGAACGTCTCCTCTATCTTCCATATTTGATGGGTGAACGTACTCCTCATCTTGACCCTGACTGCCGCGGCGCCTTCATCGGTCTTTCTGCAATGCATACCCGCCAGCACATGCTCCGCGCTGTAATGGAAGGTGTTGTTTACAGCCAGCGAGATTCTGTTGAAGTTCTTCGTGGAATGGGCGTAAAAATCAACGATATGCTTGCCTGCGGTGGTGGCGGAACAAGTCCTCTCTGGCGTCAGATGCTTGCTGATGTTTACGGCTGTCCTGTTAAGACTGTTGTAAGTAAGGAAGGTCCTGCTCTTGGTGTTGCAATTCTGGCTGCCGTTGGAACCGGCATTTACGGTTCGGTACAGGAAGCCTGTAAACAGGTTATCAAGACAAATCCTGCTCAGAATCCGATTGCAGAAAATTCTAAGGAATACGAAAAATTCTACAAGATGTACACACAGCTTTATCCAGCTTTGAAAGAAAGCTACGGTAAGCTTGCGCATCTGTAATAGGCTATAAAAAGATCTAAAAAAGGAAAAAAACGAGGAAACTATGAAAATTAAAAGTGTTTTTTCTAAATCGTTTGCAAAGTACGGTAAGGTTCTGGAAGGTTATGATGTTTCTGAACTGGTAAAAAAATTGGATGATTCTACTCCTTGCCCGACTGACGCAACAGTTTACAAGCCTGGTGAGCCTGTACTGGAAAAACTTGCAATCATGCAGGAATTTGCTGACGGCGCTTACGGCGGAATGCCAATTCAGATTGGTTACTGCAACGGCTATAACACAAAACTCAACTGTCTTGAATATCACCGTGGTATGGAACTTAATATTCCTACTACAGATATTATTCTGCTTGTAGCAAACGTAGCAGATATTGAAAACGGAAAACTCAGCACAAAGAAAGTTGAAGCATTCCGTGTTCCTGCAGGAGTTGTAGTTCAGGTTTATGGAACAACCTTGCACTATGCACCATGCTGTGATGTAAAGGCTGACGGTAAGGTAAGTGAAGGTTTCCGCGTGGCAATTGTTTTGCCAAAAGACACTAACACTGCAAAACCTGAGATTAAAGAGCGCGATTTTGAAGACAAGCTTTTATGGGCCAGAAACAAGTGGCTTTTGGCACATCCTTCTTCATCAGAAGCAGGCCAGGGAGCTTATGTTGGCTTGACCGGAAAGAATATTGACTTAGCAAAATAGAAACTGTAATAGTTTAAATAAGAGGTGAAAAAAATGGCAAAATTTGAAAACATTCCAGACGTAAAATTGGGAATTATCGCTGTTAGCCGAGACTGTTTTGTAATCTCGCTTTCAGAAAAAAGACGGGCTGCAATTGTTAAGGCATTTGCAGGAAAGGGTGAGCTTTACGAAGCAAAAACCACTGTAGAAAACGAAAAGGACATGCTTAAGGCAGTTGAAGAGGTAAAGAAGGCCGGCTGTAACGCTCTGGTTGTATTCCTCGGAAACTTTGGTCCTGAAACTCCAGAAACTCAGATTGCACAGAACTTTGACGGTCCTTGTATGTTCGTTGCAGCTGCAGAAGAAACACAGAACGACTTGATTAACGGCCGTGGTGACGCTTACTGTGGTATGCTCAACTGTTCATACAACTTGAGCCTTCGCAAAATCCCTGCTGTTATCCCAGAATATCCTGTAGGAACTGCAGAAGACATCGTTAAGATGATTGAAGAATTCATCCCAGTTGCACGCACAATCATCGGTCTTAAGAACCTTAAAATCATCACATTCGGTCCACGTCCACAAGACTTCTTTGCTTGTAACGCACCAATCAAGGGTCTTTATGACATTGGTGTTGAAATTCAGGAAAACTCAGAGCTTGATTTGCTCGTAGAATACCGCAAACACAAGGATGACAAACGCATTGCTGATGTTGTAAAAGACATGGCTGCTGAACTTGGAACAGAAGGAAACCAGTTCCCTGATATGCTTCCACGTATGGCTCAGTTTGAACTTACTCTCCTTGACTGGATTGAAGCAAACAAAGGAAGCAAAAAATACGTTGTATTGGCAGACAAATGCTGGCCAGCATTCCCTAAGGAATTCGGTTTTGAACCTTGCTATGTAAACAGTCGCCTTGCAAGCCGTGGTATTCCGGTTGCCTGCGAAGTAGATATCTTTGGTGCACTTTCTGAATACATCGGAACTTGTGTAACTGGTGCTCCAGTAACATTGCTCGACATCAACAACTCTGTTCCAGCTGATATGTACGAACAGAGCATTAAGGGCAAATTCCAGTATCCATATACATTGCAGGATACATTCATGGCATTCCACTGTGGAAACACTCCATTCTGCTGCCTTTCACCAAAATCAAAGCCAGCTGTTAAGTTCCAGCTTATCCAGAACCGCTTGCTTGAAAACGGTGGAACTCCAGATTTCACACGCGGAACTTTGGAAGGAGACATTATGCCAGGCGACATCACATTCTTCCGCTTGCAGACAACTCCAGATACAAAACTTCAGGCATACATTGCACAGGGTGAAATCCTCCCGGTTGCAACTCGCTCATTCGGTGGTATCGGTGTATTTGCAATCCCAGAAATGGGCCGCTTCTACCGCCACGTATTGATCAGCAAGCACTATCCACACCACGGTGCAGTTGCATTCGGTCACGTTGGAAAGGCATTGTACACAATCTTCCAGTACCTCAACATTGGAGACATTGCTTACAACCAGCCTAAAGGAACCTTGTACAAGGATGAAAATCCTTTTAACTAATAAAGGGCACGTGCAAACTCCGCCACAAGCGGAGTTTGGTAGCACGCGTTAGCGTGCGACAGAATCCGTTCGCATAATGTAAGTTAAGTCCGCGCAAGCGGACTGCGAATAAAAACCTCCCTTATTTTGGCAGCTGCCGGTATCCTCCTAGAAAAAAAATTGCCCGCGGCTGCCTTTTTTTATTCGGCAGAGCCTTCTTTGTTTCTGAAATTATAAAGACGGAATTTTTTAGGGGTAAGTCCTGTCAGTTTTTTGAAGGTTGCGATAAAGTGACTTTCGCTTGAAAAGTTCAAAAAGTTTGATATTTCGGAAGTGGAATATTCTGTAAATATAAGAAGATTTTTTGCAGCATCAATTCGTTTTGAGATAATGTAGTCTGTAATGCTTGTCCCTGTTTCCTTATGAAAAAGCCTTGAAAGATAAGTTTCGCTGAGGACTGCAGCTTTTGCAATATCTGCCAGATAGATTTTATTGTGAAGATTGTCGTAAATGTAGTCGATTGCAAGCTGGACCGGCTTTGAATATCTGAAGGGCAGGCGGGCTTTCTGCATTCTGAGGACATAGGCCTGGCAGAGTTCCTTGTGAATCTGATGGATTTCTTCCTCAGAATTGCAGCTGTCGATTTTTCTGATGTAAACGTCGCTGAGGTTATAGGCGCTTTCCATTTCAAGACCGCCCTCGATGCAGTAGCGGGTTATAAAGGCGACTGTAATTATAAGGTGATATTTTAAGTTTCGAAGTGGATTTTCACTAAGCTTTCCGAAGCCTTCAATGCAGAGGGGGGTAAAAAGCCTGTGCATTTCTTCCATATCTCCGTTACGGATACTCTGGTAAAAGGCCATTTCCTTATCGTAAGGAATGTGGTTGAGCGAGTATTCCCGGTTATAAAATTCAGTTTTGGCAAGTTCTTCCTTTATTCCCATAGGTAAATTGTAGCACCAATAAGGCATAAAATCAGTTTAATTATGATATAAAAGATAAATAAATGATATTTATCTCTGGTTTTCTGTTCTATAACAATGCTATGAGAAAATTTACAGGATTTGAAAAGGGAATTAATTTGGGCGGCTGGATTTCACAGTGCCGCGAGTATACAAAAGCGCATTATGACAGCTTTATCAGCGAAGGTGATTTGAAAACAATCAGAAGCTGGGGCTGTGACCACGTACGTCTTCCGGTAGATTACAATGTTTTTATGAACGACCAGGGTGATTTTCTGGAAGAAGGTTTTTCTTACATTGATAACTGCATCAGCTGGGCAAAAAATAATGATTTGAATGTGGTTCTAGACCTTCACAAGACTGCGGGTTATATGTTTGATACAAATGCTGTTCCTAACCCGGATGCATTCTTTCAGGATAAGGATCTTCAGAATACTTTTGTGAGAATTTGGGAAACTTTTGCAATCAGATATGGAAAATATTCTGATAGAGTTGCCTTTGAACTTTTGAATGAAATTGTAAATCCTGAATTTGAAAAAGAATGGAATGAGATTGCAACACGTGCCTTTAAGGCTGTTCGCGCTATTGCACCGGATAGCTGGATTATTGTAGGCGGCGTTGATTACAACAGTGTTTCTGCCGTTCCGGGAATTGAAATTCCATTTGACACCAAGACTGTTCTGACCTTCCACTGCTATGAGCCTCTGGTATTTACTCATCAGAAGGCCCCTTGGGTTATTGATATGCCTGCTGATTTTGAAGTTTCATATCCGGGAACTTCCATTGAATATATTCGTGAAAAGAGCCGTCAGATTCCTCAGGCCTGCCACGGAGCAATTTTTGCAAAAAATATGGATAAACTTAAGATTGATGATACTTTCTTTACCACACTTTTTGCTCCAGCCCTGAAAAAGGCTGAAAAGCTTGATCTTCCGCTTTACTGCGGAGAGTATGGCGTAATTGACCGCGCTCCTGCTGAAGATTCAGCCCGCTGGTATAAGGATATTCACAAGGCGCTTGCGGCGCATGGAATTGGTCGCGCCCTCTGGAGTTACAAAGAGATGGATTTTGGCATTACGGGTGAACATTATGCTGAGATTCGTCAATCTGTGCTTGCATAAGGGGGCGTTGCGGGGTGTCCCCGCAGAGAGGGTAGCGGAAGATTGTTTGCGCAGCAAACAGGCTGAAGCGAGGGGGAGGCTTCCCCCTTTCTAAAATATTCAATTTCCTATATTCTATACTCATGGCTAAAACTTTCGATGCCCGATAATCGAAAATCCGTTAAAAAATGAGCCGAAAGGGTCATTTTAGGATTATCGATAAAAGGGTACCGAACAAGCTGTGCTTGTGAGTCATAAATTTTTAGATAGGATGTATAAGATGGCAAAGACCTTTGATGACAAGAAGATTATATACACTATGGACAGAGTTACTCGCAGCTACGGAACTAAGGTTGTTCTGAAGGATGTGAGTATTTCATATTACTATGGCGCAAAAATCGGCGTAATTGGTGCCAACGGTTCGGGTAAATCTTCGCTTTTTAAGATTCTTGCCGGTGTTGATAAGGATTTTGCGGGTGAGACTACTCTGGCACCGGGCTATACAATCGGCTATCTTGAACAGGAGCCTTATCTTGAGCCTGGAAAAACTGTAATGGAAGTTGTAAGAGAGGGCGTAAAGGAAATTACTGACCTTCTTGAAGAATTTGATAAGATTGGAGAAGCTTACGGCGACCCAGATGCTGATTTTGATAAGCTTGCGGCTCGTCAGGCTGAGGTTCAGGAAAAGCTTGATATGCTTGATGCATGGAATCTTGATAACAACCTTGAACTTGCCATGGATGCTTTGCGCTGCCCGCCGGGAGATCAGGTTGTTGACGTACTTTCCGGTGGTGAACGCCGCCGAGTTGCCCTTTGCCGACTTCTGCTTCAGAAACCGGACATTCTTCTTTTGGACGAACCTACAAACCACTTGGATGCCGAAACTGTTGCATGGCTAGAAAAACATCTGCACGACTATCCTGGAACTGTAATTGCGATTACTCATGACCGCTACTTCCTTGATGAAGTTGCCGGCTGGATTCTTGAGCTTGACCGCGGAGAAGGTTATCCGTTCAAAGGAAACTACTCAAGCTGGCTTGAACAGAAAAATCAGCGCCTTGCTCTTGAAAATAAAAATGAATCTGCACGACAGAAGGAAATTCAGCGCGAGCTTGAATGGATCCACATGGGTGCAAAAGGCCGCCAGGCAAAGCATAAGGAACACATTACACGCTATAACGAGCTTATGGCTCAGGAAAGCAAGAAACAGCTTAAAGATACACAGATTTCTATTCCGGCTGGTCCTCGCTTGGGCGGTCAGGTAATTGATTTTGAAGGTGTTTCTAAATCATTCGGCGATAAGCTCTTGTTTGAAAAGCTTGACCTTCATATTCCTGCCGGTGCAATTGTTGGTATTGTTGGTCCTAACGGTGCCGGTAAAACAACACTTTTCAAGATGATTGCTGATGCTGCTGGTCTTCCTGGTGGAGAAAAGCCTGATGCAGGAAGTATTAAGGTTGGACAGACTGTAAAACTCGTTTACGTTGATCAGATGCGTACTGGTCTTGATGAAAACAAGACTGTTTACGAAACTTTGGGTGGTGGCGGAGACCTTGTAAAACTTGGTGCTGTTGATGAAAAAGGCCGCGCTCTTGAAGGCGGCGTTCGTGAAGTAAATGCCCATGCCTACTGCGGCTGGTTTAACTTTGCAGGACCTGACCAGAACAAAAAGGTAAGCGTACTTTCCGGTGGAGAAAAGAACCGCCTGAACCTTGGTATGATGCTCAAAGAGAGTGGAAATGTACTTTTGTTCGACGAACCTACAAACGACCTTGATGTTCAGACAGTTCGTGCCCTTGAAGAAGCACTTGAGGACTTTGCCGGTTGTGCAATGGTTGTAAGCCATGACCGCTGGTTCCTGGACCGTATCTGTACTCATATTCTTGCATTTGAAAATAATTCAGAAGTTCGTTTCTTTGAAGGCAACTGGTCTGAATACGCTGCATGGAAGAAGGAACAGTTTGGTGAGGATGCCGGGGTTCCTAAGCGCGTGCAGTATAGAAAGTTGAGCAGATAAACTTCCTAAAAAAAATCAGCTCCCGGTCACAGGGTGTGAGCCAAAACCGCTCGGTACCTCGCTACATGGCTATTTTTGGTTTGAAACTATCAAACAGCCGCTAGCGCGGCACCAAAAATAGAATGTTTTTGTCCCACACCCTGCTCACTCGCGCTGATTTTTTTTTAACTTTACCTTCCAAATATAAGTTCCCTGCATGCGGCTAAGAACCTGCGGTTTACAAGGTGTACCAGGGCCCTGGCGAACTTTGGCTTGAACTTACAGGCGGTCAGAAGGATGATGCTTTCAATCGGGTTTTCACTCATACCGCAGACGGCGATTTTTACGGCTGGGTCGTTTTCGTTGCGGCCCATTTTTTTGTTGTCTTCTATAATTCCGTTTACAATCTTATCAAGCTGCTTTTTACAGTACTTACTGATAGTAGCTCCTTCGGCAAGGGAATTGTAAATTGTAAAGGTTCCTGGAACCGGGGCGCTGTCGTCCGGAAGAGGCTCTTTGTAGAGGCTTGCAAAATCCTTGTGTCTGAAGATTTCGCCGTCAACGGCATTAAAGTATGAAGGAAGGCGCTCTTTGTCATTTGCCTTGTAGTCTATTCCCTTTACGGTGATTTTTTCAGACAGTTTTACATCAGACAGTGATGCTGCAATCTGGATTTCGTAAACTCCCGAAGGCGCAATATATTTTTTGCTTTCAACGTCAAAGAGGCTGAAGGCTTTAGCGTCAAGTTCAAGGCTAACTTCTTTTTCTTCGCCTGCTTCGAGGAAAACTTTTGTAAAGGCTCGAAGTTCCTTGTTTGCACGAAGATAATCGCATTCAGGATTTTTTACGTAAAGCTGAACAACTTCTGAACCGGCAAACTTTCCTGTGTTTTTCAGGCTGAAAGTTACAGTCAGCTTGTTTTTAGCATTTGCTGTGTCACCGTAGCCGCAGCTGGCACCTACGTTTCCAATTGCCTCGTTAGCATCAGAGGCATCAAAGTCAGAAGCAGAAACTTTCAGATTTGAATATTCAAAGCTTGTGTAGGAAAGTCCGAAGCCGAAATCAAAGCGAACCGGTACTTTGAAAGTGTCGTAATAGCGGTAACCTGTGAAAATGCTTTCGCGGTATTCAATTGCACTTTCTTCTTTGCCCCAGGTTGCGCGCGATGGAACGTCTCTTTCTGAATATGGGAAGCTTTCAGAAAGTTTCCCACCTGGATTAACTTCTCCTGAAAGAAGTGCCGCACAGGCTTCTCCGCAAGACTCGCCTGCCAGTGCCATATGAAGGATGGCGCTCAAATCGTCATAAAAAGGAAGGGCAAATGGCGAACCGCCAAAGGTAACTGCAATCACTTTTGTGTTAACTGTAAAAATCTTATTGATGACTTTGAGCTGCTCGTCAGGAAGTGCCATATCGTGGCGGTCAAAGCCTTCTCCTTCTGTTCGGTTTGTAAGACCGCAGAAAAGTAGAATAGGGATATTTTCTTCTGCGCCTTTTTTTGCAAGAGCTACTGCTTTTTCTGCCAGAGCCTTTCGTTCCTGGTCAGAAGTGCTTTCCACCTTATCATCAGCCGGATATGCTGGTTCGTATTCAATTTCAAAGCCCTTGTTCTTGAGGCATTCAATTACATTCGGACCTTGAGTTGCGTTGATATGGCTGGAACCTCCTCCCTGAATACGCATGTCTTCTGCCATTTGTCCCAGAATGATGATTTTCTGAGGCTTGAGAGGCAGGGCGCCGTCATTTTTTAGAAGAACTGCCGAGTTTTCTGCAATTTTTTTTGCGGTCAAATGAGCCTTTTTGTAATCAGCCTTTATTTTCTGATTGTTTGCAAAGCGAAGAACGATTTCAATTACCTTTTCGCATGCGCGGTCAATTTCTTCTTCTGTGATTTCACCACGTTTAAATGCCTTTTCAAGCTGGCCAGGCTGATAGCCGCCAGAATCAGGCATTGCAAGATTTAATCCCGCTTTTATGCAGGCCGGGAAGTCAACGGCGGCACCCCAGTCAGAAATCAGGGCACCTTTAAATCCCCATTCATCGCGCAGAATGTCTTTGATAATCTTTTTATTCTGGCAGGTGTACTTTCCGTTGATTTTGTTGTAGGAAGCCATGATTGTAGAAGGCTGGGCATTGCGGACAGCAATCTCAAAAGGACGCAGATAGATTTCTCGGAGGGCTCGTTCGTCAACAATGGAATCCGAAGACTGGCGGCGGGTTTCCTGATTATTGCAGGCAAAATGCTTGATGGAAGTTCCTACGTTTCTCTTTTGCATTGCGTCAACATAAGCAGTTGCAAGAGAACCTGCCAGAAGAGGGTCTTCAGAAAAATATTCAAAGTTTCGTCCGCACATTGGCGAGCGTTTGATATTCATTCCGCAGCCAAGAACAATGCCAACTTCCTCCTGTAAGGCCTGGTCAGCAATTGCGCCGGCCATTTCTTTTATTAAATTAAGATCCCAGGAGTTTGCAACGCAGCTTGCGGTAGGGAAGCAGGTTGAAGGAATAGAGTCGTTAATATCAACCTGACCTGCACCCTGCTTTCTAAGTCCGTGAGGTCCGTCTGTCATCATGATTTTTGGTAATTTTCCGTTTGCGTCAGAGGTGTACCAGCCGCCAACGCCGTTCAAAAGTCTGATTTTCTCTTTAAGAGTCAGACCGTTCAAAATTTCTTTTACGTTAGTGTTCTTATCCATAGAAAAATTATAAACGAGGTGGCGGAAAAAGTGAAAAAAATATTGTTGTAAATTTGAGTGTGCATTTTATCGCGCTGTGATATAATGAAATAGTTTATGACAAAATCAGATCTGGAATTGATTCAGCAAAAGATTAATTACACTTTCTCAAATCCCAAACTTCTTGAGCAGGCTTTTACGACAAAGGCTTTCTCAAGAAAAAATCCTGAGCATATGGATTATGAACTTCTGGAATATTTTGGCGATAAGGTTTTGTCTTTTGTTCTTGCCAAGGAATTTGCTGAATATTTCTGTAAGATTAAGAAAAAGCAGCTGGCTTCCAGGGAAACTGAATGTTCCCTTACCCAGCGAAATTCAGAGCTGATTAAGAATGAAAATCTTGCTGAAAAAATTGAAATTGCGGGATTTACTAAATTTGCAAAAAAGCTTCCCTTTGAAAGAATTGTCGGAAAGAGGGAAGGTGATTTACTTGAATCAATTCTTGGCGCTGTTGCAGTTGATTCGGAATGGAATGTTGAAGCAATACAGAAGGTTGTGGACGCGCTTTTAAATCCTTCTTCTGATTTTGAAAAGAATGATTATGAAAAGGAAAGTTTTATAATCCTTTTGAAAAAGCTCTGCAAAAAATATGCAATTCAGATTACGAATTTTCAGATAAGCGCAAATAAGGATAACACCTATACTTCAAAGCTGACTCTTGAATGCGACGGTGATGTAAAGAAATTCAGCCAGAAGGCAAAGACGGAAATCGGTGCTAAGCTGAGTGTTGCAAGAACGGCTTATCTTTTTATCAAAAAGTTCTGGCTTTATCAGCCGGCAGAAGAATGGATAGAAAATCCTGTGAGCCAGCTGAATTCGCTCAGACAGAATAAGTGGATTTTGAGTGCAAAATACGAATGTAGTCAGCTTGAAAAATCACTCTGGACTTGTACCTGCATTGTTGAACGTTCGGAAGACAAGACGGTAGTCGTAGAAGTAGAAAAGCCTTCTATGAAAAAGGCAAAAAATGCTGCAGCCATGAAAGCATTGTGCATAATACTTAATCAGGTTCGCGAAGACCAGACCGGCCGCGGTAAGGGACTTTTACGCCTGATTTTGGAAAAATATATTTAGTTTGAAAACCACAAGGAGAAAAAAATTATGGTAGATTATACAGAAGGTTCTGGAAAACAGTATCACACAGGTGTAGGGCCTGCTGACATTGGCGAATATGTAATTATGCCGGGTGACCCGAAACGCTGTGCAAAAATTGCAGAACATTTTGACAATGCAAAATTGGTTGCAGATGTACGCGAATACGTCACATACACAGGAACGCTGGACGGAGTTAAGGTAAGCGTAACTTCTACAGGTATCGGTGGCCCTTCAGCTTCAATCGCGATTGATGAGCTTGCTAAATGTGGTGCTAAGACTTTTATCCGAGTTGGAACCTGCGGCGGTATGCAGGAAGATGTAATGGGCGGTGACATTGTTATTGCAACCGGTGCTATCCGTATGGAAGGAACAAGCCGCGAGTTTGCTCCGATTGAATTTCCTGCCGTTCCAAATCTGGACGTTACAAATGCCCTGGTTCAGGCTGCAAAAAATCTTGGAATCCGCAATCACGCAGGAGTTGTTCAGTGTAAAGATTCTTTCTTTGGTCAGCACGAGCCGGAAATTATGCCGGTAAGTTATGAACTTCAGAATAAGTGGGAAGCCTGGCTCCGTTTGGGCTGTCTTGCAAGCGAAATGGAAAGTGCCGCCCTCTTCGTAGCCGGAAGCTTCCTCCGCGTTCGCGTAGGTTCCTGCTTCTTGGTAGTAGCCAACCAGGAACGCGCTAAAAAAGGCCTTGAAAACAAGCAGGCCCACGACACCGAGCTTGCCATTAAAACCGCGGTAGAGGCCCTGCGCATTCTGATTAAACAGGATAAAGCCGCTGGTAAGTAAGCCAAAATTATAAGGTTAAATAGAAAAGGGGAAGCTGAGAACTTCCCCTTTTTGTTATGGTTGCTAGAAAAAATTGCCACAACATTTTGCTAAAAGCAAAATGTTAAGCAAAGGTTTGTGTCGCTGCAAACTGTAATTTGCACTACGACCTTTGCAATATTAATGAATAGCGCCGTTCTTATATTTTTCAACGCTTACAAATTTGCCGTTAGCACCAATCTTTTTGCCGTCAATTTCTACAAAACCGTCTTTTGTACAAAGAGACATTTCAGCAAACTTTTCTGGTTTTACAAAGCACATTTCTGCAACGTCTGCTGGAACATCAAATCCTTCCGGTTCAAGAATTGTTCCAACTTCAAAATCATCAGCAAAAATAACTTCGCAGGTGTCATGATCATCAGCTCCGCCTTCGCTTACAGCAAGCAGCATACCGTTACTGCGTACACCGCGGAAGTTTGCAGGCTTAAGGTTGTAAACAAGAACGATATTGCGGTTCAAAAGTTCTTCCGGCTTATAGAACTTAACAATTGAACTTACAATCTGGCGAGGCTCTTCTTCGCCGCAGTTCAAAGTCAGAATGTAAAGGAAGCTTCCTCCCGGATGCTGCTCTACTTTTTCAATTTTGCTGACCTTAAGAATTACACGGCGGCTGAATCGTTCTGCAAGCGGGAGCTTGTCGATTTCTGCCGGAGTAAGCTTCTTTTCTGAAGCAGCTTTTTTGAGCTCTTCTTCACTTACGCCTTCTACACTTCCCAAAAGTTTTTCAAGACGTTCCTGACCGATAATTCTCATAAAGCTTCCAAGACGAGGCCCCTGCTCTTTTGCAATCAAAGCCTGGTACAAAGCAGTGAACAAAGCCTTTGCGTCAAGTCCAAGTTCAGTTGCAACAGCATAAATTGCTTCCTGACACTCCTTATCAGTCTGGAATGAAGAAAGCTTTGGAAGAACCTGCTCCTTTACGCGCTTAATTGCGTCTGCCATCTGAATAGAAAGTTTTGTTTTACTTCCTTCAGAACGGAGTTCAAAGCAGAATTCAGGAGCACAGTCCGGAGCAGAATGTTTAATCCAGAACCATGCACATGCAATACGGCGGCGAAGTCTTTCTTCCTGTTCAGGTTTAACATCACCAAGAGAAGCAATAACTTTATCAGCATCTCCAGAATAAATCTGAAGAAGGGTTGTCAGCATACGGAAGGTAATCTGGTAAGGCATTGTCTCAGGAATCTTTCCATCAATCTGGCTGAGCATGTAAATGCGCTTTTCTTTGTTAAAGTGGTCTTCGCTCTTAGCCTTGTCAATTCCGTAAACAATGCGTTCAGTTTTGTCGTAGTCCTCATAAACCTTAAGAACATCCATATCAAAACTGATGGCAAATTCTGTGTTAGGACGAGTTCCCGCAAAAATGTAGCGGAGAACTTCAGCCTGATAAACATCAAGAGCATCAGGCAAAGCAATAACCTTACCCTTAGAAGAAGACATCTTTCCAGGAACACCCTTAAGGTTTACAAAGTCGTAACGCATAGTAATTGGTGCGTCCCAGCCGTAAATTTTCTTAGAAACAAGTTTAGCTGTGTCGTAGCTTCCGCCCGGGCTGATGTGGTCTTTTCCACCCGGCTCGAATACAACTTTTTCTTCGTTCCAGCGCATAGGCCAGTCAACACGCCAGCCGAGCTTAGCACCCTTAAAAGTGCGGATATCAGCAGTTTCGCAGTTACCGCATTCACATTTGTAAGAAATGCCGTATTCTCCATCGTAGCCGGTAATCTCAGTAGTATCTTTAGAACATTTACCGCAGAAAATAGCAACTGGCCAGTAAACATCGCTGTCCTTCATTTTGTGAGCGTCATCACGGTATTCGTTCAAACAAGCCTTGATAACGTCTCGGTTCTGCATAGCCTTGCGCATACCTTCAGCATAGCGGTTTGCACGGTAGCGGCTTGCCTGATAAAGGAACTCCGGAGCAATACCAACGCGGGGAAGCTGCTGTTCAATATCAACCTCGTGATGGCGTGCGTAGTTTTCGTTACGTTTAGTTGTATCAGGAACTTCAGTAATAGGATAGCGAAGGTATTTTTCAAGGATTTCCGGGTTCGGCATGTTTGCAGGAACCTTGCGGAATACGTCATAATCATCCCATGAATAAATAAAGCGAACCTTCTTGCCGCGGTCGCGAAGTGCGCGTACAACCAGATCTACAGTAATAATTTCGCGGAAGTTTCCAAGGTGAACTGTTCCCGAAGGTGTAATTCCCGACGCGCAGGTGTAAGAATCCAAATCACCCTTTTCACGAATAATTTTGTCAGCCATCTGATCAGCCCAGTGGCAAAGTAAAGGGTCTTTCTTATTATTTTCGTTATTGTTACTCATAGCGTTCTATTATACAGAAAATCATCAGATGTGAAAATAAGGTGTGATTTTTACTTTATAACCCTGAAATCCGCTAGGTGCCCGTTCATGAAGGTCTGGATTTTGCAGGGCTGGGGTTTGACGTTCTGGCAGAAGAATTTGAGGTCGCCGGCGTATTCGCTGAAGAGGTATTCGGCGTTGTAGGAGAGGCGGAGAGTTTCCTGGCGGCCGCTTTCCTGGGTACGCGCCAGGGCGCCGTTTAAACTGATAAGGTCTTTTGCCGCGCTGAAGAGGCGCTGAAGGCCGGCACGGTCGAAGAGTTTTTTTATAAAGTCCAGCTGCAGTTTTTCTATCTGGGGATGCTGCAGATTTGTAAGATTTGGAAGGGGGCCGTTTCCCGCGGCGCCTGAATTGCTGGCGTTGAGATGGTCTGCAAACTGGGCGAAAAACTGAGAAGGGCGGATTTTTGCAGCATGGCAGATTGTGTTGAACCAGGGAACGGCCCGGCCCTGATTGTAGAAAAGGTCGCAGGCAGCGGAAAGCGATGCGGCGCGGGAAATATCTTCTTTTGAAAATAAATCTGTGTGGATGATGTGGTATGGCGGTTGGGGCTCAAAAGTCAGGTGAAGGTCGCCGGCGCGGTCAAAAAGATCGGTTCCGGGCAGCACTGAAAGGCAGAAAAGCTCCAGATTGTTAGGGTAGAGGGAAATTGCAAAGTCGATTCCCTCTTTAAAGCCCCGCAAGGTTTCGCCGGGAAGTCCGTAAATCAGGTCAAAACCGAAAATTACCCCTTCGCGGTTGAGAATTGCGATATTTTTTGTGAACTGCTTCTTGTTGAAGGGGCGGTGAACCAGAGCGAGTACGTCGGGATTTGCGCTCTGAAGGCCAATCTGCACGGCGCAGGGGATTTTCGTAAAGGCGCGGGCAAGCTCCGGTGTGATGAACTCGGCGCGGGCTTCAAAATAATAGAAGGTATCGGGTGTTTTTTGCGCCATAAGCTTGAGGATTTGAAGGGCGCGTTCCTTGTTTGCATTGTAGGTTGGATCCAGCACGAAAACCTGAGGGATTTTTTTTGCGGCAAAAAGTTCGAGTTCGGCGCGGATTCTTTCCATTGGGAAAAGGCGGACAGTTTTTGAGCCCTTTGATTCGTAACAGTAGGAGCATTTGAAGGGACAGCCGCGGGCAAGTTCCCAGAGGGCCCCGCCGTATTCTGAAGGATCGATTGTTCCGTCCAGGTAGGGGGAACTGAGGCTTGCAAGGTCGATTTGAGATGTTGTAAGGATACATGATAGAGGATTGCCGTCTTTGGCCGGCTTGGTCTTATCTTCCGCCCCGCTTATCAGCTTTGCCACAAGTTCAGGAACTTTAATTTCCCCCTCGCCGGAAACGGTGTAGTCAAAGCTTGTAAAAACTTCCGGGTGAGCCGTAATTTCGGGACCGCCCGCAATTGTGATTATGCCCTCTGCCCGCAGTTTTTCAGAAACTTCTTCCAGCAGCAGGCGGTTCCACACGAAAACCGAAAAGCAGACAATCGCAGGTTTTTCTTCTATTAAAATGCGATAAATTGAGTCTGCTGTGCAAACCTTGTCTTCCATGGAAAAGGCTGTCAGCTTTACTTCGCAGAGTTCGCGGGTAAGCTGGCTCTGTTTAATTGCCGAAGCAATGCATGCGGCGCCAAGGGGCAGGGCCTGAGGAGATTTTTCTACTAAAAGGGTGGTGCAGATTACTAAGGGTTTCATAACCTAGATTTTTTCGAGCATCTTCATCACTTTGTTTTCGTCAATTTTTTTCGGATAAGCCTTAATGACTTCTTCGTAAACTTTGATTGTCTTTTTTACGTGAGTTTCAATAGTAAACTTTTTGGTTATATCAAGGCTTCTGCGTGAAAACTGTTCCCGCTTGTGCTTGTCTTTTGCAAGTTCAAGGATGTGCTTTTCCATTTCGCGCTCGTTGTCGCAAAGGTAGCCGTTTTGTCCCTGGTAAACTGAATCAAGATAGCTGTCGTCGCGGCGGAGAACAAGAGGAAGGCCTGTCATCTGGGCTTCAAGAATTGTCATGGAATGCATTTCAGAAAGCGAGCAGGTAACAAAAATATTTGCAGTTTCGTAGTAGGTGTGAACCTTCTGCCAGTCAACAAAGCCTGTAAAGATGATTTTTTTCTCTAAGATTTCATTGCGGGCTGCGTAAACAAGCTCTTCGTAGGCAGGGCCGTATCCGACAATCACAGCCTTGATATTAGGATTTTTTGCCGTTACGTGCTGGAAAACCTTTACAAGTTCGATTACGCGCTTTTCTTCTCCCACGCGGCCGACAAACAAAAGCATAATGTCGTCTTTTTCAATGCCAAGCTGTGTGCGGAGGGCCAGTTTTTCTTCTTCACTTGCGTGCTCTGCCATAAACTTTGAGCTGTCGATTGAATTCGGGATAATTACTGACGGCACCTGAGGAATCATATCCGGCTGCTTGTAGTAATTTCTGGCTTTTACAGAAACACCGATAAGGGCGTGGAATTTCTTGTAAAAGTGATTCATAAAACCTACGACCATGGAAGGACGCATAATTTTCTGAACATGAGGAAGATAGTATTTATAGAAATCAACCCACATTGTGTGAGTTGTACAGATTGCAGGAATTTTAAGGATGCGGGCAGCGCGCAGGCCAGCCTTTCCAACTCCGAATTCAGTATGGCAGTGAATGATTTCTACATTCTGCGCTTTCAAATAATGAACAAGAGGATGCATTGCCGGAAGGGCCAGAAACTGATCCGTGCCAAGTCCAAGCGGAACCGAATGAACGCGGTAAATATCCGGGTCATCTGTAGAATATTCTTCTGTAGTGTTTACTGTCACCAGAATTACGCGGTGACCCATTTTGATAAGCTGCTCTCTCAGCTGAACAACCACTGTAACGATACCTGACTTTGTGGGTAAATAACTGTCTGAAAATAAAGCAATTGTCATAACTTTAATTTTACATCAAAATGAAGAAAAAGGGTATCATATTTATGAATACAGAAGCAAAAGATTTTTATAAGTCGCTGGCAAGAATTGTTGCGCCGATTGCGATTCAAAACCTTATCTCCGCTGCCGTAAGTTCCGTGGACGTAATCATGCTGGGCTCTGTCGGACAGACTGCAATTGCCGCAAGTTCCCTGGCCGGACAGATTGTTTTTATCCTCTTTATGATTACAGTCGGCCTTTCTTCTGGACTAGGAATGCTCTGCGCCCAGTACTGGGGAAAAAAGGATCTTGATTCAATCCGAACCCTTACAGGAATTGCCCTGAGAATTTCTTTGACTGTCGGCGTAGTTTTTGGTCTGGCTGCCATGTTTACGCCCCATTTTTTAATGAAGATTTTTACTTCTGATCCTAACCTGATTGAAACTGGCGTCATATACCTTCGCGTGGTTGGCTTCTCCTATATTTTCATGTCCATAACACAGACCTTCTGCGCCACCTTCAAAAGCGTAGAAAAAGTTAAAATCGCCACAGCGCTTACTTTTATTGCTCTTGGAACCAATGTTTTTCTGAACGCCTTTTTCATTTACGGACTTTTCGGCGTTCCAAAGCTTGGAATTATGGGCGTTGGAATTGCAACTTCAATTTCCCGCGCGCTTGAACTTGCTATCTGTCTTGTTTATGCTGCCCGCCAGCAGGAACTTCGCCTTACAATGACAGTGCTTTTCCGCCGCAGTAAGGAACTCACCCACGACTTTTTTAAGTATTCGCTGCCTGCTCTTGGAAACGAGCTTGTCTGGGGAGCCGCTTTTTCAATGTATTCGGTAATTCTTGGACATCTTGGCGAAGATATTGTTGCCGCAAATTCCGTTGTAAACGTTGTCCGAAACCTTGCGACAATTATCTGCTTTGGTATGGCTTACGGTGGAGCAATTCTTCTGGGTAAAACAATCGGTGCCGGCGACATGGCCCTTGCCGAACGTAACGGTTCCCGCCTTGTGCGAAGTACGATTGCTGCGGGGCTTTTAGGGGGCCTTGCCATGATCTGTATGTACCCGATTATGCCTCTTCTCGCACATCTTTCCGAAACTGCCGCTCATTACAGAAACATTCTTTTGTTCATCAACTCTTACTCGATAGTCGGTGCAACAATTAACACCGTTTTGATTTGCGGAATCTTCCGTGCCGGCGGCGATTCAAAGTTCGGTTTTATCCTGGATGCCTGCTTTATGTGGGGCGTTGCCGTTCCTGTCGGCCTTATCTGCGCATTCGTGCTCAAGCTTCCGCCTCTCACCGTATACTTCATCCTCTTCCTGGATGAGTTCGTTAAAATGCCGCCAAGCGTAATTCATTACTTTAAAAAAGGCTGGCTCAGAGATATCACTCGGTAAGTCCTACAACTTGTGCTTGCGCAAGTTAAGGCGTGGTTACGGGCATCTGGAAGTTGGTGTTAAGATTACGACCACGCCAATACTCGGTAGCGTAAAAATGTTAGCTACAGGTACAAGTGCCGCGACGCTACCTGCCGTCTGCGCTGCGCGCATCCGCATTAAAATCTTCACTTACATGTTAAAAAAGGCAGCCGCCCGCAAGAAACTATGAAAAACTCACGGACGGCTATAAATATATCTAAAAAAAAGGAGCTAAATTATGGCTGGAAGTTGCATTAGCGGATAGCTCTTGCCTCTTCCTCAGTTGCTTTCTTCCAATACTGGCTGCGGCCGATTGGTCCGATAGAACCGCGCATTTCCAGTGTTTCTACTTCATACTTTTTGCCGTCTGCGGCATGGTATGTAATTTTACATGTATATTTGCTTCCGTCGCCCGGGTCAACGATGCTTCCTTTGCCCCAAACGCCTTCAGAAAGTTTTTCCAGGTTGTAAATCCAGTCTGTACCAACCATTACCATTTCGCACAAAGGTCCCTGTTTTGGGAAATCTTTTGGAGTTGCTTTCTTAGCTCCGTAAGCAACCTGATCCTGTGGCTCACCGTGAACGGCAGTCATAGTACCAAACAATTTTCCGTCTTTTTCATAGATGTACCAGCCGGCTGTAGCCTCGTTGGTCTTTTCATCATAAGAAATCCAGTAGCCTTCTGCTGGGTCTGCAAAAGCGAATACAGAACCGATAAATAATGCAGCAATAATTGCAGTAATTTTTTTCATTTGTCCAAAGCCTCCTAAGCTTTTTCTGGGAAGTTTGCTCTTCTTTAGTGATAGTCTTACTATCAGTAGTATAGGATAACTATCATATAATTGCAAGTTTTTTTTGCAAATTTCTTAGTTTTTTTAAGATTAAGGGAGGAAAATTGTATATAATTTAAGTATGGATACTCGGATTTTCGATTATGTTATTATTGGAGCGGGGCCTGCGGGACTTGCTTCTGCTCAATATGCTGCGCGTGGCGGCCTCTTATGCGTAGTACTCGATGCCTCAATGTCAGGCGGGCAGGTTGGACAGATTTCTGATCTCGAAAATTATCCGGGACTTTTTCCTTCTCAGAACGGTTCCGACTTTATGCAGAAAATGAAGGAGCAGGCTGAAGCCTTTGGAGCCGAGATTGTTGAAGCTTTTGTTTCTTCAATCGATAAAAAAGATGACACCTTTATCGTAACTACAAGAAAGACAATTTATTACGCGAAGGCCCTTTGTATTGCAACAGGCGCCGTTCATACAGAGCTGGGAATTCCCGGTGAGGAGAAATTCCAGGGGCGGGGAGTCTCTTACTGCGCAGTTTGTGACGGACCTTTTTTTGCAGGCAAGAAAATCTTTGTAGTCGGCGGCGGTGATTCAGCCTGCAGCGAGGCAACCTTCCTGACAAATATTTCTGATGACGTAACGATTATTCACCGTCGTGATTCCTTCCGCGCCCAGAAGGCTGTTGTGGAAAAAATGCTGAATGCCGGTGTTAAGCCTCTTTATGATACTGTCGTTCGCGAAGTTCTTGGTGAAAATAAGCTTGAATGGCTCATGCTGGAAGATTTGAAAACTGGCAAGGTGACAGAAGTTCCTGCCGACGCCCTTTTCATTTTTACCGGAATGGTGCCAAAGACTTCTCTTGTCGATATGCTTCCAAAGGATGACGCCGGCTATATCATAACTGATGAAAATATGATGACTGCAATGCCTGGGCTTTTTGTTGCGGGTGATGTCCGCTCAAAGCCTTTCCGCCAGATTGTAACGGCTGTGAATGACGGTGCAATTGCGGCTCACGCGGCACAGAAATTTTTGGAAAAGTAAGGGGTGAAAATGAAAAATATTACCGACGCGCTTTCAAATTTTTCTAAAAAACTTTCCCGCTTTGAAGAGGCAGAAGATAAGGAATTTATCAAGCCTGTCAGCAAGGACGCTCCCCTTCAGAAAAAAATCAATCTGACAGAAGAAGAAAAGATTGCAAGAATTAAGGCTCAATACGAAAAATACGTAAATCCTGTTTCCAAGGAAGTTGAAGAAGATGAAGAGTCGGTTTTATCTGCACTCCGGATTTTCAAGGCCGCTAAACTTGCAGAGCAGACTGAAATCTCTCAAAAAAAGGAAAAGCCGACTTCCATCCACGAAATCAATTTTAAATCTCCTATATGCCAGAAAAATGATTATGTTTACGGCAAAAATCTGATTTATCTTACTTACTGGCTTCAGACCTTTCATGGCGAAAAAGAATGGATTCCATCTATATATAAGTTTAATTCCGGCGAGCGTTTTTTGGAATTTATTCCTGCCGAAACTAAACATTACGACTACGAGGAAAATGCAATCCTCAATGTATTAAAAACTTTGAATCAGACAGGCGGAAAAATAGATGAAAAAATATAGCTTCTTGGTTAAAACTGCAATTTTTACCCTGCTTCTTGGGCTTGGCGCAGGCGGCTTATTTTTTGCTCAGACCTTTAATCTCTTAAATGATGACAAAGTGCAGGAAAAATCCGGCGAAATTTCCTCTTCCAGCAATGTCACCTTCTGGTCGGATATTCCCAGTGACGAGCTTTCGCGCCTGATTACTGACCAGATGACTAATTCCGAGCTTTTGAGCCAGACCTTTATGTTCGGCTGGGCGGGTGCTGAGCCTCCTCTTCTTTTGCACTGGTGGGTTGAGCGCGGACTTGGAAGCATTAAGGTTTTTGGCTGGAACACTGATGATATTCATACGGTTGCAAAATCGGTTGCGACCATGCAGCATAAATCGGCAGAGGGACGCTTTCAGATTCCTCTTTTTGTTGCAACAGACCAGGAGGGCGGCTGGGTTCGCCATGTAAAGGGCGATACTACAATTGCGCCGGGAAACATGGCAATCGGCGCCTCTGGTTATCCTATTGATTCCTGGTACAGCGCCTACTACATCTGCCGGGAAATCAAAATCCTTGGCATCAACATGAACTTTGCTCCGACTGTTGATCTTTTTACAAATCACGATTCAACGATTATCGGAACCCGCGCCTTTGGCGACGACCCGGACAAGGCGGGTATTTTGGGAAGCGCTTTCCTTTCTGGAAGCCAGGCTGCCGGCGTTATCCCGACGGTTAAACATTTTCCGGGGCACGGCGACACAAGCCTGGACTCTCACGGAAAGCTTCCTGTAATCAATGTTGATTTTGAAACCCTTAAAAAACGCGAGCTTGTGCCTTACATGTATCTTTTTAAGGAAGGCTGCCCGGCCCTTATGTCCGGTCATTTGAGCTTCCCTTTAATCGAAAAAAGCGGCGCCCCTGCCAGCCTTTCAAAATACTTCCTTACAGAAATCCTTCGCAATCAGATGGGCTATGAAGGACTTATCATCACTGACGATATGGCCATGGTCGGAGCTACAAGTTATGCAGGTTCCCTTTCTGCCGCCTTTAAGATGGCGCTGGAAGCCGGAAACGACATTATCCTTTCTTCATCAACTCCGCTTTTGAACGAGCAGCTCTGGGTTAAAAACCTTGATTTGATGGACAGGGACGATGCCTTCCGAAACCGCGTAAAGGATGCTGCCCGTCGTGTAATTAAGGCAAAACTTGATTACTTTAAGAGCGAAAATCCGGCGCCTCTTTATCCGAATCCGGAAACAATTGACGAATATGTGCCTGACCGTGAAGGCGAGAAATTCTTCCTTGAACAGGCCTGCCGCTCAATTACAATAGAAAAAAAGGGAACTATGCCCCTCACCAGTGCCAACGGCGGCCGCATTCTTTTGTGCGGAAGCCTTCCAAACTTTTTCTCCGAGGCAAAAAAACGCTGGCCTGAAGCAGGCTTCTTCCGTTTTGACTATGATTTGGGCCCTAACGGCACCCAGTGGGTTTTAGACAACCTGCCGCCTCTTGCTGCCGGCTACGACACTTTAATAATCTGTGTTTCAAGCGAAAATCACGCCAAGGTTGCTGAATATTTCAAGCGCAGCGGAAAGCGTATTATAATTCTGAACACCATGTCACCGACTTTGGGAGAACGCCTTGACTGGGCAGACACTGTTCTTTTGGGCTACAGCTGGCGCTGTGATTATTCCCTTACTGCCATGGTAGGCGCCCTGGCCGGCGAGTTCGAAGCAATAGGTGAGAAACCTTATATTGGAAGGTGAGCAAAGTGGGACGCAGGCGGAAATTAAGGACAAATGCGACGGTATAAAGCATTTGTCCGCAGTGCGGGGTGATACCTTGATTTTCGCCGTCGCTGGGACCCGCTTTGCGCATTTTAAAATGTAGGAATAATTCTCAACTTATTATACTTCGCATCGTAATCATGGGTGCTCGGTCGAAGTCCCATAATGCGCTCGTTTTCGGCGGTCAGCTGGAACTTAATCATTTCCTTGAATACGTCCATAAGGGGCTCGGGATTTACTTCGGCGTTTGCAAGGCCGCAGGTCTGTAATTCCTTTATCATGTAGTAGCAGCTTTCGATTGTGCTGATATATTCAGGTTTTGGTTCGTGCTTGAAGGTGAAAATCGAACGGTAATCACCGGAAAAGCTGAGTCTCGGATATTCCAGCAAAAAGGGATTGTGATCAATCATCTTTTTGGCGCAGAACCAGGTGGCGTCAAGAATTATAATCAGCGGGATACGGTCGCCTACGGCTTCCTTAAAGCCTTCCTTTTTTGCGTTCCAGGCTTCATTGCCCGGATACATCATCATTGGAAAATATTTTGGGTCGTGGAGTAATTCCTGAAGTCTTGTATTCTGGCTAAAATCCAGACCCTGTATGATTTCTGAGTCTTTTAGAGAAATGTGGGCAAGCTGGCCTGTTCCCGTTCGGTTGCGTTTCGCTTCTTTTGGATGCATTAAAAAAACAAACTTTACGCCCGGGTCCAGTTCTTTTGTGAAGCGGCACAAGCAGTTTGAGGCTGGTTTAAAGCATTTGTAGCAGCGTTCGCTCACGGCTAGAAATCCTGCTTGATGTTCTGAGTATCTTTACCCTTGTCTTTTTCGCGGATTTCTACACGGCGGATTTTTCCCGAAATTGTCTTTGGAAGTTCTTTTACAAACTCAAAGATGCGGGGACATTTATACATAGCTGTGTTTTCTTTTGCAAAGGTAGAAAGCTCGCGCTCCATATCAGCAGGATCTTTTGAATCATAGCCCGGAGAAAGCACGATTGTAGCCTTGATTGCCATTCCTCGTTTAGGGTCATCTACGCCTGTAACCGCACATTCCATAACTGCAGGGTGCTTCTGCAAGATAGATTCAACTTCAAAAGGACTTACGCGGTAACCGGCAGTCTTAATGATATCATCCTTGCGGCCAACGAACATTACATAGCCTTCTTCGTCCATGTAAACGTTATCGCCTGTGTGATACCAGCCGCCGTCAAAAGCGTCTGCAGTAAGAACAACGTCGCGGTAATAACCAACGAGGAGTCCGAAAGGATGTCCGTCTTCAACGTGAATACAAAGTTCGCCGACTTCTCCTGTCGGAACAGGCTTGTTGTTTTCATTAAGAATTGCTACATCATAAAGCGGGTTAGGGCGTCCCATTGAACCCGGCTTAATTGGTGAGTATTCCATAAAGTTGCCGCAGATGATTGTTGATTCAGTCTGTCCGTAGCCTTCAAAAATCTTCTTTCCTGTTTTTTCAAGCCACTTGTTGAAAACTTCGTCGTTCAAAGCTTCACCCGCAGTACTGAAGCGCACGCACTTACTCAAATCGTATTTGTCCAGATCCTGACGAACCAGGAAGCGGTAAACGGTAGGAGGCGCACAGAAGGTTGTGAGGCCGTATTTAGAAATCATTTCAAGCATTTTTGCAGGCTTGAACATATTCATATCGTAAACAAACTGAGCTGTTCCGCAAATCCACTGACCGTAAAGCTTACCCCAGGTAGCCTTTGCCCAGCCGGTTTCTGCAATCGAAAGGTGGAGCCCGTCATCAAGAACGCCGTGCCAGTATTTTGCAGTGATGATGTGTCCGATAGGGTAGTCAAAATTCTGCAAAACCATCTTAGGATAGCCCGAAGTTCCCGAAGTAAAGTAAAGAAGCATCGGGTCATCGTTGTGAGTTGCGGCTTCACCTACAGGGCGAGGGAATTCTGCCGGCAATCGCTCATATTCCTCGTGGAAGCTGATCCAGTCGCCGTGAGGCTCCCCTACAGTTACAAGGTATTTTACGCTAGGCGACTTAGGCATTGATTTTTCAATTTCGCCCATGATGTTAGGGTTGTTGTAGGTGATAATCATCTTTACGTCGGCAGCGTTTGTGCGGTATTCAATATCGCTCTGCAAAAGCTGGTCGGTAGCAGGAATTACAATGGCACCGATTCTGTGAAGAGCCGGCATCAAAATCCACCATTCATAGCGGCGGCGCAAAATCAGCATTACAGTGTCGCCCTTTTTGATTCCCCTGGAAGTCAGCCAGTAAGCGGCGCGTTTTGATTCGCGTGAAATATCATCAAAAGTGAAGGTTTCTTCGTCGTTATTATCGTCAATCCATACAAGGGCGCGTTTTCCCGGGCAGTCCTTTGCGTAGCGGTCAACAATGTCGTATGCAAAGTTGAAGTCGGGAATAGTCTTCAATCGGCAGTGAGCCTTAAAATCGTCGTAATCTTTAAATTCTCTGTCTTCAACTAAAAATTCATGTGAAAGTTCCATAACCTTTATCATAGCATTTTTGCAAACGATGAGCAAACGCAAAAAAGGGGAAGGGGGAAAGCCTTCCCCTCGCTTCAACCGCCTTCGGCGTTTTCCGCTACCCCTTCCAGCGGGAGTACCCGCAACGCCCCTGTTATATGCCTCTTATTTCTCCTCCGTCCTTAAGTTTAATGGTCTTACCCTTCAGCCATTTGTTGTCAGGAGATTTTTTATTGTAATAAAGTGTATGTCCGTTTGAAACGATATTTGTGCATTTTTTATCGCCGTTTTCAAAAACTTCCACATATGAATCTGCTGTCAAAGTTACAGTCGCTTTTTTATCAAGCTTCAGGTTTACGTGAGTTGATTTTATCTTTTTGTTGATTGCCCCTGTGTATTCACTTCCTTGGCCAAAGTTCAAAATTACAAAACTGATTTCATCTGCAAAAATATCACCCTTAAGCAGCTGATTTTTTGTATTTACAGTTACCATGCCGCCGTTTTTGCCCTTGCGTCCCCAGCCGCGCTCTGATTCGTTTCCTTCCGCCTGCAAAAGAACATCTCCTGGATTTTCAATCTCTGTATTTTCCAGATTAATGATTCCGTGGGTATTTGTAATATAGAAGAAAGCTCCGTCAGATCTGCTTGTCAGGGTGGAATCCTTTGCAGTAAACACGCTTGTTCCCTGGTCTGCGTCCCCGCTCATACTCTGGTAAAGCATAATTGCCTTTGCCGCTTCCTTATGATGCTTTGCATCCGCTGCTTTTGTGCCGCCAGAAAGTTTTGAATTTTCTATTGTTATTGAGTTCTTTCCTTCAATAACGGCAATTTCAGAAGCATTTGCCTGGCCTTCCAGATTTTTTACGCAGATATTACCGGTCGAATAAATTACAGGAGAACCTTCTCCGTTAGTAAGAGCTTTTCCGCCGTTTACAATTACGTCGCCTTCCCCGCGGTCGGTTGCAAAGGCTGCTGAATGTGCCCCCTGAGTTTCAATATCAACATTTTTTGCAAGGATTTTTCCGCCGTAGGTTGCATCAAGACCTCGTGAAGAATTCTGCTCTGTGCGGATTTTAATGTTTTCTGCCTCAATTACAGTGCCTTCACCGGTCGCAAAAACTGCGTTTGAGCCGTCTGCATCAGAAGTGACAGTCACGTTTTTAAGGTTTACGCTGCTTTCTCCCTTGGCAATTACAGCCGCATTAAGTCCAAAGAAATTGCTCTGTCCGCCGCTGGAAGTGTCACCGGCATTTTTAGCAAAAACTGCATCACTTACGCTGACTTTTGCCCCCTTCTGAGCAAGAAGTACGCTTTTATCTCCTTCTTCGCAAGTGTATTCTCCCTCCGAAATCTTTTTTTCTTCATCACTTACAATTATTGTCGCAGTAAGTTCAGGCTCCTTTTCATCAGGAATATGTCCGAATTCGCCCGGCATTTCCTCTGGCGGCAGTCCTTCTGGCGGCGGCGGTGGCAGTTCCCCGTCTGCAAAATCCTTTGGCGGCATACCTTTTGGAGCCTTTCCTGATATCGCTTTATTCTGAACGGCATAAAGCCCCAAAACAAGTAAAAATCCTGTAATCACAAAAATACATCTTTTCATAAATCACCTCGAAAAATTGATTTATAAAAAACACAAGGCGTGAGGTTAATCGTTACTGGAAAAAAGTGTTATTAAGCATAGTCTTATAATTATTTTGTCTTTCTTTTAAGCTGGGTTTATAATCTAAGTTGATGAATTTTATAAAGAGTGCTGCATCAAAAATCACGAGGCTGTAATTCCTGCCTCAATTAATTTTTCCCGCCTGGATTTTGAACTTGCTTCTCCGATTTTTGACATGATGAAAATTGACATGAAATTTTTGAGTCAGTTTTCGGAAAATAAGAAAACTCAGCCAATTCTTTCCAGCGTTGTAAATCTTGCTCAGAAAATCGGCATGCAGATGCTGACTGAAGCTCCTTAAAAATTGGCAGGTAAAACTGAAAAAGCCGCATTTCCCTACATTGAGAAATCTTTTCCAAGATAAATCTCTCTTGCAATTTCAGAGTTCAGAATGTCATCCTTGCTGCCCTGGGTAATGATTGTACCCTGGTTTATGATTATGGCCCGGTCTGTAATTTCCAGAGTATCGCGGACGTTGTGGTCGGTAATCAAAATTCCGATTCCCCGCTCAGCCAGAAGATGAATCATTCCCTTGATGTCGGCAACGGCAATAGGGTCAATTCCTGCAAAAGGCTCGTCCAGCAGAAGAAATTTAGGTTCCATGGCAAGCGAGCGGGCAATTTCTGTTCGGCGTCGTTCACCACCCGAAAGGGTAAAGGCCTTCTGCTTGCGGATTCGCCCTATTGAAAATTCGTCTATTAAGCGTTCAAGTCGGTCACGTTTTTCGCCGGTTGTTAAATCTTTTCTTGTTTCCAGAATCGACCAGATGTTTTCTTCAACCGTAAACTTTCTGAAAACTGAAGGTTCCTGGGGAAGATAGGCGATTCCAAGGCGGGCCCGCTTGTACATAGGAAGATTTGTAATGCACATGTCATCAAGAAAAACTTCGCCCGCTGTCGGCTTGTAAAAACCTACTACCATGTAAAAGGTTGTAGTTTTTCCCGCTCCGTTAGGGCCAAGAAGTCCCAGAACTTCTCCCACCTGCATTGAAAATTCAACTCCGCGTACAACTTCCTTGCGGCCAAAAGCTTTATATAAACTTGAAACTCGTAATGTGTGATTTTCTGCCATTATTCAGCTCCCTCTTCTTCGCTGCTTTCACTTTCTTTCTTTTCCTTTGTGTCGGTAACAGTTCCCTTTACGTTTCCGCCAAGAGTAATATTCTGAGTGTCCAGATCAAGAGTGATAAACTGGGCTCGGAAAGTGTCGTCCTTCTGCTTTACCTGAGCGTTACCTGAAATTTCCAGAAGCTGCTGCTCTTTATAGTAAACGGCGTAGGCGCCCGAACAGACATTGTCTTTTTGGGTAAGCGAAATTTGAATCTGCATGATTGCAATGTCTTTGTCCTGGTCGTATTCAATAATCTGAGCGCCGCAGGTTACATTGTTTTCCACATCTACAAGCTTTACGTTTCCCTTAAGGATGATTTTTTTTGTGATGCGGTCGTAGTTCAGTTCGTCGCAGCTGAATTCCATATTTGTTTCAAGGTTCTTGCCAGAAATATTGCCGTTTGCAGAAATGTTGCGGTATTCTTCGCCAGAAAGCTGCAGGGAGTCTGCCTTTATTTCTATTGAATTTGTAGAAACTGTGGCATTTCCGCTCATCGTAGTAGTCGTATTTGAGTTTCCTGCCTGCCCGCTCATGGAATCTGCCGAAAATGTGATTTTTTCTGCCGCTGCGGGTAGTGACAGAAGCGTTAATAAGATGATAATACCCAAGGCCTTCTTCATTCTTCAGCCTCCGAAGTCTCAATTTCGCCCTTTACGCCGCCAGAAAAAGTGAAAGTCTTGCTGATTCCGCTTGCAGAAAATCCGGTCCCCGTCATCACGGTATCTTCTTTTTCAACGCGAACCTCTGAATTAAGTCCGCTTGTAAGCTGCTCGTTTTTTTTATTCCAGCGGAGAATGTCTGCAAAAAAGTTGGTCTTATCAGAATGATTGTAAAGTTCAATGCCTTCGTAAAGTTCGTAAAGGTCTTTTGAGGTGTCTGCAAAAAGATAGCCGCAGCTGCCCTCAGTCGAAACCTGATTTTCGTCATCGTAGACTGTAAAAGTCAGCTTTCTGGCGTAACTTTCCGAGGAATCCTTGTACTGTTCAAGCTTGTCGGCTGCCATTTCTACAGTAACCCGGTCGTTTTCATAGCGGGTGATTTTTGCCTTGGTAAAATAAAGTTCTGGCACGCTGTCGTCCACGTCCAGAGTATCGGAATATTTCAGTGAACAGGATGCTGCGGTGAGAAAAACTAAAGCTAATGCCGGAACGATAATTTTTCCTGTCATCTTAATCGTCAAACCTCATGCTGCTGATAACTGTTTCATCGCCGGCGTAGTTCTGCTGGACTGTATCATCTTCTTTTTTCTTTCCGAAAAGTGATTTTTTAGGCTTCTGGCTTTCACGATAGCTTTCTGCCCGGTTCAAAAGGCCCCCTTCCGACTTTTCACTTTTCTTTGCAGCCTTAGCTTTAGGCGAAGTAAGGAAGGCAAAAAGGCTTCCGCAAAGTCCGCCTGCAACGTTAATAATAATCTGAATTACGGCTGAAGAGTCTGCCTTAAAGTCTGCCGAAAGAATTCCCCTTAATACAAAAAGAATGAAAACAAAAACAAAGCTGAGGGGGATTTTCTTTTTGGAAAGGGAAACAAAGGAATTTAAGAAAATCATCATAAAAATAATTGCTTCACAGCCGTTCAGAGGGGTCTTACAGAAGCAGGCATTCAAAACTCCAGAAAAAAGGGCTGAAACAAAAATCATAATTCCAATTACCACTGTCCCGTAGCGTTCTTCCATTGAAGGGCCTAGCAAAAGCACAAAAATCATATTGCAGACAAGGATTTCACCGGAAGCGGCACCCAGGGCATATAAAAATAAGCGCAGATAAGAAAGCGGATTAGATGCCGAAAAAGCCAGATTGCTTGCAGCGGCCCCTGCCACTCCCAAGGCGCTTCCTGCCGCCCCGCCGCTGCCTCCTGCAATCGGCGAAGTTAAAATCAGGGATGTAAGTTTCTGCTTAAAAACAAGGGAATCCAGAGCAAAAAGGATTATGCAGGCCAGTGCAAAAGTCAAAGTTGCAGGCGCATCATATATAAATTTAAGTCCAAAGAACGATTTTTTATTTGCCATACTTTCTATTATATATGGATATTTTTTTATTTTCTACTTTCTTGTTTTGTGTTATATTAATGTCTATGAGCGAATATAATAGTCAGATGGAAAATTCCGGAAGCGATTTTGCAGAAGAAACTGGCATCGAACTTCCGCCGGAACGCAAGGTAGTTTTCTATAATGATGATTTTACCACAATGGATTTTGTGGTAGACGTTCTTGTATCAATTTATAATAAAACTCACGATGAAGCAGAAAACCTCATGCAGGCTGTGCATCAGGAAGGTTCTTCTGTAGTGGGAGTATATACTTTTGATATTGCCGTTTCCCGGGCAAATCTTACAAAACAGATTGCGCGAAAAAACGGCTTTCCTCTTAGGGTAGAAGTTGAGTAATGGCAAAAAATGATGATTTACAAAGGGGAATGGTGCGCCAGATGAAGGTAAGCCCTATGCTTACAAAGATTCTGTCAGAATCCCTCTTAAATGCAAAACAGTCTCATCATCAGTTTTTTACGCCCGAGCACGTGCTTGCGGCGGCCATAAGAAATGAATTTGTAATTAACCTGCTTGCAGACAGCGGAGCAGACTCTGAAAATTTAAAAAATCATCTTCACGATTATCTCAATACAAAAATGCCGGTAGTTTCGGACGAAGCCAATTCTGAATTTGTAAAAGGCCCGGTTGAATCTGCGGGTTTTCAGAATATGATGAATAAGGCGGTTTTCTACTGCGTTTCAAGCGCCAGTGATGTAATTGATATTACTGACGTTCTTGTCAGCATGTATGATGAAAGCCGTAACTACTGCTCTTATTTTTTGAAAACAAGCGGCGTGGACAGGCTCAAGCTTCTGGAAAATATCAGCCGAAACCGTCCTTATATTAAGGATGCCGCAGGTGGGGCAGGCGGCAATGCAAATGCCCAGAGGGCCCGCCAGCAGAATCAGAACGGCTATCCGGAATTTATGTCCAACAATACAGGCGGCCTTGAGCGATTTGCAACCAACCTTACTGAACTTGCCAAAAAAGGCCTTTTTGATGAACTTATCGGCCGTGAAGAAGAACTGGAACGTACAATTCAGGTGCTCTGCAGACGAACCAAGAATAATCCGCTGCATGTCGGAGACGCGGGCGTTGGTAAGACGGCGCTGACACAGGGACTGGCGCAGAGAATCGTTCAGGGCCGGGTTCCTGAAGACCTTAAAGACTTTACTATTTATTCGCTTGATATCGGGCTTTTGCTGGCGGGCTCTAAATTCCGCGGTGATTTTGAAGAGCGCCTTCATTCAATTATTGATGAACTCAAGCAGAAAAAGAAGGTTATCCTTTTTATAGACGAAATCCATATGATTATGGGAGCCGGCTCAAACGGTTCTTCCCAGATGGATGCGGCAAATCTCTTGAAGCCTGTGCTTGCAACCGGCGAAGTAAAATTCATCGGTTCTACAACTTTTGAAGAGTATGCCAAAAACTTTGAAAAAGACCGGGCACTTGCCCGTCGCTTTCAGAAAATCGATATTTCAGAACCTACAGCGGAAGAAACCGTTAAGATTCTTAAAGGCCTTGTAAAAAAATATGAGGCTTATCATCACGTACGTTTCGCTCCTGCCGCAATTGAAGATGCCGTAAAGCTTTCCCTTCAGTATCTGCCTGAACGCCGTCTGCCGGATAAGGCAATCGACATTATTGATGAAGCGGGCGCTTACCTTCACATAACAAAAAGCGGCGGCTTTAATGGCGGCTCAAAAATTTCAAAAGATAAAACTGTCGTTACAATTTCAGGTTACGACGAGCTTGCAATGACTGAGCGACAGGTGCCGGCACCTTCACCTCTTGTTACACCGGCCCTTATCCGCAAGGTAACTGCAAAAATTGCAAAGCTTCCTATAGATTCCGTTCAGGGTGAAAATAAAGATGCCCTTCGCCAGATTGAAGCTTCAATGAGTAAGGAAATCTACGGTCAGGAAAAGGCAGTTCTTGCCCTTGCAAGGTCTGTTAAGCGTTCCCGTGCCGGTTTCCGAAATCCCGATAAGCCTGAAGCCTGCTTCCTTTTTGTTGGTCCTACAGGCTGCGGTAAAACTGAACTTGCCAGAACTCTTGCAAAAATCCTGAATGAGCCTCTTTTGCGCTACGATATGAGTGAGTATCAGGAAAAGCACAGCGTAAGCCGTCTTGTCGGTTCTCCACCGGGATACGTTGGTTTTGAAGAAGGCGGTCAGCTTACAAAAGACATCCGCAAAAATCCAAAGGCCGTAGTTCTCTTTGATGAAATCGAAAAGGCCAACGAAGACATTTATAATATTCTTCTTCAGGTGCTTGATTACGGAAGCCTTACCGATAACCAGGGACGCAAGGCAGATTTCCGCAACTGCATAATTATTATGACAAGTAACGCCGGCGCCCGTGACCTTGAAAAGCAGGGAATCGGCTTCGGCTCAGAAAATAACGACAACCTTGAAGCTTCCCTGAAAGAAGCCGTAAATAAGGAATTCCCGCCTGAGTTCCGTAACCGCCTTGATGCCGTAATTCCATTCGGTTACCTGGATATGGACGTTGCAGAAAAAGTCTGCCGCAAGGAAATTGCCCGGCTTGCAGTCCGCATGAAGGAAAAGAAGGTCGAACTCACTGTTTCTGACCAGGCTGTTACCCAGCTTACTCAGCTTGGCTATTCAAAGGAATTTGGCGCCAGAAATATTGCCCGCACGGTAGAAGATAAAATTGCAGATTCTCTTGTTGATGAAGTTCTTTTTGGAAAACTCGAAAAAGGCGGAAAGTGTTTCGCCGATTATGATAAAGAGTCTAAAGAATTTACTTTCAGCATAAATTAAAGCGGTAAGATTGTGAAAACCGTAAAAGTAAAAAAAGTCAGTTTTTTTTCAGTTCTCTTTCTGTCCATCACCTTTGTTTCGGTTGTGCTTTTCTGTTTCAGTTTCTGCGCCTACATCAAGCAGAGAAACCTTGAGTTCGAAAATTATCTTGAAGACCGCAACTATCATATTCTTGTAACCGGTGACTACGAAAATCAGCTTTTTTTGCGACAGGTTTTTGAAGGCGCTGAATCCATCAGCTCTGATTACAATTCAATAGTAGAACTTTACGTTCCCCAGTCTTATGCCCAGAACGTTTCCCTTCAGGAACTTTTTGACTACGCTTCTTTTGCCAATGCTGATGCCGTTATCGCATTTTTTTCGCAGAACGAAGACCTTGATGACATTGTTATTCCCACAAAAAAGGATTCAATTCCCATTCCCCTTATCACAATCGGAACCTATCATCCTCAGATTCCTCAGGTTGCTTACATAGGAATTAATTATTCAGAAATGGGAAAGAAAACTGCAGAAGAAGCCACTGCCTTTGCCGGAAAAGATGGACAGGTCTTTTTACTGCAGGGCGAAGTTGGAAGTGTGAGCCAGAATTCAAACTTTTTGAACTCTTTTTCTTCTGCTTTTTCAAAAGAGGAAACTTCTGTTCGTGCAGTTCACGTAGTTGATCAGGTTCCTCACGAACAGGAGCTTATTCAGAATTATAACTTAAAAGAAAATGACAGAGTTGTTTTTATCACTCTTAATGAAATGTCTGCGGTTCAGGCTTCACAGATTCTTTCTGCCTATACTTCAATTCACACAGATATAATCTGTGTCGGTAACAGTGAAATTACTGAAAGCCTTTTTGAGCGCCACGCAATTTCTGAAATTATTTCGGTAGATCCAGAAAAAATCGGAATTTCAGCATTGAAAGAAATTTTTGAGTATCTTGCCCTTCGTCATTCAAACAATTATATTACCGCAGAACTACAGATAAGGAAGGCTGAAAAATGATACGAAGCCTGCCTTTTCTTTTTTTAAGAGCTTTACGATATTTTCAGGGCAAGAGTCTCCGCTGGCGAATCATGCTCTCAATTTTCATTTCGATTTTTATTCTTATGGTTACTCTGATTTCGGTTTATAGAATTGAATATCATTCTGTAAGGCTGATTGGCGGTGCCTACAAATCCAACATGGAACTTACCGCTTTTTCAGATTCCCTGAATCTTACAGAAAAAGCGGTAGAAAATTACGTAAACTTCCACACCTTTGACAGTATCGACACCTATTACAGTGCCCGCACCAAGGTTTCAGAATACATGGAAAACATGCAGATACGACCTTCCCAGGATTTAGTTCTGCAAAAGGAATATCTTGTGTCTCAGTTTGCCCAGAACTTCCTTTTATTCAGCGGAAAGGCAATTTATGCCCGCCGTGCCAACGACTTTAATGCTGTAAACTATTACTATGCAAAAACCATTTCCTGCTACAATATGCTGATGAAGCAGCTTTCCGAGCTCAGTTCCCTGCTTTTACAGCAGAACGCGACAAATTACAATCAGAACCTGGAACAGCTCAATTCGCTTTATAAAATCTCTTTTCTTCTGTTTATAATGGTTTCTTCAATCATAGTTTCGGTAATGTATTTTTCCGTTACAAAGATTGTTAAGCCTCTCAAGCAGATTTCTAACGTTGCCCATAAAATTTCCCAGCGCGATTTTAATGTTCCGCTTTTTTATGCCAAAACTCACGACGAAATCGGAAACATCTGCGATGCCTTTGACCGCATGATTATCAGCATCCGCGAATACATCGACGCCATCTGGGAAAAGGCCGTTACCGAAGCCGAACTCAAGGAAAAGGAAGTTGAAATGCAGGCTCTTTATGCCGATGCCCAGCTGCGAGCCCTGCAAAATCAGATTAATCCTCACTTCCTCTTTAATACTTTGAACACCGGCGCCCAGCTTGCCATGATGGAAGGTGCCGACAAAACCTGCTTCTTTATCGAGCAGACTGCAGATTTCTTCCGCTACAATATCCAGCAGAAGGAAAAAAGCGTTTCAATTGACGAAGAACTTAAATTAATTGATAATTTTGTATATATAATGAGCGTGCGTTTTGGAAACCGCCTCGTCTTTGAAAAGCAGATTCCGGAAGTTCAGTTTTCCCAGCAAATTCCTGTGATGACACTCCAGCCTCTTGTAGAAAACTGCATCAAGCACGGACTTAAAAATTCAGTCGGCAGGGTAGTGCTTAAAATTGAAGAGCTTGATAAGACAATTCAGATTTCCATTTCTGATAACGGTTCGGGCTTCCCTGAGAAAATCCGAGAGGATATTTTTGCTGCCATCCAGAAAACTGATAAGGACGGACTTCAGAACATACTTGTTTCGCTTGATTCCAATGCCGTTAAACGCGAAGAAGGCAGCAACGGAACAGGCCTTATAAACGTATTCATGCGCCTCAAACTCTTTTATCATCGTGATGATGTTTTTGATATTACCCAGAATGATGAAGGTCAGGGAACAAAATTCATAATAAGGATACCGGCAAATGTATAATATTCTTATAACTGATGACGAACAGATTGCAATCGACTCGCTGAAATTTATCATCTCAAAGAATTTTGATTCCAACGTAAAGCTTTTTACGGCCCAGTCGGGAACAGATGCCCTGCAGATTATCAATCAGGAAGAAATTGATATTGTTTTTATGGACATTAATATGCCGGGCCTGACAGGTCTTGATACTGTAAGCTGCATTAACAAGCTCAAGCCCGATACTGTAATCATCATAATAAGTGCCTTCGACCGCTTTCAGTACGCCCAGGAGGCAATGAACCTCGGCGTTTACAAATATATCACTAAGCCTGTAAACCGAAACGTAATCATTCAGACGGTGCGGGAATCAATGAACATCGTAGACAATAAGCGGGGACAGATTTTTGACGAAGTTGCCCTGCAGCGCAAAATGGACATGTTTTCCCCGATGATAGAAAACGATTTTATGTATTCGGTAATTTTCAGCAACGAGGTTAATACAGACCTTTCAAGTTATCTTGAATATTTTAACATCGAAAATCCTGTCTGGAGCTTTTTTACGCTTGAAGTGCCCCGGGTTACTAAAAACAACCAGCACGATACATATATGAATCTCCGCACAGTTCTCAACGAGCAGCACCGCTTTCTGGTAAGTTCTTTTGTAATCAATAGAATTGCCGTTTTCTTTCCTATTCCAACCGAGCTTTCTGATCCTGAAATTTTCAAGACCGAAGTCCGCCGCATCTATCAGATTTTGTGTAATAAAATCGGAACCGGGATCCGCATGGGGGTAAGCGGCATTGAAAATGACAAGAACAAAATCATTGCGGCTTATAACGATTCCCTTCAGACTTTAAGCAAGGTTCCTCACGATGGCGGCATTGCCTTTTCCGGTGAGGAAATGCCTTCCGTGGCAGGTGTTGCAGGCGAATGTGATTCAACTGTCTGCACTGCCGAGCTGCAGAAAAAGCTTTACAGCCGTCTTAAAATCGGAGATTCTGCCGGTGCCCGTTCCCTCTTTGACCAGTACTTCAAGAGCCTTGAAAAGTCCTGCCAGAATCAGACAAAACTCAAGTCTTCGCTCATTGAATTTCTTATCAATGCTAAAAATATCACTCTGGAAGTGGTTCCTTCCTATTCCAATTCAAAATTCGAAGACCTCTTTTCATATTTTGCCGCTGAAGACAATCCCGGCTCCCTCAAGGATTTTGTTAATCAGCTGATTACAGACCTTGTTTCTGCAATTTCAAACGTAAAGAGTCAGAAGGAAAATCCGACTATCGAAAAAGTCTGCCGCTACATCGACGAAAATCTGGACAAGGATCTTTCGCTGGAAGTTCTTGCAAATGTTGCCGACGTCAGCACCTTCTATCTGAGCAAGCTTTTTAAGGAAGAAAAGAGCGAAAATATCATCAACTTTGTTACAAACAAGCGCCTTGACCGTGCCCGCCAGCTTTTGAGCGAGACGAAATATTCCATCAAGGAAATTACAGCCTTCACCGGCTATAACGACCAGAATTATTTCAGCCGTCTGTTCAAAAATAAGTTCGGACTTTCGCCTTCGGAATTCCGAAATAATTAGGATGAACTTTATGCATCCAAATCTGAAAAAGGGAAAATTATGAAAGTTAAAAAATTGATTTACGCAGGTCTTATCTTCTCACTTCTCTTAAGTCTTAACTCGTGTTCCAAGCGACCCCAGCTCTCATTAAATCAGAAGGCCGCCGAAAAGAACGTAAGTCGTCCTCACAGAATAAAAATCGGCTTTTCAATTGATACCCTTGCAATGGAACGCTGGCAGCGCGACGTTGATGTTTTTATGAACAAGGCAAACGAACTTGGCGCTGAAGTTATCGTTCAGAATGCCGGCAACAATATTGATGAACAGAACCGCCAGATTCATTACCTGGGTGAAAAAGATGTTGATGTTGTAGTTATCGTTCCAAAAGAGGCAGACAAGCTTACAACATCAATTCAGTATCTTAAGTCAAAAAATATTTCTGTTGTCAGCTACGACCGCCTTATCAGAAACTGCGATGTAGATTTATACATCACCGTAGACTGCTACGAGGTTGGACGCCTTATGGCAAGGGGGCTTATGGAACGTACTTCAAAGCGCAGATGGCACTGTATTCTTGGCGCAAAAGAAGATTTTAATATGACAATGCTTACAACTGGTCTCAGACAGGCGCTTTTGGGACAGAATATCAATATTGAAAATGTCTTTTACACTGATAACTGGAACTACGACCTTTCCTATCAGTATATGCAGAACCTGCTTGCGTCAAAAAAAGTTCCGGAAGTAATTCTCTGCGGAAACGACGCAATTGCTTCCAGCGTGCTTCAGGCAATGCGTGAATACGGAATAAACTATCACGTGCCTATTTGCGGTCAGGATGCGGATATTGCGGGCTGCCAGAATGTTTTAAAAGGCACTCAGGATTTTACGATTTTCAAACCGATTACTGATCTTGCCGCAAACGCTGCAGAGCTTGCCGTTCAGCTTGGAAGAAGCAAAGATGCGGCATCACTTCCCGGCGTTTCAGAAAAAATCAACAACGGTGAAAAAGATGTTCCTGTTTTCTGGCTTGAGCCGACTCTTGTTGACAAAACTAATATTGAAGAGATAATTATAAATTCAGGTTTCCATTCAAAATCTGAGATTTACCAATAGGAAAATAAAATGACTGTAGAAGAACTTTCCCAGGAAATTTTTAATCGATACGGCGAGGTTACCCGTGCCCGCGGATATTTTTTATACACTAAAAAAGGAGTTCGCCTTACAGATATGTATCTGGAGGACGGACGGGCAATTTTAGGCTGGCGTGCGGGAAATGCGCTTTTACATTTTAAGAATATGCTTTCGCGCGGAATAAGCGGAAGTTTTAAGTGCGAAAAAAACTGCCGCCTGGAAAAATCTCTCTGTCTTCTTTTGGGCGGTGCTAAACGACGTGCCTTTTCCTTCTCTTCAAAGCAGACAGCAGTCAAAGCAAGCCTTATGTTTTCTAAGGAAAAAACAATTGTCTGGAAGCCATTTTCAAAAATCAATTATTCAGATTTTGACAGTGTAGTTATTGCTCCTCCTTTTGGCTGGACAAATTCCTTCTGGCTCCTTTCTGTAAAAGAAGAACTCTGCGATGAAGATACTGTAAAGCTCCTGCCGGAAGAAACACATCTTTCTTTCCCTCTTCTGACTGCCGTTACCCGAGCTGTTTATGATTATATGGAAGAAGAAAAAATCCGCCAGGAAAAAGACTGGTTTATTTACGACACTTTCCTTCATAATTATTTCGAGCGTAGCGGCTGTCACCTTACAGCCAAAGTGCCGAAAGAAAAATATGATGAATTCGTGCTCTACTGCCTTGATCACCATATCATCATCAATCCTCATTATGAGGGAACTTCTTATGTGCCTTATCAGGTTGATAAAGGAAATTTTTCGCAAATTAAAAACTCACCTTTTGCTTTTTAATTCCGAAAATTAAATGATGAACCCTGAAATTTTATTTTACATAATAAAGCTTGCAGTAAACGGACTTGTAACATTTTTTGCAATCCTTCTATTGTCCAGAATGCGTTCTGCTGCCTGGATGAGCATAATCTGCGGCTTTTTGTGTTCATATGCAGGAACCGTTTACGGGATTTTGATTGAACTTGGAATCCTTTCTGAATGCGGCGTCTTCCTTTTTGGAATCCCGCTTTCTTCGTTATTAAATCTATGCCTTCCTGCATTGTTTTTTATAATCGGATTTATAATAATGCTTTCAAAAAATAATCAGGCTTAAAAAGGGAAAATTATGACAGAACTTGATGAATACTGGAATAAATTTATAAGTGATACTGGCCGCAGCGAAGATGATAAATGCGCTGGTGATTTGAACTTTGAAGCTAAAGGCTTTGTCGGTGATGAAAAGGTTGCCCTTGTGCTTGGCGGACAGAAAACAGCCTTTTTTGCAAGCTGGCCGACATTTTCTATAGATATGGAACCGCTTCCTGTTTCAGGGGAATTGTACATTGTCGTTGACCGGGCAAACAATCCCCGCTGTGTAATAGAGCTTGAAAGCGTTGAAATTGTTCCATTCAATGAAGTTACCTGGGAAATGGCCCGACAGGAAGGGGAGGATGAAAACCTTGGCGCCTGGAAGGAACGCCAGCAGGATGCCCTTGAAGATGAAGCCGCAGTTGTCGGTTTTGAATTTACCCCAGATATAAAACTTGTATTTCAGACATTTAAGGTAATATACAGAGGATAATATGAAAAGATTTTTGATTGTTTTAGCCATGATTTTTGCCGCAAACTCGGTTTTTGCCTACCAGAACTTTTTTGGCGCTTCTATTGGGCTTATGTCGGGAATTCCTTTTTACGGAACTCCTGAGGTACGCGACTGGAATAATGATGTTTCAGATCAGAGCCGCATAATTATCGGAACCCTTGCAGATATTCACTTTAATGTTTCTGATAATGCAACCTTCTTTTTGGGAAGTGACCTTCTCTGCGATTTTATCTGGCACGGCTCAGAAGCCCACGCAAATCATTTGAACTATGATTTTTCACTTGGATTAAAAGTTTTCCCTAATCTTGCAGGCTTTTGCGCAGGTCTTGCCTATGTTCTTGGCGCCCGCACAGACTTTGTAGAAACTGCTACTTACACAGCAAACGGAACTACTTCTTCCTGGGGAAACGGCATCAAGCTTCTTGCTGAATATAATTTTGCTCACGATGGAAAATCGCGATATTATCCGACACTTGGTTTGTTCTGGAAAATCTTGCCGCGCGGTAATCACGATTTTGATAATATGATTTGTGCCTACATTATGGCAAATTTCTAGATTTTGAGGTTAAAAAAACTATGACAGCTGAAGAAAAAGCAAAGTACAGCCGTGAAGGGCTTCCTAAAATCAAAAACATTTTTTCCTATTCTTTTAATGTTCTTCTAAAAATAATCTTTTTGATTTATTTTGGTGTTGGCGCAATGGTTCTTGCAATTGTTGTTTTTCCTTTCCTGCGCATTTATGCCCATAATAAGGATTTTGGCGTAGTTGCCAGAGCTTATGTTTCGCGTACTTTCCGCGATTTTCTTGCCCAGCTTTCATTTTTCGGCGGTTCAAAAGTAATCGTACAGGACAGGGAATACTTCAAAAACATTCACGGAAAGGTGATTGTTGCAAATCATCCTTCACTTCTGGATTTTGTTTACATTATGTCTCTTGTGCCTAATTCAAACTGTATCGTTCGCGGCGGCCTTACAAAAACTCCTCTTGCAGGCGTAATTAAGCAGGCTTATATTACAAATACAACTGAATTTGATGATTTGTGCAAGCTCTGCAAGGAAACAATTGATAAGGGAAACAACGTAATTATCTTCCCTGAAGGAACCCGTTCTCCTCGTCACGGCCAGAATAATTATAAGAAGGGGGCTGCCAGAATAGCACTTTATTCAAATGCTAACGTTCTTCCGCTCTTTATCGGCGGTACAGATAAATACGGTCTTGGAAAAAAAGATCCGCTCTTTTCTTACAACCCTGTAGAACGCTATGTTTATGACATTCAGGTTCTTCCAGAAATCAATATTGCAGAATACAAGGAACTTTCAGAACCAATCGCTGCAAAGCACGTAACAGAAAAGATGGAAAGCCTTATCCGTACAGCCGGCGCTGAATATCCAAAAACACATTCATACCAGACATACAATAATTACTAAGAGTTTTGTTAAATAAAGAAGGCTGTCCAAGCGGACAGCCTCTTTTTTTTATCTTGCGTACTCAAGTCGCTTCGCTAATCTCATACGCTCTAGCGAGCGTATTCGACGATACGTGTTTCTCGAATCATTGTAAGTCTGATTCTTCCAGGGTAACGCAAATCTGTTTCGATCTGCTTTGCAATGCTTCTTGCAAGGTCTTTTACATCGCTGTCAGGAATCTTCTCATTATTAACAAGGATTCGAAGCTCACGGCCTGCCTGAATAGCATATGCCTTTTCAACGCCTGCAAATCCTTCTGCAATTGCTTCAAGGTTTTCAAGGCGTTTAACGTAGTTGTCAATTGTTTCGCGGCGTGCGCCAGGACGAGCAGCTGAAATAGCATCGGCAATCTGAACGATAACTGCTTCAATTGTTTCTGCAGGAATATCGTTATGGTGAGCGCCGATTGCATTTACTACGCGGGCATCTTCACCCATCTTGCGGGCAATTTCTGCACCAACTTCTGCATGGTTCTGGTCGCTGTCGTTTTCTGCACCCTTACCAATATCGTGAAGGATAGCTGCGCGTTTAGCAAGTTCACGGTCTGCGCCGATTTCTGCTGCCAGCATTGCTGCTGCCTTTGCAACCTCCTTAGAGTGGTTGAGTACGTTCTGTCCGTAGCTTGTACGGAAGTAGAGGCGTCCAAGAGCGCGGATGCCGTCTGTATTCATGTTGTGGATACCAAGATCAAAGAGGGCTTTTTCACCTTCTTCGTAAATCTTGTTCTGAACTTCATGAGTAACTTTCTGAACGATTTCTTCAATTCTTGCCGGATGAATACGTCCGTCAGAAATGAGGCGTTCAAGTGATTCTTTTGCAATTTCCTTGCGAACAGGGTCAAAACATGAAATTACAACTGCTTCAGGTGTATCGTCGATGATAATATCAACACCAGTCAATGTTTCCAGAGTTCTGATGTTGCGTCCTTCACGACCGATGATACGTCCCTTCATTTCATCGCTTGGAAGTGAAACTGTTGCAACTGTAATGTCGCCAGTTGTTTCCGGTGCAATGCGCTGAATAGTTGTAATGAGTACATCTTTTGCTTTTTTTTCGGCTGTGAGCTGGGCTTCCTGTTCAATTTTGTTGATTAAAGCCTGTGCGTCGTGACGAGCCTCATTTTCAAGATTTTTGATAATGAGTTCTTTTGCTTCTGCTGCTGAAAGACCTGAAATGCGTTCCAGTTCCTGACGATAGTGCTCTTCCTGCTTAGAAAGTGCCTCCTCCCGTCTTGTCATTGCTGCTTTTCTGTCTGTCAGTTCTTTTTCAGCCTTTTCAAATTCCTGAGCGCGCTGATCAAGAAGTTCTTCTTTCTTGTTTACTTTAGCTTCGTAACGCTGAACATCTGCTCTGCGTTCACGATTTTCTCTTTCCTGCTGATTTCTTTCCCGAATGAGCTCATCTTTTGCATTTAACAAAATTTCTTTTTTCTGTGCTTCAGCTTCGCGAATTGCTTCCTGCTTAACACGTTCTGCTTTTTGTTCAGAAGCAGTTAATTGAAATCTGGCATAAATCCAGCGAATAATCCATCCAAGAACAATTCCAACAACAGGGAGAGAAACGAACCAAACTACATTTGGCATACTTTTTCTCCTAGCATAAATTTTTTAGAATGTTCTTATTAATAATAACGTACAATAGAAGAAAATGCAAAGGCTTTTTAAGTATAAGTGAAGAAAAAATATAAAAAAATGTTAGTCTGAGGCTAATCCTGTTTTTTCATGATGAAGTTGCCCTTGAGCATTTTTGTCTGAAGAGTGTTTACAAAGGCACCTGGGTCTGCTTCTTTTATAGAACGTACAAGCTTAAACTCTTCATCGCTGGAAATTACAGTGTAGAGCATTTTTCTTTCAGCTCCCTTATAGCAGCCGATTCCCGTAAAGAGGGTGGCGTCGTGGCCTGTAACGTCGCGGATTACGTGAATCAACTCATCAGTGTGGTCAGAAATAATAAAAAGCGTGGATTTTTGATAGCGTTTGTAAAGGGCATTCAAAAGCTGGGTTGTTGCAAACTGAAATACTATAGAATAAAGTGCTCGTTCCCAGCCGAAAAGCAGGCCGAAAACTCCCAGAACTGCTACATTAAAAATCAAAATCATGTTCCAGATACTTCTTCCGGTCTTTTCTGAAACGTAAATCGAAATAAAATCAGTTCCGCCGCTTGTTGCCCCTGCAAGAAGACAAAGTGTGATGGCAAAACCGTTTAAGAGGCCGCCGAATATCGAACAGAGGATAGTATCATCAGTCATCACAACCGTAATGTCTGGAATAAGGTCTGTAAGGATACCCGAAAGAATAATCATCCATATAGAAAGAAGTGTGAACCATTTTCCTACATATTTAAAACAGATTATTGCCGGAACAAGGTTGAGCCCCCAGTAAAAAACTGTAAAAGGAATTTTTATGCCGGCAAATTTCATAAAAATTTCCTGAAGCAAAAGCGTAATACCCGTAAATCCGCCCGGCAGCAGTCCGCCAGTGTGAACGAAAGTCTTGATATTTACTGCCATCAGGGCAGCCGCCAGCGAAACTACTAAAAAACGCAAAAACAGCTTCATCTTCTGCCGCCTTTTTTACAGGGTGATTTTAATTTCCCTTCCGCTGCTTTCATAGTGGATATATTTTACGCCGGCCGCATCAAACATTTTTTTTGATGCAATTACACTTGGAGTCCCGTCGTATTTATTGTCATCATAGATTACAGTTTTAATTCCGCACTGAATGATTGCCTTTGCGCATTCGTTGCAGGGAAAAAGTGAAACGTAGATTTTTGCACCTTCAAGACTTCCGCCCCTGTAGTTTAAAATTGCGTTTAATTCGCTGTGAGTAACGTAAATGTATTTTGTATTGAGGGGATTTTCATCTTCGCGTGACCAGGGAAATTCATCATCACTGCAGCCGCGTGGGAATCCGTTATAGCCCATAGAAAGGATTTTATTGTCTGCCGAAACAATGCAGGCCCCTACCGGAGTGTTAGGATCTTTTGAGCGCAGGCCGGAAAGCTTTGCAACTCCCATAAAATATTCGTCCCATGAAATGTAATCAGCTCTTTTTGGTGTAATCATGAAATCATTATAGCATTAAAAAACTTTACTGTTAATAATTCTGTGTTATAATTTATTTTATGCAAAAAAGTTAGTGGGAAGGGTGCAGCAGAATCAGGAGGCTTAGTTTTATGGCTGATGTTAAGAATCACGGCTTTTTTGGAAGTTTGAAGGTAAAAGTTGGCGGATTTTCGGTAATCATTTTGCTTGCGGTTGCCGTTACCTATACCGTTGTTGCCTTGCGGACTATTATGTCACTTCAAAAGTATACGCTTCAAAAGCAGCAGTCACTTATGCTCAGCGCGTACGACGAAAAGATTCAGTGGCAGGTTCAGAATGCCATCACTGTAATCAAAACTTACGATGAAATCTATCAAAAGGAAGGACTTTCTCTTGAAGAGCGACAGGCTCGCGTAAAGGAAATTATGCGCGGGGTTCGTTACGGAACAGACGGCTACTTCTGGATTGATACTTTTGACGGTGTGAACGTCCTGCTTCCGCCAAAACCCGCTACCGAGGGTACAAACCGCCTTGACTGGACTGATGAAGACGGCAAGCACATGGTTGCTGATTTTATTGAATGTGGAAAATCAGATGCGGGCGGTTTTACAGATTTTAAATTCCCAAAGCTTGGAAGTGATAAGCCGGAGCCTAAGCGTTCTTATACGGCGCCTTACAAGCCTTACAAGTGGGTAATCGGTACTGGTAATTATATTGATGATATTGATATTGCAATTGCCGCTGAGCACAAAGAGCAGGAAGGTTTGTTTAATGTTATCCTTATTAAGCAGATTTTAATGGGCGTTGTCGTAATTGTAATTGCCTGCATTATTTTTGTTCTTGTAGTCGTAATCATTTTTGTACGTCCTATTTCACGTATTACAGAAAACTTTAAGGACATTTCAGAAGGTGAAGGTGATTTGACCGCCAAACTGCCGGTTTCCGGCAATGATGAAATTGCCCGCCTGAGTGAATATTTCAACCGCACGATTGAAAAACTTCGCGCGACAATTTCACACATTAAAACTCAGGCTGAAGGCATGCATTCTCTTGGTGAATCTCTTGCCCAGAATGCTGCAGGTACAGCCAGCGCAATTACTCAGATTATTTCTAATATTGATAATATTAACGGTCAGATTACTGAGCAGAGCAATGGTGTTCATCAGGCTGCAGATGCCGTTGATACAATTGCGACAAACATCACCCAGCTGGACAGCATGATTGAGCGCCAGTATTCAAGCGTAACTGATGCTTCAAGCGCCGTTGAAGAGATGATTGGTAATATCGCCTCTGTAAACAATTCTGTTGATAAGATGGCAGGTTCCTTTACCCTTCTTGCAAAAAATACCGACACTGGTGTTACAAAGCAGCAGGATGTAAATGCCCGAATCCAGCAGATTGAAGAGCAGAGTAAGATGCTTCACGATGCAAACATTGCGATTGCAAATATTGCCAGCCAGACAAACCTTCTTGCAATGAATGCGGCTATTGAAGCGGCTCATGCGGGAGAGGCAGGAAAAGGCTTTGCGGTTGTTGCTGATGAAATCCGTAAGCTTTCTGAAACTTCAAGCGCTCAGTCTAAGACAATCGGACAGCAGCTTAATAATATTAAGGATTCAATTTCCAGCGTAGTAGTTGCTTCTACAGAGGCTAGTGAAGCCTTCTCTGTCGTATCTGAAAAGATTACAGAAACAGAGCAGCTTGTAACTCATATTAAAAATGCAATGCAGGAGCAGAACGAAGGTTCCATGCAGATAAGCAATGCCCTGCGCGGCATGAATGACAGTACCGGCGAAGTTCGTAACGCTTCAAAGGATATTGCAGGCCGAAATGAACTTATTCTTGGTGAAATGCAGAAGCTGAGAACGTCAACAGAAAGCATGAAGGTTGGCGTTGAAGAGATTTCAGGCGGCGCCCACCAGATTGGTGAAAGCGGTTCAGTTCTTGCCAAGAACTCTTCCGAAGTGCGCGACGCGATTGAAGGAATCAACTCGCAGATAAGTATGTTTAAGGTTTAAAATGAAAGAGGCTGCCTGAGTTTTAGGGCAGCCTTTAATTTTATAGAACGGAGCTCGCTAGTCTCGCACCGAGATCTTCTATCGATGAACCTAAAACGACCCGCTGTCGCAGCTCGTTTTTTAACGGTTCTTCGATTTTAATCATCATCACTCGTAGCTTCGTGATGAACAGTCTGGTCTGCGAAGATTGGTCTTACGCGGTTTACAGTGTCGCAGGCAGCGAGTTTTGCGATGATGTCATCTGTAACTTTTCCGTCTACGTCGATGATGTTGTATGCAACGTCACCGCGAGCCTGGTTGATGAATGATGCAATGTTGAGCTTTGCTTCACCAAGGATTGTTGTGAACTTAGAAATTGTATCAGGAATGTTTTTATGGCTGATACAAAGACGAGTTCCGCCCTGTGGAATAGGGTTGTCTGTAACAGTCTTAGGGAAGTTTACAGAGTTTACGATATTTCCGAACTCAAGGAAGTCCTTAAGCTGAGCTGCTGCCATAACGGCACAGTTGTCTTCTGCCTCTGGAGTAGAAGCGCCAAGGTGTGGCAGACAGATTACCTTTGGATGATTCAAAAGCTCTTCTGCACAGAAGTCGCTTACGAATGCTGCAACTTTTCCGCTGTCCAAAGCGGCAAGAATATCAGCATTGTTTACAAGACCGCCGCGGGCAATGTTTAAAATGCGGACACCGTCCTTCATAGTCTTGATTGTAGTAGCATTAATCATGCCCTTTGTATCATTTGTCTGAGGAACATGGATGGTGATGTAGTCAGATTTTGCAAATACAGTATCCAGTGTTTCAGCGATTTTTACATTGTGATCAAGGCTCAAAGCAGCTTTTACAGAAAGGAAAGGATCATAACCGATAACTTCCATTCCGAATTTAAGCGCAAGGTTAGCAACCATAGCACCAATTGCACCAAGACCGATTACACCAAGTGTTTTGCCCTTAAGCTCAGGACCAACAAACTGTGATTTTCCTTTTTCAGCAAGATCAGGGATTTCATCACCTTTTCCTGTAAGTCCCTTTGCCCATGCGTTAGCGCTGATAGCTGGACGGCTTGCAAGCAAAAGACCGAGGATTACAAGCTCTTTTACGGCGTTTGCATTAGCACCAGGAGTGTTGAATACAACAACGCCCTTTTCTGTAAGTTCAGGAATTGGGATATTGTTTGTTCCAGCCCCTGCGCGTGCAACTGCCTTTACGCTGTCAGAAATTTCCATAGAGTGCATGTCAGCCGAGCGAACAAGAATTGCATCCGGATTATTGATGTCAGATGCGATTTCGTAAACGTCTCTTTCCAGCTGGTTAAGACCAACTGCCGCAATTTTATTTAAAGTCTGAATCTTAAACATAATAGTTTCCTTAATTTATTAGCCACAGATGGGACACAGATTTTCACAGATATTTTTTTTTATCTGTGTCTTATCTGTGTTTATCTGCGGCTATTTTTATTTATTTTCTTCTGCGAATTTCTTCATAAAGTCAACCAATGCCTTTACACCGTCAAGTGTCATTGCATTGTAGATAGAAGCGCGCATACCACCAACAAGGCGGTGACCTTTAAGGTTTACAAGACCAGCGGCACTTGCAGCCTTAACAAACTTGTCGTTGATTTCCTTTTCTTTTGCGGCAGCGGCTTCATCATCTGCGGCGTGGTCAGAGTATTTTGTAAGGAAAGGAACGTTCATCAAAGAGCGGCTTCCAGTCTGAGCTGTTGCGTGGTAGAAGTTTCCTTCGTTGCTGTCCAGGTAGTTGTAAAGGTAATCTGCCTTTTCCTTGTTGCGTTTAAGCATACCTTCAGCACCGCCGTTAGCTTCAATCCAGTGCAAAACCTTTCCAAGAACGTAGATTGTGTAGCAAGGTGGAGTATTGTACATAGAACCGTTGTCAGCGTGAGTCTTGTAAGCAAGCATGGTTGGAGTGCCAGGCAGGCAGTTTTCAGGTTCCGGAATCAAATCTTCACGGATGATTACAAGAGTAACACCGGCTGGAGCAAGGTTTTTCTGAGCGCCTGCAAAAAGCAGACCGAATTTTGTTACGTCCAGAGGCTCGCTCAAAACGCAGGAAGAAATATCAGCTACTAGAGGAATATCTCCTGTGTCAGGAATGTACTCGTAGTGAGTTCCCATGATTGTGTTGTTAAAACAGATGTAAGCGTAGTCGTAGTCACCGCTGATTTTTTCAACGCGTGGAATATAAGAATAGTTCTTGTCCTTGCTTGATGCGATTACATCAACTTCAATTCCAAGTTTTTTAGCTTCTGCTGCAGCTTTCTTTGCCCAAACTCCAGTTTCGATGTAAGCAGCCTTTTTATGCTTAATGCCAAGATTTTCTGCAACCATAGCGAACTGTGTAGAACCGCCGCCCTGAACAAAAAGAACCTTGTAGTTGTCAGGCACCTTCATCAGCTTGCGAACCATAGCCTCAGCATCTTCAATAATCGGTTCATAAGCCTTTGAACGGTGGCTCATTTCCATTACCGACTGGCCTGTTCCATTGTAATCCAGCATTTCTTTTGCACATTCGTTCAGAACTTCTTCCGGCAGGCAGCTAGGACCTGCGCTAAAGTTGTACACTCTTGACATCGTTTTCTCCTTTTTAGGTATTAGGTTTTAGGTTCCAGGAAGGAGGGGAAAGCCTTCCCCTCGCTCGCACTTCGTTGCTCGCTACCCCTTCTGCGGGGACACCCCGCAACGCCCCGGTCTAGAACCTGTAACCTAGAACCTAGTACCTTTAAATCTAACTTACTATTTTAAGTGCCGTTAGTACGGACACGTTTTCCACTTTTACATTGTCAGGTACTTTCAAAACTGTATCCGTCATGTTCACAATGCCACGGACTCCCGCCTTTGAAAGTTTTTCTGCCATTGACTGCGCGTTCTTAGAATCAACTGTCAGAACTGCGTACTCAATCTTTTCTTTTTTTATCACAAAGTCCATCTGGCTTGCAGGGTAGAGGGGGAAAGATGAGCGCAGGATTTCAACCCTGTAAAGGTTGGTGTCAAATCCCGCCTTAATCGCAAAACCGCTGTCAGAAAACATATTTTCATCCAGCAGGGCTGCTCCCAGCCTGTTTAATCCCACAATGCAGAGGTTTTTCTTAGGGCTTTCTTCATCAGCTTTAAGTTCAAGCTTTTCTTCCAGCTCTGCCTTGAGTTCAGCCGTAAAGTAGCCGTTTGATACACCTTTTTTCAAATCCATCAGCCAGAAGTCATGTCTGATAGTAGAATCCGTCCACCCCGTAAGAGCCTTAATCTCCTGCGAAGTGATTTTTTCCTTTGAAAAAGATTCAAGCAGCGTACAAAGCTGAATCATTCTTTTTTTCACAATTTCTGGAACTTGTGATTGTGATGACTGCATTATAGGTATCTCCTCTGTCAGGGACAATAATTTTTAATGATAAATTCAGCGAATTTGGCTTAAATAAGGCTGAATTTAGCGGAATTTGATAGTTATTGTTAAATATTTAACAGAATAAAAATAAGCTGAAGACAAAAAAAAAGCAAGACCGAAAAAAAACTAAAAAAACGGTCTTGCTTAAAATTAGGAGGCTGTCTTATAGAAACTTCAGATAGTCCGTTACCGGAGCTCTGGAGTTTCTTTTTGCGGTTTCCCGCTTATTTCTTTCCAACGTATGCTACAGTCAGATTAGGTGAAATCTGATTTTCAAAATAAGGTGTCACCTGTTCTTCAAAAAGCTGCTCAAGCATTTTCTGATACGCCAGAATTTTGCCGATATAATTTAATGTAGAGAGCGGAGTCTTATTAGATCGCACTCTGTTTGTTCCGGCATTGTACATTGCCAAAGCCGAAACTTCATTTCCTGCAGAACCCAAACAGAACTTCAAGTGTGAAAGTCCGTAGTAGGCGCTTTTTTCTGCATCGTAAAAGTCGCTTTCTGTAAGTCCAGGGAACGAATTACTGTTCAGCTGGAACAACCCGCGGTCAATCGAACTGTTAGCGTTACGATTGATAGCTTTTACGTTATATGAACTTTCTGTATGAGCTAAAGCAAAAGCCAGTGAAAGTGGAATATCATTTGCTTCGGCCTGAGAAAGTATAGCATTAGCTACAACTTTATTTCCGGTAATCTGATAGTAGAACCATTCTACTGCAGCTTTTGAAAGCGGCTGACGGTACAAAATCAAACCGTTATCAGTATTATCGTTGAGCTTTTTAACTGTGTATTCAGAAAAATAATCCTGAAACGCTAGTGTAAGCTCGTCTTCGGTTTCTTCCGAAAGATTAGCAAGAGTTATTGTTTCCTCTGCTTCGTTATTTTTATCCGCTGGTAAGAGGAAATAAACGAGAAGTGCTGCAACAACCAGGATAAGTCCTAAAGAAGCGGCAAACATTGAAGAAACTTTAAAGTTTGAATCATCGTTTCCGTACATCATCAGTTACCTTTCTTAATTGGTGTTCTTCGTCAGAACGATTTATATATTGCCATATTCGCAAAAAGAAATCAAGTGAATTTTAGTGAAAATTTCGTTTTTTTTATATTTTTTTTGGAATATATTTGCAAATAGTGTAATATTTCGCAAATAATGTAGTTTTATAGTACTACAACGTTTGATTTTGAAATATCTTCTGCCAGATTGAGAGCTTTGATGTCATCTGATTTTGTAAAATAAACATACTGCGCGTGTTTTACAGCCAGAGTTTCCATAAAATCTGCAGCTGCTTTTCCGGCAGAAAGTCCGTCTTTTAGTAAAGCTTCAGGGAGTAAAAAGCCTGCAACGCTTACGCAGTCTTTTACGCGGCGGGCTGCATGGTTCATCGCGTTAGTAAAAGCTTCTTTCTGAACTGGAGTCTCATATGGCCGGTCAATTTCTGGAATCAGGATTGCAAATTTGTTTGCTTCATCCAGGGCCTTAAGCTGGTCGCGGAGGTTTGCAAGGAATTCTTCGTTGTAAACTTCATCATCAAGTTCTACCTGTGACCATTTAATGCTGATTTTTTCAAAAGAGTCAGAGTCGGCAGGAGAATTGTCCTTAATCCAAAAGAGTTTATTGTTACTTACGTTAAATAAGGCTTCCAGTTTCATGCGCAGGAGTATAGCAAAAAAAAAGCCTTTGCGCAAATACGCAAAGGCTTGTGAAATTCATATTCAAAATGGCTGAAAACTATTCAGTAAGAATTCTGATAACTTCAGCTTTATCCTGAGTATTCAAGATTTCCTGACGTTTTTCAGGGCTCTTGAACAAAAGGCTTACTTCAGCAAGGAACTGAAGGTGTGGACCTGTCTTATTTACAGGAGAGAGTGTCATGATGAAAATGCGGCATGGCTCCTGATCCAATGAATCGAAATCAACAGGATTATCAGAAATACCGATGCAGGCAACCAAGTCTGTAACAGTATCTGTCTTTCCGTGTGGAATTGCGATTCCATGTTTCATTCCTGTAGACATTTTGCGTTCACGGTCAAGTACACATTCGCGTGCAGCGTTTTTATCTGTTACTTTTCCTGCCTTATAAAGCACTTCAAGCATCTCGTCTACAATTTCTTCTTTAGTTGTTCCCTTCAGGTGAAGGTTTACTGTGTCTGTTGTTAATACTGTTCTCAAATCCATACCTTTAATAGTATTTCTAGATAGTGAAGTTGTCAAGAAAAAACGGGTTAAAAATATATGAATTAAATTAAAAATAATTGTTATATAAAATGTCTTTTACCAAGTTTTAGAACAAAAATGGCTCCCGTTACGGTGTGTCTTGCGGACTGCGGGTGCAGGGTATAAGGAATCTGACTCGCTTCGCTCGCACCCTGCAATGCAGTCCGAATTCACGCCTTCACTCGCGCCATTTTTTCTTCCAAAATGTAGAATTTTCTTAATATTTCCTATATATTACTTTTACTTACGAGTTTTTCTCGACAAATCATTATTTATTTAGAGGCAATATATGATTAATTGGACAAATGCAGATTCACTTTCTGCCTGGAAAAAACTTCAGTCACTTAAAGGTATGGTTTCTGTTGCAAAAGAACTTTCATCTTCTGATGCAGCAAAACGCGTTGCTGACTATTCTGTAAAGATGGGCGGCGGTCTTACTTATAATTATGCTGCTAAACAGGTTAACGAACAGATCCTTAAAACTCTTGCAGAACTTGCAGACGAAGCTCAGCTTGTAGAAAAGTATCAGGATTTGCTTAACGGTTCTGTAATCAACACTGGCGAAAAACGCATGGTTCTCCACCAGCTTACACGCGGACAGCTTGGAAAAGACGTTGTTGCTGACGGTGTAAACAAACGTGAGTTCTATATCAACGAAGTAAAACGTATTGCTGATTTTGCTAATGACGTTCACTCAGGAAAACTTGTAAACGAAAAAGGCGAAAAATATACAACAGTTTGTCAGATTGGTATCGGTGGTTCTGACCTTGGTCCACGTGCTATGTACCTTGCTCTTGAAAACTGGGCAAAGAAAAACGGCACTTTCAAAATGGAAGCTCACTTCATTTCTAACGTTGACCCTGATGATGCTTCTGCTGTTGCAAAATCACTTGATTTGTCTAAGACAATTTTCATTCTTGTTTCTAAATCAGGAACAACTCTTGAAACCCTTACAAACGAAAGCTTTGTAAAAGATTACCTGAAAAAAGCTGGTCTTGATACATCAAAGCACATGATTGCCGTTACTTCTGAAACATCTCCTTTGGCTCACAACCCAGACTACATGGCAGCTTTCTATATGGATGATTACATTGGAGGCCGCTATTCTTCAACTTCTGGAGTAGGTGGAGCTGTTTTGAGCCTTGCCTTTGGTCCAAAAGTATTCCAGGAATTCCTTGATGGTGCTGCAGAAGAAGATAAACTTGCTTTGAATAAAGACATCACAAAGAACGCAGCTTTGCTCGACGCTTTGATTGGTGTTTACGAGCGCAATGTTCAGAACTTCCCTTCAACAGCAATTCTTCCATATTCACAGGCTCTCAGCCGCTTCCCTGCACACCTTCAGCAGCTTGATATGGAATCAAACGGAAAATCTGTAAACCGCTTTGGTGAGAAGATTAACTATGTAACAGGTCCTGTAATTTTTGGTGAACCTGGAACAAACGGTCAGCACTCATTCTACCAGCTCTTACACCAGGGAACTGACATTATTCCTTTGCAGTTCATTGCATTCAAGAAGAATCAGACAGGTGATGATGTTGTAATCGAAGGTTCTACAAGCCAGGTAAAACTCTGCGCTAACGTAACTGCTCAGATTATCGCATTTGCATGTGGAAAAACCGATGAAAACCCTAACAAGGCTTTTGCCGGTGAACGCCCATCAAGCTTGATTTACGGTGAAGATTTGAATCCAAAATCTCTTGGAGCTTTGCTTGCTCACTATGAAAACAAAGTAATGTTCCAGGGCTTTGTATGGAATATCAATAGTTTTGATCAGGAAGGTGTGCAGCTTGGTAAGAAGCTTGCTAAGACTGTTTTGAGCGGTCAGATGGATGGTGCTCTTAAGGCTTACGCAAGATTGCTGATTTAAGTAAAACAAATAGGAGTGTCTGGCTGTCATATTTAAGAGGCAGCTGGCGCGAGATATGAGGAGCGGCGAAGCCGGTCGGACGCGTAAGCGGACGACTGCGCGCTAGCAAACTCCGAATAGCGAATGGGTGAGGTATCTCGCCCATTTTTTTTTGAAATAATTTTTTTTGATAGATTTGAAAAATGGGACTATAATAATAGTAATATGGATTTTCAAGCTTTAGTAGACAGTTTTTCTCAGGCTGCAGTTGTTATTTCGGTAGAAAAAAAAGAAGAAGGTAAGTATGGCGATATCCGCTTTGTTGCCGGTAATTCTGGATATAAAGCTCTTCAACCGAATTTTTATGATAATGCAATTTACTCTGATATTATTCCAAAAGAACCCAATTATGAAGCCTTCTGTTATCGCTGTGCTGTTTTGAAGCAGCATCTGCATGCCTATGTTGATACAAAATCCATGGATACCTGGGTAGACGGCACTTACATTCCGCTTGATTCTTCTGTTGACACTGACAGGTTGAGCTACATGGTTTTTACATTTTACTTTACAAAAAATCCTGATGCCCAGCTTATGTCTGACCTTTCTATGGAATCTGCAAACTTTGTCGTACAGACTTGTATAAATCTTCGTGGTGCTGACAATTTTATTGAAGCAATGAACAAGGTTATTGCCGATATTCAGGAGAAAACTGATTCCTTCTGCTCCGTTATTTTTATGATTGATGAAGAAGCAGATAAGGTAGCTCCTTTGTGTTCTAAATACCGCAATGATGAAGCTACTATTGACGACTTTATGAAGTATCTTAGTAAGGATGTTGTTTATTCCTGGGTAAGAATGCTTAAAGATCGTGATTCTATTTTTGTAAAAGATGAGCATGATCTTGAGGAGCTTGAAAAAATAAATCCTGTCTGGGCAAAAAGTCTCAGGGGGGCTGAAGTAAAAAGTGTTGTTCTTGTTCCATTAATGCAGGGAAAAAAGATTATCGGTGTGCTTTTTGCTACTAATTTTGATGTTGAAAAATTCGTTGAAATTAAGGAATTCATAACTCTTACGGCCTTCTTCCTTTCTGCAGAGATTTCCAACAATCTGATGCTGGAAAAGCTGGAATATATGAGCAATATTGATATTCTGACAGGAATTAAAAACCGAAATGCAATGAATGCCCGGGTTGACTGGCATATTTCCCATAAAATGCAGGTTCGCACTCCTTTTGGAATTATTTTTGCCGATTTGAACGGCCTTAAAACCTGTAACGATAATTACGGTCACGAAGAGGGCGATAAGCTTTTGAAGAATGCTGCTAATCTCCTTAAGGAAGTTTTCCCGGATGATGAGATTTATCGTGCCGGCGGTGATGAATTTGTTGTAATTGTTCCGGGTGCGGAAAAAGCTGATTTTGAAAAGAAGGTTTCGGAAATCAAGAAAAAATCTTCTTATGGTAATGATGTCTGCTTTGCAATCGGTTCTCACTGGACAGAGGATGCAGGCAAGCTCCGCATGGCAATGCATCTTGCTGATGAAGCTATGTATGATGATAAGGATAAATTCTACAAGACTCATAATGAAGTAGCAAGAAGATGCTGAAATGATGCTGATTTTTATTGAGAATCCGCGTTTACCCGTGTTGTAAGAACCTGGGAGCGCGGATTTTTTATTTTAAATAGTCACCTGGTCGGAGAAATGAGCAGCGCGAAGCGGTTGCGGCAATTTTTGCCGCAACTGACCGTTAGGGAACTGCGAATTGCGACTTGGTGTTAAGACTGGCCTGTTCGGGCTAAAAATGAACTTTGCAATTGCGGTTTTTCCAGCCCGAACATCAGTTTTGACAAGCAAAACTGACACCTGCAATATTCCTAAGCTCCAACGATTGCTTTTGCTCGTTCAAGGGCGGCGTTGATGTTGTCGAAAATGTTTTCGCGGCCGATTTTGTCTGCCATGCCGGTTTTTTCGCAGAGCATGTATGGCTGGGTGTGGATGCCCGAAAGGATGATTGTGATTCCTTTGCGGTCGCAGGCCTGTTTGCACTGTTCAAGGGCACGGAGACCGCCGGCATCGATGTAAATTGTGTTGCGCATACGGAGAATCAAAACCTTGCAGTCTGAACCGGCGCGTTCTGTTGCATATTCGAACTTGCGGACTGTTCCAAAGAAAAGTGAACCGTCAACTTCGTAAACGAGAACACCTTTTGGAAGTTCAATCTGCTCTGTAGAGCCGTCGCCAAGGATTCCTGTTACAACGGTGCGGTTTCCGCTCTGAACTTCTGAAAGGTCAATCATTTTCTTGATGAAGAAGAAGGCAGCGAAGATGAGGCCTACGCCGATTGCATAAGTAAGGTCTACGAAAACTGTGATTAAGAAAGTTACTGTCAAAACTGTGATGTCTGATTTCTGTCCTTTAATAAGGGCGCGGATTGCAGGAATTCCTGCCATGTTCCATGCAACCTGAATCAAAACTGCTGCAAGGGCTGCCATCGGAATGTATTCAACGTATTTTCCAAAGCAAACCATAATCAAAAGAAGAACGACTGCGTGAATCATGCCTGCTACTGGTGTGCGTCCGCCGTTGTTGATGTTTGTTGCTGTTCGGGCGATTGCACCGGTTGCCGGAAGTCCTCCGAAAAGAGGACTGAGAACGTTTGCAATTCCCTGGCCGATAAGTTCGTTGTTAGAGTCGTGCTTTGTACCAATCATACCGTCTGCAACTACTGCCGAAAGGAGCGATTCGATTGCGGCAAGAACTGCGATTGAAACTGCTGTCGGGAATACAGTCTGAATTGTTGAAAGGCTGAGGGAAGGCAGGGCAGGAGTTGGAAGTCCTGAAGGAATCTTATAGCGGTCACCAATCAAAACTGTTTCGAAGCCGAAGCTTTTGTTCAAAATTACGTGAATTACAGTGGCTGCGATGATTACAATCAGTGAGCCCGGAATCTTTTTTGTTACCTTTGGCCACAAAAAGAGGGCTACAAGGCTGATGATTGCCATACACATTGAATATGGATTGATTGTGCCGATAGAAGCGGCGTAAACACTGATTTTTCCGGCGAAGGTTCCAGGCATTTTAAGATATTCTTTTCCGAGAACGTTCATAGGGAAGTTAGGGCTCATGCCGAAGAAGTCGCCGATCTGTCCGCTGGCAATTGTTACTGCGATTCCGGCTGTGAAACCAACTACGATTGTATATGGAATGAATTTTACAAGACCGCCCATTTTGAAGGCGCCCAGCAAAATCAGCATGATGCCGGCAAGAACGGTTGCGGTTGCTAGTCCTGTGATTCCAAGCTGCGGATTGTTTACGATTGCATAGATGATTACTGTGAAGGCACCTGTTGGTCCTCCAATCTGAACGCGGGTTCCGCCAAAGGCTGCAATACAGAAACCTGCGATGATGGCTGTGTACAGTCCTGTTTCAGGGCTGCAGCCGCTTGCGATTGCAAATGCGATTGAGAGCGGCAAAGCAACGATTCCTACGATGATACCGGCGATGAAGTCGGTAAGGAACTGTTTGCCACTGTAAGATTTAAGTGAATTTAATAGTTCTGGTTTGTACATAGTAGGAATAATATGATGTTTTTTGATGTTTTTGACAATAGACAGGAAATGTTTACAAATGCTAGTGTGTGCTTTCGGGCAGAACCGTAATTTGCTCCGCCGAGAATGCGGGAATACAGCTTGTTGTAAAATTAGCCACAGATACACACAGATAGGACACGGATTATCCTACAACTTGCGCCCTGCGCAAGTTAAGCAATGGTTGAGAGGATTTGGAAGTTGAAGAATAAGTTTTTAACCATTGCAAATCTGTGTCCCATCTGTGGCTATTATTTCATTAACAAAAGAATGCCTTCCCAGGCGGTCAAAATACCAAATACGAAGAAGAGGGCGAAGGAGATAAATTTCAGTGCCTTCTCCGGGGACTTTTTCTTCAGCAGCAGGCCTGCCAGCATGCCAAGGAAGTCTGCAAGGAAAAATCCAATCGAACAGGCAAGCCATACGATAGAGGCGCGGGCAAGGCCGTAGTTGGCGCCGAAAGTTACGGCGGTCAGCTGAGTTTTGTCTCCCAGTTCTGCCATAAAGAAGGTGCAGAAAACTGCAAGGGGGGCAAATCGGATTTTTGACTCGCCGCCTTCTTCCTCCTCATCTTCTTTTTTTAGGAGAGTGCTGAAGGCAAAATATAAAAAGGCAAGGGCGGCTGCAAACTTTACTGCCCAAAGCCATTGATTTAAAATCTGATTCAGAAAGCCGCCCGCTAAAACTGCAAGCGCGTTCAGGATGAGGATTGCCGCAAGAGTTCCGATTGTAATGTCGTGGATTTTATATTTTGAAGTTAGTCCAATCAGCATGAGCTGGGTTTTGTCGCCCATTTCTGCAATAAATTCTGTTGCCAGTACAGAAAAAAATAAAATTGCCATTTCCATAATAACTAATAATATGCCAGGTGGGGAGTGGGTGCGGCTCGCTAGTCTCGCCGCTTGAGACGTTTTATCGATGAACCTAAACGTCGCTGCAAGCAGCTTAATAAGTTCTTCGAACTTACGAACCACTGTTGCAGTTAAGTTTAGGTTCTTCGATTATCGTCTACTTCAAGTTGATGATAGACTTGTCATAATCTGTAGGTGGAACAAAGCCCATCAAAGTCATCAATGTTGCAGGCCAAGAAGAGATTCCTAAACCTTCATTGAGTTTTTCTGTATCATATTCTCCCTTGTACTCTGGGTCGTAGATGATACCTGGAACTGGGTTCAATGAGTGGCTTGTCTTTGGCTTTGGTTCGCCGTCAGCGCCCATAGCAACTGAACCGTCCTTCTTGTGCTCGTACATATCGTCTGAGTTTCCGTGGTCAGCTGTAAGACAGAGGATACCGCCTGCCTTTTCAATTGCTGCCTTAAGACGGCCAAGCTGAAGGTCCATACCTTCCATAGAACATACAACAGCGTTGAATACACCAGTGTGTCCAACCATATCGCCGTTAGGGTAGTTAAGACGAATGTGGTCATATTTTCCGCTTTCGATTGCTTCGATTACCTTGTCAGTAATTTCTGCACATTTCATCCATGGGCGCTGCTCGAAAGGAACAACATCTGATGGAACTTCAACGTATGTTTCAAGATTCTTGTCGAATTCACCAGGGCGGTTACCGTTGAAGAAGTAAGTAACGTGACCATATTTCTGAGTTTCAGAAATTGCCATAAGATGAACACCAGACTTTGTAAGATATTCACCCATTGTGCGGTCAATGCTTGGTGGGTTTACCAGGAACTGAGCCGGCTTGTGGTTATCACCATCGTATTCCATCATACCTGCATATTCAACAGCAGGGCGGCGTACGCGGTCAAAGTGAGGGAAGTTATCCTCTTCGAATGCAGCAGTAATTTCAAGAGAGCGGTCACCACGGAAGTTGAAGAAGATTACGCTGTCGCCGTCAACGATTGGACCAACAGGCTTTCCGTCTTTTGCGATTACAAACTCGTGCATATCCTGGTCGAGGAGGCCGGCGTTTTCATTGCGGTATGTGTTGATAGCTTCTGTTGCGCTTGCAAACTGACGGCCGTCAGCCAGAACGTGAGCGTGCCATCCGCGCTCTACCATGCTCCAGTCTGCACCGTAGCGGTCCATAGTGATGTACATACGTCCACCACCAGAAGCAATCTGATAGTCTACATCGCTGAATTCAGCAAGAAATTTTTCAAGTGGTTCAAAATATTCAAGAGCGCTTGTAGGAGGAACATCACGTCCGTCCAAAAGTGCATGTACGCGGAGAGTCTTAACACCCTCTTTGTGAGCCTGAGTAATCATAGCCTTAAGGTGATCAATGTGAGAGTGAACGTTTCCGTCAGAAACAAGACCAATCAGGTGGAATGTAGAGTTTTTATCCTGAACATTCTTTACAAGCTTCTTCCATACAGCACCTTCGAACATGCTGCCAGATTTAATTGATTCACCAACAAGCTTAGCACCCTGAGCAAAAACGCGGCCACAACCCATAGCATTGTGACCAACCTCAGAGTTACCCATATCATCATCAGTTGGAAGACCAACAGCAGTTCCGTGAGCTTTAAGTTTTGTGTGAGGGCAGTTTTTTGTGAACCAGTCCAGATACTTCATCTTAGAAGCCTTTACTGCATCACCTTCTTCATATTTACCATATCCAACGCCGTCCATAATTACCAGGACAACAGGACCACGACGACCTTTCCAGTTTGGATTTTTTTCCAAAGCATGCATTGTGTCTGCCATAAAAAATATCTCCTTAATAATCTTTACTCTTATTAAAACAAAACAATTTTAATGAAAACGGGGGGCTTTTACAATTAGTGAAAAAAAATACTGGTAATTCCAAAAAGGTATGATAAAATATTGTTATATTTCACTCTAGCGGGCATAGAACCTGCTCAAACAGGAGATAATATGAAAAAACTAACAAAATTAATTTCATCGGTCGTAATATTTGCAGTAATGACCTTCTCTGTTACAGCTCAAAGTGTAAGTGTTACAAACAGCTTTGGAGGAAATACGGACAGTTTGAGTGGTGATGATTTCCTTATTTTTGACAGATCGGGAGATAAAGAAGATACCCATATATCAGACAGACTGCAGCTTGATGTTACTTCGAAATATATTGATTCTCGAGTGAGACTTGATTTTAACGGAAGCGGAAATAAGGATGGAAAAAATAGCGCAATTCAAACACGTGGATATGTTGATTTTCGTCCTGTTCAGCCTCTGAACTTTATGCTTGGAAATGCCTTTTTTACAAAATGGGCAATGAAACACGGATATTTGCAGGCTTTAGATGATAATCATGTAAGTTCAAAACTTTGCGGCAATAACGGAGCAGCTGTCCTTTTTAATATGGCTGGATTTCAGCTTTCTGCAGGAACGGGGTATGAATCATATTTAGATTTAAATCTTGGTGCTTCATATACACTTCCGAATGTCTTTGCTATTGGAGTAACTTCACAAGATACTACTAACAATAATCGTTCTATCAGTGCTTATGTAGGACTTCTTGCGGTTGAAAATCTTACTCTAAATGCTGGTTACTCATATAATTTCATGGCTTATGATTATCTTCCTAACTGTGAGCATGTTGCAATTTTATCAGTGGGCTATAAATTTGCTGATTTTGGTCTTTTTATTGCTGCTGATGCTTTATATGATATTACAGGTAAGTCTTACAATTCTACAACAGAAGAATTTGTTGAGCAGAAAGATGTTGATGGAGATAAATACAATTCATATTGTGCGGTTCTTTTTGCCGGATATGATGTAAATGATAAGCTCACAATTTCGTGTAGAGGAATTGCTTATAACGCTGACAAAACTCGTAAAACGATAAAAAATAGTCACTCATTTATTATTTATCCGAACTTTGATTTCAAGACAGAAGTTGGAACATTTACAGCTGGTGCTCGCTTCTATCTTAGCAAGAATGGAGGTTACAAAGGCTTTACTATTCCGTTTGTATGGAAGTATAAACTGAAGGTTCTTTAATTAAGGTTTGAAGGATTGATTAAGGGCATTGCTGGATTATTCTGGCAATGCCTTTTTTTATGAGTGCTTTACTGCTAAGTCGCGGGCTTTCTTTGCTTCGTAGAGCTTTTCATCGGCAGCGGCAATAAAACTCTGCATGGTGTGCATTTCCTTTTTGTAGTAGGCATAGCCAAAACTTAAAGAAAGGTCGTAAGGGATTTTTTCTTCCTTACAGATTTTAGCAAGCTCATTGCGGATTTTTTCGCAGATTAAATCAGCATCAAAGTCACTCTGAAGATCTGCAATAATGATAAATTCATCACCGCCATAACGACCAATAAAATTGTTGCTGTCTTTGTTTGCCTTTTTGAGGGCATTCGAACAGTGGATAAGGGCGTTATCACCTTCAACGTGACCGTAAGTATCATTAATCTTCTTAAACTTGTTTACATCAAGCATAAAAACGTAAAGCTTGCCTTCCAGAGGATTTGATTTAAGGCGGGCTCCAAGGTAGCGCAAAAGCTGGGTGCGGTTATTCAGGCCGGAAAGTGTATCAACCGAAATCAAAAGGTTTTGCAAATCGATGTAAATATAAAGGAAAGAAAGCGTGATTCCAGAGCTTACAGTCGGAATATTGGGCAATAAAATCTGAATAATGCCGATTCCAAAAGGGAAGAAGAGGAACATTGCAAGAATTCGATATTCGATTGCCTTAAGATAGATTTTACACTTTACCGAACGGATTACAGCGTGGATTGTCGTAAAAATTGTGTAGATGTGGCAGAAGGCTGTATGAAGGATGATGAAATTTCCGCGTCTGTAAATATTATTTTCATCAATATAAAAGAAGAAACCGTTGAAATATGAAAGAATTACCCCGATTACGATGATGATAACTGGAATTGTGATAATTTTGCGAACAAGTTTGTTGTTCATAAAAGAGGCGCCAAGAGCGTATTCAACGTAGCAGAACCAGCAGTAGCTCAAAATGATTGTAGAAATCAGGTAAGTGGAATTTGTAAGGAAGTTGGCAATCCTTGGTTCGTTGATGAATTTTCCTTCGATTAAGCCCCAGTTTATATCAGCAGAAAAGGAAATCATTGCGATTACAAGCGCATTAATAAAATATCGCTGGCGAATCTGGCGGTCATAATTTTTGCAGACACTGTATAAAATAATTCCCAGAGTAACAAGATTTAAACTGTTAATTTGAATAATCCACGCGTAATCCACAGTAAGTTAATTATAACATTAATTATGGAATTATCTAAAAATATTTTTATTTTTTTTACTGATTAATGCGTAGATGATGAAACTGATTGACGCGCTGAATAATTTATCAGAAATGTTTGTGAAAAGTCCGCTTAAATATGTTGCAATTGTAAGATTGTTGAAAACTACGTAAAGTCCTAAAACCGAACCGTCCAGAATTGGAGAGGCTGTTGATGTGTCAAACATGTGATTTGCCATGATATCACCTAAAAGGCCGTTGGTGATTGCGCTCCAGACTCCGGCCCACAAAAAAACATCAAAAGTGAGTCTTGCGTTTTGAGTTCTGTTTCTGCGATGGCGGAAGGTCAGTCCTGCAAGCACTGCAGTAAGGATGTGGCATAGGACAAATGGAATTAAGACTGAATTTGAAAGGAAAAGAATTACGTTTGAAATGATTGCGCAGATTATTCCGAAAGATATTCCGCAGAGGGCTGAAACAGCCATTGTCATTGTTGAGTCTAGATAAAGCGGCACAGAAACATTTCTTGGGATAAAGGATGTCAGATAATTAAAGCCTATGGCGAATGCTGTAAAAAGCGCGTAAGCAACAATCTGCTTTGATGAGAGGGATTTTTTTGAATAATCCTGATAAGGCTCCTGGTTTGGAAGAGTCTTTGCTTCTGAACGTTTTGAAATAAGTACAATTGTTGCCAGGAATAAAAGAAAAACAGAGCAGAAAAGCATGCTGTCAAAGCCGAAAAGGATTGCTCTTTGGGTATTTTTTATATCAGCATGAAAGGCTACGACAAGATTTGTAAAATATTTTGCATTCTGATGGTTTGTGTTCCATGAAACTGCGTCGTATTTGAAAAGCTCAAGTATTCTTATTAATTTGTGTTTTGATTCTGTTGAAAAATAGATATAAGGAAGGCATTCATCCATAATCTTGGAGTAAAGTTCGTCTTTGTAGGCTGATGATTTACTTGGATCGTTATATAAAATCTGAAGTTCCCTGATATCGTTATCAATTTTTGTAAAGCTTTCCAATGTGTTGTGTTTGAAAATCTCTGTAGTAAGGCAGGTTATAAAAGAAAAGAAGATGAGGATGTATTCTAATTTGAAAAGTCGCTTTACAGGAAACTTTGGCATTTAGAAAAGTATAGCATAGTATGAGGCGCTTTGAATAGAATTCTTTGTTATGGTATGTAGGGGGAAAAGGATTGTTTATAAGGGGATTTGGCGTTACGGTCGCAAACATCGTGTTTGCTTCCTCCACGCCGTCTGCGTTCGCTTCCGCGTCCATCCATGGCAGCTTTTCGCCTGTCGGCGCGCTCACTCCGCTTCAAATCCAGCATAAAATAGAAAATCCGTTAAAAAACAGGCTGCGGCAGCGGGCTGTTTTAGGATTTACGATAAAAACGCTCGGAGCAAGCTATGCTTGCGATTTGTCCCTTATGTAAGTGGATTTTAAAATTAAAAAAGCACCCGCAGTCATTTGCAGGTGCTTCTTAAAATATTTAGTTGGAGAATAGGGGATTTGGCGTTATAGTCGCAGCCCTCCCGGCTGCTCCTTCCACGCCGTCTCCATTCGCTTCCGGCGCCATCCATGGCGCCTCTTCCTCGCACCTGCTCGGCGCTCATTCCGCTTCAAATCCCCTATTCTCCAGCCTGGTTCATGTAAGTGGATTTAAAAACTAAAAGGGACACTTGCTTAATTCAAGTGTCCCTTTAAAAATCTATCTGGAGAATAGGGGATTTGAACCCCTGACATTCGGCTTGCAAAGCCGACGCTCTAGCCAACTGAGCTAATTCCCCGAAGGTGAAATTAATATATAAAATCTTGGGGAATTAATCAAGAGGTCTGGAGCGGATTTTTGAAAAAATTAGCCTAAAACTAATTTGTCGCTTACCTGGCCGCTGGTGTTGAACTTGGCAAGCAAATCCTCAACTGTCAGCTTTTTCTTTTCTTCACCGCGGACGTCGAATACAATCTGACCTTCCATCATCATGATAAGGCGGTTTCCGTAGCGGAGGGCGTCTTTCATGTTGTGGGTTACCATGAAGGTTGTAAGGTGATCTTTCTGAACGAACTCTTCTGTAAGCTCAAGAACCTTTTTTGCAGTTTTAGGGTCAAGGGCAGCAGTGTGCTCGTCCAGAAGAAGAACCTTTGGCTTCTGCAAAGTAGACATCAAGAGTGTAAGGGCCTGGCGCTGACCGCCCGAAAGAAGTCCTACTTTTGCTGTAAGGCGGTTTTCAAGACCAAGGTCGAGCAAAGCGAGCTTTTCGCGGTAGAGCTCTTTTTCTGAGTTCTGAATGTGCCATGCAAGACCGCGTTTTTTACCACGGCGCATTGCCATTGCCAGGTTTTCTTGAATTTCCATGTTAGCTGCAGTTCCCAGCATAGGGTCCTGGAAAACGCGGCCAAGATATTTTGCGCGGAAGTATTCAGGCTTTCCTGTCAAATCCATTCCGTCAAGGAAGATAGAACCAGTGTCTGTGTAGTGAACGCCTGCAATCAGATTTAAAAGAGTAGATTTTCCGGCTCCGTTTCCTCCGATTACGGTTACAAAATCACCGTCTTCAAGTTCAAGGTTGATACCGCGGAGAGCCTTTTTTTCTGTAACAGTTCCCGGATTAAAAGTTTTTGAAACATTAAAAAGCTTAAGCATTATTTTACCTCCGGAATAAGTTTAGAAGTATCATCTTCTGCACGTCTTAAATCTTCGTCTTTGTGGCGGGTATTTGCTTCATCTTCAAGATTCATGCCCGGAAGAGAACGGCGGCGACGGTCAATTTTTGTCTTTATAACTGGAACGGAAAGTGCAATTGCAACAATCAGGGCTGTCAAAAGCTTAAGGTCTGTTGATTTCAAACCAAGTTGAAGAACAACAGCAATTACAATTCTGTAAATAACAGAACCGAATACAACAGAAAGGAGAGTGTACCAGAAACCGAAGTGAGCTCCGAAAATCACCTCACCGATGATGATGCTGGCAAGACCAACTACGATTGTACCGGTTCCCATTCCAACGTCAGCATAGCCCTGGCTCTGAGCAACAAGGGCTCCGCTCATTGCAACCATACCGTTAGAAATCATCAGGCCTGCGATTTTTGTATTGTTTGTGTTTACACCCATTGCGCGAACCATGTGCTCGTTAGAACCAGTTGCGCGGATTGCACTTCCGTATTCAGTTCCAAAGAACCAGTACATGAGCGCGATGATAGCGGCAATTACGACAATACCGATAATCAAAGAAGAACGGGTATTGTTCAAGGCGCCGCCAGTCAAATCACGAAGGCCTGACATCATAGTAGGGCTTCCCAAAAGCGGAGTATTGGCCTTTCCCATAATGCGTATATTAATAGAATAAAGGGCAATCTGAGTAAGAATACTTGCAAGAAGAATGTTGATTTTAAGCTTTGTATTCATAAAACCTGTTGCAAGACCGCAGATACATCCAACAATAAAAACAAAAAGCAAAGTCAGAACAGGATTCATTCCCTTGATGATAAGAACTGCTGTAACCGCACCGCCCGCCGCAAAACTTCCGTCAACGGTCATGTCGGCAACATTCAAAATTCTGAAGGTAAGGTAAACACCCAAAGTCATCAGTCCCCACAAAATACCCTGGGAAACTGCGCCTTCCATAGCAAACAATATTGGCATAGATTTTTCCTTTTACTTTTAAAATGAATAAGGCGGAAGCCTGCTGTTATTATAAAGCAGAACATCCGCCCGACATTATAGAATAAAATCTAAAAATTATAAATCAGCTGGAACTGTAATTCCAAGTTTTTTTGCAGTTGCTTCATTTACAGAAAGGTCGCACTTGTCCAGATACTGGATTGGCATGTCAGCAGGCTTCTTTCCGTCGCGGAGAACTTCAACTGCCATTTTTGCAGTCTGTTTTCCAAGCTCATAGTAGTTGATACCGTAAGTTGCAAGAGCACCGTTTTTTACCATACCTTCTTCACCAACGATTGTAGGAACCTTGTTATCAGTTGCAATCTGGCTTACAAGTGTCATACCGGCTGCCATCATGTTGTCAGTTGGACAGTAAATTGCGTCAACTTTTCCGCAGAGGTTCTGTGTTACCTGCTGGATTTCGTTTGAGTTAGAAACTGTAGCTTCTACAAAATCAAGACCGTTTTTCTTGCAGGCATCTTCTGCCAGTTTTGCCTGAAAGTAAGAGTTCTGTTCGTTAGAGCAGAAGAGAATTCCAACTTTTTTTGCAGATGGAACAAGCTTTTTAAGAAGGGTAATCTGAGCAGCGCATGGAGTAAGGTCAGAAGTTCCGGAAACGTTTGTTCCAGGAGCCTTGTTTGATTTTACGAGTTTAGCAGATTCAGGGTCTGTAACTGAAGAAACAAGGATAGGGATAGAAGATGTAAGGTTTGCAACAGCCTGTGCAGCTGGAGTTGCGATTGCAAAAATCAAGTCGCTGCGGTTGTTGATGAGTTTTTCTGCGATTGTAACGCAGTTTGCCTGTTCACCCTGAGCATTCTGATAGTCGATTTTAATGTTCTGGCCGTCAACATATCCTGCTTCTGCAAGACCGTCTACGAATCCTTTGTAGTTTGCGTCCAAAGCTGAGTGTTCTACCAGCTGAATTACGCCGATTTTAATTAACTTTTCTTTTTTAGCTTTTGCTGCGCTCAATGAAGAAAGGCAAAGTGCTGCTGCAAGAGCTGTCAAAACGATTTTTTTCATTCTTTTCCTCCAAATGAAATTTTACTTAAACTATACAGTATTACTAAAGTTACGACAATGTATTCTCATATTTTGCAGCCTGAAAATCCTGAAAATTTACTTTGTAAAGAATTTTGTTTTTTGCTACAATAGGATAATTTTATTCACAGGGGACATTTATGGCTCGCGAAAAAATCGTTGTTTTAGACTTTGGAAGCCAGTATGCGCACTTGATTGCAAAAAGATTCCGTATGCTGGGCTACTATTCAGAAATCGCACTTCCGTCTGCAAGCCTGGACGTTTTTGAAAACGCAAAGGGCGTGATTATGAGTGGCGGACCTTCTTCTGTTTATGAAGAAAATGTTCCAGAATTTAATGAAGAAATTTTATCACTGGACTTGCCTATTCTTGGCTTGTGCTACGGTCATCAGCTTATGGCAAAATCTTACGGCGGAAAAGTTGGAAAGGCTGATGTAGGCGAGTTTGGTTTTGCCCAGCTTAATCTTAAAGACGGTGTAAAATCACCGCTTTTTGAAGGAATTGAGCCAAGCCAGCAGGTTTGGATGAGCCATCAGGACGGAGTTTTGCAGCCGGGCGAGGGTTTTGAAGTTGTCGGAACAACAAAAGACTGTCCTTACGCAGCCCTTCAGAATCTTAGTAAAAAACGCTTCAGCCTTCAGTGCCACTGCGAAGTAAAAGATACTCCTTGCGGAAATCAGATTTTTGAAAACTTTGCTCACTTCTGCGGCATGGAAAAGAACTGGGATCAGGACACTGTTCTTCAGGTAATTCTTGAAAACATCAAAAAAGATGCTGACGGCCGTAACGTTCTTCTCTTCCTCAGCGGCGGCGTTGACTCAACAATCACATTTGCACTTTTGAATAAAGCCCTCGGTCAGAACAGAGTTCTCGGCCTTCACATTGATAACGGCTTTATGCGCAAAAACGAAAGCCACAAGGTAGCAGAAGCTTACCGCAAGTTCGGATTTACAAACTTCATCGTAGAAGACGCAAGCGAAAGCTTCCTTAATGCAATTTCAGGTCTTACTGATCCTCAGAAAAAACGTATGGCAGTCGGCGAAAACTTCATCACTGTCCGCAACGAAGTTACAGCCCGCCAGAATCTTGATGACAGCTGGCTGCTTGCACAGGGAACTTTGTACCCGGATATCATCGAGTCGGGCGGAACTAAAAACTCTCACACAATCAAAACTCACCATAACCGCGTTGCAGGAATTCAGGAGCTGATTGCAAAAGGCCTGATTATTGAGCCAATCCGCGATTTGTACAAGGACGAAGTCCGCAATATCGGTAAAAAACTCGGTCTTTCTGACGAGCTTGTTATGCGTCATCCTTTCCCGGGACCTGGACTTTCCATCAACGTTTTGTGTAACGACGGAAAATCATGGTCTAAAAAAGATGATGAAGAACTGCTCGCAGCAACCAGGGAACTTGAAAGCGTTACCTTGGACATGTTCTGTCCAAACTGCACAAAAGAGCTTAAGCGAGCAGTTCTTCCAGTGCGCTCTGTTGGTGTTCAGGGCGACTTCCGAACTTACCGCTTCCCGGCTCTTCTTACATTTGCTGATGAAGGCGACGGCTTCTACCACCTGCCGGACAAGCGCGAAAAGGTTGAAGCATGTTCTTCTTCCATTACAAACAGCGCAAAATACATCAACCGCACCTGTATCAAGCTTTTCCAGCGTCCCGGTCTTGCAGACAGCGATCTTAAACTTCAGGAAGGCTACTGCGACCGCCGCCGCCTAGACCAGCTTCGCGAGGTTGATAACATCGTTCTTACAGAACTTCATAATTCAGGCTGGTACAACAAGATTTTCCAGCACTTAACAATCGACCTTCCATACGCAAGCAGCGCCGAGCACGCAACATTCGTTCTGCGTCCGGTAATCAGCGAAGACGTAATGACAGCCCGCTTTGCACTTCTGCCAAAAGAAGTAATGAACGCCATTGTTCATAAGATTGCAGAACTTCCGTTTGTAGATGCCCTCTACTTTGACGCCACAAACAAGCCGCCTGCAACTTTCGGGTGGGAATAAGCGTAAAATCGAAGAACCGTTAAAAAGCGAGCTGCGACAGCGGGTCGCTTTAGGTTCATCGATAGAACCGCTCGCCGGCAAGACTAGCGCAGCCGGCTCCAACACTTCTCCGAACTGCATAAAAAAAAGCGAGCCAAAAGCTCGCTTTTATTATCGGCTAATAACCGTCAGACATCTCGCGGTTCAGGTCTTTCTTGCACAATTCATCATAAACAAGACTTCGTTTACGCAAATCTTCCTTAAGCTCTTTCGGGAAAGGCATGTTTCGCCAGAAAATACCGCGAACGTCCTTATCAAGACGCTGAACACCAGTACTTTCCTTTGTCATCCATAGGATATAATCTTCAATAAAGAATTCCTTCAAATCACCCTTAAGCTTAAGCTGCTCAACGTGCTGGTAATACTGACCGGTAAGACCTTCCTCCATCCAGTAGTAAGAAGCCTTTTCCTTTGCAACCTGCCAGCGCAAATCTGCAACTGCTGTAAGAACTGCAATCTTCAAATCACGAGGGTACATAGGAACAACGATACGGCCTCGGCTTGTTACGCGGTTGTAGCGGTCAAAAGGTTCCCAGCAGAAGCCGCGGTCACCGTAAGTTGGCGCAAGAAGAACATAAGGCACAATGCGGTTACCAACATTCTTATGCATACGAACGAAAACACCCGGATCAAGCGATTCAATCCAGCGCAAAACTTCAATTACGTTTTCGCGCATACCGGTTCCGTTTTCTGTACAATGGAAGAATTCGCGGGTAAAGAGAGGGAACTGATTACCGCGGCGACCTACAGTCATCTTTGCCATCTGGCGGTAAGTTTCAAATTCAAGCTTAACTGCTTCTGTATCGTTAGATTCTTCGTCTTCACCCCCCGCAGCCTGAACTTTACTTGCAACGCTTTCGTAAGTGCCCTTTGCTTCTTTATATTCTGCAAATGCCTTAGAAAATTCCTTATCATTGCGGGAAAGACGGCGCATCAAATCAGCAATTACAGGGAAGAGTTTTCTCTGCTCTTCATTCAGTTCTGCAGTATGAGGCTCCATTCCGTAAAGGGCGGCATGAGTACAAATCTGCTGGATATCGCGGATAAGCTCATTTTCGATAGCCTTACGCTCATTTTCCTTGATGTTAAGAATATTTTCAGCGCTCTGAAGGCGGCCGGAGTTCTTTGACTTCAACTGCTGCAATCGGGCCTTCTCTTCCTTGCTTGCAGCCTCAGAATTTTCAGGCGCGCGAGGCTTTTTAGCTTCATCAGTTGCCGAATTTGACATACGGCCGGCAGCGATTTCCTTAAACCATTCATCAACGTATAAAACAGGCTCGCCAGTTACGTTTTCCAGAATCATCTTAGAAAAGAATTCTTTATTTTCCGGCTTAAAGAGGGAAGGCAGAATGATTCCGTAGCGGACAAGCATTCGTTTAGGAAGCGGAGTCGACATGCTGGACATTTTTCCAACCATACCGCGCAAAAGTTCCCAGTATGCTGTAATAATCTGCTGACGGAAAACCGAACGGTCTTTAGGATCAGTTGTAGTCAAATACTTAGTTAAAAGCTGATGAACACGCTGAGCCATATTATTTTCGCCTGTCAGACAGGTTTTGTAATATTTAGGATCGTCGTATACGTCGGAAGGAGTATCATTTACAAGCTTTTCCAGCTTATTGAATTCAGTTTTACTAAGGTCAACATCATGAATGGTACGAGGCCCGCTGGAAGCTGAAGCCGGTCTTGCCTGTCCGGAACTTGCTCCAAACATATTACCAAAATCACTACCAAAACTGCTGCCAGCACCAACGTCATCGTCAAGAGTCTCTACATCTTCAATCAGGTCTTCAACAGGCTCCGCATCAGAAGCCGCGCCACCGCTACTTCCCAGCAAAGCAGAAATCTCAGGATCTAATTCGTCACTCATTCAGTTCTCCAAACGTGTAATAGTAAAATTATAGTTCAGAAAGCCTTGGTTTTCAACTTATTTTGCGATTTAAGGGCCGGCAGTTTTATTTGCAATCCCTAAAAATACGGGTTAATATATTTTATATAACAGATATTTTTATTTAAGTCTTTAAGAAGAGGAAGTTCTATAATGAAGAATGATTTTATTTTTCAGACAAAATTTTCAGATAATGCAGAGAAGGTAATAAAACAATATTATCAGCTTCCTTCTGATGATAAAATCCTTTTAGCAATATGGGCAGGAAGAGCATGTTCTGTTCCGGTACGGGAGAGAGGATTTCTGTTTACAAAACAAGGTTTTGCATGGAATTTTTCAACTATTGAAGTGAGCGGAAATGATGGTGAAAATATTGAGCGTTCTCAATGTAACTGTAATTTTTTAAGTAAGGCAAATACAGATTTTAAGCTTGCATTTGCCAAAACAGATGGAATTGCAAATGAATTACATCTGAAAACCGGACTTACAGAATACATTTTTCTTTTTCCAACAGATTTCCCAAAAGAAGAGATTGCTGAACTCGAAAAAATTGTCCGGGATTATTTTACAGGATATTTTAATGAGCAGAATTTTGTCACAAGAGCAAACGAACATAAATTAATATTGAAACTTCTGAATATTCCAGATTTTTTTTCAATCCTTACAGATAATTTTGAAATCAGTTTAAAAAACTTTTCCAACAAAATTACAAAATTTTTTACATCATCAAAGAAAGGAAATAAATCTGAAAAAGCAGAATATGAAAAAAAATCTGAAACATCAAATCTTAAAGAAAAGAAAAAAAATATTCTCCTAAGTTTTATCTGTAATGCAATAGATTTATGTGCAGATTTATCTCTTTTAACTGCTATTGTTATTTTATTAAAAATTAGTATTCCTGCTTTTAATCAAGAATTAAATAAAAATTTAAACTCTATATATGCGTTAATAGAAGCGATTTTTAAACTTTCATTTTTTGATTATTTTTTTGCATTCTTTATGCTTAAGCTATGCATTATTTTTTCAAAAAAAGATGTTCAAAAATCAGTTTCATTATTACTTCTAATAATTACCTCAATTGTGATTCCTCTGATTGAATTCTCAAAAACACTTTCCAGCCAAACCTATAAAATTATATTTATAGGTTCCTTACTGATTATAGCCTTATTACTTCTGCTCACACTTCAATTTTCTTTAGGCTTCAAGAGAAAAACAATAAAAAAGAAATGCCTTATATTCTTTTTGGGAACGATATTTATTATTCCTTTTGTTTTGAATTCTCAAGTCAGAAATAATTTTGGTGAAATTTTTAATTCCTTATGGAAATGGATAAACTCAATCTTTACTTTCTGGCAGAATAACTTACCTAATCTTCCTGTTTAATCTTCATAATTTCGTAGAAATTGTAACAGAGGGCACGGGTATGACTAAGATAATTTGTTGCTGTATTTATGCTCTCTTATTGCCGTGTGTGAAGAGATTTGTTCCTGTATGCACAGTCATTTATTGCTGTATTTAAAGAGACTTGTTCCTGTACGCGAGGTCACATACAGGAACAAGTCAATTCATTTACGGGAACAAATTAAGCTTTCTGCTTTTCTTTTTCAAGAGCCTTAAGAACTTCTTTTTCTGTTATATCTAAATCTTTAGCAGCTTCAAGAGGACTTGCTCCATATTTTTTTACAATTATGACAGCGTCTTGAATTTTTTGCCATCTGCGTTCATCCTGTAACGCCAATGATTCAAACATGTACTGCTCCTTGAATTCTTCATTCTGCTTTATACGTTTTACCATATCATCAATCTTTCTGGTAAACTCATCAGAAGCATCATCTGTTTTAATATAATTCAGAAAATTGCGGATTTCAACATCTTTTTCCTTTTCAGCCGCATCAGCATTAAAGAAATATTTGTGAGTTCCATCCTCCAAAAGGATATTTTTATTTTGCTGGCATGTTTCAAGAAAAGTGTATACTGGAAAACCAACACCAACAGGGTCATTTTTACATATAAATAGAATAAAACTGTCATACAGTTCAGAATATCGCTGTCCTTTTACCAAGGCATTTGCATCCAGCATGGATTGATAATATCGCAACCTTCTGGGAAGATCTTCGTAATCTCTGGATTGCATCTCAATATCATAAACTTTATCACTATCCTTTACATAGACATCAAGCCTTACACTTTTTGAACTGTAATATGGTTTTATCTCCTTTTCTAATTGAACCCGTTCAATGTGATCAATTTTAATTTTCAAAAGCCGTTCCAAAAGTCCGATGCAAGTACTGTCATCCTGCATAACCTGATTAAACATGAAGTTATCCGAAAATTTTAATTCTTCAACTGGTTTAATATTTCCCATAAAAATCTCCTTTCTATAGTTAATATATCCGCAGACTTTGAAATTTCGGAAATGAAGAGGATAAAAAATCGAAAAAAAATATAACAATTTATTAAAATATTTCTTGACAGAATGAAATTTGGGAAAGATAATTCTCTATAGAAACGACATCTCAATCAAAAAAGTGAGCGAAGGCTGCGTTGCAGCTTTTTAGGGCCAAGCCCGTTTACTGTGGTTAAAACCATCGGAGGTGTCTTATGAAAAACAAAACCTGCCTTTTAACAATCCTTTTAATTTCTTCCTTTTTATTCTCTTTTGCCGGCTGTGCTAACATGAGTGATGATGCGGGCGGAGGAAGCAAGACTGATGTTTTTGCGAGTCCAAGAGCTGTAATTAATGCTCTGGATACAAATGTAAAAATCTCTAGTAATCAAAGTGCAAGAACCGCCGTACCTGTCAATTATACTCTTACAATAGATACGAATAATACAGTTACAGTTGATTCCAGTGCTCTTACTCCTGTACCTACTAGTACTGATGGTAATTATGATGGCTTTACAGGTGCAGGCTTCTATAGAGAGCAAGAATATACTTACAAAATCCTTTCTGGTGAGGTAAGTACAACACAGTGTATTCTTAAGATGACTAAGGGTGAAATAGCTGATGCAATTGGAAATTTAAGATTTGGGCAACTTTTTACTGATGAAGTTATTGGTACTTATCAGATAGAAAACAATGTAGGTATGAAAATTTTACTTAAAGCATTTCAAGTTGATTACGATTCAAGTGAAAACATAGCCTATATTTTCTCTAGAGTTGAAGTTTATGCTATGCAAATCGATGCTAATCATTTCCAAGGTGTATATGATTCTGTTTTGAAATGTACAAAAAATTCTATTGATACTTTAGATACAGTGCTTTATATGACAAACAAAAATACTGATGAAGGCCATAAAAGAGGTAATAATGAACATTCTTATGTAAGATTTGACTGCTCTTCTTCTGGAAAAACAAAAAAAGAACTGAGTGTTAGAAATCCACTTCAAGACTCTAATATGGATATTATTAAATGGTGGGATATGAAAATAACATCCAGTGGAATAAAAGGTTATGCGTATGAAAATAAACCAAACGAGGATAAAATTGAAAAAAAATCAATTTATATAAATTCAAATGACTATAGCTCTGTTTATAGTGAATACGAAAATACTTCGGAGGATAATGATAATAATAAGAGATTAATGTTTTTTGATTCAGAAGGGTATTTTGTAAAATGGAAGGCAATAGAAAACGGCTGGACGGAATTACATCAAGATAATTTTAAGTATTCATTAAAATTCTTAAGAAACTTAAATGGATGGAAAGTTGAAAAAATTAATAATCCATGTGGTTCAAATTATGTGCTTACTAAAGATGGTACTGAAACAAAATATGAATTGCGGCAGGGGAGTGGAAGAGCATATGATATGATGAATAATTATACTAATTATTATTATTTTGATTTGGAAGATTTAAATGGAGCTCTTACAGCATTTCCTTGCACATTATCAGATAGTTATTGGTTAAGCGGGGTAGATACTTATCATGAAAGTTTCCCTTCTTCTCCAGATAGTCATATTACGGCAGAAGGAACATTTGGGGCAACATCACTTAAATCAAAGTTATCAACTTGGTTGACAGATGAGCGTATTCCACTGCCAAGTGCTAATTAAGTTCCCCGGCCGGCGCGAAGCGCCGGCCGCTCGCTTTAACTTGGGAAGACTTATTAGGGGCATTGACGATGAAAAGATATAGAATAACTTTGTAGTGAGCCTGATAAAAAAAAGCGCAAGGGAGCGGGACGCGGGGCAAAAACATTCTGGTTGTGGTGGGTCTGACGAAGTCAGGCCCGTTATATGGTTTCTTTGCCACAACCAGCATGTAGCGCTATATAGCGCGGTTTTGACCTGCGACCCGCGACCGGAAGCTTTTTTTTTAGTTTCACATCCATTATTCAAGTAACTGTAAAACTGCACTGCGCCGAGAAATGAGCAGCGCGGAGCGGTCGGGAGCGCAGCGGACGACTGACCGTTAGGGAACTGCGAATTTGAACTGAACCCCAAAAGTTGGACACTTTTGGAGGAAAAATGCAAAGAAAATT
>NZ_JHVB01000008.1 GCF_000619925.1 Treponema sp. C6A8 | reverse complement strand
AGTTTTCCCAGAAAGAGTCCCGCTAACAGTAAATCTGTTGTTGGCAGAAGTCTTTTTAAAATGAAGCCAGATGCTGCCGTCTGCAATCCGCAGGCGCAGTTTTTTCTTCTTTTCTGAAATACCATTTTCTACCCTATAAAGGTGCAATGCTTCTACGTCTATAAAGCATTCAATTTCCCGTTTTTCATTTAAAACCGGGTAGGGGTCCCCCAAAGCTATGCAATTCATAATTACTTTTTCCACATATATTATATATCCGCAGACAATGAAAATTCGGAAATGAAATTGAAAAAAAGTTTAAAAATTTTTGAAAAAATAACAAATAATGAATCTATAAACAGTCAGAAGTGACTTAGTATACGTGTGCAGGAAAAAGGATTTAAGAGAATTGTAACGAATAGTCAGCGAGTATGGGGGGGGACTTGTGTTGAGGGAAGAATGGAGAGTGTAAGAAATAATGTGATTATGTAAATTATTTATGTTATAATGATTTCTATAATAATAGGTAGAGATTTGTAACATGGAACTGATAGATAACGTAAATAAAACACTGGCACAAGACTTAAAGCAAAACATTAAAATTAATAGCAAAGTTTCTATCGCAGCTAGTTGTTTTTCTATTTATGCTTATCAGGAATTGAAGGAGCAGCTGGGAAACATTGATGAGCTGCGTTTTATTTTTACTTCTCCTACTTTTAATACAGAAAAAGCTAAGAAAGAAAAGCGTGAGTTCTATATTCCTAAATTGAACCGTGAGCGTAGTCTTTATGGTACTGAGTTTGAGATTAAGCTTCGTAATGAGCTTTCGCAAAAGGCTATTGCTAAAGAATGTGCGGAATGGATTAAGAATAAGGTAACTTTTAAGACCAATACTACTTCTGAAAATATGGTTGGCTTTATCAATGTTGATGATAAAAGTTATATGCCAATACAGGGTTTTACTACTGTAGATTTAGGTTGTGAGCGTGGTAACAATGCTTACAATATGGTGCAGAAAACTGAAGCTCCAATCTCTACTGCTTACATCAATCTTTTTGATAATCTATGGAATGATAAAGACAAACTTGAGGAAGTAACTGATATAATTATTGATAATATTACAAATGCTTATAACGAAAATGCCCCTGAGTTTTTGTACTTTGTTACTTTGTACAATATTTTTAATGAGTTTCTGGAAGATATTAGCGAAGATGTTCTTCCTAAAGAAGCTACTGGTTTTAAGAAAAGCGCAATCTGGAATAAGCTTTACAACTTCCAGCAGGATGCATGTCTTGCTATTATCAATAAGCTTGAAAAATACAACGGCTGTATTCTTGCTGATAGTGTCGGACTTGGTAAAACTTTTACTGCACTTTCTGTTATAAAATATTATGAAAGCCGTAACAGCCGCGTTCTTGTTCTTTGTCCTAAGAAACTAGCTAATAACTGGAACATTTACAAAAACAACTATAAGAATAATCCTATTGCAGATGACAGACTGCGTTATGATGTTTTATTCCATACCGATTTAAACCGTACACACGGACAGTCAAATGGAAATGACCTGGCTTTTATAAACTGGGGAAACTATGATCTTGTTGTAATTGATGAATCTCATAACTTCCGCAATGGTATTGGTACTCATGCAAATACAAAAGAAAATCGTTATATGCAGTTGATGGAAAAAGTTATTAAGCAAGGTGTAAAAACTAAAGTCTTAATGCTTAGTGCAACTCCTGTAAATAACAGATTCCTTGATTTGAAAAATCAGCTTGCGCTTGCATACGAAGGTGTTTCGGAAAATCTTGATGAACGCCTTGATACCAAAAGTTCTATTGATGATATTTTTGCCCAGGCACAAAGAGCCTTTACACGATGGAGCAAGCTTCCATCTGAAGAACGAACAACTGAAAATCTTTTGAATCAATTAAGTTTTGATTTCTTTGAAGTTTTGGACAGCGTTACTATCGCTCGAAGCCGTAAACATATTCAAAAATATTACGACACAAAAGATATTGGAACATTCCCTACAAGATTACATCCAATATCGGTTCAGACACCATTAACAGATTCTGAAAGCGATGCAACTTTCAATATTATTTTTGAAGAACTGAATAGATTGAAGCTTACTGTTTATGTTCCTTCATTATTTATTTTCCCAAGTAAGCGTGCAAAATATGACCTTAATCTGGATGATGAAACTGGAGCTGGTGGATTTGACCAGATGGGACGCGAACTTGGTATTCGCCGCCTTATGGCAATAAACCTTTTGAAGCGTCTTGAAAGTTCTGTTTATTCATTCAGACTTACATTGCAGCGTGTAAAGTATTATATCAATCAGACAATTAAAATTGTTAATGAATTTGATCTTAATAAAAACTCTTTGAACTCATCAATTAATCTAACTGATCTTTCAGCATACGATGATGATATTGATGATGATGACCAGAATGCAGCAGATATGTTCACAATCGGAAAGAAAGTAAAAATTGACTTGAACGATATGGACTATAAAACCTGGCTCAAAGATTTGGAATATGATGTTGGTGTTTTAAGTGGACTTGAGGATTTAATTTCTGATATTACCCCTGAAAAAGATTCTAAGCTCAATAAGCTTTTAGAGATGATTTCAAATAAGATTGAGCATCCAATTAATGGTGAAAATAAAAAGGTAATCGTATTTACAGCTTTTGCTGATACAGCCGATTACTTGTATGACAATGTAAGCAAGTTTGCTAAAGACAAATATTCTCTTAACTCTGCAATGGTTAGCGGTACAAGCGAAGGAAAATCTACACTTGATAAGTTCCGCTGTGACTTAAACGCTGTACTTACTTACTTCTCTCCTATATCAAAAGATAAGAATGTAATTTATCCAAATGACAACAGAAGTATTGATATTTTGATTGCAACTGACTGTATCAGCGAAGGTCAAAACTTGCAGGACTGTGACTACCTTATAAACTATGATATTCACTGGAACCCTGTACGAATTATTCAAAGATTTGGACGTATTGACCGTATCGGAAGTAAAAATTCTGTTATCCAACTTGTAAACTTCTGGCCTGATTTGACACTTGATGAATACATCAATCTTAAAGGCCGTGTAGAAACAAGAATGAAAATTGTTGATATGACTGCTACAGCTGATGACAACATTCTTGAAGAAGAACAGAAAGATCTGGATTACCGTAAAGAACAACTTCAGAAACTGAAGGAAGAAGTTGTTGATATTGAAGAAATGAATTCTGGTATTTCAATTATGGACCTGGGATTGAATGAGTTCCGTCTGGACTTATTGCAATACCGAGACGAAGGAAATACTTTGGATCATACTCCTTATGGGCTTCATGCTGTTGTACAGAAAACAGAAGAATTACCAGAAGGAATTATCTTTATTCTTAAGAATCGTTCTAATTCTGTAAACATTAAGAATCAAAACAGATTACATCCTTTCTATATGGTGTACATTAAGAAAGATGGTGAAATTCAGTTGAATCATCTTGAAGCAAAAAAGATGCTGGATAATATCCGCCTTTTGTGTAAAGGAAAAACAACTCCTAATACAGAGCTTTGTGCAATATTTAATAAAGAAACTCGCAATGGAAAGAACATGAAACAATGTTCTGAATTATTGAGTAAAGCAATTGATTCTATTATTGAAACTAAAGATATGAGTGATATTGATAGCCTCTTCCACAGTGGCGGAACCACAATCAATAATTTCAACATAAAGGGTCTCGACGACTTTGAACTTATTTGTTTCTTTGTTGTGAGGTAATTTATGTTTACGGAATTTGGAATACCAGAAAACTGTGTTAAGAACTTAGACATACCTCTTAGTAAAATATTTTCTAATAATGATATTGAAAAATATAAAATACGGAATTGTAAATTATACGCTTCAATTAATTATGATTTATTGGATATAACAAAACCTAAAGATTCAGATTCTCGATATGATGAAATCCATTTTATCTATATTGAAATTGGTAATCTTTTTGTACACTCAGATTTACATAGAATCGTAAGAGAAGTATATCGTTCAATTAAGTATCAAGTAATAGTATTGGTAAAATTGGAAAATATGTACAAAATTGCAGCCAGTACAATTATTCCTGGTAAAGTTATTTCTTCAGATAATATTGTCAAACATTATTTATTTACAAAATGGTTGTTTACAGATGAACAAACATTTGGTGAACGTGAATTATATAAGAATATTTCTGAACAATTTAAAAATGTAAAGAACATCCAATCTCTCTACAAATCTATTTATATTCAACTATCACATCTTATAGAAGACCATAACTACTCTTATAAAAGACTAAAACAATTACTAGAAGACATTAGGGAAATAATTAATGGATCAGGTTCTTTTGAAAATGAAATTTTAAATTCTACTTTTTCATTAAAAATGTATAAGCATAGTAATGGGAATAAATATCAAACTTCAGATGAAGATACACAAGAGATATATGCGCCTGAATGTATTGAATATACACTAAATAGAAATAAACAAGTTATAGAATATTGCGAAAAAATAAATAAAAAAGGTTTTGCAATACCAAGACCAAAAGCATTCAGAGATTATCCAGAAGAATTTTTTATGGATTTTGATGGCCCAAATATGTTAGATATGGGTAATCCTGTTAATTATAATAGTGACAAGCTTTTCGAAAGAAAAAAGAAAGCTCCCAAAATATGGGATGATCCAGAGGTTGAGGAGGAATGTGATTGGGAAAGCATAGATGACTGGTACCCCGAAGAAAAAAATCAAAAATTTGAATTCATAAAAGAAGAAGATTTAGAAGACCCCGATGATATTTTAGATTATTACGTGAACCTTGATTATGGAAATAAATCTAACAACAATACATCTAAAAAATTTGATGAAGAAGATGACGAGGATGATGAATGATTAGTTTTCCAGAGTCCACCATTGTTACAAAAAGAATTCCAAAGCAGAAGTTTTATGACAATATCTCTATAACTCCGGCAATGAAGCGAGTGTTTACAGAGAACATTCAGCAGATTATCTGGAATAATAAAATTGCTGCCAGTACATTGAATCTTGCACCTGGTAAGACTGTTACAGAGATTGAAGTTTTTAAAGTAGAACTTAATAGTAAAGACCTGAATCAAAATGTATTATTACAAATTGACAGAGAGATTCCATATCATATACTTTTTATTCTCTGTTTTGAGAATGAAGTTCAGGCATGGATTGGATACAAAAAAGAAGCTCTGGGCGGAAATAATGAGTTTAAGGTTTCGGCTTATTATCATACAGACTGGATTGATGAAAAAGACTTTAATCTGGAAATAAACGGACTTGATATAGATAAGGTTTATGAAAACTTTATTGTTCAGATTGCCGGAACCAATCTTTATAAAGAAGCTGATGAAGACTTGCAGGATGCGGTTGAACGCAGCGAAACCATTAAGGCTTTGGAAAAAAGCTTAGAAACAATTGAAAAGAAAGCACGACTTGAAGTACAGCCAAGACGAAAGTTTGAATTAGTGCAACAAGTAAACAGCATAAAAAAACATATAGAAGAATTAAAGAAGTTCAAGGAGCAGGACTAAAATGGATAAATTGAATATGAAGACAGCAAATATTGCAGATGAAAATTTTAAGAAACTTTCTGCCATGTTCCCTAATGCAGTGACAGAAACTATTACTGGATATGACGAAGAAGGAAATGCAATTATTGAGCATTGCATAGATAAAGATATTTTGATGCAGGAAATAAACTGCAAAGTTGTTGATGGAAAAGAAGAACGCTACCAGTTTACCTGGCCGGATAAACGCAAAGCTATTCTTGCAGCTAATAGCCCTATAAGCGAAACTCTACGTCCTTGCAAAGAAGAAAGCGTTGGTAAAGATGGAACGCCAGGAGGCTTTGACAGCGAGAACCTTTATATTGAAGGTGACAACCTTGATGTTCTTAAACTTTTGCAGGAAACCTATCTAGGCAAAATTAAAATGATTTATATAGATCCGCCATATAATACAGGAAATGATTTTGTTTATAATGATGATTTTAGTGAATCTACAGAAGAATATCTTGAAAAAAGCGGACAGTTTGACAAAGATGGAAATAGACTTGTTCAGAATACAGAAAGTAATGGAAGATTTCATACAGATTGGTTAAATATGATTTATCCTAGATTAAAATTATCTAGAAATCTTCTAACAGACAATGGAATTATATTCATTCATATTGATGAAAATGAAGTAGATAATCTTAATAAATTATTAGATGAGATTTATGGTTCTGATAATTTTATAAATCTAATATCAGTAAAAACAAAAGTCGGAGGAGTTTCTGGAAGCTCAGAAGGAAAAAGTTTAAAAAATGCAACAGAATACATTTTGATTTATGCAAAAGATAAAACAAAAATCGCATTTAACCCTGTATATATTAAAACCCCTCTATTTGAAAGAATAAAATCGTATGAAATTCAAGGTAAAAGTTGGAAATACACTTCTGTTGTCGCTGAATTATCTGGCAAAGTACTATTAAAAGAAGATACTAAAAATAATATGAAATTTTATGGTTATAAAACACTAAGAACTGAATCAATTACAGCTTTCGCTAAAGAAAAAGGTATTTCAGAAGAAGATGTATATAATCAATATGCTGATAAAATATTCCAGACAACTAACGCACAAAGTAGTGTACGACAAACAGTAATAAAAGAAACAAAAGAATTTGATTATCCTATGTATGGATTAGAATATGAACCAATCAAAGGAAAAAATGAAGGCAAAACAATTGAAGTGTTATATAAAGGTGAACAACGTAGAATGATGATGTTTTTATCTGATGCTGTAGAAAAAATAGGTTCACAATATTTTTATTTAGACAAATTAACAACACTTTGGGATGATATAGATTATAATAATTTGTCAAAAGAAGGAGAGATAGAATTTCCAAATGGTAAAAAACCAATTAAATTAATGCAAAGATTAATTAAATTGGTTTGTGATGATAATTCTATTGTTTTAGATTTCTTTTCAGGTAGTGCTTCAACAGCACATTCTGTTTTGCAAAATGATTTAGAGGATAATCAAAATTTACACTTTATAATGGTTCAATTACCTGAACCTTGTGCAGAAAATACAGATTTTTATAATGCAGGATTCAAAAACATTTGTGAAATTGGTAAAGAACGTATTCGTCGTGCAGGGGCAAAAATCCGCGAAGAAAATGCTTTAACCGCTGTAGATTTAGACACTGGTTTCCGAGTTCTCAAGCTTGATTCAACAAACATGAAAGATGTTTATTACAATCCAGAAGAAGTAACACAATCCACCTTGGATGGCCTTATAGACAACATCAAAGGTGATAGAACAAACGAAGACTTACTCTTCCAAACAATGCTTGAACTTGGTGTTCCACTTTCTTCTAAAATCAATGAAGAAAAAATTGGCGGAGTAACTGTTTTCAATGTTGGAGAAGAAAACTTCCTCATTGCTACTTTTGATTCTGGTGTAACTGATGACATTGTAAAAGAGATTGCAAAGAAACAACCATATTATTTTGTAGTTCGTGACAGCTCTATGGATAATGATGCTGTTGCTGCAAATTTTGAACAGATTTTTAAGACTTACAGTCCAGATACTAAGCGTAAGGTTTTGTAGAATAAAGGATTTAATAAATGGATAAATTAAAAATGCATTCAAAAAATGCAGCTGATGAAAATTATAAAAAACTCGCAGATCTTTTTCCTTCTGCAGTAACTGAGACTGTAGATGAAAATGGAAAAGTAATAAGAACTATTGATAAAGAAGTTCTTATGAAAGAAATAAACGCTTCTGTTTCTGAAGACAATTTTGAAAGATATGTATTCTCCTGGCCTGAAAAAACAAAAGCATTGAATATTGTAAATGCTCCTACGTCTGCAACTTTAAGACCATACTTAAAAGAAAGTACAGGTCGTGACGGTAAAGGCGGCAGCTTTGATACAAATAATGTTTATATACAGGGTGATAATCTTGAAGTCCTCAAGGTATTGCAGGAAACTTATCTGAATAAAATCAAAATGATTTATATTGATCCGCCATATAACACCGGTAATGATTTTATTTATGAAGATGACTATGCACAGGACTATGAAGAATACCTTGCAATTAGCGGACAGATTGATAAGGACGGAAACAAATTAAAGCAAAATCCCGAAACAAACGGACGATTTCATACAGACTGGCTTAATATGATTTATCCTCGTATTAAACTTGCCAGAAACCTTTTGACAGACGACGGAGCTATTTTTATCAGTATAGATGAAGGCGAAATTGAGAACTTAAAGAAAGTCTGCAATGAAATCTTTAATGAAAAGAATTATGTAAATACTTTTATGTGGCTTCACGGTAAAGGTAAAAAAGATTCCTGGTCACGAACGCTCCAGCAGTATATTGTTGTTTATGCAAAAAACAAAACAATGCTTGAACCTTGGGTAGAGAAAAAAGTTTGTGATTATGAGTTTAAGAATCCTGACAATGACCCTAAAGGGCCTTGGTTTAGTGGAAGTCTTTCTTTTAATGAAGAACGTTCTAATCCGGAAAGTGAAAAGTATTACACAATTAAATCTCCTTCTGGTGTAGAATGGACCCGCCAATGGATGATTAGCAAAGAAGACATGGATAAACTGATTGCGGCTGGAGATGTTTCTTTTGGTAAGGCTCCAAAATATGACGGAGTTCCTAGAAGTAAGATTAGACCTGGTGCAACTATAGAAGTTATTCCAAACAATATTATTGATGACTGTAATACTACAAGAGGTGCAGAAAATTATCTAGAATCTTTGTTCGGTTCTGACTGCTTTAGTTATCCAAAACCTTATGAGCTGATTCAAAAGCTTGCTTCTTTTATGGATTTGAAAGATGCAACTGTTCTGGACTTCTTTTCTGGAAGTGCTACTACAGCAGAATCAATAATGAGGCTTAATATTGAAAAGCCGGAATCTAACACAAAGTTTATTATGGTTCAGCTGCCGGAAAATCTTGATGATGCTTTAACTACGGCAAATAATTTTACAAAGCCTATTATTCAGAATGCAATTAAATATCTGGATAATAAAAAACTTCCTCATAATCTTTGTGAGATTGGAAAAGAAAGAATCAGACTTGCAGGAAAGAAACTGAAAGAAGAGTTTGGAGAAAAGGCAAAAAATATAGATATTGGTTTTAGAAGCTTAAAGCTGGATTCAACCAATATGAAAGATGTTTATTATTCTCCAACAGATTACGAACCTGGCTTGTTTGATGATTTGGAATATAACATTAAGGAAGATCGAAGCAATGAAGATTTGCTTTTTCAGGTTATGCTTGAACTTGGAGTTCCGCTTGATTGTAAGCTGGATATTTCAGAAATCAATGGAAAGCAGATTTTTAAGGTGAATAAAAACTTCTTGATTGCCTGCTTTGATAAAGAAATTGATGACAAGACAATTACTGAAATTGCCAAAATGAAACCTTATTACTATGTAATGAAGGATAATTCTATTGCTAACGATAGCGTAGCAATGAACTTTGAACAGATTTTTAATACCTATAGTCCAGATACAAAAAGGAAGGTGCTGTAATGAAATACGTTTATAAAGAGCTTAAATACCAGAAAGAAGCAGTTCGTTCTGTAATTGATGTTTTTAAGAAAAAATATAGTCAGCCGTTTCAGGAAAAAAGTTCATATATCATGGATATGGGTAAACAGGAAATGGATTTTTCCATGGAAGGCTATAACAATGCCGAAGTTACATTGAATGCTAACCAGATTCTGGAAAATATTCATGCAGTACAGGACTATAATGGTATTCAACGTTCTGAACAGCTTGTAAACAATATGGGCTGCTGCAACCTTGATGTTGAAATGGAAACCGGTACAGGTAAGACTTTTGTTTATACCAAAACTATTTTTGAACTGAACAAAGAATTTGGATGGACAAAGTTTATTATAGTTGTACCTTCTATTGCAATTCGTGAAGGTGTATTTTTAAGTATTCAAGATACTGTAGATTACTTTCAGGATGCTTACGGAAAAAAGGCTCGTACTTTCATTTATAATTCTTCGAATCTGAGCCAGCTGGATAGTTTTTCTAGTGATGCAAATATCAATGTAATGATTATTAATACACAGGCATTTAATGCTTCTTTGAAGGAAGACGGAAACAGTAAGGAAGCCCGTATTATTTATTCAAAGCGTGATGAATTTGCAAGCCGCCGCCCGATTGATGTAATTGCAGCAAACCGTCCAATTATTATTATGGATGAACCGCAGAAAATGGGTGGTGACAGAACACAGAATGCCCTTAAAAAGTTTAAGCCGCTTTTTGTTTTGAATTACTCCGCTACTCATGCAGTAAAACACAATTTGATTTATAAACTTGATGCACTGGATGCTTACAATGAAAAGCTTGTAAAGAAGATTGAAGTAAAGGGATTTAAGGTTACTAACTTAAAGGGCGTTGATGCTTACCTTTATTTGAATGATGTAATTGTTACACCAGAAGGACCAAAGGCACGAATTGAGCTGGAACAGAGACAGAAATCAAGTTCTACTCCAAAGCGTGTTTATATGCTTTTAGATTCTCAATATAAGAATGACCTTTACGCTTTAAGCGGAGAAATGGAACAGTACAAAGGATACACAATTACTGATGTAGATAAGTTTACAGGTCGTGTTTCTTTCTTAAATGGTAAAGAGCTTTATATCAACCAGATTCAGGGTGATGTTAGTGAACAGGATTTGAGACGTATCCAGATTCATGAAACAATTAAGAGTCACTTTGAAAAAGAAAGACAAAACTTTGACCGTGGAATTAAAACTCTTTCTCTCTTCTTTATTGATGAAGTTGCAAAGTACAGACAATACGATGACGACGGAAACGAAACATTAGGCGAATACGGCAAGATGTTTGAAGAAGAATATGCAGAGATTCTTGCAGAGCAAAGAGAACTTTTTGATACAGATGCATATTCAAAATATCTTGATGAGATGTGTTCTGATGCTTCTAAGGCTCACAAAGGATATTTTAGTATTGATAAGAAAAGCGGCCATATTAAGAACTCTAAAGAAAAAGAAAGCGATGATGATATTTCTGCTTATGATTTGATTTTGAAAAACAAGCAAAGACTTATGAGCTTTGAAGAACCAACCCGCTTTATTTTCAGCCACTCTGCTTTACGCGAAGGTTGGGATAATCCAAACGTATTCCAGATTTGTACTTTGAAACATTCTGACAGTACAACAACTAAGCGACAGGAAATTGGACGCGGTTTACGTTTGAGTGTTGATAAGAATCTTGTGCGCCAGGATATTTCTGTTCTTGGAAATGATATTCATTCTGTAAACGTACTTACTATTATTGCGAGCGACAGCTATCAGGATTTTGCAGCTGATTTACAAAAAGAAATTGAAGAGACTTTGGTACAGAGAGTTGTTATTGTTGGTGCCGGTTATTTTATTGGTAAGCCTGTAAACGATAATGGCGAGACTCGTGCTATTACTCCTGCAGAAGGAAACTTGATTTATCATTACATGGTAAAAGCTGATTACCTTGATTTTGATAATAAGCTTACTCCAAAGTATCATCAGGATTTGGAAAACGGAACATTGGCTCCTGTGCCAGAACAGCTGGAAGCTGTAGCAGAAGATGTTCAAAAGTATATACGTGGAATATTTGATCCTTCTGTATTCAGCAGCATGATTGGGGACGCTAATAAGCCAAAGATTTTGAAGAATGATTTGAATAAGGCAAACTTTGCTAAGTTTAAAGAACTCTGGGATAAGATTAATCACAAATATTCTTATACAGTTCAGTTTGACAGTGAGGAACTTATTAAGAACAGTGTTCGTGAAATAAATCATACTCTGGCTGTTTCTCGTTTGATGTATACAGTTACTACTGGTATTCAGAAAGAGAATATGACAGAAGAAGAACTCCGTTCTGGAAAGTCTTTTGATGTTCAGAACTCTGACCAGAAAACTATTAATAGAGTTCATAAGAGTTCTATTAAATATGACCTTGTTGGAAAAATTGCACAGGGAGCTACTATTACAAGAAAGACTGCTGTTGCAATTTTGAAAGGTTTAACCTTTGAAAAGCTTGAAATGTTCCACATGAACCCGGAAGAGTTTATTGCAAAGGTAATTGAAATTATTCTTGAGCAGAAATCAACTATTATTGTTGACCATATTTCTTATAATCAGATTGAAGGCAACTACGATTCTGATATCTTTACTGCTGAAAAGATTAATTATAATTCTGAGAAAACTTTCCATGCAAGCAAGGCTATTTTGGATTACATCAATACAGATGGTTCTGGAGCTGACAGCGTGGAAATGAAGTTTGTAAAAGAACTTGATACCAGCTCGAATATTTGTACTTATGCAAAGATGCCTAAGGGCGGATATGTGATTCCTACTCCGGTTGGTAATTATTCACCTGACTGGGCAATTGTTTTTGAAAAAGGAAAAGTAAAACACGTTTTCTTTGTTGCAGAAACAAAAGGTTCTATGAGTTCTATGCAGCTTAAAGAGATTGAGAAGAACAAGATTTGCTGTGCAGAAAAACTCTTTAAGGATATGTTTAAGGATGAGTCGGTTGTTTACCATAAAGTTAGCGATTTTAATGATTTGCTGACACTGGCGGAGTTGAAGTAAGGAGAAACTAAATATGAAACCAATTATTGAAAAAGGATACATTTTGGAAACGAAATAAAGATTCTATTATTGTAGGAATAATTATGACCTTTGTTTCTGGAATTATTGGATATTTTATAGGCAAAATAAAATAGGAAATAATATATGACTTTCGAACAGGTAGAATTAGAATTAAAGAAAATTTTTGATAAAACAACAGCAGCTGGTAAAACTGAAATTATTCTTGTTTCTAAAGAATTCTTTGAACAGATGGAAGTAAAACCTGAATACCGTGATTGCATACCGATGTGCTGTCGTGTTATGAAAAAGAATATTAAAGAAGGTGTTGATGAAGTTCTTTATCATACTCCTTCTTGGCAGAGTCATACATTAAAAATTAAATATAAATTACCGAGATAAAGTTCTATGGATTTACTATCAACTTTGACTAACTACAGTGATGATACTCAAGAATTATTGTTTCACTATACCTCATTTAAATCTGCCAGTCAGATTATTGAGAGTAACCAACTTAAATTAAGTAGTTTGCCAAATACTAATGATCCATTGGAATTTGTTTCACCAGAAATTTTTTCTTTTACAATCTGGGCTGACATGGATGAACAAAAGATTTTATATGATTTAACTGAGTCTAAAAACAGGCGAAATGATTATGTAAGATTTTTGTGTTTTTGTAGAAATCTAACCTGGAATGAGATGCCTACTGTTCAACAGATAGCAGATAATTTCCTTTTTAAAGGGTGGGCAAGAACCCGCATGTGGGCTCAGTACGCTGATAATCATACTGGAGTTTGTTTAGTTTTTGATAAAAAAGAATTTAAAAAATGTTTTGATAATTTAAAAAGCAACAATATTACAATTATAAATGATAGAAAAATTGAATATACAAATTGTCTTACAAACTACCAAGTTTTAATGACAGATATTCACCATTATAATGATAATTTTAAGGATTTTTTTCTTGATAAAAAACGACTGGAATGTTTATTTCTGAAATGCGAAGATTTTAAAGATGAAATGGAATACAGATTTTGTTTGGTAAATAGAAATTTAAAAAATTCAGAAGAACAAATGTTTGTAAATTATGGTAAAAGTTTAAAAGCCATTATTTATGGACAAAGGTTTGATAAAAAACAAAGAATTCCAGTACCAAAAAGTGTTGATGAATATAAAATACGATGGTTTTTTGGTATGCCAAAACTTTTTTAGAAATACTTGAAAGATTTAATGTAAGGAAGTACGTAATTGGATAATATTAGACTACCAGAAACACCTTGGCATATTGGCTACGTTAAAAAAGATGAAAATGATAAAAGACGCCATAAGTCACGTTGTGTTTATAATGATGGTACGTATTGTAATAATCCCGATATGTTTTATTGCCAATCCTCAGCACACTGTAGATTTTATGCAGAGACATGGGCAGAAGCAAATAAATATAAAAAGGAAATGCAAATTACATATCGAAAAGATGCCGGCATTATTCTTACAAAAAATAGAGATAAAAACGAAGAAAAGGAAGGAGATTACATACAAAGCAATAATGAGTGTAAAACTGAAACAATTTCAGAAATTAAGTTGTTTATGATTATGTTAGAAGGTTTGTCTAATAAACAAAAAATTTTAATGATTTATAAACGTTTTAATACATTAAATTTAGAAATAGAGTTTCATGAATATTATCAAAAATACAATTTTTACAAAATTTTAAATAATACATTTAAGGAAAATGATGTAGAATTTAAAATGCTTTTTAACTATTTTTTAAGTCATAAGAAATATTACAAACATAGAATAGAAAAAATTAAGATGAAAATTAAAGAAAAAAATTATAAAGAATCTAATATATCCAAAACTACAATGTAAAAAGGGAGATAATATGACAGAAAAAGAAGGAAAACAAGTTTGGGATGCTGCGTGGGAAGCCGCATGGAATGAAGCAATGAAACAGTCTCAAGAACAATACAATGAGTTAGTTGATCAGTATAACTCTTTGCTTGATGATTATAACCAATTGCTTGAAAAAACTCAGAATAACAATGAAACTGAAGATTTTAATCCTGAGGAAATAAAAAAATATCTAAAAAGTATTGTTGAAATAAAACAGCCTACATTTGATTCGTTTGCCATAAAACTTACAAATTTTGCATTTTCACAAATAGAAGATGATGGCTGGTTTGAATTTAACTATGAACTTGAAGGACAATTAGAAGAGTCTGTTTACATAAAGTTAAATTTCTATGATGAAGACAATAACTTATTATACACAGATAAAGATTTTATTTGTAATGACGATTTCTCTGGATTTGACACTTCAACAATTGCATTACATGAAAAAAATCTAGCTTTTAATACAAAGAAAATTTTGGTATATGTTACTAAATAAAGTTAAATTACCTCAGTTTTTCTTAAGAAGCAGTATTTTAAATTTATGTTGTTTCTTACAAGATAAGCTGAAGCTTGGTAATCGAAGTCTGGAAAATAAAATTTTTCCAGATTGATTTTTTAATCGAGTATAACCATTAACTAAATACAGTTCCTTCTTCCAAATCTTTTTCATCTTTGAAATTACAAATCCATAAAGGTAAACCACAGTATTTGTAAAAAGTGTTTGCAGCTAATTCAAGTTCAGTATCAGATTCAAGTAAATCTTCAAGTAATTTATATTCAGCTTTATTTGTTGCAGCAATAATTTTAGTTGAATGAAAAAATGGAACAATATATTCTGCAGCTTCGAGAAGCACTTGTCCCAATTCATGCTGTAAATTTTCTGTACTTTCATTTTTAATGAAATCACCCCAGTTACACTTTGGATTGTTTTGATAAGAATCTCTAAAATATAAACGCAAAGATTTACTATTCATAAAAATAAACCATTTTCTGAAATGACCATCTACAAGCCTTTCAAAGCGAATATCTAAGTTGTATTTGAATGAAGTTTTATAATCGTCATAACAGAACAATCTCCAACCATCTTTTATCCACTTATCTTCAAACTTTACGGGTGTGCCTTTTATTTGCTGAAGGATTGTAATTTCCCCTGGCTTTGCGCGGCGTTCAATTTCATTGAGAAATTTTGTTGCGCTTTCAATAGGAATATCATGATCCAAATAATAAACAACTTCACCGGATTGATATTCGTTTCTGTCACGTGCTTCTATAAGCATAGAAACCTCCTGTCAGATTAAAAATCCATCTGATCTATCAGATCTTCATTGTCTACAATATAAATCTGGCCATCACCATAGGGAAGTCCACCATAAAGTTCACTATCAGAACTACCTGAATCATATGCACAAGAAGAACTGTAATCCGGCTCGCATTCTTCATATTCATCAATTACATCGAAATAACAGCGACCATGATTAAACCATTCGTCGCCTTTTGCCCCAAGTGTAAAGATTCCTGCAATAATTAAAATCAAAATAAACAAAAGCATTCCCATAATATCCTCCTACGCATGAGCGCGTGATTTTCTTTGTGCATATTCGTTGTAAAAAACATCTTCCCAGGCTCTTGTGAGGGAATCTGTATCGTATAAAGCTTTGTGTGTTACATGATAGAAGCCACATTCTTTGCAGTAGTACTTACGACGTGGAATAGCTTTAGTGCTGCCAGTGCCATGTGATGATTTACCACAGCGGCCATGTCCAAGGTAAACATGTTTTTTACAGCTGTTAATTACATGTCCTGCTTCACGTTCTGTGTAACAGATTTTACCAGTGAAAATACACATTACATAAGTTCCTTCTGCTGTTTTCATAAAGACCTCCTAATTACGTTCTGTAAGCGTAACAGTTCTTGTGCGAAGAGTTATAATTTTCTTTGTGTCATAATCGTAGATTTCACGTTCTGTGTAGGTTGTTTTTCTTTCAGTTTGTTCTCTAGCTGCAGCTGCTTTACGACGCAAATATTCAAGTCCAAGAATTAACATGTCTGTTCCACTAAGGGAAATTAAAGAATCGCTTGTTCCCATAATTACCTCCTAAAGCCTTTTTCAGCTTTACGGTCATAATTATAAACGGCAAGGGTGCCAAAAATCGTCACTATGAAAAAAAATATAAAAAAATTATAAAACTACAGGAATACTGTTTATATCTGTTGTGAAGTTTGGACTTAAAAACTCGCGTTTCATTTCCCAGCCGGTTTTAGTCCAGGATTTAGCTAGAGTAATTGAGCGGCGGCCGTAGGTGTTTGTTATATTGTCTACGGCTTCCATAAGTTTTCTTTTTTTAATGTCTTCCTTTGGATCTACCCAGAGCCAGCCCTGATACTGGGCAGGCATAATGTCCAGGAGTGTTACCATTATTACTTTGTAGCCGTAGCCCTGGCGGTATATGTATGGAAGAATGAGCCGTGCGGCATTTACTAAGTCTGGGGTGTAGGATGTAAGACGTGGCAGTTCTGCAAATGCGGAATTAGAATACTGTTCATCGGGATTGTCAGAATAATAATTGCAGGTGGAAATACAAATCTGGATTATCTTACATTCTGAGTTCTGCTTGCGGAGTTTTTCTACAGCAAGTTCTGTGTATTCAACAAGTGCACATTCGAGAGTTGCCAGGTCATAAACCTTTTTTGAAAACTGACGGCTTGAAGTGATTATGTCTTTTTTCTGCCGTGTAATTTTTTCCATGCAGCGCTGGCCGTTTAATTCCATTACAGTTTCAAAACCTTGGGAAGTGAGCAGCCTTTTTGCATCGCACAATGGCATGTGTTTGAGCATGAGTGCATTTTTGATTCCGTGGAGCTGGAGCTTTTGAGCACGGGCGGGTCCGATACCCCAGATGGTGGCGCAGTCTGTTTTTTCCAGTAACGAATCAACTTCATCAGGATTGTAGACGAAAACTCCGCCGTGTTCCTTTGCTTTTTTGTTGTAGAATTTTGCAAGTGTTTTTGTTGGAGCAGCGCCAACGCAGATTGGGATGCCGACTTCTTTGTAGATTCGTTCCTTTAGTTCTTTTCCGATTTTTTCATAGTCTTTTATGCTCCAGTTGCATTTATCGAAAAAGAGGAAGGATTCATCAATGGAATAGTATTCTATGTCTGGGGCATATTCCATATAAATGGAAGTGATGCGGCGGCTTATATCAGCATATAATGTATAGTTACTGGAAAAGATTGTAATGCCCGCATACCTGCAGAGGTCACGTACTTTGAAATATGGGTCTCCGCGCTGGATTCCGCAGGCTTTAGCTTCTTTATTCAGGGCAACTATAATTCCATCATTATTTGAGAGTACGGCTACCGGCTTGTTTCTCAGGTCGGGGCGATAGATTTGTTCGCATGATGCGTAAAATGAATTTCCGTCGGCGTGTAAAATCATAAATCTTTCACCGTATGTAATACATGAGTTATTGCGCCTGTGATGATTGTTTCACCGCGAATGTTGCAGACACGACCAAGAACAAAATGTCCTTCTGATTCATAGACTACAAGAGAGTTTTTGTTTATCTTTTTTGCCCGGTCTATTACTATAAGGTCTCCGTCGTAGATTCCCATGTGGGTATAATGAGAACTTTCGATACGCATGAAGACTGTGGCTGAAGGATGTTTTACAACATATGAGTTTAAGTCTATCTGATTATGTTCATAGCCCTGTGCCGGACTTGGAAATCCGCATATCATTTTGTCTACCTCTTTTTTATTTATACTAGAATTATATATTGTCTTAGTGCCAAAAATTGTCACCTCAAAATAATTTTCTGTGGTATAATTTTTATTATGGACACAGAAAATAAATCAAAACAAAAAGAAAATCACACAAAGCCTCTCAGACTTTTCAAGATTGAACAGGCTATACAGAACATGTCTTATCCGAGTGTTGAGAAGCTTCAGAAAGAGCTGGAGGTTTCGCGACGTACTATATTGCGTGATATAGATGAACTTAAAATCTATTACAACGCCCCGATTGAATATGACAGAATGCGTAAGGGCTACTACTATAGTGACAATACTTACTTTGTAAAAAATATGATGCTTACAGAAAGTGAGGTATTTGCAGTTACTGGAATCCTGCCTTTAATGGAGCGTTACAACAACACACCGCTTAAAAATACAATCACAAAAGTTTATGAGACTTTGGCTCAGATGCTTCCAAATCAGGTTGAAGTTCAGTCTAATTTTATGAATGACGTTGAGTTTATTGCAGAGCCAATTCCATGTATCTCTGAGGAAGTTTTTAATTCTGTGTTTAAGGCAACAAAGCTTCATAAGATTATGCAGTTTGGTTACAGGTCTATTAGTGCAACAGACTACAAACCGCATGAGCTTTATCCTTATAAGATTTACAACCAGAAGGGAGACTGGTATGTACTAGGTTATTCTCCTAAGCATGATAAGTTTGCTACATTCACACTTGCACGCATGAAAGATATTGAGCTTGGAGATAGCTTTGAACCTGATCCTGATTTTAAGAATAAGATTCATGTAGACCCGAACTTTGGTATCTGGAATAACGACAGCAAACCTCAGAAAATTGAGCTTCTTTTTGATAAGTCGATTAATACTTATATTCTGGAGCGAACTTGGCACAAGAACCAGGAATGTAAACAGAATGAAGACGGTACTGTTTACCTTACGTTTGAATCGAACCAGATTCAGGAAACACTTTACTGGGTTCTGCGTTTTGGAGCTTCTGTAACAGTGCTTAACCCGACGGAGCTGAAAGAGATGTATGCGGCAGAAGTTCGGAAGATGGCGGAAAAGCTGTAAATAATTCAAAATTTCTCCAAAAAAATTGGCACAGTGACGATTTTTGACACCCTTGACGTTTATAATGTCGTGTAGAAACTGCAGGAGGTATGATTATGTTAATACTAATTGCAATTATTCTATTTGTTTCTGCCATGAGTGATTTTGCAGCGGCGCATGACTGGGAAGCTTCGGAACATAACGCGGAATTAAGGCATCTTGAGCTTTTGGAAGAACAAAGACAGCTAGCCAGAAAGAGAAAGTCCCAAACTGTTACACGGCGCAGGTTTATTAAAGATAAACATGGAAACATTCTGGCTGAAGAGATTATCGTTGATGACGGCGATTATGAAGAAGACGAGGATTACGACGATGATGATTTTGTTTGTAATGCTGGAATGTTTTTGAAATAGGATTTTTATAAGAGGTGTTATTATGACTAATGATGAATTTAACTGTGCTACTGCTAATCCAATAGCAGTAGAGTTTCTTGAAAAGTTTGGAGGCCATTTCATTAAACTTCATGAGAATCTATTTGTTTATTCTTATGAAGAAAAATTCTATGAACTGCCAGATAATTTTATTGAAATATTAAAAGAATCTTTTAACAGCGGAAAGATCCAATTGAAAGAGTTGAAATAGTTTATCAGGAGTTTTTGATTATGAAAATTAAAACACAGATTTCGAACTTTTTATTTGTTTTTTTTGCCCTGATTGCATTAGTTCCCCTGTCAATAGTTCCGTTAAATGTTTTGTTTATTTTGGACTGTTTATTTGCTGTTGCAATTTTTGTTATTGGAATTTCTTCTGCGAAGAAGAAAATAATTCCGAGTTTCTTTGAAACTATGGTTATTGCCTTTTTTATTTTCTCAGTTTCAATGTATATAAATTCTTTGCGTAATGTATTACAGATGGAACCTGGTGTTACAGAGAACTCTTTTATTACACTACTGTGTATTCCGAAAAAAACTACGATAATTAAAACACTTGTTTGTAACTCAATTATTGTTCTTTGTGTTTTTATCTTTACATTACTTCAGCTTTATCATAAGAATATGAACAAAAATGAAACATTAATTGGTGTATACATTTTTATAAAAGGATTTGTAAAATTTATCTTTGTAGGATTTTTGGCGAGTGTTATTGGAACCTGTCTTATAGGTATGAAAAAACATAATTTTTCTGTACTTGAATCTTTAGATTTTTATTTTGATTATTTATGTACTCTTTTTATTATTTTTGATTTGTTAGGTTTTCTTGTATATTTACCAGTTTTCAGATTAAAACTAATAGATTTTGACTCAGAATTTGAAAAGGAAGAATCATGATTTTGCGTGTTGTTTTGGTTCGTGCAAAAGATGGGAAAAGAATAGAAAAGATTGATAATTTTTCGACACCTGAGAAGGTAAATAATTCTTTTAAGCTTTTTTATCCCGCACTTTATAAAGCTTATGCTATTTATGACGGTGATAAGCTGCTTTATAGTAAGGGGAAGATGTGAGAACATGGAAAAAGAAACTGATGAGCGCCTAACTGCAATTGAAATGAAGCTTGCTTACATGGAAGACTTTGTAAACCAGATTCAGAATGTCGCTGTTGAACAGGCTAAGACTATTGATAAACTGCAGAAAGAAGTCAAATTAATGTCTGATAGAATACGTGAAATGTCTAATAATTTTGAAGGAGAAATTCCGAACAGGAAGCCGCCACACTATTAGGGGCAATTCATGGAAATTATTCATTTGAAACTTCTCTTTCTGATGAAGGAATTGAAGGCGGGGGAAGTCAATTTTATGAATCATCTGCTGCCAGCAATTTGAATGATTATTCAGCTGCAAATGACAGTCGTGGCGGAACTGATTTTTCTTATGATAATGCTTCTGTAAGTCAGGCTCAGAACTTTAAGACAAGCGACAGTTACTCTGCTGTTCCCCATGCTGACGGACAGATTTCTTCTATAAATATAAATATTGCTGGTAAGCCTGCTTTATCTTTATATAATGATTCTTCGGCAGATGCCTTCTGCTATGATTTCAGGGGAAGTCTAAAATCTGTTTTTGGGGATAATTCTAACTGCAAGAGTGTAAATTGCTATGATACCTGGGGAAGTCCTTATAGCTCTGGAAATCAACTTTCTTTTTCAAATGCAGCAGGAATTATAAATACCGATATCCTCTTTTATAATTTAGCTCAGCGTGACTATGCGCCGGCATTAAAGACCTTTATCACTATGGATTCTGCCCGTGATGGACTGAACTGGTTTTCTTATTGTGCCTGTGATCCTGTGAATTATTACGATAAATCCGGGCAGGAAAAGCTTTCCTTTTCTGAAGAGGAAAATCTTAATTATGCGATTGCAATTATGGATACCCTGGCAAGATTTAACCGGGATGAATATCTGGAAGCCGGGGAAGATTACTTTATTCCCTCTACTTACAACTGTGCCGAAGTTTCTTTTGCAGTCGACCGCATTGGCGCAAAAATCGCCGGTATGGAAAATTATTCAGAACTTGCTACGGTATTTGATACTAAATTTTCCGAAGGTAATATTTCAGGCGCCGCAAATAGTGTATGGTCCGGAGATTTTTATGAAAACACAAGCGGTGCTGTCCGAAATACAAGCAGCGGTTACGATCGAGACTGCCTGAGAAATATGGAAGCCTATAAGGCCGCTAATGGTTCGTACGAGAATGAAGAAGCTCATGACTCTCTTGTTGCAATGAAAAATGATGCAATAAAAGCCCTGTCGAATCCCGATAACGTGAGCGTTGGAACTGTCCTTGCCTGGCAAAAATCCGAAAATCCATGTCCGGATAATGCCTCCAAGAACTGGAAGGGCCATACGATTACCGTAATTGCCCGCAGTTTTGATGCAAGTGGAAATATTACCGGTTTTGCCTATATCGAAGGTCACTATGGCGGTAATGCAACAAGAATCGGCTATATGAATGTAGGCGGCAGCAAAATCGCCGATTATGATGGCGGAATTACAACTATTGATTCAATCTACGGTAACTATGTTGGAACCTTTGAAATTGAATCCAGCAATGCAATAAAATCAGGTGGCTGTGCGAAATAGGAGGAAGTATATAAAGTCCAGAATTTAATTGTCTGCGGATATATTATAACAGGAGAAGAAAAATGGGCGAAAAAGATATTGCAGAAAAAACTCTTGAATCTTATAACGATGTTTTTGCAGATATTGTCAATGTTGTAATTTTTGGTGGAAAGCGTATTGTAAAAGAAAATGAACTAACAGATGCAATGCCGTCAAGTGATTACAAAGAAGATAATAGAAAGAAGTCAGTTGCTTGAAAAAGGAATTAAGCAATGTTATCCTATAATTACACTGGTTCTTTACTTTGACACCAGGCATAAATGGGATTGCAATACTTCTTTGAAAGAAGTAATTACAATTCCACCAGGTTTGGGAGATTTTATCAACGATTACAAAATCCATGTGGTTAATCTTGCATGGCTTGAAGCTGAAAAAGTTAAAATGTTCAAATCTGGTTTTAGAGAAGTTGTTGAATATCTTCAGGCAAAACGCAGAGAAGAACCTTTTAACGGCTCTAAACGGAAGGTTACTCATATACTTGAGATATTAAATCTATTAAGAATTCTTTCTGGTTCTGAAAAATTAAAACTCAATGAAGTCTGGCTAAAACAATTGAATTACGGAGGCAGCAAAATGGAAATGGATTTGGTTATGAAAAAACGCTTTCTTGATGCTGAAGGTCGCGGTATGGCAAAAGGCAGAATTGAAGGATATAGAGAAGGAAGATCAGAAGGCAAAAAAGAAGTAATTAACGATATTACAGCAATATTTTCAAAACTGTTTTCTATGGGGCGCGGAGCCGATGTCGAAAAAGCAACGAAAGACCGTGAGTATCTTAAAAAACTGATGGAAGAATATCAAAAGTAAATTTGGAATCAATCACACGGATTTATGAGACTGTATGGATAAAGAAACTGACGAGCGTTTTACTGCAATTGAAATGAAGCTTGCCTACATGGAAGATTTTGTAAAACAAATTCAGGATGTTGCAGTTGAACAAGCTAAGACAATTGATAAACTGCAAAAAGAAGTAAAATTAATGTCGGATAGAATCCGCGAAATGTCTAATAATTTTGAAGGAGAAATTCCGAACAGGAAGCCGCCTCACTATTAACTTTTTAAGTTGAAATGAGATAAAAAAGTAATATGTTGATAAACAAGTTTTTGCAATATGTTGCGAAAATATTGGCAATTTTCCTTGTTTATTGCCAATATTCTCAAAAATGAAGAATATGTATAACTCAGGTCCGACTTGTATTTTTATTAGCTCAGAAAAATGATACAATGGAAAACATGAAACTTTTAATCGTAATTGACATGCAGAATGATTTTATAGATGGGGCGCTGGGAACAAAAGAAGCTGTTGCTATTGTTCCTAATGTTGTAAAGAAGATTGAGAAGGCTAGGGCTGCCGGCGAGATGGTTGTTTTCACTCGTGATACACATCAGCAGAACTATCTTGAAACTCAGGAGGGAAGGAATCTTCCTGTAGTTCATTGTGTTGAAGGTTCTGATGGCTGGCAGATTTCAAGTGCGCTCAGCGTTGGTGATAGTCGTATTTTTGATAAGCCATCTTTTGGCTCTATGGCTCTTGCTGATTATGTGGCAACTCTTGATGGACTTGAGGAAATTGAGCTTGTAGGACTCTGCACAGGTATCTGCGTTATCAGTAATGCCTTTATTCTTAAAGCAAAATTACCAGAGGTAAAAATCACAGTTGATTCTTCATGCTGTGCCTGCGTAAGTCCTCAGAGTCATGAGACTGCACTTTCTGCCATGAAGTTGTGTCAGATTAATGTGAAATAATGCAGATTACATACATAATCAAAAAATCCCGAAGACGCTCAATTGCGATTAGTGTGCTGCCTGATAAGCGAGTTCTTGTAAAAGCTCCCTATGGAACTCCGGAAAGAATGGTTCAGGAGTTTTTGATTACTAAAAAAACTTGGATTACAAATCAGATTGAAAAGCAGACTAGGGAAGTACAAAATGCAGAATCACTGGGATTGCTGTCTGATGATGAAATCAAGCAAATCAAAAAGAAAGCCAGAAAGATTTTTCCTGAACGGGTAGAGTACTGGGCTAAAAAAATTGGAGTAACATACGGGCGGATTTCTATTCGTTTACAGACTTCAAGATGGGGAAGCTGCGCACAGAATGGAAATCTGAATTTCAATTGCTTGCTTGTAATCATGCCATCTGAGGTACTGGATAGTGTTGTGGTGCATGAACTTTGTCATAGAAAATATATGAATCATTCAAAAGATTTTTATGCAGAAATTGACAAAGTATTTCCTGAATATAAACGCTGTAAGCAATGGCTTAAGGAAAACGGCGGTATTTATATGAAAAGAGTTGTAAAATAATACTTGCAATATTTATTGGTTTTATTATATAGCTTAATTGGCAATGTTAGTTCTTGAAGTCATCAAGTCTCTCGAAAAGAAAATACCACAGCTAGTAGATAAAAAGAAAGCCTACACGAGTCTTACCACAATCCGCGTAGGCTTTTAATAAGCATCACGGAGGTTCAGCTGCGTTACCGCAGAGCCCTTCCTTTTATTTAAAATATCATAAAACAAGGAAATGTCAAACACGATTTATATGCCAATCTTTTTTAGCCACAGATGGGACACGGATACCGGGTGGATAATTTATTAACCACCCGGTAAACGCGTTTGTCAAGGCTTTAAGCGAAGCGTGCCTTGACGAATGCGTATAACTTAACCTACGCAAATTTTGTGTGCACTGTTTTTTTGACACAGATGAACACGGATGCACACAGATGGGACACGGATAAAAAAAATGCTCACTGAAAACACAATGAGCATTATCTAAATTATTTATAATTCTAATATGTATTAAGTATCAGGGGAATAATCAGGATCTTCGCCGGCATTATTATTTGTAATACGACTTTGAGATGATGAAGATAAAGATTTCGTTGTTCTTACACCACCACCAGCATTTGCATAATTTCCTTTTACCCAACAAGGCTCATACAAAACTAATGAACCTGTGTTATAGATACCTCCACCTTGTGATTGAGCAAAATTAGAACGATCTGTTGAAGAAGTAGCTGCACTATCCCTACCAATTAAACCTCCATTAACTGTCATCGTGTTAGCATTATATACACCACCACCTCTTCCTTTTGTTGTACCTAATGTATTAGCTTCATTATCTCTGATTGTTCCTTCATTCATTATCAGAGTACCTTCATTGTATACACCACCTCCATGAGTAGCCTCATTATCACAAATAACAGTACCTGTTCCTAATGTTACGTTTGCTCCAGAAGATATGTAAATTCCGCCACCTGCTTTATATGAATTTCCCTCTGTATCTAATTTTGAATTACCAGTTCCATGTGTAATTTTAAGATTCAAAATTTCAATAGGTTTATCTACAGAAACTGTCAATACACTACCGCCATCTGTAACTCCTTTCAAACTATTATCATTAGAGTCCTCACAACCTTGTATAATTAGTTTTCCTGCGAGTAAACCATTTAAAGTATAATTTTCCTCTATTTCTCCGTGTATATGTATTGTCCAAGTAAGATTATCATAATTGCTGTTATTTCGTGCGATTGTATTAATATGCTCAATAGCAGATGACAAACTTTCATATACATACGTTCCAGAATGACTTGTTTTTGAGACATAAATATTTGTTTCAATTTCAATCCAAACAGCATATAAAGTTAAATCGTAATATGATAATATTTTTTGACCATTCACATACTCATATGTGGAAGCTGTTTTTGAAGTTGACCATCCACAAAACTGCTTTCCAGCTGGATTTTTAGTAAAAGCATTTGATAATAATGTAACAGACTGTCCTTTCTGAAATGTTTGAGAATAAGAGGTTGTTACATTATCAGACATTTTTCCACCATTACCATCAAAAGTAATAGTTCCTATCAACGCCGTTTCATGGTCATCAAACAAATCCATGCAGGAAGTGAGCACGGTGGTGTAGAGAATTGATATTGTTGCAAAAATTAAAGCTAATTTCTTCATCGGCTACTCCTTTTCAGTAAGAATGAATTCTACGCGGCGGTTTTTCCAAGCTTCGTCTTTTTTGTTGGTGAGCATTTTTTCGGAACCACGGCCAATGGCTGTGAGTCTGTCGGCTTCTACACCACGGGAAATAAGCTCGTCTTTAACTGTTTCGGCGCGCTTTTGAGAGAGTGGCAAAAGTTCATTTAAATGTTCACGCTGGGTGCCGGTAACGTTATTTGCATGACCTTCAATTGTAATATTGTAGTTACTGTATTTATTAAGAATTCTTGCAACAGTATCATAGAGCTCTTTGTTACGCTCAATCTGCTCATCTGTGAGTCCTTCATACTTAGCAGAGTTTGGACCGAACTGAATAGAAGAAAGAGAGAATTTAAGAACACCGTCTTCTTCATGCAGCATAACGTCTGTTTCAACAATACCAGGAATATAACCGTCAGAACCATCACGGGCTTTTACGTACCATACGTACTGGTAAATACATCCGCCTTCAACAATATCGCCGTTAGCACCTGCACCCTTCCATGTATAGTTCTCAGGAAGTTTTCCCCGACCTTTTTCAGAATAGAAGACTTTCTGTCCTGGGTCATAAATGCGGAGTTCCCAGTTTGCAACACCTTCGTGCTGGTCGGCATCGCTGGAAACTGTAAAGATAACTTCATCAGCTTCTCCATCTCCATTAGGAGAGAAGAGTTTGATGTTTGTTGTGGCAAATACATTAAGAACACCACCGCGTTTTTCTGCTTCTTCACGCTGGCGTTTAGCATAGGTTGGAGAGAACAGTACTCGCATACCAAGTGAAATGCGGCCTGAATAAATCATCTCCTTTTTTTCCATGCGGAAGGTTTCGTAATAACCCACAACTGGAATAAATTCAAATGCCCTGTATTTTAAGAGATTTGGAAAATCTACAAGGAGTCCTGCTTCAATAACTGGAGAAACGCCTTTTGATTCTTCCTCAAGACCTATTAGTTTTTTACTCTGTGAACGGAAACCTTCGGCCTTATAAATATCAGCAAGAAAAGCTAGGTTTGGTCGGATGCAAAGCCAGTTCGGAAGGAACGGAATTATATCATTTCCAAAATCGTAACCGACTTCTACACCGATTTTATACTCATTCATCTTGTGAATTAAGTCACCTTCCTGATTTGAAAAAGCAAGGCTTCCCAAAAGAGCAAGGGAAAGATTATCAAGATAAACACCAGCCTCAAGCGATGCGCCGCCTCCTGCTCCAAATTGTTTTTCGGAGTCCGAATAAGCTGGAAGCGCAATATCTCCAAGAAGTCCGCCAAAATAGCGGATTTCAGCACTCAGAGGCAAAACAAAACTGCACATTAAAATAGAAAGTAAAACTCGTATCTTTCGCATATGCCTTCATTTTAAGCCCGAAACAAATATAACACAAGTTTTTTTTACCCCTTCATTTGCGTTCACTAACAATTATTACTATAATAATTGCAACTGGAGCAAGAAATGGCTGACTCACCTTTTACAAAATGGGTTGCGTGCTGGGGAAATGCAACTTCAATTACAGACAGAAAAGAAGCTGTATATGCAAAGGATTTGACCCTGCGTTATCCTGTTCGCGTAGTTTTTTCTGGATGCAAGCTTCGTTTTCATTTTTCAAATCTAACTGGAACTGAAGAAATAAAAATCACAAAGGCTTTTGCGGCTCTTACTGAGAATGATTACAAACCTGTTGCAATCACTCTGAATGGTGATGCGGAACTGCGTATTCCGGCTGGCAGGGAAATTACTTCTGATGAAATTGACTTTCCTGTAAATGCCGGCGAGCAGATAGAAGTTTCTATGTATCTTGCAGATTTTACTCAGATGAATGCAGGAACGCTTGTAACAGGACCTCTTTCAAAAGGCCTTTATGCCTACGGTGATTTTGCAGAGCAGAAGACTTTTCCGGATGATTTAAGCCGTTCCACAAACTGGTTTTACTTTTTGAATACTATTGATGTCCTTACAGAAGAAAAAAATCATGCTCTTGTCTGCTATGGAGATTCAATTACAGCCCAGTCCTGGCCAGATTATCTTGCTCAAAAAGCCTGGAATAAGGGATTTCATGACGTTGCCATTATCCGCCGTGCTGTGTGCGGTACCAGAATCTTGCGTCAGTATGACTGTATTACTTATGCAGCCTATGGACTTAAGGGCGAAACTCGCTTTCCTATTGAAATGAATGTCGCCGGGGCTTCGGCTGTCATAATTCAGCACGGAATTAACGATATTATCCACCCGGTTGGTGTGGAAGTAAATAAATTCCGTCCCTGGTCAGATATGCCGACTGCCCAGGATTTGGAAAAGGGCGTTGAAGAACTTTATATTGCCCATGCGCGTAAGCTGGGAGTAAAAGTCTGGTCCGGTACTCTTCTTCCAATTTTTGGCTGGCGAACCTACCAGCCTTTCCGAAATGATTTACGAAATGAATTCAACGACTGGCTGAGAACAAGTGATAAATTCGACGGCTGCGTAGATTTTGATAAAGCTGTAAGAAATCCACAAAAACCAGAAGCCTTTGCCGATGGCTTTGACAGTGGCGATCACCTGCACCCAAGCGAGGCCGCCTACAAGGCAATGGCAGAAGCCGTTCCCGAATGCTTATTGAAAAGCTGGGAAGGCTGGAAATAAAAAAAAACACCGCGAAGAAATTTCGCGGTGCCGTTATTATCAATAATCTATTTTAATCCCTGATACTATCAATATTCGCTTTTCCGCCCGGTACGAACGGTAATACGTCTTCTTCGTTGCCAACGCTTACTCTTACAAAACAAGGCTTATTGGCGCGGTTGGCGTCGAAGGCTTTTTTGTACCAGTCCGGGTCGCTGTCGGCATCGGCGGTTTCAATTCCAAATCCTTTGGCGATGGCGAGCAGGTCAGGCTGGTGGCCGAAGATTGATGCACTGTAGTTTTTGTCAAAAAGATATTTCTGCTGCTGGTAAACCATGCCCAAAGTTCCGTTCTGGAAAACGATTACAGTTACAGGAAGATTCTGTTCTGCAAGAGTTGCAAGTTCCTGAACGTTCATCATGATTGAGCCGTCGCCGCTGAAGCAGACTGTGCGCTTGTCCGGATTTGCAATTGCGGAACCGATTGCGGCCGGCAGACCAAAACCCATTGTTCCAAGGCTTCCAGAAGTAAGGAAGGTGCGGGGCTTTTCAACAGGGTAATACTGAGCGGCCCACATTTGGTGCTGGCCAACGTCGGTTGTAACGATGATGTCCTTTGCAGGAATTCCTGCCTTTTCTGCAAGGCCTGGAACCGAGCTTATAAACTCGCGTGGATTTGTAAGTTTTGCGTCGCTTGGGCGGCCGCAGGTAATAGAATCATTTTCCTTCTTTATATTACGGATTTTTTCAAGCCAAACGGCGCGGGCTTCGGCTTCCTGCCATGCGGCTCCGTATTTTTCCTGCTTTTCAGAGCTCAGCTGAACTAAAACCGGGAATACAGATTCAACATTGGCAACAACGGCAATATTTGCTTCAAGAATCTTATTTACTTCTGCCGCATCAACATCAATATGGATGATTTTTGCATCCGGGCAGAACTTCTTTACTACGCCTGTTGCACGGTCATCAAAACGAACTCCAGCCGCAATAACCAAATCAGAATCGTGCATTGCAACGTTAGCCGCATAGCTTCCGTGCATACCAACCATGCCAATCCAAAGCTCGCTGGACTCAGGAATACAGCCGATTCCCATAAGGCTTGAAACAACCGGCAGTCTGTAGCTTTTCAAGAAAGCAGCAAGGCCTTCTGCCGCAGCAGGACTGTTACAGCCGCCTCCGCAGTAGAGAACCGGGCGTCGTGCAGAAACAAGCGCGTCAGTAATCAAATCCATTTTTGCAGCATATTCATTTGCCGGTGTATGGAAGCGGATATCATGAAGCTTGATACTCTGAATGTCAGGCCACTTGTCAAACTCAATTTCCTGCAGCTGAATGTCGCGCGGAACGTCAATCAGAACCGGGCCCGGACGGCCGTTTACCGCAATTTCAAAAGCCTGAGGAATTACAGTCAAAAGCTCAGCGGCAGACTTTACCATAACCGAATGTTTTGTAATCGGAAGGGAAAGACCGAAAGTGTCTGCCTCCTGGAAAGCGTCAGTTCCCAGAAGATAGGTGTTTACCTGGCCTGTAATCGCAATAATAGGAATAGAATCGCAGCGGGCATCTGCAATTGCAGTCAGAAGGTTCATAGCGCCCGGGCCACTGGTTGCCATACAAACTGCAGGCTTACCTGTTGTACGTGCAATTCCCTGAGCAATAAATCCAGCTGCCTGCTCCTGGCGCACTAGGACGTGGTGGATATTACTTCTGTTAAGTTCATCATAAAGCGGAAGGATAGAACCTCCCGGAATACCTGCCACCGTGTCGATTCCGTACATTTCCAAAAGTTTTACGATAATCTGTGCGCCTGTCTGTTTCATACTTTTCGCTCCTAACAAAAAAGGCTTTCCTTTTACCGGAAAGCCTTTTCTTATATCAGTGTATATTTTTCTAATCACTATATAACAAATCTTCCGGTTTATCTGAAAACCTTAAGGACGAGGACTGTTACGACTGTGACTAGAAGTTTTGCGTTCATAATTAAGCGTATTTTTACATAAAATTCAAAAATAAGTCAATAGGGGCGCAGAAGGCGGCTACCCAGTCGCGTTCCGCCATTCCCTTACGGTCAGCCGCTTCACTCGGTCGCAGGCTCCCTCGCTCCAGTGGCCGCCTTCGGCGTGGCTCCATGCTCGGCGCAGTTGTTTTGAAATTGAATACTTTATATTCCTAAGTTACAATAAACTTATGACAAACTTAATCCACAAATATTTCATCAATAAAATACGGCGCGAATGGGCTTCTAACGATGCAAAACGCGATGCCGGGCTTACAATTTCAGATAAAGTAAACATATGCGATAACATTTCTTACGGACCGCATGGCAAGGATAACCTTCTTTGCGTTTACAGGCCTAAAAACGCGGAAGGCAAGCTTCCTGTAATCATAAATATTCACGGCGGCGGCTTTTTTTACGGCGATAAGGAACTTTACGGGCTTTATTCAGCTGATATGGCGGAGAGAGGCTTTGCGGTAGTCGTTTTTAATTACCGCCTCTGCCCGGAAAATTTATATCCGGCTCCGCTTGAAGACATCAATAACGTTACAAAATGGGTTCTGGCAAACTGCGGTGAGTTTAATTTTGACCGGGAGCGCATTTTTATTGTTGGAGACAGTGCGGGTGGTCAGCTTGCCCTGAACTATACGACCCTTCTTTCAAATCCGGATTATGCAAAGCTTTTTGCTGATGATTTTGAAGTGCCTTCTTTCATTCCTCGTGCTGTCTGCCTGAACAGTGCCCTTACAAATCTTGTAAAAGACGGAAAGGCAAGTGAAGGGGCAAAAGAGATTCTCACTGTTTATCTTGGTTCTGCTGGAAAAATCAAAAAGAATGCGGAACGACTGGATGTTCAGAAATATGTAACTTCAAAATTTCCGCCGGTTTTCGTAATGACAGCTCCAAATGATTTTCTCTTTAATGAAGCAAAGCCTCTTCACGAGCTTTTCCTTTCCCGCGGGGTAAAATCAGAATATCACGTTTATGGTGAAGCAGCTGACGACTGGGCAGTGCACGTTTTTCACTTAAATCTGCGACTTCCTGCCGGCCGCCAGTGCAACGACGACGAAGCAGAGTTTTTGAAGAAATATTAGGGACATTAATCCGTCGAGTTTTGCATTGCAAAACTCGAGGTTGCGGTTAGGAAAACTGATAATTTTAGGATTGATTTTCGACTGCAACCGAAATCCTTAAGAAGGTAATTTCACTTTTCCAGTTGAAGACTGTTTTTGAACATGCCGCCAGCAGAAGGTTTACAATCTTCTGCAAGTCTGAAGTGCCTACTGCATCGCACATTTTTGCTCCGTAGGCAGATTCTGTGTTGAACCACTTTTCAATGTCTTCCGGCGTAATACGGCGTTTTTCTATTACTTCCTGAGTGGCGGCTTTTACAGTAAGACCCCGTTTACGGAAGGTGTTTGCAATAAAGGTTCCGTCCCAGCTGAAAAGAGGATTATCAGTATTTCCAAAGAATTCTTCTTCGGCTTCTTCCATTTTATCAAGAATCGGGGCAAAGGAACCCAGAGTTTCCGGAGTTAAAATCTGCTGGGAAACTAATTTTCCTATATGCTGGCCTTTACATGGAATTTTCTGGGAAATTATTGTAGACCAGCCTTTTGCAAGAGGACTTTCCCATGCAAAAACTTCATCATCAGAAGTTACCATTGGGGTTTCGCTTTCGGAAAGTACATTCTGTAAAATATCAGCTTCAGCCTTTTGCGGTGTCAGAACTCCCTTAATTCCGTCTGCCAGCGCAATAATCGACGCTTCCGAGGCAAAGGGGTCAACAAAGAAGAGCCTGTCAAAAAGGGCACCCTTATACTGAAACTGCACCAGTACGTCGTAAAAATCCTTTTCAGTCATAAAGTCCTGAGACATAGTCTGTCCGCGAACCTTAAGAATAGGGCGGTCAAGAGTTCCCAGTGTGCGGCCATACTGTTCCAGAATCTGCTTTCCCTGTTCTGTTCGGCAGACTCCGCAGGTTACTCCCTCAGGAGTTTTTCTTGCAACTTCCCACAAAAGTAGTCCGTTATCTGCATTCCAGACCAGCGAGCGGTGATGGCGGGCAAGCTCCGCCATAGAAATCATGCTGTCGCGGATTCCAAGAAGGACTTCGGCCCGGTTCGAATCAAGACGCTGCTGCCAGAAGCGGTCGGCCCGGTTTAAGATGACATCTTTTGAAGCATCCTTTGGGCTGAAGGTAAGGTTTTCTGCCTTTTTGCTGTCGCCGCTTTTAAAATGCTCGTTAATCCACCACTGGCTGATTGGATTTTCTCCGAATTCTGATTTTGCACAGGATTTTGCAGTTGGTGAGCGAATTCCCTGCTCTGGCATAAGGTTGATGGAACCGGTTTCTTCCGGGGCGGTTGCAAGCTGGTCCACGTTTATATCATCCGGCGAGTTTGCCTTTTCAAGAATAGATGCAATCTGAAGCTCACGCAGGGAAAGTACGTCGTCGCGGATCTGGCCTTCGTAGCCCTGGGTGCTTGGTGTATAAAATACTCTTCCGACAAGGCTGTCTGGTAAATACTGCTGGGCAACCCAGTGGTCGCGGTAGGCGTGAGGGTAGAGGTAGCCGGAGCCGTGTCCAAAGCCTTCTGCATCCCGGGTGGAATCTTTAAGGTGATTTGGAACTTCAATGTCTTCTTTTTCAACTGCGGCCAGGGCGTCAAAAAAGGCCATGCTGGAGTTTGATTTTTTTGCAGTAGCTAAATAAAGGGCTGCGTGGGCAAGAAAGTAGCGGCCTTCTGGCATTCCCACCCGGTCAAAGGCCTGGGCGCAGGATTCAACAACAGAAATTGCCATAGGATCGGCAAGTCCAGTGTCTTCACAGGCAGAAATAAGCATACGGCGGAAAATAAAATGCGGGTCTTCTCCTGCGCGAACCATGCGGGCAAGCCAGTAAACAGCGGCATCAGGGTCGCGACCGCGTAAACTCTTTATAAAAGCAGAAATAATGTCGTAGTGGTAGTCGCCGTCGCGGTCGTAAAGTACAACCTTTTTCTGAATCGATTCTTCTGCGGCTTCTTTAGAAACGTAAATCTGAGTTCCGTAGGCAGGTACCGGCGGATTATCATAAGGCTTCCATACTTCCGGCGTAGTTTCTACGGCAAGCTCCAGGGCATTCAAAAGTGAGCGGGCATCTCCGTTTGCAGTTTCAATCAGATGCTCAAGAGCGCCGTCTTCAAACTCCACCTTCCAGTGCCCGTAGCCACGCTCTGTGTCGTTCAGCGCCTGCTGGGCTGCCTTACGCAAATCTTCCTTAGTCAGCGCTTTAAGCTGAAAAACGCGGGAACGGCTAACCAGGGCCTTATTTACTTCAAAAAAGGGATTTTCGGTCGTAGCGCCAATCAAAATGATTGTTCCGTTTTCTACCCAAGGGAGCAGGGCATCCTGCTGGCTTTTGTTCCAGCGATGAACTTCGTCAACAAAAAGAATTGTACGGCGGCTGTAGAGATTGTAAAAATCCTCGGCCTTTTTGATTGAATCGCGGATATCTGCAACGCCAGTAAGAACGGCATTGAGCGTGATAAAGTTTGATTTTGTGTGATTGGCGATTACGCGGGCAAGGGTGGTTTTTCCGCTGCCCGGCGGTCCGTAAAAAATGACAGATGTAAGCTGGTCTGCGGCAATGGCGCGGCGCAGCAAACGTCCCTTTCCAACTATGTGGTCCTGTCCTATGTATTCATCAAGGTTGCGGGGGCGCATTCGGGCTGCGAGCGGCTCTGTAGAACGTTTTGCCTGGGTAAATAAATCATCTGCCATAGACTGTTATTATATTTCATAACTGATTAAAAATCATCAAAAAAGAAATTATAGAAGGTCTTTTTTATAAGGCGGCATTTCAATATAATTCTTTCCATGAAAAAGATTGTATCAGTTATAGGCCTTTTGATTTTTACAGCAGCATCAGTTTTTGCTGAATTTGAAGTTGATCTTCGCGCATACGGAGAATTTTTGAATACAAAATATAATGGTCCGGCAAAATCTGAAGACATGCATTTTAATAATTTCGGGGCTGAAATTCAGGCCAATATCTGGATTGCCAATGCCTGTTTTATGGATATGGGCTTAAGTCTTGGAGCTGATTTAGGCGGCGGACTTTTTACTGATAACTGTAAAGATAAGTATCGTGAGTTTAATACTGCTGAAAATGAAAGTGCTGAAGTTTCTCAAACAGATCCGGCTGCATCTTTTGGTTTTTCTGTAGCGCCAGCCGTACAGTTTAATTTTTTGCAGAAGCATTCAATTTTTGTGGCACCTGGTTTCAGAATGGCATTTGCAAAACTTCGTAAGCAGGAAGAAAGCGCAACTGTTACATTAAGTATGCCTGAATTTTATGCTGAAGCCGGATATAAGTTCTGGATTTTAGAAAAGTTCGCAGTAAATGTGGGTTATAAGTTTGAACTTCCGCTGAGTATTCTGAACGGTGGAAACAAAATTGATTTAGATTCTGCCTTTGCCAATAAGATTTATCTTGGCGCCTGCTTCAAGTTAAATAAATAAGCGCGAGATAAATCCCGCGCCTTAAAGATTTTTCGATTTATCCATCCACTTATGCGAAAGCATAAGTGCAGGTTTGGTTAACTGCATCCGGAAGTTGGTGTGCAGATTTTTAACCAAACCGTTACTCTCGGTTCCAGTTACCTCGACTCTTGTAATAGCTCCACAAACCGATACTGCTGTAAGAAACAGCATTTGAAGAACCCGAACCACAGAAACCAATAGAAGCATAAAGAGCGCTGTCAGTTTCATTTTCAGCAGGGTCTTCATTCAAAAGACTATAAACAATATATCCGGAAGAAATCTGTGATGTAGCATTTGTAGAGAAAGTTGTAGTTCCTGTTGGAACACCGCCATTTAAGTAAGAATGTGTAATTCCTCCCGAAGTAGAAGTTGAATAAACAGTTGTATTACCCATACCGATTAAAATTGAATCTGCGCAAACTGCAAGAGCGCTGATATTGTGGCTTGCACCGATTGAACCGGAATATGTTGGCCAGTCGCCGGTTGAAGGCTTTTTTGAGTAGTACAAAGTTGAACCATTGCTGTAGTAAACAAAATCAGGTGTTGTTTTTGTTTTTGCAGAAGATTCATTTGTAACTACTGCTGGGGAACAGAAGAAATTTGTTTTATCATTAAAATATGCCGCAGAACAGATATTATTCTTATAGCCATCACTGTAGAGTGCAGCATCAAAAGCTATTGGGTATGTAGTTACTGGGTTAAGTCCAGAAGGAGTTACTTCGTATAAAACAGGAGTTGTAAGTTCACTGCTGCTGATATTCTTTGATTTTCCAGAATACCATGCGCCGTGTTTTCCGCTGCGAACATAAACATGTCGGTTTTCAGGTTTTATAGTATTTGTACTGAAAATACAGAAGGCAGAATAGTAATATCCTGAATCCTTATTCTTATAAACCTTAAAAATCTGCTTGGCAGTTTCTGAAGTTGATTCATTGATACATGTCCAGCTTCCAGCTGTATCGAATGAAGAAAGTTCTGCAGTCCAGAGTTTTACAGTTTTAGGAGCAACAGTACCTTCATCATTATCATCAAAATAAACACATGTTAAAAGATAAATATTAGTTGAATCTGTCAAAACCTGAATAATCTGCTCACCGTTATGGCTGCTTCCGTAATAATCATAAGAATGCAGGCTGAAAGGAAGGTGTGAATATGTTGACCATTTTCCATGTGTTCTGTTTTCACTATTAATAAGTTTATAGCGCAATCCACCGTCAGCATTACAAAGAAGATATTGTGAACTTCCTATTGTATATCTTGAAATCTGCTGAATAGTTCCTGAAACTGTTGCGTCTTCAGATTCAACGTCCTGTAAAATTTCATAGAAAACAGCGTCGTAGCAGGCAGTAAAAAACAGTGAAGAAAGAATTGTCAGAAGGCCAAAAAGTTTTATATTTTTTTTCATAGTGTTTTCCTAAATATTTTTTTTGATTAGAAGTGGTATCGGGCCGCAAGAGATGCTGTTTCAAACCAGCCGTGAGTATAATCTCCGCGTGATTTTTCTACAGACCACATAACATAAGTATTCAAACCAAAAGACCAGGCTTCTGTAATACGGTAGAAAGCGCCAACTTCACCTTTAATAGTAAAGGCAGGGAAGTAGGTTGCGTTTGCCCATGTATGGTCAGCAATACCCATAGTAAGGAATACAGGGAATTCAAACTTATTGATTGTAGGCTGGAACATAACGCCAAAGGTAATTGGAACCATGAAAAGAGCCTTGTTACCAATTGAGAACTGGCTTGAAACAGAAATTTCACCACCCAAAGCCATCCAGCTTGTTAAAAATCTGTAGTAACCGATTGTAGCCTGGAAACCAGGATAAAGCTTTCCCTGAAAGTTCAAAGGAAAGATACCACCAAGTTCAATTTTCAGAAACTGATCTCCTGGACCGTTCTGTAAGTATTCGTAGTCGTCTTCGTAGATATCTGGGCCGTCGTCTTCCTGTGCAAAAACAGAGCCCGCAAAAATTGAAAGAAGTAAAAGCAGAGTAACAATGCGTTTCATAGATTTTCCTTATTTTATATGGATATTTTATTTCAAAAATTTTATTATGCTACATCATATAGATTTTAACGATATTTATCAATTAAACACTGGTATGGAGAAAAAGTTACTATGAGTGCTGTAATTATTGACGGAAAACAGGTTGCTGCTGATGTTCGCGCTGATGTTGCAAAAAAAGTTAGCCAGCTTAAGGAAAAGGGAATTGCCCCTTGCCTTGCTGTAATTCTTGTTGGAGAAAATCCAGCCAGTGTAAGTTATGTTACCGGTAAGCAGAAGGCCCTAGCCGAAGTTGGCATGGTTGACCGCAGCGTTCATCTGCCGGAATCAACTTCTGAGGCTGACCTTCTCAAACTGATTGACGAACTGAATAATGATGACAGCGTTCACGGCATTCTTGTTCAGCTTCCTCTTCCAAAGCACATTAATGAAGATAAAGTAATTATGGCAATCAAGCCGGAAAAAGACGTTGATGGCTTCCATCCGGTAAACGTAGGAAATATGCTGATTGGCCGCCCGGGCTTTTTGCCTTGTACCCCTCACGGAGTAATTGTGCTTCTTCGTAAGGCTGGAATTGAAACAAGCGGAAAGCACGCTGTTGTAATTGGCCGCTCAAACATTGTAGGAAAGCCTGTTGCAGCGCTGCTTGCACGAAAGGATGTTAACTGCACTGTTACAATGTGCCACACCGGAACTAAAAACATGGCAGAAATTACCCGCCAGGCAGATATTATCGTTGTTGCAAGCGGCCGCCCTCACACTCTTACCGCTGATATGGTAAAAGAGGGAGCTGTAGTAATCGACGTTGGCGTAAACCGCATCCCGGACAGCAGCAAAAAATCAGGCTTCCGTCTTGTAGGCGACTGTGATTTTGATGACCTTAAAGAAAAAACAAGCTTCATCACTCCGGTTCCAGGCGGAGTTGGACCAATGACAATCGCCATGTTGATGGCTAACACTCTTGAGAGTGCCATGAAGGAAAACTTACAATAATAAGGAGCTGGCGGGACGCAGGCGGAAATTAGGGGGGAACCCGTGAGGGGGCAAAACGCGACGGTAGCTAGCGTTTTGCCTGATTTACGCCGTCGCTGGGACCCGCCAGATTTTTATATATGGTAAAAGCTGTAATTTTTGATTTAGACGGCACCCTCATAGATACGGAAAAATACTTCCGTATCTGCTGGCCGCGCGCTTTCCAACATTTCGGCTATAGTCTTAGCGACGAGCAGGCTTTGTCTCTCCGTTCTTTGGGCCGTCCATATGCTCCTCAATACATGAAGGAACTCAGCGGTGACCCGAACTTTGATTACAAGGCAGTCCGCTCTTACCGCGAAAAACTCATGGAAGAAATGATTGCTGAGCGTGGTCTGCAGCTTCGTCCCGGCGCAAAAGAGATTCTGCATTTCCTTAAGGAAAATAAAATCCTTCGCGCCATTGCAACCGCTTCTCCAATTGAACGTTCCATGCGCTATCTTGAAAAGCTTGACATTGCAAATGAGTTTGACAACTTGATTTCTGCAACAATGGTTGAACACGGAAAGCCTGCCCCGGATATTTACCAGTATGCCTGCCAAAAGCTTGCCTTGCCGCCGGAAGACTGCCTTGCCGTAGAAGATTCCCCTAACGGAGTTTTGAGTGCCAGCCGTGCTGACTGCAAGGTTTGCATGGTGCCTGACCAGGATCAGCCGGATGAAGAACTTTCTTCCCTTTTATTTGCAAAAGTTCCTTCCCTTAATGAAATCGCTCAGGTTATTACAAAAGAAAATAATTTATGATGAAGATGATAAAGGCTGGCAAAGCACTGCGGGCGCTTTTCTTTATATTTCTAATTCTCTTAATTTCGTCCTGCCGCACAACTCAGCTCCACTTCTCCAAAAATCCACAAACTTCAGCGTCATATATAATAGAAAAAATCGACCTTACATCTGCAGATTTGCAGATTATGACAAATGGGCCTGACTTTAAGCTTGTAAGTCCCCGGACTTTTGCAAAGCAGAGCGGGGCGGAACTTGTAATTAATACTCTGCCTTTTAAAAAAAATGGAAAGCCTGTCGGGATTTTGATTGATGACGGGAAGCTTTATTCTCCTGTTGTAAAAAAATATGCCGCCCTTGCATTTTATAAGGAAGAAAGCGGCTTTCGCGCAGAGATTTTTGACAGCCAGGAAGAAATAGATTTGAGTGAAGGAAAACTTCCTTATATTGCCGTCGGCGGCTTCTGGACAATTCTCCGTGATGGTAAAAAAATCGACTTTATAGACCATAAAGATTACCGCATAGCCGTGGGACTTTGTGACAGCGGAAAAACTCTTTTAGTAATGTGCGCAAAAAAAATGTCTTATGGTGACTGCGCAGAAGTTTTTCAGGAATTAGGTGTGGAAACTGCCATGCAGTTTGACGGCGGCCACTCGGCTCAGATGGTTGTGAGCGGAAAGAATGTGCTACCGGGGTTGAAAAGAAGAGTGCCGGTGGTGCTGGGTTTTAAAAACTAGCTACTCTACCACGTAGCACTCGTAGCCGTTGTTTCTCAGTTTGTCTGCAACCGAGCCGTCCGGGTCATTTACCAGAACTAAATAATATGTAGTGCCGCTGGCGCGAGTTTCAGAAGTAACATAAGAATTAAAGCCTTTTTTATTCACTTCGGCAGAAAGGGCGTCTGCATTGCTCTGGGTGCGGAAAAGGCCCAGCTGGAGTTTAGAAGCCGAAGCTGATGAAGAGGAGCCGGCATTTTTAGGAGTCTCTTTTACAGAATCCGGCACAGCAAGAGAAATTGCTCCGTTGCCGTCTGCATTCTGCTCGTCTTTTGGAAGTTCTGCTACAGCGTAGCTTCCGGTGCCCTGCTCGGCAATTCCCTTTTTAGGAACAAAGAACCAGAAAGGGGTAGGAAGGAGCTGAACGTCTCCGTTTACAACTGCCGCCTCCATAGATTTAGGATAGCGGCCGGTAATTTCAACTGAATAAGATTTATCGCCGGTGAGGTACCAGAGAGTCAAAAGAACTGCCGGCTGAACATAGCTCATGCTTTCCATATTGCGGTAAGCCTGCAAAAGAAGTATAGGCTCCTGCAAGTCTTCTGCAGTCTGGGCGCGGCAAAGCTTGCTCCACTGTGAATACAATTTGATGTATGCCTGAACGCGGGGATTTTTAGAATTGCGAACCGCAGAACTAAGGTAAGAATCGGCAGTGTCTGCATCGCCGCCGCTAAGGGCGCAGCGAACTGCATCCAAGACAAGCTGTTCGTTTGATTTTTTAGGCATGTCTTCGGCATCCAGGGCTGCAATTGAAGCTGCCGAAGCGTAAGAAATCTGTGCGTCACCGTAGAGCGAAAGCTGTTCCTGAAGGGATGCCATAAAAATGTAAACGGCGCGTTTTTCGCTCGGCTCAGTAATTTTTGTAACCTGATTTTTAAGGTAATGAATTGCCTGATCAACATCCTGTTTTCGGGCAGCTTCGGCAGTAACGTTTTTTGCCTTAAGCTCAGCTCCGAACAGATTTAAAACTGCAAGAAAAACAGCAGCAGATGCAAGAAGTTTTTTCATATTTTCCCCTCAAAAATCCTGTCAGTCGCTTATTTTGACATGTTCTGTAAATCGGCAGCAGACATTTCCAGAGTTTTGTTTGCGTCCTCAGGTTTTGCCTTTTTAGATTTAGAAGCCTTTGCCTCTTTTGCTGCAATTTTTGCTTCTTTTTTATCGTTCTTTTCCTGAAGTCTGCGCTCTTTTTCTTCTGCTTTCTGAACTCTTGATTTTGCGGCCTGAACTTCCTTTTCTTCATCCGATTTTCTCAGACGGTAAAAAAGCACGCATAAAAGGGAAAGTACTATTCCCGAAGCGAAGGCAATGAAAACAAGAATTGTTACAGGTAAATCTGTGTAGGTTTTGAAAAACCAGAAAGTACACACATTTGAAATATTATGTCCAATAAAAACCGCCAGAAAAACAACCAGCGCGAGAATTAAAATCAAGCTAACTACCATATTATTATTGTATGTAATAGCGCAAAACTTGTAAAGGCAAAAAGAAAGCCGGCAACGTAAAGTTACCGGCTTGATATATATAATCACCACGGGGCTTTGCCTCTGCGTGGTGGAAGAGACGATTTTTATGGCGTGCCCCTTCGGGTCGCTACTATCGCTCACGCGGGGTTAAACTTGTATTTTTTTTACAAGGTAAAAACTCTGTTAACAATTGTAAGTATTTACCAAAATAAAAATATATTCTATCAATTGTAAATGAAAATCTACTCGTCCAAAATTTTATCAATAGAGAAAGAAATAAAATATTTTTTGAACAAAAATATTTTATTTCTCGCTATTTTATCAGAGCAAAAAAGGACAGTCCACTGGACTGTCCTTTTTTGGCTTCTCAGGTGTGGATTGGAGTCGAACCAACCAATGACGGTTTTGCAGACCGATCCCTTACCGCTTGGGTACCACACCAAAACTGTGTTGTTACTATATCAATTTTTGATTTCCTTGTCTAGAGCGAATAGGGGATTTATTTAAAATTTGTGGGAGAAAATTAATCTTCCAGGGCGGAAAAATCGATGTAATCTTCTATCTTTTTGCCGGTAGAAAGGGTAAAGGCGGCATTTGCGGGGTAAAGGAACTTTTCTAAGTTTGATTTTTCTATATCAGAATCGCAAGACTTAATAAGACTGTCAAGTTTTAGCAAAAAGGAAATAATCACTTCTGCAGGTAATAATTGCAATAATCGTAAAAGGAATTCCTGCTGTTCTTCAAGAGAGGATGATTTCATCAGAGGATAATTGATAATCTCATTAAAAAAGCCTTCTTCCATGATTTCAGAAACTGGTGAGTCCGGAAGTTCTTTTTGGGCAATGAGTTTATAAACTTCATCTGTATTTCCCGATTTTGGATTGTAAAGCCAGTCGATAACCTGAGAAACTCTTTCTTTATTCTTTTTTATTTCTTCTATTACAGCACAGATACTGTTTTTTTCATCTTCATCAGAAATTACTGAGCCGCTTTTATAATTGCCGGTAAGGAAGAGTTCAAGCCAGAATACATTTTCCCACTCGCGGCTGCCATCTTCTGAAGGCTTGTCGCTAAAATAAACGATTCTGAGTTTAGGCTTGTAGAAATAAATCACACAAAACTGAAGTAACTCGTCATTATCAAAATAGATTTCTGTCAGATTTCTTTCTTTTCTGTGTATTATCTGTCCGACTTTATAATCGTAATTTGTAAGATACCAGAATTTTTTCTGAGTGTTTGTGACAATAAGTTGTCTGTCTGGAACTATAATCTCAATAATAAAAGTAGCAATCGTATAAATAATAAAAGGCGCGGCCGCAATTAAGGCATGAACTCTTCTTGCATTCAAACTTTCTGTATGTTCTGCGTCATAGCACAAATAAGTAATCATTCCGATTACATAAATGACAAGAGGAATGATCAATAGTTTTTGCTTTTTGGTAAATTCAGGAGCCTTGCTGTTATTATTAATCATTGTTTTTTCGTTCTTATTCCGGCTTGAGCTCAGGGCGTTCGGTAAAAATTACTTCCAGTACTTTCTGACAAACTTCGGCAGAAGGAAAAATCAGATTTACAGTTCCGCGTGATTTTGTTTCTGCAACGAGCAGGTTTGCAGGGTAGTTTTTCTGCTCTTCTGGTGGCAGCTGAAGAACCGGGAAAACGCTGATGTCATCATAAAGAACGATTTCTGTGTCTAAAAGAACGGCGTTCTGCCAGGCACCGCAGAGAGTTGCGACAGAAAAGAGGCGGGCAACAAACTCAACGCCAAGAATTGCAGTTCCGCAGAAGGCAATATCAACAAAAACAGAAAAATAGCGGGTCTTGATTACAAAAACGAGGGCAACGCACAAAAGGATGATTGCGGCGCCCTTAAAAAATGTCCGCTTTTTTGTAGGAATTGCAAAAATGCGGCGGCCGGCTCGCAGCATAAGGGCCCGGCGGCGTAGGGGAATTGTGAGCAGCAGAATAAACATTGCGCAGTAAGATGCAAGCAGTATGATTGAAATAATATCCATAATTTAGCCTCTCTTAAAAAAGTCTTTGAGCGCGTTGCGGGTAGAAATAAATGCCAGCGGAAGCGCGTCTATGTCGGTGGCAGAAGTGATTTTTTGAATTACTACTTCTTCAACTTCGGTTTCCTGGCGGTTGAGACGCTTTGCTAAGTCCGCAAGCTTCTGACAGCCCGAAAGCTTTGCCGTAAAAAACATATCGCAGGTTTTGTAAGTGATATTTTTATATTCATAAGTATTCGGATACGAGCCAAGATAGCGGATGTCGGTAACCTGGGCGCCAATTTCCTCGCGGCATTCACGGGCAACAGCCTCTTCGGCACTTTCGTCTGCATCAATAAAGCCGCCGGGCTGGGTAAGAAGGCCTTTTTTTGGTTCTTTGGCACGCTTCTCAAAAAGAAAGTTCTTGTCATCGTCAAAAATCAGAACCCCCACGGAAGCCGCAACATTGCAGTAAAGGTCAAAGCCGCAGTCAGGGCAGAACCATTTGCGGTCATTTTTATTCTGTATATTTTTGCTTCCGCACATGGGGCAGAGATTGAAGTCGTTATGCATAAGGATAGTATAGCGGATTTACTTAAAATATTGAAATATGAAATTTTTATTGCTCATTCAGATAATTTTTTCTATATTAATAATACATACTGGCAAATAATTACCTGAATATATAGAGGACAAAATGAACGAAAAACTGATTGAAGATTACAAAAAATTTCTTGATAACGGAAAAACTGAGCGCGAATGTGTTCAAGAGATAATTAAACTGGCTCAGGCAAAGGGTTACAAAGATATTTCAGAATTTGACTCGCTTAAAAAGGGTGATAAGGTTTATATCACAAAAATGAACAAGGCTGTGGCGCTTTTTGAAATTGGAAGCGGCAGCATTGAAAATGGAATGAATATTCTTGGCGCCCACATCGACTCACCTCGTCTGGATGCCAAACAGAATCCTCTTTACGAAAAAGACAACATCACATATTTGAACACCCACTACTACGGCGGAATTAAAAAATACCAGTGGACAACTCTTCCTCTTGCAATTCACGGTCTTGTCTGCAAAAAAGACGGTTCTCTTGTAAATGTTGTAATCGGCGAGGATGAGGCTGATCCTGTTTTCTGTATTTCTGATATTCTTCCTCACCTTGCCCAGGAACAGGTTCAGAAGAAGGCTTCTGAGTTTATTACCGGCGAAGACCTGGACCTGATTATGGGTTCTTCTGTGCCGGTAAAAAAAGATGCCAGCAAGGATGAAAAAAAAGATGCTAAAGAAAAGAGCAAAAAACTTGTTCTTGAACTTTTGAAAAATAAATACGGCATTGAAGAATCTGATTTTAATTCTGCAGAACTTGAGATTGTTCCTGCCGGAAAAGCCCGTGACCTTGGTCTTGACCGCTCTATGGTTCTTGGCTACGGACAGGATGACCGTTCATGCGCCTTTACTTCTCTTGCAGCTCTTTTGGACAGCACAGCCGGGGAACGCACAAACTGCTGCCTCTGTGTAGATAAGGAAGAAATCGGCAGTGTTGGCGCAACTGGTATGGCAAGCAATCTTTTTGAAAATATGGTTTCAGAAATTGTTGCCCGCACAGAAAAATCTTACAGTGAACTGACTTTGCGACGCTGTCTTGCAAATTCAAATATGCTTTCCAGCGATGTAAATGCCGCCTACGATCCTATGAACGCCGGCCTTTATGATAAGGAAAACGCAAGCGTTTTGGGCGGCGGAATTGCCTTCCAGAAATTTACTGGCAGCCGGGGAAAATCAGGTGCCAGCGACGCAAATCCGGAATTCATCGCAAAAATCCGTGCTGCAATGGATGCTGTAAATGTAAGCTACCAGATGGCTGAACTTGGAAAAGTAGACCAGGGCGGCGGCGGAACAATTGCCTACCACGCTGCAAAATACGGAATGAATGTTCTTGATGCCGGTGTAGCCGTTTTAAGCATGCACGCCCCATGGGAAATCACCCACAAGGAAGACCTTTGCCAGATTTACGAAGGCTATAAGGCTTTCTTGCAGCTGAGGTAGATTGAAAAATAACTAGGAAATACTTGTAAAAAAATGGAAACCCCCGCTGCAAAAAAAATGCGTAGCGGGGGTTCATGATTTGCGAAGCTTTTTTCGCGATGCGGGACACACAACGCGTAAGAGAGCCTTCAGAGCAAGCGAAGCTTGCGGCGAGCGAAAAGCTGGCGGAGCAAATTATGGTTCCCCGCGAAAGCATTTTTTTTTAGAAGACGAAACTTTTACACTGTATTATTCTAATTGCTTTCCAGCTTCAGAATATCGCAGATGCGGTCAAAATCATTCTTAGAACTGTATTCAATTACAATGCTTCCCTTGTCGATTGTGCCGTTTAATGTAATTCCGCGCACACCAAAAAGGTTTTTAAGCTGCTGTTCGAACAATGCAACATCAGGATCCTTCTTAGAAGCCTTCTTTACTTTTTTAGTTGCGCTTGCACGACCGCCGTTGTTCAGGTTGTCTGCCATGGCTTCTGCTTCGCGAACAGAAAGACCTGATCCAAGAATCTTTCCGAACATTACGCGCATATCTGAATCAGATTTTACCATTAAAAGAGCGCGGGCGTGACCGCTGGTAATCTGACCGCTGATTAAGGCTTTCTGTATGTCTTCCGGCAGGTTCAAAAGGCGGATAGAGTTTGCAACTGTTGTGCGGGCTTTACCTACACGCTTTGCAACTTCTTCCTGAGTTAAATCACTCATTTGAACAAGGTTTCGGTAAGCCATTGCTTCTTCTATCGGGTTTAAGTCAGTTCGCTGAATGTTCTCAATAAGAGCCATTTCCAGCTTCTGCTGCTCATCAAATTTTCTAAGCTGAACAGGAACTTTTGTAAGTCCTGCAAGACGTGACGCGCGGGTTCGGCGTTCACCGGCAATAATGTAAAATTCTTTTTCGCCAGCCTGTTCAATAATGATTGGCTGCAGAATTCCGTTTACGCGGATAGATTCAGCAAGTTCATCAAGCTGTTTCTGATTAAATTCAATACGAGGCTGCTGAGGATTTGGAACTAAAAGGGCAGGGTCTATCCAAAGACCACCGTTTTCATCAACTTCAATACAGTCGGGAATATTTTTATTTGTAGAAGGCTTCGCTCCTAATCCGCCGATTGCGCTTACAGATGCAGGCGCAGATGAAGTTTCTTTTAAAAGCGCACCAAGCCCTTTTCCTAATCCACCAGATTTAGCCACGTTTAATCACCTCTTCTGCAAGTTTTTCGTAACTGCGGGCACCTACACAAGAAGGGTCGTATTTACAGATAGGAAGTCCATGAGATGGAGCTTCAGAAAGACGAACGTTGCGAGGGATGATAGTGTTGAATACAACGTCCTTAAAATAAGACTTAACCTGCATTACAACATCCTGCGCAAGACGAGTGCGTGAATCATACATGGTAAAGAAGATACCGCCGATTGTAAGCGAAGGATTGATTTCCTTCTGAACCTTTTCTACTGTCTGGAGCAAAAGTGTAATACCTTCCAAAGCAAAATATTCACACTGCATAGGAACCAGAACTGAATCAGCAGCGGCAAGACCATTCAAAGTTAAAATACCCAGAGAAGGAGGGCAGTCAATCAGAATATAATCGTAATCCGGGTTGAACTTCTGAAGAGCGTTTTTCAAGAAATATTCGCGGTTTTCCTGATCAACAAGCTCGATTGCAGCACCTGACAAATCAATTGAAGCACTGATTGCGTCAAGATTTTCAACAGGAGTGTGTTTTACAGCCTGAGCTGGTTCAACCTGACCTGCAAGAAGTTCGTAAACTGTAGGTTTGTCTTTAGAAACTCCTACACCGCTCGACATGTTACCCTGAGAGTCAAAGTCAACAAGAAGAACTTTTTTTCCGGCAAGAGCAATATAAGCCCCGATGTTTATGGCAGAAGTTGTTTTTCCAACTCCACCTTTCTGATTTACAAAAACAATAGTCTTAGCCATAGAATTATTATATCATTTTTAATAAACTTGTGAAATGCTAATATCAGCCACTTTATCAAAACCGTCAAAAAATATAGAAGAAACTTTAGGAAAGCCTTACAACAAGGTAAAAATTACTGCCCAGTCGGGGGCAGAAGGAACAACCTATTTCTGCGAATTCTTTACGGAAAAACAGGTTTTTCATAAACATTTTAGTGAGACAGAAGCTGAAGAATTTATAGCTGAGCACGCGGGAAAAACTTTTAAATCCTGTGTAAAGAGAACTGAATCTCAGGAAATTACGATTCTTGCAAACAAAAAAGGAAAGATTACAACCCTTACAAAAAATACTGCAATAAAAATGACGCCTGCTAAGAGTGCGGAAAATTCCGGCAGCGCAAAAAAGAAAAATTATCTTTTGCCTGAAGGCAGGCCTGTTCCCTTCCTTGAACTTTTGGGAATTATGAATGCCCAGGGAAAGGTCATTGCTGCTAAATACGACAAGTTCCGCCAGATAAACCGCTTTCTGGAATTCGTTGATGATGTTTTAGACGAAGTGATGGCTCAGAAAAAGGACGGTTCGCCAGTTCGCATTGCAGATTTTGGCTGCGGAAAATCATACCTCACTTTTGCAGTGCATTACCTTTTGACTCAGGTTCGCCATATTCCCTGCGATATTGAAGGTCTGGACTTAAAAAAGGATGTAATTGATTACTGTAATCAGATTACAAAAAAGCTTGGACTTGAAAATCTGATTTTCCATACAGGAAATATTTCTGATTATTCGGGTAAAAACGCCCCGGACATTGTAATTACTCTCCACGCCTGCGATACTGCAACAGATTTTGCCCTTGGGTACGCCTGCCAGCGTGGCGCCAAAGCAATTTTAAGCGTGCCCTGCTGTCAGCATCAGATAAATACCCAGTTGCAGAATCTTTCTGCGGACAAAAAGACTGCCCTTAAAGAAAGTGATTTTGCGCCTTTGCTGAAATACGGCCTTGTTCGTGAACGTTTTTCTGCCTTGTTGACTGATGCACTCCGCGGCGAGTGGCTGGAGGTACAAGGATACTGTGTTCAGCTTATGGAATTTATTGATATTGAGCACACGCCAAAGAATATTTTGATTAGGGCGGTGAAGAAAGGAGCTGCCCGCGAACAAAGCGCCCCTAAGATTGTAGAATCGCTTGGTATCGCGCCGGAGATTTTTAGGTTCTAGGTGTTAGGTACTAGAGTTTTTTCCGCACCTATAACCTATAACCTATAACCTAACACCTGTCTATGATACCACGGAATGTGTTGCCACTGAGTTCGGTGATTTTTACGTCAACAAACTTACCGATAAGGCTCTTTTCAGCCTTAAATGCCACCTTTTCGTGCTGTTCGGTCTGGCCAAGAAGTTCTGTCTTGTCGTCGCGGCTGATGCTTTCTACGAGGACCTTCATTACACTGCCAACTCGTTTGATCATCTGCTCGTGGGTGTGTTCAAGTTGCAAATCGATTACCCTTTGCAGGCGGTCTTTGCGAACCTGTTCCGGAAGCTGTTCCATTTTTGCAGCTGGAGTTCCTTCGCGGGGATTGTAGTAGTACATCATGGCGCTTTCGTATTTTACCTGACGCATTAAGTCCAGAGTATCTTCTACGTCCTGCTCGGTTTCGCCCGGGAAGCCCATCATAATGTCTGTGGTGAGGGAAACATCCGGGATGCGGGCCTTAATTCTGCTTACCAGGTCCAGATACTGCTCGCGGGTGTAGCGGCGGTTCATTGCCTTAAGAACGGCAGTAGAGCCGTGCTGAACAGGCAGGTGAATGTGGCGGCAGATAACGTCTTCCTTTGCGATAACGTCGATTACATCGTCGGTAAAATCCTTTGGATGTGATGACATAAAGCGAACCCACTGAATGCCCGATTTTGTTTCGCGCAGGTGGTCTGCAATAAGCTGAAGGAGCCCGGCGAAGTTGGTGTCATTATCCTGATATGAATTTACATTCTGACCGATAAGCGTAATTTCCTTTACGCCATAGCCGTTCAAAATGTCCAGCTCGCGCAAAATCTCGCAGACCGGACGGCTGATTTCCCGACCGCGAACGTAAGGGACGATGCAGTAAGTACAGAAATTGTTGCAGCCGTGCATAATCGGTACAAAAGTGCTGAAGGCGCCGGGCTCTGCGGAAACGCTTGCAAATTTGTAAAGCTCGCTGTCGTCAACTTCAAAAGGCTTGCGGCCTTCTTCCACAGCTGTAATAATTTCTGAAAAATGATGCTTTGCGTAAGTTCCAACGACGTAATCAATAAAAGGGTAATCTTTCTGGAAGGTTTTCAAAAGGCGCTCTGCCATGCAGCCCATTACGACGATTGTAAGAGGTTTTGCGCCGTCCCTAACGTATTCTACGGCTTCGTCCAGCATTTTTGTTTTTGCGCCAAGCTTTTTGGCACGAACAGCCTTAAGTCCGTTGAACCAGCCAAGGCGGCCCATAATGCGGTTTTCGGCGGTTTCGCGTACTGAACAGGTGTTGATGATTGCCATGTCTGCAACCTGCGCTGATTTTGCCACTGTCCAGCCACGGGCGATTAAAAGCTGTTCTACGGCTGCCGATTCTGCAATGTTCATTTCGCAGCCGTATGTTTCAAAAAAATATGTCTTCATGTAAGGGGCATTTTACATCATATTCTGATTATTTGATAGCACATATAAAAATTTATGTAATTTTGAAAATTTTAGTTTACCGCTTAACTAAACCGTGATAGAATACTATAAGCTAAAAAAGCATTGTTTTTGAGTAAAATAAAAATTGACACGTGTTGATTAACATTGTATGATATTTTTAGAACTAAAAAAAAATGCTAATTTTGGGCAAATGCCCGACTTGTTCTAAAATAGGAGGATTTTTATGAACAAAAAGATTTGGGGAGCAGCTGCTTGCCTTGCAGTTGCTGGATTGGCTTTCACATCTTGTGGCGCAAAGAAAGCTTCTGGTAAAAAAGTAGAACTTACTGTTTGGGAATCTACAAACGGTCCTGACGAGTTCATCAGACAGGCTGGAGAAGCTTTCAATAAGAAGAACCCTAACGTTACAGTAAAATTTGTAAACGTTGAACTTGGTGATGCAGTTACTCAGATTGCACTTGACGGACCTGCTGGAGTAGGACCTGATTTGTTTGCAGCTCCACACGACAGACTTGGTACTTTGGTAACTGGTGGTCACGTACTTCCAACAAAAAATCCAGATGCAGTTAAAAAGCAGGTTTTGGGTGCTTGTTCTACAGCCCTTACATACGGCGGAAAAATGTACGGTTACCCTGTTTCTGCTGAAACATATGCTCTCTTCTATAACAAGGACCTTGTTGCAGAAAAAGATGTTCCTACAACTTGGGAAGGAATTGCAGCTTTTGCAAAAGACTTCAATGCTAAGAATCCTGGAAAACAGGGCTTTGTAATGGATGTAGGAAACGCTTACTACTCAATCGTATTTACAACAGCTGAAGGAAACCGCCTCTTTGGACCTACAGGTACAGATACAACTTCTACAAACATCAACTCTGATGCTTCTGTAAAGGGTATGACTTTCTTCCAGTCTCTCAGAAAATCAATCAACATTCCTGCTGCTGACTTGAATACTTCTACTTGTGACTCTAACTTTGCTGCCGGAAATGCTGCTATGCATATTACAGGTCTCTGGAACATCAGACCATTTGAAGATGCTGGTGTAAACTTTGGTGTTAAGGCTCTTCCATCACTTCCTGGTGAAACAAAACCTTGTTCATCATTCTCTGGAACACGCGCTATGTTCGTTTCTGCTTATACAGAACATCCTGAAGAAGCAGAAGCTTTTGCTGAATTCCTTCTTACTCCAGAAATGCAGAAACTCCGCTTTGAACTTACAGGAACAGTTCCTTCTGTAAGCGTTGAAGTTTCAAGTCCTTACCTCAGCGGATTTATGGAGCAGTTGAACTACGCATTCCCAATGCCATCTATTCCTGAAATGGGATTGTACTGGGAAGCTATGAATGCCGCTTCTGTAAACATCTGGGAAGGCGCTGACATTAAAGCTGAACTTGATGCTTGTAACAAAACAATCTTGGGCAAATAATTTAGCCTGAAAATATGTGATTTCCGGGGCTGGTTTTTCCGGCTCCGGATTTTTTAGGATTTTACACAAATCCTGCTTTTAATTCTTTTTGGGGGACGCTGATGTCAAAAGAATTACCGAAAGATGGCAGTTCCGGACTTAAAATCAAAGTAACTGCATCCTTGTTTATGGGACTTTCCCATCTTATTTTTCTGCATGATTTTGTAAAAGGCATTTTTTTTGCTTTATGTGAGTTAGCTTTTATTGCATATCTGCCTAATACAATCAAAAAACTTATTAACCTTGTAACTTTAGGTACACCGCAGCATGATTTACCTATTAAACTTCGCGACAATTCTGTCTTCATGCTGATTGACGGTATTTTGATGCTGGCTATTGTTGCTATTTTTGTCATTGTTTACATTCTTTCCGTAAAAAGCGCATCAAAAGATTACAAAGAATATTGCCGAAAAGGCTATTTTGGTAATCAAAAAGAACACTTGAATACAACATTTGGAAAGTCATTCCCGATTTTTGGTCTGGCTCCAAGTTTCATTATAGTTGTAGTTTTTGTAATTGTTCCGCTCCTTTTCTCTGTCTGCGTTGCATTTACAAACTATTCCGCTCCTAATAATATTCCGCCTTCAAATACTGTGGACTGGGTTGGTTTCCAGAATTTCCACGACCTTATGGGTGGTAACGCAACCTGGTCAAAGGGTTTTGCCCGTGTTGCAGCATGGACTTTCATCTGGGCTGTGCTTTCAACCTTTACCTGCTACTTTGGCGGTTTGATTGTTGCCGTTCAGCTTAGAGAAATTAATGTAAAGATTGCTCCATATTTCCGTTTTATTTTTATTCTTCCTTATGCTGTTCCTGGCGTAGTAAGTCTTCTTGTATGGAAGAATCTTTTGAACGGAACTTTTGGTACTATTAACCGAACCCTTCAGGCTATCGGCCTTCTGGCTCCTGATAAGACAATTCCCTGGCTTGGAACTGCTACAATGGCTCAGTTTACCTGTGTACTTGTAAACCTCTGGGCTGGTTTTGGTTACTTTATGCTTCTTTCTATGGGAACCATGACTGCCATTTCTGAAGATATGTATGAAGCTGCCCGCATTGACGGCGCAAACAAGACTCAGCTTTTCAGAAAGATTACTTTGCCTCTGGTTTTGTATCAGACAATGCCTCTTATCATTATGAGTTTTGCCCACAACATCAACAACTTTGGCGCCATCTTCTTCCTTACTGGCGGTGCTCCAACAGTTTCTGATTCAACAACAACTCTTGCCGGTGGTACTGATATTTTGGTTTCATGGATTTATAAGTTGACTATAACCTTGATGAAGTACAATTATGCTTCGGTAATTGCAGTAATGATCTTTATTGTTCTTGCTCCATTTGCAATTTTCAACTTCAGAAATACAAAAGCCTATAAGGAAGGAGAAGTCTAATGAAAGAAGTTGGTAATCAGTTAACAGATAAAATTAACAAAGGTGTAATTTATTTTATTTTTGCGATTATTTCATTCCTTGTTATTTATCCGCTTGTTTATGTTGTCAGCGGTTCATTTGCACCTGGAAATAATATTGCCCAGATGAGTATCGTTCCTTTTGCAAATGGCTTTACCCTCAAGCATTTTAAGCATCTGCTCTTTAAGACAGATTACATTCACTGGTTCTTTAATACTTTGTTTATTGCTTTCTGGACTGCGGTTCTGACTGTAATTACTGCCTCTTTAAGTGCTTATGTTTTCAGCCGCTTTAAGTTTGCTTTCAAAAAATCAATGATGATGGCCCTTCTGATTCTTCAGATTTTCCCTTCTTTCGTTGGTATGATTGCAATTTACGTAATTCTTTTGCGAATTGGTGGAATGGATACTTTGTGGGGACTTGTTCTGGTTTATACTGCCGGAAATATTCCTTACAATACCTGGCTTGTAAAGAACTATATGGATACTGTTTCAAAGAACCTGGATGAAGCTGCCAGAATTGACGGCGCTTCAAACTTCAGAACTTTTGTACAGATTATCCTTCCTATTACACGCCCTATTATTACCTTCCTTGCTCTTACAAGTTTTATCGGCCCCTGGATGGACTTTATCTTCCCTAAGATGGTTCTCCGTTCGCCGGAAAAACAGACTCTTGCTCTTGGACTCTTCAGCTTTGTAACAGATAAGAAGAACGAGTTCACAACTTTTGCTTCCGGTTCGCTGATTGTCGTAATTCCGTTTGTAATCTTCTTCCTTTTTACTCAGAAAACAATGATTACAAGCTTTGGCGGCGCAGCAGTAAAAGAATAAAAATGTCATTTCCGGGCCTGGCCCGGAAATCTTAACACAGGATTAATTTATGAACGCATTCTCATTTGATGAAAGGTCGCTTTTCCGTAATGGAAAACGCTGGTTCCCGGTTATGGGAGAAATTCACTATTCGCGCTATCCGCACGAGTACTGGCGCGAGTCTCTGAACAAGATGAAAGCCGGCGGAGTTGATATTGTTTCGGCTTATACAATCTGGATTCATCACGAAGAAATTGAAGGTCAGTATGATTTTACCGGCGACCGCAATTTGAAGGGCTTTTTACAGGCCTGCCGCGACTGTGACGTAAAGCTGTTGCTTAGAATTGGTCCCTGGAGCCATGCAGAGGCCCGCAACGGCGGCTTCCCAGACTGGCTTTTGAAAAAAGATTTTCCTTTGCGTGAAAACGACGAGCGTTATTTTGAAATTGTCCGCAAATGGTATGAAAGACTTTACCAGGAAAGCAAGGATTTTCTCTGCAAGCCTGAAAAGGACGACAATATAATTATTGGCGTGCAGATTGAAAATGAGTACGGGCACTGCGGCGGTCTCAGCGACGAAAGCGGTGACGAACATATGAAACGCCTTCAGCTGATTGCAAAAGAAGTCGGCTTTAACGTGCCTTTGTATACTGCAACCGGCTGGGGTGGGGCAAGAACAGGTGGTATGCTTCCTGTAATGGGCGGCTACTGCGATGCGCCATGGGATCAGCGGGTTACAAAAATTGAGCCTAGCGGAAACTTTGTATTTACTTACGAGCGTAATGATCACAATATCGGAAGTGACCACGGCTTAGGCTATGGAATTACTTTTGATGCTTCTAAGTTCCCTTATCTTACTGCAGAACTTGGCGGCGGACTTCAGGTAACTGCCCACAGACGTACAATTGCCCGTTCAGAAGATGTAGGTGCAATGACTCTTTCTAAAATGGGAAGCGGCTGTAATCTTCTGGGATATTATATGTACCACGGCGGTACAAACCCTGACGGAAAGCTTACAACCCTGCAGGAAAGCAAGGCTACCGGCTATCTCAATGACTTACCGGAAAAGAACTATGACTTCCGCGCTCCTATCCGTGAATATGGTCAGATGAGCGACACTTTGCGTGAAATAAAACTTTATGCAAGTTTTGTTCACGATTTTGGCGAAGAATTCTGTGCTCTTGCTGCTGATATTCCTTCTGATAATCCTATTCAGCCGGATAACACAAAAGATTTGCGCTATTCCTTCCGTACAGACGGTAAAAAGGGCTATCTTTTTGTAAATAATTATGTCCGCCTTTATGATATGACTGAACACAAGGCTTGCAAGATTAAGGCTCCAGACGGAAGTGAATTCCCTGCATTTGATGTTGCAAATAAGGATTACTTCTTCCTTCCATTTAATATGGAATTTGGCGGAGTGAAGGTTCGAACTGCAATGGTAAGTCCTCTTTGCAAGCTTGCAGACGGCCTAACAGTTTTCTATGTCCGCAAAAATCAGAAGGCTGGCAAGAATTTCTTCCAGTTTGAAAATGCCGCAGACAGCTCTAAGGCAAAATATCTTGTTTTGAGCCGAGAAGATGCCTTGAACTCATGGAAACTTGCAGACGGCAGCCTGCTTATTACTGAAGGCGGAGTTTTCACTGATGAAAAGGGAAAAGTTCATGTAGTCAGCGAGGGCAAAGTAAAAGTTTACGCTTACCCTGAACTTAAGAAGATTCCTGAAGGCTTTAAGAAAACTGGCATCGTCAACAAGAACCTTGCAGAAGATTTGCCTGCTGTAGAATTTGCCTGCTACGAACGCGAGGCAGAAAAGTTCAGTGCAAATATTATCGTAAAGGAAAAGGAAAGTTCTTCTGACAAAACTCTTTACAGCATTGATGCTTTGGCTGCTGTAAATCAGCTTAAGAAAAATGGCTCCGGCGACTGCTTTGTAAAACTTAACTATCTTGGTGACAAAGCCCGTCTTTACGGTCTTGTTGACGGCAAGAAAATGCTGCTTGATGATCACTTCTTTATGGATGCTAAACTCAGCTGGGATATCGGTCTCAAGCGTTATGCAAAACGCAACATTGATTTTGCAAATCTTGAGCTTGAAATCTATCCTATGCAGGATTTGAAAAAGGTTTACCTTGAAGAAAGCCCGGATCTTTCCGGTGGAGACTGTAAACTTTTGTCTTATTCTCTTTCATGGGAAGAAGATTCAGTTTTAATTTGTTAAATCGCGGAGTCTGCCTTATAATTTTCTTATGAAGTTTACAAAACGCACTCTTCCTAAGAATCTGCCCTTGCTTTTAAAAACAAGGGTGGCAGAATGTCCTGATGTTTACCTTCAGGCAGCTAAAGATAAAGACGGAGCATATCAGTATTATACCTATGCTCAGTTTTATGATTTTGTAATTGCCTTTGCCCATGCCCTGCGTTCAATCGGAGTAAAACGCGGCGATAACATTGCCCTTATGTCCGATAACCGCCGCGAATGGTTTATAACCGATTACGCGATTCTGTGTCTGGGCGCTGCTGATGTTCCCCGTGGCTGTGATTCCATGGGAACTGAAATGCGTTTTATCACTTCCTTTGCCGACTGTGCTTATGGCGTTTTTGAAAATGAAAAACAGCTGGGAAAAATCCTTGAAAAAATAGAAGAAGTGCCTCTCTTAAAAACTGTAATTTTGTTTGACCCTATGAGTCAGGAAGGAGAGGCTCGTGCCGCTCAGGCAGGTCTTAAGGTATTTTACTTTGAAGACTTGATGAAAAAAGGTCTTGAGATTGTTGCAGAAAATCCGGATGCAAAAAAAGCTGAAATTGAAGCTGAAATGGAAGCAACTTCCCCTGATGATGTGGCTACGATGATTTTTACTTCTGGAACAACCGGAACTCCAAAGGGCGTTATGCTGACTCACAATAACTATATCAGTCAGCTTTCTGTAATCCATGATTTTATTACCTGTAAGCAGGGTGACTGGTGGATGACAATTCTTCCTGTATGGCATGTTTTTGAACGCCTTATTCAGTATGTTGCAGTTCATATGAAGTGCGGTCTTGCCTATTCAAAGCCGGCTGCCCCTGTTCTTCTTCCTGATATGGCAGTTATCCGCCCTCAGTGGATTTGCGGCGTTCCCCGCCTTTGGGAGGCCCTTGCATCCGGTGTTATCCGCACAATGAAAAAGACCGGCGGCGTTACCTACAAGCTCTTTAAGTTTTTTATTGCAGTCGGTTCGCTTTACGCAAAAATGCGCGACTACGTTTTTGGAAATATTCCTCAGTTTAAAAAGCGCTGCCGCTTCTTTGACGGCTTAATCGGCTTTATTCCATGGCTTGTATTATGGCCTTTCCATAAGCTTGGGGACATTCTGGTTTTCAGAAAAATCCGGGCAAAAATGGGCGGAAGAATTAATATTGCAATTTCGGGTGGCGGCGCCCTTCAAAAAGATATTGATGATTTTTACAGAGCAATCGGTTTGAATCTTCTGGAAGGCTACGGTATGAGTGAGACTGCCCCTGTAGTTTCCTTCCGTGATTACCGCCATCCTCGCCCTGGTGTTGTCGGTGTTATTTTCCCTACAATGGAGGTCCGCATTGTTGCAGAAGAAGGCGGCAATATTGTAAGCATGGAGCATCTGGGACCAGGAAGACAGGGCTTGATAGTGCTGCGTTCGCCTCAGGTTATGAAGGGTTATTACAAGCGCCCTGACCTTACAGAAAAGGTGCTCGATCAGGCTGGCTGGCTTAATACCGGCGACCTTGGAATGATGACTCTTGATAATGAAATTAAAATTACAGGCCGCGCAAAAGATACAATCGTTCTTTTGGACGGAGAAAACGTTGAGCCTGGAATTATCGAAGCTGCAATTCTTGAAAGCAGTTATATAGAAAGCGTTATGGTTACCGGTCAGGATAAAAAATATCTTGGCGCCCTGATTGTTCCTGTAAGGGATGCTCTTATTGCCTTTGCGACAGAGAACAATCTTGCCTATACCAGCTATGAAAATCTTCTTACTCTGCCTGAAATTATTGAGCTTATTCAGGGCGTTATCAATGAAAAGATTACAGCTGCTAACGGTTTCCGTTTGTGCGAAAAAATCTACAAATTCAAGCTGCTTCCAAAATCATTTGAAGCGGGCGTAGAACTGAGTGCCAAGCTGGAAATGATGCGCTTCAGGATTGCTGAAATCTACAAGGCTGAAATTGCCGCCCTGTTTGAATAAAATTTGCCCGCTGCGAATTTGAGCATTATAATAGAATAAACTGCATCAAAGGAGGTTCTTTATGACTATTAAATCTTTTTCACTTGGAGCAGCAGAAGAAGTTACCGGCTCTAAACATATACTTCAGCTTGATGACCGTTACATTATGATTGACTGCGGAGCTTTTCAGGGTAAACGTAAGGAATCTGATGAAAAGAACCGTAATTTTGATTTTGATGTAGATGATCTTGATGCCGTTATTTTAACTCACGGACATTTTGACCACTGTGGTCTTCTTCCGGTTCTTGCAAAAAGAGGTTATGAGGGAAATATTTATGCAACCCCTGCCACCCGCGATATTGCAAATCTTGTATTGATGGATTCTGCCCGTATTCAGGCCCGCGATGCTGAGTTCCTTGCAAAGCAGGCAGCTAAAAAAGGCGAAAAATTCAAATGGAAGCCTCTTTATAGTGAAGAGGATTGTGTTGCAGTTGCCAACCAGATTGTTGGTATTTCCTACAATCGAAAAATGCCGGTTGCCCCTGGTGTTCAGCTGGAATTCTTTGATGCAGGACACATTCTTGGTTCTGCCTTTGCAAGTGTCACCGTAAATCCTGACCGTAAAAATCCGGAAAAGGAAACCCGTATTCTTTACACAGGTGATATAGGACGCAAGTGCAAGCCGATTATCAGAAATCCTGCCCTTGACATGCCAGCTCCTGATTATATTTTTATGGAAACTACCTACGGAAATAAGCTTCATCAGGATCATGATATTGCCATGAAGGAGCTTATCCGCGTGGTACGCGAATCCTGCCAGCGTAAGGGAAAGATCATAATTCCTTCTTTTGCAATTGAGCGTGCTCAGGAGCTTGTTTACTATTTGCACCGCCTTATTGAACAGAAAAAGATTCCTCATGTGCCTATTTATGTGGATTCTCCTATGGCAGTTAATGCAACAAGCGTTTTCCGCGTTCACCCTGAATGTTATGATGAAAGCGTAAACGAAGCCTTCCTCAAGCATCATAAAAATCCTTTTGGATTTGGAGATTTGACTTATACTACCAGCATTGAAGAGTCAAAGGCCCTGAATAAAAAAGAAGGCCCTATGATTATCATAACTGCCGACGGAATGTGCGAAGCAGGACGTGTCCTTTACCACCTTGCCAACGATATTTCAAATCCGCGAAATACAGTAATGATTGTCGGCTACATGGCAGAAAATACTCTCGGCCGCAAAATCCGTGACGGCGCAGAAGAAGTTATGATTCTTGGTGATAAGTATCAGGTAAAAGCTAAGGTTGAACTTATGAATGCCTTCTCAGCCCATGCCGACTACGGTGAAATGACTGAGTGGCTGAAAGGTATAGATACCAGCCGTCTCAAAAAGATTTTCCTGGTACACGGAGAAAAAGATGCACAGGAGTTTTTCCAGAATCACCTGCACGAAAACGGCTTCCCGAACGTGGAAATAGTAAAGGCGGAAGAGAGATATACACTGTAAAAACGGGGCGTTGCGGGGTGTCCCCGCAGAGAGGGGAGACCGCAACGAAGTGCGGCCGCAGGGAGAGACTTCTCCCTCCTTTAATCGCTTGATATATAGTGTTAAAAGTATTAATATGTACATGAATGACGCTAGGGAAAGTTTTTCCGCGTATTTTGTATTTTCACGGGAAAGTATAAAATTGGGCGCCAGTTTGTAAATATATCTTCCGGTAAAGTTACCGGTGAAAAGAGGTTTATATGACTTTAAGACCAGAATGGGAAGGATTCAAGGGACGTCTTTGGACAGAAGAAGTAAACGTTCGTGACTTTATTCAGAATAACTACACACCTTATGATGGTGATGAAAAATTCCTGGCAGGCCCTACAAAGGCTACAGAAAAACTTTTTGATGAACTTCAGAAACTTCAGAAAGAAGAACACAACAAGGTTTCTATCGGTAAAGATGGAAAGAAGAGAACTGGTGTTCTTGACCTTGAAACAAAAGTTGTAACAGGTCTTACAGCTTACGGTGCTGCATATATTTGTCCGGAAGGAAAAGAACTTGAAAAGGTAGTAGGTCTTCAGACTGATAAACCTTTGAAGAGAGCTTTCATGCCTTACGGTGGAATTAACATGGCTGTACAGTCTTGTGAGATGTACGGTTATGAAGTAGATCCAGAACTTAAGAAGATCTTCACAGAATATCACAAAACACATAACCAGGGTGTATTTGATATCTACACTCCAGAGCACCGCGCAGTTCGCTCTGCTCACATTTTGACAGGTTTGCCTGATACATACGGTCGTGGACGTATCGTTGGTGACTACCGCCGTGTAGCTCTTTACGGTATTGACCAGCTTATCAAATACAAGCAGGAAGACTTTGCTAACATCGGTGATGGCACAATGAGCGAAGACGTTTGCCGTCTCCGTGAAGAAGTAACAGACCAGATTAATGCTCTTAAAGGCATGAAAGAAATGGCTGCTGCTTACGGTTATGATATTTCTAAACCTGCTTCTAACGCACGCGAAGCTGTACAGTGGCTTTACTTTGGTTACCTTGCAGCAATCAAGACTCAGAACGGTGCTGCTATGTCTGTTGGTCGTGTATCAACATTCCTCGACATCTACATCAGCCGCGATATGGCTGCCGGAAAACTTACAGAAGAAGAAGCACAGGAACTCATTGACCACCTGGTAATGAAGCTCCGCATGGTACGCTTTGCTCGTATCGAATCTTACAACCAGCTCTTCTCTGGTGACCCAATCTGGGCTACTCTTGAAGTTGGTGGACTTGGACAGGATGGACGCTCACAGGTTACAAAGAACGACTTCCGCTTCCTCCACACACTGGAAAACATGGGACCTTCTCCAGAGCCTAACCTGACAATCCTTTACTCTAAGAGACTGCCAGAATCATTCCGCAAATACTGTGCTAAGATTTCTATTGATACATCTTCAGTTCAGTACGAAAACGATGATGTTATGCGCCCAATCTGGGGTGATGACTACTCAATCTGCTGCTGTGTATCAGCAACACAGACTGGTAAGGAAATGCAGTTCTTCGGTGCCCGCGCTAACCTTGCAAAAGCTTTGCTTTACGCTTTCAACGGTGGTAAAGATGAAGGTCTTAAGAAGGGTATGCAGATTGGTCCAGAATATGCTCCAATCACAGCAGACGTTATTGATGCTTCTAACTACAAAGAAGTTGAAAAGAAATACCTTGCAATGCTCGAATGGCTTGCTGACGTTTATGTAAACGTATTGAACGCAATCCACTACATGCACGACAAATACTACTACGAAGCAGCTGAACTTGCTTTGGAAGATACAGATATCAAACGTACATTCGCTACTGGTATCGCAGGCTTCTCTCACGTAGTTGACTCACTTTCTGCTATGAAATATGCAAAAGTTAAGGTTAACCGTGAACAGGTAGAAGTTAAAGACAAGGCTGGAAACGTAATTGATCACGTAACACTTGTAAAAGACTTCACAGTTGAAGGTGACTTCCCACGCTATGGTCAGGATGATGACCGCGCTGACGAAATCGCTGTATGGCTTTTGAAGACATTTGTTGGAATGATTAAACGTCACCCAACATACCGCAACTCTGAGCCTACAACATCTATCCTTACAATTACTTCTAACGTTGTATACGGTAAGGCTACAGGTGCTCTTCCTAACGGACGCCCAGCTGGTGCTCCATTCTCACCAGGTGCTAACCCATCTTACGGTGCAGAAACAAAGGGTCTTATCAAGTCTTTGAACTCTGTTGCAAAGCTTCCATACCACTACGCTTTGGACGGTATTTCAAATACACAGACTATCAACCCATCTGCTTTGGGACACGATAAGGCTGAACAGGTTGAAAACCTTGTAAACGTTCTTGACGGTTACTTTGATATGGGACCAGATTCTGGTCACACAGGTGCTCACCACTTGAACGTAAACGTATTCGGTGTTGAAAAACTTAAGGACTGCCAGGCACACCCAGAAAAACCTGAGTATGCTAACTTCACAGTTCGTGTATCTGGATACGCTGTACGCTTCATCAACCTTACAAAAGAGCAGCAGGACGACGTTATCGCTCGTACTTGCCATGCATCACTTTAGTGATGCATGGGTAAGCTAAGTTTGCGTAAGCAAACTTAGCGACTCACGCTAAGCCTCTAGTAAGTGATAATCCGGCGGTTTCCGCCGGAAACAAAAAAAGGCTGATTTACAAAAGTAAATCAGCCTTTTTTATTGCTTTAATAGCTTTTTATTTCAACAAGCTTTCAACTTTAGCAGCGGCGTCCGAAAGTTCCGGACTAACCAGGCTTTCAATATCGCCTGCATCTACTGCCTGCGAAACTTTTTCTTCCATTGGAAGGCGGGCAAGAACAGGAAGATTGAATTCCTGAGCGATCTTATCAATATTTGATTTTCCAAATACTGTAATTTCTTTTCCGCAGTCAGGGCATTTTACATAGCTCATGTTTTCTACAAGTCCCAGAATAGGGACCTTCATCATGTTTGCCATGTTTACAGCTTTTTCTACGATTACGCGAACCAGCTGCTGTGGAGAAGAAACTACGATAATGCCGTCTACAGGAAGAGACTGGAAAACTGTAAGAGGAACATCGCCAGTTCCCGGCGGCATATCTACGAACATAAAATCTACGTCCTTCCAGATAACGTCTGTCCAGAACTGCTTTACGGCGCCTGCAATTACAGGACCGCGCCAGATAACAGGATCAGTTTCATTTGCAAGAAGGAAGTTCATGCTCATAAGCTGAATTCCAGAGTCTGTAACAACCGGGTGGAGTGCGTCTTCACCTTCTACGGCTTCTGCGCGCTTGTCACCAAGACCAAAGCTTTCAGGAATAGAAGGACCTGTGATATCAGCATCAAGAATTGCTGTCTTAAATCCGTCTTTATTTACGCGGCTTGCAAGAAGGCTTGTTACCAGAGATTTTCCAACTCCGCCTTTACCGCTTACAATACCAATTACTTTTTTGACGCTGCTTCCCTTATGAAGATTTACGTGAAAGTCACGTTTTTCGCATTTTTCACTGCAGGAATTGCAGTCGTGGCTACATTCGCTCATTATAAAAACCTCGAATATAAAAATCTTCTATTAATATAATAAGAAATGCAGATAAATGGAAGAAAAAAAATGAGAAAGCATTTTATTGCATTTTTATACGTTAATTTTGTATAATCATACAAATTATATTAATAAAAGGTGTGATTATGACTCCTCAATTTATTGCAAAAAATCTTGCATTTATCATTTACCTGGGTTTGATGATTTACATCGGTTTGCGCTATGCAAACAGAAACTCAAGTTCTTCTGACTTCTTTTTGGGCGGAAGAAAGGTTGGACCTTGGGTAACAGCTTTGAGTGCAGAGGCATCTGACTCTTCTGCATGGCTTTTGATGGGTTTGCCAGGACTCTGCTATCTTGGTGGTGTTAAAGAAACATTCTGGACTGCGCTTGGTCTGATTGTCGGTACTTATCTGAACTGGCTTTTTGTTGCAAAACCTTTGCGCAAGTGTTCTATTTCATTTGGTGATTCAATTACAATTCCGGAATTCCTTTCTAACCGTTTTAAGGATAGAACTCACATTCTTTCTATTGTATCAGTTTTCTTCATTGTTCTTTTCTTTACTATTTATACAGCTTCTGGTTTTGTTGCATGCGCAAAACTCTTTAATTCTGTATTTGGTATTCCTTATCACGCAGGTCTTGCAATCGGTCTTGTAGTAATTCTTTGTTACACAATTACAGGTGGTTATACAGCCGTTTGTACAACTGACTTTATTCAGGGAACTTTGATTTTTGTTGCTTTTGTTGTTTCTTCAGTTATTGCTGTAATTGCTTTGGGTGGCCCGGCTTCTGCTTATCAGGCTGTTCAGAACTTTGACGCTGCAGCTCTTGCAGGAACTTTTGGCGATAAATTACGCACTGCGTTTGCAGCAAATGCTTCTTTCTCTTTGAAATCAATTATTTCTGCTCTTGCATGGGGCCTGGGATACTTTGGTATGCCACATATCATCGTTCGTTTTATGGGAATCCGTTCAAATGCAGAAGTAAAAAAAGCCCGCCGCATTGGTACTGTATGGATGATTATTTCTTATGTGGGAACTTTCCTTATCGGTACTTTGGGAACTGCATATCTTTTGAACCACGGAACAATCCTTGGCGCTGAATCCTGGGCTACAATTGAAGGTGTTTCAACTTTTGGTGATGCAGAAACTGTATTCAGTATGACAATGCAGAATATGTATCCTGCATTCATTGCCGGAATCTTCCTCTGCGCAATTCTTGCAGCTTCTATGTCTACTGCTGACTCTCAGCTTCTTGCAGCTTCAAGTGCCGTTAGCCAGGATATTTACAAGGGTCTTGTAAAGAAGGATGCTGATGAAAAAGACGTTTTGAATATCAGCCGCTTTACTGTATTCATTATTGCTTTGATAGCTCTTTTCCTTTCAATGAATCCTAATTCTTCTATTTTTGGTCTTGTATCTTTTGCCTGGTCAGGATTTGGTGGAACCTTTGGACCTCTGGTTCTGCTGGCTCTCTACTGGAAGGGAACTACAGCCCGCGGTGCAATCTGCGGTCTTATTCTTGGCGGTGTAACTGACGTATTCTGGCATTATATGAGAGGCGGAATCTTTGATTTGTATGAAATCGTTCCTGCTTTTGTTGTATGTCTGGTAGCAACAGTTGTAGTAAGTCTTTTTGATACTAAAAAAGATCCTGAAATGCTTGCAGACTTTGCTAAATACAAGGCTATGGAAGACTAGGTCTTAATACAAATATATGCAGTTTCGTGCGGTAAAATTGACTTCCGGTCGTGGAGCATGAGCCAAAACCGCGCGATATCGCGCTACACGCTGATTGTTGCAAAGAAACCATATACTTGACCGCTCTCGCGGTCACAACAATCAGAGTGTTTTTGCCCCACGCTCCACTCCCTCGCGTCAATTTTACTTACAAATCTGTTTTAAGTTTTTATTGAACCCTTACATCTTCCATAGTATAATGTACTTGTGAATAGTAACGAAGTTGAGAAAGAAAATACTGATGAAGTAATTGATCAGACAGTAAAAGAGCTCTGCCACATTCTTAAACAGGCAGAGGACGAGCAGTTTATTTATGAATTTTTTAAATGCCTTTTTACTCCGCCGGAGCTGAAGGATTTTGCTAACCGCTGGCTTTTGGTAAAGGAACTGGATAAGGGAACTACCCAGCGCGAAATTGCAAAGAAATTCGGAATGTCTTTGTGTAAAATTACGCGCGGGTCTAAAGAACTTGCCAAAGAGGGCAGTGCCTTCCGAAAAATCTTAGATTTTCAGCAGGCACATAAATAAGATTAATTATTTTCCTTCGGGAGAAAGCTTACCGCTGAAGTAAGCCATACAGGCTCCCAAAATTACGCAGAGTACGCATGCTACAGCCTGTCCTGCATTTTCAATTCCACCAAAGCCGGGGAAAAGGTTTACAGCTGATCCCAAAAGAAGTCCAAAGATTACACCGTAAGTGTGGTTTGGAGCCTTTTTCAAAAGCCATGCTACAAGTTTAGCGCCACAGATAAGTCCGAGTAAAACTCCGATTCCGTTTGGCAACAGCAGGAAGAGGGCGTGGAAGAATTCGCTTGGAACAAAGAGGGCCGGGATGCTCTTCATAACGATTGTGTAAACTCCCAAAATCAGCATCAAAAGAGAACCTGAAATGCCAGGAATTACCATTGCAATTGCCCCGATATATCCTGCAATAAAGATTCTCATTGCAAGCTTGAAGGTAAGTTCCGGGAGGGCAGAAGACATGTCAGGAGTAACTCCGTCTACAGTTCCTTCCAGATAAGAGAAGTACAAAAGCGCTGCAAGGCCGGCGGCGGCACAGATGATAATTCCGATTGTTTTTCCAAGTGAAAGCTTGTTTTCTTCGCTCTGTTTGAAGGTGCTTGAAAAAATCATTGGAAGGCTTCCGATAATCAATCCTGTAAAGAAGAAGTTTGTCTGAACAGGGAAGTTTTCGTATAAAACAGTAATCAGTTTACTGAAAAGAAGAACTCCCAGAGCCATTCCGCTCAAAAGCGGGCCAACAAAACGCTTATTTGCCCAAAGTTTTTTTACGTTGTAAGTAATTGCGTTGATAAAACGGTCGTAAATATTGAAAACTACGGCTAAAGTTCCGCCAGAAACACCTGGAATTACGTTTGCCATACCAATACAGATACCGGTTAAGAAAAGAATAATCATGTCCATTGCTTTATAATATAGAAGAAAGTGTCTTTTGACAATTAAAAACTAAACTCCTCTTCTGAAAATCCGATAAAGAAGATATAGAAGGGGAAAAATCTATGACTAAAAAGATTTTATTTGCAGTATCAATTTTGTGTTTTGGCTTTGCGGCTTGTACAACAAGTCAGGTGGCCCCAAAGCAGGAAAAGGATTCAATTTTTAATCTTCTCAAACAAAATAAATACGATGAAGTAAAATCACGCTTTCAGTTTGCTGATGATATTAATGGAGTAGATGAGGAAGGAAATACAGTTCTTCATCTTGCTGCTGCTGCCAACGAAGCAGATTTGACTTTGTATCTTTTGATAAAGGGCGCTGATCCTGAACTTAAAAATTACAATGGTGATACACCGCTCAGCCTTGCAATTAAAAGCGGCAGTGTAGAAAGCGCTGAAATAATTGTAAATCAGAATCAGGATTGTATTTTTGCCCGTGACGGTAACTCTGAAACAGCACTCAATCTTGGTCTTAAAACCAGTCCTTCATATTACGGAATTATGATTAATGAAAAGACTGGCGCTGCAAAAGACGGTGAAGATAATACTATTGTTCATCATTTTGTACTTGCTAAAAACGTTAAGGCAATTGAGGTGGCAACTGCCCTTAATCTTCCTATTGACCAGAAAAATGCCAACGGAAAAACTCCTCTTGAACTTGCTTATATGAATCTTACAGATGATGATTCTGTAACCTGTGCCGCTGACCTTATTTTGGGCGGAGCTGAAACAAACAATGAGGAATACGCTTATTTTGAAAGTGCTGTTTCTGACCGCAACTTGAACGAACGTTTTGATGACGGACAGACTCCTCTTCATATTGCGGCTATTCAAAATCATATTGCAATTGAAAAATACCTTCTTGTAAATGACGCTGACAATACTGCTCAGGACAGTTCCGGTTCTACTGCCCTTCATGAAGCTGTTCGCTATGGAAATATTGAAATTATCAAGGCCCTTCTGGATTCGGGCGCAAATGTAAATTCAAAAGACAACCTGGGAAAAACTCCTATTATGATGATTACTCCAAAGGAGAAAACTCAGGAAATCTATAATCTTTTAATCAGCTATCGCGCAGATTTGAATGAAAAGGATATGTATGGCGATACAGTTCTGCACAATGCAATTATGGTTAATTCTGATGTAGAAACTGACGCCATCCTTACTAATAACGGCGCTGACGTAAATGTCCGCAATAAGGAAGGTGTAACTCCTCTTCATATTGCAGTTCAGAAAGATCAGGTTGGAACAGCACGCCTTCTTACTGAAAACGGAGCAAATATCCACACAATGGATGCAAAAGGAAAAACTCCGCTGGTACTTGCTCTTGCAGGTTCTCAGGAAATGCTTGAAGCTGTTGTGTCTGAAAAAAATGCAATGACTCAGGATTCTGACGGAAATACACCGCTTCATATTGCCTTGATTAATGACGCGCCTCTTTCAAAAGTTCAGTATATCATCAGTCTTACAGATAATGTAAATCTTCGTAACCGCGACGGTAATTCAGCCCTCTTCCTTGCTGTAATTAAAAACCGCCAGAAGGTAGGAGAACTTCTTCTTGCAAAGAATGCTGATATTTTCTCTACAAATACAAACAATAACTCTCCGCTCAGACTTGCCTTGCGCTATCCTGCAATTCAAACCTGGCTGATTACTTCTAAAACAATTAAGGCAACTGACGGAAGCGGAAACACTGTCCTTCACTATGCTGCAGAATGGCAGTTTACAGATGCAATCAAATCTTTGACTGGAAAGGGCGCTGATATTTCTGCTAAAAACAGTAACGGAGAACCTTGTCTCTTTAATGCTGCCAGAACAAATAATCCTGCTGTAGTTCAGACTGTCTTTGACTGCGGCGGCGATATTTTTGACCGCGACAATCTTGGAAGCACAGCTGTTCACGTTGCAGTCCGCTGGGATGCGCCGGATTCAATTGATAAGCTTGTCCTTCTTGGCGCTAACGTAAATGCCCAGAACTCTTCTGGAAAAACTCCACTTTCTGAAGCAGTTGTTTCTGGAAAATATGCAATTGCCCGCAAGCTTCTTGAAGCCGGAGCAAATGCGAACGTAGGTGATTCAAACGGTGTAACTCCGCTTATTGATGCAATCAGAATTAACAATAAGGATATGGTAAAGCTTCTTCTTATTCACAATGCAAATCCTAACCTTCAGCAGGTTAATGGACAGAATGCATTCCATGAAGCAGCAATCCTTGGAGATAAGGAAATTATCACTTTAATCCGTAATGTAGGCGGAAATCCTCTTGCCCGCGATAAAAAGGATAATACTCCATTCTCTATCGTGATGAATACAAATCCGGCTTTAATCCGTGATGTGCTTGGAAACAGCTACACAATTACAGACAGTGACGGAAATTCTCCTATTCACATTGTTGTAAAGTCTAAAAAATCTGTAGCCCTTCTGCAGACTTTGATTGATTACGGTTATCCAATTGATACAAAGGATTCTGACGGTTATACAGCTTTGAACTATGCAATCGAGCATAAATATTACAATACTGCAACTCTTCTTCTTCAGAACGGCGCAGATCCTTTCCTTATGATTGATAAGAAGGGAAGAAACGGTGTGACAATTGCCCTTGAAACAAAAGATACAAAACTCTTGAATACCATCGCAAAATATGCAGGAACCTTGTGTGATATTCAGGGCAATACAATCCTTCACTATGCGGCAAAAACAAGTGATGAAGAAACTGTTAAGCTTTTGATTTCATACGGACTTGATAAAAAGATTACAAATATTTCCGGCGATACAGCTTATGATCTGGCTGTAAGATGGAAGCGTCCTGAGGTTGCGGCTGTTCTTGAAATTGAGTAAAGTGTATGTATGAACATCCTTACTCATAAAAAAAATTATTCATCATCTGTTTTATTTGCATCGGTTTTAGTTCTTGCATTTGCTTTTGCTTCCTGTAAGGGAAAATCTTCGGAAGCAGTAGTAAATGAAGCGGCATCTTCGGCAAAATCTGAGGAAGAGATTAAGATTGACGAAGAAAAAGCCGCGGCGGAAGCTGAAGCTGCCAAAGCAAAAGAAATGGGGCTTCTTGGCGAAAAACTCAAGCCTAACAAAGTCGGAGATATTGTATTTCTGGATGGTTCTGCAATTGCTTGGCGCAAGGATCTTGAACTTGATGTATTACAGAGACTGAATGTCGTTGCTGTTATTTTTTATGTTGGAAATGAATGTTCTGATGACGAAAGTCAGCGTATTTTAGGCGTAGGGCTTAAGCACAGTAAAGAAGAGATTGTTACTGAGCTCGTATCAGACGCAAATACTGCAATGCTTGACAGTGTAATGGGAAGGGATGGCAGCAATCAGCTTGAAAAAATCTCAAATTATATGATAAATCATATCGGCATGGATGATACAGCTTCCAGGGAATACTACGCTCCATTTTATTTTGCAAAAGAATATCCAAAACTGCTTGGCGGAAGATTTGATGGAACAATCTATGAACAGGGCTGGTATCTTCCGTCTGTTACAGAACTTAAAAAGCTGAATGAATGGTATGATGATTACACAAACGAAACATATAAAGCTTATTTATTATGTAACGGCGACTCTTTTGTAGGTAGTGAAAAATCGGTTTTCTGGTCATCAAGCTACTGGTTCAGAGGTCATGGAGATACTCCAATGGCGTCATATCAATATGCGCGTGATTTTTCTGATCAGATGACTTTGAGTACGGAAAGTCGTGCCTATGTCTGTGCAATCCGTGATTTTACAAACGATAAAAACTCTGCTCTTCAAAAAAGGGTTGAAGAAGCTCCTTTCTTTCCTGAATATGATGAAACATTTTATATAGGTGAGCATAACGACTGGACATGGAATGATCCTTATCAGACCTGGTACAATGCTGCTTTGCCTGATTACTTACACCTGAACCCTTATCCTGATGAAAATAATGAACAGGAAGCCCTTGCAATTATTGACTGCCAGGTTTTGCATAAGTCGGATTCTGATGAAGTAAAATCTGAAATGGTAGAAATTCCTGCCGGAAAAAAGCTTCTTCTTAAGGAAATTGGCGGATATGGAATTTCACAATGTATTTTATATCCTGTTTATAAGGCCGAGTATAATGATGAAGAGTCCGGCGAAAGCATTTCCTGTCTTGTCCGCGGAATTGATATTACTGATATGGATGATGTAGTTTCTGTCAGCGACGGTAATGGCGGAACTTTGACTCTTTTTTATCAGAGGGCACTCAATACCCGCTATAAAGACGGAGATTATGGTCCTTCTATGGATTCAATTAATGAATATCTTAATAACTGGGCGACCTATGAAGAAGCCGGTTTACATGGCGGCTATCATATGAACTATGCCGGTATTATTGATTCTAAAAATAATTTTTATAAGCTGGATATAGAAACTGACGGTGTCTTAAAGATTGAATATCCTTTGAATATGGATAATCCTGTTCCATTTATTATTGAAACTCGTTTTAACGGCGGAATGGGTGGCGGTTTTTCTTCAACAAAAATCTCCAGTCTTGAAGTGTCTGGCGATAAAGCAAAGCTTAATTTCTGGTGTGATTTTGAGGTTCTGGATACGGACGGTGGCCCGACCGGTACTAAATATTGGTTTTTTACAAAAGACAGCCTTTGGGCCTATGTTTTACAGTCCGATGAAAATAAGGTTATTTGTAATGAAAGTGATGTTTATACTCAGGACCCGGATAATCCTTATGTCTATTCAAAGCATTCTGTCGTTGAGGGTGAACCTGGCGGAAACGATGTTATAAAGAAGTTTGGTCAGTATTTGAATCCTGTTTGCCCTTTAAAAATGCGGGAAAAACCTGACACATCTTCTGAAAAGCTTTATACTCTGGCTCCAGGAACTCTTGTAAAAGTTCTTGAAGAAGGAAAATCAGTCTGGATTGACGGTCATTACTGTAACTGGGTACGCGTTCAGATGGTAAATGACGGTGCCTTTCTCGAAGGCTACAGATCAGAGAATAAAACAACAGGCTGGGTATTCGGCGGCTACCTGGAATAGGTTAACTACTTAGCAACTTGACACTTCTTGCAAATTTGTCTATTCTTCTCATAATGACAAAAAGATAAAAAATGTCATTTTACCTTGTACATTATGGGGGATATATATGAAGAAATATGCATTTTTGTTTCCAGGTCAGGGCGCTCAGGTTCCTGGTATGATTAAGGATCTTTGCGATGCTTACCCTGAGGCTCGTAAAGTTGTAGATGAAGTTACAAAAATTACAGGCGTAGATATGCCAAAACTCCTCTGGGAATCTGATCAGGCTGAACTCAGCCGCAGCGATAACTCTCAGCTTGCAATTACAACAGCTTCCCTTGCTGTTATGGAAGTTCTTAAATCAAAAGGAATTGAAGCATCTGCCGCTATGGGTTTCAGCCTTGGCGAATTCCCGGCTTTGTATGCCGCAGGCGTACTCAGCTTTGAAGACGTAATTAAAGTTGTCCGCCAGCGCGGTCTTATCATGCAGGCTACTTGTGAAAATATTGCAAAGGCAAACGAAGGCCACGCACCTGGAATGACAGCCGTTATCGGACTTTCTCAGGAACAGGTTGCTGAAATTGCTAAAAAAATCCCAGATGCATATGCAGCAAACCTCAACTCTTCAGTTCAGACTGTAGTAAGCGGTACATTTGATGCCCTTACAGCTGTTGAAGCTGCTGCAAAAGAAGCTGGTGCACGCCGTGCCCTCCGCCTTCAGGTTGCAGGACCTTTCCACAGCCCTCTTATGCAGGAAGCTGCTGATAATTTTGAAAAGGCAATTGCAGACGTTACATTCAACTCTCCATCTAAAAAACTTTTCAGCAATGTTACAGGTAAAGAAGCTACAGACGGTGCAGAAATCAAAAAGAATGCTGTTCTTCACCTTACAAACCCTGTTCGCTGGACAGACGAAGAAAAAGTTCTTTTTGACATGATGGAAGCAGACAAAGATAACGAATGGACTTTGATTGAACCTGGGGTTGGTAAAGTTCTTGCCGGCCTCTGGGCAAAAACAGACTACGCAGAAAAATACAGCTGCGCACCGGTAAACTCAGTAGAAACATTGGACGCATTGAACGCTTAATTAGAAGGAAGAAAATATGTCTTTATTAAACGGAAAAAAAGCACTGGTTACCGGCTCTAGCCGCGGAATCGGACGCAAGATTGTAGAAGTTTTCCTTGAAAACGGTGCAGAAGTTTGGGGCCTTTGCTCTAAGCCAAGTGCTGCTAAAGAAGAACTTGAAGCACTTGCTCAGTCTAAGGGAACTAAGTTCCACGAAATCTGTGCAAATGTAGGGGACGCTACTCAGCTTACAGAAGTTGTAACAGCCGCTGTGACAGAAGCCGGCAGCTTTGACGTACTTGTAAACAACGCCGGAATTACCCGTGACGGACTTTCTTTCCGCATGAAGATGGAAGACTGGACAAACGTTTTGAACGTAAACCTTACAGGTGCCTTTGTAATCACACAGATTGTTTCTAACGCAATGCTCAAGGCAAAACGCGGCGGTTCAATCATCAATATGAGCTCTATTGTAGGCGTTCACGGTCAGGGCGGTCAGGTAAACTACGCTGCTTCTAAAGGCGGACTTATTGCTTACAGTAAGTCTCTTGCAAAAGAAGTCGGCAGCCGCGGAATCCGTGTAAACTGCATTGCACCGGGCTTTATTGAAACAGACATGACTGCCGTTCTAAAAGAAGATTTGAAAAAATCAATGATAGACGCTGTTCCTCTCAAACGTGCCGGCCAGACAGAAGACATCGCAAATGCGGCCCTCTTCCTGGCAAGCGATATGAGTACATATATTACAGGACAAGTCCTCGGTGTTGACGGCGGGCTTGGAGCATAAATAATAGATAAGGATACTAATATGGAAAAAAGACGTGTTGTAATTACAGGAATGGGAGCGATTACTCCGCTCGGAAACTCAGTAGACGAAACTTGGGCTGGAATTAAAGCCGGAAAAAGCGGAATCGGCCCGATCACACTTTTTGATGCATCGGTAAACAAGGTTCACTATGCGGCAGAAGTAAAAAACTTTGACCCTGCTCAGTATATGGATTCAAAGGATGCCCGCAAAATGGCCCGCTTTACACAGCTTGGCGTTGCTGCTGCTAAAATGGCCCTTGAAGATTCTGGTCTTATGGGAAATGAAGCTGTTCTTGACGAAACAGGAATTATTCTTGGTGTTGGAATCGGCGGTCTTGAAGAAACAGAAGCTGACGTTCTTGGTATGTCAAGAATGGGCGGCGTAAAGACAAATCCTATGGCTATTCCAAAGCTTATTCCAAACGAAGTTGGTGGAAACATTGCTATTCAGTTTGGCTGCCATGGTCCTGTTGAATCAATTGCAACTGCATGTTCTTCTGGAACTGACGCTCTTGGTGCCGCTTTTGATATGGTTCGCTCTGGCCGCCTTGACTGCTGTTTGAGCGGTGGTGCAGAAAGCACAATCTGTCAGTTCGGTGTTGTAGGCTTTGAAGTTTTGCACGCTCTTTCTACTGGTTTTGATGATGATCCTACAAAAGCAAGCCGTCCTTTTGATAAAGACCGCAACGGATTTGTAATGGGTGAAGGTTCAGCTATTCTGGTTCTTGAAGAGTATGAGCACGCTAAGGCCCGCGGTGCTAAGATTTATGCAGAAATCGCCGGTTACGGTGCAAGCTGCGACGGTTACCACCTTACAGCTCCAAATCCTGATGGAATCTGCGGTTCAAAATGTATGACCCGCGCCCTCAAGGATGCCGGAATGGATCCAAGCGAGATTCAGTACTACAACGCTCACGGAACTTCTACAATGAAGAACGATTCAAGCGAAACAAATATGATTAAGATTGCCTTTGGCGAAGAAAATGCCCGCAAGCTTAAGATTTCTTCTACAAAATCTATGCACGGTCACTGTCTTGGTGCAACTGGTGCCATCGAAGCTATGGTTTGCGTTAAGGCAATCCAGGACAGCTTTGTTCCTTGTACAAAGAACCTTGACAACGTTGACGTAGAAGGCGGCTGCGACCTCGATTACGTTCCAAACAAGGGAATTGAAATGAACATCGACGCTGCTATGTCTGCCACATTTGGTTTTGGCGGCCACAACGGTGCTATTATCGTTCGTAAGGTAAAATAATCGTTAACTGCGATAACTTATCTCACAGAGCGCACAGAGTTCACAGAGAATATATTTATAGAAAGAACTCTGTGTTCTCCGTGGTCTCTGTGAGATTTTTTTTTAAGCCTTATTGCAAAGCCCTTTCCTTTCTTAATATTTCGGGAGTTTTTCCAAATGTCTTCTTAAATTCCCTGATAAAAACCTTGTAATTTGTGATTCCGCATTCTTCCAGAATTACAGAAATCTTCTGGTTCGTATTCTGCAGCATCTGATAAAAGGCAGATATCCTCAGCGACATTAAATATTCGTTGAAGGTCATGTCGGTATATTTTTTGAAAAGGCGGCACATGTGCTCCGGCGAAACATTGAGAATTTGGGAAACTTCCTTCAGCGAGATTTTCTTTCGGAATTCCTTTTCAACATAGGCCATCACCGGTGAAATCCTGTTTATGCCGTAATATGAAATCGAAGCCGTCTTATTGCTTTCGATTTGATAGGAAGTCAGCAGTTGATAGAAAAAATCATAGAAAAGCGAAATGAATTTAACCCGGTTTTCCTGTTTTCTGTCATCAACATATTTAAGCATTTTTTCAAGCCAGGCAGAAAGTTCCTGGGCTTCAGAAGAAGAAAGCTTTTCCTTGAAGACGGCATTGTTGATTTCTTCGTAGACGCCGTCAAAAGCGCTTAAGGGAACCTGCAGAAGAATGTATTTTGCATGGCCGCAGAGTTTTGATGAATGAATCATTTCGGAATTTACGATTATCATATCTCCTTCAGACAGAAGATATTTTCTCTCTTCGATTTTGAAATCAATCTTTCCTTCAAGGATATAAAGCAGCTCAATGTGATTATGCCAGTGGAAAGGTGAATAAAAATTTACGTCATCTACGACTTCAAAGCGGATTGAAAACTGCAGGGCAAAATGGCGCTTGTGAAGGATATTCTCATGCTTGTATTCATTCATATCAATAATATACTCTGCTTTTTCTAAATTAGCCACTTTTATTAGCTGAAATATCAAAATCGACATAAACAAAGGCATATTCATCCGTTGAAGAATAGATAGTTCGTGGTAAATTTTAAATATAAAAAAATCACTGGAGGAAAAATTATGAAATTGGTTGGATTTGTAAAAGCCGCACTTATGGTGGTGGGAATTATGGGTACTTTAATCTCCTGTTCGGGAAAAGGTCAGACTATCAGGCTTGAAAGCGGGGTAGAACTTGGCGCTGTTTCAGTTCCTGACAATAATTTCTGCATTGCAAAAACTGAAGTTACCCAGGAATTTTACCAGGCTGTTACCGGGGAAAATCCTTCGCAGGCAAAGGGCGCAAAGCTTCCTGTTGAATCTGTCAGCTGGTACGACAGCCTTGTTTTCTGCAATAAACTGAGCGCGCTTTTGGGAAAGACTCCCTGCTACAAGGTTAATGGCTGCACAAATCCGGCAGACTGGGGCTATCTTCCTCATCAGGGAACGATAATTGAAGCAGAAATTGAATTTGACGCCAATGCAGACGGATTTAGAATTCCTACAATGGAAGAGTGGGACATTGCAATCAAGGGTGGAGAAAATTATACCTATTCTGGAAGTGAAGATCTTGATTCAGTTGCCTGGACAGACTGCAACAGCGGCGGCAAAGTTCACGAAGTTGCCCAGTTAAAGCCAAACGGATACGGAATTTATGATATGTCGGGCAATGTTTTTGAATGGGTATGGAGCGTTCGCCCGGATACAAGCCGATACCTTCGCGGAGGAAGCTTCTTTGATGCGGCCCGCGCAGGAAAGTGTACCAACAAGGAATTGAATTTTGCTTCAAGACAGATGAAGAGCGCCGGTTTTAGAATCACCTGGAACAAGCCTGCTGAAAAAGTATAGTTATATTTTGCCTGAGAGGTTATTTTTCCTATTGTTTTTCAAATTTATCTGCTATTATTGTGGCGAGAATTTATGCAGACAAAGCAGATAAATTTGAATAAACGAGGCTTATGATGAATATCAAAATCCGTATGGCAAGTGAAAAGGATGCTCAGGCAGTTCACGATATTTACGGGGCTTATGTTCCCCTTGATTATGTAACCTTTACGGTTGAAAATCCTGATGTTGAAGCCTATAGGCAGAAAATCATTCATACTCTTGAAAAATATCCCTTTTTGATTGCTGAAGACTCTGACGGAAAAATCCTTGGCTATACCTGCGGTTCTCCTCTGCGGCCTCACGACGCTTACCAGTGGAACGTTGAATGGACAATTATGGTTGCGCCGGATGCCCCAAAACGTGCCGGAATCGCTACTGCCCTTTATAATGAATTTTCCCGAATTCTTGCTGAGCAGGGCTATCGCTATATTTATGGTGTCCTGGTTGATTCAAATGAAGCAAGCATTGCCCTTCATAAAAGGCTTGGATTTAAGGAAGTGGGGCACTTTGAAAATGCCGGTTTCAAACTGGGAGCATGGCGTGGCATTTTCTGGTATGTAAAAGAGATTGGTAATATGGAAGAAGAGCCTCATAAGCCTTTTCCGCTTTCAGAAATAAAATCTGCAGTCAAATAAAGTGGAGTTTAAAATGAATATTTATGTTGATTTTGATGACTGCCTTTGTGAAACTGCCAGATATTTTTCTAAACTTGCTGACGAACTTTTTGGTCTGAATATTCCCTATGAGCAGATAAAGTATTTTAATTTGCAAAAATCATTTTCTTTGACCGACGAGCAGTACGATGAAATGATGATGAAAGGTCACACTCCTCAAGTTCTTTTGTCTTATGATGAAACTCCGGGCGCAATTGAAACGATTAACAGCTGGCTTGATAAGGGGCACGATGTAAAAATCATAACGGGCCGGCCTTTCAGCGCCTTTGATGCGTCCCGCCAGTGGCTTAATCAGCATGGACTTGAACGAGTTGAATTATTCTGCCTCAATAAATACGGTCGGGATACTTTTTTGAAGGGAAGTACCTTTACTCTTGAACTTGAAGATTATTATAAAATGCATTTTGATTACGCCGTGGAAGATTCTCCCAGCGCCTTCAAGTTCTTTAATCATCTGCCGGAATTAAAGGTGCTGGTTTTTGACCGTCCCTGGAATCAGGATTGCGAATTTCCAAATCAGAATTACAAAAGATGCCTGGACTGGAAGAAAATCAGGGAGATTGCAGGTTAAAGCTTAAGGCAGTCCCAGACTAAATCCAAAGATGCCACTTCAAAATAAGCAGGCTTTTCCTGATGGCGGATAATTCTGCCGCCTTCCAGCTTTCGGTTCAGGTAGATAACGTTTAAGCCCAGCTTCAAAGCCGGCTCAATGTCGTGAACGGGGCTGTCCCCGATATACCAGGAAGATTCCTTTTGTGCGCTGGCTTTGTTCAAGGCAATCTCAAAAATCCGCAGCTCAGGCTTGCTTACTCCGACTTCGCCTGAAATGATAATCGGGTCAAAATACTGTGTCAGGTTTTCCTTGTCGAGCTTCCAGCGCTGGTTGGAAGTATCTCCGTTGGAAATAAGCCCGATTGGAATTTTATTTTCCTTTAGTTTTTCAAGAAGGTCTAGGGCATCGGGGAAGAGGCAGACTCCTTTTTCGTAGTTTGACCAGTAAAGATGGAAGCGTTCTTCAATTTCCGCGTCAGTAAGAAGCCTGCCGTTCAGCTCGAATATCACTTTTACCCTGAGGCGGCGCTGTTCGTCAAAAGTGTGAAGCCCTGCTGAATATTCGTCAAAAATCTTTTGGGCAACCTCTTTCCATGTGGAACGGAATTCCTGATAGTCCATTTTGATTTCGTTTTTGTAAGTTTCGAAGACGGTTTTAATTCCCAAGTCCTCGCCAATTTCAAAATTCATCAAAGTTCTGTCCAAATCAAAGAAAACCGTCATTTTCTGCTCCTGCCTTATAGTAGCACAAAAAGTGGAAAATGTTGCGCGAATATTTCATGTTGTTTTTAAACAGTCTTTAGGATAAGATAAAACAAATTGAAATACGCTGGCAGTGACCAGCGTTTAAAACAGGAGAAAAACTATGTCTTTAACAAATGATATCAAATCTTTGCTTCCACACCGCGAACCTTTCCTTTTCGTTGATGAAATTGTAAGCGCTGATGAAAAAGGTTGTGTTTGCGAACATACATTTACAGAAAACGAATTCTTTTTTAAGGGCCACTTCCCCGAATATCCTGTAGTTCCAGGTGTAATCTTGTGTGAAACTATGGCTCAGGCTGGTGGAGCAGCTCTCCGCTATCTGAACATTGTTCCTGCAGACGGACTTTTCTTCTTTGCTACTTTGGATAAAGTAAAGTTCCGCAATCAGGTTCGTCCTGGAGATAAGGCAAGAATGGAAATTACCTTCCTCCGCAACAGTCCAAAAATGATTAAACAGGCCGGTAAACTCTACGTAGGGGAAAATCTCTGCGCCGAAGCCGAATGGATGTGCTTAGTCGGATCTGCGCAATAGCGCAGTCCGACGGACGTTAATATTTTCCTTGTAACACCAGACGCGCTTGCGCGGCTGATGTGTCTTGTTGGAAGTAAATAATATTTTCAAAGACAACTTGAGCTTTTGCATCATGCTTTGCGCCCGTGAATCAGTTGTTGCATTTTGTAGACATTGAATATAGAATAAAAATATAAAAAAATCTTAGGGGGATTTTAAATGTCTTTAAAGAAAACTTTTTCCAGCGATGGAAAAACTTGTACGGTTGTTTTTACTGTAAATCCTACTGCTGCAGCAGGTTCAGAAAAAGTATACCTTGTTGGCGAATTCAACAGCTGGAACCCAACTGCAAAACCAATGAAGAAGAGTCCTGACGGATCTTTCTCTGTAAAACTTCAGCTCGATACAAATAAAGAGTATCAGTTCCGTTATTGTCTTGACGGCAGTACATGGATTAATGACTGGAAAGCAGATAAATACGTTCGCTCAGAAATGGCAAATGATGATAACTCTGTAGTTGATACTACAGTTCCAAAAGCTCCAAAAGCTGCTAAAAAGCCTACTTCAAAAGCTGTAACACCTAAAAAAACAGCAAAGAAGGCTTCTAAATAGAAACTATAAAACCGGTCACACTTCTGACCGGGTCTTTTTTTTTAATAAAAATTTTCACTTTTTTCTAAAATTCAACGCTTCTTCTATTGACCTTTTTCTTCAACTTCTATATATTATAAACACTTATTCCCCGATTGTGTAATGGTAGCACTTCAGATTCTGGTTCTGACTGTGGGGGTTCGAATCCTCCTTGGGGAACTAAGGCTGGCTTGTGAAAGTCAGCCTTTTTTTTTCAAATCGAAATTTGGCCGCTTCGAATATCGGTTTAGTTCGCCGCCCTCTCAAGGCGGAGAGACGGGTTCGACTCCCGTAGTGGCTATAAAAAAATTATGCCTTCAGAAAATAATCGAACAGCTTTTGACAGACTTGTAACAGGTCTCAGCGCTCAAGATAGAAATGAAATGCTCCGCCGTATCAATGGTGAAGGGCTGGCAAGTGTTCAGCTTGTCGAAACTGAAGACGAAACAACTGAAAAAAACATGACCCTGCATCTGAAATTTCAGACGCTCCCGCTCATCCATAAAATCCTGATAAAAATTAAAGCAATCTTTACTGGAAAGACTTCAGAACGTGTTTATAACGACTCTGTCCTTATGACAATGGCAAAAAATGTTAATAGGGAACATCCTGGCCTTATAAACAGCCGTCTTTATTATCTTGACAATATTTTTTATGAACGACTTAAGGATCTTAAGCTGGCCGCAGACTTTTTCAAGCCTTTTTTTGCGCCAATTGATAATGATCCCGGTGAATTTTACGTTTTTTTAAGTTCATTCGTTGCTCCAGAAATTTCTGATAAAATTAACAGTGAAGCCGATCCTTTTACTCTTCCTTATGATATTGAACCGTCACCTATGGAAAAAGACCGGCTCTTAAAGAATCTGGATAATATTTTTTCAAATCTCGACGCTACTTCAAAGGCAAATCTTTATTCTGCCGTTCAGGCTCTTTCCTGGCTCAAGCAGTTTTCTGTTCTTCCTTTTCTTCATTTTACTGCTCAGTTTACAAATATTGTAGGTTTTTCTTACAGCTGTCCATATCGAAATGCGGCTGTTGATTATGATATTTTTGCTGCAATATTTTCAAACATTTATCCTGTTACAAGTGAGATTCTTGAAGCGCTTTTTATGTATATGCATAAAAATGAATTTTCAGCTAATCCTCATAGTCAGGAATTGGAGCGTTCTGTAAAGGAATTTATGGCCGGCGCCAACTCAAAACTTGCTGCAATTCAGATGTTTATCAGCAGTGTTCCTGTCCTTAAGATTGGAAAAATCATTAATCAGGATTATGACTGGCAGCCCGGTAATATCGCAGGCGCTGAAGCCTGGTTCCCTAAATTCCGCGCACAGTGGCGTGAAATTATCGAAATCCGCTGGAAAGACTGGATTAAGGAACGTAAAAAGAGTTTAATCGCGGCAACATTGCATGATGATTTCCAGCTTATAAAATTCCCGGAATTGAAATATCAGCCTTGGACAGCCTTGTGGTCAAAAGTTCAGTTTAACTGTGAACTTACAGGCGGTTTTATGTCCTGGTTTAATCATGAAATGTACCACAATATGCTTGGTTATCTGAATGATATTGTACTGGAAGGAATTTTTAACGGTACTCAGAGCAGAACAGAATATACTTCAGGATTTAATCTCTTCCAGCAGGCTAATCAGAAGATGGCTGATCTTTTGGCTTCTCTTTCCCCTAATGGTGATTACGGACTCAAATTTACTGAATGGGCAAGATTCCCGGTTAGCAGCGTTCAGATGCAGAATCAGATTAAGACTGCAATCGGTAAAATTGAAACTGAAATCCGTTCTGTTGTAAAAGATTTTACGGCTGGAACGGCAATTCTTGTGAAATTCCTTTCAAAACTTTTTTCTCCGGATTCAAAGCGGGCTCTTGAAGTTTTGCAGAACTACACCCAGATTAAGGGCCGCGGTAACCGCGAATGGCGTGATAAGCTTGAAAAAGTTTATGTTGACCTTACAAAATGCGTTTACTATATTTCCGAAGTTGAGCCTATTGAGCTTGGTCTTTAGATAAGTGTATGACAAGATTTCCTCTTGAAATTACAGAAAAAAACTACGTCACCTTTCCTTTTTTTAAGAATGATAAACTTCTTTCTGATTCTCCCTTGTGCGGAATGAGCATCAAAGCTGCCGGCAGTATGCGGTTCAGATGGAATGAAACTAATGAAAATCGCGATAAATTTCTGAAAGCTCTTTGTGAGCAGAATGGACTTAAGGCTCTGCCCGTAGAATTAATTCATTCCAAAATTGTTTATGATATAAAGGAAGGAAATGAAGCAGACGGCAGGCAGGGAGACGGAATGATTACCTGCCTTAAGGAATATCTTCCTGTGGTTACTGTAGCTGACTGCATGCCTGTATATCTTTACGAGTCTGAAAGCGGTCTTTTTGGAGTCGTTCATTCGGGCTGGAAGGGAACCGGAATTATTGGTGAAGCAATTAACCTTGCAGAAAAAAATTATGGCGTCCGGGCAGAAAATTTTTCGGTCGTGCTTGGGCCTCATATCAGAAAGTGCTGCTATATCGTAAATCAGGAACGCGCTGATTATTTTGCAGAAAATTTTTCTCCTGATTGTGTAGAAAAGCTGGAAGAGGGCGGAAGCTGTTCTGCAGGCGGCCGTGGTCTTGCTGTCAACTGGAATAGCGGAAGCGGAAAACTTTATCGTCTGTCTCTTGAAAAGGCTAATCTTGCTGTATTGAAGAAAGCCGGCGTCCCTGATGAAAATATCGCAGTTTGCAGTGACTGTACCTGCTGTAACGAAAAACTCGGCTCAAACCGCCGTGAAACTGCTGAATTTTCAGCCAGATTTCCGAATGCTTCTTCGGACCAGCTTTCAAAATCCTTTACCGTTCAGGCTGCTTTCTGCGGCTGGATAAAATAACTTGACATTTTCATAAAGCGCCAATAAATTTTGTTATATGAATATAACATTTTGGGGACTTTTAATTCCATTTTTAGGAACGACTTTTGGTTCTGCCTGTGTTTTCTTTATGAAACGCGGTATGAATGATACAGTTCAGCGCCTGCTTCTGGGATTTGCCGCCGGTGTTATGATTGCTGCCGGGGTATGGTCGCTTTTGATTCCTGCAATGGATATGAGTCAGGAGCTTGAAAAACTTGCCTTTTTACCGGCCCTTATCGGATTCATTCTTGGAATTGCCTTTTTATTCCTTCTTGATAAAATTACGCCTCACTTACATGCGATGGCAGAAAATCCTGAAGGTCCGAAATCAACTGTAAATAAAATCAGCCGTACCATGATGCTTGTATTTGCCGTTACTCTTCATAATATTCCGGAAGGAATGGCTGTCGGCGTTGTATTTGCAAGCTTCTTAAATGGGGGCGCCCTTTCCGGAGCTGACGCGCTTGCCCTTGCAATCGGTATTGCAATCCAGAACTTTCCTGAAGGCGCGATTATCTCTATGCCTCTTCGTTCTGAAGGAAACGGTAAATTAAAATCCTTTTTATATGGAAGCCTTTCCGGGGCTGTGGAACCGATTGCTGCAATAATCACAATCTTGCTTACATCTCTTGTTCTTCCTTTCCTGCCTTATCTTCTATCTTTTGCGGCGGGCGCCATGGTTTACGTTGTAATAGAAGAATTGATTCCGGAAGCTACCCGTGAAGAAAAAACTGATGTCTGTACAATTGGATTTGCTTTTGGTTTTGCCCTGATGATGGTGCTTGATGTGGCGCTGGGCTGATTTTATTATTGATAAATCCTCTATTTAATGATATTTTTAATTGCATATTTTTATTTTTTATAGGAGCTAATATGACATACACTGCAGAAGTGGAGCATATGTGTCCTTTGGCAAAAGGCGCATATCATGGTCCTGCACCAATCCCAGAAGAGGGCGAGTGGGTACAGGTAAAGAAAATTGAAGATATTTCCGGATTCACACACGGTATCGGTTGGTGTGCACCACAGCAGGGTGCCTGCAAACTTTCTTTGAACGTAAAGAACGGAATTATCGAAGAAGCTTTGGTTGAGACTATCGGTTGTTCAGGTATGACTCACTCAGCTGCTATGGCTTCTGAAATCCTTATCGGAAAAACTGTTCTTGAAGCTTTGAATACTGACTTGGTTTGCGATGCTATCAACACAGCTATGCGCGAACTCTTTATGCAGATTGTTTACGGTCGTTCACAGTCAGCTTACTCAAAAGACGGTCTTAAAGTTGGTGCTTCTTTGGAAGACCTCGGAAAGAACCTCCGCTCTCAGGTTGGTACTATGTTTGCTACCCGCAAAACTGGTCCTCGCTACCTCGAAATGACAGAAGGTTACGTTGAAACTTGTGCTATCGATAAAGACAACCAGATTATCGGTTACAACTGTATCAACTTTGGTAAACTTATGGACGCTCTCAAGGCTGGAAAACCAGCTGAAGAAGCTATCGCTGGTGCACGCACACACTATGGTCGTGTAACAGCTGATCAGGGTATGGTAAAACTTATCGACCCACGCAAAGAGTAGTATTTAGGAGGAATAGTTATTATGGCATTGTTTGAAGATTTTGAAGGCCGCATTCCTCAGGTGAATAAGGCTCTTAAAGAATATGGTTTTAAAGAAGGTGAGGCTGGTTTGAACGAAGCCCGCGATCTTTGTAAAGCTCGTGGTTTCGATCCATACGAAATCTGTCAGTCTACACAGCAGATTTGTTTCGAGGATGCTAAATGGGCATATGTTCTCGGATCTGCAATCGCAATCAAAGAAGCTGAAAAAACTGGTGACAAAACTGGTTCTACAGCTGCTGCTAACATCGGTAAAGGACTCCAGGCATTCTGTCTTCCAGGTTCTGTAGCTGATGACCGTAAAGTTGGTCTTGGACACGGAAACCTCGGTGCTCGTCTTTTGAGCGAGGAGACACAGTGTTTCGCATTCCTCGCAGGTCACGAATCTTTCGCTGCTGCTGAAGGTGCTATTAAAATCGCTGCTAACGCAAACAAAGTTCGCAAGAACAAGCTCCGCGTTATCTTGAACGGTCTTGGAAAAGACGCTGCTCAGATCATTTCCCGCATCAACGGCTTTACATACGTTCAGACAAAATTCGACTACTTCAACGGTGAAGGTACAGACAAGGCTCTTACTGTTGTAAAAGAAGTTCCTTATGGTTCAAACCCTGACCGCCTTATCGTAAAGTGCTACGGTGCTGACGATGTTCGCGAAGGTGTTGCAATCATGTGGCACGAGGATGTTGATGTTTCTATTACTGGAAACTCTACAAACCCAACTCGCTTCCAGCACCCAGTTGCTGGTACTTACAAGAAAGAGCGCTTGCTCGCTGGTAAGAAATACTTCTCTGTAGCTTCTGGTGGTGGTACAGGTCGTACACTTCACCCAGATAACATGGCTGCAGGTCCAGCTTCTTACGGATTTACTGATACTCTTGGTCGTATGCACTCAGACGCTCAGTTCGCAGGATCTTCATCAGTTCCAGCTCACGTTGAGATGATGGGATTCATGGGAATGGGTAACAATCCTATGGTAGGTTGTACAGTAGCATGTGCAGTTGCCGTAGCAGGTTCTTTCTAATATAAATTCCTAATTTGAAAAATGCACTGTCACTTGGCAGTGCATTTTTTTTTGCACATGCTACTGCAAGCAGTTGCCGCCGCTCGCTAGTCTCGCGGCGAGCCGTTCTTTCGATGAACCTAAAAAATTGCGCTGTCGCACAATTTTTTTTAACGGTTCTTCGATTTTCGGCATGCGCTGTAGCCGTAGCTGGCTTTTTAGTTTTTTTTTGCACAAGCTACGGTTAACGGCGGCCGTCGAGGGCTTCGGAGAGTTCGCTTTTGTTTTTGTAGAAGTTGGATTTGGCCTGGTACATTTCGGTATCGGCGGCTTTCTGGAGTTCGGAAATTGACGAACCAGGGTATTTTTCGCGGTTTGCAATTCCGTATGAAATTGAAATTGATTTAATTGTTTCGCCATTCCAGTTTGCGGCATAGTGGGTAAAGCGTTTCATTCGGCGGTCAAGAATATTCTGGTCTTCTTTTATGATGATAAAGAATTCATCACCACCAAGGCGGCAGATAAGTTCTGCATCAGGGAAGGCTTCTGTCATACATATTGCAGTCCCCCTTAAAAGTTCATCACCTGCATCATGACCGAATGTGTCGTTTATAACTTTCAGGCCGTTTACGTCAATCATTATAAAGTTAGTATCGTTATCAAAGCCCATTGCTTCAAGTTTTGCAATCTTTCTGTAAAGAAGGCGGCGGTTACCAAGGCTTGTAAGCTGGTCTCTGTATGAATTTCTTTCAGATTCAAGAAGCTTTGAATGCTCTGTTAAAGATGTTGAAAGCTTCAAAAGGCTTGTAAGAATGTGCATTCCAAAAAGAATGAAAAATCCTATTGTAATGAGGAACATATAGTTCATGTCTCTTCCAAAGAGGAAAAGAATCATGCTTAAAACTGCAAAAATACCAAAAATTGCGCTTCCAATGCAAAGAACCTTTTGTTCCCTGGTGATTTTCTTTACATAGGCAAAATCAAATGCAACATAAATTGTCATGACAATGCCAAGAAAATCAGTTACATGGGTCAAGAAGAGCATTTGAGTAAAATCGCGGGTTCCGGTTACGAACATGGCAACCTGGAAAATCATATTTCCTTCGGCGATAATCTGTAATGCCCTGAGCATGAATCTGTGCTTTTTATTAATGGCGCAAAGGAAGGCCGCAAAGAAAATCGGCATGGATGTGAAAGCAAGGTAATTGATAATTCCAACAAATGCCATATTTCCTAAAAGCACGCCAAGAACATCAAAATTTGTAATAATCCAGACTACGATTGAAACTGATATTAAAAAGGTTTCTACAGAAATATCCAGATCTTCAATTGTTCTTTTGCTCTGGTAGAGATAACTGAAAATAAAAGCATTAAGGGAAAAAAGGGCGCATACAAAAAGCAGGGCGGCAAGAATACAGGTAGGAAGGCAGCGCTTAAGGTTTTCGTTGATGTAGGTTGCAAGTGTACTTACCTTTACCTTGGAAATGTTTGCGCCGTAGGGATTATCCTGCAAAGATATGGAAAGTTTGATTACTTCCCCGCTGCATACGTTGCTCAAAGGAATAAAACAGGTGTTTCTGCCGGCATAAGTTTTAATTCCCAAAAAACTTGGCAGTTCAGAAACATAAAAAATGTTTCCCCTAAGTCTGGCTGTTAAAGTTTTGTACTTTCCGTGAATTTCAATGACGTTTGAATCGCGGACATTCGGCAGTTTTGTATAAACAGAAAAAGTATCTTCTGATTTATTGTTATTGAAGGGCAGCTTAACAGGCTGTGTTAATTCTTCATCAAAGAAAAGCTGAAGCGTTTTTGCCGGTGTTACATATTTGATTTTTTTTGTATCCGAATCCTTAAAGGAAAATGCGAAAACAATATAAAAACACATCACTCCCAGAGTGATAAAATAGGTAAGTTTATCAAACTTGCTTTTAAAAAATTCTTTTTTCATTTTGTGTTCCCCTCTGCCCACCAAAACACAAAGGTATCTATTTATTATATCACAACTTATGAGATATTCAAATTTAAAACTTAACTTTTCAATTTTTTGTATTACATTTATAATGATAATGTTAGCATTATTATAGAATATGGCTCGTTTTGACCGGCGAGTCTCCACAGGAGCAATTATGGAAGGATATATTCACCAGCTTGAGAGTTTTGGCTGCGCAGACGGACCTGGAAGCCGTTTTATCATCTTTTTTTCAGGCTGCGCTTACCGCTGCAAATACTGCCACAATCCCGACACCTGGAAAATGACTGACGGCAAAAAATACACCACAGACCAGCTGATTACTGAGGCCTTGAGCTGCCGGGCTTACTGGGGAAAGAAGGGCGGAATCACTGTCAGCGGTGGAGAGCCTTTGCTTCAGATTGATTTTTTGACTGAACTTTTTGAAAAGGCAAAAGAAAAGGGAATTAATACCTGTATTGATACTGCAGGTGGTCCTTTTACAAAAGAAGGTGAATGGTTTAAGAAGTTTGAAAAGCTGATGGCTGTTACAGATATCCTTCTTGTTGATATTAAGCACATTGATGAAAAAGAACACGTAGAACTAACAGGCCAGACCCGAGAAAACGTTCGCGAAATGTTTGAGTATCTTGATAAAATCAATAAGCCTATCTGGATCCGTCACGTCCTTGTGCCTGGCATTACAGATAATGATGAATATTTGACAAAGACCCGTGATTTTATCCGCACTTTGCACAATGTTCAGCGTGTAGAAATACTTCCGTATCACGGACTTGGCGCTGCAAAATACAAGGAAATGGGAATTGATTATGTTCTTAAAGATACCGAAAGTCCTACAAAAGAACGCGTAGAAAATGCCCGCGCCATCCTTGAGTGCGAAAAATACGACGGGTGGAAAAAGTAGACGCAAATCTGTATAATAGAGGTCTATTTTTATTGGAGTTCTTAAAATGATTGATAAGTGGGAAATCGTAATCGGTTGTGAGATTCATACTCAGCTTTTGACTAAAACTAAGGCTTTTTGTGCCTGCGAAAATAGATACGGCGGAATGCCAGATACACGCGTTTGCCCGGTTTGTCTTGGACTTCCTGGCGCTATGCCTCGTATTTCTAAAGGTTATGTAGAACTTGGCGCTGTTGCAGGACAGGCTTTGAACTGCCAGATTGCACGCTTTACCAAATTTGACCGCAAGCACTATTTTTATCCTGACCTTGCAAAAGGCTATCAGATTACTCAGTACGATATTCCTCTTTGTACAAACGGTTATGTTGACTTGCCTTTCAGAAGCTTCCCAAAAGATGAGCAGCCGGGCGGAGCAAAATGCCGCGACAAGAACTTTATCGGTGAAAACTGCATTGTTGAAACAGAAGGAAATAAATATCGCCGCGTACGCGTAGAGCGCATCCACCTTGAAGAGGACGTAGGTAAGTCTTTGCACTTGCAGGGCGCTCACTCATACATCGACTATAACCGCTGTGGTACTCCGCTTATCGAAATTGTAACAAAGCCAGATATGACTTCTCCGGAAGAAGCCGCTTTGTTCATGCAGACAGTTCAGGAAATCCTCCGCTATGTAAAAGTTACAAACGGTAACCTTGAAGAAGGTAACATGCGCTGCGACGCAAACATCAACCTGAACGTATGGGAAGACGGAAAACTCTACCACACACCAATTTCAGAAATCAAGAACCTGAACTCTTTCAAGGCTATCCGCGAGGCATGTACATACGAAGCTCAGCGCCAGCTTAAGGAATTCCAGGAAGACCGCCAGGAATTCAACCCGGGCTTTAAAGTAACAATGGGCTGGGACGAAGAAAAAGGTCAGACTGTAGTTCAGCGAACTAAAAACAGCTTTGTTGACTACCGCTTTGTTGTTGAACCAGATATCAAGCCTTTTAGCGTAAGCGAAGAATTGATTTCTACAGCACTTGCAAAAGTAGGTGAACTTCCTGAAGCTAAACGCCAGCGCTACAAGAAAGAATACGGCATGACAGACTTTGACGTAGAAACAATGACTTCTACAAAAGACCTTGCAATGTGGTTTGAAGAGGCTGCAACAAAGTCTAAGAGCCCTAAAAAGGTTGCAAACCTTATTCTTGCAGAGCTTCTTGCTGTAGTAAATGAAAATAAACAGACTATCAACGATGTAAAAATTACACCGGCTCACATTGCTCAGCTTGCTGATGCTCTGGAAGACGGAAAAATTACTTCAAAACAGGGTAAGGAAGTATTTGCCGAAATGCTTTCTTCAAACAAAATGCCTTTGGACATCATCAAAGAAAAGGGCATGGAAGTTGTAAGCGACGCCGGCGAAATTGAAAAGATTGTTCAGGACGTAATTGCCGCAAATCCTAAGGCTGTAGAAGACTATAAGGGCGGTAAAACTAACGTTGTAGGCTGGCTCATGGGACAGGTAATGAAAATGTCACATGGTAAGGCTAACCCTAAACAGGCAACAGAGCTTCTTAACAAACACCTGGCAGCTCTCTAGTCTTATTTGTGAACCTTAATAAATTCTACAAAATCTTCTGCGGTGAGGGGCTTGGAATAGAAATAGCCCTGCGCCTCATCGCAGTTAATTGAACGCAAGAAATCCCGCTGAACTTCAGTTTCAACACCTTCAAAAATAGTTGATTTATTCAAAACCTTACTCATTTCAATCAGAATTTCAATAAAGTCTGCTGACTGTTTATCCAGTTCTCCGTTTTCTTTTGTAGAAGCGGTAAGGAAAGAGCGGTCAAACTTAAGGACATCAATCGGAATTTTAGTAAGCATGTTCAAAGAACTTTCGCCGCTTCCAAAATCGTCCATTGCGACCGTAAAGCCTTCCTTGTGAAGTTTATCGGTGATTTCCTTAAGGGTTTTGTCATCCATTACAGAGCGTTCAATGATTTCGACCTGAATAAGATTAGAAGGAATTGAATAACGCTTGAATACATCAAGAAAATCGTGCATAAACTTTTCAGGCTTGCTGTGGTTTCGGCTCATGTTTACGGAAATCGGAACTATAGGCTTATTATTGTGAATCTGATTTTCCAGGAACTTAAATACCTGTTCATAAACATAAAAGTCCAGTTTAGTGATAAAACCGTTGCGTTCAAAAAGCGGAATAAAGGTGTCTGGCATCAGTTTGCCAAGTTTTGGACTCTGCCAGCGGACCAGGGCTTCGGCGCCAACAATCTTATCATCTGAAAGAGAAATTTTTGGCTGGTACATTACATAGAATTCACCGTTTTTAAGGGCATCTTCCATATGGCTTTCTATGAATTTTTCTTCCCGGATTCTGTTCAGAAGCTTTGAGTTGTAAATGGCATATTGGGTAAGAAGATTTTCCTGAATTGTGGTTTTTGCAAAGGAAGCCTGTCCTATCAATTGCTGGATTGTATCTGCTCTGTCACTGTTTTCCGGCATTAAGAAAGAAATTCCGTATTTTGACATAAAGGGAATTTCATAATCTTTTGTCTTTAAGTTCAGTTCTGTTAATTCATGCTTAAAAATTGCCATTGCATTTCTGACAGAAGGAATTTTAAGCAAAATGTAAAAATGATCTGCAAAACCGCGGCCTATAATAGCATTGTATTTCATTGCAAGCTTGTTCAGGCGGCGGGAAAAGTAAAAAATCATGGCATCTGAGGCATCTTCGCCGTAATTCTGATAGGTATAACGGAACTGCCTGATATCACATTCCAGGAACATGAATTTATTGTTTGGATTATGCTTAAGAAGTTTTGCAGCTTCAATTTCAAAGTGTTTTCTGGTCCAAAGCGTAGTTAAAGAATCATAAATTGTTTCAATATGCTGGTGGCGGTGTAAAAGACTGATTACATAAAACTCAAGGAAGGTTAGAACAAGCATAGTCGCAAGACCAACCAGAATTATGATTACACGGTAGCGGTTCTCCTTCTGTTTAAAGGCATAAAAGAAGGTGTCTGGAACCGAAAGTCCCAGAGTCCAGTTTGTTGGAGGAATTCTCTGTAAAAAGATTGTTACCGGACTTCCCCTTGTGCTTATGGTCTTATAGTGTCCCTGTCCGATTTTTGTAATTTCCCGCGAAGAAAGCAGGTTACTGTCATGGATTTCCGGGCTATAGGTTTTTAAAATCATGTCCGGGTCTGGATGGCATATAAATTTTCCGTGTTCACCCAGAATGAAAATCCATTCATCCTTATTCAGGAGGAAATTTTCAACAGTATTATTCAAAGTTGTAAGTTTAATTGAGGCTGAATAAAAACCGCGCAGGCTGCCGTCTTCTCTTTTTACTGTCGACGCAAGGATGATTACAGGCTCATCATTCATATGCGAGCGGATAGGAGAGCTTACAAAATAATCAAGTTTTTCATCAACTATTTTATGAAAGTATTCGCGGTCTGTAACATCAGAAAGGGTCATATTCTGCCTGAAGCCTATGCCTTCCGGGTTTACAAAAGAAACATTCATAAAATCAGGATGATTCAGAACTTTTGACTTGTTCAGATTTCTTTGAACTTCACTATCTGTATGATTAAGTGCATAGCCTGTCTTTATAAAGGTATCAAGAACAGAAAAATAACTTTCGATTTTAAGGGTTACGGACTGGGCATAGCCGGAAGACATATCTTCGCAGTAATCATCAAATTCAGCCCGCGATTGATTTACAAGCTTTGTAGTTATGTGTGAACTTGCAAGAACTACGATTAAAGTAAAAATCAGTGAAACAATAAGTGAAAAAATCAGATTTACTTTATTTGGATTATACTGTTTGTTGTCTTTAATTAATCTCATTATAATTCCATCTACATTTTCATATTCCTTCCACCTTATAATAATTATAACACGTATTTAGAAAAGTGCATTTAATTTATAAGAATTTTTTAATCTTTAAGTTATGAAATATATTGAAGATTTTTTTCTATTTTGACATAATTTTTCCCATAATAAATCTAAAAAGAGGGTAGTATGAGTTCTAATTTTCCGCTTACACAGTCACAGCTTGATAATCTGATTCAGGATTTTCCGACACCGTTTTATCTTTATGATGAGCAGGCAATCCGCGACAACATGAAACGCTTTACAAAAGCATTCAGCATTTTCCCTAAATTCCGCGAACACTTTGCCGTAAAAGCATGTCCAAATCCTTATATCCTGAAAATTCTTGCTGATGAAGGCTGCGGTGCAGACTGTTCTTCATTGCCGGAACTTATGCTTTCTCATCTTGCAGGCATTACAAATGAAAAAGTAATTTTTACTTCAAACGAAACTCCTGCTTCTGAATATAAATTCGCCTACGAGCACGGAAACATCATCAATCTTGATGATATTACTCATATTGATTTTTTGAAAAAAGCTCTCGGCGGCGAGTTTCCTGAGACAATCTGCTTCCGTTATAACCCGGGAAGCGAAAAACAGGGCTGTAACTCAATCATCGGAAAGCCGGAAGAAGCAAAATACGGTCTTACCCGCGCTCAGATTATCGAAGCTTATGCAAAATGCCGCGACCTTGGTGTAAAGCATTTCGGCCTTCATACAATGGTTGCTTCAAACGAACTTAATCCAAACTTCTTTGTTGATACTGCAAAGCTTGTTTTTGAACTTGCCGCAGAAATCAAGGAAAAGACTGGTGTTCAAATTGAATTTGTTGATTTGGGCGGAGGTCTTGGTATTCCTTACAAACCTGATCAGAAGGCTGTTGATTATGACGAAGTTGCAAAGGGAATCCGCTCAGAATATGACCGCGTTGTAGTTCCTGCAGGCCTTGATCCTCTTGCAATTTACTGGGAGTGCGGCCGTCCTATCACAGGACCTTACGGCTGGCTTGTTACAACTGCCATTCACCAGAAGCATATTTACCGCGAATACATTGCAGTGGATTCATGTATGGCAGATTTGATGCGCCCAGGTATGTACGGTTCATACCACGAAGTTACAGTTAGCGGCAAGGAAAATGCCCCAAAAACAGAAGTATATGATGTAGTTGGTTCTCTCTGCGAAAACTGCGATAAGTTTGCAGTTCAGAGAAGCCTTCCAAAAATTGATATTGGCGACCACGTGATTATTCACGACGCTGGTGCACACGGCCGCGCAATGGGTTTCAACTACAACGGAAAGCTCCGCTGCGGTGAAATCCTTATGCGTCCTAACGGTTCCTTCAAGGAAATCCGTCGCCGCGAAACAGTAGATGATTTGTTTGCTACCCTCGACCTTGGCGGTGTAAAAGACTTTAAATAAAAGCTGACTAAAATAAAAAAGGGCTGCGGTTTCTGAAGATTACTTCAAATCCCGCAGCCCTTTTTTTATGTAATAAAATTATACCTTAAACTGGTCTACCTGTTCTCCAATCTGACTGATTGATCCTCCAATCTGTTCAGATACCTCTTTCAGGGTAACTCCAGTTTCATTAATCTTCTTTGCACCAATGCTCATTTCTTCCATGCTGGAAGTCATATGCATTGCTGCATCCTGCAGGGACTGAACTTCTGCAAGAATCATCTTATTTCCTTCTTCCATTTCGGCAGAAGCATTCTTTACTTCAAGAGTGCTGTCCTGCATGTTATGAAGGGCCTCTGTAATCTGTTTAGAACCTTCATTCTGCTCTTCCATGGCAGATTTAATCTGCATTACAAGGGCATCTGTATCTTCAAGTTTCTTTGAAACAGCTTCAAAGGCAATGCTGGCTTCCGAACTTGCAGCTACAACTTCACCAATAGATTCCTTGATGTTTGTAAGCTGATTTCCGATTGTCTTAGACTGGGCCGTAGATGTTTCAGAAAGTTTACGGATTTCATCAGCAACTACGGCAAAACCCTTTCCTGCTTCACCAGCGTGTGCAGCCTCAATTGCAGCGTTCATAGCCAGAAGGTTTGTCTGACTTGCAATGTTTGCGATTGCCACGTTAGCTTCCTGCAGCATCTGAGACTGAGTTTCAATCTGCTCAATTCTTTCGTTTACGGCTCTCTGTTTGTCAATTCCGACCTGAGAGTTTGAACGCAAATCTGAGAATGAGTAAGCCATCTTATCCATAGAAGTATTAACAGAAGAAATATTTCCAATCATCTCTTCTACGGCAGCGGAAGCCTGTGTTACGCCGCTTGACTGATTTTGTACCATGCGGCCAAGACTTTCGATATTCGAAGCAATCTCGGTAACAGCACCTGCTGTCTGGTTAACGCTCTGGTTCTGTCCTTCAATCTGGCGCTTCATACTGTCGATGTTAGCAATAATTTGTGTAATAGAACTTGCAGTATCCTGAGTAGAAGAATTGAGGTTTTCTCCTGCAACCATAAGCTCGTCTTTTGAGTTCTTTACATCACCGATAATTGCCTGAAGTTTTTCACTGAACTTATTGAAGCCCTGAACAACTTCACCGATTTCATCATTAGCGGTAGCGTTCAATCGTTTTGTAAGGTCGGCATCTCCAGAAGCAATTCCGGAAATGGCACTACTTACATCCTTAAGAGGCTTAATAGAAAGTTTTACAACGAACATTCCGACTATAACTGCAAAAATAAGTGAGCCGACCGAAATGAGAATCATTGTGAAAAGAAGCTCTGAAATTCCGTTGTAGAAATCCTTGTAAGGAGCTACACAAACAGCACTCCATTCGCAGCCATCAATCGGCTGGTAAGAAACGGCATATTTTTTCTTTTCTATTTCATCATAATAAACTTCTGCAGCAGTTTCTCCGTTCATAATACGGTCAAGAATTGGCTTGAAGCCTTCGCATGCAACATCACTTGCAACTGTGTTTTCTTCTACAAGTTTCTGATTTTCATGGGCAACGTAGCGGCCGCTTCTTCTGCTGATAACAAATGGATGAGAAGCTTTTCCAACTGTAAGTGTTGTCATAGTCTGGCAGAGGTCTGAGGCATTTACAATTACTGCAAGAATACCAATCTGTTTGCCGCTTTCGTTATAAAATGGAGCTCCATAATAGGTACAAAGATGTCCGTTTGTCTTAGACCAGTCAGGATCCATAAGGGAGTTCTTGCCTTTCATTGCTTCAGCAATATATTCACGATTGGACATATCATGGTATACGCCTGTTGTTGAGTATCCGACACCTTTTTCGTCGTAACATCCCATACCCATATACTTGCTTTTTCCTTTAGTTACGCTGTTTGCAAGTCTCCATTTTTCCTGTAAATCAACAGATGGATCTCTGAAAATAGAAAGGTTTGCAACGGTTTCTATAGTCTTAAATTCACGTTCATTAATGGTTTGAATCTTTGCCGCTACGGTGTGAGCAAGATTCAAGTTTCCTGTTTCAACGGCAGCAGTCAGTTCCTGCTGTGACTTTCTGTAGCTGAATCCGGCAATCAGGGCTGCCGTAATAAAAATTAAGCTGAACATTGCGAAAGTGATTTTAGTTTTTATACCCATGTAAAACTCCTTGTGTATTGTTTAAAATTATAACATGGGTTTATAAAATTTAGCAAAAAAAATTAAAATGCCCCGGCTTTCTCGACCGGGGCATATGCATTTTGAAGAAAAACTTCCTTCTTTTCTAATATTTGCCTGTACTATCTGTCCAGATTTTTGTTGATGAAGTCCAGTTTCAAATCCTTGAGCTGCTCTGTAATAGAAACCTTATAGATATGAGGGTTCAGAATGCGTTTGTAAGAAGCGTCCAGAGTTTCAAGCTGGCTCTGCATTGTTGTACGGCTTATCTGAAGCTGTTCGCTGTCTGGCAGACGAGGTGAAAGACGTTTTCCGTTTTCAATTCTCTTTTTCAAGAGAGGCTCAACCTTAGAAGCCTTGAATGTGAACTGGCGGTAATCAACCATAGGGTGATAGAAGCGGTATTCTTTTCCTGCTTCAAGACTTTCGTCTTCCAGAGCCAGAATATCAGCCGCAGCCATACCGTTTTCATCATAAAGACGGAAAATATTCTTAACGCCAGGGTTGGTAGTCTTTGCAGGGTTATCGCTGAACTTCATTGCAGGAGTCATGCTGTCAGTTTCCTTGTCATGGCGGGCACTGAGCTTGTAAACGCCTGTAAATGAGGATTCGTTTCCGCCTGTAACCATGTGAGTACCAACACCCCAGCTGTTGATTGGAGCGCCGCGGGCAACGAGAGTTGAAATAATCTCTTCTGTAAGTTCGTTAGAAACGCTGATTTTTGCCTGAGGATAGCCTGCGCGGTCAAGTTCCTTGCGAACTTCGCGTGTAAGGTAATCAATATCACCGGAATCAAGACGAACACCAAAGTTATAGCCCTTTTCTACAAGTTCACCACCGGCGATGATAGCGTTTTTAATACCGCTCTTAAGAGTATCGTAAGTATCAATCAAAAATACTGAGTTCTGAGGGTAAATCTTTGCATATTCGCGGAAAGCTTCAAGTTCAGAAGAGTGGCTCATAATCCATGAGTGAGCCATAGTTCCCATTACAGGAATACCGTAAAGTTTGCCTGCAAGAGTGTTGGAAGTTCCTGCAGCGCCACCAATGTAAGAGGCACGTGTAGCGCTCATAGCTCCGTCCGGACCCTGTGCGCGGCGAAGACCAAATTCCATAATAGGCGCCTTTTTAGAAGCAAGCCAGATGCGGGCAGTTTTAGTTGCTATAAGGCTCTGGAAGTTTACGTGGTTCAAAACAAGACCTTCAATAATCTGAGCCTCAATAAGGTTAGCGTGAATACGTACAAGCGGTTCCTGAGGGAAGATTACAGTTCCTTCATCCATTGTATAAAGGTCGCCTGTAAAGCTGAAGTCCTTAAGATAATCAAGGAAGCCTTCTTCAAAAATCTTCTGGCTTCTGAGGTATTCAATATCAGCCTCGCTGAAGCGGAAAGAAGTAAGGGCATCCATCAAAGTTTCATTTCCTGCAAGAACAGAAAAACCACCGTTGAAAGGGTTCTTTCTAAAGAACATGTCAAATACAACCTTCTGGTTCATATTTGCCTTCCAGTAGCCCTGTGCCATAGTAAGTTCATAGAAGTCAGTAAAAAGAGCGCTGTTGATTGTGCTGTTCTCAATCGGTTCGTTCATAAAAAATCTCCAAAAATCTTTATTTATAAAAATGATAAAGGGATTTTTTTCGAGTCAGCGTCCAGCATCTGTCCGCAGTCTGCAGGTCCCATTTCTTCTATATTAGCAAATTTTTGCATTTTAGGGAATGAGGGGAATTTTGCGCCAGTATAAAACTCCCAGTCGCATTTCGGTGCTTGCTTCGCGCGGTTTCACTTCGTTCAACTGCCTTCGGCACACCTCAATTCTCGGGCGTGGTGTCGTCTTAATGTGGACGTTTGTTGTACTTAAATGTCAGTTCTGCCACCAGGTATCTTCCAACAAAGCGGCTGAGAAAGGCTGTTATGCGCCATTTTGCAAAAGCAAGGGCTGTGTGGCGGCGGGCCAGGGCGCGTTTAATGCAGTGGGCCACCGTTTTTTCGCAGGAACGGCCGCCTTTTACTTCCTTGCGCACTCCGTTTGAGGCAACATTCGCAAATTCTGTACTGACGCTGCCCGGGCATAGGGCTGTCACGCTTATCCCGCGAGGTTTGAGCTCTGCCGCAAGTGCAAGACTGAAGTTGAGGACATAAGCTTTTGTTGCGGCGTAAACTGCAAAGTTTCCAAGAGGCATAAAGGCCGCAAGGCTTGCCGTATTTATGATAAGACCCTCTTTTTTCATGTAGGGCAGGGCGTAACCGCAGATTCCTGTAAGTGATGTACAGTTTAAGTCTATCATCTGCATTTCGCGTTCAACAGGTGTTTCTTCAAAAGGACCGTATGTGCCGAATCCTGCATTGTTTACAAGGATTTTTAATTCTGCATCGGAAGGAAAATTTTCTTTTAGATACGTGCTGAATGCCTGTGCACCCTGTGAACCTGTCAAATCGAGTGCTACGGGAATAATACTTATTTTATTATCATTTTCTATTTCCGCCTTCAGTTCTTCAAGTCTGTCACTTCTGCGGGCTACAATCCAAAGTTCGTCACAAAGATTTTTTTGTGCAAGCTGGCGGGCAAACTCTGCTCCCATTCCTGAACTTGCGCCTGTTATAATTCCGATTTTCTTCATATCCACGATTATATTATTTTTACAAAAAATGCGGTATAATCATAATATGAAAAAAATTATTTTTACCGCTTTAGCCGCGCTTTTTTTTATTTCCTGCACATCAAAAACAGAAAAACTTCAGAGTAAAAAAGAAAAACTCAATCATCAGAATGCCAGCACTTTTTATCAGAATTACGTTTATTCCAAGGTAAAGACAAATCAGACAGAACTTGAAAACTATATAAAAAATCTTCCCCTGGAAAAGAAAATTGCCCAGCTTTTTATCGAAAATCTTGAAGGGAATGTCACTTTCCGCAGTTATGAAACTTTCGGCGATATGACCGGAAACGGAGATAAAACTCCTATGGTTGCCGGCGGCTATCTATTCTTCTCTTATAATTTAAGTGATACCGTTGAAGAAACTCAGAATTACATAGCTTCAATCCGTTCTTACACGAATACCCACGGTCAGATTCAGCCTTTCCTTGCAATCGATCAGGAAGGCGGCTGGGTAAACCGTCTTAAAAAACTTACGGGTAAGCTGCCTTCTCAGGAAAACGTAGGTCAGATGGCAAATATCAGCGATGTTTATGAGCTTTATTCTCTTCAGGCAAAAAAAATGGCTGACATTGGTTTTGACATGAACCTGGCCCCTGTAATTGAAGTCTGCACTGACGATAACCGCGAATTTCTTGACGGCCGCAGCTTTGGAGATGCCCAGAAAGTAAGGGATTACGGAATTGCCTGTGTAAACGCCTATGAAAATAACGGAATTGCAACTGTAATCAAGCACTTTCCGGGCAATACAAATACCGACCCTCATACAGGCTTGCCGGAAATTAAACTCCCTCTTGAAGAACTTAATGAACTTTTGCTGCCATTTAAAAATATCTGTGACCATGCCCCTGCAGGAGTTCTTATGAGTCATGCCAGAACTTCTGCCCTTGATGGAAAAACTCCTGCCTGTCTTTCAAAAGTCTGGGTGAGCGAAATTCTCCGCAATGAATACGGCTATCAGGGTATTATTTTTTCTGATGATATTTTTATGGGCGCCCTTGCCGATAACGGTTTTCCGCCGGAAAAAGCTGCAGTTCTTGCTATAGAAGCTGGGGTTGACTGCATCATGACTTCTGAAAAGCGTTTTGCAAAACAGGCAAGGCTTCTGTATAAAAAAGCTTCGGAAGATTCTGCTTTTGCTTCCCGAATTGATGAAGCTGTAAAACGTATTCTGGAATATAAAATAAAAGCCGGACTTTTTAAGCTGGAGCAGTAAATGGGAAAAAAATCATCTGAAAAAGCAAAAAAACTTTCCGGGGCTGAAGGCTTTAATCAATATTATGGGGAACTTTACGGCCAGCGTTGGGAAGCTTTGAAAACCTCTTTTGAAAAGGAAAATCAGCCTGTCGAATATAAAGTTACGGGGGCTGAAAAATCATATTTTTTGGACAGCGCCAGCGTTCTTGCAGCTTTATGTCTTCCTCTTAAAGGAGCAGAAAATATCCTTGATTTATGCGCAGCTCCCGGCGGTAAAACTTTAGTTCTTGCCAGCCGCATGGATGAAGATGCCAAACTTTCTTCAAATGAACGTTCTCCTGAGCGCAAGCACCGTCTTTCTGTCGTTGTAGAAACTTGTCTGCCCCTGCAAATCAGTGAACGGGTTCAGACTTCCTGCTCTGACGGTTCTACCTGGTGTACCCGTCAGACTGAATGTTTTGACCGCATCCTTCTGGATGCGCCCTGTTCTTCAGAACGCCACGTTTACAACGACCCAAAATATCTTAAAGACTGGTCTCTTTCCCGCATAAAAACCGTCACAACCGAACAGTGGGCTTTGCTGTCCTCTGCCTATCGTCTTTTAGAGCCAGATGGAATATTGCTTTATTCAACCTGCGCCCTCTGCCCTGATGAAAATGATGAGATGATTGAACGTCTTTTCAAAAAGTTTAATAAAGACGGAACTGTCTTTGAACTTCTATCTCCATCACCAGAGTTGTCAGAAATTGAAGGCTTTACAAAAATCACTCTTCCTCAATATGAAAAAACGAAGTATGGCTATCAGATTTTGCCGGATGTTTCTGGCGGCGCCGGACCTATTTATTTTTCGATAATAAAAAAACTTAAATCGCTTTAAAAGTTTAATTATAACCTATATAATTGCTGTATTAAAAAAAGATAAATGTATTATAAGAGGATTTGAAGTGGCCGCTTACAATAAAGAGACAAAGAATCGCCTGGAACAGATTGTAGAAATCGCAAGAAGTCTTTCTGAAATTCAGGATATTGATATTCTTCTTGAACGTATTCTCACAGAGACCCGTCATATTGTAAATGCGGATGCAGGTTCTATTTACGTTGTTGAAGGCAACAATCTGAAAATTAAATACGGCCAGAATGATACTCAGCTCAAACTCCTTGAGCCTGGTGAAAAGCTTCCTTATACATATTTTTCTTTCCCTATTGATGAAACATCAATTTCGGGCTATGTTGCAAAAACTCAGCGTCCTTTGAATATTGAAGATGCCTATAATATCCCGGAAGATACACCGTATCAGTTTAATAAAGAATCAGACATCACAACTGATTATCATACAAGTTCAATTTATACCTTCCCTCTTAAGATAAAGGGTGGAGCCCTGCTGGGCGTAATTCAGATTATCAATGCAATGGATGATGAAGGAAATATTGTTCCTTTTTCAAAAGAGGCTGAACTTTTAATTTCTCACTTTGCTTCAAGTGCGGTTCAGGCTTTGCAGCGCGCATATGTTACAAGCAGCATGGTAAAGCGAATGCTTAAAATGGCAGAGTTCCGCGATCCAAAAGAAACTTATCCTCATGTTGAGCGTGTTTCTTCATTCTCTCTGGAAATTTACGACCGCTATGCTTTTAATCACGGCATTCCTTATGATGAACAGGAAAAATACCGCGATCTTTTGAAAATCGGCGCCAAATTCCATGATGTAGGTAAAGTTGGAATTTCTGATGTTATTCTGAAAAAGGCTTTCCCTCGCTTTACAGAGGAAGAACGCAATATTATGAAAGGTCATACCTGTATCGGAGCTCAGCTTTTTGATCCTTCTGAAAGTGATCTTGATATTATCTGCCGTGATATTGCCCTGCATCACCATGACCGCTGGGATGGAGGAGAATCAGGATATCCTGGAAAGATAGATTTGTGCTCTTTCTCAATTAAGGACGGAAGATTACCTGAAGGTGAAGTTCTTAAAGGAAATGATATTCCTCTGGCAGCGCGTATCGTTGCCGTTGCCGATGTTTTTGATGCTTTGAGTCATAAACGCTGTTACAAAGAGTCCTGGTCTATAGAAGAATCATTTAATGAAATTTACAACAGTGCGGGTTCACACTTTGATCCTGAAGTAGTTGATGCTTTTTCTCAGATTAAAGACCGTATATGTTCTATTCTTAATGCTATCCCTGATACAGAATAGATTATCGGATCTGGCCCGATAATGACAGGAGTTTTTGCAATATGCGGTCAAAGCAGTTGGCAAATTTTTCAAAATCTTTTTTGCTGTAACCGTCTTTAGTCCGCTTTACAACGCCTGCTTCGAAAAGGGCAAAGTCAAAATCCCGGTCAGAAAGTAAATCCTTGATATTATCTTTTGTAAAGGAAGTCCCTCGGTCGTTGATGGCTGCAATTCCCTTTTCAACAAGTCTGTCTGCAAAGATTATATCCCGCGTAATTACAAGGTCACTTTCCCCTGCGTGTTCAAAAATGTAATTATCTGCAGCGTCCTTTTCCGCCTGGCAGATTATCATTTCAAAAGGTTTTTCATCGCAGGGAATGTTTTTATTTGCAACGAAAAAAACTTTAATTCCGTTTTTTGCGGCAATTTTTACTGTGTGATTTCTTACAAGAGTAGGGCAGGAATCTGCATCAATCCATATTTGAATCAAATTAAAGTACCTTGTTGATTTTTTCTATCATATCCAGAGTGTGACGTTCAATGTCATTGCTCTGAAGAATTACGTCCGGGTCAAGTTTTTCTGTTTCCAGGGCGATTTTGTTCTGTTTTTCTTTATAAACTTCGTCGCAGAGCATAATGCCTGCAAGGATTGCTGTCTGGAGAGGTGTTTTTAATGCAGTGATTTTCTGAGCGTCTTCGGCAACGCGGTTATAATATGTAAGAAGCTTCTGTAAATATTCGTCGTCGCCGTTTGCCTGAATTGTAAATGAGGTTCCTAATGTATTTATGTGAAGTTTACCCATTAGAAAATATCGAATCCCAAGTTATCTGGATTTTCTTCTTCAATTTCCTCTTCAGCTGCTTCTGAAACAGGAGCTGGAGCTTCGTTCATTGTAAAAAAGTTGTCCTGAACTGGCTGTGCTGGCTGATAAGGCTTTTCCTGACTTACAGGTGCCTGAGGAATTGTGTTTACCGGCTGAACCGGTTCTGTCTGCTGAAATACTGGCTGTGACTGAAGAGGAGCCTGAGGCTGCGAAGTCTGCTGAACTGATGTTGAAGCTGGTTTTTGAACAGGCTGCTGAACCTGTGCTGTTGGCTGAACTTTTGCCTGAATGGTAGAAGGAGCCTGGCCGTTTGCTACTTTCAGAACTGAGTTTTCAATCTGATTCAAACGGTCAAGTGCTTTTAAGATTCCACTTTCGATCTGGCTCTGATCTGTCTCAAAAGAAGAAAGCTGCTCCGACTTGCTTGAAAGCGCATTTGTGAGCTCTGAACATTTACTGCGCAGAGCATCGTTTTCAGCCTGTAACTGTTGTATTTTAGCAACAGCACTTTCTACCTTTTGTTCAAGAAGCATTACCTGATCAAGTGAAATCATATGGTTTCCTTAAAACGTCGTTTTTAACTTAAGCTTTAAGAGCTTTTTTAGCAGCTTCTACAACTGCTTTGAAAGCTGCTGGATCTTCAATAGCCATATTAGAAAGAGCCTTGCGGTTCAATTTAATACCTGCTTTGTTACATCCATCAATAAAACGTGAGTATGAAAGACCTTCTTCACGAACTGCTGCGTTGATACGTGCAATCCACAAAGCGCGGAATTCATGTTTCTTATCACGGCGGTCTACATAAGCGTGGTTCAATGCTTTTGTTACAGCATCTTTAGCAGCTTTGTAGTTTGATTTTCTGTCGCCGATGAAACCTTTAGCGAGTTTCAAAATCTTTACACGGCGATTCTTTCTTTTTGTTCCGTCTATTGCTCTTGACATGTTCTACCTCTATTAAGCGTATGGAAGCATCTGCTTTCTGATTTTCTTTGCATCTGCTTCAGCAACATAACCTGCTGCTCTAAGATTTCTCTTTCTCTTCTGAGATCTCTTTGTCAAGATATGACGAAGATTCTGCTTCTTGTGCTTTACTTTGCCAGTGCCTGTTAAAGAATAACGTTTTGCAGCTGACTTCTTTGTCTTCATTTTAGGCATTTTGTAACCCCTTATTTTGCGGCTTTTGCTGAAATTGTCATTGACATGTTTCTGCCGTCCATTGCAGCAGGCTTTTCAATGTTATACGCCGAGGTAAGTCGCTTTAGCACCTCATTCATTACTTCAAAGCCGAGTTCGGTATGCGCAAGTTCACGTCCGCGGAAACGGATTGTAACTTTTACCTTATCGCCCTCGTCAAGGAATTCCTGAATATGTTTGGCCTTAGTATCAAGATCTCCTGAGCCAATTTTTGGCTGCATTCGGATTTCCTTCAACTTTAATACCTTCTGATTTTTCTTGGAATCTCGGAGCTTTTTTTCCTGTTCAAATCGGTATTTGCCATAATCAAGTATTTTACATACCGGTGGATTAGCATTTGGTGAAACTTCAACAAGGTCAAGGTCTTTGTCCCTAGCCATATTGAGAGCCTGGTTAGTCGGAACGATTCCGAGCTGGTTGCCCTCATCATCGATAAGTCGAACCTCACGAACACGAATCATTTCATTGATTCTCTGTCCTTTGTTGCTGTTGTTTGCATTTACGTATGCCAATTATCCTCCTAGGTGTTAATGCAAAAGAATGGTAATGGAAGCCCTCTTTTACAAAGTAAAACACTTTCTACATATAACGTATTCTAATAATATATAGGAAATTGGCCTTGTGTGTCTAGATTCAAAAGGCGGTTTTTAGTACATTTGATGCATGGCAGAATTTGTTTCAAGCTTCGCGACAGGTTTTGAAGATGTGGTCGCCGCTGATTTTCCGCACGCTGTAAAGGGTGCTAAAATAATAAAGGTTTACGACGGTTTTGTACATTACCGTTTTGACGGAAATTCCCGTGATTTAGAAAAAGTTATTTATTTTAACAACACTTTTTTTGTAATAAAGACTTTTAAAAATGCAAATTTTAAGCTGATGGTAAATGCCGTCGCCCAGCAAAAACATTATTATCTGATAAATAAGGGCACCTTCCGCGTTCGCTTTATTCAGGAAAATCAGTTTGCAAAGGTTGATAAGACTGTTGCCCGCAAGGCAGAAGAAACGGTTCTTGCAAATTCCAAGCTTTCTCTTGACCGCCTCAGTCCTTCTACCGAAGTCTGGTATTCTATTCGCCGAGACGGTTTTTCTTTTTGCGGAGAACTGATTGCTAAACGTGAATTTACAGAAAAAAATCTCAATAAGGGTGAACTGCGTCCTGAAGTTGCCTATTTGATGGGTGTTTTTGCAGAACTCAAGCCGGATATGGTTCTTGCTGACGTCTTCGCAGGTTACGGCTCAATTCCTGTGCAGCTTATCAAGAAGTTTAAGCCTTCTAAGCTTTACGTCAGCGACATCAGTCCGGAACAGGTGGAACTTATAGGTGCCAAAAAGCAGATGGCAGATGAAAGGGTGGACCTGCGCGTGGCAGATGCCTTTGATTTAAATCATATTTCCGATGCCGAAGTTGACTGCGTAATTACTGATCCGCCATGGGGCTTTTACGAAGATATCGGTGATATAAAAATCTTCTATAATAAGACCTTTGATTCTCTTTTGCGCATTGTAAAGCCGGAAGGTAAGATTGTGATTTTGTCTGCCAGAAAAGAAGAATTAGAAGCAAGTCTTGCAGAAAAAGGGCTTAAAATAGAAAAAAGCCTTCATACTCTTATTAACGGTAAGAAGGCTTCGCTTTATCTGATAAAAAGAATTTAGCCACAGATGGGATACAGATTTTCGCAGATTTTTTTATCTGCCTTCATCTGTGTATATCTGCGGCTATTTATTATTGAATGTACATGTACATAGGGCCGTCGCTAAGCTGGTTGATTTCCTTCATTGCCTTTACAGGAATTCCAAGCTGAGCGGCAGTCTGATTCATGAACAAATCTGAAATCTGGCCGGTAAGGTAATCACGGATATTCTGTTTCTTTTCTTTCTTGTAAGTTTCAATTTTAATGCCAGGTTTTTCCAGCACCTTTTCTGTGAAAGTTGAAAGGCAGTTTTCCCATGAATCAACGTGGTCAATCAGTTTGTTTTCCAGAGCCTGGCGGGCTGTGTAAATGCGGCCGTCAGCAAGTGTTCGGACTTCGGCAAGCGGCATCTGGCGGCTGGTAGAAACAATTGAAGTAAACTGGTCGTAGCATTCATCACAGATTGACTGCATGATATCAAGCTGCTCCTGAGTGTAGGCTTCTGTCATGTGACCCATAGCCTTGTTTTTTCCAGAATGAATTATTGTCGTGCGGATTCCCTTTTCTTTTAAGAGGCTTGAAATATCAACAAACTGGGCAGAAATTACGCCGATTGAACCTGTAAGGGTGTTGCGGTTTGCCCAGATTTCGTTAGCAGCGCAGGCAATGTAATATCCGCCCGAAGCTGCCATACTTCCCATATAGGCATAAACTTTTTTGCCCGAAGTTTTGTAATCCTGCAGGGCAAGGTAAACTTCATCAGCCTGATAAACTGCTCCGCCCGGAGTTTCAAGGAAGAGAACGATACCCTGATTTTTGCTGTCATTTTTCAGCTTCTTTATAGTAGAAAGCAGCCATTTCTGATTGTAATTCTGATTTTCTTCCTGAATTACGCCTTCAATATAAAGAGCGGCAACATATTCGCCTTTATAAGTTTTAGATTCCTCTTTATCAAAGTTTTTATCCAGTACAATCTGATTATCCTTGTCAGAAGAAGAAATTTTAATTGAAGTTTCTTTTCCGCCTTTCAAACTGAGGATGGTTACTGCGATAATCACCGCAATAAGAAGAGAAAAAACTATAATTCCTGATTTAGTATCTTTATTCATTGTAATTAATCTCCGCTTTCTGTAAATCTTCCGGTCTTAATTTACCGGTTTCCAAAGCTTCTTTCATCATTGCGTGGTAGGCATTTATAAAACTCAGCTTCATGTATGGCTTAAGGAAGATAAATCCAAGCCCTGCCGGAATTGAAGCAAGAATTGCCCAGCCCAAAAAGCTCAGGATCATGATAAACAAATCCATTTTATGGCCGTTTGTAATGATATTTGAAATTCTCAGGGCTTTTGGAACTGAGACAGACTTGTATTCTGCTGTGATAAACATTGTCTGCGAGTAAGCAAAAAGTTTTATAATTCCCGGAATTACAAAAAGAAGAGACCAGAGGAAAATCCAGATGGAAGTCCAGAGGGCGGCAAAGATTGCACGAAGCCACTTGTTCAGGCCTTCAAAAAAATCTGAAAGATGAACTGGTTCCGGCGAACGGCTCATTTTTAAGTAAACACAGATTCCTGCCATTTCAAAAATAGCGCTTACTGCAATCTGAATGTAAGAAAGCAGAGTTGAAGTATTGCTTCCACTGGCTGCATTTATTGCGATTGAAAATGAATTTGGTTCTGAAAAATCAATATCCCATAATTCAGGAAGAGCACGGAAAGTTTCAACTGCTTCTGGAATTGCAAAAATAATCATGACAAGCCCTGTGATTATCGTAATGATTACAGGGATGCTCCATCGGCCGCTTAACTGTTGTCGCGCAAAGTATTTGTATTTTTTTCTGTCAAACATGCGGATACCTCTTTTATAAAGTATAAAGCATAATTTTTATTCCCACAACTTCGACCGTGGAAGTCTACAGGCTTTTCAGCATGTCGCGGTAGTAGCGGGGCTCAATCATTTCCTTTGAAATACCGCAGTCTGCAAAAATTTCTTCTATAAATTTTTTACATTTTTTGACAGTTTCTTCGTCATTCTGATTTTTGATGATTTCGATTTCCAGAAAATCTCCGAGAGGAGGAACTTCGCAGAGTTCTACGTGAGCTTTTTCTCCATTTTTGCAAAGGCTCCACTGTTCAACTGATTTTGATTTGTGAAGGTCGATTTTTCCGCCCAGGTCAGAAAATAAAATTTCCAGAGGCGCGGCATTTTCAAATGTGATTTCGTTTTCTTCGTTTACTTCGATTTCCGTGCCGTCTTCATTTTTTTTAATTTCCTTCCTTTTATAAGTCATGTAGCAGGTAGAAGATTTTTCCCCATTCAGGGTGAGTGTTTCCTTTCTGATGCGGGCAGAAATAAAATCACGGCCGTCAGGAGCAACTTTTCCCTGAAGCAGTTCAAAATGATAGTAATCGTCCTCTTTTTCTGTGTGGCCAAGGTATGCTGCTGCTTTATTGAGCTTTTCTATTACTTCTTCGCGATTTTTTACGTGAGCCTTTAATTCAATTTCATAATTCATAAAAAAAATATACACTAGAAGCATGAAATTGATAAGCGGTCCAATGGCGACTATTTCTCATCCGGCATTTAGAATTTTAATAGAAAAGTTTGGCGGCTGTGATGAATACTTTACTGAGATGATTAACGCAGGCACCCTTCTTACCGGCGGCCAGTTTGAAAAATACTATATTGATCCCGCACCCGTACCGGAAAAAGTTGTCTGGCAGCTTACGGGGCACGATGCAGAACATATGGAAAAGGCTGCTCAGGTTTTATGCAAGCTTCCTGGACTTGGTCTTGATATTAATATGGGCTGTTCTGCCCCTGATATTTACCGCTACGGGGCAGGAATCGCCTGGATGCTCAAGCCTCTTTCTGAAACTGAAGAAATGGTAAAAAGGGTTGGCAGGGTAGTGGAAGAATGGAATAAGAGTGCCGGCCTTGAAATGAAAAAACGCTTTTCTGTAAAGCTTCGCCTTGGCGATGACAATTTTACTGATGACGGATTTTTTTCTTTCTGTGATATGCTCCTTGCAAACGGAGTTGAACTTTTGACTCTTCATCCTCGTACAAAAAAGGAAAAGCTTACCCGACCAGCCCGATATTTTTACTGTCAGAAGCTTTGCGAGCGTTATCCTGATATGCCGGTTTATTTGAACGGCAACGTAAAGGATGAAAACAGTCTGAAAAATGCACTTGCAACGGCACCCGGCGTAAAAGGAGTGATGATTTCCCGCGCCTGCGTTCAGAAGCCCTGGATTTTCCGCCAGCTGAAAAATGAAAGAGGGCCGTTTTCTGTTAATATGAAGCAGCTGGCTTTTGACTACATTTCTGACATAGAAAAGTACCAGCCGCCTGAGTTCTGGAAGACAAGACTTCAGCGCTTTTTTACCTACTTCTGCGATAATTTTAAGTTTGCCCACTACGCCCAGACCCAGTTTTTGAACGCAAAAGACAATGATGACCTGCGGACCCGCATAGAAGAGTTCTTTTCTAAGTGCCCCGAAGAGGAAGAAAAAACTTTTTGTAAAATATAACAAGCTGTGGTATTATATAATATGGCTATGAGTGAAGACAACGTTGCATCACCTTCGCGGGAAAACCCTAAGTTTGGCCGCAAGATATTTTTTCTAAATCCGCCTCTCTCTTTTGATAAAGGTATAATTGAGCCTCTTAGAGATGAGGAGTACGAAATTTACGTACTCCCGGATATTCCTTCGACCAAGCCTATCATGCTGGAAAATAAGGATGCAATGCTCTTTATTAACATAGACCACACAATGACCTTCAAGCAGTGGTTTAATTACATCCTTTCCTATAAAGATGACCCTGTTTTGCGTACGATTTTTATCGGAGTTGTTTCTGAACGTGCAACAACAAGCGATCAGCAGCTTTTTCTGGAACATCTAACCCTTCAGTGCGGTTTTCATATTATAAGTACGTCTACCTCTATTCTGCTTAATAATTTTGAAAAGATTCTGGAACTGAATGGTGCCAAGGGTAACCGAAAGTATATCCGTCTTGACTGTAAGGATATTAAGGTTATTTCTGCCTGCTTTGTTAATGACAACAAGCTTTATGAAATTCAGATTAACAACATAAGTTCTGTAGGTTTTGCCTGTACTTTCAGTGAAAATTCTGCCCATCTTTTTAAGGAAAATGCTGTTTTTAATAATATTTCCTTTACCTTCGGGCGAACGACTATTGTATGTCCTTCTGTTGTCTTCCGTATTATGGATAACACAGCTGTATTTCTCTTTACAAATTCCATGCCTTTAAGATACAAGGAGGCAATCAGAACTTTTATTCATACGGTTTTGATTAAGAAATTTGACCTTCACGCTAAAAATACGATGATGAAGGATATGACAAACTATCCTAATGTTATTGATATGTCTGCCATTATTATGGCTAAGGAAGCTGAAAAGAAAAAAGAGATTTTTGACGGTGATACGGACTTCGGAAATCTTGAAAACGTTGACGAGCCTTAACTATTTTCCTTTTTTATGGTATGTTTTCTCCATTAAATTAATTCACGCGGCGCAAACCGGCGTCGCAAAAGGAATAAAAAATGGCAGACACAAAAGACACACATGCATGTACGTTGGACAAAATCATCAGTCTTTGTAAGAGACGTGGTTTTGTATATCAGGCTTCAGAAATTTACGGCGGTCAGGCCGGCGCATGGGATTACGGTCCTCTTGGCGTAGAATTCAAAAGAAACATTCAGAACGAATGGTGGCATTACATGACTCAGCTTCATGATGATGTTGTTGGACTTGATTCAGCAATTTTCCAGCACCACACAACATGGAAGGCTTCTGGTCACGTAGATCACTTTTCTGACCCTATGATTGACTGTCTGGAGTGTCAGGCACGCCACCGTGCAGATAAACTTATCGAAGACTTTGTTGCAGCTAATCCTGACAAAGATCCTGGAAAACCTGTTGATACAATGACTCATGAAGAAATGAAAGAGTACATTGACGCAAACATCAACTGTCCTACCTGCGGAAGCAAGGAACGCAAATACACTGCAGTCCGCGAATTCAACCTTATGTTCAAAACATATCAGGGACCAATTGCTGATGAATCTCACCTTATTTACCTTCGTCCTGAAACATGTCAGGGTATTTTTACAGACTTCAAGAACATCGTTCAGTCAAACCGCATGAAAGTACCATTTGGTGTTGCTCAGGTTGGTAAATCTTTCCGTAACGAAATCATTTTCAAGAACTTCATTTTCCGTACCTGCGAATTCGAGCAGATGGAAATGGAATATTTCTGTAAACCTGGAACTGAAGACGAAACCTTTGAGCGCTGGAGAAAAGACCGCTGGGCATTCTACCTCAAGTACGGTATCCCTGAAAAACAGCTTAAGTGGCACCACCACGACAAGCTTGCTCACTATGCTAAAGACGCTTACGATATTACATACAATTTCCCGATCGGATTTGAAGAGATTGAAGGTATTCACAGCCGTACTGACTTTGACCTTAGCCAGCACATGGAATACTCAAAGAAGGATATGTCTTATATCGACCAGGAAGATGGAAACAAACGCTATGTTCCATACGTAATTGAAACTTCTGCTGGTCTTAACCGCAACTTCCTCATGTTCCTCTGCGAAGCTTACGAAGAGCAGAACGTTGGTACAGACGGAAAAGATGACTACAGAACTGTACTTCATCTTGACCCACGCCTTGCACCAATCACTGTTGCAGTATTGCCATTGATGAAGAAAGACGGTCTTGCAGAAAAGGCAAAGGAAATCCAGCACCTGCTTAAGGAAGACTTTGTAACTGACTACGATACTTCTGGAACTGTAGGTAAACGCTACCGCCGCCAGGACGAAGTTGGTACTCCATTCTGTGTAACTGTAGACTACGATACAATTCAGGAAACAAAAGAAGACGGTTCAAAGAACGAGCTCTTCAACACTGTTACAGTCCGCTTCCGCGACAGCATGGAACAGGAACGCGTTTCTCTGGATGATTTGGTATTCTTCATTCAGAAGGCTATAAAGAATTATAAGCCGGTAGAAAGGTAAGAGGTTATAGGTGTCAGGTTATAGGGATGGGGGAGGTCTCCCCCTCGCTCCAGTTGCTGCTGGCGCAGCATCTTACGCTACCCCCTCTGCGGGGCACATCCCCGCAACGCCCCTGGAACCTAGAACCTGGAACCTGTCACCTAAAGAAATATGGATTATATAAGACTTGGTAAAACAAACGCTTTAATTTCACGCGTGGCTTTTGGCGCAATGCGTCTTTTGGACAGCGAGGGCGAAAACAATGCCGCAAACATTGTCCGCAAGGCCTACGATGAAGGAATAAACTTTTTTGATACATCGCGAAAGACTCCGGAATGCGAAAAACTTTTAGGAGACGCGCTTTACGACATCAGAAAAAATGTATTTCTTTCTACAACTACAGCTTCTACCAGCTCAGAAGAAATTAAGGCTGACCTTGAAACAAGTCTGATGACCCTTCACTGTGATACCGTCGATTTGTATCAGTTTGAAACAGAGGATTTTCTTCCTTTGCCGGACGGCGACGACGGTATCTATAACTTTTTTATTCAGGCAAAGGAAAGCGGTAAAATCAATCATATCGGAATTGTTACCACAAACTTTGACCTTGCTAAGCAGGCTGTTGAATCTGGCTTTTACGACACAATTCAGTTCCCTTTCAGCATGGTAAGTCCTGACGAATCCGTAGAAATCGTAAAACTCTGCGAAGAAAACGATGTGGGATTTATTGCTATGCAGCCTCTTGGTGGCGGCATCGTTCAGAACATTCCACTGGCATTTGGATTTTTGCACCAGTACGAAAGCGTAATTCCTATCTGGGGTGTTCAGACTCAGGAAGAACTGGAACAGATTTTATACTTTTATGAGCATCCGCCGGTAATCGATGAAAAATTCAAGGCAGATGTAGAATTGATTAGAAATTTCTTTAACTGATTTTCACTTATTATTCAAATTCGCTTATATCAACTTCTTCAGTGCCGTCTCCCGACTTTTTAGCGCCGCCCTGTGAAGAAGTTTCGCCAGCGCTTACAGGCACTTTTTGAAACCCTCCAATGCTGCGGGCTTTTTGAACTGCAGGCTTTGTCTCCGCATCTTCAAGTTCCGGCACAGCATTGTTTTCTGCAATCTTTTTTGCCTGGTCCATTGCGTTTTCTTTTGTTTCAACAACCTTAAGGATGTCTTCTTTTTCCTGCTTGGAAAGAATGCGAAGAATTGAAAGGCCTGGAGAAGTCTGAACCGTTTTTGGAGTGCCGTCAGCCTCTTTTTCCGTAATCATCTGAACAATAGGCCACTTTGGATTTATCTGATTTGAATCAATAACTACACCAATCTTGCGGTTTGAAAGATAAACATAAGTTCCAATCGGATAAAGTGAAACAGAGTAGAGCAGGGCTTTTAAAACAACATCATCGTAAGCCTTTTCGCGGTTCTGAATCATTTCCAGAAGGGCGTCAAAAGTTGTTCTTTCATCCTTGTAGGTGCGGGGTGAAGAAATTGCCTCGTATGAGCAGGCAACCGAAATAATTTTTGCAATCGGCTCAATTTTTTCGCCAGGAAGGCGGCGGGGATAACCTAATCCGTTTTCTTTTTCGTGATGTTCAAGAACTCCCAGCTGAACCGGAATAGGGAAGTTCAAATCCTTGATGATAGTGTAGCCGAATACTGTGTGGCGTGAAATCTGAGCCCTCTGGCCTGCTGTCAGTTTTTTTGAGGTGTTGTAAAGCTGAGGAGGAAGACGCAGCATTCCTATTTCGTGCAGAATGCAGGTTACGCCAAGGTCTACCATTTTGGAAAGCGGCATTTTAAGCTGTTGGGCAATAGCAATTGCAATTACTGTTGTTCGTATTGCATGAATTACGATAAAGTTTCTGTCCGATTCTTTTGGATTTGATGCAATGCGGAGAATATAGCGTCTGTTTTCCTTGATGAAAATACAAAGCTGCTGAACTGCGTCCGATAAATCTGCCTGATCGATTACCTTGTGGGTAGAATAATGTGTAAAAACGCGTTCGATGTAGTTCATGTATTCTTCATAAACATCGTGGACTGCATTAAGGCGGGCTTTTTCGCTGTTATCAAAAACAGACTGTTTTGAGTTTTCAATTACTTTTTTTATGTTTACGCTGATTTTTTCGTCTTTTTTCTGAACGATTGCAGATGGCTCAAGTTCAGGCCCATTTTCTTCTAATTCGCCGCCAATACTTAAATTGCCGTCGCAAAGAATATTTTCAACATTCCAGAGTTTAAGCGCTTTTATAAGGCTTTCTGTGACGTCAGCTCCTTTTGGCAGCAATAAAAAAGAACTATCCAGCAGAAGGTCGCCGGTATAAGAGGAATTAGGTTTTAATGATTCTGTAGAAAGCGTTTCCATGCTTTTTTATTTATCAGTATATTATCGGCAATTATACCATAAAAGTTTAAAAGGAATAAAAAAAAGGCTGAAAAACCTCACACGTTTTTCAGCCCCTATAAGTAAACAAAAAAGGATTTTTTTAATCAGGTGTCTGGATGTCTTACCCACCCGAAGTTCATCCCCATTAATTTTATTATCGGGGATTAGGCTTTTGACTTTAGCAATTTTTTCAAAAAAAATATAAAATTTTGAAATATTTTCAGCTTCAGCTTTAGGAAACGGAGTTGACTAATAACGTGTTTTTAGAGATTATTAACTACAATATGGACGAAAAACAGATTAGCCGTGCTTACTTAGAAACACTTTCGTTTTCTGATCTTAGTGTTTTAGCAGATAGATTTGGAGTTGATGTTCCTGTTGATTTGGACAGGCGCTTTTTAATAGCCGAACTTCTGGAAATCAATGAAGAATTGAATCAGAGTCAGGAAGATATGGTTGTAGCCCAGAATTCTGATGATGATGCTCAGGAGTTCAAGCTTCCCCACAATTATAACGAAACTCAGGTTTCCTGCGTGCTCGCAAATCCTGCATGGCTTTTTGTTTTCTGGAATATCGGTGATTCTGATTTTCATGCCCTTAAAAAGCTTGGAAATTACACCTTAAAGCTTAGAATCTGCACTCTGGAATCTTCTAAAGATGCTCTTCCTGTTGAAGCTTTTGAAATTCAGACTGTAAATGAAAGTCAGGAGCAGTTTGTTCTTCTTCCTACCGGAAAAAAATACATCAAAGTTGAATTAGTATATACGACAGCTACTTCTGGAAAGGTGCTTGCCTTTTCACCTGTCATTTCGATTCCTCAGGGAGCCCCAATCCTTACAGATTTACAGCTGGGCCGTGATGACGACAACTTCCCTGAAATCATTAAGCTTTCGGGCATGAGCAAAATATTAAAAAATCAATATAAAAATTACAGACATTCTTTTTCATAATGCTGCAATAAGTGGATACTAAAATGAATAAAAATATAGCCTTTATCATCAAAGCAAATCAGGATTTTGTAAGACATACAGAAAGTGATGTAAAGAAGAATAAACCGATTTTGAACAGTTTGTTTGAATCAATTTCCAATGTTTATCTTCCGCTTCTGGATATGCTGGACAATTTTGAAAAAGAAGGCCTTTTTGTAAAAATAGGGCTGGTTCTTCCTCCTGTTTTGTGCAGCCTGCTTTCTGATGATGCAATTCAGACCCTTTATTCCTTGTGGCTTGATGAAAGAAACGAGGTTGGAAAGAATGAACTTTCCCGCAATGAAAAAGATGCTAACCTTGTAAAGACAATCGAAAGTCAGATTGAACGCAATATCTATCTTAAAAAACTTTTTGAAGAAACATATAAAAAAGATTTGATTAAGGCTTTTGCTGATGGCGCTAAAAAAGGCTATATCGAACTTTTGGGAACCTGCGGAACTGATATTTTCTTCCCTCATTATACAGACATGAAGGAAATTATTTCGGCTCAGGTAGAAAGCGGACTTCATTCATACCGCCAGATTTTCGGCTTTATTCCGGAAGGTTTCTGGCTTCCAGATTTTGGTTATACTCCGGGCGCTGAAAAACTTATTAAAGCTTACGGATATTCTTACACAATCGTTGATGCCCGCTCCCTTCTTCTTGCTCAGAAAATGCCTTCAAAGGGAATTTTCTATCCTGTTCGTACAGAAAACTCTCTTGCACTTTTTGCAAACGACCCTGACTGCTATGATGACGTATTCGGCGAGGAAACTGGTTTTGTAAATGCTCCTGTTTACCGCAACGAAAAACGTGACATCGGTTTTGAACTTGAACTTGATGATTTGCAGCCTCTTATGGATAAAAATACAGCCCGCTTTGCAACAGGCTTTAAATACTGGAACAAGGATTTTTCTAAGGACGGAAACGAAGGCGCTTACTCACAGGATGAGGCTTTTGCTCAGGCAGAAAAAGATGCTGCTTCCTTTGTAGAAAAAAGACTTGAGCTTTTGACAAAGGCTTCTGAAGCTGCCGGCGATTCTGATTTTGTAAATCTTGTATGCACTTTTAATTCTGATGATTTGAAAGCATGGAACGAAAGCTACAAGTGGCTTGAGCTTGTTTTGAGAAAGGTTTTGCAGTCTGATCTGACTCTTGTTTTCTGTAAAAATCTTCTTGAAAAACAGTATGAGCTTGAAAAGATTTCACCTTATTTTTCTGCTGGAAACGGAACAGGCTACGGTGAAAACCTGCTTTCTAACCGCAACAGCTGGATGATGCGCTATGTCCGCAAAGCCTGCGAAAGAATTGTAGACCTTTCTGACCGCTTCCCTAACGACACAGGTCTTAAGACCCGTCTTTTGAACCTTGGTGCAAAGGAACTGATGCTGGCACAGAGCCTTAATCTTGCAAAGATGATTGAAAACGAAGATTACGCTGATTACGCAATCACCCGTTTTAAGGACTCAATTGAAGCCTTTACGATTGTTTTTGATTCTCTTGGTTCGAATACTGTCAGCACAGAATGGCTTACAACTATTGAAATGAAAGATTCTTTCTTCCCTTGGATGAACTACAGAATCTTCAGTAAAAAGAAATAAAGTTACAGGAAAATTAACTTCCGGTCGCAAAGCATGGTGCAAAACCGCGCGATATCGCGCTACACGCTGCTTGCGGCAAAGAAACTATTAGATTGGCCGCTTTTGCGGCCTCCACAAGCAGAGTGTTTTTGCCCCACGCTTTACTCCCTCACGTCAATTTTCTTGAAAAATATTTTTCTATTACTCAAATTTCAAGCTCTCTTTAATCTTTCTAAACATTTCAATTTCACTCTGGGCGCTTTCTATGCCCAGAATTGCGGGGTCGTATCGTTTGTTGATTTTTAAGACTTCATTCCAGACATCAATGGCTTCCTGCCATTTTCCCTGAGAGTAGAGTGCAAGACCTTCCCGGTATAGGGCATCTATCTGATCCTGAACCTTGCTTCTTCCGTTATCGCCGAAGAGGATTTTTGCCCCGATGCTCACGCGGTTGAATGGGTTAAAGGAAGATGTGAAATCAAGCGTATAATTAAAATTCAGGCGCAGTTTAAGAACTTCAAATTCAAAACCTGTGCTGAAGGCCGGGTTAGCACCCTTAAGCTGAAAGCCCATCAGGAATGAAAGGAATTTTGTAAACTGAAGTTCCAGTCCAAGACTTTGATTAAGCTTATAAAGAGTTCCTGTCTGAATGTTTACAGGAAGTTTTACATCAAGGCTTAGGGTAAGAGGCTTTATGAATTTCAAAGAAAGTCCCGTTGCGATGATTGTTGGAAGGGCATCGTCAAGAATAAGGCCTTTATTTCCGCCAAAGCCAGTAAATGCCGCTCCCAGATTCATCACTGAAAGTCCCACTCTTACGTTTGCATCGCGGGAAGAATAAAATTTCAGGAAGTTGAACTGCATCATAAGGCCCAGGTCTGCCATCAGGGCAAGGGCGCTTTGTTCCAGGCCGGAACCTTGAATCAGGCTGTTGGTGTCGTTGTCGGTGTAGTCAGGCATTCCGCGCCAGCCGCCTTTTACTGTCACGCCAAGGGCAAGTCCCTTAAAGTTATAGCCGGCTAAAAAGTTGTAGGAGGCGTTAATTCCGCCCACGGTCTCTGTGTAATAACTTCCCGCAACTCGGTCGCCGAAAAGATTGTACTCGGTGAAGGGCACGTAAAAGCAGCTTAAGAATGAACCCAAAGAAAAGTTTGTTTTTCGCGTGGTAAAGGCAATTGTTTCCATTTTTGAATCAGCAATCCACTGGTTATGGTAAAGGGCTAGCTGAGTCTGATTTTGAATTGAACCTGCGGCAGGGTTGAATTGAAGGTAGCTGACGTCATCACAGAAGCCTGTGAAGGCGGAACCGAGGCTTTCTGTGCGGCCGCCAAAAGGAATCAGAAGGGAACGGAAACTTGTAGTACCTTCATTTTTGTCTACCTGGGAATAAAAAACGTCAGAAAGGGCAGAGGTAACGGAAGAGTAATCCAGCGCATAAATCGAAAGCCGGAGCGTTAAGAGAAATCCTGTAATTAAAAAGCGTCGTGCCATCTTCATGGTTTTTCTGACTGTATGGTATTCTAACTTTTTAAAGATTTTCCCTTTTTTCTCGGGCTTTTTGCTACAATATATAAGTATAAATTCCGAAAATTATACATATAATATATACTATAAATGCCAAAAAAACTAGCGTTTCTGACATTAATATTTTTACTCTTTTTTCAGCCTTTTTCGCTTTTTTGCGGGCCAAAATCAGGGGCTAAAAAATATGATTTAACGCTTTCAAAAATAGATTCCCTCATCAAGCGTACCGAATATGATGAGGCACTGAAACTTTTAAACGACTACATTGCCGCTAATCCTGACAATTTTGATAATGCCCAGCTCAGAATAAAAACCATCATAAAGGCCAGAAAGGAATACTCAAAACTGGCAGACCGCCTTATTGATATGATTTTGAATCAGCCTGAAAACAACAAGGAAATCTACGAAATTATTGCCCAGCTTGAAAAATACGAGCGTCATCCTTCTGACGCAAACCTGCAGTTTATTGCCGACGTAAAAAAATCTGCCCAGTTCAACTATTTCCGCGCGGTTTTTACAGACATTCAGACTTCGGCCGCAAGCCTTACCATGACAGCTTCCTATGTGCCGGCCGTAGAAAAAATCAGGGAAGGCTTCTGGGTTTACAAGGACGATTTTTATGAGCAGTGGGAATCAAGGACAGAATTTACGAAAAAGGCAGATTCAATTCTTGCAGACCTTGAAAGAAATCTGACGGTCTTTGAAAGCCGCGAATATATCCAGAAAATTACAGACAGTGTTCAGAAATTTATTCAGTACGTAAATGCTGATGCCTATAAAGAGGCGCTTTCAACTTTCAGTGAAGTTCAGAAACATTTTGGCGAGATAAATCTTCTGCATCAGAAAATCAAAATGAACTGTAACGAGTTTGAAGAGCTTTTTGCTCAGGTTAAGGCTGTTGATAATGATGCCACCGATGCCTCCTACCTCCCTTTTATGATCCGCTATATCAAGGGGCTTGATTCAATTTCTCTCAGCGGAATAAACGGGGTTTTTAACGGCCTTTGGGATAATCTTTGCAAGAATATGAATAATGCGGTTTTTGTCCGCCTCAATTCAAAATACGATGCCTACTGCGCCGCCCTCAATCTTCAGACTCAGGAAAAAAGGCAGAATTATTCTGAACTTAATCTTTTTGAACTTTCCGATCAGGTACTTAATTATTCCATTCTTGAAAACCGCATAGTTGCCCTTTATGACATGAAATCAGGCTATGAAGCAGAAAATAATCCGCTCTGGAATTTCAGGATTTTAAACAGCTATCTTGCAAATCTTATTAATGAAACTCAGAATTTAAAAACTTCGCAAAATCAGATAAATCACATTCAGTCTGAGCAGGAAAAATTAATTGGAAGACTGTCTGATGAAAACCAGAATAAGGCCGAAGTCATAAATCAGCTTTTTGGAATCACAAAGCAGATTAGCAGCCTTATGGGCGTTCAGCAGGAAAGGACTCTGGAAAATGCCGCCTGGGCAAAAGATTATAATCAGCAGGGCTTTGAAAACTGGAAAAGTCTTTCGGATTATTATTCTTCTCTTCTGGCAGAAGTTTTTGCCCACGTTCAGAAAATTGATTTGCTTTCCTGGACTCAGATTTCGCGTTTTTACCGTTCTCTTTCAGACTTTTATGTGGCTGATGCGCGGGAACTTAATTCTTCCGGCTCTTATTTTGCAGCCGGCATAGCAGACAAGCTTACGGCAAAGCTTTCTTCAGATTTTAAGAAAAATGCAGCTCAGGCACAGAAATTTGTAAATCAACTTCAGATGGCAGAAAATACTTCAGAAATCTCTGATTTAGATCTTCTTTATAATTATCCTGATGTTGCAAAGTCTGTTTTTGAGCATTGTAATTCTCAGATAGACAAATACATTCAGAATATTGCCGACAGTGACAAGCTTCTTTCAGATTTTTATGATAACAACGCCCAGTGGACTTCTGATGAAGAGATTTCTGGAATTGAGACAGACAATAAACGTTATTTTTCTACAAATATCAGCATGCTTTTAGACTTAAAGAATAAAAATGCTGAGCAGATTGCCCTTTGTGACTCAAAAATCCTTGCAGCACGACTTTCCCGCAACGAGGGTGATATTCGTTTTGATGAGGCGGAGGCTGCCTATAAAAAGCAGAACTTTGCTCTTGCCAGAAAGAAACTTCAGGATTCACTTACAAAATATGATGAGTCGCTTTCAAATCAGGATGACCAGGATTTCCGTCTGGCCTGCGATAAAAAGCTTTCTGAACTGGCCGCAAAAATTACCCGCGCTGAAAATGAAGTAGTTGTAGTTGAAGTTCGTAACCTTAAAACTCTTGCAAAGGATGCTTATTTTAACGGCCGCTTTGATGATGCAGAAAAATATCTGACTCAGGCAAGAAACCGCTGGGCAGATACAAACTCAACTGAAGATGAAGAAATTACAAACCTTATGACCTTTGTAAATACTGCAGTTTCAATGAACACCGGCCGCGAGATTTTACCAAGCTACCCGCAGTATCCTGAAATGTCGCAGCTTCTGGACATTGCTCATGAATACTACAATTCTGGAAGTGAAAAATATACTTCGGGAAATAAAAAAGAGGGTGAGGCAGATTTGAATAAAGCCCTGCAGAGTGTTCAGAAGGTTCAGTATGTATATCCTTTGAATCAGGAATCTTCGATTTTGACTCTTAAAATCAATAAACTTAAGGATCCTGATAAATTCCGCGAAGAATTCAGCCAGAAAATTGAAGCCGCAAAATTCATGTGCATGGGAAACGAAACCCGCCGCGAAGGCTATGCAAATCTTCTGGACTATTATCAGCTGGAACCTGATTATCCGGGCCTTAAAAATCTTATTTACCAGACAGAAATTGATATCGGAATCAGAAAAAAGCCTGTGGACAATTCAGACCAGAAAAAGGCAAAGAATTTTTATAATGAAGCCCGCCAGATTTTTTCCGGGGCTGGAAGTGACCGTATCAAGCTGAATAATGCCCTTGCAAAAATCAATCAGAGCCTTTCCCTCAACTCAGATGATAAGGATGCGATGAAGCTTAAAGACCAGATTACAACCCGCATTGGAGGAAGCGCTTCAACAGTTCTTTCTACAGAAGATGAGCGTCTTTATCAGCTTGCAATTCAGAGACTTCAGAATAATAATATTTCAGGGGCTAATGCCATTGTTTCAAGACTTTTGCAAAAGCCGGAAAACGCATATTCTCAAAAAATAAAGGAACTTAAGGTAAAAATAGACGCAAGATCATGATTTCTTTGGCCCGTGTAAAAAAACATCTGATTAGCTTCTCAACTGCGCTTATTCTGCTTTTTGCGGGCGGAAATCCTGTCTTTGCAAAGGATTTTTACTGGGAAAATCCTTTTTCATTTACGACTGGCGATGCCCGCTTCCCAAGCACCTTAAGCACTGAAGAGGGCGGCCTTGTTTTCTGGCAGAATGTTGATACTGCAAAAAAGGAAATCTATATTTCCTGCCGGAATTATTCTTCTCCGGGGGAGTTTTTTAACAGCGAAAATTTTGCAGGGCCTTTCTCCTATTCCGGCGATGAAGTCCCTTATATTTACACGACGGCTTCCCTTAAATCCGGGCTCACTGCTGTTGCAGTTTTAAGTGAAAAAAATCAGATTTCGGTTTACACGACTTCAGATTATGGTCGAAGCTGGAAATCCTGCAATATAAAAACTTCCGGCCTTATGGTTGCGCCCCGCATTTTTACAGGCGGCGGCGAAAAGAAAGACCGCTTTAAAATGTTTATTTCGGCTGGCGAGGAAAACTCCTTCATGCTTTACGAAAGCGTGTCTTCAGACGGACTTTCCTGGTCGAATTTCGAGCAGTTTAAGCCCGCTTCAAAGCTGAGAAACCCATTCCTTCCATATCTTTCAAGTCTTGACGGCAGCGACGCTGTAGTTTTCCAGGCCCAGTATGTGAATCCTGTAACAAGCCGAATTTCTTATCAGCTTTATCTTACCGTGCAGAATTCAGACAACAGGTCATGGAGTGAGGCGGTTTTAATTTCAGACAGGCAGTCTCTTTCCTTGCGTGATACCGGAGATTTTTACGATTATCAGAATCAGAGGCCTGTAATTTATAATTTTGACGGCAAGGCCAATCTCTGCTGGGAGCGAACTTCAAGAAATAATACTAGCATCTGGTTTGCAATCCTTAATAAAAATGGAATTGAGCCTTTAACAAGTGAGTCTGTAACAACTTCCGGAAACGCTTCCCGCGCCGTTCTTTTTGAATATGATGATAAACTCTGTCTTTCCTGGTTTGATAACCGGCGGGGTAGGGAAGGCGCTTACATGGCTTTGCGTCAGGGCAGCTATTGGGAAGAAGCGGCTCTTTGCGAAAATGAAAATTCAAATCAGTTTGTTTCTCCTCTTATTCTTTCTGATAATAACAGTGACTCTGGAAAGGTTCTGACTTTTGTCTGGCAGCAGACTTCTAAATCAAAAAGAAATTCGATAGCCTTTCTTGCTCCGGACCGCAGTGTTGCAACTCCTGTAATTGTTCCCGGCAACTTCCAGAAAAATAAAAAATCTGGCAAAACAATTCCGGAATTTCAGGTTCAGCTTCCAAAGGATTCTTCGAATATTGCAGGCTATTCTTATATCTGGACCCGAAATTCTGAAGAGCTGCCTGCAAAAACTGTCGCTCACTTCCCTAAGGAAACAAAAATACGTACAAAGGCGCTTGAAGGTGACGGTTCCTACTATCTTATTCTTATTGCCCAGGATTATGCCGGTAACTGGTCTGCTCCTGCCGTAATGGAATATAAGCTTGATACTACGCCGCCTCTTCCTCCTCAGCTGCCTGAGTCTCAGGCCTGCGATAAATTCGGCTTTTTGACTTCGAATTCCTTCCGCCTTGAATGGGGGCCTTCTCCAAGTGACGATGTAGTTTCCTATATTTACCGCCTGGACTATGCGGGAGAGATTTCGGAAAAACTTTATCAGTCGCCGGGACATAAATTCACCCTTTCACAAGAGAGGGCTGAAAAAGAACTTGCAGCACTTCGTCAGAAATATCAGAACCAGCTTTCAAAAAAACGCCGTATGACAGGTAACGGGGCCTATACAGTTTCAGGCCTGAAATCCCGCCTCTTCCAGAATCTTTCAAATGGCGTTTATGTCATGTCTGTTTCTTCGGTGGATGAAGTTGGAAACGTAAGCGAGCCTTCGCAGACCTTTGTTTTCCTCAATAAGTACAAGCCTTCTACTGTGATTAAGCAGGCAGAACTTAAAAAAGATGAATATGGCGAAGACCAGCTTTCGATTTATGGAAGCGGCTTTACCTACGATGGAACTGTCACCCGTCTTATCATTGACCGTGATGGAAAGGCCCCTTATGACCTGGAACTTTCAGTAAAAAACAATCAGTTCAAAGTTCTTAATGACAGCCTTATCAGTAAAATTGTTATTGGCAGCGTCGGCTCAGAACTTGATGAAGGCCAGTATAAAATCGGTCTTTATCATACAGACCGCGGATTATATTTTTCCGGCGCCCTGTTGAATATACAGCAGAGCGGAACCTTGAAAATTGAAGGCGAATATCAAAAGCCTGTCCGCTTCAGAAACTTTAAAGACGTAAAACATGCTGTCGGTATTGCCTTTATTCTTGCCTCTCTTTTGATAATTTTTATCTGCCTTGTCTTTGCATCTTTCTTAACAAGGTACACGCTTTCAATTTATGAAGAAGTTTCAAATAAGAAAATAGTAAAAAATCTTTTTGTTGGGGGAAAAGTTCGCATGTCAAAACGATTTTCATTATTCAGACCTTCACTCAGGAAAAAACTTGTCGTCTTTACTTTCAGCCTGATTATCATTGTTGTAATGGGCGTTTCTGTATTGAGCGGACGCAACAATATAAGCCTGCATGAACTTACTTTGGCAGAAGGCCTTGAAAACCGCACCAGCGTTCTGCTTGAAAGCCTTTGTACCGGTGTTAAAAACTTCTTCCCAGCCAACAATATTCTTGAACTGACTTCACTTCCACGCCAGAAAGACGCCATGAGCGAAGTTGAATACGTAACGATTGTCGGTCAGCCTATGAATTCGACTTCAAGTGAAAATCTTCGTTATGTCTGGGCTTCAAACGATCCGAACATCCTTACAAAAATTGATACCGTTGAACTGTCTTACGGCCGCTCTCAGATAACAGATGAAGCTGTCCTGCAGATTCTTAATGATTTAGCCCCAATTGATATGTGGGTCAGCCAGAATGAGCAGGAACTGTCAGATAAAATAGAAGGACTTTCTCATCAGGCTGATATTCTTTATGCCCGCGGTTCTGATGATGATTTTGCCCAGGCTGAATATACTTCGGAAGGTGTTGTAACACTGCGTAATAAAATCGATTCAGATTTGCTGGCGATTGCGCAGAATTCAACAGGTTCTTATCCTCATTTTGATTCATCAAATCTTGATTACGAAAATACAGATTATATTTTCTATCGTCCGGTTTTATACCGCCGCGGTACTACCAACAATTATGTTCACGCGGTTGTTCTGGTAAAGCTTTCAACTCAGACTCTTGTCGATTCTATAATTTCTGAGACAAAAGGGATTGTCGTTTTTGGCGTCATCATCACAGTTATTGCCCTCTTAATCGGAATGTTCGGTGCCTCTCTCTTTGCAATGATTATTGTTCACCCGGTAAGACAGCTTGAAAGACACGTTCAGTTAATCGGCCGCACAAAAAATAAGCTCAATCTTAAGGGAAAGGATATTCACATCCGCTCGAAGGATGAAATCGGCCGCCTGGGTGATGCGGTAAATTACATGACCCATGAACTTGTTGCTGTTGCAGAGGAGGAGGCGCTTACAATGGACGGTAAGGCTGTCCAGAATGCCTTCCTCCCCCTTACCAGCGACGACTTTAATAATAAAAAGACAACGGCGCAGTATAAAGATGACCAGGTTGAATGCTTCGGTTACTACGAGGGTGAATCCGGGGTTTCGGGCGACTACTTTGATTACCGCCGCCTTGATAAGGAATGGTTTGTTGCAATCAAGTGCGATGCTTCCGGTCACGGAATCCCGGCGGCCATTATCATGACAGTCGTTGCTACAATCTTCCGCCGCTATTTTGACCACTGGACTTTTAAGCACGACGGTTCAAATATCAACCGTGTTGTTGACCAGATTAATGATTTTATCGAAAAGCTTGGACTCAAGGGAAAGTTTGCAACCCTCATCATCTGTCTTATCAATCTTAAGACTGGAGAGCTTTACACCTGTAATGCCGGCGACCGAATTTTCCATATTTTCGAAGCCGCTTCAAGAAAAATTAAAACCGTTACCCTGGCTTCAGCCCCGACAGCAGGCGTTTTCTCAAATGACCTGCTTCAGATGAGGGGTGGTTTTGCCGTAGAAAAGCATCATCTGAATAAGGGTGATGTTCTCTACCTCTACACTGACGGTATTGAAGAATCTACCCGTCGTGTCCGCGAAGCAGACTTCACTGTAAAACGAGCCGAGATAAACGGAAAAATCGATGACGTTAAAGAAGAGTTTGGAACTGAACGGATTACTTCTATTATTGAATCAGTTTTAAATCGAAAGGATTATGAATTAACCAAGCTTGAAAATCCTCGGGCAGATGAAAAACTTCACTTTAATTTTACAAAGTCTCAGGGAACAATCGAAGATTCAATTATTGCCCTGGCTTCCTGTGAAAAGGTTTTCAGATTGTATAAAACTCCTGTAGTTCCTCAGACAGAATATGTCCGCGTTGACAAAAAAATTGACGCTTTCTTAAAGAAATATTTTTCCCGCTATGATTTTTATGCCGCCGCCAGCGAAGCAGGGGCCGGTGAGCCTAACTATGTCGACTACAACCAGGTACTGGAAGATGAACAGTCTGACGATTTGACGCTTTTAGCAATAAAAAGACTTTGAAAAATCTGAAAAGGGTATTATATTAATTTATATACTTATAGAGAGGTGTACTTATGGATACTGAAGATATTGTAAACAAAGTAAAGCTGGCGCTTTCAAAGGGAGCTGCCGGCGCAATGTCAGCTTTTGAAAAGGCAGGCGACAAAGTTCAGAAATTCTCTGATGCAAGTGTTGTTAAAATAGAAAAAAAACAGCTTGAAATGAAGCGTGATGCAAAATATCAGGCTTTGGGAGAAAAACTTTCTGCCCTTATTGCAGAAAAGAAGATTGAACTTCCGGAAGGCGTAGTTATTGAAGTTGAACCTATTCAGGAAGAAATCCAGACCCTTACAAATCAGATTAAAGAAAAGAACGATTTGCTTGAAAAAGGCAAGGAAGAAGATAAATAAGAAAAGGGGGCTTTCAAGCCCCCTTTGGTTTTTTATCTATATTATTTGTTTTATCGCTGTAAAGTTCCGTCGTGAATCTTTTTTGCGACTTCGTCACCGCACAAAAGCCTTATCAATTCCATTGCAAATTCTTCAGCGGCACCGGCTCCGCGTGCTGTAATCAATTTTCCGTCAGTAATAAAAACCTTGTCTTCATATTTCAACTGATAATCAGGATGACTTTCTTTTTGCATTCCAGGATAGCAGGTCCAGCGTTTTCCTTCCGGCACCTTGGTTTTTCCAAGCACAACTGCAGGACTGGCACAGATTGCGCTTACATATCTGCCGTCGTCATAGCATTTATCAAGATGTTCAAGGAGCTCTGCGCACTCAGAAAGATTGTCAGCTCCCACTGAACCACCCGGACAGAAAACTAAATCCGGTTCATTGTCTGCGTACTTTGCAAGGTATTCCTTTAATGTTGTATCTGCAATTACAGGAATCTTGTGCGAGCCTGTAACAGTTTTTCCTTCTTTCATAGTTGGTGAAGGAATTGCAACTGTAATAAGCTCAACTCCAGCCCTTCTCAAATAATCTACCGGCGTAAGCGCCTCAACTTCTTCAAATCCATCTGCCAGAAAAACTGCTGCTTTTTTCATATTCAAAAACCTCTTGTTTCAATTTTATAGTGATTTTATAAAAAAGACAAATCTGAAATTTTAGAAAGAAAAAATGGCGTTAGGGAGTGGAGCGTGTGGTAAAAACATTCTATTTTTGTCTGCCGCGCTAGCGGCGCATGCAATAGTTTCCTTACAAAAATAGCATGTAGCGAGGTACCGAGCGGTTTTGACACATGCTCCACGACCGGAAGCCATTTTTTTTATTAAAAAATATTTAAGAACTGTACTTTTACTAAACCTTGTAAATCACTATAATCTCACCTATGATAGTAATGAAATTCGGCGGCTCCAGCGTCGCCAATGCAGAAAGAATCAAACATGTTGCTTCAATTATAAAAGCATATCAGCAGAATCGTCCGGCAGTAGTTTTGTCAGCCATGGGCGATACAACCGATCATCTTCTGGCAGCTGCCGACGATGCAGTAAACGGAAAAGTTGACATTGCACAGGTTGCAAAACTTCACCGCGAAACAATTACCGCACTTGAACTTGACGGCACAGAAACAGAAGCCCTTTTGTCAGAGCTCAACCAGCTTCTTACTGGCATTTCAATGCTCAAAGAGCTTACAAAACGTACCCGCGACTATCTTGTTTCTTTTGGTGAAAGACTTTCAGTCCGCATTATGGCAGCCTATCTTAAAAAACAGGGAATTCCAGCCCGCTTCTACGATGCCTGGGACATCGGAATTGTCAGCGACTCTGCATTTATGTCCGCTGAGCTTCTTGATGAAGTCTGGGAAAATATTCCCCGTTATCTTACAGCCTATAAAAACGGCGATGACAATCAGATTCCAATCGTAACTGGCTTTATCGCAAAAGATAAAAAAGGAAACATCACAACTCTTGGCCGCGGCGGTTCAGACCTTACTGCAACTATCATCGGTTCTGCAATGGGAGCCGAAGAAATCCAGACCTGGAAGGATGTTGACGGTATTCTTACAACTGATCCACGCATCTGCAAGGACGCAAAAACTGTTCCTGAAGTTACTTACGAAGAAGCTCAGGAACTTGCAATGTTCGGTGCCCAGGTTCTTCATCCCCGCTCGATGGTTCCTTGCCGCAAAACAGGCACTCCGGTTCGCGTAAAGAACTCTTACAATATTCAGAGCCCGGGTTCTATCATCGTAGAAAAGCACACTGGAAAAGTTCCTCCGGTTTGCGCAATTACAACTGTAAAACACATCACCCTTATTGATATTGTTTCTTCCCGTATGCTGGGCGCCGCAGGCTTCCTTGCCCACGTTTTCAACAACTTCCTCAAGTGGAATGTAAGCATCGACGTAATTGCAACTTCAGAAGTTTCAGTTTCCCTTACAGTAAACACAAAGTCAGATCTTTCTGGTCTTGTAAAAGATCTTGAAGAGGCCAGCGAAGTTTCAGTTCACACAGGAAAGTCAATCGTTACAATCGTTTGTGACGCGGCTCATTCTTCTGCAATTCTTGCCAGCGGATTTGCCGTTCTTGCCGACGAAGGAATCAACGTCCAGATGATCAGCCAGGGCGCAAGCAAGGTAAACATCAGCATGATTGTTGACGACGACGAAGCCGATAAGACTGTTCAGATTTTGCACGGAGCATTCTTTAACTAGGTTATAGGTGCTGGGTTTTAGGTTATAGGCAGGGATGGGGGAGGTCTCCCCCTCGCTTCAAACGTACGCAGCTTTGCTGCTACCGTTTTCCGCTACCCCCTCTGCGGGCTCAAACGCCGCCCGCAACGCCTGCTGCTAAAATCCTAACACCTGATACCTTGAACCTGATACCTGAAAACCGGAGGTTTTTAATGAAAATAGCTTTAGTTGGATATGGAAAAATGGGGCACATGATAGAAGTGTGTGCTAAAAAAGCCGGTCACGAGGTTGTAGCAACAATCGACGTAATGGCAGAAGACGCTACAAATAAAATCCCTGCCGGAGATGAGCAGGCTCTTACCCGCGCTGTAAAATCAAGCGGGGCAGAGGGAGTTATCGAATTCTCTCATCCTACAGCCGTTATGGGAAACATCAAGGCTTTACTCCCTCTTGGACTTCCAATCGTAGTTGGAACAACAGGCTGGAACGACAAGCACGATGAAGTAAACAAAATGGCAGCTGATTGCGGCGGAGTTATCATGACTTCTGCAAACTTTTCAATCGGCGTAAATATGTTCTATAAAATTGTAGAAGAAGCTGCAAAACTCATGGCTGAATATTCAGATTACGATGTTGCAACCTGGGAAGCTCACCACAATCAGAAGGCAGACAGCCCTTCAGGAACTGCTTTGGAAATTGCCCGCCGCGTAATGCTTGGCAATAAAAACAAAACAGAAATCGTAACAGATGCCTTCCACGAACGTCCAAAGGCTAATCAGCTTCACGTAAGCTCAACCCGCTGCGGAAACATTCCTGGAACTCATAAAGTATTCTTTGACGGAACTGCCGACACAATCGAGCTTACTCACACAGCCCGCAGCCGCGAAGGCTTTGCCGTAGGTTCAGTAAAAGCTCTGGAAAAACTTTCATCAGCCGTAAAGACAGGAAAATTGTCAAAAGGTAAGCTTTACGGCTGGGATGATTTGTTTAATTAATTAGAAACGCTAAAAAAGGATTTAAAACTATGATTACACGTAACGAAGGATTTGCAAACTTAACTGCCGGTTACCTCTTTCCTGAGGTTGCTCGCCGCCGCCGCGAATATGCTGCTTCTCACCCGGAAGCAAAAATTATCAGTCTTGGAATTGGTAACACAACAGAACCTCTTCCAAAGTTTATTGCAAAGGCAATGGCTGATTATTCTATCGGACTTTCTACACCAGAAGGATACTCTGGTTACGGAGACGAGCAGGGTAATACAGAACTCCGCAAGAAAATTGCAGAAGTATGGTACAAGGGCCTGGCAGATGAATCAGAAGTATTTATTTCTGATGGCGCTAAATGTGATATTGCCCGCATTCAGACTCTCTTCGGACGCAATGTAAAGATTGCCGTCCAGGACCCGGCTTATCCTGTTTATGTAGACGGTTCTGTAATCGTTGGCGCTGCAGGTAAAAATAATGGAACTGGTTACGAAGGCGTTACTTACATGCCTTGTACACCGGAAAACGACTTCTTCCCTGATTTGTCTGTAGTAGAACCTGATTCTTTGATTTATTTCTGTTCTCCAAATAACCCTACAGGCGCTGTTGCAACAAAAGAACAGCTTAAAAAACTTGTAGATTTTGCAAACAAAAACGGTTGTATCATCATTTTTGACGGCGCTTACCGCGAGTTTATCCGCGATCCTGAGTTGCCAAAAACAATTTTTGAAATTGAAGGCGCCCGCACCTGTGCAATCGAAATCAACTCATTTTCAAAGCCTGCCGGATTTACAGGTGTACGTCTTGGCTGGTCAATTGTTCCAAATGATTTGAAATTTGCAGACGGCACAAGCGTAAACCGCGACTGGAACCGCGTAATGACAACCTTGTTCAATGGTGCTTCAAACGTAGTTCAGGCTGGCGGTCTTGCATGTCTTGAGCCGGAAGGTCTTAAGGCAATGAAAGAAGTAATCGACTACTATCTTGAAAACGCCGCTCTTATAAAGAAGACTTTTGAAGGCGAAAACTTCAAGAAAGCCGGTGCAGAAGTTTACTTTACCGGAAACTCTCCATATATCTGGGTAAAATTCCCTGGAAAGAAGAGCTGGGGTGTATTCGACACTCTCCTGGACAAGTGCAATGTTGTAACAACTCCGGGAAGTGGCTTCGGTCCTGCCGGTGAATCTTTCATCCGAATCAGTGCCTTCGGTCACCACGCCGACGTACAGGAAGCCTGCTCAAGACTTTCTAAACTGGCACTCTAGTTAAATTAAAAAGCCCGGAAATCCGGGCTTTTTTATTGTCATCCGTAGGCTTACAAGCCTTTTAAGTCTCATGTCATTCTCAGACTTATTATTTATATGTCATTCTCGGGTTTGACCCGAGAATCCCTCCTACAACTTACACTTATAACCTAAGTCAATCACAAAAGCCTTTCCCGGCTTCTTGTTTACAAACTCGTGGAATTTGATTTTAAGGGCAGTATTTAAGCTTCCTGCCAGGATGTTTGTAGAAAAATACGGAATTACATAGGCGTGAAGGTCAGAAATATTAAAGCTGTCTGGCGGCAATAAATCATCTATATATTTATCATCAAAACCAGCGCCAAAGTGCATACCGATTGTAAAGAGATTGTTTCTTGTATTTACATTCTGGAAGATATTCAAATTGATTCCCATTGTATCATCCAGAATCATAAGTTCTGATACAGTATTTTTTGGAAGAATATATAACGAAACATGGGTATGTCCTACGCCGTTATAAAAACGTGGCTCAATCAAGAAATAGCAGGTTTCAGGGCTTACTGCCATTGTATTTGCTTTCGGTTCAATTGAAGCATTATTAATTCCCAGCTGAGAGAAAAGTGATGCGGCAGTATAATTATTTCCTATTAATAATGTACTTCCCATATGCCAGTACAATTTGTTAATGGCAACAATTACATCTTTTCCCTGGCTCTTATCAGCCAAAGGTGCTCCCAATCCAGCTGCAAGGTCCATAGTAAAATAATGGAATGAAAGCGCTCCACGCAAATCTATGTTAAATACCTTGTACTCTGGGTCCTCGCTGTTTACATACGCGTATAATCCTATAAGAGTCGGAAGGGTATAAGATTTTAAAACATCGGCTACTCCAATACCCCACTGAGGATAGAGAATTGAATTTCCTGTTCCCAGCCAGCTGTCTGTTACTTTTGATGCAATTCCTTCAATTCCAAAATAGCGCTGAAGCAGAATGTCGGAACCAATCGGATCGTACATACCAATAAAGGCACTCAGATAATTTACAATGCTTGTAAAAGTCATTTTTCCGGTAATAGAAAGTTCATCAATGCGGAACTGGGCAGGAGTTTTTTTGAAAATCTCATCTGTTAAAAGATTGTCTGTATCTATAGAAAATTCCAGATGAGACCAGACATTCTGATTAAAATTAAACTGTCCTGCAAAGAAGGCCTGAAGTTTTAATTCTCCTTCATAGTCATCAGCCTGTTCGTTAGCTCCCTGATTAAGTTTTCCTCCTGCATATCCTGTAAAAGCAGTAACTCCAAAAACTCTGGAAGCGGCAGAAACCAGTAATAATATAGAAACAAGAAACTCCTTTTTCATATTAACCTCTGTGAAAGCTGTAAAAAGTTTAAAACACTCCTTTCTTATTATCGGCATAAATTAAAATCTTCTTTAAGAATTTCTTCCTCCTCTTCAAAAATAAATATTTATTATCATTTTTATCTTTTTTGCTTGAAATATAGTTTTTTTAGAATATAATTTATTCTATGAGCGATTATCTTGATCCAAATAATGAAGAACTCTTGAAAGACTTCTTTGCTGAAGCTGAGCAGCAGGTAGAACAGCTCGAAAGTAACATCCTTGTTATTGAAGGCGATCCTACTAATCATGATGCTATTGATGAAATTTTCCGCGCTGCCCATACTCTTAAAGGTGGTTCTGCAACTGTTGAAATGACTGAAATTACTCATTTTACCCACACAGTTGAAGATGTTCTTGACGAAGTGCGTTCAGACAGAGTTAAGGTTGATGAAAATATCGTTGATATACTCCTTTCCTCTATCGATGTAATAAAAGCGATGCTCGAAGCTCGGCAGAATGGTTCTGTTTATGAAGAAGATACCAGTGCCATTGTGTCTAAACTCCAGGCTTATATTCCTGCAAAGGATGCAAAAGGAAAACCAATTGCACAGTCTGTAGCCGCTCCAGCACCTGCGCCAGAGCCAACTCCGGCTCCAGCTCCAGAATCTGCCCAGGCTGCTCCTGCTGCCAGTGGCATAGTACTTCCTGAACTTAGTGAAGATGAATATCAGGAACTTAAGCAGACTTGCGAAGGCAATCAGAAGCTCTGGTGTATCGCAGTTAGATTTGATGAAAGCAACCCTATGAACTCGGTTGGTGGTATTCAGGTATTTGCAGCCTTAAAGGCAATAGGTAATGTCCTTAAAACAAATCCTGATTTTGATGCCCTTTATGAAGATCAGTTCTATGAATGGGTTTATTACTATGTTGCAACTGATGCTGAAGGCTCTGCAATTGAAGATACTGCCTTCTTGAGTGATGTAACTTTAGTAACAGATGCTCAGCTTATAACTGATGCAAATTATAAGGGGGGTGCCGCTGCAGCTCCTGCAGCTCCAGCTCCACAGGCCGCGCCAGTTCCTCAGCCGGCTCCTGCACAGGCAGCTCCTGCAGCAAGTGCTCCGGTTTCTCCTTCTCCAGATATGCCTGCAGGCGAAATCAGCGCCGCTCAAAATGACCTCTTGAACGATATTCTTAATGATAATGTTCTTAAGCCTGAGCCAAAACCAGCTGCCCCTGCGGCTCCAGCTCCTGCTGCCGCTCCTAAGGCAGAAGAAAAGAAAGCTGAGGCAAAACCAGCGGCAGGTGCTGCTCATGCGGCTCAGCAGGGCTCAATTCTGCGTGTAGATTCACGCCGAATCGACTATCTTTTGAATCTTGTTTCAGAAGCCGTAATTACAAAGGCTTCATTCAATCAGCTTGCCGCCCAGACTTCAAGTGAACTCAACCACTTCCAGGCTTTGCAGGCTGAATACAAGGAAAAACTCCGCAGTCTATTTGACCATCTTACAGATTATATGGAAAAGGTTAAGGACGGAGAAAATCCTGCTGAAGTTAAAAAAGCAATCGTTCAGGAATACGGCGATTTGGGTTCTGTTTTCGAAGCATACGAGGCAGAATCAAAAGGAATTACAGGCCGCTTCCGTTCTACAACTCAGAACCTTGGAACTATTGCCAGTGAACTTCAGGAAGGTGTAATGAAAATCCGAATGGTTCCTATCAATCAGATTTTCAGCCGCTTCCCTCGCGTTGTACGAGACTTGCAGCGTGATTTGAACAAGAAAATCGACTTGGTAATTGAAGGTGAGGATACAGAACTTGATAAATCGGTAGTAGAAGATTTGCTTGACCCGATTATGCACTGTGTTCGAAACTCAGTTGACCATGGTATTGAAATGCCGGATGTACGAAAAGCTGCCGGAAAACCGGAAACTGGTACAGTTCTTCTTAAAGCGTCTAACGAAGGTAACCAGATTGTTATCGAAATTAAAGATGACGGTGCCGGCGTTGACGTAGAAAAGGTTAAGGCAAAGGCTATAGAAAAAGGCCTTATCCATCCTGACAAGCAGATCACTGAGCAGGATGCCTTCCAGCTTATTATGATGCCAGGCTTCTCTACAGCGGCTACAATTTCTAATATTTCTGGTCGTGGTGTAGGTCTGGACGTTGTAAAGACTATGATTAATAACCTTAAGGGTACAATCACAGTTAATTCAGCAAAAGGAAAGGGAACAAGCTTTATAATTAAGCTTCCGCTTACACTTGCAATTATTCAGGGACTTTTGGTTCGCGTTGGAACAGAAGTTTACTCAATCCCGATTGCAAACGTTATTGAAAGCCAGTGTGTAAAGATTACAGATATTAATCACATTGATAACTACGAAGTAATGAATGTTCGTAACGAAGTTATCACTGTGCTTCGTCTTGCGCGTCTTTTTGGTATGCCGGAAGCAGAGCAGAAGGACGAGTGTTATATCGTAATTGTAGGTAACCAGGATAAGAAGATTGGTGTAATGGTTGATGCCCTTGTCGGCGAAGAGGACGTTGTAATTAAACCTCTGAAAGACCAGTTTACTAATTCTCCGGGAATTGCCGGAGCTTCAATCCTGGGTGATGGTTCTGTTTCATTGATTATTGATGTTGGTGCTTTGCTTGATCTTGGAGTTAAGCAGGAACAGCTGGATCAGGAACAGAGTGCATAAAAGGAGTCGGAAATGGAAGCAGAAAATCAGGTAGTTGTTCAGACTCAAGTTGCAGAAAAAGAGAAGGAAGAAGATAAAAATACCGTCATTGACTTTAAGATGGTTACTTTTTCTCTCGCAGATAAAGATTACTCTCTTGATATTATGCATGTAAAGGAAATCGTTAAGGCAGACAGATTTACTTTTGTTCCTAATACGATGGCTTTTGTGCGCGGTGTTTACAATCTTCGTGGTGAAATTATTCCGATTCTGGATTTACGCTTGTTCTTTGGTGTTGAAGTTCAGCCAAAAACCGGTAAAAAACTTGAAAACATCATTATTCTTGCTGTAGATGATCAGAAATTCGGTGTAATTGTAGATAAAATTGATAAGGTTGTCGGCATTCAGAAGAGTTCGATTCAGCCTCCTCACCCTCTTTTTGGTGATATCAATATCAAATATATTGATGGTGTAGTTGAAGCTAATAACAGACTCTACGTTCTTCTGGACATTACACGTATCTTCTCAGGAAAGGATGCCCTGGAAAATGTTCCACGTCCTCATCCGACCTATACACCACCGGAGAGAACTCCGGTAAAGCCTGCTGCAGAAGCTGCCGCTCCGGAAGGTAAAAAAGCTCCTTCAGGACTTGCTGCCAAAGCTGAAAATCTGAAGGCTGCAGAAGCTCCTAAAAGTGATATTGATGATCAGGCTTATAAGTTTGCCGTTGAATCGCTTGCAAATTATAAAAAATTCTACGTTACTTCAGTTAATGAATCCTGGGTTCGTCACCGCTTTACAGAATGGACTAAAGCCGGCAAATCTCAGATTCAGAACGAAGCTGATGCAGAGGAATTCCTTTCTACTTTCTGGTCTACTTGCACCGGCAAGTGGTGGACAAAGGAATTTGCAGATTCTGTAGAAAAAATTCTTCCTGATAATTCTGCCAAGCAGATTATTGTATGGAACCCGGGCTGCGGAAAGGGAACAGAATCATATTCTCTGGCCTGCGTACTTGCCCGCCGTTATCCAAAGAGCAAAATCAGGGTATATGCTCAGGACGTTGACCTTCTTACGGTGTCAAATGCGGCTATGATGAGCATTCCAGCGGAATTAGCTGATGATTGGTATAGTTCTTATTTGACAAAAAAGGCAAATGGGGAATATACTTTTAATCAGGACATAAAAGATAGCATCATGTTTGAATACCATGACTGCAAGAATACGAATGCTCTGCCAATGGTAGATATTGTTTTTGCAAGAGATGTTGTTTCAATGCTTGATGAGGCTTCTCAGAATACTGTTGTTGCAGATTTCCAGGAGAAGATGAAGGGAAACGGTATTGCAATTATTGGAGAAAATGAAGCAATGCCGGCTTCGTTTAATTTTGGTGAAAATACAGTTGGTGCGCTTGTAGCATACAATAAAGATTAAGGAGATAAAAATGCGAGTTGAGTATATTAATCCGTTTGTTGAAACTTCTTTTCGTATTTTGCAGGAAGTTCTTGGTGGTGCAGAAGTAAAGCGGGGCGATTTATATTTGAAATCAACCGCAATGCCTGTTATGGGTGTTGCAGCTTTAGTCGGTCTTGCAGGTGATGTTGAAGGACGTGTTCTTTTCGATATGACAATGGAGACTGCTCTTAATATTGCTTCGGCAATGAACGGAGAAACTCTGGCACAGTTTGACGACCTGGCAAAGGCTACAATCAGTGAGCTTGCAAACCTTATCACTGCACAGGCTGTAACTAAGCTGCATGAGCTGGGATTTAAGTTTGACTTGACTCCACCGGCATTGTTTATCGGACAGAAAATGGAAATTGCAGCTTTGGGTGGAACAACAGACAGTGTTGAAGCTTTAATTGTTCCATTAATTTCTAATTGCGGTAAAATAGAAGTAAACGTTTCTATCAGGGAACGCGCATAAAAAATCAAGAGGAGTTGAATTATGAAAACTACACAAGACTATCCTACAATTAATGAGCGTCCTCCTGAGGGTCGTAAAGATGATGGAACTTCATTCAGAGTCTTGATTGTTGACGACTCTATGTTCGTTGCAAAGCAGCTTGGCCAGATTCTTACAAGTGAAGGCTATGAAGTTGTTGCTACTGCTGGAGACGGTCAGGATGGAGTTAATAAATACAAGGAACTTTGTCCGAATGTTGATTTGGTAACAATGGATATTACTATGCCAAAGATGGATGGTATTACAGCTTTGGAGCAGATTGTTGCTTTTGACAAGAATGCAAAAGTTGTAATGGTAAGTGCTCTTGGTAAAGAGGAACTTGTAAAGAAATCCCTGATGGTTGGCGCTAAGAGCTATATCATCAAACCTTTGGACAGAAAGAAGGTTCTTGAAAGAATCTCTAAAGTATTGTCTTAGTCTTTATTAACTGTATGAAAGCCGGTAGATTTACCGGCTTTTTCTTTTAACAGGTAAGATTCTCACACAATAGAAAATTTATAGCCTTTTGCATTGTGTTCAAGCCTGTAATTAAATTCCGGGTATCTTTTGAAATATGAACGTAGGTTTGAAAGCATTACTTTCAGCGATGCCTGGGTAATGCGATTTTTCTTTTCTGTATAGAGTTCAATCAAATCTACAATTGAAAGCAGGTCGTCTTTGTGGTCAAAGAAAATCTGAAGAAGAATGAAAAGGTTTTCCGGCAAGTTTGTTTCTTTTTGAAATCCATCAATGGTCTTATAATGATTTTTATTATAGGTAAATTTTTCGTATAAAAAATCTGTCGTAAAACTTTCAGGAAAGGGAAGAGGTTTTTGCATCAGATAAATGTAGGGTGAAAACTGTTCTGATTCAACAAAATCTGCGACAAGTTCCAGAACTTCGTTCATTGCCTTTTCTGTGGGAATGTATTTTCCTTCCGGTAAATAATCTTTATTGCAGCAGTTTTTGACTATGTCCGCCCAGACAGAAGCGCGGGCTCCTTTTGCAATACAAGGATCGTTGTAAAAAATTAGGGGCAGATAAAGTTTATCCTTATCAATTTTTTCGTAGGGATTTGTTGTAAGCAGATGATTTTCTGTCATATAATCAATCAGAACAAGGTCAGGCAGGTAGTTTGATTTTAACAGGGTGTTCTGCATGTTCGTATAGTCAGTGAATAAAAGACAGAAATGACCCAGCTTTTCAATTTTATTTGCGAGAAATCTGAAAATATCCGGCTGTGTTGAACATAAATAAACTGTCATAATTTTTAGTATGTGCCAATCTTATAAATAAATCCAGTAAAAAATCTGCCTTTTGAAACTTGCCTTAATCTGCTAAAATAAAGCCATGAAAAAATCACTTTTTCTGGAACTGATTGATTTATATCTGGCCTTTGCAAAAATCGGGACTTTTACGATTGGCGGCGGCCTTGCCATGATGCCTATGCTGCGCCGGGAACTTATTGAAAACCGAGGCTGGATAAGCGAAGAAGAATTAATTGATTATTATGCCGTGGGCCAGAGTACGCCTGGAATTATAGCCGTAAATGTTTCTACTTTTGTAGGTTTTAAGCGGGCAGGAATTATCGGGGGAATTGCGGGAACCCTTGGAATGGTGACTCCTTCCTTTGTGATTATCATGCTTCTAGCAGGATTTATTAATTCTGTGTCAGATTATCCTGCGGCTCAGAAGGCATTAAAAGGAATAAATGTTGCTGTCGCTGCCCTTTTGACCCATGTAGTTTACAGCTTTGCAAAAAAGACAATCAAAACGCCTGTAAATTTTATTTTTATGATGGTGGCCTTCCTTTGCGTTGGAATACTTAAGCTGCCTTCTTACATAATCATCCTGGGAGCGATAGCTATTGCCTGTAGCCTGGTCTTTGTCCGTGCAAGGCAGCTTAAGAAGCATCCTTCAAAAGAAAAAGGGGGAGAAAAATGAGCCTTCTTATGCTTTTCTGCACTTTTTTTTATATCGGGCTCTTTACGATTGGCGGCGGGGTGGTTGCCCTTACTCTTATGCAGCAGACGATTGTTGATAAGGGGCTGATTGATTCTGCGACTTTTTACAATATGGTGGCGATTTCGGAGTCTACGCCGGGCCCCCTTGGAATTAATATGGCAACTTACATCGGCTACAAGCTTTACGGGGTGCCGGGCGGCCTTATTGCGACTGCGGGTGAAGTGCTTCCTTCTTTAATCTGCATTATGATTATTGCGGGTTTTTTGAAAAAGTTCAGTGATAACGTCTATGTAAAGGGAACCCTTGCATTTTTGCGGCCTGTGTCTACCGGTCTTGTGCTTCTGCCATTTTTGCAGATTTTTGTTTTTGCCCTGCTTAATCTGCCGGAAGCCGGGGCTGGCGGCTGGAAAACGGCATTTTCTTCCTTGGAAAGTTTTCTTTCACTTTTTCAGCTGGTAAATCTTGCTGCTTACGCTCTTTTTACCTTTATGTTTTTTAAGTTCAAACTGCATCCGATTTTTATTATTGCGGCGGGCGCAGTATTTGGAATTATATTTTTGTAATTTTTTGCAATATATGATAAAATAAACTTTATGAGTACACATATTAACGCACCAGAAGGTGCAATCGCAGACAGAGTATTATTACCTGGAGATCCTTTAAGAGCTAAATTTATTGCTGAAAACTTTTTAGAGGATGCAAAATGTTATAACGAAGTTCGCGGAATGTATGGATTTACCGGAACTTACAAGGGAAAGAAAGTTTCTGTTCAGGGTACTGGAATGGGACAGCCGTCTCTTTCTATTTATGTAACAGAATTGTTTAAGTTTTATAATGTGCAGAAAGCAATCCGTGTAGGAACTTGCGGTTCAATTCATGAAGATTTGAAACTTCGTGATGTTCTTCTTGCTAACGGTGCCTGCACTGATTCCAGCCTTCAGTCTCAGCGCTTTGGACTTTTGCATTTTGCGCCTGTGCCAAGCTTTAATCTTTTGTACACTGCTTATAATCGTGCAAAGGAAATCGGACTTAAGGCAAAAGTTGCTCCTTGTGTTTCAAGCGACTTCTTCTATGATATCAATGAAAACTGGAAGTTGTGGAAGAAATACGGAGCTGCCGGTATCGAAATGGAATCAGCTGAACTTTATACACTTGCAGCTCAGTATGGCCGTGAGGCTCTTTCTATTCTTACAGTAAGCGACAGTATTCTTGAGGGAACTGCAACTACTGCAGAAGAGCGTCAGACAACCTTTAAGGAAATGATGCTTCTTGCCCTTGATACAATTATTGCAGAATAAATAATCTAAAAAAGAGAAAAAACTATGAAACCAACATTATTAGTATTAGCCGCTGGAATGGGAAGCCGTTACGGCGGAGTAAAACAGATTGACGGTGTAGGTCTCCACGACGAGTGCCTCCTTGACTTTGCAACCTTTGACGCAAAAAAATGCGGATTTGGTAAGGTTGTTTTTATCATCCGTAAGGATATTGAAGCTGACTTCAGAAGCCGTCTTTTTGACCGCATTGCCCGCAATTTTGATGCTGAATATGTTTTCCAGCAGCACGAAAGCCTTTTGACTGAGCAGCAGATTAAGGATTCTACTGGCCGTGAAAAGCCATGGGGAACTGCTCATGCTGTTTTGTGCGCAGAAAAGGCTGTAAAAACTCCTTTTGCTGTTATCAACTCGGACGACTATTATGGTCGCCAGGCATTTGAAGTTTTGGGAAAATATCTGACTGACCTTCCTGCTGATTCAACTGAGCATGCAATTGTAGGTTACATTCTTGGAAATACAATGAGCCGCAATGGTTCTGTTTCACGCGGTGTCTGCACTGTAAAAGACAATAAGCTTGAATCAATCGTAGAAAATCTTAAGATTTACTACGAAGGTGATAAAATCATTAGCGAAATTGACGGCGGAAAGAAGATTATGACTGGAAAAGAATGGGTTAGTATGAACCTCTTCGGCTTCAGTCCTAAGGCTTTTGAAGAATTCCATGTTTACTGGGATGACTTCATGAGCAAGAACTCTAAGGAGCCTAAAAAAGAAGCTCTTCTTCCTGTTGCAACAAGCGATATTATTGCTCACGGAAAGGGAATCGTAAAATTCTTCAGTTCTGAAGAAAACTGGTTTGGTATGACTTATCCGGAAGACCGCCAGCTTGTAAAGGATGAAATCGCTGCTAAGATTAAGAGCGGATATTATCCTGAAAACTTGTGGTGCCAATAATCAAAAATCCGTTAAAAACCGAGCTGCGACAGCGGGTCGGTTTAGGATTATCGAAAGAATGACTCGGGCCAGACTTGTGAGCCCGAGCTTATAATTTTAAAGTGAATTATCTATGTTAAAACTTAATCCAATCAAATCTGATAAAATCTGGGGCTATGAGCTTTGGATTGCTTCTACTCATCCGAACGGATGCCAGGAAGATTTTAAGAAGGCTTGTGGCGGTGACTATCCTCTGCTTGTGAAAGTAATTCAGGCGGATGATACTCTTTCTGTTCAGATTCACCCGGATGACAAATTTGCGGTTGAACTTGAAGGTCAGGGTAACCGGGGAAAAACAGAATGCTGGTATGTTCTTGACGCAGCTCCTGAAGCAAAGCTTGTTTACGGCTTGAAAGAGGGCGTTACAAAAGAAGAACTTCGCGCAGGAATTGAAAACAAGGCTCTTGAACCATATCTGAACTTTGTAAATGTAAAAAAGGGTGATTTTATTTTCATTCCGTCTGGAACTGTTCATGCAATTGGCGGCGGACTCAGACTTATGGAAGTTCAGCAGTCCTGCGATTTGACCTACCGTTTTTATGACTGGGGACGCGGACGTGAAGTTCACGTTGATAAGGCTCTTAAAGTAATCAAGGAAAACAAGGGGGGGGCGGTAGGCGCCTTCCCTGGAACTTTTGAATGCGAATATTTTTCTATTGATGAAATTGATGTAAAAGGCGGCTGGAGCATGTTCTGTTCCCGCGAGCATGAGGAAGCAGTACCTTCCGACTGGCAGCTTTTGTATGTGCTTTCTTCAGAAAAGGCTGTAATACGTAATGGCGGCGATAAAGTTTCAAAGACAATTTCCGCTGAAGAAATTTACGCCATTCAGCCTGGTGAAAAGATTACGATTGAAGGAAAGGCAAAAATCCTTAGAATTAAGGCAAAATAGCCGTGTATTGCAAGAATAATAAATAAACAGTAAATTTTGGATATGCTTTTATTTTTATTGCTTTTGATGCCGCTTTGTCTTACGGCTTATTGTTACAACAAATCAATTAAAGACGTTCTCCCTTGTCTGCTTCTGGGATTTTTTATTTCCCTGCTTTTCTGCGGATTTAAAAGTTTTTTCATGTTTTCCCATACTGTTGTTTATTATTCTGCTTTTAGGACTTTTGCATCAATTTTTGTTTTTCAGATTTTCCTTCCGGTATTAATATTGTATGGTGTTTTCTTTTTTATTTCGCATGATACACTTCTATATAAATCTGGTGCTTTTGTTCCGCTTGTAATGTCATTTTATGCAATTTTCCTGCCATATATGGTAATTAGCGGAACAGAATCGATTTATTCTGGATTTCAGATTTTGATTAAGCCTGTTTTATATGCTGCAATGATTATGCAGGCAGGAGCTTTGCTTTCAAGCCTTTTTAATGCCATGCAGCAGCAGTCAAGAAAACTTTTCATCTTGAATATTGTCCTTGAACTTGCATATCTTGTTTGTCCCGCCATTATCGAAACAATATATCTTTTGAGCTGCAATAACATTATTGTTCTTGTAACGTCTGGCGCTTATGTAATCTTTGTATTCTTCTATCTTATTATTAAAAGAGTTGTTGCAAGAAATAAACAATAAGCGCTCTTTTCTAGCTGATTCTTAATGCTCTGATTGCATTAAGAACGGCAAGAATCATTACTCCTACGTCTGCAAAAATCGCAATCCACATGTTTGCAATTCCCACTGCGCCTAAAATCAGGCAGGCAGCTTTAATTCCGATTGAAAATGTAATGTTCTGACGCACGATTCTAAGGCTGTGCTTGGATATTTTGATTGCCCTGGCAATTTTAAGCGGGTCATCATCCATAATTACAATATCTGCAGCTTCTATGGCGGCGTCGCTTCCGATTGCGCCCATGGCAATTCCTATGTCTGCGCGGGTAATTACAGGAGCGTCGTTTATGCCGTCTCCGGTAAAGGCAAGGCAGCCATTTGGATTTTTGCGTTTTGTTGAATCAATCAGCTCTTCTACTTTAGAAACCTTGTCGCCCGGTAAAAGTTCTGCATAGACTTCATCAATTCCAAGATTTTCTGCTACAAAAGTGGCTGTAGTTTGTTCGTCGCCAGTGAGCATTACAGTTTTATCTATTCCAAGCTCCTTAAGCATAGAAATGGCTGGCTTGGAATTTTTTTTGATTACATCAGAAATTACAATATGACCTGAATAAACACCGTCCAGCGCAATGTGAATAATTGTTCCTGGCTTATGGCATTCTTTGTATTCAATTCCAAATTCTGTCATCAGTTTTTTGTTTCCAACTGCAACTTTTACGCCGTCTACTGTTGCAATAATGCCTTTTCCGCTGATTTCCTGAATGTCTTTTACGCGGTTTCTGTCAATTTCCTTGTTATGGGCATTTTTTAAGCTTGTGCTGATCGGGTGGCTTGAAGCGCATTCTGCAAGGGCTGCATATTCAAGAAGTTTTTCGTCTTCTATTTTTGAGTGATGAATTCCGCTTACTTCAAAAGTGCCGTGAGTCAAAGTTCCGGTTTTGTCAAAAACGACAGTTTTTACCCTTGAAAGTGTCTCCAGATAATTTGAGCCTTTTACTAAGATTCCCTTGCGGCTTGCACCACCGATTCCTGCAAAGAAAGTGAGCGGAATGCTGATTACAAGTGCGCACGGGCAGCTGATTACAAGGAAGGTGAGGGCGCGGTAAAGCCAGAGTGACCAGAGGGCTGGCTGTCCTAAAATAAAGCTTCTGATTAGCGGCGGTAAAAGTGCAAGGGCAAGTGCACTGTAGCATACGAGCGGTGTGTAAACTCTTGCGAACTTTGAAATAAAGGCTTCCGATTTTGATTTTCTTGATGTTGAATTTTCAACAAGTTCAAGGATTTTTGAAACTGTTGATTCTGAAAATTCTTTTGTAGTGCGGATTTTCAGCAGGCCTGTAAGGTTGATGCAGCCGCTGATAACTTCATCATCTTTTGAAACATCTCTAGGAAGACTTTCGCCTGTGAGGGCTGTGGTGTTAAGTGACGATTTGCCTTCTACTACGATTCCGTCCAGCGGAATCTTTTCACCCGGCTGAACAAAAATTTCTGAGCCTGTTTTTACCTGATCCGGCGAAACTCTGATAAGTTTTCCGTCTTCTTCAATATTTGCGTAGTCAGGGCGGATGTCCATCAGATTGGAAATGTTTTTGCGGCTTTTTCCAACGGCGATGTTTTCAAAAAGTTCTCCAACCTGATAAAAAAGCATAACGGCAACGGCTTCTACGTAGTCGCCGCTCTTTGAATAAATTGCGAGCGCAAAAGCACCAAGCGATGCAATTGCCATCAGAAAGTTTTCGTCGAACACCTGACGGTTGAGAATGCCCCGCCCGGCCTTTCTGAGAATGTCACCGCTGATTAAGATATATAAGGCAAAATAAAGGGCAAATTTTACATTAGAAGCAATTTTAAATTCAAAAGGAATAAAATGTAAAATCACAAGTGAAGTAAAGGTTGTGATAATCCGCAAGGTCATTTTCTTCTGTTTCTTTGTCATAATTGCCTCCTTGTGAGAGCCCGCCGGTCAGAGCCAGTCATATTTTTTAGAATTCGATTTCGCAGTCCGGTTCAACCTTGCGGCAAGCCTTAAAAACTGCCTTCATAACTGATTTTTCATCAACGCCGTCTGCAAACTCAACTTCCATTTTCTGAGTCATAAAGTTTACAACGGCATTTTTTACGCCTTCTACCTTTTTTGTAGTTTCTTCCATAAGGTTTGCGCAGTTAGCGCAGTCAACTTCGATTGAATATTTTTTTGTCATATTTCTATCTCCTAATTTAAACATTTGTTTAATCTTTATAAAAAGAATATAATTCAAAGTGTAATTCCGCAAGTTTTTGGCTTACGAAATTTCTTTTTGGAATATTATTATTTCTGTTTGGGAAGGCCATTATGGAAAATCTTATTCACAATCACGACGAATATTTTAAGCTTGATTTTTTGACCTCCGAGCTTTCAAAGGATAAGGAATTTTCTGCGGTTTCTGATATTTTTTCCCTTCTTGCCGATTCACCCCGCCTGAAAATCTTCTGGCTTTTGTGCCACTCAAAAGAATGTGTGCAGAATATTGCCAGCGTAATGAAAATGACCATGCCTGCGGTCAGCCATCACCTGAGGCTTTTAAAAGACAGCGGCCTTATTGAATGTTACCGCGACGGAAAGGAAGTTTTTTATACTGCGGTGGAAAATGAGCGGGGAAAAATCCTTCATGGGATTATCGAAAAACTGATGGTAATAACCTGTCCGGATTTTAAGATTGAGCACGAAGAGATTAATGAAAACTCCGAATATCTTGAAAATCAGGTGGAAACGATAAAGCAGGTGCACGACTTTCTTCTCAGAAATATTTCACGCCGTATTACTATAGAAGATCTTGCCCGCCAGTTTGCCATGAACACCACAACGCTGAAAACCGTTTTTAAGGACGTTTACGGAACTTCAATTGCGGCCCACATCAAAATGCACAGAATGGAAGAAGCGGCCAGACTTTTGCAGAGTTCGGAAATGAGCATTAATGAAGTAGCCCTCCGGGTGGGCTATGAAAGTCAGAGCAAGTTCAGCGCCGTTTTTAAGGAGTTTTATGATATGACACCGGCGGAATACAGACGAAGCCAGGCGTTGCGGGGCGGCGATTGAGCCCCGCAGAAGGGGTAGCGTAAGACAGCTTGCTGGCTGGAGCGTGGGGAAGGCTTTCCCCTCCCTGTGTAGTTGAAAAAATCCACGTTTTTTTTTAGTATGCTGAGTGATGAAAAAAATTGAGATTCTTGATTCGACTTTGCGTGACGGTGCGCAGGGCGAGGGTATTAGTTATTCGGTACAGGATAAAATCCATATCTGTCAGACTTTAGACGAGCTGGGAATCGGCTATATTGAGGCCGGAAATCCTGGAAGTAACCCTAAGGACATGGAATTCTTTCAGGAGATGAAGAAGGTCCAGCTAAAGACTGCAAAACTTTGCGCCTTTGGTTCGACCCGCCGCAAGGATATTAAGTGTGCGGAAGATTCTAACTTGCAGAGCCTGCTTGCTGCGGGAACTGATTACGTTGTAATTTTTGGAAAGACCTGGGATTTTCAGGTTACCGACATTATTAAAACTACGCTCGAAGAAAATCTTAATATGATTCGCGAAACCTGCGAGTTCCTGCGCGAAAATGGACGCACTGTTTTTTACGATGCCGAGCATTTCTTTACGGCTTACCAGCAGTGTCACGACTACGCCTTTAAGACTTTGCAGGCGGCCGTTGACGGTGGTGCGGAAGTTCTCTGCCTTTGCGAAACCAAGGGCGGCTTTATGATTGACGAACTTCGCGAGGCTGTAAAAGACGTTGTAAAAACTTTTGGAAACAAGGTAAAAATCGGTATTCACACTCATAATGATTCGGGACTTGCCGTTGCAAACAGCCTTGTTGCCGTAACTGAAGGCGCTGTCCATGTTCAGGGCGTTCTGCTTGGTTTTGGTGAACGTACCGGTAACGCAAACCTTTCTACTATTATTCCGGATTTGCAGCTTAAGATGGGATATGAATGTATCCCGGAAGAAAATATCAAAAATCTTACTTCGATTTGTAAGCGGGTAAGTGAAATTACAAACGTCAGCCTGAATTCCCAGCTTCCTTATGTTGGAGCAAGCGCTTTTGCCCACAAAGCCGGTATGCACATCGACGCAGTCCTTAAAAATCCGTCTGCCTACGAGCATATTTCACCGGATACTGTTGGTAACAGCCGCGTATTCCTTATGAGCGAGGTTGCGGGTCGCAGTACAATTATCGAAAAGATTCAGAAATTTGCGCCTCACGTGCAGAAATCTGACCCTATTGTAAAAGACATTATCGCAAAAATGAAAGATCTGGAAATGAACGGCTACCAGTTTGAAGGCGCTGACGGCAGCTTTGAACTTATGGTTCGTAAAATGCTGGCTCAGTATCAGCCATTCTTTAAGCTGCACTATTACCAGACAAACGGTTCAAACCCAAGACCGGAAGAAGGCGTTGCATCCTGCGCTCAGATTAAGGTTGAAGTTGACGGACAGATTGAAATTACCGCCGGCGAGGGCGACGGTCCTGTAAACGCTCTGGATATTGCCCTGCGAAAGGCTCTGGAACGCTTCTATCCTGCAGTTAGTCGCATTCGCCTTGTGGACTTTAAGGTTCGCGTTCTGGACGGAAAATCTGCAACCGCTTCTAAGGTTCGCGTAATCATCGAAAGTACCGACGGAGAGGCCAGCTGGACTACCGTTGGTGTTAGCGGCGACTTGATTGAAGCCTGCTGGATTGCCCTGAGTGATTCATTCGAGTTTAAGCTGATCCGCGATATTGAAAAGAGATACAAGAGATTGAATTAGAAATAATTAAGGCGGGATTTATTCCCGCTTTTTTATTTAACCTGTAAGGATTGACTTAATTTAATTTCTTAAGTATAACTAAAGAGAATTAAATATTATTAAACTTTGACGTGCCCGGAGCATGCGAAGTTTGGGAGTGTACTTAATGGAAAAGACTATTGCCCTTATTCCTGGTGACGGAATCGGTCCTGATGTTGTTGCTGAGGCTGTAAACGTTCTTAACGCTATTGCAAAAAAATATAATCATACCTGGATTTATAAGGATGTAATTGCCGGCGGCCGCGCTATTGATATGTTCAAGAATCCGCTTCCAAAGGATCAGCTGGATATCTGTCTGCGCGCTGACTCAGTTCTGCTTGGTGCTGTTGGCGGTCCAAAATGGGATAACGTTGATCCTTCTATCCGCCCTGAAAAGGCCCTGCTTGGACTTCGCGGCGGCATGAAAGTTTATGCAAACCTCCGTCCTGCTGTTATGTTCCCTCAGCTCAAGGCTGCCTGCCCTCTTAAAGACGAAATCGTTGGCGATGGCCTTGATATCCTGATTGTTCGTGAACTTACTGGTGGTATTTACTTTGGTGACCGCGGATTTGCTTCTGACGGTCGTTCTGCTTACGATACAGAAAAATATTCATGGGAAGAAATTGAGCGCATTGTCCGCATCGGTTTTGAAGCTGCAAAAGGCCGCCGCAAGATTTTGACAGTTGTTGATAAGGCTAACATTTTGAACACAAGCCGCCTCTGGAGAACTGTTGCAGAAAGCGTAAAACCTGAATACCCTGATGTTGAACTCAACTACCTTTACATCGACAATGCCGCTATGCAGCTTGTTCGCAATCCTAAACAGTTTGACGTCATTGCAACTTCAAATATGTTCGGTGATATTCTTTCTGATGAAGCTTCTCAGATTACTGGTTCTATTGGTATGCTGGCTTCTGCTTCTTTGGGTAACGGAAAGGGACCTGGACTTTACGAGCCAATTCACGGTTCCGCTCCTGATATTGCAGGCAAGAACCTGGCTAACCCTCTTGCAACAATCCTTTCTGCAGCTATGATGCTGCGCTACGACTTCAAGCTTGAAGACGAAGCAAAATCAATTGAAAACGCTGTTCAGGAAGTTTTGAACGAAGGTTACCGAACTGGCGACATTGCCGGTGCTGACCGCGACGCAGTTAAAGCTGCCGGAAAGCTTGTCGGCACAAAAGAAATGGGCAAACTTGTTGTTGAGCATTTGAAATAATGAGGGAAAGCGACCGGTCAAATAGTTTCTTTGCCACAACCAGCGTGTAGCGCGATATCGCGCGGTTTTGAACTATGCTTCGCGACCGAAAGCTTTTTCACATGTAGACTCCATTTCACTTATGATATCTGCCACCTGCTTAGCCATTTCCGGGTTGAGCATGGCAAGTTCTTCAAAATACAATTCCTGCTCCAGTTCCATCTGTTCGGACTGGGGCATTATTTTTGATAGCGCCGCTAGAATCTTTTCGCTTTCTTCACCATAAGCCCATTCAATTTCTGCAATATGCTCTGTGTATTCGTTTTTCTCGTAGGTAGAAAAATCCGGGTTGTAGAGACTTTCCTCCGGCTGACGGACTTTTACCGGCTTTATATTTTCTGTGTCTTCCTGTGTGTAGGGCGGGGTAAAGCCTGCGTCGCGGAGGGCGTATAAAATGCGGGGACGGACAGCCATTTCTTCTATTAATTTTCGGGCGCCGAATTCCCGCAGCTGGTCGTTTACGCTGTTTACGTGGCCTGCGAGGACGAATTTTATTCCATGCTCCAGAAGTTCTGTGTAAAGTGCCAGAAGTCGTTCGGCGGCTGTTGCATCCACGCTGCTTATGCCGCTGGAATCTGCAATTACAAGGCGGATTGGCTGGGTGCGGGTGCAGGTATCACCTTCCACCGTTGATGCCTCCTGCCCGGCGGAAGGTGACACTTTTCCAGTTGTAAGTGCCGTTTGCCCGGCGGGCAGCGCCCCTTCCACCCCGCAGACCTTCCGAATATCGCTGCAAAAGCCTTCTATGTTTGCGTAAAAAAGCGGGGCTGAAAATCTGTAAATTACAACTCCTTTGAGCGGCAACGCCTGAGTGTTCCGTCTTGTGAGCGAGTAATAGCCCTTAATTCCCGGCACGATTCCCAGAAAATCGCTTGCGGGCTTTGAAAGGCGGATAATAAAAGTAACTGTCGCAAGAATTACGCCCACCACAACACCGTAAATCGTTCCGAATATCAAAACTGCAAAAAATGCTGCGTAAAAAATAAAGAATTCTGCCCGGTCAAGGTGCTTAAGCTTGTGTGCCAGACGGAATTCCAGGGTACCGATCAGGGCGGCAATTACAATTCCTGTAAGAACAGGCACCGGAAGATAGCTTATAAAGCCGGTTCCCAAAAGCAAAATCAGAGCCATACTTACGCTTGCGGTCACGCTCATAATCTGACTTTTTACGCCAAGCTGGTCCGCAATTCCCGAACGTGAAATGCTTCCGTTAATCGGGCAGGTGCCCGTAAGGGCGGCAGAAAGATTTCCCAGGGCGTAGGCAGCCACTTCCCGTCGCGGAATAATTTTTTCTTTATGCTTGCGTGAAAGATTTTCTGTTGCTAGAAGGGTCTCCGAAAGAATTACAATCGCAATTCCTGCGGTGTCGATTATCAGCTGGCGGGGGTGGGCAAGCACAAGGCTCAAATCCGGGATGATAAAGTGGGGAAGGCCTTTTGTAACTGCCGGTAAAGTCGCAATTCCAAGCCCGTTTAGCCTTTCTCCAAAAAGTCGGAAAATGCCCGCTCCAAGGAACATCAAAATCGGCTGCATGGGCAGTTTTGGGCAAAGCTTTCGCGTCACTAGTAAAATCACGATTGTACCCAGCCCCAGTGCCGCCGAGGGGGCATTAAAAACTTCCGCCTGCCTTACAATATGCAGCAAAAGCCCCAGAGCTTCCCCGTGAGTGGCAGTGCCTCCAAAAAGCTTTGGCAGCTGCATCAGAATAATCGTGGTACTGATTCCGCTTATAAAACCGCCCATCACAGGCTCAGAAATAAAAGTGATAATCCTGTCTGCCCGCAGCAAAAAGAATATACCAAGCCAGAGGGCAACAAAAAGCGTAATAACAGGTATGATGCGGGTTGCCGCGGCAGATTCGGAATTTATCCCCCAGGCTGCAATCATCCCTCCGACGATGGCAGCGGGCGCCGCGTCAACCCCGAATACAAAGCGGGGGCTCGAACTTACCAGGCCAAAAATCAAAATCGGGAGTAAAGAGCCGTAAAGGCCATAGACCACTGGCAGTCCAGCCACCGAAGCATAGCCCATGCTGATTGGAATAGAAACAAAGGCAATGATTACGCCCACAAATACATCATGAAAAAAATCCTTTTTAGATGGTATATTCATAGAAGAATTATAGCATGCTTTTTAAAAATCCAGTATTCTATGTTTTATGAACCACAAGCAATTTGTTTTTTTTGACTGCGAATGTGCAAATACTTATGAGGGAGTTGGAAAAATCTGCTCCCTGGGCTATGTAATTACTGATGATGAACTCAATGTTATAGAAAGTGAAGATGTTGTAATCAATCCTGAATGCGATTTTGACTGGTATCTGCTTTCTGCAAAAAATGAATGTCATCTTGCCTACTCAAAAGATTATTTCCGCGCCAAACCAAATTATGAATCCTATTACAAGGATATAAAAAAGCTTTTTACAACCGGAAACCGTTTTATTGCCGGCTTCGCTGTCGGTAATGACGTCAGCTTTGTAAACTCTGCAAACGAGCGCTATGAACTTCCTGACATCAACTTCCGTGCCTTTGACCTGGAAAAGCTTTTGAACAAACACTACGATAGCAAACGCAAGCTTAAGGAATGGGCAGAGTTTTTTGGGGTAAATCTTGCAAAGTTTCAGAGCCATAAATCTGTTGATGATGCAATGATGACAATGCTCTGCATGAAAAAGTTCTGCATGGAACAGGGAAAATCCTGTGAGCAGGTAATGCAGGAAAACAAGGATTTTTTCATTTCCAGCGAACAGATGCTGCAGGCTGCAGAAGAACGCGCTTACCGCAAGGAAATGCAGGAAAAAATTAAGCGTCTTTACAATAAGAAAAATCCTATGCCCCGCCATAAGGGAGTTCTTGGAGTTCACATTGAACTGGACGGTCACGTACTCAAGGATGTGGACTACGCTTTTGAGCTTGTAAAACGCATTTATGATAACGGCGGAATCGTTCACGAGCACTGTACCGGAAACGGCCTTTGCGTTTTTGATGTAGAAAATAAATCAGCTTTGAATGAAAATCTTGTCGCAAAAGTTGAAAAACGCGGACTTCAGGTAATAACTCTTGCTGAGCTGGAAGAAAAACTTGGTTAGAATAATCAGGAATAAAACGAAAATTTTAGACAAACAGGGATTTCAGGTTTATCATTAAAGTATGCATTTTTTGGAATTTGACATTGCAGCTTTTTTCTTAGGAATTCTTGTCATGTGGTTTTTCCATAAAAACCGCCCGATTCCAAATTTGCAGAATAAAATTTTCTATATTTTAATTATTACATCCTTTTCTGTTACAGTTCTTGATTTTGTGACAGTTGTTTTTACAACTTATGCGCTTTACCTTCCCCGCTGGCTTTTGTGGCTTGTAAACTGTCTTTATTTTACAGGCTCTGATTCCCTGGCAATGATCTGGGCAGCCTATTCCTATTCAATCGTAGAAAGAAGCACCCCGCCAACTAAAAAACAAAAGGCTTTTTTATGGTTTGCCATATATATTCCCTGGATTGCTGCCATTTGCCTTGTCTGGCTGACTCCGCTTCTTTCATCAAATTACGTAATTTTATTTTATTTTGATGAATTTAATCTTTATCACCGGTCAAATAATTTCTGGTTCTTTCTGATTCACGTGATTGTTGCCTACTATCTGATTTATTCCGTAGTAAATCTTTTTGTAAACTGGAAACGCGTAGAAAGACAGAAAATCGTGATGTTTTTGATTTACGCTGGAATTGTCGTTCTTTCCGTTGCCCTTCAGCTTACATTTGAAAGTCTTTTGATTGAATCCTTTGGAATTGCCGTGGCAACAATGGCCTTTTTGTTTTACATACAAAAGCCGGAAGACTTTATTGACTATCTTACGGGGCTTTACAATCAGAATGCTTTCATAAAGCTGATGCAGTATAAGTTTTCTACGGAAACACCTTATGTCTGCCTTGCCATTATCATTGATGATGTACCTTTTCTATCCCATACCTTCGGCTTTGCCCAGGTAAACAGACTTTATACTGATATTGCAGATTTCCTTAAGAGCAATTTTTCAGGCGGAATGATTTATAATCTTGACCGCGGACTTTTTGCAATTGTCTACAAAAGCCTTGGAGAAAGTGAACGACAGGAAATTATAAGTAAAATCCAGAACCGCTTCCGCCAGCCCTGGATAAAAGATACTGTTGAAATTAAGCTTTATTCCCGTCTTTGTATCATCGACTGTCCTAAAGACGCCCAGTCTGCCGAAGATACCCTTGATATAATCAATTTTGTTACAAACGATGACCGCTATAAGCTTGGCGTTGTTTTTGCCCATGAAATTGATATTGAAGAAAAAAAACGTACTGCTTATATTGAGCGTGTTTTGCGCGGCGGAATGAGTGAAGGTCGTTTTGAAGTTTATTATCAGCCGCTTTATTCAACTCAGAAAAAGCGTTTGATTGGCGCAGAAGCCTTAATCCGACTCCGGGATGCCAACGGCGAGTTTATTTCGCCGGAAGATTTTATCCCTATTTCTGAAAAAAATGGAACAATTCTCCGCATCGGCGAGTTTGTTTTTGAATCGGTTTGTAAGACACTTTCTTCAATTAATACCCGTGAACTTGGAATTGAAAAGGTTGATATTAATCTTTCTGTTGCCCAGTGCATGCAGGAAATTCTTGCCGACCAGATTTTGACTATAAAGAGCCTCTATAAGCTGCCTTCTTCTATAATTAATCTTGAAATTACAGAAACTGCGGTTGCCCATACTCCTGCAATTCTCTTAAAAAATATGGAACGCCTTTCTAAGGCTGGAATAGAACTTTCTCTTGATGATTACGGCTCTGGCTATTCAAACATGAATTATCTTTTGAGTCTGCCTTTCAAAATGGTAAAAATCGACAAATATATTGTCTGGGCAGCCCACAAGGATAAACGTGCTGCAACGGCTCTTGCTTATACAATCAAAATGATTAAGGCGCTTGAAATGGATGTGCTTGCGGAAGGAGTTGAAACAAAAGAGCAGGCGGAATGGCTTACTGAGCTTGGCTGCGACTATCTTCAGGGCTTTTATTTTTCAAAGCCAATTCCAAAAAATGATTTTATTGCCGTAATGAAGAAGAATTCAGAAAATTTGACTGAAGAAGAAAAACTTCCTCTTTCAGAAAATGAATTCTTAAAGGACATAGAATCTATAGATGATGTCGAAGAACTGGAAGAAATCTAACTTCCAGCTTACAGGCAGTGACAGTCTTCTACGTGCTTTTTGATGCAGTTGAAGGTTTCTTCGCTGATTACGTGCTCCATTTTGCAGGCATCATTTTCAGCTACATCTTCCGGCACGCCGATGTTTGTAAGGACTGCTGTAAGAACACGGTGGCGCTCATAAATGCGCTCTGCAATTTCGCGGCCTTTTTCTTCAAGGATAATGTTACCTTTTTCTGTGATGCTGATGTAATGCTCATCTTCCAGATTGTGAACGGTTACGCTTACGGAAGGACGTGAAAAATTCATCTCCCTTGCAATGTCAATTGAGCGTACATCACCTTTTTTTGAGAGTACTAAAATTGTTTCAAGATACATTTCTGCTGATTCGCGTATTTGCATATGTTACCTCTCTTTTACTTTTAGTTTGTTTCAGGTTTTAAGCCGTCTACCATAAACTCATCCGGCAGCTTTGTCGGGTGACCGTCTTCTTTTCTTACGATGCACCATTCTACATCTGCTTCAATGCAGACTGTTCCGTCGGCCTTTCTGATTGTCTGGTGGAAGGCTCCGTGAACGGTTTTGAGCAGGGTAGGGTAGCTGTCAACATAAAGGGTGTCGCCTAAAACTGCCATTGCCTTGTAGCGGATGTCGATATGGGTGATTGGAATTATGTAGCCGGCATTGAAAAAATCATTGTAGCGGAAGCCGATTTTATTAAGAAAATCCATGCGCGCGTGCTCAAGATAATTCTGATATACGGCGTTGTTTACGTGGTTGTAGGAATCAAGCTCATAAGAGCGCACTTCAATTTGTGTTGTAACTTTCATATAGAGCAATTCTAGCAAATTGCAGAAAAACTGTCATTGATTTTGGGGCCTTTCGGGCTTATTATAAAATAAGAAATGCTTCATCTTGATGTAAAAGTAAAGCTGCCCTTCCTCTGGGGAAAGGCGGTTTTTAAAAAATCAGAATGGCCTCAGATCAACCTGATTGTTGGTCCAAATGGAAGCGGAAAAACCCTTCTTGCCCAGGAAATTTCTTCAACCTTTTCTGCTGCCGGTTATAAGGTGCTTTTTTTGCAGCCTGGAACAAAAAATCATCAGAAAGCGGTTGAAGTTCTCCGCAAGGACGAAAGAATCCGGGGTAAAGTTGAAACAGTTCTTTCCGGCATGTTCAGAAAGACCATTCAGTTTGTAGACGACATTGACGGAACCTTTATTCCCGTTGTTACGAACCGGGCCTGGAATGTCGAATATGATTTGAATTCGGTGGAATGTCACGGCCTTAAGGAAATTATCATCCTGCTGGTCAATCTTTACAACAACGCAAATGACGTAATTATTTTTGATGAGCCTGAGCTGCACCTACATCCCCAGTTCCAGCAGTTTTTTATGAATGAACTTCGCAAGGTTGCCGGCCGCCACCGCAAGCGCCTCTTCTTTTTGATTTCTCATTCGCCATATTTTATTGATTTAAGGGTTTCTGAAGATCTTTTTGGCGTAATTGCCTGCCACACAAACAGCGAGCCCACCCATATCGACAGTCTTTCAGAATCTGATGATGATCTCTTCCGCCGCTTTTTGCCGCGATTTAATACCTACCACAAGCAGTTTTTCTTTTCGGACAACCAGATTTTTGTGGAGGGCTACACAGACCAGCAGATGTTTACAAATCTCCTTCCATTTATAGAAGATGAATATTCTTCTGCCGGAACTGGAATTATCGATGTTGGCGGAAAGGATGAGCTTGGCGTTTTCTGTAAGGTCTGCTCCCTTTTGGGAACAAACGGCCGCATCATAACGGATTTGGATTCTCTTTTCAGCGGAAAGCTTAGGGATGTTTTCTGTAAGGATGAAAGAGTCGAGCAGTGGCTTTCAAAGCAGGAAGAGCGCCAGTGGTCTTTTTATGAAACGATTTTCAGCCAGAAAGAGCTTAATCATTCAATAAATCTTGAAAGGCTGATTTTCAGGCTGGAACGCTATCTTACTGCCATCGGAAAGGAAATGCTTTCTAAGGAAGAGCAGGCTCCGAAAAAGCTGTCACTTTATATAGAAAAGCTTGAAGCGCTTAAAATAAAGCATGTGAATGTAGAAAGCGTTGATACTTTTAAGACAGTCCTTCTGCAGGGAATTTTACTTTTTACGCCGGAGCTTGAAAAATATCTTTCAAAGGAAAATGCCCGAAATCTCCCCCTTATCAAAAATCTTTATTCGATTATTCTTGCCGCTGCCGAGGCTGCCCGGGTTTATATTCTTCCCCGCGGCTGCATAGAACACTATTACGTCCGCAACGATATTTTCTTTATGCCCGTTCCCGGTAAAGACCGGCTTTTTCATGCTGAGCTTGAGCACATCACAAGTGCCAGCCCCAAGGTTATCCGCCGCGACTATTCCGAGCTGATTGGAATTTTAGAAAAGGCTTTGCAAAGAATTTAGATACAAGGTAAGTAAAATTGGCGCGAAGGAGCAAAGCATGGAACAAAAACATTCTATTTTTGTCTGCCGCGCTAGCGGCGCATTCAATAGTTTCCTTACAAAAATAGCATGTAGCGCCTTATGGCGCGGTTTTGGGCCATGCTTTGCGACTGGGAGCCAATTTTAGGAAAGCTTAATTATATGGGTAAAAGGTTTCTATACATAAAAACAAATTTTGTGGTAAAATAATAAGAAGTAAAGCTAAAAAATTGCTGCATCGCAATTTTTTTTAACGCTTTGCTATTGAACACCGGCGGCTCTGACCGGCCGCCTTACACAGAGGTAATCTATGGAAAAAGTTGAAATTTCTAATGAAAAAGCTTTGAAAGCCCTTGAGCAGATGAAAACTTACTGCTCGGCTACGAATCTTGATGAATTAAATTACGTCATCAAAGTAATGAAAAAACTTCGTGATGCAGGTGTTACAAAACCTCTGGAAGCTGATTTTTCTTCCCTGAAAAATTAATTTTATACATATATCATAAAAAAAAGGAAAAATTATGACAAATTCGTTCTGGTCTTTAGTGCCCGCAATTGTTGCGATTGTTCTGGCCCTTTGTACAAAGGAAGTTTATTCTTCCCTCTTTATTGGAATTGTGATTGGCGGTATTTTCTATGCCATTGATGCTGCAAGTGGTTTTGCAGGATTTTTTAATCATGTCTTTAAAGACGGCATGATTTCCCAGCTTTCTGACAGCTGGAACGTTGGTATCCTTGTTTTCCTGGTTGTGCTTGGAACTATGGTTGCCCTTATGAACAGAGCCGGAGGTTCTGCTGCCTTTGGTAACTGGGCAAAAAAACACATCAAGACTAAGGTTGGCGCCCAGGTTGCTACAATCTGCCTTGGTATTCTGATTTTTATTGATGACTACTTCAACTGTCTGACCGTAGGTTCGGTTATGAAGCCTGTTACAGACAAGTACGGCGTTTCAAAATCAAAGCTTGCTTATTTGATTGATGCAACTGCCGCTCCTGTTTGTATCATCGCTCCAATCTCTTCCTGGGCCGCAGCCGTTAGCGGTTTTGTAAGCGAGGGTGAAAACGGAATCGCCCTTTTCTGTAAGGCAATTCCTTTCAACTTTTATGCTTTCTTCACTCTGATTATGATGTTTGCCATGGTTTTCATGCGCTTTGAGTATGGAACTATGTCGGCTTATGAAAAGGCCCTCGATTCAATGGCAAATGATGATTCAGAACCTGAATCGTCTGAAGAAGATAACGCAAAAAATGGAAAGGTAATCGACCTTGTTCTTCCAATCGTTCTTCTGATTGTATTCTGCGTACTTGGAATGATTTATACAGGCGGCTTCTTCAGCGCTCAGGTTGCTGGCGAAAACGAAGGCGAGATGGTTGCAAACGGCAGCTATCTGAACTTTATCGAGGCTTTTGCCGGAAGTGATGCTTCTGTCGGTCTTGTTCTCGGTTCTTTTGCCGCCTTCATCCTGACTTTGCTTTTCTATATTCCACGCAGGGTTCTTTCATTTAAGGCTTCTATGCTTTGTATCCCAGACGGATTTAAGGCAATGGTTCCAGCTATTTTGATTTTGACTCTTGCATGGACTCTTAAAGCTATGACAGACAGCCTTGGTGCCGCATCTTATGTTGCAGGCCTTGTAGAAGGCTCTGCAAAGGGCTTCCAGAACTTCCTCCCTGCAATCATCTTTGTTATTGCCCTCTTCCTTGCCTTTGCAACTGGAACTTCATGGGGAACCTTCGGAATCCTTATTCCAATCTGTATTGCGGCCTTCCCTGAAGGCGGACTCCGCATAATTTCGATTTCTGCATGTATGGCAGGTGCTGTCTGCGGTGACCACATTTCACCAATCTCTGATACAACAATTATGGCCAGTGCCGGTGCCCAGTGTGATCACGTAAATCACGTTGCAACCCAGATGCCTTATGCCTTCTCTGTAGCAGCCGTTTCTTTCGTAACCTACATCGTTGCAGGCTTTACACAGAGCATGGGAATTGTAGCCAGCGCCCTTATTTCATGGGTAGTTGGTCTTGCAGGCCTCTTCTGCTTCCTCTTCTTTATGAAAAAGAAGGTAACTAAGTAGAAAAAAATCGAAACTTGTAAGGTAAGTAAAAATGGCGTGAAGGAGTGAAGTATGCTTCGCGACTGGTAGCCATTTTTACGAATTAGCACTTTTTAGAATTTTTACTATATTTATGAATAAGGCTTATGGCATTTAAGCCTTATTTTTTTATAATTTTTTTTCAAAACATATTTATCATTCTTTCTTTTTCTTTTACTATCACCTTTACCATTGAAAAAATCAGGGTTCCTGCAGAGCAATGTGGGCGGAAAAGGAGCTTTTCAGCTTGGTGAGTGTTTTCCGCTATTTTTTACGAACAGGTAAAAGCCATGTTTAATCGTAAAGACTATGTCAGTGACAAGGACTGGCAGAATTTTCTGGAGTTTTCAAAAGATTTAGAAACACCAAACATTGTTATCAACGTCAACACAGTGAAGCAGAATTACATCAAGCTTCGCGACTCTTTCCCTTACGCCCGTATTTATTACGCCGTAAAGTCAAATCCCGGTGAGCCGGTTCTTAAAATGCTTGTAGATATGGGCTCGAATTTCGACATTGCTTCCCGCTATGAGCTTGATTTAATCAATAAATTTGATGTAAGCCCGGACCGCCTTTCTTACGGAAACACAATCAAAAAAGCAAAGGATATTAAATATTTTTATGATAAGGGTGTACGCATGTTTGCTACAGACAGCAAGGATGACCTTAAAAACATTGCAGAGCAGGCACCTGGAAGCCGCATTTATGTGCGTATCCTTATTGAATCTACAACGACTGCCGACTGGCCTTTGAGCCGGAAATTCGGCTGTCATCCTGATATGGCTTATGACCTTTTAGTTCAGGCCCGCGAGCTTGGCCTTACTCCCTACGGAATCAGCTTCCATGTTGGAAGTCAGCAGCGCGATATTGGTCAGTGGAACGATGCCATTGCCAAGGCAAAATACCTCTTTACTTCCCTTGAAGAAGAGGAGGGTATCCGTCTTTCTATGATTAATATGGGCGGCGGTTTCCCTGCAAGCTATGTGGATCCTACAAATGATTTGAGCACTTATGCTTCGGAAATTACCCGCTACATTCAGGAAGACTTTGGAGATGATATTCCGGAGATTATTCTTGAGCCTGGTCGCTCGCTGGTTGGTGACAGCGGCATTCTTACAAGTGAGGTTGTTCTTACTTCCCGCAAAAACAACACTGCCCTCAACCGCTGGGTTTATATTGATGCCGGAAAATTCAACGGCCTTATTGAAACTCTTGATGAAGCCATTAAATATCCGCTTATTACAAGCAAAGACGGCCCTAATGAAAAGGAAGGGGAGGTTATAATTGCCGGCCCGACCTGCGACAGTATGGATATCATGTACGAAAATGCCAAATACAAGCTGCCGGTTTCCCTTAAAGCCGGCGACAAAATCTACTGGCTTTCAACTGGCGCCTACACAAGCACTTACGCCAGCGTAGCCTTCAACGGTTTCCCGCCGATTAAGACTTACTTTATGTGAGTGAAGCAGCTATGCTGCTTCTTGATTAATAGCAAAGCGTTAAAGAAAATTGCGAACAGCAATTTTCTAGCTTTACATATCTAAAAAAAAGCCACAGATTCACACGGATGAACACAGATAAAACTTCTTATCTGTGAAAATCTGTGTCCCATCTGTGGCTATTTTTACAGGAGGGGGGGGGCTCGTTAGCCCCGGATTATCATCTAATCCATCACATCCTTGCTCAATTCCATAATCATGCTGTAAATCGCACTTCCTCCCGGAACCATAGGCAATACCATTTCGTCTTTGTCTACGCGGGCATCAATAATTGCAGCTTTTCCGCTCTTGAATGCCTCCTCAAAGACTTTGGCAAATTCCTTAGCGTTAGTGGCACGGTAACCTTTAATTCCGTAAGCTTCGGCAAGCTTTACCCAGTCAGGACCAAAATCAAGAGTAGTCTGGCTGAAGCGCTTTCCGTAGAAGAGACGCTGCCACATACGAACGTTTCCAAGCGCATTATTGTTTTCTACAACAACCACCAGCGGCAGGTTGTAGTGAGCAACAGTTGCAAGTTCGTTGCAGTTCATGCGGAAGGAACCGTCACCTGCAATGTGAACTACGCGGTTTTTCTTGTCTGCGCACAAAATACCGATTGCGGCACCTGTTCCATATCCCATAGTTCCCAAGCCGCCGCTTGTAATAAACTTGCGTGATTTTGTAAAAGGGTAGAACTGTGCTGTCCACATCTGATGCTGACCAACTTCTGTTGTGATGAAGGTATCAGGACCTGCAACGCGGGCAATTTCTTCACAGATGAATTTCGGATTAATCGATTTTTCAGGATTTTTGTCATAGCAGCTAGGATATTCTTTCTTCCATGCGTCAATCTGCTTAAGCCATTCTTTGTGCTCAGCCTTTTTAATCATAGGAGTAAGCTTTGAAAGAACAGTTTTTGCATCGCCGATTACGCTTGAATAAGTTGCAATATTCTTGCTGATTTCAGCCGGGTCAATATCAATGTGAAGAATCTTAGCTTTATTTGCAAATTTATCAGCATTTCCGTAAACTCGGTCACTGAAGCGTGCGCCAATAGCAATAACAAGGTCACTTTCTGTAACACCCATGTTACTTGCCTTTGTTCCGTGCATTCCCACCATCCATGTACAAAGAGGATTATCAGCAGGGAAGCAGTCGCGGGCCATCAAACTTTCGCTTACAGGAATCTGAGCCTTTTCTGCAAATTCAAGAAGCTCCTTTTCAGCGCCAGAGATTTTTACACCACCACCGGCATAAATAATAGGGCGTTCAGAAGCATTAATCAGCTCTGCCGCAGCCTTAAGCTGGCCTTCATCAGGATCGCTTACAGTAATTACACGGCGGATATTTTCGTGACCGTTAGCCAGAATCTCCGCATCATTAATATTTTTCAAAGGTTCGTATTCAGTTTCAGCCGCAGTAATATCCTTCGGGATATCAATCAAAACAGGTCCTGGACGTCCGGTCTTAGCAATCGCAAATGCCTCACGGATAGTCTGAGCCAGCTCCTTAATATCCATAACGATAAAATTGTGCTTGGTGATAGGCATTGTAACGCCGGTAATGTCGATTTCCTGGAAAGAATCCTTACCCAAAAGCGAACGTCCAACGTTACATGTAATTGCAACCATCGGAATAGAGTCCATATAGGCAGTTGCAATACCAGTTACCAGGTTAGTTGCGCCAGGACCCGAAGTTGCCATACAAACACCCACGCGTCCAGTTGCGCGCGCATAACCGTCAGCCGCATGAGCCGCCCCCTGTTCGTGCGCTGTCAAAATATGAGTCAAGCGTTTTTCATTCTTATAAAGCTCATCGTAAATATTAAGGATTGCTCCTCCCGGATACCCGAACACAGTATCCACTCCCTGTTCAATAAGACATTCAATTACAATCTGCGAACCGTTCAGTTTCAAAATCAACCTCGCTTAAAAATATTTCTCTTGATTTTATCTATTTTACACCTTTTGTACAATATTAACCAATATTTCAGACCTTAAGTATTTATAAAGATTTTCTATTATAAAATCCCAAAGCAGTCCCCCTCGTAACCGTCCTTCCGCGGTTCGGTACCCCTCAGTAGCGTCCGTCTGCTCCCGCAGCCGCCCGCCACCGCTCCGCGCCGCTCCAGCCCGGGCTATGCTGCTTTTTTCATTTGGAATAATTGTATTTCTTCGTAAAAGAATTCTTTTATCTGTAGATTAATAGGAAATTTGTTTTATCTAACATTGTAGAAAAAAAATGCGCAGCGGGCTTTTGTATTTGCGGAGTATAGAAACGCTATCAGAACGCTCCCCTTAAATATCTTGTGGTAACGAATTCCGATATCTCATACGAAAAGCTTACCTGCATTTCTCGTCGGAGCAAATACGGTAGCCTGCGAAAGCATTTTTCTGCAAATTTATGTAAAAAAACTGCAAATTTGTATTTTTTTTCAAAAAAAATTAAAAATTTCCACACCCTATTTTCTTATAATATAATCACTTATAAATATTTTTATAAAAAAGTTAAAAATTTTTCAAAAATTTTAACTTTTGCTGTTGACACTTTTTTCTAAAACATATATATTCATATTCACCGTCGCACAGCACTGCTGAGCGACAAAATAAAAACCGAAAACAAGAAAAATATAGGTTTTAAGTGTTTGACAGTTTAAGGAAGGAAAGAAAAGTAGAACAAGTAAGGTTCTAAATTGCGATTTAATCGCTAGTTTAGTTCTAAAAGTTGACTTCATGTTTTTATCAGTTTTATTCAAAACTGATTCTTAATCAATTCAACTATAATTGGTTAGGTTCTTACAATTTATGAGATCAATACCCTTCGGGGTTTTGAAATAATCATGGAGAGTTTGATCCTGGCTCAGAACGAACGCTGGCGGCGCGTCTTAAGCATGCAAGTCGAGCGTGATTGATTAGCTTGCTAATCATGAAAGCGGCGGACTGGTGAGTAACGCGTGGGTGACGTACCCTTTTGATGGGGATAGCTCCTAGAAATAGGAGATAATACCGAATACGCTTGATGTTGTCAGAGGACACCAAGGAAAGGTTCTTTTGAACCGCAGAAGGAGCGGCCCGCGTACTATTAGCTGGTTGGTGAGGTAACGGCCCACCAAGGCGACGATAGTTACCCGGCCTGAGAGGGTGAACGGGCACATTGGGACTGAGATACGGCCCAGACTCCTACGGGAGGCAGCAGCTAAGAATATTCCGCAATGCACGAAAGTGTGACGGAGCGACGCCGCGTGGACGATGAAGGCCGGAAGGTTGTAAAGTCCTTTTTAATATGAGGAATAAGTAAGGTGAGA
>NZ_JHVB01000007.1 GCF_000619925.1 Treponema sp. C6A8 | reverse complement strand
ATGCACAGATTGTTCCAGAATTTGTTATACCGAAAATCAATGCTGTGGCAGAATCGGAAAGATGATGCTCTTGTTGATAGTTTAGCACTTTTAGCTTAAATTCTCCGCTAAAATGGCGCGTTGGTTCTGTAAATTTTCCATTCAATTCGTACTGAGCTATCCATTGCTCAATAATGCTATGATGAATACTATACTTTCTTTGAAGTATAAAAGCCCCATAATGCTTTGTCTTATGCTCAAGTATTATTTGCATTTTTAATTCATATGAATATTTTGACATAAAAAATGCACCTCCTAAAGCGAACTTTATTTGTCCAACTTTAGGGGTGCACTTCAAACTCACCAGTTTAATAAACTCTCTAAAATCCGATTTTAATCAGCTTTATTTTACAGCAGCAGCTGCCCATTCCTTGCATTTTGCAATGTCAGCATCTTCGGGTGTAAGGTGAACCATAAGAGGCTCTGCGGCGCTTACTGCACCTACGCTCTTTACGCGGTCTTCCCAGTCGCGAAGCCACTGGCCGTCGCCCCAGTCGTATGAACCAAAAACTCCTACTTTTTTACCGCTGAGCGAAGCTTCAATTGCGCCAAAGAATTCTTCCATAGAGTCTTCAAGAACTTCATCACCCATAGCAGGGCTTCCCAAAAGAATTACATCGCTTGATGTAGCAGCGGCCTTGTCTGCGCTGTCTGCAGTTCCGAATACTACCTCAGCACCGGCTGCCTTTACTGCTTCGCAGATAGCATTTGCCATCGCCTCAGTGTTTCCTGTTGTACTTGCATAAATTACACTTACTTTCATTTTTACCTCACTTTTCTTGTGCCCCGGCAGGGGGCATTTTAAGCGGCTTTCACCGCCTTATTGTATTCGCAAATAATCTGGGGAATTGTATAGCCCTGATCAAACCATTCCTTGCACATGCAGCTGCATTTTTTGTAGCTGCACATACAATTTTTTGCATTTTCTACATCTGAATATGACTTCCAGTAACCGCAGTATTTGCAGTCCTTTCCGTTTTTAGCTTCAAATTCAATTACATCCTGAATAGGGTAGCCCAGAATTATTCCCACTTCATGCGGAAAATCATCCTTTGTCATTATTCGCTTCACAAGTTCCTTGATTACAGAACAAGTGTTCAGCGGTGTTTTGTATCCCTTGCCCAAAAGGTAAGAAGAAACAAATACGTCGCCAAGAAGATTTCTGAGCAGAAGAGGGTTATAAACCAGTATAAAGACAGTGTCTTCTGATGATTTTTCCGATGTAACTGAAAATCCGTTAACCCGAAATTTTTCCTTCCATAATAAAAGCTGGGTTTCAGAAAATTCTGAGCTTTTTACAAAGAAAAGATTTCCCGGTTTTATGCCGCACAAAGTCGGCGCGCTGTAATGAATCATCATCTGGTCAAAACTCATGTTGTCCTCTTTTTTGGGCGTTCCCCGTGTCGCTTCGCTCCGCGGGTCGCTACGTTTCGGGTTTCGCTTCGCTCCAGCCCCCTTCGGTGGCCAAGCCCTTCACATCGCTAACGCAGCTTCGAAGTAAGTAAAGCTAAAAAATTGCTGCATCGCAATTTTTTTTAACGCTTTGCTATTGAACACCGCCCGCACTGACCGGCGGGCTTACACACCATACACAGCCGCATCTCCTAATTCTTCTTCAATGCGAATAAGCTGGTTGTACTTAGCCATGCGGTCGGTACGGCTCATCGAACCTGTCTTAATCTGACCTGAGTTTGTTGCAACTGCAATGTCGGCAATTGTTGTATCTTCTGTTTCGCCCGAGCGGTGAGAAGTTACTGTTGTGTAGCCGTGGCGGTGTGCCATCTCAATTGCTTCAAGAGTTTCTGTGAGAGAGCCAATCTGATTTACTTTGATAAGGATTGAGTTACCAGCTCCCATTTTGATTCCTTTTTCAAGGAACTTAACGTTTGTTACAAAAAGGTCATCTCCGACAAGCTGGCAGCGGTCACCGATTCTGGCAGTAAGCTTTTTCCAGCCTTCCCAGTCATTTTCATCAAGGCCGTCTTCGATTGAATCAATCGGGTATTTTGTAATCAGTTCTTCAAGGTAGGCAATCTGTTCGTCGTCGCTGAGTTCCTTTCCGTTAGGATCTTTTGGAGTTCCGTTTGAAAGCTGCTTGTAGTTGTAGTAGAACTTTCCGTCGCGTTCAACGCTGAATTCTGAAGAAGCGCAGTCCATTGCGATTTTTACGTCGTCACCAGGTTTGTAGCCTGCATCTTTGATTGCCTGAACAATGCTGTCCAAAGCGTCGTTAATTCCGTCAAACTTTGGTGCAAATCCGCCTTCATCACCTACAGCTGTAGAAAGTCCGCGAGCCTTAAGCAACTTTGCAAGCGCGTGGAAAACTTCTGCACCCATACGGATTGCTTCTTTTTCTGATTTTGCACCAACCGGGCGAATCATAAATTCCTGGAAGGCAATTGGTGCGTCTGAATGTGCACCACCGTTGATAATGTTCATCATTGGCACTGGAAGAACGTGAGCATTTGCGCCACCAATGTAGCGGTAGAGTGGGATATTAAGGGCTTTTGCGGCTGCCTGAGCAGTTGCAAGAGAAACTCCCAAAATTGCGTTGGCGCCCAGTTTTGATTTTGTTGGAGTACCGTCCAAAGCCAGCATCTTCATATCAACTGCGCGCTGGTCAAATACGTTGTCACCTTTTAGAGCGGGCGCAATGATTTTATTTACGTTTTCAACGGCTTTAAGAACTCCCTTTCCGCCGTAACGTTTTTTATCTCCGTCGCGGAGTTCAAGAGCTTCGTTCTCACCGGTTGATGCTCCAGAAGGAACTGCCGCACGTCCCAGCACTCCGTTTTCCAAAATAACATCTACTTCAACAGTAGGATTTCCGCGTGAATCAATAATTTCACGGCCGATTACGTTTTCAATCGCAACTTTATTCAGCATATTAAAACCTCGTTTTTTTGATATGTTAGTAGGAACTAACTAGGGTATGTTAGTATAATCTAACAAAAGAGTCAATAAAAAAAAGGAAGAACATGCTTTAGCTCAAGCTGAAGTGCACGTCCTTCCTTTTTCCGTTTTTTTATTTATTTACTTTTTTATTTCAATGCCGCAAATCCGTTTTCCAAATCTGCGATGATGTCATCGATGTGCTCTGTACCGATTGAAAGGCGGATTGTGTTCTGTGCAATTCCCTGGTCAGCGAGTTCTTCATCATTAAGCTGCGAGTGAGTTGTGCTTGCCGGGTGAATTACAAGCGATTTTACATCGGCAACGTTTGCAAGAAGGCTGAAAATCTTGAGGTTATCAATGAATTTCCATGCTTCCTCGCGGCCGCCCTTGATGTTGAAGGTGAAAATGCTTGCGCCACCGTTAGGGAAGTATTTTTCGTAAAGCTTGTGATCCGGATGGTCTTTCAAAGAAGGGTGATTTACCTTTTCTACCAGTGGATGCTTGCTCAAGAACTCTACAACCTTCTTTGTGTTTTCTGCGTGACGGTCCAGGCGGAGAGAAAGTGTCTCAACTCCCTGCAAAAGAAGGAAGGCGTTGAACGGGCTGATTGTTGCGCCAGTATCGCGGAGCAAAATAGCGCGGATGTAAGTAACAAAGGCTGCTGGGCCTACTGCATCTGCAAAGCTTACGCCGTGGTAGCTTGGGTTAGGAGCTGCAATCTGAGGGTAGTTTCCGCTCTTTTTCCAGTCAAATTTACCGCTTTCTACTATAATACCGCCCAAAGTTGTTCCGTGACCGCCGATGAACTTTGTTGCAGAGTGAACTACGATATCTGCTCCGTGCTCAAATGGACGGATGAGGTAAGGAGTTCCGAATGTGTTGTCAACTACAACAGGAAGTCCGTGCTTGTGAGCGATTTCTGAAATTGCGTCGATATCAGGAATATCTGAGTTTGGATTTCCCAAAGTTTCAAGGTAGATTGCGCGAGTGTTGTCTTTGATTGCGCCTTCAAGTTCCTTGAGGTTATGTGCGTCAACGAAGGTTGTTGTAATTCCGTACTGTGGAAGTGTGTGGGCAAGAAGGTTGTAGCTTCCGCCGTAGATTGTCTTCTGAGCAACAATGTGGCCGCCGTTAGCTGCAAGAGCCTCGATTGTATAAGTGATGGCTGCGGCACCCGATGCAAGGGCAAGGGCTGCTGAACCGCCTTCAAGAGCAGCAAGGCGTTTTTCAAGAACGTCCTGTGTTGAGTTTGTAAGACGTCCGTAGATGTTTCCTGCATCTGCAAGTCCAAAGCGGTCTGCTGCGTGCTTTGAGTTGTGGAAAACATACGAAGTTGTCTGATAGATTGGAACTGCACGAGCGTCTGTTGCTGGATCTGCACTTTCCTGTCCTACGTGTAACTGTAAAGTTTCAAATTTGTAATTAGCCATAATGTTGCCCCCTGTAGTATTTGTTTTTTATTTTGCTACCTACTAGGTTAGTAGGATTTTCTTTATGGCTTAGTTATACAGGATATAACCTACTAGGTCAATAGGTATTAAGAATATTTTTTGAATTTTTTTCGATTTTTTTAAAATATTGTTTCAATAGGGGTGATGCCGAATGCTTTTGCGTATTCACGGGCTTTTCTGGCGTGTGCAATTACGTCTTTTGGATCATGGGCATCTGCATTGCAGATTACGCGTGCCTTTGATTCAGCAACCATCTGCCAGAATTCATCAATAGGGTAGGCATAGCGCAATCCATTTTCTGTCCGGCACATTGGTTTGTGCATGCCAAGGCCGTTTACTTCAAGAGGGATATTTAAATCTTTTGCGGCATCCAAAATTGCTTTCATGCATGCTGCAACTTCATTATCCCATTTTCTTTCGTGAGCCATGCATAAGTCAGGATGAGCAAGAAAGGCAAAAAGTCCGCTTTTCATTGCTTCAATAGTTTGATTTGTATAAATGATTAAATCTTCTGCTGATTTACTGTCAGGAATATAATCGTGAATATTACCCTTAGTAATCCAATGAGAGCCAAGTACAAGATAGTCAGCTCCAAATCGACCTTTCAAACCGTCCCGATACCAGTTTTCAAGACGCTTATCCCATTCACATTCAAAACCCAGATAAACAGGAAATGAAGAGTCGTTTTTCAGGTTACGAACCCATCCAACATAATCTGAAGCCTGTTCTACTGTCATTCTAATATTAGGCCAGTAATCTGGAGTAGAGTCAGGAAAAGGACAGTGATCTGAAAAGCCAAGAGCAGAACAACCGTCTTTTAAGGCCTGCTTATAATAATCTTCGGGTTTTCCAATGGCATGGTTGCATAAAAAAGTGTGAGTATGGAAGTTAGATATTGGAGTCATAATGATATTATACAAAAATCACTTGTGATGTTGTAGATATATTAAAGAGTTGAGATTAATAAAATCTGTGGTAAAATATTCATAACAAACTTACTGATTTGCAAGGAGTTTCATATGGATATTAAACTTGAAAATTATTGCATAGACGGTTCTAAGGAATTTAAAATTAAAAAAACACCTACTGATTCGAATGGACTTGAAGATAAAAAAGCAGAATTGGTAGAAAAAACTCATAAAAATTCGGAAAAAATTGCTGAACTTCAGAGCGCGCTTTATGCGGAACATAAAGAAGCGGTTTTAATTTGTTTTCAGGCTCTGGATGCCGGAGGAAAGGATTCTACTATTTCTCATGTTCTAACTGGTGTAAATCCACTTGGAATTGATGTTTTCAGTTATAAGGGCCCAAGTGCTGATGAAGCAAGTCATGATTTCTTGTGGCGTTATCATAAAAATCTTCCAATGAAGGGAAAGATTGCTGTTTTCAACCGCTCATATTATGAGGAAGTTCTTGTTGTAAAGGTTCACGAATTTTACAAGGGATATGATTTGCCTAGGCGTTTGAAAAAGGTTGATTACATTGACCAGAAATATTCTGATATAAAGGGATTTGAAAAATATCTGAATTCTAACTCTATTCGGGTTATAAAATTCTTCCTTAATCTTTCAAAGGATGAGCAGAAAAAACGCTTTTTAGACAGAATTAATCGTCCGGAAAAGAACTGGAAATTCAGCGAAAATGATATAAAAGAGCGTCAGTTCTTTGAAAAATATCAGGAAGCTTTTGAAGCTGCAATCAACAATACTTCGACAAAAGATTGTCCATGGTATGTCATCCCTGCTGATCAGAAATGGTTTGCCAGATATCTTGTTTCAGAAGTTATTCTCAGTGTAATGAAGGATATAGATCCTAAATTCCCGGAGATTACAAAAGAGCAGAAAGATAACCTTTCGAACTGTAAAAATATGCTCGAAAATGAGGGCAAATAAAATTTCATGGAACTCTTTATAGGTGGTTGTTCTCAGAATAAGCCTGCTTACGTAAAAGGGCTGTATTCCGATGAAATTTTGCATAAAAAGATAGACATTATAGATAATTTTCATATCATAGTTAAAGAAAAACTCGCCGCGGGTCTGACTTCTGCTCAGATTTGGGATGAAATCCAGAAGCTGATTGAAGAAACTGAAAAGGGCGGAAAAAAGCTTATTTTTATCAGTGATGAAATCGGCAATGGAATTGTACCTGTAGATCAAACCGAACGCGAATGGCGTGAAGTAACCGGGCGCATCCTGTGTAATATTGCTGAGTGTGCAGAAAAGGTTACCCGCATTGTAATGGGACTTGCTCAAGTTATTAAGGGGTGAGTTCTGAATTTTTCTGAGAACCATGATTTTTCATATAATTGCATTTGCAGCAGGATTTATTCTCGATCTGATTTTTGGTGATCCAGTCTATCCCTTTCATCCGGTGCGGTTGATTGGAAAATTAATTTCTCTGGCAGAAAAGATTTTTTACCACAAGGGAGATTCCCCCGCAAAAAAACGCTTTTTCGGCATTCTTACAGTGTTCTTTGTTTGCGCGGTAACTGAAGCTATTGTTCTTTCCGTTTTGATATCTTTCTTCTATATAAATAAGATTGCCTTCTGCATGGTTGAGGCACTTTTTACCTGGCAGATTCTTGCTGCAAAGTCGCTCAAGGACGAAAGCATGAAAGTTTACCGGGCGCTGGAAGAGGGTACTTTAGATGATGCCCGCCATGCAGTTTCCATGATTGTTGGTCGCGATACCGAGAACTTGACTGATGAAGGTGTAACTAAGGCTGCGGTCGAAACTGTTGCCGAAAGTACAAATGACGGCGTAATTGCTCCCATGATTTTTTGCGCGCTTGGAGGGCCGGTCTTAGGTTTTTTCTACAAGTGCATAAATACGATGGATTCGATGATTGGATACAAAAACGACCGTTACATTGATTTTGGTCGCGCGGCTGCCAGAACTGATGATTTTGTGAATTTTCTTCCTTCGCGTCTTGCGGCCCTTCTTATGATGGTGGCCTGTTTTTTTGGCGGAAAAGACTTTTCTTTCAAAAACGCCATCCATATTTTCCGACGGGATCGCCTTAATCATCAGAGTCCGAATTCTGCTCAGACTGAAAGCGTGGTTGCAGGGGCACTTGGTCTGCAGCTGGCTGGGCCTTTGTATTACGAAGGCAAACTCGAGGAAAAGCCTTACATCGGGGATTTTGTCCGCGCGCCGGAACATAAGGATATAAAGCGCTCGGTTTTCCTTATGTACACAGCTGCGATTTTATGTCAGATTATTTGTATTGGTATTTTATTTTTTTGTTGATAATCAATGAATCGTTTTTGCTTGCATTTCTGAAATGCATGTATCGCTATATTTTGATCCTTTGTAAACGGATTTTATTTCAACCTTTAAATAAAACTGATAAAAGCAGTATTTATCATTAGTCTTATATTTTTCCGGTAATTCGAATGAAAATTCAAAACTCGAAGAATTGATGTAAATCGGATTGAATATTATTTCATCGGAAAATGTAACTGTTTTTTCAAAAACTAAATCTGGATTTGCAGTAAGACGAGCTGAATTCATTCCAACTGTGTATGGAACTGCATAGATTGAAACCTTTGCATCCTTTACACGATTGTTCTTTTTATATAATTCTTCACTTTCCTGATAACCATTGTTGACACGAAATTCAATAGTAAATTTGTCGATTTTCCCAGCACTATATTTATCGCGGGCATTATCCCAATCATCATCCAATTCATCTTGTACAGGAATAATTACCCATTCGTTTATACCGTCATCATCTTTACCTTCAACCCATGCAGTTGAATAATCTTTGTCATTAATTTTTGTAATTTCATATTTATCAGCAGGCTGGTTATTTTCGACTAAAGCTGAACTTCTACCTTCTTTCCAAATATAAGAAGGGGCACTCCTGCTATAACAGAAAGAAATATCCTCTTCTATTGCTTTTGCAAGTTCGGTCTTTTCAAATTCTTGTGAAAAGGCAAGAAGGCAGGTGCTCAATAACAAGATAGTTCCTAATACAGTTTTTTTCATTTTTTTTCTCCTGGTACCACGATGAGGGCGTTCATATAAGAAATGATAAAGGTAAAAAATAAATATCTCAACTGTACACATCGTCAATTTTATGCTTTGTAAACAGTTTTTGGTTATATTTTTAATATAAAAGAGAAATAAATTCTGAAAAAGAATTGGCAACAAAATATGTTACAGGTTCCAATTCTCCAGATTCTTCATGATTCCAAATACAGATTGTTGGATTATCTTTATTATTTGAATAATCAAGACATAAATAATCACCTGCAAATAACTCGGCTATTGGTAATAATTCACAACCTATTAAATCTTCATTACTTGTTAATCTATCCTCAATTTGAGTAAGTACTACATCAATATCATAAAATCCATATTCACTATTTTCTGAATCCTGCAATATACACAGAAAACTATTTACCATATAAACGTGATTATTATACTTAAACTCTTGTTTATTTGGAGTTCCGCCATTACTTTTCATTAAAAAATTACGATAATCAGACGGTAGTTTAATTTTCCACATATATTCTTCTTTCTCAATTAGAGTTTCATCAGGAAGTGGCAAAAGATGTTTTGTTATTTCTATCATTTGTTTTCTCCTTCAAATATTTTTAAGCTTTGAGCATCACTTTGAGTATTTGGAAGCCCCAGAAGCAGGAAATGAACAGACTGACTACAGAAGTACAGAAATATAATTTTGGCATATAAAAAGTGTCGATTTTTACTAGGATAGAAAAAACAATGCCAGCAATCGAACAAAGCAATGCAGGAATCCACCCATAAATCAAATAAAATAATGAAGGTAAATCCAGTACCGTATGTTGCCAAGTGATTTGACTTTGTATAGCAAAAAACAGAGAGACAGGTAATAAAATAGTCATCACTCCCGAAATTGACGCAAATATTTTTGCAAGTTGTTTTTTCATAATTTATTTTCCTTAAAATCTTTCCAGTGTTACAGTTTGACGACCTTCCAAAAATTTCGGGGATTTATACCTGTTAAATATCCAAAACCTTATATTCAATTTACATAACCACGCCAGTGGCGTGTGAGCATAACAATGAGTTAAACCGCACAGGCCTTGTGCCTGTGTCGGCTTTGAAGCTTGTTATGTGATATTCTATTCAATCAGTAATTTTATATTATCTACAACAGAATTAATTTCCTCTTCTGTTGCTTTTTCTATAAAATCACAGTTTCTTTGTCTATAATCAAGATTTTTTATCTGGTCACTTAAAATACAGCCCTTGATAGAATGATTTTCCAATACGATTTCAAAAGGATAACCTTTTATATGGCTTGTGATAGGGCAGAACAAAGCAAGACCGATTTTCTGATTGTATTTTTTTTGAGAGATGCAAATTGCAGGACGACGACCTTTTTGTTCGTGTCCAGTCTGCGGGTCAAAGTCAAGCCAAACTAAGTCGCCTTTTTCTGGAGAATAATTTGATGCTACCATTCTTCATTACCTACCGAACTGCCAGTTGATATTTCTGAATGGATGTTTTCCGAAGTAACCATAGCCAACATATCATCAAGAGTCTTTTTTTGAGGAAGAATTACTATTTTTCCTTTTTCAGCGATTACTTCAATTTTACTACCGTTCTTTACATTGTTGTCTTTTGCCCAAAGTGACGGAATTCTAAAACCGAGGCTGTTGCCCCATTTCTGAACTACTACTTGCATAATGCCACCTCCATAAATTAAGTGTATACATTGTATATCTTTATTGTCAAGCCAAAATATATAAAAAAGGCGGGCTTTACCCGCCGCAAAAGACTAAAAGTTATGATTCACGGATTTTTGCTTTAACTTTTTCTTTCAATCCTTTTGTAATCGGATATTTGTCGATTTTCTCATACAGTTGTACTCATAATAATTAGAAACACAAGAGCAGGAACGCCTATACCTGCTAATCTTTCAACAAATTCGTCCATAAAAAACACCGAGCATAAAGCCTCCTTCAAGAAATACCTCGAAATATATATCTTCATCCTCATACCTTGTAAATTCAGTTTCTAAGTGAAGTGTTTTCACATTCGCTGGTTCAGTCCAGTTCTTTACAGTAATATTTTCTGTTTTTTGCATGGAAATATAATTAGTTATACTTTCATTGATTTTATTATAGTCATCTCTATATGCCTTTACTATTTTTTTGGGTTTTTGTGACAAATCAAAACATATGCAAACAAAAATGCTTTCAAGTTTATTATCTTCTGAAAAATAAAAACGATATAATTCCTCAGAATTTGAAGCCCAAAAATATGCTTCTGTAGCAATAATATTGTATTCCCCGTCAATATTATAGGCATCAGGATTTCTTGCAGGCTGAATAATATCAATAAGCTCGCAGCCTGCATCTTCAAGTTTGTTGACAACATCTTGTTTGTCCATACCTAAAGTATAATCAAAGAAATCTATTTTTACGCCTTTTGTTTTTGTATTAGCCTTGCATGAAACTAACATTACTATTGAAAAAATACAAATAATGATTTTCTTTGCTTTCATAAAAATTCCTCTTTATTTTCAAATTTTGCGCCCCAGTGAGGGCGTCCACATAACAATTGCTTAAAACGCAAACCGGCTTGACCGGTTTGTCGGCTTTGAACTTCTTAGGTTGCTTATTTATCAAAATCAGCAGGTTCTACACCGGGAACTTTTGATAATACATATTTAAACTTTCCTACAGAAGCTTTATCTGCTCTTTGTTCGAGATATTTCTGTGTTTCAAATGAGGCAATCTTTTCTGCAACTGCTGAAACAATAAACTGATTAATTGAGATATTATCCTGTGTTGCAATTTCTTTTACTGCTGTATGATAAGAATCAGGTATTCTTAAACTTAAATTTCCCATATTTATACCTCCTGCAATGTTTCTAAAAATTCTTTTGGTGTAAGAATTTTTAGTCCAAGATTTTCAGCTTCCTTAAAATCCTTTTTATTATAGGTTACAATCGTTCTTGCGTTTGATTGAATTGTAACTTCCAGAACATGATCATCAAACGGATCTTTTAAATAAGGTCTCCATAGATAAAACAATTTTGTTCTGATTCCAACTTTACAAAGATAGTTGATGAAATCTTCTATATCAGAATCAGTAAAAATTGTTCGATCTAGTTTTCTTTTTAGTACGGCTTCATATTCCAGTATAAGTGGAACTGAAATCGCAAAATCGAAAATGTCTTTTGGAATTTTTGAAATCAATTCAAATGATTTTCCTTTATTACTTTGCAAAGCGGAAAAGATAACATTTGTATCGATTACGATTAATTGTTTCATTACGTAGTATTATATATGATACCATTATTTACTGTCAAATAAAAAGGCGGGCTTGACCCGCCGTTTAACAATCCAGACAAGCTTGACTTGGCTGGATTGTTATTTTCCTATTGTTCATTTATTGAGTTCCATTTTTCAATAGTTGCCTGCATTGCTTGAATATATTTAGCTTTTAGATCCATTTTTTTTGTGTTCTTTTTTCCAAGGAAAGCGACATAAACTTTTTGTGAAGAAAGAAGTTTTTCTAGGTTTGAAATATCTTCTTCTTTTAGTATTGCTCCATAATCTTCTCTTACATAAAGATTTTTTAAGCCACCTTTTTTTACATCAGAGTCTGATCTTTTTCCATAATCAATTTTTAGTCTATTACTATCTGCATCAAGAAAAACAAAGCCATCTATAAACATCCAGTCATTGTTTTGATAATCAGCCCATATGGTTAATGATTTATCAGAAATGTACAAAGAAATATTTTCTCTTTCTCCTGTTGCTGAATCTTTTAAATTATAAAATGCGCCTTTCTGCATATCCTTATGGGTAATGAATGTAACATCTTCAACTTCATCATAAGTAGTTTTAAATTCATCTTTTGATGAAGCAGCCAAGCAGAAAGAAAATGTAATAAATAGAAGTACAATTGAAGCAACGAGTTTTTTCATAAAATCCTCCGAGATTTTATTTAAAATAGAATTTGTCGGAAGATTTACCTTATTAACAATAAGTGGCGCAGTGCGCCATCAACCTAACAATGAGTTAAACCGCACAGGCCTTGAGCCTGTGTCGGCTTTGAACTTTTTATGTGATATTTCATTCCAGATACCCGCCGTAGCACCAACCGATAGTATCGGATGGAATTTTATTACCATCTGCATCTACAGAATTTCTAACAGTTGATACTTTAACCCAGTTTGATGTTATGCCATTTATTGTTTCTTTTTTTCCAATTGTCAGGATTTTTACCCAGGAACCAGTTGCCATAACAGTTATTAAATCTGAAGATGCTTTTTCTTCATTGCGTAATTTCAAATTTTCTTTTACAAGCATAAATTTATTTTTAGCCAGACTTCTGTCCAATTTAAACTTATCTTCTTCTCTACTATTTGTATATTCATCTGGAACTGTCAGCGTTTCAACTATGGCATTCGTTTCTATAAAGAAATTTAGAGCATCATTAGCTAAATCAAAAGGAAGCTGGATTAAATCAAATAATATTTTGTTTGTCTTATTATTGTAAATCTTCATTGAAGAACCGTTTATTTCAAAGCGTACTTCAAATGGTTTTCCATCTTTTAAATCTGGAAGGTTTTCTGCATAAGGAAGCCATGATATTCTTTTATTACTTTCATCCACCATCGGATATACTTTTGCAATATAGGTGTGTTCATTTATCTTCTTGAGTTTTTCAAATGAGAATCCATTTATTGAAATTAAGGGTGTATTAAAATAAAAACCTGTATTTGTTATCTGTAGATAAGCTGCTGTTTTATAATAATCGTACCAGGGAACATCAACAGGCAAAAAGTCATTATCCTGTATAAGACGACCAGGTTCAGCCATAGCAATGACTTCCCGTTTTTTCTGAATTATTGCCTCCATATACCAGGCTGGAATCCAGCGGCTTGATTTATTTCTCCAATCAAAAGAGCTTAAAACATAATCATCAAAGACATCAGAACCTTTTATTTTTAAATCATAAGGATCAATATAGGGACTCAATCGATTTGAAGCTTTAGGGTCTTTCAAATACCAATAACTTGTTTGACCTGAAATTTCAGTCCCCTTTTTAAGTACAGAATCAGTGTCCCTTGTAATATATCTTCCGTTAGTCATTTGATAATAACATGTATCCCTATAAACTTCGTAAGTTGGATTACATTTATAACCATCTTCTGCAAATAAAGTCAGTGCAAGAAATGCAGTAACTAATAAACAATATAATTTTTTCATTCTTTCTCTCCAAAAGCGCCCCAGTACGGGCGTCCACATAACAACGCGCTTAAACCGCAAACCAGCTTGACTGGTTTGTCGGATTTGAAGCGCATGTTATACGAAATATATTTTAGAAAACTCATTTTGAGACTTAAAAATATTTTTTAATATTCAAAAGAATTTTCAATTTTATATATTGCATCTTTTATCCATCCCCAATCATAGTTATCATCAGGAGAATATGCAGTATAAATATTTATCTTGTTTTCCAAGATTTCAATATATTTTGATTCGTAGTCTTCTTTATTAAGGATATAATCATATATTAGACTTGTCCCAACTAAATTTGTTCCGTATTCATATTCTTTTTCATTGTAGAATATTTTATTATCAATAACTTTTAAACTGCTATTTTCATTTTTTAATACATTATGAGGCATTAAAGTATTGGTTAAAAAACTGCTTATAACTTCTTCATTAATTTTTTTTGTATCATTGATTTTCTTATATTTTGTTTCTCCAATTATTATGTATTGATTATCTTTTAATTTATAAATTTCTTCGCCATTGAAGGTTTTTACCTTAATAGAATCTTCAGAAGTTTCAAGTATATTTACCGAAGTTCCTTCATGATAATTATAAATACCTTCTACATATTTTTCATTTACAAAAAGTACATTTGGATTTTCTTCATCAGATTTTCGGAATTCTGCAGAGGCTCTTCTATGTGACTTATATTTTATCAATCCAGATAAATATATCTCGGGCAAATAGGTTCCAAAATATGGTGATATAAAACTGACTTCATTATTGTTGTTTGTAGAACTTACTGTACTAATAGTATTGTTATTACCTTTAACGACAATTGTTTCAGTTGAATCTGAAATAATTATATTATTATTCGAAGTATTTATTTCTACACTTTTTTCAGTATGAACTACATCTGTGTTAGGACTTTTTTCTTTTTGAGATTTTTTATTACATCCTATAAAAAGTAAGGCAATACAAAATAATAAAATAACTTTTTTCATTTTTTCCCCAAAGCGCCCCAGTGCGGGCGTCCGTATAACAACTTAAACGGTGGCGCGGCTTGACCGCAAAATCCGATTTGAAGCGCATGTTATGTGTTTTTTCTTACTGCAGATAGACATCATAAGCAAGTTAGCACAGGCTTTCATATCTAATCCTTTGTAATTTAACATTAATCTAACAACCATCCACTACCAGATTTATTCTTTCAAGTCTGTTGTTATCAAAGATGAATTCAGCACGAATACCACCGCCATATATAAAAGCTTTATTTGCATCAATGTAATCAAAATCTCCAAATATTGCTTTTACTTCTTCTATTGTCATATTAAGTTTGATATTAAGTGGAGTTTCACCATCCTTGATAATTGATGTGCAAACCCATGTAAAATATTTATCATCACTTGTATAACAATCAATTATAACCGAGCCATACTCAAAATTATAACAAGTGGCGTTTATTTCATAACCGCCTTCAACCTTAAAGGTTTCGTATGTTTTTTTTACATTTTTTCCTTTTCTTAAGTAGTCGCCGCAATTCGCGGCAAAGTTTACATTATAGTTAAACAAGGCGTTGCTCATGGCACGGGATTTTGATAATTCTGATAAATATTCAATGTTTGAATCTACAGAAAAATAACCTCCGTAAATCCAGCATTCATTATTATTGAATTCAACCCTGTACCAGGGTTCTGAAAAACCGTCAATGTTATCAAATTCTTCAGTTTTAGCATCGACTTCTAATCTGTCACCTTTGTTTACTACGCCAACGACAGTAGAATATTTCAAGGACGGTGCCGATCTCACACGAACCCTATCATCCAAAACGGTTCCTGTTTCTGCAAAGATTACTGTACCTAAAAATATAAGAATAAATAATTCTGATAATAACTTTTTCATTTTCTTCCTTGCGCCCCAGTGCGGGCGTCACCATAATATTCTCCGTATCCGCTATAAGAGGTTTAGGCTGCAAAAAATGTCAGTGTAAACCAAATATAGACGTACTTAAATTTAATGATAATCTTAAAATATAGATATCTCAATGATTTTCTTATGTACACAGCGATAGTTTTATGCGAAATTATATGCATTGGGATTATGATATGCATGGCGGCGATATTTACTCACACAAAATAAAGCATGATTTCTCTATCAATATAAATCCGCTGGGGTTACCGCTGGGTGCAAAAATTGCCTATTTGCGTGCGCTGAAAAAAATCTCAAATTACCCGGATCAGAAGTGTAGGGGGCTGACGGATGCCTTGAGTAAAAAGCTGGGGCTTGCTGTCGAAAAGCTTGTCTTTGGAAACGGGGCCAGTGAACTGATTGAGGCGCTCCTTCGGGCGGAGAGGGCACGTAAGATTCTGCTTTTTGCCCCGTCTTTTACAGGATATGAGCGGGCTGTTAAGGCCTGCGGTGCCATTCCGCTTTATTTTTATCTGAATGAAAAAGAAGATTTTGCTTTTGGGGAAAGTGATTTTGATCGTTTGAACGACCTTATCGGGCGGGAAAAACCTGATTTTTTTATTTTAACTAACCCGAATAACCCGAATGGTAAACTTTTTAATACAAAAATCGTCGAAAAAATCATACAATTATGCAATAAATCTGAAGTAAAACTGCTGATTGATGAGTGTTTTATTGAACTTGCGGTGCCTGAGGAGGCGCTTCAAAATAAAACGTCGTCTGCCGGTGTTTACATTCTTCGTGCTTTCACAAAAACTTTCGCAATTCCTGGGCTCCGTCTGGGTTTCTGTATCTGTCCGGATAGTGAGGCAGCAACAGCTTTAAAAGCGGCACTTCCCGAATGGAATGTTTCGGTCCCTGCGCAGGAAGTGGGGCTTGTACTTTTGAAATCGGGGAATTATCTGCCCCGGGCACGTGCTCTTATTTGTCAGGAACGAGAATATATTTCTGCCGAACTTAAAGCTTTAGGTTTTAAGGTTTATAATTCAGATGTAAATTTTATTCTTTTTAAGGATGACTTCGGGAACGGCGCAATGCCTTCTCAAGTAGGAGCGGTGGCTGGCGGCGGTAATCAAAACTCCCATGCTCCAGTTGATGCGCCGCTCCCGACATCACTCTTACAGAAAAAAATCCTTATCCGTGACTGTTCAGATTACGAAGGGCTGGGTTCGGGATTTTATAGGGTAGCAGTCAAACGCCACCGGGAAAACAGGCGGCTGATAAAAGCCATAAAAAAGGTGAGGGAAAATGATTGAGTTTGTAAAGCCTGAGGAAATCGAGGCGCGCAGTTTTGAGATTATTGCAGGGGAGCTTGCGGAAAGAAAAATCAAGCTGGCGGCGGAAAATAAAGACGTAATCATGCGGGTAATTCACACGACGGCGGATTTTGATTTTGCACAGACCTTGAAGTTTTCGCCGGATGCGGTCAAAGTGGCGCGTGAACTCATTTGCCAAGGCGCTCACATCGTTACCGACACAAATATGGCCAAAGCTGGAATTAATAAGCGGCGGCTGGAGGCTTTTGGCGGCCAGGTTCACTGTTTTATGGCAGACGAGGATGTGGCGGCTGAGGCAAAATCGCGGGGGCTGACCCGGGCGGCTGTCAGCATGGAACGTGCCGCTGCTCTTGGAAAAAAGGTGATTTTTGCGCTCGGAAATGCGCCCACGGCTCTGATTTCCCTCCACGAAATGAAAAAGTGCGGTATATACCGTCCTGATTTTGTGATTGGCGTTCCGGTCGGCTTTGTAAACGTTGTTGCCGCAAAGGAACTCTTTCTGGGGGGTGACGTGCCTTACATCATAAACGAAGGTCGAAAGGGCGGAAGTACGGTGGCGGCCGCAATCTGTAACGCGCTTTTGTACGGAATGCCTGCGGGCACGAGAGGCGGCGAGGGGGCACAATGAGGTACGGCTTTACAACCGGCAGCTGTGCCGCGGCGGGGGCAAAGGCTGCTGCTTACATGCTGTTGACCGGCAAAATCAAAAACGAAATCAAAATTACTACTCCCAAAGGGCTGGATTTCACCGCTCAGCTTGTGGATATTTCCCGTTCCGAGCGTCAGGTCAGCTGTGCGGTTATCAAGGACGGCGGCGATGATCCCGACGTTACGACCGGCTGTCATGTTGTGGCAAAGGTGACTTTTTGTGAAAAGGCGCCTGACGGCGCGCCGGGGGATTATGCGCCCTCCATCGCGAAAGTGGTGATTACAGGCGGGCAGGGCGTCGGGTTGGTGACAAAACCAGGGCTGGACCAGCCGGTAGGGAACCATGCCATAAACTCAGTGCCCCGCCAGATGATAGAAAAAGAAGTGCTGGAGGTCTGCCAGCTCTGCGATTACAGGGGCGGGCTTGCGGTAGAAATCTCGGTGCCCGAAGGCCGGGAAATTGCCCTAAAAACCTTTAACCCGCGTCTTGGCATTGAAGGGGGCATTTCAATTCTTGGAACAAGCGGCATTGTAGAACCGATGAGCAGTCAGGCACTTTTAGACACAATTTTTATAGAACTTCGTCAGCAGCGGGAGCTTGGAAACTCAACTGCCGTCGTTTCTCCTGGAAATTACGGTCTTGATTTCATTAAATCTGAATACAATTTTGACCTCGACCGTGCCGTAAAATGCTCAAACTTTATTGGCGACACCGTTGATATGGCGGTAAAACTTGGATTTGAAAACTTTCTTTTGGTCGGTCACATAGGAAAGCTAATCAAAGTTTCCGGCGGAATTATGAATACCCATTCAAAAATCGCCGACTGCCGCATGGAACTTCTCGCTGCCGCCGCCATTCAGGCAGGGGCAGGCAAGCAGACTGTCAATGCTGTGCTTTCTGCAATCTCCACTGAAGAAGCCTGCAAAATCATCGTGGCGGAAGATAGCTTTAGCGCCGGAAGTAAGGGCGGTCTCTTATCCCGCACTATGCAAATCGTAATGGAAAAAATCCTGCATCACTTACGCAGACGCGCCGCCCTTTCTGGAAAGATTCAGGTTGAATGTGCCACCTTTACTACCCGGCTGGGCCTTCTGGCAGAGTCGGAAGGTTTCAAACAGGCACTTTCCGTAGTATAATAATAAATAAAATATGAAAAACTATCTGCATTCTTTATTTTGCTTCATATTTTTGTATAAGTTTAATATTATATTTATCAACATCAGTTAGCAGAGAATCGTTATAATTTGGATTCTTTTTATACCATGTGTAACATTCCCAAAGCGACTGCAAATCTACGCTTTTGAAAATGCGTCCGTGGCGGGCGTAGACGGCGTTTCGCATTAAGCGGAGCTGGGATTTATCTAAATCTTTTAAGTCTGCTTCTGTCAGTTTGGAATCCAGCTTTGAAAACTTTAATCCGTTGTAGGCAAAGTAATCTTCAGGACACCAGGCATTTTTTAAGTGATCGTCGGTTACAGTTTCATCAAGAATATAACGTTGCTCAGTTGATGACCATGAAAAGAAAAGTTTTTTCTCTTTTATATTGTTTTCTGTTTTATAAAATGTGGTAAGACAAAAGCCACGTTTGTTATTTATTATGCAAAAATACAGATTATCTTGAAAGAAATGCTTTATAAGTTCATTTGTATCATGCTTTGGGAAAAACAAATCTGTATTTGTGCAAAAGTTAGATTTTATAAGATTTGTATTGTTAAAGAATTTATAAATCTGAATTTCACAATTAAAATCAAGCATACTAAATGATAAATATTCATTAGCTTCATCATAATTAAAATCAGCTATGAAAGTTGTGCCTATATTTTCAGTATATTTTATTTGTTTTTTTAAAAGACTATTAATTTCAGGAAATGGATAAGCATACATAAACTCTATATCGCTTTTTCCAATCTTTTTTACAAATAACACATACTTGTTAGTTCCAACTTGCTGATATAAATGAGAATCGGTATAATTTAAAATATAGTAATCTTCAATCTGAATATATCTCACGAATTTTAGTTCATATCCAGTTGAATGAACTAAAAACGACGAAGAACATTCAACTTCTTCTCTTATTTCTGTAAAACTTTGAGAAAAAATACAGTTTAAAGCCAAAAAAAATATACTAAGTACAGTTATTAATCGTCTATTCATTCAAAACTCCATCTCTTTTTTCTAATTTTTCAATACTCCATATTCCCCGAATTCTATGTTATACAAATATGAATAATTCAAATCAAGAACCTAATCCGAATAATGGTTTTCCAGAATAAAAACATTTATAGACGGGATGCCATCATCAACGGATTGAAAGACTGAAAACAACCTTCTCTGTCCTTCAGAGGTGTAGAATTCGAAATCATAATCTTCCGTTTCCTCATTATTGCTTTCGAAATTAATTTTAACACCTTTCATAAAAGTCTTGAGTTTTTCTGGCGCAGCCTCGCTTTCTAAAATTTCTTCGCGGAACTGTTCAAAATCTTCTAAATTGAAAAAACAGAAATCAAAATCGATGGAATATATATCACCGGCATTTTTTCCGGCATAATCAAAAACGGCAAGCAGGGCATCATAATCTTTGAAAGTAAAACCCGTAGGACCAAATTCGCTTTGAAGGACAAGTTCATTCTTTTTTGCAATTTCGCACAGGTAATTTGAAAAGTCAGAATTCAGCGGCTATAATCAATACTTCCAGAATGAACACCCATGCAGTAGGAAAAGATAAAAAATTAATGTTATAATCATATATATGAAAAAACTGATTTTGATTTTTATTGCGCCGCTTGTGCTTGCCTCGTGTGTAAAGAAAAATAATGCTGAAGCTGAATTACTGCCTAAAAAAGACATAACGCTTACAGATTCCGGGAACATTAAAATTTACGCTCCGGTTGCACAAAATATTTGGACTTATGATAAAAATCCTATGGAATATTCTCCGGTAAACCTCTTTGACGGTGACGGTACAACTACATTCGAAGTTGCACTGGAACAAATAAACCTTGATGATTATCTGCTAAAAATTCATTTTGCAGAGCCTGCTGTTTTTGACAAACTGACAATAAAAACAGGACACTCGGACAAAAAGGTTAACAAGCTCAACGGACGACCAAAGGAGCTGACGGCTGAAATCTGGAATTGCCGCAACAAAGACTATGAGCAGAAACTTGTGCTGGCGGATAAACGTATAGAACAGACTTTATACGAAGGTGAAAAAATTGTAGCCACAGAAATCAGGCTCAAAATGAGTTCGGTATATAAAGGCAAATTGAAAAACATCAAGATTTCTGACCTGCTTTTTTACCGTAACGGAAACCCGCTGACAGTATCTTTTGGCGAAGGTAAATGTATTTCTGGAGAAGATTTCCGCTGGTACGAATATGATGAGCAGGGACGGCTTATTGAGTTTAGCTATCAGGCGGGCCACGCTGGCGGTGGTACAAAAGTTTACAAATATGAAGACGGAAAAATTTTCGCGCAGAGCATCTCCTGGGATGATGACCCCGATTTTGAGCCGGAATTTGTGGAAGTGAAAACTACGGAGGATTTTGGCAGAAAAACTGAGGTTTTATACAACGACGGAAAAAAGGTCGCCGAAAAATATTCCCAAAAGGAGCGCGATTTTCTAAGAAAATATGATTACGATTCTTACTATATAAATCAGTTTCTCTACGATGAAAAAGGCCGAATCCGCTGTGCCATGCGCGTATGCCAGAACTCAAACTGGTCGAACGATTACACCGAATACATTTACAACGAGAAAAATCAGCTTGTTGAAAAAATCGGCTATGAGGATGCTACGATTTACAATGAAAGGTACGTCAGTAACATCAATTGGAACGACGTGTCCATCTATGAGGATGCTACGATTTACAATGAAAGGTACGAAGAATAGACATGTAATGTCAGAAGAGCACGGTTAAACTATTGCTTCTCTCTTATAATCTGTAATATCTGAATTAAGTTTTTTGTAAATCTCTTCTACGGAAGCTCTTGTTGATAAAGTTTTTAATTCGGAGTCTGTCATACCTATCAGTTCTAGGAATTCGACTTTACCATTTGGGCTTTCAATTGACTCAACTGAAGGATCTTTTACAAGAATAAAACCTGTGAGTTTTGACTGGCGTTTTGAATCTATTCCTTCTGTCTGTCCGGTATATATATATTCATTTGCAGAAAATACTTCGCCATTTACGACAACCAGGCGTGCTATAGTTTGGAGGATGGCGCATACATTTTTCAACTCAGCTTCTTCATCCTCATAATTATCTTTCTTAAGCTTAAATGTCAGCTCATATCCATAGCCGCTTATTTCTTTATCTTCACTTTCTTTTTCATAGACTTCGGTTAAACCAAAAGATACAAAATGCCAGAAATCCTTGCCTTCATAAATACTGATTCCATTTAGAGGATCTTTCCCGCCAAGGCTAAAGGGGATAATTGTTCCGTAATGTTTCGGATTATCCTGGCCCGGATATACACGTAAAAATTCATTTTCTATTGCATGCCATCCAATAGGCTGGGGGGCTTTTTCCTTTTCTTCTTCCTCTTTTATTCTTTTTACTACCTTTCTATATCTTTTAATAAATAAAATAAATAAGACAATGAAAATGTAAAGTAAAATCTTCATTTTTAATCCTCGTATTCATATAAATTATAAATTTTAAAATCTTCAGATAAATTAAAATCTGCAAGATTTTCACTTTTAAACTCTTTGATAACCTGTTTTGCCATTTTTACGGCTTCTTTATAGTTCTTGAAGTTATTACGTATAAAATCATACTGTGGGAAACTTATACAATTCCGGTAATCTTCTGTTACATATTCCCCACTTTGATTACCTAATTTAATTGCTTTTGATTTTCCATATATTTGAGTATTTAAATTTAAGATTTTGGAATATTCTTCTTCCGATACAACAATCATATGTAAATCTATGCATTCTTCCTCTTCTTCATTCCAGAACATACCGATTTCAAAGAATATTTTCTTGATTTTTTCATTATTGAATTTAGTTTTCAGATTTCTGATGAAGAATTTTTCAATTTGCTGGACTGGAGTTTCAACAACCTTGCTGTCTTCTTCGTCAAAATTGATAACCATGTATGATTTGTTTGTTTTTTCTTTAATTTTCTGGATTATTAAAGATTTTTCTTCCGGAGTAATTGGTTCATTTTCCGGGATAAGCCAGTTTTCTAAGGCTCCCTTGCTGCAGTTAAAACATCTTATTCCCATTGAACCTGGGATTCTGGCTGTTCTTCCGCATATTTGAATATCTATGTAGGAATAAGTTCCGGTAATTTTTATATCGTTTATATTTGTCTTTTGTATTAATTTTAAAAACATTTTCCACCTTTTTTATAAATATTATAGCATAAGATTCAGGCTGACGACACTCCAAAATGGGTTTTGTTTTACCAATAAAATTATGAAAGAAGAAATACTGTGGCGAGTGCTGCGCCCATATACAGGATATATGACATAAGGCTAAAGACTACAAAAATCTTTCCCAGAACATTTGCAACAGGATATTTGTTTTCCCCCGATTTGAATTCACTTGTTTCAAGGGAGGGAAGCAGAAGGTTTATGATGTTTGCAATAGGAATGCAGATGAAAAAGCCCCTGTTTCCTGTGTCATGCATCCTCCGAACGCCGACAGAAATCCCCGGAATGATTATAACAGAAGTAAAGACAAGCAGGATAATCATAAAAATCAGGTACATTCGGTAATCCTGGTTTATCAAGGAAGAGATTGCCGGAATAAGCAAAACGGAGCTTATAACCAATGAGAAAAGCTGGAACCACCAGTATTCAGCTCTTGTAGCGCAGCCATGGAATGAAAAATACTTTTTAAAGCATGTCTTTACAGCCTCTGAAAAGCTCATCATTTTAGCGTACTCCGATTTTTCAGCAGGCAGGGTAGAATATTCTGAATCAGAAATCCGAACAGAACGGTTCAAAATCAGCAGGGCACGGATAAAACCTGTCAGAACAAGGGCATTTCCCAAAAACAAAAAAACGTTCATGGGATTGATACCCCACTGCAGCACAGCCGGAATATCCGAAAGGAGAAGGGCAAAAGGAAAAATATTAAGGTAATTTAGCCAGACGAACCAGTTTATAAGAGCCGGGTGCTCATCAGGATTTTCAATCAGCACCATAACAAGCGTATGAATAATAAGCAGGATAACTGCATTTATTGCGCATAAGACGAAAATAACGAACAGTCCCTTCTTTGCCTTTGTAAGAGAATCCCTGTCTGTGTTTTTTGCAAGGCTGAGCAAAAAGAAGGCAAGTGCAGTCTCCGGAATAAAATCGAGCACCAGAAAAAATACCCCTGAAAATTCCCCGGACAGCAGGCTTGTCATTAAGATAAGTATTGCTCCGGCAAAAAAGAAAACCGAAGTGAAGGCAAGACTTTTGTTTTTCATAAATCCAACTCCTCGTATTTCTTGATGAGATTGATATTTGCTTTTTCTATCTCGTTAAAATCTTTTTCTGTGAAGTTTGGATTTATTTTGTACCAGAGCTTATTAAAATCATGGCCAAAATATTCTGAGTATTTAGGATTTTTGAATTTATAGCCGTGAATTGCATAAAATGCATTTCTCAAAAGTGCAAGTTGTGATTTAGTCATATAAAAAAGTAATTTTTCGGGGATTATTTCTTCTGATAAATTAATCCAAGAAGTTTCATTTATGTAGGCTCTAATCATTGGATTTTCATCCCAACAGGGAATAAAGACAAGAGCAATCTCCTCTAGAACACCGAAATCCTTAAACTCAATCCAGAAACATTCTCCATCAAGAGCCGAAAATTGATTCAATTCCGTTTTCCAGAAAAACTCTCCTTTTGTATCACGAGAAAACTGCAATGTATAATCCTGTTTTGTATAACCGCGACCATCATTGATGGAAAGACACATTTTTGAAGGATAAAGTTTTGAGTCGGCAAGCCCTTGATAAATAAATGTATAATCAATTGGTGTTCCGTCTGGATTTTTTGCCATTTGAATTTTATAAAGACTGTCAAACATATGATATGACTCTAGATTTTCGTAAGACACAGTAATCGTTTTTTCGTTTTTTAGTTCAAAAGCAAACTTTATCTCGATTTTATCTTCATACTTATATTCTCCGCCGTATTCTTTTAGACCGCTGTAATAAGAACTTTTGTCCACAAGGTTTCCGTTTCGGTAAACTTCAAAGGGGATTTCTTTTCCGTCGGATTTTATGCAAAAGTCGAGCGGGATTACGATGTCGTTACACAAACGCTGGAATCCCAGAACTTTGCAATCGATTACAGCCGAAACATTTTCCTTTTCTTTGCCAGAAATCACATAATCAATTGAAACAAGTTTTTCTGTGCATACGATTTTCTGACTTTTTATGAAAACGTCTGCCTCAGAAAAGCGTGGAAAACTCACATCAAAAGGATTTTCCTCATCCGCAAACGCAGAAAGACCAGAAAGTAAAATCAGCGTGAAAATCGTAATCAGTTTTTTCATATTTTATTCCTCATGATTTTTTGTCTGCCAATTATTTCTTTCAGAATGAACAATTTTGCATGTTTTCCTTTCTATAATTATGGAAACGGTACCGTTTGTGATTCCGAGATATTTTTCACATGGAAATTCATCATGAAAATGAGTCCATGTTGAAAAGGTCTTCGGATTGAATTTGGCGTCGGAACAGCTGAAGTCTCCGCGCTCAAGCTTATACAGGACCGAGCCGTCATAGCCGTATTTTATCATTATATACTGCGAATTGTAGTAAAGACTGTAAATACCTGTTTCATCGCTGTCATAATCGCAGTAAGTTCCTTCAAGTTCATTAAACATAATGTATGCTTTGTCTTCAAATTCCCAGTAAACTGCTTTTTCGAATCCGGCTTTTATACCGAGAATCCTGACATGTTCAGGAGCTATTATGTTTATTTTATCATCAAAATATAAATCATAAACATATGGACAACCGGGAAAAAACTGATTTATAAGAGAATCTAATTCAGAAAAAGAAATATCATATTTGTCATCATCCCATTTTGATCTAAAAGGGGGCTCAATAGTTTTACCTGCAATCACTTTAAGAAATTTATTTACGCTGTCTTTGTATGAATGAACGATTGTATATCCCTTGTAGCAGTCCACAATCCTTTTAAGTTCATCAAGAGCTTCTTCTTCAGTTTCATAATGCTCTGAATAGATATCGCCGGTTTCATAACCACGTTCACCGTCTGCACGGGATGCAAGATAATATCCCTTTTCATCATGGAGGCAGCCGTACTCATGCAGTTTTACGAATTCATCTGACTTTGTATATTGCAGATTGTATTCTCCGCCCATATCGCGGCTCATCGTAAAAAGAGACTCAAGCTTATTTTCATGAATGTATTTTTCAAATTCATCTCGCGTCATTTTTTAATCTCCTTTTGCCTTCACCTGTGCAGGCCTTCTTCATATTGTATTTCAAGCGCATTGTGTTTAGACAGTCCGTCCGCATAAAATTTTTTGTCTTCTTCGTTGTAACTTCTTATTTTCGAATCCTCAATTCTTGATTTGATTAAGTTTTCTATCGCCATTAACCCATGGGCTCGTTACATCAATTTTAAATTCCACATATTTTGTTACATTCTGTGATGAAACCGCTCTTTTAATTCGAAAAATTTTCATACGACTCCTTTTCTTTTTTAGATTCGCGACTTTAAATATTCATAAACTTCCGTAAGACCATACTGTCTTGCATATTCCATTGCGTCGCAGTTTTCTATTTTGCCAATGTCATATTTTGCAGTTACATCAATTCCATGGTCTATAAGTTTAATTGCTATTTCGTCCTGCTCATTACTGATTGCGGCGAACAAAGGATTTGTTTCAAAAGAAGAGACATCAAGTTCGGCACCGTTTGCCAAAAGAAGCTCAACGATTTCCGAGTAGCCGCGAAGAGATGCTTCTACCAAAGGATACGCTTCCAGTCCGCCGCCAAGATTTACGTCAGAGCCATTTTTTATTAAATACTCAACTGCAGCAAGATTTCCTTCACTGGCTGCAATCTCCAATAAAGTTCCCATCGGAGTAACATCATTAATTATTTCTGCGTTGTCATCTATAAAAGTTTTCAGCGCTTCGATTTTTTCTTCATACAATAAGTTTAAAAAATATTCCAGATCTTCTTTTTTCATTTTTTTTTCCTTTCAATCTGTCTGCAAACCTCAGCATGTAATTCAATCGCACTGGGCTTAAAACTCACGGATTGCGCAGGCTAGGCTTGGACTTCTTTTTTCACATCCATGCCAACCTCCGGAAAAAAAGTACAGTTCGTATACCAACGCACCTTCCGTTGGGAATTGTGTGGATGATATATAGCTCCACTGGCCAATTTCATCACCCCCGCACATGCGCAATGCGGAATCTACAGTTTTTTGATTTATCCACAGCTGATACAATTCTGCAATAGATGGTATATACCAGCCTTTTTCAAAACGGGTGCCGCTGATATATGTTCCGGGCACATCTGCATAATTTTTTGCAAAGTAAAACACAGGATACAGGTCTTCATTTGCGGTGTCGTCCCTTGGTCTGCCTTGAGGATACCAGTATGCAACAGCTGATTCTGAAAGTTCCTGCCCCAGCTGAGTAAAGTATGCACCAATCTGTTCAAGGTTGTCGCTGCCGTCAACGTCACCGGTAAAGGTAAAGTCTCCTCTGTAACCTGTTACCGTACATTCTATTGGTGGTACAATTTGCAATCCATACGGCTCATAGTCACACCATAGGAGTCTGTCTTCTTCCTGGAGATGGACTAAGCCAACTCCAAGCAATCGCTCTCTGCCGTCATTGGAACATGCCGTACCCTTATAAAAGATAACTGCAGCGCAGGCATTTTTTTGTGCTTCGGAGAGTACAAGTCCGTCATGGTAAGCAGTGGCTGTTCCGTCAGTAAAGACTATATCGCCAACGCTGTCTGGATGAGATTTTTGTCCCAGAGGGGCATATCGTCTTTTTTCTATTTCAACAATTTTTTGTACAAGTTTGTTTTCATCATCAGAAAGGAGACTGTCTGAGTACGCTGGATTTTTTGTATATCCTTCTATCGATTCATAAAAGTCTTTGACATCTTTGCTTGCAAAACTTCTGCCGTGCAGTGCGTAAAAGGCATTGCGTGCAAAACGGAGCTGGTTCTTAGTATAAAAGCACAAATCGCTGTCTATGTTCCATTTTGTAAAATCAACTCGCGCATAAATCGGGTTTTCGCCGGGATTGCTTTTGAGCTGACCTTCGATATTTGTATAATTAAAGTGATGCAGCTGTAACTCAAAAGCTTCTTTAGCAGAAGCTGGCTCAACATTGTCGGCTTCGATTCTAAATGTGTCGTCCGAAATCCATCTAAAATTAAAACTATCTTTTGGTAATGGCTGAAATTTATCCCAGTTTGTTCCAAATTTCTTATGCAGAAAGTCAACTTCCTTTATATAAGTCTTAAGGCTGAGATTTTTTACGTCAACCGTGATTTTACCGATAGGTCCTTTCCACGACTTTCCCGTGCCGTAAATGTAGGGTAGCCAGCCGTCAATGCCAAAATAAAGGCCGGTGTTTATTGTTCCGTAGCGACCGCTGTATTTAACCTGACTGACAAGGCTTCCGTATTCATCAAAATGGACGGTTTTTACATACCATTCTGGTGCAGCATAATCATAATCTTCGTAATGCACATCCTTGTATTTCTTTATCTCTACCTGCTTGCCGTTTATAAAAGAGGTAAACTCCTGTTCAGGTCCAAAGCCTTTAGTTGTCGGAAAGCCCATATAAATTTCTTTTTCGCTTCCATAATTTTTAAACCAGAACTGTGCGTCGACAGTATAATAGTCATCGTACATGGTAATACTGACCAGTTCTTTAACCATTGCGATGTCTTTATCTTCGGTTATCTCAAAGTGCTCATCTTTTTCAGATACAATGCCGGCTCCACCGCCAACCGTACGGATTCTGGCATCATCGGAAAATGCCGAAACCCCCGCAACAAAAATCATCGTAAAAATTAAAATCACTTTTTTCATATTTATTTCCTTATTTTTTTTGGCGCATTTTTGCTTCGCAAAAACCAGGCTGCTCCGGGTTCCGCTGTCGCTTCATTGCTTCGCAACGCTTCGCGCCCTGCGTATCCTTTGCGCAGTTTCCTACGATTTATTGTATTACCATTATAGCCCGTAATGCCGGAACAGTCATCGTTATTTAAACTGTTGCATCATGTTCACTTCTGCAGGATAAAACTAAAAACCTGTGGTATAATGGCAGGCGGATATTAACGAGGTCGACTAGTGCGGGAATGGGATATAATCAGAATAATGAAAAAGTTATTTGCAATCTTAACATTGTTTTTTACCACGAATCTTTCCTTTTTATCTGCTGAACCGAATTATTCTTTTTATCTGAACCGCCGGAATGAAGAAGGCAGGGAATATTCGAATTCCCGTCACTGGGTAACAATTGCGCGTAACGGTGGGAGATGGGAACTGAGGTTGCCGACTTTTGATGAATTACGTGATCTCGACTTTGACGAAAATGATATTCAGGAAAATAAAGACGGTTTTGAGATTCATTTTCACTGGGGTAGTGGAAGATATTCTCATCATGAAATTCTCTTTTTTAAGGAAATAGAAGATGAGCCTTGTCTGTTCAAAATCGAGTCCCATTATACTGAAAACAGCTGGGATAAAAACGGTGATTGGAATGGCATACAAGAATACGAAAACATGCTCGTTAATCCGCCCGTAAAAATAAGCCGTCTTGGAACAAAGAAAATAATCAATATTCTTGGCGGTTATGATTGTTTGCCGAAATTGATTTGCCGCGATTCAGATTATGACAAGGCTTTTGAAGATAAAATCATGCATATTGAAGTTTCCCATGATTGGGGCGAGGGAAAGAGAATACAAAATCTGGAATATGTTTACGGCAGAAATCCGGACGGAGCATTTGGTTTTAGGGAAAGTTATGAACCTCCTTATTTGGGAATTAAAAGAAAACATTTTGAACTTGTAGATTTAAACTTTGACGGCTATGACGACATTCTGATTCTGGCAGGTTACACGATGAACGGCGCGCAACCGGCTTATGATGCATATTTCTGGAACGAGCGCAAAGAGCGTTATGATTTTAATCCTGATTTTTGGAAAGATATTGGTCCGACATACATAAAATGTGATGAAATCAACAGGCTTTTATATTCAAGCTGGAATACAACCCACGGCTTAATTTATTATGACATATATGAATGGAATGAGTCAGAAGAAAAATACAAACAGACCGGACAGCTCTATTATAATTACACTATGGACTTGTATTCAGAAAATCAAAAATATTCTGACCGCCATGAGGAATGGGATGAAAACGACCCGACCGTCCTTGAGTTTGAGGAACTTCCGGCCCGCTGGAAAAGAGCTTTGAAGTATAAACACTTTGTTTTAGATTTTGAGGGAAACTAAATGAAAAAACTTACACTCCTTAGCCTCGTGAACACCATATACAAATCTGAAAGTAAAACAATATCAGGAATAGCAGGATATTTGCCACAATGAAAATGCAATTACAGGCTCTTTGTCTGCCTTTTGAAACTTTTGCGGTAATTATTTCCAAAATTAAAAATATAGGATTCAGAAAAAGTGCTGCTTTTAAGACATCATCAACATAATAAGAGTTACCATTTTTTATATAAACCCATACCATAACGAATAATGAATAGAGAATAAACCCTGCGTTGAGGATTGTCAGATATTTTGATATTGATGTTTTCATTCCAGATATCCCCCATAACACCAGCCCACAGTTCCGGCTTTTATAGTTTTGCCGTCGCGGTCTTTAGCGTCGGACTGAACTTCAACCTTTACCCAGTTTGAAGAAATGCCATCGATTGTTTCAGCCTTGCCAAGCTCGAGAATTTTTACTTTTGTGCCTGCAGACATTACGGTAAGAACTGGGGTAGTGGTAGCTTCGCCGGAACGGAGTTTCAGGTTTTCGGTGACCGTCATTGTTTTGCCTGGTGCAATGCTGGCTTTATTTGCAGAATTTCCTTCAGGCAAACCGGTCTTTGGGTCTGACCAGGGATGGTCTAGTTTTTCTTCGATTGCTTTTAGATTTGCCGGACGGCTTTTGTAATACGAATCAATATATTTTATCATTGAATCGCACCAGGCTTTATCTGTCTGAATGAGTTCGATTATCAGTTTGTAATTTTCGCCATTGTAAAGCCTAAGGCGATTTCCGTTTTGTTCTAGTATGAAAGTGCAGTTACGATTTTCTGTCAGGTCTGGAAGATAAGAAAAGGAATCTCTTGCCCAGATTTTATTAAAACCATAGTAATCATTTTGCTTGTCTTCTAAAATTTCACACTGGACATAAAAAACAGAATTCTTTTTTTCTATTTTTTTAATTGAAAAATAATAGTCTAAACCAAGAATTGGACGGAAAATCAACAAAGTATTGTTAATTATAATTTTGTGGGTATCTGTTAATGAAAAGGCATCTTTATTCTTAAAACCAAAACTATCATAAATGTCGGAAAAATTTTCCATTCTTTTGCCGGAAGTTAATATCGTATTGTACCAGGCTGGAATCCATCGTTTTTCATTGCGATTTTTATTGCAGGTAACTATCGCGTCTGAAAAAACTTCTGAATCTTCCAGAACAATATTATCCGTAGAAATCCAGCCGCCGTCATAGCCGATAAAATATTCAAACATATCAAATGGCTCAACCGATTCATCCTGCACAGAAGCCACTTTTGCCGACGTAAATTGTGTGTCTGCCGGAATGTGATTTATAACATTTCCCTTGTAGTTGTAAAGATTTGTATTGCCGACGATTTTGTAATTTTTTGCCGTAAAATTACAACCTTCTGATTCATCTTGAAAAAAATCCCATCTCTGGGCATTTAGCAGAGTGGCAAGTAGTAATAAAGCTAAAAATGAAGTAGTTCTTTTCATAAAATTTTACCTCTCTAAATCATATTTAAAGCGACGCGCATAGTCGCGTAAATTACGGCCCATTTCTTCTTTATAGTTTATATCAAGGCCGTAATCTAAAAGAACAATATAGCGGAATATGATTTTTCCAAGCGTAAGATGAAAATATTTTTTATTAATCTTTACAAAAACAAGGCTAAGGGCAAAAACTGCCAGAGCAGGAAGAAAATAAGTTATATTTTTGTGAATTTTTTCTGCCTTTTCAAAAACCGGAAAGCAGCTTTTGATTCCAAGAACAAGGCCAACTGCAATAATTTCAGCAAAAAATAATACAAATAATGCAATGTTAGACATCGTAAACCTTACAATGCCAGTTACAGGATTATTAAATTTCATTTGATTTTAACTATACAATAAGAAAAATTGATTGTAAACTTAACAAAAGATTTAAAAAAAGGTCAGGTTACTTCAAATGATGAAAAAGTTCTGTATTTCTGTGTTGGTTTTCTTTGCGCTTTTTGCAACTTCATGTTCTGATTTTCACGTCCTTAAAGATATTTCCCTGGGTAGTGATTATGAAACAGTAAGAAATGTTTTGGCTCAGAATAAAATTAAGTATACGGATTATGAAGCAGGCGGATTCCTTGCTGGTTCTTATGATTGTAGAAATGCTGAAGAAATTGCTGACCTTATTGTTGAGCAGTCACATGTCACCATGTTAGGCGAAATGCTTTACAAGGATTCGTTTTTTTTCTGGCATGATTTTGCTAATTTAAAATTCGAAACTTTCATTTATTTTTACGATGATAAATGCAGTAATATAGAGTTGAAGTGGCATTTAAATAATAATCCTTCTGAAATAAACGGCTATTTAGCTGCAGAAAAATTCATGCAATATGTATGCAGTCTTTTCCCGGATTGCACATTTGGACCTGAAGAAAAAGATAGAACTGGCCATAGAAAATTTGTAATGCAAATTACTGATACTGTAAGCATTACTGTTCGTGCCGATGAAGAAGTTATTTATTGTGATATGGAAGACTCTGAACTTCAAAAGCCATATAAAGAACTTCATGACCAGGTTGATTTATTAGTAAAAGAGCTAAGAAATAACAAGAAGTAGGCTAGTATAAAGACCTTGCCAGAATTGGAAATACAATTTCCTACGAAGTGCTGACTTCTATCAGCAAGCGGGTTAAGCGTATAACTTTGTAAGCGTAATAAGTAAAATAATCTTTTTATTTTCTATTTATATTGACAATTACTGCATTTACCTTTATAAATAACCTAGTAGTTAGGTAGGTATATAAGCGAGGTAAATATGAAATTTGATTTTGACAGTGTAAGAGACAGAAAAAATACTTTTGCCATTAAATATGATCTGGCGGAAAAACGTAATAAACCGCTTGATGCCATCAGTCTTTGGGTTGCGGATATGGATTTTCCAACAGCTCCCTGCATTCAAAGAGCGCTTGAAGAGAGGGCAAAACACGGGATTTTCGGCTATAGTCGTCCTGACAGCCGTTATTATCAGGCCGTTAAAAACTGGTTTAAGAGCCGGCATGATTTTGAAATTCAGGATGAATGGATTATAAATACTCCGGGAGTTGTCTTCGCTATTGCTTCTGCAATCCGGGCTTTTACTAAGGAAGGTGATGGAGTCCTTATTCAAAAGCCGGTTTACTATCCTTTTGCAAATGTAATAACCTTGAATAAGCGTCGGGTTGTAAATAATTCACTCGTATTCAAAAATGATCACTATGAAATTGATTTTGACGATTTTGAAAAGAAAATCATAGAGGAAAATGTACGGCTCTTTATTTTCTGTTCACCGCATAATCCTGGTGGTCGTGTATGGAAAAAAGAAGAATTAGAGAAAGTCAGCGAAATCTGTCTTCGTCATAATGTTCTTGTTCTTTCAGATGAGATTCATTCTGACATTACTTTTGGAGAAAATCACCATACTGTATATGCAAAACTTTCCAGTCAGGCAGCCCAGAATTCAATTATTTGTACTTCGCCTAGTAAGACATTTAATCTTGCGGGTCTGCAGTTTTCAAATATCATAATTCAAAATGAAAAAATCAGGAATGAACTTCAGACTGAAATTGACAGAACCGGTTATGATGAACCGAGTCTTATGGGAATTGCTGCAAGTACAGCGGCCTATGCAGAGGGGCAGGAGTGGTTTGATGAAGCAAAAAAATATATCTGGGATAATGTGCTTTTTACAGAAAAATATCTTTCACAGCATTGTCCTAAAATCCGCGTTGTAAAACCTGAAGGTTCTTACCTTGTCTGGCTTGATTTTCATCAGTTTACAGAACTTTCAGACCATGAAATCAGCGATAGAATTTTGCATAAGGCAAAGGTCTGGCTTGATTATGGAAAAATGTTTGGTAGTGAAGGTGAAAAGTTTCATCGTATAAATGTTGCAACGCCACGTTCCATTCTGGAAGAGGCGCTGCAAAGAATCTGTTCAGTGTTTTAATTTCAGCTTATTTTAAGGCTTGGGCAAGGTCTGCAATCAGATCTTGCTCATTTTCAATTCCAACGGAAAGTCGGAGAGTTTGATTTGTAATTCCGTTTTTCAATCTCAGTTCTTCCGGTACATCAGCATGAGTCTGTGTAACAGGGTAGGTGATAAGAGTTTCAGTTCCGCCAAGACTTTCTGCAAACTGAATCAGCTTTACCCGGTTCAAAATCGATTTTGCCTTTTCTTCACTTGTAACATTGAAAGTAACCATAGCGCCAAAACCTCTGGCCTGCTTCTGCTGAATTTTATATCCCGGATGTTCCGGCAGTCCCGGGTAAATTACTCTCGTTACAACTTTTTGATTTTTAAGCCACTCAACAATCTTTTTTGCATTTTTCTGGGCTTTTTCCATGCGGACAGCAAGAGTTTTAATGCCGCGAAGTGTAAGCCAGCAGTCAAAAGGAGCAAGCCCGGCACCTGTAGTTTTGATTAAGAAGCGTAGTTTTTCCTGAATGTCTTCTCTTTTTGTGATAATAAAACCTGCAAGCGTGTCGTTATGACCTGCAAGATATTTTGTTCCAGAATGAATGACGACGTCTGCTCCAAGTTCAAGAGGATTCTGGAAGTAGGGTGACATAAAAGTATTATCGACGATTAATAAAAGCCCGTGTTTTCTGGCAATTTCTGCAGTAGCTGCAATGTCAGTTACGTTCATCATCGGATTGGTCGGTGTTTCAATGTAAATTGCCCGGGTTTGAGCTGTAATTAAAGGTTCAAGTGCGTCCTGAGAACAGTTTGCCCGGGTAAAATTGATTCCGTTTTTGCCTGTTACATGGTCAAAAAGCCTTATTGAACCACCGTAAAGGTCACTATCAACAATCAAATGATCACCAGGTTTGAAAAGTTTCATTAAAAGAGAAATTGCAGCCATTCCTGAAGAAAGGGCAAATGCATCAATTCCTCCTTCCAGTTGAGCAACTACTTTTTCCAGCTGCTCGCGGGTAGGATTCTGAAGACGGCTGTAATCAAAACCTGTACTCTGTCCAACTCCCGGGTGGGCATAAGTTGCCGTCTGATAAATTGGGAAACTTACTGAACCGTAGTGATTACAGGGACTCGGAACCGAAGTTCCGCCTGCCTTGGAATTTGAGTCAAAATCAAGATGAAGGCATTTTGTTTCGATGTTGAGAGACATTTTTCACCTCTGATGTATTAGTTAAATGCAGTATTCATAGCCGGCAAATGACTGAGTTTTGTCTGTAATGCTTTTTAAGGTTACAGAATCAACAAAACCATTTACAGCGTTGCCGAAATTATTCCAGAATTCCTCAGTTCCTGGTGATTCAATTGTATTTCCTTCATTTTCGTTTCGTGGAGAAAGATCTCCTTCCATAACACGAAGAATTTCGCCCACAGTGTAGTTCTGTGCCGATCTTTTTAATCGATAACCACCGTTTATTCCGCGTGATCCTTCAACAAGTTCTGCTCCTACAAGTTTTGAAAGAATTTGTTCCAGATATTTAACAGAAAGATTTCGTCTGTGAGAAAGAAGCCTGAGAGGAACATAGTTTTCTGTACCGTTTTCTGCTAAATCTTCCATGATTAAAAGCGCATATTGTCCGCGCGTAGAGATTTTATACATTTATTACGCTCCTTGTAGCAAGAATAACCACCTACTAATAAGATAGGTTAAAGTTAGTATAACACGCTTTACCTACTAATGCAATAGGTAATAATCTTTAAGTCTTTTGTTTATAAACCTATTGCAAGGATAGGTAAAATCTTGTATAAATTAAATACCTAGTAGATGAATAGGTAATAAAAAACATAAAAGAGGGATGTCTTATGAAAAAATCTAACCTTGTTTTTGCTGTAATTTTTGTTTTGCTTGGTGCTCTTGTAACCGCAGCTCCTTATTCTTTTGCTCACGTTTGCGAAATCGGCGAAAAAATAATGAAATGTCATTGGACTGCCAGAGTAGAACTTTTTCTCGGACTTTCGATTGTTCTTCTTGGTCTTTTGAAGCTCCTTTTATCTGATGCAAAATATCAGCTTGGCTTGAACTTTGGTCTTCTTATTAATGCGCTTGGTGTTTTACTTACACCTACAGTTTTAATCGGTGTTTGCGGAATGAAAAAGATGCACTGCCATGTGGTAACAAAACCAACTTTGATTATATTTGCGATTTTGATTTTAGTTTCAGCCCTTGCGCAGAGTGTTTCTTTATGGAAAAAGCGATAAGTTCAAGATATATTGCACTTTCAAATCTTAAACAAAAGCCTTACAGGACGGCGGCGCTTTTAATTGTGATTGCGCTTACATCTGCCGTTCTGCTTGGCAGTCTTATCTTTACCTCAAGCCTGAAAAGCGGAATCACTGGGATTCAGTCACGGCTTGGGGCCGACCTTATGATTGTGCCGGAAGGTTCCGAACAGAAAATGGAAAGCCTTCTGCTTTACGGCACACCTAATTACTTCTACATGGATAGCAATATAGAAGAAATTGTTCGCGGGGTGGAGGGCGTTGATGCAGCGACCAGCCAGATTTACCTTGCGACAGTTTCTGACAGCTGCTGTGATTTTCCCGTTCAGATTATCGGCTTTGATCCAAAGACAGATTTTATCGTAAAAAACTGGGCGAAGAGTCGGTATAACAAGAGGGCTCTGGAAAATGTAGGGGACGCCGGGACTGGTGAAAATGCCTCCTCAGGCGGCTTTAGTGAGGTTCTTTTTGCCGGCTGCAACGTCAATATAGAAAAAAAGACTGTGAGATTTTTCGGGCAGATTCATAAGGTGCTTGCAAAGCTTGCCAAGAGCGGTTCCGGTATGGATAACGTAATCTACACAGACCTTGCAACTCTTGAAAAAATCTATTTTGATGCAAAACAGAAGGGCTTCGGCTTTTTTACCGGCGATGACATCCGCTCTAAGGTCAGCGTGATTTTCGTAAAGCTTTCTGACGGCGCAAAAGCTGACAGTGCGGCGCTGAAAATCCGTCGTGCAGTTGAAAATCAGACAGCGCAGAAAATACAGATTATTCAGGGGGAAAAATTAGTTTCCAGCCTGATGAATAAGCTTTCTGCAATTCTCGTCTTTTTGTATGCCATCTGCATTCTGGTGCTTGTTATTGCCTTTATGACCCTTTCAGTTGTTTTCTCACTTTCAATCAACGAGCGCCTTAAGGAATTTTCGATTCTGCGCGTGCTTGGTGCAAGTCATTCGACTTTGCGGGGAATTGTTTTTACAGAAGCAGGTCTTTTGGGAAGTGGAGGGGCGATTATCGGCATCTTCTTTTCTCTTTTGATAATTCTTCCTTTTAATGTTCTGATTTCAGATAAGATTGGTCTTCCGTTTGCGATGGCAGGCATAAGTCAACTTGTGATTTTTGCCCTGATTGATTTTGTTCTTTCGATTTCGGCATGTCTGCTTTCTTCTGTTTTCAGCGCAGTGCGGATTTCAAAATTTGAGCCTTACGGAGAAGTAAAATGATTGAAATTAAAAATCTTACAAAAGAGTTTAATACACCCCGCGGAAAAATTGCCGTACTTAAGGATTTTAGCCTTAACGTAAAGGACGGCACTTTTCTTGGCGTGAGCGGAAAATCTGGTGCTGGTAAATCGACTTTGCTATCTTTGATTGCGGGCTTGCAGAAGGCGGATAGGGGGGAGATATTGATAAGTGATAGTGCTTCCTCAGGCGCGCCAGTCAACATTCTTTCGCTGAAGGATAAGGAACTCTGCACCTTCCGAAATAAAAACATCGGTTTTATCTCGCAGGAGCAGAGCTTTCTGGAAAATCTTACTGTGCTGGATAACGTGCGCCTGCCGGTTTACCTTGGCGGCGGGAAGGGGACGCTAAAAAATGGCAGTGCCACCTTCCAGACCGGCGATGGTCCTTCCGCTCGTGCCCTTTCTCTTTTAGAAAGCCTTGGAATTGCCCACCTTGCCAACAGCTATCCCCGCGAACTTTCCGGCGGCGAAAATCACCGCGTCCTGATTGCCCGCGCCCTCATGAATGATCCTCAGATTATCCTTGCCGACGAGGCTACCGAATCCGTAGATTCCGAGCGCACCGAACAGATTGTCGCCATCTTCAAAAAACTTGCCGACCAGGGCAAAACCGTAATCTTTGTAAGTCACGATAAATCAGCCCTGAAAGACTGCGACCAGCAGCTTGTGATTGATTAAAAAAAGGGTGAAATTGAGCTGCACTTCAATTTGCATTTCAACTTCACCCTTACTTTTTGTATTTTTTCCTTTTTTAGATATTATATTCTGCCTCGTGAATCTGACCGCCGAAGTTCAGAATTTCCAGAATCTTATTGCGGTAAAGGGCAAAAGTATCCTGAACACGAACGCGCGGACGCGGAAGGTCGATGTCGATTACGGCTTCTACGCGGCTTGGGCGGGCACTCATAACCACAACCTTATCGCTCATGTAGATTGCTTCATCAACGTCGTGAGTTACCATGAGCATTGTCATGTTATTTTCGTTTTTGATGCGAAGAATTTCGTCCTGTAGATTCATGCGGGTAAATGCATCAAGGGCGCCAAGCGGTTCATCAAGCAAAAGCACCTTTGGATGACCTACAAGGGCGCGGGCAAGGGAAGCTCTCTGCTGCATACCGCCCGAAATCTGATGGGGAAAGGAGTTTTCAAATCCCTTCAATCCTACAAGGTCGATGATGTCATTTACGTCTTTTTTATGATCTTTGAAAATCTTGCGGGCCTTTAAGCCAAAAGAAACGTTTCCTTCAACCGTGAGCCAGGGGAAGAGATTTGAGCCCTGGAAGGCAAAACCGCGGTCGCTTCCTGCCTTTGTGACTTTTTCGCCGTCAAGGAAAACTGTGCCGTCATACTGCTTTTCAAGACCGCCTATAATTCTTAGCAGAGTTGATTTTCCGCAGCCCGAAGGGCCAATCAGCGAAACAAAACTGCCCGGCGCAATATCCAGCGAAAAATTATTAAGAACTTTTACATCGTCAAAGCTTTTATTTACATTTGTGATTTTAATATTTCCTACCATCTGATAACTCCTTTCTGCCAAACCATGATTTTATCGCGTACTTTGAAAAGCAAAGTCAGGATGAACGAACACAAAACAGCGATGATGATCAGCCCCGCGTAAACGCCGTCGTACATCATTACCGACTTCTGCCAGTTGATGTACCAGCCGATTCCCTGCGAGTTTCCGTTCATTTCGACAGCCATCAAAGTTGCAAAGGATGAAACGATGCCGTAGAAAAGTCCAAGGAAAATCTGCGGAAGACTTGCCGGGACTGCCACTCGGAATACTTTGAAAAAAGTCTTTGCTCCAAGAGTTTCGCTGACTTCAAAAAATACTTTGTTTACGCTCTGAATGCCGCTCGCCGTCATCAGCGTTACCGGGAACCATACGGCAAATGCAATCAAAAATACGTTTGCGCCGTGTGTAGTCGGGAAAACGCTGAGTGCCAGTGGAATCCAGGCGGTGGTAGGAACAGGTCCTAAGAATTTTGTAACCGGATTCAGCCAGTAGCCGACGTGGCGGTTATAGCCGAGCGCAAGGCCTGTAAAAAATCCTGTGATAAGTCCAAAAACAAACCCCTGTGCCAAAAGTCCGAGTGAAAACAGGAGGTTTTTCAATAGGAAAAGTTTCTGCTCCCATAAAAGTCCTGTTACGCGGTCAAGTGACGGAAAGTAAAGGACTGGGAGAAGTCTTGTTTTTGACACAAGGGTGTTAAGAACCGCAAGAAATAAAAAGAGTCCTGCATAAAAAGGCAGCCTTGTTTTGAATTTCTTACCGAATTCTTTTGCAAAAATGCCGCTGATTATACACACTGCCAGGAGAATTACTGCCGCAAGCAGAAAGCACATGTAATAAGGCGATTTCATCTGCTTTTGCTTTCCGCTTTCGGGAATCGCAAAGTATAAAACTGCTGAAAGAACTGCCGCAGCAAAGGGCAGGATGTAAGTAAGGATTTGTTTTAACTTTTTGCTCATAAATATCTCCTGTAGTTTTGATTGTGCCCCCAAGGGCACGTCCTATAATGAATTCACAACTGCCTCTGTATAAGTTCCGTCGGAGTTGTAAACGTATGAATCTGGAACATCGTCATAGCGGACAAAGTGGGAGTCGACGAACTTCTTTTTGTCGGCTACGTTCTGCATGATGCCCATGTCTACAACCTGGTCAATGGCGTTGAAGAGGGTCTGATATGCAAGTCCAACTGATGGTGTGTAGTTGTAGGTTTTGAGCATGGCTGCGTTCTGATCCAGGTCGCCACTTACGTGTTTGTTTTCAATCTGAAGGCGTGCTGTTTCGTAAGGTTCTGCCTGTGCAAATGCAGAAGCCTTAAGCATGGCACGGATGAAAGCCTTTGTGTGCTCAGGGAATTTTTCTGCAGTTTCGCTTGAAACGAAGGTCATACAGCAGTATTCCTGACTGAAAACTTTGTCTGTTGTTGTATCCAGAATGTTTCTAAAGCCGTACTGTTTTTCTGCAAGGTAGCCGACCGGGTCGTGGAGTCCGACTACATCAACTGCTCCGTTTTCAAGGGCGATTGGAAGGTCTGTAAGGCCGTAGATTGCCATTTTGAATTCTGCTTCCGGGCCGTATGCCTTGTAGCCGAGTTCGTGGAACTTTCTCTGCCATACGATTGTCGAGGAATCCTGTACGCCGCAGAGTCCGACGGTTTTTCCTTTGAGGTCGGCTACTGTTTTGTAAGGAGAATCTGCCTTAACGTAGAATTTTGTACATCCTGTGTGAACGCCTGTGAGGAAGCTTACTTCAAGTCCGTTGTCCAGCTGAGGAAGAAGTCCGCCTGCAAGTCCGAAGGTTGCGTCGATTTTCTTTGCAACAACAAGTGAAGTTGCCTGCATAAGGTCGATTTCTACAACTTCGTATTTAAGGCCTGCTTTTGAAAACTCTTCTTCGAAAATGCCTTTATCGATGGCGATGTGAAGCGGTGCTGCACAAAGGCCAGAGTTAGCTGTTCCGATTTTGAAGGTGAAATCTGCGTTTTTCTTTCCGCCGCAGGAAATCAGGCTTCCCAAAAGTGCAAAAGAGGCGAGGGCTGAGAGGGCAGCGCGGGCTGCGCGACTGAAGGTGATTTTTACCATAATTTTTTTCTCCTTTTTTTATTGTCAGGGGGCGTAGGCACCCCCTAATCCTTACAAGTTATCGTAAAGGTCTTCTGTAAAGGTCAAACTTCCTTTGTAGCCGGCGTAGGTTCTGTTGAAAACCAGGCGCTCGTTCATAGGGAAGGTGCCGTTCAGATACTGAATGCCTTTTTCAAGCGCAACTTCCTTTTCGTTTGTGCTGCCCACAAGCAGGGTGATTTCTTCGCTCTCATTTCTGATTGCCTGATTGATTTCCCACTGGTCGCTGGCAAAAACAACCTTTGGCGGAGTTGCGTATTCAAGCTCTGTGATATTTTTGATAATCCGCTCCTTGTCTTCCGGGCGAAAAATCGGCTCGGTAATAACCACAAGAACCGGGCTGAAGCTGTAATCGTTTGCAAGATAGCGGGTGATTGCGATTGCGCTGGAAGCGTCCCCTGCCACCCCAAATCTTTTCCAGCTGAGCTGTCCGATGCTCTGCGCAAGGTAGGAGTAAACGTAATCCTCTTCCTCGGCGATAACGCGGTTCACCAGTTTTTCGTCAAGTTTGAGCGCCGCTGCAACTTCGCGTACAAAGCATGTAGTGTCGCTTGCTCCAATCGGGAAGAATGGAAAACGAAGGCTTGGAACGCCGAACTTTTCTTCAAACTTTTTAGCAGGTCCCTTAAAGAGCCATGGATTTACGATGATGTTGAGCGCCGCTTCAGAAGAATGTTCTACAACATCGATTCCCTGGTGCTTGGTAAAAAAAGTGTTTACTTCAAGTCCCAGCTTAGAAAGAATACGGTCGATTTCTTCGAGTGTTCCTGCCCAGAAAGGATCGTGGTAAGGAACAACGCCAAAAATATTTACGAGGTTGGCTTTCTTTTGGCGGGCCGGCTGAATCACCTTGTCGATGAAGGTGTTCCATACAACTTCGTAACCGAGGTTTGAATCGCCAGCAAAACCCGGTGTGTCAATCGGATAAACCTTGTAGCCCTGTTCAACAAATTCATCTGTTACACTTGCAATATCATCACCAATAATTCCGGCTGTACAGCCTGTAAGAACAAAGTATGCGTCAGCATCGATGATTTCTGTTGCGCCCTTGATTGTAGTACGAAGCTTATTTACGCCGCCGAATACAACTTCCTTTTCCAGCATGTTTGAAGAAGGAAGTGAAACGCCGCTTACAAAGCAGGCATGCTTGTGGCCGCTCTGTCCCTGTTCTGCGGCAGTTGTCTGCATACAGCAGCCCGGGCCCGAATGAAGGATAGGGCATACGCGGTTAATTGCCGCCAGCACTGAATTTATTCCCGCAAGTACACATCCGCCGCGCGGATTTTCTGTTACAAAACTCATGATTATACTCCTACGATATACTTGAAAGCATCTTCCTGATACCAGCTGTCCTTGTAAGGCAGCTTTACATGTTCAGCAAGCTTCTTGTTGAAGCCCGGATTTGAAAGCTGCTCTGCAATCTTGTTGCCCAGGTACAAAAGTCCGTCGTAACCCATTGTCGGACGCTTTCCGTCCAGAACGTGGGTTGTAGGAATGCCAAGCTTTGCAGCCCATTCCGGAACGCCGATAAATGCATCCGGCTTCAGCTTCTTTACAAGATTTACCTGCTCAAAAGGCTGCATGTTTGCAATATCAATCACAAAGTCCTTGTGGATTCCGTTCAGATATTCAACATCAACCTGAGCGTCATCGTCGTAGGTTGGAGTTTCAAGGCCAATAAGCTTCATTCCAAAGTCATCGATGAGGGCCGCTGCCGCAAAAGAACGACCTGTACCACCGCAGATGAAAACCCGTTTTCCTTCAAGCTTTGCGCGGATTTTTGCAACAAGAGGCTCAATTCGTGCGTGCTCGCGGGAAATAATCTCTTCAACCTCAGCTTCCTTACCAAGCACCTTTGCAATTCCGCGGTACCATTTGTCGGTGTTGCGGATTCCAATCGGCATAACGGTATGTGAATAAGGAATGTCGTAATCTTCTTCCAGAGTCTTCATGAACTCGTCGGCAAAAACCTTACAGATGGAAGTCGAAGCCACCGCCTGAGGAATACGCTTAATCTTTTCAAGTGAACTGTAGAATGGAATGTAGTTTACTTCAGCTCCAATCAGCCCAAGCATACGTTCCATTTCGCGCTGGTCGGCAAAACTGACGGTGGTCGGCGCAAAAAGATTTACAAGATTTGGAATAGTCGGAAGCTTCTGCTTCTTCAAAATGTACTTATTAATAGAAAGAAAAGCCGCATCAAAACCGCTGGCACAAACCTTACTCTTAAAACCTTCGCAGTGAATAGGAATAATAGTCTGGTTAGAATACTCGGCGCCCAGATCAGCGCAAATGGCATCGATATCATCGCCGATGATTCCAGACGCGCAGGAGGCATAAACAAAAATCAATTTCGGATTGTAGCGGGCAACAGCCTTCTGCACAGATTCACGCAGCTTCTGCTCGCCGCCGAATACAACGCTCTTCTGATCCAGGTTAGTAACGATAATGCGCGGATTTTTAATGTATTTTTCGCCGCGGTGAGCCTGACCAACGCGGTACATATCGACTGCCATAATAGTACAGCCCACACAGCCCTGCGGAGAATGACTGATAAAAACAGAATCTTCAAGACTCATAAGGCAGGCCATAGAGTTAATCTGCTGGCACTGTAAGCCCTGAGAAAAACTTCTGTCCGCACGTTTCAGACACTTTCCTGCAAACTTTTCCTGCACATCAAGGCTGGAACCGCCAAAATCATTAACGCGTCCTTCCTTACTTTCGCGCACTCCCGAATACTGAACTGCCATATTTATCTCCTATTTACCAGTGAAATGTGATTATCCACGCTGTAAAAATATTTCGTAATTTTTTCCAGTGCTTCCTGCACAGTAGTTTCCACATCAAAACTTGCAATAGCCTTGCGTTCCAGCTGCTTTGTGACGTTAAAACCGATTTTTGCCGCAACAACTGCACGAACATCTCCAATCACTTCAACTTTCGCAGACCCGCCGCCACAGCCGTTACCATTTCCGTTTCCACAGCCAGATTTACAATTCGCCTTTTCAGCACAGTCTGCTGCCTGAAGCTCAGAAACTTCTTTATATTCCCGCTTTTCTTTCAGCTCAAAAGTTCCGTCATCCGAAACAGCAAAAATCAAAAAACTTTCCGCTGCCCCAAAATGAAGGTCCACATTCACGCCGTCCGAACTAGCCACTGCAATTTTGTACTCCATCTGTTAATATGCCTCTTATAAAATATAAACCTACAAGGTAGGTAGGTATAATATATATAATATTACCTACTAATGCAATAGGAAAATAAGGAAAAAGTTAAAATAAAAAACCACCTCGTAATGAGGTGGCATTAATAAAATCTAATTTTCTCTTATCTTAATTTGAAGCAAATGAGACCTGAGAAGCAAAGAAGGAAGTAACTGTTCGCTTGATTTCTGCTGCAGAATTACTTTTGAGAACATATCCGTTTGGATGAAGACCTACAATACTTCGGATTGTTTCCTTATCATTTTTTGCGGTAAGGAAAATTACCGGCAGGGTATTATTTTCATATGAGGTTCGTATCTCCTGAAGCACCTCTTTTCCATTCATTAATGGCATTTCATAATCAAGAAGAACAAGATCGACTTCATTCTGACGAAGGAATTCCAGCGCTGCGTGTCCAGAATTTGCGGCATGGATATTAAAGGATTCATTAAGCCAGCTGTAAAGGCTTCTCAGCATCATAGGGTCATCGTCTACTACAAGGATATCTTTGCGGGTCTTTTCCATTTCTGCAATCAGGGTTTTTGCAGGAACTGGCCAGTATGGAAAGCGGACACCTGGAATTTCAGAACTGTGTTTTTTCTCATTCATTGAAAGTCCGCCAATCTTTCCAATCAGATATAGGTACCAGCCTTTATCCATAACAGATTCACGCAGATATTCCATTACATCTGCAGGCATTGTATCATCAAAGCAGACTGCAATATGAATAGATTCTTTTGGGAGAGAAACTACGCTTCCGTATTCCGCAGGGAGAGAATGCACTGTCAAAGAGGCACTTCTCAAATCATTAATAAAAGAACGAACAACCATACGTTTTTCATCACCAATCACATAAATATCCTTTACTGACATTTTTCTACTCCTTTTTTTTGTCCATACGATATTCTGATATTATTTTTGATAGATTTATATAGTCCATTTGTCGGGCATAAAGACTTATATTTTCAAATATTTGTGAAAAATCCTCCGGGAGTTTATAGCCTGAAAGTTTTTCCACAACTGAATCTGCAAGTTCAGGATTAAAGTTTTTTGCAGCTTTTTCCAGTTGCTCAAGTTCTGTGTCCAGCATTTTTGATGAAATGCGTTTTCTTTTTGCATCAGAAGTTTTGTTATTTGGTGCGAAATCTTTAAGAATTTCCTTGAAAGACAAAAGGTGCTCCATTAAGGCTGGATTCTTTTCCAAAATTTCTTCCTCTTTTTTTGCGTCTGCTGCAGTTTCAAGCATACGTGCTTCTTCTGAAAGTTCGATTGCGCCAATCAAACGGCTTTCGCTTTTAAGTGCATGAACCTTTATTCTGTAATTCTCAAAATCAGAATTTTTTAAGAATTCACAAAGCAAGTCTTTCTTTGCATCGATTTCGCTGTAAAAGGTTGTAAACATTTCCTTAAGAAGTTGGGCTGAACCGCAGTTTTGAAGCGCAGATTCAATATTTATACCTTTCATTTTTGGAAAAATATCTTTTTCGCTGTCGGTATTCTTCTGACTGCTGTCATTTTCTTTTTTTGAAAGGCTTTCATTTACAGAATCTGGTACTTCTTCAATATATTCCGGCGGAAGATATGCTCTAATCATATTTTCAAGCTCAGCTGGAACAACAGGCTTTGAAAGATAATCTGTAAAGCCTTCTTTAATGTAGAGTTCCCTTGCTCCTGAAATCACATTTGCAGTAAGGGCAATGCAAGGTTTTCCAAGGCTTTTATTGCCCGGGAGTTCATTGATTGCATGAAGGGTTTCGATTCCATCCATAACAGGCATACGGTGGTCGATAAAGAGAATGTCATATTTAGTCTGCTGAACCTTTTCAAGGGTTTTTGCACCGCTTTCTGCCGTGTCCAGCGTAATTCCTGTGTGTTTTAAAAGCCCCTGAACAACCTGGAGATTCAACGGTGTGTCGTCTACAAAAAGAATTTTTGCCTTTGGAGCATAAAGTTTTTCTTTATAGTGGCTTGCCTCAGCAATACTTTTTTTGTGGGCCTCATTAAGATTTCCAAGTGGAATATTTTCTGCAATTTTCTGACGTACTTCAAAAGAGAAGGTTGAGCCTTTTCCGTATTCGCTTTCAATGGAAAGCCTGCTTCCCATCATGTCCAGGGTACGTTTAACGATGCTCATTCCAAGCCCTGTACCTTCAATAGTTCTGTTGCGTTTTTCTTCAATTCTTTCAAAAGGTGCAAAAAGCTTCTGAACATCCTCAGGTTTGATTCCGATTCCTGTATCTTTTACGCTGACCTGAAGCATTATTGAGCTTTCATCATCTTTAATGAAGGTAAAATCAACCGAGAAGGTGATTCCTCCTTTCTGGGTATATTTTACTGCGTTGGTTAAAAGGTTTAAGATACACTGTTTAAGCCTCATGTTGTCGCCGTAGAGGAATTTCGGCATGGCAGGATTTGCCTTTAATTCAAAGGTCAGATCCTTCTGTTCAGCCCTTTCACTAATCATAACGCGAAGGTCTACAAGAAGGAGTGCAAGGTCATAGCGGACAGGAATAATTTCCATTTTTCCCGCTTCAATTTTAGAAAAGTCAAGAACATCGTTTATGAGGGAAAGAAGAGTATTTCCGGCATTACGGATGTTTACTGCATATCCCCGGATATTGTCGTTTTCAGTTTCACGCAGAATAAGCTCATTCATTCCAAGAACCGCATTAATAGGAGTTCGGATTTCGTGGCTCATATTTGCAAGGAAGTCACTTTTTGCTCTGGATGCGTTAATGGCGGTTTCCTTTGCGTTTCGTTCACTTTCGGTCTGCTTTCGGATGTATTCGATGTATTCCTTAAGCTGTTTTTCCATCATACGGATGCTATCGGCAAGAAGTCCGATTTCATTGTCAGCCTTGTATTTAATGATGATTCCAAGTTCTCCGCGCGAAAGCCTTCTTGAATCTTCAATCAGTTCAGATATTGGACTGATAATTTTTCTTGAAATGAAAAAAACAAGAAAATAAAAAAGAACGAATATAGTAAGGAAAAGTGAAAAACTCAGCATAGAGATTCTGAATCTTGCTTTTCTTGCAACAATATCTTCGATTGAAATACCCAATATCGAGCCATTTTGCAGTTTCTTAAAAATAATGTGCTGGGTTACTCCCTGCCAGTGGCATTTATAAATTTTTGCCTGATTATTATCTGTACTTGCATAGGCTGCAATCTGGCTGAATTCATGGTCATACATAACTGACGGTAAACCGTTTGGATAATCTGGATGGTAGATAAGGTTATAGTTAGAATCCATAAGAAAGGCTAGGGTATTAGAAATTTTTATGTTATCTACAAGTCGCTTCAGATAGGCAAGCTCAATATCCATGCCTACAACCCCAAGAAAGATTCCGTTTCTATAAAAAGGAATAACGTAGGTAATCATTTTGATATCTACATTGCGGTTTTCATAAGGCAGCATCCAGACAGGTTCTCCGGCTACAAGAGGTTCGTAGTACCAGCCCACGTGTTCCCTGTCATTTTCTGAATATTCGGAAAGGTCTGTCGGCTTTACGCTTACAAAGCCACCGTAACGGTCACCAGTCATAAAGACACCCGCAGTGTTGCCGTATCTTTCTTTCTCAAGTCTGAACCATGATGTCGCTGCACCAGGTGTAAAACGGGCAATATCTTCAAACCAGTCTTCTGCACGTTGGATGTAATCTTCCCGGTAGCTTTGATCTGTTGCAAAGCGGTTTTCGTCCAGAGTTGAAAGAAGTCTTTCTTCAAGAACACTTACGGAATGTTCAACCTGAGTTAGTATAGGGTTGATTTCAGCAGCTTTTCCTTCTGCAACCAGAAATGCAGTCTGCTTTATGCTTTGTTTAATGGCATTTTTTTGAAAATGCATTGTAAGAAAGGCAAGTGGGATAAAAAATACGAGGGAAAAAGATATAGTACGGATTGCCAGCTGGGAAAGGAGGGATTTTTTTACACGAAAGGAAAAGTGTCGGCGCATTTATAAAGTCTCTCCCTGATGTAATACTGCCTTGTTTCCGCCTGCAAATTTGGCTGCATAACAGCCCTGCATTGCAGCGTAATAGTTTTTCTTTATAGAATCAGTAAGGACAATTGGAGCCACACCTGCAGAAATCGTTATTTCTAATTCTTCAAGAACATGCCTGCAGAAGTCTCTGCACAAGTCCATGGAAGCTCCGATTTCCTGTTCAGAAAGAACAACAAAGGTATCGCTTCTCCATCTTAAAAGAAGTCCGTTCATATCAAAGTAGTGTTTAGCTATGTCTGCCGTCAATTTTATGAGTGGAAGACCAGGTCGTTTTTTCTGTTCTGCTGCAAAATGGTCAATATCAAATACAATGAAGCATTTATAGCGGGTTGTATTGAAAATACCGTTTTCTCCGTATGCTTCGGTAAAATACAGACGGTTTGGAAGTCCTGTTACTTCATCAAGAGGGTTAGGATCGGAATTCTTTCCGGCACCATTTTTTTCCTTTAAGTAGATAACGAGATAAAAGAGGACGATAAGAATTACGGCTGTAATAATATTAAGGATAATCAGCGGAATAAATTTTGAATTAGATACGTGTCCTCCCGTCTGTACGACCAGATACCAGCCTAATTCTTTAAGATATTTTGAAATGCGGTATTTTCTCATACTCTGACGTACAGAGTAATCGTCATCTGCTTCATCAAGTTCGATGTTATTCAGATACATTCTCTGGATGTCAGAATAATCAACCGCCATCTGAACAAGTCCATTTGAATCTACAAGGTTGATTTTTACACCGTACTGCTTTTCATATTCTTCCATAATCTGACGAAGGTGATCCATTACAACACCAACGCCGCATACACCAAGGAGAGTACCGTCTGGCGAAGTAATCCTGCAGTTTATGAAAATTGTCCAGTGATTTCCGTTTACCTGATCTGTGTCAGCGTTTAATTCAAAAGCAATATTTTTTTTAATGAAAGTTGGATACCATTTATCGTGGGGGTCATTCAGGGGGTTGATGATTTTATTAAAGCCCCGGTAGGTGTAGTAGCAGTGACTTTTTTCAGAAATAAGAAAGGCTGATGTATAGCCGAATTCCTCTTTTAATCTGGAAAGATAGTTCTGCATGGCAAGGACATTTTCCCCAAGGGGATGTTCTTCCTCATGTTGCAGCCATTCGACAAGAAGATTGTCATTGGACATTGTGCGGGAAACCAGAAGTGGACGGAGAATCTCATCCGTTACTACATCATTTACTCTTCCGGCCAGCATAAGACTGAACTCTCTGTCTTTTTCGTCAGGATGCTCCATCAGAAAAAAAGAAAAGACAGTGGAAAGAATAAAAGCCAGTCCGACTGCAACAGCTCCCAATGAAAAAAAACTTTTTTTCATATTACTCAACTCCTTTTTTATATCGGGGAACTTTTTTATACTTATAATTTAACTTTTTTTCTAATGTATGGCCTTTTGAAAACAAAAAGTTATACCGTTTCAAATTAAAATATAAGCAGACTATTGTCAAGGTAGGTAATTGGGTATATGGAAAAAAATATTGAAAAGTCTTCTCTTGCTTTCTGCTGTAATTAAATCCCCTCAGCATAGGTAACGCGTTTTTCAAACTTGAAGGCTTCAAGGAACTTTTTAGCGCGCTCGGTTTTTGGCGCTGTAAAGAAATCTTCGGGTTTTGCTTCTTCTACGATTACGCCTTCGTCGATGAATACGATTCTATCAGCAACTGCGCGGGCAAATTCCAGCTGGTGAGTTACAATCAGCATTGTGCGGCCTTCTTTTGCAAGATCCATCATTACGTCCAGAACCTCGCGAACCATTTCCGGGTCAAGGGCGGCGGTTACTTCATCAAACAAAAGAACTTCGGGATTCATGCAGAGGGCACGTACAATGGCAACCCGCTGCTTCTGACCGCCCGAAAGCTGACGTGGATAATAGTCCTTTTTTTCAAGGAGGCCTACACGCGCCAAAAGCTTTTCCGCCTGCTCTGTAACTTCCGCCTTATCGCGCTTCTGTGCCTTTATCGGGCCAAGAAGAATATTCTTCAAAACTGTCATATTCGGAAACAAATCATAGCTCTGGAAAACCATTCCGACCTTCTGGCGGATAAGGTGCATGTCCTTTGTGCGGTTTGAAATTACTTCGTCGTCCAGGAGGATTTCGCCCCCCTGAATTGATTCAAGGCCGTTTATGCAGCGGAGCAGGGTAGACTTTCCGCAGCCGGAAGGTCCTAAAATCACAACGACTTCGCCTTTTTCAACCTTGAGCGAAACGCCTTTTAAGATTCCGCCCGCTTCCTTATATGATTTTTCAAGATTATTTATTTTCAAAAGTGACATGAAGGTCTCCTGTGTAAGCGAGCCGGTCAGAGCTCGCGGTGTTTTATAGCAAAGCGTTAAAAAAAATTGCGATGCAGCAATTTTTTAGCTTTACCTTTCTTTTTTCTCCAATCTGTCAGCCATCAAAGACAGCGGCCAGCAGACAATAAAATACATCATAAAAATCACGCCGTAAACTGCAATCGAAGCGGTAGGGATTGTAAGGCGGTTTGCCTCAATAATCTGCTGTCCGATTTTTACAACTTCAATTACGCCTACAAAGACAACAAGAGATGTTGTTTTAATCATGCGGGTAATCAGGTTCATGGAAAGGGGAACCAGTCGCTTGATTGTCTGCGGGATAATTATATAGAAGAAAATCTGTTTTTCTGTAAGACCGATGGCCCGGCCGCTTTCGTATTGGTGACGTGGAATTGATTCAAGGGAGCCGCGGACTAAATCTCCCATTTCGGCAGTGCCCCAGAGGGTAAAAACGATGATACTTGCGGCTTCTCCAGAAATTGAAAGGCCAAAGGCGTGGGTAATGCCAAAATAGGCAAGGAAAAGCAGTACCATTTGAGGCATGATGCGCATAAATTCAAGGTAAATATTGCAAATGGCTTTGATGATGCGGTTTTTGCGGGTCAAAATGATTCCGAAAACAAAGCCCAGCAGAATGGAAAGAAGAACCGATACTGCTGCAATCCAGATTGTAACCCAGAGTCCGCCCATAAGTCGGGGAAAGTTTTTTCCCTTAAAAAGAACGCTGAAGGCGGTGGAAAGTGCTGTAAAAAAATCCTGATTTTCCATAGCGGGCTAACCTCGGTAAAAATTCAGCTTCTTTTCTATAACGCGTGATATTATAGAAACCGGAAGCAGAATGATAAAATATGCAATAACTAAAAGTAAAAGCGATTCTTCTGTTTTGTAATAAAGTCCGATTAAATCTTTTGCAACGTACATAAGGTCTGCAAGGGCAACAGCACTGAAAACCGAAGTTTCCTTAAGCAAAAAGATGATGTTTGCAACGACGCCCGGAACTGAAACAGCCACTGCCTGAGGCAAAACCACGTAGCGAACAATCTGCAGCTTATCCAGGCCTATGCACATTCCGCTTTCCAGCTGGGCTCGGCCTACAGTTTCAAGGGCACTTCGGAAAGTTTCTGCCATGTAAGAGCCCCCCAAAAAGGTGAGTCCTATAATTCCGCAGGCCTGGCTTGAAAGTTTAATCCCAAGGCGGGGAAGGGCAAAATACAAAAAGAAAAGCTGAATCAAAAGTGGTGTGTTTCGTGAAAGTTCTGTGTAGACTCTTACGATTACATTTAAAACAGGGATTTTCCAGTAGCGCACGATTGCACAAAAAATCCCTGTTACAAAAGAAAGTATTATTCCGATTAAGCCAATCCGAAGGGTGAGGAAGGTTGCCTCAACGTACATCGGAATGACTTCTTTTATAAAATTGATGTCCATAAACTTTTTTATGCCCCGAAGTTTTTCGGAGCTTGTTTATCCTACAATTTTCCGCCTTCTACTACAAGACTGTCAGCATCAGAATCTGCACCGTAAACAGAGCGAAGGGTTGCTTCGTAATCAGCATGGAAGAAGTTTTCTTTACCAAGTTCTACGATTTCGTTGTTGAGCCAGTCGAGCAGATCCTTGTTGCCTTTCTGAACGGCACCTGCAATTGAATCAAGGCTTCCGATTGAGTCAGCGCCTGCACCCACAGCAAACTTAGGATTTTCAATAGCCCAGGCAAGAACTTCTGTGTTGTCTGTAGAAAGACCGTCTCCGCGTCCGTCAAGAAGAGCATTGTAAGCTTCTGAATACTGGTCAAACTTCAAAAGATTGATTTTCGGATAGTTTTTAGAGAAGTAGCTTTCTGCTGTTGTTCCCTTTGCAATAATCAAAGTTTTTCCGTTGAGCTGAGCTGGATCTGTTACCAGAGCTGATTTTGGAGAAACGATTCCCAAAGCAACTTTCATGTATGGAAGGGCGAAGTCAACTTTTTCTGCACGTTCAGGTGTTACTGTGAAGTTAGCAAGAACAAGGTCAACCTTGCCAGTTGTAAGAACTTCTACGCGGGCAGCAGCTTCTACCGGCACATACTTTACTTTTACTCCAAGGTCTTTTGCGATGCGGTTTCCAAAGTAAACATCGTATCCCTGATATTCGCCGTTTTCATCAACATATCCGAAAGGCTTTTTGTCGCTGAATACAGCAATCTTAATTACCTTGCTTTTTTTGATTTCTGCAACTGTACGTCCAGTTTTTCCTTTTGCAGAAAGTGGTGAAAGTGCTGCAAGAGCAAGGGCTGCAGCTAAAATAATTTTTCCGAATTTTTTCATAGGGCATCTCCTTTGTAAGGCGACCAGTCAGAGCCGCCTGTGTTTTTTTTGTTTTTAAGATACCTACTAAAACAGTAGGTAAACTTTATGATTTAGTTATACAGGTAATTACCTACTAAGTCAATAGGTTTTATAAAAATATTTTTTAAAATTGACACAATTGTTCATCTTGACTATGATAGCCGCAGAAATAAAAAAAGGAAAAACTATGAAGCAGATGACAATTGCCTATGCCGTAAAAGATGGCCTCTATCTTAATTTGACTAACCGCTGTCCTTGTGCCTGTACTTTCTGTATCCGCAACGAAGGTGATGGGGTTTATGGAAGTAATCCTTTATGGCTGGAACACGAGCCCTCTTTTGAAGAGGTTAGGGCAGCGCTTGAAACTGCTGATTATAAAAAATACAAGGAAGTTATTTTCTGCGGATACGGAGAGCCGACCGAAGCCCTGGATGTACTTTTGAAGACTGCCCGTTATATTAAGGCGAACAGCAGCGTGCGTCTGCGCCTTAATACCAACGGAATGGGAAACCTTATTCATTCCAAGGATATTACGCCTTTTTTTGAGGGGCTGATTGATGCAATTTCCATCAGTTTGAATACCAGCAATCCTGAAAATTATCTTGAAACTGTCCGCCCACGCTTTAAGGAAAAGGCCTTCCCGGCTTTGCTTGAATTCACCCGCCTTGCAAAAGAGCATGTGCCTTCTGTAACAATGACAACTGTTTCTACAACAATCACTCATGAAGATGAGGCTGCCTGCCAGAAAATCTGTGACGAACTTGGCGTAAAATACAGAATCAGGGAATTCAGCGGACAGAATGATCAGAATAAGACTGCATAAACGGCTCAACCTATCTTGTAAATAGGGAATTGCCGGTCCAGAAATACTGTGCTATAATGCTTTCTATGAACGAAGTATATGAATTTTTAAAGTCTTGCGGAACTTATTTTCTCGCAACTGATGATAACGGACAGCCTCGTGTTCGTCCGTTTGGAACTGTAAATATTTTCGAAGGAAAGCTTTACATTCAGACTGGAAAGTCTAAGAACGTGTCAAAGCAGATTCAGAAAAATGCCCGCGTTGAAGTCTGTGCTTCAAAAGGTCCTGAATGGATCCGCGTTGAAGGCGAACTTGTTCGTGACGACCGCCGCGAACCGAAAGTTGACATGCTTGAGCACTATCCTGACCTGAAAAAAATGTATTCAGCTGACGATGAAAACACTGAAGTTTTGTACTTCAAGAATGCCACTGCAACTTTCTACAGTTTTACAGCGGCTCCTAAGGTTGTAAAATTCTAAATACAATTTAAGGGTGCGCCCGGCACCCTTAAAGCAAAAGCTAATCATGCAGGACAAAAAGCCTGATTCCTTCCTGAGGGAACTTTTCCTTGATGTAATCTACTACTGTACGGATCTGCTTTTCCTTATCATCATCGCAGTAAGCAATGATGATGGAGTTTGTTTCCGGCCAGGTTGAAGTTCCAAGCTTGTAGGAATCGCCGCCACGGCCGTGAACAAGGGGCACAATAGTGTAGAAAAAATCCGGAATTGCGGCTTCAAGATTATTTATCAGGACTTCCTGCATGGACTGGTTTGTAAAAATTTCGGCTCTAATCATTTTTGCCTCCATTTTCTGATGGCTGACTTAAGGCTGTCAGTCTTTTCTGTAATTCATCATCAATCACAAATTTCTTTTTCTTATCTGCCTTCTGATTAAAAAGGGAATAAATTACAGGAATAATAAAAAGTGTTACGATTGTGCTGGAAGTTAATCCTCCGATTACACAAAGTCCAATCGGCTGGGTCATACTTGAGTTTGCATCTCCAAAGAAGGCCATTGGAACCATACCCAGCAGGGTAGAAAGAGTTGTCATCATAACCGGACGGAAACGGCTTGCGCCAGCTTCCTCACAGGCTTGCAGAAGAGGTTTTCCGCGCCGTACAAGAAGGTTTGTCTGGTCAACAAGGATAATTCCGTTATTTACGACAATTCCAATCAGCATAACAACGCCAATCATACTTACCATGCTGAAGGCGCTTCCCAAAAGAAGATGAATCAGAATGGCTCCTACAATCAAAAATGGCAGGGTAAAGAGGTTGATGAAAGGCTCTTTAAAGCTTTCGTAGGTTCCTGCCATTACGCCAAAAACAAGAATTACGGCAAGAATGATTATTAACAGGAAGATTTTCATCATATCCATTGTACTTGCCCAGGCTCCCTCGTAAGTGATAGAGATTCCGTCCGGGATTATCATGTCGTTTTTTACAATCTGCTTAATCTGATTTTCTACATCGCCGGCACTGGCATTTCCTGTAACACTGGCTGTAAGGTGAACTGTACGTACTTTGTTTTCTCGGCTGATTGAAACAGGACCTGTTCCGCGGACTACTTCTGCAAAGTTTGACAGGGCATAGCGGCCGTTACTTCCGGAAACATAGATTTTTTCAAGATCTGGAATGTCTGTCCGGTCATGGTCTTCAAGAAGAATAACAAGGTCATATTCGTCACCGTCGGCCCGGTAGGTAGTGGCGGTGTAGCCGTTTATTGAATAGTTGATTTCGTTTGCAATTGTGCTTACAGAAATACCAAAATTTGAAGCGCGGTCACGGTCAATTTTGATTTCAACCTGAGGAAGTCCGTCTTCAAGGTCAATTTCAGGCTCGGCAATCTCTGGGATTTTCTTTGTCATAAGTGAAGAAAGTTCCTTTGCGCTTTCCAGAATCTTATCCAGATTTGAACCGTGGAATACAATGTCGATGTCGCTTCCACTCATCTGCTGCATTCGTCCCTGGTCGAAGGTGAAGGTTGCGGTCGGGAAGTCATCAAAATGACGGCGGAGTTTTGCCTTTACACTTTCGGCAGTATCAATCTGCTTTGAAGCGTCTGGAAGATAAATTGAAATTGACCCTTTGTAAGAAGTATCAGAAGAAATCATGCCTCCAGAAGTTCCTGCAGAAACAACTATTGTTTCGTAACCCTGGATTTCGTTTTTGATGATTTCATAAAACTGGTCAAGAATGTTTTCTGTTTCAGAAAGCTTTGTTCCAAGCGGAAGTTCAACATTAAGTCCAACCGAAGTATCATTAAAATTAGACATAAAGGCGATTCTCAGCTGCTTAAATAGCAGGATTGATGAAGCAAGAATTGTAAAGGCAAGAAGAATCGTAACAAAACGGTGGCGTAAAACGTAGTGAAGGCCTTTTTTGTACTGTAATGTTACCCATTCAATAGCGCCGGCCGCCATTTTATCAGCTTTTTTCAGATGAGGATTTTTGATTGGGCGTTCCTTTCTGTTATCAACTTTAAGGAAAACGCCTGCAAGGACTGGAACTAAGAACATTGCTACAAAAAGAGATGATAAAAGGGCTATGATAATTACAATCATAAGGCTTGTAAAAAGCTCTCCCATCATATCAAGCTGGCTTTTGTAAACGAAGAAAGGGATAAATACACAGATTGTAGTCAGGTTTCCGGAAATTACAGAGCTCATAACCTCCTGACTTCCGATTGCGGCAGAAACTTTTGCGCTGGTTCCCCTCTGGCGGTAAACATAAATATTTTCAAGTACAACGACCGAGGCGTCAACAACCATACCAATTCCCAGAATTAAACCTGTCATTGTAATCATATTGAGGGTAATTCCGGTAAATACCATTGCAAGAACCGTGATTACGATACTGAATGGGATGGAAATTGCCATGATGATTGTTGATTTTCCGCTTCTCAAAAAGACGAAGAGAATTAAAACCGTAAGGATAAAACCTTCAAAAATTGACTTGATGAGGGAGTGGAGGGTGTCGCGGACACTTGTAGACTGGTCAGAAATTGTTACAAGGGAAACTCCTTCCGGCAGCACTTTTTCAATTTCTGCAATCTTTTTGTAAACGGCATTTGCAACGTTTACTGTGTTGCTGCCACTCTGTTTTTTAAGGCTGATATAAACGCCGGGTTTTCCGTTAATGTAAACTTCGCTCGTTGCATCCTCATAACCCATAAAGGCTGTGCCCACATCAGAAAGTTTTACGTCGTAGCCGTTTTTTGTACCAACGACGGTATTGTTTATTTCATCAAGAGATTCAAACTCTCCTGTGGTACGAACCATGTATTTTCTTGTTCCTTCCGAAACTGAACCGCCGCCAAGCTCAATATTCTGGCTTGCAAGAGTTGTGGCAATTCCTGAAAGAGTAAGTTCATAGGCATCAAGGCGGTTCTGGCTGAGTTCAACCCGTACAATTCTTTCGCGGCCGCCGCTTACACTTGCCTGGCTGATTCCTGCTGTCTGCTCCAGCATGTCAGAAACCGTGTCATCGGCTATTTTTCTAAGGTCGTCGGCAGAGCGGTTTCCGGTCAAAGAAAGGGTCATAACCGGCATGGCGTCGGAACTGAATTTGAAAATCTGAGGAGTGTTACAGTCGTCCGGCAGGGAGCCTTTTACCTGATCAAGCTTGTCGCGGATATCGTTTACTGCCTGATCTATGTCGGTTCCGTAATTAAACTGCAGGGTAATCAGGGACTGGCCTTCGCTTGAAGTTGAGGTGATTTCATCAAGATTACTTACGCTTGTAAGGCCGTTTTCGAGAATTTCGGTGACTGATTTTTCAACGGATTCAGGCCCTGCGTTTTTATAGGTTGTCATAACCATGGCAACGGGCATATCCATATCAGGCATAAGGTCAACCTGAATATTGCCAAGGGTAAAAAGAGCGACAATCGCAATAAGGGCAAAGGTACAGATTGTTAAAACCGGGTGTTGAAGAACTTTTTTTGAAAGACTCATTACTGACCTCCTTCTGCATTTTCTCTTTCCTGACTTCCGATTTCGCGAACTTTTACACCGTCAGAAAGCACCTGCATTCCGCTTGTGATGATTATTTCGTCGTCGTTCAGGCCTTCTGTTACTTCTGCAAGTCCGTCAACGGTGGCTCCTGTCGTGATGTTACGGCAGCTTACAGTTTTGGAATCTGCGTCGTAAACATAGACGAATTTCTGATTGTTCTGAGTCTGAATGCAGTCTGTAGGAATTGTGATTACATTTTCGTGCAGAACTGTATTCAATCGGATTTTTACATACATTCCGGCATTTATGCGGCTGTCATCGGTATCAAAAATAAAGTAAACCTGCTTGGAACGGCTTGTTTCATCTACAACAGGAGAGATTCTGAAAATATGAGCCGGAAAGCTTTCCTTTTTGTAGGCTTCAAGAGTTACTTCAGCCGTAAGTCCGTTCTGCAAAACTGCAATTTTGCTTTCCGGGATTTTACACTCAATCTGCAGGCTTTTAATGTTTCCTATTGTTGCAATTTCGCTGGAGGTTGAAACTGTAGTTCCGGTTGTAAGGGGAAGAGAAGTTATGTAGCCTTCAATGGGTGCATAAACCGGGCTGGAAGTGTAGTAAGTACCTGGAGATGAAGGGTCAACTTCCGCAATCAGCTGGCCTTTTTTAACGTAAGAGCCCAGTGTCACAGGAACGCGTGTCAGCTTTCCTGCCATATCAGGATAAACAGAAATGGTATTTTCTGCCTTTACAGTTCCGTTTAAGCGGAGATATTCCTGAAGGTCTGAACGTGTGATTTTCTGAGTTTTTACAGTATAAACAGTTTCTTCTGCAGGCGGCAGTTGCATTTTTCTTTTTGGAAGGCAGGCAAAAATAAAAAGAACTGCAAAAGCTCCCAAAGTCATTATGCCGTGTTTTTTAGTAAATTTCATAAAGATCCTCGCAAATGTGATTTATCTTTTCAGTGTAGTATGCTACACTGTCGGTAAATATATAGATATTTACTTATAAAATCAAGTTAAGTGTAGCATGTTACATTTAAAAAAGAGGGAAATTTCAAAAAAATGGAAGAAAATTTTTATAACGACGAAATAAATCCTGAATTTAGCGGAGATATTGGTTATATGCTGAAAATTGTTAACGATGCGCTTGAAAAAAAAGCCAATGAAACTCTCCGGAATGAGGATTTGACTCTTTCTCAGCTTAAGGTTCTGGGCTTTATAAATACAAAGGAAGAAGGGAAAACAACACAAAAAGAGCTGGAAGATGCCCTTGCAGTTTCTCATCCTACAATAAATGGAATATTAAAAAGGCTTGAAGCAAAAGGAATAATAGTTTCAGAGCTTTCTGTGAACAGGCGAATGACAAAAATTGTTGAACTCACAGAGGCAGGCAAAGAAATTGTTAGAAAGACAGAATGTCATCGCCTTGAGCACGAAAAAAGGCTTTCTAAAAATCTTAGCGCGGAAGAAAAGGCTTCTCTGCTTTTTTATCTGAAGAAGGTTTATGAAGGTCTGAAAGAGTAGTCTGTAACAGAGATTTTTCCTGTGGCTTTTCTAATATCCTGTGTTATATTACAAAAACAAAAAAGAAATGAAGGCCGCCCGGGAGTAGCATTTTCAGGAAGCTCATTTTTTTTCGTAGATATAAAATCTGGAGTGCCATTGTGAAAGGCCAGGAAAATGGGTAGGCCAGAGCTACTAAAAGGGCAGAAGAAGTTATATGCGTGATTACAAATAAATAAGTCTGACGAAGGGCAACAAAGCCAAGGAAGGTGAAGCTTGTAGGAAGAACTGTATACCCCAGTCCTTGCGAAATTTGTCCAAAAAGCATTGCACAAAAACAGAAGACATAAAAAGAAGCAGAGCATCTCATAAAAAGGCTGCCGTAACCTACAACCCCGGGGGTAGAATTAAAGAGGGAAATTAGGGGCTGGGCAAAAATTATGAGCAGGAGAGAAATCAAGAAAATGACAAAAAGACCTAGTAAAAGGGAGATTTTTATTCCTTTTTTTACCCTGTCGATTTTTCCCGCTCCGTAATTTTGGGCTGTAAAGGTTGTGGCTGCCATACAGATGCTTACCATTGGCAGAATTGTCAGCTGGTCGAATCTTGTATAAACTGCCCAGCCTGCCATACAGTCTGAACCGAAGACATTTATGTAGCGCTGCATGAAAGTGTTGGAAAAATTTAATATGCTGTTTGAAATTGCACTTGGAAGGCCAAGTTTTAAAACTGAGCGGACTACAAATCCCACACTGTATATTTGATTTGATATGGCAGAAAAAATTGCTTCGTTTTTTATTCGTTTGACTAGAATAATAAAGGCAAAAATTGCAGCTATTAATTCAGAAATGATTGTTGCCCAGGCAGCTCCTTCAAGTCCTGCCTTAAATTTTAAGATAAATATAAAGTCCAGAATTATGTTCAATACGACGGAAATCGAAAGTATGTAAAGCGGACGTTTTGAATCGCCAAGAGAACGGAGTATGCCCGTACAGATTCCGTAAAAAAAGATAAAGGTAAGGCCAGCAAAAAAAATACGGAGGTATGCGTCGGCCTTTGGAAAAACATCCTGCGGAACGGAAATCATCTTAAGCATTAAGGGGGCAATAAAAAATCCGGCAGCAGAAAGTATGATTCCCAGTCCAAGAGAAAACGGCAAAATTGTATGGATTGTTTTTCTGATTTTGCATCCTTCTTTTGCTCCGTAAAGGTGGGCTACAAGAACTCCTGCTCCGTTTGCAAGTCCGTTAAAAAAGCCTGTAAGCGTAAAAATAATGTTTGCGCTGGCTCCGATTGCGGCAAGGGAAGGTGTGTCGCAGTAGTTTCCTACAATCAGGATGTCTGTAGTGCTGTAGAAAAACTGAAAGAGGTTTCCAAGCAGAAGAGGTAGTGAAAATTTTACAAAGACCGGAGCAATTCTTCCGCTTGTCATATCCATAAAGCTTTTCCTGCCTTATGCGGCTAAATATTGTATTCGCCGATTGGAAGAATGCGGTGCAAAAACTTTTTAGTGCGTTCTTCTTTTGGATGATAAAAAATCTCCCTTGGGCTGCCTTCTTCCACTATAACGCCGCCGTCCATAAAAATAACCTTGTCGGCAACTTCTTCGGCAAAGCTCATTTCGTGGGTTACGACAATCATCGTAATGTTTTTCTGGGCAACCTTTTTAATCAGCTGAAGGATTTCTCCTACAAGTTCCGGGTCCAGCGCGCTGGTCGGCTCATCAAATAAAATCACTTCTGGATTTAATGCAACAGCACGTGCAATTCCAGCTCTCTGCTGCTGTCCACCCGAAAGTTTACACGGATAATAATCAGACCGGTCAGAAAGATTTACCCATTCAAGGGCTTCTCGGGCAATTTTTTCGGCTTCTTTTTTATTTACATTGCGGGCAATTGTAAGTCCCGCCATAACGTTTTCCAGCACGGTCATATTTGAAAAAAGATTATAATTCTGGAAGACAAAGGCCGTCTTTTTAGTAAGATTAAGTACATCCTTTTTGGAAGGTTTTGCACTGTCAACTTTTATTCCCGCAACCTGGACTGTGCCGGAATCAGCTTTTTCCAGAAAATTTATTGTACGGAGAAGGGTAGTTTTTCCGGATCCGCTTGGGCCAAGAATTACGGTAACTTCTCCTTTTTTTACTTCAAGACTTACCCCTTTAAGGATTTCTTTTTTATCAAAACTTTTTCTGATATCTGTGATTTTTAATAATGGTTCGCTCATACAAAAGCTCCTTTTCTGAATTTTTTACTGTAATGCTCGTATTTTCTAAGCGAAAATTCCACGATTATGTTTATGCCCCAGTAAATCATTGCGGCGGCAAGATATGCTTCAAAATATGAATAAGTAATGTCTGCAGGCTTTGTACAGCCTACCATAATGTCCACAACTCCAATAGAAATTACAACCGAAGAGTTTTTTATAAGTCCCAGAGTCAGGTTTGTAAGGTTTGGCAGGGCAATAGGAATCAGCTGAGGAATAATTACATGCAGAACTATCTGATGCTCCTTCATTCCAATGCTTTTTCCGGCTTCCCACTGTCCTTTTTCAATTCCCAGAAAGGCTGTTCTCATAATTTCTTCCATACCGCAGATTTCTGAAAGTGTGAGGGCAAAAATAGCAATCCATAAAAGGTTTATATCCTGCAGATTTCTCTTCCAGTGAAAAAAAGCCTGCCAGCTTGAATAAAACAAAAGAAAAATCAGATTGTAAATGAGCATGGCAATTATAACCGGCACGCCCCTGTAAAAAGTTACAAAGGCTGTGATAGCCTGACTTGCAATTTTTACTTTTTTGTAGCGCAGATATGCCAGGAAGGTGCCTACTAAAAATCCAATAACAAGCGGAATTAGAATAAGCTTTATTGTATTTGGAATATAAATAATTCCGTTTTTAAAAGAGTCTGAAAATGCCTTAAAATCAATATCCATTTCTTGCTCCGCTTAGTGCCATTTTTCAAGGCGATTTTCTATCCGTTTGAAAAGAAAATTCAAACTCAAACTTATGACAACGTAAATCAAAAGTGCCACAAGATATGGTTCCAGAAAATGACCGCTGCTTGTTCCTACAGATTTCGCTCTTCCCAAAACATCAAGGATGCCTAAGAGGTAAACAAGCGACGTTCCCTGAAAGAGTCCCACAAAATCGTTTCCAAAGGCTGGAAGCACGATTCTTGTCATCTGTGGAAGAACAACGTAGCGGTAAGTCTGGAGTTCCTTAAAGCCTAGACTCTTTGCGGCTTCAAACTGGCCGGGCGGAATGGCTTCTATAGAACTTCTAAACATCTCTCCGACGAAGGCTGTCTGATTTAAGCCATAGGCTATGTAGGCAAAAATCAGTTTATTCCAGCGGTTCGCATTTATTCCAAAAATATCTAAAAATTTTGGAACAAAATAATATGCAAGCATGAGCTGAACTATAAGCGGAGTGCCCCTCATAAAAGAAATGAACACTGTTGTGAGGTGATACAAAACAGGTGTTCTTTTTATGCGGATTTGACTCTGCAAAAATCCAAGTATAATTCCCGTAAGTGTTGCCCAGAAAACTACAAGAAGACTTATCCAAAGGCAGGGAATTATCTGAACGAAGGCAGACCAGACTCTGCTCCACTTAAAGTAGTCAACCATGCTTCCCCTCTCTCTACTCCGATTCTGTGTAATCGCCGCCAATTACAGCGATTGAAATCTCACGAAGCTTGCCTGATTTTTTAAGTTCGCGGATTGCACCGTCAAAGGCATCACGAAGTTCTGTATTTCCCTTCTGGAAAAGGAAGTAAGTGCTTGAAGTCTGAACCGGTTTACCTGTGATTTTAAGGATATCGCCATATTCCTTGTTTCTTGATTCAACATCACGTTTTGTAGAAACTGTAAAATCCCAGCGGTGACTCTTAAGACCAGCCATTCTTTCGTCTGTAGAAAGGTTTCCTGTTTCAATTTTGATTTCTTTTCCAGGATGTTTTTTGTTGAAATCTTCAAGATACCAGAGAGAATTGTCTCCGTTTGAAATATAGGCAGTTTTACCGCTCAGATCTTCAAGAGAATTAATTCCCTGAGTTTCTTTCAAAACAGTGATGTAGGTAATAAAAGTTGTGTAAGTTTCTTTTGTAAACTCGTAGCGTTCATAGCGGTCAGGGTTATACTCAATCTGCTGGGCAATAGCATCGTACTTTTTCTGAGAAAGACCGGAAAAAAGGCTGGTGAACTGAGTTGGTTCATATTCGAATTCATACTGAGGCAAAAGCTCATCAATTGCGCTCAAAACTTCATACTCGTAGCCTGCAAGTTTTCCTTTTTCATCAATGTAGCAGTAAGGCTTGTATGCGTTACCAACTGCAACCAGAATTTTCTTTGCTTTAGGCTTTTTTTCCTTTGCTGCAAATACCGAAGAAGTCATTGTCGCTGCAATAAGTGTTGCAATAATAATTTTTGTGATTGATTTTTTCATATGATACCTCCGTACTGGTTTAATGAAACCTAGTGATATAGTAGGTATATATTTTTTATAGAACTTTGCCTAATATAATTTTTTTATAAGAGTTATAGGAAAAAGCTATAGGTCTTTTTTACTATTTCAAATTCAAAATCTTTTTAATTACCGAAATGTAGTGAAGGGCAGTTTTATCCATTTTAACGTCTTTTTTTGTTATGTAGCCAAGGCTGAAGCTGTGGGAAAGGGCATCATTCGGGTTTTTGAGGGGAATGGTTACAAAATCTTCGGTTTCTTCGTTGCGGGTTTCGTCGGAAAGAACGCCTGAAAGGAAGGTGAAGCCGTTTAAGTTTTTTAAGAGGTTTAATTCTGTGGCGCGGTCGGCAACGGTAATGGGCTGGTCCAGGTTATAGTTTTTGATTATATCATCTGAGAAAAAGGATTTTACATCGTCGGTGTCAAAGGTAACAAAGTGATAGGGAAGCAGGTCTTCCAGAGAAATCCATTCATTCCTGGAAAGAGGATGATTTTTGTGGATGTAAACAAAAGCACTGCATTCTGTAAGGTGAGTAAAAGTCAGGTTGTTTTGTGCCAAAGCCCTTGCAATTTCTTCCCGGTTTTTGTCGCTCAGGTAAAGGATTCCTATGTCGCTTTTGCCTGTGGCAACGTCGTCTATTACGCTCAGAGCCCGCATTTCGCGGAAGGAAAAATCGTACTGACTGCGGGTGAATTTATTTACTACTTCTATAAAGGCAATCCGGGCAAATTCGTAATAAAGGGCAGATACTGAAAAGCTTTTCTTTACAGCGCTTGTGTATTTTTTTACAAGGCTTTCATAGTTCTGAAAAAGAGCTTTGGCATCCGAAAGAAATTCGCCTCCTTTTTCGGTCAGGCTTGTTCCCCGCGAGGTTCGTCTGAAAATTGCAAAACCAAGTTCTGCTTCCAGGTCGTGAACGCTGCTTGTAAGGGAGGGCTGAGAAATAAAAAGTTTTTCGGATGCCTTGTTAAAGGAGCCGCAGTCTGCGACTCCCAAACAATAGCGAATCTGCTGAATTGTCATAATAATTATGAGAAAGCGTTAGGGATTGGAGCACCTGCGAAGCAGTACCGCTTGCGGTATGAAGCGATAGCGGAAGTGCGCAAAGCCCGACCTGCCGCGAAGCGGCAGGGAACGCCCTAGTTAAAGCGCTGAACTGCTACAGAGTAAATATCTTCTATCAGCTTGATGCCGCCGCGGTAGCCCACGTAAGAAGTATCCATTACGACGCGATCCTGGAAAGGCCAGGCGATGTTCAGAAAGTTTCCCTTGAGTTCGCCGGTGATTTCCTTGTCGAAGTAGCTTCCGAGAACCAGAGGATATCCGTGGTAATCGTGCTTTTTGATTTCTTCGTGAATCAGATAGCTGTCTGTTGTGAATGCAACTTCAGCCTCAATTCCGTAGTTGAGCTTTTTGAATTCCTCTGCAATTGCAGCCTGATACTCTTTTGGAGTGTCATCTGTTACAAACTGTTTTGCAGGAAAAAGTCCAAGGTCATTTACAAGGAACTTTGTTGCTGCAAGAGCATACTGTGCATCTGCTACAACAGAGAACTGCTTGTTAATAACGCGGTTCTCAAGGAAGAGGTCAGCATAACGTTCAATCAGATAATAGAAATATTTTTCCTGTTCTGTAATAACAGCTTCAACTTTTTCTGATGGAACCTTTGCTGCTTCTCCCACTGCACGAAGGAACTTGCTTGTTTCTGTAGCTCCAATTGGCAGAACAGGGTAGTGAAGATAAGGAGTTCCGAATTTCTTTTCAAGTTTCTGAACATTTTTCAAACCAACCCATGGTGAAACAAGAAGGTTAAGGCTTGCTTTTGGAACAAGATCAATATTCTTAATTCCGCGGTCGTAGCCAAAGATTGTGTTTGGAGTAAGTCCAAGCTCGCGTACAAGGTTTTCCAGTTCACGAAGATTTCCAAGCCAGAACAAATCCTGATAAGGAACATCTGCCCAGATGTTTACAAGACCAGGAATTTTTTCTGTATTTTTTCCGTTTACACCTTCTACCTTTGGAAGATACTGCTCGATGATTGCATCAACAACCTGCTCGTGGCCCTTATAATTGTTTCCCTTAAAGCCTGCTGTACTTGCAAAAATTACAGGCTTTGAAGCATCTTCAAACTGGCTTACAACTTCTGCCGAATCATCACCTACGATTTCTGGAATACAGCCTGTAAGAACTACGTACAAATCTGCATCAATTACCTTAAGTGCATTATCAATGGTGCTCTTAAGTTTTTTTACGCCTCCAAATACTACATCCTTTTCGTTGATACTTGTACAAGGGAAGATGTTTGGAGAAAAATATCCTGAGCTTCCTGTTCCATCCGAAAGCTTCTGAGCACATCCTGGTCCTGAATGAAGAACCGGAATTGCCCGTGTTATAGCCTGCACAGTCTGCATAGAAGCAAGTGCACATTTATATCGCTGTTTATCTAGTAATTTTGCCATTTTCTTTACTCCTGTGTAAGCCCGCCGGTCAGAGCGGGCGGTGTTCCATAGCAAAGCGTTAAAAAAAATTGCGATGCAGCAATTTTTTAGCTTTACTTACCTGCCTTTTCATTTTCAAAGAACTGGTCAACGTTCTGTTCATACCACCAGTCGGTGTATGGAAGCTTTACGCGGCTTGCAAGGTTCTGTTCAAAACTTCGGTTGCGGATTGAATCCAGAATTGTTTTTGCAAATTCCAGTGTATGCTTGTAACCAAAAATCATGTATTCGTCGGCAACGTAAACAGCCGAAGTACCGTTTTTGATTGCCCATACAGTGGAACCCGGATGGCGCGACAGATACAAATCCGGCTTGTATTTGTGAAGAATATTCATAACTTCGTAGTTCTGCTGGTCAGAAACGCTTGCTTCAAAGTTAATGTTATTCTCCAGCAGATACTTCATGCTAGGAGGTACATCGCCGTTTTCGTATTTCTTGTCGTAGTGCCATGCCAGTGCCCACACAACTTCAATTCCAAGCTCATTAAGAACGCGGCTTACTTCAAATGTGTAGCCAGGTCCCATACCAATTACAGCACGCAAACCTTTAAGTTCCTTTTTGATTTCTTCAATCTGAGGAATATAAATGGCACGCTGCTCTTCAATGTATTTTTCAACCTTTTCAGAACGACCAGTTACACGGCCAATTTCACGCAGCCATGTTTCAAAACCAACAATACCGCACTGGTTGATTGAGCGCACATAAGGAACGCCGTATTTTTCTTCCAGACCGTTTCCAAGGTAGTTACCCAAAGTACCACAGATACATGTTGTAGCAAGAGATTCAGAAAGGTGAGAAAGTTCTTCAATAGTAGAGTTACAGTAAAGGAAAATTGGCTCAAGATCGAAGTTCTTGAAAATCTCGATGATTTCAGGACGAGCGCTTTCGTAGAAGTTTTTAAAGTTAATTGTATTGCGCTTCTGTTTTGGAGGCTGAACAATAGAACTCAAAACTGCATGGTCAGCAATATCAAAACCTGTAGCCCAGATTCGTGATTTAAAGCCTTCGCAGTGAACAGCTACAACAGGAACATCAATTTCTGCCTTTACATCATCTACAACACTGTCAATGTCTTCACCAATAATTCCGGTTGCACAAGAAGAAGAAACAAAAATTGCTTTAGGCTTGTAGCGGCGGTTTACTTCAAGAATGATTTCACGAAGTTTATTTGTAGAACCAAAAATTGTGTCCTGCTCGTTCATGTCAGTTCCAACATAAACAGTGCTTGTGGTAACTCCACGTTTTTTAGCCATTACTTTATCAAGGTAGTAAGTTCCGGCAGCTGCTACAGAACAACCTGCTGGACCGTGATGAATCAAAGCAATGTCGCGGATGGCCGAAAGCTGACCAAGGGCACAAGACGAAAGACAAGAACTTGACTGGCTGAAGCAGCGTGAACATCCCTTAAGAGTTCCGCATTCAGATTTTTCTGCAAGATCCTTCAAATCACCGATGTAACCGGTAATTGATCCAATTCTGTTTTCACGTGTTGCCACGTTGGAAGAGTTTGTATTAATTGCCATTTTTTGCTCCTATAATTTTAGGTGGTAGGTTCTAGGGGGGGGGGAGGGGAAGGCCTTCCCCTGGTTCGCACTTTGTTGCTCACCACCCCTTCGCCTAGGGGTTGCACCCCCTAAGACCCTGCTTAGAACGATGCTTTCTTTTCAACGTCCTCACGTACACGCTGCAAATCTTCGCTCAGATATCGCTCACCGTTGTCCGGCAAAAGCGGAACAATCAGCTTGCCCTTGTTTTCATCTTTAAGAGCCTGTCTGATTGCAATTGCAAGCGCCGCACCGCTCGAAGCGCCAACAAAGATTCCTTCGTAATGTGCCAGAAGGTGGATTGCGCGCAAAGTTTCTGCATAAGTGATAGTTTCGTATTCATCAACAACTTTGTCGTTGAAGTTTGTAGGAGCCATTGGATTCAAGCCATTTTCGTCGTGAACCGCATGAATTCCGTGGAAACCGCCGTCTTCTACACCCTGAACTACAGGATGCTCAACGTCTGCTTTGTCTGGCTGTGCAATTACAACCTTTACGTTCTTGTTCTGTTCCTTAAGGTATTTTCCAACACCGTGAGTAGAACCACCAGTTCCAACACCACCTACAAAAATATCAACCTTACCGTCTGTGTCTTCCCAGATTTCAGGACCAGTGTGGCGGTAGTGGGCACCAGGGTTATCTGGATTAGAAAGCTGGCGGGTAGTCCAGCTGTTTGGAGTAGAGTCCAGCATCCACTGGTAAACGTCGTTGAATGCTTCAATGCCTTTTTCAAATACGCCTGCAATCAGTTCTTTAGGAGGATTTACAAGCTCAGCACCGTATGCTTCCAGAAGCTTTTTGCGTTCGACAGAAACACCTTCCTGAATGCCAACCTTAAACTTGTAGCCCTTAGCCGCTGCAACAGCCGCAATACCAATTCCCATGTTTCCCGAAGTAAATTCAACAAGAGTAGTTTTGTCCGGGCTGATTTCTCCGCGCTTTTCAGCTTCTTCAATAATTTCAAGAGCCGGTCTGTCCTTATGAGAGCCCGCCGGATTAAAGTATTCAAGCTTTCCCGCAATGCGACCCTTTAATCCAAGTGCCTTTTCCAATCGATGAAATTCCACCAGAGGTGTATGTCCAACAAGTTCCGTTATCGAGTTATAAATCTTTCCCATAAAGACCTTCTCCCTGCTACAAGTTTTTATTACCTACTAAACTAATAGGTAAGAGTAATGTAATGATATTAACCTACTTAGTCAATAGGTAATAAAAATAAAATTTTGCTTTTTTTGGGGGAGGGTGAGTGAGTTTACCTATAGAGTCTTATCTGATAAACTAAATAAAATGTGGAAAACAAGGATGGGATGTCTGACAGTTTTATCAGACATCCCGATTTTTTTACCACCACTCAAAGAAGAGTCCGGCCAGCGGAGAAAGCACAATCATTATGCATGAAAAAGTAAATGACTCAATGGAAATGAGGGTTGCCCTCTGCTCTGACGGGAACATGTCCTGAAGGCGAGCGTTTGTCCGCACCTGCAGGGCGTCATCGGCAAGGGCTGCCAGAAATCCGCCCAAAGTCATAAGGAGGTAAAGTCCTGAATGTTCAAGCGCGATTCCTGAAAAAATTATCAGCGTAGAGAGTGCAAAAACCGTGCGGTAAGGCAGTTTACCTGCGAAAAGAATGATTCTTGCCCCGATAACTCCGCCTGCCTGCAAAAAGAGAAGAGCCGGTCCCAGAGCCCAGCTGGGGATTCCCGCCAGAGGAAGCTTTGCCTGCAAAAAGAACAAAAGCAGAATGTCCATCGCACCCACAAGGGAATTTATGAACATCATTGCGATTGCCTTTCGGGCTTCTTTCAAGAAAAGAAGACTTTGCTTAAAACACTTGCTGATTTCCTTCCAGATATGGAATTCTTTTGCCGGAGCTTCAAGCCGCACTTCAACAAGACCTGCGAGCAGGAAAAGCTGAATGAAAGATGCAAAAACGCCGGTTGAATAAGCGATTTTGTAGCCTAAAATCAGGGCAAAACCTGCGGTCAAAGTCGAAAGACCTTCGCACGCACGGTAAATGACAAGCTGATTCGAAGCATATTTTTCAAAACGCTGCTCTTCTCCCACAGATTTTAATGAATCATAGGCAAGTGCATCGCCGGAACCGGAAGAAAAATTGTAGCACAGGGCATGAAGTCCAATCGAAATACATACCATGGCAAAATTGTTGGAGAAAATCATAACGATATCGCCGGCCATTCTCATGAGGCAGGAAATAACGAGCGTCTTTTTGCGGCCGAATACGTCTGCCAGAACGCCCGAAGGAATCTCAAACAGAATGCTTACGATATGAAAAATCGTTTCGGCAAAGCCAATCTGAGCAAGAGAAAATCCACGATAAGCAAGAATCGCAACCCATGCTCCAGAAAGTGAAATCTGCCCTAAAATTGCAGATGAATATAATCGTCCTATCTGTTTTTTAATGTTTAACATAATATGCCACCTTTTTACGGTAAAAAATTTGAAATAAAAACGTAAAAAAGGGGAAAGTGAGTATGTAAATGTAATTGGATTTTAGAAAAAAGGACTTAAAAAAACACAGTTTTCTGAAAAAGACCCACTACCCCTATGACAGGGTAGAGAAATAGCATTTTTCTAACAATAAAACTGGTGTTTTCCACATAATAAATTCATCTTAAGGCATAGAAAGTGATATGTCAAGAAAGATGATTGGGCTTTATTATGCATTTCATCGGGAATTTTCTGCATCTTATTTGAAATTTGTGATAATTTCTTATTTTTTCTTTTATAATAAATAAATCATTGTAAAGGAAGTCATATATGGAATTCATCAAGGCAAGCGAAATCAAAGAACTTTCAAATCCGGGCGTAGTCTCGCGCCAGCTTTTAAACCCGGAAAATTCAAGCAGTGAGCGCGTGACTATTACCGAAGTTCATCTTATTCCGGGAGCGGTACAACCGCGCCACACTCACGACGCTTCCGAGCAAATCTGGTACGCCACCAAAGGTTCCGGCAAACTTCTTCTTGCTGACGGCAAGGAAAAGGAATTCAAGGCGGGGGACGTTGCACGGTTCGCTGACAAAGACGTTCACGGACTTTTGAACGACGGCGACGGAGAATTTATTTACGTTTCGGTAACGGCACCTCCAATCAATTTTGGCTACGCATACAAGGACAAAAGGTAGAAGGAATTAAAATGACTAGAATTTATTTTGTGCGCCATTGCAAGCCGGACGGAAAAATCAAGGATGACAGAAACCGTCCATTGACGGAAGAAGGCCTTGAAGATTCAATCAAGGTGGCAGAAATTCTCAAGGACAAAAAAATCGACGTCTTTATCTCAAGCCCCTACAGGCGGAGCTATGATTCAATAAAAAAAGCCGCCGACTCATACGGCATGACAATCCAGACTGACGAACGTCTCCATGAACGCAAAGCTGGAAAAGACGGCAACAATCATGAAATGTTCAAGAAACGTTGGGCTGATTTTGCCTATGCGGAAAAAGACGGAGAATCCATTGGAGCCGTTCAAAAAAGAAACATCGAGGCGCTCAATGAAATTCTTGAGAAATATGAGGGCAAGAACATCGTCATCGGAACTCACGGGACGGCGCTTTCTTCCATTATAAACTACTATGACAAAACTTTTAACGGCGAAAGCTTTATGAAAATCATAGACTTTATGCCCTGGATTCTAAAGATGGAATTTGACGGAAAAAAATTCCTTTCAATGGAAGATGTATTCCATATCTACAAGGAATATAAAGAAGAATGAGGGTGACAGGATAGGGAGGAAAAAATGGTGAAGGAATTGATTGTAAAATACAACGAGCTGACAGCAGAGCAATTTATAGAGCTTTGGCAGGCAGTTGGCTGGGGCGAGGGACCTGCACTGGAGCAGACCCGGCTTGCCATGGAACACACTCTTTTCAGGGTTTCGATATTTGACGGTGATAAAATAATTGCAATGGCCCGCGTAATCGGGGACATGGGACTTGATTATTATATAAAGGATGTTGTTGTGAGACCGGAGTATCAGGGCAAGGGCCTTGGACGGATGCTCATAAACGAGATTTTGAAATTCATCAGCGAAAACGGAATAAAGGGGACGGATATTTTTGTTGAACTTTGCGCAATGCCGGATAAGATTCCCTTCTATAAAAAACTCGGCTTTGACTTCAATGAAGCTCAGAGACTTATGCTATTCCAAAAGGCAAAATAACAAATCACATAGTATGGAAGGTAAATCAAAATGCAGATAAAGAAAACGGACCAGAACGACATTGAGACCTTGATGCAAATCCGCCTTGAAATGCTGCGGATTGTAAACGGCCTTGATGAAAACGCACCCTTTGACAAAACTCTGGTCGAATGCAGCCGCGAATATTTTTTGAAGGGCGAGCAGACGACAGTTTTTGCAATGGACGGAGATAAAATCGCAGGCTGTGCAAGCCTGAGCTACATCAATGTCATGCCCACCTTTGACCATCCCACGGGAAAGAGGGCGCATCTTATGAACGTCTACACAAGGGCTCAATTCCGCAGGCGCGGAGTTGGAAAAATGATGGTTGAGTATTTGATTGAAGAAGCAAAGTCCCGCGGCGTTACGGAAATCAGCCTTGACGCGACACAGATGGGACATCCGCTCTACAAGAGCCTTGGCTTTAATGACAACGGCGAGGGGATGAACCTGTCGCTTTAAGGATGCAGAATTGAAAACAGCATTTATTTTAAAAGACTATTTTTCTTATGAAGACAAAGAAAGCATTCTGGCTCAGATGCAGGCTCATTCAAAAGAATGGGGCGCGATTCCCTTTTTGCTTTCACTTTTAAAAGATGGCTCTTTCCACCAGAAGCTTGGGAAAGGCAGCTTATATCTTTTGCTTGACGAAGAGAAACTTACTGATGGCAAATTTACCATCGCCTCTTTTTTAACATTTTGCGACAGGGATGAAATTGAAAGCAATCTCAAACCATGGATTGGATTCGTGTTCACAGCTCCAGCCTATCGTGGCCGTCATCTTGCAGGACAAATTATCGAACACTGCATGAATAATGCCGCTACTCTCTACCCGGAATCAGAATACGTTTATGTTTCATCAGACGAAAAAGGCCTTTACGAAAAATACGGTTTTGAATTCGTTGGAAAGATGAAAAGTGTCTGGGGAGAAGACTCTGGAATTTTCAGAAAAAAAATAGAAAAGGAAACAGACGAAATCTCTTACAAGACACTTAGTCCTGCAGATTATGATGAGCTTTGGGAACTCTGGAATCAGGTTGAGCAGACAAAGCGAGCCTTGAATTCTGTGGACGACAGCCGCGAAGGAATCACCCGCTACATGAAGCGTAATCCCACTACATGCTTTGCAGCAACAAGCGGCGGAAAAATCGTCGGCGCGATTCTCACAGGTCACGACGGGCGAAGGGCAATCATCCACCATCTTTGCGTACATCCAGATTTTCAACGCCTGGGAATCGCCCGCGCACTTGTCGATAAGGCGGAGGAAGCCCTAAAAAAAGAAGGAATCACAAAGGCCTTTGGCCTTGTCTTTAAAGACAACGACAAGGCAAATTCATTCTGGGAAAAGATGGGCTATTCGCTCAGAACCAATCTAAATTATCGCAACAAAAGCCTGAACGCGGATGTTCCGACAGGAGAATAGGGCGATTAGAATCTTTCTTTACTGATTTTCTTCTTGCTATTATTATTTTACTCGGTTGTAACCGAGTCGAAAATAATCGAGTAAAATAATTGAGGAAAGGACTTTTGTATGGCAAGATCGGACTGGGATTAATTCTTGTTTTTCAATGCATTTCATCGGCAAAAAGCTGCATCTTGTATAAAACATATTTTATAAAATAAATCTTTTGACTATTCTTTGGGTAAGAGAAAAAAAAGGAATAGTTTTATGCGGAACAAAATAATTTTACTTATTTTTTTACTTTCATCTGCCTTTTTTGATGGATGCACAACGACAGCCTGGCGTGCCTTTGTTCGGCGTGATGCCAGCGTTAAGGATTATTTGTATTTTCCGGACCGGGAGATTGCGGCCAGCGAAAATCCCAAGCCTTTTAAGCGGGAAATTGATGCCAGTATAGAAGAAATGCTCAAAAAAGCGTTTGGAACTGATGATTTAGAAAAGTTTTTCGCCAAAACTAAAACACAGGCTATCCTTGTTATCAAAGGAAATTCGATTCTTTTTGAAAAATACGGCAGGGGTTATGACGAGTATTCAACCGTAACGTCTTTTTCGGTGGCAAAAAGCTTTGACTCGGCGATGATTGGCACTTTGATTGACGCGGGGAAAATCCCTGGAGTTGACGAGCCAATCACCACTTATCTTCCTGAGCTTCTGGAGCGTGACAAGCGTTTTTCAAAAATCACAATCAGGCACCTTATTACAATGTCGTCCGGCATTTTGTATTCCGAAGGTTTTTCCCGCCATGATGATACAAAAACTTATTTCGATCCGGACTTGCGAAAGCTTGCTCTTACAAAAACGCTGGTTGATGAAGAACCCGGCCTTCATTTTCTTTACAACAATTACAACCCGATTCTTCTTGGACTGATTATCGAGCGGGCCAGCGGCCAGTCTGTAAGCTCTTATCTGAGCCGGTCAATCTGGTCAAAAATCGGAACGGAGTCAGACGCAAGCTGGAGCCTTGACAGCGATGATGATGCCTTTGAGAAAATGGAAAGCGGAATCAACGCGCGGGCTCTAGACTTTGCTAAATTCGGCTGTCTTTACCGTGACGGAGGTCTTTTTGACGGCAAGGTCGTTATCAGTAAAAAATGGATTGAAGAATCTCTTTCGCCTGGCAACGGCAAAAATGACAGCGAATATTACAAGGATCCTTTTGGACAGAAAATCTTTGGCGGGGCCTGCAATAAGGGTGGTTTCTACGGTTTTCACTGGTATGTGATGAAGCGGCCGGATGCAGAAAGCGACTTTTTTGCCTACGGAAACAAAGGACAGTTTATCTACATTTCGCCGCTGGCAAACACTGTTATCGTGCGCTTTGGTGAAAAGTACGGTATAGAGGGCTGGAATTATATAGAAGCATTTTACAATTTGAACACAAATATTGGAGCTGAAAAATGAAAAAAAGAAGAGTTCTTGCATTTTTGATTCTTACAGCAGGGGTAAATCTTCTTAGCGGTCAGGAAGCCAAAAAATAGGAGACTTCTCCGCTTTCAGTTTATTTGACGACAGACCTTCTTTATTATCCAGAGTCCAAAACTCAGTCAGGAAGCAGCGGCACGCATTTTGCGGGACTTACAGGGGCATACAGCGGTTTTGAATGCCGTTCCCAGCTTTTTGTGGATTATATGATTAAAACTCCATTGGGCGGGCACTGGCTTTTAAAAGATGCGAATGTGGTTTTGACTGGAGCTTTTGAACTTACGCCGCTCTCTGTCCGTCCTCAGCTTGCACTTGGTTTTCAGCCTTTCCCATTCCTTGTCTTTAAAGGAGGAGGTTCGATTGGCTTCGGCTGGAATATGTTGGGATTTGAAGGACTTTGCGCCCTTGACGAAAAATCAAGAAAATACGAAGCGCTTTCAACATTTTCTCATCCTTTTTATGAAGTCTGGGCACAGGGAACTTTAATGTTTGATACGGGCGCTTTAATTCCCGGCGACTGGAATCACCTTATTATGCTTGCTTCTTACAAGACCTTCTATTCCGGGATTGCAGGACTGGGAAGGCACACGCCTTATGAATGGCAGGGCGACAAAAACAGGGTAGAGGGGCTTCAGTACGAGTTCTGCGGAATCCTGGCATATCAGATGCCTCTTGTGCTTTACCGGGCGGGCTTTATGTACACGGCCTACGGTCATTATGACGGCGGTGATTACGGGGATTTTGATGCTTCCTACGACGGAGCCTTTACACAGCATTCACTTGCGGGACTTTGTCAGTTTAAGTTTGCCGAAAAAGATGAGCTTACCTGTATAGCTCAGTTTTCGACACGCAGATCTTTTGATAAAGAGCTTGATGAGGCAGAAGACGCGCTTTTTGCACAGAAAGTCGGAACTGAATGGTTCTTCCAGAGATTGATTTTCAGCTGGAGTCATAAATTTTAATTCCATGCATCCATCTTGTCGCTCTCTGCACCATAAGGGCAGAAAAACGCCACATCTGCTTTATGTTTGTGGACGGAAGTTATCACAGGCGGGGGCTAGGAATACGCTTTACGCCTATGAAGTACTCAGAATAGTTACAAAATCTTTTGTCAGGGGGTAAAAAATGAAGAGATGTGAAACTTCTTCTCCATGCAGGGCTTGAGGAATCTGTATGGAGGAAGATTAAAATTCAATTCCTCAGGCTTTGCTTCTTCACGAATCACAAACTTATTAAAAGAGGCAAAGAAAATGAAAAATAAATTACGCGACTATTATATTCTCTGGAGCACTCAGGGACTTTCACAACTTGGAAGCAGCATCACGGCTTTTGCACTTACGCTCTGGCTGTACGAAAAAACTGGTTCCGCTTTAAGCACGGCGACCCTTACAATCTGTTCCTATGTGCCTTATGTTCTCATGAGCATTTTTGCCGGAGCATTGACCGACCGATGGAAAAAAAAGCACACCATGCTTGTCTGTGACACTTTGGCGGCTCTTTCGACTCTGGCAGTTTTTCTTCTATATAAAACTAATACTCTTGCAGTATGGCATCTTTATGTAATCAATGCTGTTTCTGGTCTCATGAATACCGTCCAGCAGCCGGCTTCAGAAGTGACCATGACGCTGATTGTTCCAAAAGAATGTTACCAGAAAACAAGCGGTCTCAATTCACTTTTGCGCTCCGTCAATTCAATTTTGAATCCTCTGCTTGCAACGGCTTTGTATGCAGCGTTCGGACTTGATATTGTCATTGCAGTGGATATTCTTACTTTTGTTGTGGCATTTACCGCACTGGCAGGATTTATCAAAATTCCAGAAACTCAATCAGTAAAAAAGGAAGGAACGTTGAAACTGGCAGGGGAAGGCCTTTCTTTCCTCAAAAAATCACCGATGATTCTGACTCTGCTTCTTTTCATGTCTGGAATAAATCTGATTGCCTTTGCTTCCAGCGCAACTCTTCCGGCCTACGTAATTCCGAATCCAAGAGGAGGCAGCAATGTCCTTGGATTAGTGACATCTTGTGCAGGGGCAGCGATGGTCGTGGGAAGTTTTTTGGTTTCTTACATGCCAAAGCCAAAAGACCGCGTGAAAGTCGTATTCATCACAATGCTTATTTCTATGGGAAGCGAGAATTTTATTCTTGCTTTTTCACGGGAACCGATTCTCTGGTGCATAAGTCAGGTCATCGGGTGGATTCTGGTTCCTGTAATGGGTGCAAATCTGGAAGTTATCCTGAGGAGCTCAATTCCAGTGGAACTTCAGGGACGCGTTTACGCATGCAGGAATACACTCCAGTTTTTTACAAGACCAATAGGACTTTTCCTCGGTGGCTTTATGGTTGACAGCCTGTGCGAGCCTTTTATGGAAGCTCATTCAAATTCTGCCATGCTGACTTCTCTCTTCGGAAGCGGTAAAGGCTCAGGAGCTGCCATGATGATGCTCATTCTTGGCCTTGTTGGAAGTGCCTGGTGTCTTTTAAACGCAAGGTTCATGAAAAAATATCATTTCAGCGAGGAATAAAATCGTAATTTCAAGATGCATTTCATCGGCAATGGAGTGCATCTTGTCTAAAAAACAATGCTTTTTATTTTTCTCCTATATCATCATTGTAGCGTAACAAACGCGGAGTTTTATTGCATTGAACATAGAAACTGGTAAGGGAGTAGCAGCCAGATTCATCCACAATTAATGGGCGTGCCCGGCTGCTTCACTTACGTTCCGCAGCCGGTCGGGCTATCCGCAGTTCCGCGCTAACCGCGCTCCATTCCTCCGCTCGCTAACCACTCGCTTCGGAACAGCCCTTTCGGGCTGCTGCTACTATCCCTCACGCTGTTACACTAGAACGCAAAGATTGCGATTGCCCAAATACCAGCAAGTTCATCTTGTGATTTGGTGGCAGACTGGAATTTATGCTGATTATTGCATCTACATTCATAGGCATTATCCTTATCTTTTTCGGTAGATGTCCAATATTTGTTATATACAGATACGCCGCCACAAGCCTGACTCAAATTAGAGATATTTCCATTTTGAAACTCCAGGGCATCTCCAATATTTGTCTTAGGAGTTATATTACTGCCGCAGCCCTTAAGCATCCACATCCATTGGTATGCGGACGGCAAACGCCATGTACTCGCTCTAGCAGGCCTTGCCGCTGCATAAGAGGCTGCGCTAGTTATTGCGGCGCTCCAGCTTGCCTGCCAGCTACCTGCATTGCTAAGCGCGATGGCAAGACCATGCGCATGGCCTTCCATAGACGCATTAATGTCTGAAGATGTAGGTTCTGTTGCGCTTCCTACATACGCAATCATAGCAGATGCTGTTGTTCCTTTGGCTTCCGCAGCGGCTTTATTGGCATAAATATAACCATCTGCTCCGATTACTTTTCCTATGTCATCGGCAGTCGCTTGTTCCATAGGCTTGAGATTAATTATTTTTGCCTCTGTTCCCGAACCATCATCCGAGTTGGTTTTACACGATGCAAATCCAAATGCAAGTAAGGTTGCAGCAAGAATTGCCGCACATTTCATAAGATTTTTCATCCTATCCTCCTGATTGAATATTTTCTCCGCCGTTTTGACGAAAAATTACAGTTTAAAATAAACAAAGGATGCTCCCCTTGCCCAAAAAATTAATCGGACAAAGAAAGCATCCTTTATTCTATTTATGAGACTATGTAAATTTTTTACTCTTCTAGTACCCCCCCCGTACTAGTCAGTATTATAGTATAATAATATTTTATTATATTTGCCATTCCTAAAACTGATTATAGGTCTGAAATTTCAGGAAAGCAAGGATTTTTTGCTTAAAAATAACAATTTTTTTTAAGCTTTTATATCCTCCTCCGGCTTGTTCCAGGTAATTCTGAAACCGGCGCTTTTCATCTGTCTTGAAGCATAATTTAATTCCTTGTTTGTACATTTTCCGGCTTTATATTCACGATATGACCTTGTATACAAGCCCCATTTTTAACGTTTTTTACTCCAAAGTTCTTCCGCCGGCCGGCACAGGGTAGAATGCATTTCATCTGTAAAAATATGCATCTCATCTGAAACTCGTTCTTCTTTTTTTTGTATTATTTTATATTGGCAGCAGGGAGAAATATAATGAAGACAATCGGTTTAATCGGCGGAATGAGCTGGGAAAGCACAATCACTTATTATGAAATTTTGAACAGGGAAGTCGTTTCGGCTTTGGGGGGCTTTCACAGCTCAAAGATTTTAATGTACAACGTTGACTTTGACGAGCTTGAAGCAAATATGTCGAGCGGCAATTGGGACGGAAACGCAAGAATCCTTTCGGATGCGGCAAAAAGGCTGGAGGGTGCCGGAGCGGATTTTATCGTAATCGCTACCAATACAATGCACAAACTTGTTCCGCAAATTGAAAAAGAAATCAAAATCCCGATTCTTCACATTGCGGACGCAACAGCAAAAGCAATCAGGCGCGACGGAATCAAAAAGGTAGCCCTGCTGGGCACAAAATTCACAATGACTCAGAACTTTATTAAAGATAAGCTCAAAGCGGCCGGCCTTGAAGTCCTTCTTCCTGGCGAAAAGGACATAGAGCTTGTGAACGACGTTATCTTCAATGAGCTTTGCCTTGGAAAGGTTCTGGACTCTTCCCGCAGGGAATACCAGAGAATCATAGCTTATCTCAAAGAGCAGGGGGCTGAGGGCGTAATTTTGGGCTGCACGGAAATCGGCATGCTCATCAGACAGAAAGACAGCCTTCTTCCTGTCTACGATACGACGATTATCCATGCAAAGGAAGCAGCAAGGCTTGCTCTGAAATATGAGGCTGGAGTTATGCATGTTTTTGACGCTCGTTATCTTTGTCCTGTAAGGATTGGCTGATAGCAAAGCCGGGAAGCTAGATTTATTGCTCAAGGCTTTGCATCAGCGCAAAGAAATGTTCAGCTTTACCTGTTGAAAAATATGCATACCAGGCTTCAAGAGTTTCCGGCTTAAAAAGGCCAAGGTTTTCGATAATCAGTTTTGCCCACATGAGGGAGCCTGTTGCGCTTCCTGTAATAAGGTTTCCGTCGCTCACGGCAGGCTGATCGACATAAAATTTCTGACCTTTATAATCCGGGCAGAACATATCTAAAAATCCCTTTCCGTTACTTGTGTGAGGCCTGTCATTTAAAATTCCGGCATTTGCAAGAGCGACCGTAGCTCCGCAGATTGCGCATACACTTCCTCCTTTTGAAAGCAGAACTGAAGCCTTCTGAATTATCTGAGCATTTTCAGCATCTGACCATGTGTCCGCTCCGGGTAAAATCAAAACTGTCTTTTCGGTCATTTCAATTTCATCAATCGTGCAGTCCGGAATGATTGTAAGGCCGCCCATTGTTTTTACAGGCTCCTTTGAAACCGCTACCGTCTTGACGATAAGCTGGGGAGCATCAGGCCTGAAAAAACGCTTTGAATTGAGCTCCGCCGTAAGTGACCCGATTTCCCAGTCTGCAAGAGTGGCAAGCAGATAAATGTAAACTGTAATCATAGTCTTTTTGACTCCTTGTAATTAAATTATGCCTTTAGTTTACAGCCTGAATGTTGACAACAATATGTCAACAATTTAGAATTTCTTTTCAGATTATAAAAAATGGCGGCTTTCAGATGAAAATTGACCGACTTGTAAGTATTATCATGATTCTCCTTGAAAAAGAGCGGATAAGCGCCCAGGAGCTTGCAAAAATGTTTGAAGTTTCTACGCGAACAATCTACCGCGATATTGAAGCAATCAGCATGGCAGGAATTCCTGTGCTGGCTACATCCGGTAGTGGCGGCGGAATCGAAATCATGAAAGATTACAAGGTGGACAAAAAGATTTTTTCTACTGATGATCTTTCTGCACTTTTGATGGGACTTTCCAATATTTCCGGGATGGTCCGGGGAAGCGAAGTTGCAAATGCCCTTGCAAAAGTAAAAAGCTTTATTCCCTCGGAAAAAGCAAAAAGTATTGAGCTTAAGGCCAGTCAGATTTACATTGATTTAACCCCCTGGGAAGGAAATGCCAGCGTAAAAAATGCCCTTGAAATTATCAAAAAGGCATTACAGGAAAACAGACTGCTTATTTTTACCTATATTGATGGTCATGGCAGTAAAACGAGCCGCACGGTTGAACCCTATCAACTTGTATTTAAAAGTCGAGCCTGGTATGTTCAGACATTTTGCCGCCTGAAAAATGACTACCGCCTGTTTCGCCTGTCCCGGATGTCAGAGCTTAAAATGCTGGAAGAAACTTTTACTCCACGCGAATATCAGAAGCCTTTTCTTGATTTTGAAGAAACAGCCAGAAGCTTACAGACAGATACAAAAATCCGCATACATAAATCCGTTTTAGACAGGATTCTGGATTTCTGCCCTTATGAGCGTCTCAGCCAGGACGGAGAAGATTATTACCTTGCAGATTATCCTTTTTTTGACAGTGATTACTATTACGATATGCTTTTAAGCCTTGGAGACAAGTGTGAAATTCTTGAACCTGCTCATGTCCGCGAAAAACTGAAGCAGAAGATAAAAAATCTGGCAAAAATATATTCAGATTCCTGACAAGCATCCTGTTTTATATTGATGCCATGGAATCTACGAGGAGTAGGTAGCTTTGAGTAGAAGACTGCGTTATTGTTATATTGTGAACGTTTATAAAACTATTTTTTGAGGTTTATTATGACAAATCAATATGTAACAGGGGCGATGATTAAACGCCTCCGCGAAAAAAGACATTTAACACAGGCTGAACTGGCAGAAAAAATATGCGTTACCGACAAAGCGGTTTCAAAATGGGAAACAGGGCGTGGTTTACCAGATATTTCTCTGCTTGAAGTGCTGGCAAAAGCGCTGGGAGTTTCTGTAATAGAACTTCTTTCCGGCGAAAATATTACGAATAAAAATAAGGCTGCAAAAATGAGTCGTGCAAGTTTTTACGTTTGTCCGGTTTGCGGCAATGTAATTCAAAGTACAGGAGAAGCTGTTATAAGCTGCTGCGGAATTATCTTGCCGCCACTGGAAGCAGAACCGGCAGATTCAAGTCATCAGGTGAATGTTGACCGCGTAGAAGATGAATATTTTGTGACACTATCACATGAAATGACAAAATCACATTATATTTCCTTTATTGCGGCAATTCGTGACGACGGTATAGAAATCAAAAAGCTATATCCTGAGCAGGAGGCGCAGGCGCGGTTTAAGATTTCCGGCGTTAAAAAAATATACGCCTATTGCAATCGTCATGGTTTGTTTGACTATGAAAGGTAAGGCAGACTATCTTCCGGCAAGAGAAAGAATCGGTTATTTTTTGAAATAGCAAACAATCGGAGAATTTTAGAGACTGTAAAGTCCTTTCCGTAAATTCAGCAGACTGCGGTAAAAAGTTTTAATGCGGGAGTCTCCCGCATGCAGCCGTCAGCTGTCTTTTCTTTTCTGGTAAAAATTAAACCCATCCTCAACCTTTATGATCCGATAGCCTAACTTTTTGTAAAAAGCGTTTGTCCGCTCATTCCAGCATGGGGTATCCAGATTAAACTCAGTAGCGCAGGGGAAATTCTTTTCTATGCAATCCATCAACTGAATTCCGTAACCTTTTCTATGATAGACGCTGTCAATAAAAATCCTGCCAATGTATATGCTTTTTTCTGTTTCATCCGGGAATACAATGGCAGCCCCTACCAAATCTTTTCCTATCATTGCCTGATACAAATGCCCCTCACTGGCCATTTGTTTATGCCATTCTACTGAATCAAAGTCAGGCGGACAGTCTCCTTTTGCTCCGCCAACATTTACATCTGTTTCAAAAGCTCTGATAGAAATATCTACGATCTTTTCTATCTTATTTGTTTCTGCTTTGACAATATACATTCAACTTCTCCTAAATTAGTTTTCATAGATAGTCTTTTAGATGAAATCATTTTATGACATTTCTACACGAAGAAAAATCCATTTCAGACAAGATGCATGGATTGAGCGATGAAATGCACTCATATTCTACGAAAAGGAAGGCCTTCTGATTCCTGCTTTTATTGACGACTGGCTTACAGAAATTCAGCTTCCGATAGAGTAATGAAAGTTCCCGTCTGTCATACGGCAGACGGGTTATAGTTTTTTACTTTTTGCCGACTGTATTTCATCTGTACAAATATGCATCTTATCTGAAAGCCGTTCTATTTAATAAAGCTATTATTTATAATGCCAGTATTAAATGATTGGGAGAATTTTGGTATGAAGGATTTTATAGCTTACTGCGGTCTGGATTGCGAAACCTGCGAAGCTCGTCTTGCAACAATTAACGATGACTATGAACTTCGTGAAACTGTCTATGATTACTCAGCATAGCCCAGATGCGCTGAAAAATTTGCATGGAAATTAAACAGAAGGTAATAGCATGAAAGAGAGATTTAAATGTAATACAGTCGGGCTTTTTACGCGCGACAATAAGGCAACGGTTGATTTTTATACAAGTGTTTTTGGTTTTACGACAAACTGGGACGGTGTTCAGCCGAATGTAGAAATGTTTTTGGGCGAAATGAGAATTATTCTTTTTCCTCGTCTTGCTTTTGAAAAGATGACTTCGCAAAAATATCAGTATCCACAAGGATTTAACGGTACAATGGAATTGGCGTTTGATGTTCCGGATTATGCTTCTGTGGACAAGGAATATCAGAATGCACTTGAACATGGGGCAAAATCTGTTCTTCCTCCGACTACAGAGCCATGGGGACAGCGTACCTGCTACGTGGCAGATCCTGACGGCAACCTGATTGAAATCGGCTCTTTTACGGAATAGCAAAGATTGTAAATCCATCGGAGAGTATAAAGATGCTTGAACTTGCAAAAGATTTTGAACTCGTAAGAGAAAAGTACATCAATGTGATTGAAAATACAGGCTGGGCAGATTTTCTGTTCTATGAAATGAATATTTATAACGGAGCATAACATGGACAAGGAATGGTCAGAAAAAAATAAAAAAATGCAAACGCTGATTGCAAAGGAAGCGACCTTCTCTGAAGGCATAAATCTTCTTCTTGAATTACGCGGCAACTTGTTTGAGCAGATTTCTTCTATTATAAAGACTTTTCCTCCAGTGGCTTTTTATCAGCTTCCCTTTGGACATGGAGACAAAAATCATAATTCAACTCTCGCATGGTCGCTCTGGCATCTTTTCCGCATCGAAGACATTGTAGCTCACACATTGATTTTGAATAACAGGCAGATTCTTTTTGAAAGCAATTGGTTAGAGAAAATAAACAGCCCGATTATCACAACCGGAAACGAGCTTGACGGCGAGGCGATGGTTGAGTTTTCAAAAAAGCTCAACGTAAAAGCCCTTTATGACTATTGCAAGGCGGTGATGGATTCTACAAACGAGCTTTTGAAGAGCCTGCGATTTTCAGACTTAAAGCGGAAGTTTTCGGTTGAGGACAAAGAAAGACTTATTGCAGGCAAGTGCGTCAGTGACAGCGATTCTGCTTCCTGGCTGATTGATTTCTGGTGCGGTAAAAATGTAAAAGGCTTGATACAGATGCCATTTTCCCGCCACTGGATTATGCACGTGGAAGCAATGCGTCGAATCAAAAACAAGGTAAAGCGGCTTGCATTTCATCGGGCAAAATCTGCATCTTGTCGGAAAGGCATTTCATATAAATCTTCTTTGAAGTATGCTTTAATCACTCGTAAAACGGAGGAGTAAAACACAATTGGAAAGATTTATCATAAAAGATTTTGAGCCTGCTTTTATTTCGGATGCAGAAAAAATTCTTAAAGAAGAATATTCTGCAGAAAAGAAAAAAGTTCCTTCGCTGCCGGAGGAATCTCCTGCCGGATTGTTGAACTGGCTTTCGACAAAAAAATATAAAAAAGCTGCCTTTTGCGGAGGGCGCCTTGTGGGCTACATGATGTTCGCAGATGTCTGGGACGGATTCTTTGGACTTTGCAAAGGAAGCTTTAGCCCTTTGGGAGGAAGCGCGGTTTCTTTTGAACTGGGGGCCGAAAGAGAAAAGGTTATGTCACTTTTGTTTGAAGGAATTTCAAATGAAATAGTTCGCGACGGTATTTATTCTTTAGCTCTGGCACGATTTGCACACGACACGGAAGCCAACAATTCTTTGATTCTGAACGGCTTTGGAATCCGCTGCAGTGATGCAATGGCAACAATTGAGTCAATTCCAGAATTCACTATGCCGGCAAAACTTGAATTCAAGGAAGTTCCTTTTGGATCTTTCGGGATTTTCAAAAATCTGAAAATGAAGCTTGTGCATCACTTGGAAAATGGGCCAGTTTTTTTCCCGTCAGATTTGAGTGACTTTGACCAGTGGTTTGAAGACGACAATAAAAGATGGTTCGGCGCATTTTGCAAAGAAGAGCCTGTCGGATTCATTTCCTGCAAAAAAGGCGACGGAGAAAACTACCTTTGCGACAATATACACAACATCTGCGGCATGTATGTAAATGAAGAATACAGAAAAGACGGCGTAGGAAGAGCACTGGTGTCCTGTCTTTCAGAAATCCTGAAAAAAGAGGGGGCGGAATTCCTTGGGGTAGATTATGAAACACTAAATCCAACAGCCCTCCGCTTCTGGACAAAATTCTTCTCGCCATACACCTACAGCTTCCACAGAAGAATAGATGAAAGAATCGTCCATTTCTTGAAATAGCAAATCTTGTTACATAGCTTGCATTTGATAGTGATATTACCGTTGGCGCTGCTAATGCAGGCGGTCCTCCGCGATTGTTTGAACCTGGATTACAAGACTTTTACTCCCTGGGAAACCTATTTAGCGGTAAGTTATCATCTTTAAAATTTAGCTGCTTCTGTCATACAGCCCTTTGGAATTTCAAGTCCCAAGATAGATGCTAAATATCCCTGATTAGGGCTTATATACCATTTATTTCCGTATTTAATTGTTTCGGCAAAATAAAAATATTCTTTTTCATTCAGATAAAAAGATGCAGCGACATCTCCCCCTGATTACTATTAACTATAAGAAAATTATTATTTCACTTCAAGCGGAATGCTTACTGTTACAACGTTCAGGTGATAGGCATAACTGTAACTAATATTTCACCTTTCGGAATTTGGATTTTTAAATTTGAATATGTCGCGGGGGTTTTAGGGGGAAGCTTTGCGTCCCCCTAGGAGAGAGGGTAGCGCGAGACAGCAAAGCTGGCTGGCGCGAAGGGAGAGACTTCTCCCTTCGGCTTTTTTTAATTAGATTTTGTAATCGTCTTCAAGTGCATCCATCAAACCGTACTCAAGGAGGATCTGCTCAAGGCGTTCCTGAGTCATTGGGGTTGGGATTGTGAAGCTTGTGTTGTTGATAACGGCGTCGGCAAGGTTGCGGTATTCCTGAGCCTGTGCTGAATCCGGCTTGTACTCGATTACTGTTTTGCGGTTTATTTCGGCGCGCTGAACGATGTTGTCGCGTGGAACAAAGTACAAAAGCTGAGTTCCAAGTTCCTTAGCGAAAGCGCGGAGAAGATCAAGCTCGCGGTCAACGTTACGGCTGTTACAGATAATTCCGCCAAGGCGAACACCACCGGCGCGGGCATAGCGGCTGATACCTTTTGCAATGTTGTTAGCCGCATAAAGCGCCATCATTTCGCCGGAAGCAACGATATAGATTTCCTTAGCTTTACCTTCGCGGATTGGCATAGCAAAACCACCACAAACTACGTCACCAAGAACGTCGTAGAAAACAAAGTCCAAATCGTCTGTGTAGGCGCCAAGGTTTTCAAGCATGTTGATAGAAGTAATAATTCCGCGGCCGGCGCATCCAACTCCAGGCTCTGGTCCGCCAGATTCAACACAGCGGGTTCCGCCAAAACCAGTTCTCATGATGCGGTCAAGCTCAACGTTTTCACCTTCGTCGCGGATTGTATCAAGTACAGTTTTCTGCGCAAGTCCGCCAAGAAGCAAACGGGTAGAGTCAGCTTTAGGGTCACATCCTACAACCATGACTTTCTTTCCGTGCTCAACAAGTCCTGCTGTCAAATTCTGCGTAGTCGTAGATTTTCCGATTCCGCCCTTTCCATAAATTGCAATCTGTCTGATTTCGCCCATTGTGTGCTCCTGTTTAAGCCCGCCGGTCAGAACCTGCGGCCTATTAATTTGCTTTAGTAACCTATTTAGTTAGTAGGTAATAAGAATCTACAGTTATTAACCTACTTAGTCAATAGGTTTTTATAAATATTTTAATTTTTTTTTAGGGAGTGAAGGTGGAGGCAGGGTGGGGCTTTTAGTTAAACAGTCCCTGGACGCGGTTATACTTCCACACCTTAAGGATTGCGTCGTCAATGCTTCCGGGTAGTTCCATGCTGATAAGGCCTGCTGAGGTGAGGGCCTGTGCGGCGCCGGGGCCGATGCGGCTGGCTACCACATATTTGCAGTCTTCAAAGAGTTTTACGCTTTCTTCCATTGCTGATCTTAAATGGCTTCCGTCCTGGCAGACCGGGGTAACACTGCGTTTTTCAACTAAATCGTAGCCTGTTTCGTCATCAACGTAGTAGATATAGAAGAGATTTGATTTTCCGTAGTGAATGTTTACGCTGTCGCCGTCAGTGCTGGCGACGGCGATGCGGTATTTCGATGGAGAAGTTTCCACTGTCTTTTCTTTATCAGCCATGAGGGAAGTGCTCCTCAAGGTTTACGCTGCGGAAATTTGCATAAACCCTGTTTGCAAATTCACTTTTTCCCGGTACACCGATTGCGTCGGCGCGGCAGTGATTACAGTGCAAAAAGAGCTCTATATACTGACTTGCCGCCCTTCGTGCCGCTTCAATTTCGGCACAGTTTGGCGCCGGCTCGTCCTTAAGCTTTGCGCTTGGGATAAGAGGAATGATGTTGTATTTGTCTGCGCCCAGTTCCGCAACTGTCCGCGCAATTTCTTCTATATGATTGCCGTTTATGCGGGGAACAAGGACTGTATTCACTTTTACTGTAATTCCCGCCTCGCAGATTTTTTTGATTCCTGCAAGCTGGTTTTCAATCAGGATTTTGGCTCCTTCTTCGCCTTCAATTTTTTTGCCATGCCAGATGATATAGTCGTTCAGCTGGGCTTCAATTTTTGGATCAACGGCATTTACGGTGACTGTAAGGCTGTCTATTTCTGCGGCAATCACCTCATCAGCGCGCTCATTCAACAAAAGACCGTTTGTGCTCATACATTTAATAAGCTTCGGAAATTTTTCACCGACAAGACCGAAGGTTTTGAAGGCATTGTTGCTGGCAAGAGTGTCTCCTGGCCCTGCAATTCCGCATACCCTGATTTCCGGGCTGATGTTCAGAGCTTTGCCGACAATCTCAACAGCCTCTTCCGGCTTAAGAACGCGGCCTGTAACTCCCGGGCGGTTTTCCGTTGTGTTTATAGAACGTTCGCAAAATCTGCAGGCAATATTACAGCCCGGGCAGACTGGAAGGTGAATGCGTCCGGTCGTTGCACCGTGACTTCCAAAACAAGGATGTGACTTTTCAAGTTCTGCGAAAGATTTTGCCATATTGTATTGCTCCTATAAATAACCTATTAAGCTACTAGGTATTATATAGCCGTAAGTATTATTATATTTACCCACTTTGTCAATAGGTTATTAAGATGCGCCCCTAAAAAAAACTTCCGACAATATACTTTTGGGCAAGTTGCAGAATAGGCGGGGTAAGATGCAGTTAGAGAAGGTGAAAATTTTATAAAGAAAGTGATTTAGTCACAGAAAATTTTCCTGATATGTTATAATATTTGCCTGTCAGTTAATGGAGGCATTATGAAAAAGATTTTTGCTTTACTTGCAATGATAACACTTTCTTCTATACTGTTTGCACAGAAGGCTGGAAGTAAAATCACTTTTGATACAGTAGATTTGAATGGAAATGCGGTGACAGACGCCATTTTTAAGGAAAATAAAATCACCATGCTGAATATCTGGGGAACTTTCTGCCCGCCTTGTATCCGTGAAATGCCTGATCTTGCAAAACTAAACGAGGCAAATAAGTCAAAGGGACTTCAGGTTGTGGGAATTCCGATTGATATTCTTGATCAGACTGGAAAGGTTTTTCCCAAAAAGAAGGCTACTGCTGATGAAATTATCAATTCAACAGGTGCTCATTACACACACATCATCCCAAATTATGGCATGATGTCTACTTTTTTACGCAGTATTCAGGCTGTTCCTGCTACAATTTTTGTTGATTCAAATGGAAATCAGATTGGACAGATGTATCTAGGTGCTAGAAGTCAGCAGGACTGGCAGAAAATCATCGATAAGTTGTTGAAAGATGCAAATTAAAAAGGGACGAAGAATTGCAAGTGTAATCATTCTCATATTAGGCTTTGCCATGATTGTTGCAGGGATTTTCCGTGGAGAAGTGCTTACTGTGCTTAACAAAGCCACAAAAATCTGCCTTGAATGCATAGGAATCGGCTGATATGAGTAATAGGAAAATTCAGAAAATCCGGTTGATTACTCAAGCATCTTTTGCAGCCCTTTCAAACGGCTATGTAAAAGGTTTTGCTCATGGAGAGATTTTTGAAGGAAAGTCAAAAGTAGTCTGCGTTCCCGGAATGAACTGCTATTCCTGTCCAGGGGCGCTGGGGTCATGCCCAATCGGTTCTCTTCAAGCGACGCTGAACGCCCGGGAATACCGCATTTCACTTTATGTTGCAGGTCTTCTAGTGGTATTTGGCAGCTTGTTAGGTCGATTTGTCTGCGGATTTTTATGCCCCTTCGGACTTGTTCAGGACCTGCTTTTCAAAATCCCTTTTGTTAGAAAAATCAGAAAACTTCCTGGCGAAAAAAACATGCGCTGGCTTCGTTTTGTCTTCCTTGGAATATTTGTAATTCTGCTGCCTATGTTTGTAGTAGACATAACAGGGCTGGGAGAACCCTGGTTCTGCAAGTTTATCTGCCCGGTCGGCACTTTGGAAGGTGGCGTTTCCCTCGTTCTTTTAAACAGCGCAATGCGAGCTGCAGCTGGCTTCCTTTTCAAATGGAAACTCCTGATTCTGATTATCACTCTGCTTTCTTCGATTGTGATTTTCCGTCCTTTCTGCCGCTATGTATGTCCGCTTGGAGCCATTTACGGCATTTTCAACAAAATCTCATTTTATAACTTCAAAATCGATTCTGAAAAATGCACCAAATGCGGTGCCTGTCAGAAAATCTGTAAACTCGACATTCCAGTCTGGCAAAATCCTAACAGCATGGACTGCATCCGCTGCGGCGACTGTAAAGCTGCCTGTCCGCATAATGCAATAAAGTAATTATTTGCGCTTCGTTTTATCTTTCTTAAAAAGCTTTTCTTTTATTTTTTCAATCAAATACCATATAGCTGCAAAGGGAGCTATTAAAATTATGAAAATCCGGAAGTTAATTTCCTGTTTTCTTATGTATTTTTCTTTGAATTCAGGATCCCTTTTCATGAGTTTTTTTATTTGTTTATTACTGCTGCAATTTCTGGTCTTTCTGGAGTCTAGAAGTCTGAGCACTACAAGAATTATCAATAATCCTGTGGAAGCTATTATTTTGGAAACTATCTTTGACCTTTTGAAAGCTTCAATTTCATCTACCGGCAGCAAAAAATCACTTTCCAAATCATGAAGAATATAAAATTTCTCATTTTCAGCATAATCTCTAGCGGGCTTAAAATCTAGAATACAAATCTGATTTATGTTATCAGCCAAGTGAAATCCTATTTTAGCAGTATATGAATAATGACCTGCGCCTTTTCCAGCGTGCCATCTTTTCTCTAATGAGTAGGAATCAACGGTTGCCTTTTCAAGAACACCGTATTTTTCCAATCGAGAAAGTCTTGAAAAATTATATCCTGCCAGTATTAAATAAACTAAAATGACTAAAAAACAGAATACATCGATAAATAAATCTTTAGTTTTTATTCGCTTCTTAGGTTTCATTTCTGTCTGCCTGCATCGTCAGTTTACTATTATTTTTTGTTAATGTATATTTAAAGAAAAAATGAATACAAAAAAAGCTTTTATAACCACATCAATTATCTTTTTCGTTGGAATTTTGATAAGTTTCTTTCCTTCAATAATAATATATTTTTCTGCTTTAGAAGTTTCGCCAGGACGACTTTTTCTAAATTTTCTACCGGAAACTGTAATTGCAATTTTCTTTTTAATACTTGCATTTACATATCAGAAGATTTCATTGAAGGTAGTCCTTATCTGCTGGACTGTTCTTTTCTCACTTTTCCTTATAAATTCCATTTTTTGGCCTATTGAGGCATCAAGCTATTATCTTTCAACACATCTTCATCATTCAGTATTTTTTTTGACGAAACTACCTTTTGCCCGACTTTTTCAATATCTTATTATTTTATTTAAGACGTCTCATTTACATGGCTACAATGTGTTTACAATATTAGGCAGCCTGACAGTTTTTGTTGCATCCATTCATGCTCTTGTAACATTAGTTCTTGCTGCATATCCGCCGGCTTATGCAGATTCAGAAAATATACAGAAAGTAACCTTCAAAGGCGCTGTAAAAACTGCTTTTTCAAAATATTTTTCATTTCTGGGGTGTTCAAGCCGCGCCGAATTCTGGTGGTTTTATCTTTTCAGCTTCGCCACCAGTTTCTGCTTTCTTTTGCTTCTCAGAATAGCTTTTCTGACTTTTGGCATGTACAGCAGGGTAGTTTTCCTTGTAGCGGCTGTATCTTTCCTGGTAAATCTGGCCCTTATCCCGCCTATGATTGCCGTAAGAGTACGCCGAATGCACGATACAGGTCACCGGGGAATATTTATGATTATTCCGATAATGGGCTTTGTATTACTTTTTTTCAACTCCAATCCAGAAAGTGAATACCGCAGCGGCTATGACCTTCATCCGGAATCAAATATCTTAAGTAAGATTTGTATATTCATTCTCTTAATTTGGTATTTATTGCGTGTTTTCCGAATTGCAGGCAGCATACTGTGGCTTTATTTATAGCCGATTAGTTACAGAACTTAATACATCGCAGGAATTACAAGTCCTGGAATCATAAAAATTACACCCGTAATAATGGGAAGAATAACATTGGTAAAATAATAATATTTAGAGCCATTTTCTCCGTATTTATTGCGGTAAGTTTCTATTTTCTTTTCTGTATTAGAGCCAAGTGCACTATAAAGCGCTTTTATAATCAAAAGAATACCAATAGCAAGTCTTAAATAAATCATTTTCCAATCCTTATAATTTGATAATTATTTTTTACATATTGTAAGTGTACAAAAAAAACAAATGTTGTGATATATCAATTTTTTTTGTATTGTATATTGTTGCTGCAATTGTTGCTAAAGGACGGCTCCGAAAATTGAACATATGTTTTTTGGTTGTAAATATTGTTTTATTTCCTTTATTTTATTTTGCCCTTGAAATAGCAATAGGATAGGTTAGGTTCAAATATGAGATTAAATAAAATAGCTTTTCTTCCTGTTATTCTGGCATTATTTATTGCATGTAAAAAAACTGATGACAAAAGGCCAATTTCCTTAGACTCTTTTAAGGAAGCGCCTTATTATTCTGTAATTGTAAACAATGAAGTTTTAGACAGCGCTCCTGATTATGACTTAAATGCGCGAATAAATGGTTATAGTGCTTTACAATATTTAGTCTGGAATCAGTTTGTTAATAAAAATGACAGTGAGAATGACAATATTGAAGTTTTCAAAAGTTTTATAGAAAACGGCTCTGAAATAGCTTCCTTGTTCGAAGACGAGTTCAGACAGCAATTTGATATTATTGGTGCATGTATCAGCGAATACCGTAATAAATATCTGAATTATATATTGTCGCAGATTGATTTCGAATTACCAGACTTAGATGAGACTGGCGGAAATTATCTTCAACTAGCAATCAATTGCTCAAATTCAATTGTAATTTATGATTTACTACCATATATAAAAAACATTAACGGCACAAATTCGAAAAATCAAACTGTTTTGCATTATGCAGCGGCAGCCTGTATAGATTATGAAATCATTGAATATTTATTAAGCTACGGTGCAGACAAAACAATAAAAGATACAGATGGAAAAACTGCCTGTGATATATACGTAGATTATTATTCAACTTATGATGAAAACTACCGGCTTTTAAAAGAGGGCAAGTAGCCCCCTGATAAAACCAAAAGCTTATTCCTTTCTGTACATAAGAACCTCTCAGCATACAGTATAGCATGACTTTCCTTATTACGGATTTATTTAACCTTTCTATAACCTTAAAAAAGTGCTTAAAGTTCAAATGACAATAACTTTAGTAAAGTACTCCTTGAAATATCCGAAAATAAGTATGAGAGAGACATCTGAAAAAAGCGATATATTCGCAAGGAGTATTCCATGAAAAATCGTATTGATAATCAAAAAGTGCTTCAGAAAGTAAAAAACATTTCAATCTTTATGGTAGTTATTGCCGTTTTTTCATTTTTCGTTGGTTCAAGCAAGATTTACCATATCAGTGAAAAAAATCCTGTGATGTATCAAGTCAATTACAACCGTCTTTCAAATCCTGGCAAGCATCTGGTTAATTCAATGAAAAAGACTTGCGAAGTACAGCAAAAAATTCTTGGACCTGCACGCGGAAACGGATACGGCGGTTCAAAATTCTTTGACGAAGTTTCCAGAAGAAACAAAAAATAAAGGTAAAATACTTATAAAAATATATTATAATTGCACATACTTTGCCGATATTATATAATAGAATTATGATAAAAATCTGTTATAATCGTACGTGCATTTTAATAAGTTTATTCTTTTCTGTATTATCCTGCAGTATGTCTTCTGCCGGCGACCCCGATAGTAGTGTAGTTTCTACGGGTGTTTCAATTAACAGTTCAAGCGACTCATCTGGCGGAACGGCAGGCGGAAGTTCAACAAACTATTTTAGTGATTATGAAACTGTACCTAGAAGTCTTGATAACAGTTTAACTACTGAAGAAGCTAAATATAATTATTTTGAAAAAATGTTCAGTGAATTGTCCGGAGATTCTACTGTTGAACTGACAGGCGATTTTACCGGAGATGATTTATGTACATTAGAAGCAAGCATTATATGTTCAGACGAACCATTTATTTATAATATTAACCTTGATTTAACGAGTGTTACAGGTCTTACAAGTCTAAACGAGCAAACATTTTATTATATTGATAATTTGACAGGAATTACGTTGCCTGATACTGTTACAGAAATAGGTGTTTCTGCATTTGAGGGCTGTACAAATCTGAAAAGTGTAACTTTACCAGAGGGTATTACTTCAATTCCAGAAAAGGCTTTCAAAGGATGTACAAATCTTACAAGTATAAATATTCCTGATACTGTTACAGAAATAGGCGTTTCTGCATTTGAGGGCTGTGCAAGTCTTACAAGTGTAACTTTGCCAGGGGGTATTACTTCAATTCCAGAAAAGGCTTTCTGTAATTGTAAAAGCCTAAAAAGTATAGATATTCCTGATACTGTTACAGAAATAGGTGTTTCTGTATTTGAAGGTTGCAATAATCTTACAAGTGTAACTTTACCAAAGGGTATTACTTCAATTCCAGAAAAGGCTTTTTTCACCTGCACAAAATTGACAAATATAGCTTTGCCAGAGGGTATCACAACAATTGCAAGAGATGCATTTCGTAGTTGTTCAAGTCTTACAAGCATAAATATTCCTAACGGTGTTACAGAAATCGGAGAGTTTGCATTTAATTTATGTAATAATCTTACAAGTATAAATATTCCTGATAAAGTTACAAAAATTGGTGAATCTGCCTTTCACGGTTGTTCAAGTCTTACAAGCATAGTGTTACCAAGTGGTATTACTTCAATAGATGAAAAAACTTTCTTTGGCTGTTCAACTCTAACAAGTATAACAATTCCTGAAAATGTTGAAATTCCAGACTCTGCAATTGAGAAATGCCCAAGTAATCTTATAATTACGTATTATAAACCAAATGAAACTAAGTAAGTTTAAGCTATAACAAAAATCCCTGAGCGTTTCTGCTCAGGGATTTTTGTTGCTTATGGGGTAATTTAGTTCAGTGCCTCTTTAAGAACCTTAAGGTTATCTTCCATAATCTTAAGATAAGTTGTGCCTGCGGCGGCATCTTTTAAGGTTGTAGACTGAATTGAATCCATTGTCAGAACTTTGGCATTCTTCTTTTTTGAGTTCTGAATGATTGTCTGGGCGATTTTTCCGTCGCCAGTTTCAATTTTGAGGACAGAATTTAAGCCAAGTTCGTCTACTTTTTTAGACAGGAAGACTACAGTTTCAAAGCTGGCTTCTGTTTCGGCAGAGCAGCCTACGAATGCCGCATAATAATCAAGTCCGTAATCGTCTGTAAGGTAGCGGAACGGGAAGCGGTCACCAAAGAGGATTGTCTTTTTTGAAGCCGAAGCGACTGCCGCTGTGTAAGCCTTATCCAGAGCGTCGAGTTTTGCAGCGTAAGCATTGCAGTTTGCCTTGTAAGAAGCAGCGTTTGCAGGATCTTTTTCACAGAGGACAGCTGTAATTTCTGCAGACAAAATCTTTGCATTGCGGAGAGAAAGCCATACGTGCTCGTCATATTCAACTTCTTCGTCATCATCGTGATGGTGGTGGTGACCTTCTGCTTCGTGATCATGGTCTTCGGCATCGTGGTCGTGATCTTCGTGTTCTTCCTCTTCTGCCTGCATACCTTCCTTAATTTCTTCGGCTTTTACCTTATCGCCAAGAACTTCAAGAAGATTGATAACCTTCATATTTTTGTTGCTTGCATTTTTGAGGGCGTCTTTTACCCAACCGTCACTTTCTCCGCCAACGTAGATAAAGATATCAGCTGTAGAGATTTTTGCGATATCCTGAATTGAAGGCTGGTAAGAGTGAAGGTCAACGCCGTTACCAACAAGAAGGGTAAGCTGAGTTGAAGCAGCCTTGTCGCCAAGAATTTCGCGGGTCCAGTCGTATTCTGGGAAAATTGTGGTTACGACTTTGAGCTTGTCGTTTTTAGCTGATTTTTTTGCCGCAAAAGTTGATGTTGTAAGTGCAGCAAAAACTGTAAGTATTAAAAATAATTTTTTCATAAAAAAACTCCTTGTTTCTATTTGTCCTGAAGGTAAAGCCAGGCGTTGCGGGGTGGCGTCTGAACCCCGCAGAGGGGGTAGCGTAAGACCGCGCAGCGGGCTGGAGCGAGGGGGAGACTTTCCCCCCCCCCTAAAACCTAGCACCTAAAACCTAGCACCTATTTTTACGCAATAGCCTTCTCATCTAAACAACTCTTAAGAGCTGCTGTGATTTTATCCTTGTTATATCCTTTTCCGATGATGACAAGCTGATTAACTCTGTCACCGAATTCTTCGTCCCAGGCCTCTTTTACGTCTGGATTGTATTCAAGATATTCCTGCTTCTGCTTTTCTTCCAGTGCATCTATCCAGTAAGCAACTGTCATTACAGAAGAATTACGGCCTGCCTGCTCAAAAAGCTGAACATTAGCATCTGCATCGCTGAACCAGATGTAGCCCTTTGCGCGGATAAGCTCTTTTGGATAATTGTTGTTTACAAAATTCATAAAGCGCTCGCGGTTGAAAGGACGTTTTTCTTCAAATACAAAGCTCGAAATTCCGTATTCGCCGGTACAGCCCTGACTTGCACGGTTTGGTTCGTTCAGACTGTTGATTGCCTTCTGAATTGCAGAAGATGAATCAATCTGTTCGTAATCAAAAGGTTTTGTTGTTGTAATCTGGTCAATGTCGATATTTCCGTTTACGCTGTGAAAAATCGGAGCGCGTGGCTGGAAGTCGCGGATAATGGCTCCAACTTCAGCCAGCTGCTTTTCGTTGAGCAAATCACATTTATTGAGGACGATGAAATTGCAGAATTCAATCTGATCAACAATGAGGGTAGAAATTTCTTCTGCAGTAAGGTTGTTCTCGTCGGTGCTTTCTTTATCTGCTTTCTTTTTAAGGTCATCAAGGAATTCGCGGTAGATTCTGTCTGCATCAACAACTGTAACAACAGAGGTGAGGTAAACGTTTGTGTCGGGATTGTCATCTTCGTAGGCAAGGAAGCTTGCAGAAACAGCGCCCGGGTCAGAAATTCCGGATGCTTCTACGAATACGACATCAACAGTATCGAGATTAGAGATTTTTTCAATCTGCTTGATGAACTCTTCGCGGAGTGTACAGCAGATACAGCCGTTCTGAAGCTCGAACATAGGACATTCTGTAACATTCGAGCCGTTTTTCTTGAGGATTTCAGCATCTACATTGATGCTTCCCATATCATTTACAATCAGGGCAACGCGGCGTTTTTCCTGTCGCAAAAGATTATTAAGCAAAGTTGTTTTTCCAGAGCCAAGATAGCCGGTAATGAGGACTACGGGCTTTTTATTTTTATAATTTTTCTTCATTTAGTAATATTCCCTTGTGTAAGCGAGCCGGTCAGAGCTCGCGGTGTTTAATAGCAAAGCGTTAAAAAAAATTGCGATGCAGCAATTTTTTAGCTTTACAAACTCGTTTACTGAATTTCCCGCACTAAATCACCAGTTTGACTTTCTGCTTTACAAGGGTTGCCGGCACAAAGAGCATCGCAGAAAGAACAATGATATTTAATATATAGAAGAAACTGATAAACTCTGCCGTTTCTGCATTTGCAGTCGGGCTTGTTTTTTTATTGGCGCGGATTATCTGAAGTACAAGACATACAGGACAGTCTTCTTCATGGCAGCTGGCTTCGTGTCCGCTGTGGAAGGCTTCAAAAGTCAGGGCAGATAAAAGAGCGAGAATGATGATTGCGGCAAGGCAGGTAATAAAAGAGGTTAGGGTACGTTTTTTATTCGACATCATTTTCTGCCTCTTTTTTATTTGCGCAGTCAGTGCAAAGTCCGTAAAAAACCGTTCTAAGTGGATTGATTACAAAACCGTGTTCAGTTTTAAGGTGCCCCCCAAGCTCTTCAAGTTCATCGCATTCAAGGTGGATAAGGCGGCCGCAAAGTTCGCATTTTAAGTGGAAGTGCTGTTCGTTTTTGCTGCAGTTTTCTCCTGCATATTCAAAGCAGGCTGCAGAATGGTCATCTATAAAATACTTCTGTATTTTTCCTTCGTTTACAAGCTTTTCCAGCTGGCGGTAAATTGTTGCAATTCCAATAGAAATCTTTTTTTCTTCAAAATGAAGGCGTACATCTTCTGCAGTAAAATGCTTTCCCTGCATTTCACGAAGATAAGAAAGAAGAAGTTCCTGCTGTTTTGTTTTATAGACTGTTTTCTGCATTTTTTGACCGCAATTTGATAACGGTTATCAAAATTACAGTAAGCAAATAAAAAAGTCAATAGAATTTGAGAATTATTCTCAAATTTAACAAATGCAGTTTTTGCCGTGGCGCTTTCCGTAGTAGAGCTTTGCGTCGGCCTCTTCAAGCACTGCATGAGCCTCTTTTCCGCGCTCAAAGGCTGTAAGTCCGATTGTTACCGTCACCGGAACGCTCACTCCCTCGCGGTAGCGCACGGGGTCTTTTGCAATATCCTTTCTGATGCGCTCGGCTACAAGCTGGGCTGTTTCAAAATCAGTCTGCAAGAGCACAAGGATTTCCTCGCCGCCATAGCGAAAGACATAGTCGTCCTTTTTTACGCCCGTAGTCACCGTGTAAGCAACCCGGCGCAGCACCTCGTCTCCGCAGTCGTGACCGTGCGTGTCATTCACGTGCTTAAAATCGTCGATATCCATCATCATAAGACAGAAGGATGCTTTTCCGGCTTCAACCTTCTCGCAGGCACTTTTTAGATAAGCGCCCATGCCGCGGCGGTTCAAGAGATTGGTCAACGGGTCGTAATTTGCATGGCGCTCAAGCTCTTCCACCAGATATTTTCCGCCAAAATAGGTGATAAAAAGCAGCGTAAGAATCGTAAGGCCTATACAGAAAAGCCGCAGTACCAGCGTCGGATAAAACAAGGGGTCTGCAGAAGAAAGGAACATGTATTTTCCGTGCACAATCCACGAAATGACCGTAGAGGCTGTCAGCAGAAAAGACAGGATGGACGTAAAGCGAATGTCGAAGAAAACGATGGTGAGCGCAATAAAAAAGAAAAGGTATGCCCACCATTCCCGGTCAGGAATCATATAGGAGATGAAATTCCACTGGGCGACTACGAGAAAGCCGACAAAACGCTTTCCCTGCTTAATTTTTTCCGGCCGGATGATTCCAAACTCGTCCTTGCAGGTGCGGAAAAGATAGACTGCAATCGCAAAGTAAAAGACGTTTACCACATCATACACGGCAAGCAGGCGAGATGGGATGTCAGGCCACCAGCCTAAAAGCCGGAAAATGGTAAAGACAAAAGCCGAGGTCGTTGCTCCCGTCAGGGGCAGCACTACGATAATCCTGAATGCCCGGTTCAGGTATGCGTCTATCGAAGACATTTCGCACTGTTCCATGGAATAATTTTAAGGGATAACCAGTGTGCTGACAAGAAAAAAGCGCGGCGTTTTGCCATTGGTAGCTCTTTGTGCTACACTAATCTCTCGATGAAACATTTTTTTGCGCATGCGGCTCTGATTGTCTTCTGCACAGGTGTACTTTTTTCGCAGGAGCTTACCCCGTCAGACAAACCGCCACAGAGCGACACGGCTGAAAGCGCCGCAAACACCGAAAAGGCCGTCACGCAGCTGTGGACGCTGGACTTTATGCTGCTTGCCCGGGAACTGATCGCGGGCGGCATCGGGTTTGGCGTGCAGTACGAGCGGCAGATTTTTCCGCATTATGCATTCAAAGGCTATTTTGGTCACGCGACAATGAACACCAGCTGGTGCGACTATTACTGTACGACCGTCACACTGGGGCTGTTCACCGAATGGTACCCGCTCAGCAAAGAACTGCGGAAACTCTATGTCGCGATGGGAAGCTATTTTGACTACTTAGGCTACATCAGCAAAACTGAAGACACCGAGGACATCAGCGGAAACGTCGTCTCTTTCGTGCCCCAGCTCGGCTACAAGTTTTCGCTCCCCAAGCATTTTCTGCTTGACGTATTCGTTGGCTACAAGCTTCCGTTTATCGTCGAAGCCGAAGCCCACGGCCGCGCCGAAACTTATCTGAAGCACGGCGTCCAATACGGGGTGGGACTAAAGCGCACTCTGTAACAATGTGCATAATGTTGTATTTCTTTTGCTTCTAACAAGTGCATTAAATTTATTTATTGAGTATAGAGACCAAAAGAAAAAACAGAATAAATAGTTGGCAGCTTTAGTCATTCCCCTAAATCTGACATAGAGTACTTTGATGAGTATATTGACGAGTACAAAACTTCTCCCCTGGAATATTGAAATTACTCCATATAAGATTCGTGGAGAATGGATTTAAATTGTGGTATAATTATGTACTTCATTCCTTCGTTACCGCTCCGGAACTGCCCTTCAGGGCAGCCCCAACAATCCCTTACGCAGATAGAAATTTTGAAATATGTGTGATATTTTAATACTAAATGGAAAATTTAAAATACAGTAAAGAACAAGTTATTCTTATTTTTCTGTTTATTACATCATTTATTATTTTAGCTGGGTATAATTATATAAAACTTTCACATCTAAAAAAATATGGAGTAATTGAAACTGTAATTGTCAATTCTTATTCATTAGAAACTAAAACTTCATCAAGGAAAGGTATATCAAAGTATCATTATAAAGCAAAAATAGAATACCATTTACAGGATGATGATGTAATTCAAATTTGTAATTTAGATTTCCGCCCTTCTGATGAATACTATGAAAATAAAAAAATAGAAATTATTCGAAATCCAAAGAATGGTTTCAAACTTCCAATAAACGAACTCAATACTTTTAAGAAAAATAAAATACATGAATATATCATTTTCATTATTGCTTTCATTTTAATTATGTTTTTAGCTGGAAAATTTAAAATAGATAATCACTCTCAGGGAGCCCTCTCATGAACGAAATCCTCAAGTCTCTCGGTATCGAAGGTGAATGGGAAGGAATCTGATACTGCGCTGTCGGATACAGAATATCTTTCTTCAATCTTTGAATTAGCCGCAGACACAACCAGCTGGACTGATTCAAACTGGTCAGAACTTCTTCCTTGGAACATTAAATTGATTAAAAGATCAGATGTTTCAGCAGTCTCAATAGCCTGAAAAAGCGGAAAAATGACGCTTACGAGAAACTTAATACTTAGGTTTTCAAGAAAGAAATATACACCATATCATATTTGCTACAGTATAATGAAATATATTTGAAGTATCTGGAGCCCAAATGTGTAGTAGAAAGGAGCTAATTTGTAAATGAATAATAGTGAAAGTCTACACGATATCATCTTCGTCACCGATAAATACGGCAGACGAAATAAAACAGGTGATATAGAAAAACTACAATATGATTCTCGTAAAGATGTGTATTACATCACATACAAAGATGGAAAAACATATCCGTGCAGAAGTGCTGATCTTCAGATAATCAAAAACTGTCTTAAAGATAAACAGTCAGCTACAGTTTTTGATTACCTTCTGCAGATGGCTCAGTTCAGTGACATTAAAAATGATGAAGGTCAGAATCTTCTTGTAAAGAATCTTGAAAAATCAAAGTTTGTAAATGAATATTCAGTTTTAGCAAGATACTTAAATCCTAAAAAAGGTAAAGAAGAAAAATCAAAAATACAATCTCTGATATTTCCATTTGGCTGTAATAACAGTCAGTTTAAGGCTGTAAGTACGGCATTGAATAACCAGGTAAGTATAATTCAAGGGCCTCCTGGAACTGGAAAAACTCAGACTATTCTAAACATAATTGCAAATCTTTTGATGCATGATAAAACTGTTTTGATTGTATCAAATAACAATGATGCAACCAGAAATGTTTATGAAAAACTTGCTTCCGATAAGTATGGGCTTGGATTTATCTGTGCTTTTCATGGAAAAAGGGAAAATATCGAAAACTTTCTGAAGAGTCAGCAGCAGTTCTATCCGGAATATCTTAAAGACTGGAAAAATAAATTGCCAGTTTTGTCTCCGCTCTTGGATGAAGATATCAAACATCTTGGAAAATACTTTGAAGCGAATGAACGTATTTCTACAATTAAATCAGAATTAGCTGCACTTGAAATTGAATCTAAATATTTTGATAACTCAATTACAGATATTTACAGTAATAAAAAGCTATTGAAAAAATCTTCTGATGTTCTGATGGACTTACTCCAGAAGATTCAATTTACTTATGAAGAGAAAGAAAAGTTCGGATTCTTTATGAATCTAAAACTTAAGCTTTCCTTTGGTCTTGGCGAAAAAGGTAACTGGACAGTTAATCCTGACAAGGCAATAGAAACAATTAAAGCTACTTATTATCCTCTTAAAAAGAAAGAACTTGAGAATGAATTAAATGAAAAAGAAAGTATTGTAAAAGGCTTTAATCCTAACGATGTCTATGAAAAATGCTTAACAACTTTAAGAAGTGAAGTTGCAAAGAAATATTCAAAGAAAGCTGAGCGTATACAATTCAAAGATGGTAAAGAAATATATTTTAATCCTGCAAGTTTCGCTAGCGAATATCCTGTAATTCTAAGTACAACTTTTTCTTCAAGAGGAACAATAGGGCAGGGAACAGAGTTTTTGTTTGACTATGTAATCATGGATGAAGCTTCTCAGGTTGATGTTGTTACCGGAGCTTTGGCTTTATCATGTGCAAAGAATGCTGTAATTGTAGGTGATAAAATGCAGCTTCCAAATGTTATTGAGGAACAAAAAAGACAAGTTGTACAGGAACTTTTTGAACAAACTAAACTACCTGCAGGATATAATTACATTAACAGTTTTCTTGCTTCTCTTGAACAGGTCCTTCCTGATACACCTCAGACTTTACTTCGTGAACATTACCGCTGCCATCCTAAAATTATCAATTTTTGTAATCAGCAGTTTTATGGTGGTAAACTTTTAATAATGACGGAAGATAAAGGGGAAACTGATGTTCTTGAAGCAATTAAAACAACTCCAGGTAACTTCTGTAAAGACCATTATAATCAGCGTCAAATTGATGTAATCAAAGAAGAGATTCTTCCTAAATACACTAAAGAAGAAATTGCAAATCTTGGAATTATTGCACCATATAATAATCAGACTGATGCAATACGTTCTCAAATCCCTGGTATTGATGCAGCTACGGTTCATAAATATCAGGGACGGGAAAAAGATAATATTATTATTTCTACAGTTGATAATGAAATTACGAGTTTTGCTGATGATGCTAATATGCTTAATGTCGCAATATCACGAGCGAAGAAAAAACTTGCTGTGGTCTTGTCTGGAAATGAGCAGCCAGAAAACTCTAATCTTGTCGCTTTATTAAAATATATCCAGTACAACAATTTTTCTGTTGAAGAAAGTAAGGTTAATTCAATTTTTGATTTCTTCTATACAAAAGATACTGAAGCTAAGTTTAAGTATCTTAAGGTTGCCAACAAAATATCAAAGTATGATTCCGAAAATGCAATGAATACGCTGCTTACAAATATCTTTGAAGAACCTAAATATTCTAAGTTTAGTTTTGTGTTTGAAATGCCTTTGAAAGATGTTGTGAATAAAAACTATATGAGAGAGCTTCCAGAAGAACTTTCGACATTTGCAAATCGGAGCTGGGCTCATGTGGACTTTACAGTTTTCAATCGAGTAACAAAAGAGATTCTTTTTGGAATAGAAGTGGACGGCTATAACTATCATAAAAAGGGAACAAAACAGGCTGAACGAGACTTAAAGAAGAATGCTATATTTGAACAAATTGGATTACCGCTTTTGAGATTAAGTACAAAAGGTTCGGGAGAAGAAAACAAAATAAAAGCACAATTAGATACTTATTTGGGAGTAACAGAATGATAGAAAAAAATAATGCTAATCCTTTCGAAATAGACTTTGACTCATACATTCTCCAGAGTGAACCAGAAAAACAGGAAAACGGAAAGCTCTGGCAGACTGCTATCGGCTTGCAGCAGGTAGATGGACTTACTCCTTCAAAATATCTTTACGAAACTGCAAAGCGAAATATTGATGGTGAGATTACAATTGAAGAGGCCAGGCAGCTTATTGATTCTTATTATCAAACTCGCCAGGGCAGAACAGAAGATGAAGATGAAGATGATGCAGAAGAAGCAGATAAAGTTTCTGTACGTATCCGTGAAATACTTGCAGAGAAAACTTTCAGCTTTACACCGGATTTGCTGCTTTCTATTCATAAACGTTTATTTACAGGTGTGTTCTACAAGGTAAAGGCTGGACGATTCCGGGATTATAATATTTCTAAACGTGAGTGGGTTTTAGATGGTGAATCTGTCCTATATGCAAATGCCGATATGATTCGTCAGACATTGGAATATGATTTTGGCCAGGAAAAGTCTTTTGACTATTCTAAGCTTTCTAAAGAAGATACTATAAAACATCTTACTCGGTTTATTGCAAACATCTGGCAGATTCATCCGTTTGGAGAAGGTAATACCAGAACAACTGCTGTTTTCACAATTAAATATTTGAACTCTCTTGGCTTTGAAGTAAACAATGAACCATTTGAAAAGAACAGCTGGTATTTCCGTAATGCTCTGGTTCGTGCAAATTATACCAACATGAACAAGGGTATTTACATGAATACAGAATATCTGGAAAGATTCTTTCGTAATTTGCTGCTCGGTGAAAAGAATGAACTTAAGAACAGATATTGCCACATCAAGTATAATGAAAAAACAGTAAATGAGGTTACTCAAAACGTTACTGTAAACGTTACTGTAAAATTCACTGCAAATCAGAAAAAGATTCTTGAAGAAATAAAGAAAAATCCGTTTGTAACACAGGAAAAATTAGCAGAGATTGTTGGTATTACTCGCAAGAGCATAATTGAGAATATGAAGAAACTTCAGAATCAAAAAATTATTAAACGAGTTGGTGCCGACAAAAACGGGCATTGGGAAATTATATGAAAGTAATAGTCAGTGCCTGTCTTGCCGGTGATAACTGCAAATATAACGGCGGGAACAACCTCAATCAGAAAATGATGGAGTTTCTCCAGACTCACGAAATGATAAAAGTCTGCCCTGAAGTTTTGGGCGGACTTCCCACTCCGCGGCCTTCTGCAGAAATTGTAGACGGTCAGGTTATGAACACCGAAGGGAAAAACATCACAAAAGAGTTTTCCCTCGGTGCTCAAAAAGCTTTTGAAATTGTCCAGCAAGAAAATCCTGATTTGATAATTCTCCAGAGTCGAAGTCCTTCATGTGGGATTAAGCAAATTTATGACGGAACTTTCTCTGGCAAGAAAATCCCAGGACATGGACTTTTTGCAGAACTTTGTATTAAGGCCAGATATAAGGTTCTGGATATTGAAGATATTGATGACTATTTATCACACAATTAAGTTATAGTGATGCACAAAGAGTAACTGACCTTATTCCAAAATCTCACCATCCCGACTAATTACAATGACACGCCAGGGAAGGAATTTTCCGCTTGCTTTAAGGGCATCTGTTGCAGCACGTTCAAGTCCTCCGCAGCAGGGAACTTCCATTCTAACAATAGTAAGACTTTTTATGTTGTTCTGACTTATAATCGCTGTAAGCTTTTCTGTGTAGTCGCCTTCATCTAGTTTTGGACAGCCGACAAGCGTAATGTGATTCTTGATAAAATCCCTATGGAAAGCAGCGTATGCATAGGCTGTACAGTCAGCGGCAATCAGAAGATTTGCATTTTCATAAAAAGGTGCCTGAACAGGAAGCAGTTTGATTTGAACCGGCCACTGCATCAGTTCGCTTTTTACTGCTGTTTTCGCTGAAGATTCATTTTCTGAGTCACATGAGGTCTGAGCCCTATTAAACGTATGCATTGCACTTCCAGGGCAGCCTCCAGAATGAGGATGTAGCATAGGACTTTCCTCCTGCTGCCGGGCAAGAATCTGCTTTCTCTTTTCTACAGCCTGCGGATCATATTCTGCACATTCCCGCTCGTCAATTGTAATTGCACCTGCAGGGCAGGCCGGAAGACAGTCTCCAAAACCATCACAAAAATCATCACGTAAAAGATGAGCCTTTCCATTTTCCATAACAATTGCATTTTCGTGGCAGGCAGAAGCACATAAACCACAGCCAGTGCATTTTTCCTCATCAATCTTAACAATCTTTCTAATCATAATTAACCTCGATTTAATCCTTTTTACGGTTTTAATTTACCAGCAGGGAATGAAAAAGAATGTTGTTAAAACAACAAAAATCAAATAAACTAGAAATATGAATATCCTTGAACTGATTAAACATCCTCTTTTTACAGGCCTTGATGAAAAAAGCCTGCCAGAGGCATTAAAGCTTTTTGAAAGTTCAGAAAAGGCTCTAAAGAAAGGGGCGTGTATTTTTAATTCAGGAAGCATAACAGAAGTAATGGGCTTTGTACTTGAAGGACGAATTCAAATAGAAAGCACAGATTACTGGGGAAATAAAACTATTATTGATAATCTTGGAAGCGGAAAGGTTTTCGGAGAGACTTATGCCTTAACAGGTAAACCTTTGATGGTAGATGTTGTTGCTGTTGAAGATTCTAAGATTATGATGATAAAACCCAGGAATATTTTTCTTCACAGCAACAATAAAATTAATTCGGTTCTGATTAAAAATATTCTGCAGATTAGCATGAATAAAAATCTTCATCTTTCACAGCGTATATTTCATACAAATGCAAAGACAATCAGAGGAAGACTTCTGGCATATCTTTCATCCTGCCTTCCTGCAAAAAGCCCTCATGCTGAATTTGATATTCCTTATGACAGGCAGCAACTTGCAGATTATTTACAGGTAGACCGTTCTGCTTTAAGTGCCGAACTCAGCAAAATGAAAGCTGACGGCCTGATTGATTACTGGAAAAATCATTTTAGACTTTTACATCTGGATTAGATTCACCAAATTAGGAAGATAACGCTTTTTATTATTCCATGATGGATACAGGATGTATTAATAGTTTTTACTATTCTAACATAACGATTGTCGGAAAAAATATCAATTAAAGCTGTATGCATTTCATCGGCGGAAACCTGCATCTTGTCGGAAAGTCATTTAATATAAATCCTCTTTGAAGTATGCTTTAGTCACTCGTAAGATGGAGGATAAAATTATGAAAGCTTTGCGGAATTATGTCATTGCGACATATCTTGTATTCTGGTTTATGGTTTTGGGCCTGTGCGGAAGTGCAAGCATGGTTTTTCACTGTCCGCCTGTCGTTATGAGGATTCTTTCGAATGTTTGTGCCTGGTCTCCCACAATTGTCCTGCTTGCAGGTTTCAAATATTTTGTACCGGGCAAAAGCATCAGGGAATTTTACAGGAAGGCTTTTGGCGGGGATTTTACCTCCTTTTCCCTTGCCGCAGCTTGCCTGCTTACACTTTTTGCCACCCTCATTTCAGTTTTTATTCTTTCGCTGATTGAGGGGAGGGCATTTTCTTCTTACTGGAGCCTTGGCTCATATCCCTTATGGGCTTCCATTTTGTTTTCAATAACAAGCGGCCCTACTGGGGAAGAGTCGGGCTGGCGGGGATTTGTTCGCCCCCGTCTTAACGTCCGCTACGGATTTTTCAAGGCTTCAGTAATCCAGGGGCTTATCTGGGCTTTCTGGCACACGGTCTTGTGGTTTGTGGATTCAGATTTTTTTGGCTGGCAGATGATTCCTTATGTGCTTTCAAACGTGATTGTAATGACCGGCCTCTGCTTTATCATGAATTTCTTTATGATAAAGCACGACAATCTGATTTATGGAATCGCAGTTCACTTTTGCTTCAATTTTCTCTACTGCTTCCTTAAAGTGGATATTTGCTTCTATATAATTTTATCCGTAATTTATATTGTACTGATTGCAGTCCTCTGTTTGGTAAAGGCAAAAATCAAATGTGTCAGATCTGACATTGCACAAGACTAATCCTTTGATAATAATGTTTTTTAAGGAGTCTAATCATGAAAAAGTTAATCGTTTACTACTCAATGGAAGGAAATACTCATTATATTGCAGATGTCTGGGAAAAGGAAACAAAGTTCCGCATTCTGCGCGGTGGAATTAATTAAAAAATTGAGGTTAAAAAAAAGAAAGATATTTATGAATATAGATTTTGAAATACTTCATGAAGACGATTCTATATATGTAAAAAAAGATAACGGAACTGAAGTAAATTATTTTATTTTTAATGAAGCAGAAATTCATTTAAATAAGATTTCGCCACACACTGTACAGGAATGGCATTTTCATTCAAAAATTGATGAAAATCTTCTGATTACAAAAGGCAAGCTTCTTTGCAAATATAAAGATATAAATGGCTCAATAAAGACTGAATATGCTGAAAAAAACGATGTGATTAGGGTACACAACAGCGTTCATACTTTTGAAAACGATACTGATGAAACTGTTGAATTTGTAGTATTCCGTTATGTTGCCGACGGTAAAGATAAAAGGGAAATTATAAAAAGCGATAAAACAATTGTTCACTAACCGATACTACTTAAAGGACTGCATCCTGTAAAAGCTGATACAGTTGACTGGTGCTACGGTGGTTATTTGAACTAAAAATATTAATAAACACAATAAATATTTAATAGATTTGCAGGTAAGCTTTATTAGGGGGAGCTTACCTGTTTTTTATTGTGGATTTTTATGCTATTCTACATATATGAATCTGCATCAGATAAAAATCGGGGAAACTGTTTGTGTAAAAAAATTGGGCGGTAACGGGGCGTTACGCCAGCACTTTTTAGATATGGGAATTATTCCTGGGGCAGAGATTACTCTTGTAAAGTATGCGCCTCTTGGGGACCCAATGGAATTCCAGCTGCACGGTTATGAACTTACGCTGCGTGTGGCAGATGCAGAAAAAATTGAGGTAAATGCGTTAGGGATAGGAGCGGCGGACGCTGAAAGCGGACGTTCCGAAGGAATGGAACCGCGGATAGCCCGACCTGCCGACAGGCAGGTAACGCCCAATATAATTGCTGACCTTCCAAATGCCTCTCACCCGGGACTTGGTGAAGGTGGAAAATTTCACAATAAAAAAGAAGAAAATCCTCTGCCGGACGGAACTGTGCTTTCTTTTGCGCTGGTGGGAAACCAGAACTGCGGAAAGACGACGCTTTTTAACAAACTGACTGGCTCAAACCAGCACGTGGGAAACTTTCCGGGCGTTACTGTAGACAGAAAATCAGGCCCGATTAAGGGGCAGGCGGACACGCTGATAACTGACCTTCCGGGTATTTATTCCATGTCGCCATACACGAGCGAGGAACTGATTTCGCGCGATTTTGTTTTGCACGAAAAGCCTCACGCCATCATCAATATTGTGGACGCTACCAATATCGAGCGAAACCTTTACCTTACAATGCAGCTTCTGGAGCTGAATATTCCGCTGGTAATTGCCCTCAACATGATGGACGAGCTGACAGCAAACGGCGGTTCAATTGACGTAAACAAGATGGAGCATGCGCTTGGCGTGCCTGTCGTTCCGATTTCTGCAAAAAAAGGGCAGGGAATTGAAGAGCTGATTTCTCATGCAGTGCACGTTGCAAAATTTCAGGAGCGTCCCCTGCGTCAGGATTTCTGTGGTAAGGAAGATAATGGCGGTGCTGTTCACAGAGCCCTTCACGGAACAATTCATTTGATTGAAGATCACGCGGAAAAGGCTGGGGTGCCTATTCGTTTTGCGGCAACTAAGCTTCTGGAAGATGACAAGCGTATTCTTCATAAACTCGACCTTGATGTAAACGAAAAAGAAATGCTTGAGCATATCATCATGCAGATGGAAAAGGAGCGCGGACTTGACCGAAGTGCTTCAATTGCGGATATGCGATTCAGCTTTATTTACCGCCTCTGCGATTTGTGCGTTAAAAAGCCTCATGAAAGCCGCGAGCGGGCCAGAAGTGAAAAAATTGACCGCGTTTTGACAGGACGATGGACTGCAATTCCTTGCTTTTTTGCGATTATGGCGGGTGTCTTCTACCTGACTTTCAACGTGATTGGTGCATGGCTGCAGGGCCTCCTTGAAGCGGGAATCGACTGGCTTACGGTGGTCTGCGATTCCGGCCTTTCTGCAATCGGTGTAAACGAAGTGCTTCACGGCCTTATTATTGACGGTATTTTTGCAGGCGTGGGCAGCGTTCTTTCCTTCCTTCCGATTATCGTAACGCTATTTTTCTTCCTTTCTATTCTGGAAGATTCGGGCTATATTGCGCGGGTTGCCTTTTTTATGGATAAGCTTTTGCGAAAAATCGGTCTTTCGGGCCGAAGCATTGTGCCTCTTTTAATCGGCTTTGGCTGTTCAGTTCCTGCGGTTATGTCTACAAGAACCCTTCCGAGTGAACGCGACCGAAAAATGACGATTTTGCTGACTCCTTTTATGAGCTGCACGGCAAAGCTTCCGATTTATGCCTTCTTTGTAAATGCCTTTTTCCCGGCTCACGGAGGCCTTATTATGACCGGTCTTTACTTTCTTGGAATTGGCGTTGGCATTTTGATTGCCCTTGTTTATAAAAGAACGATTTTTAAGGGCGAGGCTGTGCCTTTTGTAATGGAGCTTCCAAATTACCGTATGCCGGGACTCCGTAACACAGCCCAGCTTTTGTGGGAAAAGGCAAAGGACTTTTTGCAGCGAGCATTTACCGTAATTTTTATTGCTACGATTATTGTCTGGTTCCTGCAGAGCTTCAACTGGAAGATGCAGCTTGTTGATGATGCAGAGCTCAGTATTCTTGCTTCAATTGCGCGTTTGATTTCGCCGGTTATGAAGCCGATTGGTCTTGGTGACTGGCAGATTTCCGTTGCCCTTGTGAGCGGTTTTATTGCAAAGGAAAGCGTTGTTTCTACGCTGGAGATTTTGTTTGCGGGCGGAGTCCAGACTATTATGGGTTCTGTGAGTGCGGCAAGCCTTCTGGTATTCAGTCTCTTGTATTCGCCTTGCGTTGCGGCAATCGCATCTGTAAAGCGTGAGCTTGGCGCTAAGTGGGCAGCCAGCGTTGCCGTATGGCAGTGCGCCCTTGCCTGGTTCTGCGCCCTTGCAGTTTACCTGATTGGCCTTGCAATCGCAGGCTAAGGACAGGCGAAACTATGGTTTATTTTGTTGGAGCCGGCTGTGGTGCCGAAGATTTAATTACTCTTCGCGGAATGAGGTTTTTAGAAAAAGCCGACGTCATCATCTATGCAGGTTCCCTTGTAAACCCAATGCTTTTGGATTACGCTCATACCGGCTGCGAAATTCATAACAGCGCAGAAATGACGCTGGAAGAAGTAATTGAAGTTATAAAAAGGGCAGAGAAGGCCGGTAAAATGACCGTCCGCCTGCACACAGGAGACCAGAGCCTTTACGGTGCTGTCCGCGAACAGATGGACGAACTTGACCGTCTGGGCATTTCCTATGAAAGTGTACCCGGTGTATCAGCCTGTTTTGGAGCGGCTGCTTCCCTGAATCTTGAATATACGCTTCCCGGCATTTCTCAATCGCTGATTATAACCCGTATGGAAGGAAAAACCAAAGTTCCTGAGAAAGAAAGCATTCAGTCTTTTGCCGCTCATGGTGCTACTATGGCAATTTATTTGAGCAGCGGAATGACAGAAGAACTGTCCCGCCGCCTGATTGAAGGTGGATATGAGCCGGAAACTCCTGCTGCAATAATTTACAAAGCCACTTGGCCGGATGAAGAAAAGTACTTCTGCACGGTGGCGACACTGCATAAAACTGCCACTGAACACAAAATTACCAAAACCGCGCTGATTCTTGTGGGAAAGGTTCTTGCTCAGGGGGCGGTAAAGAGCACTGATGACTCGGGAAGCTGCACTCTTAATTACGAAAAATCCCGCCTCTATGCCCCAGATTTTGAAACCGAATTCCGGAAAATCCGGGAAGGAGGCTCAAATAAATGATTATTTCAGTCTGTTCTTTTTCCGAAAACGGCCAGGAATGGGAAAAAGTTCTGAAATTCCAGCTGCCGGACATAATCTGGATTACAAAAGCTCACGAAGAAAAGCCTTCTGAATGGGCAAAAACTCAGTTTGCAAAACGCCTTCCAATTCTTTTCATCGGCTCAGTCGGGATTGCTGTTCGCATTATTGCCCCTCTGGTAAAAGATAAGTTTCTAGACAGCCCTGTAATGGTAATGGATGAGGGCGGCCGTAACCTGATTCCAATTTTAAGCGGCCACATCGGCGGCGCCAACGAACTTGCAAGAATGATTGCGGCCAAAATCGGTGCTACTCCAGTTATTACAACCTCTACAGACGTACATAACGTCTATTCAATTGACGTTTTTGCTCAAAAAAACGCCCTCAGAATCATAAATCGCGATGCAATCAAAACCGTCGCAAAGAAATTCATTTCAAAAAAGGAAATCTGGATAAAGATTCCCCGCAATTTTGACCTGGGAGAAGAAACAATCCCCGAATCAATTGTAATTGCCTATGAAGACGAGCAGGTGACCTGTGATGTAGAAATTGTCCTTACAGACCAGAGGGCAGGGGAAATCCTGCAAGCTGACCCCGACACCCTGGTTCTCATTCCAAAAAAATACTGTATCGGAATGGGCTGCAAAAAAGGAAAGACTTTTGAAGAATTAAAGGGATTTTTGCAAGCTACACTGGACTCTCAGAAGGAAAATTTTCTTGAAAATATCTCTGCCATTTCTTCAATCGACATGAAAAAAACAGAAATCGGACTGGTAAACCTTGCCCAATATTATCACGTAGATTTCAAAACCTATACAGCAGATCAGCTGAAACTCATTCCGGAGCCGGAAAGCGGTTTTTCAAGTTCAGATTTCGTGCAGGAAGTTACCGGTATTTCAAACGTCTGTGAACGCGCCGCTCTGGCTTGCGCAGGAGAAGGGGGCCGTCTTATAATAAAAAAAACGGCCTCAGACGGCATGACACTTGCAGTTGCTGAGCGCATCCCAAAAATCATTACCTGGGAAACAAGGAATTAGCATGATTTATATAGTAGGAATCGGCCCCGGCAAAACCAACGGCATGACAATAGAAGCCCGCGCAGCTCTTGAAGCCTCAGATGTAATTGTCGGCTACGGAGTTTATATAGACCTTGTACGTGAAAGCTTCCCAAATAAAGAATTCGCCCAGACCTCAATGGGAAAGGAAATAGAACGCTGTAAGCTCTGCTTTGATTTTGCCCTGCAGGGAAAGACCGTTTCCATGATTTGCAGCGGAGACGCAGGCGTTTACGGCATGGCAGAGCCGATTTTATCCCTGCAAAACGAAAATTCTGCCTGGCAGGGGGTAGAAATCAGCATAATTCCCGGGGTTACGGCAGCCACAAGCGGGGCAGCAGAGCTTGGAGCGCCGCTTAATCACGATTTTTGCGTCATCAGCCTCAGCGATCTTCTTACTCCCTGGGAAATAATCGAACGCCGCCTTCAAGCTGCAATCACAGGTGATTTTGCCATCGCTATCTACAATCCTTCCAGCCACAAACGCGCAGATTACCTCAAAAAAGCCTGCGAAATTATGCTGAAAGCCGGCGCCTCACCGGAACGAGCCTGCGGTTACGTCCAGAATATCGGCCGCAGCGGTACCAGAACCTGCACCTGTATGCTTTGTGAACTCCAGAATGCCCTGGTAGACATGTTTACCACCGTTTTTATCGGAAATTCCCAGTCTCAAATCCTAAAAACGCCCGCCGGTACAAAACTCATAACAAAACGCGGGTATAAAATATGAAAGTCCTGATTTTTGGCGGTACAAGCGAAGGCCGCGAGCTTGCCCTCTGCCTTGCAAAAAATAAAATCTCCTGCGAAGTCTGCGTTGCAACCCAATACGGAAGCGAACTTCTTTCCGACCAGGACTGTCTCCATATCCACCAGGGCCGCCTTACCACAGCCGAAATGCTCTACCTTCTGTCCAACGGATTTTCTGCCGTAATTGATGCGACTCATCCCTTTGCCCTCGAGGTCTCTGACAATATTTCACAAGCCCTCAAGCAATATAATGAAGCCGTCCACCCCGGAGACGTAAAAAAATGCCTCCCGCTCCTGCGGTTCGACCGGCAAGCTGCGACTAAGGCAGCTTCCCCCTTATGCAGGCTCTTTACGAATGCCGGGGAGTGTGCACTTGCGCTAAAATCTACCAGCGGAAAAATCCTTCTTACCACAGGCTCCAAAAATCTCTCAGATTTCTGTGCCGACCAGGATATTCGCTCCCGCCTTGTCGTTCGGACACTTCCTTCAACAGAAAGCCTGGAACTATGCATTAATAACGGACTGCAGGGCAACCAGATTCTTGCCATGCAGGGGCCTTTTTCAAAGGAAACCAATGCCGCTCTTATCCGACAATACGGCATTTCAGTTCTTGTAACAAAGGAAAGCGGCACTGCCGGCGGTTATCAGGAAAAACTTGAAGCCTCCGGGGAATGCGGAATTCCAGCTTTTGTCATAAAAAAGCCTCAAAACTCTTCTTCTCAGGCCGAAATTTATTCAAATTTCAGCGCTCTTTTTGCCCGTCTGGAAGAAATTCTTAGTGTAAAAATCAATTTTACGCCAAAACTTCAGCTTACTCTTGCCGGCGCTGGAATGGGAAATCCTGACACCCTGACACTTGCCGCTAAAAAGGCGATTGCAGAGGCCGATTACATTTTTGGCGCCGAACGCGTCCTTGAAACAGTCAGAAACCTGGCTACGACTACCAAAATCCACCCATTATACCTTGCAAAAGACATAATTCCTATTTTGCAGGAAGCCCGAAGCTCAACTTGCAGCCAGGAAATCCGTGCAGTAGTCCTCTTTTCCGGCGATACAGGCTTTTACAGTGGCGCAGATGCCTTTTACAAGGAAGCAGAAAAGCTACCGGCCACTCAAGTTGAAATCATTCCCGGTATTTCCTGCGTCCAGTATTTATGCGCAAAATTCCATAAAAACTGGCAGAATTACGAATTTTTAAGCCTTCACGGAGTTAAAAAGGCTGATTGGGTTAATAAATTATCAGATATTGTATACAATAATAGACAAATATTCTTTATTACATCAACTTTTTCAGACCTGCAGGATCTTTCAGAAGAAATTTCAAAGTTATTACAGGCAAAATCTGCTGATGCAGACATCTCAAAAGCGAAAATCTTCCTTGGCTTTAATCTTTCTTATTCAGATGAAAAACTCTCGGTAATTTCCCTGCAAGAATGCTCCAAAATTTCAGCTCCAGGCCTTTATTGCGGGATAATAGAGTATTAATTCAAAGAATTGGGGTTATAAGCCGCCTTTCCATAATGTGTATTCTGTCTACCTAAATATATATATTATAAAGAATTAGATAACTTATATACCCATCATACACTACTTCAACAAAAGTGTCAATTACAGTTTTTTTTCTGGATTTGGCCCTTTTTACAATTGTTATTTCTATATTATTGCATTAAAATTAATAACAAAATAATAATATTTTAAGAAAATCGTATGAGAGTTCTAAAATTGAAATTAAAAAATATTTTTAAATCCTCATTAATTATTTTTATCGCTTTATTTAGTTTTTCCTGCAACAATCTTTTTGATGATATTGGCGGACCAGATGCAAGACCGGCTCAAGCTGCTGAAGGCCGCTACGTAACTTTTACCGGTAACGTTCAGTCAGATGGCGCTCTGCCTCAGGAAATAGCTTCAGAACTTCAAAAAATAAATTCAAATACTGATGCACGTTCAGCGCTCCCGGAACTCAACTATAATAATGATGATGATAAACCTAATAAAGTTAAATATTTTGCGACAGCGGTAAACAAAAATAAAACAACTGAAAAACGAGACGGAGATTTTAATCCTTCATATAAAAAAGGAACTTTTTCAATCACACTTGAAACAGGAAAAACCTGGATAATTACAGCGGGAATCAAAAAAAAGGATTCTGATACCATAATTTTTTCAGACAAATACGAAACTACCCTATCCACGGAAAATCCGGTTTTGAATCATACCTTTAACCCGGTACCTGTAACTGAAGGTACAGGTTCTATCGAACTGAAAATGTCTGTTCCAAATGGAACTAAGGTTACTGCTGAATGTTCTGATTCATGCTGGTCTGATGCAGCTCCATCTGTAAATACTGCATTAGTAGGCGATGGATTCAAAGCAACACTTAATGCTTCGTCAATAAACACCGGGGCGTATACAGTCGTATTAAATTTTTATGACGAAAACGATATTCTAAAATATACAACCGTTCAGGCAATTAACGTTTTTGCAGGCCTTACAACCAACAGCTGGCGCAGTAACGGAAGCACAGATTCTCTAATAGATTCGACAGGCAAATTTAATCTGACACAGGATATTTGCAAATCTTTTGCCCGTACTGTTTTTTATGTTGGTGAAACAGGTGTCGGAAGTTTAAAATTTGATGAAGAAGGATATGACATAGGAACAGGAAGCGCCTACTCCCCTCTTGCCAGCCTCAACCGCGCTATGGATATTATCATGGTCAATGCCAATGCAGATGCCAACTATAAAATCTTCGTAACCGGAAAACAGACTGGAACACAGACAATCTCATCAGAGCTCAACAGTAAGGCAAAATCAATTACAATTGAAGGTCTCAGAGGCCTTTCTTCCAGCATCCCTCAGGATATCTTTGATGCAGAGGGATCAGGAAGTGTTTTTACAATAGAAACATCGGTTCCAATCACCTTTAAAAATATTAAAATTACAGGTGGTAACGGAGCAAATGGCGGCGGAATCTATATGGGAAGCGGAACAAGCATAACGCTTGAAAGCGGTACCCTTGTTGGTGATGCAACAGAAAGTCTTGCAACCTCTTCTGACTGCGGAAATAAAGCTTCTTCTGCCGGTGGCGGTATTTATAATAACGGCGGTACCCTTACCCTAAAGAAAGGTTCTAAGGTTTGTCACAACAATGCAGGTTATGGTGATTCAGATACAGATTCAGGTGGTGGCGGAATTGCCAGTGCAAAAGGCAAAGTCATAATAGAAGCAGGAGCTTCTGTTTCTTATAACAGAACCGGTGGTCGTGGTGGCGGAATCTACCTGATTGGTACAACCTCTGAATCAACCCTTACAATGAACGGCGGCGAAATCAGCTATAATGCGACTGGTTACTGGGGAGGCGGCGTTCTGATTGGTTCCGGCAGTACAGCTGCTCAACAAGGTGAAAACTGTAATGTTCGTTTTTATTTTAAGGGCGGAGAAATCCATCACAACAAATCAACCAGTGTAGATTATGGCTGGGGGCCTGGCGGCGGTGGTGTAACAGTTGACCACAGCTACATGGAAATGAGCGGTTCTGCAAAGATTCATCATAATGAGGCTTTAAATACTGGCGGTGGCCTTCGTGTCGGTTTAAACGGTGTCTTCCTTATGAGCGGCGGTGAAATTTCTAATAATATCTGCCATAGAGAAACGGACACAGATGGCACACCTGTCAGCGGTGGTGCCCTGGATATAGAACCAAATTCAAAGGTTGTTATCAGTGGTTCTGCAAAAATTCCATATGGAATAGATGGTGTAAAAGGCTACCGTAAAAATGATATCTGGCTTAGATATGCAAGTGGTGAAACTCCATCTTATATAACAGTTGGCGGCGCTCTTACTTCAACTTTTGAAATGGGAATTGGAGTTAACGGTAAGCGTGGACTTGTAATTGCCCAGGCCGACGGCACAAACGTAACTGACCTTACTCCATACAAGGATTACTTCAAAATTATAAATACCGACTGGCTGACAAATCTTTCCAGCAAGACAAAGATTGTACTTGATTCTCCGATTTATGTAAGTACATCTGGTTCAAGTGCTGCAACTACAACCGGAACTAAGAATGATCCTTTCCGTACAATTCAAGATGCAATTTCAACAGCTTTAACTGATACAAATGTGGATTATACAATCTTAATTGACGGCGAACTTAGAGCAACAACTGTTAATAACAATGGTACTAATAATGGTACTAATAATGGTACTAATAATGATGGTTATGCTCAGGAGATTATCGATCCGCCTGCCGGTTCAACAATTAAAGCTAAGTCTATTACAATCAGGGGTGCGTCTGCTTCGAACGAAAATCCAACGGATGTTATCAATGGGCTTTCAGACGATGGCACTAAAAGAGCCCGCGGATTATATATTGGTACTAAAATTCCTGTAACAATTGAAAATCTTAAAATTACCGGCGGTCTTGCTGACGAAGGTGGCGGTATCTATCTTTCTGGCAAAGACACAACACTCACTCTAGGAAATGATGTTCTTATTACAGGAAACAAGGCTAAATCTGGTGGCGGTATTTATTTAAACAAGGATAATAATAGTTGCCCAACACTTAATATAAAAGGAAACGTAAAAATCTGTGATAACACACACAGCGTAAGCGGTGATCCTTCTAACCTGTATCTTCCAAATGGAGCAAAAATAACTGTTACCGGTACTCTTACAAAAGGTACTGACAAGGCAAATATCTGGATAGATACAGAAACTGAACCAACTTCATCAGCTTCAGTAACAATTACTTCGGGCTACGGCTATACAACAGGCGGCTACAATGCCGGCGTTGCACCATCAACTTATTTTGAAGCTTATCATAATGGCAAACAATACCCTGTAATCCACGATACAACTGATCCCGATACTGCCGTACCTTCCGGCGAAGCCTTCATGGCAGTAAACGGCACCGGTGGCATCACCATAGCTCCAGTTTACGACGAAATCAAAATCAGCGCAGATAAGACAGCAGTTGCAAAAACTGCGGATAAGAAGAAGTTTACGTTCATCGCCAAAGGCAAAAAAGACGGTGTTGAAACCGCAATTGAATCCGGCACAGGCGACGGCCAGATTAAGTACAAAGTTACTTCAGTCACCTACTGCGGCGAAGAACTTACAAAAGGAAGTCACTACACCTACACCGCCGGCGACAATTACATCATCCTGAGCAATTCACTTCCAACCGGCAATTACACAATCAACATAACCAGCACTTACAGCGGCAAAACTTACAATGCGGCATTAGTTGTAGAAATAGCAGAAGGTATGACAATTTCTGAGGCAACAAGTTATATCACGTCTATGACTTCTAGTGGAACTGTAAAGATTTCAGGTTCTGTAACAGCTGATGAACTTATAAACATTGGCGAGATAATTTCGGGAAAAAATGCTGACTCTGTAAGAATCACACTTGATTTAAGTGGCCTTAAAGGACTTTCCAGATTGCCAGCCAGAGTTCAGACTGATACTTCTTCAACAGGTCTTTTTGAAGGTTGCGATGCTCTTGAAGGAATTATACTTCCTGCAGGCATTCCAGTCTCAGGTGGCATATTTAAGGAATGCCATAACTTGAAGTATATTAAGGGTGGTTTAAATCCGAATGGTGGTTCCGGTGTAGTATGGAACTGTTCTTCACTTGAATATATAGTATTCCCTGTTACCTTTGATATTTTCCCAACAAATTTCTTGCATGGATGTGACAAATTTACAACCGTATATTATATGGGTACAGAAGCACAGTGGAATGCCCTTCCTTCTGATGAAAAATCACCATTTACAGGTAAAACAATTGTTTACAACTCTACAGGTCCTTCTAACTAAAATTTGGAAAGAAATTGAGGTTTTATGAAAAAGTTTTTTATATCAGTTTTTACAATAAGCGCACTTCTCTTTTCTGCGTGTACAAATATTTCAGACGGACTCATTAATGACCCGGGCTCTTCTTCTGCCGTCGCAAACGATTCTGACAGAATCGTAACTTATACAACCGTAAGCGGAACAGTTAATTCTTCCGGTGCACTGCCCTCTTCCATCGCATCTGCTTTGCAGAGCTCTGCTTCAGAAAACTCCTCTGCCCGCACGGCATTTCCGGAACTTCCCGGCTTAAATACCAGCGGACTAACCTGGACCGTATTTGCGACAAATACAAAAGATGACAGCGAAAAATATGAAGGAAGCTCAGAATATAATGCCACAACCAGCTCCCGCTCTTACAGTGTTACAATTCCGGTAACATCCACGGCAAAGAGTTATAAAATCTATATCGAAGTAAAATCCGGCGAAATAACAATACTAAAAGGTGAAAGTGAAGGATTTGATATAAGCACGGCTGAACCTGTTATGAGCGAGAATGTAGTGCTGCATGCTGTTTCAAGCGGTTACGGTATGCTTTCTCTTGATGTTACTGTTGACAGTGGTGCAGAAATCAACTCTGCAAAGTTTTTTTTCAACGATACAAATGGAAATCCTGTTGAAAAAGAAGCAGATGTTTCTGGAACAACTTATACTTTTGCAACAGGTTCAGTCTCAGGCTCCACATTTACCGCATGCCTTGATGCCGGCCCAAACAGTATAAGATATGAATTTTATTCAGCGGCCGGCGACATTGTCTATTCCTTCACCGATGTTGCAAACATCTACAACGGTCTCACCACAAACACATGGGTAAAAAACGGTGCTGAACCATATTTCGTAACAACCGGCACAACAACAACCTGTCATATTACAAAGGCACTGGTAGACAGCTGGGAATTGACGGATATTTATGTTGATAAAACGGTGGCGAACGACACAGGAAGCGGTTCTTTCCTTCACCCAAAGAAAACTTTTGACGCGGCCTTAGCAAAACTCAAAAATAAAGATAAGGATTACACGATTTATATTGTGGGCACTCTTGAAGGTGCACAGACACTTCCAGATACTCTGAAAAAAGATGGTACTGGCACATATAACGCAAGAACCCTTACAATCTGCGGCTCAAGAGGTCTAAAAGCAAACGGTGAACCGCAGGATGCACTGAACGGAAATAACCTTGGTCCAACAATTGAAATCGGAACTAAAGTTCCTGTAACTATAAGAAACTTAATGATTACAGGTGGTAAAGCTTCTGATTTTGGCGGTGGATTATTGGTTGATATATCGGGTGCTGATATAACACTTGAATCAGGAACTCTTATTACTCAAAACGAAGCCGTAACAGCCGGCGGTGGTGTATATCTTGGTTCAGGCAGTGAAATAAAAATTAACGGAGCTGTTATAAGTGGTAACACGACTGCTGGAGATGGCGGCGGTATTAAAACTTTAGGAACAATAACATTCAATTCGGGTTATATCAAATCCAACAGGGCTTATTGTTTCGGAGGTGGTGTCGATATTGAGGAAGGCGGTTCCCTTACAATGAACAAAGGCTCCATAATAACAAAGAACAGCGCAAATGATGATAATGATGGCTCAATCGCAGGTGGCGGCGGTGTTTTTATTTATAGCGAAAGTTCTTTAAATAGTACTTTAATTCTAAATGGCGGAACAATCAGCAATAACTCTACCAATGGTAAAGGTGGTGCTGTTTTTGTAAATAACGGTAACTTTAACATCAGCGGCTCTGCTTACATTCCATACGGCGATTCAGCCGGCAATAAAGCTGCCGGCAAAAATGATGTTTACCTTGATGATGGAATGAAAATCACCATTGCAGGAAGTCTTACCCCTCCTGCAGAATGTACAGACGGCATAATTGCAGCAATTACAATGAATCCGTTTACAATGGGAGCAACTATTGTATCATCTGATATAAATATTTCTGCATATAAAGATTATTTTGTCTGCAGCAATGACAGATGGTCAGCGCTTCTTTCTGACGATAACAAGAACCTTATTCTTGATGCTCCAATTTTTGTAGGCTCTACAGTTACAGATTCAACTGCTGAACTTGGAAGCAGAAAGAATCCTTTCCCGAATATAACCAATGCAGTAACACTCCTTACTAACAAAAATTTGGATTATACGATTTTGGTTGACGGCCTGGTTGAAAATCAGACTAACACAATTTCTTCATCATTAAAGAAAAATGGAAGCGGAACTTATAACGCAAAATCTCTTACAATCTGCGGTGCAAATGGACTTGTAAGCGGAGAACCGCAGGATGAACTGTCTCTGTCATCAGCAGGAAATGTTCTCAGCGTAAGTACGGAAGTTCCTGTAACTATTAAAAATTTAAAAATTACCGGCTCAGACAAAAGCGCAAGCAACAAAACTACAACAGGACTTTCACTTGAAAGCGGTAAATCCACAGATGTTACCATTTCTAGTGGCGTTGTAATTACGAAGAATTATAATTCCGGTGTAAATATCGGCGCCTCAGGAAAACTAACCATGACCGGCGGTCAAATTACCAAAAACCATGCCGCACAAGGTGCCGGTGTAATGAATAAGGGAACCTTCATAATGAACAGTGGTAACATCGAGTATAACACAATATATACTACTGACGATACCGATGGTAACGGTGGCGGTGTTTACTCTACAAGTTTAATGACAATGACAGGTGGTAATATTATTTCTAACACTGCGGGTCCTGGATCCTCCGGCAGCACAAAAGGAAATGGCGGCGGTGTATGCTTCAGCGGAACTTTTGAATTCAAGGGCGGCAGCATTTACGGTAACCTTGCTACTGTTAATGGCGGCGGTATTTACATAAATGGCGGCTCATTATTTATGAGCGGTTCAGCCGAAATTGGTAACCTGAATACCTACGCTTTCCCAACATCTAGTACAAATCTGATAAACAGAGCTTTTAAAAATGGTGGTGGTATTTACGTCTCAGGCGCGTCAGCAAAACTTTTCATCGGATATACAGATGAAAGTAATGTTGATTCTAATTTTAGCGGTGGAATTTCTTCCAACTATGCAAAAGAAGAAGGCGGCGGTATTTTCGTAGAAGCAGGTGATATTGGTACTTTCAAAATTTCAGGCGGAAAAATATCATACAATACTGCAGACAATACTACAGAAAACCCTACAGACAAAAAAGGCGGTGCAATATATACAAGCAGAAGATTAGACCTGAAGGGAAAAGCCTATATTCCTGCTGGAACAGGCAGTAAGAATGATGTTTATCTTGTCTCAGATACGTACATCCTTATAGAAGATACGCTCTCTGCCTCAAGTCCGGTTGCAACAATTACGCCATCTACATACACAAACGGCACACAAGTTCTTTATAGCTCTAATGCCTTATTAAGCAGTAATTACTCGAAATTCGCAGTCAAGAAACCTTCTGGTTCAGATAAAAACTGGGTAATAATAGCTGATGGTAGTTATGGTAAGACAAAAGAGATTATTGGAACATCACTTGAGTATCATTATAAAGACATTGTATTTAATGACGGAAGTACAATTCCTTATAGTTCAAATTTAGTATTAAATTCTACACAAAAAGCTGCGGCCATAGCTTATATAGTATATAAATACAATAGCACGTACTGTGGTGTAGGTTTACAACAAACTAAGTTGAAATGGGCATATAAAGACCTCACAACTCCTAGCGGCTATACAGATAGTAGTGGAAGCACAAGCACAAAAGATGGAAAGGCAAATACAGAAGCAATCAAAGACCTATCAGATTATAATCAGACAAATTACCCTGCATTCTATTGGGCACTAAATTATACTGCAGATAATCTTGGTTCCTATTCATCAGACTGGTACATTCCTGCTTCTGAAGAACTAGAATGGATGCTTTCTTCTAGTAAAAACATGTATTTTTCAGAAGCAATTAGCAAAATCGGAAGTACAGCCTTAGCCACCGGTACCAACGATTATTATCTGAGTTCAACGCAGAAAAGTAACGCTACTGATAAAACCAAATGTATAACCAGAAAAGGTACCACTGAAAAAGAGCAATCAAAAGATCAGAATTATTATGTTCGTGCAATGCGTTATTTTTGGTAATTGATAATTATGAGAGCCTCTTTTCCCCGCCCACAACACTTGCCTGCTTGACTTTTTGACTGAATGTGCTATATTTAAAAACAAAGGGCACCCGCGACAAGCGTCTTGCCCCTAGAAGCATTTGGTCTAACTTTCGTTAGACGACACGCCACTCTGTGGGTCAGACAGGGTGGCGCTATTTTTTACTCTTTATCATTCCGTCTGCGGAAGAGGAGCTGAGTGATTTCAATGATAAGCTGAATGACGGCTACAGCCAGCTTCAGAATTTCATATAAATCCATAGCATTCCCCCTAAGATAAAATTCCAGTCTTTCGACCAGTCAAGTTTCACTTGGGGACAATACCGCCCATGTCACGGGTGCAACAATTACTATATCATAAGAAATTATGCCAATCAAGTGTATAATTTTTACTTATTAATTATTGCGTTATACCTAAACTTTACACGTATTACAACTATAATTAATATTTGTATTTGTAAAACATCTGTGCTAATCTGTGCCCCATCTGTGGCTAAAAGTATCGTTAACGGCGCCCTGCTGCCTGGTGGTTTTGAGTGCCGACGTAAGGTTTCGCCGGCGCGAGAAACGCAGGGCTTGACCAGCGCAAAGCGATGGCTGAGCGTCTAGCGAACCCGGAGTTGTCCGCACACTAAAGTGTGCTATCGAGTTTGCAAGCAAACTCGCAGACTGGGTGTGAGCACTCACCTGCTCTAACGGTCTTTCAAGTTCCGTTGCTAAATTTGCAATAAAGAAAATATATGCTAGAATAGCAGTGAGGTAAACACATGCCAATTGTAAGCGAGTTTTCTGGAATAGAGATTTATTTGTATTTTGACGATCATCTGCCTCCGCATTTTCATGCTAAGTACAGCGGCAATGAGGCTTTAATTGAAATTGAAAATAGCTGTGTCTTAAAAGGTGCCCTGCCATCAAATAAATTAAAATTGGTTTTGGCATGGAGCGAGCTTCACAAAGATGAATTGAACGAAAACTGGTTAAAGGCAAAAAATAAGCAGCTGCCACAAAGCATTGAGCCATTAAAGTAGGAGGTGCATATGGAAGTTGTTCAAGTAATTCCAAAAGACGATTATAAGGTAATTGTTTATTTTGTAGACGGTGCGATAAAACAATATGACGTTTCACATCTTGTTGGCGATGGTGTTTTTGAGTGTTTGTGCAATATAGACTTTTATAAAAATAACTGCACAGTTTTGAACGGAACTTTAGCGTGGACATTAGACGGAAAATACGATAAACACAATTGTCTGGATATTGATCCTTATGTAATATATGAAAAGGGAGAGAATGTCGAAGACCCTCTAGCTCGCATTGCATAATCAGCATTCCCCCGCTCTGTGCACCCATAATTATTTCTAAAACATCTGTGCTAATCTGTGCCCCATCTGTGGCTAAAAGTATCGTTAACGGCGCCCTGCTGCCTGGTGGTGTTGAGACTCGCCTGCTCTAACTTGACTTCATCAATATAAAATTATCTTTTACTTTTCTGAGGCAAGGACAGAAAGCTCGGGGAAACGGGAAGTGATTTTTTCGTAGCTGGAGCGGAAGTGAGGGAAGTTGCAGTCTATGCAGGATTTGATTCCTTTTTCAGTATATTTGAAATTGCCGCCGCAGAATGGGCCCAGGGCGTAAAGGGGGCAATAGCAGAAAAGGCAGTTGAAGTCTTCTTCAGGAACATCTTTATGGCAGGGGAAGTTTTTGCAGCTTTTGTTCTGAAAGAATTTATGAGATGCCTGGGGTGCGGCGGCTTTTGTTTTTACTATGACAACAGTAAGATAGCGGCTTTCATCCAAATCGCAGGGTGATTTTATGATTTTTTCGTCTTCAAAGCCGCAGTTTGATACGGCGCCAAAGTACTCAATCCTGTCCTGATGATTTATCAAAAAGTCTTTTAAAGTTCCCAGCTTCTGTCCGATTTTCATAAAAACCAGAGTGCCCGGAAGATTAAATGCCCCCTCCAGATTTTCAGCATCCGGGATTATGTGAATCTCTTCCTGATCCTGGGCAAGACTGATTCCAAGCTTTGCGGCAACAGTACAGAAAGATGGAACTCCGCTGATAATCTGGCAGTCAAATCCCTCTTTTTCAACAAGACATTTTATATAAAAGAAGGTTGAATATATGCCGGCATCCCCTATTGTTAAAAATGCCACTGAATCTTCTTTTAGAGCCTGTACTGCACTTTTTGCAGCGTTCTTCCATGCCGCTTCCACTACAGTCTTATCTTTTGTCATGGGAAAATCGCAGAAAATCAGTTTCTTGTTTTCTATTTCAGCCAGGGCTTCTTTTACAATCTGATATGCGCGGCAGTCTTCTTTGGATTTATTAGGGAAGATGATTACCCCGCACTTTCTGATTGTTTCAAGCGCTTTTATTGTAATGTCATCCTTTGTGCCGGCACCCACGCCTATTCCGTAAAATATTCCGCTCATTTTTTACCTGCCTTATAAATCCTGCATTTTTCAACGAAGTTTTTTGCAAAATCAGGACTTGACGGATAATAAAGATGGGCAAAAGACCAGAAGTGATTTTCGCCTGCAAGACCTAGCTGGTATTCCTTCCCGTTTGTTTTGACTGCCTTAAAAGAGTCTCCATTCTGAGTGCTGTCAAAATAATGAAACTCGTGGCCTTTTATTTTGCCGTTGAAGAAGGAGGAAGTCTTGTCTGCCGCGGTGTCAGTGCCCCCTGCCCCCGCAGCAGTCATCGTAATGTAGCCGAAGCGCACAAGCTTTCCCGTATAAAAGGTATCACCGTCAATAAGACCTGCCATCTGGTAAGTATTTCCGCTCTGATTTTTAAGAGTCTTATGCAGATACATAAAGCCGCCGCACTCTGCAAGAGAAGGCATTCCGGATGTAATTTTCTGCCTGATTTCTTCCATTATTCCGGCCTTCTGGCTGAGTTTTTCTGCATAGAATTCCGGGTAACCGCCGCCAAATATAAGGCCGTCTATGTCCTCAGGAAGCTTTTCATCATGAAGCGGAGAAAAATCAACTATCCGGGCACCGTAAGATTCCAAAAGCCTTAGGTTATCTTCATAGTAAAAACAGAAGGCCTCGTCCCTGGCAACAGCGATACGGAGGCGCGGCTCCACTAAAACTCTGGAGCTCGACTCCATGTCGGCTGGTAAATCTCCCGCCTCCTGGGCAATTTTAAGGAGCTCATCAAGGTCAACAGTTTTTGCAATCTTTTCTGCCGCTTTTGCAGCCATTTCCTTAATGCCTTCAATTTCGTCAGGCAGCTTTAAGCCAAGATGACGGCTTTCAATTTCTATATCTTTCTGAAAAGGAAAATATCCTGATACCGATATACCGCACTTTTCTTCAATCACAGGCTTAATCTGCTCAAAGAAAGTCTTGGGAATATTGTTCAGAATTACAGTTTTTATAAGGCGGGCGGAATCCATTCCCAAAAAGCCCTGAATTTCTGCCACAAGAGAAAGCCCCATGCCCTTTGCATCGATAACAAGCACAATTGGGGCCTTCAAAGTTTTTGCAAGGTGATAGGTCGATGCTTCCAGACTTACTCCGCCAGTACCGTCGTACAAGCCCATAACGCCTTCTATAATAGAAAGCTCGGCCTGGTTTCCGTCAGCAAAAATCCGGCGGGTCTGCTCCTCATCTGTAAAAAATAAATCAAGATTTTTTGAAGGGATGCCAAGGATTTTTTTGTGGAACATGGGGTCGATGTAATCAGGACCGCATTTAAAGCCCGCAAGCTTTTTCCCCCGCGCCATAAACGCCCCCATCAGGGCAATCGTCACAAGGGTTTTTCCGCTGCCGCTTTTTGGCGCCGCAATTACAATACGGGGAAGTTTACAGCTCATGCCTTCTCCCCGTCTGCTGCCCCGGATAAATCAAAAGAAAAGATAAAAACAGGATTTTCAGCCTTCATAAGATGATAGCTTCCGGCTTTTTCTGAACGGCTGACAGCCAGCTGCACACATTCATAATTTTCAATTGCAAAATCCTTAAGAACCGACTGAATATTGCTGATTGATTCAAGACTTACGGCGTTAACAACCACCCGCATACGGGGATTTTTTTTCAAAAGAGAGGCTAAAATCTCCTTAAACTGGCCTTTACTGCCCCCTACAAAAGCGTGGGTCGCCGGCTCAAGTCCTTCCAGTGCTGCCGGAGCCATGCCTTCTACCAGCCGGACGTTTTCCAGTCCGAATTTCTGGATATTCTGCTTAATAAGCTGGCAGGCCTCTGGCTTTGTCTCCACGGCATAAACCCGGCCAGATTTACAAAGGCGGGCAATTTCCACTGCAACAGAGCCGGTGCCGCTTCCAATATCATAAACCACCGGGTTTTCACTCAAGCGCAGCTTACAGATGGAAAGGGCCCTAACCTCTTCCTTTGTCATGGGAACCTGACCGCGGATAAAATCTGAATCCTTAATGCCGGGAGTTATCATTTTATAAAATCTTTGTACTTTCCAAAAAACTCTTTGAAAGCTTAGAACTGACAGTCTGCCTTGTCATAAGTGTTTCTTTGGCACAGGTAAGACCATAGTGTATGCAGTTTTTAACAGGAGCCTTTTCCAAAAATCCCATCAAAAAGCCAGAAGCAAAAGCATCGCCGGCCCCGATTGTATCTACAATCTGATGAGGATTATAAGGAGGCTCGTTCCAGGTTTCATTACCGATGCGAACCATTACGCCCTGTCCGCCAAAAGTGATGATAAAGTTTCTGTAGCCGAGGGTCTGGAATTTGTCTGCAGTAGTCAAATCTGGAAATGCAGTCTCACCAAGAATAGCAGCTGCCTCAAATTCGTTACAGCCAAACAAATCAATAAGAGGCGCATATTTCATGGTTTTTCTTGCAATATCAGGTGCTGTTGCATTCTGAAAAACAAAGATTTCCGGATGCTCTTTTTTATAGTTGTAATATCCCTCCAGAGTATCTTCAGAAAGGTTTGAATCCATTACGATTGTATCGATATTCTTTTCCTTGATAAAATCTGCAATCTTCTGGTCAAAAAGGATTTCCTTAAGAATGTGAGTTGAATAAACACAGGTTGCACTTTTTCCGCGGCTTGCCATTACAGAAAACAAAGCCGTTTTTCTCTCATCACTTTCACCAAGAAGACTTATATCAACTTCTTCACCTGTCAAATCTTTCTTTAAGTATTCACCGAAAATATCCTTTCCAATTACAGAGTGGATATAAGTAGTCATTCCAAGATGCTTCAGGTTGATTGCCATTCCCCTGCCCACTCCACCGGCAACAAGCTCGATGGAACCTTCGCGGTATGCTTCGGTGTCATCTACCTCGGCAGAGTAAGCCTTAATATCCAGGGATACGTTTCCTGCGCATAAAATATTTGCCATACTTAAATTCTCACTTCAAGGTCATCAAGAACGCCGTAATAAGATGTTCCCACAAGCTGAAAAACCAGGTCTCCGTTATCACCGTTAATAATTTTTAAGGAAGTCTGCTTCCACTCATCATTTTCAAGAACTTCAAAAGTGTCGCCAAAATCAATTGATGTTAAAGGCTCTCCTTCACTTCCTGTCACCCAGAATTTTCCTTGAATTACGTCAAATGTTAATTTTCCCTGAATTTTATCCTTATTACTCATATTATTCCTCATCCCAAGTATATCACAACGTCCAATTTTTTTGTACACTTAGTATATGAAAAAAACTATCATTAAATTATTAACTACAATTACAGCTCTTGTATTTTGCTCCTGCGGAGGGGGCAATATTTTTAAGGAACCTCAGAATCCAGACGTCAAACTTTCTGAAGATCATGGAAAAATGCTCAACCTGATTTACAGTCTTGATGACTATATGTTTGAAAGATGGAGAATCGATTTAGACACTTCTGGTGACAATTATTATATTGAATATAATTATGAGCCTGATCCACAATATCACAGTAAAATAGAAATTGTACACCTGCAGTTTTGTAACGGAGTTATTACCGACAGAAATTTTTACAGATATGACTGCTCTACAGGCGAAACAGAAAAACTTTCGGGCATGAAAATCCGCTGGACTGACACAGAAATTATCGTAAAAGATGATGACGACAGAAAATACTACTATCTTCTTGATAAGCCTGATGAACTTCAGCTGGTAAAAAAGCCTGAATATCTTTACATGGCATATAAAATTAAAAAGCTGGATGACAAACAATACGATTATATGTATGTAAAATTTGACCCTGGCAAGACAAACAGTTTTTCTATTCCTGACAGTTATATAGAATATATTTCTATTGTAGATTTTCTGGATGACAACCAGTATCTGTACATCGGTAAAAAAGATGCTGAACTTCCACGACGCATGTATAAAAACGGAAGACTCATGTACGATCTGGATTATGCCTGCTCTTACAAGTTTGAAGATGAAAAAGAAACAAAGGGAACTTATACATATACAGATGGAACAAAAATCGCTTTTTTCAGAACTCCTGAATCTGATTTAGTAAAAATCTACCCTATTACCCGCTCTTATGATGATGACGGTAACCTGCTTTACGAAAAAAGAATGTCTTACACTGGCGATGACTCTTACCAGTTGATGATGTTCAGAAAATCACTTCCAGATGTAAAAGAATTTTCTGAATCCTATGAAACTCCGATTGACCTGGTAAATGCTAAAAAAAGAAAGTAGAAGAATTCCGGCTATGTTATAATAGCCGGAGCTGACTACCACTCAGGTACGTAATCCAGATTTTCACTTTTGATAGTCTGGTATTGCATGCTGATTGACTCCAAAGCAAGATGTTCGCCAGTATGGCTATGACAGCTTTGATGTCCGGAACGGTCGGAATAGGTATCATATTCGCCGAAAATGCACTGAGGCATATTTCTGTTTTTGGATTCAAAATAGCAGTAAGAATACCTGGAATAATAACTCTCTCTTCCTCCTGTGGTATTATATGAGTCCCTGTAAAGACCATGAAAAGCCAGTCTTCTTTTCATTTTTACAGTGTAAGCATTGTATGAAACATTATCTCCATAGAGTGTGGTTCTGAATATGAATGTATAAAAGGGCTCAAAGTCTGTCGCCTCTCCCCAAAAATCGTATGGTTTCATGTCAAAATCACGGTAAGCAATAAATTCAATTTCTTCTGGCCTGCCTTCGTATGTATTTCCAAGAAATACTGGTTCAAGTTCAAAGCCGGGACCATCTTCATATCCGGTTTCCAGGCGATGAGTTTCTAGAGTCTGGTAGTTAACCTCGTAAAGTTCAGCATAAGAGCTTACCTTGTAATCATCTTCTGCAAGCCCTGGATTATAATAATCTTCTGTAGGCTCTGGATTATACAGAAGTCTGTAATAAATATCATAAGGGCTTTCGCAGCCTCCAACAGGAACATCCGGACCGTCGTAAGTAACACTCATCCTGTCATAAACCAGAGAAGAACCTCCTATAATTCCCATCTGATAATTTTGCGTACGTACAAGGTAATAATTGTAGCGGTAAAAATACTGCCGTTCGTAATTTGTATCCTGCATTCCGTAATCCCACAAATCTTCGTCAGGATTTCCCTCAATTCTTCCAAGAATTTGGACCTTTTCAAAAGGTTTTGCCGTAATATCTTCGCCCCTCGGGCTCAAAAGTTTTGTTTCCTTTATTACAATTGGAGTTTTAGTTTCAAACTCAGCCTGATAAAGCCAATTGCGAGGAACATAACCGCCAGTACTTCCGTGCCGCAGTCTGTAAAGACTATTCAGGTATTCGTCATCGCCTTTTAATTCTTCAAGAGTTTCATATTTTACAGGATTTGCAAGATATCCGCCGAAACACCAGCCTTCAAGATCCTTTGCCGAAACTTTGTACCAGAAGTCAGAAATATTATCAATCGTAACTTTTTCATTGCCACAGTCGTGTACAGTTACTTTAGTTCCGTAAGGAAGTTTTCCAATTACCTTTCCGTTTTTGCCAGGCTTGTCGCGTATGTTAAGGTTTTCATCGTAAGCCATGAGTGTATCTTCATCTGTAAGATAGACGAATGTATTATTTCCTTCAAAATTCAGAACTTTATAAGTGGTGTACGGCAGCGGAGCATATAAAACCTTGAGTGTCTGAAAATTTCGACAATCCTCATTAGCTCGCAGATATTCAAGACACTCATTTACAGACAGGCATTTTGCCGGCTCATACATTGACATAAAATTCTTAATTCTTTCATCTTTGCACTCAGCTACATAATCCGCAAGGCTTTTTCCACTGTAATCTTTTGTAGACATCATGAGCGAAAAAATCTTTTTCTTGTCATCAATGTATGTTTCATAGATTTTTGCAAAGTAATAATTTGGAATATTGTGCTCATAGAAATACTTAAGAGTATCAAGATTTCCGGCTTTTATTGCATGTATTTGCGCAGAAACGGCTTCGTCATCCAAAAATGCTTTTCTGTAAAAATATTGCAGATAATTGTCAGAATAGCCTTGTGCATAATCAGTGTAAGCGTTACTGTCATCCAGATATTCCCACGTAACTTCATTTGCAACTTCGGCAAGCAGATGTATCGGATTTGTTCCTGCGTTGCTTGGAATATTAGAGGAACTCAACTCTATTAATCTTGCTATGGCGGTAAGAATTACTAAATCTTCAACACTATAGCGCATGATATTTTTCATTCGGTCAACACCAACATAATCAACTATGTAGTGAAGTTCATCCATTGCCTCTTTTATAGTCAGATCATCAAAATTGAAATTAAGGGCAATGCGGGCATTCTCATTTCCTTCAAGAGCCGCTTTAATACACCAGAAAAGCGTTTCCTTGTCGAATTTTGCAGAAATATATCGGACAGGAACCCAGCCTTCATTTTTTTTACCTTTAATATAAGCCGACTCATGTTCATTGTTATAGGAAAGAATCTGGCACTTCATGCCATCTGCAAGGTATTCAATCGGATTAATACTGTAATAATGGAGGGATGAATCCTTATACATAGGAAAGTTATATTTACCATCATGTGTATCAACAGTAAAAGTAAGCCCTACAATTTCAAAAGGCCTGTTTTTATCAATTGCCGGACTTTTTTTCTTACAGCCAGAAAAAATGACTGCCACCAAAAGTATCGTAAAAATTGCAATTAGTTTTTTCATTCTATCCATATTGATTTATTTTCCTGAATATTTCAGTGTTTGCTTGTCGTACAGATAAATGCTTTCAGTTTCAAAAGTTTTTTCCGTACGCTTGTTTATGTGCATTGGAGATTCGAGTATGATTTGTTTTACGAGCTTCCAGTTATCAGATTTTTTGTCATAGATAAAATAACTGTCTGTGTAGTCTTTATAGGAATGGCGTCCGGTTACAAGATTTCTGACAATCATATTATTCTCAATGGAATATCCTAAACAGCCGTCATATTCATCATCATACAAATTTTTGTTATCGCTGAAACTTATTTCCTTTTTTACAGAGCCGTCCTTATTCATCAATCTTATGCAGATTTTTATTCTGATTCTAAGGACATCGCTGTCATCTTCTTCTCTATGCTCAAAATTGTAATTAGATTCTTCAATAAAAAGGTCTTCGATTCCGTCCTGGTCTAAATCGGCGCGGAATTCTTCTTTTTTAGTATCAGACCACTCAGCAAAAGCCACACCGGTCACAAAAATCATCGTAAAAATTGCAATTAGTTTTTTCATTTATTTCCCCGCATACATTGTAATAAAGAAATGCCGCAATTTACAAGTCTATGTTTTTTAGTTTATTATTATCTAATGAAAGTAAAAATCCTAAAAGTTCTGGTTTTATAAAATTAGGAGAATATATGAAAAAACACATTTTACTTCTGATTAGTGCAATTTTTACAGCTCATAATGCATTTTCTCAGAGTGACTGGTTTATGGCTCAGACAAAAGCGGCACCAGTAAAGTCTGTAGTTGCTACAAGTGAACTTGTAGAAGCTCAGTATGCCGGAAAATATCTTTATCCGCCGATCAATATTCTTGACGGCAATTTTGAGAATACCTGGTGCGAAGCTGATCAGAATGGCTCTGGAATTGGGGAATCTATTACAATTGAATTTACAGAAGCAGTAAGTTTTGATGAAATTCAGATTGTAAACGGATTTGCTACAAAAGATTACTACAAAAAAAATAACCGCGTAAAATCAATTCTTCTTACTCAGGTTGCAAACAAGCACTTTCAGCAGAAGGAATACAGCTTAAAAGATGATATTGCAGACTGGCAGTCAATTAAATTCGATTTGGACCAGACCGCGCAGACAATCACAATCAAAATCACTGGGGTTTATCCGGGCTCAAAATATGATGATACCTGCCTTGATGACATCCGTCTTTTGTACAAGGGAAAAGTAATTCCTTTTGAAGGCGTTGAAGAATTAAAAAAGGTTCAGGAAGAAAACTCAAAACAGATGCTCCAAAGTTCTTCTGCAGACTTTAAAAAACAGTTCCTTGCCTTGTTCTATGGAAACAATAAAATGTATTTAAAGTCACAGAAAGGAAGTGATGTTATCACTATAACCAGATTTAAAGAAGAAATTACAAATATTTCTTATGAGGGCGAATTAATAAAAAGCGGCACAAAAGAAGAACTTTCTAACAAACTTTCTGAAATGAACTTATGGCGCTGGTACTTTGAAGATGATACAGAAGGCTCTGTTAAGGGGTCATGGTATGGCGAAGCTTTGAAGAAAAAAGCAGATTATATTCTTGCAGGCTTACTAGAACATACCTGGAATAAACCTGAATATGAAATTGGAAACTTCAGAATTCTGAAAACACAAACGGTTAGTTATGTAGAAACAACAACTGCCATCATTATAAAGATTGAGGGTAACACCCTTTACTGGAACGGAACCCCTTATACAGTTCTTACAGAAAAACAGGTTGTTGATGCGCGCGTCTGGGATTAAGCCCCAGACACGGCAAAGTTTTTTACTTGTATCCACCATAGCTTAAAGCAAGTTCTGAATATCTTTTAAGTTTTTCAAGCTGGTCTTTATTCAGAACTATGGTATCTTTTCTGCCGCTTTCATAAAGAATTTTAATTTCTACAGAAACCGGCAGAATCATGGCCCAGGCAATACTGGAATAATTTTTACCTATTATCCAGCTTCCTTCTTTTCTAGTCTCACTAAAGCTATCGTTTCGTTCTGGTTCAGACCAGTTCAATTCATCCCTGCACTCCATGCCAGCGTAACTTTTACCAACAAAAAGGTAAGCCTTTATAGGCTCCTTGGACCAGAAAGTTATCCAGTCATATCTTTCGTCTGAATTATCAAGAGTAATTTTTAAATAATCAGTGTCATAAATAGCATGAGGTTTTTTAATAACATCTGAATTATCACCGTATTCTTTTCGATTTTTACAATCTATATAAAGTTCATACAAACCTTCATCATTTCTTTCAAAAACAGGAGAATTACCATCTGTATACTCGCTGTAGCTGGTGCTGGCATTTCCAGCAAGTTCTCTCCAATATTGCTCAGCATAATCTCTGTCAACAATAGGATAAAGTCTGTCCGCATCTATCAGGCCTGAAATCATACTAAGGCAGACATCATCGTATTTTTCACCCTTATAGACTGATTCAATTGTTACTTTAATGTGTTTTGTAGCATTCTCAAGCTTGAAATTCTTAACTTTTACAGAGTCGGAAAGTGTAAAATAATAATCCTTATCATTATCTATATCTGTTACTTTCATATCTTTAACACGAGCATTTTTCTTAAAATAATCAGGATGCAAGGGGTCAACGTATCCATTCAAAAAAGAAAGCACTCCAACATCACTTTCAAAAGAAACATCAATGCTTTCTCCTATTCCCTTTCCTCCGGCAACCCATGGAAGATGCTCGTAATTCCAGGTATGTAATTTTACATCACTACTAATCCACCAGGCAGAACCGTGATCTGTTTCTAATACTGTTTCTTTCCAGATTCTATCCAGAATTGAGCCATCATACCATACTTTGCCGCTTTTAAGTGTTTCAGAAAGATATGTAGAAGGCTTAAAATGAGCCTTTACTCCATAACTTACAGACTGTTCTTTTGTTACCTGCTTATAATTCAAATATGTGTTATGCAATGCAACCAGTTTATGAAGTTCATCAAAAATAACAATATAGTCTTTTACATAAAAGTAACCGTTTTTATCCAGACGAAATTCTGAACGCGGAAACTTCATTTGGTTAAAGATTACATTATCCGGAGTTATGGCAATTTCAGCCTGGGGATAAAAATAATAGTAGTCTTTAAGACTGCGGCCTTCCTCATCTTTCAGAGACTGCGCAAAGGCAGAAAGTGTAATCAAAAATAATGAAATGGTAAAAACGATTTTTCTCATCATAACAGCCATATTAAAATATTGTCCCACTTTCTTCTATATGATATATTTTGAAAAAAAGGAGAATTGTATGAAAAAAAACATTTTGCTTCTGGTGGGTGCAACTCTGACGCTTCAGAATGCATTTTCTCAGAGTAACTGGTTTATGGCTCAGACAAAAGTTGCAAAAGTAAAATCAGTTGTTGCTACAAGCGAGCTTGTTGAAGCTCAATATGAAGGAAAATATCTTTACCCGCCAATTAACATTCTTGACGGCAATTTTGAAAATACCTGGTGTGAAGCTGAACAGAATGGTCCTGGAATTGGAGAATCCATCACAATTGAATTTTCAGAACCGGTAAGTTTTGATGAAATCCAGATTGTAAACGGCTTTGCCACAAAGGATTACTACAAAAAAAATAACCGCGTAAAAACAATCGTTCTTACTCAGGTTGCTAAGAAACATTTCCAGCAGAAAGAATACACCTTAAAAGATGATATTGCTGACTGGCAGTCTATTAAATTTGATCTGGACCAGACTGCTCAGACAATCACAATTAAAATTACAGACGTTTACAAGGGTACAAAATACGATGATACCTGTCTTGATGATATCCGTCTTTTGTACAAAGGAAAGGTAATTCCTTTTATGTGCATAGAAGAATTAAAAACAATTCAGGAAGAAAATTCAAAACAGATGCTTAAGAGCACTGCGGCAGATTTTAAAAATCAGTTCTTTGCCCTTTTTGACGGAGGCGATAAAATTTATCTGAAGCCACAAAAAGGTAATGATCTTATAATGACTGTGGAAAAAGATGGTGACAGACTTTCTGACGTAAGTTTTGCAGGCCGCCTTGTAAAATTCGGTTCAAAAGAGTCAATAATCGAAGAGCTTAGCGATTTTTACGATAAATATTACTATATTTATGATGATAAAGGTGACGATGGTCCTGTTCTGCAGGGATTTGATTACGAAAAAGCAGAAGCCGCAAATCCTCAATACCTTCTTATGGGAGGCCGATTTTCTGGCTGGGGTGAAAGTCCTTCTTACAGCCTTGGTAATTACAGAATCTTAAAAACAGAAACAATTTCTTATGTTAAGACAACCACTGCGATAATCATTAAGCTTGACGGAAGCACTGTTTACTGGAACGGCGTACCATACACAGTTCTAACAGACAAACAGGTTTACGACGTAAGATTCTGGGACGGTCCTTAGTTTTGTACCGTTTTACTCCACAAAAACGCCGGTCTGCCTTACGGGTTAGGATTGGTGTTGCATGTTACTGCATGCTGCGCCGCCTTGCCTGGTTTCGCTGGAGCCGGCGTTTTGCAGTTTTAAAAAAGACTTCCTCAGCTGATGATTTTGAAAGCTTTACCTCAACTGCCTTTGAACATTCAGTTCCTTTGCGACGAAACCTTTCTGATGTTGATATAGAACTGCAGGAAGGGAAAATCGCAAATCTCCAGATTGCCGTAAAAAAAGTAAACGGACTGGTTCTTAAAAGCGGAAAAATCTTTTCTTACTGGCGCCTGATAGGAAACCCCACAAAGCGTAAGGGCTATAAAAAAGGAATGATGCTTGTAAACGGAAAGCCTAGGGCGGCAATTGGAGGAGGGCTTTGCGCACTTTCAAACCTTATTTACTGGATGACTCTGCACACTCCCCTTACAGTTCTTGAACGCTACCGCCACAGCTACGATGTATTTCCCGATTCAAACAGAACCCAGCCATTTGGAAGCGGCGCAACCTGCGTTTACAATTACCGCGACCTTATGATAGAAAACCGCACGACAGACACTTACAGGCTTTTAGTTTGGGTTGATGATGTAAGGGGCCGCTTATGCGGAAAATGGGTAAAAGACTCCCCTGTCACCGATACATACGAAGTTTACCAGAAAGACCACTGGATAAGCACGGAAATTGGCGGTGTTTATGTAAGGCACAACACAATATGGAGACGGCATTTTTCTGTAGAAAATGGAAAGGTCTCCTCTGAAGCTGACAGCGAAGAATATGTTACGGAAAATCACGCAATAATGATGTATGAACCGCTTCTGGAATCCAACAAGGGAGAAAAAACTGATGAAAATTAATGAGGCAAAATTGAAGACGCTTTTACGCGCAATTGTCATTGCAGGACTTTTTATTTTTGTTTTTTTGGTGCGTTTTTCCATGCTGCAAAAATCCAGCGAAGCTAACGGCCTGGACGGATATTTTTACGCGCTTCAGGCTAAATCCTTTGCAGAAAACGGTCATCTTGAAAACCCCAGCTACGAACCGGGTTATTACTTATGCGGAATCTGCTCATTTTTTACAGGAGACGCCGTTACCGGTGTAAAACTCTGGTCTGCACTTTCTTCTGCTGGCATTTCAGCGGCTGTATTCCTTTTGATTTATCTGCTCACAGGCAATACGATATTTTCATTTCTGGGCTTTTTTCTTTCGGCAGCCTCTCCAACAATCACACTGTTTGGAATAAATTATATAAATAACCAGACTGGAATCCTCTTTCTGCTTCTTTATGCTTGTGCCCTGGCTGCATCCAACAAATCTGCTTCCATTATTTTCTTTCTTTTATCCTGCATCAGCCATAAGGTTTCTATGCTTTTAGCCCTTCTTTTGACTTTCTTTCTTATTATCTACAAGGGCATTTTGATTATCAGAGAAAAAAAATCAGATTTTAAGATTAAAAATCCTGCCGTAAAAATTACCTTGATTTGCAGCGCCCTTTTATTTTTTGCAGCAGCAGGCTTTTTTCTTGTATCATTTCTGGCACTTCACAGTCCCCGCTTTCTGCATGCCTTTGACTTTCCCCACCTGCCCTTGTTTAACAAGAACTTCTTAAACAATGTAGACTGGGGCGCAATAGAAATGACTTTATATGCTCCTCTTATTTATTTTCTTGCACTTCTTGCAATCATAAAAAAAGTACCCGGACGCAAGGCAGTTCTTCTTGTTCCATTTATATACTTTCCCCTTTGGAACTTAGACAGTGATATGGGCTTAAGAATGTGGATGAACGCCGTTCCCCTTGGCATTCCCTTACTTATTTATTTTGTATTTATAATTGATAATTTTAATATTTCAAAAAAGCAATCAACTGGACAGACAAAAAAAAGGGGTAAAAGCTCTTCTTTGGTTTATATTCTGTGGGGAATCTATTTTATAGGCTTTATGTACCTGATTCCAGAAACTAAGAGGCTCTATAATCCTAAAAATGACCCGCCATACCAATATTACAAAAAGATTGTTCAAAAACTTTCAGACCTTCCGCAGGATTCACTTTTAATTGCTCACCTTGGCCTGAATCACGTTTACACTTATGAGAATAATTTAAAGGACGGCCTGAACTGGCTTCCTGATTTTGAAATTGCCCCAGAAAAAACCTGGCGCCTTGCTTACGGTGCAAATGAAGGAAGAATCAGAGAAGTCCTGAATGAGAATAGCAGCGAAGATATCCGCACCATAGACCAGAACTATCTTTTAATCCGTGAAGACTTGTGGCAGCAGTATCTTGAAAATGAAGATGAACAGATTGCAGAAACTTTTTACAACTGGTACAACCCTCACGAAGTACGCCCTCAGTACATCCGAAGAAGTAAATGATTTTTTTATCATTTTTGAAACTTTTTTCTTGCATTCCTGGCAAAGTATGTTAATATTAAAAATGTAGCAAGGAGCGAGATGAGGACGCAGACCGGTTACTTGGTAGGAGGCAATATGCAATTTCCGACAAAGACAGCACGCCTGGTCGAGGCTGTATAATACGCTAGACATTTCGAAGTTACCAGTGGCTTTACAACTGGATATATTATGGTGCCAGTCCTTAGGTTGACTGATAGCACTTTACAGGCCGGGAAACCCCCGGCTTTCTTTTTGCCCTGAGCCCTTTTTTGCAAGTAAAATTACTTTTCCTCTTCAATTTTTCTGCTTACTTTCGGCAGCAAGATTTACCAGCCATTTTTCCTTTTTCAACCACCAGTGGGCAATACCGGCTTTGATAAAATCGGAAATTTTTGTAAGGGCATAAATTGCTATAGGTCCAAGACTTGTACAGAGTACAAAAAAGAACATTGAAGCGATATAGGCAATATTTGCAGCTACGTCGCAAATTGCACCCATTTTTACATCACCGCCAGCACGGCTGATTGCATACTGAGCGTTTAAGAAGGCCCAGAGAGGAAGGTAGGCAGCGCCTACAATTATAACTCCGCAGGCAATTCTGCGGGCCTCGTGAGTAAGGTTTGCAAAAACATGAGGAACCAGAAGGGTTGTCGCAAAACCTATTACAAGGAAAATGCAGCCAAAAACCGTTGAGCCGGTCAAAATCCAGTTTTTCTGAATTCTTGCTTCTTCCAGATGCCCTGCCCCAAGTTCCTGGCCAACAATTACGGTTGTTGCAGTTACAATTCCGCTGAAGCAGATAAAGAAGAGATTGCAGATTGCAAATCCACCCGCCATGCCGGAAACGACTTCTGCGCCGCCAAGAGTATTGTAGAGGGCTGTGGCAACTGTTTCCGAAAATGCCCATAAAAGTTCTGAAACTAAAATCAAAACAGATTTTTTTAAGATTTTTACGCCAAGCAGGAAATCTATATTCAGGATTGTAATAAGTTTGAAGAGGAAGTCCGGCTTTCTATAGGCGGCATAAATTAAAAAGAGGATAAGTTCTACCCCACGGGCAATTACAGTAGCATATCCTGCCCCGGCAACTTCCAGACGAGGAGCGCCAAAATGACCGTAAATCAAAATGTAGTTGAATACTGTATTTACAAGTGTTGCAATAATACTTATTACAAGCGGAGGACGTACAATTTCAACTTCACGCAAAGACGAAGCAATGGATTGAGAAATACACATGAAAATCCAGGAAAGTGCCACTGACTTTGCATAGCTTACCGTCTGATCAATGATAGCTGCGGCATCTGTATTATTGTGAAGCAGCAATGAATAAAGACCGCGCGGTGCCCACCAGCATAAAAGCGCATAAACCACGCCGAAAAATCCTGTTACCAGCAGCTTAAAGCGGAAACTCTGCTGCATTCCCCGCTTATCGTTTGCACCTTTAAACTGCGACATGAAAATGCCGCCAGACATACAAAGGGTGTTAATAAGCACGATAAAGACAAAGTTTATCTGTCCGCAGACATTAACACCACTCATTTTTACGTCGCCAAGTCCGGCAACCATAAAATTATCAATAAGAGAAACTAAATTCTGAATGAAAAGCTGAAGCATAATGGGAATAGCAATTGCCAGAGCCCTTTTATAAAACTTCCATGTACCAAAGTATTTGTTATTCATAGTTTAGTATAACGTTATACCACGTTATATGTTTTGTCAAGAAAGCTGTATAGCTTATCCAAAAATAATCAATGTTCAGCAGAATTTTCTAGCGCTTGAATTTTTCCATTACCTTATCAATTTCAGGTTTAAGATTCAAGAAAATTGCAACAACAGCAGGATCAAAATGTTCTCCGGCACCCTCTTCAAGGATTCTATAGGCAGTTTCCTTATCGTAAGGCTCTTTGTAGCAGCGGCGCGATACAAGGGCATCAAAAACATCGGCAACAGCCATGATGCGCGCGCTTAGAGGAATTGTATCGCCCTTCAATCCAAAAGGATATCCGGTTCCATTCCATTTTTCGTGGTGATATGTTGCTACGTCGGCAGCTACCTTAATAAAGGCTTTGTCATCACTCATGGCAAAAACTTCTTTTATGACACGACCGCCCTCTTTTGCGTGCATTTTCATCAAATTAAATTCATCTTCAGTAAGTTTTCCAGGCTTTTTCAAAATTACATCTGAAACGACAATCTTTCCAACATCATGAAGAGGAGCCGCACGTTTAATGTAATCAACAAAAGTTTCGTTTATTTCTTCTTTGAAAAGCCCCCTTTCCAAGGCACTACGGGAAATCAAATCAACATAGGCAGAAGTTCTCTGAATATGCTCACCTGTATCAAAATCACGGTTATCAACAAGGTTTGCAAGACTGCTGATAACATAGCTCTGGATTTTCAAAAGCTTTTCAGTTTTTGCCTGGGCTTCTGCTGTCTTTACATCAACCTGAGTCTGCAGCTTCTTTTCTACAAGGTAAACAAGGTAAGCGTACATCAAAAGACCGACAATATTTACAACAGTATCAGAAGCAATATTTACAGTTTTGATTACAGTAAAGGCAGTTTTAGAAAGGTGATATCGCGGCTCAATTTTAGGCGCAATTACTTCAAGAAAGGTAAAAAGTCCTGATGAAAAAAGTCCATAAAAAATTGACTGCTTAAAATGACCACGGAAAGTCAAAAGCGGAACAATACCAACAAGGAAAATGAAAAAGTGGAAGGATGCCATTCCACCAAGGAAATAGTCGGCCAATAACTGATGAACGACAACTTCTATATAGAAGAAAATATACTGAATTACAAAGGATTTTTTTGAAAGTACCAGAATTGAAAGAACTGTGAATAATGAAACACTGTATATATTATAGAAGAACATAGGGTAAATTTTCATTACCCCGAATACAATTAGAAATGAAACATGATAAATAAGGGCAAAATATACAGCTATTATCTGGAAGATTTTTGCGTATTTAAAATCGAGAAGGATTTCACGTATTTTCTGGATTAATGGCATATGAAAGTTTTTACTCCGTTAATATCATTTAAAAGGATAACACAGTTTTGTATAAAATCAATTAATATCCTTCAAAATTATACATTTTTAGTGATAGTAATACTATCACTAATCCTTAAACTATTGTAATATAAAGATATGAGTACATTTGAAATTAAAGATACATTTTTATTAGACGGTAAACCTTTCCAGATTATTTCTGGTTCAATTCATTACTTCCGCGTTGTTCCTGAATACTGGCAGGACAGACTTGAAAAACTTAAGAATATGGGCTGTAACACAGTTGAAACATATATTCCGTGGAATATTACAGAACCTAAAAAAGGCGAATTCTGCTTTGACGGCCTCTGCGATTTTGAAAAATTCCTTGACCTTGCCCAGAAGCTGGGGCTTTACGCTATCGTACGCCCTTCTCCATATATCTGTGCAGAATGGGAACTTGGCGGCCTTCCTTCCTGGCTGCTTGCCGTTCCTGGACTTGAGCCACGCTGTAAAAATGAGCCTTATTATCAGAATGTACGCGATTATTACAAAGTACTTATGCCTCGCCTTGTTAACCATCAGATTGATAAGGGCGGAAACATCATTTTGATGCAGATAGAAAACGAATACGGCTACTATGGAAAAGACATGAGCTATATGAAGTTTCTTGCAGACCTTATGCGAGAAGGCGGAATTACAGTTCCATTTGTAACAAGCGATGGCCCTTGGGGAAAAATGTTCATCAACGGTCAGTGTGACGGCGTCCTTCCAACAGGAAACTTCGGCTCACACGCCCGCCCGCTTTTTGCAAACATGAAACGCATGATGAAAAAGACTGGAAACCGCGGTCCGCTTATGTGCATGGAATTCTGGATCGGCTGGTTTGATGCCTGGGGAAACAAAGAGCACAAAACTTCTAAAATCAAGCGCAACATCAAAGATTTGAACTACATACTCAAAAAAGGAAACGTAAATTTCTACATGTTCCACGGTGGCACAAACTTCGGCTTTATGAACGGCTCGAACTATTTTGCAAAACTTACTCCAGACACAACAAGTTACGACTACGATGCTCCACTTTCTGAAGACGGAAAAATTACGGAAAAATACCGAGTTTTCCAGGATATTATCAGAAAATACCGTGACTTTGAAGAGATTCCACTTTCTACAAAGATTGAACAGAAGGCTTACGGTGTCGTAAAAGCTCAAAAAGTTGTTAAATTGTTTGATATTTTAGACACTTTAGCAGACTCAAAGCACTTTTCTGGCGAAAAATTACCTGGTATGGAAGCCTGCGGACAGGATTACGGCTATATTCTCTATAAAACAAAGGCTGATGCAGCCTCCTCTGTACTTAAAATTGAAGATGGCCAGGACAGAATTCACGAATTCAAAAACGGAGAACTCATGACTATCCTTTTTGACAAGGAAACTTCAAAAACTCTTGATTTGCCTCTTGCAGCCGGTGACGAACTTACCCTTCTTGTAGAAAACCTTGGCCGCGTTAATTTTGCAAGCAAAATTCCTTTCCAGCGCAAGGGTATCAGAGGAAAAGTTCTTGCTGATGAAAAAGCCCTTACCGACTGGACTTACTACAACCTGAATCTAGATAAAGCCCAGCTTGCAAAAATTGACTGGACTAAAGCTGAGGACGGTATCGCAGGCATGGACAAAGCCGCTACTCCAACCTTCAGCCGATTCTACCTTGTGGTAGATAAAGCCTGCGACACCTATCTGGACTTTACCGGCTGGGGCAAAGGCTGTATCTTCCTGAACGGTTTTAATCTTGGCCGCTTCTGGGAAATCGGACCGCAGAAAAGACTGTACGTTCCTGCTCCTCTCCTCAAGGAAGGCGAAAATGAAATCATCATTTTTGAAACTGACGGAAAAAGAGCTGACAGCATAGAATTTTTTGCCGAGCACAAGTTGTACTAAGTTTTCTTTGTCATATGAAAATTCTAATGCTATAATTTTCATATGACTATAGAAGAACAACGCTTAAATGATACTCTTTATGTAAAAGTTATAGGTAAACTCGATACAAATACCTCTCCGGATCTTGAAAACTTCCTTAACAAACATTTTCTGAATGTAAACATTAATCTGGTTCATAACCTGATTCTTGACCTTTCAGAAGTTCCTTATATTTCCAGTGCAGGTCTTCGCGTAGTTATTTATGTCTACAAAACTACTCTTGCAAAAGCTGACAAGGGGCTTACTTTTGAAATCCGTAATCCAAGTGATTTCTGCATGCAGGTTTTTGAAACAATAGGCGCAACGGCATTCTTAAAAATTACAGTATAAGTGGGGTCAAAAAATGATTCACATAAAAGGCGGTCAATTTAATATGGGCTCACAGAAAACTTCAATTTGCAAAGTCGGTATCTTTGACTTTTTTATGGCAGAAGTTCCCGTTACACAGGCCTTATACAAAAAAATAATGAATTACAATCCTTCAAAAATTAAGGGAGATGACCATCCGGTTGAATCTGTTTCCTGGTACGATGCAATTATTTTCTGCAATGCACTTAGCGACGCATACAAACTGACTCCATGTTATTCTGTCAAAGGAAACACAAAGCTTGCTACTATAGAAGATAAAAGCCCTTTATGGAATGATTTAGTATGTAATTTCAAGGGACCTGGCTTCAGACTTCCTACCGAAGCAGAATGGGAATACGCTGCACAGGCTGGAAATGCATTTTTATATTCCGGCAGCGATAATATTGACGAAGTTGCCTGGTACGGCGAAAACAGCGAAATTTCAACTCATGATGTTGGAAAGAAAAAACCTAACGCATTGGGTTTATTTGATATGTCAGGCAATGTTGAAGAATGGTGCTGGGACTGGTTTGGCCCTCTACCTGGAGGAAATAACCTTGCACCTACAGGTCCTGCAAAAGGAAGTTCAAAAGTAAAACGCGGCGGCTGCTGGCTTGATGATGCTGTCTTATGCACCACAGCAGCAAGATCTTCTACTCCGCCAACAGGAAAAGCTGGAACTCTGGGATTCAGAATTTGCAGAAGCACGGTGTAAAGAACCTGGCAGGATTTTAATGCCACGCTCCCACCTCAGGAGGATTTTATGAGTTTTCAAAAAACGATTAACCGCTCTGATATGCTGAACTGCCTTTTATGCAGTAATCCTCCCTGTTCTGAAGTCTGCAAACAAGGAATTGACCCGGGGAAACTTTTACGAAGCATCTGGTTTGAAAATGAAGAATACGCCTCTTTGACTCTGCCAGAGAAAAATCCATGTTCCGGCTGCTCTGCTCCCTGTGAAATCTCCTGCATAAAAAACGGACAAGTAAAGATTACACAGCTGATTAAACAGCTTTACTATGTACGCTCACTTCCCCACGATCTTGAAGACGTAAACTCGGTAGATTTTTCCTGTCTTAAAAGTGACATATGCGGAATTCCAATTGAAAACCCTTTTCTTCTATCTTCTTCTGTTGTTGCAAGTACTTATGATATGTGCGCCCGCGCTTTTGAGGCTGGCTGGGCTGGAGTCTGTTTCAAGACAATCTGCAACTTCCCTATCCATGAGTGTTCTCCGCGTTTTTCTTCTCTTGAAGGCGACAACAATTCTTTTATCGGATTCAAAAATATTGAGCAGCTTTCTGATCACAGCGTAGAAGAAAATATGGAAATCTTCCGCCATTTAAAAGAAAAATACCCTTCAAAATTCATTCTGGCTTCAATTATGGGACAAAACGAAGAAGAATGGGGAACGCTATCTAAAAAATGTGAGGAAGCTGGCGCCGATGCCATTGAACTTAATTTTTCCTGCCCAAATATGGCTGACGAAGGACTGGGCTCTGATATAGGACAGGTCCCTGAACTTGTAGAATCTTTTACACGGGCGGCAAAATCGGCATGTAAAATACCAGTCATTGCAAAACTTACTCCCAATGTTGCAAATATGAGTCCGGCTGCCGAGGCGGCAAAAAAAGGCGGCGCAGACGGAATTTCTGCAATCAATACAATAAAAAGCGTAACAGGCGTAAATCTGCACACCTACGTAAGCGCCCCTTCCGTTCACGGAAAATCGGCGCTGGGCGGTTACAGCGGCACAGCAGTAAAACCAATCGCCCTCCGCTTTATTGCAGAGCTTGGACTGAATAAGAATCTTAACAATCTTCACATTGCTGGCATGGGTGGAATTGAAAACTGGACGGATGCAGCAGAGTTTATTCTGCTCGGTGCAGGCTCCCTCCAGATTACAACTGCCGTTATGAAATACGGCTACAGAATTATTGAAGATTTAAAATCCGGACTTGCCCTATACATGAATCAAAAAGGTTTTAAGTCTATTTCAGAAATGAAGGGACTTTCGCTTGATTCCTTCTATTTAAATACAGACAGTTTGGAAAGAGATTCGATAGTATATCCAAAATTCAACAGACAAAAATGCGTCGGCTGCGGACGCTGTACTATTTCCTGCTCGGACGGCGGACATCAGGCACTTGAACTTACTTCAGAAAGGAAGATCAATATGGATCCGAAAAAATGTGTCGGCTGTCACCTTTGTATTCTTGTCTGCCCTCAAAAAGCAATTAGTCCTGGCGGAAAACGAGTTTTTCGTGCATTATAGAAAATCCGTGTTATAATTTAGGGTATGAGACGACGGAAAATTCCGATTATTACAAAAAAAATTGTTTCAAGCGTTATTATAACCGGTTTTTTACTTTGTACCGTTATTTCAATTGCCGGCTACTGGAGTTTTACGACTCAATTCAAAAATCAGTATGACACGTCTGTTCTCTCCATCTGCGCAACAGTTCGGGAAAACCTGAATGCAGAAAAACTGATCTATTACGGAAGGCAGAAAACCCCTGATGCTGAATACGAAGCAACAAGAGAAGTTCTTCAGGACTTTGTTGATAAATTTGATTTAAATCTTCTTTATGTTTCCATTGTTGAACCGCCAGAGTATTCTCATATCACTTATGTTTTTAACCCAGTGAAAAAAGGCGGTAAATGGAAGGAATTTCCTATTGGATATGAAGAAGATTACAAAAACGAGCAGTATAGCGCTTCCATTAAACGTGTTTACGAAAACGGAGAAATGCTTGTTCGCCACACATTTAATACACGCAGCGGATCCCACATCACTGCAAATGTTCCGGTTTACGACAAGAGCGGAACTGTAATTGCGGTTGTCGGAACTCAAAAACCTGTTCAGGAATTTGTAAATGCCCGCCATTCATATCTTAAATTAATTCTTATAGCAGAAATAATTTTTGCCGTTGCATTTATCTTTGTGTTCGGTTCTTATTTTAATACAAACTTTATCAGCCCGGTAATGATGATTACCCGCGAAACTGACCATTTTGCATCATGGGGCGGCGAACCATCAGATAATCTTCTGCACATCAAGAATCGGGATGAACTTGGTATTCTTGCCCATTCGGTTCACCAGATGGAAAATGACGTTTGCCGAAATATCAAGGAACTCACAAAAGTTACCGCCGAAAAAGAGCGAATCAGCACGGAATTAAACCTGGCAGCAAAAATCCAGCTGGATGCCCTTCCAAGCGGATATCCGCCATTCCCTGACCGAAAAGATTTTGACCTTTTTGCTACAATGACCCCTGCCAAGGAGGTAGGCGGCGACCTTTACGATTATATGCTTCTGGATGACGACCACATTATGCTTGTGGTAGGCGATGTTTCTGGAAAAGGAGTTCCTGCCGCCCTCTTCATGATGACTGCAAAAACCCTTATTTCTTCATACGCCGAGCAAGGTCTTTCTCCAAAAGAAATATTTGAACGCACAAACAATCAGCTTTGCAAGGGCAACGAAGAAAACCTCTTTGTAACCTGCTGGCTTGGAATTCTTACCTTCAGCACTGGTGAACTTAAATATGTAAATGCAGGTCACCCTTTCCCGGTAATCTACCAGAAGGAAAACTTTTCTTTCCTTTCAGAAAAACCGAACTTTGTACTTGGCGGAATGTCAGGACTTCCATATCAGGAGCACTCGGTAAAGCTGACCGCCGGAGACCGAATTTTTGTTTATACAGACGGTGTTACCGAAGCAACAGACAGCAAGAACAGGCTGTTTGGCGACAATCGTCTTCTTTCAGCAGTTCAGGGCACTCAGAATATGAATGCGCCGGACACGCTGACACACATAAAGAATAAAATTGATGAGTTTGTAGGGGAAACTGACCAGTTTGATGACATCACAATGCTGCAGTTTATTATGAAAAATGATAGCGCCAAAGGCGCGGAGGAGTAGGAAGTGCTTAACGTAAAAGCTGAAACACAAATGCTGGATACAGTCCAGGACTTTATCCACGAAAGTCTTGAAAAAGCCGGAATTGATGCAGATATAAAGGCGCTCACACAGTTAGATGTTGCCGTAGAAGAAGTCTTCGTAAACATTGCAAATTACGCCTATACTCCTGATAAAGGAGATGCAATTATAGAAGCTGAAATTTCAGACGGCGCTCTGCTCACTTTACGTTTTATTGACAGCGGAAAAGCTTTTGACCCTCTTGCAGCAGAAGATCCTGATGTTACTTTGAGCGCTGAAGAACGCGGAATTGGTGGACTTGGCATCTTCCTTACAAAAAAATTTATGGATTCAGTCGAGTACGAACGCAAAGACGGGAAAAATATCCTTACAATGACTAAAAAGTTCTAATTTGCTATACTTTTCTCTATTATGGAAAATAGAGAAAACTTTAAATCACGAATTGGATTTATTATGACTTCTGCAGGCTGCGCAATCGGCCTTGGAAACGTATGGCGTTTCCCTTTCATTACAGGGCAGTATGGCGGAGCAGCCTTTGTTCTTTTTTATATTTTGTTTTTAATTATACTCGGCGCACCTATTATGGTAGCCGAATTTGCTGTTGGTCGTGCAAGCGGAAAAAGTCCTACCCGTTCATTTCACACACTTGAACCAGAAAATACAAAATGGCATCTTTTAGGATATTTTGCACTCGCCGGAAACTATCTTCTTATGATGTTCTACACAAGTGTAGCCGGCTGGATGTTCGCTTATATCTTCAAAAGCGCCAACGGTGTATTCTCAGGAAAAGATTCTTCACAGATTGCATCGGTATTTATCGATTTACTTGCCAATCCGGTTGAACAGATAGAGTGGATGTTAGTAGTCGTTGTAATTGGTTTTGCAATCTGCCGCCATGGTCTTAAAAACGGTGTTGAAAAAGTTTCAACAATCATCATGACAAGCCTTCTTGGACTTATGTTGATTCTTGTTATCCGCGCACTTACACTGCCTGGAGCTTCAAAAGGTCTTGCTTTCTATTTAAAACCAGATTTTTCTAAAATAGTTGAATACGGAATCGGTGAAGTTATTTTTGCCGCAATGGGCCAGGCCTTCTTTACTCTTTCCCTCGGAATCGGTGCCCTTTCAATTTTTGGTTCTTATATTGGAAAGGAAAAAGCCCTTATGGGAGAAGCCCTCAATGTTATAGCGCTTGATACTTTTGTAGCACTTATGGCAGGCTTTATCATCTTCCCGACATGTTTTGCTTATGATGTAAATCCGGGTCAGGGACCAGGACTTATTTTTATCACACTTCCAAATATTTTTAATTCTATGTCCTTAAGCCGTCTTTGGGGAACAATTTTCTTCCTCTTTATGTCTTTTGCTGCCCTTACTACTGTAATTGCAGTTTTTGAAAACATAATTGCTTCTACAATGGAGCTTTTTAGCTGGGGACGCAATAAAGCCGTAATGATTAACGTAATTGGAGTTGCGCTTCTTTCTCTGCCTTGTGTACTGGGCTTTAATGTATTGAGCGGTCTTTCAATTCCAAAAATCGGAAACATCCAGGATTTGGAGGATTTCATTGTTTCTAACAATCTTCTTCCTCTTGGTTCTTTACTCTATCTTGTTTTCTGTACTTCGCATTTTGGCTGGGGCTATAATAATTTCATAGAAGAAGCAAACACTGGAAACGGAATTAAGTTCCCTAAAAAGCTCAAATTCTACTTTACAAGAATTCTTCCTGTTATAATTCTGATAATCTGGTTTGCAGGTTATATTCAGAAATTCTTTCTTAATCCACAGCATTAAGGAATAAGCAATGGAAAAACTGGATGTTAAACTGATTGCACTTGATTTAGACGATACTCTTTTAAACGATGAACGTCAGATTACTGACGAAACTGTGCTTGCTATCCGTGAATGTGCAGAAAAAGGCATTTACGTCGTTTTGTGTTCCGGCCGCGCCGAAGAAGCAATTCTTCCTTATGTACGCCGTCTGGAAATTGCAGGAAAAGAAACCGGCCGCTATCTTATTGCAATTAATGGCTGCAGCATTTTTGACCTTCATAAAAGAGAACAGATTTTTTGCCGTAAGGTAGAACCTGAAATTCTGCTTCGCGCAAATCAGATTGCAGAAGAATACGGACTCAGATCTGAAGTTTATACCCCAGACATCATTTACTACCGTGAAGAAACAAAATGGACAAAGCTTGATGTTGATTTGTGCGGCTTAAAAGGGATAGAGGTAGAAAACTTTGAGGAGTTCTTGAAAAAAGGCTTTACAAAGATGCTGATTCCTGGAGAACCATCAGAACTTTTAAAGCTTCAGGATATTTTACGCAAAGAGTTTGGTAAGCGGGCTGTTATCTTTATCAGTAAACCTTACTTTCTTGAAATTCTGCCACCAGAATGCGGAAAAGGAGAAGCAATCTCCTGGCTTTCAAAAAATCTTGGTTTTGGAATTGAAAAAACGATGGGCTTTGGCGACAGCATGAACGATGAAAGCATGATAAGAATGTGCGGTTATGGCGTTGCTATGTGTAACGGACTTGATGAAATCAAAAAAATTGCAAAATTCGTAACCAAAAAAGATAATAATAACGACGGCATTGCAGATTTTTTAAGAGAAGTCGTATTATAATAAATAGAATATGACTAAAGAAAAAAACTATAATAAAACACTTATCGCCTGTTATATGGGATTCATTACCCAGGCAATTGCGGCAAATTTTTCGCCGCTTTTGTTTTTAACTTTTCACAAGACATACAATATAGCACTTGGAAAAATTGCGCTGATTCCTGCTGTATTTTTTATGACACAATTGATTGTAGATATTATCTGCGCTCAGGTTGTTGATAAAATCGGATACAGAAAATGCGTTGTAGCTTCGGAAGTTTCTTCTGCGGCAGGTCTTGTAATGCTGGCATTTTTGCCGGATTTGTTCCGGAATTCATTTATCGGAATTATAATCTGCGTTGTAGTTTATGCAATCGGAAGCGGCTTGATAGAAGTTTTGGTAAGCCCGATTGTTGAAGCATGCCCATTCGAACATAAAGAAGCTGCGATGAGCCTTTTGCATTCATTTTATTGCTGGGGTTCTGTAAGCGTAATTGTACTTTCTACATTATTCTTTAAATTTGCAGGTATTCATAACTGGAAACTGCTGGCATGTCTTTGGGCAATTGTTCCCCTTATAAACATCTTTAATTTTGCTACCTGCCCTATTGAACATCCGACTGGCGGAGAAAAAGGAATGAAGATTACAGAACTCTTCAGACTTCCGCTTTTTTATCTTGCAGTAATTCTTATGGTTTGCGCAGGAGCTTCTGAACTTTCCATGGCACAGTGGGCATCTGCTTTTGCAGAAAGCGCTTTAGGTCTTTCTAAAACTGCGGGCGACCTTGCAGGCCCATGTCTTTTTGCCATTACAATGGGAACTGCGAGAGCAATTTATGGAAAATTCGGTGACCGTATAAACCTTATGCACTTTATGATTGCTTCCGGCTTACTCTGCCTTATAAGCTATCTGCTTGCATCTATGTCACCCAACTCTCTTATGAGTCTTTTGGGTTGTGTTATCTGTGGATTTTCTGTCGGCATTATGTGGCCGGGCACAATAAGTGTATGCGCTCCTAAAATTCCGAGGGGCGGTACAGCCTTTTTTGCAATGCTTGCGATGGCAGGTGATCTGGGTGGTTCTGCGGGACCAGCACTTGTAGGAAACATCAGTCAGGCTGCAGGAGACAATTTGCAGCGGGGACTTATGGCAGGAGGGATATTCCCTGTAGTTATGATTGCCACTCTCCTACTTTTGGGCTTCATTTCAAAAAAAAAAATAACAACAAAGAGTAAAAAATGAAAAAAGTCTTTTAATTACAATATTTACATTTTTAATTAAAAATCCCAAAAAGAAAACTAAAATTAAAACGATTATAAACGGTGGCATATTTCCCCCTCCTATAGAGATTTTTAATGATTTCTCGTTATCCGGTCAATACCAAATAGTTTTAATTTTAGTTTTGTTAATACGGGGGATTTATTCCATACAGCTTTACTTTGCGGGATTACTTGCTTTTGAAAATTAGACCAAAAACAGCCCTCACCACCGGACCTGCAACAAGCAGCTGCCAGAAAGCGGCCATCGGATAATTGAAAGCTGTAGTCTGAAGCCAGATGGAAATCATCTCTTTCTGAAAGCCACCCTTAAAAAGAATTGTTGCCGCAAGACTCATAAGCGGGCACATCAACCAAACAGAGCAGATTGAAATTGAAAGAATGATAAACACCGGATTCGTCTCTCCCAGATTGAACTTTGAAAAAGTGATTTTCTTGGCAATCGGTCCAACAATAACAAAATCAAGCATAAAAGCTATCGGCATCATGATTGGAAGTTCATGGAAGGCAAGCAGAAAAACTGAATTAGAAAGTCCTCCCATCGCAAGTGCAATGTTGTAGCAAACCATTGCATAAACCATAACAAATACCATCAGAATGGTAAAAAGAATTTCCTGTCCCAAAGATTTTGGCATACGAAACTCCATAAAAATGTAATTGTGATTGCATTAAACTACGCAAAGACCTTGCGCATGAGCATAGAAGATTGCGGCAAAACCGCTCTTAATAAGATTAGGCAATCTTTTGAAAAGTGTGATTATAATATCAAAATAAGAAACTTTGTGTAATAGAATTTTAATTTTTTTCTAATACCGCCACATAATACTCATTTTAATCGTTTCATGATAAAATACATCTCATGGCAAGTATTTTGATTAAAGACACAACCCGTGAACAGCGAGAGCAGATTGTCCGCGAATCTTTGGGTGATGATTACGACGTAGGCTGCGGTTATGAATCCACAGGCATCAACTATCAGCTCTATATTGACGGCATAAAAGAACTCCGCGAGCTCAACATGGAAGCCAACTGCGGCTTTGAAGTAGCACATCCGGAAGAAAGAAAATCGGGCTGTAATATGATGTAGAATAAGAAAAACTCAGGAATTCTTGGCGATATATTCCAGGAATTCCGGGGTTTTGGACCAGTATTTTATCCCCCAGTTCAATTTTGTTTCCAAAGCTATAATAGCTGCAGGGCTCGTGATGAATCTGCTTGACTACAAAATTTTTACCGTCTTTCTGGGCAAGATATGAATAACCGCCCTTCCCGTGTCCCAAAAGCTTTATGATTTTGTAAGTATTCTGATTTACTGAAACTTCTTCATTACACTGAAACATTTTTCCACCTTCTTAAATCAAGTAACTTCGTGCAGCCACTTTCCGCTTAGAATTCTGATAACTCCGATAATCGCCTTTACAATTGATTCGCTTGAAAGGAATAAGAATATCATTGGAGCGGGAAGATGAAGCACAAAAGCAGCTACATATCCCAAAGGAATTGCAACACACCATAAAACAATCAGCTCTCCAGCCGCAGAAAAAACAGTATCTCCACCGGCTCGGCAGACACCGACAATCCAGTCCATGCAGAAAGAATTGAAAGGATAAATCAAAATCAAAAGCATGAGAATCTGACTTGCCATCTTAATTATTTGTGGTTCAACATTGAAAAGGAATGGCAGTAATTTTGAAAGCGGGAGCAAGAAGAGCCCGACAACTGCGCCAATCAAAGGCATAAACCACATTGAGCGCAGGGCATATGCACGGGCTTCATCCAGTTTTCTTTCGCCGATTCGTTTTCCAATCAGGACGCCCATTCCGTTTCCAAAGCCCATACAGAATACCCAGGTCAGCTGACTGATAGTGCTGGTGATACTGTAGGCTGTAAAAGCATCTGTTCCTGCGCGAGCATAGATTCCGTTATAAACAGAGGTTCCAAGTCCCCAGAAGCTTTCATTGATGATAACAGGGAAGGCAATCTTTATATATTTGAAGATAAAAGACCAGTCAAAGCTTAAAAGTTCACGAAGCTTACCGCTGATTTCATATTTATGAGAATAAGACCAGCTTACAAGAATTATAAGTTCAACAAGACGGGCAAAAACTGTTGCGAGTGCGGCTCCCTTTACCCCCAGGCGGGCAATAAAAATCAAAAGATAATTTGCGCCTGCGTTTGTAAACAGGGAAACCGAAGTACAAACAAGCGGGAGTTTTACACGCTCCGTGCTTCTCATTGCCAGCGTAATTGAAAAACTGATTGCCGTAGGAATGTAAGACAGACAGGCCAATCGCAGGTACTCGCCGCCAACTTTTACAACCGCAGGATCCGGTGAATAAATTCCAATCAATTTATATGGAAGAAAAATACCAAGAATAGTAAAAACAAAAGCGGCAAAGAGCGCTATCAAGGTCATCAAACCTAAAGACTTTCTGATTCCGTTAATATCTTTCTTTCCCCAGAACTGAGCGATAAAAACTCCGCCACCAGAAGTGATTCCAAAAAGAATCATAGTGAGGATAAAAAAGATTTGATTGCCCAGGCCCACTGCTGCAATTTCAACACTTCCAAGCCGCCCGATCATAACAGTGTCGAGCATGTTTACAAAGTTCTGCAAAAGAGCCTGAAGAGAAATTGGGATTGCGATTGCTACCAGCGACGAGTAAAAGCCTTTAAGTCTCATACCGCAATATTATGAAGAGAATTAGAAAAAATCAATTATTTCTTTGGAAAGACCGCCGGCAATTGAGTCAAACAGATTATACAATATATGATATAATGCGAATATGAAAATCCATTTTTTAAAGACCGAATGGAGTGATATTATCATTCTTCAAAATAAAGAAGAAATAGCCTTTATTGATACAGGTTTTGAAGAACAATTTGAGCAGATTTGCGAATATATTAACTCTAATTTTCCTGCACCTGTAAAAATAAAGTTCATTCTTAACACTCATTTTCACAGAGATCATTACGGTTGTATTTCAAAACTGACAGAAACTTTTGATGTTGAAAAGGTTTACTTGAAAGAATACTCCGGTCTGGATTGTACAACCGCCTGGGGAACTCCTGCAGATGATGAATATCGCCATTCTGAAATGGAAAAATACCAGAAATTAAAAGCAGAGCTTGAAGAAAAAAACAAATACGTTTCTGTAGAAGGTGTTGAAACAATTAATTTTGGAGAAGCTGTCATTCGTCTTTATAATACAGAAAATGTTATCCGTAAAATTTATGAAGATGAGTCAACCCCTGAAACTTATCACAAAATAATGTTCAGTGAAAATACAAACAGTCTTGCCACATTTCTGGAGATAGACGGACATACAGTTTTCTTTGGTGGAGACTGTAATGATTTACCTCAGCCTCATCCTTTAGCAGATAAAATACTTTATAAAACTGCAAAAAGTATTAACAAGAAGATTGATGTATATAAGGTTCCTCACCATGGAACCAGATACTCTGGGCTTCCGGAAACACTTGAAATTTTTAAACCTAAGATGGCTATATTCACAAATAGCGAAGAATATGTTTTAAAAGAAAGTGATGCACTAACAAATCTGAAAACTGCCAATCCTAAGGTAAAAATATTATGGACAAATAACAGCTCTCAGATTATTGATACAGACAAACTTGGAATCAGTGAAGAAGATAGAATAATAAGTTTTGGTGCAGTTGTACTTGCAGGTCTTATCATTGGGCTAATTTATCTTAGAAATATTTCATCGTTTATTGCCTATTTGATTCTCATGCCATTATATCTTCTATTATTTTTTGTTCCACCAATCTGTTTCATTGTCATTCCTATATATATCCTTATTGGAGTCAGTATATATAAATGGTTTAAAAAAGGAAAAATTCTGTGGCTGATTATAAATGCCCTAACTTTCATTCCTGCGTTTGTTTACCTGCTTCAGGGTATAGATTGCAGTATGGGTATTTAATATCACCCGGTTAATATTTCTAATATGAGGTATCACATGTTCTGGGACAAAATATCTGGCTTATATGATTTATTTGAAAACATTTACAACAAAAAGGTCTACACCGGCACTGGAAAGAAAGTCGCCAAATATATAAACTCTGAGGACGAAGTACTGGAATGTGCCTGCGGAACCGGCGCAATCAGCATATATATAGTAGAAAAATGCAAAAATCTCATTGCAACTGATTTTGCAGAAGGAATGCTCAAACAGGCTTCAAAAAAGTGCCGACATTTCAAAAATGTAACTTTCCTGAAGGCTGACATCACAAAACTTGAGTTTACAGATGCATCTTTTGATAAAGTCGTTGCAGGAAACGTTATTCACCTTCTTCCAGAACCGGAAAAAGCTCTTGCAGAACTCAAGCGCGTCACAAAACCGGGCGGAACAATTATCATCCCGACATACATCAACATGTCAAAAGGAAGTGGTACTGCTGCCGTAAAGTTCATTGAGCTTCTGAGCGCAAACTTCAAACGCCAGTTCGATTTTGAATCTTACAAACAGTTCTTTGCAGATATGGGATATTCTAATGTCACTTATGAAGTTGTTGACGGCAGAATGCCTTGCGCCCTGGCTATCATTAAAAACTAAACCTGACTGACATCCAACCCTTTTTCCGCTATAATACCCTTATCTGCCACCGGGCAGGAATGTGCCGGGATCTTTCATCCCTATAACATTCAGCCACATCGTAAGGTCTTTGAAGATGGGCAATCTTTCTCAAAGGAGTCGCCCATGAATTACATCTGGCCGCTTTTAATCATTATTTTTTCAAACACACTTTATCAGATTTGCGCAAAGGGAATCCCTGAGCAGATGAACACTTATGCCAGCATGACAATCACTTATGCTGTGGCAACACTTTTTTCGGCAGCTGCCTTTTTTGTCACCACAAAAGGCGGGAATATCCTCAAAGAGTTTTCCCACTCCAACTGGGCCACAATCGTTCTTGGAATTGTGATTACTGGTCTTGAAGTGGGCTTCATCTTTGCTTACAAAGCAGGCTGGAAAGTCAGTACGCTGGCGATAGTTTCTAACGCGGCGCTGGCAGTCATCCTGATTTTTGTGGGGCTTATCGGCTATCATGAAGCAATCACCTGGAGTAAGGTTCTAGGTGTCGCAATCTGCCTTGTGGGACTTTATTTTATAAACAAATAGGAAAAATTATGTCAAAAGAAATCATATTCAAACAATGCAGCGAAAAAGATGTTGCTTTTCTTTCAGAAATCGGGGCGAAAACTTTTGAAGAAACCTTTGCCGCTGAAAACTCAAAAGAAGACATGGAAGAGTATCAGTATTCCAGCCCTTTCTTGGACTTGCATTCACTACAACAATTTTCTTTGTCATAATCCTCTTTCTTCTTATTCTTTCCATGCCAGACGCATTTTAAGAAAGTCCTTCATGTCCTTGTAAAAATCCATTGGCGGCGGAGTTATATTGATTTGTTTGAGAGCTTCCTGCACCAGAGGATTTTTGTAACAGCAGACTGCATTTGACGAAGCATAAAATAATACATCCAGCTGGATTTTGTAGGCCGCATCCTGCGTTGTGCCGAGCATCTGTGCAAGTCTGTCACGGAAGGAATAGGCCAAGTCGTAATATTTCTTTTTGAAAACCGCAAGCCGTTCTACCGTAACATTTGTTTCAATAACAGGGTTAAGATAGGAAACATAGCGCATATAATCCTGATTAGCATTTACAATCCCGGCCCATACTTCGGTAATAACATCTGGCGTAAAATTGTTACCTTCAGGAAAAGCCGAAAGCAGGGAGTTATAGTAGGCTGCCATTTTTTCTGCAGAGATTTCCAGAAAGATTTCTTCTTTTGTCGTAACGTATTTATAGAGGTTGGCTCGTGACCAGCCAAGTTTTTCAGCTATAGTAGTAAGGGTAATTTCAGAGTAAGGGCAAGTTGCAAAGAGTTCTGCAGTTGCCTCTTTTATTTGAGAAAGTCTTTCTTCTTTGTGTTCGTCGCTTCTTGCGCGGATGAACACTGCTTTTCTGTTTAAATCTGCCATAGCTAAAGAATAACACAGTAAAATATCTTTTGCAATAAGCAACTTTTTGTCACTAATATCGTATTTTAGTGTTGACAAGTCACCGATTATACCATACACTTAAGATAAGTGACACAACGTTACTAAAACACAAGGAGAATATTATGAATCCAAATCTTGCAAAAATAGACAGAACAAATGAACATTACACCTTTGAATTAGCTCCAGGAGTAAAACGAACAACCGTATCCTTCCGCAATCATTTTGGGATTGAACTGGCAGGAGACCTCTACAGCCCAGAGAATGTAGCATCTGCAGGAAATGCGGTCCTCGCAATCTCAGGACCTTTTGGAGCAGTAAAAGAACAGTCTTCTGGCTTTTATGCAAATCAGATGGCTTCCCGCGGTTACATAGCCCTGGCCTTTGATCCAAGCTACACAGGAGAATCTGGCGGAGAGCCCCGCTACATGAACAGTCCCGACATCAACACCGAAGATTTTATGGCAGCCGTAGATTTTCTTTCAACCCGCGACAACATTGACCCAGAAAAAATCGGCATCATAGGAATCTGCGGCTGGGGTGGAATGGCTCTTAACACAGCAGCAATCGACACACGAATTAAGGCAACTGTTGCAAGCACAATGTACGATATGAGCCGTGTTACAGCCAACGGATATTTTGACAGCGCAAATAATGCAGAAGCCAGGCACGAAGCCCGCAAGGCTCTTATGGCTCAGCGCATTGAAGATTTTAAGGCAGTGCAGGCTGGCGGTACTTATAAGCTTGGTGGCGGAGTTGTAGATCCTCTGCCGGAAGATGCTCCATATTTTGTAAAGGATTATTATGACTATTACAAAACTCCACGAGGTTATCACGAGCGAAGTCTGAATTCGAATGGTGGCTGGAATGTAACTGCTTCCACTTCCCTTTTGAACACAAAGCTTCTTGCCTATGCAGAAGAAATCCAGAGTGCCGTTATGGTTCTTCATGGCGAAAAAGCCCACTCACGTTATTTTGGTGAAGATGCCTTTAAGAAACTTACCGGCAGTAACAAGGAGCTGGTAATTATTCCTGGCGCAAGTCACACCGATTTATATGATGGCGGAAAAAACAATGCAATTCCTTTTGATAAGCTTGCAGAGTTTTTTGAAAAGTATTTGAAGTAAGGAGGGCGGAGCCCCGCCCTACGGCCGCACTTCGTTGCGTCCTACCCCACCCAGCGGGGGACACCACCTGCGATGTTTGCGTAGCAAACTCGGTTACAACGCCCCAAGGAGTTATAATGAGAAAATTAATTTCATATATACTAACAATACTTCTTTTTACATCAATCGCCTGCGCAAATGGAAGCAAGGAAACAAAGGCATCAAACAAAGGAGAACTTTCTGATATGAAAATCTCGATTCAAATTACAAGCGACAGTGGCAGCCACACGCTCGCCGCCACACTGGCCGACAATTCTTCTGCCATGGCGTTTTACGAGTTGCTGGAAAAAGGCCCTGTCACAATCAAAATGACCGACTACGGCAGCTTTGAAAAAGTCGGCTCCCTTGGTACAAGTCTTCCACGGAATGATAAACAGATTACAACCGCTGCCGGCGACATCATTTTGTATCAGGGAAATCAGATTACAATTTACTACGACACTAACAGCTGGAACTTTACCCGGCTTGGTAAGGTGGATGGCGTAACACAAGCTGAGCTCAAGAAGATTCTTGGAAAAGGCGACGTGACTGCTGTATTTGAAATATTGCGTTAGCGCTGGGAGCCCCTTGCCGACCGCAGGCTGAACTTGTTTCAGCCGAGGACGGTGAGCGTTAGCGAAGGGCGGACATAGCGAACCGAAGTGAATGAGCATAGCGAATGAACTGAGGGGAACGCCAAATCATAAATCAGGAGGAAACTTTTATGAAAAAACTTATTCTTACACTTTTACTCGGAGGCTTTATTATGACAGGTGCATTTGCAAAGACAGCATTCGTTTACTTCAGCGCCACAGGAACAACAGAACGCATGGCAAAGAATGCCGCTAAAGAAATGGGAGCTGATATTTTTGAAATCCAGCCGGTGCATAAATATACCGACGCTGACTTAGACTGGCATGACAAAAAATCACTTTCTTCAATTGAATGCAACGACCCAAAAAGCCGTCCTGCAATTGCAAATAAACTCGATATCTCAGGCTACGACACAGTTGTGGTTTGTTACCCTATCTGGTGGGCTTATGCCCCAAAAATTGTTTACACCTTTGTAGAAAGCCAGAACTGGTCGGGCAAAAAAATGATTACTCTTTGTACCAGTGGTGGCAGCAGTCTTGGTCGCAGCGGCAAAGATTTGTCTAAGTTTGCGAAGGGCGCAGACTTTAAGGGCGGCAAAGATTTTACCCGAGGCAGTGGCGCAGACGTTAAGAAGTATATTGAAGGTTTGTTGAAATAGGAGCAGAATAATGACAAGACCCCAGCGCTTAAGAATGACTATCGACATTACAATGACAATCCTCTCAATCATCCTCATGGGCGGAAACTATTTGTTCCCGGCAGACCTTGTTCACGAAATCTTAGGCGTGGGTCTTTTTGTCTTATGGGGCCTTCACATCGCGCTAAACCGTCGCTGGTACTCTGCTATCTTTCGCGGTAAATACAACCCCTACCGCGTAATGCAGACTATTATCAATTGCTGCATTTTGATTTGTACAATCTTTTTGATGATAAGCGGAATTATTCTTTCAAATCACATTTTTACATTTTTGAATATTCAGGGCGGACTGGGCTTTGCCCGCATTGCGCATCTACTTGCCAGCCACTGGTATTATCTGTTTATGTCGCTGCACATCGGACTGCATGTGGGGCGGCTCTTTCAGAATGCTACGGCAAAAATCATTCCGCGTATTATTATTGCCCTGATCTGCGCTTACGGCATTTATGCTTTTATCACCCGCGGAGTCTGGAAATATCTTATTCTCCAGCAGCAGTTTTTCTTCTTCGACCTGGAACGCGGCTACATTCTTTTTGCACTCGATTATATTTCTATTATCATTTTGTTTGCTACACTCTCTCACCTTTTGGCAAAAAAGATGTGACAGAGGTTTTAAAACAAAAAGTTGGTAAAGCTAAAAAATTGCTGCATCGCAATTTTATTTTAAGTCGCAGAGCTTACCGAGTTCCTTTGGAACTCGCGCTTTGCTATAGAACACCGCTCGCTCTGACCGGCGGGCTTACACAAGGAGTATTTTTGTGATTATCGAAAATCAAACTTTTGACCAGGAGAGAGCTTTCTATGGCCTTAAGGACCTTACTGTAAAAAACTGCCGTTTTGATGGACCTGCAGACGGTGAATCCGCTTTTAAGGAATGCCACAATATCGACGTGGCCGGCTGCTTTATGAATCTCCGCTACCCTTTCTGGCATGTAGAAAAAGCAAAAATTACTGATACAAGCTTTACCGAAAACTGCCGGGCCGCTCTCTGGTATGACAAAGATATTTGTATCGAAAACTGCAGGCTCGGTGGAATTAAGGCAATTCGTGAATGTGAAAATATCAGCCTTAAAAACTGCAGTGTTAATTCTCCGGAGTTTGCCTGGAAAAGTCAAAAGCTGACAATTGAAAATGTCACAATCGAAGAATCTGAATATCCCTTTTTTGAAATCAGTGATGCAAAAATTTCTGGTTTAAAAATGAAGGGAAAATATTCTTTTCAGTATGATGAAAACATCGAAATTACAGATTCAGAGCTGAATACAAAAGATGCCTTCTGGCACACAAAAAATGTCACCGTTAAAAACAGCATTGTAAAAAGCGAATACCTGGGCTGGTATTCAGAAAATCTCACTCTTATAAACTGCCGCATTATTGGAACTCAGCCTTTCTGCTACTGCAAAAATCTCGTGCTCAAAAACTGTACAATGGAAGAATGCGATCTTGCTTTCGAACGCAGCACCATTGATGTAGAAGTCAGCAGAAAAATCGACAGCATAAAAAATCCTCTCGCAGGCACAATTATAGCAGACTCTATCGGACAGATAATTATGGAAGAAGAAATCTGCGATAAATCAAAAACGCAGATTATATGCAAAGAATAAAATATCAGGAGAAATAAAATGGCAATTACAGTAAATCTTCGTTACACAGGAAAAAAGGGAGCGGCACAGGCCTTTGCACGCGAAATGCTTTCCAGCGGAACAGTTGAAAAAATCCGCGCGGAAAAAGGAAATCTGCGCTATGAATATTATCTGCCTTTCGGCGAAGAACCAACCGATAGCGATGACACCAGCGAAACCATCCTCTTAATCGACTCCTGGGAAAATCAGGAAGCAATCGATCTTCACCACGCAACACCAATGATGAAAACAATTGCTGAGCTTCGCGAAAAGTACGACCTGCACATGACCATCGAACGCTTTGTTTCTGATGATAATATTCCTGAACAGGATAAAGCTTTTATCAGAAACTAATAACTTAATGCATAATTCCAGAATTGAGTTTGACGACCCTCCAATTTGATTGCATATGTCCCCGGGTTACAGCCAAACTCCCGTCTGACATAATCGCTCACGGATATTCCTTTCAGTTCCTTAAAAATCCTATAGCAGTACCAGGGCGAATAACACGCAGTATTTGCCAGATCTGAAAGGTTAATTTCTTCCGTCTGGTGTGCTGCAATGTAATCCTGCATTTTCTGAACTACTACCTATTTCTCGACAAATGCCCTGATAGTTTCATTTATATGCTTCCTTTCTTTCTCTTCCTTTCCAACATCAAAAATACAATCCCGCACAAGGTAATCTGCACAAAAGTTGAAGACGGTGTTGCAAGACCGATTCTAAAAAGCGTTGGATTCACCGTGCGGCTCATCAAATATGAAACAGGAATTCGTACTCCGAACGCTCCAACGATTCCCTGAATCATAACAAAAGAAGTTTTTCCGCATCCGTTAAAATAGCCGATAAAGCAAAAAAGGAAAGAAACAAAAAGAGTGTCGATGGCGTAGGCCTTCAAATAAGAGTGGGCAGCTGCAATTACTTCCTTGTCTTTGGAGAAAATGGCAGCCAGAAGATTTCCGTGGAAGAAGGCGAAATAGCCCATAATCACACCACAAGCCAGAGAGGCCGCAATAGAATACAGCAATGCTTTTTTTGCTCGGTCATATTTTTCGGCTCCAATATTCTGGGCTACAAAGGCGCTCAAAGACTGAGAAAATGCAGAAGGAACAAGCATAATAAATCCGCAGACACGTTCTGCTACTCCTACACCCGCAGATGCAATCAAGCCAAGCCGGTTGATGATTGCCGCTATCACAAGGAAAGATACAGTAACAAGTCCGTCCTGTAAAGAAATTGGCGCACCAGTTTTGCAGACCAGAGTCACAAGATTTCCCTTCCAGCGGATATTCTTTTTTGAAAAAGTAAATGGAAGCCCTCTTTTTTTGGCAACAATCAGACAGAAAAGAACACTCAAAGCCTGTGCAATAACAGTAGCCAGAGCAGCCCCGCTGGAAGCCATGTGGAAAACGGCAACAAAAAGAAGATCACCAAAAATGTTAATTATACAGGCAACCAGAACAGTCAGGAGTGGAGTTTTTGAATCTCCCATTCCACGAAAAACTCCGCCCATCATATTGTAGGCAGTAATAAAAACCGTTCCTGCCGAACAGATATGAACATACATACAGGTTTTATCAAAGGCTTCCTTTGGAGTCTGCATAAGAAGAGCAAATGGTCGGGTGAGAAAAATCATCATTACAGTAACAACAAGGGCAAGAAAAGCAAAAAAGATTACGCTCGTTCCAACAATATCTGCAGCCAGTTCTTTTTTACCAGCCCCCAGAGCCTGTCCCATCTGAATGGTTGTACCCATAGCAAGACCAACGATTATAAAAGTGATAGTCTGCATCATCATTGTTCCAGTTGCAACCGCAGAAACATCAGCCGCATTTCCAAACTGACCTACAATCAGTAAATCAACCGCACCGTAAAAAGACTGTAAAAACAAAGCCCCAAGAACTGGAAGCGCAAAACGAAGAAGCCGGGGAGCAATTTTCCCGGAAGTAAACAAAGTTGTCTCAGCCATAAGTCCTCCAAAAACAAAAAAGGCTGGATAAAATTCAGGTATTTCAACCTGCACCTTATCCAGCCTGTCATTTCCATTTGAATGACACGCCCTCCGCGTGAGCAACATCATATTATATAATCTGATGAAAAAAATCAACGACGGGTATCTTCATTCATTGCACTTCTCGTTTTAATTATATGTGATGTTCCCGTATTATTTCCTCAACTACTTCAACAGCTGCTTGAATCGCAGGCACAGTGACTGCTGTCACAAGAAGTTGCACCACAACAGTCAGACTCACAACCGCATCCGCAGTCGCATGAATCGCAGGTGCTTCCTTTTATGGCTTTGACGCTTCGGCCCATTTCAGAGAGCATCTTGATGTCACCCTTGATGGTGCTTCCGCTTGTGGTGAGCATGTTGCCTGTGATTGTCGCGCTCGCTCCGCTCAGGAATGCTTTTTTGCCGTTTTCTGAAAGGAGTTTTCGGCCGGCTGCCAGGCGGATGTTTGCCTCGGGATTGATGAAGCGGAACATTGCGATTGTGCGTAAAATTTCTTCTTCGGTAAGAGGCGTGTTTTTTTCAAGTGGGGTGCCTGGAATTGCCATGAGGGCGTTGATTGGAATTGAGCGCACTTTTAGCTCTGAAAGGGAAATGGCCATGTCCAGCCTGTCTTCAAAAGTTTCTCCCATGCCGATGATTCCGCCGGAGCAGACGCAGAAGCCTTCTTCCTGGGCAATTTTGATTGTCTCGATTTTCATATCGTAAGTGTGGCTTGTACAGATGTTGGGAAAGTTACGTCTGGAAGTTTCGATATTGTGATGATAGCTTGTAACTCCGGCTTTACGCAGGCGTTTGAACTGATCGCGGGTTATGAAACCCATTGAAGTACAGAGATTAATAGAAAGCTCTTTGTTCATCCTCTCGAATGCGTGGATTGCCTTGTCAAAATCTTCACCTGAAAGTGACTTTCCAGCGGTGACTATTGCAAAACGGTTTACACCCTCGTCCTGATTTGCTTTTGCTGCCTGAATGATTTTTTCCTCATCCAAAAAACTGTATTCTTCGCAGGCTGTGTGATTGTGGGCGCTTTGGGCACAGAATTTGCAGTTTTCACCGCATCGACCGCTTCTGGCATTAATAATGGTGCACAAATCTACATTTTCGCCCTTAAAATGCTCGCGAATTTTGTCTGCACAAGCTGTAAGTTCATCAAGATTGCAGTCCTTGAAAAAGGAAAGGTCGTCATTCCGTGTAAGACGGAAGCCTGATATGATTTTTGAAGAAAGTTCGCATAAATTCATTGTCGTGTACCTCTAAAACACAGACAGTTTAGCGAAAAACTTTTTTATTGTAAACCTTTACAACTATTTCAAGGTTGACAATTATTTATTATCATGAATTGTAATCGACATCCCGCCCTAAAGTAAAAGCCCCTGATAAATCTCCAGATCCTTATTTCCAAAAACATTGAAGACAACCTTCTTCACGCTGGAAGCTGGATTTTCTGACAGCCACTTTTCTACAGTTTCTACTGCAATCTGGGCAGCAAGATCAGCAGGAAATCTGAATACTCCGGTTGAAATACAGCAGAAAGCGACCGATTCAAGCTGATTTTGAGACGCAGTTTCAAGGCAGTTTTTGTAGCAGTTTTCAAGAAGAAGTTTTTCGCGGGGTCCCACGCTTGTGTAAATAATGGGGCCAACAGTATGAAGCACATAACGACTTGGAAGATTAAAGGCCGGGGTGATTTTGCAAAGTCCGGTTCCTTCTTCGTGGCCCTGCTTCTGCATCAGCTCGTTACAGACAAGCCGTAGCTGAATGCCTGCATAGGTGTGGATACAGTTGTCGATGCAGATGTGAAGCGGCGCAAAACATCCAAGCAAAGCAGAGTTTGCAGCATTAACAATTGCATCAACTTTTAGAGTGGTGATGTCGCCCTGCCAGAGGTAAAGTTTTGGGTTCCTTTTTGTCTGGCTTAAATCCGCAATATCCGTAATCCCCCGCTCTTTATTAACCTGCTGCAGATATTCATCCTGTATTCTCAAAAAGTCTTCGCTAATGGAATATGGGCCACGGATATTCATCAAAGCCCGGAGTATATCGCGCTGACTTTTTTCATCATCAGGAATCACAAAGCCGCCTTCATTTCCGGGCACAAGACCCAGCTTAAAGCCTGCACTTCCCTTATCTTCTTTGAGGAGTTCTGTTATCAAATATGTGCGTCGTATGAAACCAGTGCTTATTTTCTCTTTTTCTTTTCAGTTTTGGTTTGTTCGCTATTTTCTGTTTCTGTCTGAGATTCAGCCTTTGAAGAAAGTGTGATTTTCTGATAAGCGTCTTTTTTATCGTTAGGGTGGGGTTCAATTCCTATGATTGTAATATCATTTTTATCCGGACCATATACCCAGAAGATTCTTCCGGCTGCGGGTTTGTGATTTTCCAGATATGATTCCCAAACTTTCTGGTCGTAGCGTTTTGTTAAAGCTTCTATATCGTGAGTGCAAAGGCCTGGATAGCGAGGATCATTGCTTAGTTTTGAAAAACAGCTTACTAAAAGCTTGAAGAGTTTGAGCTCATTTTTAGTTGCCGTCTGCTCTTTATATTTTTTCTCAAGATTTTCCCACAGTTCCTGCATCTGGGGAATACCCATTCGGATTTTATACATTATAAGGGTTCCTCATATGCAGAAAAATCTATAGGATCTCCGGCTTTTCCGGCTTTGAAGTTTTTCATGCTTTCATCCATCATAGAAAGAGTGTTTTGTGATACTTCAAATGGTTTTGTGAGTTCGCGAGGTTCCAGGAGGATTCGTCCATCAGGATATTCTTCAACATGATAATAATCGTATGAAGCAGATCTGAGAGTTATTCTTCTTTTTGAGTCCAATTTTGAATCATAAGATCTTACTGCTAATGCTGGCATATAAACCTCCTGAGTAAGGCCGCTGGTCGGCTAGTTGCGTTTTGTGGGATATCCCACTTAATAATATATGGGATATGAGCTAGAAAATCAAGTATTTTGTGGTATCGCCTTCATTTTTCTCATCTGGCTTTCTTGGGTTTCTTTTCCGGAAGTTCAGCATACATACCTTCCAGAAGTTCCAGAATCAGAGACTTATCATCAAAACTATCAAATACATGCATCAGTGTTTTCGAACCTTCATACGGATAACGCAGTTCGGAATCTGCAAGCAGTCTGTCCGATGTCGGTGTTCTCTTCAAAAACAGCTCATCGCCGCAAATGTCACCTATCAGTTTTCCTTTAAAATATACAAGGTATCCGCCCATCATAGATTTTATGACAATCTCGCCTGCTTCAGAAAAACAATCGCGGACATATTCATTAAATTCATTCATCATAATTATCGCTCCATAAAAAACTCAACCTGTTCTCCAAGCGGGCCGTAACAGAAAGCCATGCGGATTGGGTAAGGCGGATTTGAAGGGATAACTTTATCATTCGGTTCTATAAAAAACTCGTAGCCGGCAGCCTTCACCTTAGCCGAAATCTCATCAACATCATCAGTAAGAAGCGCCATATGTCGGATTGCACCAAGGCAGTGAGTTCCATCGGCATTTGTGAAAATCTCGAGCAAGCCATTGCCTGTATCAATCATCATCCCCTCTGCCCACTCGCGTATTACTTTCAAACCAAGAAGCTCAATATAAAATTCTCGAACCTTAGCAAGCTCTTCCGCCGTTCCGCATTTCATTGAAATATGATGTATGCCTTTAATCATTTTTTAACTACCACTTATATTCCATTTCTTTACAACGGCTGCAGGCATCTTCAAAACCAAGTTTTTTATACAGTGGATATCCCATTGGAGCAGCCTTAAGTTCGAGGAAATCAAGATTTTGAGTTTTGCCAAAATCCATAATCTGATATGTTGTGCCTTTGTCAATAGAGAATAAAAAAATGGAAGTAGCAGGCAGAAACTAACCGGCATTTGACCATTCTGATATACGTGGATTCGGCAAAGCCTTACCTACAGGTCAATGGACCGCCTGAAAGTACTTTCTGTCTGTTGACGGGCATATCAAAATCTTTTCAGATCTGACGCCCACAAATTAGCTCGAAGATTACTTATTATCCATAAATTCCTCTGCTACTTCCAAAATAACCAAAATTAATTAAACTGATGCCCTTGAAATATTATTAGTCATCATTCCCCAGATAAA
>NZ_JHVB01000006.1 GCF_000619925.1 Treponema sp. C6A8 | reverse complement strand
AATTCCTGACGGGACAAATCTAATTCTTCATTCAGATCAGGGCTGGCAGTATCAGATGTATGATTATCAGAGGCGTTTGAAAGAAAAAGGAATTAGACAGAGTATGTCCCGAAAAGGGAACTGTCTTGATAATTCGGTAATGGAAAATTTCTTTGGTTTATTAAAATCTGAACTTTTATATTTACAGGAGTTTGAGTCTGTTGAAGATTTCAAAAAAGAATTGGTTGAATATTTGTCTTGGTACAACGAAAAGAGAATTAAGGTTAAATTAAAAGGACTGACCCCTTTACAATTCAGGAATCAGTCCTTAAAATCAGCCTAGTTAAAGTGTCCAATAATTGGGGTGCACTTCAGATCAGCACCGCTTTTTTTATTTTTCCGCAACAACTTCCGCGGATGCGGAAGTTAAGCAAAGGGGCGGTTCACTGCAAGTTTTTAGTTTGCCTTACGCCCTTTGCAAATTTAGAAGAACATTTCTACACCAACTGGGATGTATACTTTGTTTGTAATAGCTGTGTAAGAAAGATCAGCAGATGCCTTTGGATTCAAATTTAACATTGTTTTCATTGTTTCAAAACTACTAGAAATATCCAGTGTACCGTCCATCTTAGCAATTGTAAGTCTGTCTGCTACACCAATGAAGAAGTAGTTGTTAGCAGCAAATGTGTGTTTAAGGTAAACTTCTACACCAAACTTGTGCTGAGACATTTTAAGGTCATTAACAGTCTGTGTTTCACCACCAATCTTACATTTTCCGTCTGCATCAGCAAGAGTAATGTTGTAGTTGAAAGAAAGTCCTGCAAAGTTATTCTGAGCTCCAAATGGGTTCAAACAAACTTCTGTCAAAGCATCAAAACCAGCCATTACGATGTTTGCAGCATTTCCTGTGTAGTCAAGAAGTCCGCTTCCTGAGTTTGTAATGTCTGTATAAGCTGAAAGGTTAGATTTTCCCTTTCCACCCCAAACGTGAGCCTTGTAAAGAATGAATCCCTTCTGAATTACACCCATTGTACCAAGACAAGCATAGAAGTTATAGAATTTTTCCGGGTCATACTGACGGAGATCTTCATCAATTACGAGAGGAACTTTTACACCAAGTTCAATAAGGTTAGCATTTGGAGTTTTGTCCAAATCTACATCGCCAAGTCCTGTTGCTCCACCAGCAAAACCGAGCCAGTCGATACCGAACTCAAAGCGTCCTGCATATGAATCGTAACCCATACCAGCATCGCGAGCAAGCTGATACTTTTCTTTTGAATATTTTTTGTTAGATTCTTCAATAGAATCAGCAATGAACTGAGCCTTAACCTGAGCAAGACCAGGAATTGTGTAACCTAGGCCACCCTGAAGAGTTGAAGCAAGGTCAGAAAGTTTTGTTTTCAATTCTTTGTCAGATTCACTTGCAGAAGAAACAAGACCAAATGCATCACAGTCTACAGCAGCATAAAGACCTTCAAGAGCAGTTCCCTTCTGTCCTTTTGCGCTTACGAACATACCCATAACAGGCCACATTTCTGTAAAGATATCATCTTCTGAACGAACATCTGCAGATTCACGCTGACCAAAGTCACCAATAGAACCACGGAGTTCCTGTTCACGCATTTTACCGAAAGCAACTTTCAAGTCGATTGGATTGAAGTCAAAAATACCCCAGATTTTTGCCTGATCACCAATTGCAACAGCATATTTTCCAGATTCAGCATAAGAAATACCACCGTTCTTCTGCTTCATGTTTTTAGCATTGTTTCCATAAGGGTCTTTTCCGTCATAGTTCTGAGCACCTACGAACAAAGCAGCTGCATCGCTATCAAGGTTGAAGTCAAAACCCCAGCGTTCATCGTTTGTACGACCAATAATCCAGAAACCTACACGGCAACCATAAGACCAGTCTGGAGCAACTGAAGCATACCATTCTGTATCTGTATCGTCTGTTTCTTTTACACCTTTTGCAGCAAGAACAGGAATAACCTGATCATCAATACCTTTTTTTATAGTATCATTAGAATATCCAGCGCTATTAGCTGCAGCTAAAACAGCAGAAGTACCATTCGAAAGAACAGATCCCAATGCATTATTTGTTTGAATTGCAGCACCAGCAAGTACGTCATCATTATACTTTGTAGTTACTTCAATCTTAGTCTTTGTTGTTGTTTCACCAATATTGAATGTTGAGCGTCCCCAAGCACCAAAACTAATTTTTCCAGCAGAGCCTGTAAGTTCATGCACGCCTGCTTCCTGCGCAAAAGCGCTAAAACCAAGAGCAAGTGCCAAAGCACCAGCAACCAACTTTTTCATATAAAAACCTCCTAAGTTTTTACAATTAACGATAATAATAATGTCAAGTTGAAACTTCTAGTATTAGTGTGATAGTACCACTATCACTATGGTAATGATAGCATTACTATCAACCCATTGTCAAATTAATTTTCAAAATTTTAGAAAAAAATTGAAGAATTTTTGTAACTTTTTTCAATTATCTCTATTTGCCCACAAAAAAAGCAGCCCCTTAGGCTGCCTTTCATCAGAAATTAGTATTCCTTTTATTTCTTAATCTCAGTTAGTTTTTCTTTTACTGCTTTCATCTGCTTTTCTGTAAAGTTGAAAAACTCTTGCACACGAGCTTCTGTCATATCACCTGCTTTGAGTAGTTTTACTGCTGTTTCGATATTAGCTTCTTCTCGTTCTTCTTTTGCGAAATCTTCCATTATTTTACACATGTACTTTACTCCTTTATCAGCCTCTTTTAAATATCTGACTTTGTCTGCCAGAATTTTGTTTTTCATATCTCTGGCATTGCGACAGTTAAAATCATGCATAAGCCAGCCAATCTGATTATCACCCCTATATTTACCATTCACATACAAAATATGCATTTTATCGTTGAATGGCTTATCACATTCTTTAACAACTCTTTCTATATGATATATAGGTAACCCCTTTTTAAATATATCATTTTGCGTAATAAAAATAACATAACTTTCAGGTAATTTTTCTGGTTCCATATTCGGAACTGTTTCATCTGCATCCATAAGAGCCGAGTAATATCTCGCCCTTTTTGCACCTGCACCCTTGTCGGCACGTTGAATTTCAATATCATACGGTCTGCCTCTTTCATCACGTGCAAAAACATCAAGCCTGACCGACCTTCCCAACAGATTTTTCACAACTTTTTGAGAAATTTCTTCAATCACCCAAATATTTTTCCTACCAAGAATTGTATTCAACATAAATTGAGTAAGAACTTTGTCGTCCTCAAAAATTCGCGTCATAAAATCATCGTCCATCATAGTGAACTGTTTCAGACGCTCTAGCATTTTCTGCTTTTTTGTAAGCTGCATGGCAACCTTCCTTAATAATAACATACAAAAAAAGAAGCAACAACAAATCATTTCTTCTTTTTCCATATATATACTAGGTGCAGACATTGTTGTTTTGACAAAAAAATAAGAAAAAAGTCTTCAAATTTTCAATTTATTTCCAAACTTCACTATACTAATGTCGTTTCTTGAACTTTTGCATTTATGTGCAGTCGTTGAATTAACCCACTCTTTTAACTATAATATTTTATCTATATAGAAGAATTTTTAAGGATTTTAAAATGCCAAAAATTGAATGTAACGAAAAATTGTTTTTTGATGCTATCGGAAAAAAATACACTTATGACGCTTTGGAAGACGTACTTCCTTGCGCTAAGGCTGAACTTGACGAAAAGCCTGATATGTCGCTCCCTGAAAACGAGCGCGTTGTAAAAATCGAATTAAACGATACAAACCGTCCTGACCTCTGGTCTACAAACGGTGTTGCCCGCCAGATTAAACTTCACGAAGGCGGAAAAACTGTTGATTACATGAAGCTGATGACAAACCGCGGAAACAATGATTATGGTGACCGCGTTGTTGATGTTGACCCGGAGCTTAAAAATATCCGTCCTTACATGGTTGCATTTATGATTGCCGGAAAGCCAATCGACGATCCAATGCTCAAGGACATTATTCAGACTCAGGAAAAACTTGCATGGAACTTTGGCCGCAAGCGTAAGTCACTTTCTATGGGAGTTTACCGCATCGATCAGATTAAATTCCCTGTAAAATATCACGCTGTTGATCCGGACAAAACAAGCTTTGTTCCTCTCCAGTGCGACCAGCCTATGACCTGCCGCCAGATTCTTACAGACCATCCAAAAGGAAAAGATTTCGGCTGGATTCTTGCAGACAAGTCAAAATTCCCTCTTTTGAGCGACGCTAAAAACGAAATTCTTTCTATGGCACCAATTATCAACTCTGCAACTTTGGGTGCTGTTCAGGTTGGCGACAAAGACCTTATGGTTGAGCTTACCGGTGACAATATCGAAAACCTTATTTTGTCGGCAAACATCGTTGCCTGCGACTTTGCTGATCAGGGCTACGAAATTAAACCTGTTCTTGTCCGTCATCCTTATGATACTGGACTTGGAAAGGACATCATGGTTCCTTACTACTTCCAGCCAACAACAAAAACAACTCTGAGCGCAATCAACAAGCTTTTGGGTTCTGATTTTGACATGCCAAAAGTAGTAGACGCTCTTACCCGCATGGGAAGCACTGTTGAAGTTAAGGGCGAAGAAATCACTCTTAGCCCGGCTCCATACCGCAACGACTTCCTCCACGAAGTTGATATTATTGAAGACGTTATGATTGGCGCAAACGTTTCAGCCTTCCCACCGGTAACTCCAAGTGACTTTACTGTAGGCCGCCTTCTTCCTCTTACAGAATTCAGCCGCAAGGCAAAAACTCTGATGGTTGGACTCGGCTATCAGGAAATGATTTTCAACTATGTAGGTTCTAAAAAAGACTACATCGACAATATGCTGATTGACGGCTCAAAAGTAATTGAAATTGCAAACCCGATGAGCGAAAACTATCAGTTTATCCGCCCTGAAATTCTTTCTTCACTTCTCCGTGCAGAAAGCGGAAGTGCAAACGCCGTTTATCCTCACAAAATCTTTGAAATCGGTAAGGTTGCTTACCTCAAGGATGATGAAGTAACTGGTACAATCACCCGCCAGCACATCGGCTTTATTACAAGTGCCGCTAACGCTAACTTCAACGATATGGCAAGTGAAGTTTCAAGCCTTCTTTACTACCTTGACCACGAATACAAGGTTGTAGAAACAGAAGATCCTCGCTTTATCGTAGGTCGTCAGGCAGGCGTTACAGTTAATGGTGAAGTAGTTGGTGTATTCGGTGAAATCCACCCTCAGGTTCTTGAAAACTGGGGAATTACAACTCCTTGTGCCGGCGGTGAACTTGACCTTGAAAGCCTTATGGCAACTGCAGATACAAAAACTGACGCTCAGAAAAAGCAGGAAGCAAAAAAAGCTGACGGAGCCGCATCAAACAGCGGAAATCAGAAGTCAGAAGCAGAAACAAATCCTGCAAAATACTTCAACGAGCACATCCAGCTTCTGGTTGCAAAAATCACTAAAGTAGAAACAAACCCACAGGGCGACAAGCTTTATATTGAAACTTTGGATGACGGTTCTGGAACAGAGCGCATTATTCAGAGCGGTCTCCGCCCATACCTTAAGGAAGACGAGCTTCTTGGTCAGCACGTAATCATCGCAGCTAACCTTGCTCCAAGAAAGATGAAAGGCGTAGAAAGCCGTGGAATGCTTCTTGCCTGCGACTACACAGAAGATGGAAAAGAAAAGGTTGAACTTCTTACCGCTCCATGGGCAGCTCCTGGAACAGTAATTCAGCTTGAAGGTAACGAATACACAGGTGAAAAACCTGCCAAAATCGATATCGACCACTTCTGCAAGGTTGAATACCGCGTAAGCAATAAATGCTTTACAATCGCAGGAATCAAGGCCACAGCAGCCGGCAAGCCAGTTACAACAAACAAGGCCGACAACTGCGAAGTTTGTTAGCGTCGTAATATAATTTAAAATCCTGAAAACCGTTCGATTTTTTCGGACGGTTTTTTTTATACCTCAAATGTAACCGTGTTGCCTGCAATTTTTTTGCTTTTGTAGGTGCCGCGGTCGGCCCGCTGGTACATGGCTTCGAAGGAATCTTCTTTTGTTGCAGGATAGAAAACAGCACCTACGCTGAGTTCGATTTTACGGTTATCAAGTTCCTTAATTTCTACCTTTTCAATGTGTTTAAAGAGGCGGTTAAAAATACTTCTGCCTATTTCTTCATTTGTAACACCTTCCGAAAAAACGGCAAATTCATCACCCCCCAGGCGAAAAACAATGTCTGATTCTCGAAAAGTTTTCTTAAGGCAATCTGCAATGGCAACAATCACCTTATCTCCAACAGAATGCCCAAAAGTATCATTAATTGATTTAAATTTATCTGCATCCATCAGGCAGAACATTCCCTTGCGCCCTTCTGCCATCGCCTTTCGGGTAAGACTTTCTCCGCTTCCACGGTTACGAATTCCTGTCATCATATCGGTTTCAGAAAGCTGACGAAGCTTTTCTTGACGCTTCCTGTCTTCATCAATCGATTCAAAAGCCATCATAATGTGATGCAGCTTTTCTTCTTCATCCCTGTCAATGACAATAAAACGTATCCGCATCCATTTTTCATTTTTTGCCATGAATTCCTGAGAAATAGAATTTACACCATTAAGTCTTTCTTCCAGAGTTTCAGGATTCATAAAAATTTTCATCAGATCCTTTGACTGGTCTGCAGAAATTTTATCTCCGATTTGGACTGAACGGCCTGAAAAATTAGTAAAATCACCTTCAAGTATACCGTCCTTATCCGGATTTCCACGAACATAGGTAAAAGTGTCTTTTTTAAGATTTATTCTTATTACAGACGTATAAATATCGGCAGCTGCCTGAACTTCACGGGCTAAATCTTCCGCTTCCTCGTATTTTCTGTTTATACGGATATAAAGGATTAAAATTATAGTAATAATAGACAGAAGCACCAGGCCTGAAAAAACATAAATAAATAAAAGAGAATGATAAAGGCTGCTGTTGTCCAGTATAAAAATTGCATGCCAGTCAGTGTTGATTGATTCTGCAAAAACAGTAAATTTTTTATTGTTTTCCCGTATTAAAAACTGATTCTGATTTTCAAAGAAAACCTTCTGCAGAAGAATTTTTTGAACGGGTGTCTTTTCTTCAAAAAGCATCCCTACAATTTCCCTGTCTGAATGAGCCAGAACAAAGGCATTCGAATCCATTACCATTGCGGCACGTATAGTTTTATCCTGAGAGGCTTCTTCCATCATTTTTTGAACGCTGTCCAGAAAAATATCCATAGAAACAACACTTTCACCGTCTTCCAGAAGCTGACTTACTGACATCATCATTGTATTTGTCTGAAGATTCAAAAATGGCTGAACAAGAACTGTTTTTCCTTTTCCTTCCAGCGCAGCAGTATACCATGGACGTTCTTTTGGCTGATAGTCTTCCGGTGGAATCCATCCGCTGCCATCAAGATATTCCCCCTGATAATAGCTGTAAATCCCTGTATTGTTTTCGTTGATAATTGAAGCGTAGATTGCCGTTTCATTTATAAGATATTCAGCGGCTTCTTTAACAGGCCTTTTTCTCTTCATCATATCATTAAGCTTGACTGCAGAAAAAGCGACTGCATCCATAGGCATTTTCAGATAATAATTAACCTGCTGAGCGGCCCTTGTTGTTTCATTTTTCCATTTTGAAAGAATATTTTCTTTTGAAGTTGAGTACAGCCAGTTAAATACAAAAATGAGAAAAACAGAAGTTCCTGCCATTGCAAGACAGGAATTGAAAAGAAGCTTCTTACTGATTTTGCGTCTTTTTTTTTCCATCGTATAATTTTATCATTCAAGATGTTATAATACAAATTTATTTTACAACGCAGTTCTTACCGTTTCTCTTTCCGTAATAAAGCTTGTCATCGGCCTGGCGGATAATGGATTCGTAATCGGTCAGGTCAGTGCCGGTGCACATTCCGACTGTAACTGTAACGCTCAGCTTCTGGTCATCAAAATCAACTACAGTATTGCTGATTTTTTTGCTCAGCGCCGTCAAAATTTCATAAGCGCGGTCACCGTTGGTCTGCGGCATGTAGAGAATGAACTCTTCGCCACCCCAGCGTACTGCCACGTAATCACCTTTGGCATTTTCTTCTATTAAGTTGCTTACAACCTTCAGAACGCAGTCGCCCGCCTGATGGCCATAAGTATCGTTAACCTTCTTAAAATCATCAATATCAAAAATGGCGATTGTAAATTCGTTTTCGTTTTCGGTTTTGTTTCGCTTCATGATGTACTCAAAGAAGCGTCGGTTAAAAAGACCTGTAAGCAAATCGTGGTTGCTGAAATAATTGAGCTTTTCGCTGGCAGAATTGAGCTCGAACATGTAAAGGTTTGAAATATAAAAAAGAGTAAAAAGCGTAATGCAGAGGTTCAAAAATCCGATTTCCATGGAGCAGTCTTTTACAATTGCCTCATATTCCGGGAAAAGACAGATTTTTTTCATATAAATAAAATAAATGCCGATTGCGTATGCAATTCCAATGCCCTGGAAAATGTGCTTCATGCGTTTTTTTGGCGGCAGCAAATAGAAAACCACCGAAATCATACCGATAACGTAAAAAATGTAGCAGAAAGAACCGCCCGCAAAAAGTTCACTCACAAAAGAAAAGGTGATAATCTCTAAATATGTAAAAATAATATAAAAATCAGTGTGCTTCTGGAAACTCAATAAAACGACCGCATAAAAAATCGTGCTGAAAACGTTGAGAACCGTAAAAGGATACAAGCCCAAATAATAGAAAAGAACCGCATTAAAGGCGTGTACCATAAGGCACATTATCAAAAATAGCAGGGTTTTCTTTTTAGACAGGAATTCCAGAAACTTTTCAGCCATGTTTGCTCCAAAAACACACGATTATTATAACATTATTTTATCACTATTTTCAAAAAAATCAATTTTTCTTTCAGCGTCTCTTTACCAGATAATCCTTAAAGCCCTTTTCTTCCAGCTGATTCAAAACTGCCTGCACTTCTGCCGTCGCCAGATCGCGGATTACAACACGAGTGATTCCTCCCGCCTTCTGGTAAACTACATTTTTGAATCCCGCCTTCAAAAGCTTCTGCGCCAGAGCCTCGGCATTTGCACGCTCACTGAAAGAACCCACCTGAATATCCCATCGCAATTCCTCCACAGGTTCTTCCTTCAAAACAGCAACTTCTTCTGTGACATCATCTTTCGATGATGAAGGCGCCGGCTTCGCCGCCGCGGTAGTTTTAGGCTGACTTCCAGGGCTTTCACTGCCGGCACTTTCGGCAGCTTTCTTTGCCGTAGCAGCAGAAATTGCAGTTTCTGCACCCCGCTGCAATATTTCTATACTTACCTGAGCAGTGCCTCTTCCCAGCATATCAAGCTTTTCAGCAGCCGCTTTAGAAAGGTCAATTTCCCTTCCTGCAACAAAAGGCCCGCGGTCATTTACGCGAACAGTTACGCTTTTACCGTTGGAAATATTGGTAATCTTGAGAATGGTATTAAACGGAAGCGTTTTGTGAGCTGCCGTAAAATCATACATATTAAAAATTTCGCCGTTTGCAGTTCTTCGCCCGTGAAATTTATCTGCATAATAAGAGGCTTCTACATTTGCCTTATACATTTCAGCAAAAGTTCCGGTTATCGCTGCAAAAGACAGCATCAAAAATAAAATCAGCTTTTTCATATTTTCTTTATCGGCGATTTAGAAAGGGCATTTTAGAGATTTATTAGTAGTATTTTGTGGCAAAGCGTGTTAAAATCAATGATAATTAGTGTTATTTTGAGAAAACAATGCAGATAGAAACTAATGCCATTCAAAAGGAAACAAAATCTCACGGAAACTACAATTTTCCGGTCCTCGTAAGCTACGAAAGCCTTCGCAAATACGAGTCGGGCTCTTTTTTGTGGCACTGGCATCCGGAAATTGAGCTCACCCTCATCACCAGCGGCAAAATGCGCTACAAGGTAAACAACGAGGAATTTGTGCTTAAGGAAGGAGACGCAATTTTCTGCAACTCCGGCGTTCTGCATTCGGGCAGTATGATTGCACTGGAAAACTGTGACTACATTGCAACGACTTTTGACCCAAAGGTGATTTACGGCTTTGAAAACAGTATTGTCTACACAAAATACGTAAAACCCGTTGTTCAGGATTTTTTCTTTCCTGTAGTTGTTTTTGACGGCGCAGAAGACTGGCACAGCGACGTAATTACAACAATCGAAGAGCTAATAGAAAAAAATAAGCTTCAGACAGAAGAAAAAGAGCTGGAAATTATTATATGCCTCCAGCAGTTCTGGAAGCTTCTTTTTCAGCATCGAAAGAGTTTTATAAAGCCGGAAGTACAGACAAATCTTGATTTTGAACGCCTTCGTTCCATCATTACTTATATAGAACTTAATTATGAAAACCGCATTACCCTGGATGATATTGCGGGAAAAATTAATCTCTGCAAGGAAGAATGCTGCCGCCTTTTTAAGCGCTGCATGAATACCAGCATTTTTGACTACATCATTCAGTTCAGAATAGAAAAAAGTGCCCGCCTCTTAAAAGAAACGGACACTTCCATAACTGAAATTGCTCAGGATGTAGGTTTCAACGACGCAAATCACTTTGCAAAAATTTTCCGCCGTGAAAAAGGCATGTCGCCGACACAGTTCAGGAAAGGTTAGAGATTGTCGGGTCAAGCCCGACAATGACAGGACTCTTACGCGACAATGGCAGGGCAGCTGAACATTGTAACAGGGCAGTTACACTGCCTCGCTGAACTGGCGGATAACGTCTGCGCCGCCGGCAAAGGTTCCGATTGAACTTCCCACCGATGACAGTATAAATACCAGAAGCACGCGAAGAATGCGGTTACGGTAAAAGCCCTTAATCGACTGAACGTCTTCGCTAAGGTTTTCCATATCACGCACGCGAGGCTTGCAGACCATTGCCTGAATAATTCCACTGACAAAACCAACGCCAATAAAAGGACAAAGCGAAGTAAAAGGCGCCGCAATAAATGACACGATAATCGTCACAGGATGTGCCAGCGCAAGAATAGAAAGAGCTGCGCTTGGAATGCCGTTCCACAGCACCCAGGTAGAAAGCATTGCAGTTCCAGCCTTGCGGCCGCCGTAAACAAAACCAGCCGCAATAAAACCGATAATAATTGCCGGAATCAGCCAGCCGATAAACTTAGCTATAGATTTTTTAGCAGGAACTTCACTGATTGCAGAAACATCGCTGTTTTCGCTTCCGGCTGCAATCTGATTTAAGTGGGCTTCAACGCCTGCAAGGTGACCGGCACCTAAAACTGCCACGATGTTATTTCCCTGCGATTCCCAGATTTTGCTTGCAAGGTATTTATCACGCTCGTCGATTAAAACTTCCTTAATAACAGGCATCTCTTTGGATAGTTCGCCCATCATGCTGTCCATTTCGTTTTTTTGCTTGAGCGCTTCAATTTCGGACTCGTCCACTTCTTCTTTTGAGAAGGCGCTTGCCAAAAGCGAGGCGAGCAGTCCCATCTTGCCGAAAAAGCCGTTTTTAGCCCAGGCACGGCGTAAGGTTACCTGAACGGGACGGTCTACCATGCTTGTAGCAATTCCCATTTCATCAGCGGTTTTAATTGCCGCAAGCATTTCATCACCAGGTTTTACCCCGATATTCTGCCCCATGCGTTTCTGAAAACTTGCCAGCATAAGGTTAGCAAGCACAAGAAAAACCTTTCCTTCGCGAATTACCTTAATAATATCAAGTTCACTGTACTTCTGGCCGTTCTGAATTGAATCGGCACGCTTTTCATCAAGCTCTACCGCAACGCAATCCGGCTTAAGTTCTTTAATTGTATTTGTTACTTCTTCAATACTCTGCGCACTTACGTGAGCGGTTCCCACCAGAGTAATTTTCCGTCCGCCCAGTTCCAAAACTTTCTGTGTCTGACTCATCTAAGATGCCTCTTTATTGTGCATTAGCCTGTTTTTCTTTTTGAACTTCAAGCCCTGCCTTCATTCCCCATTCAGCAATTCGGAATTCAAAGAACATTGGAGCCTGCATAGCTGCAACCTTAGAATACATTTCTAAAGCGCCGTCTCCTCCGCCCATGATTTCATAGAAAAGGCCCATGTAAAACTGCATTTTGCCTTTCTTCTGGCTGTTTTCTTCCTTATTAATACGCTGAACAAGAGCGGCTTCGGCATTTCGGTTGAAACCATCAACGTAGAAACGAGCCATCATATATTCAATGCTTTCGCGGTCAAGAGTCTTCAAAACCGGATTAATTACGTTTTTTGCTTCCAGCGGCTTCTTCATTTTGTAGTAGCAGGCAGCAATCATCAGCTTGTAAGAAAGGCTCTGGCTGTATTCATATGCCTTTTCAAAATATTTAATGGCATTTTCAAGATTTCCTGCGTGGTATTCCAAAATTGCAGTTTCTTCGTAAGCGTAAAAATATTTTGGATTTGTCTGAATTACCTTATGGTAGTTTTCAAGCGCCTGATCAAACATATCTCGCTCATCATAAACTCCGGCAAGGTAGGCATAAGCCAGGAAGTATGTCGGATCAAGATCTACGGCCTTTTTCCAGGCAGAAGCTGCTGCATCATATTTTCCCTGAGAACGCAGATAATTTCCCAAATCCATATAAAAATCATAATTTGAAGGTTCAAGGGCAATCGCCTTTTTCACAAGACTTTCTGCCTTCAGATAATTCTGGTCTTCTGCCGAAAGTTTTCCCAGATAAGAATAGGCAATGGCACTTTCCGGATTCTGATTAAGAAGGCGTTCAAATGATGATTTTGCAGTCTGCATGTCATCAAGGTAATAGCACATCTGGGCAAAACCAAAGAGAGCATCTTCATTTTTGCTGTCGCCCTTCAAAGCCTTTGCGTAACTTGTGCGGGCCTGCTTGTATTTTTTTGCAACTGCGTAATCCTGTCCCTGCTGAATATTTACCGCAGGATTGTAAGGGTCAACTGTAAGAATACGCTGAGCTGTTGCCTGATATGTTTTTTTGTCACCCTTTGCGTGAGCGCACATAGAAATCAGTTCAAGAGCCTCTACGTTTTTATCATCAATTGTCAAAACTGCTTCTGCGCTTGTAATTGCCTTATCATACTGGCCGTCTGAATAATAAAGTGCACCCAAAAGATTTTTGAGGCCTGTATCATTCTGTAAACCTGCAGGCATCTTTTCAAAAAGAGCAATTGCCCCCTTCAGATTATTTGCGTTCAATTCCTTCTGGAGCTGATTTGCAAACCTCACATTTGCGGACTGTCCGGCATTTCCGCCCTGAACAAAGTCAACACTACCTGAAACGCTTTCTTTTACTTCTGTTGTCGAAGCGTTAGCTGCAAAACAAAATGTAAAAAATGCAGCACATGCTAAGATTTTGCTTTTTTTCATATCTTCCCCTTGACAGAAAATTCGGCTAAACTGTAATAACTATGCAAATTCGTGTTATCAGAAAAGCCTTAAGAATGCTTCTAGTCGATTTCGTTATAATAATCGGCATTTTTATTCTTCAATTTAGAACAGATTCAAGCATAATGGAAAAAATAAGAAATCTCCATATAACTTTGGAAAAATCTGATGAAAGCGGCTCTGAATTTCCGCTCAAGAACAGAATGCAGATTTCTTATAATGGACTCAACCTTTTCATTGATGACCAGAATCCTGCCACAATTTCAAAGTCGGGAACAAATCAAAAAATCCCGGTTAGACTGCAAACCTGGGAGCAGGATGAAAATTCCTTTACCCTTCATTTTACTGATGACGTAAACCTGACAGTCGGCTTAAATATTTTGGATTCAGATAACGAAAGTAATGAGCCTCTTGATTCTTCTTTGTATGCCATAGCTGACCTTCCTGATAATATTTCTGCCCTTTATCTTCCATTTAAACTCAATTCCTACATGAAAATTGAAGGTTCTGAAGGTTCAAAGACAATCCTTTCGGGCAAAAAGAAAAGCTGGGAACTTTACACTCCTGTAACTGCTGAAAAACTTGTCGGCTTTACAAAGAGCAATTCCCGCCTTTCTTACGCAATTCATAATGAAGTTCGTAAATTTAATTTTGAATCTATTACTGACCTTGCCATTGCTGATTCTGCCCTTTTCTACGAAGTTCGAAATAACATCAAGACAAGTTTAATCAACGCATTTAAGTCAAACACCCTGGAAACTAACCTTAACGAACAGGTTGCCATTTCTTACGTTGCAGCTCAGGCCGAGTCTGGAAACTACACAAGCGCAATTGAAGAAGTTCCTGCTTCAATCAAAAAGAGCAAGACAAGAACTTACCTTTCAACTCCATACTTCAATTCCCTTGCTGATATGAACAAAATCCTTGAAACCTATATCGCAAGTACCGAAATGCAGATTGTAAAGGCGGCAACAACAAACTCTCTTGATTTGTTCACAGTCCGCAATATTGCAAACTTCCTTTGTATCAGTGAAAACAGAGCTGCTGTAGTCCAGCTTTTACAGAATGCGGCCAATGCTGATATTTCCCACACTTCTCTTGCTCAGGCAACGGGAATTATTCAGACTTACATTGATTTGTATACACTGATGCCGGAATATGCGGCTGTAATTCTTCCTGCCGTAGAAAACTGTGTTGCCCGCATTGGCGATGCTTGTAATTATGATGGAAATACCCTGACAATTTCGGAAAACGACACCTTTGTTTCTGTCATTCAGGCTGCAGAGACCGGAATGGCACTTATGCGTTTTGGTAAAATTGCAGAAAATCCTGTTTACGAAAAGTCAGGTTACGTAATTATCAATTCTTATTTGAACGGAACAAACTCTTTTGATTTGAGGACTCTTTCAAATCTTTATCCGATTTTGTTCTTTGATAATTCTTATTATCCTCACTTTGAAAAAATCGATGTTACAGATAATCACTGGACCTGGGCATGGACTTGTGCTAAAGACATCCGCTACAAAAAGGATGGTGACACTTCGATTACGCTTTCTATCGATTTCCCTACAACTTATACACATTATCTTATCATCAAGGGAATTCCGCGCTTTACTTCTATTTATATCTATGATATCAGCTTCCGAACTGACCCTCGTTTTGAAAACTATAACTCTTCTGGTTATGTTTACCAGGCAGACAGCAAGACTCTTCTTCTTAAGTCCCGCCATAAGCAGTCTACAGAAGATATCCGCCTTGATTATTCAGTTCGTCCGGTCGTTGTTGAGCCGGAGCCTCGTCCGGGTGTAATTGATATTTCACCGGAAGCAGCAAAGGCTTCTACACCAGAACCTGAAAATGAAGAAGCGGAGCCATCAGAAGAAGACTCCGCTAGTAATTCATAGTATCATGTCATTCTCGGGCCGAGCCCGAACATGACACAGCTTTCTTAAAATCTTTCAGCTTTCTTTCCGCTCTTCACGAAGGCGCTGGCACCTTTACGGCTGGCAGCGCGAGGTGAATTGCGTTCTGTGTGGGAATGTGTGTTAGGACGCGAGCTTCTGCTTCCTTCGCGGGCTCTGCGTTCTGCGCCAGCTTCCGAACGGCGGCGTTCTCTTCCGCCAAAGTCTCCTCTGCCACGGCCACCAAAATCATCGCGTCCACCGCGACGGCTTCCACGGCCTTCTTCCTTATTATCAACGTGCATATGTGGCAGGCTTCTGTCTGACTTAGACAATTCAATAGCCTTTCTTGCCGACGCAATCGGAAGGCTTACAAGGCTGAACTGCTGGGCAACATCAATCTGATCAACCATGCGTCCCGGAATATGAAGCAGCTTGCTGAAGTAGTCTGCAATTTCCTTGGCGCGGTAACCGTCTTTTTTACCCAAAGAAATAAAGATACGGGTCTGGTCTCCGCGTGGAGCAAAATCTCTGTCCTTAGAAACTGAAATGCGGCCGTAATGTTTTGGAGAAAGCTTTTCGCCGTACATTACAGAAAGAACTGCAGCCAGTACCTGATTAGGGTCACGGTCTTTTGCAAGCTCGTTTGCAAAGCTGACAAAGTTTGGATTGATGTTAGAAATATCTACATCCGGGATAGAAGCTGGTCTTTCAGCAAGACCTTCTACCTGTGCGTCTGTGGTTTCTTCTGCAGCAGCTTCTTCTACCTGTGATGATGCTGTAAAAATCTGCTTTTTGAGTTCGTCAAAAAGTCTTTCCTGTTTTACGCTGATTACTTCGTTTACAGAAGGAATTGTGCCTTCCTTAAGTTCACCCTTACTTGCCTTTGCAACTGCCTGAGTCAAAAAGCGGAGCTTGCGGCGTTCTTCAGGTCGAACAAATGTAACAGCTACACCTTCTTTTCCTGCGCGTCCTGTACGACCAATGCGGTGAACGTAAGTTGCAGCATCAAAAGGAAGAGAATAGTTTACAACGTGAGTCAAATCTTTAATATCAATACCGCGGGCTGCTACGTCTGTTGCAACAAGAATGCGGGTCTTTTTCATCTTAAGGCGTTCAAGAACCTTTTCACGCTGATTCTGCATGATGTCGCCGTGGAGTGCGTCTGCCTCGTAACCGCGCATATCAAGCTGGCGGGTAACGTTGTCGGCATCCATCTTAGTCTGTGTGAAAACTACACCGTAAAAATCAGGTGAAATGTCGATAAGGCGAACCAAAGCTTCAATCTTTTCGCTTTCTTTTACAACCCAGTATTTCTGGTCGATGAGAAGAGGCTCTTCAACAACCTTAGCTTCCTCAATGATGTCGTATTCGCCCATAAAGTCTGCAGCGATTTTGAGTATTGGAGCCGGCATTGTAGCGCTGAACAAAAGAATGCGGGCATCCTGATTTGCCTGCTGGAAAATCTCGCGGATGTCGTCGATAAAGCCCATGTCCAGCATTTCATCGCCTTCGTCCAGGATAAAATATTTGATTTTAGAAAGGTCTAATGTTTTGCGTTCAAGGTGGTCTTTAATGCGGCCTGGAGTTCCTACTACAATTTCGCAGCCCTTTTTAAGCTCGCGGATCTGAGAAACATAGCTTGCACCGCCGTAAAGTACTGTTGTGCGTGGAAAGCTTTTTGAAGCAAAAGACTGCATTTCTTCGCAGGTCTGAATTGCAAGCTCACGGGTTGGTTCAAGAATAAGTGCCTGAACTTTATCTGATTTTTCTTTGATTGATTGAATGATTGGAAGTCCAAATGCGGCTGTTTTACCGGTACCTGTGCGGGCGCGGGCAATAAGGTTTGTGTCCCCGTTCAAAAGCCGTGGAATTGCCAGTACCTGAATTGGAGAAGGAACTTTAAATCCTTTCTTTTCTACTGCTTTAAGTGTGTCTTCATCAAGACCAAGGTCTGCAAAGCTTACTTCGCCGTCGTCATCATCATCGTCTTCAATGTCGGCATCAGCCTCGTCAGACTGCAAAGGAATAACTTCATCGTCTTCGTCAGCCAAAAGTTCTGAAGACAATACAACTTCGTCAGAAGCCAATGCGGCTTCATTCATTTCTTCGATTTTCATAAATACCTCTGTTTTCCGGGATTTTCATCCCTTATCCAATCGAAAGCAAAGTCATTTATGAACTCTCTGAAACAAAATAACCACGCTTTCGCACTGCCCCTCGAATTATTTTGGCAGCGAAGTTCACTATAAAGGAAAGTAATGAATATTACAAGCAAATCTTGTAATATTTCGCATTTATTGCGATATTTTATACGATTTATTATTCGGCTCGGTTTCTAACGGATTTCCTATTTTGCGCATTTGATTACTGCCTGAGCTCCTGACTAAAATCGGAAAGCCGTTAAAAAAAACTTGCCAGTGGCAAGTTTTTTAGGCTTATCCGCTAATCCGTCTCGCCAGATTTATCTGGCGGCGACCCGGCAGGGTGCTGGGGCTCAGGCAAAAAAAATGCCTTCCCATTTCTGAGAAGGCATTTATCTTAGTAATTTAGTCTAACTATTTGTTAGCTTTAATTACAGCCTGAGCACCAGCAAGACGAGCTGCTGGTACACGGAATGGTGAACAAGATACGTAGTTCAAACCGAGCTTGTAGCAGAGAGCGATAGAAGCTGGGTCTCCACCGTGTTCACCACAGATTCCGAGGTGAAGGTCAGTCTTAACCTTGCGTCCTTTTTCTTCTGCAAGACCGATCATTACGCCAACACCATCTTCGTCCAAAGTCTTGAATGGGTCCTGGAGGAGAACCTTCTGATCCAAGTAAGAATCGATGAACTTAGAGTAGTCATCACGGCTGAAGCCGAATGTTGTCTGTGTAAGGTCGTTTGTACCAAATGAGAAGAAGTCTGCATATTCAGCAATCTTGTCAGCTGTAGCTGCAGCACGTGGGAATTCGATCATAGAACCAATCTGGAACTTGAGTGAAAGTCCTGTTTCTTTGTTTACATTAGCGATTACAGCTTCTGCCTGAGCACGAATCTGTTTCAATTCAGCGAATGTAGTTACGTTTGGAATCATGATGCGAACATCGTGTTTAAGACCATCTTTTTCAGCCTGAGCTGTTGCACGAGCAATAGCTTCAACCTGCATTTCGTAGATCTCTGGGTATGTGATAGCGAGACGACAACCACGGTGACCGAGCATTGGGTTGTGTTCGTTAAGTTCTGAGTATTTCTTGTTGATGAAGTCAACTTTAACACCAAGTTTCTTAGCCAAAGCTTTAGCCAAGTCTGGAGTTTCAGCCTGTACGAATTCGTTAAGAGGTGGGTCAAGAAGACGGATTGTTACAGCGCGTCCTTCCATTGTCTTAATGATTCCGTAGAAGTCTTTCTGCTGGAGAGGAAGGATAGCAGCAAGGTTAGCCTTTCTTTCTTCAGTTGTGTCAGAAATAATCATCTTCTGGAATGAAGTAAGTTTTGGTTCTTCGAAGAACATGTGTTCTGTACGGCAAAGACCAATACCAGCAGCACCAAAGCGGAATGCCTGTGGAGCTTCGTTCTGTTCAGCGTTAGCAAGAACTTCGAATCCCTTAACAGTCTTTCCAGATGGAGTTGTACGAACAGAAGCTGCGCGAACTTCATCAGCCCAAGAAAGGAATGTTTCGAGGTCGCCAGAAACTGAAGCTGGAGTTACAGGAATAACTTCGCCATATACGTTACCTGTTGAACCGTCGATAGAAATGAAGTCACCCTTCTTGAATTTCTTTCCGCCGATTGTAACAGAATCTTTACCTGTGAATACTACATCAGAACATCCACATACACATGGAGTACCCATACCGCGAGCAACTACGGCTGCGTGTGATGTACGTCCACCAGTAGAAGTCAAGATACCCTGTGCAACATACATACCTGCGATATCATCAGGAGATGTTTCTTTACGAACAAGGATAACCTTCTTACCAGCTTTGTCCCATTCTACAGCTTCATCAGCTGTGAATACGATCTGACCACAACCAGCACCTGGTGAAGCGTTAAGAGCTGAAGCCAAAGGTTTAGCTGATTTAAGAGCCTTAGATTCGAACTGTGGGTGGAGGAGCTGATCAAGCTGATCTGGTTTTACGCGAAGAAGAGCTTCTTCTTTAGTAATCATCTTTTCGCCAACCATATCAACAGCCATCTTAACAGCAGCAGGACCTGTACGTTTACCATTGCGGCACTGGAGCATGAAGAGTTTTCCTTCCTGTACAGTGAATTCCATATCCTGCATATCGTGATAGTGAGCTTCAAGACGGTCACGGATTGTAGAAATTTCTTTGAAGATTTCTGGCTGCTGTTTTTCAAGAGCAGAAATATCCATTGGAGTACGGATACCAGCTACTACGTCTTCACCCTGAGCGTTGATAAGGTACTCAGCCATGAAGTGGTTCTCACCAGTTGAAGGGTCGCGAGAGAATGCAACACCAGTACCTGATGTTTCACCCATGTTACCGAATACCATTGCCATTACAGTAACAGCAGTTCCCTTAATTACGTTCTCATCAATGTTGTTGAGCTTGCGGTAAATGATAGCGCGTTCGTTCATCCAAGAACCGAATACGGCACCGATAGCTCCCCACATCTGAACCTGTGGATCCTGAGGGAAATCTTCACCCTTTTCTTTCTTGTACATTTCCTTGTACTTAGCAACGATTTCCTGGAGGTTTTCTGTAGAAAGTTCAGTATCTTCTTTTACACCAGCTTTTGCTTTTACAGAAGAAATGATTTCTTCGAATTTGTCATGATCAACGCCCATTGCAACGTTACCGTACATCTGGATGAAGCGGCGGTAAGCGTCCCATGCGAAACGTGGGTTGTTAGTCTTGTTAGCAAGACCGATAACTGATTTATCGTTAAGACCGAGGTTGAGGATTGTATCCATCATACCAGGCATAGATTCAGCAGCACCAGAGCGAACAGAAACGAGAAGTGGATCGTTTTCGTCACCAAGTTTCTTTCCGAAAGTTGTTTCAAGTTTGTTAAGATATTCAGCAACTTCCTTATCAAGTCCCTCAGGATATTTTTTGCCAAGCTTGTAGTATTCCTGACATACGTCAATAGAAATTGTGAATCCAGGTGGAACTGGAAGACTTAAAGGAGCCTTTGCCATCTGAGCAAGGTTAGCACCTTTACCACCGAGAATTGGGCGCATTGATTCGTCGCCTTCTGCATCCCCGTTGCCGAAAAAGTAAACATACTTTGTAGCCATTTATTTTACTCCATTCTTAAAAAAAGATTTGCAATGTTAATAGGAATATTTTATAGATTTATAACAATGATTACAATAGTTAGTTTACTGTAAATTTTAACGGATAACGGTAACGAACGGCACAAGCCTTGCCATTTGCGTTGGCAGGAATACATTTAATTCCTCTCAAAGCGGCAATGGCAGCTTCTGCAAAACCGTGTCCCGGATCCTTCAGCACCTTTATATTTTTAATAACTCCTTTGCTGTCTATGTAAAGTTCCAGATATACCAGGCCTTCTATTCCCTGCTTATAAGCCATTGGCGGATAAACTATTCTGGAAAGAACTTCCCGGTTTGGAATAACCGGAATAGATGAAATTTTATGCTGGGGCAGGAATATTTCCTGTTCTTCTTCCATCTGAACTTCTTCCTTTGTTTCTGAAATAAGTTCAGAGGCTTTTGGCTGATTTTTTACCTTTACGACTTCCTTTTTTTCAACAGGCTTTGGAGCAGGCTTTACGTATTCCTGAATATCTACCAGCTTAAAAATATCGGCCTCGTGAAAATCCACGGTTTCTACATCCTCTGCCTTGCTTTTAAAATTAATAAAATAAATTGCTCCCACATGAAGAAAAAAAACAAAGGCAAAAAGCAGTGGACGGCATAAAGGCGTCAACTTAGAAATGCTAATTGTATTTTTCATTCAGGCACGCTCCCTTACAACAAAACTTACTACGCGGTGCTGCAGCGACTGCAGAATACCAACAACCGAATTCACATATTTATATGGAGTATCTTTATCGGCAATTACGTGAATTCTTACGCTGGGGTTTTCTGTGATTGCTTCAACAAGAACCCGCTCCAGCCCTATGGCATCTAAAACCTCGCCATCTGCTGAAATAATTCCATTTTTCTGAACCCAGATTTCAAAATTCGTATCAGCCTGAGTTCTCTCCAAAATCGTACTTTCCGAATAATTGATTTTTTCTTCGTAGCGCTGATTCATAAGAGAAATCAGCATGATAAAAATCAAAAGCAGAAAGCCTATATCCGACATAGACGACGTTGTAATAGAAGGATTTCTTCTCTTTTTTTTGATATTAACCATTTTTACACGCCCCTATTCCGTCTGACCTTCATTCATTCTGAAGGAAAAGTTTTCTACCCGGCACTTCCTGATGGCTGCAATTACATCTACTACATTCTGGTAGGCGCAGTCCCCGTCAATTGAAAGCAGAAAAGTAAGATTAGGCCAGGTTCTCAATTTTTCTTCAATTCTTGTTGTCAGGTCAGAAATGTTGAGTTCTTCCTTATCCAGGAAAATTCTGCCGTCCGCCTGCAGTTTGCATTTAAAAATATCTTCAGTGTTTACTACAATCGGCTTTTCTTTTGACGGCAAATTCAATAAAAATCCCTTGTTCACATTAAATCCCGCTATCACAATAAAAAAGATAATTAAAAGGAAGGAAAGGTCATTTAATGAACCTGAACTTCCCGCATCTTCTACCTTATGACGCACAAATCGCTTAATCATTTCTTATTTTCTCCTGCGACTATGCACCCATCAATTCCGGTACAAGGTCGTTGATTGCTTTGGATGTTTCTGCCGCAAAAGTATCTACCTTCTGAATCAAAAGGTTGTAAGCAAGAAGGGCAACGATTGCGATTATCAAACCAAAGACTGTTGTGATAAGTGCCTCGTAAATACCGCCGGCTACAAGCTGGGCGTTTACGTCGGTGGCTGTTGCAATTGACTGGAAGGCTCCAATCATTCCTGAAACGGTGCCCAAAAATCCTGTAAGCGGCGCCAATGAAGAAAGAGCTGTAAGATAGTTGAAACCGTTTTCCATGCGGCGAAGGCGTTCCTGAGCTTCTGCTTCTGCGGCGCGTTCCATGCGGTTTTCACCGAATCTTGCGTTTCTTACAAGAGCCAGCAAAACTGTCGCTACAGTCTGTTTTCTTCCATATGATGAAAGATATTTTTCGGCTTCGTATCTCTGATTATCATGAAGGAAAGACTTTACCTTATTGCTGATTGGCGCAACCTTGCAGTCATGCCAGGCCAGATAAATGCAGCGTTCAATAATAATCGCAATTGTTGCAACCGAATAAGCCAGAAGTACCCACATAAAAGGGCCGCCAAGTTTGAATAATTCAATTAAACTAAATCCGTTTTCCATAATTTTTCTCCTGTGTTAAGCAGCCGGGAAATGGCCGCTAATTTTTTTAGAATTTAACCTTAAGTCCAAAAGAAGGAACTGGCATTCCCAAATTAAAGCTTGCCGACTTGGCTTCGCTATCCATTTCACCGGTAAAGGAATTGAACTCCTTATTTCCTCTTGGCTGATAAAGATTTACAAAAACATCCTGAAGGGCAAAGTAGTATTCCCAGCTTGTTTTTCCGCCGTTTGTTTTCCATTCGCGTGAAATCTTCAAATCAACCGGGCAGGAAATAGTTGTTCTCAAAGTATCGCTGTATACACTGCTTCTTGTGTAACGCTGAACGACAGTGCCGTCATCCATTACCGCTGCATAGCAGAATACATCGCCTGTGTCTTCTTTTGGTGTTCCAGTTGCCAAAGTTCCCTTAACTGTAAAAGTCCATCCCTTTCCAAAATGCCAGTTGCTTACCAGGTTCATAGTGTGGAAGCGGTGATAAGCCGGGAAATACCATTCATTCAAAGGCTCATTTGGCTGCACTCTTGGAACCTGGTTAGCGCCAACGTCTACAGGATTTTTGAGCTTAGAGTAGACAAATGAGTAAGACAGATAACCGTCCCAGTTAGAACCGATTTTCTTTTCAATCATTGTGTCTACGCCAAACACATAGCCCTTTCCGTTAGTCTTAACCAGAATGTCTATGTCCTTGTAGCCTGACTCAGCACTGGTAAACTGATAATTGTAAATTCTTGAAAGATAGTATTTATAGTAAGTTTCAACTTTGAACTTCCAGCCGCCTTCAAGAGCTGCATCTGCTCCCAAAACTCCCAGAAGGGCGCGGTTAGGATGCATTTCAAAATCCTTCAAGCCCATATCACGATTAAACATCATTGTTTCGCGTGGAATGGAAACAAAAAGGCCTGTTCCTGCAGTAAAGGAAGCTTTTTCAAGAATTCCCTTGTTTCTCCAAGGAGTAAAAGTAATGTTGGCGCGTGGACAAATATCTGGAACCAGTGAGATAGAGTAATCATCATCAAAATTGCGAAGATTGATAAACTCACCGCGCAGACCAAGTTCTGTCTGAATAAAATCTGTGTCATTTCCATAAGTCCAGGAAATAAAGGCCGCATTATCAAAAATGCAGTTTCCGTCATTTGAAATGTCCTTTTTTACACGACGGAAAATATAGTCATCATTTACTTTCTGTTCATCCCAGCCGTCTATGCTGTTTTTATTTTTTCCCTTCTGGAAGGTTTCATCAAAGCCTACGCAAAGATGATTTTTTTCATTCAGCTCAATTTCACTTTCAAGACAGCCTGTTACAAGATGATTTTTAATATCCTCAGTATAATCTACTCCAAAACCATCCAGATTGTAGCCTGCTCCGCTTTTTACGCTTGCAGATTTAGAACTGTACTTTTTGATGAAATCATTGTTGTACTTTACGATTCCGCTTTCTTTTTCCTTCATGTCCAGATTTTCAAACATTCCGTTGTAAGAAAAAAGACCGTGGAACATAAGTTTATCTGTAGCAAGATATTTAATATTTACGCCGCCAAGAACCTGATAAATATCGTAATCCATTACAGTTTTTGTTGTTAATCCGTTCTTTTCAACAGATGTATCAAGTGAAAGTCCGTCGCTTCCAAAAAATCCGATAACTGAAATATCAAGTTCTGAACATGGCTTGAAGTTAGCCTTAAGGAAAAGATCGCGGATGTATGGAGCGCGGTCAATATCCTTCATTCCGTCTATATTCATCTGCTTGAAAACCCAGACAATAGGATCAAGATATGAAAGGTGACTTCCAATAATCATGCCGCCTACATTTTTTCCAAAAGGAACCTGAACGAAAGCATCGGCACAAGTAGTAGAAATGCCCGCATTTACGTGAACTTTTTCAAAATCAGGCTTAAGAGTTGTAGCTTCCATAAGACCTGATGAGGCGCGGCCGTACTTAGCCGAAAAAACACCGTTCGAAAGTTTTATCGAATCAATGATTGACGGATAGAAAAAGGAAGCTCCGCCTCCCCAGTGATAAGGGAACAAAAGATACATGCCGTCAAGGGTATATCCAAGCTCTCTAGGCTGACCGCCGCGCACAGAAGGTTCTGAACCCCAGGCGCCACCGTAAGTTACACCCGGCAAGGTACGTACGGCAGCCATAGTGTCTTCAGCAATACCCATGTTTGCAGTAGCTTTCATTTCTTCTTTTGTGATTACAGTTGAAACACCTGTTTTTTCGCCTGCTCTTTCTGGTGCAGAACGATGTATTTCAAGACCCTCTCCCTCAATTACACTCAAAAGTTCCATTTCATCTTCAAGTGTAAAATCCAAATCATCATCTTCTTCTGAAAGATTTGTTTCTCCTGCGAAAGCAAAAGCAGGCAAAAACAGCAATAAAAGCAATAATTTTTTCATTTTTGAAATCCTCGTTATCTTTTAGACACCCGAAGATTTCAAAAATGTTACTTTTTTATTTTGATTTTTAATTTATCAAGTCTGTAATTATCAGGTCATACATTTCCTGATTTTCATTAATCTGCTCTGAATTACCAAAGGTTATTCTTGCTCCGTCTTTTTCCAGCATTTCAAGAAGGCGGATAAATTCCTTTGCATCCTCAGTCTTTACCGATTTTACCTGCTTTAATTTTCTCAAAGCCTGATTCTGCTCGTAATCATTGCTAAGATAAGCCTTGATTTTCTTTGACAGGCGTTCAGAATTAGAAACCGGTTTTTGAATGACAGAACAAATCATAGTGATATAGCCGTCCAGTTCCTCCTGAGTTAGAGTAGAATAAACTTCCTTCATATAATCAGGAGCTTTTGAATAAATCTGGTAAGTGCTTTTTATTCCCGGATCGCGATAAGTCCAGTGATAAATTCCTCTTTCTTCAAGCTCACAGTAGGCCATATAAGCACCGTTCTTAAATCTCAGCTGAGGAATAAAGTACTTATCACCAAGCATTAGCGAAAAGACACAGTATTTTTCGTTCAGCTTATCACTAAAAGGACTAAGCGCCAGAGATTTGTAGCAGAAGTTTGCATTGCCAGGAATTACCACTGCAACATTTTTAGGCAGGGCTTCGTGAGTGCCAACTACATTCTGCAGGGGCAGCTCTTCCTGTCCTAAAGTTTTTGCAAAAGCTTTTCCGGCTTCTGCAAACTGATTAATCTGCTTTTTATCTCCGATGCAGACAAGGGTTAGATTCTGGCGATTAAAAACATACTTTAAGCCTGTTTTTATGCTGTCTGTAAGATTTTTAATCTCTGAATCATCCATAGAAGATACCTTTTCAAGGAATCTCCAATAGTCAAAAGTTTCTGCATACAAACTCGCAGAATAAGAAGGATTAGAAGCGACATGGGCCATCTCCGAACTAAGATTCTCGGCAGGCTTTTCCAGAACTTCCTGAATAGCTTCCTGCCGTTTTGATTTATATAATCTGCCGGCAATGCTTCTTATAGTGTCAAAATCATCAAGCTTAGTTTCTTTAAGCATTTCCAGTCCGATTTTCAGCGAAGAGGAAAGATTTTCATTCAGACAGACAATATTTGCCCCCGAATAAATGTCAGTTCCACCACTTTCATACTGACCGCTGAGAGGATAAAACTTTGTTTCGCTCTCGGCGCTGTAAACCGAAAGCATCATTTTTAATTCAAGCATATTGAGACTATGCTTTTGCGTTGGAAGGTTGCCCAGAAGGTCAAAGTAAAGCATAACCGGATGAAGATATTCCTGTGGCAATGTATTCAGTTTGAACAGTACCGAAGCCTTAACGTATTCCGCCCCGGGATTTTCACCGGAAAGCAGTCTGAAACCGTCAATATTCTGGTCTGAGATTTCTGCTTCTGCCGTTTCTTCCGGGATTTCTGCCGCGCCAACAACCTTCACCTTATCAATAAGACTGACTTTTTCATTTTCTGCCATCCACTGGTTATAAAGCCTGTTTTCTTCAATAAGAGACTCAATTTCTTTCTTAGACATTCCGGCTTTCATATCAGCAAAATACTTTTCCTCCTGGGCAGCCTTTTTTTCTGCCAGCCCGGCAACAGGTTTTGTGATTAAAACAATTCCCTGCTCAGGATTGGCAAAATATTTTTTGGCGCTTGCCTGAATTGTTTTTGGAGTAGAAGTTTTTCCGATATTCATCATCTTATTTCTGTATTCTATAAAATAAAGCGGATCATCACTTGCGGCCCAGTTTTTTACAATGCCGGACATTCTTTTTTCAAAATCAGAATTCTCTTCCTCCTGAATGCTCTGGACCTTCATATAATTTGCAAGAACCTTAATATAAGTGCCGTCTAATTTCTTTTTGCAGAGACTTTGCATAGCCTGGTCTATAATTGCCTTGATTTCAGCCCTGTCTTCTTCATTTATGTTTTCTACCATAAAATAGTAATAGGGATGGCGTAAAAAAGGCTCATAACCACAGTAGAAAGTTGAGCCCGGGAATTTTGCCTTCAAGGCCGTCTTTAACTCGGAAGACTCCTGCATGAGATAAACGCTGGCAATATAAAGGTCGTTAAAATCATTCTGATTAGCGCCTGGAAGAGTAAAAACATAGTTAAATATAGAAGAATTTTCAGTCTGATAATCTTTGCTGACAGGAAATTCCGCAGTAACTTCTTTTATCCCGCTGAAAGGCTGGTAATTTTTATCTGATAAATCTGTTTCGCTTCTGTCATAATTTGAAAAAAATGCGTCAAAATAAGTTAAAAAGCGGTCAATATCCAGCTTTCCATAAAGATAAATCACCATGTTGGAAGGCTTGTAATATTTTGCGTGGAAATCTTTTACGCTCTGCCAGCTTACATTAAGGACCTCTTCAGGCTTTCCGCCGTAATTAAAACTGTCAAAACTGCCGGGGAAAAGAGCTCTTTTTGATTCAAAATAATTAAAATTGCGTTTTTCAGCCAAAATACCCAGCATTTCATTATAAACTGCCCCGGTTGGTTTTATCTGACACTCCGGACTTTCCAGAACGAAACGGACAGCTTCCCGCTTAATTTCAAACTCCTGTTCCAGAATAATCGGATTGAAAACCCCTTCCATATAAACATCAAGGCTTGCAAAAAGCTGATCTTCGGACAGGGACGAAAGCGGATAATAAGTTACCAGCTGCTCTGTGAGCGCATTCATATAAGTCTGGTAGGTCTGCATGGACATCTGGAAGAATAAAGTTGAACTTGGATACTTTTTTGAACCGTCCAGGCAGGCATGCTCAAAAATGTGAGGAAGCCCCTGGTCGTCGTAGGCTCTGGTCTGAAATGCCAGAGTACAACCACGGTTGGTATCGTCATTTTTCAGCCAGACAAGATTGGCGCCGGATTTTTTGTGTTCGTAATGAAGGACTTCCGTGCCACTGGTATAAGCAGAAGTCTTAAGAAGATTAAAAACCTGCGTCTCTTTTTCCGAAATGCTTTGCCCTAAACACAATTCAGCAAAAAAGGCGCAGGTAAGTAATGCAATAGTTTTTGAATGTTTCATGTGTCTTCTCCATTTTTGTGATATAAATTAGACACATGAAAGTCAGAATAATGTTACTTATTTGATGATATATTTTACACCGATTTCAATTTCAGGATAAACAGTGAAGTCGTCATCAAACTTGATTTTAAGATTCTTTTCAAAATCATCATAAACATCGTTTGATTCGCCAAAACCCCAGATTAAATTAAGACCGATAAAGAAATTGATGTTTTTGGCTGGCTTAAATCCTGTTTCCATACGTATCTGCGGGATGAATATTTTACAGAAATTAATTCCATAGCTGTCTTCATGGTGAGAATCGTTGTAAACTGTGCGGTAGGCCTGAAGGTCAAAATTAAAGACTCCTGCCTGAAAGCGGGTTCCAAGTCCATAAATTAAGTGAGCTCTTGTTTCTCCATCATAATTATCAAACAGGAAATTTCCGCTGAAAAGTCCGCCTATCATGCCATAAAGATAACGTTTACCAGAATTCATCGTCAGACGGAAATTTCTGTTCGATGAAAATGAAGTACCAATTTCGATAATACCGTCATCACAAATATTTACAAGACCAAACTGAAAACCATGTACATCTTTTGCAACATTCACCAGACCAATCTGAACTCCATGAACATCTTTTGCAACGTTTACAAAACCAGCCAGCTGAGAACCACTGACATTATCAGCCTTGTTTACAAACCCTGCCCACTGAATACCAGAAGTATTTTTTGCACTGTTGAAAATGCCTGCAAACTGTCCGCCAGTAAAATCATTAGCAACATTAAATATACCGGCCCCCTGAATACCCAGATATTCTTTTCCTCTGTTAAAAATGCCGGCAACCTGGGCTCCCTTAAAATTATCAGCTTTATTAAAAATACCAGCTGCCTGAATACCCTTAAAATTGTCAGCCTTGTTAATTGCAAGTGCAGCCTGTGCACCATTAAAATCATGGGCACTGTTCAGACCACATGTAGCCTGAACACCATGTAAGTCATGGGCCGTATTTGCAACCAGTGCAGTCTGAACACCGTTTATAATATCTGCTTCATTAATTCCAAGAGTGACCATTACACCATTAACTCTGTAAACCTTGGAATGCAAAATAGAAATTGAAAGCGGCGTAATGATTTTCTTATGGAAACCACGGGTAATTTCATTAATTACAAAAGAAAACTCAATCGGGAAGAACATTGTATCTTCTGAGAGAGTACCTGAATCCCATTCATCGTCATCATCATCTTCGTCGTCTTCAGATGTCTGAGTGCCGTCTCCCCCGCGCAGGCGGTTGAAAGTGCCGCTTACCGGATGCAAGTTTCCCGGCCCAAGCTGATAAACCTTGCCCGATGTCAGAGAAAAGTTTCCCTGCATTGTCATTGTGTCTGTAATCAAAGTGGCATTGTAATCACCCTCTTCAAGCGCAAGGAAAAGAGCCTTTCCGCCAAACTTATTGATTTCAGAAATCAGCTTTCCGTTTTTTGTGCGAATAATAAGGCGACCGTTCAAATCGCGAGAAAGACTCAGCACGCAGTCAGAATTAGAAATATCAGAAAGTACAAGGTCTCCCGAACCTACAAGAGTAATATTATAGTTCGGATGCTGAGGCCCGGCCGATGTATTTTCAGTTTTAGAAAGAGTTTCATTAAAGGCATAGGAATAAAGTTCGTTCAATGTAACTTTTTTATCACCGGAACTGTCTGCCGCACCACGTAAACCTGTCAGCATGGCATTTGTAAAAAATGATGATTCAATTTCATCAGATTCCTGGGAAGATTCCTGTGACGAGCTTGAAGAAAGATAGGCATGTCCTTTTACGACCGTTGAATCATCCAGCAGGAAAGGCTTTTTCTTCTGACCGCCCTTTGTGCGGATAAAGTTTCCCGAATAGCAGGAATCAAGAATTACAACGTGCACATCACTCGGCACGTTAGAAATTGCTGTCTTAAGCCCTGAATAGTCGTAGGTGGCGTTACCCAAAAGCAGGGCATTTTCATCAGAATGACCAGAATAATAGAAGAGAAATTCCGAACGCTTGGAAGTTTCACGTTTTCGGCGGATTAAATCTGATATTGCTTCAATAGCCTGGTCCAAATCATCCTTTGTAGGATCAAGAAGAAGAATGGCATTTGTCTGAGGAACACCACCAATTTCCTTCATTGTTTTCTGAAATGCAATAGCATCAGATCCCGCATACATAAGCTGCTGATGTTCTCTTCCCCCGTTATTGGAACCAATATAAATTGCATAGCGGTCTACCCCAAAAGATTCAGCTTCCTGAGCCCCACATACAAAAAGGCAGGTAACCGCGAATAAAACCATTACTAAAAATTTCTTATAACATTTTCTCATTTTTCTAACCCTCTATTGCAATTAACAATTCTTCTATAAATCCTTCTATTATTTCTTCTTCAAAACAAAAATTGAGCCGTCGCAGTTTTTAGGAAGATATGAGCCCTTTTTCAAAAAGTCTATGCTGAAATCCTCAGCCTTAATATTCTTTATCTGCGAAAGATCAAATCCAGACTTAGATGCGACAAAAATAAAACACTCATAATCAGGAGCATCGTCCAGCGCATAAGAAAAATCAAGAGGAACTTCTTCTCCTGTTTTTGCAAGCTCATTTGCCTTCCAGCCGGCTTCCGGGAAGTGGCGGGTCACATTGCCATTTCCGTCAACGCTGAAAATCACTCCATATTTATACTGGCCCGGAAGATAGGTAATCTGAATCAAATCGTTTTCAGCAGCCGAATCGCCGTTATTAAGGCGAACAGCCTCATTTCCATTCTGGCGGTATAATCTTATCTGATGATGCTGCTCTCCGCCCTTTATGCGTTCAGTAGGAGTCTGCTTTCCACTATTCTTATAATTCAAAAGGACAGGTCCCGCAAGTAGAAAAAGAAATACAGCCGCAGAAGCATATTTTATAAATCTTGAGCCGACAAAAACTCTCTTTGAAGCAAGGCCTTTCCCCTGAACTTTAGAAAGACCCTTATTTTTCTTTACAAAAGCCTTTCTCAAAATGTCTTCAGAAGCCTTTTCTACAGGATATTTGGCAAGAATTTCTTCATTTGAAGCCTTAAGCTGGCTAAGAGCAGCCTGAATTTCAGATTTTCCATATTTTTCGTAATAATCTCTCTCGTCTTTTTCACCCAAAAGAATCTGTTCTAATAATAACTCTGGAATCATACGCACCCCTTCTACATCTACCCTTTAGCCATAATTTTTAGCGAATATTTCGTCAGTTCCGAAAGCCTTTTCCTGACCCCCGAAAGTGACATTCCCACCTGCTCCGCCGTTTCCTCAAGTGTAAGCCCGTCAACATAATGCAGCGTCGCTATAAGGGAATCCTTTGAATCGCGCCCGGAAAAAATATTTTCAAGAATCATTCCCGCTTCAATTTTTTCCTTTTCGATTTCAGAAAACTCATCAGCAATAACTTCGGAAATTACTTCAAAATCTGGCCCGGACCGCAGCTTTTCGCTTCTGATTTTGTTCAGGCAAACACGAGTTGCCGTCACATAAAAGAGGCTGGAGCACAAATCCTTGATTTTGCATTTTGTTTCCATAATTCTGAGGAAAACATCCTGCATGGCGTCCTGAGCTTTTTCTTCATCTTTTAAAATAGCCCTGCAGCGCCTTAAAACCATTGGAGCAAATTTCTGATAAATCTCCGAAAATTCACTGTTTGTTAAAGTTTTCATGAAATATCCTTTGCTATATTAGACACCTGAAAATACAAATTATGTCACTTTTTTTTAAGGAATAATTATAAAACTGTAAAACGAGGTTAAGTAAAATGTATATTAATTAAATTTCACCGTGAATAAGCTGATAAGCAATCGAACCAGGCTTTGGACTTGCCGGACAGTTATTTCGGTCAAACCACTGGGCATCAGAAAGTTCTTCCTTCTGCAAAACAATATCTCCGCTTTCGTATTCTGCAGTAAAACCAAGCATGATCTGGGCCGGGAAAGGCCAGCTCTGACTGCCGCGATACTGAATATTCTTTACGCGAAGACCGGTTTCCTCAAAAATCTCGCGGGCAACTGCATGCTCGGCAGACTCCCCGGCTTCAATAAAGCCCGCAATACAGGCATAAATATCCTGATTACGCTGAGTATGACGCGCCAGCAAAATCTTTTCGCCCTTAGTAACCAGCACGATAATGCAAGGCTCAATACGAGGGAAAAAGACATTTTTACAGGAAGGACAGATTCTTGCAGTCAGCAGGGGATGTTCATCAAGCTTCTGGCCGCAAAAACTGCAGAATTTTGCCGTAGCCCGCCAGTTCAAAAGGGATTTTGCCCTGAACATCTGGAAGCGGATTTCATCATCAGCATTTTCTGCAAAAAATTCCCGCATAGCCAGCACTTTGTAGGACGACCCCAGTTTTTCAGCCGAAGAAAGTCCCAGCACCTTAATTCCGGTATTTTTTTCTTCAAAATATTCCAGAAGCGGATTGTCAGCCTTAATTTTTTCCAGTTCAGAAAACTCCGGCAAAGTACCGTCCGCCTTCAAAACAATATTTGAATCACACAAAACAAAACATCTATCCATTTGAGGCCCCCTAATTCCTTAATCTAAAAAATCAGTCCCTTTACCAGCGGCTCGCAAAGCACAAAAATCACGCTGAAAAGCACCGCCGGCAGATAATTTGCAGTTTTTACTTTTTTCAAGCCCATCAGGTTAATACCAATCAGAATAATAATCGCGCCGCCGCTTCCCGTCAGTTCCGCCAGCATCTGCTCGCTCACATAAGGCGCAATCAAAACCGAAAGCAGAGTCAGCGCCCCCTGATAGACAAAAATCGTGATAATAGAAAAGGCCGTTCCAACTCCCATCGCAACCGCAAATCCAATCGAAACAAAACCGTCCAGCACCGACTTCAAAAAGATAATCGAATAATCCTTCTCAATTCCCGCCTTAAAACTGCCAACAATCGCCATGGCGCCCACGCAAAAAAGCACCGAAGCGTTCAGGAAGGCATAGGCAAAGTTTTTCTTAGGATGCCCCACTTCAAAAGTTGGATCCTGATCAGAATTTTCAGAGGTGGGGAAAGCCTTCCCCTTAAAATCCCCGGACTTAACAAAAATCTTTTCAAGCCACTTTCCAAAGGCAAGAATCTTTCCGTCAATATCCAGAAGGGTTCCGACAATGCCGCCTAAAATCAGCGCCAGTGCCAGATAGACAACATTCTGATACTTAAAGGCCATCTGAATGCCCATTACAAAAGAAACAAGACCACAGGCCAGCTGAATGGAATCAGTAACTTTTTGTGGAATTTTTCTGGCAAACAGAAGCCCCACAATCGAACCAATCAAAACCGTTGCGCAATTCACAAATACCGCTATCATAAATACTCCACTTTTGTTATTACCTAACTCAATTTACCGTGTCACTATTCTGCCTAAATCCGCGTGTCATTATCAGGCTTGACCCGATAATCTATTGGTAAAGCCTCACGTAGTCCACTTCCATCTGGCAGCTCTTCTGTTTTTCAGGAATATCGCCGCCAAGAGTACCGCCCATAGCAACATTCATAATAATGTAGAAAGGCTGGTCATAAGGCCATGCCTGCCAGGCATCAACTTCATTCCTTGGATTTTTGTATTCCGTCAAAAATTCGCCGTCATAATACCACTTGATAGAATCTTCTGTCCATAAAACAGCGTAAGTGTGCCACTTACGAACGTCAGCAATTTCGCGGTAATCACTGTTCACCGCATTTCCGCCGGAGCCAGCCTTACAATGCACAGTTCCGTAAGCCTTTTTGCCCCAGAAGTTTGTAGCATATTCCATTACGTCAATTTCACCGCTGCGAGGCCACTGACCGTAAGTCGTAAACTGAGGCATCATCCAGAGTGCCGGCCAGGAACCTTTTTCTACAGGCAGCTTTGCCCGGAATTCAACATAACCGTAAGTAAAGTTCTTCTTAAAAGAAGTAATAAGGCGGGCACTGGTCCACTTATTCTTTTCGTTTTTGTGGGCAACAATCTTTAAAGTGCCGTCACTGACGAAAGAGTTTGTCCGGTCGTTAGTATAATACTGACGCTCACCGTTTCCCCAGCCGCCGCCACCGGTGTTGTAATCCCAGAATTCAGGATTTGGCTCGGCATCCTGGTCGTCAAATTCATCAGCCCAGACAAGAGACATGTTTTCCTTTACATAGTCCGGCCGTAAATCCTTTTCAACTTCATTTCCACAGGAAGTTAAAAATCCACCGCCAATCACCAATGCTGCCAAAAATAATTCCTTTTTCATTTTTCCTCACAAACTTTACGCAATTGCATCTTTTAATGCGTGAGCGTATTTTCTGCTTACAAGAACTTCTTCCCCATTAAGCATTTTTACATACAAACGGCTGTTTAATGCCGGCCGTACCGATTCTATTTTCTGCACATTAATTAGATGCGACTTAGAAACCCTTATAATTCCCGCCGGATGCGAAATTTCTTCCACCTGATATAAGCGAAGCTTTACATTGTAAATTTCTTCCCTTGTATAGGCGAAAACCTGTTCCGCATCTGCTTCAAAATACAGAATTTCATTGAGCGGAAGCTTTATCCGCCTGTCGTAATCTCCAAAAGCTTCAATTTTTACAGGCGAAGATTTTTCTTCAGCCGGATTTTCTGTAACGACAACCGCTTCAGACAAATTCCTGACATCAAGAATGCCAAATGCAAAAATAGCAATCTCCAGGAAAAATGCACCCAGAGTAAAGCCCATAACCGACTCATCATAGCCGTGAACCAGATCACAAAGCTTTGCAATATAAGACAGAATTACCGTAAAAACCGCAATACTGACTGCAATAAACTGGCGTCGGCGGCAGCAATCCTTCTCTTTTATAATAGAAAGAATTAAAAGGCGGATAACCACAAAAACATAACCCAGGCAGATGGCATCATAAAAATAATGCATAATGCCCGGCGTCAGTTCAATATGCGGAAAAATTCCGTCCTGCACAAAGTTGTAAGACGAATAAAAGAGCGGATTAAAGCTCATCGTCAAAACCATAAAGTAAACAAATACATGAACATGAGCCAACAAGGAAGTTATTCTTAAATAGCGTTTTCCTGTACACAAATAAAGGCAGAATTTTAAAAGTGTAAAAGGAATCCAGGCTCTGCATATGTAAGTAAACTGCCAGATAAGCAGGGCTTCCCGCTCTGTCTGGGCATTCATAAGAGCAAGATAGCCGGCGTTATTTACTAAAGTTGAAATACAGTAAAAAAATAGCCATCCATGCGCTGGTTTAGACCATCTGCTGCTTATGTAGGCGCATAAAAATATAGAAAGTGCGATGCTGATATATTGAATTATTAGCAAAACAAAATAAAGTGACATTTTTTTTCTCTCTTTTTTATCCTTTAATTATCAATCTTAAAAGTCATCTTGTCCATATTTAGACCATAGAAGAGAGATAAAATGTCACTTTATAAAATTAGAACTTTTAATCAGCTAGGCAGATACAGCTTTTTTTAATTCCGGCTCCTGAAAAGAAGCGCAGATTTTTCTGTAACGCACGTAGTTTATAAGAGCTCTTACACCTTCATCACTCATTACCGCAAGAAAAACTCCCGCAATTCCAAGCTTAAGCCCAAATACAAAAAGGCTGGCCATACTGATTACAAAAACCGTTCCAAAAATCTGGGTAAAGAACATCCATCTTGTGTCGCCGCTTCCACGGATACAGTTACCAACAATGATGTTTCCAGACTTTGAAAAGAGATTAAAGCCAATCATCAAAAGGAAAATTGCCGAGGTTGTAACAATCGATTCATCCTTTGTGAATACGCGTAAAATCTGCTGCGGGAATAAAGCGCCCGCAAAAATCATTCCAAGTGCAATCAAAATGCAAAGACCATAAGCGCAGGTGCAAACGCCCCTGAACTGGCGGATATCCTTTTTTCCTGTTGCCTCAGAAGTAAGCGTCATAGTTGCGCTGCCAAGGCTTCCTACTGCTACAACCGCAAGAACTTCAATTCCAAAAATGATTGAATAAATTCCTGCCGCAAGTTCATTGATTGTATTGAGGATAACAATAAGAACAAGGTTTCCTATATTCCACAAAAAATCCTCAAGCGCAGTGTTTATTCCAAGCTTTGCCGAATGCAGATAGCTTTTTAATTTTGCAGTCTTAATTGCAGCAAATGACGGCTTTGTGCTGAGCGGACTCTTCAAGTAGGCATAGCCAAAGTAAAGAGCCGCTATAAATTCAGCCAGGGTTGTACCCAGAGCCGCACCCTTAACTCCCATTGCCGGGAATCCGAATTTTCCAAAAATCAAAACCCAGTCAAAAATCACATTCAAAACAGAACGGATTAAACTGTAAGTCGCAAGCGGCTTAGTGTAATTTGAAGTCTGGAAGATTGTAATCACAGAGCCAATTCCTACCAGAATAAAAACCGGCGAATAATAGCTGGCATATTCAACGCAAAGCGGAATCAGATTTTCTGAAACTCCCATCAGCTTGAATACTGGTTCAGAGAAAAATCCCCAGAACAAAAATAGCGCGAATGGAATAATACTGTTGTATTTAAGAAGTGAACCCGCATATTCAGAAACTTTTTCTTTGTTTCCTGCGCCCACGTTCTGACTAATCAGAATTGAAGCTCCTGTTCCAATAGAAAAACAGAAGGACATGGTAGTCCACATCGGGAAGGTAGCGTTACCCAAAACGCTCATGTAAAGGCTGTTTGCCTGACCTAAAAAAATACGGTCAATCAGCATTTGAACCTGGTTGATTAACTGGCTCAAAATCATAGGAACTGCAATTATCAGCAGTCTGTTCAAATAGTTTTTATATTTCTTGAATAACTCTGTCATTTTTTCCTCTCTTTTTGACACGACTTCTCACTCTGAATTTTATGTCCGAACATCAACGACGACATAAACATTGCAAACTCTACTGCTTTCACGCAGTCTGCCACCACAAGGTTAGTTTTGTTATTTACTTGTTTTTCCATGAAAATAATCCTCCTTATTTTTCATTTCGACTGCATTTTACGAAATTCAAAATAAAGAGAGAAGTAAATTCAGATGAGATGCATGTTTTTAACGATGAAATGCAATTTTAAGGGCCAGATGCAGCCCTTAATAGCCCAGTTTTCTGTCCACAAGATAACGCATAGGCTTACCGGCGGTAAAATTGCGTAAATCTTCTATAAACATATCAACATTCTTGTCTTTGGTATAAGCAATTGTAAGGTTTCCTGCCATGTGAGGTGTAATCACAAGATTTTTGATTTTCCAGAGAGGACTGTCTTTTGGAAGCGGTTCCTTCTGGAAAACGTCCAGACCAGCCCCACCAAGATGTCCGTTTTCAAGATGCTGGGCGAGAGCCTCCTCATCAATTGCATTGCCGCGGCCCACGTTTATGATGTAGGCGCCGTCTGGCAAAAGTTCAATTCTCTTTCGGGTAATAATATTTGTAGTTTCAGGAGTGGCCGGAAGACTCATTGCAAGAAGGTCAGTTTCCGGAAGGATTTCATCCAGCTGACTTACAGGAAGAACCTTGTCGTAAATGCCGTCAGGAGCCTTTCCGCTGCGGCAAACTCCCACAAGACTTGCAGGCTCAAAAGCACGCGCCCGCTTTGCAAAAGTAGTACCAATATCACCAGTTCCAAGAACAGTAATTCTGCAATCCTTCAGCGATTTCTGGTCACGCATAGAGCCCCAGAAGCCAGAACGAGTTTCATCAAAAAATTCATTAAGACGTCGAAGCAGCACCAGCGAAACCGCAATCATATGCTCGGCAATTGAAACGCCGTAAGAGCCAGCACCGTTTGTAAGAAGACAGTCTTCATTGGCAAAGTAGCCAGGCTTCATCAGCGAGTCTACCCCCGCCCAAGGCACGCAGAGCCACTTAAGATTTTTATTCACCTTTACAACTTCCGGCGCAAATCCGTAAATTATATCAGCATCAAAATCAGCCTGCGGAATATCCTTGTCTGACTTAAAAAAATGAACTTCCGCCCCAGCTTCCGCTGCCGCCTTCTTTATAGCCTCAAAATGCTTCTCTTCAAACCGATCGTTAATTACCAGAATTTTCATACGCCTAATATACGCGAAAAGCTGGTAAATGGTAAGGGGAAAAAAGCTCAGATAATTAAGCTAACAAAAATTTACTTCCTTATCCTTTCTATAATTTCTCTCAGCTGGTCTGGAAGGGGCAATTCTTCGGACTTCATTGTCAGCCAGAAGTGGAGTTTTTCCTTGTTTTCTTCGTTCTTCAGGCGGATTTGCTGCTGGAGTTCGACAAGGTGAATGATGGTTTTGTTTTCGCGGGCAAAGTGGCGGATTCGGGTCATAATTCTCAGGGAATATGTAAGGTCGACGCAAAGGACGCCGTAGAAGAAGCCGACAACAAAGCTGAACTCGATGTGATTCGTAAACCAGAAGAGCCATTCCAGGATTTTCGGGTGAATTAAAAAGTAGTAGACGGCGCTCAAAAGCCACCAGAAAAAGGTAAAGAGCGGGCAGACAATTCCCTTGATGTTGCCCCAGTTTTTTGAATAATCCCAAAGGCGGATTTTCATACCGACAATAAAAATCATTCCGGCGATAAACTCAAAAAACGTGATGCAGAGAGCCATGAGGGCAAACAATACAAGCTTCTGCAGGTGCGGATTTGGAATAAAACTTACGTCGATAAAAGAAAGCAAAAATAGAATCACAAGGCTGAAGCCGTAAAGGGGAAGATAAGGTCCTGTCAAAAAGCCCGGATTAATCCACTTACGCTCGGGATTGTTTGCTGAAAAAAAGCGGCGGAAAATCAGCTCAATTCCCCAGCCAATCAGGCTGCCTGCAAAAAACAAAAATGTGATTACAAGAAAAAACTTCATAAAGATATTATGCACCATAAATGGTGAAAGCCCAAGTAAATAATTGACAGCAGCCGCCCATATAAACTAATTTAAAGCCATGGACACCATAACTTTTGACGCGCCGCCTTACACCCTGAAAGACTACAGGGATTTCTGCTGGGCATCATATCCTAATTCGAAAAAATCTGTCTATATCACAAGTACGGTGGCCTTTGCCATTTTTATAGCGGTTTTTTGTGTAAAAATCTTTCTTCCCCTCGATGCAATCATATATTTTTCACTTTTTCTTTATGTAATTGCTTTTATTGCAGCCTTAGTTTTTCTAAAGCCCTTTTTTTATAGAATGGCGATTAGAAACACATACAAAAGTTTTAATAATTCAGAAAACTCTCTCATCGAACTTTCTGAAGATTATGTAAAATGCAGCTCTCCATCAGAAAAAGTAAATCTTCCAAAAAATCAGATTACAAAATTGCGTTTTACTCCGGAGGCTGCCTACATTTATTATCACAACAAGGCAATTCTCATTTTTAAAAGATGCTTCAAAAGCGAGTCAGAATGGGAAAATGTTCTGCGCTTTATAAAAGAGAATTATTCAAACAGCAGCGAAATAGAAAAGCAAGGGGAGACTTTATGAGTTTCAGCATAAAACGAAAAATCTCAGAAGAAGATTTTGCAAGATTTCACAGAGATTTTATCTCATCAAGACGAATAAATGTTTTTCTTGATGTAATAACATTTACCATTCTGGCAACGACATTTTTAATTACTACAGGCGTTATGATTTATTTGAAGGCCTTTCAGCTGGCAGGAAATTCAATAATAGTCCTGGCTCTCTCAATCTTTAAATTTTATCTGATGAGCAATAAAGAAAAGCGCGCAGTACAATGGGCTAAAAGAGTTTATCCGCTCTACGGAAAAAACATCCCGGAAACAGAAATGACTTTTTACGAGGACAAAATCATTTTCAAAAACGATGTTGAAGAAAATACTGTTTCAGTGGAAAAGCTTTATTCAATTTATTTTTCTGATGAAACTGTAAATATATATCTAAATAAGATTTCCGTTTTCTTTGTTACAAAATCCGATTTTGCTTCTGATGAAGAATGGAAGGCCTTTTATAATTTTGCAAAGGAAAATTACTGCAAAATAAAAAAGGTATATTTCAAGACTCCTGTCCTCAAGCGTGATTACTTTTTCAGCATTCTTATTTCGCTTGTTATTATTGCCCTGATTTTCTGGCAGACCTTCTTTAAGTTTTTATAAAAGCAAATCACTGGGAAACCCCAAGTCCAAAAAGGGCGAAATCGGCGCGGGACGGATCTTCAGGAAAAACTTCTGTCATTTGTGATGTGAGGGCAAGGGCTGTTTTTCGGTTGGCGCTTGCATTTTCCGGCAGAAGCCCCAGCTTTACTCCTTCCTGCATAACGTGAACATCAAGCGGGATCAAAAGATTTTTTGCCGGATACCAGGACCAGAGACCTATGTCTACCGGCGAGTTCTGACGGACCATCCAACGTAAAAACATGTGAATTCGTTTATTTGCGGAAGTTTTTCCCTTTGGCACAATTTTTGATTTAGGAAAAGCTTCTGATATCAAATCTGCAAGAATTCCGGGCTTTTTTTCATTTTCCGGCAAATTTTCGTATTTTTTTCGCAAAAATTCGCCAAAATTTCCGTATTTTTCAAGAATTTCTGAAAGTTCAAAAAACAGCGAATTCATATCAGAAAATGAATAAAATCTGTAGAATTTTGGCAAATTTTCGCATTTTTTTTCGAAATTCGGTGAATTTTCGTCAAATTCTTTTTCAAAATCACGCGATTTTAACCATTTTTCCATTCCGCCAGATTTATCAGCAAGCTGAAAAATTCCTCGAATTTTGGGGATAAACTGAGACCTGCTGCCAAAGGAAAGCATAGCCGCAATAAAGCTCGCAGGCTCAATATCTTCTGCCCTGGAATACCAGCGGATAAACTGACTTGGGTCAGCATCCATAAAAGAGGAAGTTTCATATTTTTGGGCAAGTTCCCGCAGATTTTGTTTTAATTCTCCAGTCATCATTTTCTTTTCTCCAAAAGTTTCTCACTGACATTCCTTTTCTAAAACTTTATATTCGCCCGGGAATATTCGATTTTATATCCTGTAAGTTTTTCAAATTCTTCGTTCACCTTTTTGTAATCAAAATAATCAGCATGAATCTTGATTTTTTCTTTGCCACGATGATTTGAAATCTTCCATATTAATTCTGGGTGCCCGCCCCAGGTTGGATAACACTCACCCATTTTGATTTTTGTATCCGCCGTAGTTTTGATTTTATGATGGAAGAAAAAGAAATTCTGGTAATCAATATCATTTCCACAAATTGTGATTTTCTTCCCCAAAGGAGCAAATAAAAAACCGCCGCCGACAACAAAACCTAAAAAGTAAAAACAGAAACCGATGATTAAAATAGGTAAATCTAGCATGGCCGGTTGTTTTTTGTATGCAAGAAAAAATTGTATCAAAAGGCAAAAAAATACCACAAGAGTCATTATTCCGAAACAAATGTAAAAAATGTTTGTGAAGCTTTTTAATTTTGGTCGTATAGTGATTTTATTTTCATACATTTTCTGCCTCACGGAATTTGTATTTGTATCAACCAAATTGTAAAAATTATATTAATTACAACCTGAAATATAAAGTAAGCTTTATAACGCCTGCTACATTTTGTCTTTATTATCAGATATAAAATTGAACACAAAAGCAAGGTAATATAAACTATAGACACTGTAAAAAATGCATAAAAACTGTCATACCCTTTCATCTTTAGATGATCTATGATTTCCATAACCAACAAAGGAATAAAGATTGAGAAAAATAATACTAAATATGCTATAAATTTTTTCATTTTTTTAAAACTTCAATTCACCTGAAAGAAAATATCCAAGGAAACAGCTACCAGTAATTATTAAAATAGTTAAAATCACATCTAGGCCAGGTCTTTTTCTTTCTTCAAAGAAAATCAATTTACTTGCAAATTTAAAATCCTCGCCAAAGAGTTTTTTATAAAATATGTTAACTATTTTATAACTGATAATTATAAAAATGATAGTGATTGCAAGAGTTTGAAATTTCATACCTAAAAATCATATCATACTTCATAGCAAATGTAAGGGAATCTGAATGCAATTTTTATTTACGGTGCAATCGAGGAAATAAATAACAATTCAAAAAATGCAATTCTGAGCGGATTTGCAAGGCAGGCATAATATTTTATTAGTTTTATCACCGGACTTCTGATAACAGTACGCTCCCAGGCAAGCTGCCCGAAAACCAATATCAGAATTATGATTGAAGACAGAAGGAAAAGCAGGCAGGAAATAATATCATTTGAAAAACGAACAAATGAATCTACGGTAAAACCAATCGTTACAATAAGGGCAAAAAACAGAAATATATTCTCAAGATACATAGGAAGCAGCCAGTTCTTCGAAATCGGAAGTTCTTCCAGCTGGTTTTTATGCTTTTTATCACATATCATTCCGACAAGAGAATTTATCGCAAGATAAATAGAAGAGGCAAAAATATAATTAATGAGAATTACATAAAGATTAACGCTGTGCCTGAAGCAATAAAAAAGGACAATCGGAGCAAGAGAAAGGCATAAATCAAAAATCCAGTAAAAAGTCAGAAGGAATTTATGCTTCATTTTTAAACCGACATTACACCCATAAACATAATAATAAACCATAAAACAGAAATAATAATATCTACAACGGAAAAGACCATGTATTTTTTTATCTTTTTTCGAGTAGAAATTATTATTGCTGCAAGAGAAAGACAAAAAGCTGGAAGCCAGCCAATAAAAAACAGGACGATTCCAATAATAGCAAAAAAATCATATATACCTGAGCCATTTAATGTACTCTCAAAAATTACTATCACTATCAGAGAAAAAATACAAAAACCGAAAAGAATGACAGGTATAAAACAAAGAATTTTAGGAGATTTCATTTACACCACCTCAACCTAGTCTTCCTAATTCACATTACATTTTTGGAATACCACGGGTTTATTATAGAATAAATGAGAAACGAAATTAAACTGTCTCAAATCAATTTTGTTCTCTAAATATATAAAAGTTTAGTTTTGCATTTACCGATTGCCGTGCTATAATTTTATTGACACGTGTTGACAAACTCAGGAAGACTTATGAAAATCAAAAATATAATTTATGTCAGTCTGCTGGCCCTTATGCTTGCAGACTGCGACAGGAAATCTATGGAAAATGACTTTATCCGCGGCTTTGATGCCAGCGCAGTAAATGATGAATGGAACAAGGACAAATACTTTGATTTTGACAGACAAAAAAAGGACGTCTTTGAAATCCTTAAAAATAACGGAGTAAACTGGATTCGCCTTAGAATATGGAATGACCCGGATAATCCGAACAATCCTGAAAAACCGGGAGCTTCAAATCTTACGACAGTTTTGAATCAGGCTGTCCGGGCAAAATCTTTCGGCCTGAAATTTCTTCTGGATTTCCACTACAGCGATTACTGGGCAGATCCCGGCAAGCAGGCCATTCCCCAAAGCTGGCTGGACTGCAAGACTTCCGATGAAGTAAGTCGCAAGCTTTACGACTGGACAGAAAAAGTCCTAAAGGCTTTGAATGATGCCAATGCCTCGCCGGACATGATTCAGATTGGAAACGAAATCAATACAGGAATTCTGACAGGTTATTATGAAAATGGAAAACTAAAGCCTCTGTCATCAGTTATTGGAGGAAGCTCAACACGGTCAAAGGAAAATTACATAAAATACCTGGCCGCTGGAATTAAAGCAGCCCGCAAGGTCTGTCCACAGTCAAAAATCATGCTCCACGTAGCAGAAGGCGGCGGTAAAATCGAATGGCTTCTGGATATGTATAAAGAAGCAAATCTTGATTATGATGTCATCGGTCTTTCTTACTATCCTTTTGAAAAGACTCACGGTAGTATCGAAAGCCTGGGCGAAAACATCAAATTCTTCCGCAAGAAATACGGCAAAGAAATCGTAATTGCAGAAACCGCTCATCCCTGGTATGCAAAATCCGCCCTTGATGCAGACTTGAAAAATGCTACGGCAAACCTGACTCTAAAAAACGGCAAAATCTACCCTGGAATCACAGAAAATAAAGGAATCGTAAGCGCTTCAGTTCAAAATCAGGCAGCCGTAATCAGCGCCGTTGCAAAAACAGCAAAAGACGCTGGTGCCAAAGGATTTTTTACCTGGGGCGGCGAATACCTGGGCAGCTGGCGTTACGGAATGTTTTCCGACAAGGGAAAAGCTTTTGAAAGCCTGAAATTGTTTCAGGCTGACTTTTAGTAATTTGCCTTCACAAAGGCTTCTGTTTCTTCCAGTGTCGGCAGCGCCGGAATTGCACCACGTTTTGTTACGCAAAGTGACGCTACGGAGTTTGCAAAATTTATATCCTTAATCAGTTCCTCTTTGGTAAAGTTGAGAGGTTTTTCCCGGCGGGTAAGACGGAAGAGAAGACCGCCGTTGAAGCTGTCGCCGGCGCCGGTTGTGTCAGCAACCTTTACCTTTGGCACGCTGATTGTTCCGCTTGCAGTACAGCCTTCTGTCTTTGCAGAATAATAAACGCCCTTTGAGCCCAGGGTAATCATAATAAGCTTTACGCCTTCTGCATGGATTTTTGCAGCTCCTTCCTCGCAAGACACATCACCTAACAAAAGTGCAAGCTCCTCATCAGAAACTTTGACAATATCTGCGTATTTAAAAAGGCTTTTAAGTTCAGACATAGCGTCGCTGCGGCCACGCCAGAGGTTTGCCCGCCAGTTAGGGTCGTAGGAAATGAGTCCGCCGGCCTTTTTTACCACATCAATTGCCTTCAAAGTAGCTGATTTTGCAGGCTGGTCTGTAAGTGAAAGGGAGCCAATATGCAGGATTTTTGTGCTCTGCAAAAGCCCCATATCCAAGTCAGCTTCGCTAAGCTGAGTGTCCGCTCCAGGATTTCTGCAGAATGAAAAATGACGCTCACCGTTTGCGTCCAGAGAAACAAAAGCAAGAGTTGTGTGCTGCTTGTCAGTTGTTCGCATTCCGCTAACCTCAACATTCAAATCCTTGAGGGTATTTTTCAAATCCTCGCCGAAGGAATCGCAGCCTGTCATACCCACAAATGCCGCCTTTCCACCAAGCTTTGCAACGGCGCATGCACAGTTGGCAGGTGCTCCGCCCGGGTTTTCCTCATAAATATTTTTCCCATCCGCAGTTTTTCCCGCGAAGGTAAAGTCAATCAAAATCTCGCCTAAAGCTGTAACATCCATTTAAATCCCCTTATCTTAATTAGCCACAGATGGGACACAGATTCACACAGATAAAATATCTGCGTCCTATCTGTGTTTATCTGCGGCTATTCTCTATTTCATCACGTTAATTAAAACGTCGTATGTTAATTCGCCAGTTCCCTTAACCTGCACGTCAGCTTCCTTCAGAGAACCGTCCGGGCTGATTCCTACTGCAGTCATACCGCCTTTTTTAATCGCAGCTACTCCCGCCTCGGCATCCTCAACGCCCACGCAGTCTGTGTACCAGGCGCCCGAAAGTTCAGCCGCCTCAAGGAAGATGTCTGCCTCAGGTTTAGCCTTCTGAACGCGGTTTGCATCAGCAATTCCTGCAAACATATCCCAGATTTTCAGCGCATCAAGAATGGCAGGTGCATTTTTACTTGAACTTGCAAGCACAGCAGGAACCCCGTGCGCCTTCAGCTCGCCAAGCAAAGTCTTAATTCCCGGGAGAATATCGTCCGGAGTCAGCGTCTTCAAAAGTTCCTTATAACGCTCGTTCTTCCAGAAGCATTTTTCCGCCTTCTTTTCCGCCGTCCAGCTGGCACCATTTTCGCGCAAAATCACCTCAAGCGACTCTTCGCGGCTGATTCCCAGCAGCATTTTGTTCATTTCCTCGTCAAAACGCAGCCCCTCAGCGTCCGCCATCTCCTTCCAGGCCTTATAATGAAGCGGAGCAGTATTTGTAATCACGCCATCCAGATCAAAAAGAACGGCACCTAATTTCTTTTTCAAAGAGAATGAAAGGGTGTCTTCCTGGCCAAGTTCAAACTTTTCATTCCTATGGATTAATACGAGTTTTTCCGCGCCGTGTTCAGACACCAAGGTCTTATCATCAGAGCACTTGCCGCATCCCTTTCGCACCGAATATTTTGCCTCGTCATGTGTCAGACTTACATCAAGTACAAATCCCTTAATCGCTAAAGAGAATTCCAGTCCTTTCCAGCTTTCCGGCAGCTTTGGATCAAAAGAGAAAAGACCGCCGTAATCACGGAAGCCTGCAAATCCATAAACCGTACTCATCCAGCTTCCGGCCATACATGCAGTGTGGATTCCGTCCCGGCTGTTTCCGTTTACGTCGTCAATGTCCATACGGACAGTCTGATTGTAATAATCAAAGGCTTTTTTTGTATCGCCCGCTTCATTTGCCATGATGCTCATAATCGAATAGCTGAGTGACGAATCGCCCGTCGTATATTTCTGATAATACTTGAAGTTGCGGATTTTTTCTGCCTTGCTAAAGCGGCCGCTCAGCAAAAAATGTGCCAGAACTAAATCAGGCTGCTTCAAAACCTTGTGGCGGTAGATTTCCAGCGGATGATAGTGCATCAAAAGCGGATACATAGATTTTGGTGTATTTTCAAAATCCCAGTCAGCCTTGTCCAGGAAGCTGTCATCCTGAGGGTAAATGCCAAGTTCTTTATCAAAAGGAATGTACATGTTCTCGGCGATCTTTTTCCATGCCGATTTTTCTTTATCACTTGCCTGGCTGCCTGAACGAGCCGCACTGATTTCAAGATTTTCTCGCGCCATAAAGTTTGTAAAGGCATTGTTGTTTACGATTGCTGTGTATTCATCAGGACCCGTTACATCATTAATGCAGAATTTATTTCCCTTATGAGGAATAAAAGCGCCGAGGCTTTCCCACATGCGGGCTGTCTGAGCACACATCTTTTCTACGGTTTTCTGATCAAAACCAAGGTCGTCGCCGTGGGCATTCAAAAAACGGTTGAGGGCAAAAATGATGTCCGCATCAATATGATACTGGGCAGTTCCCGCCGGGTAGTAGGCGCTGGTTTCTTCACCGTCGATTGTGCGCCATGGGTAGAGGGCACCTTTCAGATTAAGCTCTGCCGCGCGCTCTTCTGCCTTTGGCAAAATACGGCCGCGATATTCCAGGAGCTTTTTTGCAACTTGCGGCATTGTGTAAGTGAAAACCGGGCAAACGTAGCTTTCTGTGTCCCAGAAAAAGTGACCTTCGTAGCCTTCGCTTGTAAGTCCCTTTGCGCCAATACTTGCCTTTCCCGTTCTGCTTGCAGACTGTAAAAGGTGGAAAAGACTGAAGTGAAGTGCTTCTTCCGATTTTTCGTCGCCGTCAATTTTTATTTTTGCAACCTTCCAGAAGTCAGAAAGGAAGTCCTTCTGTTCTGTAACAGCCGCATCAAAACCAGCATCTGCAAAAGCCTCACATTCTTTTTCTGCCTGCTTTGCAAGGGAATTTATATCGCCACCGTCAGCTTCGCTTTTCCAGCAGTATGTGATGTATTTTTCAAGAATTATTTCTTTTCCGGGCTGTAAAGTAGCCTTTGTAAAAACATACAAAATTTCAGAATTTTCTAACAAAAATCCTTCATTTTTAACGAATTTTTGACAAATTCCATCGATTTTTGCTGAATTTCGCACATTTCCAGCTAAAAAAAGTCCCGATTTTGCTGTTTTTTCGGTAAAGCTGATAATGCCGTTTTCTGCAGAATTTCCGTAAATTTCTACGTTTTTTGAAAGAATTTCCAGCGGTTTGTGGCGGAATTTTGCCCCGATTCTTGGATCATCTTCCGCAAGAATATTTCCCGCAGAAATATCTACGGCGCTGGCAATTTCAATTTCAACTGCCGCATTTCCTATGTTTTTTACGCAATATCTGATTGCGGCGCAGTTTTCATGCTTAAAGGAAACAAGGCGCTCGCTGTGCAGATGGATTTTATCCTGACCATTTTCCCAGTCACATTCGCGGGTAAGAATACCTTTTTCCAAATCTGTGCTCAGGCTGTTAGATTCGCATTTTCCGCTGCTTCCGTCGATTGCAAAAGCCGCTCCATTCACGCGCATTTCAATTCTTTTTGCATCAGGAAGATTCAAAATTGTTTCGTGATTTTTTGCGTATCCATAGGCTGTTTCACCGTATAAAATGCTTTCCTTATCAAAAAATCCGTTTATGTAAGTTCCTTTATGAAAGGTGCCGGCCTTTTCTTCCGTATCGCCGCGCATACCAATATTTCCGTTGCCCAGCGTAAAAAGAGTTTCGTTACGCTGGACGCTGTCTTTTCCAAATTTATCTGTTTTAAAAATCATATAATCTACCTTCCGAAAAAATGATTCCGCAGGGAACCGTAATTTGTTCCGCGGCTTTGCGCTCGACGCAAGCTACGCTTGCTCTGTAGGCACAGTTCCGCGTTGTATGCCATGCATCGCGCAAAAAGCTACACAAATCACGAACCCGCGCTCCGCATTTTTTCTGTATATTTCTTCTTGTTATTTACTATTTCAATTAACTAAAGACAGCGTCCATCGAACTTGCCGGCCAGCTGCCTTCCATTGTATTACCTACAGAACCTCGCTCAGCCAGCGAACCTCGTAAGGTCCAAGTTCCTGCGAAAAATAGTTTTCGTAAATTTTTCCTGTAAGCAAATCCTTGCTTTCTTTTGACCAGGCATCAATTTTTGCACTTGCCGGTCGCTCACTGAAGTTTGCAACAACGTGAATTGTTCCGCGTCTGAAAGCAAAAACTGCAGGATCCTGTACGTCGTAAAAGAAGATTTCTGTACCGCCCAGCATTTTTTCCTGCTTACGAAGTTTAATCACTTTCTTCAAGAAGTCATTAACTTCCTTCTGAGCAGGCAGAAGCTTCTCCTTCCAGTCGGTTTTAATTCTGTGAACCCAGCGGGAATCATCCTTCTGTTCGGCCCGGTCGCGGTAAGAATAATCGTTGAAGACTGCCTTTTCATCATTCGCATACAAAAGCGGAATACCAGGAAGGGCAAAAACAACCGCATACATCATCTGAAGACGGGCTACAGCCATCTTTTCCAGAAGTTCATTTTTAAGCTTTTCAGCCTGCTCAAGACCTGCAAGACTGGCCATTGTTCCGCAGATACGGCAGTCGCCAGTTGTAGGATTCAGCTGGAAAGGCTCACCAGATGCAAAAGTTCCGTCAAAGCGGCCTGTGAAAAATCGGTTTAAGAACTGGCGGTGAGTAAATCCGTTAATTCCAAGGCTGGATGCATCTTCATCACTGAAAGTCCAGCCGATATCATCATGGCAGCGGATATAATTTACCCATGAACAATCGCCCGGAATATACCAGCGTTTTTTAAGAGAAAGATTTAATAAACGTGTATCGCGGGTAGCAACCGTTGACCACAAAAGCGCCATCTGAAGAGGGTTATAGCTGATGGCACATTCGTCCTTGTGAATATACTGTACAACCTGGTCAGGATGAACAATCGCCTCACTCTTGAAAACAAGTGAAGGACAGGCAATGCGAGCTACATACTGAAATGCCTTAATCAGCGTATGGGCCTTTGGAAGGCTTTCGCAAACAGTGCCCTTTTCCTTCCATACGAAAGCAAGAGCGTCCAGACGAAGAACATCCACACCAAGGTTAGCAATTGCAAGCATTTCCTCGCACATTGCCAAAAATACTTCCGGGTTAGAGTAGTTCAAATCCCACTGGAAGGAATTGAAGGTCGTCCACACCCAGATATCCTGTTTTTCCAAGTAAGTAAAAGAGCCTCGGCGCACGGTCGGGAAAATCTCGCGTAAATTGCGGTTCCAGTCGTCAACCTCAGCCTTGTCCTTGTACATGTAATAATAATTCATGTACTTTTCTTCACCCTTTTTAGCCTTAAGCGCCCATTCATGCTCATCGCTTGTATGATTGAAGACAAAATCCAGCACCAGACGGATTCCTTTTTTATGGAATTCGTCCGCTACGAATTTCAAATCTTCAATAGTTCCCAGGCGTGGCTGAACCTTGCGATAAGAAGAGATGGCATAACCGCCATCGTTTTCGCCCTTCGGACAGTCAAAAAGCGGCATAAGATGAACGTAATTAACACCCAGCTCTTCAAAATACGGAATTTTTTCTACAAGCGCGCGTAAGTTTCCGGCAAACAAATCAACATAAAGCATCATGCCTACTGTTTTTTCGCTCTGATACCAGAAATCTTTCCCTTCAGCAGCTTCTTTATCAAGCTTTAAGAGAGACTTATCTCTTGCTTTATTCGCTTCTGACATGATTTTTTCCAGACGGTCAATAATCTGGTAAAAATCCCATCGCTTACCGTACAGAGTAAAAAGCAGCTCTGTAAGGTTTGCCATATTATTTTCAAGTTGAGTGTTATACATAAATAATCCCATAAATTGTCATAGATTATCGGGTCAAGCCCGATAATGACATTTAATTAACCCTTAACTGATCCAGCCAAAAGTCCGCGTACGAAGAATTTCTGCAATCCTAAGAATACACAAAGAGGCAAAATCAAAGAAACGAAGGCACCGGCAGTAAGAAGATGCCAGTCTGTTCCTCGTGTTCCGGCCATGTTCATCAAACGTACGGTTACAACTTCCAGAGTCTGACCAGCGCCGCCACGGGCACCAGAAAGGAATACCAGGGCAACAAGCATATCATTCCAAACCCAGATGAACTGGAAGATAGCGAATGATGCAATTGCTGGCACAGAAAGTGGCAAAATCAGGCGAACAAAAGTTGTAAAGTGGCTTGCACCGTCAATAAATGCTGATTCAAGAATTGAGCGGGGCAGGCTGGAAATATAGTTGAACATCATGTAGGTAGCCAAAGGAAGACCAAAACCCGCATGTGCCAGCCAGATACCCAGGTAAGAACCGTTCAATCCGATTTTGTTGTAGTCACGCAAAATTGGAATCAAAGAAATCTGAAGAGGAACAACCAGCAAAGCGATAATCATTGCGAGTAAAATTCCGCGTCCCTTGAAGTTAAGCCATGCAAAACCGTAAGCAGCGGCAGCGGCAATAAAAATCGGGATGATAACTGCCGGAACAGTAACTGTAATTGAAGAAAGGAAAGCGCTGAGCATTGTAGCACCGCGGATTGCGCTAGTACCGCCAGCAGCATTTCCTACGCTGTAACGCTGACCAAGAAGAACCTGGTTATAGTTATCCATTGTAAAATTCTTCAAAGTAGAAAAAGCCTTCCACCAGCCGGTTGAGTTTGTAGCATCAGCAGTTCTGAAAGATGTAATGAAAATACCAATTGTAGGAATTGTCCACATCAGACAAATCAAAACTAAAACTGCTGTAATTATAATTCCATTTAATGAAACTCTAGTTTCTTTATCCTTCATCATTTGAATACCTCCTTATCTTTGAATTCCTTGAGGTTATAGTAAATTACAGGGCTAACGGCAATCAAAATCAAAATAGCAATAGCCGAACCACGTCCATAATGCAGGAATTTGAACATCTGTTTGTACTGCTGAGAAGCAAGAACTTCTGTTCCGTACAAACCGTTTGTCATAGAGAATACAATATCAAAACACTTAAGGGCTGCAAGGAAAATTGTTGTAGAAACACTGATAAGTGATGAACGGATATTAGGAATAATAATCTGAACAAGGATTCTGAATTCGCCTGCTCCGTCAATTCGGGCAGCTTCAATCATATCTTCTGGAACGGCCTTCAAAGCGGCAGAAAGAACAACAAGGGCAAAACCTGTCTGAAGCCATACGAAGATTACAATAAGGAATAAGCTGTTCCAGGGAGCTTTACCCAACCAGTTCTGCGGCTGTCCTCCCAAGGTAACAACAATTGAGTTCAAAAGACCAATCTGCTCACTTCCAACCGGGCGGAAAGCGTACATAAACTTAAAGATTACGCCAGCACCTACCATTGAAATAGCCATTGGCAGGAAGATGAAAGTTTTAGCAGTTTTTTCGATATAACTTCTTTCAGCAAGGATTGCAGTAATCAAGCCTACAAGAACACTAAAGCCGGTTCCGAAGAAGAGCCAGATTACAGTATTTCTGATAGAAGTAAGCATTGTTTTATCAGTAAAAAGATATTTGTAGTTGTCAAACCATACAAAATGCTCTGATTTCTTATCCATAAAACTGAGTCCAAGGGATCGTACAGTTGGAATAAGAAGATACCATGCCATAATCAGAACAGCAGGTCCAATAAAAATATAAGGAACAATCTTGTTATAAATCTTTGTATTAAAATTCTGAGCAATAAGGTTCAGAGAATAAAACAAGAGTCCAACACTGGCAACGCCCCAGATAACAGCAACAAAAGTTGTCAGGAGCTGATTTAAAACATTGGCACGTAAGGCAAAAAATCCGCCCAGCATAACGAGCGCAGTGCAGCATACAACGCCAATGGTTTTTGTAATTCCAGATTTATCTGTCATACTACCTCACTAAAATAAACCCGCGCACTGCGAGCATTTTTTGAAAAAAATCCCTGCCATACTGTTTTAAGAAAGGCAGGGATGCGTTATTAGAGTTTTTATAAGGCAGCCTGACGTATCACCAGACCACCTTACGCCCGCCACTTAGTTTGGCCAGCTTTCTTCAATGTTCTTAAGACATGTAGCAGAGTTTTCAGCGCCACTTACGTAGTTAACCATGCCTGTCCAGAAAGTACCTGCACCAACTTCAGCTGGCATCAAGTCAGAAGCATCGAAGCGGAATACAGTAGCATTAACCAAAATCTTAGCGATTTCGCGTTCAAGGCTGTTACCATAGTCATCAAAGTTCTGTGTTTTGTGTGGGAACAAAGCACCACCAATTCTTGCCCAAGGAGCACAAGCTTCCCAAGTTGTAAGGAATTCAAGGAATTCATCTACACCAGCTTTGTCGCTGAATTTAACGAACTGGTCACCACCACCAAGAACTGGTGTTCCCCATTTTGAATCAACAGCTGGAAGAGCGAACAATCCAACGCGGTTTTCAAGATCAGCCTGAACATCTTCCTGCATAAATCCAGTAATGAAGTTACCCTGCATGTTCATCATAGCTTTTGGAGGGTTTTCATAGATAGGTTTTACAGAATCACCATAGTTGCTTGTAAGGATGTTTGTTGATCCACCGTAAACATATTTGTTGTTGAGCCAGATTTCACCACAAGTATCCAATGCCTTCTTTACAGCTGGGTCATTGAATGCAATTTCGTGATTTACCCATTTGTCGTAAACATCAGGACCAGCAGTGCGGAGCATCATGTTTTCAAGCCAGTCTGTTCCAGGCCAACCAGAAGCAGCACCAGATTCAAAACCGATTGTCCAAGGAGTATCACCATTAGCAACCATCTTTTCCATCAAAGCCTTGAGCTCTGGCCAGTTATTTGGAACTGTATATCCTTTTGATTCCCAATATGGCTTGTTGTACCATACGAAACTCTTGGCATTTACACGATGGAATACACCGTATGTTTTTCCGTCTTCAGCAGAACCAAGGTCCTTCCAAACTGGAGCATAATTCTTTTCAATTGCCTTAAGTACGTTTGTTCCGAGCGGTTTGATATAACCTTTTGCAGCAAAGTTCTTCATCATACCTGGCTGTGGCAAAGCAGCGATATCAGGTGGAGTACCAGCTTCTGCCTGAACCTGAATCTGTGTTTCGAACTCAGGGCTTCCTTCATAAACTACGTTGAACTCAGGATGTTTCTGATTGAAGAGTTTTACAATTTCTTCAAAGCGAGCCTGTTCCTCACCACGGAAAGCACCAAAAACAAGAATAGTCTTGTCAGCTGCTTTTCCACTTGAACCTGCTTTCTTAGAACATCCCATAAAAGATGCCAGCAAAGCAGCGCCACATAAACCTGCTAGGGCTAATTTTTTCATAATCCGACCTCCTAAAATCTTGCGGATAAACTTTAATAAAATATGTAAAGAACAGCCTTCCTCTGTTCATTCACTAACAAGTTGTATTCCTTTCCACCACGTGCAAAGGCAATTTTATCGAAATAGCCGACTTCTCCGGATTTGAAATGCGCTCCAAAATCTGCTGAGCCGCCTGCCTTCCCGATTCTTCCAGATGCTGGTCAATCGAGCTCAAGCCCACATACTGCGAAATATCAATGTCATCAAAACCAAGGATTTTAATTTTATCCGGGCATTTAATTCCCTTCTGACGCGCCAGATAGTAAAAACGGGTAGCAATCAAATCACTGGAACAGAAAACACAGTCCAAATCTTCAGCCTGATTTAAGAATGCGTTAATTCCCACATCAAGCTTATCCTCAGTAAAATCACCAAGCCAGACATTCTGAGGTTTTATATCAATGCCCTTCTGAGCAAAGAATTTCTTATAACCCTCAAATCGGTCTTCAGTTGCCGGCACCGAATAATCAAGATATGAACTTTCGCCAATAAAACCAGGATTTCGGCAGCCCAGATTGTAAAAATATTCAGCCGCAGTCTTTCCGCCCTTCTTGTTATCAATCACGATGCAGTCAAAATCGTCATAAACGTTTTCAACAAAGCAAACCGGGAAAGAAGCCGATTTCAAAAACTCCTGCATTTCTTCGCTAATCTTTACGCAGAACAAAATCAGTCCGTCCACACGTTTCTGAACCACCAGGCTGGTAACGTAGTTGTTCAAATCTTCAGTTGTGCTGATAGAATAAATCACAAGCTCATAGTGCTCTGGGGCAAGAACCTCAGTAACACCGCGGAGACGCTGCATAAATGAAGGCTGAGTAAAAAATGGTGCAATTACGGCAATTTTTTTGTAAGTTTTTCGCGCATTGATAACCGCATCGGCCTTAGGAACAAAGTTCAGCTCTTTGATAACCTCAAGAACCTGCTGACGTTTCTTTTCGCCAACCAGTTCCGGCGAGTTCAGGACACGACTAACTGTCGCAGGGCTGACACCCGCTTTTTTTGCAACATCATAAATTGTCACCTGTCCCGTAGCTATCAAGTTAAAACTCCTAAAAGTTTCAGAAAGCTGTTTCTGAAACCGCTTTCATGTTATTAATTTCATTTTAACTCGATTTCTTTTTTTGTCAAATTTATTTTGAAGAATTTGTGAAAATTTTTTCAGAAATTTTTGTTTTTAGAAAAATTTGTCGCCAGCCAAGCTACCTGCTCGCATTTCGCAGTTCCCTGACGGTCAGTTCCCGCCCCCTAGGCGGTAACCGCTTCGCGCTGCTCAATTCTCGGGCGTAGTGCCCCGTTAAATATTTAAGGCGCCCTTCCCAAGGACGCCTTTTTTCTATTCAATTCGTAAACCTTCAAGTTTCGCCTTTAATTCGTAAAGTTTGCCTTTCAGCCTTCTAACCTCGTCCAGGCTCTGCATGATTTTACTCACCATGTAAACGTCAGCAAAAACACCGTCAAAGAAGAAATCCGCAAAAGTTGCAAAATTTCCAATCTCCATGCGGTAATCCGCCGGCATCTGAATGCTACCCAAAACCTGCTGAAGACGCTGCATAAGGTAATTTACATCGTCCATAGCACTTCTCGCCCGGTTGAGTTTTGAATGCTTAATCAAATCAGTTATAAAACCGCCGCCCAAAACGTCAAAAAAGCCCCAGTTCCGCGCGCTTGAAAGAGAACGCTCCGCCTGTTCAACATATCCCAAAATCTGGTTAGTAAGATTAATTGCTTCCGAAACCTGAACATTTGCCATAGCGAACTCCTTATAAATAACTTACTAAAAATTAAAAGCAATCGTCAAGAAATAAAAAAGCGCGGAACTAAAAGTCCCACGCTTCTTCCTAAGTATTAGTTTACTTATTTTATCCTATTCATTATGCCACTTTTTAAATACTAAAGAGGTATTAACACCTCCAAAAGCGAAGTTATTGCTCATTACGTATTCAGCATCAGCTTTCAAACCGTCGCCGGTAATGTAATTCAATGGCGCACATTCAGGATCTACGTTTACAAGGTTGCAGTTAGGATGGAACCAGCCTTCGTTCATCATGTGAATTGTAAGCCATGCTTCAACCGCACCGCATGCACCAAGAATATGACCGATATAAGATTTTGTAGAACTGATTGGAACATCACGCTGGAAAACCTTATAAACAGCCTGGCTTTCAGAAATATCACCGTGGTGAGTACCAGTTCCGTGAGCATTTACATATGCAATCTGATCAGCTGTAATTCCAGCATCATCCAAAGCCATCTGCAAAGCATAAGCCTGAGTTTCAGCATTAGGGCTAGTGATGTGAGTTCCGTCCATGTTTGTACCAAAGCCGGCAATTTCAGCATAGATTTTAGCACCACGTTTTACAGCGTGCTCAAGATCTTCCAGAATCAAAGTACCAGAACCTTCACCAATTACAAGACCATCACGATCCTTATCCCAGCATTTTGGAGTCTGTTCAGGAGTTTTATTCATTACCGAAGTTGCACCCAGAGTATCAAAAATTGCAGCATCAGGAGCTGAAAGCTCTTCTGCACCACCAGCAATCATAATGTCCTGGCGACCGTCTTCAATAGCTTCGTAAGCATAACCGATTGACTGTGAACCAGAAGTACAGGCAGTATCAGTTACGATAACACGACCGCGAATCTGATAGTAAACCGAAAGGTTACATGCGTTAGTCTGAGGCATAGCCTTGATGTAAGTCTGGCTGTTCAAATGTGATGAATCACCAGTTCTCATCATTTCTGCAAGGTCACCAATAGCATCCATACTTCCCATACAGGTTCCGTAGGCAATACCAGTGCGTCCGTTTTTCAATTCTTCAATTACGTCTTCCCCGTCTTCAGTCAAAAGTCCGGCATCCTTCAAAGCTTCACTTGTAGTTACAAGAGAAAGAAGTGCAACACGTCCCATACCGCGAATCTTTTTACGTGGGAATGTAGGCAATTCTCCGTCATAAGGACAAGCCAGACGGGTATTCATCTTTGTAAAGCGTTCCCATTCCGGCATATATCTGATTTTATTCTTTCCAGCTTTAAGGTTTGCATAAGCTGTTTCCCAATCACGGCCAAGACCAGAAATCATACTGCCGCCAGTAATAACAACACGGCGCTTTCCATTAGGTTTTGTAAAATTCATATCTATTCCTTCTAAAAAGATTTTCTATTTAATATCCCAAATTTACACAAATTTACTATAAAATGCAACGGAAAGAGATATTTTCAAGATTTTTCGATTTTTAGACTAATTCCGTCCGCCGTGCATGGCAATTTTGTTGTCATACATAATCTTATCAGCTTTTTTGAAGACGTCATCTGCGGATTTGTCTGTGTCAGGATTAAAAACTGCAAGTCCGGCAGCAGCGGAGTATTTCAGCCAGGGCTCTTTTCCTTCATAAAGGCTTTCATTTCCTAACAAATCGGTAAGATTCTTGAAAAGCTTATCACGTTCAGCATAATCGCGGCGTTCAAGAACAGCAACAAATTCATCACCACCAATTCGGAAAACCGGCGAATGCTGGTAAATATCACAGATTATGCTGCAGGAACCAGTAATATAATCGTTGCCGCGTTCGTGGCCGTAGGTGTCGTTAATCAGTTTAAGGTGGTTCAAATCTATCATGACGATTGCAAAGCGGGCCGTTTCACCCTTAATTTTTGCATTCAGAATTTCTACATATTTATCATAGGCAGTCTTATTTTTAACGTGAGTCAGCGAATCCTGATGGGCAAGAACGTTGAGTTTTGTAACGTTTTCCTTAAGGTCGGTAACTTTATGCTCTGCAGCAATCAGATTTTCGGCATAAGCTTTGATGTCGGAAGTCATCTTTGTAACGGCTCGTGAAAGGAATTCAACTTCATTATTTGTCTGAATGTCCGGCTCATTGTAAATCAATTCGCTCGGATTTGCCTGATTATGGCTGATTTTTGCAAATTCAGATACGCTTTTTTCCAGTTTTTCAATCGGCTCAACAATATAAACCTGTCCCCAGGTGATGAAGGAATAACAGAAAACAAAACCGCAGATGATAATCAAAATCAAAACAAGTCTTGTGTGATTGGCAATCGAATTCTTGATGTCACTGATAGACATGTCAGCGCATAAAAATCCTAAAACTTCCTGGTCAGAGCTAATAAGGGGCGTGTAGGCGGTATAATAATTGCCGTATTTAGCAGAATCGCTTTCGTTATAAAATTCAATTCCCTGAGGATGCTTTTTTGACCAGATAAGTTCCTTCATCAAATCCGGCGAAAAAGAAGAGTAAAAAACATCGCCAAGATAATAGATTTTATCGTGATTATCACGCGGCTTGCTTTTGGAAATTCCGTTTATAATGCAGAGGGCATTTTTTGTGGAATCAACATTCAGCGGATCAATGATATAAATATTATCAATATTATAATTAATCAGGATGTTTCTGAGATTATTCTGCAAATCATTGAATTTATCTGATGTTTTTAAGGTGCGCTTACATTCTGCAAGGTCGTTGGTATCAATATTCTGTTCAGCAAATTTCAGGATTTCAGTAAGGTAAATCTGGTTCCTCGCATTCATATTACGCTGAAAAGCTTCATAATTTACAAAAGTAATTATTGCCCCCAGAATGATGACGAAAAAAATACATCTGGCGGTAATGCTTTTCTTCAGAGGACTGGATTTTATTACAGTTTCCATGCGTTAATTATAGCTTAGATTTGAAATAACGCTATTTTTTTATTTTAAAATAAAAAACGCTGGCCGCATAGTCGGCCAGCGAGATGATTTTCATGTAGAAGCTAAAATGACCCGCTGTCGCAGCTCATTTTTTAACGCTTCTGCTATTATCATCACATACCGCCATCAATAACTAATGTCTGACGTGTAATATATCCTGCACCTTCGCTGAGAAGGAATACAGCGGCACTGGCAATTTCTTCCGGCTTTCCGGCGCGGTTCATTGGGATAGTTCCCATAATCATCTGGTAAACATCAGGGTCAATTGCCTTAGTCATTTCAGTTTCTATTACACCAGGGGCAATTACGTTACAAGTGATTGCGCGACGGGCAAGCTCAACAGCCAACGCTTTTGTTGCACCGATAATTCCGGCCTTTGCAGCAGAATAGTTTGTCTGACCGCGGTTTCCGTTCACACCACTTACAGAAGAAATAGTGATAATTCTTCCTCCGCGTTTGTTTTTGCGGCTTGCCATAGGCAAAATCAGCGGATTCAATACGTTGTAGAAACTGTCCAGGTTTGTGTGAATAACCTTATCCCAGTCTTCACCGCTCAAAGCAGCAAAAGTATTATCACGGGTAATTCCCGCATTATTTACAACACCCCACAAAATTCCGTGGCGCGCAGTCAAATCATCAAGTTTAGCCTTGCAGTCATCGCGGTTTGAAACATCAAACTGAATAAGTTCGCCCTGTCCACCGGCAGCCTGAATCTGAGCCAAAGTTTCCTCAGCCTTTCCCTTGCTTCCGTTATAGTGACAGATTACATAATATCCGGCCTTAGCAGCCTCAACAGCAATCGCGCGACCAATTCCGCCGCTCGCACCAGTTACCAGAACTTTTTTGTCTGCATTAACATTTTCCATTTTATTCACTCCTTGCAGGTTCCCCTCGCTTCGCTCGGGTCGGGCTTTTCGGGGTTCCGCTATCGCTACATTGCACGCAGCAAGCTGCTTACCAACAGCTCCGCTGCCCCTACAATCCCTAACCCTTTTTATTTTACAAGGTTTTGCCTGAAAACAAAAGTGTAATAAGGCTCCTGCGGACTGGAAAAAGGCTCATAAACCGCTTTTTCAACAAGTTCAAAACCATGCTTAAAATACCAGTCATAATTACACTCGCAGTCAGTCCACAAATACATGTTTTTAAAACCCTGACCAGCCAGATCTGCCTTAAACCGCTCTAAAAGAGGATTCCCGCAGCCTTTTTTTAGGCTTACAAAAAGAGCAAGCTTTATATCATCTTTTTCCATAAGCTCATAAACTCTGGAATCCATTAAATCTAAAAATGTACGTGAAAGTTTAAAAGAATACTTCTGCTCTTCCGTCAGATTTTTTCCATTGCAGGTGGCCTCATTAAACCATTTATCAAGCTGCTTTTTTTCTGAATCAAAATGTTTTTTTGTGGCAAAAGCCGCAGCTGCAAAAGGATTTTCCTCTGCAACCTTTGCTTTTTCTTTCAGCCCCTGAATGGAATATTCATACTCGCTGATGTTGCTTTGCACAACAAATTCAGCATAAAGGCGCCTAAAGCTTTTTTCAGCCTCTGGCGGCGCCCACATTGTCTCAACTAAATCAACAATTCGTGGAATATTTTTTAAATCAAATTCCGAATAAATCATTTTAGTTAGAACCGAACAACGCCTCAGCGTCCTCAGTTTCCATAACCGAAATCTTCGCTGTCACCTTAGGCTCAGCGGCATCAACTTCTGTAAAAAGCTCACAGATGTATCTGTAAACATGATTTTCTTCATCACGAAAATCTTCGCTTACCTTCATCTGAACAGTTGTGCCGTTCTTAAAGTAATCAACGTCAGCCTTAAACTCCATTACAGAAAGAATAAATCCAGGAAGCGGAGTTCTGCCTTTTTCAGTATTTGTAATACCAGTCAATGCAGAAATACCCTGAGCCAGGAACTCAAAACCAGCCCAGCTAGGAACGCCGTCAGCATCAGCTTCATAGAAAATGCAGTCCGGAGTAATATCAGTTTCAGCTGTCAAAGTGTGATTATCAGTATCGTGAGCAGTAGAACGGCTCAAAAGAAACATTTTACCACGGTGAGGCAGCATAACTTCCAGTTCATCATGATCCAAAAACTGCGGAATAATTTTTACTTTTTCTGCCATATTATGCCTCCACCTCATTCAAAGCATTAAAACTTCCAGACGAATAAACCTTTCCTTCCACCCTAGCATCGCCCATAGTAAAAGAAACCAGGCCCTTTTCCTTCTTATAAGTCATTTCCAGCTTAATCAAAGTATCCGGCTTAATAGGAGCCGAAAACTTCATGCGTTTAATAGTTGGTACATAACGCTGAGTCTTAAAATACTTCTTAGAAAAACGGGTGATAATTTCAAACTGAGCTACAGCCGGAAGCAGCTTGTACTGAGGAAAATGTCCGTCAAAAAAATCACAGGAAGCCGGAATCACAAATTCCAGAACGATTTTATTATCTTCCTGCAAAACAATCTTTTCATTCACGATATCATGCTGATTATTCATTACTAATTCCTTAATATCCTTAAAAAAGAAAAAACCGGCTGCATATCTATACATCCGGTTTTGCTAAAAATGCAGTTTCTGTCCCGCGCTTAGTTCATATAAGGAACAAGAGCGTCAACTACATCCTGAACTGTCTTAACTGATTTGAAAATTGAAGGATCAACATTTCCTTTATCAGCAGGCATAAATTCCTTCATTTTTACAATCAAGTCAATTGAGTCAATAGAATCCAAGTCAAGATCATCACCAAGAAGTGCGTCTGGAGTAACATCTCCCTCATCCAATTCAAATTCGTTTACAAGAATGTTCTTGAGTTTGTCAAAAATTTCGTCTTTAGACATTTATAACTCCTGTGGAGGCTCGCCGGTCAGAGCGAGCCATGTTCTATATTTAGATAATATTTTATTTAAAATCACGAAAAAAGTCTAGCGTACAATATGGCGCAAGTCTCCCAGCCTACTCGCACTTCCGGGTTCGCTGACGCTCAGCCTCCTCACTTCGTTCCGGTGGCCGGCAAGCCGCCCTGCAGTTCTCGGGCGTTGCGGCTCTTAAAATTGTTTTTTCAAAACTCCCAAATATAAGATATAATTTCCTTATGACTTCATCCGACATAAAAGCCTTAATTCCTTTTTTCGAAGAGCTAACCCCTCAGCAAATAGATTTAATTTTGCAATCTGCCCAGGAAAAAACCTTAGATGCGGGGAATATCATTTCCACCGGCGGCGGTTCCTGCCAGGGCTTTATAATCGTAAAAGACGGATTGATTGGCGCCAGCATGGTCAGTGAGGATGGCCGTGAAGCTGAACTTTTTGAACTGAATGTCGGGGAAACCTGCATTTTGTCTGCCAGCTGTATTTTTTTGCCTAAGGCCTTTCACGTTCAGATGACGGCAGAAAAAACTTCCCGGGTCATTATAATTCCATCATCAACTGTGGAAAAACTTCGCGAGCAGAATATTCATGTTGAACTTTTTGCCTATAAAACGATGACTGCCCGCTTTGCAAATGTAATGCAGGCTGTGGAAGAACTGCTTTTTGTGCCGGTGGAAAAGCGGCTTGCCAAGATGCTTTTGAGGCTGGGGAAAAGGGAACCATCCCCGACGGCAATCCTAATAACCCAGGACGCCCTGGCCAAAAAACTGGGGACTGCGCGCGAAGTTGTTTCCCGCACGCTTTCCTCATTAAAAGACCGCGGAATTCTTGAAGTTGGCCGCGGTCAAATCAGAATTACAAAGCCTTCCTTGCTTCAGGAGCTGGCTCTAAAGTAGCGTAATTCTTGCTCTGTTTTAGCATATAAATTGCACTTTTTGGACATGCGTCGGCACATACACCGCATCGCAAACAGTCGCTTTCTTTTACAATACCGCCCTTGAACCTGGCAGGGTGCAGCTGCATGGGGCAGGCGCGGGCGCATTTTCCGCATGAAATACATTTTTCGGTAACAGTAATAGGGTTCGGGTGCTTTCTGAAGTGAGAAATCATAGCGGCAACGCTTCCCATCGGACAGAAGGAACACCATGTACGCTCATTCCAGATAAAGCTGAAAACGATTCCGACAAGAGTTGTAATGACTATCATGCGGTAAAATACAAAACCAATTCCCGCCAGATTTCCCCAGTTTTTCCTGATTCCCAGGGCAAACATAGTCATCATAAAGGCGAAAACTGCAACGCGGAAGGGGATGCTCTTAAAAAGACGGGGCACAGGGCGTTTTGCGGCAAATCTTTTCATCACGCGGTCAAAAAAATTTCCCCGCGGACAGAGATTTCCACACCAGAAGCGGCCTGCAAAAAATGAAAGGAAAATCGGGCTTACCATGCAGAAAATTGCCGCAAGCGCAAATCGAAAATCAAAAAGGCTGGCGATAATCATTGCCAGCAAAACAATAAACGAATACTTCTTCCAAAAACTAAAAATTGCTTTCATACTGCCCATTTTACGCGGGCAGGAGAAATATGTATGTGACAAAATCACACATTCATAAGTTCGTAAAACAAAACGCTCGATGCTTGTGCCACGTTCAGGCTGTCTACAAGGCTTTCCTTAACGCCGTCTTTCATGCCGCCCCATGGGATAATCACAAGTTCATCGCAGTTTGAACGCACAGTGTCACTGATTCCGTGCTCCTCGTTTCCAAGCACCAGTAGAACCGGCTTTTTACCACCGTCAGAAATCTTTTTTAGCTCGCTCACCTGCTTTCGTGCCTTCAAATCGGTACCCACGCGAACCATTTTGCCCGCAAGAGCCTCCAAAAGCCGAGCCGACGACCGCACCGAATAAATATTAACATATTCCATGCCGCCTTCCGCCACACGATAACTGCTTGTGGTAATGGAAGACTGCGCCTCATCAAGCGGAATAATGATATTTCTGATTCCAAAAAAAGCCGCACTGCGCACAATAGCGCCAAAATTAGCCGCGTTCCCTATTCTATCCAGAAGAACCGCATTTTCGCCGTTACTAACCCAGCTGTCCGTAATATCCGAATCAAGCGGTTGAATATCCGGCATATCAATCATCGCAACAACACCCTGATGGTGCACAGTTCCGCTCAGTTTTTCCAGATCCGCTGCCGGCTTCTGATTATAAATCCCATGATTCTGTGCCAGCTTCTTACAAAGTCCGCCAAACTTGGGCGCAACCTCTTCCGTAAAAAAAAGTCTCTTTATCTTCTCCGGATGATTTTTCTCCAGCTTTTTTACCGTCGCAAACCCGCACACCGCAAGTTCGTTGTTTTTCTTGTTCTTCATGCTGAACATTATGCACTTAATAGCAGTTTTATGCTATATTCTTCCTATGATTCGTAATTCCGGACATGCTGATCTGCCTCTTCATACGGGAACCGTTCCGCGCTGGCTTGCCGACCGAATGATGGTCATGGGCACGCTGATTGTGGAATCCCTGGTGCAGAATTACGGTCCTGACGAGGTTCTCGTGCGCCTTTCCGACCCCCTCTGGTTTCAGTCCTTTGGCGCCGTTATGGGAATGGACTGGCACAGCTCAGGAATTACGACCAGCGTTCTCTATGCTCTCAAACGCGGACTCAATCCACGGGCAAAAGAGCTTGGCATTTACGTTTGCGGCGGCCGCGGAAAATATTCTCGAATGACTCCCGACGAGCTTCTTGGCATTTCCGAGCGCGAAGGCCTCAACGGCGACTCCCTTGTCCGAAACAGCAAACTTGTCGCAAAGGTAGACAACAATGCCCTTCAGGACGGCTTCCAGCTCTACCAGCACAATTTTATTTTGACCCGCAACGGCAACTGGACCGTCGTTCAGCAGGGCATGAATCCGGCCTCAAAAACAGCCCGCCGCTATCACTGGTGCTCCGCCGACCTCCACTCTTTTGTCGAAAATCCTCACACCGGCGTCGTTGGCGAAAACCGCGGCCAGATTCTAAATCTTACTGATCCCGCCGCCCAGGGCACCCGCTCGTCAATCCTGGAACTTTCGCAGGAAAATCCCGACCGCATCATCAAAGAAATCCAGCAGATTGGAAAAGAGCCGTCGCAGATGATAATTATGCAGAATGGGGGAAGTTCCCCCCTCGCTACAGCCAGCAAGCTGTCTTCCGCTACCCCCTGTGCGGGGGACACCCCCGCAACGCCCCCGGCTCAGCCTGAACTTTTTGAAGGTCTCCCTCCGCTCTCTTCTGAAATTCCAGATCACATCCAGATTCAGACTACCGGCCGTTCACTTGTGATGCCTGCCCACCATGAAGTCCGCGCAGAAGACATAGACCTCAAACGCCTTGGCGGTGTTCTTGCCACAGCCTATGAAAATCAACCACAGGATTTTGAATCCCTGCTGCTTACACCAGGACTCGGTCCTCGTACCCTGCAGTCGCTCACCCTTGTAAGCGAAGTCATCTACGGAACACCTTCGCGATTTACCGACCCGGCACGCTTCAGTTTTGCCCACGGCGGAAAAGACGGCCATCCATTCCCGGTTCCCCTTAAAATCTATGATGAATCAATCAGAATTCTTCGAGACAGCATAGAAAAATCAAAACTCGGCTACCGCGAAAAATCAGACTGCATCCGTCGCCTTCATCAGACCGCGCTTAATATAGAACAACACTGCGCGCCTCAGGTAGACTTTGATGCCGCCATCGCGTACGAACACGAACATTCTAATGACTGGGACGGCAAAACTGTTTAGAGTGGTTGCTCAAACCTCAGTAAAGTTATATTTTTGAGTACCTATGAAACACAAAACTGTTTTTCTAGAAGGCTTCCGGGACGGAATTCCAATCGGGCTCGGATATTTTGCCGTATCATTTTCACTCGGAATCGTTGCAAGAAACGCAGGTCTCAACGCCATTCAGGGATTTTTTGCAAGCTTTTTCTGCGTTGCCTCTGCCGGTGAGTACGCACTTTTCACCTCAATTCAGTCAGCCGCAACCTTTGTCGAAATCGCAATTATCACTCTGGTAGTAAACGCCCGCTACCTGCTTATGAGCTGCTCATTAAGCCAGAAGTTTTCTCCGGACGCAGGATTAGTCCAACGCCTTTTTGTAGGCTTTGGTGTTACTGACGAAATTTTCGGAATCTCTTTTGGCCGCCGGGGTCAGCTGGAGCCTTTCTACAATTACGGTGCCATCGCCGTTGCCGTGCCTCTTTGGAGCATCGGAACTTCCCTTGGAATAATCGCAGGAAACTTCCTTCCAGCCCGCGTTGTAAGCGCACTTTCGGTAGCACTTTATGGAATGTTCCTTGCAATCATCATTCCGCCGGCAAAACGCAGCCTCACAATCGCCGTTGCAGTTACAGTAAGCTTTGCCGCAAGTTACGTTTGTACACTTCTCCCGCTCGTTAAGGAATTGTCAGGGGGTACAAGAACAATCATCCTCACAATCCTGATTTCCGCAATCTGCGCAATCTTAAAACCGCTTCCACAGGAGATAGAAAATGAATAAAAACCTTTACATCGCCCTAGCAGTTTTCACCGCCGCCGCAGTTTCCTATATAATCCGAGTTTTACCGCTCACTCTTATCCGAAAGCCAATCAAAAACCGTTTTATCCGCTCCTTTTTGTATTACGTTCCCTACGTCACCCTGGCAATCATGACCTTCCCGGCCATTGTTCAGGCAACCCAATCCCCAGTTGCAGGAATCGCCGCCCTCGCCATCGGAATTATTCTTTCCCTCTTCGGTGCCGGTCTATTCCCAGTAGCCTGCGTCTGCTGCGCTGTCGTTTTTGTGATTGAGTTATTCATATAAGAGATGTAACATATTTATATGTGTAAAAAATGTGGAAAACCAATGCCGGAAGGCACAATCTATAGAGATTCAACCTGCCAAAACTGCGGCGCAGACTTACATTCCTGTATCAACTGCAAATTTTATGCCCCAGGCAGCCACTACGACTGTCATGAAACTATAGAAGAACCCGTGCGCGATAAAGAACGCTCAAACTTCTGCGATTTTTTTAAGCCCGCAGTAACAGGCACTAGCTCGGGCTTGGCAGGAGGCACACCCGCTGACAAAGCCCAGAAAGCCCGCGACGCCTTCAACGCACTATTCAACTAGCATAAAAAAAGTGCCTGACTTAAAATCAGGCACTTTCTATTTAACCGTATGTTTTATTAAACCTTAAACTGATCAACCTGGTCGCCCATAGACCTAATAGAAGCTTCCATTTTTCCTGAAATATCGGAAAGGTTGGCGCTTGTCATATTGATGTGCTTAGCACCTTCTGACATTTCGTCCATGCCCTGTTTCATGCTGTATGTTGCATCCTGCAGGTGCTTGATTTCGCTGAGAATTGCCTTATTTCCTTCAGCCATTTCAAGAGAAGCTGTTTTTACTTCAGAACTGCTGTCATTCATATTGTGCAAAGCTTCGCTGATCTGCTTAGAACCTTCTTCCTGTTCCTGCATAGAATTAGAAATTTCCTGAACAAGATTATCAGTATTCTTAATTCCAATAGAAATCTCGCTCAAAGCCTTCTTAGCATCCTGAGAAGAACTTACAATCTCTTCAATTCCGTGTGTAATCTTAGTGAGCTGGTCACCGATTGTCTTAGACTGAGCAGATGATGTTTCACTAAGCTTTCTGATTTCGTCTGCAACAACACTGAAGCCCTTACCAGCTTCGCCGGCATGCGCTGCCTCGATTGCCGCATTCATTGCAAGAAGATTTGTCTGCTCTGCAATATCAGAAATTACAGTGTTTGCGTCCTGCAAAGCCTTAGATTCAGATTCAATCATCTCAATCTTATTGTTTACATCATCCTGCTTCTGAACACCAACGATAGCGCGCGATTGAAGAGTAGAGAATTCCTGTGCCATTCTCTGAACTGAATTATTAACCGAATTGATGTTTCCAATCATCTGCTCAACAGCCGCACTAGCCTGTACAACCGAAGAAGACTGAGATTCAATCATCTTGTTCAATGAATCAATATTCGAAGCAATCTGATTTACGGCGCCTGCAGTTTCGTTAACGCTGCCAGTCTGAGTAGCAATACTTGTACCGATGCTTTCAATATTTGCAGTGATTTCTGTTACCGATGAAGCTGTATCATTAATGCTAGACTGCAAAGTTTCACCCGCATAAACAAGCTCATCCTTAGAAGCCTTCATAGTAGAAATGATTTCCTGAAGCTTCTGACTGAAAAGATTAAATCCTTCAACTACGCGGCCAACTTCATTATTAAGCTTCAAATTAATTCGTTTAGTCAAATCAGCATTACCTGTAGCAATTTCAAGAATAGCGTCTTCTACCTTCTTAAGAGGCTTAAGAGCCTTATAAACTGTCAGTGAAGCAATTATGAGTACAAGAATAACCAGAACTACAGCGCAGACAATCATAATTTTTGCTACGTTGTGAGCCAGGGCTGTAACCTTTCTTCCGTCAAGCATAACTGAAAGTGACCACTTTGTTTTTGCAATCGGAGTGTAAACGCAGAGAACTTCTCCAAGCTCAGATTTAACCCAAACTGAATCGCTGATTCCGATGAAAGTATCGCTTACAATCTGTTCTGTTACTTCTTCACTCTGAGGGCTTTCATTAAAGGCATCCATAATATAATCTTCGCCCAGAACATTGATTCGTGAACCATTTCCTGCGCGGAGTACAGCGGCACCTAAATCCTCAAGAGCAATATCTTCAAGAAGCTTTGTAATATTATCAACCTGAATTACACCGCAGAAAAATCCGACTGTGTGGCCGTTTGCCTTTGCAGCCTTACAAACATGAACAATTGTCTGGCCGGTTGATTTAGATGTAGTAGGGTCATCAATGTAAACTTCCTTACCCATCTGCATGATAGCCTGCCAGTAATCACGGTCCCTGATTCCTACCTGGCTTCCCTTATCAGAATAAAAAACAGCGCTTGAATCACTGTAACCGATATAGTCAAAAACTTCAGGACGATGATCAATATGGTCACGCATCCATTCAACAATCTGCTCACCGTCTTCAGTTTCAATTACGTCAGCCTCTGTGTAATAAGACAAATAAGCAAGATACTGATCGATAGTATGTCTGATTCCGTCAGCATATTCTTTAGTAACTTCCTCATAGCGGTCAACAGTTGAATGACGCAAAGCAGGACGTACATATCCTTCTATTAAGCCTATTGTTTCCAGAACATTCAGCAAAATAGTTGTAATACCAATTATGAGAGTAATTTTGACAAAAAGATGCCCTTTAGATTTTCCTTTTGCCTCTTTTACTTTCTTTTGTTTTTTAGTTTTCTTTTCGTTTGTAACATTTTCATCAGAATCTGACATATTTTTACGAACTCCTAATTTTTTCATTTCATGTTTATTAATTATATTTTATACTTAGTATATAGAAATACTATTATAAATTTTTTCGTCAGTTAATATAGTTTTCTTTAAATTATAAAAATAATTAATATGGATACACTTGAAGACTTCACTAACGTATTTTCTCTGAATTCTATAAACCTAAATCTGCTTGGAAAAGCTTTAAAAGCCTGGTCTCTGGAAAATTACTGCGCGAATATTTCAAAAGATAAATTCATTGGTGATATAGTTTATTTCGATCAGGGTGAAACAAAAACCCTTACGACCTTTCAGGATTTGAAACCGCCATTTTCTTTTACTTCCTTTCATAAATGGTGGGCAGATACCATGCTTTTATCAAATTCTGTTCTTTATCGAAAATTCAACAATATTGAATATCTGAAAGAGCAGTTTGAAGCAGGCCATACCAAAATTGATTTTATCTATAATACCCAGCTTATAGACGGAAGCTTCAGCAATGTGCGCCAGGTTTCCTATCTTACAAAATCTGATAATTCTGATGATCTGCTCATGTTCACAATGCTCATGCCTATTCCAGACAGAGCAATCAAAGATGCAGATTTCAAATTCAATAAATCTATCATCCAGTCTCTTTCATCAGATTTTGAAGCCGTGTTTTATGCAGACCTTAAAAATGACACGATTTCTCAAATCCGATTAACTCCAGAATTTCAGAACCGAAATAAAAAAATAAACGACGTAGTTATCTATTCTGTTTTCTGCAAATATTTTGCATCCAATATAGTAAAAGATGATTTTGAAACTACCCTTCTTGCCCTGAACAAAAAAAATGTTTACCGCGAGTTCTACTCAAAGGATATGTTCACAATCAATTACAGGCTGCAGAATAATAACGAGTCCAATTCGCATTATCAGATTAAATTAGTAAAAACTAATGACTGGGATACCCGAAATACCTTCATTCTGGGAATTCATAATATTGATGAAGAAAACAAAAAGAACCTGGAACAGGTAGAAAGAATTCAGCGGCAGACAGAACTTAACCTTCAGCTTAACGCCGTTATCAACACAATGTCAGATGACTACACAAGCATCTTCTACATTGAATTTGATAAAGACCGCGTATTTGAATATCGAACCAGTGATTTCTACCGCCGAATGCAGCCGATTTCATCAGATTTGTTTGTCTCGATTCCAAAGTTTATGGATATTTTACGCCATATCTGTCTGACAAAAATCGACCCGGAAAATCAGGAAAAAATCCTGGAAATGCTTTCGGCATCAAAAATCAAATCAACTCTGGCTGCAAATCCTTTCTATTATTATGATTTTAAAATCAACCTGCCGGAAGTTGGAGAAACCTGGTATCAGTTAAAAATGGTTCGCGATACAAGATACAAACGCGAGCTCAACGTCGTGCTGGGCTATCGAAACATTGATAAACAACGCCGCCAGGAAATGTCGCAGAAACAGGAACTTGAAGAGGCAAAACTGAAAGCCGAAGCAGCAAACAAGGCAAAATCAACTTTCCTCTTTAATATGTCTCACGATATCCGAACGCCAATGAACGCCATCATCGGTTATTCTTCAATGGCAGAAAAATATCTTGATAATCCGCAAAAGGTTCATGACTGCCTTGAAAAAGTTAAGATGAGCAGTGAGCACCTTCTTAAACTGATTAACGACGTTCTTGATATGGCCCGAATCGAAAACGGAAAAATCACGCTTGATGAAAAGCCAATCAACATCCGTGAAACAATTAATAAAATTGTTGAGATGGAATCAGTTAATGCCCAGATGAATCAACTTGACCTGGACGTTACTTTCAAGGATTTAGCAAATGAATTTGTTATTGCTGATGAATTCCGCCTCAGCCAGATATTTTTGAATATCGTTGGAAACTCGCTCAAATACACAAAAGCCGGCGGAAAAATTCATATTACAATCTCAGAGCTTAAAAGTAAAAAAGAAGAAACTGCAGCCTATGAATTCATAATCGAAGACACAGGTATCGGAATGAAAAAAGAATTCATTTCGCATATTTTTGAAATGTTCTCCCGTGAACGCAACATGACTGATACAGGAATTCAGGGAACAGGTCTTGGAATGGCAATTGTAAAAAATCTTGTTGACCTGATGGGTGGAAAAGTAAAAATCGAAAGTGAACTTGGAAAAGGAACAAAAGTAACTTTCCTCTTTAATTTTAAAATCCAAAATCAGCAGCAGATTAAGCAGACCAAAGAACCGGCCAAGAAGAAGTCTAAAATCAACCTTAAAAACAAACGCGTTCTTCTGGTTGAAGATAATGAACTCAACCGGGAAATTGCCCGCGACATTCTGGAAGATGAAGGCCTGATTGTAGAAGAAGCTGTAAACGGAGCTGTAGCAGTTTCACAGGTTCAGAAATCAGAAAACGAACCTTACGACTTTATCCTTATGGATGTTCAGATGCCTTATATGGACGGCTATGAAGCAACACGCCTGATTAGAAAAATGAAGAACAAAAAGCTGGCAAATCTTCCTATTATTGCCATGACTGCCAACGCTTTTGAAGAAGATAAAAAACGAGCTTTGGAAAGCGGAATGAACGCTCATCTTTCAAAACCAATTCACCGCGAAATTCTTTTTGAAACAATTTCGCAGTTCTTTAACTAAGATTTTAATCAATTTTGTCTGCAAGAAGTTTCCAATACACCTGTATAGATTAATTACTTCAGACCGCCTTCTGAGCAGACAATCACATTCTTTCCTTTCATCTTTCCTTCATAGAGATTTGCTTCCGCATCAATCAGCATTTCTGTATATTCAATTCCCGGCTGATAGAAACTTAAACCGCCGCTAATAGTAACTTTGAATTTTTTACCATTATCTACAAAAACCTGACCGGCAATATTTTCGCGTATTCGATTTGCAGCAGCCTCTGAAGTTTTTTTATCAGCCTGAAGCAGAACCAGGAATTCTCCGCCGCCCCATCTGAAAACCTTGTCTTTTGCAGAAACTCCCTTCTGAATAATTTCCGATGTAATGCGCAAAACCTCATCACCAACATCATGGCCAAAGCCTTCATTAATCTGCTTGAAATCATCCAGATCAAAAATGATAACAGAAAAAATTTGATTTTCTTCAACAGCCTGATTCATGAATTCCTTAATGTGAGTCTTAAGACTGTGCCGCGTTAAAAGGTGGGTTACGCTGTCGAAGTTCATCAAAACCTGAATGTATTTAAGTGCAGCCACAAGAGCTACAATCAGAATTATCAGAAGAAGAATGCCGGTGATGATAAATACAGAATAATCATCCCAGAAGTCATAAAAGGAATAACTCTTATCCGCAATCGAATATTTGATAAGTTCGGCATTCAAATCATTTTTATTAATTATGGAAATCAACTTATTCACTAAGGGAATGACGGCTTTATTGTTATTATCCGAAGCAAAGCAGAGGTCAGCAGAAGAATCCATATTTACCATTGTCAGGCTGCGATATTTTTCCCGGCCGAATAAAAATGATGAAGCGGCGCTGGTGTTCACAACAACGCTGTAGATTTCCCCAGTAAGAAGAGCATGCAGACACTCATCCATTCTGTCGTAATAGTGAATTTCTGAAAGCCGGGAAGTTTCTGTATTTTCAAAATATTCAGCAGCTCGCTTGCCTCTTAATACTCCAACCTTCTTGATAAACTTTTCGTAAGACATTCCCTGGATATAAACGTATGAAAAACTTGCAGAAAGACATGGCATGGAAAGAGCGATTTTATTTTCTTCAGCAGAATAAAGGTCATACAAAAAAGGAAAAGCAATATCAATTTCCCCGGATTTGAGGGCATTTATAATATCTTCTTTCTCTTCGTAATAAGAATATTTAATCGGAAGGTCGTATAAACCAAACTGAGTTTTTAATCTGTTCAAAATAAAGCTAACGACGCCGGAATTATCATTCAGGCGATTTTCAGGCGAAAACAAAAAATCATTTGTAAAACAGCCTACATTCAAACTTGTTTTTGTAGAAAGCCAGTCCATTTCATTCTGCGAAAGGCGTTTTGTAATAGATGTGCTGGAAAAGTATTTTCCCCAGAGATTATTGTTGTAATAAGGATTAGAAATATAAAGCGTTGTCTGAGCCTCGTTCAATTCCTTAAGCAAATCAGGACGGGCTTTAGAAACAGCAACGAAAATGTCAGAAGATCCTATTTTTGCCACCGGTTCCCAGTCAAAGTTAGAAATTAAATCAATTGCCAGAAACAAATCATAATTTCCCTTATTAAACTCTTCTTCGTTAACTTTATCAAAAGGAACAAGGGAAATATTAAGATTTACGTCGTGGCGCTTAAGCCATTCCATCAAAAGTCCGTACTGATAGGTTCCTTTTCCCAGCGCAATAGTTTTTCCGTTTAATGAAGAAAGATTTTCTGCCACTACATCCGGATTATGCTTATTTACGTACAAATAATAATTTTCCTGCGCCATCGGGAATTCCGAATAACTGAAAAGCTTACTGCGGGCCTCAGAATAAGAAACATCTGTAAGAATATCTATTTCTCCCGAAATAAGTTTCTGGTAAAGTTCATCCCAGTAGCCGTAAACATATTCAAAATCCCAGTCCGTATAAGAACCAAGCGTCTGAAGATATTCATAAGAAAAGCCGGATTTCTTTCCCGTGTCAGAAGTGTATTGCATTACCCTTCCGCCGTCCTTGAAATACCCTACCCTTACAGTTTTCGCATTCAGGCAGAAAAGACTCATAGAAATAATTAAAGTCGAAAAAATCTTCTTCATATCTAATATTCTAAAACTGAATTCAATATTTAGGAAATTTTATTTTCATATATTCCGTGCTCATCAATGAAAACTCATTATAAACTAAGGAAGTTAAACTGGCGCGAGGTTACAGAGTGTGGGGCAAAAACACTCTGGTTGTGGCGGTCGCGAAAGCGACCATATCTATAGTTTCTTTACCACAAACAGCGTGTAGCGCGATATCGCGCGGTTTTGTTCCATACTCTGTAACCGGGAGTCATATGTAAATAATTTATTTATATTGGTTTTATTTCTACTAACTATCTTTCATTAAAAAGTTAACTAACTATCGATTGTTATAAATTTCTAGAGATGATGTTTCACGTGGAACATGAGAGAAGTTCGCTGGCGAACTTCTTGATTGATAGCAAAGCGTTAAGAAAATTGCGAGAGCAATTTTTAGCTTTACTTATCTGATGTTAATATTTTGGTTCCACGTGAAACTTTTACAAATGAGCGTTCCACTGTGTTTCATGTGAAACTTTGTTTAATTATCCATTTGGGTACGTTTCATGTGAAACATAAGAGAAGACGCCCATTCTCTTTTTACACAAACAGATTATCTGGTCAAGCCAGATAATGACATATTACTCATGTTTCACGTGGAACAATCCCCCACACAACTTATCCACATCATGTGGAGAAATTGTGGATAACTTTCAGACTTATCCACATAGTTAACAAGCTATCCACAATATGTGTATAACTGTTTATTCTGTTTCACGTGGAACATCAGCTGGAAATTTTTACCTGGATTTGTAATAAAAAGATAAGTTAAAAATAAAAGGGCTAATCAATCCGTTGATTAGCCCTTCGCCTGATTAATATCACCCTTAAACTATTTGAAATAGTTGTTACCCTTAATATAATTATCAGTTATTTAGCATAATTTGTCAACAAAATATACCAAATTACTGAATAATTTTTAAGTTTTATCAATATCTATGTAATTCTATATATTATATAGAATTACTCGTCTTTATCCTGAATTTTGTCAATTCCAACAAGATAATCAGGTTCATTTACCTTTACAAGGGTTACACCAGAAGCTCCTGCTCCCTGTTCCTTAATATCTGTTGCTTTAAGGCGCAGAGTCTTACCCTGGCTGGTCATAAACACAAGTTCATCCTTAAGTTTAATGTCCAGAGCTCCAATAATTTCACCCTTAGAATCAGTGTTTCCAAAGATTTTCTGACCGCTTGTTCCTCGACCGTGAGTATTAAAGTTATCGAATGAAACTCGTTTTCCAAATCCTTTTTCTGTTACAAGGATGATACTTGAGTCTTCTTCAACTTTAACGGCAGCGGCAATTTCATCACCTTCAGAAAGCTTCATTCCCTTAATACCGCAGCTTGCGCGTCCCATCTCGCGGACAGAATCTTCTGTAATGCGGAGGGCCTTACCACGGCGGGAAATCATCATTACTTCAGCATTACCACTTGTCTGGATTGCGCTTACAAGTTTGTCTCCTTCGTGGAGTTTAATTCCGATAATTCCCTTAGCACGGGCATTTGTGAATTCACTTGTGCAAACGCGTTTTACAGTTCCTTCAGAAGTAATCATAAAGAGGTACTGACTGTCGCTGAATTCCTTGAGTGAAACAACAGTTGTAATTTCTTCATCCGGCCCGATTGAAAGGAGTCCCTTGATATGAGCACCACGGCTTGCTTTTTCTGACTCTGGAATTTCGTGAAGACGGATCCAGTAAGCGCGACCCAGGTTTGTAATGAACAAGAGATAATCTTTTGTAGAACCAATGAAGAGCTGTTTGATGTAATCATCTTCAAGGAGGTTTGTACTGTTACTGCCGGCCCCTCCCCTACCCTGCTTCTTGTATTTTGAAACAGAAACACGTTTGATGTAACCAAGGCGGGAAATCATTACAACCATGTCCTCGTCCTTAATCATATCTTCAACGTTGATTTCTTCTACTTCATCAGCAACGATGTCTGTGCGGCGGTCGTCACCATATTTTTCTGCAAGTGCATTTGTATCAGATTTAATCAGCTGCAAAATCTTTTCATGGTGATCAAGCAGATCCTGCAGGTAATCAATCCATGCCTGCAGCTCTTTAATTTCCTTCTGCAAATCTTCAATAAGAAGATGTGTAAGGCGTTTGAGCTGCATATCAACAATTGCCTGTGCCTGCTCATCATCAAAGTCAAAACGTTTTTCCAGAGCAAGTTTTGCCGCTTCTGTATCCCGGCTTTCCTTGATGATTTTAATTACTTCATCAATATTGTTGATTGCGGTAATCAAAGCTTCAAGAATGTGCATACGGTGTTTTGCAATCTTCAAATCATAAATCGTGCGGCGGGTAATTACTTCGTCGCGGTGATTTACAAAGTGCATGATAAGCTGCTTAAGGTTCAGAACCTCAGGCTTAAGGTATTCAGGTTTAAGTGTAAGAAGACCCGGCTCATCATAACGTGGAGCTCCTTCCTTTTCCTGTGGAACCAGGGCAAGGTTGATTACACCAAAATTCGACTGTAAATCAGTTTTTGCAAAAAGCTGGTTGAGGACAATCTTTGTGATTGCACCTTTTTTCAAATCTACTACAAGGCGCATACCTGAACGGTCAGATGATTCATCGTTGGCATTTGTTACACCTTCAATCATCTTGTCGCGGATAAGCTCTTTTATGCGGCGGATAATGTTTGTTGTGTTTACGCCGTAAGGCACTTCTGTAAATACAATTGATTCACGCCCGTGCTTGTCAGTTTCAATTGTGAACTTAGAACGGATTACAATTTTTCCGCGGCCTGTTGTGTAAGCCTTTTTAATTCCAGCCTTACCGTAAATAATACCGCCGGTCGGGAAGTCCGGACCTTTGATATGATGCATCAGTTCATCAATTGAAATATCAGGATTATCAATATAGGCAGAAATAGCTGCGGCTACTTCGCGCAGGTTATGGGTTGGCATGTTTGTTGCCATACCAACGGCAATACCTGTAGTTCCATTACAAAGAAGAAATGGGAAAGCAGCTGGAAGAACTGACGGCTCCTTTGTGGTGTCATCAAAGTTCGGAATCATATCAACCGTATTTTTAGAAATGTCCGCAACCATCTCTTCGGTGATTTTAGACATCTTGGCTTCGGTGTATCGGTAAGCAGCGGCAGGGTCACCGGCGATTGTACCAAAGTTTCCCTGTGGAGTTACTGTTGTATAGCGCTGAGCAAAATCCTGACCAAGACGAACAAGTGCATCGTAAACAGAAGCGTCTCCGTGAGGATGGTAATGTCCCAATACTTCACCGACGATTGTCGCACACTTTTTAGTCTTTCCACCGCTTGCAAGATGAAGTGTATCCATTGCATACATTATTCGTCGGTGAACCGGCTTAAGTCCGTCACGAACATCCGGCAGGGCACGCTGAACAATTACCGACATAGAATAGTCGATGTATGCCTGTTTTACTTCATCCTCAATTGGAATTTTTATAACTGTTCCACCTTCAGGTGTTTTAATTTCTTCCATTTTTTATTTCCTTTACTAAATATCCAGGTTTGCGTAACTTGAGTTAGACTCAATGAATTCACGGCGAGGTTCAACTTCCTCACCCATACATACGCTGAAAATTTTATCTGCAGCAATTGCGTCTGGAATTGTTACAACGCGCATTTTGCGGTGGGCAGGATCCATTGTTGTTTCCCAAAGCTGTTTTCCGTCCATTTCACCAAGACCTTTATATCGCTGAACTTCAGCCTTATTTCTCTGCTCTCCAAGAGCATCCAGAGCGGCATCACGTTCTGCATCACTGTAACAGTAAACAGGATCTTTCTTTCCAAGCTGTACGCGGAAAAGAGGAGGCATAGCAAGATAAACATAACCGTTTTCAATTAGCTGCGGCATATAGCGGAAGAAGAAAGTCAAAAGCAGAGTACGGATATGTGAACCGTCGACATCGGCATCGGCCATGATGATGATTTTGTGATAGCGCAGTTTGTCTATATTGAAATCTTTTCCAAAACCCGCACCCAAAGATGCAATTACAGGTTCAAGCTTATCGTTGTTCATTACCTTTTCAGGACGAACCTTTTCAACGTTAAGCATTTTTCCCCAGAGAGGAAGAATAGCCTGAGTTTTTGGATCGCGGCCTTTCTTTGCAGAACCACCCGCAGAATCTCCTTCGACTATGTAAACTTCACAGAGTTCAGGATTTTTCAAAGAACAGTCAGAAAGTTTTTCAGGAAGACCAAAGCCGTCGCTCATTGTCTTTTTGCGCATATTGTCTTTTGCCTTGCGGGCTGCAATACGTGCCTTGGCTTCATCAATTCCCTTTTTAAGAATTGCTTCCAGAGCATTTGGATTCTGTTCAAAATAAACTGTCAGCTTTTCCTTAAGAATCTGATCTACAATTGTTCTTACTTCTGTGTTTCCAAGCTTTTCCTTTGTCTGACCTTCAAATTCAGGTTCAGGAACCTTCATGGAAATTACGGCTGTAAGACCGGAGCTCAAATCTTCATAAGTAAGCTTTTCGTCCTTATCAATCAACTTTTTAAGCTTTTCATTTGATTCAAAGAATTTATTCAATACAAAACGAATGGCAGATTTAAATCCTTCAAGATGAGTACCACCATCACGGGTATTAATGTCGTTTACAAAAGTATGAATGTTTTCTGCAAAAGAATTGTTGTATTGAATTGAAACTTCTGTAATTACATCATTGCTTTCTTCGTTGATGTAAATTGGATCTTCAGGAACAACTCCCTTACCCTTATTCAATTCCTTTACAAACTCGTTTATACCGCCTTCAAATTTGAGAATTTCTTCCTTTGGATTTTCCAGGCGTTCGTCGCGGAAAATAATCACAATACCGCTGTTCAAAAAAGCCAGCTCTCGGAGACGGGTCTTTAAAACATCAAAATCATACTGAGTCGTTTCTGTAAAAATTGTCTTGTCAGCCTTCCAGCGGATTGTAGTTCCGTGCTCATCAGATTCACCGATAGTTTCAACCTTAGTTTTTGGAACACCAATTTCAAAACGCTGGCGGTAAATATGTCCGTCACGTTTTACGGTTGCTTCCATCCAGTCAGAAAGAGCGTTTACGCAGGAAACACCTACACCGTGCAAACCACCCGAAACTTTATAAGAACCCTTATCAAACTTACCGCCGGCATGAAGTCGGGTCAAAACAAGTTCAAGGGCACTTACGTGCTCGGTAGGATGCATATCAACAGGAATACCGCGTCCGTTATCTTCAACGCGTACAATATCGTTCTGTTCAAGGGCAACTGTAATCTGAGTACAATATCCAGCCATTGCCTCATCGATTGAGTTATCAACTACTTCATAAACAAGGTGATGAAGTCCACGTGGTCCGGTAGAACCAATGTACATACCCGGGCGCTTTCGGACTGCTTCAAGTCCTTTCAAAACCTGGATATTACCAGCATCATAACTATTAGCCATTACTTTTTCCTTTGTATGATTTTTTCAGCTGTTTGCCGTGTATAAAATACTATATATATGAGAATTTCATTATATTAAATTTTATAACAACTTTCTATAACTAATGCTTGTTAGGTTTAATAATTTGCTTGAAGAAATTGATGTTCTTTAAGATAATAAAAGAATGTCAAAAAATATGTATCAGGAAGCATGGAATTATGCTTTAGAAGAACTCCACAATCAGTATATTTCTGAAGATAGAGAGAACGAGTTTATTTTTAATTTTAACATAAATTACGTAAGTGATGAGAATAATGTAATTACAGTTTGCGTTCCTTCTCCATTTATGAAAAATCAGGTTACTTCAAAGGGGTCTCTGGAAATTATTCAGAATAAACTTCGTGAAGTAACAGGATTAAATGATTTAACTTTAGACTGCATTGTAAATAAGGATTTTAAATCAGCTGAAATTCCTTCGGATGATGATAAGGAAGGGTCTAAAGCTGCGGAATCCTCATCAGCGCTAACCCAATCTAAACCTCAGTCAGCCACCGTATCCAATTCTAAAATCGAAAATGAAAATAATTCGCCAAAGCAGACTCCAGTAAAAAAACATCCTCAGCTTAGCGAAAACTTTATTTTTGAAAACTTCATTCCCGGTGATAACTCTATGTTTGCCTACAATGCAGCAATTTCTGTAGCAAAAGAACCGGGAAAAGCCCGCAACCCTATTTTGTTTTACGGCGGTTCAGGTCTGGGAAAAACTCACCTTATGCAGGCAATCGGAAACTACATTTATAATCAGAATCCAAAACTTAAAATCTGCTACATTTCTGCAGAAAGTTTTACAAATGAATTTACCGATTCCATCCGTACTAAAAAAACTCAGGAATTTAAAAATAAATACCGCGGACTTGATATTCTTCTTCTGGACGATATTCACTTCCTACAGGGAAAGGAACAGACACAGGAAGAGCTCTTCTATACCTTTAATGCTCTTTTTGAAAAGAAGGCTCAGATGGTATTTACCTGCGACCGTCCTATTCGTGAAATTAAAAACATGGCAGACCGCCTTGTAAGCCGTTTGAACAATGGTTTAAGTATTGATATTCAGATTCCAAAGTTTGAAAACCGCTATGCAATCCTTCAGAAAAAAATTGAACTTCAGGGAAAGCAGCTAAGTCCGGAAATTATTGAATACATTGCTAAAAATATTGAAACTAACGTCCGCGAACTTGAATCAGCTTTGACTACAGTATTCAGTTACGAAGAGCTTACCGGCCGTCCTCTTGATTTGGATTCTGTAAAAACACTTTTGCACGACCTTATTCAGACAAATAATGCAGAAAATATTTCTCTGGAAATTATTCAGAAGGTTGTAGCAGACGCTTATCAAATTTCTGTTACAGATTTGAAGGGTAAAAAGAAAGATAAAAAGTACGTTATTCCACGCCAGATTTCAATTTATATGGCACGTGAGATGACAGAAATGTCTTTTATGGAACTTGGAAACGAATACAGCGGAAAAGATCATTCTACAATTATGTACGCCTACAAAAAAATTGCAGATTTGATGAAAACAGATCCAAGCCTGGAAAGCAGAATTGAAAATCTTATGAGGGAAGTTAAAGAGTATAAAAAGTAGAAAAATTGTGCATAACTTAATTTTTAAAGTGGATAAACTAACGAATATTAAGTAAAATGTGGAAAAGTGGAAAAAATGTGATTTAAAGTCTTTTACTAATCTACATTTTAAAACCTTAATTTATAAAGAATTAAATTGGTTATCCACAATATAAACAGGGCTTATTATTACTATTACTAAATTTATAAATTTTAATAATTATTAAGCTCATTGAATTTGTATAAAAAGTAAAAGGAGACTTTAAATAAAATGAGATTTACATTCGATCGCGATGCAATGATTAAGGAAATCGCAATTGCTCAGGAAGTTATTACAAATAAAAGTCCTGTTTCAATTCTTTCAAATATTCTGTTGATTGCAGAAAACAATTCTTTAGTAATTAAAGCTACTGATTCAACAATGAAATTTACTACTACAGTTCCAGTAGAAATTCAGCAGGAAGGAAGAACTACAATTTACTGTGATAAGTTTATGCAGATTCTTTCTCAATCTCCTGCAGGTGAAATTGAATTTGTTCAGGAAGATATTAAAGTTACAATTAAGCCTGTAGCTAAAAAAGTAAAATTCGAACTTAAGAGTCAGACAAGCGATAAATTCCCAGAAATAGGAACTTCTGAAAATCTTCCTTTCTTTGAAATTTCTTCAAAAGATTTTAAGGAAATGATTCAGCATACAATTTTCGCAGTTTCTGATGATAAGAACCGCTACTTCATGACTGGTTCTTACTTTTTGAAAAATGGTGAAAATCTTACTATGGTAGCAACTGACGGTCGTCGTCTTTCTTGTGTAAATAAACCTGCATACGAAACTGGTGATTTTACTCCTGCAATCATCCCTGTTAAAATTCTTTCTTGTATTCTTAAAAATGCTCCTGAAGAAGGAAACATTCAGATTGCAGTTGTTGATAAATCAATTTTTGTAAAATTTGCAAATCACGAATTCTCTTCAGTTTTGATTGACGGTCAGTTCCCTAACTATCAGAAAGTAATTCCAGAAGGACTTACTCAGTCAATTATGGTAAACAAGGCTGATCTTGATGCAGCTCTTAAACGTACAACTATCATGGTTGATAAAAAAGTAAGCCGCATTATCTTTAAGATTTCTTCAGGTGTTCTTAAACTTATTTCTCCAGAATCTGATACTGGTGCTGCTGATGAGGAAATTCCATGCCGTTACGACGGTCAGGATATTTCTATGGCTTTGAACTACACTTACGTTACAGATCCTCTTAAAGTAATTGAATCTGAAAACGTAGTATTTGATTTTAATGTGAATGAAGAAGCTGGTGGCGAAGCAAGTATTACAAAAGCTGTAATTATGAGAAGCGAACCGGCTGGTGACTACATCCACGTAATCATGCCGATGAACTACTAGATTATGTCCTTCCCGTGCTCGACACGGGAATCTATTTGCAGATTATCGGGTCAAGCCCGATAATGACACAAAGATTTTATGCCTTTTTTATATCAGACATTTTATAACTTCCGTAATCTTAAAAATGACACTATAGACCTTTCTAACCGGGAGGTCTATTTTGTTGGAGAAAACGGACAGGGTAAAAGTAACATTCTGGAATCTCTTTATTATGCGGCTTATGGAATAAGTTTTAGAACTCATGTTGACGGTCAGATTGTAAAAAATGGCGAAAAAAATTTTAGTGTTAATTCCTTATATAACAAAGAAAACAGTGACACTCAAAAAGTTGCAGTAATTTTTGAAGACAACAAAAAGCGCATAGAAAAAAACGGAAAAAGAATTCACGACAGAAAGGAACTTATAAACACAATTCCCTGTATTTTGTTCTGTCATGATGATTTGAGGTTTGCGACCGGTGAGCCTGAATGTCGCCGTTTTTTTATTGACCAGTCGCTTACGATGTACGATTCAACTTACATCGACGATATGCGCAATTACAAAAAAATTTTAAAGAGCCGCAATCAGATTTTAAAGAATCACGAATACGAAATGCTTGATGTTTACGATTCTCAGCTGGCTCAGCTTGGACTTGTAATTCAGGATAAGCGTAAAAAAGCGGTCTTCCAGTTTAATCAGATTTTTGGAAAAATTTACGAAGAAATTGCAGGTATTCAGGGGCTCATAATTTCTTACGATCCTTCCTGGAAAGAGATTCAGACAGAAGACGGAAAGCGCTTCCCTACCCCATCGGATATTTGCAATCTGCTTGGAGAAAAACGCGAAAATGATAAATATCTGGAAACTACAATGAGCGGTCCGCACCGCGACAGAATTAATTTTGTTCTTGATAAAAAACTCTTTGTTCCGGTTGCATCAACTGGTCAGTGCCGCCTGATTTCGCTGCTGCTACGGGTTGCCCAGTCAGTTTATTTTACGCGGACAACGGGTCTAAAGCCCGTGCTTTTGATGGACGACGTTCTTCTGGAACTTGATCCGAACAAACGTGCAAAACTTACAGCAATGCTTCCAGAATACGACCAGCTTTTCTGTACATTTTTGCCGGGCGAACCTTACGAGCGCTACATGAAAGAAACTACAAAAATCTATAAAATTGAAAACGGAGAATGGCATGAGTGATTTTAATATTGTAAACGCTGCAGATATAATTTCCGCCGTAACCGATTTTTCAAAACGCGATGACAATGACTTGGGCTGCGTATGGACAAAAGTAGTTTCAAAAATCGGATATAAAGAAGGCGTTACAGATTCCGAAAATAATTTTATTGGAAGACGCCTGGCTTCAAATTCAAAAGTTGTAGATTTGAAGAACGGTGTTGTTCTTGTGGAAACAAATCATTCTGGATGGATTCAGTATTTAAGAATGTACCAGAATTTTATTTTGAAGGGATTAAAATGGGCATTACCAGACCTTAAAATCTCTTCTCTTGCATTCAGGGTGCGAGGTACAGAAGCAAGTTTAAGCGACGTTTACGAAAATCATCTGGAAAAAGCAAAAGTCTTTATGGACCAGAAGATTGAAAAAACGGAGAAGGAACTTGAAAATAAGTTTGCCCAGAATTCATCGTCAGAAAAAAAAGATAAAAATTCGGCAAATTCCGGCAAACTTCCGCAAGATTTGTTCAAAATTTTGGAAAACATGAAAAATGACATGTTGACCAATTAAAAAAATAAATGATATATTTTATTACTATTTTTATATCATAATAGAAATCTTTTTTTTAAATTATATAAGGAGCATGTTCCATGAAAAGAACTTATCAACCAAGCAAAGTAAAGCGTAATAGAAAATTCGGTTTCCGCGCTCGTATGGCTACAAAAGGTGGACGTAAAGTTTTGGCTCGCCGCCGTGCTAAGGGTCGCGCAAAATTGTCTGTTGCAGACGAGCACAACAAGTACTAATTTTTAGGGATGGAAACAGATTTAATAGAAACAGGATTTTTTGGACGTTTCGAACGAAAAGAGCGGATAAAAAATCCTGTGGATTTTAAAACGCTGTTTAAAACTGGAAAAAAGATAAGTATTCCGGGAGCTAAATTATTTTTCTTGGAAAATAATCTTGGAATGAACAGAGTTGGTTTTCCTTTAATTCGTGGCTACGGTAACGCGGTTGAAAGGAACTTATCAAAAAGATACAGCCGAGAAGTCTATCGTTTATTTAAATCACATCTGAACACCGGTTATGATATGTTATTTTTAATCTATCCCGGAAATGATTCGTTCCACTCGCGATGTGATCAAATTCGTCAATTGTGTCAAAAGGCAGGATTAATTCGGGAATAACTATGAAAAATTTACTGTCTAAATTTTTCTGTTCTCTTATTCGTGCTTATCAAATTTGTATTTCTCCTTTGCATCCGCCGTGCTGCAGGTTCACCCCGACGTGTTCTGAGTACGCAATGGAAGCAATTAAAAAATATGGACCAGGTAAGGGTCTTGTTCTTTCAGTTAAGCGAATTTTAAGATGCAATCCGTATTGCAAAGGCGGTTACGACCCGGTTCCTTAGGTGACAAAGAATGGATAAAAATACTATTTGGGCTATTGCCCTTTCTACTCTGGTAATTATTGGTGCTTTTGTTATTCAGCCGATGCTTTTTCCTCAGAATCAGCAGATTGTTCCTGAAAATCAGACAGCACAGATTGAAGAGACAGCCGGCACAGAGACTCCGGATTCTTCAATGTATGATGTAAATGTAATTTCTGCAGCTGATTCAGAAGAACAAGTTGAAGAAAAAACTTTTACAGTAAAAACAGATAAAGTTGAAGTTATTTTTACAAACAAGGGTGGAGACATCCTCAGCTACAAGCTTTTAGATCATAATGACATTGATACTAAAGATTTTGTTCAGCTTTCTGACAACATCACTGATTACAACAGAACTTGTTCTCTTGCAATCGGAAGTGCTGATGCAGCAATTTTGAACGAAACTTTCAATACAGAAGTGATTGATGAAAACACAATCCTTTTCAAACGTTCCCTCACTTACGACGGACGCAAAATCACACTTGGTAAAAAATATACTTTCAAACCTGGTGAATATCTTTACCGCCTGGACATCTTAGTTCACTGTGATGACAACTACGGTCTTAACAGAAACGGTATTGCCTACACTCTCCGCACATCCCCACAGATTGGTCCTAAATACGATCCTAAAAAGAACCGCTACGAAAACCGCCAGTTTGTAACTTACAACGGCACAAAATATAAGCGTGTAATTTTGGGAACAAATCAGTTTAAGGCTTATGACAAAGACATCAACTGGGTGGGAATTGCCGGAAAATACTTTGTTGAACTTGTAATTCCAAACGATACAACTACCATTGCAGACAGCTGGTATTCATCAAAAGTTGAAACTGGAAATTATGCAAACGCTCAGGCATTTGTAGAACGCGCAGCTTTCAGCGGAAGTGACATGCAGGACACTTACTACATGTACTTTGGTCCTCGCAACGACAAGGATTTGAAGCGTTACAATGTTGCTGAAAATAACGCATGGAAGTTTGGCGGTCACAAAATTTCTGACTGTGTTCAGTCGAGCGGATGGCTTAACTGGCTTGAAGCTATTTTGAAAATTGCTATGGAACTTTTGAACAAGGTAATCCATAACTGGGGCGTTACAATCATTGTTCTTACAATCATCCTTAAGATTCTGCTCTTCCCTCTTTCTAAAAATCAGTCGATGGGAACTTTGAAGATGCAGGCAATTCAGCCAAGAATGCAGGCTATTCAGGAAAAATACAAGAACGATCAGACCCGCATGCAGATGGAAGTACAGAAACTCTACAAGGAAGCCGGTTACAATCCTGTAAGCGGATGTCTTCCAATGCTTTTCCAGTTCCTGATTTTGTTCGCTATGTATAACCTCTTCAACAACTACTTTGAGTTCCGCGGAGCTATGTTCATTCCAAATTGGATACCAGATCTTTCAACAGGTGATTCAATTTTTACTTGGGAAAAGAATATTCCTATCATTTCAACTTTCACATTCAATCATTTCAGATTACTTCCAATTATCTATGTAATTTCTCAGCTTTTGTTCGGAAAAATTACTCAGTCTTTCCAGCCAATGGGAGCTAATCAGAGTCAGGCAAGCATGAAGATGATGATGTACGGTATGCCTCTCTTCTTCTTCTTTATTTTCTACAATGCACCTGCAGGACTTATCCTTTACTGGACTGTAAGTAACGTATTCTCACTTTTCCAGCAGATTATTATCAACAAGATGATGGCTGAAAAGAGAGCTGAGATTGCGGCTTCAGTTAATAAAAAGATTGGAAAGAAGTAATTTGTAAACCTAAAAATTGCTTTCGCAATTTTTTTAACGGTTTGCTATTGAACAGAGCGCACCAGTGCGCTCACACACCTTTGCTTAACTTCCGCTTCGCGGAAGTTGTTGCAATGTATTAAAGACATCTATTTTAGGAGATATAAAATGACTTACGAGTACGAGGGAAAAACAGAAAAAGAAGCTATTGAGCTTGCTGCAAGCGAACTCAATCTTGAGAGAGATCAGTTTGATGTTGAAATTTTGGAAACACAGAAAAACAGCCTTTTCAAAAAAGGATATGTAAAAATCCGCGTTCACACTCTGGACGACGATGATGACGATAAAGGTTCTTACAAAAAGGATTTCAGCGAAAATCACACAAGAATCGTTGCTGACCCTCTTCCACAGGGCGAATTCGAGCAGAAGCTTGTAGAATTCATTTCTTCTATCGTTGAAAAAATGGGTTACGATATTAAAGTTTCAGTTTCTTACCGCGAAGAAAAGAAAATTGGTGTACGCCTTGAATCATCACATTCTTCAATTTTGATTGGCCGCAAGGGAAAGAATCTGGACGCTCTTCAGCTGCTTGTAAACATTTACGCAGGCCGCCTTGGTCACGAAGAAGTTCGCGTAATTTTGGATACAGAAAACTACCGCATCCGCCGCGAGGAAACTCTGGTTCGCCTTGCCTACACAACTGCCGACAAGGTTCGCTCATCACACAAATCAATTTTGCTTGAGCCGATGAATCCTTTCGAGCGCCGCCTTATTCACACAACTCTGAACGATATCCCTGATGTAGACACAAAGAGCGAAGGCGAAGGTGTTTACAAACAGGTAAGAGTTCTTTATAAGGGAATTCGTTAACCTTTTGATGAATTGAGTGTTATTTAAGTAAAAATATGTCATTCCCGTGCCAAACACGGGAATCTTTTTTATAGACAGATTATCGGGTCAAGCCCGATAATGACATAATTTCAGGAGGAGAAATGAAAAAACTTATTTCATTAGCGATTGCTGCAGGGCTTTCTGCCTGCCTTTTTGCTGAGTTGAATCTTAAGAATCTGGTCAATCCAAAGTATTATGACGAGCTGATTTCTAAGGGACAGGTTACTGTTGTTCACGATGATGAAAAAGATGCGGGAACTGTGCTTTTTCCGAACGATGCTACAAAAGATATTTTTGTAAAAAATGCGATTAAAAAGGATCCGAAAGGTTATTCTTATTTCCACGAGTGTCTTTTTTACAAAAATAAGGCTGATTTGAAAAAATCCGGTGATGTAAGTCTGGATGAAATTGGAAAGATTATCCGCTCGGTTTCTAAAATGCAGGGTATGACTTACGTTGACAAAAACGGTAAGGAAAAGGTTCTTTATGACAAGGCCTTTATGATTGCAAGTCCTGATAATACTGCTCCGATTGCTGATAAAAACACAGGTAATGCGGACGGTCAGGTTTCTTACAGCCTTCAGAATGATACAAAATTCGGTGTGTGTCGTTACAAAATCAACTATTATCAGACTGCTGATACTTTCTATACAATGCTGAACAATCTTGATGATTATAAATCGCTTGGCGTTGTTGGAATTCCTGCTCAGAGACTGAATTTTACTGTAGTTGCCTTTGACTGTGGCGAGGGCATTCTTGTTTATTTGAGCGCTGATGCTGACTGTAAAAAGGTTCCTACAATCAAAACTCAGGTTCCTGAATCTATGGGTCAGCGAATCGGGGCAATTTACAACTGGTTTATCAAACAGTTCTAGGCAAAATTAGTGAGGGGAATATGAAAGCAATTAAAAAAATAATTTTAGGAATAACATTCGGAAGTTTGATGATGGGCGGGCTTTTTGCTGCTCCTAAGGCTTCTAATAAGGGGAACGCAATGGACGTATTAAATGGAAAAGAAGGTATTTTTGCTGTAATCGATACTGACGGCGGCGAAATTGTATTGAACTTGTTTTACAAAGAAACACCTATGACTGTAACTAACTTTGTTGGTCTGGCAGAGGGAACTTTGGATGCAGCTAAGGGAAAGCCTTTTTATGATGGTTTGAAATTCCACCGTGTTATCAGCAAGGCTAACGGCGACGGTCAGGACTTTATGATTCAGGGCGGTGACCCTAAAGGTAACGGAACTGGTGGTCCTGGATACAAGTTCATCGATGAATTTGTTGACGGTTTGACTTTTGATAAGGGCGGAAAGCTTGCAATGGCTAACAGCGGTGCTAACACAAACGGCAGCCAGTTCTTTATTACAATCGTTCCAACTGAATGGCTCAACTACAAGCACACAATTTTTGGTGAAGTTCTTGCGGGCCAGGATGTTGTAAATGCTCTTAAACAGGGCGCAACAATGAAATCTGTAAAAATTATCCGCCAGGGTGATGAAGCTAAGAAATTCAGCGCTACTCAGGCTGATTTTGACAAGCTGCAGAAGGAAGTTGCTAAGGCTAACGAAGAGCGCGAAGCAAAAAAATGGGCTGAAGTAATTGACGGTTGTACAAAACATGCAAGCGGTGTTTACTACAAGGTTCTGGAAGAAGGTAAAGGCGCTGTTGCAGGAAAAGGTAAGAATGTTTCTGTTGATTACAAAGGCTACCTTACAGACGGTCAGATTTTTGATGCATCACGCGGTTTCCATCCACAGGGACACGAGCCTCTTGATTTTAAGACAAACGGCGGTCAGATGATTCCTGGTTTTGATATGATGGTTCAGGAAATGAAGGTTGGCGAAACCCGCAAAATGGTAATTCCACCGGAGCTGGCTTACGGTTCTCGCGGTATTCCACAGGCTGGAATTCCTGGCGGTGCTTACATCTGCTTTGATGTAAAATTGCTTTCTGCAAAATAAGCTTGCATATAAGTAAAGTCGTAATACAATGATTTTAGGGCTGTCCAAAGGGGCAGCCATTTTTTATAATACAAGAAAAAAGCGAGGAAAACTATGCCACACATTACAATTCAGATGTACCCTGGCCGCGATGACCAGACAAAAAAGAGACTTGCAGATGCAATTCTGGAAACAGCTTCAAAAGAACTTGCCCGCGGTAAAGAGCATTTTTCTGTAAGCATCGTTGATGTTCCCCAGGATGAATGGAAAGCAAAGGTTTACGACAAAGTTCTGTCAGACAAAAACACAATCATCCAGCCTGGATATAAGATGTAACTTCCGGGTGGAAGAAAGGAAATTTGAATGATAAAAGTTTACTGTTATGACCGCTGTTCGACTTGTAAGAAGGCTCTGGCTTGGCTGGATTCTAACAACATAAACTATGAAAAGATTGATATTAAAGGTCAGCATCCAGATGAAGCGACTTTGAGGGAGCTTCATAAAAAGTCTGGACTTCAGCTGAAAAGATTTTTTAACACAAGTGGAATTCTCTACCGCGAAATGCAGCTTTCTTCAAAACTTCCTGTAATGAGTGAAGACGAACAGTTTGTCCTACTTGCAACTGACGGAATGCTTGTAAAGCGACCGCTGCTTGTTACAGATGACGCTGTAATTCCGGGATTTAAGGAAGTGGATTGGAAGAAGGAACTAAGTATCTGACTGTAAAATATAGAAAAGGAAGAAATGAATACATTAAAAATACACGGAATTTACAAGCATTTTAAAGGTAATCTTTATATTGTTGAAGATGTTGCGCTTCATTCGGAAACAAAAGAGGAATATGTTGTTTACAGAAGGCTTTATGATGATTGTTCTCTCTGGATTCGTCCAAAAGAAATGTTTTTAAGCGAAGTAGACCATGTGAAATATCCTTATGTGAAGCAAAAATACCGTTTTGAGCTTCAAAATATTGACGCTAAGAATAAATAGTAATAATTTTAACTATCTAGTATTTTAGGGGCTGTAGCTCACCTGGCTAGAGCGTTTGAATGGCATTCAAAAGGTAGTGGGTTCAAGTCCCATCAGCTCCATTAATAATTTTGAACACTTTTACTTGTAACAAGCGAAGGTTGCGACACACGCCCTTATTCTTACTTATAACAAAAAATAACTATTTTTTATGGTAGTTGAAAAAATCGGGGAAAAACTTTATAGTAACGGCATGACTAATCAAGAAGAGTTTATTTCTGAATTTTTGGATGAAGACACAGTTAAGGCGCTACCGAAGTTTATTGCTGAGCCGGATAATTTTTATGAGGCTGCGGATGCGATTGCGGTTGCGTTTGGGGCAGAAAAAGGCTTTTCCAAGATGCCGGAAGACGGCGTAAATAAACTTGTAATCAGTTTTAAAAATAATCTTACACTTCTTATTCAGAAAACATGGGTTGAAAAATCTGATATTGCTTTGAAGGATGAGCTTTTGTATCGTCTGGAAAAATTTATTACTGAAGACGGCTGGAAGGACAGCTACGAACTTTTCCGCAATATTATTAATCAGGCTGTTTTCCTTATGTTTGGTCAGTCTACTGACTCTCCTGATTTTGCTGAATACACTATGCGTATTGATCCGGAATTTGGTATTTTCTGGTGGTATATTTCTAACCTTCCTCCCAAAACTGAATGGTCTGAAGAAAAATCCCGGATTGCAATGATGGTGGGAATGTATTTCCTTGCCAACTACTAATTTTGATAGTTAGATGAGAATGCCGGGGCTGAAAAAGTTCCGGCGTTTTTTTTAGGAGTCAGTATGGATATAAAAAAAGTTTGCGAAGGATTGAGGGCGTCGAGTCAGAAGCTGGCGATGCAGAATGCCTGTGAGAAAAATGCGGCTTTGTGTGCTGTGGCTGATGCTCTGGATAAAAACCGGGCTTCGATTATTGCGGCTAACGATGTGGATGTGAAGAATGCGAGGGCTGCCGGAATTTCTGAATCGGTTATTGACCGCCTGATGCTGAATGACAAGAGGATTGACGGCATTGTTGCAAGCCTTCGCGAGGTTATCGCTCAGACTGATCCTGTTGGCGAAGAGGTTGCCGGCTGGATGACTCCTAACGGAATGTCTATTCGTCAGGTGCGTGTGCCGCTTGGTGTTGTGGCTATCATTTACGAAAACCGCCCGAATGTTACTGTTGATGCTTTTAGTCTTGCCTATAAGAGTGGAAATGCGATTTTGCTTCGCGGTTCTTATTCATCATATAATTCTAATAAAGAGATTGTCCGCGTGATTAAGGGAGCGCTGTCTGGTGTTGCCGGCGGTCTTCCTGAATCAATTGAGCTGGTTGAGGTTCGTGAGCACGACCACAGCGATGTTGACCAGATTTTGAATGCGGTTGGCTTGATTGACGTTTGTTTGCCGCGCGGAGGAAAAAAGCTTATTCAGAATGTGGTACAGAATGCGCGCGTTCCGGTGATTGAAACTGGCAGCGGTGTGTGTCACTTGTACGTTGACAGCGAGGGTGACCTTGATATGGCTTGCCGTGTGGCTGAAAATGCTAAAATTCAGCGACCTAGCGTTTGTAATGCGATTGAATGTATTGTAGTTCACAATAAGATTGCGGCTGACTTTTTGCCAAAGCTGGAAGCAACTTTTGCGGGTCGTGTAAAGCTTCATGCGGATGAAAGGGCGATAAAGTATCTGAAGGACGCTGTTCCTGCAACGGAAGCGGATTTTGGAAATGAATATCTTGATTATGAGTGCTGCGTAAAGGTTGTTGATTCGATTGAAGAAGCAATCAGCTATATTAATGCGCATAATACAAAGCACAGCGAAAGCATTATTTCTGAAAGTCGGGCTAATACACGTTTGTTCCAGGCTATGATTGATGCAAGCTGTGTGTATGTGAACGCAAGTACACGCTTTACAGACGGCGGCGAGTTCGGATTTGGAGCAGAACTGGGTATCAGTACACAGAAGCTTCATGTGCGTGGGCCGATGGGAATTAAGGTTTTGACAACGACAAAGTATTTAATCGATGGAGAGGGTCAAATTAGATAGTCAACTTTACGAAGTAAAGTTGATGTGCAGCCGAGGAAAAATAGCGTTGTAGTGACGATTAAAAAGGCTGCACAAGGGAAGGACAGATAAGATGAGTGAAAAAATTGCTGAAGTAATTAAAGGGTCGCGAAAAATTGTTATAAAGATTGGTTCGAATACGCTGGCACTGCCGGATGGAACTCAGAATACGGAGTTTATGGCTAGTTTTGCGGCTCAGTGCGCGGAACTGATTAAGCAGGGAAAGCAGATTATTCTTGTGTCTTCGGGGGCGCAGGTTGCCGGAGTTTCTACCACTAAGGAATGGGCGCGAAAAAAGGACGTTCATTATCGTCAGGCGCTCTGTTCGATTGGGCAGGTGGAGCTGATGCATCAGTGGAGAAAGGCTTTTCAGAAGCAAGGACTTCATATCGGGCAGCTGCTTTTGACTAAGGATGATTTTAAGAACGAGCACCGCTCACTTAATATCCGTAATACGCTTTTTACTCTTGTTGATGAGGGTGTTGTTCCTATTATCAATGAAAACGACAGCGTAAGCTTTGATGAAATAAAAATCGGTGATAACGATAACCTGAGCGCTCTGACTGCGATTTTGTGGAGTGCGGATCTGCTGATTTTGTTCAGCGACATTGACGGCGTTTATTCGGATAATCCTAAGACTAACCCGGATGCTAAGCTGGTTGATGAGGTTACTTCGATTCCGGAACTTCGTAAAGAGATTAAAATCGGCGATACTAATGCCTTTGGAACTGGTGGAATGGAGACTAAGCTTCAGGCGGCTGAAAAGGTTACGGCTTACGGAATTCACATGCTGCTGGCAAACGGCTCCAAGGACGAGGTTCTGATGAAACTGGCAGACGGCAGTTCTAACGGAACGATTTTTCTTGCGGAATAGGATGATGAAATACAAACGAAGTCTTTTTGGAAAAGTTGTTCCCAAAAATGAAGATAGAAATCGTATAAAACGCAGTCTGGAGCATAACCCGGATCCTTACACTGAAAGAAATATAATTCAACTTCATGGTCTTGTTGGAGTTCTTTTTGTATGGTGTATTTATATTCTTTTGGATATGCTTTTTGGAATTGAAATCCAAGTTCCGAAAGGAAATGCTTTTTTGGCATTTTTATGGGTTATGGGAATACCGGTACTTTTTGGCGTAATTAAAGTAAAAATTATTGATAAGTTTTTGGACACTTTTGATTACAGAATCAAATGGTTTTTTATGATTTTTGTTTTTGTACTGTTTGCAGCGCTGATTGTAATTTTGGTGAAATCAAAATAAGATAAAAAAAGAAGAAGGACAGCTTCTTCGCTCAGGGGGCTTAAAATGAAAGCAAAAATTTCTTGTATTGGTACTGGTGCTATGGGCGGTGCGATTATGCGCGCAGTTTGTAAAAAGTTTGATGCCTGGAATGTGGCTGTGACAAGCAAAAATCCGGAGCACGCAAAGGCATTTGCTGAAGAAAACGGCTGTAAGAGCTTTGAAAAAAATACTGATGCTGTAAAAGATTCAAAATATGTTTTTATCGGCGTAAAACCTGTAATGGTAGAAGCCGTACTTAAAGAAATTGCCCCTGCCCTTTCTAAGGATGCCCTTGTAATTTCAATGGCAGCAGGAATGTCGATTGAAAAACTTGAAGGCTTCGTAAAGGGCGTTCGCTTTGTAAGAATTATGCCTAATGTTCCGGCTCAGATTGGTCAGGCAATGACAGCCCTCAGCTGCGGTTCGAATATCAGCGAAGAAGAGCTTGCCGAAGTGAAAGTCATTCTGGAAGCGGCTGGTAAAGTTGAACAGGTGCCGGAAAAACTGATGGACTGTGTTACTGCCGTAAGCGGTTCAGGCCCGGCTTTTGTATTTATGTTCATTGAAGCTCTTGCCGACGCTGCCGTAAAGTGCGGAATGCCACGCAGCCAGGCTTATATTTATGCAGCCCAGACTGTGAAGGGCTCGGCTGAACTGGTGCTGGAAAGTGGAAAGCATCCGGCTGTATTGAAGGATTCTGTTTGTTCGCCGGGCGGAACTACAATCGATGGTGTAGCGGCTCTGGAGAACAAGGGATTGCGTGACGCAGTGATTTCGGCAGTTGTTGCGGCTTATGATAAGTCGTCTAGTATGGGGAAATAGATTATAGGCGCTAGCCAAATAATGACAGGTGAATAGTAAGAAAGGTGATGACAAAAATGTCATCACCTTTTTTTATGCCTCTATCTTTTTTGGTTTGCCGGTCAGAAGGATGCGGAGGTTTAGTTTGATGTAAGCGCAGATTTCGCGGGAATAGGCGTCTAAGAGTTTGATGGCCGGGGTGCGAGAGCCTAGGCCTGTGGTGCGGGTAAAGCCCATGCGGCGGGCAAGATGCTGTGATCGGGCCAGATGGAAGAAGCTTGTTACGATAAGTACGTCACTGTTTAGAATTTGCGACTGCGGACAGTTGTAATATTCTGAAAGGACTTTGCAGCTGTACTGAAAGTTCTGGATTGTGTCGCGGGCATTTGGTTCAATGAGAATTCTGTCTGCTTCAAGTCCTTGATTTATCAGATATTCTTTTGTAGCGGGTGCTTCTGCCGGGAGGTTTTTAAGTGCGCCTCCTGTTGTAATTAAAATGGCATTTGGATTGCTTTTCATGTAATCCATGGCGGTTTTGCAGCGGGCTTTAACTGCATCCGGGAGTTGACCGTTTTTATCGATTCCGCCGCCAAGCAGGATTACGATATTTGCATTCGGGGTTTTTGCGATGGCAGGATGACGGATAAAATAAAGGTTGATAGCGGAAATCGTTATTCCTGCCCCAAAAATGACCATGAATGACACTTTTTGCCACTTTTTTAATGCAAACCAGAAGGATTTCTGATGATTTTTGCGATAGGTTGAAAGGAAAATTAGCAGTGCGCCAAGAAATAGCCAGATATTGCTGAAAGAATACAATTCACTGAGAAGAGTTCCTGGATTTATAAAGTGCAAAATCATGCAGTAGATGATGAAAAGTTCGCCAAGAATAAATTCTGAAAGATAGATGATTTTTGATTTATTAAAGTTCATGGGGAAATTTTATATCTTTTTGAGGATGACGTCAAAGGATAGCACTAAGAATCCTTTTTCGACAGATCCCAGTTATGCTTGGGATAACGTCCCTTCATTTCCTTGCAGATTTGAGGCCAGGTAGATGACCAGAAGTTTTCCAGGTCGTCGGTGATTTGCAGGGGGCGCTGGGCTGGGGAAAGTAAACGGAATAGGACTTTCATGCCGGCGATTTTTGGGGTGACGGTGACGCCGAAGGCACGCTGGATTATGATTTCGATGACCGGACGAAGAACGAGTTTTGTTTTGTCTTCCGGGGATGCCAGGCTTTCGTATTTTACTTTGGCGCGGTTTCCGTTCTGCAGGGTGATTTGAGTTGGAACGGTGGTGTCTATATTTTGATAGGTGAAATACCAGGTCAGGGCGTTATATACCATTTCGGCTGTGAGGTTTGTGCCGGTGATAAAGGGTAAAAGCCATTTTTCAGGTGAGTCCGTAAGTTCAGTGATTTTTTGAGAAAGCTCTGCATCATCAGGATTTTGCTGGGCCAGGAAGTTCAGGCGTTCTAAGAAGGAAGTGATTTTTGCCTCCTGTGGAAGCGCAGGAATACCTTTTGAGCGGATTTCTGTCAGCCAGGCTTGGGCGTAATCTTCCTTTGATGACGGAAGCTTTTTGGATGACAAAACGAGTTCGCCATAAGCGAGGTTTTCAGTCTTTATGATTTTTCCGTTTTCGAAGCGGCAGCTCTGACTTGTGCTGGCGTGAGCATAAAGCCAGTTTTCTGCGGCCTCTGTGTCGAGTTCTTCAAAGTCAAAAATTAGGCCTTCTGTCTGACCGGCCATAACTTCTGGGGCAAGTATCCATTTTGAAGAGGTGTGCTTAGAATTATGGATAACCGCTTTACGGCCGCTGGGGAACTGATATTCCGGGATTGGAGTTCCGTCCGGAGATTTTTTCATTTCTGATAAACGAAGGGCGATTCTGTCAGGGAATCCTGAAAGCAGCAAAATTGGCGAGTTTTTTTGATTAAAATCGGCTGAATTTGAGCAAATTTTCTGAAAATCTGTGAAATTCTGGCAAATTTTTGAGAATTTTTGTTCAAAATTTCGCAAAAACTGCGACTGAATATTAGCCGGACTTTGCGAATATTGACCGTATTTTATGAGAAATTCTGCGGCATTTTTAGCTAAGACTGGCGATTTTGATGAGTTATTTTTATCAAATCCTGTCATTCCATCGATGCCAATGCAGGCTAATCTTACGGAAATTCCAAGCTGTAATGTCGCCTTCCCGCGCGGCAGAATGTGATTTTTATCATCAATACAGCCTAAGCTTTTCAGCAATTCGGCGGCACTTTTCCAGGCATTTGGCTGCGGGGAATCCAGCCAGACGATTTTTGAAAGATCGTAAATGCCGCGGTCGCAGCATTCAAGAACCAGCTGAGTCAAATCAGTGCGGAGAATTTCGGGCTGCAGGGATTTGGCGCGAACGTCAAACTTGTTCCATAAACGGATGCATTTTCCAGGGCCTTCTCGGCCGGCGCGGCCTGTCCTCTGTGCGGCTGAAAATTCACTTTCATTTTCGGTTACGAGGTTTTCCATGCCGGTGGAAAGATTTATGCGGTTGACGCGGGAAAGTCCTGAGTCGATGACGACGCTGACGCCAGGAACGGTGAGCGAAGTTTCTGCGATTGCGGAAGATAAAATAACGCGGGTAATTCCGGCTGGCGGCGGTGTGAGAATGTGCTTCTGCTCGGAAAAAGAAATTGACGAATGAAGGACGCAAAGTTCGACGTCTGAGCGGCCAGTTAGTTCGGCGGTCAGATTTGCCTGCACTTTACGGATTTCTGAAATGCCGGGAAGAAAAACTAAAATGCTGATGGGGTCATCTTTTGCCGCTTGCCCCGGGGCACTGCCGGCCGGGTTGTGACTGATACGTTGGAGTTGGCCTAAAACTACGCTTTCGCAAGAAAGCTTATCATCATAAATAATATCAACCGGGAAAGTGCGGCCCGGGATTTCAAGGACAGGGGCACCGCCGAGAAAATCAGCAATTTTTTTGCTTTCGATTGTAGCCGACATTATGATGACAAAAAGGTCGTCGCGGAGTTCCATGGCCTCGCGTAAAAAAGCAAGAGCAAGGTCGGTGTTTACGGAGCGCTCGTGAAACTCGTCGAGGACAACAAGATTTACGCCTTCAAGGGCCGGGTCAGACTGAAGCATGCGGATTAAAATGGCCTCGGTCATCACTTCAAGGCGGGTCTGAGGGGAAACGCGGTTTTCAAGGTGGATACGGTAGCCGACGGTGGAGCCGGTCTGCTGGCCCAGGAGTTCTGAAACGCGGTTAGTGACGCCGACAACCGCAAGACGACGCGGCTCTGTCATAAGGATTTTTCCCGGGGCGGAAGGGGCACTGGCGGTGGCAGTTGAACTTCCCGCGGAGTTGTTGCCCCCTTCCCCGCCCGCGAATGCCTGCAAAAGTGCCAGCGGCAATACGGTAGACTTTCCCGCACCAGTTTCTGCCGTCAAAACCAACGCCCGGGAAGGCGACGCTTTCAAAGTTGAGCAGATTTCTTCAAGATGTGCAGTTATTGGAAATTTTGAAATGGATTCGGGAAAAGTCATGCTGAAATTATAGCATTTTTTGTGATATAATAAACTTATGAGCGTCAAAAGTGCAGAAAATATTCGTAATGTAATCCGCTATTTGCAGAAGTTTAAGAATGCAACGGTCGTAATTTATCTTGATGATAAAACGATTGAGTCTCCGCTTTTTTCAAGTCATATCCGCGATATTGCCCTGCTTCATCAGGCGGGAATTAAGGTTGTAATTATTCCGGGGGCCCGCAGTCGAATTGATCAGCTTTTAAAGGCAGAAAAAATTGAGTGGACTTACAAAAACGGCTGCCGTGTTACGGAAACTGATGCCATGCCGGTTATTAAAATGGCGGCTTTTGACGTTTCAAATATCGTGATGACAAGTCTTGCGGCTAACGATATTAACGCGATTATCGGGAACTGGGTACGTTCACGTGCCAAGGGTGTTCTGGATGGTTTTGATTACGGAACTGCCGGTGAAATTGATAAGCTTCAGGCAGATGCAATAAAAAAAGTTCTGGATGATGGTTTTATTCCGATTTTCCCTTGCATCGGATGGAATACCAGTGGACGTCCTTACAATATTTCTTCTGTTTCACTTGCCCAGGCGGTGGCAATCAGTCTGAATGCGGATAAGCTTTTTTACGTGATGGAAGGTAAGACTATTAATTCGGCCAACTGTCATGTGCCGGAACACTTTGCCCTTGCTGCTAACGGTGATGTTCCTGCTATGAACCTGGAAGAAGTTGACGAATTCTTGAGCGCTAACGAAGATGCTGATTTTGATGTTATTTCGGTTTTGAAGCTTGCAAAGGATGCCTGCCGACGCGGAGTTACCCGTGTTCACCTTGTAGACGGAAATCTTGACGGCGTTCTTCCTTGCGAAATTTTCAGCGATCTTGGTTCGGGAACCATGATTTATACCAGCAACTACGGCAAAATCCGCGCCATGGAACAGACAGATATTCCGGCAGTTTTGGGAGTTATGCGGCCTTTTATGGAAAGCGGAAAGCTTTTATCGCGAACGGAACAGCAGCTTGCCAGTGAACTTTCTGATTTTGTGGTATACGAGATTGACGGTGGTGTTCACGCCTGCAGTGCCCTTCATTTTTACGGCGATGGCCAGGCAGAAATTGCGGCTGTTGCGGTGGATGAAAACTTTGCCCACATGGGAATCGGCCTCAAGCTGGTAAAGCATCTTATCAATATGGCAAAGATGAAAAATGCCGCCAGCGTCTTTATTATGACAACTCAGGCTGCAGACTGGTTTGAAAATCTGGGATTTGAGCTTGGAAATATTGACGACCTGCCGGCAGAAAGAAAAGCCATCTGGAATACAAAGAGAAATTCAAAGGTTTACAGACTGAGAAAATAAGCGGGTGGCACTTTTGGCCGCCAGTTTAGTTAGCCAGCTTTTTATGTTCCTGCTTGTTGTGATACATTGCTTCGTCGGCGCTTTTTAAGAGGTCAGCAACCGTAGAGTTGTTGTCGTCTTTTTTGGCAAAACCGATTGAAGCAGAAATTTTGTATTTCTTTTCTGTATTGCTGCTGTCCTTCATAATCTGATTTCTGATTGTTTCAGAAAGATTTTCAGCAAGGCTATCATTTTCTTTTTCCGTAACAACAACAAATTCATCACCGCCAAGACGCGAAATAAAGCAGCTTGTGTTTGCGGCAACCTTTTTAAGGGAATCAGCAACAAGTTTAAGGGCAAAATCACCTTCCATATGACCGAATTTGTCGTTTATGTGCTTAAAATCATCAACATCAAGCACCATCAGATAGAGATTTTTAGAAGAATCATTTCCATTAAAGGTCTTAAACTTTTGTGAAAGATATTTTAAAAGCTGGGTTCGGTTGTTAATCTGGGTAAGCTGGTCAATCGAAATGATGGAATTTCGGAGTTCAACATAAACGCTGAAAAGCGCCATTACAAGTCCGATTTCTATTGTCGGATAGCCCGGAATGCAGACCTGAATCATCTGCGCGGTGAAAGCCCATAAAATCAGTGTGGAAATAGAAATATATTTCTTTTTCATCGCGATTTCGTTTTTATCAAAAAGGCGGATAAGGCCCTGAATGCTTGTGATGATAAAGTAAATATTCATGCAGAAAACCTGAAGAATGTGGTAAGGGCCGCGCTGGTAAACATTTGCATCATCAATGTAAAAAATATAGTGTGTGAGAGGCGAAGAAAGAGACATAAGGAAAAGAGCCAGGAAAGGAAGATGGAGAATTACAAGAAGAGGTTTATTTTTCTTAAAATCAAAGCCAAGAATAAACTCGCAGAACCAGAACCAGGTAATTCCAATAAAGGCCGATGAAATAAAATAAACAATGTTAATCAGATAATTAACAAAAATATTGCCCGGAAAAAGCAGGGAAGTAAAAATAATCCAGCCCGCATCAGAAATTGTAAAAATTGTTGTAGAAAGCAGAACATAAGAAAAAAGGCGGGATTCATATTGCGATTTGTAATCATAAAATACAGTTCGCCAGAGTTTAGCCATAATCAAAAGGCAAACAAGGTTTACTTGAAAATAGAGCCAGTCGACTTTTTCCATTTTATCTCCAAATTTTGCTACTTTAATTTTATCACACTTTGGAGAAAGGACAAATTTTATGAAATCAGGACTTTTCTTCTATATAAATAATTACTTAAGCCCGAAAAGAGTCTTAAAATTCGTATCTACGATTTCGCTGAGTTTGCGGCTTGTGAGATTTCTTTTTGAAGCAATGTATTCATAGATGTATTTGATATTTTCAGGAACGTTTGAACCGCTTTTTACAGGAACCGGCGGATAAAAAGGACAATCTGTTTCAATTAAAAGGCGGTCTTTTGGGACGTAGTTGAGCAAATCTGACATATCAGTGAAGTTCTTTTTGCCGGCATAAGTGACAGTTCCGCTGAAGCTGATATACCAGCCCAAATCAAGGAAAAATTCCAGTTCAGACTGACTGTAGGAAAATCCGTGAAGGACTCCCCTATTCCATTTTACAGCTTTTAATACGTCGGAAGTTTCTTTAAATCCCTTGCGGCTATGAAGAACAAAAGGCATATTGAGTTTTTTAGCCAGAGTCAGCTGAAGGGCAAACAAATCTTTTTCATCATTTACAGTATCATAGTCAAAATATTCGTGGTCGCGGCCTTTAAACTCAAGAGAATCCCAGTCGTGGTCGATTCCGCCAGGCCCGATTCCCACAAGATGAGAGGCAAAAATGCTGTCGCTTTCCTTAAAATCATTGATTACATTTTCAAGATTTTCGATGACTTCAAAGCGATTATCCACAGAATCAGAATCAGGCATAACACCGGCCGTAAAATACATCATGTCCTGGATATGCTTTTTTTGAATGTCATCATCGATTAAATCAAGGCATTCTTCCACGCGTGCAGTTCGCGCCCAGATGTCATCCGTGTGAATTCCGCTATCCAGTGCAAAAGTGACGCCATTTCCTTCCATCTCAAAAAGGCTGTCTGCCCCCTGCTGCGTGCCGAGTTCTTCCGTAATTTGAAAAAAATTCATCAATGAATCAGAATACATAAAACTACTCTATTAAAATATAACACGCATTACCCGCCAGAGCAATTTTTAAAAGCGGAGATTTTATTGCAATATTTCTTCGATTTTATCCAAAATCAGCTGGTCTGCCGGGAGCCAGTTAACGGAACTCAAAGTGTCGCGTGTGAGCCAGCGAGCCGCTTCGTGTTCCAGAAGTTTAAGTTCGCCCGAAACGATAGTGCATAAAATGCAGTGCATAGTCAGGTGGAAGGCCGGATAGTCGTATTCGACCACGCTAAGGATTTTTTCAGCACGGATTTCTGTTGCCAGCTCCTCGCGGATTTCACGGACAATGCAGGCTTGAGGAGTTTCTCCGGCTTCAAGTTTACCGCCGGGAATTTCCCACCACCCTTTCCAGTCGCCGTAGCCGCGCTGGGTCGCGAAGATTTCTTTTTGGTGGGTAGTTGGATTTGTGCGGAGGATGATGGCTCCGGAGACGGTGATGTGGTTCATATACTTATCCAGTTATTTTAATCTTGTAATTCAATAATTTTTGGAGAATAAGGGCTTATAGCCATATTTCCAGAATCTTTCTGTGAAATCATATCTCCGCTAATTTTTAAATTCTGCAAATTTTTTAATTTTACCAAATAATAGAACTGAGCTTTGAATTCATTATTTGGAACATATCCGTTCCCGTTATTCATTTCTTTTAACTTTCTACCTAAGTCGTCGGCAGAAACAAGTTGCGTAGAAATAATATCTGCAAGGAAAGGAAGAATTTTATATTTTGAGATATCTGTTTCTGTTCCGAAATCTGTTGTCGAGGCACAGAATTTTGTTGCTTTGGAAATATCTTTATGTAATGGATAAACATATCCATCGCGAATTGCATGATAATAAAAATAAATCCCGTCTTCTAATTTTGTAAAGTTATTGTCAGTTTCGTTTGTTGGAATTAAATGATTATTTTTTAGCCATTCAAAATAGTCATTTCTCAAGAATCCAAGCATACATAATTCTTCATTTTGAAGCGGCTTTACAGCTGTTTTCTCAGATGCAGAAGAGAGTATCATGTTGTCAAAATAATTCTTTCTTGCTAAACGACCAGCAGGATTTGATTTAAAATCTATGATTTTTTTTATAAATTTCTTGATTTCATTATGTCCTGCATCTTCATTGCCAGGCCTGATTGCAAAAGCTCCAACACCAGGAAGAATTTCATCATAAGAAGAAGATACTTCATTTTGCCCTGAATTGTTATTATTACCAGGATAAAGGACATAACTACCCACGGTTTTACGGATTGCGTCATTGTAAGTATGCATTTTTAACAAATCACCGCGTTTGTAGGTATTTATGATTTCATCATTCTTTTCTTGAACAATTTCTTCGTTTTCTTTGTCTGAAATTTGTTCTTCTGTTTTTTCTAGGACTTCTTCTGAAATCTGCTTTTTATCTGAATTTATGAATTGAGTTAGATCTTGGATTCTATATTTTGCATCAAAGTGAATGTAAGAAACATTTCCATCTTTGATAGCTTCAATTTCTTTTTTATATTTAGATGAAAAAATTGCCAGTGTATAATCAGGGCGGAATGGGCGGGAATAGGATCCCCAATAAACAGAGCCGTTGAATTGAGATGGCGAAAATGTTCTGTTGTAATAAAGATTTATAGTCAACTTTTCATTTTCAAAGATAAAACTTTGTAAAGAAGAATTTCCCTGCTGTAAAGAAATTGTTAATCCATTTGTATCATTAATGAATTGAGTATATGGTTCAACAGCATTTTTAGTTTTATCTTTTCCAGAGAGTTCATGTATTATTTTACGAAGTTCAAAGAAAAGCCAGTATTCATACAACAATGCTGTATTCTTTGATTCCCCTGAATACACATCATCTTTGCCTTTCCAGTATAATTTCAATGCCAGGTCAACCATAGAGAATGCATTAAAAATCTGGCTGTACCCTTCTCTTTTTTCTAAGACCTGATTGTTTACAGGCATTATCGTCAGTTCATTAATATCATCAAAAAAGGAATCATTCAGAATATCATCTATCTGATTAAGAATCTTTGAGGCTTCTGAATAGTATTCAATCCCATTTTTATCGATGAAAACTTTTTCTAAAACTTTTGTGCAGATTTCGCTGAATGTGATTAATGCAAATTTTATGAACCTATTTGCAGAGGTATCATAACTGTCATACTTATGAATGGTTGCAACTTCACTTGGTAAATAATTGCCATCAGCTGTTTTTATCCAGCCACGGCTATGAGTAAATGGATTTGAAAAGAATTTTTGGGAAGGAATGCCTGTGCCAAAAGGTTTGAGTTCTTCTTCTTTTACGAGAATTCTGTCTGGATTTCTTTTTATTGATGCGAAAAGGCTTTCTAAGTTATCTGAAAAACAGAACTGACGTAGAAATATAAACTGCTCAAGTATGTTAGATTCTTTGGATGAATCTTGCTGAAAATTTAATGAAGTAGGACTTGTATAATCAAGTAGTAAAGCAGAACATTCTTCTGCTATTGCTTCTGTAAGTTTTACATAATCTTCCTCATAGTTAATCTTATCAGGAACGATTTCAAAATCGAATGAACATTCTTTTTGCCCGTCATTAAAAAGTATGCTTGTTTTTCCAAGATAATTAATAAACTGAAAAGTGAAAGAGTTTTTTTCATCACGTTCAATTTTTAAAAGCTTGTTTGATTCATTTTTAAAATGAGGACTAAAATTGTCAGAGTCATCTTCTGATTCAATTCTGCATTTATAGCGGACAGTTTCCTTTAATCTTAATGGATGAATGTTCAGTTCTTCAGCATTAGAAAATTCGATGTAATTTTCTTTACACTGGCTTTCCTTAAAATTATAAAAGGCAAAGTATTTTTCAGAAAATGTCGTTGATGTCCAGTCAATCTTATTATTGAGCCCTGCTGGAAAAATCCTTATACAAAGAGAAGAATCTACATGATATAACAGGCCCGCAAAATTCATTGTCTTCAATTACCTAATGCTTAAATTCCTAATTTAACAATTTTCTCTCTTCAATATTATTCAGAACCTTCATCTGCTGGATAGCAATAGTATTTAATTCACGAAGTCTTTCACTTTGAGGCATTCCTTTGTTTATAAAAACAGCATTTATGTTCTCAAGATTTGAAAGACAGATAAGCTGATTTATAGAAGCATAATCTCTGATGTTTCCTTTTAACTCTGGATTTGATTTCCTCCATTCTAGTGCTGTAATTCCAAAGAGAGCAACATTCAATACATCAGCCTCTTCGGCATAAACATAAGCTATTCTCTGAGGAGAAAGTTCCGGTGGAATGAGGTTTTGTTTTATAGCATCCGTATGAATATGATAATTAAGTTTTGAAAGTTCACGCTTTACAGACCAGCCAAACTGTTGCTGTTCTTTTTCTTTAAGGCGGTCAAATTCTTTGATGAGATACAGCTTGAATTGAGGCGAAACCCAGCTTGCAAATTCAAAAGCAATATCTTTATGCGCATAAGTTCCACCATAACGACCAGCCTTTGCAATTATTCCAATTGAATTGGTTTTTTCAGTCCATTGTTTTACAGAAAGAATAAATCTGTTCAAACCTGCTTCATTTTTAATTCCCTCGAATTCGGGGGAATTAAAATTAGGATTGTACATTTCTTCCCAGATACCAAGAAACTCTATGGTATTTTTATTGCGAAGCCATTTTTCAATGAGGGCAAGACCGTTCTCAATGCCTTTTACCATATCTGTCAAGGAAATATAGTCTTTTTCGTTAATTTCAATAACAGTAATTTCAGATTCTTGAACTTTTATTTTTGACATATTCTGCACCCTCCACTAGGATTTTTTATTTTTAACTAGATAAAGCTTGTGTACTGGTATTTTTCAAGTTTATCAATCATTGAATTAACTTTTTCCTGGCTGAGTGTTAGTTTTTCATATTTTGACAGCATCTCTTTTAATTTGAACAAAAGTTCTCCTATTTGTTTCTTGTTTCCATGTATTTTTGGTAAAATCTTTTGAACAATTTGATGATCAATAATATCTAATGTAGTTAATTCATTGTTAAGAGATTTTGCTGCACAGTAATAAAGTACAATTTCTTTTGTAGTTCTGTATGCAAATTCGAATCCTGCTGGTTTTAGAATATCATATAATTCACCAAATATTCTGTTTAACTCAGCACCAGCATCAGTTAAAGGAGCATTTTCAAAGTTACTGATTTTTTCAGAAAGTTCTACAAAAGCTTCTGCCATGCCATCTGGTGCTGGTTGAATTTCCTGGATATCTGGTTTTTGGCTGAATATTTTTAGAACATCATCTCTATTTGGTGTAAATTCAATGACATTTGCTCTATCTAATACTTTTGGACTGAACATATAAGTTGTTTCATCAATATTTACAGTTCCAGTTACAAACAGATTTTTCGGAAGTGTAATTGTTTCGTCTACAGTTGATTCGCAATTCTCTGGCTTTTTGTATAAAAGAATTGGTTTACCAGATTCCATGGCACTTAAGAAGTCTGAAAAATAGCGTTCTACATGGGAAAGATTCATCTCATCAAGAATCAGAAAGAAAGGAATCTTTGAATTATCTTTTGCGAGTTCTATAAAATTTAAAACTTCAGATTTTATAAAATCTCCAGTTCCATTATTTGCAAGAGGATTAAAATAACCAAGAATTTTTGTGTTATCAGTCCAGTCTGCACCAACCGGAACAAGAAGGGTATTCCTAAAGTTTTCATAACGAACTTCTGATTTATTTTCTAGAACTTTTTTCGCCATTACACGAATTGTTGCATCAAAACCGTATAAAAATTTGTCAAATCTTGCATTCGGAGACTCTTTTATAAGATTTCTATCTTCATTTCCTTGTTTAGTAAGATATTCAGGATTTGTTGCATAAAAATCTATAAATTCTTGAAGTAAATCTTTTTGAATTGGACGGAGTCTTGCAGGTTCTTTTTCATTAGAAAGATAAATAGTATCATCTGTAATATTTCGAACAGTCCATTCATTCAATGAATCTCCTATTTTAAATAAATCATCAGGATTTCTTTCATTGACACTTGGAACATTTAAATATTGTGCTAACTGTAAAGCAATTCTTGTTTTTCCTGTTCCAGAATTTCCTGTAAGAATAACAAATGGTTTTGCTAATAAAGAAGCTGTAAAGCGATTTATATATTTATTTTTTTCAAATCCTTTTAAGGTAAATGGAATTGCTGGTGATGATTTGAAATAAACTTTAGTTTCATTAGATGTGTCAAACTCATTATCTTCTATAGCTAATTCTTTATCAGTTTGATTCTTACCTTCATCAGATTCTAACCATTCATTCCAAAGTTCAGAAGAATAATCAAATAAGTTTTTACCATGAGCCTGTGATATTAGATATGATTGTATTTGTGAAATAGGTATTTTTTTATAATTTTCAAGACCATGTTTCTTTGCAATAAAACGAATACCTACTTCTTTAAAAAAATTAAGCAGGGACATATTAGAATAGAGATATGCAATTTTCCATTTATAGCTACATCCTAAATCAATTGTATCTATAATTGAATATTCTTTATTTTGAGCTGCTTCGGCAACTTTTATAATATTTGATAGGACTTTTTTATAAGCTTCGTCTCTTGTATTTCCATATTTTTTATACCAGGCATATACACCATCATCCATTGTCTTATTTGATGGTTTTATTTTTCCAGATGCCTTGTAGATTCCAAATTTATATGCTGATCCACCCCCAAAACTTCCTAAATCCTCTGTTTTTGTTTCAAGCCAATAACAAAATGAATCATCCCGATTTAAATTCGTATATTCTTCAATAGGCAAATTTTTTAATTTTTCAATTGGGAATTGTTTATGGAAATCATTATAAAGGGATTTCGCTTCTTCTTTAGTCATTTTCTTCTCCAGTAATTAAATTAATCCTATCTACAAAATCGTTCGTTTCTAAAAAAGATATGTTTTCTAAAGAACAATCATATTCAGCTTTTGATACACCAGATGGCGTTTCTTCTTTAAATTTAGGAATATCAAATGCTTTAAAGAAATGCATATTTTCATCTGTGTAGATTTGATTATATTTTAATTCTTTTAGATGTTCGATACTTGTATTTTTCTCTAAAAATGTTAATCTCATATACAATTCTTTGTTATTTGAAAGAATTGGTTTTACAAGATTTATTAACTCAAATAAAGATAGTCCAGTATCATCGTATCTAAACATATAGGATAAAATAAATATTTCAAAATATTTAGAGTTTAACTGTTCATGTAAAAAATGATGCTGACGAATTTCTTTTGTTGTCGCTTTAATTTCTAGCTTAACTTTTTCACTAAAAGAAAAATCAAATTTTAATCTATCTTTTGATTGCCAATATTGTTCAATATTTAGTAATTCATGGAATTTGTATATCGTATATAATTCAGCATAAAAACCGCTTAATTCATTATCACTTAACTCTTTTTTACTCGAAAAAAAATTTTGTAATGTATTAAAAACTTCTATAATATATTTATCTGAATAGTCATCATTTATAAAGAGTTTTGAAATCTCTAAAAAGATTTCCTTCTCTTTTGTTGTATGTAAAAGGCATTTCAAAATATGGACAGTTTCTTTATTTTCAGATGAAAATGAAACTTTTGCATTACATTCTAATGTTAGAGATTTTGTCGATATATTGTAAGGTCTTCCATTTTGGTTATTAGGTTTAAAAACAATTACAATATTATTTTCTTTATCAATTCCAACAAAAAAATTCTTTTCATATTCTGCAATTTTATAATCAGAAATATTGTCTACTTTAATAAAATTTGTTTTGAAAAAATCTATAATTTCCATAATTTTAAATATCCTTTTGTACGATTAATCCTGTTAGTTTTGAAATTATTTCATTTGGTAGATAGATTGCTAGCGTTGGACTTATAAATCCAGTTTCTTTATTTTCAATCATATGAATCTGTAATTGCATTGTATTAGCTCTAATGAAATGTTTGTCATCGCCCTCATAATTAGCAGGTTTAGATAAGTCTTTAGGGTTTCTACCAACAAAATAATTTGAAATAATTTTTGTTTCATTATTTACAGGATGCTTTGAAGTTTTCCCATCTCGCATCCAAATTACATCAATATTTGGAGTTAGGTTTTTATATTTTAAAAGTTGATATAGTTTTGCAAGTATACCTTGGTTAAGTTTAGATGCTTCTGGAAAAATAAACTTTTCTAAAAATTCAGAATAAACTGAAAAATAATCAGCATCTCTGAGAATTAAAAAAGGAGCTCCATTTCGTTGATTAATAGTTTGAAGTTGTTGTTCATTATTTTTTTTATATCTGTTAATGATATTTATGTTGCTTTTTGTATATGCCTCATCATCTTGGAAAACTCTTTGTTTATTCCAAGAATAAAATGTATAACTTTCTACTTCTGCTACTGAACTTCTTGTAGGCTTTAGATTGTCGCTAAGAGAAAAAATTCTAGGCATATTTTTAAAATCAATTCCTTGAGAATTTGTCATTTCTATTGTTTGCCATAAATCTTCTTCATGATCTCTAATATCCATAAATTCATTTAAAATTTTTGAAACAGCAAAAATTCTACATAAATCTAGATATTTAGTTTTATAACCGAACCATCTTGCTCTTTGTTGTACTGTATCCACATTTGATGAATTTTTAGCAGTTCTTGTTATGTATGTAATACATAGACCTTTTATAGTTAATCCACGACCAAGCATCGTACCGCCAACATAAATATTATAATCATAGAATTCATCTTCACCGTTTAAGGTATTATCTCCATTGATTTTGTGAACATGACTATTTTTTATAGCAAAAATAATTTCATCTTCAATTTCATCAAATTGCGGAAAGTCTCTTACAACTCCTTTTTCATATTCCTCATATGCATCCTTCATTATTTTGTAGACAGATTGATATGATATATCTTTTTTGTTACTTGTTTTTTGTGTCCACTCATCTATTAATGTTTGTATTTTTTCATATTCCACATTATGATCTTTTTTGAACTGACTAATATGAATAAGCATTGAAAGTTTATCTTTTCTGTGTGTTCTATGACCTTGTATTGCACAAGCCACAAAAAACATTGCTAATGATTTTTTTAATGATGCTGGAATTCCTACATCAATTAAAGGTTCCTCATTTGCCGGGATTGTAACTGTGTAGGTATTATCTGTATGAAATACATCCAAACCACAATAGCCCTCTCCTGGTGGTACTAGAACTCCAAAATCTGGAGAAAGTTCATCAATTTTGTTGATTAGTAGATTTGCCTGTGGCGTTGCCGTTACAGAAACATAACAATGTTTTTGTAAAGTATTCTTAAAACTAAGAATTGCTGAATAAGTCGAACTTTCCTTTTTCTGTTTTACTTTAGTGTTTAAGGAATACTCATCCCCTTCATCATCAATTATTAATACAGGTTTTTCGCATAAATCATTATTTTTAAAAATATTTATAATTGCATTGATATGTTTTACATGTTTCAAACCAACGATGATTATTTTCTTACCCCTTTGGATAAATTTTCTTATATTCTCCTCTGTTAGATGATCTTCATTTTCTTTTGTATTTAAAACAAAGACTTCATTTTTAATTGACGAAAAATATTCTTTAATTCTATCGGAATTCTGCTGTAGAAGAGGTTTCTTTGTTCCACCAAGTACTATTGCTATATCATAACTATTATCAAATGCAAGAGATATCAAGGATATAAAATTTGATGTTTTTCCGCTTTGTACCTTACCTATGACAATTCCCGTTTCTTGTTCATGAATTATTGTATTAGGATTGGGACAGTAACTAAGAGTTTTTGCTGCATTTGAGAAAATTGTAGAAATTCCTTCCTCCGGTATTCCGGTTTCATTTAAGTATTTCTTAATATTATCGGAATAAAAACCTTCTAAAGAAATATTCCATGCTTCTGAGAGATTATTTACATAATTCATATCAAAAAGATTTGTCATTACTAACTCCTAATTACAGCTTTTAGAGTTTCATTCATTTTTTCTCGAATATCAAAAGGTGAAATTTTAATTTTAGTATAATCTATATCTGCAGGAGAATCTGATTTTAAAGTTTCAGATGACGTGTAAGTTGATTCAATCTCTGATAGAACTAATGCAAATACAAATTTTTTCATGGAGTCAAAATTCTCTTGTGTTACAAAACAAGATGTAAAGAAAGGATGAACAATATTCCATTCTACATCTACTTCTATTGCAGAATTATTATTTTTCTTTGGCGATACAACTAACCATTTTTCATCTGAATTATTTTTTTTAATGGTGAAATTTAAGATGTACTTTCTGCTTGAAATCTCAAAAGAAATTTGTGTATTATCATTTCCTTCAACTCTAATTTCATCCATTTGGGGAAATAATAAACAACTATCTGATTCATCTTTAGAAGGAATTTGTATAACAGATTCTGTTTTTTCATCTTCTTTTTCGATTTGTTTTACAATTGCATTTTGAATTAATCCCGCATAGGCAAATTCGTTGATTGTTGTATTATCTATTCCAACATTCACAGTTTTTTTAGGTGGATTTTTATTTTCAAGAGCTTTGCGCTTAAAATCAGTAGAAACTTCTACAAGTTTTTCAATTAATTTGTCTTCAAGTCCATTATACCAATCAAAAGAATCCTTTGTCTGTGTTACAGGCCAATCGTCAAGATTTAATTCTCCAAATAGGCGTTGATAAGCTCCTGTAGTTGATGATGAAAAAACTTCTCTTGGACGATAACAATCTTCATAACCACCCGTTATTACTCTTCCTCGACGAATGAGAGTAAATCCAGCACCATAAGTATCACCTTTTTGTAGAATACCTATAAAACCATTTACATGATAAACCTTATAATTATCACCAATTATTTCAAAGGAAATATCTTTTTTCCATTCTTTTACATTTCCATCTGGAAGAGTTTCTTTAAATATTTGGGGAGTCTCGTATTTTAGAAGTTCAATTCCATTTCCCCCATTATAATAAATTCTAATTTCTTCCGTTCTTAAATCGACTCGATACATACCTCTCAGTTTATCTTTTGTATTTTGTATTTGTCGACCGAAAAGTTTTCTATTCAAATTCCATATTCTAATAATAGTACCATGTTCGTTTTTATCGCATTCGATTTCTTCATATGATATTTCTTCGTCTTTTGTTCGACTAAGTTTTTCTACATCTACGGAAGTTTTATACTTCTTACAACTATTAAGTTCTACTGTTTCAACACTCCAGTTAAGTCCAAACCAACAAGCCGCAGTTTTTAGTCCCATTCCAAATTCTGAACGTGTTGATTTTTCTGGTTTACTATCTAATATAATTGCACGCTGAAAATTCTTAAAATTCATACCATATGCATTATCTTTTATTTCAATAAAAGGATTTCCTTGAGCATCTTTTTGATAAGTTATATATATATCAAGGCTGTTCCAGTCTTTTAATGCTTTTAATTCTTTTTCATGGTCATAATAACTCTGTGTAGAATTATCAACGAATTCTGCTATCGCAGTCCATGCATCATATTTAATATTTTTGTAGGTTGCATATACACCAGTTGTCGGTCGGATATTTATAGTTTTTGTATTACCCATGTTTATCACTCCGATATATTGAAAAGTCCTTCTGAAATTATTTTTATCACTTTTACATTTACAGAATTTCCAAGCTGCTTATAAGAAATATTGTCATTATCAGAAAACTTGAAATCAGGGTCAAAACTTTGAAGTTTTGCACATTCTTTAACTGACAAATAACGATATTTGTTTATATGGAAATCCCAAATAATGGGTGTATTATTCATAGCGACGAGTGATGGGAAAACAGAAGGACTTTTTACTCTAACTCCTGATTGGCGAATTTGAATTATTCCTTGCTTTATGGATTGGCAATCTTTTGAAGCATTCCATTCGAATTTTTGATGTATTAGGAATTTCTCTGTCATATTATATTTCTCAACCCATTTATCAATGAATTTCTTATTAGATGTGTACATTATTCTTGACTTAAAAAGTAGGCATCGTTTCCATTTTGGGATTTTCTGCCAATCATATTCTTCGGAAAATATGTATTCCAAATTATATTGTTTTCCTACACCAGCATGGAAAAGCCAAAATGGTGATTTTATTGTATTCGTTTTTCTAAGTTCCTGTAAAAACTCTTCCCACAAATTTAATACTTTTGCGATTTCTGTATTATTGTCAATTATGTATTTAGGATTAACAAATTTATCAATTATCCAATCTATACAATTTCCACTAAAATATTTATGTTGTATATCGATTTTTAAATCATTCCGTGTAATTTTATCCTTTCCAGTTATAATACCTTTTTTTATTCCAAGTATATAAACTCGTTCTCGAGTTTGAGGAACATTAAAATTCTCTGGAGATTCTATAATGGGTTCTTCAGTTATTATAAAGTTTTGATTTTTTAATTCAGAACATACGATATTCCAATTGTCTTTATTGTCAGCCAAATTCCTAACATTTTCTAATATGAAATATTTACATTCTGTATGCTCTTTAAGAATGTCAATTATGCGAAAAAATAATTGTCCGCGTTCATCTTTTTCACCGTTTTCTTTTTCAACAATATTAAAACCTGTACGATTACCTGATTTTGAAAATGTTTGACAAGGAAAACCTGCACATAAAACATCGAATTGTGGAATTATATTATTTTCAATTGCTTTTTTAATATCCCCTTCAAGTATGAATTCTTCATTTGGACAAAAATTTTTTTTATATACTTTACGACAATCTGCATTAATATCACAAGCAAACACACATTTTCCACCAAGTTTTTTCATTGCTTGATGAAATCCGCCAATACCTGCAAATAAATCAATAAAAGTAAAATTTGTTTTTTTATTATCTTCATTCATTTATAAACATCTCTTATTATTTTCCCATTAAAACTATTTTGATAATCTTCATAAATTCTTTTATATATTCATTGTCAAAATCAAGACTCTTACATAATCGCTTTCTGTATGTTTCAATATCAGTGGATTTTACGTCTTCTCCGATTTCGCTCTCAACCCAATTCTTTATACGCTCTTTATAATTTTCTTCTGTTAAATTAGGTTTTTCGCACTTACTCGCATTCCATATAATTTCTTCTGGAGTATCTGCTGGGATAAAGAATAAATGTGTTCTTAAAAAAGAAAGATAGTTTCGCTTTTCAAGTTCTAATTGATTATTTGATTTTCCACTATCAGCTACAAATCCTAATTTATTTGTCTCAACACCTGTTATTTCTTTTATTTTAGAATCCAAGTTTGACGTAGCAATATCTTCATTGTTCGGAATACTGCACTTATTCATATCACCATCAAGTATTAAATAAACATTTTTTTCATCCAATCTTGATAATATAACAGCTTCTTTTAATATATCCTTTGCGCCACCAGCATGATATGTAACATCAACAGATTTTTCCGCCTCAGCATCATATAATTTTAAACAAGATACAACTAATTCTTTTGCAGCATTATCTTCAACTATTATTTTTGCTTTTTGCGTATTTGTGTGTCCAATATACTGGAATGTCAAATCTGGTTCGATTCCAGATTTTGGTAAGAACATGCCATCTGGAGTTTGATGTAAAAGAACTATAGCTTCTTTTGGCAATTCTTCTACAATAGCCGGACTATGAGTTGACAAAATAACTTGAAGCCCTTTTAAGAAAACTTGATTTAATAAAAAATCTAATAAGCGCTTTTGTGCACCTGGATGAAGAGAAACTTCGGGTTCATCTAACAAAACAAGAGACCCTTTTTTTGCTTCATATACCTGATGTACTAATTTAACAACTGCAGATTCACCACTACCAGCAAAAGCTTCTGTGTAATTACCATTAAAAGTCTCTGTATTGACATTTTTTAATTTAAAATAAACACTGTTTCCCCATTGTTTATAAAAGCTATGATTCATTATTGTTATTTCTAAATATTTCTTATCAAGAATTTCTGAAATAATACTAACTTCTTCGGTAGATAACTTAGAAATATTATCAACTTTTTTAACATTTCTATAAGTAAAACCAGATTTTACCCAGCCATCAATAATGCCTTTTAAATATACAGAATAATAACGAATATAATCCTGCTTGGTCTTTAGAGTAATGGTATTAGGTTTATCGCCAAAATAAAAATATTTATCAAATGCACTTAATTCTCCACGAAAATCCAAATATATTACAGGTCTTTTTGTTCCATTCCAACGAGTTCCAGATGCCCCTGCAGTTTTTGCCATTTCCTTTGGAAAAGGTTTCATTCCGTATTTTTCAACAGGACGAGATGGTTCCCAATAGTCAGGATTATTATCATGCTTTATGCGAGTATTCAGAACTTCAACATTTTTTTTTGCAAGTAAACTATTGTATGAATACCAAAATGCAGGACGTGGATTCTCAGGTATCGGATCAACTCTTGTAGAAAACCATTTTTGAGAATAAGAACTTCCTCCTGGTGCCGTTTCCAGCGCCTGTAATACAGAAGTCTTGCCACATCCATTTTCACCAACTAAGACAGTTAATGGAAACTGAAACTTTATTTCTGAATAGGGAACAAGCCCCTTAAAGCAAGGAAAGTGAATATCCGTTATAAAATCTGGAAACTTTTCAAAAGTGTTATCATGTTCAAAAGTTTTTTTTATCTTTTCTATTAATTCTTTATTCATTTATTAATTCTCCGATTTTCCTTGCAAATTTTGGGGGTACAGCATTTCCTATCAGTCTAGCAGCAGTAAGAAGACTTTTTGTTTTAAATTGATAATTAAAAGGAAATGACTGCAAAGTCGCTCCTTCTCTGATAGATAGACCTCTATTCTGGGCTGGATGCCCAAATCTTCCGTTTGAAATACTTAAAAATTTTGTTGTTATAGTTGGTGATGGAGAATCCCAATATAGTCGCCCATAAACATCTGTAAAAGATTTATCATGACCTATGTAGCATCTTTGAACTAAATCTTTATTGTCTTTGTAAGAAAGCCTTGTTCCTCCATCTTCAGGAGTATTTTCTAGTCTCGTGATATTTAAGTCCGATAATTTTTTTGCAGAATGAAATCTTGCAATATTAAAATCTAATTCTCCAGCAGAAATTGGCGGAAAAAGATTTTGATTACCTATGGTTTCACGAACAGTGTAGATATGATTTTCTGTTTCTGGTAAATGAACTTTTCTATCTAAACGAGTAGCAATTAGTGAAAATCTTCTTCTATTCTGCGGAATGCCGTAATTCTTCATGTTGACGACATCATAAACACAACGTCCATTTTCTTTGTTGCCGTAGCCCAATTCATCAAGTTTCGCCAAAAAATCATTTAAAATTGTTTCTTTATTACTCATGATTCCAGGAACATTTTCAACCAAAATATACCCCGGGCGGTAATATTCAATGAACTTTTCAAAATATAAAAGTAAATCTTTTGTTTTCCTAGATTTTTCTTTTGAAGAACGGATAATGCTGTAGAACTGGCATGGACTGCAACCTACAAAAATCATTTCATCATCGTTACACTGAACTCCGAATTCGTTTTTAAAATATTCTAATGGAAGTTTTGTTATATCAGCATTTACAAAAGTTGCACCATGATTATTATATTCATAAGTTTCTTTTGCTTCTGGGTCTAAATCCACACCTGCAATGACTTCTATTCCAGCCTGAATGAGTCCGTTTGTCATGCCACCGCCACCGCAGAAAAAGTCAATTGCTCGCAAGATATTATCCTCCAATTTAATTGAACTTATTATATCACTAAAAGTGTGTTTTTGCATATAATATTAATATAGTAAACTTATAAATAGTAAAATATTTTATTTGAAATAACTTGCTACAAATTTTTAGCTATAATGGCGTTGCGGGCAGCGATTGATCCCGCTTGTTGGAAAGAGGAAAACACAGATGGCGTTTGAAACTAGGGGGGGCCTTTCCTTCTTAATAAATCGGGAATTCTGCATTATACTTTCCTTATGGACACCCTGTCTCCTGAAAGTCGTCATAAGAATATGTCTCGAATCCGGTCGAAGGATACTAAGCCGGAAAAAGTTATCAGGAAGGTGCTTTTTAGGGCGGGATTTCGGTATAGAATCTGTGACAAGAGGTATCCGGGGAAGCCGGATCTGATTTTTCCTCATTATTATGCGGTGATTTTTATAAACGGGTGTTTCTGGCACGCGCACGAAGGCTGCCGGTATTTTGTTTTTCCTAAGTCGAATCAGGAATTCTGGAAGAAGAAATTTGAGCGTAATAAGGCTCGGGATGCGGAAAATATAAAGTATTATAAGGATCAGTGCTGGCGGATTTGTGTGGTTTGGGAATGTGCAATCCGCGGGAAAAACTCCAGGCAGAAAATTGAAAGGGTCACTGAGCAAATTATCCAGTGGCTGGAACTTCCGGAAGAAGCATTCCTGGAAATAAAGGGATAATAAAACGGGGCGTTGCGGGGTGTCCCCGCAGAGGGGTTAGCGGAAAACGGGAGCGCGCTTGCGTGCGGACGGTTGGAGCGAAGGGGAGACTTCCCCTTCCTTTCTAAATATTTAACAGTTCTTTCAGCTCCTGGGCATTTTTGGCGCCGTGGCCTTTGGGGTGGTTGTTGAAATAGACCTGGACTTTGCGGCCTTCGGAGAGGGCGGCGCGGATGACGGGGACGAAGTTTTGGAGTTCGGCGGGGGAATAGTCATATTCGTAGCGGGCGCTTGGGTTGGGAGCTGGCTGGGCTGGAGAGGGGGAAGAAGCGTACCAGGCAGCGGCATTGCGGCCGTGAAGTCGGATGTAGGCGTTGGGGCCGATGAACTGGGAATAGAGGCTGGTTTGAAAATCGGCATTGGGGAGGGCTTTCAGCAGGGGCATATCGCAGAAGGCAATCGAGGCTTTTCTTTGAATCAGGCCGGCAAAAACGGTTTCGCGGATCCATTCCTTGTGGCGGAACTCGATGACGACGGGGAAGCCTTCAAAAGCGGCGATAAGGCTTGCAAGGTAGAGTCGGTTTTCCTTTGTGTAATGAAAGCTCTGGGGAAACTGGAAAAGGACTGCGCTTAGGGTGGATTTTTCCTGCAGAGGATTGAGGGCCAGCTTGAAGTCGCTGGCGGCGGTCTGCCAGTTTGGGGCGATTTCGTGTGTGAGGAGGCGGTTTGCCTTGATGCTGAAGTGGAGTTTGCCCTGGCTTCGGTCGTAAAATGAAAGAAGGCGGTCGGCGGTGGGCATGTTGTAAAAGGTGGAGTTGAGTTCCACAGCGTCAAACTGTGTTGCGTACCAGGCGAGAAAATCTGCTCTTTTTAATTCCGGCGGATAGAAAACGCCTTTCCATTCGGGGTAGTCGTAGCCGCTGGTGCCGATCAGGATATGGGACATAGGGGTATTATAGGGGATTTTGAAAATATAAAATATTGCTGAGGGTATTATTTTTCTAAAATCTATTATAATGGACTTATGGGAATGCGACGTTTATTTATCATCAGAAAAGATTTGCATCTTTCTGCGGGAAAACTTGGTGCAATGGTAGCGCATTGTGCGGAGGGATATTGGATCTGGCTTATCCGGAAAAATCTTTCAGAGCAGAATGGGCGCGTTCATGTTTCTTTTGATTTGGATCGCGAAATTTATGACGATTATTTGAACGGACGGATTACAAAGACGATTTGTGAGGCAAAAAATCTGAATAAACTGCTGCAGGCGCGCGATATGGCACTGGAGCTGGGCCTGGTTGAAAATCAGGATTTTGGGATGATAAACGATGCCTGCCTTACTGAGCTGACTCCTGAATGGGTGGATGAAAACGGCGAAGGCCGATGCACTGTGGGAATCTGGTTTAAACCGCTTAAGGATGAAGTTGCTCATATCATCAGCAAGAAGTTTCAGCTTTATAGGGATTAACCTACCAGATTTTACCGCGATTTTTCTTGATTTCGCTGCGGATTTTCTTTAGTTTTAACTTTCGTTCTTTGCTTGCACGGGTCGGCTTTGTTTTGATTCGCTTTTTGGGAATGACCAGAGCCTGCACGATCCGGTTTTCCAGGCGGGAAAGTGCGATTTCACGATTGCGTTCCTGGTAGCGTTCGTCGTCAGCGTCGAGGAAAAGGCAGTCTTCTTTATTAATGATGGCGGCAAGCTTTGTGCGAAGGCGAATAAGTTCTGTATCGGTAAGCCCGCCGAGTGAAGTAACTGGAATTACCAGATGAACTTTTGTGTTTACTTTGTTTACATTCTGCCCGCCGTTACCGCCACTGCGTGCAAAAGTCATTTGAGAATTATTGATTATGGATTCGTGAAGTTTTGTTCGGTTCATTTTGTGATTTTTGAATTTAATTTAGCAAAAAAAGTTTGATTTGTCATTAAACTGTTGGTTTTAAAAATTCTCCGGACATGTGATATAATGTGGATATGGGAAAAATCAAAATTATCAGAGGTGACATTACTAAGTTAGCTTGTGATGCAATCGTAAATGCTGCTAATTCAAGCCTTCTTGGAGGCGGCGGTGTTGACGGTGCAATTCATTACGCAGCCGGTCCGGAGCTGCTTGCTGAATGCCGTACACTTGGCGGTTGTAGAACTGGGGAAGCTAAAATTACGAAAGGTTATAAGCTTCCGTCGAGATTTGTAATTCACACTGTTGGGCCTGTTTATTATGAGCATACTCCCGCAGAGGCTGAGGCGCTTCTGACTTCCTGTTATGAAAATTCGTTGAAGCTCGCTATGGAGAAGGGGCTGAAGACTATTGCATTTCCGCTGATTTCTGCCGGGGTGTATGGTTATCCGCAGCGAGAGGCGATAAAGGTTGCGGTGGAGACGATGAAAATACACCAGGGGGATTTTGAGGAGATTACGCTGGTGCTGTTTGGGGAGAGGGAGTTTGGAATTGCAGAAGATGACTATCCTGAGTTTGTAGAAAAATAGCGAAAAGCTTGCTTTCGGTTCTAGCTTTTTTTAACTTGTAATAAATTGTAGGTGTCTTAGGGCAGAATGCCACTATTTTTGGTCTTATTTGTCTATTGAGGTTCAGTAAGCTTCATGTTAAAACAAAAAACCACTCATTTATGAGTGGTCTGTTATAGCGAGGGCATGACTCGAACCTGCGGCCTCCGGGTTATGAGGGGCTTGGAAAAGCTCTCAAAACCTTTTCACATGTTTCAGCATGTCACAATATGCACAATTTAGCATCGTTTTACATATTTTTCAACTCAAAAATTTCAGTAAATTTCAGAAAACTACATTTTTTGCTTAAAATGTTTGCTTAAAATGCTGAAGCCTTCGGGCTAAAACCCGACAGTAGTCTTCTAATTTTAAACTAACAGTTTACTGTTTCTTTCTGCAGATTCCTTTTATAATGTGCGTATGGAATATTCATATTCAATTCAACCAGCAAAACGGACTGTTGTTGATATACCGGCAACCTCGAGACTCTTAAAAGATTTGCGCAATAAAAATGGATATAGCGTAAAGCAGCTGCAGGAAATTTTTGGATTCGAGACGCCAGTGGCAATTTACGCCTGGGAAAATGAAAAGTGTAAGAATATTCCATGCATCGAAAACTTTGATATTTTGTCGAAACTTTATAAATGCCATGTTGAGGATTTGTATGTTCTGAAGCAGGTTGATTTTTCTGATTTGCAAGTGCGCGAAAATACTCCTGAATATAAAACTTATAGAACTCTAGTTAATCAATTGCTTGAAGGTCTGGCAGATATTGAAGAAGGTCGGGTTCAGGATTTTGAACAGGCGATGAAAGAGATTCGGGAAGAGCTTGTAATATGAACCGGTCACAATTTGTTACCAGTTGAAAAGGAAAACAACTTTATGGGAATGCGAAGATTATTTATCATCAGAAAGGATTTGCATCTTTCTGCAGGAAAGCTTGGGGCAATGGTTGCTCATTGTGCAGAGGGATACTGGATATGGCTTATCAAAAGAAATCTTATGGAACAGGATGGAAGAATTCACGTCTCTTTTGATTTAGACCGCGAGTTATATGATGACTATTTGAATGGCCGCATTACAAAAACAATTTGTGAAGCAAAAAATCTTAATAAATTACTACAGGCTCGTGAAATGGCTCTGAATCTTGGGCTGGTTGAAAATCAGGATTTTGGAATGATAAACGATGCCTGTCTTACAGAGCTTACTCCTGAATGGGTGGATGAGAATGGCGAAGGCCGATGCACCGTCGGAATCTGGTTTAAGCCTCTGCAGGATGAAGTTGCTCATAGCATCAGTAAGAAGTTTCAGTTGTATAAGGATTAATTAATTCGGTTTGCTCGTAAACTAATTCATCAATTATTCTAAAATCATAGATACTATTTTCAATGCAGAATTGATAAATAGTATCTATAGTGTCTACTGGTGAAAAAGCGAAGCCCGCTCTTGATAACAAGTCTTCTGCTTCCACCAAATTAAGATGTAATGCAATAATCAAAGAAAGTATTGTTTGTTTTTGCGGATGATAATCTGCATCGGAGCGGATTTTAGAAAACAATCTGCGGTCGATATTTGCAGTTTTGTAAATCTGGATTTCAGAAAGACCTTTATTCCAGATTAGATGCATAAGCCGTTCCTGAAAAGTTTCATTTTTTCTGGCTAAAATGTTTTGCAATGAAGGATAGTTTTCAATAAGACTCTTTTGTTTTCTTAAAATGCAATTTGTGAATACCTAATCTCCTTATGAAATGAAAGTATCATTTTGAAATAAAAAAATCTATAGCGGGTGGAAGAATCGAACTTCCCCGACGTCGAGCTTATGAGGCTCGTGAGCCACAACCAGTGCTCCAACCCGCTGTGATGTCTAAACTATAATAGATTTGCTTTGTTTAGTGGTCGCCACGGTGGGGACATTTTTTAAGATGAAGTTTGCACTTTTTAAGTATGGATTTAGTGCATTTTTTGCACTTTTGTTATTTATAAAAAGTGCAAATATACCCTATAAATGTGGTATAATAAAATCATCGGGGCTGTAGCTCACCTGGCTAGAGCGTTTGAATGGCATTCAAAAGGTAGTGGGTTCAAGTCCCATCAGCTCCATATGGGAAAAATCAAAATTATCAAAGGTGACATTACAAGACTGCGCTGCGATGCAATCGTTAATGCTGCAAATTCTTCGCTGCTGGGTGGCGGCGGTGTTGATGGAGCGATTCATTATGCTGCCGGGCCGGAACTTCTTGCTGAGTGCCGTACACTTCATGGGTGCCGAACCGGCGAAGCTAAAATCACAAAGGGTTATAATTTACCTGCCAGATTCGTGATTCACACTGTTGGGCCGATTTATTTTGAACATACTCCATCTGAAGCAGAGGCTCTTCTTACTTCCTGCTATGAAAATTCTTTGAATCTTGCAAAAGAAAAAGGACTTAAGACAATTGCTTTTCCTCTAATTTCTGCCGGTGTTTATGGTTACCCGCAGCGAGATGCTATTAGGGTGGCAATTGAGACGATGAAACTGCATCAGGATGATTTTGATGAGATTACGCTGGTGCTGTTTGGGGAGCGGGAGTTTGGATACGCTAAAGAAGATTATCCGGACTTTGTTTAGTAGTTAGGACTTATTCTTTTCTTCTTCAAGAATATTAATGAACTGATAAATGGTACTGTAAGTTTTATTTACTTCTGTTTTATCCTGCATATTTGTAACAGCTGTCATACGATTATCCCAAAGCGAATCCTGCTGTTTGATCGTAAGCACTGCCTTTTTATACTGTTCCCATCCAACAATTGAACATAATTGTTTTACACAAGCCTCACTGGCAAGTTCTGTTTCAGGAGCTTTCTTGTAATGCGAAATAAACCAGATTTCAATGCACGGTTTACTAATCAACATGATACCATCACATTTTTTTAGAGAATCCAGCACTTCTGGAACATCTCCATCATACATTAGGAATGTTTTGATTTCAGATGGATTTCCAGATAGTTCTTCTTTATGTTTCTTAATTAAACGGGGAGAAATATTGCTTCCTATAATCTTAGAAACAATTTTGATAGGAAGTCTGTATCGTTGTTTCAGAAAGTTGATGTATGCTTCTTCAGTTTCTCCTTCACAGAGAACAAGAAACTGAGGACGCATTTTTCTAGGATTTGATTTTCTCTCTCTTCCCATGCTTATTCCCCCAAAAGATTTTTAATAATACTGATGGAAGAATTAATGTAAGGCACAGCATCGAATCTTCCCTGGAGATAACATTTTTCGGCATCCATGTTTTCCCTAAAATCTTTGAAATCAAAAAGAGAATATACTTCTGTGGAACCATCTTCTTTTTTGTTTGTAAAAAGAATCTGATCCCTTCTCATCTTTTTGATGTCCAGGAGATTTGTATTATGACTTGTAAAAAGGAATTGAGCTGATTTAGATGCATTTACCATATCGAGAATGAACTGAGCCAGTTCAGTGTGCAGGCTAGCATCAAACTCATCGAGGATAAGTGTTTTTCCATTTTTACAAACATCAAGAAGAATTAAGAGAAGGTTGAATATTTGAATTGTTCCGGCGGATTCTTCTCCTTCAAGATGGAATGAGATATCAGGATTCCGTTTATGAGTAGTATAGAAGTTGATTACATCTGCAACTTGAGTCACTGTATTTGATGGAACAGGGATGCCATTTCTTGTTACTTGAGGTGTAACTGAGAATAATGGAGTTCTTTCTATTTTGACATTAATATCTGTGATATCACTATCTGCCATTTTTAATGCCTGAAGAATTAAATCTTTGTTCTGCTTGAATAATTCAACTGCATATTTTCCAGAAAGCTGCGGAAGACCAATTAATAATTCTGTTCTGAAATAGTTGTAAATTTTCTTTGCAAGCTCTCTGTCCATTTGACTTGCCCTACTAATGAACAAAGTATTTTTTCCAGTACTTTGAGCTACATCCAAAGGTTTTACAAACTGTCCTTCTCCAAAAGAATAAACATCGGTTTTAGATGGACCTTTGCTTTCATCTCTTGTAAAAATCTTTACCTTTCTTTTATTTGGATGATAGTACAGTTCCTCTGTAAGAATCGCATTTCTAGTTATAGAGAAGGAATATTCATATTCTATTCCATCTGTTATGAAATCAATATAAAAAGTACTTGGCTTTTCAAAATATCCATCAAACTTAAAAGGCATAAAGTTGAAAATAGTACCTTCATTGTTCTGGAATGAATCCAAAACCAGGAGTCTACAGAACATTGCTGCTTTTAGAATACTAGATTTTCCTGAAGCATTAGGTCCAAAAAGTCCCTGAACCTTTATGAGTGTTTCATCATTAAAAGAGAAGATATTATCTGATAATTCTTTTGCACCTGCTGTATTGATATTGCCAGCCTTAAAATCGATGCAAACTTCATCTTTGATAGAAAAGAAGTTACTAAATCTCATTTCTAAAAGCATAAACACCTCGTATTTGTAGGATTACTACAAATATAGCACTTTTAGACGGATAAAACAAGGATTAAGTATTGTATTTTCGAATTTTACTATCGTTTCATAACTTTCATCTTTTCCAAAAGTTTCTTCGTGATGTTCTTGCAGATTATTCTTTTTCATACAGAAATTGTAATTTGATTGAAAAAGAAAAGATATAAACTGTTAGTTTAAAGATGTAAAAATTTTTATGTCCCGAAAAATATACAGTTTTCGGGACATAAACATACTTTGCTAATAAAAATATACAAATTATGTGATTCTTCAGCGATAACTTCATTTTTTTGACACTTATCGCTGAAGAATCTGCATATTTTATGAGAAAATATTAGCACTTATCTTCCTGATGATGACAATTTCAGTTTGTGACAATTTGTCACAAACTCACTTCCCTCTGATTTTAAGTGCTACTTTGTTCTGGATTTCTTCCTATAAGGTCATAGACTTTCTACTTCTTCGTAAATCTCTTCAAAATCGTAGCAATCAGATGCATCTGCTATTCTTTTTTCAAAACTTTCTTTATCCATATATTCCATCTGCCAGTGATTAGTACATCTTTTGCCATTAAAATATTTACATAGTGGGCATCTTTTTAATTGCGGCTCAATTATATCAGGATTCTTTTCCAGTTCTTCTAACTCTTCTTTTATGCTTTCGAGAAACGAATCATCACCGTAGTCACCACTTAAAAGCCATTCAACATCATGAGAATAAACCTGCGCAATTTTCAAATATTTTAAGGCATCTTGGAATTCTGAAAGCACTTCTGGAGACCACTTGTTTTTTCCCCATTTTATTTCTTTAGAAATCTTTTCAAGAGGTTCATCAAATCTGCTATAGAAGTAATCTAAACTTCCACCGCTCATAAGACCACCTGATTATCCATATTTAAGTCCTCAATGCTAAATACAAATCCTTCGCAAAAAGTTTCTCCTCTATATTTTGCAAAAAAAGATTGATGAGGGATTTCTGTCTTATATGTCCATGGTATTACTTCTAAATTCTCTGCTGTTTTATTCTGGTCATACCAGATTGCTGAAATATTGTTACAACCATTTCCTTTTTTCAAAAGCCACTCGTCATTGTATTTTTCCAGATGAAAATTTTCTCCATTAAAACAGTCTCCTTCCTGTTTAATTGCTCCATCAAGTTCAATTAAATCATCAGAATATCCTGTGACTATTACAAGATTATTCTTTTCAGCACATTTTAGTTCAAATCTAAAAAATCCATCTTCTAATTCCCGGTTGCTAAGTGCTGCAGCGAAAGCTTTTGCATTAAACTTTTCATTTTCCAATAGAAGGAGATAATCAATTAATTTTGAATATTCAGAGCCAAATCGTTCTTTGACTTTTTTCGTAATTAAGTTCTTGTCATTGCAGACAGCAGAAATACCTTCGATGAAATATTCAATATCATTTGCTTTATTCATTAAGTAGCTCATTTTGTTTTACCTCTTTCATCATTTTATAATATGTAAAACAAAATTCATTAAACCTATAATTTAAAATTTTTTTTACAACTCACTTAGAATATTTTAGAAATTATTGTAAATTTACAATTGAATGGTAGAATGTCTTTGTGTCGCCGGCTGTCGTCTTCTATGTCGTCTGGTGTCATTTCCTTATAGAATAGGTTCTGTTCCTGTTTGCACCATTTGAGATAATTTTTCCTTCTCCAACAAGTTCTGCAAGATAGTCTTTTGTTCGAGATTGCTTTAATCCTATAAAAAACGCAATATCTTGTGTACGGGCCTCTGGCAAAGAACTCAAATAAGCACAAATTTTTTCTTTGTAGTTTATCGCCGATTTGTGAGTTTATCGCCGATTTATCGCCGATGCTTTTATATGATGGACGATAAAAGTTCACACGGAGCATATCACCAATTTTTAAAAGTTCTTTAATATTTCCTTAAAGTATTTCAAAAAATCTCTTTCAGAATTAAAAACTTCATCCATCATATATACTTGAGGCCACTTCGTTGCAACATAATATTGTTTAACAAAATAGTTCATTAGCTGTGCAGATCCTTTATCACAACTAAAAGCAGATAATTGTTTATCTTGTGCTCTAGGTCCTAAATAGACATCATAAACTGTTGTGTATTCATTTCTAAATATTGATTCAATATTTGAAGAAAAAAGTTGTGGACTAATAATTTCACATTTTAAACTTGTACTACAAACTCTTAAATTGTAGATTTGGCCTTCTTCTTTAAGAATTTCAAAGTCTGAGTTTTCCCTTAAGATACAGTATTTTATGCAGTACATTAATTCACAGCAGAGAAGCCCATAAGAATAATATTTCATTTCATGTCCGCTTAGAACTGTTAATTTATGAGTTAACGAAACTTGTTTACAAATATACTCCTGAGTTCTTGGTGTAATTCCATTCATCAGTTTTTTATAAAACTCAATTAAGTATTCTTTGTTGATTACTATAGCATCAGAAAATCCCTCATCAATTCCATTAAGAATATCGTCTCCATTATTCAAATTTCCATTTGTCAAAGGAATAAATAGTTGAATAAATTTTTGTAAATACTTATCAGCAAATTTTATTCTATCAATTTCTGGATTATTCATTCCAAAAACTTTAGTAATTCCAAAAGACAAATCTTTTTTGTTTATTGCAAGAATCTGAATTACAGGTATTTCATTACATATATGATGAAGCCTTTCTAAAACCTTAATAGCATATTCAGGTAAGCAACGGTCTAATTCATCTACTATAAAAATAATTTGCTGTTTAACTGCTAGTTTATTAAGAACATCTTGTATTTGTTTTAAAGCATTTTCTAACGAAAGCATTTTATTAAAATCAGATTTTGTAAGTTTTGCGTCTGAAATATTTTTTCCTGAATCTTTTACTGAATCAATAATTTCATTAGGATTTAAATTATATTTTGCTTCAATTATTGAACCAGCAATTTTTGTAAGAGTTGTAATAGAAGACGAAAATATTTTCCCTAAACTACCTTTTTCTTTTAGGCTCTTATTTTGTAATTTTAATGTTTCAATTATTACAGAAAGAATTGCAACTAGCGGTTCATCATAGAAATCATTTTCCCAGGCATTGTAGTGAAAGATTAAATATTTATTTTCTTTCTCTTTTAAAAGCTGTTTTTCAAGCTCCTGTAAAATCCATGTCTTTCCAGAGCCCCATTCACCGTCAATCGCAAAAGAATAGCCGAATGGATTTTTACTCTGATTAGCGATGATTGATTTGAGAAGGTTAAGATATGGCTGACGGGAAAGGTAATCCTGCTTCATTATTTTTCTATTCTGCATACTTCTTAAAGTTTTCAGCCTGTTCAAAGACCTCATTGTAAACTTCGTTACGAGGTACCGGTGGATAACCATTTTCATCCAGAAGAATCATTAAGTCGGCTTCCATTTCAGCTTTTACATCAATTCTCTGGTCCCAATCAGTATACTTTGTCTTATCATCTACAAGAGCTTTAACTTTCTTTGCAAGATCTTTCATCTTTTCATCTGGATATTGATTCTCGAAATGGAACTTCTGAGCACAGCTAACAAGAATGTCATAGAAAGCTTTTTCTTCAAAACTGATTCCTAGTTCCTTAAAGTGTTCTTTATCTTTCTGAATATCATTGAGCAATTCATTTAACTGTTTGGTAACTTCATCAAGAACCTGAACAGTAAAATCATCAAGGTGACGGTTGTTGTATTCTTCAACTAGCTTCTTCATTCGCTCGCTGAATTCCATAGCCTTGATTTTATTTGTGCGTTTATAATCTGCAATTACCTGCTGAAGTAGCTGTTGCAAGATTTTGATTTTGGTATTTGGAAGTTGAATAGCATTTATCTTTTCAAGATATTCTGGTGTAAAGATGTCAAAGTTTACATTCTTTCCAACTTGGAAGAGTTCTTCTACTCCGTCGGCTTTAATTGCTTCATTTATCAACTGTGCAACATGATGATTCATTGTTGTAATATCTGGAGCATCACCTTTTGTGAGCTTAAACAAAATTGAACGAATCGCAATATAAAAATTGATTTTATCTTTATCACTTTTGGTAATATTCTCGCTGGAAGAACAAAGGTTAAATGCTTTTTTCATTCTGCGAACTGCATCCATAAATCTCTTTTCTAATTCTTCACTTGCCTGAACAAATTCAACTGCTTTATTCAAACATTCAAGCTGCTTAAGTGGACTTTCATTGTAATAATCAGAAGAATCAAACTCATTAAACATTGCATCCAGAACGCTAATCTGGTCTTTTACAATTGCAACGGCTTTATCTGTATCTTCAAACTCTTCATTATCATCGCCGGTATATTTTTTGAGGGCTTCATTCATGGCTCGTTTGATTCCGATGTAGTCTACAATCAAACCGCGGTCTTTGCCTTTGTATGTTCTGTTTACACGGCTGATTGTCTGAATCAAAGTATGCTTCTGCAATGGCTTGTAAATGTAGATTGTATCAAGAGAAGGAACATCAAAGCCTGTTATCCACATATCAACTACAATTGCAATCTTAAAGTTTGATTCAACCTTCTTAAACTGGCGGTCCAGTTCTCTTCTGTATTCATGATTTCCGAGAAGTTCAAAAAGTCCTTTTGTATCTTTTGCCTTGTTCTCGGTCATAACCATTTTGATTTTTTCGATTGATTTATAGTCTTTGTCGCCCCCTTCGACATGCTCAGGGAGTGCACGAGGAACATTCCATTCAGGACGAAGCTCAACAATCTTCTGCCAGAGCTTATAAGCAATCTCTCGGTTTGAGCAAACAAACATTGCTTTGCCTTCAACCGTTGCGCCTTCACGGACACGAGTTTCATAATGATTAATAAAATCCTGGGCAACTTCTGCAACTACATCATCATCACCAATAATTGCATCAAGATTTGCAACTGCCTTTTTACTTGCGGCAATCTGAGCTTCGTTTGCACCTTCATCCTCGCACTGAGCATAATACTCTTCAATCTCGCGGACTTTCTTCTGATCCAGAATTACTTTAGCGGCACGACCTTCATAAACAAGATTTACAGTAATTCCGTCGGCAACTGATTCTTTCATCGTGTAGGATTCAACAACATCACCAAAGACTTGAGCCATTTCATCAATTGGAGTTCCTGTAAAACCGACATAAGTTGCGTTAGGAAGTGAATCATGCAGATATTTTGCAAAGCCGTATTTGTGTTCAACGCCGTTATCTGTAATTACAGTTTTCTCTTCAAGATTATTCTGACTACGGTGAGCTTCATCACTAATACAGATAATATTAGAACGCTCAGAAAGAAGTTTTATATCCTCACAGAATTTTTGAATTGTAGTGAGGAAGACGCCGCCACTTTTTCTGTCCTCAAGTTTTTCTTTTAATAGTGCACGGCTTTCAATACATTCAACATTTTCATCGCCAATATAGTTTTTACTTTCAATAAAGATTTTGCTAAGCTGAGCATCCAAGTCTGTTCGGTCAGTAATTACAACAATAGTCGGGCTGTTCAATTCGCGCGACTTCATCAAAAGCCTGCTTAAGAAAACCATGGTATAGCTTTTACCACAGCCGGTAGCACCAAAGTAAATACCGCCTTTACCATTTCCATTTGGTCGAATTGCAGAACCAATGCTTTTATATAAAGATTCAGCAGCAAAGAACTGAGGATAACGGCAGACAATTTTTGTTTCCTTATCGCTGGAATCAGGAAAGTAAACAAAATCTTTTATAACTTTTACAAGCCTGTCTTTTCGGAAAAGCCCTTTTATCATTGTGATAAGAGAAGAGATTCCATCAACTTCCTTGTCTGTGCTTTCAACTTTACGCCAGGCATAAAAATATTCGTAAGGGCTAAAGAGCGAGCCAATCTTATTATTTACTCCATCGCTGATTACAACAAAAGCGTTATATTTGAAAAGTTCTGGGATATCGCGGCGGTAGCGGATTGTAAGCTGTTTATAAGCATCTTCAATTGTTGTGTTTTCTTTGATTGCCGACTTAAACTCAAGAACCACAAGAGGAAGTCCATTTACATAAACAATACCGTCTGGAATACGGAGCTGTTCCCGCCCCTGAATCTCAACCTGATTTACAATTTCAAAAAAGTTTCGTTCAGGCTCTTCAAAATCAATAAGCTGAATAAAAAGGTCTTTCTGCCAGGAACCTTTGGTTCCTGTGTCTTCCCGGCGGAAAGTAAAACCGTTGCAGATTAAATCCAGCATCCGCTTATTTGCATCGTAATCAGAACCGCTTATGTTTTTGAGCTGAGTAATAATGGAAGAGATTTCACTTTCAGACAGAAAATCAGTAGCATATCGATGGCGCAAAAATGTCGCAAGCAATTCAGGCAGAAGAACATCAGTCTTTTGGCGGTGAATATCCTGCCCAGTCTGGTGAGTATATCCTTCGTTTTCAAAGAGCTCCATTATGGAAAGTTCAAGACTGTGTTCGGTGAATTGCATGATTTTACTCCTCCACTTCCTCATAATAATATGAATAATCAATGCCTTTCATAAACATTTCGCGGTCATCAATTTTATCGGTCAAAGCGTTTTTTAAAAGGTCACGAATCTTTGTACTGTCAGAATGACTTTCCATCATAGCCTGTAAATATTCATTCTTGCCAATTTTACTCCAGTCTACGCACTTTTTAAGGCGTTTTTTCAAAATCAAATCAAGCCATATTCGTGTGCTGCGACCATTTCCTTCCATAAAAGGATGAGCCACATTCATTTCTACATATTTATCTACAATTTCATCAAAAGAGTTTTCGCTCATTTTGTCTATATTCGCCAATGCCTCATTCAGATACTGAGCAACGCAAAAAGTAAAATCCCCTTTGCTTATAGTTTTTGTTCTTATTTTTCCTGCAAAATCATAAAGACCGCCAAAATTATACGCATGAATCTGTTGTAAAGCCTTTGTAGTTCCAACATCTTCATCCGAAACCAAATCACTATTTAAAAATGTATAGGCTTTTTTCTTGCTTTGTCCGTCAATCGTGTTGTTGCTGTAATTGAACCAATCAAGAAATTTGACGGCATTGTTATTAGGAAAATGCTTTGCAAGAATCTGAACACAGTCATAATCAAGGGCATCTGCCGCACGCTTTTTACCGTCTGGAGCTGTAAATTTGAAGTCGTGAGTGATACTCACGAGTTGAACTCCTTCTGAGCTAAATTTCTTTTTTAGCCATCGCCAGTAGTTTCCTGCCTTTACATAATCTTCTTCATTGTTTATTGCCCTTATAATATCAATCGCAGAAAACCACCATTTAGAATTCTCCTCATCCCAAACAGCGCGAACTTCGCGGTCATTAAAAAAGCGAGTTGAAATTTTACTCATAACATCAGTCTCCCTTTATTCCTTCTTACCCTTATTTTCAATACTCTTTAATTCTTTAAGAGTTTCAATATAAATGGCTGATTTTACCAGCTTCTTTCAGCCGTTCGTCGTCCATAGTAAAGCCTTTGCGGATATATTCATTTAGTCGTTTTGTTGCCCACTGGCGGAACTGAGTTCTCCTCAAAGACTTAACCCTATACCCAACCGAAATTATTACATCAAGGTTTTAGTAATTGGTAGGCTTAGTAGAAAAATCGGAATTTCCGATTTTTCTCACTACGTTTTCCTTTTCAAGCTCTCCTTCTTCAAAAATATTCAGAATATGCTCATTTATAGTTGAACGAGATTTTTCAAAAAGAGAAGCCATATCGTCAATAGTAAGCCAGACAGTTCCTCCTTCAAATCTGACATCTACTGAAACTTTGTCATCTGAGGTCTTAAAAATTACAATTTCGCCAGTTTTATTTTCTGCCATTTTCATCCTCTTTTTTTTTTAGGAGGGGGAAGTCTCCCCCTCGCTCGCACTTCGTTGCTCGCTACCCCTTCTAGCGGGGATACCCCGCAACGCCCCTCTAATCTAATTAACTAGATGTAGATTCTACAGTGACGCCTATACTATTTAATAACGCATTATATTGTTCTAAATCTAATGCTTTTAATCTATTTAGAATTAATTGTGCATCTCTTTTTATTTCTGGGACTTCTATCGGCAAGGTTGCTCTTTCTATATCCCCATTTAAATGTGAGTATTCATTGTTTATCCGCTCGTTCAAAAATACTGGTAATTCAGATGAATTAAAAAACTTTTTTTGCTTTTCACGATCATCTGAGTTATCAGGAAATTTATAAAACAAATATATCTCTAAAAATTTTCTTGCATTATTGCCAAAATTAAATATTGAAGAATAGTTCTCATCGTTTGGATTTTCTATATTTGCACATTTATAAACTTCGTTAAATAAATAATTAAATTCAGTTACAAAGTCTTTCATATATTGAGGCATCAATTTAATTGTTGATGTGTTGCCATTTCTAGAAATTAAAAAAAACGCTTTATTTGTAGGTATCAATCTAGCATCTTGTTGCAAAAAATTACATTTTAACCTTTTCAAATATTTCAAAAAATCCAAGTTATGTGTAGAAATAAATAATTGTTCAAAATTTTTATTTAAAGCAATTTTCTCAGAGATAAGAGAATACATAAAGAATATATGATTGCTATCTAGACTAGAAATTGGGTCATCAATCCAAATAATTGGCTTTTTCCCATTTGTATTTATATCCTCAAGTTTTGCCATAAAATAGCAGAATGCAACTAGACTACATTCTCCTTCACTCATATTATAAGCTTTTTCTCCATTTCTTTGGATTTCAAAGTACAAATGCCTATTATCATCTTCTTCTTGAATCTCTTCTTTGCGTACAGCTTTTAATTGTAAAGAACTATTTCCAAAAAAATTAGAGAGATATTCATTTACTTTTCTTGCTCCCTTTTCTTCATCATTTAGTTCTTCTTGTTTTTTTGAAATAGCATCTAACTTTTTTAGAATTATTATGTTTAATCTGTCTAATTCTGCTTTCTTTGAATTAGCTGCATTCAACTTTTTGCATATATCTTTTTCTAGCTTTGTATAATTTATTGTCTTGATAAAATTATAGACCTCATTAAATTTTAGATTTTCTCGAGCTTCTTTTTTATTTGAACTTAGTTTTTTTGCATATTCGTTTGTTTCAGAAACTAAATTATTATAAGAATTTTTAATATTTTCAAAAGTCTCTGAGAAATTATGCATATCCGTAAATACAACAGTATCAAAAACGTGTTCTTTCTTATAAACAACTTTATCCATTAATTCTCTTATAGCTTCTTTGTATAAGCTTGAAAAATCTGTAAATAATTGTTTTATTTCATTTAAAGTAGACTGTTGAGCATAATAAAAGTCTTTTTCATCAATACTACATATTTTATCAATGTTTAAGATTTCGCTTTCTAATTTCTTAATCAATGAAACCGAATCTAAATCTAATTTTTCGACTTCTTCATTGAAATGTTTTTGTAACAACTCCCAACGTTCATGAGAAATTGGATTCCCACAAAAAGCACAAACGGTTCTACCTTTTTGAAGTTCTTTTCCTTTCTTTACCCAATCATTCAAAAGAGAATTTTCAACTAATTCTTGAATTTTTTGAGACGATTCTATTTTACGTTCAACTAATTCTTTTACACTTTCTGAAAGTGATAAATACTTTAAAATGTCCTCTTTTTCGCTTATTGTTGGTTTTATTTCTTCCTTTAATAATGCCTTAAATTCTTCTACTTGTTCAGTTGTCAAAGGAGTGTAGGTATTTTCCAAAACTGTTTGAATATCATTTTTTAGCTTTGCAATTGTATAATTCTGATCACCGTATAAATCTGACTGATATTTTATTCCCTTTTGGGTATCAAGAGCCTCAATTTTTAGCATATTTTCTAAACCTTGAGAGGCAGTTTTATATTCATCATCTAAATTTTTGTATTGGGATTGTAATTCTTCTAATGTTTTATACAATCCAGTCTTTTCTTTTCCTTCTTCATTATCCCCAAGCTCAGATTTGAGCACATCTATTTCGCCTAGTATACGATTATTATCATCTCCTAATATTGCAAATGATTTTATATCCTTTTCCGAATCAACTATAAATGATAAATTATCTTTTATAAAATCTTCATTAAAAACTCTGAAATCTTTTTTATTTGAAATATCGTTTTGTGTTAGTTTTGTATCTTCACCCTTCAGTTTTAATGAAAATTCTGGCAGTGTGTATTTATCAGAAATTGAACCTGTTTCAAATGCTCTAAAAATTCTAGACAGTGTTGTTTTCCCTGAATAGTTTCTACCATAAAAAATATTTATATCCGATAAATTTACTTTTTGACCTTCTTTTGTTTTAACAGAATTTTTCCAAACAAAATCCTTAAATACAGCAAGATTCTTTATATTGATTTCTTCAATCTTATTCATATATTATCCCTTACATTCCGCTTATGCGAGAAATTACCAGCTGCCCAAAAGATTGTAATTTTATAATCTCTTCCAAATTATTTGAAATACAAATGAAAGTTTTTCTTAAAAAATCATTGTATTCTTTTATAATCGAATCTTCGAAAAATGGAATATCCAAATTCAGAATATTTTTCAAAGGTAACTTTGCTTGAACAGCTCCAACTGTTGCTTGAGAAATTGCAGATTGTCCAGCTTTAGTTCTCAAATAGATGAGAACATATTCTGGAATAAGTTTTTTCATCTTTGTAAGTTTTACACAATTTTCCGTAAGATTTGCTTTATCAAGCGATTTATGAACTAGCGCGGTAAGTCCAATTGTACCTACAATCGAAATCAATAAATCATTAGTTTCTGTTATATATCTTGCAATTTCTTTTTGGGTTTCTTCATCAACATATAGAAATTCTTTGTTCAACATAACAAAGCAATTTTCTTTTAAATCACGAATTCGTATATACGGATGAGAATTCCTATTTTCAATTAAGTCTGAATCTAATGGTAATCTCTTGCCACCTTTTACTTCACAAATTGATTCGACCTTAATACTTCTCTTTTCAAGAGACTCATTATCAAGCATATTCTCAAATTTTAGTATTGCCGTCTTTTCCAGATTTTCATTTATCTTCTGCTTAAGGTGGATGCGTTTTGTGATGGTGTTGTAGGTTTTTACGATTTTTTCTTGTTCTTTTAGGTCGGGAACTGGAAGCTCTACTCGGCACATTTCATCCCAGTCAAAAATTTCACGGACACTTCCGTGAGATTTATAGCGGGCATATCGGTCAAACTCTGGGCGGCTGAACCAAAGCATAAGATATTCGGGCAGAAGTTTTGTCGTATCAGTGATTTCGAAAACAGAATAGGAACTGGAAATAATGCAAACATCGGCTTCTTTCAAAAGCGCAATTGTAATTTTATCACCATTGCGAGAAGTAACTGGGCCATAGGCAAACTGGCCCCTTTTGACAATTTTGTATGGTCTAAAATCAGTTCCGATTGTATTTGCAATAGATTCGATAAAACATTTTTCTATGCTTAATCCAAGCAAATGAGAAACTTTTAAATCAGAATTGCGTACATCAACAGTCTGTATATAATCCCCAAGTTTTTTATAATTTGCACTCATCTACTTTTCTTCCTCATCTTCCAAAAAAACAGAGGCCTTTGTATCTTCTGTAAGTCCGATGCCGTCTCTTGCATTGAGTGGCGTAACGACTTTCTTACCTGTTTTCTGCTCGAGTTCAATGCGGGCATTTTTTGCAATACTTGCGCCGTCTACTGCATTTTTTACATGGTCGCTAAAATTTTTAGGGTCGTTGGATTCAGAAATTTCTTTTGTAGAAAGTTCTGCCAGCATATTCAAGACAAGTTCCTTGTTTGTCATGTTATCGCGTAGATTCTCTTTTTTAAGCCCTTTGTATTCCTTGTATTCTTTTGCAGTTTTGCCTGCCCAAGTTTTGTAAATAATGTCGGTAAGAGTGGCAAACTGAACGCCTTCTTTTAGGCCGCGCTTTTTCCATTCGTCAGTAAGGTCTTTGCGAATTTCTATAGATTTGAGTCGCTGATTTATCCAGTTTTCCGAGTATCCTAAAGCCCGGTATTCTGCCAAAGCCCGCTGAATTCCCTGCTCAGGATCCTGCATTTCATCAAGACGTTCTTTTGCTACCTGCGCCATCCAGAGTTTAAATGGTTCAGCCTTTGGAGAAGGAATTGACTGAATCAGGCGAAAAAGCTGCTCGGTATTAAGGCAATCCGTAAGACGCATTTTTCCATCTGGAGCTGGCATTTTCAAAGCGTGACAATTTGTCACGGTTTCATTTCCTTCTTCTTTGAGACGCTGTTTTAATTTTCGCCAATAGGCTGGAGCATCTTTGCTTTCCGTCAAAACAGCAACGACATCCACAACCGAAAAATACCATTCTTCGCTTTCTTTATCCCAAAGGGTACGGACTTTTTTGTCTTCAAACAGTTTTATCTGTGTGTTTTCTGTCATATTCCGTACTCCTACAGCTTAATTTCGTAGCCTAAGTCTTTGAAAACACCAAGCAGTTCTTTTTTGCTTTCTTCTTCCTGTTTAAGGAGGTCTGTCAATTCTGATTGAAGAGCCTTCATTGCTGAATCATAGTCCTGTGTTTCATCGCGGTTTACAAATTCAATGTAGCGGCTTGGAAAAAGATTGTAGCCTTTTTCTACAATTTCCTTTTTATTTGCGCTGTAGCAGAATTCCGGGATATCTTTGTAAGTTTCGTTTGCTCCGGCCTGCTGCCATGCGTGGAAGGTTGTTGTTACTTTGTCTCGGTCTTCCTGAGTAAGCTCGATGTATTTTTTTTCGAATGGACTTCCCATCTGGCGAAGATCCATAAAGAGAACTTCATCTTCACGGTTGCGGTAATTTTTGATTTTTCCATTTTGTTCAACTGTTCGGCTTTTTTTGTTTTTGTTCAAAATCCAGAGAGTTACGGAAATATCAGTTGTATAAAAAAGATTTCTTGGAAGAATTACAATTGCTTCTACAAGATTGTTTTCAATCAGCTGCTTGCGGATTTCTAATTCCTGTCCTTCGCCACTCAATGCACCGTTTGCAAGAAGAAAGCCTGCGGTTCCGTTAGTGCTGAGTTTTGAAACCATGTGCAAAATCCAGCCATAGTTTGCATTGCTTGTTGGCGGAACTGAATAGCCGTTCCAGCGGGCATCGTTTACAAGTTCATTTTCTGCACGCCAGTCTTTTTGATTAAAAGGTGGATTAGCCATTATGTAATCAGCGCGTAAATCTTTGTGAAGGTCGTTTGTAAAAGTGTTGGCAGCTTTTTCGCCAAGGTCGCAGGGAATACCACGGATGGCAAGATTCATCTTTGCAAGCTTATAGGTTGTAGTTGTTCCTTCCTGACCATATACAGAAATGTCTTTTGAATTTCCGGCATGATTTTCTACAAACTTAAGCGACTGAACGAACATACCGCCAGAACCGCAGCAAGGGTCATAGATTTTTCCCTTGTATGGTTCAATCATTTCTGCAATCAGGTTTACAACGGATTTTGGCGTATAGAATTCTCCCTTTCCCTTACCTTCCTGGAGAGCAAACTTTGTAAGGAAGTATTCGTAAACACGGCCCATAATGTCGTTTTCTTTATCTGTATTTGTCTGAATGTTGTTTATTTCATCTAAGAGCGCCGCAAGCTTTGAAACATCAATTCCAAGTCGAGAATAATAGTTATCTGGAAGTGCGCCTTTTAGAGATGGATTTTGCTTTTCAATTGTGTTTAATGCTGTGTCAATTTTAAGGGCAATATCATTCAGCTTTGCATTCTGCATGATAAATGACCAGCGGCTTTCTTCCGGCACAAAGAAAACATTCTTCATTGTGTAGAATGACTGAACATCGATGTATTTTTCTTTCCCTTCGTCCTTTAGTTCCTGACGGCGGGCATCAAATTTATCATTTACGAATTTTAAGAAGATTAGACTAAGTACAACGTGTTTATATTCTGCTGGTTCAACTGTTCCGCGAAGCTTATCGCATGCGCCCCAGAGAGCGTCTTCAAAGCTGACTTGTTTTTTTGCTTTTGCCATCTATGTATCCTTTTTTTGATTTTGTTATTTCGCATTCTTCAATTTCTTTTCCAAATAATACACAGCAGCTCCATAGTACGGCTTATGCTGTGTTTTGTATTTCTGAATCAGTTTCTCTATAAAAGCTTTACTTCTAGAATTATTTTTATAGTTGAGTTGCTGCTTTGCGGAGTCTATCATTTCTTTGCGTTTTGCTTTTAAGGAAGCTGCATTTAAGTTTAAAACATCATCAAGTTCTTTATTAAAAGATTCATTACGAGAAGAAATTGTTCCATCCTCAAGGTAAATCAGTTCCATCTTTTCAAAATCTGCTTTTACAGATGGATTTAGTGACAGTTCCTTGTTTCCCTTATAAGAATCACAGGTTTGAAGTTTATTCGGTTTCCCTTCATTTCCTTTGCAGCAGCCTAGCATATTTGAATAATCCAGTTGATATTGTGGATATACAGATTGAGATTTGAAATGTTCGATTTTCATATCATCTTTTGAGATGGAAGCCATGCAATAAGCGCATAAATTATTCTGCTCGTCTAACAACGATTCTCTAATAGGCTCTTTATCAGAAATATTGTCATAAAAATCAACAGTTTTGTTTTGACTTTTCAGAGTTTCTATTACTGATTCAAAAGATTTTCCTTTGGAGATTTCTTTTTTAAGTTCTATCAAAACTTTTGGAGAGCTATGCTTTTGAATATAAATCATTCTTCGCTCTCCATCATTTCAAGGGCAATTTTGCAGCTTTCTGCTTCGTGAAGATTTGTACCTGTAGTTTCTTCAATTTCTGCAATTATCTTTTTCGCTTCAGCAAACTTTTCAGTCTCCATTGCAAGATTTAAATCCTGCAATTTTTTTGCAATTGTAGAATCCCGGCTTAGAGAGAAATCTCCATCTATTACATCCATAACCTCATCAAGAATCTGGTTTGAAGTAAGACCAAAACTTGAATCCGGATGGTAAACATTAAAGTCATTCAAAAGCCAGATTTCATCAGTTTTGAGTTCACCAAGAATCTGAGGTGAATGAGTTGTAATTACAAACTGACAGTTAGGAAATGTTTTAACTAATGCGTGGCAAATCTTTCTCTGCCAGCTTGGATGCAGGTGCAAATCAATTTCATCAATAAGGATTATTCCATTTCCTTCAAGTGGATTTTCAAAAGTTTCATTTGCAATAGCCAAGCGTCGAGCTATGTCGCCGAAAAGGGTGATAACGCCTTTTTCACCGTCTGATAAGGTTGAAAAATCTATAGAAGTATTTCCTTTTGTGATAAGAACAGACTGTCTGTTTTTATCCATTTTCATTTTTGAAAAATCAGGTGTCAAAACAGAAATAGCATTGCGCACTGCTTTTAATTCAATATCTTCAAAGATTGTTTTAGTATCGCCGTTTTCGTACTTTTCCAGTTTGATGGCATTTTCACGGTCTTCTCGATCACGGAACCACTGGAAGAATTCTTTATAATGTGTAACAGAATTGAAAGCATTTGTCATTGCCTCCTTTTTGTCACTTAAATCTTTTTCCTGATCTATAGATACATCAACATCAAGTTCTGAGCGATTTACACTATAATATGAGATAATAAAATTATGAGACTTTTTATAATCTGTAAAAGATTTATCTTCAAAAAATGTAATTCCCTTGCTATTTATCTGGCGGATACAGTTTTCATCATCTAATAAAAGACTAAGTTCAATTTTTGCTTCTTTATCTTTTGCATTTTTATTAATATCCGTAGATTTTATAAATGCTTCCTTTGGAAAAGATGTATATAATGATTCCAAGACTCTAGATAAAGCACATAAAACAGAGCTTTTTCCAGCTCCATTAATACCTGCAATACAAGTTATATGATCTCCAAATTCTATTGTTGTATCTGTAAATCCTCTGTAATTTTCCAGATGAAGACTTCTTATTTTTATCATTTTACACCTTCTAATACATTGTATCATGATTTAGTGTCAAATACTGTCACTAAACTTATTTTTCTTCAAACGTAACAATATCTCCAATGTCACATTTAAGGGCCTTACAAATCTTATGCAGGCTTTCCATAGAGACATATTCACCTTTGTTCATTTTGGCCAGAACATTTGTAGAAATACCTGCCAAAGGAATTAAATCTGATTTATTTTTAATTCCTTTCTCAATAAGCAGAATCCATAATTTTCTATAGTCTGTATTCATATAATATGATTATAACATACATTTTTGTTTCTGTGCAGAAAATCTCACGATTTCTCAAGAAATAATTATTTATCCAAATAATACATTTCCATTCCCATAAACTCTCCGAAAGTCCATCTATCCCAGATATCCCGTGTCTGGAGTTCATCGTTTATCCGCAATGTAAGCCGGTCGGCAACGAAATTATCAATCAGCTCACCATTAACACCTTCATGCCAGTTTATTTCCGGGAACTCTTTTTCAAGCTGGAAAGTAATTAGGATTTTGGAATCAGGGTCTCTGTCGAAAACTGAAAGAACTTCTAAATCAGCAACATGAACGATTTTGCCTGTTTTGGGATTTAACCTTTCATACGGAGCAGATGCGAATTTTCCAATCATGGCAATTCCTTCGTTGGCAGTATTGTACTGAACTAAAACGAATAGGTTGCCTTTTTCGGCTTCTTCCCATTGTTCAATTTCCCAGCGGAGAGAATACTCAATACCATTATTAAAGTCTGTTTGGAATTCTTCAAAATCTTTCTGCTTAAAAGTATTACGTTCGGGATTCCATCGGAGAATATAGCACTTCATAGTTTATTTCTCCTCTTTCCAAAGTTTATAGATTTTTCTGTCTGGATTATATGTGTGTAAGTCGTAAGGAGCTGTTGTATGTATGACTGTTCTTTCTTTGTAGGCTTCCGACACTTTTGGCTCTGCAGCAAATACATCTAGAAATGCGCTTGCTGCCATTAGAAGCATTAAAAGTATAACTCCATAAAATCCATATTTTAGTAAATTGAACATAGACTACCCCTCATCATTCATATTTGCAAATCTGTCTAAAGATTCGATGCAATAGGCGCTTAGTGTCATATTTTTTTCTTTTGCCTGTGTGCGTATTTTCTGAGCCAACTCTTTTGGCAGGGTAAGGGTGATATATTCTGTTGTCTTGCCGGTTGCAGGTCTTCCGGCTCCTGGTCTTGCGCCGCCGCGTTTTGATTCTGACATTGGAACCTCCGTTTGTTTGAATTAAACAATGTGTTTATCAAATATAAGATAATGCCAGATGATGAATATGTCAAATGTTATTTTCCGCCGGCCGGCGTATTTTATGATTTCATCCGCCATTTGGCGGTTAACATAAAAAACACCGGCATTCAATAATGACACCGGTGAAGGCTGTAATAATCAATTTTTATCGTTAGTATTCAAATTCTGAAAGGGGAATCATATCTTCTATGTTTCCGTCACATTCAGGTGCATTTTTACAAAGGATTTCATATTCTCTGGAACCCGTCTTTGCAACTCTCATTTCATCTGCAGCAAATGTTTGCCCACAATGCAAACATTTTACTGTGAAATAAATAGTTACTACATCATTGAACATAAAACCATCTCTATTTTTAAATTCTCTCTTGAAAATTTTATCAGTGATATTTGAATTGGTAATAAATTTGTAATCCATAGATTTTCCTCCTATCTTTCTATTGAATTGCTTCTCTTAAACTCTCTTTCGATTTTTTGTCCATTTTCAAATTCCCTATACCAGGGATTAGTTTGCATCCATTCTTTTACGTCTTTACAGCCTTTTTCTGCCAGAACTCTAGCTATCTTGCTAAGTAATTCAGGCGTTGCTTTTTCAAACATTTCACAGATTTCATTAGCACCAAAGACACGGACTTTTCCGTTTGCGGTCTGCTTTGTATATCCGTTTAATGCTTTGTCATATTCCATGATTTGAGAATCGTATCCGTCTTTAATTGCCTTTGTGGAATTTGCAAATGCAGCTACAAATTGGTTTACGATTTTATCTAACTGTTCATCTCTATAGGTAAGCTGAGCATCCTTACAGCGCTCCTTTGTCCATTCCTTGAAGTTCTGAATACTTGGCATAAGTTCATCCCATTTGGAAATCTCTTCAAGAACATCGATATTCTTTTCGGTCAGCGCAGAAAGAAGTGTGAAAACCAGATTGCGCTGCTTGTCTTTATCTTTCTGAAATTCTTCCAGCGTTTTTCCAACTTCATCCCTTGGCTTTGGCGTATCCTCAATCTCAAGGCCGTGAGAACGGGCTATGAAAATCCACTTTTCCCGGCACATTTTGTCAAAGGTCATTTTGGGATTATTCTTCTTGCTGATTTTCTTTTCAGGATCTGGAGGCAGGATTCCGGCTTTGAGCAAAGCCTGAGTCTGGTTACTTGTGGTAAGTCCTGTCTCTTCGTCCTTACAAGGCCATGCACGACGCAGGTGAAAATGAGGAGCTCCCATTTCATCCTGATGCATTGCCCAGTTTAGAATGAAGAAGGGCTTTCCGTGTTCTTCGTTCCACTTGTTCAGCCACGTTAAATATTCCTCAAAGCAGGAGAGGGAAACTTCAACTTCAGGATACTTTTCCATGCGACCAATCTGGAGAATCTGTTCTTCAGGAGCATGCATGGTTTTCTTTCGCCATTCGTCCATAGTTACCACGCGTTCCTTGTGACGGCTTTTGATGTAGTTCAGATTTGTCTGTTCAAGCTGGGCACCGAAGGTTTCTTCGTAATATTTGAGTTCGCCTTTATCAAAGCTGATATCAGTGCCGCACCAGGACCAGATGACATTCTTGTCAGATTTATCTTTTGCAATGTGTTCAGGATTAGAATCAAAGTCCCGGTCATTGTGTCGTGAAGAAAAAGCCTTTTTGTCAGTTTTGCGCTTGCGGCCTGAGTTCATAGTGCAGCGCATTTTTCCCTGCGGATTTGTCTTGTAATCAGGATTAAAGCCGTAATCTCCGCCAAACTCTTTCAGCTGATTCATAATGTTCCTCAAGGCTTTCACATCATCTTTTGCATGATAAGCTTTGCGAGAATCAAAAAGATGATTATCCATCTCAGGATCATTTTTATAATCATGTCCTGTCACAGGATTTTTCCAGGCTGGTTCTGAACCGCCGGCCGGCGCATTTTGTGTTGTTGTTTTGTAAGTTGTATAAGTCATAGTGCTCCTCTTGTTGTAAAAATTGACTTTGTTGTAGCAGTGCCATCTGGCACTCTTTTCATCCGCCATCTGGCGGATAAGTTCGCGAGTGTGCATTTTGTTTTTTTTAGGGGCCCCAGGTGTTGATGCTTTGCGTCAACACATATGGGGTTATGCACACGCGTTGAAGTCTCTCTAGAGACTTTTTTCCGTCACGTGACGGAGATCCGCCGGCCGGCAGATTTGCAGAAACTCTGCCATCCGCCAAATGGCGGATTTCTTGTCAACCGCCGGCCGACGGTCCATCCACCTGCCAGCTCTTGCGCAGTGCCAAATGGCACTCTTACGCAATCTTTCTTTTTTCAGGACGGTAGCTTTCTCCGACGAACTCTACGCACTGGCAGGTTTCTTTAAGCCGGTCCACAACTGCGTCGCCCAGCTTTTTCATCAAATCAGTTTTCTGGAGATTTGAAATCAAAACTGTTGGAAGCATGTTTTCGTAGCGACGGCGAAGAATATAGTTCAACAGAGAATCTTCTCTTGCTTGCTGCATCGACCGGCCGATTTCATCAATCACAAGCATTGGCGTGGTTGAATAAAAGTTCATAAGATCCACGCGGTTAATTTTTGCATGATAATCCGAAGAACATTCATATTGGAAAATCATTTCTTCAATCGAAATAAAAGTACCGCTTGCATCCCGGATAATCGAAGAACCAAGATGAGTTTTTCCTACACCCTTCGGGCCGAGCATCAGAAGAACTGAATCATTGTTTTCTTTGTGCGAATATTCGATTACCGCTTGAAGGCGTTTCTCATCATCTGCATTTCGTACCTTCCATGTTTCAAAAGATTCATTCCAGTAACGCTTTGGAACTCCGCTGTTCTCGAACTCCAGCTTCTTTTTCGCAAGTAATTCTTTTTCACGTTCACGCTCAGCTTCCTGTTCGCGCTGGCGGATTATTTCATCCTGTTCCGGGGATGCCAGCAATGTAAACTGTGGAATCATAAAATCCCGGATTGTTTTAATATTGTCTTTTTCCATTTATGATGCTCCTCCTTTGCTGCAAATCTAAAATGGTAAATTGTCCAGAGTTTCCTGGCTTACTTCATCAACGCCTGTCTCTTTTACAGCTGTTGTGTTTGTTTTGTAAGCCACATTTGTTCTTTTTTGATTAAGCCATTTTCGTAAAGATTCATAATCTGATTTTGGATGAGCATTCTTTTCTTCCTTCCATCTGGAATATTCCTGAATTGAAGAAAGGACAGTTGTCTTTCCAAAATCATTAATCAGTTTTTGTATTTCATCTTTTGTCATAAAAACATTAGTTGTATTTCCAGCTGACTCTTTTAAATATATAGTTTTATTATTCACACCTTTATTATTCTCCTGGACATCTGTGACTATAGGGGATTGGACATTGTTGTCCTGACCTTGTTGACACTGGTGTCCATACCATGACATGTACTCCTTTAAGGATGGAATACATGTATTTATCATGATCTGACGTTCTGTGACCTGTAGAGAGTTTTTCTGATAAATCATGTTTGTAATTATCAGATTTCGCCTCTTCAAATCATTAATCCATCTGGAGATGGTTCTGGAACTCACTTTGTATCTTTTCTCAAAGTATTCGTTTGAACCCCAGCAATAGCCCTTTTGTTTTGTGTGTGAAGCTATATCTCCAAAAAGCAGCTTTTCACCAATTGGAATTTTTGAATCAGTAAGAATAAACTCTGGAACAATAACGAACTGTATCTTTTCAGGCTGATTTTCTTGCTCCATTGATACCGTCCTTGACAGTAGTACAGCCTTTACCAATGTTTACGCGCTTATGACTTGTAAGTTCATAAAATTCAATCCGCCCGTCATGAAAAGTGAATTTAACTTCGCATGAACCATGTACAATATGTTCATCATTAATCTGATTCATCAGCTGGATTAAAAGTTCTTCAGTCATTATTGAGCCTCCTCAAGTTTTGACTGGCCGCGAAGAACAGGAGCAGTTACTGTGCACTTAGTAATATATTTTTCCAGTTCTTTACGATGGATAAATACACGTTTGTGGATAACAGTTCTTGGTAAATCTGAATAAGAAATCAGACTATCTAAAGTGCTGACTCCAATTCCCATAATCTGAGCAGCTTCCTGACGTGTAAATAGAGTTTTTTCAGGCCACTCAGTAATTTCATAAGGTGTAGTTTTCATTGACCTTTCTCCTTCAAACTTCTCTTGCAGAAAGAAGTTCAGTTAGTTTTATTCAAGAGAATCTCTCTTGTTCTGCAACTATCTGAAGGATAAAGGAAGATAAAAATCTTTAATAAGGAAAAATTAAGGAAAAAACAATAATCAAGATATTTGTATAATTGACAATTAGCTATAATATTTTTCTGTTTAAAAAACAGACCTCACCAAGGTTAATGGCTTGACTGATCATCAAAATCAGAGGGGTATTTTTTTGCGTTTTATTTGTTTAAGAAATCTTTGAAGTGACATTGAACTTACTTCAAAGTCACTTCAAAGTAAACTTCAATGTCATTGAACTAAACATAGACAGCCTTAAAGCACAACTTCAATTGGGAAATACGTTTTCCCATATTAAAGCTTCTTCCAGTTTATTCAAATTTATTCTTTCAACAAATCCATATCTAATTACTGAAAGTCCAAGCAGAAAAAATATATTGTCTTTATTCTTCAAAAGAAATTCTTTTTGCTGTGAATTCGCGATGGAAAGCATTTTTTCGTAATACCATTTAGCCTGTTCAAATGTTGTAAGCTTAGTTAAATTGACTGCATCATTCCAATCAATAATAAAAGGTAGATTATTTACTTCTTCGGTGAGGGTAATATAAAATTCAGATCCCTGGCCTACGAGATAATGCATTTCAATTACATCTTCAGTCTTTAATCTGATATATAGAATCTGTTCCGGAAATGAACCAGAATTATCAATATGAAAATAGCACAACTCTGAAAATAACAGTTCTAAATCTCCCATGACATTAAAATATTTTTCAAGAGCCATATTAACATCCCCATTTTTGATAGCATCATCTATCCATTTCTGAGGAAGAATTTTTTGCCAGTCACTATATTGAAAATCATCCGTATATAATGCACATGTAAGTTTTCCTGATTTTTGATTCTTTGCACAATATTCCATAATCCAATATGGAAGCCCATCATAATCTATTTCTTTTTCTTCTTTCATGTTTTTCTTTCCTTTCAAAAAATTGTAACATAGAAAAAAGTTGTGATGCATTAAACTGTTAGTTTAGAAGAAAATTGCGTAATCATAATTTTAAACTAACAGTTTAATGACAAATGAAAATTTATTTGTTAAAGTGAAAATACAAAACACAAATTAAAGTCGCTGGCCCTAAGAAGCCGAGCGCCGTGTCTCATTGGTTTGACAGGCCTGAGACAAAAACCCGCTGCGCCGTTGGCGTAAAAATATCTTTTATGAAAGGAGTGCGTAATGAGCACAGACACATTTGACATTACAAAATTATCTCGTGCAATGATTGGCAAAAAGAGATGCTATTCGACAATTCTACGCACACTTTGGAATTACAAAATGCCTGGGCAGGCAATAAAAGATAATGGAGTTTTTGTTAAAGGAGTTAAATCATATGAGGATCGTAACCATTCAAAGGCCGGTTGTTGATCTGAAAGCAACCGGTGCACAAATCAAATCACTCAGAATCAAAAGTGGATACACTGTCCACGATATTCAGGCTGTATTCGGTTTTGAATATCCTCAGGCTGTTTATGCCTGGGAAAGTGGAAAGTCAATTCCAACAATCGACAACTTGCTGGTGCTTGCTCACTTGTTTGAGAAGTCAGTCGAAGAGATTGTAATTCAGCACATGATAGAAGTCGAAGTTTCATGCGTTTCAAACAAGATTGAAAAGCTCTGCAACAAGAATTGTAACGATTGCAAATTGCGCCTGAGTGCCTAATCTTTTCTGTCTGTAAGCCTTTTAAATTAATGGTTTACAGACAGACTGAACTTCCAATCATACAATTAAATCATCGCTACAGCTAAATTCTAACTCTGGAGAATTATATGAAAAAACAATTATCTGCACAGGCAATTTCTCATTATATTGAGTGGCTTTCATTTGACCATATTAAGTCCACAAATCTGTCTGAAAAGGATTTAATACTGTTGGACAAACTTTATGAAATATTAAATCAAATAAAACCAACCGGTAAAGATAACTGTCATGAATTATGGTTATATGCATTAAATAATCGAAATAATAAAGTATGGTTTTCTCTTTGTACGACTGAATATCAGAAAAGTCGAGCAGTTTTCTTGGGAGGAAAATTTATCATTGGTATTAATCCTCATCTTGAAAAAGATTGGCAGTCTGAAATTACGGATTTACTTGAGTGGATGATTAGTGCTGTAAATGAAGCAATTGAAATGTTGAAACAAGGAACATATAACTCTTTTGTTGAGGAAAATCTCCCTTATAAATATAGGCAGGGAGCTATTCTGCGGAAAAAATATTATGAATTGTTCCCAGAAGAAAATGAAGATGATGAGGATAAACTCACAAAAGAAGAGATTGATGATTTTGTGAACTATGTAAATCAATTCGGATTATCAGAAGATGGAAACATTATTTCAGATTTTGTTCTTCCTGCAATGACATCTGGAAAATATTTTGAAATCTGTTCTTATGGATATTCAGAAAACAAAATGAAATATTACGACAAGTGGCCCCCAATTGAGATGTATAAACGTTATGCAGACGACAGAGACGGAGGGTTAACAAAAATCAATCCAGATTCTGAAAGCGATTTTCTTAACTGGTTTTCAAAAAGCGATGATGAGAAATGGAAAGAAGATGAAAATCCGAGTCATACTTGGGAAGTAATAGAAGGCGGTTCTCGAACAAGAATGCATCTTTATTTGGAAAAGACAGATAGAGGTTGGAGTCTTGAACTTGCGGGAAGCAGAAGCTATTGCACAGTAGAATCAGTAAGATTTTATCTTGGTCTTGTTCATCATGGTATTTTTCCAACTTTTTATGGTGTAAAAGAATTGTTAGCCAAGATTAAGGAGGAAGATAAGCTTGGTGTTGTTGGCTATGAAGGTTCAACATTTGCTTATGCGTATGGAGGTTTTCCGGACCCAGATATTGTCAATTTTATTTATATGCCAGAAAAAAAGCAAAAGACTTTTATAAAAAATACAATCTGGTATGAACTTCAAAAGATTGAATTGCAAAACTAAAAAAAAGGAAGGAAAAAAATGACAATCTACATGACAAGCGACCTGCACGTTGACCATTACATAAATCAGCGTGTAAACCTGGAAAACTACATAAACAATGCTCTCAAACCAGCGGATGTCTTTTGCGTGGCAGGTGACACCTGCGATGATCCGCATCTCTTTGTGGAATTTTACAAGGCAGTTTCACCACGTTACAAAAAGATTTTTGTAGTCTTTGGAAACCATGATTTGACGGTTCATAATGAATCATATTTTAGAAACAATCCCTTTACCGAAACACAGGCAAAGCTGGACTTTCTGAAAGCAGAAGTTTTAAAACTTGGAAATGTTTCAATTCTTGATGGGACAGTCGAAAAGTTTGAAGGCATGAAGTTTGGCGGAACGATGGCATTCAATGATTTCTGCTGGGCTTATAAAGTTGAACCTGAGCCGGAAGGAAATATGGCAAAGTTCCTTCGCTACTGGAAACGCTGGTTTGATTACCGACACTGGGAATATATGGGAAATGTTCATAAGGATATTCTTGCTTCTCAAATGAAAAAACTGGATCACGTGGTTTCGCAAAAGCCAGATATCATACTGACTCACTATATTCCACTTTTCTTTGGCGTTGAGAAGATTTATGAGCATGATGTTTATACAACCTTCTTTTATTTTAATGGCCAGAAATATCTGGATCAGTTGAAGGATCAAAGCATCTGGCTTGCAGGGCATACTCATTCTGTACGTACAAAAGATTTACTACAGGATAATGGAAGAACAATTCATCTGAAGCTGAATCCGGTTGGTTATCCTGATGAGGATACGGGAAATGCTGAAAGGATGGATGAGTTTTTGATTAAACAATAAGGAAGAAAAATATGGAAAATGAAGATAAGATTCAAACGATAGAGTTAAGTGACGACTTAGAACTAATGCTGAATTGTGCTATGCGATATTGTATAGGAAGAAGGACCTACATAGTTTCAGCTTTCTGTCATTTCGTGGGTCCCTTATTGAACCGATTATCACACAAAACAAAGTTTGTTATGAAGGAAGATTTAGATTCATTTCAAAGAGATGTCGATACTGGATTCTATTCTTGGGGTGACAAATGTGATAAGGATGAATGGGAGAATTTCAGAAAAAAGCTGGAATTAGCTCTAGCTAAAGAAAAAAGTAGAGAACCTTTAGAAAAATGACTACAATAGAAGCAATGAACCGTGCAAAGCTGCACGAATCCATAATAAATAATTCTCAGATGACTTTTGCCCGCAGTGGCGGTAACGGCGGCCAGAACGTAAACAAGGTGAACACAAAGGTTCATCTTGTTATTCCCGTTACTTCTCTGGGTGGACTTACTGATGCAGAACTTATTCGTCTTCGTTCAAAGCTAGCCGCTATCATCAATAAGGAAGATTGTCTTTTTCTTGATGTAGATGATGAGCGTTACCAGGAACGTAACCGTGAAATTGCACTTTCCCGTTTGGAAAACAGAATTGTTCAGGCTCTGGTTATTCCTAAAAAGCGAATCAAAACAAAGCCGACTAAGGCCAGCAAAGAGCGCAAATTAAAATTGAAAAAAATCAGAAGCGAGATTAAGAAGAACCGGGGGAAGATTATATAACAAGAAAAATAATGAAATTGAAATATAACAAAGAATAAACAAATCTCTGAGTATTGACGGAGCTGATTATATCCTAAATGTCAGAGCATCAAATTTCTGTCCATTATGCTCACGAATATCTTTTTTTGTATCAACTAAATGAAAGCCGATTTTTTCGGCAAGTTTTATCATAGGAATATTTCCGCTCCAGGTTTGAGTGTACACGTCATCTATTCCAATGGATTTGTAATATTTGATTGCTGCTGAAAAAGCCTGTTTTCCATATCCTTTTTTTCGAAATCTCATCTCTGGAATATCAATACCAAATGCATACAAGGAATCTTCATCTGTTGCTTCAAAATTTAAATCTATGCAATAGCAGGAAATCCAGCCAATAAGCTCACCAGTATTTTTTTCTTCTATTTCGAAAGCATATCTTCTATCATTCGGCTTTTTTCTAAAAATCATTTTATAGAATGCAGTTAAACCAATCTTTTGATTTTCAATTTCTTTATCTAATTCATTGCCAGTTAATTCCAGAAGATACCAGTAAGCAGCATCCCAGTTCCACCACTCTTTTTCAGTAGTGAACCAGCGCATGTGTTTTTCTATATCAGCCTCAACCATATCTCTTAAAATGAGATTTTCTGTTTCTATTTTAAACATTTTATAATTATTTTCCCATCAGATTTCTGAATATCTATATAAATCATTATAGCATAAGTTTGTTCTGGACAGGCAAAAAAAGCCTCGTGGAGAATGTTTTTACCCAAAACTAGCACTATAGAAACTGGTAGACTGATTTACGCGAATTAATCAGTGTGACTCAAACGCAATGTATCTTATTCATTCAAATTTAGGAAGCCGATTTATTTTTTCTTGAATTGGTTTGCAAAATAAGTCTGAATCCTTAAATCCTATTTTACTAAGTTTTAATAAACGTTCCTGCAGCTTCAGGCGAATCTTTAAGATTTCTACTTGTGTTGATGCATCATAATGTTCCAGATTTTTATCTTTCCAGGTATTGATGAGTTCATCTTCCTGTTTCTCTTTTTCAAGGGATTGAAAGCTTTCTTCCAGCTTTTGCTCAAGTTCTTCTTGAGAAGTAACAATAAAACCTGGCTTTTTATAATTTTTCTGCATGCTGTCTACAAGTTCTTTCAAGAAAAGAAGCTTCTGTTCTGGAGACATTGAATGCATTTGCATGGAGTAATCAATAAAATCGACATCTTTCATGGTTTTTATTTTAATAATGCGAGTAGAGAAAAGATATAAACTGTTAGTTTAAATTCGTTTTTACAGGAGCTTCTCTTCATCTGAAAACAAAAAAGCACCGGAATCCATTCCAAAGAACTTCAACCGGTGCCCCAGATTTGCAGTTTCCAACTGATATAGAAATAACTGTTGAACTTTTTAAGTTTTTAATTGTTCCTTAATTATTAAAAAGCCATCGACATTCAAAAAGATAAAACCAAGAATACGGAAAATCCGGTTTATAAAATAATATAGTTTTACATTTTTAAAGGCGACAAATGAAGCTATCTTTACTCGGGGGATTCCCAAGAAGACGGCCTGTTATCCAAGTAGCTGGAGGTCTTACCCTCCTGGCGCGGATACCAGCTGGAACTTAGTTTGAAAAACTGATAATCAAAAGATTAAAAGTATTTTCCAAACCAAGTGTGTTTTCCCCCACTAGAAAAACACCTTTCCTGCATATCTGTACTATAGAATACCTTCCGGCAATTCATAGTCAATTTTGTGTGTAGCATTGAAAGCTGTAAGTTCATCACGAACAGCTTCAAGCTCACGGTTAAGTTGCTTTTTCAATCCAATCAGAGAAAGACCGAAAGTCTCGTCTGTGAGCATTGGATAGTTGTAAGTAGTAACTTTTATACGTTTGTAATTTCCCTTTTCATCCATGTGTTCATAATCATACTCAAGACTTTCTGATTCTGAGTCAACAGTTCTCTCCATATTGATCTGATATTCAACAACAGAGAGTTTTGATTTTATTGCAGCTTCCTTGAAAAGCAGATTATGACCTTCGCGGTTTGCTTTTTCAATTGCTGTATTTAATTCAAGAATTGCATCTGTGAGAGTAAACATTCTCTTCACAACATCTTCATAACTCATACCATCAAGAGCAGCAACTTTTTCAGCACGTTTTGCTGCAATTTCTTCAGCTTCAGGAACTTTACCCTTAAATGAAATCTGATGAGGATAATCATGGATAAGTTCATTCAAGTTGCTGACTTCTTTCTTAAGCTCAGCTCTAACACGCATTGCTTTTTGTAGTGTCATTTTTCATTCCTCCTTATCTTTATGGTTATAAGATAATGGAGGGGGAGAGAAATTTCATTAAACTTATAATTTAATCCTATCTATTTTTCAGCATCTTCCTTAATGGTTCTCTAACATAAATTTCATATCCCATGTAAGTGTCACCATACTGGGCTTTTAGTTTCAAGGATTCTGGAAGACCAAACAACTTTCTGTAGGAAGCTTCAATCACTTTTCTTACTTCAAGAAGTTTTAAAAATGGATCATAGAGCAGATTAGAATAATAGTATTTGGACCAGTTATCAGTACGACAAAGACAGCATCCATTATAAGTAAGTAATTCATTTTTTAAGAGGAAATCGCAGTATTTTTCAAAATCAGGGACAAGTGAAACAATCGACTTGTAATATGGATTTTCATGAAGATTAGCTATCATTTCTTCCTTGGTAATAATTTCTTTTGGAGTAGAAACTTTCTTTCTCCAGTTTTCAAAAGCCTCTGATAAGTTATAAATATCCTGCTGATTTTCATCGACGATTTTTCTCAAATTATGCAGTTCACTTTTTAGATTATTGATATCAGCTTTACTCTTTGCGGTATCTCCAAAAATATAAAAGCCTAGTTGAATAAAGTTTAAAATCGCTTCTTCCGCGCAGAGCTTATAAAAATCACTTGTGTTTGAAATAGGGGTAAGTTCAAGAGATTCATTGAAAGTGCATAGAGTGCCATTCAAAAAATCATAATTTGGTTTAAGAGCATTGTTTTGAAGGGTTGTATCATATTTGCAGGGACCTGATGGAAAGATTCTGAGAGAAGTCCATGTTCCCTGAAAGAGATAAAAGGAGAGTGCTGAATCAAGAAAATCTTCTTTTTCAAAACCTGGTTCTGAATCTTTTACAACTCTAGATGCTTTTACAGTTTCCTTAAAAGCATTTGAAAAATCAGTAATACATTCTTTATAAAGCGTCGTAAGGTTTTCTTTTAGAAGTTCTGGATATAACTTAAATTCTGATTTAGAAAAATAATCAAAACCAAAAAAGAGGAATTCTGAAAGTTTCTTTTCCCTGGAGAAGTTTTTGAAGAACTTACTTTTTTCGTCAGGATTTAATGTTACCCACCTGCTGCAAATTCTTGAATCAATATATAATTCCATTAATTGATATAAATGAAATTGTGCATCTTGAATTATTTCTGGTGTAAGTTCAGTTTCCTTTATGGAAGCCAGATATTTATCAAACGGTTCCAACATTTCCTGCAGATATACTGCAATATTAAAATCTTTATCAGGAAGAGCGTTTTTTCTAACTTTTTTGAGCCAAATCATGCAAAAATCTCCATTATCTGCTCAATTATACCTGGTAATTGTGCCATAGAACGGCATTTTGATTTTTTGGTAGCAGATTCTTACAGATTTTTCTATTACGCAGATTTGCGTTTAAATGTTTTTGGGGAAGTAGATTTTTAAGGTTGATTTGAAAGATATTTCAAAGAGCTTTAAGAGGGCTTCAAAGGACTTTGTTGTTAAATGAAAAAAGCTCCCAGCCTGTATTAAGCAAACTGAAAGCCCCATTTTAATTCAATATGTTGAGTTAAAACTCAATTCTAACTCAACATTCGAGTTAGAATTGAATTAAAATCGAGTTAGAATCACGCAATTCCAAATCTTTGTGAAATACGACCTGCATCTTCTTCAGAAAGAACCAGTTCTCCAAGTTCCAGCTTTGCAATTCTCTTGTCTTTCAGAATCTGTCCCTTCTTGCGACCTTTCTCCAGTTCAGAAAGAACAAATAAAACTCCAAGCTTAAACGAATCCTGATTTATACCTTTACCTGTGTTAGATGTTGTTTCAGCAAGTGTTTCAACTTCTCCCGCCTTCTTCTTAGCCTCTGCCGCTTTTATCAACTCATACGCTTTATTTATAGAAAGCGATCCGTTCTGAATCTTCTCTAGAAGTGAAGCGTCCGCCTTCTTTGCAATCTCTCTCATTTTGCACACCTGGCGAGCAGATTTATTAAGCTGACGTCCAATTGCCTCATCAGAAGAGCCCTGCGCATTAGGATTTGAACGACGTATTTCATCAAGCTTCAGAAATGCTGCAAAATACTCACCATCCGTCAATCGTCTAGAATTAAGCTGCATCTTGTATTCATACTCGATTGTTTCATCACGACTATCAAACTTTTTGATGATAACAGGCACCTTCTCAAGTCCTGCTTTTTTGGCTGCCATATAACGACTATGTCCATCAACAATGATATATGCCTCAGTTACGATAATTGGCCTTGACTTATCAAATCCATTGGCCCTCATATCGTTCGCTATCTCCGCCACCTTGTCGTTTTCCTGCTGGAACACGTTCTTAAAATCTCTGTCAAAACGAAGCTGAGAAACTTCAACTAGTTTGATTTTTGCATTGTCTTTATCGTTAGCCTTTTTATTCTTATTTCCAAAAATACTCATATATTCACCTTAATCCTATGCCGAGATTTTATCTTTGAATGCCTGTTTTGCAGCATTATCAACAGAATCCTGTTCATTATCACCAAAGAGTTCTTTCATTGCCTGACGAACAATTTCCAGAGTTTTTTCATCTTCAAGATGCTTTGCATAATGATCAAGCATTGCAGAGGTTTTATGTCCACTTAATGCCATAACAATTCGCTTATCAGGGATAACGTCTAACATTCGGGAACAGAAGAAGTGTCTCCATGAATGGAATACAATATCATTTGGATTTTCATATCCAATCTTTTCGAGCGCACGGCGTAAATATTTAACCCAGCCAGAATTATCCATAGGAGAATTGCATTTATCGCTGCAGAAAATATAAGCTTTATCTGTTTCGCAGAATGGATTAAGTTTTCCGAGGAACAAGAGTTCTTCTCTAAGTTCTTTTGAAATTGGAATAGGAATTTGTCGGGCTTCTCCATTCTTACAACATTTATTAGCCCTTGCGTAACGGTCCCATGCATGATCAACAATAATACCTTCCGCATGAATATCACAAATTCTTAAACCTCGAATTTCACTTGCACGCATTCCTGTTTGCATTGCAAGTTTATTGGCAAGTTTTGCCTTATCATTTTCCCAGCCAATATTCATAACCTTATCTGCTTCTTCCATGGTGAGAATGGCTCTTTCCTCACTCTTGGTGTTACGACGTTTAAGACCGTAAAAATTGATGTTTTCGATATACTGATTTTTCATTGCCCATTTGAGAGGAGTTGTAATTGATTCAACAATTCCATTAATAGTTTTTCCGGCAAGCTTCTGGATTTTCTTATCTGAAACAATATCCTTAAGCATATCGTTTGTAATAGAACCAATACATTTTCCTTTGAGTTTTGGAATCCAGTAGTTTTCTACACGGCTTCTTTCATTTTTTACATGAGAGCGTGAAAGAATTTTTCCTTCAAGAGCAAGTTCCTGGACATAAGGTGATTTTTCATAATTCCAGAACTCATCCAAAAACTCTTCGATAGGAATACTTTGTTTTGAGTTCGGTTTTACAGCAGAAAGAATGAATCCTCTTTTCTGCAAGATAGAAATCATCTTGTCGATTTCTTCAGGAGAAAAGTCATAGGTGGACATAGAATTAAAGAAACTGATTCTGTCTACAGATTGAGATTTTGCTTTCTCTGCTTTTGAATTGATACGTTCTGGTATATCGCCAAGGACAGCCCATCTCATAGCAATGGATTCTGCTTCTTTGCGGTCTTTTGTACCAGTAGATTTGTTTTGTGAACGGGATCCATCGGCTAGTAAGAATTGTACATAATAATAACCGTTGGACTTCTTAAATAACGAATAAGGCCTGGTCATAGGCACCTCACTTTATGACAATCGATTTGCTTAAAATCGTTGCTTAAAATCAGTGAATTGTCTACGCCAAGCCTTACTAATTGGGATTGGTAGTAGTGCTAACTCTATATAACATATAGACTTAGCAGTATAGCGGGGGCAGGACTCGAACCTGCGGCCTCCGGGTTATGAGCCCGACGAGCTGCCAACTGCTCTACCCCGCGTCGTGTTCGTGTATAGTACACCCTTAATAGAATATTGTCAAGCGATTTTCGCAGAGATTTTGCAAACTTACGTATTTATTGCGGCATTCGATGAAGGCAAGAATGATTACGGCGATTGAAAAATACTTGAGGTCGTTCTGGAAACCGGCGAAGAAGTCGTAGATTCCGTGAAGGACAACTGCAAGAATAAATACCGAAATGCTTACCGGTTTGTTTCGGCAGCTGTAAAGGAAGAGTCCGCCGAGTCCTGTGCAGGCCATGTGAATCAAATCTGATGTAAAAATGCGGATAAAAATCTGTGAAAGCAAAAGCTGGGCGCCGCGGGATGCTGCTTTCTGCAAATGGTCAAGGAAGTAAACTGTAGATTCAAAACAACCTAAGGTTAATCCCATGAAAAATGCCAGGAACAAAAAGTCGCTTTCTGAAAGCTTTTTGTGGGGAATTGGAATCAGGAAAAGCATTTTAATCAGCTCTTCTGTAAGTCCGTAAATGATAATCGATTTTAAAAGGGTCTGTAAAACAGGATTGTTTTCAAAAAGTTCGAAATTTGGAAGAAAATACTGAATCAAGGAAATTGGAAAAACAGCAATAAGTCCTAAAAGAACAGCAATCAACTGGTCTGTGATCCGGATTTTTAAGAGAAGGGTGTAAATTACGAAGCAAATAATTATGGGTAAAAAACAAAGTGCTATAGTCATAAACCACCTGTTATTACAATACAACAAAGACTAGACTTTTACAATTCAAATGCTATAATTTTCTTATATTGAGGAAAGTATGAATAATTCTATTGTATTAATGGGTCTTAAACATTGCGGCAAAACTACTCAGGGTAAGCTTCTGGCTGAAAATTTTTCTGTTCCCTTTTTTGATACAGATAATGTACTGGAAGAAATCGTTGGTACATCTTTCCGAAAATATTATGCAGATAAAGGTCCTGCAGCATTTGCTCTTGCTGAAGAAGAGGCCTGTCACAAAATTGTAAGTGAGCATCCGGATGACAGAATTGTTGTAGCAACCGGAGGGGGAATCTGTGATAACGCCCCTGCCCTCAATGAGCTTCGTCAGCTAGGAAAATTTGTTTTTCTTCGTATCGATATCGAATATTCTGTTGCCCGAATTATGGCAAAAGTTAAACAGGATGTATTTGGAAAATTTGAAGGCGCTCCAGCCTGGGTAATGAAGGAAAATCCAAAAAATCTTCACGAAGTAAAAGAAATTTTGACAAAGCGCTTTGAAGAACGTAACGAGCAGTATAAGAATATTGCTGATGTTGTTATTTCAATAAAAAATGCCCCGATTCAGGACAATTTTAAAACTATCCTCGGGGCAATTTAATAAAACTGATGATGAATATAATTTAATCGGTCGCGTAAAGTGACCGATTTTTTTTTTAGTTTCCGCAGCCTCCACAGCCACTATCGCAACCACAGTCTCCACCACAATCGCCGCCGCATCCTCCGCAGCCACCGCCGCAACCGCAGCTTGGGTTGAGTTCTTCTTCTGTAGGTTCACGAACTTCTACAACCTCTACATCAAAAGTAAGGGTTTTTCCTGCCAGCTCATGGTTTCCATCGATTTTTACCTTGTCGTCGCCAACTTCAACTACACGAACGATTGCAGGACCGCCCTGTGTCATTACCTGGAACTGCTGTCCAACTTCAATAACATCAATTCCTTCAAACTGAGCGCGGTCTACGTCCATAACCATGCGAGGGTCAAATTCGCCGTAGCCGTCTTTAGGCTGAACAACGGCTTTGAATTTGTCGCCAACTTCTTTTCCTTCAAGCTGAGCTTCAAGACCTGGAATCAAATAACCGTTTCCGTGAATATAGCCGAGCGGTTCTTTTCCAACAGAAGAATCAATCTGAAGACCGTCTTCGCCGGTAAGGGTGTAGTGAATACTAACCCATTTGTCTTTTGAGATTTTCATGTCTTTTCCTTAAAAAGTGATTAAAAATTAGTAGGGCATTTCTTCGCCGTAGTCTGGTGCATTATCCTGAACAACTTCTGTAACTTCAGGGCATGCATCCTTAAGATAGCGTTCGATTCCCATTTTGAGTGTCATAAGTGCCATAGGGCAGCTTCCGCAGGCACCAGTAAGTTTAAGATGAACTTTTCCGTCGTCATCAATTCCTACATATTCCATATCGCCGCCGTCTGCCTGTAACTGTGGGCGGAACATTTCAAGGGCTTCTTTTACTGTAGCTTCCATTGCTTCGTTTGCCATAGGGGTCCTCGCTTAATATTGATTTGTTTCGCTATAAATGTACTAAAATATAGAAGAAAAGTCCAAGAAAAAATGCCTTCCGGTCATGGAACATAGTGCAAAACCTAGGGAGCGACGGCGCTAGCCGGCAAAACGCTCCAGTGAAGCGTTTTGAGCGAGTCTCCGAGCAGCTGTGCTGCGAAGGCCGGTACCTCGCTACATGCTATTTTTGTAAGGAAACTATTGCATGCGCCGCTAGCGCGGCAGACAAAAATAGAATGTTTTTGCCCTATGTCCCATTCCCTCACGGCATTTTTTCTTTGTATTATTCTACCATTTCGTTTATTAGCGAAACAGAATCTTCATACAAAAGCTGATAGAGGACGGCGGCGGAAACTAATTTGCGGCCATATTCCTGAGTTTCGGCATAGGGAATTGTTTCAAGAAAGAGATCATGAGGCATATTCTGTTTTTTGCCGAATTCAATCAATGAACTCTGAAGCCAGCGGCGCACTTTTGTAATTCCGGCGTTATAAGAGAAGAATGATAAAAGATATGAATTATCACAGCGGCGGAAAAGTTCGCTGAAATAGTATGTTCCAAACTGAATGTTTGTATCCGGCTCATTCAAATCATATTCAGCCTTTTTTACTCGGCGGGAAATATCGTTGGCGGTGGCAGGCATGAGCTGTGTTAATCCTACTGCCCCAGCGTGGCTTTTTATATCAAGGTCAAAAAAACTTTCGCTGCGGATAAGGGCATACATAACTGCCGGCTCAACATTGTAAGTCTGGCACCAGTTTTCTACAGAGGTAGAAAATCCCTGAGGATAAAGCAGCTTCATCTCTTCTGAAGAAAGATCCCTTTCGGAAAGCAGGGCTGCCCGGCTTGCAATTCTTATGCTCTGAACATAATAATCATTATTTTCTTCGCCGCATTTATTCAAAAAGTCCGCAATATGAAAGGAAGATTCTGCAGAAATCCCTTTTTTATATAATTCCATGTAGGCCGGATACACCTGTTCTGGAAATCCGAATTTTACATAGCCTTCAAGAAGATTTTCTGCCGCAGTATCAGGCTTAAATCCTGCAGAAAGATTGATACCGCCGTATTTTTCAGAATAATTGAAAATTACTTTTTTAATCTGTTCTAAATTATAGCCAAGTTTTTTTGCGGCAAGTATTTTGTAGTAAATGTGATTTCCATTTTTGATTGCAGTAAGATAGGCGGCTTTTATTTCTTCTTCTGTGGCACTTGCATAACCCTGTTCACAAAGGCGGGCATAAATATAGGCAAATTGACCTGTAATCTGAGGACTTGCAAGTCCGTCCAGGTTTCTGTAGAGACTGCCGAATTCATTGAATTTACCTGCTGCAAAAAGAACTGGAACCAGATTAGAAAAAATATCATCAAAATAGGCCGGGTCTGACCATTCGCGGCAATACTTATTAATAGAAGAAATTGTTTCATTTGTGAAATTCTGAAAATCTGAATTCAAAAGATACCAGAGAGCATTGTCTTTTTGCGCTGCTGAACGAGCTGACTGAACTGCGGAAAGGAAACAGTTTTTTTCAAGAGTTTTGTAACGGTGAGTTTTTTCAAAAAGCCGGCCGGCGTAAAACCAGAAGTAATATTCAGCCTCGCTGCCTGCATAATTTTTTGCACTGGCTCTGAAAAAATTGGCGTTTGTAAGAAAATCCTGGCTTCCGTACAAAAAGGCTTTTCCAATATCTGAAAAAAGCTGGGGTTTTACGGGAAGAGAGCCTTCTTTAATGAAATCAAGCAGATAATGTGCCGTCTCAAAAGCCGGAGTGTAGTTTCTCTGATAAAGGAGAATTCTGTAATTGATTGCTAAATCTTCCGGCGAAAGGGATGGTAAAACTTCCGATTGTAAGCCGTCTGCCGCTTCTGAAGCGTTATTTGCAATACCTGCGTCAGCAGCATCATCAAAAAGAGAATCTATATCATCGTTTGATAAAGGATTATCTTCAATTCCGTAAATTGCCTTTTCAAAATCAATTTCCAGATTTTCCTTGTAATATTCCAGGTGAAGTTTAGAAAGCGAGCGCAGGGAAAACCAGTCAAAAAGTTCCTGACGGTAGCGGGAATCTCCGCGTTTTTTCATGGCTTCAAGGCGGATTTTTATAAGCTCGTTGGGAACTTCGGTAAAATCAAGATTTTCGGTAATTTCTATTACTTTATTGATTTCATCTGCGGAATAAAACTGGCGGGCAGCAATCAGAAGATTGGGGCTCTCAGGGAATTTTTGAATCAGTTTAAGGCAGGCAGCGTTTCTTTCCTGCACCGAGCCCAGTTTACAAAGCTCCCGGGCACTTTTCTGCGCGCAGTAGAAGCTACCCTTTTTAGCGCAGGCAGAAAACTTTTGAGCCGCTTCTTTTTCGTTTCCAGCCTGTAAAAGTTTAAGGGCAATAAAATAATTGGCATCTGGTCCAAACTTTTTTTGCCCTGGGCTTTTTAGCCCTATACCGGAACAACTTGAAAAGCAGAGCGAGAAGAACAAAAAAAGCGAAAGTCGGGACGCAGCTGTCACAAAAATCTCCGAAGAAGGCTGGCGTTTTATTACTCGGCCGGAATTGTAATGTAAGTTCCCGAAATGATGTAATCAGGATTTTTAATTCCGTTGTAGCGGGCAATATATTTGTAGCGCCATGGATTTTTATAGTAAGTGTCAGAGATATCCCAGAGGGTATCGCCCCACTTAATTTTATAGTTGATGTCTTTTGCTTTTACAGGAGTTACCGGCGGTGGAAGAGGAACAACATCCTCTGCATTTTCGATAACTACAACTTCTTCTTCCTGTGCCTGAGGAACTGGAGGAAGAGGCTCTGGAGCTGGCATTGGTTCCGGCTCAGGAGCTTTTTCTACAGGCTTAGCTTCTGCAGGACGTAAATCTGGAAGTTCTGTAGAAGTTACCTGAGTTGAAACATTTTCTGCCTTGTCTTTTTTGCCAAAAAGCTTGAAGTTTGGTGTAAGCACCATAAGAACAAACATAGTTGCAAGTACACAGATGATTGCGCACAAGATACAGATGATAACTGCTGCCTTTGGATTTTTTCGCTCGTCATCATCAGAATTTGCAGCGGAATTACCCATTGCAGTTTCTTTATCATAAAGGCCGGTAAAGCTTAAGCCTTTTCCTGCCGGTTGTGAAGATGTAGAAGTATCCAGATCATCAAAATCAAGGTCATCAAGATAAGCGTTTGAATTATCTGAATCAGAGCTTGTGCTTGATGCAAGAGTAGAATCAAGGTTGCCGAAATCCAGATCATCGGTATTGAATACATCGCTTGTTGAAGGCTCTGGCTCTGTGCTGTCAAAAGAATCTGAAAGATTGAGCTCGCTGTCTCCAGTAGAAAGATTTGAAGAGTCTGTGTCGAAATTTGTCTCAAAGGAAGAGTCAAAATCTGGTAAATCAAGGTCGTCTAAAGAGTTTGAATTTGAGTTTGTATCTGGCATATCAAAATCTCCTGACAAAGCAGCAGATTCTGTTGCTGTCTCTGCTTCGTCAGTTGAATTCTGAGCCTTTTCTTCAGGAATGTCAAATGATAAATCAAGAGGATCTGAAGAAATGCTTTCGTCCGGAACGTCTTCGCTTGAAAAATCTTCAACGAGAGCTTCATCAGCGGCTGCTTCCTCAGAAACGACATTTTCGTTAGCAAAGCTGTCGCTGACAGGCTCTTCTGCAGCTGGCTCTTCCGACACGATAGTTGCATCTTCAGCTGGAGAGGCTGCAAATGTATCTGTATCAGCTGGCACTTCTTCCTCGTCATCACTCTGGAATTCATCAATTGTAAGCGCGTCATCTTCCAGAATAGGTTCATCGAGCGGATTAAAATCAGACATTGGAGGCAGTTCAAATTCATCCGAAGCAGCTTCCTGCTGAATATCTGCAATGTCTGCGGCATCAGGCTCTGCAACAAGCTGGTCGCGGATGCTGTCCAGTTCTGTATCTGTTGGAGGCAGTTCCGGTTCTGGAAGTGTATTTTCTTCTATAGTAGTTTCAATTATTGCAGGCTCTTCCTGCGGTGCAGCTTCCTCGGAAATTGCATCTTCATCAAATGAAACTTCTTCAGAAATCGCTGTTTCTTCAACCGGGGCATCGAATTCATTTATAACATCCGGCTCAGATTCCGGCTGGTTTTCATCCGGGTTTGTGCTTTCAGGAGCTGACTCGTTAAAATCCGGCAAGTCAGGGTCAAAATTAAAATCAATAGACTGGTCGGCTTCGGGCTGCACTTCATCATTTCCAAAAAGCGTATTTTCTTCAGTCTCAGAAAGAGAAACTCCTTCAATTGTCGGGTCTTTGATGTCGTATTCGTCGGGAAGCAGGCGTTCTTCAAGGGTTCGGGAAACAAGTGTGATAGTTGCATTGCTCTGAAGACCGGTTTCGTTATCAACCATTTTGGCAGAAAGCTTGTTATTTTCATCAATAGATACGGTAAAAGTGAGGGTTGGAACTCCGTTTGGATGCTCGTTCAAATCTTCAATCTGGAGGGAGTCTACGTATTCTGCATCTTCCATAGATTCAAGTTCTGAGCGGTACAAATCAACCATTACCTTTGTCTGATTGTTGTGGGCTGTTGTGAGCTCAAGAAGTCGTTCTGATGGACTTCCTTCCTTTAAAACCGGATAAAAAGAGCCGTCTGCAAGTTTAATACCAATCGTTTTCATGTTTTTCCCCGAAACAAAAAAGAGTATTCCCTTTTTTATCGGAAAAAACGAATTTTTATTGAGAGAAAATTTTACTTTTGCGTGATTTGCCCTTATATTTAAATGCAATATATCTTTTATAGGAGTAAAAAATTATGGCAAAAGAACTCAAAGGAACTCAGACAGAGAAAAATCTGCAGACTGCATTTGCAGGTGAATCACAGGCTCGCAACAAGTACACTTATTTTGCAAGTGTTGCGAAGAAAGAAGGTTATGAGCAGATTGCCGCACTCTTTTTGGAAACAGCTGATAACGAAAAAGAACACGCAAAGATGTGGTTTAAGCATTTAGGCGGAATTGGTGATACTGCAGCTAACTTGAAGGCCGCAGCTGAAGGCGAAAACTATGAGTGGACTGATATGTATGCAGAATTTGCAAAAACAGCCCGTGCAGAAGGTTTTGATGCAATTGCTTTCCAGTTTGAAAAGGTTGCAGAAATTGAAAAGCACCACGAAGAGCGCTACCGCAAGCTTTTGAAGAATGTTGAAGACAAGGTAGTATTCTCTAGTGAAGGTGACGCAATCTGGCAGTGCAGAAACTGCGGTCACATTGTAGTTGGAAAAGAAGCTCCAAAAGTATGCCCGGTATGTGCTCATCCACAGGCATACTTCCAGATTGAAGCACAGAACTATTAATTCTTATAAAAAAAACTGGCTTACAGTCGTAAAGTGTGGTTCAAAACCGCGCGATATCGCGCTACACGCTGTTTGTGGTAAAGAAACTATTAAACAGGTCGCTCCCGCGACCTCCACAAACAGAGTGTTTTTGCCCCACACTTTACTCCTTCACGCCAGTTTTTTTAATATACGTAACTAAATTCTGCGATTCCAATTAATTCATTAACAGTAGTTCCGAACTTGTCGGCAATGTTGTATTCAGAAATGCGGCTGACATTAGCCTTTTCGTCATATTTTACAAGGGTGCGTTTTACAACCTTGTCATTTTCGTAAGTTGTAACTTCTGTAAGAAGACCTACATCATCATAGCGCATGCTTTCAATGCGGCTTTCCTTTAAATCTTTATCAAAATAGGTAATGGCATCAAGAACGCCTTCCACTGTGTAAGCGTAAGTCTGCTTTTCGCGAAGTGCGCCGTCATCACCGTAGTTGCTGAGGGTTGCAATTTTTCCGCTGTCTGTATAAGCGTAAATTGTCTTTTCTAAAAGGGCACCTTCCCCATCGTAAACGGTTTTATCAGTCATAAGGCCGTCTGTGTAAGTGTAAATTGTGCGGGCCTTAAGGTTTCCAGTGCTGTCGTATTCAGAATGATCCTGCTGAACGCCGTCTTTATAAGTCATTGCAGTTTTCCATTCAAGGTCATTTTCTGCGTTTGAACATACCTTTTCGCTCAAATCACCGTTATCATCATAAGTAAAAACAACCTTGCGGATAACAACATCGCGTGGAGTCAGGTGGATTTCTTCAGTTTCTTTTCCATCTGTAAAATTATGAGTGGTTTTTGCAGCCGGAGTTCTGAAATAGTTTCCGAATTTTGTAGTTACAGAATAATCTGTGCGGGTAAAACTTTTTACTTTTCCGGTCTGGCTTACAGCGCCAGTGGTGAAAATATCAATGGCAAAAATCTGAAAGCTTAAAAGTGCAGCTGTTGCAAAACAAATTAGTTTTTTCATACATACCTCTCGAATGCTTTGTAATTTTATTTTATAGTATAAACAAGGCGGAATAAAGCAGATTTTATGAATTTTTACGAACTGGAATCGTTCATAACCCTTTCAAAACTACTCCACTTTGGAAAAACGGCAGATAAGATGAACTTAAGTCCGTCTGCCCTTAGCCGAATTATTTCCCGCCTGGAAGAAGAAACCAATACAGTTCTCCTTGATAGAAATAATCGGCAGGTTTTGCTTACAGAACAAGGAAAAATATTCAAAAAATACGCCCAGGAAATGCTTGATAAGCGCAAGGAACTGGACGAACGACTTAGCGATGTTGGTGATGAAATTGAAGGAACCCTGCACGCCTACGCTTCGGTAACTGCCTGCTATACGATTCTGCCGGATTTTATTCAGAAGCTGACGACCCGCTACCCGAAAATTCACTTTTCTGTAGAAACCGGTGACCCGGCAGGTGCAATTGCAGCTGTAAAGGAAAACCGCGCTATGATTGCCGTTGCCGCCATCCCGGAAAGCGGGCTCAGCATGATGGAAACTAAGAGCGTTGTGCAGACTCCGCTTGTCTATGCGGCTGCAAAAAATGGCCCTTATACTTCTCTGCAGGGTTCTCCTCAGGATATTCTTTCTTCTGTTCCGCTGGTTCTTCCAAAAACTGGCCTTGCCCGCGTTCGTTTTGATAAATGGATAAAATCGCGAAACGTAAAGCCAACGATTGCTGCAGAAACAGAAGGAAATGAAGCGGTTCTTGCACTGGCTGCTTCTGGCCTTGGAATCGGGCTTGTTCCTCAGATAGTGCTTGAAAACGGGCCTTACAAAAATGAGTTTGAAATTTTTACTGCCGGAAACATTCTTGGCTACTACAATGTCGGCTTTATCCGCAAGTCTGAATTTTCTGGTACAATCACAAATAAAAAGATTTTTGATGCAATGGTAAAGGTGCTTAATTCTTATGACTAATAAACAGTGGCAGGCTTTCTGCGATTTTAAAGAGATTTTTAAGGCAAAAGTTGAAGAGTGGAAGGCGTCTGCGCCGGAACTGACTGAGTTGCAGAGAGAGGCTGCTAAGGCTGCAAAAACTCCCGACTACCCTTTTGAAACAAGCGTTGTTTATAACCGCGACTTAGACCGCCTTACAAAGGAAGATGACATTCACCTTATTGTGATTGGCGATAACCCCGGAAAAGACGAGCAGCTGGCAAAAAATAACCGCTATCTTGTTGGTCAGGCTGGAAAAATTGCAGATGGATTTTTTAAGAAAAATCCCGAATTGCAGACGGACTTTCGCAAAAATGTGATTATCCTTAATAAAACGCCGGTTCACAGTGCAAAAACTGCCCAGCTAAAAAAGATAATGAAGGACGGTGGCGAAAAGATTTGCCTTCTAGTAGAAGAAAGCCAGCTTTGGATGGCTGAGCAGACGGCTAAACTGCACTGCGCGCTGGTAGAAGGCGCTTGTGGGTCGGCAGGAGGCACTTCTTCAGCCTTCCCTCTTCCCGAACTCTGGCTTGTGGGCTATTCTGAACTAAAACCAAAGCACTTTTTTGTTCCCTATCGCGACAGGCTCTTTTCAACTTATCAGGCTCAAAATTCGTCTGTATGGAATAATGTTTATGTTTTCCAGCATTTTTCGATGAACCGCTTTACGATTGATTTGGGCGACTTTATTGAAAAAAACGGTGCGGGAGTCGGTACTGGCGGTGAGTCAGGCAGTCTTCTGAAAAATATTCATTCCCTGGGGGAACTTCATAAAAACGAGATTTTCGGTTAGGATAGCACAAATGAAATTTGAATACATCTTTTTTGACCTGGACGGTACCCTTACTGATTCACAGGACGGAATCTTAAATTCTTTCAGAAGTATTTTTAAGCATTTTGATATTAAAGAACCTGAATATGAGGTTTTAAGAACATATATCGGACCTCCGCTTGTTTTGACAGTGGGACAGACACTTGGCTTCACTGGTGAAAAACTGCAGGAAGCCGTAAAAGTTTTCCGTAATTATTATGATAATCAGGGATATAAGGAAAACCGCCTTTATGATGGAATTCCCCAAACCTTGCAGCGCCTTAAGGCACTTGGCTGTAAGCTTTCTGTGGCAACTTCCAAGCCTGAACATACCGCAATAAAAATTATGGAACATTTTGATATTGCAAAGTATTTTGACAATATTTGCGGAAGTCTGCCGGACGAAAGCCGCAGTAAAAAAACTGATGTAATTGAGTATGCAATAAAACTGAACGGAATTACCGACCGCTCAAAAATCCTTATGGTTGGTGACCGCAAATTTGATGTAGAAGGTGCCCATCAGTCAGGTCTGAAATGCGCAGGAGTTCTTTTTGGCTACGGAAGCCGTGAAGAATTTGAAGCTGCCGCTGCTGACTATATTGTTGAAAAGCCTGAAGATTTGGAAAAATTAATATGAAAAACGCATTTTCTTCTATTATAAACTTTATTAAAAAGGAGCCTGTTCTTTCTGCGGCTCTATTCCTTGCTGTGGTGGCAGTTGCCGCTGTCCGCCCTGCTCCAAGCCTCTGTCTTGAAGCAATCGACTTTCGTACAATCGCAATCCTTTTTTCTCTGATGATTGTAATTAAGGCTTTTCAGAGTCAGAATTACCTGGATTTTATTGCGGCAAAACTTTTGCGCCTCTGCAAAACCCGCCGCTCACTTTATTTTCTTTTGACATATCTGGTCTTTTTCAGTTCAATGTTCGTTACAAACGACGTTGCCCTTTTGACCTTTGTCCCGATTTCCCTTTTGATTTTCAAGCGAATCGGACTTCCTTCGATGAAACTTGTTGTGCTGGAAACTCTTGCCGCAAACCTTGGTTCCTGCATCACCCCAATGGGAAATCCGCAGAACCTTTATTTGTTCTCATACTATGGATTTTCTGCCCTAGAATTCTTTGCCCTCACTGCAAAAATCGCCCTGCCATCGCTTTTCATCCTCGCCATAATGATTTTATTCCTTACAAGAAAAAAGCTTGCAGAGCACGGTGGCGCTGAAGAACCTCACGAGCTTTCGGGTAATGTTCTTCAAAATCAGCTTACTTTTATCAAAATTGATTTCCGTACCTTCCTCTATGTAGCAGATTTCATTATCTGCCTTTTAGCCGTTTTCCGCGTAATAAATTATCTTTACATGCTGATTTTCACTGCCGCAGTAATGGCAGTCTGCAACTTCCGCCTTTTCAAAAAAGTTGATTACAGTCTTTTGTTCACATTCGCAGGCTTTTTCATTTTCACAAAAACACTTTCAACGGTGCAGGCTTTTTCAGATTTCATAAATTCCATGCTTTCAACCCAGCTTTCAACCTACATTACAGGAATTGTCACAAGTCAGGTAATCAGCAACGTTCCCGCCGCCCTGCTTCTAAGCGGCTTCACCCAGAATGGCGCCATGCTGCTTCTAGCCGTAAACGTCGGCGGCCTCGGCACCCTCATTGCTTCCATGGCCAGCGTAATTTCCTTCAAGCTCTACTCTGTCAGCGACGAAGCAAAATCTCACACCGGCGGAAACTACTTCGGCACATTTACGTTCTACAATGTGGTTCTACTGGTGATTTTGGGAATTGTTGTTTATTTGCTGTAACGTTTAATTGCAAGAATGCTAAGTTTTTGATAGGCTTTTATTATGAAAAAAACTATGAAACTTGGCGTTCTTGCCATAATCTTAACGACAATTCTTACCGGCTATTCGTTTGCACAGAGTAAGAATTCTAAACAAAAGGAAACAATTGACCCGGAAATGACTCCGGAAAACAGTTGTGTATTTTTCTTTCCAATGTCCTGGTATATACCAAGAGATTTAATTCAGATTGATCCTGAATTTCCTCATAACAGGGAAACCTTAAAGCTGCCAAAGTTTTACTCAACTCCTCTTATTCCTGGCTCAACTTATATTTTTGAAACCATGCTGATTGATGCAAAAGTCTGGGATGGTTCTCCGGTTATCGAAGATTCAATGACACCAAGCTATTTAAATTATTGTGAAAATGACACTTTTAAAGGCTATAAATTAAAAGTTCCAGAAGAGCCTGGCTTTTACTACTGTTATAGAGCAACTATAAGAAATGAAGATGGTCAAACAAAGGATGTTATTGTTGTTTCTAAAACAATAGACGAAGACTTTCTTAAATACTACGGAGGATATTATAAAGGTTTTATTAAAAAATGCGCAAAAGTATACGCAGGAACCGCATGGGAGTCTGTAATAAATGAACAGGTTGAGGTATGGACAAAATGAAAAATAAAGTATTAATTCTTTCCATAATCCTTGCTGTTTTTACAAATATCAGCTTTGCACAGTCTGACAGCAAGAAAACAATAGGAACTCCTTCGGAAGATCAGGTTATAGTTGTAGGCAGAATTCACTTTAGCACTGATATAGACAGAAACTATTTATATGATGCATTTGAAATCCCGGAAGAAAGACGAGATTTTAAGGATATTGTAGTACTTCCTTTTTATACACCTGGAATGATACAAAAACCGTCAAAGAGCGGCTCGATTTCTTACACTACAATACTTAAACCAACTTTAAGTTTGTTTAATTCAAAAGCATGGGTTGCAAACAATAATTACTTCTATATTAAATACACAGTTGGCCCAGACAGAATACTTTACTTAACAAGTGCAACTGCATTTATAGGCGGTTCACATCTTCTTCCTGTAATGCTTCCTATGTACTTTAAAATTAAAATTCCAGAAGATGAAAAATACATTTACATCGGGGATTTTTATTATCATGCAGAGGGAGTTGATTTTAAGCTTTCTGCAAATGTAAAAGATGATTTTGATTCTGCAAAAGAAGCATTAGACACTGTAACAAAAGACGAGGTTTCTCTCTGTCGTGTAGTTAAACAGCCATTCGACGCTGATGACCGTCTTGGTTTTGCACATTCTCCTATTCAAACACTAATCAATCAATGGTATTCACATGTAGAAGAAGTTTCTGAAGAAGCTGAATTACAGTAGGACAAGGAATAGTTATTAAAAAAGCCGCTCTTTTCAGAGCGGCTTTTCTTTTTATTTTTTTTCCAGCATCAATTCGTTTCCAAGTTCATACCAGTCAATTTTTCGGGTAATGAACATCAAAAGAACTACAACTATGAACAATCCGATACTTCCAATCAAAAGTGCATAGTCTTCGGCCTGCAGGGTTCCGTAAAGGAAGATGTATGATATGAACTGAACTCCGCTCAAAAGACCGCCCCATTTGATTTTTCTGAAAATTGCCGAGGCGTAGAACAAAGTCGAAAGGCTGACACAAATCGCACAAATTAAATAAGTAAAGTCAAAAGGAATATGCTCGGAAATCGAAAGCAAAAGAAGATAGAAGATTACGTCGGCAAAACCAATCAGACAATACTGAATAGGGTGGATTTTGATTTTGGAGAAAATTTCTGAAATCAAAAGGGCAATAAATGGAATGATTAAGAACAAAAGGGCGTATTTTACGCTGCGTTCAGTTTTCTTGTAAGCGTCCACAGGAATAATAAAGGAAACGTTTAATGATTCCGGACTAAATTCTTTTTCGCTCAGCCAGCTTTTTGGATAAACGGTGCTCAAACCGGCAATGTTCCAGACAGCGTTAAATCCTTTATCTGTAATATTGCGTTCTTTTGGAAGCCAGCCACCTGAAAAACTTGGTGAAGTCCAGTCAGATTTCATAGAAAAATAGTTGTCTGTGGCAATAGGACGGATTTTAATATTTTCGCCGCCCTGGAATTCAATTTTTCCTGTAAGCGCCATTTTTTCTTTCAAATTAATTCCTGAAAGAGTGTAATAAACTGATGTCGAAAATGGAGAAATTGAATCATATTTGATTGGTGATAAAGAAAGCTGATTTCCGTTTATGCTGATTTTTGGCTGAGCAGTCAGATTTTTTGTATTTGAAAAGCCCATAATCAAAACGGCATCTTTTTCAATAATATCTTTTGCTTCAATGCCAAAGTATGAAAAATCAAAATTACTGAATTCTGCCTTGAGGTCTATGTCGCCGTTAAAAACAGGAACTTTGAAAATTCCGCGGGTCAGATAGTAAGGATTAACTGAAAAATCCGCATTGTAGCTGTCAGGCGCAAAAATTGCGTACTTTGTCATAACGTCTATATGAGTTTTATCCTTGGAATCAACCCATTCTTTGTAACTTTTATAAGGAACTGCAATTACAAGCCCCTGGATTTCAGCTTCGCCGCCGAGTGGCTCTGTAATAGACTCAATTGCTTCGCGCTGGTAGCTTTTTCTGTCGTAAATCAGATTATCGATTAAGCCGATTGGAATCAAAAACAAGAGTACAAGGGCAAAAATTATTCCCAATTTTACTGTTGAACTTGAAAAGTTGAACTTTTTCATTTTCTCACCGCCTTATAGTTTTTTTATAGAATAACACATGATTTTTAAATGAGGAATATGGTATTATTTATTCTCTTTAAAATTGTCTTTTTTTCTTGCCTCTTATATCGCTTTATTATTATTTTAATTAGTGAATTATTTTGATTTTAAATCGTATAAGAGGTTATAAAATGGCAACACATCAGTTTAAGACAGAAGTAAACCAGCTTTTGCAGCTGCTTATCCATTCGCTTTATTCGAACAAGGACATTTTCCTTCGCGAAATTGTTTCTAACGCATCGGATGCTTTGGACAAGCTCAAGTACCTTACCGTTTCTGATGAAGCGTACAAATCAATTTCCTTTACACCGCGCATCGACATCACTTTTGATGAAAAAGAAAACATTCTTACCGTTCAGGATTCTGGTATCGGTATGACAGACAGCGACCTTGAAAACAACATCGGTACAATCGCCCGCTCAGGCACAAAATCATTCTTTGAAAAATTAAGCGGAGACGCAGCAAAAGATTCTGCTCTTATCGGTCAGTTTGGTGTAGGTTTCTACTCTGCATTCATGGCTGCTAAAAAAATCGACGTTTATACACGCAAGGCTGCAGGCGACGGAAAAATCTGGCACTGGTCTTCTGACGGTACAAACTCTTACGAACTTGATGAGGTTGCTGCAGACAGCGCAGTTGCTAAAAAATACGGCTTTGATAAGCCAGAACTCAGCGGATCAGCAATCGAAATGCACTTGAACGACGACAGCAAGGAATATGCTAGTCGCTGGAAGATTGAAGAGCTCATCAAAAAATATTCAGACCACATTGCATTCCCAATTTTCCTTCACTATGAACAGAAAAAATATGATGACAAGGGAAAAGAAACAGGCAGCGAAAGCAAAATCGATCAGGTAAATACTGCATCAGCTTTGTGGAAACGCTCTAAATCTGAACTTAAAAAAGAAGATTACAACGAATTCTATAAAACAAACTGCCACGACGGAAATGACCCTCTCCACTACGTTCATACACATGCAGAAGGAACTCAGGAATATACAACTTTGTTCTACGTTCCACAGAATGCACCTTTTGACATGTATCAGGCAGACTACAAGAGCGGCGTAAAACTTTATGTAAAACGCGTTTTCATCACTGATGATGACCGTGAGCTTTTGCCATCTTACCTGCGCTTTGTACGCGGTATTATCGATTCAGAGGATTTACCTTTGAACGTAAGCCGCGAAATCCTTCAGCAGAACAGAATTCTTGAAAACATCAAAAAGCAGTCTGTTAAAAAGCTTCTTGGTGAATTCAAAAAAATGGGTGAGGATGCTGACAAGGCCCGCAAAACCGAGGCTGATAAACGAAGTGATGATGAAAAGAAGGCAATTGAAGACTGGAATAAGTTTGTAAAGAACTTCAACCGTCCAATGAAGGAAGGTCTCTATTCAGACTACGAAAACCGCGACGAAATTGCAGAAATCATCCGCTTTAAGTCTACAGATGCAAGCGGTACCGGCGACGGCAACTACACAAGCTTTGCAGACTATGTTCAGCGTATGAAGACTGACCAGAAGGCAATTTTCTACATCAGCGGAAGCGATGAAAAGAACCTTCGCGCAAACCCACTTGTAAAAGCTTACACAGACAAGGGCTTTGAAGTTCTTATCCTTGATGATGATATCGATGACATTGTTATTCCTGGCTTTGGCAAATACAAGAATGAGTTCGAGCTTAAGGCTGTAAACCGCGCCGGCAGCGACGAGGACCTTGGCGGTGACAAAAAAGAAGCTGAAAAGAAAGAAAAAGAGTTCAAGCCGGTTGTAGAAAAAATCAAGAAGGCACTTGGCGACAAGGTTAAGGAAGTTAAACTTTCCAAGACTTTGAGCGGCGAAAACCCTTCATGTATCGTTGTTGATGAAAACGATCCTAGCTACCAGATGGAACGCATGATGAAGGCAATGGGGCAGATGGGACCGGAAATCAAGCCTATTCTTGAAGTAAACGGCGACCATCCTATCCTTGCAAAGATTAAGGAAAGCGATGACGAAGCATTGATTGCTGATGTTTCTGAAGTTCTTCTTGATCAGGCTTTGCTGATTGCAGGCGTTGAGCTTAAGGAACCAGCTGAGTTTGTTAAACACTTGAACAACCTGCTTTCAAAATAAGCCGATAATCGAAGAACCGTTAAAAACTGAGCCGAAAGGGTCAGTTTAGGTTCATCGTGAAAATGGCTCGGCAAAACTGTGTTTTGCCGTTTTTAGAGATTTATGAGTATTAAAATTGTAGTTCTAATTATTTTAGCTTTTCTTGCAGGGCTGGCTTTCATCGGGACAGGGATTTACTTTCTTTCCGGAAGTTTCCTTGAAAAACTGAATGCAAGTTCTGTGGCAGACGAAGTAAGCCAAAGAAAAAATGCTTTTAGGGCTAAGGGAAGCGGAATGACTGCCATTTCGCTTGGAGCGCTGACTCTTGTCTGGGCGGCTATGCTTTTAAGCTTTCCTCAGATTGCGGCGACGCTTGGCCTTGTTTACATGTTTTTTTTAATCGGTGCCTTTGCTGTAATAACTGTCGTATTTAAATAGAACTAAAAATAAGTGATGGAATAAGATCCGCACTCTTTGAACCCCAGCTTTTTGTATAATTCAAGGGCTGGGGTATTTTTTTCTTTAACGTAGAGGGTAACGGTGCGGCCGGTACGCAGAATGCGGGCGCAAAGGTTGTATACCAGCTGGCAGGCATAGCCGTTACGGCGGTAAAGAGGATTTGTGTAAACACCGCCAAGCTGTACACAGTTCCAGCCGATGGCATTTGTGTTTGCCTTTGCTACAGGTTCTCCATCGCTGAAAAGGGTGAGACAAATCTGGTTTTTGAGTATTTGCTTTAGAATTACGTTGATTTCTAAATCGCCGGGATTTTTGCCCGCTGGAGCGACTTCTTCCATTATATAGTGTTTTTGCAGGTCAAAAATGATTTCTGCGTCGTGGTCCGGATTTGCCATGCGGCGGATTTCATCGCAGGGCTGAAGGGGCTCTGCTGGCGGGGTAAGCTGGTCGGCTGGAGAAAGGCACATGAGTTTGTAGCGGTTGGTTTGAGGCTGGTGACCGCCAGCCGGCACTGAGGCCTGGGTAGACTGCAACAGAGCTTTCAGGCTTTCTGACACAGTAAGTTCGCCGTTGATGCATTTGACGGGGTGGGTAAGCAGGAAGTTGCCTAAGACCTGAGTAATTTCCGCTGCGTGTGCGGAGAAATCCGGTATACAGTGCAAAAAGGTGCCTTTTGCGTAGAAGACGCCGCAGATTTCATCATCATTATCCTTTATTGCAAAAATGTCTGCGCGGTTTTTTCGCACGTAAGAGGAAAGCTGGACGCACATTTTTTCGTGAGGACTTAGAAAATTCTGAATGAGGGCAGGAGGCAGCTGCTCTGCGGGAATAATTTGCATCTATTTATAACTGTCCAGCAAATCAAAAAAAAAATCAACTAATAAAGGTTTTGTTCTAAACTAATACCCGTTAGTTCCCGATAAATTTTCTATGAGCAAAAAGAATATCTCACAGGAAAAAATCATACAGTCATTCATATCATCTGCCTTTGAAAAAAGCCCGGGTGCTACCTCACTCAGCGACATCAGCGACATGCTGGGAATTAAAAAGGCTTCGCTTTACAATCATTTTGAAAGCCGCGATGCAATGTACGATGCAACTCTGGAATTCTGTGCTTCGGAAATTGCAAAAGTTGGATTTAAAACCGAGCAGACCATCGATGCAATCATTAAGAATAAAACCGCACCGAACGTGCTTTTTAAAAAGCTGATAACCCGCTTTTTTAATCTTTTTGAAAACGAGCCGCTTTTTGAAATGTACAGCTTTGTACGAACTGAACAGTATTTTAATATTAAGGCTCTGGAAATTGTCCGCGCTGAAAACAAAAAGATTTATGATGATATCTTCCATATTATTGAAGCCTTTAACGCTGTTGGAAAACTGAAGGTAAAAGATAAGGAAATTGCCGAAACTTCAAATGTTTTGAGCGCCTTTATAATTCATAACCGCGATTTTTACATTGCAAACCGCAAGGAAATTGTACGCCAGAATCCGGAAAGCGGAGCCGGAAGCCTTTTTGCCCTTCCTACCGACGGCCAGGCGTTGAACAAAATTACAAAATCCTGTGAAATAATGATGAAAAAATATCTGGGATTTTAGTGGCTAAATCTATCTATCAAAAGGAACTGGATGAACTTCTCTCTTCGCTGGAAAAAAGCGGAAAAAAGCCAAGCCTGCTGCTTCATGCCTGCTGCGGGCCGTGTTCTTCTTATGTTATTGAGTATCTGACGGGCTTTTTTGACATTACCATTCTATATTACAATCCCAATATTTATCCTCAGGAAGAATATGAGCGCCGTCTTGCAGAACTTGAGGCCTTCCTGCCACGTTTCAGCCCGGCTGTGCTTGGCAAGGTGAAGCTTGTAAAAGACGAATACCTGCCGGACCACTTTTACCAGGCAGTTGGCACTGATCGCGAACCGGAACTTGCCCGCGAGCCCGAAAAGGGGGAACGCTGTCGCCGCTGCTATGAATTCCGCCTGAAGCGGGCATATCAATATGCCGCCGCCCATGAATTTGATTATTTTTGTACAACGCTCAGTATCAGTCCTTTTAAGGATGCAGAGAAAATCAATGTAATTGGGGAATGCCTTGCGAGCCAGGGCTCTCCTAAATGGCTGCCATCTGACTTCAAGAAAAAGAGCGGCTTCCTCCGCAGCCTGCAGCTCAGCGAAGAATACGGCCTCTACCGCCAGCAGTACTGCGGCTGCGTGTTTTCAATGCAAAGGGACTAGACAACTTTAATTATACTTAATAAAATTAAGTATTATGAAAGTCAATGGCGGCGCACAGGAAGCTCATAATTCCGAAAATTTATTACAAAAGCTTCTTCATTCTTTTGAACGTTATTACAACGTCCGGGAGGAATGTGTTGCTGCACCTTTTTCTGCAGAAGCAGAGTTTCATTCCCACAGTGAACAGTATTTTTTAGTAAAAGCCGCACATGTCGCAGATATTGATTCCAACGAATATGTCTTCTTTGCAGAAGCAGACGAGTTGGACTATATCCTTTTTGAACAGCTGGCAAACCGTGCCTGGGAAGAAGGCCTTTCCCGCGTTCATCCTTGCAGCGGACACCGCAATTCAGACGTAACACTTATCATCCTTGCTGACAAAATTTCAGACAGCGCCTTCCGCTTCATCAAAAAAGAGAAAAAATCAAAATCATATAAATTCAGCATTTATGGCTGGAGTAATTTCAGGGCATTAGCTTACGAAACTTCAACAGGCCGAACCGTTACAAACCGTCACGGCAGCGTCCTCAAAAAGCTTGTAAGCTCGCTATAAAAAAGTAAATTTCCGAAAGGAAAAAAGGAGAACAAAAAATGACAGCATTATTGATTATTCTTGCTGCTCTCGCTCTGCTTTTCATCGGCTATGTTGGATACGGCTCTTGGCTTGCAAAGCAGTGGGGAATTGACCCTGCAAAAAAAACTCCTGCCGTAGAAAAAGCTGACGGCGTGGATTATGTTGAGGCAAAACCAGCGGTTTTGATGGGACATCACTTTTCTTCTATTGCTGGTGCCGGTCCAATTAACGGTCCAATTCAGGCCGCAGTTTTTGGTTGGGTACCAGTTTTCTTGTGGTGCGTAATCGGTGGTATTTTCTTTGGTGGACTTCAGGATTTCGGTTCGCTTTTTGCTTCTGCCCGCCACGACGGTAAATCTGTAGGCGAAATCATCAAAGACTCAATGGGTAAAACCTCAAAACGCCTTTTCATCATTTTTGCCCTTCTTGTTTTGATTCTCGTAATTGCTTCTTTCGTAAATGTTGTTGCCGGAACTTTCCTTTCTAAAGACGGACGCTTTGGTATTGTTGCTAATCCTACTGGAAGCCAGACAACCGCTATGATTTCTTTGCTCTTCATCGTACTTGCAATCGGTTACGGCTTCCTTACTAACCGCGCTGGCGTAAGAACTGTTCCTGCTACAATCGCCGGAATCGTTGGAATCGTTGTTGCAGTTGTAATCGGTTTGAACTACGGTTTTGCAATGAGCCGCACAGCATGGATTGTTTTCATCGGCGCTTACATCACAATTGCTTCTCTTGTTCCTGTATGGATTTTGCTGCAGCCACGTGACTACCTTTCTTCTTTCCTTTTGTACGCAATGATGGCTTTGGCTCTGGTTGGTATCGTAGTTTCTGCAATTACTGGAAATACAACATTCGAACTTCCTGCTTTCACATCATACACAACAAAAATCGGACCAATGTTCCCGGCCCTCTTCATCACCGTTGCCTGCGGCGCATGTTCTGGTTTCCACTCACTGATTGCAACTGGTACAACTTCAAAACAGCTGGACAGCGAAAAGCACGCAAAAGCAATCGGTTACGGTTCAATGCTTATTGAATCGGCATTGGGAATTATTTCCCTCATCGCTGTTGGTATGGTGTCTAAAGGATTTATCGTAGACGGCGCTTTCAAAGGTGCTCCTCCGGTAGCTTTCGCATCAGGTGTTGCAAAAATGTTCGGATTTGCTGATCAGAACAACGCAATCTACGCTCTTTTGACACTTGCAGTTTCTGTTTTTGCCCTTACATCTTTGGATACAGGTACACGTTTGAGCCGCTTTATGTTCTCTGAGCTTTTCCTTAAGGATAACGAACGTTCTTACAAAGATGCAAAAGGTTTCCGCAAGGTACTCGCATTCCCATTGTTCGGAACCTTCCTTATGGTTGCAATCGGTTGTGTTCTTGGCGGATTGAGCCTTTCTCAGATCTGGGGACTCTTTGGCGCTGCAAACCAGCTTCTTGCCGGAATTGCTTTGATGGCAGTTGCTGCATGGCTTGGACAGGTTGGAAAGAACAATAAAATGTTCATTATTCCAACTGTATTTATGCTTGCTGCAACACTTACACAGCTTATTCGTACTGTAATAGCTAAAGTTTCTGCAATGAGTTCACATGCTGCAAATGCCTTCCACTGGGGCAACTGGTTCCAGCTGGTATTCGCATCTGCAATGGCAATTCTTGCTGTTGTTCTTGTAATTGAAGGTGTAAAAACTTTCGCTACACAGCGCAAAAGCAAAAAAGCCGCAATTGCTGCCTGAATATAAAGATAGAAAACGCTTTATATAAGTAAAACAGGCGCGAGGGCGGGTGCGTGGTTCAAAAACACTTTGTTTGTGGCGGCCGCGAGAGCGGCCAAATCTATAGTTTCTTTACCACAAACAACGTGTAGCGCGATATCGCGCGGTTTTGGACCATGCACTCGCCCGGGAGCCCGCTTATATTTTTATATAGAATTCCTGCCTTATCTGCTTTATAATAAATCATTATGAAAATTGTAATTGTGGGCGCAGGTTTTACCGGCATTCAGCTCGCTAAGCTTCTCATCAACGAAAAAAATCAGGTTGCCTTAATCGACAATAACGAAGATACAATCCGCCATGCACAGAATCAGCTGGACTGTACTGTTTTGTGCGCAGACGGAAATAATCTTGAAACACTTGAAAGCGTAGGACTTCAAAAGGCAGATGCCCTTGTCTGCGTAACAAGCTCTGACGAAGTAAACATGATTACCTGTTCCCTTGTGGACGCAGTTTACCCTGATTTGCTTAAGATTGCCCGCGTACGTAACTATGCCTACTACGTAAATACAGCTTCCGCTGAAAAAAAGCACAGCGACAGCTTTGGCGCAAAGCATCGTCCTCTTTACGGCATCAATTACATGATTAACCCGGATGTTGAAGCGGCAGACGCAATTGTAAAGGCAATTGAAAACGGCGCTGTCGGAAATGTCCTCACCTTTGATAATTCAGATCTGGAAATTGCCCGAATTACCGTAAATGAAAAATCCGATTTTGACGGAATCAGCCTTAAGGAAATCCGCTCAAAAACTGACATTAAATTCCTGGTTGTTTATATCGAAAAAGACGGAAAAACATCACTGCCTTCAGGACATACTTCTGTAAATGCTGGTGATATTCTTGGCGTTCTTGTTCAGAAAGACCAGCTTGCAAACGTGATGAAGCTTTGCGGAACTTCGCCTAAGGAAATGCGCAGGGTTGCCCTGATTGGTGCCGGGAGAATCGGAACTATTGTTGCAGATAAATTCTTAAATCCTGAAAAAACTGATGTGCAGAAGGGCTTCCTCAAAAAAATCTCTGCCTTTGTAGAAAAGCGAACTCAGGATTTTGTAATTATCGATTCCAACGATGCCCTTGCCAAGGCTGCAGCTGAACGCTTCCCTGAAGCTCGCGTTATGTGCGCTGATGCTACGGACGAAAGCTTTTTGCGCGATGAAGGAATTACTTCCTACGACCTGGCAATCTGCGCTACTCACAATCATGAACTCAATATGGTTCTTGCAGCTTACCTTGAATCACTGGGCGTCGGCCAGACAATCAGCCTGGTTACAAGTTCTGCCTTTGAAACAATTGCCTTAAAGCTTGGAGTTGACGTTCCTGTTGCCCTCCGCGATGCGGTTGTAGACTCAATTATGAGCCATCTGCGCGGAAAGTCGGTAAAGGAAATCCACACAGTAACAAACGGTCAGCTTGAAATTGTTGAATGTGAAATCGGGGCTAAATCTAAGGTTTGCGGAAAGGCCCTTAAAGAAATTTCAAATCCTGGACTCTTCCTTGTACTTTTGAGCCGCCAGTCTGGCATTGAAGAATACAAGATTGTTGACGGAAACACCAAGCTTTACGCAGGCGACCACGTTGTAATTATCGTGCCTGGTGAGCAGAGTAAAAAAGTGCTCTCCTATTTTGCAGGAAGCGACGATAACTAGGGCCTGTCATCGGCAGTGACACATTCTTATTGGAGCGAATTTTGTTTGCAATTTATTTTATAAAGATAATTTCAGTTCTTATCGCGATTGTTGGAGCAATGATGATTATGCCGTTGGGACTTGGACTTGCCCTTGGCGAAGAAAGTGTAATCCTTCCTTTTTTAGTGCCGATGCTGGTAAGCTTTGTAATCCTTGCGGCTGTCTTCTTTCCGACCAGAAAAGTAAAAATCAGCATTAATACCCGCCAGACCTACCTGATAGTTGCGGGTTCCTGGATTTTTATGAGTCTTTTCGGCTCAATTCCTCTTTTTGCAAGCGGCGCTTTTCCTGCAATCACCGATGCCGTTTTTGAAAGCGTGAGCGGTTTTACAACCACCGGTTCCACTGTCTGCGGCCACCTGGAAGAGCTGCCTCGCTCAATAAACCTCTGGCGTTGTATTACCCACTGGATAGGCGGTATGGGAATTGTAACTTTGACAGTTGCCCTTCTTCCTCTTCTTGGTGTGGGTGGCTTTCAGCTGATTAAGGCCGAAACTACCGGACCGGAAAAAGGAAAAATTACCGCGCGAATTACGACGACTGCCAAGTATCTTTGGATTATATATGCGGGATTTACCCTTGTAGAAGCTCTCCTTCTTAAAATTGCCGGCATGGATTGGATTGATGCTTTTACACACGCGTTTTCAACGCTGGGAACCGGCGGCTTTTCTTCAAAAGATTCCAGCATAGGCTGGTATGATTCTGCCGCAATCGACGCAGTAATCACTGTATTTATGTTTTTTGCGGGCATAAACTTCAGTCTTTTCTATTATATTATTGTCCGCAAGTTTGATGATATCCGCGAAAACTCCGAGTTTAAGGCTTATATTGCCATCGTGATATTTGCAATTCTTGCCGTGGCCTTCAGCCTGGGCGGCATTTACACAAACTTCCCTCAGAAGCTTCGCTATTCAGCCTTCCACGTTGTTTCCCTTCTTTCAACAACGGGATTTTCAACTGCTGATTTTACCCTCTGGACTCCTGCAGCCCAGTTTTTCCTTTTTCTGCTTTTCTTTATCGGTGGCTCTTCGGGTTCTACATCCGGCGGCGTTAAAGTTGTGCGCTGGGTAATTTTATTCAAGCAAATCAGCAACGAAACAAAGAGAATGCTTCATCCTCACGGAATTTTTGCAATCAGATTGAATAACAGAGTCGGCCGTAAAGACGTCGTTTTTAGCGTGACTGCCTTTATGACTCTCTATTTTTTCCTTGTTGCCATCACGACCCTGGTTGGCTGTATCGGTCATCTGGATTTGTTTACGGCCTTTACGGGCGCCCTTAGTATGGTAGGAAACGTTGGTCCTGCTGCGGGATTTTTAGGTCCGAGCGGAAATTTCGGTTTCCTTCCTTCTTTTGTAAAGTGGTGGTATTGTTTTGCAATGCTGGCAGGCCGTCTGGAACTTTATACTATGATTATGTTCTTCCTGCCTTCTTACTGGAAAAAATAATTGACAGTTATATAACAAGGGATTTGTCAATTTGTTTTACAATTTGTAATAATTGGATTAAAATTATTAGAATAGATGATAAGCGATTTTGATGAGAAGCTTGAAGTAGACCGGGAAAAAATTCGCAACTCTGTCCGACTTCAAATGCCGCTGGAAATTACGACATATACTCTTTCACGCAACATGGAGATTTATATCTATGATATTCTCACTGTGTTCCTTGAAGAATGTCATCAAGAGCAGCTTATTCAAAATCTTAAATACTGTCTGGGCGAACTTCTTACCAACGCCAAAAAAGCCAATACAAAGCGCGTTTACTTTAAAGAAAAGGGTTTAAACATCAACAATCCTGAAGAATATGAACGCGGTATGAATGAATTTAAGGTTGATACTCTTTCAAACATCGACCATTATCTTGAACTTCAGAAAAAAGCAGGGCTTTATATCAAGCTTGTACTCCAGCTTTGCGGCCGCACTTTAAAAATTCAGGTAAAAAACAAGGCTGTGCTTACACTGGACGAAGAGCAGAGAATCAGGCAGAAAATACAAAATGCCAAGAAGTTCAATAGTATTGAAGAGGTTTACGCTAAGGCGCTGGATCCGTCTGAAGGTGCGGGACTTGGTATTATCATCATCATCCTTATGCTTCAGAAGGCTGGACTTGGAAAAGACAGCTATACCTGCTATTCAACAGATAAAGAAACAATTACGGAAATCGTTCTGCCATGTAACGAAGTTGTTTATTCGGCAGTGCAGATGCTTACTTACGAATACATCAACCTTCAGGAGCAGATTCCAATCCGCCTGGCTACCTATCGTCAGGTTCAGGGGCTTTTTGCCAAGCCTTCGATTGACCGCGACGCACTTTTGAAGATTGTCATGCATGATGATACGCTGGCGCTTCTGATTTTGAAAAATACCGTAGATCATAACCGCGAGCAGTTGAATTTGAAAAAAGCAATCGCCCAGTTTACGGATGACGACCTTAGAAAAATTATTTCTTCCGACAACAAAGAAGTTGAGATAATGGAATTTAAGGATCTGGAAACTTCAAAGCAGCATTCACAGAAGGTTGCCTTCTACGCCTATAATCTCTGCAAAAATCAGCCGGACTTTCAGATTATCTTCTCGCCGGAAGAATATTATTCAATCGGCTTGATAAACAATATCGGCTTTGAGCTTTTGCGAAACCCGACCCAGGTTCAGGAAAAATACATCACTGAGCTGAGCCAGCAGTATGAAGAAGCTGAAAAAATCCGCGAAACCTTCTACCAGGGAAATGCGGGAACCTTTATTACTTACGGCTATTTGAAAAAGCTGAAATTCTCAGAGGAAACTTTGAGTCTTGTTCACGGCTGGAATAACCCTGAGCTTGCTTCTGACAAAATCAAGCAGTTCCTTCCGCCGCTTTATATTGCCGAAGTTCTCCTTGCTTACAGCGAAAATCAGCTGGATTTCTATCAGATTGACCCTAAGCAGCTGGCTAAGTTCGATATTTTTACGGAAGACCAGTTTGTTTATGTGCTCAATAAGCTGAATGACGCCTTTGCGGAAGAAAATCCTGAAGAAAAACTTTAAGAAATAGTTAACAGCAAAAAAGACTCACGCTCTGCTCCTTCCGTCTTTTTTGCAATTATTAATGCTTCTGGTTTTCTGTCAGTGCTTCCACCCACTTTTGCATTAGTATTCCAAAGGCAACACCTACGTTCAGAGAGGCTTTCAGGCCCTTCATAGGAATTGTAACGCGGCCGTAAGTTGCACGGGCTAATGCCTCTGGACTAACGCCAAGCTCTTCACTTCCAATAATGCAGATGCCCCGCTCCGGGAACTTAAACTCATTTATATCAGTGCCGCCAGTTTCCAAAGCAAAAACCGGCAGGTCATCAGGTAGTTCGTCCAGTGAACAGCGTTCCCAGCCCATAGTTTCAATGCAGCCCATGCCGCTTCTGATTGCGCGAGGCTGTTCCGGGTCTGTGCAAAATGGCGAAATATATACTTTTTCAGCGCCCATAGCTTCAGCGGAGCGGAAAATTGAGCCCAGGTTAAATGGCGAACGGATATCTTCTGCGTAAACAGCTACACCCGGGAAAAAATCACGCTGGCGGACAGTGCCGTCTTCATCCACAGGGGCTGCGTGAGGAGCGATAACTAAGTCCCATTCGGCAGGGAAGGTGCCGATTAAAGTGAGCAGGTGATTTCTGGTGCAGTTACAGAGGCGGAGTTCGTCAAATGGGTCGGCCGCAAGAAGGCGCTTTAGTTCGTCGGCGGCACCCTGAGGCAGTTTGGGATCCTTGAGCAGAACTTCCGTGATTTTTTTTACGTATTCTGCGCGGGTCATCGAAGTAAAGTTATATTCGGTTCCTTTTTCTGCAATTCCCTGAATGTCGCGTTCGAGAGCGCCAAAAGTTAAAGCCAGCTTACGGCGTTTTTGTCCGCCTTCCAGCTGAAAGAGTTTTCCTGGTTCAATCATAAAATCTCCGGGCAGGGCAGAAAGCCCTAGTATGCCTGCTTAATAAATGCGAATAAGTCATCGGCAGTCATGCTGCGCGGAAGCTGATTCATTATTTCGGTGTCTTTAATATCTTCGATTACAACGGCAAGCTGTTCAATAGTAAGCTTTGTATCCTTTAGTCTTGTCGGCAGGTTTGCAGCTGCAATTCTCTGGCGGACAAAATCAATAAAGGAAGCTACGGCTTCTTCACCAGTCTGTTCTTCGGTAGCGGCGCCAATCAGGTGAGAAAGTTTTTCAAGCTTAGCGGCCTTGAATTTTCCTGCATCTTCCATTGCAAAAGGAAGGAGGATAGAAGAAACAAGAGGCTTTTTAATCTGATAGCGGGCATTTATTCCGATAGAAAGAAGGGTGTTCATTCCCAAAGCCGAAGTTGATGCTGCCATGCTAACCATAGCGCCTGCCTGGGCAAGAAGAACTTCTTCCGGTGTTGTAATATCAATTGAAGGCGAGCCGTTGAATGCGTAATTCAAAATCTCAACCGCTTTTTCTGCAAACATATCGCTGAAAAAGTTTGCCTTCTGAGAGATATAGGCTTCCATTGCCATTCCCAAAAGCTCGAGAGAAAGAGTTGCCTTCTGGTTATCAGTCAAGGAAAGCATTAGGTTAGGGTCAACCAGAGCAAGCTTACATACGTTAGGCTGAATCTTCAGGATTTTTATCTGATGGTTTCGGCTGTCCGCAATCGGTAAGTCTGTTGTAAAGATGAATGGAAAGCGGTAAACGGTAGGCACACAGATACAGTGAATAGGCTGAGTATTAGGCTGGGCGCCTCCTACAAATGTGTAGAAATCGTGGACTTCGTTGTAGTAAGCGGCAACTGCGCGGCCGATAGTCATAGCCTTCATTCCGCCCACAGCAATAACTCCGTGAACGTGAGCCTCGCGGGCAAGTTTAAGGGCGCGGGCAACGGCCTTTGTAGATGTCCCGTCAGTCAGCTCTGAATAAACGATAGTTTCTATTTTGTGTTCGCTGAGCGCCTGCTGCACTTTTTCGGCAAGCTTTACCTCACGTAAAATCGGGTCCAGCACGACAAAAAATCTTGTGCCCCATTCGCGAACCTGCTGACCAAGTCGCGAAACTGTATAGTCACCAATTATGATATTTGGATTAATTCTGAAAACAAAGTCAGACATTTTAAACTCTCCTGCGGGCCGGGAGCCCTAACTTTTTAAACAAAAAAAGGCGGAACGACAATGCGTCCGCCTTATAATAGCTTAATTAAGCGATTTTTTGAATTCCTTTTTTTACAGTCAATTAAAGTCCAAGAGCAGTAAGGAATTTGTCTGCGGCAGAACCGAATACTGAATCATTCAAGTAAGAAGGATCTTTAATCTTTTCTCTTACTTCAGCAATTCTGTCAGCACGAACATCCGGGGTCTCTGCAGCAACTTTGTCCAAGTAATATGCTTCTGCCATTTTTTCAGCTTCTTTTGAAACTGAAATCGAATCTGATTCCGTTGAACGAACTTTTGCTGCGCTTTCAGATTTGCGAGTTTCCTGAACATTGTTCAAAGGATTGATTGAATTAATTCCATTAATCATCATAATTTCCTTCCCCTATACCTATTTTAATTATCGGCAGATTCTTCCGAATGTTTATCTTTTTTTGTACCAGAAATGAAAACTGCAAACTCTCCTTTTATGGATTGTCTTGAAGCGTAATCCTCATACAGTTCCTGTGCGGTTCCGCTGGTGATTTCTTCGTGCAGCTTGGTCATTTCACGTCCAACTACAATACGTCTGCTACTTTCAGTATCGGAAATATCTTTAAGAAGCTTAACGATTCTGAAGGGACTTTCGTAAAAAATTATTGCATTTCCACTGTCCATCAGCTCTTTTACGCGGCTCTTACGTTTGCCCGGTTTTGGAGAAAGGAAGCCTTCAAAAACCAGAGTTTTTCCGCCCGAGCCGGCAACACTGACTAAGGTTGCAAAGGCAGCTGGTCCCGGAATAGGAACAACTTCAAAGCCAGCCTCACGCACAAAGTCCACAAGAACTGCGCCCGGATCACTGATTCCAGGAGTTCCCGCATCGCTTGCATAGGCAACGTCATGCCCTTCTTTAAGCAGCTTAATTACATTTTCCGAAGCAAATTTTTCGTTCTGCGCCCGGCAGGAAATCAGCGGCTTTTTAATCTCAAAATGATTCAAAAGCTGGAGAGTATGGCGGGTATCTTCTGCCGCCACGTAATCAACGTTTTTAAGCGTCTCAACCGCGCGGTAGGTAATATCACCAAGATTTCCAATCGGAGTTCCAATAACGTAAAGCTTTGCCACGCAACTATTATATTCTATATAGAAGAAAAGCGCAAATCATAAATTTTTGTTCAATCATTCACAAAATTTGAAAATTTACCGATAAAGGTTTATGATAAGAACTAAATAAAAAGTTTAGTGATCCTAAATTGTTCTTATCTATTGTTTTGCAACTAGTCCTTATCAAATTTAAATTTTGAGTTTTTCAGCACAAGTCTGACGAGGTTTTTATGAAGTTTAGAAATTTCTTCATCGGTGCCCTGGCAGCACTATCTATATTTATTATTTTCCCAACCTGTGAAATCGGTTTAGGTGAATCGGTTGATACGGAAGCCCCGAGTGTAAGAATCCTCACACCGGAAACAAGCGCCGTTTTGCGCGGAAGTGTAAATTTAACAGGTTCATGGTCAGATGACCAGGGAATCAGCAGAGTTGCTGTAAATATCACAAATGTAACAAAAGAACAGGCCGTAATTAGCGGAGCTAATGCCAATGTCGGCACCAACAGCACCTGGGACTATCAGCTCTACACCCAGACAAGCACTTCAGTTCCATCCGGAGCCGCAGTCCTCCCTGACGGCAAATACGAAGCCAAAGTTTCCGCCTTCGACCGCGCCGGTCACGCATCCGGCGAAGCAAGCCGCACTTTTGAAATTGACGGCACCGCTCCTGTCGTTGCACTTAGTAAACCGGCGTCGGTAAATGCAGCTTCGCCAAGCACTTACGGCCGCACTATAAAAATTACGGGATTGATTTCGGATGACCATGCAGTTCCAACTATAAAAATATCTGTTTATAAGAATGATGGTACCCTTATAAACCTTAAAGATAATGGTGGAAAGGACTCTTTTACAGATTTTGATCCAAGTGATACATCAGTCACAATTGCAAAATATTATACAGATGAACAATTACAAAATATTGATACAAGTAGCGATGAGTATAAGCTTTATAAGAACTATCTTTTAATGTTCGATGATACTATTAAAACTGACGGAAAAAATGATTCCAAAACTCTTACAATTGTTGTTACAGCAATAGATAAGGCTGGTAATGAAACAGAAAGAGCCTTTTTAAAAACAAATATGCTTAATCTTGTTCAGAAAAAGGCTGGTAAATCACTTGAAATGGCGGATTTAAAAAATATTTTGAATGGTTCATATAATGGAACTGTTCAAAATATGGATGTTATTAAAAGCATTTTAAATGGTGAATATGAGATAGATACAACAATAACAGATGAAACACAGATTGAACGACCTTATGTTGCAGATTCAAATACAAAATTAGTTTTTTCTATCAATCCTGATGCAAATCCTACCTATGAATTTAGAAATTATACATATGACACATCTTTTACTGAAATAGAAGAAGCTGGAATTCTTACGCTTTTGGTAAACTGTGGTTTGGACGGTACTTCATTCTATCCAAAGACATTAGGACTAAAAATTACAAAGATAGATAATGGTTTGTCATTTTCTAATTTGGATGCAAAATTTATTAGTAATGGTCAGACAGATATTTCCAATGATGATAATGCAACAACTGATGCAACATATTCTGTAGATTTGGGAAAAATTTCTACATATATAAATGATAATTATGTAACAGCTTCTGATACTACTTATAAAGATTTTATAGAGAACGGTAAAACCTATAAAATTGAAGTTACAGGTAAAGATGGTGATGGAAATGACTTTATTCCATCTGGTAATAAAAAATATGGATTCTTAGTAAAAGCTTCTACTGCTTCAAGTGAAATTGATTGTTCCTGGGATAATACTTATAAAAAGGCTGACATCCTAAGTTCTACTAAAAACATCCCAATTATTGTAACTGATGATTCTGTAAATGCCTCAGTTACAATTAATGCCTGGGTTAACTACTACTATGATTGTGATGTTGATGAAGATGAAAATATAAAAACAGATGAAAATAAAATAACTTTGTCAGGAAATCCTTATACAGGTTCCAGAAAGGAAATATATATTCCTATTAAAGATATAAAAGAAAGTAATACAACTTTCAAAAACTGTACAATTAAGCTTACTGTTCAATCTGTAAAAACTGGTGCCAAAACAAAAGAAAAATCATTCATTATATATGCAGATAATGCAGCTCCTGTCTTAAAATTCACTAATAAAGAGCTTCAGGATACAAGTAAAGAAATCTATGTTTTTGATGATGAATCATATTATATGGATGGTTCTTCTAAGGTAAGCGGTAATTATTATTACGGTGCAATAGAAGAAAACACTTATTCTATAAACGGTACCTGGGAAGACAGATATTCTTATACTACACAAGGTGTTACAACAACAAAATATGGTAATGGTTCGGGTGGTAAACAGCTTTATTATATAATAGATTCTGGGGAACCGAAAAAAGTATCCGAGGAAGATTCTTATGTAACAAAACCGGCAACATGGTCTTTGGATTTAAAGAATACTGTTATTACAGAAGGTGAACATTCGATTATTTTCAAGACTGAAGATGCCGCTGGTAATACAACAAAAGATACATATAAAATTAATAAAATTATTTTCGATTTTTCAAAGCCAGCTATTGACGTTTCTGAAGTTAAAAAAGGTGAAACGGTTGTCACTGATTATACATATTTAAAAAATGACGAAACCCTTACAATTACTGGTGCATATTCTGATACGTACGGAATTTCATCTCTTTCTTGCACAGCAAATAAAGTTGGTGAGTCAGCTCCAGTGACAAGCGGAAACAGCGGTTACAATTTTACGGACACTCGTGCCGAAGATGGAAAATCAGGCACATTTACAATTACGCTCGCTGCAGATGATAATAACAATGGTAAATGGACTTTTGATCTTACAGTAGTAGACAAAGCTGGAAGATCAAGAAAGCTCGATACTATAAAAACTATTGTAGACACTAAGAAGCCAGTATGGAAGGCTGATTCTTTCACTGTAAATAAAGTTGCTTATTCAGAATCAGAAACAAACTGGTACAAATCTTCTGCCTTGCCGTTTACTGGTACTGTCGCTGAAAACGGAAGTGGAATCAAAGAAATTAAATACTCAGTAATCAAGGCGGGCGAAGCGGACAATCCGACTTATGCTGAATCCATTGCATCTACAAAAGATAAAGATTCATCTAACAAATATACAGGAACAGAAAGTTTCTCTGCAAACCTTGGAGAATTTATCTCAAAACTTGACGCAGATGGAAATGCTGCTGCAAACAAAGTCTACATGAAGGCTGTGGATTATGCCGGAAATGAAAGCGAAGTACAAATTTTCAAAATATTCGTTGATTCAGAATCTCCTACCTTTACATGTGAACAGAGTGGAACTCAGGTAACTAACGGAACTACAAACATTACTGCAAACGGAACATTCGATGATGACGCTTCTGGTGTAAAAACTGTTACCCTCGAAGTTTCATACACAGAGAACGGAACAAAGACAACTAAAAGTTTTGAGGCTGAACTCGATTCAACTGCAAAAACTTGGTTATGCACAATTCCTGTAAGCGAACTCAATATTGATACAACATACGATGTAAAGTTAACTGTTGAGGATGTTGCAGGAAACAAATCTTCTTCTTCAGTATTCAATATTCAGAGAGATACTACAAAACCTGTATTCAAGACTCCGAGTGTTGAAGGAACTTCGATAAAATATTCTGTTTACAAGCCTAATTCTAGTGAAAACACTTACTTCATCAACAATACTGACGGAAAATTCACGATTTCTGGTATTGCAACAGATAACTTTGGTGTTGAGAAAGTTGAACTCTCAATAAGTGGTGGTGGCGGAGAATCTTATACTCCGCTGGCTGATACAAATGGTGGAGTTTACTCATTCGAGAATATTGATTTTAGCGACTGGACGGGAACAGCTACTGCAATTCTCACAGTTACGGATAAAGCTGGCAACACAAACGCAACTCCTCTTACAATCACTCTCAATTTCGACTCGACCGCACCAAAGGGAATCCATGCACTCGACGACAAAAACAAGGACCTTTACTTCCGAATTGGCGACTACGACAATGAACTTACAACATTAGGTGATGATGACAAGGATGTCGGCGGAAAATACAGCGAAAATACATTTGGAAATGCAAATACAATCAAAGTCCGCGGTAAATTTGATGATACGGATTCTGGCAGCGGTGTTTCGATGATTTACTACAAAGTTGTAAATGCTGCTTCTGCAATGACTTATTCAGAATTGAAGAAACAGGCGGATAACTTCCTTGCTAAATACAATGACAATACTGAATATACAGGCTACTTTGCTCCGATTGCTGCCGCTAAGCTTCCAAAAGAAAAGCGAAGTGTTCCTTATACTTCTTCAACTGGAAAAATCAAAGAAAAAATCATCGATTCAGACGGAAAAATTGCAGATGGCGATGATTTGGTTTCTTCTACTACTAAAAAGACAGATAAGAATGGAGTAGAACAATATTACGCAGATATCACGACGAATTATTCTTCAACGCTCTCAGGCTTTACAGAAGGACTCAACTATCTGATTCTTGTTGCTGTTGATAACGTAGGAAATGCGGCACTTGATAAAGTAATTACCGGATCAGTTGGCGACGATGCAAGTACAAGCGAAAAAATCTACTACAACGCTTCTCTCAATGTAGACACTGCAACTCCATCTTCTACTACTACATCTGAAATTCAGTATACGAACGGTGAGGAAGGATGCGCAGATATCACTGTAAGCGGAACTGCAACTGATGCAAGTGCAGGTGTAAGAAGTGTTGAAATCAGCGTGAACGGCAAGACAATCAAAGTCGGAGAAACGACTTACGGAACTCTCACGTTGAACGGAAATGTGGGCGATAAGAGCCGCACATGGTCTGTTACAATCAAGGCTCACGAAGTATTCGGTGATTCTTCAACGACAAATGGAAGCAAGAGTATTTCTGCAGTTGTAATAGATAACGCAGGTTCTGGAAACAAAAATACTGTTCCTGTTGCAAGCGTGATGGTAGACAAAACTGCTCCGACAGTAAAACTCACTGCTCCGACAGACGCTGACTCGGAGACTGCGGACATTCAGGTTAACGGAAAGATTTCTATGAGCGGTACAATAAGCGACGGAAACGTTCTTCCAGCAACTGCAATAACAGGCTTGCAGTACATTCAGAGCGACTCAGAACCGGCTTCAACTGCGTCATGGACAGACGCAACTTTGTACCAGGCTGCAAAAGAAGCCGAAGGCGACACTCCGGCACAGGCTGAAGTACAAGGAGTCAAACTTTCTGGAAGCTACACTTTCAAGATTGAAGACTTTGACACAACAAAACTTACAGACGGCAAGACTTACTGGATTCGTGCCGTTGCAAAAGACAAAGCCGGAAACACAGGATATTCTTCTGCACAGAAAGTAATCGTCTCACAGGACACAGATCGCCCGAAAATCAACATCTCAAATCTTTCTTATGACTCAACAATGGGTTATCTCTTACAGTATGGAACAAATGCTCAGGTTAAAGGTCGAATTTCTGATGATGATTCAACAAGTACATCTGTGGTAAAAACCTTTATTCTTTCTTCTACGAGTTACAATGGAGAAGGTACTGCTCCGACAACTCTTGTAAAATCATACAACGCAACAACTGGTGAATTCACATTTGAGCCTGCTGACACAAATGATGGTGAAAAGACCTTCTATATTTATATTGAAGATAATGGAGACGGAAAGTTCTATTCTAAATACACTTCTGTTTCAGGAGCTGTCACAAAGAATGATTATCTCAAAAATCCAAAGATTTATATAAATGATGAACGGCCTACAAAAACAGAAGGAACTGGAAGTAGCGCCAAAACTGTAATCGATGAATCTGTGAACGAAAAAGAATTTACCTATCATTCAGACAGTAAATCTCCAACCCCAGGTGTTGGAAAAGGATTGCCGTATTATTTAGATGGTACAACAAAAAATCTTGCTAAGGATGATTCAAATGTTGAATTTGATTTGAATAAAGATAATTCTAATCTTAATGCAAACTTTGCTTTGGGTGGAAGTGCACGTAAATACGTAAAATTCTACTTTACTGCAACCGATGCCAGCGGTATTGGTGGAATGACCCTTAAAATTTCTGATATGGAAGCAAGTCCGACAGTAAAATTAAGACTCAAAACTGCTGATGCAATTACAGGAGCTTCAACAGATTCATCTGATTCGGAGCTTTATACTCTTGATGTAGGTGCAGGTAAAGGAAACTGGTCAGGTACTACAAATGAAAGTTCAGCTGCTTCATGGACAACTGATTATATCGATATTTCTTCATGGACAACCGGTCAGTACACAGTAGAAGTTAAGAGTTATGACCGTGTTGGAAACTCAGCAACAGATTCAAAGACCTTCTATGTTGATAATACAGCACCGTCAATAACAGTTGGCTCGCCTGAAAATGGTGAAGAGAAAACCGGTGTAATTAAAATTGCCGGAACAACAACCGAAACAGGAAAAGCAGGCCTTGAAAGTATAAAATGGTTGATTCCTACCTCAGCTCAAGTTTTTGAAGCTACCACAAAATCAACAGAATTGAATAATACAGAAAGACTGGAATATCTCAGAACTCTTACTGGCTGGAGCAATAAACTTGCTGCACAGAAAACCGTAAGTGCATGGCAGTTTGATTTTGATGGTGCAGAAGGCGGAAACCCAACTTTTGAAACATATGATAATTCAATTTATGCTACACCTGTAAACGGTATTTATAAGCTGCCTGTATATTTTATGGCAACTGATAAATTCGGTAATTACACAATAAAACAGAATTATACAATCAATCACAATCCGGATGGTGATAAGCCAAAGGTAACAATCACATATCCTACAAAGGAAAATTACGATACAGGTTTAACTTATGCTACTCTTGGAGGTGCTATTTCTGTAACAGGTAGTGCAGAAATTCCTTCTGGAACCACAACTGTAAAGAAAGTATATCTGCAGATTGCAAATGATACAGGTGCTTTCAATACGGCTGATAAAACTATAGCTAAAGATAATTACGGATTTACAGTAGTTAATGCTTACGATGTAATAAAAACTATTAAGGGTACAGAATACACTTCTTCTGGTACTGGTGACAACGTAATGACAGATGCCATTGCAGCTACATTTGGTTTTGCAGATAAAGCTGCTCTTGATGCCTGGTGGGGAATTGAAGTTTCTAATACAACTTCATGGCGAATTCAGATTAATGCAGATAGTAAAATGAATCCAACCGGAACTAATGATACAAATGATATAAAAATCCGTGCCTGTGGTGTAAACGCAAACGGTAAGTTTGGTGCATGGACTACAGAAGATGGAGTTGTTTCAATCCATATTGATAATAAGGTACCGGTTCTTTCTGTTGTTGTAAAACAGTATAGTTCTGCAATTACTCCTACTTCGGAAGAAAATCCATCTGTACTTACAGAAGATCCTCTATCAATTGCAAGTCAGAACTATGCTGCAGATATGTTCCTTCGTGGTGATAACTGGTATCTGGTTCTTGATTCACGCGATGAATCTGGAATTGAAACAGTCAGTATAAAAAATAATGGAGCAGCAGTTTCTGGTTGTTATGAAATGGCACTTGGTGCTGTAGATGGAAAGAGTGGCAAACGTGTATACATTCCTATTAATACATCCCTTACATCCGTTGCTTACGATGTTGTAGCAACAGAAGTTCAGGCTGCAGGGGCTAATTCAGCTCATTCAACAAAAGCCTCATACAGTTTCAAAATTGATAACAGTGCCCCATCTCTTGATGATATTAAAAATGGAAAAGAAGAAGATCTTTCTCTAACAGAACAGAATAGTGTAAAGAATAACAACTATATTTACACAATCAAGGGTTCTTCAGACGACGGGGAAGATGGATCTGGAGTTGAAAATATTGTCTTCTACTATATGAGAAAAAAAGGAACCACCCAGACGACAATTTCAAATGAAGTTCTCCTAGATTCTATGATTGCACCAACAACAACCACAACAAATGGAGTTACTACTACAACCTATGGTTCAAAAGTAACGTTAGGAGAATTAACTTCAATAGACTTAGGTCTTGGAGATGGAAAACCAGTTCTATACGCAAAATCTGTTTCTGGTGCTGTTAGTGCAGATAATAATGGTTCATTCAATACATTCACTGCAAGTTCTGCTCTTGGTGACCATATCCGTGTAGGCGGTCTTGTAAAAATTGACGGACTGCTGCGAAAAATTTCTGCAATTGACGGAACAAAAGTCACATTTACACCTGCAACAACAGCCGAAAATGCAAGTGCAACAGCTCTCTTCCCGATTGCTCAGGTAATAGATGCAAACAACACTGCAAAGCAGAATCAAAAGAAAGACGGTAAATTTGAATTTGATACTGGAAAAGATGACGGAGACGGAATGCCGGAATCTTTCTCAAAGAGTGGATCAAAATGGAGCTGGGATGCTTCAATTCATTCCGACAATATCCCTGACGGTCCTGCAACTCTCGTAATCCTCGCATTCGACAAAGCAGGAAATGTTGCTGGAAAAGCTTACAAGATGATGGTCTCAAACAACGCACCTCGCCTTGCAAAAGTATTCCTTGCTACAGATTTGAACCACGATGACGCATATACTGACAACGAATTTGAGACTTACAACATTGCCGCTGCAACAGGAAACACAGATGGTGAAGAAGCCTACGAGTTAACAACTGCAGATTTCAAAAAGTATAATATGAATTCCAAACTTGAATGGGCAGAAACAACAGGAACGCGCAATGCATTCACAATCAAGAAGAATCTTGCAATCCTTCCTGAGTTTGTTGGTGGTAATGGAGACGTAAAGCTTGTATTTAAAAAAGATGATACAGGTACAGATCTAACAGGTATTACTGGCTCAGGAACAGAATTACGTTCTGCAACTGGAACATTTACTCCAACTACTGCTATGGTTGGTGTTTCTGACGTTTCAGAAGAAGATAGAAACAAAACAGATTCAATTAAGAATTCTCTTACAGCAAAGAGCTATTGGGTAATTCCTGCCGATTCATTAGGTGATGATGTAGCCTCTAAATCAATGTCTTTCACCTTCTGGGATACGACAGAAGAATGTACTCAGGGAACAAATTCTCAGTACGCCTTCTTGCGTGTAAAAGACTTTATCGTTGACCAAGTTGACAATGTTGCTCCGAACGTAGTCGTAAATCCGTTCTTCTGGGAAGGAGAGGGCGAAGGCAAAAACAGCCTCTACGGAGGAAAAGCTTCTAACGGGCACATTGAGCTTGAAGATGATTTATCTGACACAGTGAAAACTCTCTATGGCGATGACCCTAAAGTTTCTGGTAAGATTGTTCTTCGCGGAAGTGTATATGATGATACACTCCTGGGCGGCTTGTCATTTAGTATGACAAACTTTGATTCAAGTACAACAACCCCTATTTCTGTCGCAACCTACGGAACTACTGGCTGGACTATTTCAAAAGTTGGTGAAAATAATCCAACAATGGCATCTAACTACTATGAAGTTACAGTTGAAGATGCATATATAAATCAGAATGGACACAAGGCAAACTGGACAATCGCCATCGATACAGCCCACTTAAGCGACGTTGCCCACCTGAACGCCGAATTCACAGTAATCGCCGTCGATCAGAAAACAGATACAGCAAATAGTTCTGCAAACAGCACTGGCACCTCTGAAGGCACAACTGATGCAACAAAGCATAAGCCATCTTATACAATGGACGTTGTGCCGTATATTACAGCAATCCATACCTCAAACCGCACAAAGAGTGGTTTGAAGGATAATAATATCCGATCAGCAAGCGGCAAGTACAGTATTATGTATGCTGCAAGTACAAGTGCCTCAACTTATGCCGAAGACTTTATTACGGTAAAGGGATTCAACTTGAGTCCAAGTGCAGTAAGAGTTGTGAATTCAACAACAGCTGCAGGAACTGTTACAGATTCTAGTGGTGTTGGAGTGACAACCAAGGCAAGCAGTATTGCAGCTCCTTATACAAGCTTTACTGCAAGCAACGTTATTTCAAAGAGCGGATATCTTGAAGTGTTTGTAACAGATAGTTCAAGTAATAAGATTCGCAGTTTGAACAACATCAACAATAACGATGCACACGGAAGCTTTACACGTACTTCAAGCGTTGAAGATTACAAGTCAATGCCAAACCGCGTTAACGAGGCAGATTTCTACACAACGAAGAATATTAGACTGACAGATGACAGATATCTGCGTGTATTCGATATGAAGAGTACAACAATCAAAAACGGATATTATCCAGATATGATTGTAAACCAAAAGAACACAACTGATGGGGCAGGTAATATTGTCTTTAGTTATTTGAATCCGACTGGTGGAAGTGGAATGTCTTATTCTGCAAACTTCCAGCCGCAGCGTTCTGTAGTAACTGTTGGTACAGGAGCTACTAAGTCAACTGAATATCTTATTGGTGGAATGGCTTGGGATCAAATGTCTATGGCACAGGATGACAGCGGACGTTATCTCCATGTTACATCTTACAACTACAATGAAGCATCTATGTCTTTGATTTATGACAGATTCTCGGCTTTGACTATGAAGACTTATAAGCATGGAGATTCAAGTACCTATGGTTATGATGATACATATGGTGGGTGGGGTAGTGGTACATTCTGGAATGGACAATATTTAACTCCATCTCATTTGTCAAACAATAATGCCCTTACATTAGATTCTGTAAATTACAGTTCTCTTCTTTTGGATAGATACAAAAATCTCAGACTGATTGCACAAGGAGATTCAACTTCTTCAACAGATCCTGCCCGAGTATATTTTGGTTTCTATGATGATAACTCTGGAACTGTATATTTCCGTAATATGAAGATTGGTACGGAGTCAAGTCTTGGAAATCAGTTGTATAAATCTTCAAGTTATAACAATGGAACTAGAAAGGCTTCTGACGGTGGAAACTATACACAATATACAAACTTAAATGAGAATAGCAGTAACAGTACAACCTGGACAAATGGTAAGAGTACAGTTGCAACTTCTTCAACAGAGCATTTTGATATTGGTGTAGATTCTAACAAAGTTGCTGTGGTTGTTTACTATGGTGCCGATGGAAAACTGCACTTAAAGTACAAAACTGGTGTTGACGGTTCAAGTCCAAATACAGCTTTGACATTTACAGAAAATACAGATGTTTCATTCCCTGATGGTGTTGGTCAGTATGTTTCTATGGCAATTGATAGTAGTAACGGTATTCATATCGCGGCATTTGATGCTAACAACAGTGACCTTATGTATATCTATATGACTGCTTACAATGCAAAGACTTATACAAAAATGCTTGTAGACGCTGCTGGTTCTGTCGGAAACTGGACACAAATTAAAATTAAGAATAATAAGCCGTATATTGCTTACTACAATTCAACAGAAACAGGTGGTAGAGATACAATCAAACTTGCTTATTCAAATGCTGCAATTGGAAGTATATCGGATGGTATTGATTCAAGTACAAATTATACTTCAACAGGTTGGGAGTATATGACAGTTCCATCTATTACACCAGCACAGGGTGGTAATGTTAAGTTCCGTCATGTAAACCTGGACTTTGATTCAAGTGGAACTCCAGTTGTTGGTTATCTTGGATCTTATCTTGAATATGGTAAGTGGCTAACAGAATAGTAGTGTTGCCTAAGAGAGCTTGTTTCCCCCGCGCCAAGAAATGAGGGGTAATGGTTGGGCGATTGTCGCCCAACTGAGCGTCTAGCGAACCCCGAATTTGAACTGAACCCCAAAAGTTGGACACTTTTGGAGGAAAAATGCAAAGAAAATTTGATGTAAATTTCAAATTATCTGTAGTTCAGATGTATTTAAAACATGATGAAGAACTACATGTAATAGCAGAAAGGATGGGTATTCATCCCTCAGTAATTTTGGATTGGGTAAAACTTTACCAATATCACGGAGAGGCAGGTCTGAAAACCAGAAGTTCTCATGCGAAATACGAAACAGCCTTCAAGGAAAAGGTTAAGGCAGAAATAAGAAAAAAAGCCTCAATAAATTCCCTTAGCATGAAATATCACATATCCCCTTCCACAGTTAAGAGATGGAAGGTAGAATGCGGTATGGCAGAAGAAAAAATAATAAGTGACAGTGA
>NZ_JHVB01000005.1 GCF_000619925.1 Treponema sp. C6A8 | reverse complement strand
CCCCGAAGGGTATTGATTACCAATGAATTAAAGTTCAATCAAGCTTTTTCTTATCTGCTGAATTGATTTACAATCGAACCTCAAGAACTGAGATTCGCGGGTATGTTTTTAATGATACAAAACATATAAAACTTGAACTATACAGTTAGTTATTTCCTTCCCTGTTCTGTCAAAAACCTTTTTAGAAGTGTCGCTCAGCGGTGCTGTGCGACGGTGAAAATTAATATATATTCTTTATAAAAAAGTGTCAACACTACCACTTACAGTTTTTTGAAAATTTACAAGAAAATTATGTTATTTTTAAACTCATTTTTCACAGCTATTTTCTTCAAGATTTACACGTATTTTCAAAATTAATAGAATACAAAGCATGAAAAAGACAAACGCAATGAGAATACTCGAAGGACTTAAAATCCCTTACGAGGCAAAAGAATATGAAGACAATGCAGACCACAGCCTTGAAAAAGGAGCTGCCGAACGCATGGCTGCAAAACTTGGCGTAAGCCCCGAAATGGTTTTCAAAACTATTGTAATGAGAACTGAAAGTAAGGAAATCTGCGTATTCTGCCAGTCTGCCGTATCTGAAATCAATTTGAAAAAAGCGCGACAGGCAGCAGGCTGCAAGGAAATCAATCCAGTAAAAACGGATGAACTTCTGGGACTTACAGGCTATGTTCGCGGAGGCTGTACTCCAATCGGAATGAAAAAGCAGTTCAGAACTTTTATAGATAAAAGCATTATGAACCAGGAAAAAGTCTGCGTAAGCGCGGGGCAGCGAGGTCTTCAGATTACCCTTGCCCCGGCAGACTTAATCAAAGCCTGCAAGGCCCAGCTTTGTGACCTGAAATTATAAGACACCCTTACTCAGCAAAGACCTTCTTTCGCCATTCCTTTTCAAATTCTGAAATCGGTTTAGCCTGCGGTGTTGCTGATGTAATATCTGCGCGGATATATGGCTCTACAACCTGAGTCTTATAGCTTTCCCAGCGCGGAGGAAGTTTCTGCGGAACCTGAATCATCTGGGCAGGTGGCAGGTTAGACAAAAGCTGTGTATAGAAAATAGGAAGAATATGTTCTGTTACACCACGCACGGCAGAAAAACCGCCTGCAATTCCGAACATATCTGTTTCAAGACGGGAAGCCTCTTTTCTTTCAAGAATTTCCCGCTGAACTTCATTCTGGAAAAACCAGGAAATAAACTCTGATGCGCCAGTTCTGTTTTCAGATTTCTTATAAATTCCCATCATTACAAAGGAATCATCCATAAAAATCTTTCCGTCCTGAACAATCCAGCGGTAATCAAGATTCAAATCCTGCTCATGCATTGTCTTAAACAAAGAATCACTGCTGGTATAGGCAAAAAGAGTTCTGCCGGAAGAAACCTGACGGTAATAAGGCATAAAAAGATACTTAAAAGAGAAATCCGATTCAATCTGAGCAGACTGATTTTCAGTCTGAACCCAGCTCTTTAAGAAGGAAACTGTTTTTTCAAGATTTTCTGCATTCCAGACAATATTATTTTTAACTTCCGTAAAATCTGAATAAAAAAGTTTTGCTGTCAGCGACAAGAAAGAACTGTTGTTGAGCGGAGCAAAACCTATTCTCTGAAAAGTTTCATTTGCCTTTTTCTGATTGTATTTTGAACCCATCTCGCGGAGCTCTTCAAGGGTAAGCATGTAGTTTTCTGAAACAAAAGCCTCATTAGACTTATCAAAAATGACAGCCGGAAGATTAAAGCTTACAGGAAGAAGATACTGAGAATGGCGGATTTTTCCCGAATCCAGAAGATTCTTATAAAACATTTCTGAACTTATCTGATTATGGGTAAAAAGATAATCAAGGGAACAGAAATTCTTTTTTGTTTTGTCGGAACGCAGCCACGAACCTACAATAATATCCGGCGGAAGTTCATCCTTAGGGACGGGAAGTGAAAGAGCCGGATTTTCCTTGTAAACAATGATGGCGCGGTTTTCTGTATTGTTTTTATTGAAAAGTTCTGCATACTGCGCGAACTCACTGCAGTTTGTCCAGATGACGATGCGGCGTTCGCGCTGCGCAAAATGCTGATATGTAAGATTAGTTTTCTGTTCCTGACACGAAGTAAGACCAAGAAGTACAAGGCTCGATGCAAGGCAAAGACGAATAAGGCTGTGCACAGGAACTAAAAAACTAATTTTTTTCAAATTTAATAAATGTCTCAAAGTTTTGATGTTACATCTCCTCAGCAACATCATATATCTGAGAGTAAACTTCTTCAATCTTTTCTTCGTCGATACTTGAGAATGCAACGCGAAGAGTATAAGGGTCAATCTGAATTACACCGATTCCCTTATCTTTGAGAAGTTTTTTGCGAAGATCTTCAGCAATGCCGCCTTCCACATGGAAGCTCATAAAGTAACCGGAGTTGAAAGGAAGAGCTGTAAGCTTTGAAGATTTGTGTGTATTTACAAACTTGCGTACAGCATCATAGCGGGCCTGAAGCATCTTGCGGAGTTCTTTTTTCTGAGCTTCATGAGCAGGATCCTGCAAAGCCTTAAGAACAAGACTCTGAGAAGGAGTAGCAGAACATGAAACTGAAGAACGGATAGCTCCCATGAACTTAGTTGTAAGAGCTGTGTACTGTTCATCTGTAAGAGCTTTTGAACCGAAAGTAATAAAGCCTGTGCGGAAACCCCAGGCAAAATCCTCTTTTGTAGGACCGTCAGCTTTGATTGCAAGTACGTTTTCGTGAAGGTCAGCCATATAAGCAAAAAGTGACTGAGGTTCAATATCATCTTCGTAGTTAAGGCCGAAGTAAGCGTCGTCTGAAAGTACAAGAACCTTCTTACCAGCTTCTGCAAGCCTGCGGACAATTGCTACAATTGCCTTAGCTTCATCCTTTGTAGGACTGTAGCCAGAAGGATTCTGAGGGAAGTTCAAAAGCACGCGAACTGAACCGTATTTATCTGCATCAGCCTTCATTGCAGCTTCAAGACCTGCAAGATTAAACTTTCCATTTTCAAAACACTTGAACTGATGGAAGTCAGCGCCGCGGCGGGCACAAGTGATAAGTTCATAGTTATCCCAGCAAGGATCTGCAGCAAGAAGAGGCTTGTCAGCATCAATAAAAAGGTCTGCTACATAAGAAAGAACTGCTGTAAGTCCTGGTACAAGTACAGGAAGTGAAAAATTCTTTCCCTTGAGGTTTGGATTTTTTTCGATGATTTTTTCTTTCCACAAAGCGCGGATATCTGGTGAACCGGCTGTCTTTGCATAAGCTACTGTTTCGCGTGAATTAAGCGACGGCATATTCTTTTTGTATGAATCCAGTTCGATAGGAGTTCCGCCGGCAACTGCCATACCGATTGTTCCGTTAGCAAAGTAAGCGTCTTTTGCAGCTTCTCCGCCCTGCGAAATAATTCCGTTCGGAAAATAAAGGCGTTTTCCCATGTCTGAAAAAAGAGCCTCAACCACACTACCCTTTAAGGTTTCATTTAATTCCAAAGCCAATGGATTCATAATTTACCGTTCCTCTAAAAGTAACTTTTGCTACATAATTATTCAGATTTGAGGGTGCAGTGTCAAGAAATTTGCATAAATATACAATTTGAGAGAATAAATGAAATGTGATGGGAGAAGCAAAAATTTTTACTGCTTTAAATATTCAGAAGAAACTGGGAACTCAAAGTAAGTGTCGGGGTAAGGTTCGTCTGCAAGGGTAAAATGCCACCACTCACAGTCAAGGGCTGTAAAACCGTTTCTAAGCATTGTCCTTTGCAGCATCATGCGGTTTTCAAACTGCTGGTCTGTAATTCCTTTATAATCCGGATGGGAAAGTTCGCTGAAAAGATCAAAGGGGCCTCCCATATCAACTTCTTTTCCGCTTTTCATATCAAGAAGGGTTAAATCTACTGTGCTTCCCCGGCTGTGGCTTGAGCGTTTTGCAATATAGCCCCGGTCAAAAAGTTCCTGTTTGGCAATATCGGGATAAAAATAAGGCTTCATGCGGATATCCTGATCTTCTATTGCCCAGAGCATAAAGTGCTTTACTGCAGAAACCGGGCGGTAACCGTCAAAAACCTTGAGGCGATAGCCCTGAACCATCATTTCGTTGCTGACAGATTTTAAGGCACGGGCCGCTTCTTTTGTAAGAAGGGCGATTGGTTCTTCGTAGCCGTCAATGCGGTCTCCTATAAAATTGAAGGAAGAATAATAGCGGATTTCCTGTACTATCTGAGGAATAAAATCGCCAAGGACTACAAAGTCTGAAGCGTCCATTTCAAGTTTATCAGGTCTTGTGCTCATGAGGTTATTATAACACAGCTTTTATAAAGTGGCATCAAGGTCAAAAGCAATGGAAAGAGATTTAACTAAAGTTGGCGCGAGGCCGAGTGCTAACTGCATTATGAAGACTTTCGTTTAAATATGGCTCCCGGCTGCGGGTTCATGGTACAAAACCGCGCAATAATGCGCTACACGTTGTTTGCGGCAAAGAAACTATTTTACCGGTCGCTCCCGCGACCTCCGCAAACAAAGTGTTTTTGCACCATAAACCCGCTGCCTCGCGCCAGCTTTTATTAATTTCTTAAAATACACCTGCAATTGATAAGCAAAGCCCGGCGGGAGCATGGAGCACCTGCCCGACAGGGCAGTCCTGAAAGGATGAGCCGAACAGGCGAAGTGCGGAACGCGACTGGGTGTTAAGACTCGCCTAAAAAAATCTTCTATATTTTTAAATTCTTTGTTATACTTCTTTCCTATGGATAGAAACGAAGCTAAGACTATTGTTGAAAATGTTCGGGCTGAGGCAGCTAAGCGCCTTGTTGGCCAGGAACAGCTTATAACTGATATGTTTATGGCATTTATTGCGGGCGGACATGTACTTGTTGAAGGCGTACCTGGTCTTGCAAAAACTCTTGCCATTAAGACTTTGACTGAAATTTTGGGGCTCGATTTTAAACGCATTCAGTTTACTCCCGATCTGCTTCCTGCCGATGTTACCGGTACTTTGATTTACGAGCAGAACAAGGGCAGTTTTAGCGTGCGAAAAGGTCCTATTTTTGCAAACGTTATTCTTGCTGATGAAGTTAACCGTGCGCCTGCTAAGGTTCAGTCTGCCATGCTTGAAGCTATGGAAGAAAAACAGGTTACTATTGGTGAAGAAACTTACAAACTTCCTGAACCATTCTTTGTTCTTGCAACTCAGAACCCGGTTGAGCAGGAAGGAACATATAATCTGCCGGAAGCTGAGCTTGACCGTTTTATTATGAAACTGAATGTAAGCTATCCGTCGGCTGAAAATGAAGTAAATATCGTAAAAACCTGCGGAAAAGCTGCCACTGTTGCCGTTAGCACTGTGCTTAAGGCCGGTGATATTGAAGAACTCCGCAAGCTTTATGATTCCGTAAACTGCGACGACAAGATTGTTGAATATATTGTTTCCATTTTGAATGTAACCCGCGCTGATAATTCTAAAAAGCAGTCACGTTCTTTTGCGGCTTCGGTTGCAAAATCGAATGACATTACACGCTACATTCATTTTGGAGCTTCTCCTCGTGCGGGAATTGCTATGCTTCAGTGTGCTAAGGTCCGCGCCCTTTTTGAAGGCCGTGATTTTGTGCTGCCGGAAGATGTAAAGGCTGTTGCCTGCAATGTTCTTCGCCATCGTCTGGTTCTTTCTTACGAAGCTGCTGCGGACAATGTTACAAGCGACGAAATTATTTCCCGCATTCTGGACTTTATTCCGCTCCCGTAAAGCCTTATGGAATCTGTTGATTCTCTTGTAAAAAAAGCAAGTTACCTCAGAATTGCGGCCGCTGACCTTGCAGAGGGCATGAAGAGCGGAAATTTCCGTTCTTTATACCGCGGACAGGGAATTGAATTCAGTGGTGTTCGTGATTATATTCGCGGGGACGATATTCGTTCTATTGACTGGAACGTTACGGCGCGAATGGGTCACCCATACGTTAAGGTTTTTGAAGAGGAGCGCGAGCTTCAGATTTTTGTCGTGCTGGATTCCTCAGCCTCAATGCAGCTTAAAAACATGAGCGCCGCCAGCAAATATTCCAGGGCCGCTGAAACTGCAGCCTTGATAACCCTGGCCGCAGAAATGAACAACTGTCCGGTTGGCGCAGTTCTTTTTGACGGAAAAATCCACTTTTCTACAAAGCCTATGCAGGGCCGCGAACAGACCATGCTGATTTTAACTCACCTTGACCGCCTGCCAGAGCATACTGTTAATGGTTCTGTACTTTCAAACGCCCTGACAGGTACCGGAAAACTTTTGCGCAAGCGTTCCCTTGTTTTTGTTCTGTCGGACTTCCGCAGCGGCGACTACGAAAAATCACTCATTTCTCTTGCCCAGAAAAATGACGTAATCGCAATCCGCCTGGAAGATAATTTTGACACTGAACTTCCTTCAGTAGGAACCATTCCCTTTATTGATGTAGAAAGCGGCTTAAAAATGAGGCTTCCTTCTAATTCCCAGAAATTCAAAAAAGAATGGAAGGACTTTTACACTCAAAACCTTACCCACTGGCACAACACCTGCATCAAGCACGGTGTTACTGATATTGTAATGAAGTCGGATGACGACCCGCTGCAGATTTTAATGCAGATTTTTGGACGGAAGGCAATATGATTAACCTTGAGATTCAGCAGATTCTTCTGCCAAAAAAAGTTTATATCGGAGATACGGCGGAACTGCGCTGTTCCTTTAACTCAAACTCTTTTACCCTCAAAAACTTTGTTGAAAATGGCAGCGTCCAGCTGAGTACTTCGGGCTTTATTTCGCCTCTGGACATGCAGAATTACGATATCAAGAGCATTACTCTTTCTTCGATTGGCGTTGACCACTATCAGCTTTCAATTAATTTTGTTCCCTGGAAAATCGGGGATATTGTTTTTCCGGGCTATGATTTAACTTCCAACTTTACTGAGCCTGAGCTTTCTTCTTCTGATTTTGACGAGCATTATCTGATTAATTTTCAGCCGGTAAATATCGTTTCCCTTACCCAGCAGGATTCCATTACATCCCTTAGGCCGGGTGCTGCGCCTCTTTTGCTGCCGGGAACAACCTACAAGCTTTACGGCGCCCTGATAATTTTTGTTTTTGCTTTATTTTTGATTGTCCGTTCAATTATCAAGCATGAAGAAATTGCCTTTTATCTTAGAAACAGAAAGCTTTTACGAAAATATAAAAAGAACCGCCGCAATACGGAAAAAGCTTTGAGCCGTCTTCTTATTACAGGCAAAAAGCAGACTCCTATAGATGACAAAACTTTTGCCCAGAGCTTCCAGCAGATTTTGCGTACTTATCTTGAAGTGCGCTTTGACCTTCCTTTTTCTAAAATTGTTACCAGCAGTTTTATGAAGGCATTCAATGAAGCTTTTGGCGGAACAGATGATTTTCCAAGCCTGATGAGCGAGCGCAAGGAAAATGCCTGCATTCAGATTACATCGCTTTTTACAAGAAGTGATTTTATCCGCTATTCTGCTGAAGCTGCCTTTAACGAAGGTGAAAGAGCAGAGCTGGTAGAGTCAGCAAAAGAATGCATTGCAGATTTTGAAGAAAGTGAAAAAGCAGGAGGAGAAAAGAATGTTTAGTTTTCAGAATCCTGCGGGACTTTTACTTGTTCTTTTAATTCCTCTTTTTTATATCCTGCGAAAATTCAAAATCCTCAACCAGACTGTAATTTATGCGGTTCTTGGCGACTGGGAAGGAAAATATTTTGAATGGCACGGCAGCCTTAGAAAATTTGTGTCGGCACTTATAAAGCTGATGATTGGTGCCGGCTTTATTTTGAGCGTAATCGCCTTTGCAGATCCTGTAATTTCAACTCAGGAAAAAGTTTACACAAGCCTTGGAAATGACATCATCTTTGTTGTTGATACCAGTCCTTCCATGGCGGCAAAAGATATAGACGGAAGCACACGAATTGATGCGGCAAGAAACACCATCACAAGTCTTGTTCAGAACTACGAAGGCTTCCGCTACGGAATTGTTGCGCTGGGAAGTAACGCCAGCGTTTTAGTGCCCCCTACCGCCGTCAGTTCCGCCTTTACAAAAAAGCTTGGCGAAATCCAGGTTGGAATGATGGGAAACGGATCTGCCATTGGAGACGGACTCAGTACCGCAGTATGCCACCTTGCATCTTCAAAGGCGCCTAAAAAATGCATCATCCTCCTTACCGACGGTGAAAACAACGCGGGAGAAATCCATCCTCAGACAGCGGCTAAGCTTGCTGCAGACAATAATATTACCCTTTATATAGTAGGAATTGGTACAAAAGGCCGCATTTCCATTGAATACACTGATTATGCGACCGGAAAACTTTATTCGGGCTACCTTGAAAGTGACTTTGATTCAAATCAGCTGAAGAAAATTGCAGAGCTTGGACAGGGCCGCTATTTTGAAGTTCAGACAGTTGATGAACTTGGCCGCAGTCTTTCTTCTGTTGTAAAAAACGAGGCAGTTTCGCAAAGCTTTACCTATAAAACAACAAGCACAAGTTATTATCAGAAGCTGATTTTTATTGCAATGATTTTATTTGCAGCCGCAGCCTTCATAAAACGCGTAATTCTTCAGGAATACATTCCTTTCAGATTAAAGCCCTCGCTTATTTTGCGTTCAGTTTTCCAGATTCTTGCCTTTGTCATGCTCTGCATTGCCCACACAGGAATTTCATGGGGAACTTACCTTGCGCCGGTGCAGAAAAACAGTACAGCTGTAAGCATGGTTTTTGATATTTCCAACAGTATGCTGGCTCACGACGAAGCTGACAGAAAATCCAGACTTGAAGCAAGCCGCGTGTATGCAAAAAAACTTTTGAGCCGAATGGACGGAACCAGCGTTTCGGTTGTGCTTGCAAAGGGTGAAGGAATTACCGCTATTCCGCTTACAGAAGATTTTGCCATGGTGGATTCGCTTTTAGAGGTTATGAATCCGGGACTTATGACAGCACCTGGTTCAAGCCTTGGAAAAGGTGTCCTTGCCGCAAAAGAGTCCTTCCCTCAGAATTTTTCTTCTGCCGGCCGCATCTGGATTTTTACTGATGGTGAAGAAACTGACGGAACCTTGCAGAATGCAATTTCAGAATGTACAAAATACGGAATTCCTGTAAGCATTATCGGTTTTGGCGGAGAAGATGAGTCTCAGATTCTGGCGGGCGACGGAAAAACTATTGTTTACTCCGCCCTGCGCACAGATAAAATTGAAAAAATACTGGAATCAATTCACGAAAAATCAAAATCCTTTAAGAATAAGACTCCTGTAATTTTTGCAAAGGCCTCGGATGTTGGAACTGCTTCAAAACTGCTTTCTCAGATTTCAAAAAACGGAGAAAATACACAGATTGTTTCTTATGAAGCCCGTCCGGTTCCCCGCTACAAGTTCTTCCTTATTCTTGCCTTTATCCTGCTTTCAGCAAGCTTCTTTGCGGCAGAATTTGATTTGAAATACTTCGGGCAGAAAAAGGCCGGTTCAGTCCTTATGATTTTTGCAATGATTGCAGCTCTTGGAATTACAGGCTGTTCAAATCAGAATTCAAATGCTGAGGCTGTGGAAAAAGAAAGCAGGCAAGAGCGAAAACTCTTTGGAACAACAGATTCTACAAAAGTCCTTTTGGGAACTTACGAATGGCACAAAAAAAATTACCGTAAGGCTGTGGCAATGTATCTTTCTGTCGTAGAAAAATCTGATGATGAAGAAAAAAATCAGACCTTGAATTATTCCCTTTACGACCTGGCAACTGCCTATTCAATGAGCGGAGAAGAAAATGCCGCCTTGGAACGCTATTCGCAGATTTCTTCCGATGCGCCGCAGATTGTACGCTACAACGCCTACTACAATGCGGGAATTATTGCCCACAATCAGGGAAATTTTGATTCAGCATCAGAATATTTCAGAAAGGCACTGGAAATTGACAATACAAGACTGGAGGCAAAAATCAATCTGGAGCTTTCAATTCAGATGACAGAAGCCCAGAGCCGCCAGAACGAAAGCGAAATTCTTCCGACCCACGAAGAAAAAGAACATAATCAGGATTTGGAAAATACAGTTTTCCAGCACATTAAGGAGAATGATAAAAAACAATGGAAAAACAGCGAATCAAATCAGCAGCAAAATCTTTCGGAAGATTACTAGCCGCTCTTAAAAGCGCCGCCATTTTTGCCCTCTTATCAGGATTTGGGGCGGAAGCATTCTGCCAGACTGTGATTACCCAGACTCAGTGCGACGCCTTAAGAATTGCGCCGTCAGAAAATCAGAAATTTTACACAAAAAGCGACATAAAATTTGAAGTTTTAATTCCAAACACAAACGCAAATTCAATTCAACTGCAAAGTTCAAAAACTCTGCCGGGCGTAACAATGCGCACCATGAGAAAAACTCAGGATTACGGAGATACTCCGGGCACAAAGCTTGAGTTCTGGTTTACTTTCGAAAAAAAAGGCGACTATCAGATGCAGCCGGTTTCGCTTTTAATCAGTAACCGCCGCCGCACAATTTCCTTTGATCCGATTACAGTTACAGACAATCCGGAATTCCTTATGCCGAGAATCGTTCTTGTTTTCCCGGATGATACTTATTTTCACTCTGACCAGCCTTTTGACGCAGAAAAGCCCTTTTTGAATGCTAAAGTTGGAGAAAAAATTCCTTTTACAGTCTGCCTTCAGTATGCGGTTCTTTTAGTTCAGTTTGACTGGGAGCTTCCGACAGACTCAATCTTTACCTGCACAAAGAATTACGAAATTCTTGAAATCAAATACCGGGAAAAACACATTTCCGATGAACTTATTCCGGTTGCTGATTTTGAATGGACTTCCCTTGCAGAAGGCCAGCAGCGCTTCCCGAAAATCCGTCTTACAGCAACCGCCTATAACGGAAGCAGAAACTCAATCCAGCTGCCGGACTTTTTCGTGGATTTTAAAAACAAGGAAAGTGAAGCAGCCGTAAATACAGAAAAAAAGAGCCGTTACGACAAAAGCTTTGAATTTTACGACAATCTTCAGAACAGCCTTGCTGAAAATGATGGCGATGAAGATTCCAAAAACCATTTTGAAAACCACGTTTCAGAGGATAACTGCGAACTTTTAGCCGCCCTCAGGAAAAAAGAAAGAAATGATTTATTCAACTGGAAGAAAAACGTAAAGGAACGTGCTGAGTTTGAAGCAGAACACGGAATTACAACTTCGATTAACGAATTTTTCATCGGTTCCTATTATTTTTCTGTTTTTGGACTTGTACTTTGCGTAATTCTTTTTGTAATTTTTATAGTAAAGCATAAAGCCCTGCTTTCGATTTTGACTTCCGGACTGATAGTTTTTGCCCTGGTATTTTTCATCTTCGGTTCGATTCAGAAAAGCAAGATTTTTGCAATTTCCAAGGGTGCTAAAATCACTTCCATTCCAGAAGAAAATGCAAAGGTTGAATCTAAGATCGGAGCAGGACTTAGGGTTCAGGTTATTGAAGAAGCCGGCAGCTGGATTTATATTCAGATGGGTGAAAGCGGCGGCTGGTGCAAAAAAACTGACGTAATTTACATAAACTAAACAGGACGATTAAAGGTGATTTTATGGACATGGGCGATATTTTAAATCAGTGGGATAATTATCAATCAAATCAGATAAAAAAGCAGAAGGAAAACGGAAAAAATCAGGTGTCTCACAAAAAGGCTAATGCTCCTACTCCGGAAGAAAAGGCCCGCGCAGCTGAAAGGGATTTTGAAGCCCAGATGAGACGCGACAACGAAAAGCAGATAAACCCGATGGAAATGTGGCTGCGACGTTACGGCACTATCGACAAGGATAAAATTGCAGAAGAAACGGAAATTAAAAACCGCGAAACAGACAGGAACTATTTGATTAATATGACTCCAGAGGCCCGCATAGATTTACATGGGCTTCATCAGGACGAAGCTTACGAAAGGCTTAATAATTTTATCGGGGACTGCAAGGCGCGCGGATTAAAAAAGGTTCTGATTGTTCACGGAAAGGGAATTCATACCCACGGAACAGATCCTGTTCTTGGCGAACTGGTAAGAAAGTTCATTGAACGTGATAAAAGATGCGGAACTTCAGGCCATCCTAAAACAAAATATGAAGGCGGCACGGGCGCAACTTGGGTAATACTTAAGTAATTGACCCACACTAAATTTTTCAATAAACTAATAATAGCGAAAGGCAAGGAGGCTTTATAAAAGGAATTCTGCTTTTCGCTATTTTTTTAAATCATTTTTAGAGGAGATTAATAAAAAAAATGAAAAAAATTGTTCTGGCACTGGCTGCCGCATCTGTTTTGCTTACATCATCTGCTTTTGCTGCAAAAAAATCTAAGGCTAAAGGAAAGGTATGGATTATCGCAACTGATACAGTATTCCGTCCTTTTGAGTACACAAACGAAAAGAACAAGTTTGTAGGTATCGACGTTGACCTGCTTGCTGCTATTGCAGAAGATCAGGGTTTTGATTATGACTTGCAGTCACTCGGTTGGGATGCAGGTGTTGCTGCAGTTCAGGTTGGACAGGCTGACGGACTTATCGCTGGCGCTACAATTAAACAGAGCCGCATTGATTCAGGATGGATTTTCTCTGACGGATATTACAATGCTACACAGACTTTTGTTGTTGCAAAAGACAGCAAAATCACAAAATATGAAGATTTGAAAGGAAAAACAGTTGCCGTAAAGAACGGAACAGCTGGTATGGACTTTGCTAACAGCCTTAAAGACAAATACGGCTTCAAGGTAACAGTTTTTGAAGATTCTCCAACAATGTATCAGGATGTAATTCTTGGAAACTCAGCTGCATGCTGCGAAGATACACCAATCATGGCTGACAACATCAAGACTGCAAAACTTCCTCTCAAAATTCCAGCAGGAATGGAAAGCGAAGGTGCTCCTTACGGATTTGCAATCATGAACCCAGCTAACCAGGAACTTTTGGACAAGTTCAACAAAGGTTTGGCAAACATCAAAGCTAACGGTAAGTATCAGGCAATTTTGGATAAATACTTAAAGTAAGCTAAAAAGACTTCATAGCCTTTTATAAAAAAAGGACAAGCAAAATCGCTTGTCCTTTTTTTGTAGATGTCCCTTCTTTTTTTTTATCTTCATATATAGTATAATCTTAAAATTGAAAATTGTTTTTTGGAGGCATCACCTAGATGTTACAGATTTTTCAGGTCTACTGGTCAATGCTCCTTAGGTCTTTGGGATATACCCTTATTTTGACCCTGCTGGCGCTTGTTTTTGCCATGATAATCGGTCTTATTTTTGCTCTCTGCAACGTAAGCCGCAATAAAACTTTGAACGCAATCGGAACTATTTATGTTGATGCAATTCGTGGTGTTCCGCTGATTGTTCTTGCTTATTTTATTTATTTTGGTGTTCCACAGGCTTTCCGTCTTTTGGGCGTAAATAATTTCCGTTTGCCGGCTTTGCAGGCTGGTACTATTGCCCTTGCCATGAACTGCGGTGCCTATATGGCTGAGATTTTCCGCGCTGGTATTCAGAGTATTGATAAGGGACAGATGGAAGCAAGCCGTTCACTTGGTTTGAGTTATGGCGTCAGTATGCGTAAGGTAATTCTGCCTCAGGCATTCCGCGTTATGATTCCTTCAATTATTAACCAGTTCATTATCACTTTGAAGGATACTTCGATTCTGTCTGTAATCGGCTACCCAGAGCTTACAAATATGGGTAAAACTATTTCGGGCAACACCTTCAAGAGCCTTCAGACTTGGGCTATCGTGGGAATTATGTATATGATTGTAATTGTTACACTCAGTAAAGTCGCAAAAAACATTGAAAGGAAGATTAAGATAAATGACCAGCAGTAAGATTCATGTAGAAAACCTCAAAAAAAGCTTTGGACAGCTTCAGGTATTAAAAGACATAAATATTGATATTAACGAAGGTGAAGTAGTCGTTGTTATCGGACCTTCAGGAAGCGGAAAATCAACTTTCCTCCGCTGCCTCAACCGTCTTGAAGAAATTACAGCCGGAACTGTAATCGTAAACGGCGAAAACATCAGCGATAAAAAAATCAACATCAACAAGGCCCGCGAAAATATCGGAATGGTTTTCCAGCACTTTAACCTCTTCCCTAACATGACAGTTTTGCAGAACATCATGCTGGCTCCGGTTGAACTTAAAAAGATGACAAAGGAAGAAGCACGCGAAACAGGTCTTAAGCTGCTTGCCCGCGTTGGTCTTGAAGAAAAGGCTGATACTTACCCACAACAGCTTTCGGGCGGACAGAAGCAGCGTGTTGCAATTGCCCGTGCCCTTGCAATGAATCCTTCTATTATGCTTTTTGATGAACCTACTTCTGCCCTTGACCCGGAAATGGTTGGTGAAGTTCTTGCCGTTATGCAGGAGCTTGCAAAGGGCGGTATGACAATGGTTGTTGTTACCCACGAAATGGGTTTTGCCCGCGAGGTTGCTTCACGCGTGATTTTTATGGACGGCGGCTATATTATAGAAGAAGGCACTCCGGACGAGGTTCTTAAGCATCCTAAGCAGGAAAGAACAAAGAGCTTTTTGGAGAAAGTATTGTAGTCTGCGGCCTGACATGGCGGCATAAGGGGGCGTTTTATGAAAAAAATTATTACTATCAGCAGAGAATTTGGTTCGGCAGGCGGAACTATCGGAAAGCGTGTTGCCGAGCGTCTTGGTTTTGAATACTACGACAAGGATTTGATTTTCAAAACTGCTGCAGAAGCAAACATGACTCCTGACGAAGCCATCAAGCTGGACGAAAAACTGAGTCACGGTTTTGGATTCGGTCAGAGCCTTTTCAACCTTTACTCTTCTCCGCTCGATGAAAAACTCTACAACGCCCAGAAAAACGTAATCCGCAAATTTGCCGAAAAGGGAAACTGCGTGATTGTAGGCCGCAATGCAAATTCCATCCTTGCAGAATTTGACAACACTCTTCATGTATTTATCAGCGCAAATCCTAACTGGCGCGTAAAATACCTTAAGGCAGACAAGATGAAGGATATGCCGGAAGACAAAATCCTTGCTCACCTTCAGAAAATCGACAAGGCCCGCCAGAAATACTGTTCATACTTTACAAACACAGAATTCGGCGTAGCAAAGTATTACGATGTATGTTTGTATTCATCGGTAATTGGAATTGACAAGTGCGTGGATGTAATCTGCGAACTGGCGAAATAAGAAAAGAAGGAGGGGAAAGCCTTCCCCTTCGGCCGCACTTCGTCGCGCCCTACCCCTTCTGCGAGGCTCAGGCGCCGCCCCGCAACGCCCGCTATTTTTCAACTATCAGACTAAGCTCATTCAAATGCTTGGCACTGATTGCTTCCAGTTCCTTAATCGAAAAGCGCGATAAAAGCTCTTTTGTGCTGGAAATCAGCTTTGGACTCATACTCAAAGTACGGATTCCCATACCGCCAAGAACCATAACGCTGTCGGCACGACCGGCCATTTCACCACAGACAGAAACAGGGATATTTGCGTCCTGGGCAGAGTTCAGCGTCATCTGGATAAGACGGAGAACAGCAAGGTTAAACTCGTTGTAAAGGTCGGCTACGTGAGGATTTTCTCGGTCAACGGCAAGAGTATACTGGGTAAGGTCGTTTGTACCAAGACTGAAGAAGTCGCAGAGCTTTCCAAGGCAGTCGCTTACAAGGGCAGCACCCGCAGTTTCAACCATGATTCCAACCGGAATATCTTTTTTAAAAGGAATATTTTCAGCGGCAAGCTCGCTCTGAACTTCCTTAGTGATTTTAAGGCACTCGCGAACCTGGCTTACGCTGGAAATGAGCGGGAACATAATTTTTAAGTTTCCGTAAACGCTGGCACGGTAAAGGGCGCGGAGCTGAGTCTTAAATACCTGCGGATTTGCAAGGCTGAGGCGAACGGCACGGAGTCCCATAAGAGGATTTTTTTCATCAAGAATCGGAATATCAACCGAATTGATTAATTTATCTCCACCGGCATCAAGAGTTCGGATTGTAACAGGCTTATTACCCATAATTTCAAGAACAGCCTTGTAAGCTTCAAACTGGGTCTGCTCACTGAAAGAGCGGGCAGCGGCATTCAAGGAAGCGCCGTTTTCCGACATAAAAAGGAACTCAGTTCTGAAAAGACCGATTCCATCAGCGCCCTCATCCTTTGCGATACGGGCTTCTTCAATAGTTCCGATATTTGCCAGAAGTTCAAATTTTATACCGTCTTTAGTAACAGCAGGCTTATCCAAAAAGGCCTTAAGAGCCTGCTTGCGGTTAAATTCCTCGCGGATTTTAAGCTTGTATTCCTGAATTGTAGATTTATCAGGGCTTACAAGAAGTTCTGCTGATTTACCGTCAACGATTACGGTTTCACCATTGTGGACTTTTTTTACAAGCCCGTTTATTCCAAGGATTGTAGGAATGCCATAGTTTCGGGCAAGAATTACCACATGGCTTGAAACACCACCCTCGCTCAAAACAAGACCCGAAATTTTTCGCTTTGAAAGAATGATTGTATCTGCAGAACTGAGCGAAGTTGCAATGATTACACTGCCGTCTGGTACGCTATTAATATCAAAAGGATGAATATCAAGCATTTCATCAAGGACACGGCCAAAAATGTCGGTAATGTCCTGGGCGCGTTCAGAAAGGTAGTCGTTACCCGACTGACGCAGGCGTGAGGCATATTCTTCAGCCTTGAAATTAACTGAATATTCAATATTGAAAAGTTCACGCTGATAAAAATCCTTGAGTTCCTTTAAGAAAACAGGATCTTCGAGCATGAGGATATAAGTTTCATATACTTCACGCTGAATTTTATCTTTTGCATCTGTTTTAGAAAGAAGTTCGAGCTGTTCGGTAATATCCTGAATTACGCTCTGGCAGGCTAGTTCAAAACGTTCCCAGCCGCGGTTAGTCTGATCAATTTTAATTCTATGCTGAGGGATTGCGCGTTTTACGGCATCCGGTATAACAAAGGCGGTTCCGATTCCGGTTCCGTCGGCAGCAGGCACACCTAAAAATACTTCCATATTCTTTAGATTATAGCACAGTTTGCATTTGTTTTAAAATGATTTATTTTGACGGCCTTTGATTACTGTAATTAAAAATGCTAAAATCAAGGCATGGAACAGTACAAAAAAGAATTTATTGATTTTATGCTTGAATGTCAGGTTTTGAAGTTCGGGTCGTTTACGCTCAAAAGCGGACGACAGTCACCATTTTTTATGAACGCAGGCGCTTACGTTACAGGAAGCCAGCTTGCCCGTCTTGGTGAGTTCTACGCAAAGGCAATTCACGACAATTTCGGAGACGATTTTGACGTGCTTTTTGGCCCGGCTTACAAGGGAATCCCTCTTGCAACTGCCTGCACAATCGCTTATTCAAAGCTTTACGGAAAGGAAATCAAATACTGCTCTGACCGCAAGGAAGAAAAAGACCACGGTGCTGACAAGGGTGCCCTTCTTGGCTACAAAATCAAGGACGGCGACCGCGTTGTAATAATCGAGGATGTTACAACTTCGGGAAAATCAATCGAAGAAACTTATCCGAAAATCAAGGCTCAGGAAACTACTGCCGGCGGAATTAAAATTGTTGGTGAAATCGTAAGTCTTGACCGCCGTGAAAAAGCGCCGGACACCACAAAATCCGCCCTCGAAACAATTTCAGAAAAATACGGATTCCCGGCTCGCGCCATCGTAAGCATGGATGACGTAATCGACGCTCTTTACACAAACGGCGATAAAAAAGTTATAACGGAAGAAATTAAAAAAGAAATTGACGCCTACTACGAACAGTACGGTGCAAAATAATAACCTAAATCCGTAAAAAAAGCGGGTTCCAGCGACGACGGAAATCAAGGTATCACCCCCTCACGGGTCCCCCCTTAATTTCCGTCTGCGTCCCGCTTTTTTTACAGTGCAAGCTTGTTATTCTTCTTCGTCTTCTTTCTCTCTGAATAAAATTGCTACATTTCCGATAAGACGCACAAGTGTAGCATCTGTTTCTTCGCAAAGCTTGTTTGTAAGCTCAACCTTTTCGTCTTTGTATTCGTTAAACTTAATCTTAATCAGTTCGTGGGCAGAAAGTGAGCTGTCGACCATTTTTATAACGCCTTCAGTTACTCCTGCTCCACCAACAATAACTACAGGCTGCAAATCATGAGCAGCCTTTTCTAATTCTTTTCTCTGTTTACTTGTTAATTCAATCATTCCTTTATTCTACTAAACTTCAGACTTGCTCACAAGACGGAATGATTGAATTATTTAAAGCAGATTCTTCTTTCCCCAGGCCTGCGCTAAATCCTTAGGCTCTTTTGAAAGAAGGGCCTTCACTAAAAGCAGATTTGTCTGACTAAAAACATTCTGCATCAAAGGCTCTTCTTCAGCAGTAAAGCGGCTAAGAACATAGTCGGCAACTCCCTGATTAGGCAGAGTCGGTCGACCGATTCCAAAACGAAGACGGAAGAAGTCCGGTGTATTCAAAACTGCTTTTGTTGAACGAAGACCGTTGTGACCGCCAAGTCCGCCGCTCCACTTAAAGCTAACAAAACCAGGAGTCAGTTCCAGCTCGTCATGAACAACCATAATTTCTTCCGGCTTAATCTTATAAAAGTTTGCAACTTCAATAATGCTTTCGCCGCTAAGATTCATATAGGTCATGGGCTTTAAGAAGTAAATATGAGCCGGAGCCTCTTCCGGCACAAGTACAGGCGATCCGTCTTTTTTAGAACAGATTTTGTAATCGCAGGCCCACTGGCTGAGCTCATCCGGGGTAAAAGATGCAATTTCACCCTTAAACTTGCTCTGCCAGCTAAGGCGACCCGCAAAAGGAAGCGAGTCTTCAAAAAACCAGCTTACGTTGTGACGGGTCTTTTCGTATTCTTTTCCGTAATTTCCTAAAAATGCTACTAATTTAATCATTTTAAAAGCTCTTCCGGATTCTTTAAGAATTTTCTTGCCGAATAAGAAGCAAGCTCAAAGGTGTATGGAGTTTCTGTAGAAGAAGCGCAGTATTCTGCAGGCTGATCATCACTTTCTTCTTTTGTCTGGAACAAATCAAGAGCGACAGTTTTTCCGCCAATCTCAACTTCACAAGTCAAAAGATATTTTCCTGCAGGACTTGCTGAATCATCATCCCAGCTGCTTGCAGACAAAGAAGCAAACTCGCCGAACCAGCTTTCAGCCTTCTGTCCGTCAACCTCGCCGGTAACAATTCCGTGTCCGTCAATTTTCCAGGTCATATTTTCTGCCTGACCTTCTCGTGAAACTTTGAATTCAGTGCCGTCTGCCTTTTTAATAGAAACTGCACCAATCATATTCTTTTCCAAAGTCCATACAGTGTTACTGCGCAAATCTGCAACCGACTTTCCAAAAGTTCCGTTCAAGTTTCCAGAAGCAAGGTAAACATCGTTGCTTCCATCAATTGTGATGTAGCCCTGAGAACCTGTTGAAGAAGCCTTTCCCACAGTGATTTTACGGATTTCCTTCTCACCGGAAAAAGCTGTAACTGTGATTTTCTTGCCGTCAGTCAAATCATAGCGGATTTTTGAAGCTTCGCTGGAAGCACTTCCCACGCGGTCAAGGACCTTAACAGATTTTACTGCCGCTACAATAGAATCAACATTCGCGCTATTTGCAGGATATTTTGATTCTCCTACCAGCCAGACATCGCCAGACTTAGCAAGCAAAACTGTATTTCCGGCAGATTCAATTGTAATTTTGTCCGGCTCATCTTTAAGTGTAAAAGTTTTTACAGAACTTCTATTGAGCAAAATTGCCTGCAAAATGCAAACTAAAAGCAAAAAGCCACAGGCGCAAAGTAAAATTAATTTTCTTTTCTGCATATTCATCTCCTGTTTAATATCTACTTTATTCGACGCTCATCATCAGGATTGTATTTTTCATCAATCTTTCTGCGGCGGGCATTGCGTTTTTTGATAACTACAAGACCGCAAAGGGCTACAAGGACAACAAGACCAAACTGATTAAAGAGCTTCATGAAATCTGCAAATAGCGGAGATTTTACATTCAAAGCATTTACTGAAAGACCTTTTGTACGCATTGTACAGAAATCTTCGTTACCGCTCAGATAATCAACCGCATTCATAAGGAACATTGCGATTGGATTTCCGCTGACATTTCCTTCTATAACCTGGCCAGTTGTAATATTTGAAGAAGAGAAGACGATGATTTTTCCGCTCTGAACGCCAGATTTAAGATGTGCGTTACTTTCGATTTTAGAAAAATCTGATGAAGCGGCATTAACGGCAGCTGCATTTTCGTCAGCTCCTTCTTCACTTTCAGGAAGTTCCGGCGCGCTTTCAAAGGCGCTGTCGAATTTACCTTCAAGCAGAACAGCAAGGTTCTGAGCCTTAATCTTTTCTTTTTCAGCAGGCGGCATCAAAAGATTTGGATTAAGCATGATGTTCTTGTCCATTGTCCAGGAATTTTCAGAAGATTTTGCAAGAACTGTTGTTTTAAGATTTTTATTTGCTTCAGCAGCTGTAACATCAAGAGAACCGTTCAAAAGCATGATTACATAGCCAAGATTTTTTGTGATCAGGTTCTTTTTAGCCAATGAGTTTTTCTGCAAAACCGGAACCCACAAAAGATTCTGTTTTCCGCTCTGACGGTCCATCTGAGTGTAGCAGTTTTTATCAAGAACAAGGTTCTTTCCGCGGCTTACACCGTATTTTTCCAAAAGACGGTCAATGTTCAGCTCATTTGGAGCAAAGCTTACGTTTCCGTAATAATCCTGCTGGCCTGGCAAAACACCGTCAACAAAGAAAAGTACGTTTCCACCCTTCATGATAAACTGGTCAAGCTTGTAAAGTTCACTTTCGCTGAAGTCTGATTTAGGGCCATTTACAATCACAAGTCCCATCTCAACAGGAATTTCGTCCTTACTCAAATCAATGTCCGAAAGCTCATACATATCAGAAAGCATTGCTTCAAAATTAGCGGCATTCATCACATCCTGCTGACCATAAGGATTTCCCTGAGCCTCTCGGGAAACTTCTCCGTGTCCCGTGATATATCCGATCTTTGTAGTTTTTGAAAGAAGGCTTTCCAGAGCAAGAGAAATTGTGCCTTCTATATCATCAAGACCGCCGACTCCGTAACCAAATAAAGAGCGGCTAATCTGAACAGGAAGAAGAATGAACTTTTCGCCATATTCAAGAACAGCTCCAAAAAGGGCAGTTTCTACAGCACCAGTTTTTCCCTGCACGTTCAGGCGAGGAAGACCGTATTTTTCACTAAGAGCATCAACTTCCGCTGAGTCTGGACTAACAAGGCGGAAGGTCAGGCTGTCAAGATTCTGTTTATTGGCAGCGGCAACACCGTTACGAAGAAGGTCTTCTGCCTGCTCGCGGAATTTTGAAAGGGCATCGCTTGCATACAGGGTCAAAGTAATTTTTTCACCGCCATTAAGAGCCGCAAGAGTATCAGAAAGGCTAATCATCTTTGAGATTTTTGTAGTCAAAGAATATTCAAAGCCGTCTACAGAAGTAATTCCGTCCATCAATTCAATGTTGTCTCCGTAAGAAACAACAATTCCCATATAAGCCTGCTTAAAGCCTACCTCGTGATTTTTTACTTCCTGAATCTGAATCTGACGGAGTCCGTACTCGCGGGCAATCTTTTCATTTTCAGGCTTAGACATATCCATGTAATTTACGCTGAATTTTGAGTTGGCAGCACCCTTGTATTCCACAAGAATATCCTTTACATACTGGGCAACTTCATTGTAAGGAGCAGGAAGGTTATCTGCAAAGAAAACGCGGACATTCAAAGGCTCTTCAAGATTTTTTACGAGTGAACAGCTGGCCTTAGAAAGCGAATATGATTTTGGAGCTGTCAAATCAAGACGCAAAAATGCGTTGTGGGCAGCCAGGTTTGCCAGAATTAATAGAAGAATAAAAAGCGCAAAGTCACTGGCAGGACTTTTTAACCATTTCAAGAACTTTTTCATCTTACTTACTCTCCTGCTGCTGAACTTTTACAGTAATTACAAAGAAAAGTGATGTCAGCGAAATAAAATAAAGCAAATCGCGGGTATCAATAATTCCCCGAGAAATTGAAGTAAAATGAGAACTTGCCGAAATGAAGCTCAAAAAGCTTACAAGAGGAGCCGGAAGCAGAACCAGGAAAACATCAATCAGAGTAAGCACGATGCAGATAATAAAGGCTGTAAAGAATGCTATAATCTGATTTTTTGTGATTGAAGATGCAAAAAGCCCGATTGCAGTAAAACTTGCGCTCAAAAAGATTGCCCCGATGTAACCGCCGATAATAGGACCGTAATCCGGAGAACTGAAAATCTCAAGGGTGATTACATAAAAGAGAGTCGGCACCAGCATAATCAAAGTGCCCGCAAGACTTGCAAAATACTTTCCAGTAACAACATCAACTTCAGTAACAGGAAGAGTCATCAAAGTTTCCAGTGAGCCGCTGCGTTTTTCTTCTGCAAAAAGGCGCATTGTAAGGGCCGGAACAAAAAAGCTCAGCATGATTGGAAGCAGTCCGAAGAACTGACGCATTTCTGCATTTTTACTCAAAAAGAATGTCGAGAAGAACATTATTCCCGAGATGATTAAAAAAAGACCTGTAACAATGTAAGCCACAGGGCTTGTAAAATATGATTTGAATTCGCGCGAAAAAATTATCAGCGCAGGATTTTTTCTATTTGATTTCATTTTTGCGCCACCCCGTTATTTTTCAGTCTTTTCTGTAAGGGCGTGGAATACGTCCTCAAGACTGTTTTTCTGAACTGATATTTCATAAAGATTAAAGCCGTTTTCTACGCAGGCCTTGGCAACTGCAGGACGGATTTCCTCATTTCCAGCTACGCTGATAAGGATGTCGTTTAAGGCAGTCTCTGACGTACCAGCGCCAGTCACTTTCTCGCAACCCAGCAGAGTAACATTTGCAACTCCGGCTACGCCCTTAAGTTTTTCAGACAGAGCTTCAAAATCACCGCTTGCAGTAATTTTTACAGAAAGAGAGTGCCCAAAGCGTTCCTTAAGTTCTTCTATTGAGCTGTCCGCAACAAGCTTACCGCCGCTGATGATGATTGCACGGGAACACAAGGTTTCAACTTCGCTCAAAATATGAGTAGAAACAATTACAGTTCTTGTCTTACCGATTTCACGGATAATGTTTCTAACATCTTCAACCTGGTTAGGGTCCAGACCGGAAGTCGGTTCATCAAGAATCAGGATTTCAGGATCGTGCATAAGGGCATGAGCAAGGGCAACTCGCTGGCGGTTACCGCGGCTGAGCTCGCTGATATTTTTGCTCATTACTTCTTTAAGACCGCATTCCTTGCACAGAAGGGGCACTTTTTCCTCAGGATTCTCGCCCTGAATTTCTGCAATATAGCGCAGATAATCTTCAACAATCATGTCGCCGTACAAAGGCGCACTTTCCGGCATATAACCGATTTTCTGCTTGGCTTCTACCGGCGACTCCTGAATGTTTTTTCCATCAATAAAAATTTCGCCGGCAGACGGGGCTAAAAAGCCCGTAATCATTCGCATTGTCGTAGTTTTTCCGGCTCCGTTAGGACCCAAAAGACCAACAATCTGACCTTTAGGAATAGAAAAACTAACGTCACTTACCGCACGAAAATCCCCAAAGTTTCGGGAAACGTGGGATACATCTATCATTTTTTTTGCCTCCTGTGTAAGCGGGCCGGTCAGAGCCCGCGGTGTTCAATAGCAAAGCGTTAAAAAAAATTGCGATGCAGCAATTTTTTAGCTTTACCTATTTTCTTCTATATTAAAACCAAAATGGTCATGTCCTGGTAACACTATAGTTCCAGGTTTTACAGTTTTTTTGAGTAGCGAAAGACTTTCAAAAATCTGGGCCTCGTTTCCACCCTGCATATCGGTTCTTCCCCAGCTGTGGTAAAACATAGTATCGCCGCTAAGAAGAAGCCCCGATTTTTCATTGTAGTAACATACAGAACCAGGCGAATGCCCCGGCGTATGAATAACCTTCCAGTCATCAAAAAGAACTTCGCCGCCGCTGAGCAAAACGTCTGCTTCCGGCTGATTTGCAACGCCATCCAGCACTGCTTCCATCTCAAAAGAAGAAAGAATGCTGCGGTTTATTATGCCGCCAGCCTCCCCTCGTGCACCACAGCCAAGTTCGCCAGCCTCTGCCTTATGAACGTAGACTTTTGCATCTGGGAAAGCCTTTTTCATCACGCTGATTCCCATGATGTGGTCAAAATGGGTATGGGTAAGAAGGATTGCCTGGCAGGTCAGCTTTTTCTGGGAAAGAAGACTTGTAATTTTGGAAGCGTCGCCTGTAAGCATGCAGGCCGCAGGGTCCACTACAAGCGCGGGACGCGGGAGGGCGGCACTTTCACCTTCAAGCGGAACAATATAAGTATTTACACCGAACACACCGGTCTGTAAGCAATAAAACTTTTCCATTTTCACTAACTCAAAAAAAATGACCCCCGCGCAATGGCAGAAGGTCATAATTTTAACCTGTCATTATCGGGCTTGACCCGATAATCTATATCAGCAAGATTGTCGTGTTGAAGCACGACAATGACACAAACTCCTACACATTAGCACCGAAAGGCTCGTTATCAGCGGCCTTTTCAGCTGCGCGAAGAGCTGCTGCATCTTCTGCTGCCATATCCTGTTCGCTCATGCTTGCAGGTGCCTCGTAACCAGAATCAATTTTGTCAGAAACAGTTTCTGCGCCGGCATCTTCAGCGTAAGATTCGCCTTCTTCACCTTCAGACTTCTGGCGAGAATAGCTTACAGCAAGCTTGCGTCCGCGGTAGTCGTAACCGTTCAATTTGTCGATAGCCTGCTGTGCATCATCCTTATAAAGCTGAACAAAAGAGTAGTTAGCAAGAACCTTGATGTCACCGATGCGTTCGCGGTCAAGACCAGCGATTGCGATAAGAATACCAACAAGGTCACGTGGATAAACGCGGCGGTTTTTACCGATGCTGATGAAAATAGAAATTGCATCAGCTTCCGGGATTTCTACGCGTGGGTGGCGTGGGCGTTCTTCTGTAGCTTCTGCAGAAACAACTTCTTCTTCTGATTTTTCCTGACGGTAAGAAGCCTTATATTCATTGCGTGAGTGATTGTCACGGCGTTCATTTCTTTCGTTTCTGTCTGTACGAGAGAATTTATCATTTCTGCGGTTATTTCCAAAAAAGCGGTAATGTTTCAAAGATTCTTTAAGCATAAGCGCAATAACATATTTGCGCACTGTAAGAGAAACATTCTTCTTAAAAAGTTTGCTAAGGCTTGCAAGAACATCAACATCTTCAGATGTACGAACTTTTTCTACTGCATTCTGAAGAAAATCTGCAACCTGCTCTTCATTAATTTCAAATTCACGATTATCGTGTCTGTAAGCCATAAAGGTAATCTCCTAATTCCTAATATAATAAAAATAATAATTATTAGATTTCTGCAAAAAATCCGTTTCTCATTTTTTTGAAACCTCTGCGTATTAATAACGGTTCAAAAAATTCCGGAATAAAAATATTTGGCAGTAAAATCCATTTTTTTCCCTGGGCTTTCAGCTGACTGAGAAGTAAGTTTACTAACTCCGTTCCAATTCCAAGTCCACGGAAGTTTTCAGGAACAAAAAAACTTGTCAAAACCATCGTTTTTTCCTGATTTCCAACCATAACAGATGCGGTAATACATCCCGCAAATTCATCTGCCTGAGAGCGGCACAAAACTCCAGTCTGATTAACTAAATCATAAGTTTTGAATCTGTCTTCAAGCAAAGTGTAGTATGATTTTCTAAAATCGTCCGGCAATTCCGAACTGTCATCTGTCAAAAAAGCGCAGGTTTGCTGCAGGACCTCATTTTGATTTTCGCCCGACTTATACTCTACAAATGAAAAATCATCGTGAACTAAATCTTCGTCGGTTTCCGAAAAATAATCTAATTTCTCAAGTCCCCATACCTCTCGCAAAGAATTATACCATTCGTTGATACGTGCTGACATAAAGTTGTGTTTAAAAATATGCCATCGTTTATCAGCATCGGGATAATTTTTCAGAACATTTCTAAAATTCTTAAACACCCCCCTTCCTGAATGAAGAACTTCCTTTAGTTCCTTCTTTACAGCCACTATATGCAGCTGGTTTACAAAGGCTTCTCTAAGTTCAAAACCGTCTGCAGCATTCCATTCAGGCAGTTCGTAAAAAAGATTATCATCAGCTTTAACCGAGTCGCTTTTTTCCACAAGGGAAAGAGTATCAGCATCAAGAAGAAAAGACTTTTCCTGATTTTCCATTGCGGAAATTATCTGATCTATAAGGCCGTCGGTTAAAGTAAATGTCATAATTATTTAGGCAAATCTGTGCGTTTTGTAACGATTTTGCTGATAAGTCCGTATTTTACAGCCTCTTCAGAATCAAGCCAGTAGTCGCGGTTTGTATCCTGAGTAACCTGCTCAAGCGGAGTTCCTGTTTCATCAGCAATCAATTTGTTAAGCAATGCCTTAGTTTTTTCCATTTCCTTTGCGTGGATTTCAATGTCAGTTGCAACACCCTTCATTCCGCTCATAGGCTGATGAATAAGGTAGCGGCTGTTTGGAAGACCAACGCGTTTTTCTTTTGGTACAGCAAGAAGTACAAGAGTAGCGGCGCTGGCAATAAGTCCCATTCCAACAAGAACAACCGGGCACTTGATAAAGCGAATCATATCAAAAATTGCAAAGCCGGCATCAACGTCACCACCAGGAGAATCAATGTACATGTAAATTGTTTTTTTAGCGTCGTCTGCCTCAAGAACAAGAAGCTGGCGGACAATCTTATCTGCCAAATCTTTATTGATTTCGCCCGAAAGGATAATCTGACGTGTTTTTAAGAATTTTTCAGTAAGTGGATCAGGCATCTCTGGTGCCTTTTTTTTCTCTTCCTCTTCCTCATCATTTAAAATTGCTGATAAAGGAGATGCATAAATTGATTTCATGTGAACCTCATTTTTTATATGCTTTCTATTAATATAATGAAAAAAACGCGTATTTTCAATGTGCCGATCGTAACTTCACCTGCAGTTATTAATCTTCCGCACCGGCTGTCACTTAAAGCTGTCAGTTTAAGTGTATTTATGACACAAACTCCCTGGTTATATTCTCATACTTAAACCAGTCAAAATCGGCGTAGAACTGCTTCTGGTTGAAATCGCCGCCGGCAATTGCAAACATACCCAGCGTTACTCCCGAACGACCACCCGACTTATCAGGCGAAAGGAAGCTTGAATCAACGTCAGCCGCAAAAATACTCATACAGCGCTCATCAGCGCCATATTCAAATTTCAAAAGCTGCTTTTCAGCAACAATTCGGAAAATGCCTTCAAAATTATTATTTCCGCCGCCAATAATTTCTTCCTTTACAACCTCGTCATTACCGTCAAGAGTGCGGATAAACTGAATCGCAATCACCATGCCCAGGTACTTAAACTGAAGGCGCAGGTTATACTTTTCATTCTGATAACAGATGATTCCCGCGCAATCTCCCTGATTTGCAAAATAGCAGGAAAGATGAGCGCAAGCCTCGTAACAGAAGGCAGTCTGCCGGCGCACAACCATAGCAAGGTTTTCTTCCGACTGAATTGCCGCACCCCCGTAAAGCCTCAGCATTCCCGAAACTTCATCCCACTTAATCAGATTTTCGCAGAAGGCCCGGTTTGTAAGCCAGTAAGGATTAGGCGTTCCTTCATTAAAGTCATCAATAACAGGAGTGATAACCGCATCCGCATCATCATCAGCCCGCTTAACCACAAGGCCGCTCAGACTATAGGCATTTTCAATTTTACCGGTTTCAGGCGCAATCAAAGGCCAGCCGTCTTCCCAGCGTACCGGCAGAATAAAAGTTTCCCTGTCCATATTGATAAAGCGGGAAACCTTATCGCCGTAAGGACGACAGCCGCTCACAGCAATCCACCAGCGTCCGTCCTTGTCGCTGTAAATATCCCCGTGCCCTACATTAATGATTTTTGCCTGCTTACCCATGTTGCGGTGAGTAAAAATCGGGTTGGTATCCTTAATCTGCCAGTCCTGATCAATTTTTGCAGAACGGGCAATGCTAACCCCGTGATTCAGGGTAAATCCGCCCTCACTGTAAAGAAGATAGTAAATGCCGTCATTCTTAAAAATGTGAGGCGCTTCCATCCAGCCGATTCTGCGGGAATCACTTTTCAAAATGATTTTCTGCTCACCAAAAAGCCGGGCGCTTTCCAGATCAATTCGCTGAAGGAAAATTTCGCTCTGACTGTCATAAAATTTATCTTCCGTAGCTTCGCGAACGCCGCAATACCAGACGCTTCCGTCATCATCAAAAAAAATCGAAGGATCATAGCCGTGAGCTCCGTCAATATGAACCGGATTCGACCACCAGGCAGAAGGTTCATCGCTAAAAGAAAGAAAAATTCCGATTCCTTCCGGCTGATTTGCCACGCAGTAAAAACGCCCCTTTTCGCCATAAGAAGCGTCAAAACGGATAGTCGGCGTCATCAGCCTTTTTTCGCTTCCATGCCCGCTCATATCCAGCTGAGCCCCGGAACTGATAATATTTCCAATCTGCTCCCATGAGACCCCATTCTTACTTGAAAAAAGCGGCAGCCCCGGAAAATAAGTATAAGAAGCCGCAGTCATAAAAAACTTCCCGCCCGCCGCGCAAACACTAGGCGAAGGATAAAACCCCGACAAAACTGGATTGATAATTCGGTAACTCATAAGGTAATTATATAGGTTATAGGTTTTAGGTTCTAGGTTTTAGGAAGGAGGGCGGAGCCCCGCCCTACGGCTCAAAGCACGCTTTTCGCCTACCCCACCCAGCGGGGACACCCCGCAACGCCCAGCTTACACCGCGTACCTTGGTTCTTCAGTATTTCCCTTTCCTGCACAGGAAATACAGCCCGGCAAATCAGGAAAAGTAACGTTTATCCCATCATCCGCATATTCCAAAACCGCAATAAAGCATATTCATTTTTCATTATCACTTCCCGTTTTTACAATACATAATAAATTATGTATTGTAAACTTTAATATCCTCTATCTATAATATGGACTTAAAGGTGCAAATTCCGGCAATGATTTATCTAAAAATTTGAAAAATCTTCATTCCTGCACGATAATATTCTATATATATGATAAATTTCCGCTCTTTCCCCAAAATTAAAACCCTTCTCCGCACAGCCGCTCTTACAGGACTGCTTTTGAATTTGCAGAGTATCTGGGGAACAGATTACACCTGGACAGGCGGTGGCGGCCCTTATACAAACTGGAAAACTTCTGCAAACTGGACACCTTCAACAGGATACCCCGGACAAAATTCTGCTGATACCGCAACCTTTACAGGAAGCTCAGAAATCACAGTCACTTTAGATTCAGATTTAACAGTAAGCGGACTTAATTTTAATACCGCAGGAAGCAGCAAAATCACACTGAACTTGAATTCCCATAATCTTACCTGTAGCGGAACTTTGCTGCTTGTTCATATAACAGCTGCCTCTCAAAATGGAAATGTTACTTTAACAGGAAACGGAATAGTAAAAACCAGTACCTTTGATATTCCAAGCGGAAACGATCACTTGTTCCAAATTGAAGAAAATTCAAAGCTAAAAATCACCTCTAACTTATGGGCAGACGGCTCTGGCAAACTTACATTTAGAGGAGATGGCTATTTATATTTACCGACAGGCGGTGCCAACGTAAATAACGGCTACAACGGAATAACAGAACTTCTATATGAAATACCTGCAAGCCACAGACTTCCATACGAGGCTGAAGGAGAAGAAGTCATAACTCCGATTTATACATGCACCATTGGTACCATTCCAGACACCTTTCCGGCAGATCCGGCAACAGTAAGTTTCACAGGAGGAGAAGATGTCCGTTTTCCTTATAAAGTAATTATTACAGGAAGTGACACATATCAAATTGGAAGTCAGGTATTTAATAATTCTACGGGTTCTTTTTCAGCTCCTGGAAAAAAATACAAAGGAGGCTATAGACCAAGCAACCCAGATGCCTCCATTCTGAAAGGAGGTGAAAATTACAATTTAAAATGTACATCAGGTGCAATAACAACTCCTAAAAACGGAATCACAATCATCTTCTACAGCCCGGACGGCGGTGATGATCCTGACAAAAGTTTTATGGAAATGGGACGTATTTCCTGGCACTATCAGACTCCAACCTGGACTGGTGCTGCAGGAGATAAAAAATGGACAAACAAAAATAACTGGTCTTATACCGGCATAACCGGTTTTGATCCAAAAAATCTTCAGGAATACAGCATTGAAATCTCAGAAACAAACACAAATAAACAGCCTGTAATAGATGAAGATGTAAGCGTAAAAGAACTGACTATTTCAGCAGGCTCAAGTGTTACACATACAGATGGTAAACTTTCAATAAATAAATTAATCACGGCAGGAACCAGTAAATTTACTTCAAGCGGAGGAATTGTTGAAGTAAAAAAATTTGACGACAGTCAGGATGCGCCTACTTTTACAGCAGATTTTCCTGGTTTCATTTCTATAAATACACTTTCCATCGCTGAAGGGACTCCTTTTTCATTGCCCTTCGACATGAGTCTTAATATGCTCATTCTAAACTCAGGCTGCACCTTTTCTAAAAACAGTAAGAATCTTACTTTAGGCTGGCTGCAGGCTCAGACTTCCAGCTACACTTCCCCGGCAAGCAAAGACATCACCCTTTCTGATTCTTTTGAAGCTGACAGCATAATTTTTCTTCTGCGGGACGGTAATATTATCGCAAAAGAAAATCTTACCGCCCGTAAGGACATCATAATTTCGGGCCCAAATTATAATTCTTCATCCCTAAAATATCAGCACTTTACAAGACGACCATATGGCTGGGTTCAATCCTTTACCGAAACTTCTCTTGATATCAATAGCGGAGACCCGGTAAGCAGTTCATCCACCCTTTCTATTGCTGCGGGAAAAAACCTCACAGCCGGAACAAGCGGAAAGGGAAACTTCTACATAAACGGAGCTACACTTACAGGCAGCTCCGGCAACAACCTTGTAATCCCTAAAAACAACAGCCCCGAAAACTTCTGCGCAGAAGCAGTAAATTCTACAATCTCAAACATTACTGTTACCTGCGCAGACGGCACTTCAGACGGCAGCCATGCTCAGATTCCGGCAACAGACTGTACTCTGTCAAGCTGCACAAATTTTGATGATAGTGAATTAGAAATAGAAGAAGCCTATACAGTTTCTGACTGTAGAATTTATATTAAATTTCCCCGTGAAATCAGAAAAATCACTTATCTACATGCAATCAAGGCTTCGGATGGAACAGCATTTACTGCAGAATATTCATCAAAAACAGGAACTGAAGCCCCTGCCGCATTAAAAACATCACTCTATCTTTACACCGAGAACACAAGTTGGAACACAGATGCAAGCGGAACATCAATAGGCAGCGGAAATTACACAAACCACCTGGGATTTTTAAGAGATGTAAAAGCCAGCCTTACAATTCCACAATACATTACCAACACTTCTGGTGATGTTTACTGCGGATATGTTATCACAGATAAATGGGGAAAAAGACTCAAATCCTATTCACCAGAGGCCAGTGCCTACACTAGCGTTTCAGATGGAATCCCTGAAAATGAAAAACACGTCCGAATGCCGCCAGCCTTCAGTTCAGTTTTATCTTCTGTCGGAAGCAATAAACTCACTATCTGCTTTTCAAAACCAATTGTAATAGATTCATCGAAAATTTCTTATATAAAGAATGCCCTGCCTCCAGTTCAGGAGGATATAGACCAACCGATGAACCGTATACTTCCCCGATGTTTTGAAATTATATCCATAAATCCTGATGGTAGTCCGGAAGTAGCTCCCGACGGCATCCAGATAGACAGAGGAGTCAATGCACAAATTCAAACTTTTTCATCCGGTCTGTCTGCAATAACCCTCCAGCTTACAAGAGCCGTAACTTTGGAAGATATAGAAAATCTTTATGTTAGACTGATTTCTCCCAAAAAGGATGATAATGTTACCCTTCTTTACCCTGAAACAACCTACGATCATGTAAGCGGAAGGCAAGGAACAATGAAGGTAACCTTTATCCAGGAAAGTAATGCTGAGCACACCAGCCAGGGAGCTACTTTCATGCTTTTAGATACAGCACATACAATTTCTGATTTTGCACTGGGTGCAGTAACAACATCTTATGCCTATATTTCAGACTCAGAAAGAAATGATATTGATTCATATAAAAATGTTTACAGTTCCGATTCAATAGCCGTTCATGATTTTTCAAAAAATCAGAAGAATTATGGTAGTCTTCCTTACGGATACGGATTTGAAATCGTTTCAAAAATTAATACCGGAAAACAAAATCCCCAAGATTCAGACTTTCCAGGGGGTATGAAGCTTTTTATTACAGACAATCCAGATTCCAGTTCAATTTTCAACATATTTAATTCAAATTATGATAAATCAGCAAACTGCTGGCTACCTGGTATTACTGCAATTTCAGATAAAGAATTTGAATCTTATACTCCAGAATTAAATCAGCATTTCTGGTCTTTGTCCGAAAGTAAAACAATTGCAAATGGCGGATTTTCATTCTCTATTCCCAAGGACGATGTTCTGAAAATGAAGCCTTCACAGCTTTCTTTTCTTTACGCTCTTTGTGATGCAAACGGAGCATATATACAACACTTCCGCTCACCACTTTATGACTATTCAAGTCAACGCTATACTCTGGACCCTGCCAAAAGTTGTCCACTTTTTGCCTTTAATCTGTCTAACACTTCTGATCTGCTCTGCCTTAGTCCATGGTACATCACTCTCAAATCAATCACCGAGCAGCGCGGTGGTGTAACAATTTTGAACAATGTAATTAATGCCGCAAACGGAGAAAAGACAGTTCTCAAAGTAAACATGCCGTCAAGCGGAAATCTGGATGTAATGATAATGACACTGGACGGCAACATCGTAAAATATCTGACTCATGGAAGCGCCTCGGCCGGTGAACATTTTTACTACTGGGACGGAAAGAACAACGCAGGAAGCGCAGTGGCACGCGGAATGTATTTTGTAATCGTCAAGGCGCCGGGCATAGACGAAACCCGAAAGGTGATGGTTGTAAAATAATTATGCTTTCCGTATAATGGGTGGTTATAATATGGATTTTGAGAAACGAAGCGATACTCGCTATAAGGAAATTGGAAAAATCACTTGCCACGAGCTCTGCGCCCTTCCCGGGATTTTAGATGATATCAGTGCAGGCGGTCTAAAAATGCATTACTCTTTTCCTGTTGTAGTTGAACTTGAAAACGAATACGAAGTTGAAATCCTTCCTTCAAATGCAAAAAATCCAATTCCGCTCAAATTAAAATGCCTGCCTCAGTGGGCAAACGAACAGGACGGAAGCACCTATATCGGTTTTAAAATTCTTTACTCGCCTGATGCAAACCGTCTTAATGAATTTATCGATCATCTGGAACAGCTTTCCGAAGACCAGCTCCCGGAAATAAAGTAAATCGCATGAGTACAAAAATCAAGGAACTTTCAGGACTAGCATTTCTTCCTTTCCCTGAACAGGTAGAAATGTTGCTTTCTGAGCTTAAAAAAAGATTTTCTCTTAATGATAAAGCTACAGCCCGCTACGGCGACTTGTTTTATTTTGAAAACCTGAAGGCCGATGATTTTAAATCAGGATTTCCTTACTGGGCCCGCTGCACAATGATTAAACCTTTTCTTTTGACTTTTGATTCAATTGGAGAGGCTGCAGGGGAACTTAAAAAAATCCAGCGAAACTGGGCTCCCTATCAGTTTACCTGTTTCCGCCGCGCAAATCTGATTCAGGAAAAACTTCCCTACATAAATCTGAAAGACAGAAACTTCCCGGTAGAAATTCCTTCTTCACAAATCGGGCTTTATACCCTGATTGATGAGCACACGATGATTGCAAGCGCAGAAACTTCCAGCTTTTTACCGGCCGGCAGCCTGCGCTTTATCGAAGATCATGAAAATCCGCCAAGCCGCGCCTACCTGAAGATTCAGGAAAGCCTTACAATGGCCAGGCTCTTTACCGGCTGCGAACTTCCAAAAGCCGGCGACCGCTGTTTTGAAGCCGGGGCCTGCCCTGGTGGCTGGACATGGGTTCTAGCAGGCCTTGGAGCAGCCGTATTTGCAGTAGACCGAGCGCCTCTTGCCGATTCCCTTATGAATAATCCGCTGATTACCTTCCAGGCTCACGATGCCTTTACCTTTAAGCCGGAAGAAATCGGGCCATTTGACTGGATTTTCAGCGACGTAATCTGTTACCCGGAACGCCTCCTTCAGTGGATCACAATGTGGCTTGAATACAACCCTAACTTAAAAATGATCTGCACAATCAAGATGCAGGGCGAAATCGACTGGCCTCTCATTCAGAAATTTGCCGATATTCCGCACAGCCGCATCCTTCACTTAAATTACAACAAGCACGAACTCACCTGGATTCATATTCCTGCGTAAAATATTGTCTTTATTATAACATTTTATTATTATTTCTCTAAAAATTGATTTTTAAAGTGACACTTTTCCCTGTAAGAGGTGTCTAATAGATAAGGAAAAGATCAAAAAGGAGAAATAAAATTATGAAAAAATTATTAGGTATCGCAGCTGCGCTTCTTTTAAGTACATCTGCATTTGCCGGAGAAGCCTGGAAAAACTTCATCGGATTTGGTTGGCGTCTTCCAACATCAACAAAAATGCATGCTGAAAAACAGGGCTTTGACAGCATTAAAATGCCGGTTCAGACAGGTATTGACCTTACTTACACAGGCGTTTTAATGTCAAACGGTTTCACCGTACGCGCATTTATCGACAACAACTTTTCGAACAGTAATGTTGATACACCGGAAGGCTCAGAATTAGGCTACTTGATTGGTTTTAACCAGAACCTTCTTATGGGAGCAGGATGGGCACCTATCCGCACAGATATGTTCTTCTTCGCCTTTTACGGAATGCTTGGTTATGATTTAACTGTAGTTACCTACGATTCTTCACTTTTCGATTCAAACAAAGCAAAATATACAGACACAGTTTATTATGCCTCTTTCCTTCCTGCAGTAAACGCATACTTTGCATGGACTCCGGTAAAAGTTTTCTCTCTTTATGCGTCTGCCACAGTTGGTTATAACTGCCCGACTTTCCTTTTCCGCGAAACAGAAAAGGATAACATAAAAACTGATACTAAATCTCTTTCCCGCGGTGGTGTAAAAGTAATTCCAACCGTAGGAATCTGCTGGAAAATCTAAAAACCCATTTCCGAAAAGGGGCTGACTGATAAGTTCTGACATAGTGAACTTATCAGTCAGCCCTATTTTTTTATATTTCTTTCCGCTAAAATAAAATCATGATTACAATTATTGAAAAACGCACAGAAAAAGACCCTCTTGCACATATCGGGGAAAATGCCGGCGTATGCTGGAATTCAGACATCACAGACGTTGAAAAAAATATCAAGCGCGGAAAATCCTGCATTCAGAGCGGACATTTACGTACTGCAGAATATCCGACCGTAGAAATGATTATCGAAGGCTACTCTGCCCGCTGTATCCGCGAACTTTACACACATATCATCGGCGTTACCCGCCTTCAGGATTCAACCCGCTACATCAATTTTGAAGATTTTGCCTACTACAACCCAGGCAGCACAGAAGAACAGAAAGAACAGATTGCAAAAACCATGGGCGATATTTCTGAAAATTACGGAAAACTTCTTGAACTCGGAATGAAAAAGGAAGACTGTGCCAACATCCTGCCACTAGGCATGCACACAAAAATCGTATGGAAAATCAACCTGCGTGGCCTTATGCACTTTATGAATATGCGCCTCTGTAACCGCGCCCTGAAAGAAATCCGCACCCTTGCCGGCGAAATCAAAAGTAAACTTTCCACTTACTCAGACGAATGGAAATGGATCTGCGACAACTACTTTGTCCCATCCTGCAAAACCATCGGCTACTGCACCGAAGAAAAATGCTGCGGCCTCATGCCAAAAGGCCTGGACGGACTAAAGGCTAGTATCATAGAAGAATACAAAAAAGAAACTGCAGCTAATTAATAGAAACTGAAACTTAGGAAGAAATTAGAAAGCCAGAAATAACTGAAATCTGAAACTTAGTAAGAAATACTATAATTTGGAAGGAAAAAAATGCGCGAGGGAGTGTAGCGCGGGGCAAAAACACTCTGATTGTGACGGCCGCGAGAGCGGCCATTTTTATAGTTTCTTTACCACAATCAGCGTGTAGCGCATTATTGCGCGGTTTTGCACCACGCTATGCGACCGGGAGCATTTTTTTATCTCACTTCATCCAATTTCACCTTTTTGCTAAGCAAAAAGGTGTTAGTGCGGTTACATGCATTCGGAAGTTGTAAAACCTCATTTTTAACCGCACGTATTATTTTCGTTTCTTTGATACCAGGTCAAATACTACTGCACCCAGCAATACCGCACCCTTAACAATCTTCTGAATATCAGTAGACCAACCAATCAAAGACATACCATTGTTCAAAACTCCCATTACGAAAGCTCCGACTACGGCACCAATGATTGTACCGATACCACCGGCAGTTGCAGCACCACCAATGTAACATGAAGCGATGGCATCCATTTCAAAACCATCACCAGCTTTTGGAGTTGCAGAACCGTTGCGGGCAGAAAGAACGATACCAGCTACAGCGGCTAAGAATCCCATGTTTGTATAAACCCAGAAGAATACGCTGCGTGTGTTGATACCAGAAAGGCGGGCAGCCTTTTCGTTACCACCAAGAGCGTAAATCTGACGACCGGCAACTGTGCGGCTTGTAATGAAGTTGTAGATTGCTACGATAATTCCACACAAAACAAGAACGATAGGTACACCATTGTTCTGAGCGAGTTTAAGGAAGAGGAACCACAAGATGAAGATGATTACGATAAGCTTTACAACGCGCTGCCAGAGTGGGTTTACGTTGAAGTTATACTTAAGCTTTGTGCGGTTAGCCTTAATATCACCAAGAATGATGAATACTGTAGCAACAGCGGCAATCACAATAGTAACAAGGTCAATCTTTCCCATCTTGATTGTAGGAAGGAAGCCGGCACCAATCCAGTTATATGCTTGTGGAGTTGGACCTTTTGTCTGAGCCTTAAGCATTGTATAAGTAAGACCGCGTCCCATAAGCATTGTAGCAAGAGTTACAACGAAAGGCGGAATACCCAGTTTAGCAATAAAGAAACCTGCAAAAGCACCACAAGCAATACCGACCAAAAGAGCTGTAAGGAAGGCAAGCAAAATCGGGAAGTGCAAGTCTACAACACAGATAGCAGAAATAGCACCAGTAAGAGCTACAATAGAACCTACACCAAGGTCAACGTTTCCGGTAAGTACACAAAGAAGCATACCAGTTGCCATGATAACAACGTAACCGTTCTGCATTACCAGGTTGTTAATGTTCATTGGCGAAGCATTCTTTCCGCCAGTGAAAAGGTTGAACAAAAGGAAGATTGCAACAAGAGCAATAACCATTCCGTATTGTTTTATGTTGATGTTTTCATAATGTTTAAACTGTTTTACATCACTCATTTTATTTTTCCTCTCTTTTTTTTAAGAATTATGGTTCACAATGCACTTCATAATGTTTTCCTGTGAAAGCTGGTCTTTCTGCAATTCTCCGGCAATTTCACCTTCGCTGATTACATAAACACGGTCACAGGTACCAATTACTTCAGGCATTTCTGATGAAATTACGATTACGGCTTTTCCTGCTCTGGCAAGTTCGTTGATTACACAGTAGATTTCGTACTTAGCACCAACGTCGATACCGCGGGTAGGTTCATCAAGAATAAGAACATCAGGCAAAGTCATCATCCATTTTGCAAGTACAACCTTCTGCTGGTTACCACCAGAAAGAGTTCCCACAACCTGGTTTACAGACGGAGTCTTTACATTGATTTTCTTTCTGAAGTCTTCTGAATCAAGGATTTCCTTATTACTGTCTACAACACCTTTGCGTGCGTAGTAGTTTCGCAATGCCGCCATAGTCATGTTAGTCTTAACATCGGCAATCAGGTTCAAACCGTAATTCTTGCGGTCTTCCGAAGTATAGGCAATTCCCGCATTTACGGCATCCTTTACGTTATTAATAGTAACTTTTTTGCCGTGCATGTAGATTTCACCGGAAATCTTCTGACCATAACTCTTACCAAAAATACTCATGGCAAGCTCTGTACGACCGGCACCCATAAGTCCTGCAAAACCTACAACTTCACCGGCGCGAACATTGAAGTTTACGTTAGTAATCATCTGGCGTGTTTCATCTTCAGGATGGAATACGTTCCAGTTCTTAACTTCAAGAATTACTTCGCCTTTTTTAATATTTTCGCGAGGAGGATAACGGTTAGACATTTCACGACCAACCATTCCCTTGATGATACGGTCTTCCGACATATCATCTTCGCCTTTAATAAGAGTTTCAATTGTCTTTCCATCACGGATAATTGTGATTGAATCGGCAATCGCATTAATTTCGTTTAATTTATGGGAAATCATAATACTTGTGATTCCCTGCTGTTTAAGCCCACGCAGGATGTCCAGCAAGTGAGCACTTTCTTCATCATTTAAAGAGGCTGTAGGTTCGTCCAGAATCAGAAGCTCAACGTTCTTACTAAGAGCCTTAGCAATTTCGATAAGCTGCTGTTTTCCAACACCAAGAGTACCAACAGGAACGTTGATATTTTCATCACCAAGTCCTACTTTTTCCAGCATTTTTTTGGCATTTACGCGGGTTTTATCCCAGTCGATTACACCACGGCAACTAAGCTGTTCGTTGCCCATAAAAATATTTTCAGCAACCGAAAGATACGGGCTGAGCGCCAATTCCTGGTGAATAATTACAATACCTTTCTTTTCGCCGGCTTTAATATCATGAAACTTACAAAGTTCACCCTTGTAAATAATGTCGCCTGAATATGAACCGTATGGATAGTTTCCAGACAAGAGATTCATAAGAGTAGATTTACCGGCTCCGTTTTCACCACAAAGTGCATGGATTTCTCCCTGCTTTACTTTAAGATTAACGTCATCAAGTGCTTTTACTCCAGGAAACTCTTTTGTAATGTTGTTCATTTCCAGAATGTATTCTGATGCCATTTTTTTACCTTTTTTTTAGATTATCCAAAAAAAAAGCCAGTTTAAAGCTTTTGCTCTAAAGCTGGCTTTTATCCGATTCCTGGAGCCCGAAAGCCCCAGACCTGGTATTTAATTAGAGACCAAGCTGCTCTTTTGTATAATATCCACCGCCAACGATAACTTCATCAACGTTGAACTTATCAACTGCAACTGGAGTACAGAGGTAAGATGGAACAACCAATTTACCGTTGTTGTACTGTGTGCGGTCGTTGATTTCTGGCTGTGAACCCTTAAGCACAGCTTCAACCATTGTTACACATTTTGAAGCCAAGAGACGTGTGTCTTTGTAGATAGAACATGTCTGTGAACCAGCGATGATGTTCTTTGTAGCCATAAGTTCAGCATCCTGACCAGTGATAAGAGGCCAGTCAACACCAACTTTGTATCCAGCACCTTCACAAGCAGCTTTTACACCATAAGCGAATCCGTCGAATGCTGTACAAGCAATGTCGAGTTTTTCGTTAGCATAGAAACCTGAAAGGTAGTTTTCACACCACTGCTGAGCAGTTTCCTGAGACCAGCGGAGAATACATGTTTTTTCGAATGATGTACGGCCTGTCTTACATTTAAGAACACCGTTATCAAGGTACTGTTTAAGAACTTCCATAACACCGTTGTAAAGGAACAAAGCGTTGTTATCATCTGGAGATCCCATGAAGAATTCGATTGTGTATGAACGGCCTTCATCTTTAGCAGTCTTAAGAGACTTAGCTGTTTCGATGTATTTAGCAATTGCTGTACCAACACCCTTGTTATCGAATGTAGCGTAGTATGAAACTGCGTCTGTATCCATCAACAAGCGGTCATAAGCAATTACAGGGATATTGTTCTGTTTAGCTGTAGCAAGTACGTTTACCAAAGCTGTTGAGTCAATAGCTGCAACAACAAGGCAGTTTACCTGTTTAGCAATCAAGTTCTCAAGCTGAGAAACCTGCATCTGAACATCGTCTTCTGCATACTGTAATTCAACAGCATAACCTGCAGCTTCGAGCTGTTTTTTCATGTTGGCACCGTCGTTAATCCAGCGCTCAGATGACTGAGTAGGCATTGCAACACCAACAGTCTTTTTTCCACTTCCTTTACTTCCACCGCATGATGTGAAGAGCACTGTAGAAGCCAAAGCCAAAGCGGCAACAACTTTTAACATTTTTTTCATTGTTTCCTCCTAATCGAACAATTGAAAATATTCTAAAGGTAATTATAACCTTCAATTCAAAGAAATAAATACATATTTTTCGGAATTACTTACGTTTTCTTTTTGTTTAACTGAAACCGATTTCCTGAAAGAATTGTTAGAAATTGAAAAAGTTAAAAAAAATACGTAAAAAAGTTAACTTTTTTACGTATTCCTTAATCCCTGTAATTTCTAATCTTCTTTTGTAACCAGACCGGTATCTGTAACAACAAGAACGGAACGGCATTCAAGACAGCGGAAGCGTCCTGCGTGCGGTGCCTTAAGATTTTTTCCGCAGCTTGGACAGGTTACAATCTTAGGGAATGAAACTACCGTTTCACTCTTTGTACGGCCTGTCAAATATGCAAAAGCTTCATCAACAGTAGCTTTTATATTAAAGAACTGAACAAAACCTAAAAGTTCAAAGGTGTCGTAAATATTTTCCTGAACTTCTGCCAGAATGATATTTCCGCCCATAGCGCGAACCATCTTCAAAAGATTTGTCAAAACACCAAGACCAGTTGAAGCAATAGTTGTAACCATAGAACAGTCAATAATCAAATTGATATAGCCTGCTGTTATAATCTTTGTAATCTGATTCTGAAAGAAAGTTGAATTATAGGTATCAACAAAACCATAAAGTGAGATAAGACAACCATTATCTACAGCGTCAATCTTCTGCAGAGAAAACTGAATCGAATCATCTTTTTCTGTATCAAAGCCTGGGACTAATGAGTCATTTGTATCCATAAATTATCCTTCCGAATATAGTACTTAAAATTATAATAAGAAACGCAAGTAAAAGCAAACATTTTGTTAAAATTCTGAGCGGCCCCGGAAACTTAAAGAAAGGGTTCTTTTGTCTATATATTCCAGGTCTCCGCCGACAGGAATTCCGGTTGCAAGACGGGTCACCTTAATTTTATCGCGTCCGCCATCAGCCGGCAAAACGCCAAGTTCCATAATCAGCTTGTTCAGGTAGAGGGCAGTCGTGTCTCCTTCCACCGTCGGGTTCGTCGCCACAATAACTTCATGCACAGTCCCGCCGCGAATCCTGTCCAGCAGAGGGGCAATCGCAAGCTGAGCAGGCCCCACACCTTCCAGCGGTTTAATCAAACCGCCCAGCACGTGATAGAGTCCCTTAAACTCGCCGTAAGCTTCAATCGTAGAAACATCCTGAGGCTGTTCGACTACACAAATAATAGAAGAATCTCGCAAAGGATCCGAACAAATCGGGCAGGTATCAGATTCAGTCCAGGTTCCGCAAACCTTGCAGGGCCTTACCCTCTCCTGCAGTACCCCCAGATTCTGCGCAAACTTCTGCACATAGGCGCCATCCTGCTTTAAAAGCCAGTTTACAATGCGCACGGCAGATTTTTTTCCGATTCCCGGAAGACGTGAAAAATTATTTGTTAAGTCGTCAAAAGTGCTCATTAAAAAGTCCCCACCCCAAAGAGCGCCCTAGAGTCCCAAAGCGCCCAAATCAAGGCCGCCAAGCAGAGAAGAAGTTCTTTCTTTTATCTGTTCCTGAATATTATCCATTGCGTTTTTGTGAGCCGCAACAATCAAATCTTCCAGCATACCAACATCGCGGTTATCAACACAAATAGGGTCAAGCTTAATGCCCTTCATTTCAAATTTTCCGTTCAAGGTAATGGTTACCATTCTTCCGCCAGATGAACCTTCGGCTGTAATCTGAGCCAGCTCCTGCTGAAGCTTTTCGCCCTGCTGCTTAATCTGGCCTGCGTTTTTCAAAATATCAAATGGATTCATAGTTTTCTCCTGAGCGGCTAGCGCCCTATTAATGTTCCCTTAAAAATATCTGCTAAAAGTTTTACCTGAGGCGGAATTTCCTTTTTTACATCACCGGCGGCTGCCTGCATTTTTTTCAGCGCCACCTGCAGCGTAACAGGGCTTCCTGCAACTGAGCTCAACTCCGCATTAATAACGGCTTCTTTCTGCTTAAAAATGGAAATATCATATTCAGAGTACAAATCAGCCTGAATGATGATTACGCTGCGGTCGCCGTTACCCTGACTGTTTCCTGATTTCCAGTCCGAGGTCTTCTGCAAGGTAGATGCAGCAAAACCGTCCTTGGTCGAAAGGCTCTGAATCACGTTCTCGCGGAATTGTGAAAGAGAAACCGGGCCGGAAGACGTAAGAATTTCTTTAACGGCAGCTTCCCCTGCCCCGGCTGGCGGCATAGGCGCAAGATTTCCGGCTGCAAATCCCGAGCCGTCTTCATCAAACTCGTCGCCATAAAAAGGTTCTGGCGGCGGCTCATCTATATTTGACCAGTTATCGTCGTCAAGTTCTGCCTCTGCGGCGCTCTGAGCGTCGTTAGGGTCATCAGGATTAAAAGAATAGCCAAAATTGCCCTCAGACTCTGCCGCAGTAATAACCTGATCCGGTTGAATCTGAATTGTCTGAGTAGAAACGTTAATTTTTAAGCGCTCATCAAGCTCTTTTGGCTGTTCATCTGCCTTGTCCATTGTTTGTTCAGGCGGCAATGAACTGAAACCGCCATTAGAAAAAGGGTTTTCTTCTCCTTCTGGAGCCCCATCCCCGCCGGGCTCACCCTCATCCGGGTAATTCTCCGGGGCATTATCAAGCATGGAAAGACGCGGAAGTCCGTGCGGAATTGAAGAGGCACTGCTGCTTTCAGGCTGGCTGCCCTGCGCGTTCAAGGGATTTTGTACAGCCGCTTGAGTTTGAGCCTGGGCAGGAGCTGCCTGAGTTTGTGCCGCAACCGGCGCCTGGGAAGGCACTTGCGGCTGTGCAAACATCATCTTTTCCTGCTGTACTGGAGCATTTCCCCCAGAGCCCAGCAAAAGCTGCTGTGCCGCATCAACTGCCTTTTTAACTTCCACGTTAGAAACATACTGGCCAATCCAGCAGAGTCGGCTGAAGGCCAGTTCAAGTTCGTAACGAGGAGAAAGTGAATAACGGATGTCGCGGTAAAGCTGAAGGAAAATGCAGAGGGCGCGCTCAACCTGAATATTGTTCCAGGCATTAAGCACGTCGCGGCTGTAACGTTCAGGAGAGTTTCCCAAGAGCGACTCTTTAGTAACGCCGCTCTTAATTAAAAGAAGCGAGCGCAGGTAGTCGGCACAGTTAGAAATAAGCTGTTCGATAGAAATACCGCCCTGCAAGAACTCATCCAGAAGATTAATAACGGCATCTGTCTGATTTTTAGCACAGGCTTCAAAAACGGTGTTCAGGCGTTCAATGCCGACAAGACCAAGCTTATCGCGGATTTTTTCGTAAGTAATGTGACCGTCACTGAAGGCAACAACCTGGTCGAAGAGAGTATAGGCGTCGCGCATAGAACCGGTTGATTCTCGTGCAATCCAGAAGAGAGCTTCGTCATCAGCCTGAATATTGAGTTCCGCAGCTGCCTGGGCAAGACATTCCTTTACCTTGTCGATTGCAACAAGGCGGAAATTGAACTGCTGACAGCGGGACTTAATTGTTGCAGGAACCTTCTGAAGTTCAGTAGTAGCAAAAATAAAAATTACGTATGGAGGCGGCTCTTCAATAGTTTTAAGCAATGCGTTAAAAGCCGAAGTCGAAAGCATGTGGACTTCGTCGATAATGTAAATCTTATAACGGCAGTTGCTTGGAGGGAAGAGAACTTCATCCTTAATCTGACGGATATTTTCTACACTGGTGTTTGACGCACCATCGATTTCTATAACATCAAGGCTTGAGCCTTTTGTAATTTCCTGACAAGCCGAACACTGGCAGCAAGGATCAGGAGTTGGTCCGTTCTGACAGTTGAGTGCCTTTGCAAGAATTCGCGCAGTAGAAGTTTTTCCACATCCGCGCGGGCCGGAAAAAAGATATGCATGAGCAATCTTTCCGGACAGTATTGAGTTTCTTAAAGTTTCGGCAACAAATTCCTGACCAACCAAATCGCCAAGTCTCTGCGGCCTCCTTCTTGTAGCTGTTACTTCGTAAGACATGAATTCATTATAGAGTAATTTCTAAAAGGTGCAAAGAGAAGTATTTAAAAAATGCGCAAGGGAGCAGAGCGTGATTCAAAAACACTTTGTTTGTGGCGGTCGCGAAAGCGGCCAGTCAAATAGTTTCTAAACCACAAACAACGTGTAGCGCATTATTGCGCGGTTTTGAAGCAGGCTCTGCGACCGGAAGCATTTTTAGTAGTCGCTTTTAATCATTTACTATATTATGTACTTATGAAAACTTCCGGTGAATTCCTAATCTTCTTACTATTGCTTATAACCAACGGCCGCGTTTTTTTTGTAGAACAGCGCAAAGATTCCATTGTACTGCTTTCACCAGTCGCCTTTATCCTTTCCATTTTTCAGATTGTTTCCTGGGGCTTTGATATTTTTACAGGCCTGGGGTTCGTGCTCGCCCTTCTGGTTCTGCTTTCAAACTTCCACGCCCTCTACCGATATTTCGAGCGCCTCTACGTTGACCACTACACCGTCCGTATGTACATCTGGGCAATTTCCACAACCCTGGTAAGCATTGCAAGCCTTGCCTTTCTGCTTTATTTTGCCCCTTCGACACCGCTTACAAACCGCCACGTAAATAAAAATGCCCCGGACATAAAAATAACAACCGAGCGATACAACGGAGATTTCAGAGGCGGATTTATTGAGGCAACTGCCTTACAGAAAACTAACCTTACCCTTTATACATTTAAAAAAGAGGAGAAATCGCCTTCGGCGCCGGGGGATTATGCAGTCATTAACTCGCAAAATCAAACACAATCGCCGGTCATTCTATTCTTTCCGGATAAAAGAGCGGAAACCTACCATTACGTGCCTTACTTCCTTCAGCTGGCAGAGCTTGGCTATACAGTTATCAGCTCGGACATAAACACCGCCGACAGTCTCTGGCTCCACAATTTCTTTGACAGAAGATGCTTCCGCCGCTTTGGAATGGTAGCTTCAAGCCTGCACGATAAATTCAAATTCAACTCACAGACAGAATTTTACACCTACAATTATTCCCTTGAATGCAATGCCGTTTTTAAGCTTTTGAGCCAGAAATTTCCTGCTGACACAAAATACATTCTTGCCAGCGATTTTCTTGCAAACACTGCAATTCAGGATTTCCAGAAAACCCACCCTGAACAGGTTGCAGGTCTTTTCTATATGAATGAACTTGATTCTTCCGTTTACAAGACACCGGGCTACGGTTTTGTAGACTACACAGATCCTCTTCTGGCAGCAATTTTTGAAGTTGACCGCGACAAAAAAGGCGAAAACTCAAAGCGAGCTGCAATTCTTACAAAGGAGAAACTTAATGACCTTAAACCAGCTGAATGATTATTTTAATTCATTCCTTAAAAAAGAAGATTTCAGCCGGGATATTTCGCTCAACGGAATTCAGATTCAAAACAGCGAACCGGATAAAAAAGAAATAAAAAAGGTTGCCTTTGCAGTAGACGCCTGCGAAGCAACTGCCCGCCTTGCCGCAGAAGCCGGAGCAGACGTTCTTTTTGTTCACCACGGACTTTTCTGGGGCGGCTGCCAGACAATCACAGGAAGTTTTTACAAGCGGATTTCAACCTTTATAAAGAATGATTTAGCCCTTATCGGCTATCACATTCCGCTGGATGCCAACATTCCTTACGGAAACAACGCTGGCCTTGCGGCGCGTATCGGACTGAACCTTGATAAGGTTCAGAGGTTCGCTGAATGGCGCGGGATGGAAATTGGACTTTGGGGAGAATTGCCGGCGCCCCTTACAGTAGAAGAGCTGGCAGAAAAGGTTCTTGCTCCTGGCGAAAAGCCGCTTGCAATACTTCCCTTTGGTAAAAAGGAAATCCGCACGGTCGGAGTCTGCTCTGGCGGCGCCACCGAAGATGTAGAAGCGGCCATCGAACTTGGTCTTGATGCCTACATCACCGGAGAAACAAGTCATGAGCTTTACCACTATGTTGAAGAGTGCGGAATCAATATGATTTCCGGCGGCCACTATCAGACAGAAACACTTGGCGTAAATCTTGTAAAGGAAAAGCTTGAAAAAGAGACCGGCATTGAATGTATCTTCATCGACTTGCCGACAAAACTTTAAAGTAAAGCAAAAAGAGGTTATATTTACACTATGACAAAAGAATTAAAAAATAAACTTATACCGCTTTCACTTGCCCTGCTTGTAATTATTTTAGATCAGATTACAAAGGCGTTGATTGTTGCAAACATTCCGCCTTACACAATCGGAGCACAGTTTTTTGGAGATTTTCTCCGCATAATTCACGTAGCAAATAAGGGTGTAGCCTTCAGTCTTGGAGCCGGCTGGGGACAGAGCCTGCGTCAGATTGTATTTTCTTTGATGCCGCTTTTGGTTGTAATAATTGTTATCCGCGTTTACTTCCGCAACAAGGATTTTACCCAGCTTCAGCGCTGGACAATCATGGGAATTGCAGGCGGAGGACTCGGCAACATTATTGACCGCATTTTCCGCTCAGAAGGCGTAATTGATTTTATTGACGTAAAATTCTACGGACTTTTCGGCTTGCAGCGCTGGCCGACTTTCAACGTTGCAGATGCCGCAGTTGTAGTATGCGGAATATTACTTTTTGCATCATTTGTTTTTACAAAAAAGGAAGGTAAATAATGATAGAAAATGCTGATTTTTCACCGGAAGAACTTGAACGCCGCAAGCACGACAAAATTGAATACCGCAAAAAGCAGCGCGCTTCAAATATTTTTGTACTTGCTTCAACTTTGATTCAGATAGTAGAAACTCTGATTATTCTTTGTATTCTTCTCTGGTCAGACCTTATGATTATGTTTAAGGTCATTAAAATTGATAATGAAAGCGGCCCAACAATCCTTCAGCTTTCTTTCTTCATTTTGTTTTTTGTAGGCCTGGTTCTCGGATTTTTCGCCTACAAATACACAATGAAATTTATCGTAACAAAATTTGATTTAAGCGGAAAACTGCTAGATACTACTATTGAACACTACAAATTTATTAAGAGGAAGAAATAATGGCAAAAATAGGCATCATTGGAGCAATGGAAACAGAAGTAAAAATGCTCCGTTCAAAACTTGAAAATCCTGTAAGCACAGATTATGCAGGACTTACATTTTATGAAGGTACAATTAACGGCAAAAATCTTGTAATTGTACGCAGCGGTGTTGGTAAGGTAAATGCAGCACTTTGCGCTCAGGCACTGGCACTTAAATTCGGCACTGACAAAATCATCAACACAGGTATTGCCGGCGCAACAGGCGGCGGACTTAAAGTATTCGACTTTGTTGCATCTACAGAAGCTGTTTACCACGATATGAACATTGAATTCTTCGGCTATAAGCCAGGCCAGGTTCCGGGCATGGAACCGGAATTCAAGGCAGACCCTGCAATGGCAGATGCTGCTGTAAAAGCTTTTGCAAACACAAAATTTGCAGGCGAGCATAAAATCCTTAAAGGAAGAATTGCTTCCGGCGACCAGTTTATTTCTGATACAGGCGTAAAAAATAAGATTAAGGAAGTTTTCAATCCTCTTTGTGTAGAAATGGAAGGCGCTGCAATTGCCCACGCCTGCACATTAAACAAAGTGCCTTTCCTTATTCTCCGCTGTATGAGCGATATGGCAGATGATGCCGGAGAAAATACTTACAACTTCAATGAAGATTCTGCCGCTGAATGCAGCGCTCAGCTTGTACTGGAGCTTATAAAACTTCTCTAATAATATAGATGAATATTCTTGCGAAATTCAAAGAAACAGCGGTCTCAGTTCTGCCGGTCATTCTGATTGTACTGGCTCTGGGACTCACAGTTGCTCCGCTTGAAAAACTTTTTCTTGTCCGCTTTGTGATAAGCGGCCTGCTTTTGATTTTCGGGCTTACCCTCTTTTTGCTCGGCGTTGACCTTAGCATTCAGCCCATGGGCGAACGTTCGGGCGCAGCGCTGACGGCAAAAAAGAGCCTGCCCCTTCTTTTGATAACAGCCTTTGTAATCGGTTTTATTGTAACGGCGGCTGAACCTGACATTCAGGTTTTCAGTGACCAGGTAAAAGGCGTTTTTTCCTTTGTAAACAAAAATATTTTCACTTTTTCAATTGCAATCGGCGTGGGCATTTTCATTATGATTGGCCTTTTGCGCACGGTTTTAAAGCTTTCACTTAAAATTACGCTTTTAATTTCCTACATAATGCTTTTTGCGGTTTCATTTTTTGTTCCAAACGCTTTTATCGGAATCGCCTTTGATTCTGGGGGAGCGACAACCGGCCCTATGACGGTGCCTTTTATCATGTCACTGGGAATTGGTGTTGCCCGCGTTATGACTTCTAAAGACGAAAACTCAAGCTTTGGACTTACAGGAATTGCAAGCATTGGACCTGTACTGGCCGTTTTGATTTATGGAATTATAAGCTTAAATTCTTCCTCAGGCTGGGAGACTGCAGCGGGGGCGGCTGCTTACCTTGCAGAAAGCGGCGGGGAGATTGTGGGGGACGGCGTGGCAGCTCAGTTTGCGGCCGCCACCGTTTCATCTTTGTTTAGAGAAATCTTTCACGAGGCCCTGCTTTCTATTCTGCCGATATTTGCGCTTTTTGTAATTTTCCAGCTCTGGCTTTTGAAAATGACGGCGCGGCAGGTGACAAGAATCGTGATTGGTTTTATTTACTCTTTTGCCGGGCTGATAATTTTTCTGCATGGTGTCCACGGCGGATTCTCACAGGCTGGGGCGGAACTTGGCAGGATTTTGGGACAGAACGCGATGAACTTTGGCGGCGGCTGGTACGTACTTTTGATTGTAACGGGCCTTATTCTTGGGGCAATTATCGTTTGCGCTGAGCCGGCAGTCTGGGTTTTAAGCGAGCAGGTTGAGCAGGTTTCGGGCGGTACAATTAAACGAAAGATGCTGCTTGTTTTTCTTTCGGTGGGAACTGCGATTGCGATTGGAATTGCCCTCTGGCGGGCCGTAAACGGATTCAGTTTGAAGACGGTGCTTATTCCGGGTTACGCCCTTGCCATGCTTTTGATGATTTTCTGCCCGACTATGTTTTCCGGCATTGCCTTTGACTCGGGTGGAGTTGCGTCGGGACCGCTTACTTCCACTTTTGTGCTTTCCTTTACGATTGGAGCGGCCAACGGCGGTTCGGGCGAAAGTGAATCTTTCGGGGTGATTGCCCTGGTTGCCATGATGCCTTTGATTGCAATTCAGATTATGGGAATTGTATTTAAAATGAAGCAAAAACGTACAGAAGGAGTGGTTCAGAATGTTTAAACTGATTGTAAGCATTGTTCCCCATGACTGCGGCGAGCTGATTACCAGCGCGGCGGCGGCAAAAGGAGCTGGCGGCGGCACGATTATGATGGCCCGCGGCACGGCGCAGAGCAATATCATTCAGCTTCTGGGACTTGGTGATACTTCTAAAGATATTGCTTACGTAATTGTAGACGACTCAATTTATGAAGATGTCCGCAAGGAAATAATTGCGGGCACGGAAAATAAGAAAAAAAGCTTCGGCGTATTGTTCAGCATAAATATAGGCGATTTTATCAAGGCAGGAAGTACCGGGGATTTTACCGGGGCAGAAAAGGCTGTCAGCAAGGACAAGGAAGGTGAAGAAATGAAATACACTGTTGTAAACGTAATCGTAAATAAAGGCTATGCAGACGACGCAATGGCAGCAGCAAGAAAGGCTGGCGCTGGTGGCGGCACGATTTTGAGCGCGCGCGGAACTGCAAAAGAAGGCGACGCTAAATTCCTTGGAATGGAGATTGTGCCGGAAAAAGACCTATTGATGATTGTCGTGCCGTCAGAAAACGCCGACAATATCGTCCAGGCTATAAAAGACCTTCCATGCATGCAGAAGGCTGGCAGCGGAATTATTTTCTGCAGCAAGGCCCACGACTTCACCCTGCTGGGAAAAAACTGATGTCATTATTGAACTGACTTCCTGTCATAATCCTGCCGACATCCTGTCATCATACTGCTGACACCCTGTCATTATCGGGCTTGACCCGATAATCTATTTCTTCCTCATAATAATCATAGTCATGTCGTCATTGATTTCCTTACCGGAACGGAACTGCTTCAAATAACGGTTGATTGCCTTTACCTGCTCATTGACCGGAAGCAGGGCGGTTGCATCAATCTGTTCCATAAAAGCCCTGGTAATAAAACGCTCGCCCTCATGGTTTTCAGAATCAGAAATTCCATCTGTATAAAGAACGATTTCATCGCCCCTTGCAAAAGTCACAAACTGAGAATAATAATAAACCGGGAAGCCCGCAATACCAATTGAGCCGCCAGGATATTCACCAGCCTTTTCTATAAAGGAGGCTTTTTCGTTCTGCTTTCTGTAAACAATAGGATAAGGATGGCCCGCATTTACAATTTCCAGCTGATTGCCTTTTATGCGGATTAAAATTCCAGTCAGATAATTCTGAATCTTTCCCTTTTCTGCAATTACCCTGTCATTGATGGTATTCATTACTTCCCAGAGTTCCAGATCCTTCAGATTGTTGAATTCCTGCTGAATGATGTTTTTTACAAGCATTGTAACAAGACCACTGGAAATTCCGTGACCGGAAACATCAAAAATACCAAGGCCTTTTACGCCGTCATTTGTTTCATAAAAATCGTAAAGGTCGCCGCTTACACCAGCCAGAGGACGGTTATAATAAGCAATTTCCCAGCCTTCAATTTCTACATTATCATGCCTGTAAAAGTTCTGCTGAATAAAAGCCGCAAGACGAATTTCCTTTTCAAGATTATCGCCGTGCTTTTTTAATTCCTCTTCCACCGTATGGACGACGTAGGTATAAAGCAAAATTACAACGATGATCATTGTAAGACTTAGAATGACATTCACCATGCGGAAGGAAAGCAGAACATTAGGATGCTGAATATATCTTGTCTGAAAGTGAACAAAGCAGAGGGTGAAGAAAATAAGAGTCGTAATCGCAGTAAAAACAGCCGAAATCTTAAAATCTTTCTCAAAAATAAGATAAGGAAGGGTTCCTATCAAAAAGATAAAAAATTTAAAACTTGTGTAAGAGCCCAGGCAGTATTCCGCAAAAATCTGATGAATCGTAACCTCAACTGAGGCAATCAGATAAAGAAGGACATAGGACTGGTGTTTTGGAATCAGAATCAAAAGAACAGTAAAAAGACTGACGCTGAAAATATTGAAGAAAAACATTGGATAAACATGAAGAACTCCAAAAATAATCAGAACCGCAATATGGTAAATAAGGGCAAAAAAAGTCGTAAAAAACGCAATCAGTTCTGAACGACCGTGAGGAGTAGATAATTTTTCCTGGTTTATCAAATTAAACAACATTTTGGCAATATATTTTAACACATTTTTTAAATAAAACGATAAAATTATCGTATGAATTTGAAAAATATTGTAATAATTTTGGATCATCCTGATGAAGCCAGAAACATCGGTTCTGCATGCCGGGCTATGGCAAATAATGATATTAAGGAACTTCGCATTGTCGGAAAACGCGAAGATTATGATGCTGAAAAAGTTCACGTTCTTGCAATTCATGCCGCCTACATTTTTGATAATGCAACTTTTTATGAAGATATAAATGCCGCCACCGCCGACTGTTCTTTGAGTGCCGGAACAACCCGCCGTCGTGGTAAAAACCGAAAAGGAAAGCTTTTGCTGCCCGAGGAATTTGCAGAATTAGCTGATGAGATTACTGGACGAGAAAATGCAGCTGACAAGGAGTCAGCGTCATCTGCCGGCGGCAAGGTCGCCGTAATCTTCGGCAACGAGCGTACCGGCCTGACCGACGACCAGCTTGATATGTGTACCCTGGGCGTTGCAATTCCTTCTTCCAGGGAATTCGGCTCCCTCAATCTTTCCCACGCCGTTCAGATTATCTGCTATCATCTTTTCCGCCAGAATATGAAATCCAGCGGTAAAACCGACGCAGGCTACACCCCGCTCACCCTGGAACGCCTGGACAAAACTGTTACAAACATCACCGACAACCTTCAGAAAATCGGCTTTTTCAAACTGGCTGGCCGCCCCGATATGGAACGCTTCTGGAGAAGTCTTTTAGCCCGCGCCGCTCTTTCAGAAAGCGAGGCTCAATATATAGAAAAAACATTTACAAAAATGGCAGGGTTATCTGGAAAAAATAAGTAATCAAAAAAATTAGCGCGAGGGAGCAACTTTTTTTTGTTTTTATGCATAGAAACACTTGCAAATTTTTCAGACTTAAGTTATATTAAAATTATGAAGGCAAACTTAAACTTCACATCTCAAACTTCTCAGAAATACGGTACAAAGTTGGCTTACTTTTACTATTACTGGTATTATTTCTTCTCTTCTGGGTTCTTTGGTATGTGCCGTTAATGTAAATGAAACTTCATTAAATTAAGGTAAATACAAGGGAACTCTAAAAAGAGTTCCCTTTTTTTATTGCAGGTTGATAATCTTATATCAACCTGCAAAACGATTGTGTCAAGGCTTTAAGCGAAGCGTGCCTTGACCAAGCGTATATACGCGGGCGCCCCCATGGCAGCCTATCGCACTGTAAGGAGTAACAAAAATGATTATTACATTGAAAAAAGGAGCCACACAGGCGCAGACAGAAGGACTTATTGCCAACCTCAAGGAAAAAGGCTTTGGTGTTCACGTTTCAAAAGGCGAAAGCATGACCATTCTGGGCTTGCTGGGCGACACTTCCAAGGTTGATCCTGACGACTTTCTGGGCATGGACATTGTAGAAAAAGCTGAACGCGTATCGGCACCTTATAAAATGGCAAGCCGTGCCTTCCACCCACATAACACCGTAATCGAAGTAGGCGGCGGTCAGGCTGGCGTAACTCCTTGCACAATCGGCGACGGAAAATCAGTTGTGATTATCGCAGGTCCCTGTTCGGTAGAAAGCGAAGAACAGATTATGGATGCAGCCCGCGCTGTAAAAAAAGCAGGGGCACGCATTCTTCGCGGCGGCGCTTACAAGCCACGCACTTCTCCTTACAGCTTCCAGGGCCTGGGCGCAGAAGGAATCAAACTCCTTGAAAAAGCAAAAGCAGAAACAGGACTCCCAATCTGTACAGAACTCATGAGCGCAAGCGAACTCAAATACTTTGAAAACATCGATATGATTCAGATTGGTGCCCGCAACTTCCAGAACTTTGACCTTCTTAAGGAAGTCGGCAAAACTCACAAACCGGTTCTCCTTAAACGCGGACTTTCCGGCACAATCCAGGAGCTTTTGATGAGCGCAGAATACATCATGGCAAACGGTAACGAAAACGTAATTTTGTGCGAACGCGGAATCCGTACCTTTGACGGCTACACCCGCAACTGCCTGGACGTTAGCGCCGTTCCATACCTTCACAAATACACTCACCTCCCGGTTGTTCTCGATCCTAGCCACGCCTGTGGAATCCGCTGGATGGTAGGAGCCCTCGCCTGCTCTTCAGTTGCAGCCGGTGCAGACGGCCTCGAAATCGAAGTTCACTGCAACCCTGAAAAAGCCCTGAGCGACGCCAGCCAGCAGCTGACCCCTCCACAGTTCGAAGAACTCTGCGACAAGCTTAAGAAGTATGCCGCAGTGGAAGGACGAACAATATAAAATCAGGGGATGGGGAAAGCCTTCCCCTCGCTCGCACTTCGTTGCTCGCTACCCCTTCTAGCGGGGGACACCCCCGCAACGCCCCCAGGAGAACTTATGAAAAACTTAAACACACTTACATACGGAATTGTCGGACTCGGTATTATGGGCGGTTCAATCGCCAAGGCCATCCGCCAGAACATACTCTGGCAGAACGGCTCAAAAGGCCAGATTCTCGCCTGCAACCGAAGTACAGCCTGCCTTTCTCAGGCAACCGCCGAAGGCATTGTTGACGGCATCTACACCTCCGATGAAGTTCAGGACATGCTTCCCCTCTGCGACGTGCTTTTCATCTGCCTTTACCCACACGCCACCCTGGATTTTATCCGCGATAATAAGGAATATTTCAAATCAGGTTCAATTATCACCGACATCAGTGGTGTAAAAGGCATTTTTGAAAAATCCATGCCTGAAATTCTCCGCCCCGACGTAGATTTCATCATAGGACACCCGATGGCAGGCGGCGAAAAAGAAGGCTACGCCCATTCATCAGCACAGTTTTTCGTAAATCATAATTATATTTTGATACCCCAGAGCTACAACAAACCCGAAAATCTCGATGTAATGAGAAACCTCATCACCCTGATGGGCTTTACAAGAATCACCGAAACCACCTGCGACATCCACGACTACAAAATCGGCTTCACAAGCCAGCTCTGCCATGTAATCGCAAGCGCCCTGGTAGAAAGCGCCCAGGACGAAGGCATCACCGCATTCGGCGGCGGCAGCTTTGAAGACCTCACCCGCATCGCCATGATAAACGCCCCACTCTGGACAGAACTTTTCATCAGCAACAAGGAAAAATTAGTCCAGCACATAGACAACTTCCAGAAAATGATGACCGAGTTCCGCACCGCCATCCAGACCGAAGACGCCGAAACTCTCAAGGCTCTTCTGGAAGACACCCGTGAGAAGCGAATGAAGATGGGAAGCATAAGAACGGTGGTAAGATAAGTTTATAAGAAGTTTAATTTATTCCACCAGCGAAAAGCCATGATTATCATTCTTTTTAGGCTCTGGCTTTTCTTCGCTTACTCGCGGCTTAGTATGAACGTCGTTATTTTCTTTCCAGTAATCAAGAATATTGCTCAGGGTAACTAAAGCCGCATTAAGAGGCATTTTCAATTCTGCATCCACATTCAGGGCTTCAAAAGCATCAAAGAGTTCATTGTAAGCGTCATTTGCACGCAGGTATTTGTTTGTTGATTCAACACTCATATTTAGCCTTTTATTCCCTTAATTGCATTTCCCTCATCAAGCAAAACAACCTTTGGCTGCCAGTCGTCGGCTTTGGCTTCGTCGATTGTGGTATAAGTTACGATAATAACTTTGTCGCCCACGCAGGCTTTGCGGGCAGCGGCACCGTTCAGGCAGATTTCGCCTTTTTTGCCGGGAATGATGTAAGTTGAAAAGCGTTCGCCATTGTTGACGTTGAGAATGTCGACTTTTTCCCAGTTGTGCATGCCGGCTGCCTTGCACAATTCTGTATCAATACTTATCGAACCCTCATAATTCAAATTAGCGTCTGTAACAGTCGCTCTGTGAAGTTTTGCTTTTAAAACTGTAATATCCATCTTATTTCTCCAAATTTAATTCCAGTGCCTTTTTAATTCCAAGGAGCACAAGCTCAGGGCACATTTCGTCAAACAGGTCATCATCACCAAAAATGCGCGAAAAACCACCTGTTCCAATTATATAAGGTTTTTCACCTTTGAAAACAGTCTGCTCAAACTGATGTGTAAGCTCCTTAACGGCACCAAGATTTCCCCAGTAAAGTCCAGACTGAATCGCTTCAATTGTTGAAGTTCCGCAGCTTCTGTCAGGCTTAGCGATTTCTACAATCGGAAGTTTAGCTGTTCCGCTCGCAAGCGCTTCCACACTGATTTTCATGCCCGGCATGATTGCACCGCCAAGATATTCCTTTTCCGCAGTAACAACGTCGATTGTGGTAGCCGTGCCCATATCAATTACAATCAGATTTTTACCAGGATGCAGAGACATAGCTCCAATAGCAGCGGCAATACGGTCGGCACCGATTTCCTTAGGGTTGGCATATTTGAGTTTGAGACCGGTCTTAATTCCCGCCTGAATAAAAAGCGCCTTCTGGTAAAAATATTTTGCAAATGCGCTGGAAAGCGAATAATTAATTGAAGGCACAACGCTGCACACGCCAATCTGTTCAACCTTCTGCCAGCGGAAGCCGTTTTCGCGAATCACCGAGCGAAAAAACAGCCCGATTTCATCAGAAGTCGTACGCGCGCTGGTTGTCTGGCGGAACTGAAGCACAAGCTTTCCGTCCTCAAAAAGTCCGCCCGTAATCTGTGTATTTCCAACATCAACTGTTAGTGTCATTTTCCCTCGCTTGCGAGCCCCAAAATTGCCTGGGCAAGCCCGCTCAAACTTTCGCCTTCTTTTGCAACTTCCAGAGAACGGTTCAAAATCTTAAACTTATGAAGGGCACCCTTTATCTCGCTCAAATCATTTGAAACAACAAAGTCAGGCACAAGATTTTTATTCTGATGGGATGAAAGTATCTTCTCCACCGCCAGTTTTCTGGCTTCTGGACTCGCGTTACTTGTGAGTTTAAATGCAAACACACAGGTCTTATCTCCCGCCCAAAGTTTCAGACTGTCCACAAGTTTTGGGTTCTTCTTCATCCGTACCCAAAGCTCCGCTCCTGCCGGCACTTTACTTACTTCTCCACAAGCATAAGTTTTTCCGTCAACTACAAGCTCATAAGGCGAGTAGTCACTTACGGCAGCCGCATGAACTATCAAATCATAAGCACCTATGCGGCATTCGTTTTCAAGACAGACAGCCAGCTGGGCAAAAGTTTTGTATGTCAAAAGGCGGGCTTTTTCTGCCTTTACCGCACGTTCAGAAACAATTTCACAAACCTCGTGCCCCTGCCCCGCAAAATAATCCGCAAGAAAAGCAGAAGTACGGCCTGTAGAAAAATTGCAGACTGCACGTACGTTATCAATAGGCTCTTCTGAGCCACCACCGGTAATTAAAATCTTCATAAAACCTCATTAATAAACGAGTTCACCTAAAAAAGGCTTCCGGTCACAGGGCATTTTGCAAAACCGCGCCATAAGGCGCTACACGCTGGTTGTTGCAAAGAAACTATAATACTGACCGCTCACGCGGTCACAACAACCAGAGTGTTTTTGCAAAACGCCCTGCTCCCTCCCGCCTTTTTATACTTTTCCCCTTCTTTTTAAGAAAGCGCTTTTTCGATAAATTCTAATGCTTCCGCAGGCTCCAAGAGTCTTCCCACACCGGTAGTGCCGCAGGCAAGTTCGCCTTCCCCGCAAGGAAGAATCTGAGCGCCCCAGCCTTTAAGCTTTTTAAGGCTTTCCTGAACGCTTGGATGACGGAACATATTTGTATTCATTGCAGGTGCAATCAAAAGCGGCTTTTCAAAATTATTGGCAAGGCAAACAGCGCCAAAAAGATCGTCTGCAAGCCCGCATGCAAGGCGGTTGATTGTATTTGCGCTGCAAGGGTAAGAAATAATCAAATCTGCCCAGTTCTGCGCAAGATGAATGTGCGGAATAGGGTCGTCGTTACCAAACATAGAAGTTTCAAGCTTATTGTGGCTCAAGCCTTCAAAGCTGGCAGCCCCAACAAATTTAAGAGCATCTTCGCTGGCAATTACACGCACATTGTAGCCGTTTTTTGTAAGCAGGCTTGTAAGCGCGCAGGCTTTGTAGCAGCTGATTGAACCAGTTACATGCAATAATATATTTTTACCCATATTAATCTACCTTCCAAGGCAAAAAAAAAGCTCCCGGTCGTATAGCATGATTCAAAACCGCGCCATAAGGCGCTACACGCTGGTTGTTGCAAAGAAACTATAATACTGACCGCTTTCGCGGTCACAACAACCAGAGTGTTTTTGAATCACGCAACACTCCCTCGCGCATTTTTTTTGCCTTATAGCTTAAATTGCAATATTATCTATTAATCTAACTTCCTCTAAGAACACTGCCGCATACAAACGGCCATCCTTCTTAGTAACGTAATCTACTTTAAATCCTGCAGCTTCCAGCTTCTTCGCAATTTCTTCTTCCGAACCGCCGGCTGCCATAATCTCGTGAAATTTTGGAGCAAGAGCAAGTCCAGCAGGGCTCAATTTTCTGTTACGGCTTGAAATTGCAAGACCGTTTTCTTCGCGAACTATCGGACATGGCACAAGCTGAACATCCATAAAGAAAGCCTTAACCATTCCGTCCAAAAGTTTATACTGCTGGAAGTCCTTTTCACCAAAATAAGCGCGTGTCGGCTTTACAATATTCAAAAGCTTCATTACAACAGTCAGAACACCGTCAAAGTGACCAGGTCTCTTAGCTCCGCAAAGCTCCTTGCTGAAGTCCTTTTCTGTCAGCATATATTTGTAGTCATCCGGGTACATAACCGGGTAAGTTGGTGCAAAAAGATAATCAATGCCAGCCTTTTCCAAAAGAGCGCAGTCGTCATCAAAATTTGCAGGGTAAGTTTCCAAATCCTTCTTGTCGTTAAACTGAGTAGGGTTCAGATAAACACTTGCCACGCTGATATCGTTTTCTGCAATCGCACGCTTCATCAAAGAAAGGTGACCGTTATGCAGGCCGCCCATAGTAGGCACAAAACCAACGCTCTTATCACCAAAAGTTTTTCTAATCTCTTTAAATTCTTCAACAGTCTTTATAACTTTCATTTTTCTACTCCTACTTCTGCAAAGGTTGTAATTTTATCTACAATCTTGCAGTTCTTCTAACCTTTGCTTAACTTCCGCAAGCGGAAGTTGCTGCAATTCTATTTTATCTCATTACCAGCCGGGAAGGCTGCATTGTGTACATCCGCACTGTACTGATTCAGCGCGCCCTTAATCAATTCAAGTCCGTTCAAATACTGGCGAACAAAACGAATCTTAAATCCGCTCATGCCAAGCATATCAAACAAAACAAGAACCTGACCGTCACACTCAACGCCAGCGCCAATTCCAATAGTTGGGATTGAAACTGCCTTAGTGATTTTTGTCGCAAGTGCCGCCGGAATACATTCCAGAACGATTGCAAAACAACCAAGCTTTTCTGCGATTTTTGCTTCTTCAATTATTTTTTCAGCGGCTTCGTCAGTTTTTCCCTGCATCTTGTGACCGCCGAATGCGTTATAAAACTGCGGAGTCAATCCAAGATGAGCCATAACAGGAATTCCGCTCTGAACAAGATGAGCAACAATATCTTCCTGCCCGAACATACCTTCAATTTTTACAGAGTTAGCGCCCGCCACTAAAAGCTGACCTGCACAGTCAGTTGCATGCTCAATGCCCTTGCGGGTTGTCAAAAATGGCATGTCAGCAACAATATATTTATCAGGCGCACCATTACGAACACTGCGGGTATGCTCAACCATCCATTCCATTTTTGCAGGAACAGTAGTTTTTTCGCCGTGCATTACCATAGAAGCACTGTCGCCAATCAAAATGCAGTCAATGTCCGAATCGTTAATAATCCGCGCAAATGTCGAATCATAACAAGTGACCATAGAAATTTTACGATTTTCACTTTTCCACTTTGGGAAATCAAGAGTTGTCATAGTACCTGTCCTCCATTGGATCATGCCCACTTTGCAAAACTTTCAGTTTTACAAAGTTACGAGTTTGCTTCGCAAACATCGCTTACAACTTTATTTTAAGAATATGAATGTAGAATCCGAATCTCAGCTTTGAAAAAGTCTAAGTTCGCTGATATATAATAGAATTCTGAAGAAGATTTTGCAAGAAGCAGGAAAATTCGGAAATATTGGCGTAAAAACTCTCTTTCGTTATAATTCGCTTAGCTATGATTTATAAGAAAGGCCTTTTTGGGAAAATCTCTCCTAAAAAAGATACTTACGGCAAATTTAAGAATGACCTGAAACATGATTTCGAAAACAATTCTAATGCCTATATGGCGGGAAGAATTAAAGCCTTTCATTTTTATGTTGGAATTATATTTGTCTGGTGTATTTATCTTTTGCTGGATATTTTATTTGGAATAAAGATAAAAGTTAGAAAAGGTGATGTCCTTATGGCTTTTCTTGTCGTATTTGGCTTTCCTGCTATCTTTGGCATTATTAAAGTCTTAATTTTAGATCCATTTTTTGATACTTTCAGCTACACCATAAAATGGTTCTTTGCCATTTTTACAGCTATTCTTATTGCTTTTTTGGCTTACTACACGACATCACATTAATCCTGATATCCCGCGAATCTCATTCATAACCCGCTTTTTATCTGCAGTCCACTCCGGGGCAATTAAGATACGTTTTGGCGGGTCACCGGTAAGACGGTGAACAACCATATCTTTCGGCAATAAAGGAAGAGCCTTTCGCAGTAAGTCATAATATTCTTCTTTTTCCAGCGCCTTGAATTTTCCGGCGCGATATTCTTTGGCAAGGTCAGTGCCTTCTACCACGTACAAGACCGTGATTTTTATTCCATCAGTGCCGCCAGCCACCGCCAGCTTCACCGTCTCCATCATATCGTCAGTACCATCTCCCGGCAGCCCGAATATCACGTGCGTAACTACATGAATTCTACCGCCCGCATTCTCAGCAGCCTTATGCAGTCTGTCAACAGCGTTCGTATAAACTTCATTCTTAAATCCCCGTCTGCAATAGTCTGCCGTCTTTTCATTTGCAGTCTGTAAACCAAGTTCAATCTGAACAAAAGTCCGCTCACTAAGTTCCCCTAAAAAGGCCAGCATCCCCTCGCTCAAACAGTCAGGCCGTGTTCCAATTGCAATTCCCACAACATCCGGCGCAGACACTGCCTTTTCAAACAAAGCAAAGAGCCGCCCTTCATCACCGTCCGCACCGGCGTAAGTATTGGTAAAATTCTGAAAGTAAACTATAAATTTTTTAGAAACCTTTTCTCCGCGAGCTGCCGCACGGGAAAACTTACTCTCTACAAGAGCCTTTGCCTTTTCTATCTGTTCTTCAATCGCAAGATTCCGCCCCGGAATAAAATCGCCACTGCCATTCTGACTGCAAAAAATACAGCCGCCCCGCCCCAAGGTTCCGTCACGGTTGGGACAAGTGCAGCCTGCATCAAGGGCAATTTTGTAAACTTTCTGAGAAAAAATCTTCTTATAAAAATCTGAAACAAAAATCATAAAAAAAAGCAGTCTGTGCTTCCCTGTAAAAGTCTTACACAGACTGCTATTTTATATTAATTTATTATTTTCTACATCATCTTTCAGACGAAACAGAAAGCATGCTCTTAATCTGAATCTGGGCATCATCCAGACCTTCATCAATTGATTTTTCGCCTTTAATTATCAAATCCATTTCTTTTCCCAGAACAGTGTAAAAACTTGTCCACTGTGTCATAACAGGACGATAAACTCCGCTTTCCAGAGCACGACCTACTGCTTCATACTGAGGAAATTTTGCAAGAACACCGCTGTCACGCAAGCTGGAATAACGACAGGGAACGCCTCCAATATTTACAGAATCCTTCTGTCTCTCAGGCTCCATTAAATAAGAAAGCAGTTTTATTGCATACTCCTTATTCTGACTGTTTGAAGGAATTCCAAGAGTCCATATTCCGTAAACATTCGCATTATATGCAGGACTATCAGCATCTTTTTTTCCGCTCAAGGCTATATAATCCATAGAAGAATTGTTTGTAGGTGTGTACCAGCCAGGCCAGCCGATTCCTATGGCAGCAGATTTATTTGCAATAGCCGCTATCAAATCATTCTTTTTAGCACCACGTCCGGTTTCAATCAAATCAAGATAAAATTTCATTGCCTGCTTAAAAACCGGAGTATTCACTGTAGGCTGATTATTTTCATTAACCACCCAGCCACCAAATGAACGCAGTATAGGAAGAAAATCGACAACAATATTATTCGCTGTATCGCCGCGGAACATAAATCCCAGATTGTGGCGTTTTTTTGTAATTTCACAAATCTTCATAATATCATCAAGAGAATCAATCTGATCCGGAGTGTAGCCTGCTTCCTTTACAAAAAGTCTGTTATACAAAAGGACAGTTACGTTTCCATAATAAGGAACAAGATAAAGCTTTCCATTCTGATAACAGATTGTCTTAGTTGCAGGAATTACATCATTATCAAGGTCATAGCCCATCTGCGTAAGGTCTGCAAGAAGTCCCTTTGAGGCATATTCTGCGACCCAGGAGCCGTCAACCATACACAAATCATAGGAACCTGCAACAATTCCCGCATCAGAAGCAATCCTCTGGTGCAGTTCATCTTCACCAAGTTCAAGAATTGTACAGGAAACATTATTTTCGTTTTCAAAATCTTTTACCTGTGCCTTTATAACATCTGCATAAACACCAGAACGCAAGGCAAGAGTCAGGCTGGCATTTACATCAGCAACCTTAGATTTTTTATTTCCGCAGGATGTCAATAATCCAGCTAAAAGGCAAATTATCAGGTTAATTCTTAGTTTCTTCTTCATAAATAACCTCTCGATTTTCAGTCAGGTAGAATTTCATGGTCTTTTTTACAGCACCAAGGCTTTCTTCAATTTTCCTCAGCGGAATCTGACAAAAATATTCAACTATTTCAGCATCAAGCTGCTTACCTGAAACAAGTTTCAACTCTGCAATTGCCTCTGTGTAGGTCAAAGATGATTTGTAATTTCTTTCCATTGTCAAAGCAGAAAAAGTATCAGCAACAGCAAGAATGCGCGATTCAAGCGGGATTTCAGAACCTTCAAAGTGATAGTATCCTTTTCCATCTACCCGCTCGTGATGATATTTTATCCATTCTGCAATTTTTTCAAACGAAGGAATCTGGTTTAAAATTCTTGCGGCAATTTCCGGATGCTGTCTTAAAATAGCCTTTTCACCATCCTCCAGTTTTCCTCTTTTTATAATGATATCGTAAGGAACGCCAAGCTTTCCAAAATCAAGAAGAAGAGCCGCACAGGCAAGCCGTTTAGGGTTCAGGCGGATTCTATACCGCAGTGGCAGTTCATCATAAAGCAGGAGGGTCAGATTTCTAACATTTATTGTATGGCCTTCAAGATTAGGATCCCAGGCTTCTACAAAACCAATTACAGTTTCAAGAATCTGAGTTCCATACTCTTCTGCCCTCATAAACTGAATGAAAAAAAGGAAAAGTGTAAAACTGAAAACAAGTTCACCGCAATAAAGAAGGATTGCAATTTTTGACTCAGGAATAATTCGTGAAAAAATTAGATAATGCATTATCACGATTCCAATCATCAGAAAGATGACAAAAAATATAATTAGGAATCTTAAACAGTCGTTTTTAAGAAAAACTGTCCTTTTCCAGATCAAAAAATAAATGCAGAGCATCACATTTGCAAACATCAGACAGAATTCAAGAATTATAAGATAGATAGAAAGATTAAACATTATTAACCTCTCTTTTCGTTTATTTCTTCAGTGGCGTAAAAACGAATCTGATTTTTGCCGGCCTTTTTTGCCTCGTACAAAGCGTCGTCAGCATGTTTATAAGCAAGATCAAGATCATCATCATTTACGTTAAGCTCTGTATAACCAATTGAACTCTTTATTCCCTTGCCAGAGCCATCATAATTTGCAATATTAAGTTTCTTCAAAATTTCAGAAAGAACTGCATTTGAAGTCTTATCATCAGCCTTAGTTCTGTACAAAACTATAAATTCATCACCGCCAAGACGACCGGCTAAACCTTCAACATTATTCAAATTCCATTCAGAAATAGATTTTTTATAATGTTCCTCAATTCCCAGAACATCGATTATAGTACGTCCGACAATCTGAATAACCTTATCACCCATCTGATGGCCCATGCTGTCATTAATTTCCTTAAATTCATCAAGGTCAAAAAGGGCAATCCAGATATGAGAGCCGTCATTAAGCTTTAAAATCTGATCTGCAACAGAGAAAAATCGTCCGCGGTTCAAAAGACCAGTCAAAGTATCAAAAGAGGATTTTACTTCCAGCTCCTTCGTAATCTGAATATTTTTCATATAAAGCAGATACTGCTGGATTCTCATTCTGTGGAACATAAAGTGCATTCCTATTGCCAGCGCCTGAACCAGAAGAAGATTAAAAGTATCAATGTGAGCAATTGAAAAAGTCTTAAAACTATAACTAGACCATAGGTAAATGGCACTCAAAGCTCCGGTTACCAGAACCATTCGCAGAATATTGTCTGTATAACTCAGTGTCGTAAGAATCAAAACAATAAGATAGAAAGTTCCCGGGATGTAAGGACGGAATGCCGACACACAAATTCCGTAGGAATACATCATGATAACGTTTATTACAAGGAATTTAAAACTATGCTTTACAGAAAATTTAGGGCAAAGACCGATTACAAGAGCCATTGTTATAGAAGATAAAACATAGCCTCCGTAAATAAAAATATTTTCACGGCTTAAATTAAAAAAATTTAAAAATGAAGCAATAAAATACAGAGAAACAACGCCAAGAAAACACAAATTCATAACCATAATATGATTACGATTTGAGGTCTTAATCATTCCAAGACATTCTTTGTAAGTTTCCTTGTCGTATCCGTAATAAGTTATGCTTTTTCCAGCCATATCATCCTTAGACAAATATCCAATTATTATTTTATCACGGATAACTAAAGACACAAGAAAAAAAAGGATGTTATATAAAAATAATTTCCTTAGACAGGCAGACTGTAAACCTCTTCAACCCCTGTTACCAGGATTCCGCCCATACCCATTTCCAGAGGAAGGGCAATATCCATATCGTAGCGGTCGCCGATTGCAAGACACTTTGAAGGCTGAGTTTTTGTGATTTCGCAGGCCCTCTGAAAAGGTTCAAGCGCCGGTTTAGACTTAAAGCAGGTATCAAGTCCCACGATTTCCGGGAAGAAAGAACTGACTCCAAGAGCATCAAGAGTTTTTCTTGCCGGCAGAACAGGATTATTTGTAACGCAAATAAGCTTGTATTTTTTTTCAAGCTGTTTCATCGTTTCTATCAGTTTTTTATCGCGGGAAAGAAAGTTCTTAGGCTCAAGCAAAGTTTTTCGCCATTCTACGCTCTGTTCGATTGGAATTCCAAAAGATAAAAGGGTGTTTCCCAGGCTGACTTTTTTTCCATCGTTTTTTGCGGCAAAATCTTTTCTATAATTCAAAACTTTTTCGCGGGCTTCATCGGCTGTCATTCCGGTAATGCGGGCGTACTCACGTACCTGACAGTCCACCTGTTCAAAAGCGTAGGCAGCATTTGTATAAAGAGTTGAATCTATGTCAAAGATGATTGTCTTTAAATCTTCCGGGATTTTATAAATTTTCATTGGGACTAAACCTCTTAGTAACTTTTACAATGTGATTAGCCGCGTCATGCAGCCCCCCGTAAACACCCAAACCAAACCAGGCCGCGCATGCGTCTCCCGTAAGCTCGCTGTCCGGGCAGTTGCAGATTTCAAGCGCCATTCCAAGGGCGTCAGCCTTCATCTGCATCCAGCTGTCGTTCTTAGCCTGTCCGCCGGTAACCGTCATGCTGGCTGGAAATTCAATTCCGTTTTCAGCCAGGGCATTTTTCAGCTGCCCTACCGAAGCCTTAACCTGCTCTATAATCTGGCGGATAATTTTTCCGCCCTCGCTCCGGGAATTTTTTAAGGCAGCATCCACAAGCTGGGGATAATCTATTGTTGAACCGCGCTCTTTTTCAAGCCGGTGTTTATATTCTACAAAAATACGGCCGCTTTCCGTACTCAAAACAGAAATGTTCCAGAGACCCGGAATTACAGAAGGTAAAGTACGGGTAGCAGGCGTGAAAACCTGGCGGTCAGTACAGAAATTAAAGCCTTCGCTGGAGCCTGCTCGGTCACAAAGACGGCCAGCCTGCAGGGTGTTTGTCCCGATAAGGGCAACTACAAAGTCAGGGGCACCGCAGAAAACGGGAAGACCTGCTGCAAGTCCCAGGGCAGTGGCTGCAGCCTGGGAAAGTTCCCCTGCCCGCTCTCCAGGGGCAGCAAAACCTGGGAGTTTTCCTGAATCTATTCCGCACGCAAGTGCGGCTTCATCATTCCAGTAAGCCTGCTCAAAACGAGCTTCCGGCAAAATCGTAAGGGCAGTTCCCGTCAGCTGGTAAATAAAATATTCAGGGCCGGAAAAAACGCGGGAAGAAGAAGCGTATTCTTTGGGAAAGCGATTTTTAAGTTCCAGAATGCGGGGCAGGAAGAGAGAGCGGGCGGCGGCAGACGGCACTTTTACTTCGCCAGACTCCCCTCCCAATTTCTCATTCCAGCGGAAAGTCAGCCCGTCATCAAGCACGACAGTAGGGCCCGCGCCGGAAATACAAAGTCCAGCAACAGAAGCCTTTTCTTCCTCACTCAGTTTTCCCACAGTCGCCGCAAGCGCTCCCATCCAAGCCAGCGCAACATATCTGTCATCCGGCTCTGCAAAGCTCTTACGGCATAAAAAAACGGCTTCGCCGTCCGCAGTAAAAAGTCCTGCTTTAAGCGAAGTCGTTCCGATGTCTGCGCAAAGTACAGTTTTCATGGATTTAAGGGCAGATTACTCAGCCTTAGCGTCATCCTTCTTTTCATCCTTTTTGTCAGCTTTTTCTGACGCAGGAGTATTCTGCAGCTTTACGAGTTTTTCTATAATATTGCGGTTATCAAGCAAATCGCTGAGCGACTGATTGTAGTGAACGCGTGTAATTACGTTTGCAAAAAGTCCGCTTACATTTGTGTTGATGAACCATTCACGTTTCAAAAGCTCTTCGTGGTAAACAGCGTTTGTACCGATGATTCTGTAGAAAAGTCCCTTTTCATAAGCTTCATCAAAGAGGTGAATTGCATCACCAGTAAAGAATGGAAGAGAAATTGCACAGATAACCTTTGTAGCTCCCTGCTCTTTCAAGAATCCCATAGCTTTAAGCAAAGTACCACCAGTTCCAAGCATATCATCAGCAAGGAAGGCAACCTTACCTTTTACGTCACCCAAAAGCTTAACAGACTTGATGTTTGTTTCGTTAGCGTTCTGAGTTACGATAGAATAATCGCGCTCCTTGTAAATCATAGCCAGAGGCAATTTCAATCCAGAAGCGTAGAATTTATTTCGGTCAATAGCACCGGTATCAGGCGAAACGATAACCAGATCATCTTTTTTACCGCTCAAGTCAACGATTTTTCCAAGTTCGCGGATAATCTGATAACTTGCATGAAGGTTTTCAAGATTGATTTTTGAGAATGCGTTTACAATTTCGCGAGAGTGAATGTCGAGAGTAATAATGCGGGAAACACCCAGAAGCTCATACATGTGACCAAGCATAGATGCAGTAAGACCTTCGCGGCCCTTCTTCTTATGCTGACGGCTGTAAGGATAAGAAGGTACAACAAGAGTGATTTTTTCAGCTCCTGCCTGACGTACTGCGTCAATTGTAACAAGGAGAGACATTACATGGTCATTCACAGAAAGTGAAACCTTGTTTTTACCGCCATTGAGTGTCAGAACTTCATGATTTTCAACATCCTGGAAGATAAATACATCTTTACCACGGATAGTTTCAAGAAGTTCAGTCTTGAACTCACCATTTGCAAAATAAGTAAACCGAGCATTTACCTTGAATACAGGCGGACGGTACTTATCTGTAGCTCCTCTTATGCACAAATCACTTGTCTGCACATCGTTATGCAGGTTGATATTGCTCACAAGCTCTTCTTTAGTTAGCTCATAACGCTTAGATATAACATCGTTCTTCAAAGTGAAGCGGTGTTTATACATGTGTTTGAGGTGCGTTATGACTTCATCGGCGAAAGCTTCGCCACCAGGACAGGCAACAATCGCAAGACTTGTTGGTTCCGAATAAGGCATTTCAAGACCCCTTTTATATTTAGATAGGAAAACTATACCAAATCTTGCGGTTTTTTACAACATTTACGCCAGTCCTAACACCTACTCGCCTTCCGGGCTCCACTACGTTCGGTCTTACAAACAATGGTATTATAAATATATTAATTAAAAATTGCTCCCGGTCACGAAGCATGGTTCAAAACCGCGCGATATCGCGCTACACGCTGATTGTTGCAAAGAAACTATAATACTGACCGCTTTCGCGGTCACAACAATCAGAGTGTTTTTGAACCACGCTTCGCTCCCTTGCGCAAATTTCACCTTCAACTTTATAATACCATTGTCTACAAGACTGGCTTCGCCACCCTCTACGCTCGGGCGTTATGCCATTTAAAATTAAAAAGGCTGCCCTCCCAAGCTGGAGAACAGCCTCATTATTCATCTTACAAAATTATCTATTTATTCAGTAATTTAGCCAGATCTTCTGCTGTAAAGTGGAAATATTCAGCAACTTTCTTGGCAGGACCAGAAGTACCAAAGTTATCAAGACAGAAGCAGTTTTCTTTAGAAGTGAACTGGAGCCATTCCATAGAAATGCCGGCTTCTGTACAAACAACGCGTTTTGGATTTCCCATAATCTTGTCCTGTTCAGCCTTAGAAAGACCTTCGAACTTCTTCAAGTCTGGAACAGAAACTACACGGATAGCCTTTCCGCTTACAAGCTTTGCAGCATCCAGAGCCATATTTACTTCAGAACCGCTTGCAAGGATTGTGATGTCAGGACTAGCTGAACCTTCCTGTACAACGTAAGCACCCTTTTCTGCCATGTTCTTCTTCCAGTCCTTATCAGCTTTTTCGTAAACTGCAAGAGCCTGGCGGGTAAATGCCATACAAACCGGATGATCTTTAGAAGCGTAAGCAATCTTCCATGCTTCCATAGATTCTTCAGGGTCACCAGGGCGGATTGCCTGAACACCAGGAATAGCGCGCAGAGAAGTCATTGTTTCGATTGGCTGATGTGTAGGACCGTCTTCTCCAACGTAAATTGAATCGTGTGTAAATACGTAAATTACAGGCTGCTTCATCAAAGAAACAACACGGAGTGACGGGCGGAGGTAATCTGCGAATACAAGGAATGTAGCACAGAATGGGCGAAGACCACCGTGCAGAGAAATACCAGCACAAACAGCAGACATTGCAAACTCGCGGATACCGTATTCAATTGTGCGGCCGGCGCGGTTAGCAGGGCTGAATGTACCATTGTCAGTTGCCTTGAATGCAGTCTTGTTTGGTCCCATAAGGTCAGCAGAACCACCAACAAGGTTTGCAAAACGTGCAGCAATTACGTTCAATGCTTTTCCAGAAGCATCGCGAGTAGCGCATGCGTCTCCAACCTTATATTCAACATCTTTTACAGATGCATCTGTTACGCTGTCTGAATGGTAAGCATCCCAGAGCTTTTTAAGTTCAGGATTTTCTTTTGCCCATGCATCAAATTCAGCATTCCAGTCAGCTTCAGCCTTAGCAAATGCTGCTTTTTTATCTTCAAAATATTTATAAGCTTCAGGAAGAACGTAGAAGTCTTTGTCTGTTGGAAGACCAAGAGTTTTCTTTGCTTCAATAATTCCTTCAGCTCCAAGAGGTGCTCCGTGAACATCAGCTGTTCCCTGTTTTGGAGCACTCTTTCCGATTACAGACTTAAGCATAATCAAAGAAGGCTTGTCTGAGCATTTTTTAGCTTCAGCAACAAGCTTTGCAATGCCTTCTACATCATACATGTCGCCTTTCAAAACCTGCCAGCCGTAAGCTTCGTAGCGTTTTGCAATATCATCAGTAAAAGTAATGTCTGTATTACCGTCAATAGAAATCTTATTCTGATCGTAGAATACGATGAGTTTACCAAGTTTAAGGTTTCCGGCAAGTGAACATGCTTCAGATGCAACACCTTCCTGCAGACAGCCTTCACCTACCAGTGAGTATGTGTAGTGGTCAACGATTGTGTGCTTTGCTGTGTTGAACTTAGCAGCCAGCATGCTTTCTGCAACTGCCATACCAACAGCCATAGAAACGCCCTGTCCAAGAGGACCACCAGTACACTCAACACCGTCTGTATCACCAAATTCAGGGTGTCCAGGACATTTAGAACCAACCTGACGGAAGTTCTTGATATCATCCATGCTTACCTTGTAGCCTGCAAGATGAAGAATGCTGTAAAGAAGCATAGAACCATGACCAGCTGACAATACAAAGCGGTCGCGGTCAGCCCATTTTGAATCAGCAGGGTTGTGCTTCAAAACTTCGCCATACAATACAGCTGCAAGTTCTGCAGCTCCAAGTGGAAGTCCTGGATGTCCAGAATTAGCCTTCTGAATTGCGTCCATAGACAAGCTGCGGATTGATGTTGCCACAGCTTCAATAGTTTTTTTGTCCATATATCACCTCTAAAAAAATGCCGATTAAAATTATTGCCTAAGCCACTCCGCGGATAATTGCCGCAAGTCTTTCTTCGCCGGTTTTTCTTTCCAGCGCAAGCTTAAATTTAGAATTATTAAAAAGCCCTGCAAGTTTTGAAAGCACAGAAAGATGAGTCTGTGTACTTGATGCAAGCAGAACAAACATTACAGAAACAGGTCTTCCGTCAATAGCCTTCATATCAATAGGATTTTTAAGATAAACAACACAGATTGCTTCGGAATCTTCAGAATTCAAAACAGGGGTTCTTGTGTGAGGAAGTGCAATTCCGTTTCCTACAGCAGTAGTTAAAACCTGTTCACGTTCACAAAGCGACTTATAAACTACTTCAGGGTCAGTTCCCGCCGGAAGTTTTACAAGCTTAGTAACCTTTGAATAAACTTCCTGTGGATTTTTACCTTCAAGCTCAAAAACTCCACCACGGTGAATCATGTCTGCAATATCAACAGCTGCACCCATACTTTTCTCCTACTCTACTAATCCGAATCCTTTATATTTATTACTTTCCAGCGCCGCCTTCAGCGTATATACAATATCCTCAAACGTTTCTTCCATACCGCTAAGAGAAAGTGCAACATCATCAATTGGAAATTGTTCGCGCAAGACAAGATTTTCAACATCTTCTAATAAATGAACCACATGACTGAAAAGCTGCGATAAAATTACAAGTTCCTGCTGGGGGAAATCCGATACAGAAACATTTGAACCTGCAATATCACAGACAAGCTCATTTACGTTTGAAAAAAGCTTAAGCATCCGCTTTCGGATTGGCGCAATTCCAAAATCCGAAAACTGGTTATAATCTTTTTCTATTATATCATGGCGTTTTTCCATGTTCAACATGAGCAGATTTCTCTCTTCAGAATTGAGATGAAGACTGCCCGGGAAAACCACAGAAACAAGTTCCGAAAGTTCCCGTTTTTTCTTTGCCTTAAGGTTATCCCAGATAAAATCTTCCAGATAGGCATCTATTACCTGAGGAGTAAAAGTTATGCTCATCTCAGAAAGCAGAAGGTCGCTGGAAAAAGACTGATTCCATTTACCGATGTAAGGAACATCCTCTCCCGTACGCCAGATTCGGGTTTCCACCCCGTAAGGTGAAAATCCGATTTTTGTAGTATGCTTCAAAAATTCTTCAGAGGAACCGCAGTTTTTAATGCAAAGCTCTTCCTGATGCTCCAGATACAAGAAAGCAAGCTGTTCTTCTATTGAACCTGCAGGGCCGTTTTTATCAAAACTCTGCAAAAGTCCGTTTTCAAAATCAGTGTACCAGTTTTCACGCTCTATTGAAGCGCTGGAAATAATCATTTCATCCTGAGAGCCCGGCAAAACCGACATTTCAACAATGCATTCTGCCCAGTCTATTACGCGGCAAAGAATTCTGTCACCGAATTTTATCCCTTTTTCGCCCGCAATTTTTTCAAGCGGCCAGGAAGTAAGGGTAACTTCAGTCGGCAGGGAAAACTGAACAGAAGAAAGTGAAACTTCCTTATTTGCCTTGTCATTCACAACGTATGGAATTACGTAGCCTTCACCATAAAGGGCAAAGGTATCAAGTGCAAAGTTCATTGTAAAAGTGGCGCTTCCCTTTTCGATAATTTTTGAGTTTACATAAACCTGAATTTCATCCGGCGGAATTTCAGGATTTACAAAAGGCATGCAGCGGTGGCCCAGAATAATCTGTCCCTTTTCGATTTCTTCTTTACTTGGCTTAAAACTGAACCAGCGGCCTTCAAAAACGCCTGCGCGGGTTACATACTGATTGTTTATAAGAGGAAAAACTAAATCTGAAGAATGAAGCAGTGTATGAATTTCTGTTTTTGTCGCCTTTATGCCATTTGATTTTAAATAATGATAAAAATCGTCAACAGTAAAAACATCACACTGAGAACAGAGATAAGAATTTATAACTTGTGTGTAATTAAAATCAATCATTGTCGCGGAGTATTATACAAGGCAAACGGATTTATAACAATTACACACAAAAAATTTGCTGACTAAATTACGCGAACGTCAATCAGTTCTGCGTTTGATTCAGCCAGAATAGATTTCATGGCATCGATAGAAATATCAGTAGCCTTTACAGTTACACGTCGGGTTCCCTGCTTTTCTGATTCGCGGGTAACGATTGCGATTACGTTTCCTTTTGCTTCTGCAACCTTTGCCGCAAAACATGCAAGCTCGCCAGGTTTATCCTGCATATAGAAATTGGCGCGGACACCCTTGTAGCGGGCGCCGAACATATTTGTAAAGAGCTGGAAGAGGTCACTTTCAGTAACAATTCCAACGACTACATCATTTTCAACAACGGGCACACAACCGATTTCGTTATCAATCATCAGCCTTGCAGCTTCTTCTACAACTTCATTTTCGCTTACGGTAAGTACTTTTTTAGTCATGCACTTTCCGCAAGTCAATTTAGAAAGCAGATAGCTGATTTCGTACATATCAAGAGTTGTAGCATCCGAAGGGGAAGCCTTTGCAATATCATTTTTAGTGATAATTCCAACCAGTCGTTTTGAACTGTTCAGAACAGGAAGTTTTCCAAAGTTGTGTTTCACCATCAGCTGTTTTGCTTCAGTAATCGGTGTACTTTCTTCAACATAAACAGGATTTTTTGTCATCACGTCTTTGATAATCATATCAGGCCTCCTAATTGACGCAGGGGCTATCCGCCCAGGTATGCAGACTTAACGGCAGGGTCAGAAATCAAATCCTGAGCATTACCGCTTTTTGTAATTTCTCCTGTTTCTAGTATATACCCTCTATTCGCAATTGACAAAGCTTTAAATGCATTCTGTTCAACTAAAAGAATAGTTGTGCCAGCCTGATTGATTTTCTGCACAATATTAAAGATTTCATCAACAAAAATCGGAGCAAGCCCCATACTAGGCTCGTCCAGAAGCAAAAGCTGAGGCTGAGCCATAAGGGCGCGTCCCATTGCCAGCATCTGAAGTTCACCACCGGACAAAGTACCTGCGCTCTGGCGGATACGTTCCTTAAGACGAGGGAAGTATTCAAAAACCATTTCCTGATCGCGGACAATCTGCTCTTTGTCGTTACGCAAAAAAGCGCCAAGTTCAAGGTTTTCTTTTACAGAAAGATTTAAGAAAATGCGGCGTCCCTCTGGCACCTGAATAAGATTACGGGTTACGATTTTATCGGCAGCAAGATTTGTAATGTCTTCGCCGTTAAAAGTAATTGTTCCACTCTGCTTTTTAATCAGGTTGGAAATAGAATGAAGGGTTGTAGTTTTACCGGCACCGTTACTTCCAATCAGGGTGATGATTTCGCCCTTTTCTACATTAAAAGAAATATTTTTCAGGGCTCGAATTGAACCGTAATTTACACTTAAGTTTTCTACTTTTAACATGCTCCAGCCTCACTTCCCAAATAAGCTTTAATTACATCAGGATTTTTCTTAATCTCATCCGGAGTACCTTCCGCAATAATACGGCCGTAGTTCAAAACCATAATTCGCTCGCAGATATTCATTACAAACTTCATGTCGTGCTCAATCAAAAGAACAGTCAGATTAAATTCCCTGCGGATAAGCTCAATCATCTGGCGGAGCTCTTCAGTTTCCTGAGGGTTCATTCCAGCAGCAGGCTCATCCAGCAAAAGAAGTTTAGGATTTGAAGCAAGGGCACGGGCAATTTCAAGCTTTCTCTGCTCACCGTAAGGCAGGTTCTTTGCAAGCTCATTTTTCTTAGAAGAAAGCTTCAAAATTGCAAGCAGCTGATCAACCTTCTGGTCCATAAGCTGCTCATCACGGCGGAACTTAGGCAGGCGAAGCAGAACATCAATAGGATTTACAATTCTCTGATTATGAAGGGCAATGCGAACATTATCAGCAACAGTCTGAGAATTAAAGAGACGGATGTTCTGGAAAGTTCGGGCAACTCCCAGCTTATTCAACTGAGCCGGAGATTTTTTATTTGTAACACGAACCTTATTGTTTCTGTCCCAGAAAGTAATCTGTCCGCTGGTTGGAGTATAAACTCCGCTCAGCATATTAAATACAGTAGTTTTACCGGCTCCGTTAGGACCAATCAAACCAATTAATTCTCCTTCTTTAAGGTCGCAGGAAAAATTAGCAACCGCAGTAAGTCCGCCAAAAACAATAGAAATGTCTGCCGCCTGGAGAACCGATTTTCTTTCTTCACTCATTATTTGCCTCCCTCTACAGCAGCTTTCTCAGCACGCTTTGAAAATACTTTTTTAAGTCCGCCAGCCTTAAGCCAGTCAAAGAAGCCTACAAAAGAGAACTCTTTGAATCCGAGCAAGCCCTGAGGGCGGAAAAGCATTACGATAATCAGAATTACAGGATAAATCAAAAGCCTGAAGTTCTTTAAGAAGCGGAGGAATTCCTGCAGGTAAGTCAAAACAAAGGCTGCAAGAACAGAACCGGTAGTAGACCCCATACCGCCAAGAACAACGTAAATCAGATAGTTGATGGAGTTGTTAAAAGAAGCCTGTTCAGGTTTTACAAAGCCAATGAGCGAAACGTAAAGGCCGCCGCCAATTCCTGCTACAAAAGAAGCAATTACAAATCCAATCATCTTATATTTGAAAATTGGAATACCAGAGCTGTTTGCCGCAATTTCATCATCACGGACAGCAAGAATTGCACGGCCGTAGGTAGAACGGATAAAGTTCTGAATCAAAACAATCAGTAAAATCAGCGTTCCAATAATGCAGAAAAAGGCAAGATTAGCATCAAAAGCCATCATAGTTGTAAACTGCTTACCGTTTGGACCGCCTGTAAGAACCTTAAGGTTTACTAAAACTACGCGGATAATCTCGCCAAAGCCCAGAGTTACAATTGCAAGATAGTCGCCGTCCAGCTTCAAAGTAGGGAAACCAATCAGGAAGCCAAAGAAGGCTGTAATTAAAGCCGCAATGATAATGCTTACGCTGAGGGGAAGCCCTGCAGTTTCGTTCAATAAAATAGTAGAATAACATCCGATAGCCATAAAACCAGCCTGACCAAGCGAAAGCTGACCGGTAATACCGCAGATGATATTTACGCTCAAAGCCATAATTGCATTAATGCCGGCAAGGTTGATAATCTGAGCCTTATAAGCGTCAATAATCTCAAACTTAATCAAAAGAGAGGGAATAAAAAGCGCCGCAAGTGCAAAGCAGGCAAGAATTATAGTACTTCTAACAAACTTATTTTTCATATCCCGCCCCCTTACACCTTTACAGTTCTCTTAGAACCAAACAAACCGGTTGGTTTTACAAGAAGAATAACAATCAGAATTGCAAAAGAAATTGCATCAGCATACTGAGAAGAAATAAATCCCTTAGTCAAAGTTTCTGCAATTCCCAGAATTACACCGCCGACCATGGCACCAGGAATAGAACCGATACCGCCAAGAACAGCCGCAACAAAGGCCTTAAGACCAGGCATATAACCCATCATAGGGTCAATCTGAGGATAGGCAGTTGCATACAAAACACCGCCGGCACCAGCCAGAACCGAACCGATAACAAAAGTAATCGCAATAGTTTTATTAACGCTGATACCCATAAGGCTTGAAGCACCCATATCAAAAGAAACGGCGCGCATAGCCTTACCGGTTTTTGTGTAGTTTACAAGAATATTAAGGGCAACCATCAGCAGGGCAGAAGAAATAATTACAATCAGCTGAAGGTTAGAAATAGAAACCACGCCAAGTGAATAGTTCAAAAGAGGCATTGTAGGATACTGGCGAGGGTTAGGTCCAACAAAAGGAAGAACTCGCATTACGTTCTGCAAAATAAGTTCAACCGCAATCGCAGTAATAAGTGAGTTCAGGCGAGGCGCATTACGAAGCGGACGATAGGCAAAACGTTCAATAACAAGAGAAAAAAGTCCGCAGAAAATCATGGCCGCAAGGAATGCGCAGGTCATACCAGCCACGTTAGCTCCCATTGCACGCAAAACAAAATAGCCGGCATAAGCGCCAAGCATCATAACATCACCATGTGCAAAGTTGATAAGCTTTACAATACCATAAACCATTGTGTAGCCCAAAGCAATCAGGGCATAAATACTTCCAAGTGATAATCCGTTGATTAATTGCTGTAAAAACATACTAGCTCCGTCCAACGTTATCCTCCATTAAAAAAAACGATTTTACAAAAAAAATGCGGAATGCCTGGTTCAAAATCGGACACCATCGCCTTCCGCTCATAATTTTAGTTTATAAAATTCAGTTTTTCGTGTCAATTAAGTAATTAAGTATTTTTAAATATTATTGGAAGATATGAAGGCGACACTTTCATTTTCAAACTTTTAGTCCTATAATTAACATATGAAGTTTATTTTCCTAGGTACAGGCACAAGTCATGGAATTCCGGTTATCGGCTGCGACTGCAAGGTTTGCAAATCAAGTGATCCGCACGACAGGCGTTATAGATGCTCAGCTTACGTTACAACTAACGACAGCAAGCACATTCTGATTGACTGTGGCCCGGAATTCCGTCTGCAGGCCCTGGAAAATAATATCCGCGAAGTTGACGCTGTTCTTCTGACACACTCTCACGCCGACCATCTTCACGGGCTCGACGACCTCCGCATTTTCTCAACTGCTTTTTCACACAAAGTCACAAATCCAAAAGCCATCGAGCAGATGAAAAAGCCGCCTATTCCAATTTACACAAATCAGAACACGCTTAAGGATGTGAAAGTCCGCTTTGATTATGTTTTCCGTACCCACAAACAGGGAGGCGGAGTCGCAAAAATCCAACTTTTTGCCCCGGAATCAAGCTTTAATATTGGAGATACCCAAATCACTCCAATTCCTATGATGCATGGTTCCCTTCCCGTTACAGGCTGGCTGCTTTCAGAAAGCCAGAACGACGGCAGCAAAAAATCCATAGCCTATCTTACAGATTTGAATTATATTTCAGATTCTTCCATTAAATTGATAAATGAAAAGTGCGGAAAGCTCGTTCACCTTGTAATAGACGGACTTCGAGTAAAAGAGCATTCAACCCACTTTACGATTTTAGAGGCCATGCAGTGCGCTGCAAAAATCCCTGCTGAACACGTCTGGATGACCCATATTACCCACGAAAACAGCCACGAAGAAATTATTGAATATATAAAAGAACAGCTTCCGAACGTGCCGGGCTTAAAAAACTGCAAATCCGTTCTTCCCGCTTACGACAGGCTGGAAATTGAGATTTAGCCACGACACTCCGTTAAATAAAAAAAACCGCCCTTAATTCAGGACGGCTTTCAAGCGTTTAATAGACACAAATTCAAACTATTTGTTTTCTACCTGAGCTTCTTTTGGAACTCTTACTTTCTTTGTAACAAAACCAGCATTCAAGCAGTTCATGCAGATTTTGATTGTGCGCACAGTTCCGTTTCCAAGGTCAGCTCTGATAGTATGAAGATTTGGTCTCCAAGTTCTGCGTGTATGGTTATAAGATTTACTTACTTTATTTCCAGACATAACGCCTTTTCCGCAAACATCACACATTCTAGACATAATCTATTTCCTTCCTTACAATGAAATTCAGATTAAAAAGTAGTTTAAAAACTATATAGAAATTAAAAAATATAGTCAATAGACCAAATCTTTATTATCAAAAAGACCGGTTCTACTCCTCATCTTTTGAGCTTTTCTTACCCTTTTCAATCTTTCCTTCAACAAATTTTCCCAGAAGATTCTTCAAATCAATTCCAAGAGTTTCTCCAAGACTTTCAGAAATCTGAGTTACATTTGTCATAATATCTTTTGTCAGCTTTGACGAATCGCCGCCGTACATATAAATCTTATCAACATTCTGATAAGCCATGCCGGAAGCCTCAGCAATCTTTGGAAGCTGCTCAAAGTAAACTTTAAGGGCATCCAGCTGCATCTGCTGCTTAGCGGCGTCACCGTACTCTTTAAGCGCCTCGGCCTTTTCGCGCATACCGTCAGCCTCAGCAACAAGCTTTGCCTTTACAGCGGCGGCCTCTGCTTCACCCTGAGCCTGAATTGCCTCTGCAAGAGCCTTCTTACCGGCAGCTTCGTTTTCCATGGCGATTTTTTCAGCTTCTGCTTTTTTCTGGCGGGTAAATGCTTCAGCTTCTGCCTGACGCTGAATTTCAAATGCTTCAGCCTCAGCCTTTTTCTGGCGAGAATAAAGCTCAGCATCAGCCTTCTGCTGTGCCGCAAACTTTTCAGCCTCGGCAGTTTTCTTTACCTCAGCATCAAGAGCCTTTTCCTTAATGGAAACTTCCTTCTCCTGAATTTCAATCTGCTTTTCCTGGCGGGCAATATTTGCATCAGCGGCTTTGATTTCAAGCACCTTACGCTGATTTTCAGTTTCAATTCCTTTAGCAGCTTCAGCCTTTGCAGCTTCAGTATCTGCCTGCAGCTGTAAAGAAGCGCGTTTAATAGCAAGGTCAGTCTGCTTCTGGGCAATTTCAAGTTCAGCAGCAACGCGGGCATCATTTGCATCCTTATCAGCCTGAGCCTGGGCAATTTTTACTTCAGCTTCTGCAGCGGCCTTTGCCTTAGCGGCATCCTTAGAAATGGCAACAGTATTTTCAATACCAAGATTATTGATTACGCCGTTATCATCCTTAAAGTTCTGAATGTTGAAAGTTGTAAGTTCAAGACCAAGGTCAAAAAGATTTGGCTTAACGTTTTCAACAACCTTTTCAGAAAGAACCTTTTTATCACCCTGAATCAAATCCTTAAGCTTAATCTGAGAAATGATTTCACGGATATTACCTTCCAGAACAGGAGTTACTACCATAGCAATATCAGCTGTCGAATAACCGATAAACTTAGCGGCAGCCTTTTTCATTGTTTCAGGATCCTGAGAAACCGCGATATTTGCTACGGCATCAACCTTAATGTTGATGGCATCCTGAGTCGGAATTGAATCCTTAGAAACAAAATCAACCTGAATATTTTCAAGTGTCATGTAGTCAATTCTCTGAAGGAAAGGAACTACAAAAATTGCCTTACCAGTTACAGTTTTTGAGCCAAAAGGTCCAACTCTGATACCGATTCTATTCTTTGGAACCTTCTTATATGAAATAAAAAAGATTACAAGAACTAGAAAAACAAGAACCATACATAAACTAAATAAAGGTGTCATCTAATTTTCTCCTAATTTTTTGTATAAATATTTTATACCTTTCCTAACGCTTCTCGCAATAGCCGCCAAAAATCCATACCATATAGCACTCTCCCCAGTCATCCCTAGGATCATGAACCTCTGTCAAAATCCATGGAGCAGTTATGCCGTCAATCGTATCCTGCTTTACAGTTTCCGCAAAGGCATTGATTCTGGTATCTTCGTAAATTATAGTACGCTCTGTTGAAGACTGAAAATCATCATCCAAAAAAGAAATGGCTACTTCAGCTGCTTCAACATCAGGATAATACCTCATTCTGACATTTGCTGTTGTATAATACTCAGCATCAAGGTCATCAGGATCTTTAGGATATTTTATTACATCCTCTCCCTCATAAGTATACACCTGGCCGGCAGGACTAGGTTTTCTTGACCAATAGCCCATATAATCATAATCATCACATCTTTCGTTATAAAGCAAGCCTATATTATTAAAATTCGCTTCTTCCGGTTTAATTGTACAGATCTTTGGATAAATTCTGTCATTAAATTCACGTTCATAATAATTCATCTGATCATTTGTAAAAATATCTGAAAGATGAAGAACGCAGCCTTCCGGACTATAGGTAATATAATAAGTTCCACGGTAAGAGCCATCATGACGTCCAGGGCTTGCACTATAATAATTATCATTAGAAAAACTAAGAGAATAAACATCTAAACTTGAAAAAACTTCACAGTTAACATAAAGTTTTGCCTTCTCTTCTGCTGTTTTTTCGTAAGTATCAATACCTTCTGCGTATATTGAACTTTTTCCCGGTAATGCAGCCACATCATCAATGTTCAGATCACAGACAAATACGGTGGCGGAAGTTACCTTTGAGTCATATGAATATGCAATAATTCCAGCCTTGCTTCTATCATCACTTATAACAATGTCTCTGAAGTTAAAGACGTCATTATAAATTTTCTCTTCTTTATCCCAGCTATAATAAAACGGATTTTCAATTTTTAATAATTCCATTGTTGACAGTCTGAAGAAATAAATACCCGAAAGAATATTATCATCTCTTGAAACACAATATAAAACTAAATCTTTTTCAGGAATAATTGCATAACCGTGATAATGATCGGCAGCTGAAACTTGCCAGACGCCTTGTTTATTCATAATGTCTTCTTCGAGTTCGCTATAAAAATCCCTTTTATGATACAGCCATTCTGATTTTGTGAGCCTGTTACACCAGCTTGAATCCAGAATATAAACAACAGCATCTACATCCCATCTGTTATTTGCTGCAAATCTATAGCAGATTTTTTTCCCGTCTTTACTAAGCCTCAAGTCACTTAAAGTTGCATACTCAGGGAATGGACGTCCATACTCTTTTACTGTTCTTTTTTCTATATTCAAAGCTTTCAAACTCAAGTCACTTACAAAAAAAACTGAATTACCGTCAGCAGAAAAACAGCAGATATCGTCACTTGAATCGGCATGCTCATATAGAACAGTACCTATTGCTTTTGCAGACTCAACATCAATAACATAAAGGTCACCAAAACTGTGAGCCGCCCATTCTTTTATACCAACCCTTTTACCGTCCGGGCTAAAGGCAACAGAATCATAACCATAAACTGAAAAACGCTTTTGAAAAGACGGTTTTGCTTCCGGCGTCTTCACGACAAAAAGATTTTTAGCAAGAGTCCAGCCTTCTGTTCCGTTTTCATTACAAACTTTTACCCAGAGGTTTTCCGGTCTATATTTCCCAGCTGTTTGGCCATAAAGAAATTCACAATCATTATTCATACCAAAGTATGTAACATAAAGTTTGTCGCCTGGTAAAAGATTAAAGTCATATTTATCAAAATATTCATTTGGAGTGATATAAAAATCCATTTCTTCCTTTACCGTAACAATTGCTCCAAGCGGCAGAATTTCTGAATACAGAAATTCTGTAATACAAGGAAGGCTTTCCGGATCATTGATATCATACTCTTTTTTATACTCAAGCTGCTCGTGTTCTTCATCACATAATTTAATTTCAAGCTGCTCCAGCTGATATAAATACTCAGGATTCACTTCTTTTGATTCTTTACTTTTTACAACCTCAGACTCACCCTTATTTCCACAAGCTGTAAAAAGAAGCGCCACAACCCCAATAAGGGCAAGATAATAGTTTTTTTCATTTTTTCCTCTCTTTTTATATCTATTTTCCATATTGATTTTCAATTTCTCTAATCTGGTCGCGTATAGCCGCTGCCTGCTCGTATTCCATGCGGTCGGCACAGTCGCTCATCTGCTTTGTAAGGGCCTTAATCAGCTTTTTGCGTTCGCCCGGATTAAAGAGGTTGGCAGATTTTTTGAGTACCTCCACATTCATACGGGCATCTTCGTCGGCATCAGTTTTTTCGTGAACAAGAATATCCTGAACGGCCTTTTTGATTGTCTTAGGCGTAATTCCGTGTTCCTTGTTGTAAGCCATCTGAACTTCGCGGCGGTGGGCAGTCTCCTTGATTGCGGCTTCCATTGCAGGGCTTTTGTGGTCGGCATACATCACAACCTTGCCTTCCGCATTTCGCGCCGCACGCCCAATTATCTGAATCAGCGAAGTTTCCGAGCGCAAAAATCCGATTTTATCTGCATCAAGGATGGCAATAAAGCTGACTTCCGGAAGGTCAATTCCCTCTCGCAAAAGGTTAATTCCAATCAGAACGTCAATTTCGCCCTCGCGCAAGGATTTCAAAATCTCCACGCGCTCAAAAGTGTCAATTTCCGAATGAATATATTTTACCTTTAAGTCCAGCTCGGTAAGATAATCCGTCAAATCCTCCGCCATCTTTTTAGTCAAAGTAAGGACAAGACTGCGCTCCTGGCGGGCAATACGGTCTTTAATTTCGCGGTAAATGTCTTCCATCTGACCTTCGCTAGGGCGCACTTCAATTTCCGGGTCAAGAAGACCAGTCGGACGGATAAGCTGCTCAACAACCTGGGTACTCTGCTTGATTTCATCAGGACGGGGAGTTGCCGTAACGTAAATCACCTGATTGATTTTTGCGTCAAACTCCTCTTTTTTAAGCGGGCGGTTATCAAGGGCACTCGGCAGACGGAAACCAAAATCAATAAGATTCTGCTTGCGGCTGCGGTCGCCTTCGTACATTGCTCCAATCTGAGGAACAGAAACGTGGGCCTCATCAATCATGCACAAAAAATCATCCGGAAAGTAATGCAAAAGTGTTGCAGGCGGCTGTCCCCGGCTACGCCCCGAAATCGGGCCCGAATAATTTTCAATTCCCGGGCAGGTTCCCATTTCCTTAAGCATTTCAATATCGTAAGTCGTGCGGGTTTTAAGACGCTCAGCTTCAAGCATTTTACCGGCGGCACGGAACTCTTCAACACGCTCTTCCATTTCCTTCTGGATTCGGTCGCAGGATTCAAGAAGTTTATCATGAGGCACAACGAAGTGCTTTGCCGGGTAAAAAACAGTTTCATCAAGTTCTTCAAGAAGGCTGCGGTTGAGAACATCAAAGCGGCGGATTTTTGCAACTTCGTCCCAGTCAAGCTCAATACGGTAAGCGGCTTCAGTTTCCATGTAAGGCGGAAAGACTTCTATAACGTCCCCTTTAATGCGGAAGTTCCCCCTGTCCAGCACATCATCATTGCGCGAATACTGCAGAGCAATCAGCTGCTCGGCAAATTTCTTTACGTTCAGCACCTGCCCCTTTTCCACATGAACCCGCATTTCCTTGTACAAGTCAGGCATACCAAGACCGTAAATACAGGAAACGGTTGCAACTACAATTACATCCCGGCGCTCCATAAGGCTGTAGGTGGCACTAAGACGAAGCTGGTCAATTTCCTTGTTGATGTCGCAGTCTTTTTCGATATAAAGGTCGCGGGCAGCTACATAAGCTTCCGGCTGGTAGTAGTCGTAGTAAGAAACAAAATATTCAACTGCGTTATTAGGAAAAAATGATTTGAACTCGCGGTAAAGCTGGGCGCTCAAGGTTTTATTGTGGCTCAAAATCAAAGTAGGTCGCTGAACCTTTTCAATAATTTTTGCCATGGTAAAAGTTTTTCCCGAACCGGTTACCCCCTTAAGAGTCTGATACTTATCGCCCCGCAAAAATCCCTCAGCAAGCTTTTCAATCGCCTGCCCCTGGTCGCCGCTTGGCTGAAAGGGAGAAACAACTTCAAATGGACGCATTTTTCCTCCAAATAAGGTTTCAGGTTATAGGACAGGAGGGCGGAGCCCCGCCCTACGCTCGCACTTCGTTGCTCGCTACCCACCCTGCGGGCTCAATCGCCGCCCGCAACGCCTGCTTAAATCCTAACACCTAAAACCTTGAACCTATAACCTGTTAATTATAACGTAACTCGTAAAGAAAGGTCTTTTTTATTTCTGCGAACAACCACTGTAACAATATCACCTGGTCTCTTACTTTCCAGCGCCGAATAATAATCCGCCAGACTCTTAACTTCAATATTATCAATTTTTGTGATGATGTCGCCGCCCAGGTAAATTACACTGCTTCGGTTTCCGTAGTAGGCCGCTTCAGTGCCCCCTTTCAATCCTGCAGCTTCTGCATTTCCGCCCTTTGTAACTTCCGAAACCAGCATACCGGTTGCAATATCAAGTCCTGCATAAGAAGCAATTCTTCGGCTGTTCTGAACAAGACGGGCATCAATAGTTCCGCGGTTTACCTTTCCGTATTTGATAAGGTCAGCAACTACGCGCACAGCAGTCTCAGACGGCACGGCAAAACCAACACCGCTGGAACTTCCCGACGACGACATAATCATCGTGTTGATTCCAATCATGTGGCCGTTTGTATCAAGCAGCGGTCCACCCGAGTTTCCCGGGTTAATCGAAGCATCCGTCTGAATCATATTGCGGATAATTCTGTTGTTAGAATTCTGAATAGGTCGTCCAAGCCCCGAAACAATTCCGGTAGTCATCGTTCTTTCCATACCAAAAGGGTTACCAATCGCAATCACCTTCTGTCCAACCTTGAGAGCCGACGAATCACCAAAAGAAATCGTCTTCAATTCCGTTCCGCTCGGCGGGTCAAACTTAATAACGGCAAGGTCGCTGTCCAGATCCTGACCAACCACCTCCGCCTCATACTGAGTGCCGTCAAAAAGCGAAACATAAATCTTAGTCGCCCCCTGAATTACATGCACGTTGGTCAAAATATAGCCGCGTTTATCAATAATTGAGCCGGACCCCGAACCGCCGTCCTGAACATAAGGCTCAAGGAACCAGTCGTAGCTGGTCACCTTTGTATTAATGTTCACAACCGCCTCGTTACATGCAGCGTAAACACCGATATTCTGCTGTTCATCCTGGGTATAGTTCGAGCTGCCCGTAGAAACAGGTATGATTACCGCCGGATTTTGTTCCAGCCCTGTAATCAGCTCATTACCCTGCGCGTCATATTTCGCACTTGAAATCTGGCCTTCGGGATTTATCTTATCATTAACAGCGTCAGCCTCGTTCCTTTCTGCAGCCCTTGCCTCATCTTTTGCAAAAGATTTTCTGCCGGTAAAAGTCGAAACTCCAAAAACAACAAGCGCCGTCAAAGCGCAGAATTTTATAACCTGTGAACCCGAATATAATTTCATAGAATAAATTTAATAAATAGAAATGAATAAAGCAACCGTATTATAATTAAAAACAAATTAAAAATTGGCTCCCGGTCGCATAGCGTGATACAAGACCGCGCGATATCGCGCTACACGCTGATTGTTGCAAAGAAACTATAGAATTGACCGCTCACGCGGTCGCAACAATCAGAGTGTTCTTGTACCACGCTACGCTCCCTCGCGCCAGTTTTCCTAAATCTTTTCTAATGCAGTTATATCTTTTACTTTATTTCAAACCAGTAGTACTGTCCGTAATGCGCCTTTACAAAAATCGTATGTTCCTGACCTTCGCAACCTTCTTTTTCGAGCCTGAGTTGGTAAAAGCCCGGAGTCAAATCATAAATCGTAAGATTTGTCCGGCCCTGATAAGTTCCGTTCAGAAAAACATTTACATCAGGCTGGTTTGCAAAAATCTCAAGAACCGTCTTATGGCCCTCAATTTCATACATACGCTCAGGCTCTACAGTCTCCTGAGCAGACAAAGCTGCTCCGCAAAAAGCCGAAAGAATAAAAATGGCAAAGAGAAATAAATACGACTTTTTCAAAAGCTTAAAAAACATGCTTTAATTTTACCCCTCTAGTCACTATGAAACAAGATATCACCTTCCATAAAACTACAGTAATTGTCGCAGCTGACAATAATATGATCCAGAATTTCAATTCCCATGATTTCCGAAGCCCTTAAAAGGCTGCGGGTTGCCTTTAGGTCATCTTCAGAAGGAGTGCAATCCCCCGAAGGATGGTTGTGGCAGAGAATAATTGCCGTTGCATTGTCCTTTATTGCATCTGAAAAAATCTCCCGCGGATGAATTAAAGAGCGGTTCATAGTCCCCACGCTTACCACGTGAATCTGAATAATCTGATAGCCGCCGTCCAGCGTAATCATCAGAAAATGCTCTTTATTGCTGACGGCATAATTTCTTACAAAGGGCACAATATCACTTGGACAGGCAATCTTCTTTTTAAGGTGCCCGTTCCGCCTCTTCCCAAGCTCCAGCGCCGCCGCCACCGCCAGTGCCTTCCCCGCGCCAATTCCCTTTACAGCCATCAGATTTTTCACCACCTGGTCAGGATTACTTGCATCAAGAACCTCCCGAATTTTATGAGCCATAATCTCCACAGGCATCTCTTTAGTGCCGCTTCCCAAAATCAGCATCAGAAGTTCCTCATCATAGGGATAAGACATTCCGTGCTCCAAAGCTTTTTCCCGCACGTCAGGATTATTTTTTACCATCATTTTCATATATATATACTTTCCAAGATTTAACGTTTTTGACAAAAATTCCGAAAAATTTATTATGAAAAATGCAAAATTTTTACTTTTTTTTACTTTCCCGCTGATTTTCGCTCTTTTTTATTCATGTAAAAGTATTCCTGTTGACCAGGGACCTTACTATGAACTTTCAAGAAATTTAAATGACCGTGGCCAGATGACAGCCGACCAGCTTGCCCGTCTTTTTATTGCCCACAACCCTGATATTGATTACGAACAGATAAAGGATTTTGCCCAGCTTTACATTGATGAAGCTGCAATGGAAGGAATTAATTCTGATGTAGCCTTTTCCCAGATGTGCCTTGAAACAGGATTTCTGCGATTCGGAAATCTCGTTCAGCCGGAATGGCATAATTACTGCGGACTGGGTGCCCTTGGTCCTGAACAGCCAGGCGAACGCTTTGCCACCCGGGAGCTTGGAGTCCGCGCCCATATCCAGCACCTTCAGGCCTATTCCACAACAGAAGACGTTAAATTAAAAAACGAGCTTGTTGACCCCCGCTATAACTGGGTTCACAAAACCAAGCTCGTTACTGATATTTTCGGTCTTACCGGCACCTGGGCAACCGACCCCAACTACGCAGCAAAAATCGAACGACTGCTGCAGGAACTGGAAAGACAATAAGAATATTTTTAAACAAAACTTGCACAAGGGAGTGTAACGTGGTTCAAAAACACTCTGATTATTGCGACCGCGTGAGCGGTCAATTCTATAGTTTCTTTGCAATAATCAGCGTGTAGCGCGATATCGCGCGGTTTTGAACCACGTCACACGACCGGGAGCAAATTTTGTTAAACTATATTTTTATCCTATTGTAGTTCCGAAATATTCATTGTCATTCAATATCTTTTTAATATTTTCAATGTCTTTACCGCCAGCACAGATTACCTTCATTCCAAGCTCGCTGGCTTTTTTTGATGCAATCGGGTCAAAAGGACAGTTCTTTCCAGGAGTCCATTCATCACCTACCATCTTGCGGAATTCTTCCCAGCTGATAGTATCAAGAGGCTTAGCATCAGGATTTTTGCGAGGGTCATCTGTATAAACCTTATCAATATTAGAAAGATTTACGATTGTCTTTGCATCAAATTTTTCACCAAGATAAACGGCGTCAGTATCTGTAGAAAATCCTGGTTTCCAGCCGCTTGCAACAAGCACCTGACCGTCAAACTTCAAATCAGGTTCAGTAGGATTATAAACAACGTCGTTCTTGCAGTAGTCGCCAAAGCTTGCCTTCAAAAGCTGGGCATTGATGCGGGTTGCCATAATTCCAATCCAGTCAGCTGCGTTAGCATCAAAAGAAGCACCTGTTTTTTCGCATACTTCCTTGTAGCCGTTCTGATATACACGGGCAGGAGCTCCGCCACCAGCAACAAGAATCAAACGGCGGCTCTTATCTTCCTTAAGCCATTCTGTACACATAGAAATAAATTTTCCCAAAAACTCAGTATCCGGCTTATCCGGAACAATAATAGAACCACCAACACTTAAAATTTTAGTCATTTCTTCATACTCCTTTATAATTATGATGAGTCGGCAAGCACAGCTTGCCTCTGAGGCTTTCTATCGATGAACCTAAAACAACCCTTTCGGCTTGTTTTTTAACGGTTCTTCGATTATCGCCTAGTATACACCCCTAACTACCGGCGTGCTCCAATACGAACTATATTTACTTACATTGCTGCTCGCTTCTTCCCAGATAGTCTGCAAAGCAAAGCTTCTAGGCTGCTGAACAATCTTATTATCCACACTGAAAGGCTTGAGCTCATTCAAACCGCGGCTGAAAAGAACACGATGAGAATCAAGATTACCAAAATAATATTCCTTAGGCAAAATCTCAATGTCACCCCAGCTCTTATATTCTAACCCTGCCCCAAGCGAAACATCAACCGGAATCCAGCCGAAATTTTCTATATAGAATTCACTCCACCAGTGAGGCTGAGTAGACAAATCCTGCCCGATTAAAATGCCCGCATCCATCAAGCAAGGAATTCCACTGGCACGAAGCAGGGCTGTATAAATCACGGCAAAATCATAAGCATCACCGCGTTTCTTGGAAATCAGTTCTTTTGGATCTGCCCCACCCTTTCTCATCTTTTTAAGAAGGGCGAAGTTTGTAATCATATAATCGTAAATCAGTTTTGCCTTTTTGTAGGCATTCTTTTCTTTTCCCGTAATCTGATTAGCAAGGGAAATAACATCAGCATTTCTGCTAGGAATAAGGGAATCCGCAGAAGTTGCCAGCTCATAAAGAGGCCGAGGTTCCAGCTTAGAATAATTTCCTACCCGGTCAGCAAGAACATTTGTATTGATTTCATAAACCGGAAGTACAAAAGTATAATTCATCACATTTTTGATTGTGCTTGTTTTTGTCTTTGTTATCTGATGGATGATGTCGTGCTGGTACTTCATCAAAGATGGAACTGGCGTAACTTCAATTGTTTCAACCATTGGCTGGGCAGAAGTCTCAAAAGGAATTGGTGCCCGCAGAGTCAAAGTTGAAAGTCCGTCACAAACAACGTCAGCCACATCAGCAGAATAAGTCAAAAGATAAATCTTCTTATTGATAAAGGTTTTAGAGCCCGCAGATTCGCTTATAGTAAGCTCCATAGGCTCCGAACGCTGCTTTCCAGTATCAACCATCACAACGCCGCTGAAAGCCCCGTCCGGCACGACAACGCTGATTTCCGTATTAGACCAGGAAATATAATCAAATTCGTCTTCGTTGGCGCAAACCATGTTTTCCGTAAAATAAGAAATATTCTTTACGCTCGAATCACGAAGGCGGCGGTTATAGTCAATTGTAAAAAGCACGCGGGAATTATTGCGGGCGTCACCAAAATTGTTTCCGTAAATCGTAAGCACATCGCCCACGTTTACCTTAATAGCCGAAAGTTTCAAAATCACAGGACGGCTTATCTGCTTTACAGTTGTAACAGGAACCGGAATATCCACCTCGTTTGCAAAAAGCGAAGGATTGGAACGCATGTCCTTAATTCCTACATAAACAAGGCCGTCTTTTACGTTGGAAGGAAGCACAAGCTTAATGCTGCTGTCAGTCCAGGAAATATAAGAACTTGAAGTAATGCGGGTTCCAGCAATCTCAACATAGCTCATGTCACGGGTTGAACCGAAATTCTTTCCGTTGATAACAATAACGTCACCCGGAGAGCCAACCGGCGGCACAATAGAATCAATCTGAGGAATACGTCTTGTTGTAAAACTGATAAAATAAACCGAAAGAAGTACTAGAGAAATAAAAAGCGCCGCCACCAGCACACGCAGCAGCGGAGATTTGCGCAGAAAATAACTTGTTTTTTTGGAAGAGTCCACTAAAATCTACCCGACATTACTTCGGCAGGCAGCTGGATTTCTGCAGTAACAGGAACAGAGTTCATACCCGGCAAAGTAATTTTTATTGTGATTGTCTCGTTTTCGTCAAAATCAGGACGAAGAACCTCAACACCTTTCATTATCTTACAAGGATTAGCATTTGCGCTTACATTCTGAATCTGGGCCTGAGCGTTTCTTCCGCCGTGATTATGCGACGACAAAACTGACTCATTAATATTACCCGAAATCACCATTTCATTTCCACTGTTAAAAGACACATTGTTGGCAGCCGGAGTAAAGGAAGTTGCCGTAGAAGCATTCTGGCCCAAAGCTGAAATCTGAGCAGATGCAACAGAAGCAGCAGCACCGGCAGGCACTTTACCAGCCCGAACAGGAAGTACAAGGGCAAGAATAGCCGCAGCCGCAATACCGCTGGCCGCATAAGTAATAGTTCTGAAGTTAATTTTTCTTTCAGCTTTAATGCCTGTATTTTTAGCGTAACTCATTTTAATCATGAGCCGCTGATAGCTTTCATCAAGGAAATTTTCATCAGGCGTAATAAAGGCCGAATCAGAAGTCAAAAGCCCCCGCAAGCCGCGCAGTCTTTCCAGCTCCGCCTTGCATTTTGGACAAGAAGCAATATGAGACTCATACTCTGCCTTGTAGATTTCAGGCAGTTCGTTATCTAAATAAACAGAATGAATATCTTTACTCGGGCAAAAAGACATTATCTTCTCCTATTAATTTAATAAGTTGCTCCCTGGCCCTGAAAATTCTTACCTTTACATTGCCTTCCGTAATTCCAAGTACGCGCCCAATTTCCTTGTAGTTCAGCTCGGTGTATTCGCGCAAAATCAGAACTTCCTGAAGGTGTTCCGGCAGCTTTTTCAAAGCCTCCCTTGCTTTATCAACAGATTCTTTTTTCAAAAGATCAGTTTCACCAGAATCAGACTTGCGGTGGTCTTCATACAAAGCCTTTTCGTAAGCCTTACGTTCGCGCTCCTTGCGTTTGACGTAGTTTAATGCCGCATTTTTTGAAACCCTGATGAGCCAGTATTTTGCGTCATTAATCGAAGGAAAAACAATTGCCTTTTCATTAGCCTTGATTAAAGAATCATGAGCCAAATCCTCGGCCACTTCCTCGTCATTCACAATCCGATAGCAGATTTTAAAAAGCATCATCATCGAAGCATCATAAATCTTTTTAAAATCCACAGGATTTCCGGCATTAAGCGGAATGTTATCTGTCTGACTTTCTACTGCATTATAAAACACGGAAATCCCCTAAAGTTACATGATGATAATCGAAAAAGCGTTAAAAAAATTAGTCGATGACTAATTTTTAGCTTTATCAAGAAAATCATCTCGGTCGATTCATCGACCGCTGCTTATAATTAACCAATAAAACATTCACAAGGTTACAAATTTGGGCGCATCCCTATCGGGTCGCTACGTTACGCCCTTCGCTACCGCTCATACTACGCAAGCTTACGCTTGCTTCGTACTTCGGGGCTTCACATCGCTTGCGCAATATAGCAAATCCGTTAAAAACGACAGTCCGTCGTGACTGTCGTTTAGGATTTACCTGCAAACCGCGCTCGCGAGATTCATCGAGCGGCGCATTTACTTCTCTTACCGGTGCCAAACTGCCCCGTTCGGCCCGTCCACAATAGTAATTCCTCTTGCAGCCAGCTGATTTCGAATCTCGTCAGCGCGGGCAAAATCCTTATTTTTCTTAGCTGCTGTTCTCTCAGCAACCAGAGCATTAATTTCATCTGCTTCCGGGTCACCAGCGTGATCATCAGCTGCAGGAACAGCCGCAATCTTCTGCTGCTTATCAAGAACGTCAAAGGCATTCTTAATTACATCAAGGCTCAAAACAGCGTCCATCTTAAGAATTGAGCTCAAAGCATCAGATGCCTTTACGCCGCCCTTACCAGCTGCCTCTTTCTGAATTGCAGCCATGGCAACCGGAGTTGCAAGGTCGTTTTCCAATCCCTGCTTAAATTTTTCAAAGTTTTCGCTTTTGTAATCAATTTTTCCAAGGATATCTGCAAAGTTTTCTTTTGTAAGTCCAAGCTTTTCTTCATCATTTGCGCGGGCAATCAATTTTGCTACACGCTGGTTCAAAGCTGCACGACCATTCTTAGCACTTTCAAGGGCATCCAGGCTGAATACCAGCTGCTTTCTGTAATGACCGCCAAGAAGGAAGAAGCGGTAATCAAGAGGCTCATAGCCCTTATCCTTCAAAGAAAATCCCTTTTCAGCAGGAAGAGAAGTCTGAAGAGTAATAAAATGTCCGCTGGACTTACTCATCTTTCCGCCTTCAAGAATAAGGAATTCGTTATGAAGCCAGTATTTTACCCAGGGACCTTTTGCACGCTCAGCCTCGTCAAAGCTTCCTTCACTCTGAGCAATTTCGTTAGTATGATGAACAGGCACGTGGTCAATTCCACCAGTGTGGATATCAATGTGCTTTCCAAGATATTTCATGCTCATTGCAGAACATTCAATATGCCAGCCAGGATATCCGCGTCCCCAAGGAGAATCCCAAGTCATAGCCTGATCTTCAAATTTTGAGTTAGTAAACCAAAGTACAAAGTCGCCAGGATTACGTTTATTTTCATCAACTACAACAACCTTACGTTTACCGGCACCAGCCTTAAGTTCATCAAGATTAAGATTTGCAAGCTTTCCGTAATCCGGGTAAGTAGAAATATCATAATAAAGGTTACCGCCAGCCATATAGGTATGACCGTTTGCTTCAATCTTTTTAATCAGTTCAATCATTTCTGGGATATGCTCAGTTGCCTTACAGATTACGTCAGGATGACGGATATTAAGGGCGTCGATATCCTTCATAAAAGCGTCTGTATAAAAACGCGCAACTTCAAGAACTGACTGATGGCGCTCTTCAGCAGATTTTTTCATTTTGTCTTCGCCGTCATCGCCGTCACCGGTCAAATGTCCAACGTCAGTAATATTCATTACATGCTTAATATCATAGCCAAGAAGCTTTAAAGTCTTATCAAGAACGTCAAGAAAAACGTAAGCGCGAAGATTTCCAATGTGAGCATAATTGTAAACTGTCGGACCGCAGCCGTAAAACCCTACATGACCTTCTGTAATAGGGTGGAACTCTTCCATTTTGCGTCCCATAGTGTTAAACAATTTCAAACTCATAAAACAACCTCATAAAAATTTTCTTTATTATACTTAAAAATCTTATTCAATTAAACTAGATTTTACATTAAACTTCACTATATGGAAGATTTTTCAAGCTTTGTCACTTACATAAAAAATCATGACAATTTTAAGGGTACAATTACAGAAAACGAAGCTCTGGCCCAAAAATCTACTTTTAAGATTGGTGCTAATGCCCGCGTTTTTGTTGCCCCAGAAGATTATTATTCCTTCCAGCTTACACTACGACGCATTCTTGCTCAGAAGCTGCCCTTTTTCATTGTAGGGGGCGCTTCTAACCTTGTTTTCCCGGATGACGATTTCCAGGGCGTAATTCTTTCTTCCAGAAACTTCAGCGACGCAATGATTTTTCCAAAAGGCGACCTGCCTGAAGATTTTGAAGCATACAACTTCCAGAAGGATGACGTGCTCGTTACCTGCTTTGCAGGAACTCCAATGGCTCAGCTTGTAGACTTCTGCATTAAAAATGATTTGACCGGTGCAGAAGAATTTGCAGGACTTCCCGGAACCGTAGGCGGAGCTGCTTTTATGAATGCCCGCTGTTTTGAAAAATCCCTTTCCGACATTATTTTTTACTACACCTGGATGGATTACTCTGACCCGGACATTCCCCTTCATCATGAACGAATAAATCCTGCTGACTGGGATTATAAAAAATCACCATTTCAGAACAATAACCGCTTTGTAACAACAGTAACATTTCTCTTAAAACGCCTTCACGGCGACGCCAAAATGCAGATTGCAAAAAACAGCCGCAAATACACTTTGGAACGCCTGGAAAAAGGCCACTTTAAATATCCAAGTGCCGGCTCAGTATTTAAAAACAATCACGACTTTGGAGCCCCTAGCGGCAAGCTGATTGACCAATGCGGATTAAAAGGCACTCAGATTGGTGGAGCACAGATTGCACCTTTCCACGGAAACTTTATCATCAATGTTGAAAATGCCCGCGCCTCAGACGTAAAAGCCCTGGTAGAGCTTGCACAGAAAAAAGTAAAAGAAAAGTTCGGCTTCCAGCTGGAAACAGAAATCATTTTCCTGTAAAAAATATTTTTTATCCTCCGATAATCAAAATATGAAAAAATCTACAGGATTTCTTGCAGTTTTAATTTGTATTTTTCCCCTTTTTGCCCAGAACAAGGTGCCAAACGGTTTTAAAGACATCCTCCTTGGCATGACTGTGGATGAAACTAAAGACGCCCTTATGAAAGATACAGACTTCGGCTATCACGGAGAGCGTGACGTTTCCCTGCTTCCCGGAGAAAACCGCGTATTAATTGAAACAGATGCCGAACGTGGACTTGGCTCCAACTTCCTTACCCGCTGTTGGTTCCAGTTTTCAAAAGATTCGCTTTATATCATAACAATCAATATGAACCGCGAACGCATCGATTATTACAGCATTTTTACAACATTAAAAGAAAAATACGGCGAGCCTGACAACATCACTCCTCAGATGGCAACCTGGAAAAGTGATGCAGTTACAATGACCCTTGAAAAACCTCTAACTCTTAAATATATTGACAATGAAGTTTTTAAAAGCCTTCAGTCAAATTCTAATATTCTGCCTTCTGGAAGTGAAATTTCACAGCAGATGTTTCTGGATAAATTATGATTAAAAAAAGTTTGATTAGAAAAATTACAGGCGCTATAGTATTTTTCTGTGCCTTCAGCCTGCCAGCCCTTTCAAAAGCCCTTAAAAAATCTGACATTACAATTAACCGCCAGGACGGCACAAGCATAATCTGTAACTGTGAACTTGCCGTAAAACCTGAAGAACGCAGCTACGGCTTTATGAACAGAAAAAACATTCCCGATGGAACAGGAATGCTTTTTATCTTTGAGCATGAACAGCTTTTATCTTTCTGGATGAAGAATACTCCTCATCCTCTTTCAATAGCCTTTATCGACTCACGTGGTAAAATCCGTAACATTTACGACATGAAGCCATTCAGCCTTTCTTCTGTAGAAAGTACAGTTTCATGCCGCTATGCGCTGGAAGTTCCTCAGGGCTGGTTTGCCAAAAACAATATCCGCCCCGGGGACACTATCACGCTTGATTTCTAGGCTTAGATTTACTCCTGCTCAAGTTTCATAAGTTCAGCAGCCGCAATTCTGTCATTTGAATCATATTCAAGAACAGTCGTAAAATATTTGCGGGCTTCTTCCTTATTTCCCTGTGCAAGTGCAAGGTAGCCTAAGTTAGAAATAATCTTTGTACTTTCAGGTTCAATTGCCATTGCCTTAAAAAGGGCATCCTTTGCAGCATCAAAATCTTTTTCCTGAACATAGCAGAGGGAAAGTTCATTGTAAGTGTCGGAATTAGCGTCCCCTCCGCACTTAAGGGCTTCAAGGAAGGCCATTTTAGCGTCGCTGTAACGCTCAAGACGGCGAAGTCCCCATCCCAGCATAAACCATGCATTCCAAACCTTAGGATTGTTCTGCAAAAAGCGTCTTATTTCTTCAAGACCTTTTTCTTCCTGTCCCTTAGAAATAAAATCGTAGGCTGCGCGGAAGGCTTCATCATCCATATTCTGATTTTTGATATTATCAAGGATTTCCTGAGCGCGTTCCTTTTTGTAAATTCCGTTTTCGCCAAGCTCCTCATCTTTTACGTCACAAGTGAGCGCCAGATATGTTTCAAAGGCATCCTTAGCTTCGCGGTATTTGTGCTGCTTCATATAATAAAAGCCTGCATTAAAGAAAGCATCAGGCAGAGGTGGCTCTGCATTCATTGCGTTTGCGTAATATTCACCCGCATCATTATCATAAGCATCAGCGTCGTCATTCAAGCCTGAATTACGGTAAGAATCTGCACGCTGGTCAAGGAAAAGCGCCAGATTAAGGATGATTGCAGGATCTTCAGGATCAAGACCATTCAACGCCAGAAAGATTTCTTCTGCCAGGTCAAAATCTTCATTCTTTGTCTTAAGAATTGCTGCCTCGCAAAGTTCCTTCTTAATATTTGGCTTTACCTTTTTAATAATACTGCGGTAATAATCCAGGTGCTCGTTCTTTTTGTCATATGCAAGAACTGTAAGAATACCGGCAAGAATCTGCTCTGTTGTAATTTCTGAAGGATTAAAACTTCCCGGAGCCTCGTCAGGCTTTTTCTGAACAGGAAGCTGAATTTTAGTATCAATCTTAAAAGCTTCGTCCGAAGCTACAAAATTTTCTGGAATACTGATATAAAATACTGATTCCAAAGGATTTGAGGGATTCATAAATTTTCCTTACTAGATAGATTTATCTAATAAAAATACTTATTTTAAAGAGAAAGGTCAAATTTATTTCGAAATATCTGTTGCATTTTCAATTGCAGATTCAAGCTGATCATCAAGATTATTCTTAAAACTTTCAGCCTTCTCTTCAGCTGCGCTCTTTATAAACTCGTGACCTTCAGTATCTATAATTTCATCAGAACCTTCCGATGCTTTTGGCTCAGAAGAATCAGCCGAAGCTTCTTTATTTTCTGATGAGGCTTCTGCATTTGCGCTTTCACCTGCTGTATTTCCTGCTGCTGTAGCTTCTGTCTGGGCCTCAACAGGCTTTTCTCCTTCTGTCTGACCTTCAGCGCCTTCTGTACCATTCTGAGCGGCTTTGGCAGCGGCAACCTTAGCAAGAATTGCGTTCTTTTCTTCCTCTTTTTCAGCTGCCATGTTTTCTGCAATCTTCTTTTCACGGGCAGCTTTTGCTTCCTCCGCCTTCTTAGCTTCTTCCTGAGCAGCCTTAGCAGCAGCCTCTGCATTCTTCATCTGATTTTCGATAATCTTCTTCTGGTAAGAAGTAATGTAGCGGTTGATATGGAATTTATAGCTCATCGGAATTTCATTTGCATTAAACTGAATGTTTACAATTGAAATATCCTTGCGGCCTTCCATAAAGACAGCGTTTACAACAGAACCGTTAAGGGCAACCTGTTCGTTAGTATCAGAAAAGAGAAGTCTTAACTGAACAATCTTATCCTGAAGGAATTTTGGAATACCAAGAAGCATAACACGGGCGCCGCCAAAAGAAACATCCTTTAAGATACAGCGGCGAGGAACGTTTGCAATGAAAATAACTGACTCTTCTTTTAAAATACCAAGTTCGCGCATAGAATTTTTATTGATTCCGATACGCTCTTCCTTGCGGATATTAAAATTTTCATTTACTTCAACAAATTCACCTACACGGACAATCAAGTCATCAGGCGGACGCTGAGTGAATGTAAGAGTTACAATTGCAAGTTCATTAGAACCCTGATATGGTTTTACTTCAGTTACAGTACAGTTAACAAAAAAGAAAATCGGTGAGCCGTCTTCATCAATAAAACAAAATCTAAGGCTGACTGGAGTTTCTTTTTTCTTGTTGATTTCTACATAAGCACCACTCGATGTACCTACAATAACTTTTGCCATCTGGAGTGATGTTGAATTTATAATACAAGGCCATTGTCCGCCATTACATTTAAGATAAATCTGGCGAGGATCCATTCGCAAAAAGTTTAAATTTGCTTTTGTAAAAACAACTTCCTTGTCGCGAAAATAATCATAATATCTAGAAATCTTGTTAGTATTCTCAATGCCCATATATAAATTAATTTTAACCTATGCTTAGCTTTCAAGCAAGAAGTTTATGAAGAATTTAAGACTGCGCTCCGGCAGTTTTAATATGCTTTCTTGCATACAAAGAAGCCTTGTATACTTCGGTTATATCTTTAATAAAGATTTTTCCTTCGTTAATTTTAAAGCGCTTGTCGTTAAGGAATTCTGAAATTCCGATAGATGTTTTTCTTTCATCCATACCGCACATTGTGGCAAGTTCTTTTACAGTAAAATCAGTCTGCTTCTGTTTAGAACCAAGAGTATTAAAATCAGTTCTCTGTTTTTCAAGCTGAAGACTGAGGATATCAATCATCTTCTCAAGAGGATTTTGAATATTAGCGTTATCAAGCTGGCGGTACATAGACCACAAACGCTCGCCCAATGTTGTTGTAAGGCGTGAAATCAGCTGTGGCTGAGAACTTACCATTGTATTAAAGTTCTGGCGGTTTACAACCATAAGAGTACAGTCAGTTTTTGCAATGGCACTGGCAGAACGTGGTTTATTTTCCAGAAGCGCCATCTCACCAAACATATCTCCCTTATCAAGAACAGCAAGAACTACTTCGTTACCGTTTACGATTTTTGTGATTGAAACCTGGCCGCCCTGAATAATAAACATTTCGGCACCCGGCGCAGATTCAGAGAAAATCATAGTGTCCGCAGGGTAATTTCTTGTCATATCAGATGTAGGTTCAAAATAAACTGCATGAGATTTAGGTTTCAAGGCCTTGAATTTATTCTGAGCTGAAATCAGATTAGGACCTGTAGGACGAGTTTTAAGATACTGATAATAGCCAAATACAGCTACATCATATTTGAGCATTTTTTCATAATACTGCGCGATATGAAAAATATGTTCATTATCATCATTTTCAATTTTGTTTAAGGTTTTCTTTGTAAGCTGCTCATTCATCTGACGCATTCGTGCAGCAAAAGTTTTAATGATTTTAAGAGCTACCGGAGTATTATTTACAATCAAATCTGAATACTGACTTCTCTGAACTGAAATAGCGATTACTTCTGTTTCTGCAATAATAGTTTCAATCTGAGGACGGTTTGCAAAACATGAAACGACACCCAAAAAGTCTCCGGCACCAAGACGAGTTTTTATTCCATTAGCACCTTTCTGGCAACTTACAGTACCACTCTGAATAATATAAAAATGGTCGGAATTTTCCTTTCCTTCAACAATTATGTATGCCCCTGCCTGGAATCTGTTAACCTGTAAATGTAACAAAACCGCACCCCTGACTTTTAAATTATAACTTATTTATATTATAACTATAAAATCGTGATTTTGCGAGTATTTTGCTGCCTATTTTACAGTTATATTTTAAAATAAAAAAATCCGTCCCCATCATAAAGGACGGATTTGCGTAACCCTAGGAATAATTACTCTGCCGATTCAGCAGGTGCTTCAGCAGGAGTCTCTTCAGCTGGTTTAGCTTTGCGAGCTTCTACTTTAGCTTTATTCTTCAAATTAGCGTTACAGAATTTACAGATTTTCACTGTTTTGCCATCAATGTCTTTTTCGTAAAGAACTTTAATATCTGATTTTCCACAGATTGCACAAGTTCCTTTTCCTTTAGCTGGCAATGATCGAATACCTGCTCCGCGGTGGTTCTTTGACATATCTAACTCCTAAATTAATGAGCTTCAGCTTACTCAGCTTTTGGCTCTTCTTTTTTAGCTGCAGCTTTTTTAGCAGGAGCTTTTTTTGCCTTTGCTTCACCGTCAGCTTCAGATTTTGCCTTAGCTGATTTTTTAGCTTTAGAAGCATCTGAATCAGCAGCTTTTTTAGCTTTCTTCTCTTCTTTAGTTTCTTTAGCTTCTGTATCGAGCTTGTAGTCAACTAATTCAAGAATTACAACATCAGCAGCGTCACCCTGGCGGAAACCGAGTTTAAGAACACGTGTATAACCACCGTTGCGCTCTTTCATGCGTGGACCAATTTCTGTAAAAAGTTTATTCAAGATTTTTTCATCCTGAATGAACTTTGCTACTTCACGACGATTATGAACTGAATCTACTTTTGCTCTTGTGATGAGTTTCTCAGCTGATTTTCTTACTTCAAGAGCCTTAGATTTAGTTGTAGTAATTCTCTCATATCTGAAGAGAGAAGTTACCATATTTCTTGACATAGCACGGCGGTGTGCTGTTGTTCGTGAAAGCGGATTAAAACCATTTCTATGATTCATCGTTTTCTTCCTTCTGCTTCTTTACATTAGCAGCATTCTTAAGATGACTGTAATCTGTCATTCCAAGAGTCAAATTCCATTCCTGGAGTTTTTCAATAATTTCCTGGAGTGATTTCTTACCAAAGTTTCTTGTCTTGGCAATGTCATCTTCTGTCTTACGAGTCAATTCACCAATTGTACGGATATTTTCTTTTCTCAAACAATTTGATGAACGTACGGAAAGTTCAAGTTCCTCAACCGGAGTGTTCAAAAGTTTCTGAATGCTTTCATCACCTTCGTCACCCTCATCAGATCCGATTACGTCTTTATCGTTGAAGTTTACGAAAATTGCAAAGTGATCTTTAGCAATCTTAGCAGCTTCAGCCAAAGCATCCTCAGGATTGATAGTTCCGTCAGTCCAGATTTCAAGAACCAGTTTATCGTAGTCATTACGCTGACCAACGCGGCATGGTTCAATAGAATACTTTACTTTTGGAACCGGAGTAAAAATTGCATCCATCGGGATTGTACCAACAATTTCGATGTAATGTTCATTTGTCTCGGCTGGAACATATCCTCTTCCCAAATCAACCTGAATTTCAAGATCCAAGTGAGCACCTTCCATCATTGTGAAAACAGTTGTGCCTTCAGTCATGATTTCGAGCTGACCTTCTTTTGCAAAATCTTCACTCTTTACAACGCCAGGTCCTTTGAATTCGTAGTTGATTGTGTCTTGTTCAACATCATTTGGCAAACGAAGACGAATCATTTTCAAGGTATTGATAATTTCGAGAGTATCCTCAGAAACGTGTGGAATTGCTTCGAATTCGCTTGAAATTACGTGAGAAATTCCATTCTCATCATAAGTTGTAATACGAATAGAAGTAATAGCATAACCCTGAATTGACGAAAGCAATACACGGCGAAGTGTATTACCTACTGTTGTACCAAACCCTGTCTCAAAAGGATATGCGGTAAACTTACCGTAATTTGGATTTGTACTGATGTGTTCAAATGAAATGCCTTTAGGCTTTTTAAAACCTTTAAGCAAATTTTTGCGAGCCATCCGAACTCCTTACCTAAGTGAATAATTACTCAATATTTGCAATCTTTCATAAGAAAAATTGCAAATAAACCTACATACGGCGTGTCTTTCTTGGACGACATCCGTTATGAGGAATTGGAGTAACATCCGAGATTGATTTTACTTTTAATCCCAAGGCACCAAGGCAACGGATAGCGTTTTCACGACCCATTCCTGGACCCTTTACATATACGTGAACTTCACGCAAACCATAACTTGCTGCTTTCTGTACTGCAGTTTCACAAACAGACTGAGCGGCAAATGGAGTTGATTTTTTAGCTCCACGGAAACCAAGTCCGCCTGAAGATGCCCAAGAAAGAGCATTTCCCTTCAAGTCAGTTACAGTTACGATAGTGTTATTGAACGTAGCCTGGATATAAATATTTCCTTCGAATACGCTCTTCTTTTCCTTTCGCTTTTTAACGGTAGCCATTATTTATCCTCGTTCCTATGCTTTCTTCTTATTAGCAACAGTCTTCTTCTTACCCTTACGAGTACGAGCGTTAGTTCTAGTGCGCTGACCACGTACTGGCAAGCCTCTCTTATGACGAAGACCACGATAGCATCCAATATCCATAAGACGCTTCAAATTAAGACCGATTTCAGAACGAAGACGACCTTCTACCTTATAGTCTCTATCAATTACTTCACGAATTTTACCAATCTCTTCCTGAGTCAGGTCATTTGCCATCTTCATTGGATCAAGTTTAGCTTCTTCGCAAATTTTTGCTGCCGCTGAACGGCCGATACCGTAAATGTAAGTCAATGCGGTACCTAAATGTTTGTTAGGGATATCTACACCCGCGATTCGAGCCATCTGTTACTCCTTAGCCCTGTCTCTGCTTATGTTTTGGATTATCACAAATGATACGGATGATACCGTTTCTTTTGATAACCTTACATTTATCACAGATAGGTTTTACACTGGTTCGTACTTTCATATAAAAGCCCCCATGAGAATATTTTTACCGAATCTTAAGCACCTCGCAATGAGAGCAATTCGGTAAAAGATAATATATCACATATTCCCATTTCTGTTCTACTAGGAATTCACGAAATTTTTAAAAGTTTACTATAAATCTTTTAGAGACTTCGTGATCTGATTTTGCCCTTTTTAGTAAGACCTTCGTGATGATGCATCTTCAAAAGAGCTTCAACCTGACTCATTGTATCAAGATCTACACCAACCATAATGATTAATGAAGTTCCACCCATAAGCATTGAAATTGACTGTGGGAATCCAAACAAGTGCTGAATCACTGTTGGGATAATAGCAATCAATGCAAGGAACAATGAACCTGGCAATACAAGTCTATTCAATATTTTTGTAAGATATTCTTCGGTTTTGTCGGTACGAACACCCGGAATAGATCCGCCATTTTCTCGAATATTTTTTGCAATTTCTGTAGGGTTCAGTGTTACCTGAGTGTAGAAGTATGCAAAGAAAATGATAAGAATAACTAACAAAACATTATACCAAACACCATTTGGAGTCAAAATGCGTGAAAGTGTACCAACCCACTTAGCAGCGTTCTGGCTCTGTGCGAATGTTGATGCAAGTGTTAATGGAAGAGTAAGAATAGAAGAAGCGAAAATCAAAGGAATTACGTTTGAAGGGTTTACTTTAAACGGAATGTAAGTTGTCTGTCCGCCGTACATTTTGCGTCCTACAACGCGTTTTGCATAGTGAACAGGAATCTTTCTCTGACCTGATTCTTCGTAAATTACCAAACCAATAATAGCAACAAACATGATAAGAACAAGGATGACAAATACAAGCTGAATCTCGTTGTTTGAAACCTTCTGTCCTAACTCAACAATTGCGTTAGGAAGGCGGGCAACGATACCAGCAAAGATCATCATTGAAATACCATTTCCAATACCACGAGCTGTAATCTGGTCTCCCAGCCAAACAGTAACCATAGAACCTGTTGTAACAGTCAGCATTGCAAGCAATTTGAATGCAAGCTGATTGTCCAGCATGATACATCCAGGGATACTGTTTGCATAAACAGTAACACCGAAAGACTGAATCAAACATACGATTATTGTTCCAAAGCGTGTGTAAGACGCAATCTTTCGCTGTCCACCATCCTCTTGAGAGATGCGTTTAAGAGATGGGAAAATAATCACAGCAAGCTGCATGATAATCTGCATTGAAATATAAGGCATTACACCAAGCATGAAGATAGAGAAGTTTGAGAAAGCTCCTCCAACAAAGAAGTCCATATAGCTTGCGAATGCATTTTTATTCTGAGATGCAAGGTCGTCAAAGTACTTAATAAGAACATTTGCGTCAATTCCTGGAATTGTAAGAACGCTTCCAAGTCTGAACACTGCCAGAATAAGCAATGTAAAGAACAAACGGTCTCTAAGTTCTTTAACTCTAAACATATTTACGATTGGATTGCTTGCCATGTTTTAACTCCGCTTCTACTTGTTGCTTTCAGCAGCGTCTTCAGTAACTTTTACTGAACCGCCAGCCTTTTCAATTTTAGCCTTTGCTGATGCAGAAGCTTTGTTTGCTTCAACTGTAAGTTTCTTTGTAATGTCGCCATTACCAAGAATCTTAATCAAAGCTTTTTCAGATGCTTTCTTAGAAACAAATCCCTTTGCAACCAAAGACTCTTTGTTTACTGTTTCACCATCGTTGAATTTAGCTTCGAGCTGATCAAGATTAATGCAAACATATTCTTTCTTGAAAGGATAGTTTGAGAAACCTTTGTGAGCAATACGTCTGTAAAGAGGCATCTGTCCACCTTCGAAACCAACGTATGGTACGCTAGTTCCTGTACGTGACTGCTGACCTTTGTTACCTTTACCAGCTGTTGTACCGAGTCCAGAAGATGAACCACGACCAACACGCTTAGGTTTTTTATTAGCACCCTGAGGAGCGCTAAGAATTGGATTATATTCTGCCATTTTAGATCTCCTCAACTTTAACTAAATGAGATACAGCAGCAACCATACCTTTTACAGCATCTGTAGCCTCAAGTGTGTTAGAAGAATGAATCTTCTTAAGACCAAGGCTTCTTACAGTTGCTTTTTTCTCTGGTTTCTGACCAATTACGCTTTTAATTAATGTAACTTTAATCTGTGCCATACATTAACCCCACAACTCGTCAAGAGTTTTACCTCTGTTAGCAGCAACTTTCTTTGCATCCATAATGTTTACGATTGCGTCGAAAGTAGCGCGAACTACGTTTACAGCAGAGCTTGAACCGAGAGATTTAGAAATCAAGTCAGTAGCTCCTGCAGCATCCATAATTGCACGAACAGTACCACCAGCGATAAGTCCAGTTCCGGAACAAGCTGGTTTTAACAAAACTGAAGAACTCTTGTATTTACCAAGAACTTCATGTGGCAAAGTACCATTCTTAAGAGGGAGTACAACAAGGTTACGTTTAGCCTTATCGATACTCTTCTTGATTGCTTCAGATACGTCATTAGCTTTACCAAGTCCGTATCCTACACGACCTTTCTGATCACCAACAATTGTAAGAGCAGAGAAAGACATACGGCGTCCACCCTTTACAGTCTTACAAGTTCTGTTGAGAGTTACGAGTTTTTCTACGAACTCTTTCTCTTTTGGATCTTTATCAAATTTTTTCTGATGTTCTTCCATTTCAAACTCCTAGAATTCAATTCCGGCTTTACGAGCGCCATCAGCGAGTGCTTTTACAACACCATGGTAAAGATATCCGTTACGATCAAAAACGATCTTAGTAATCTTCTTTTCCTTAAGACGAGCTCCAATAGCTTCACCGAGCTTTGCAGCACCTTCAGTATTAGGCTTAAGAGCTGCAAATTCTTTTTCCAAAGTAGAAATAGAAGCTAAAGTTTTACCTTCATCGTCGTCGATAACCTGAACAGAAATATTCTTGTTACTGCGAGTAACAGTCATTCTTGGTCTGTCTGCAGTTCCGCGAAGAGTCTTGCGGATGTGAATCTTTCTGTGCAAGCGTTTTCTGTCTTTATCGTTCAGTTTCTTAAACATATAGCTTCACCTTATTTTACACCAGTCTTACCAACCTTGCGGCGGATAACTTCGTTATCGTAGCGGATACCTTTTCCTTTGTAAGGTTCAGGTTTGCGCAACTTACGAATCTGAGAGCTGAATTCACCAACCAACTGTTTATCAATACCAGTAATAGTTACTTTTCCATCTGGAGTTGTAGCAACTGTTACACCGTTAGGAATGATAACAATATAGTCACTTGAATATCCAAGGTTCATAACAAGTTCTTTACCTTTAACTTCTGCACGATAACCTACACCAGTGATTACCAGTGTCTTTGTAAAGCCTTCAGAAACACCTTTAACCATGTTATTAAGAAGACTTCTGTAAAGACCGTGATCAGCACCAGCCTGTTTTGTATCGTTCAAAGTTGTAAGAACAGCCTCGTTTGACTGAACATCAATTTTAATGTTGCTTGAGAATGGCTGCTTAAGTTCACCTTTAGGACCTTTTACAGTCATTACGTTGTTAGCAACAGTTACTGTTACACCTGCTGGAATAGCAACAGGAAGTTTACCTACTTTAGACATCTCTTCCCCCTATTACCAGATTGTGCAAACTAATTCACCACCAACCATCTTTTCAGCAGCTTTCTTACCAGTTGTTACACCAGAAGAAGTTGAAACGATGATTGTACCATATCCGTTGAATACGCGTGGCAAATCTTTATAACCAGAATAAACACGACGACCTGGTGTAGAAATTTTCTTAACACCGTGGATTACCGGATTATTCTCATCATCATACTTCAAGAAAATGCGGAGAGTATTTTTTCCGTCTTCCTGAACCTTTTTGAAGTTTTTAATATAACCTTCAGTTTTCAGAATCTTCACGATTTCGAGCTTCAGCTTAGAGGCTGGAACATCTACTTTCTCGTGGCGGGCAACAGCCGCATTCCGAACCTTTGTAAGCATGTCTGCTACTGGATCTGATGCACTCATTTTATCCCCCTACCAACTAGATTTTGTAACGCCAGGAAGCTGACCTTCACTTGCTAATTTACGGAAGCAAAGACGACACATCTTAAACTTGCGCAAATATCCACGTGGACGACCGCAAATCTGACAGCGATTGTATTCGCGTGTAGAATATTTCTGTTTGCGGGCTGCTTTAATAATCATTGATTTCTTTGCCATACTTCACCTACTTTCTGAACGGCATGTTGAACTTGGTAAGCAAAGATTTTGCTTCAGCGTCTGTCTTTGCGCTAGTTACTACAGTAATATTCATACCAGCAATTTTTACGATCTTATCGAAATCAATTTCTGGGAAAATAATCTGCTCTGTAATACCAAGAGAGAAATTTCCATGACCATCGAAACCAGTAGCTTTAATTCCACGGAAGTCTTTTACACGTGGGAGAGCAACGTTGATAAGGCGGTCAAGGAACTCATACATGATGTTTCCACGCAATGTTACCATTGCACCAACTTCATTACCCTCACGAAGTTTAAAGTTAGCAATACTCTTCTTAGCTCTAGTTTTTACAGCTTTCTGACCAGTTATAGCAGTCAAGTCAGTAACTGCGGCATCAAGGAGTTTCTTATTTGTGAGAGCTTCACCAACACCCATACTTACAACAACTTTTTTGATTGCAGGAATCTGCATCGGAGTTGTGTAGCTGAACTCTTTTACAAGAGCCGGTGCGATTTCGTCTTTATAGACTTTCTTAAGCCGAGGTACGTAATTTGCCATTACAAGATATCTCCACATTTACGGCAAACACGAACTTTCTTGTCGCCGTCGATTTTGTAACCAATTCTAACTGGTTTACCGCATTTTTTACATACGATTCCAACGTTAGAAATATTAAGAGGAGCCTCAACCTCAGCGATACCGCCCTGGTCCTGCTGACTTCTCTTTTTCATTGCTTTTTTAACAATGTTTACACCAGATACTATTACTGCTTCTTTTTTAAGGTTTACGCGAACAACTTCTCCGCGTTTTCCCTTATCTTTTCCAGCAAGTACTTCTACTGTATCGCCTTTACGGATTTTTGATTTAACTAACATCTCATTTTCTCCTTAAAGAACCTCTGGAGCGAGTGAAATGATCTTCATAAAGTCCATATCACGAAGCTCGCGAGCTACAGGTCCAAAAATACGTTTTCCTTTAGGGTTCTTGCTGTCGTCAACGATAACACAAGCATTATCATCAAAACGAATGTAAGTTCCATCAGGGCGGCGGTATTCCTTAGCCTGGCGTACAATTACAGCCTTTTCAATAGCACCCTTTTTGATTGTAGATGTAGGAATAGCATCTTTAATAGCTACTACTACGATGTCGCCGATACCAGCGTATCTGCGGTGTGAACCACCGATAACTTTGATACACTGAGCAATTTTTGCTCCAGAGTTATCAGCAACTGTCATACAAGATTGCATCTGAATCATAATTCATTAACTCCTTAGCTTATTTTGCTCTTTCAACAACTTCTGCAAGACGCCAGCATTTATTTTTGCTGAGTGGTCTGCATTCTACAATACGAACAGTATCGCCTACATGTGCATCATTTGTTTCATCATGAGCCATGTATTTCTTTGATCTAGTAACATATTTCTTGTAAAGACGATCCATCTTTTTTGTTGTAACTGTTACAACAATGGTTTTATCCATTTTTTCACTTGTAACAAGCCCAGTAAAAGATCTTTTTGCAGCCTTTACAGTCTGAACAGTATTTTCTGCCACGGTTCAGCTCCTATTTATTCTCGCCAGCAATTTCTTTCTGGCGAATAAATGTGTTCAAACGTGCAATTTCACGACGAATTGTACGTTTCTGCAACGGGTTATCTACATGAGATACTACCATCTTAAAACGGAGATCCATGTATTCTCTCTTAAGCTCATCACGTTTAGCAACTAGTTCTTTATAAGACAGTTCTTTGTCATTCTTTTTCTTTGAATCAGCCATCTTATTTCCTCCTAGTCTTTTGTTGGCTTATAAGCGATTTTTGTAATAACTGGAAGTTTATCACTTGCAAGTTCCAAAGCTCTGTGAGCAACTTCAAGATCAACACCACCAATTTCAAACAAAATCATACCAGGTTTGATAACAGCTGCCCAATGATCTGGAGCACCTTTACCCTTACCCATACGAACTTCAGCAGGCTTCTTTGTAATAGGCTTGTCTGGGAAAATACGAATCCAAACATTACCTTTACGTTCAAGCTTACGGTTGATAGCAACACGGGCAGCCTCGATTACACGAGCATCAAGCCATGTTGGTTCCATTGCTACGAGAGCAATGTCGCCGAAGTCGATTGTATTATCACGTGTAGCGTTGCCCTTTTCGCGACCACGCTGTACCTTACGGTGAATAACTCTTTTAGGACTCAGTGGCATAACTAACTCCTTGCCTTTTTAGGTTCTGCACCTTCAGCTTTGTCAGCAGCTGGACGATTGCGTCTTGGCTTCTTTACAAGCTGACCGGCATCTTCGTTGCGTTCAATACCATAGTTCATTCCGTTATAAACCCATACTTTTACACCGATTTTACCGTATGTAGTAAGAGCTGCGAATGTACCATAGTCGATATCAGCACGAAGTGTGTGAAGAGGTACACGTCCTTCTTTGTGTTCTTCTGTACGGCTCATATCAGCACCGCCAAGACGACCACTTACACGAACTTTAATACCCTGTGCACCTGCACGCATTGCATTGCTTACAGCCTGTTTCATAGCCTTGCGGAATGAACCACGGCCAGAAAGCTGGCGACCGATGTTCTGAGCGATCAAAGAAGCGTTCAAATCAGCACGTTTAATTTCCTTAATCTTGATCTGAACTTTCTTTGTAAGCTGTTTCTGGATGTCAGCGCTAATCTTTTCGATTGAAGCACCTTTTACACCAATAATAACACCAGGACGAGCTGTATGAATTACGATTGTAACGCGCTGTGGATGGCGTACAATTTCAATTTCAGCAATATCAGCATTTTTACATTCTGGAAGGTCTGAAACCAATTTACGGATTTTGATATCTTCCAAAACTAAATCTGCATATTCACGTGGATCTGCATACCAGCGTGACTGCCATGTTTTGTTTACGCCCAAGCGCAAACCAATTGGATTTACTTTCTGTCCCACTTTATTCCCCCGCCTTTTCGTCAACGACAACGGTAATATGGCACATACGTTTCAAAAGCTGATCAGCACGTCCACGAGCACGGAACCAAACTCTCTTAAGTCTTGGACCTTCGTCGATTCTGATTTCTTTTACGTAAAGCATATCTTCATCTAACTTGCTATTCAAATTAAGTGCGTTTGAAGCAGCTGACTTCAAAGTAGCGCTGATCAAAGCTGCACCTTTCTGTGGCATATTAGCAAGAATTGCCATAGCTTCCGAATAGGACTTCTGTTTAATTACATTAGCAACTGGGCGAACCTTTGTTGGTGATGCAATAAGGAATTTTGTAGTGGCTACATAACCTTTTTTCTCAGCCATAATATCCACCTATTATTTGCCTTTTCCGGCAGATTTATCTGAACCACCATGGCCGTGATAAGTACGAGTTGGTGCAAATTCACCAAGTTTGTGACCTACCAGGTTTTCTGTAACGTATACAGGAATCCATGATTTACCATTATAAACAGAGATAGTATTACCTACCATTTCTGGGATGATTGTTGAGCAGCGAGAATATGTTTTAATCATTTTTCTGTCTGCTTCTTTATTCATAGCCTGAACCTTTTTGTAAAGTGATTTCTCTACGAAAGGTCCTTTTTTAACAGATCTTGACACGATTATCTCCTCGCCTACTTCTTCTTACGACGGCTAACAATGAAATTGCTAGATGTCTTACGTTTGTTACGTGTCTGGTAACCTTTACAAGGCTGTCCCCAAGGAGTAACTGGGTTACGACCTTTACCGGCACCTTCACCACCACCAAGCGGATGATCATGAGGGTTCATAGCCATACCGCGAACAGTAGGTCTGATACCCAACCAACGTCTGTGACCAGCTTTTCCAAGCTTTACATTCATGTGTTCTTCGTTTCCTACAACACCGACTGTAGCATAGCAGCGTCCGTTGATTTTTCTCATTTCACCAGAAGGCAAACGAACGATAACATAGTCACCTTCACTACCAGAAATCTGAGCAGAAGCACCAGCTGAGCGAACAAGCTGTCCACCAGCACCAAGTGTCAACTCAATGTTATGAATAGTGAAACCAACTGGAATTGCTTTCAGAGGAAGAGCATTTCCAACTGTAGGAGTTGCATTTTCGCCAGACATGATTTTCTGTCCAACCTGCAATCCTTTTGGAGCGATGATATAACGTTTATCACCGTCAGCATAATAAATCAAAGCGATGTTAGCACTTCTGTTTGGATCGTATTCAATTGCTTTTACGGTTCCAGGGATGCCGTGCTTATCACGCTTAAAATCTATATCACGATAAAGTCTTTTGTGACCGCCGCCCTGGTGACGTACAGAGATACGTCCTCCAGCTCCACGACCAGCATGTGACTTACGTTTTGACACCAATGATTTTTCGGGTCTTGCTGATGTCAATTCATCACGACACAAGTCTACACGTCCACGTGTACCAGGTGTCATTGGCTTAAATACTTTAAGAGCCATTTTTGTTCCCCTTAGTTACAACTTGGAATTAAACACCTTCAAAAGCGCTGATTGTTTCACCGTCTGCAAGACGAACAATAGCCTTCTTGTAAGATGCTGTTCTTCCCGGCTTACCGCGAAGACGTTTCATTTTTCCAAGCACATTCATAGTTGTGCAGCCAATTACCTTTACTTTGAACAAGTCAGCAACAGCAGCTTTAATCTGTGTTTTTGTTGCATCTGGGTGCACTACAAATACATATTTATTCTGTTCACGTAAAGTGCTTGCCTTTTCAGATACTACAGGCTTAATAAGGATATCTGTGTAAGTCATTATTTAGCCTCCTTATCATCAGCGTAGAAGTCAGAAAGATTCTTTACTGCGCTTTCAAGAGCGATAATCTTTCTTCCGTAGAACAAGTCATGAGCGTTGAGACGGTTGTAAGACAAGAATGTAAGATTTTTGATATTTCTTGCAGCCTGTTTTACTTTTGCATCGTCATCTTTAAGAATCAAAACTGTTCTTTCATCTTTAGCAAAGTTCTTAAGAATTGCAACCAAGTCCTTTGTTTTACCGCTTTCAACTGTAAAGTCTTCTACGATAGTAAGTCTGTCACCCTGAGCGTGTGAGCTAAGGATTGTTTTAAGAGCAAGTCTCTTTTCCTTTTTAGGAATTGAGTAACTGAAGTCGCGTGGTTTTGGTCCAAAAATTGTACCACCACCTACAGTGATAGGAGATTTCTTATCACCACGACGAGCATTACCTGTACCTTTCTGGTTATAAGGCTTTGCGTTACTTCCATGAACTTCTGCACGTGTTTTTGTACAAGCAGTACCAACACGCTTATTTGCCAATTCATTTGTAATTGCGTAATAAATTACGTCGTCATTTACTGGAAGACCGAATACTTTATCATCAAGTGTGATTGTACGCAGTTCTTTTCCAGAAGTTGAATAGACTTTCTTTTCCATATCTTATTCCCCTTATTTCTTAACTGCGGACTTTACGATGAGAGTACAGTCTTTGTTTCCCGGAACAGCTCCGCGAACCATAATTACTTTAAGTTCAGGATCTACTTTAACAATTTTCAAGTTCTGAACAGTAATTTTTTTGAATCCCATATGTCCAGGAAGTTTGATGTTTTTAAAGCTGTGTCCTGGAGTAGTACATTCTCCAGTTCCACCTGGCTCACGATGGAATTTAGAACCATGAGTAGCACGTCCACCATGGAAGCCCCATCTCTTCATTACACCCTGGAAACCTTTTCCTTTTGAAGTAGCAGTTACGTCTAAGAAGCGACTTCCTTCAAAAAGTTCAAGACCAATTTCATCACCAACATTTACTTCTTTTTCGAAGTTGCGGAACTCTTTCAAGTGGCGCTTAGGGTTGATGTTCTCTGGGAATTGACCGGCATATGCTTTGTTTGCTTTAGAAGCTTTTACATCTTCCAAACCAAGAACAACTGCATCATAACCGCAATTTTCCTTTGTTTTCTTGGCAACGACAACATTTGGCTCGACCTGGATCACGGTTACTGGTGTCAGATTTCCGCTTTCGTCGAAAACTTGCGTCATGCCAATTTTCTTAGCAATCAGACCTTTCATTCTGATATCTCCTGTTAGAACAAACTAGAAAGGATTTCTCCAGACCATTGTTCTATTGAATTATTTAGGCCGTCGTCCCTGATCCAAAGGGCTCGTACCTTGCAGGATAACACCTGCTATTTTTGCGGGCTTAAGTCCGCGATTTTCACTACTGTGTGATAACTACGTCAACACCGGCAGGAAGTTCAAGTTTCATCAAAGAATCCATAACATCCTGAGATGGATTCATAATGTCAATAAGACGTTTGTGTGTACGCATTTCGAACTGTTCACGTGACTTTTTGTTTACGTGAGGTGAACGCAATACAGTAAACTTATTGATTCTTGTTGGAAGAGGGATAGGGCCTGAAACCTTTGCTCCCGCCTTCTGAACAGTCTGCACGATGGCTTTAGCACTCTGATCGATTAACTCTACGTCAAATGCGCGAAGTCTAACTCGAATCTTTCCATTAGCCATTTTCAAATACTCCTTTTCACAACAAAGGAACCGGCGAACCAGCCCCTTTGTTTGAAAAAATTAAAAACTATTCAATAATTTTTACAACCTGTCCAGAAGCGATTGTGTGACCGCCTTCACGGATAGCAAGTTTAAGACCTTCGTCCATAGCGATTGGGTGGATAAGGTTACCGATAACTTTTACGTTGTCACCTGGTTTAACCATATCTGTACCAGCTTCGAGTTCTACAGTACCAGTAATATCTGTTGTACGGAAGTAGAACTGTGGGCGATATCCAGAGAAGAATGGAGAGTGACGTCCACCTTCTTCCTTTGAAAGAACGTAAATCTGAGCTTCGAACTTTGTATGAGGTGTGATGCTGTTTGGCTTTGCCAAAACCTGACCACGAACAACGTCTTTCTTCTCAACACCACGGAGAAGGATACCAACGTTATCACCAGCCATACCCTGATCAAGAGTCTTCTGGAACATTTCGATACCTGTTACAGTTGTATCAGCTGTTGGACGGATACCTACGATCTGTACTGGGTCGTTCATATTTACAACACCGCGTTCGATCTTACCTGTTACTACAGTACCACGACCAGAAATTGTGAAGATATCTTCGATTGGCATCAAGAATGGTTTATCAGAATCACGAACTGGATCATCGAACCATGTATCCATAGCCTGAAGAAGTTCTTCGATACAAGCTGTATCTTCAGCTGTAGCGCCTTCCTGGAGAGCTTTGAATGCAGAACCCTTAATGATTGGTGTATCAGCAGAGAAGCCATAAGACTGAAGAGTGTCTTTTACTTCTTCAACAACCAATTCAAGAAGATCTGGATCGTCAACCAAGTCAACTTTGTTCAAGAATACGATAATCTTTGGTACACCTACCTGACGAGCAAGCAACAAGTGCTCTTTTGTCTGAGGCATAACTGAATCTGGAGCAGATACTACGAGGATAGCACCATCCATCTGAGCAGCACCAGTAATCATGTTTTTAATGTAGTCAGCATGTCCAGGACAGTCGATGTGTGCATAGTGACGTTTGTCTGACTGATACTCAAGGTGACGAGTATTGATTGTAATACCACGCTCTTTTTCCTCTGGAGCGTTATCAATTTCATCATACTTAAGTTTCTTATCACCATACTTATTAGCACAGTATGTAGTGATAGCTGCAGAAAGTGTTGTCTTACCATGGTCTACGTGACCAATAGTACCAACGTTCATGTGAGGTTTGGTTCTTTCGAACTTCTCCTTTGCCATGTTTTTCTCCTTGCCGGTACATACGCCGGCATACTTATTTTTTATGTGCCGCACTTTAAGCCAGAACGAAAAACCTCCGATACGCGGAAGCCTTCATTCGCAGACACAATGTTTGAAAGATTATATAAATGATAGATAGGAATCGGATAGGAAGAAGATTCAGTTCATTATCTATTCAATGAACCGCAACCCGGTAACCACCATCATTATCATCTCTTCAACTGACAACTGGTTTGGTATATTCGAGTTTTAGTCGTTAGCGACTTAGTCAGAAACCCAAACAAATTGTCTATATCTTTATTACCAACGGTAACAAATTACAAATTTAGGGCCGTGCAACCTGAAAACCACAAAAGATGTGATTAGCTTTACGGACACACCAGATAACATTTTTATTTAATTATTTTTAATGTTTCTGCCTGACTCTCAAAGAACCCTTCGGCATGCATAAAAAGCCGAACATTTGAAAATATACAGTTTTGTTAAAAAAGTTTCAAGAGTTTATGAAAAATTTCCAGCCTTTGCGATAAATTACAAGGTTTTCAAAAAAAATGGGAACCTCAGTTTTCTGAAGTCCCCATCTCTTAAGCCGCCATCAGGCAGCTGATTCTACCAGCGGTAGTGAGCAAAAGCTTTGTTTGCTTCTGCCATTTTATGTACATCTTCACGCTTCTTGAATGCTGTACCTGTGTTATTGTAAGCATCCAAAAGTTCAGCAGAAAGTGTATCAGCCATTCCGTGACCATTGCGGTTGCGGGCTGCATCGATGATCCAGCGCATAGCCAATGCTTCACGGCGGCTTTCTCTGATTTCCATTGGAACCTGATATGTAGCACCACCAACACGGCGAGATTTAACTTCAACCATTGGTTTTACATTCTCAAGAGCCTTCAAAAGAACCTCAAGAGGATCTTTTTCGGTTTTAGCCTTAAGTTTGTCCATTGCATCATAAATTACTTTCTGGCAAGTAGCTTTTTTACCATCAAGCATCATACGGCAAACAAACTTAGAAATTACTTTGCTATTATATTTAACATCCGGCATCAATGGACGTTCGATTGATTTCTTATGTCTTCCCATCTTAGTCCTCCATTAAGCCTTAGGTTTCTTAGCACCGTATTTAGAACGACCACGTTTGCGGTCTTCTACGCCAAGAGTATCTTTTGTACCACGAATGATATGGTAGCGTACACCAGGAAGGTCCTTAACACGACCACCGCGTACCAATACAACTGAGTGTTCCTGCAAGTTATGACCAATACCAGGAATGTATGCAGTAACTTCAATACCATTGCTCAAACGAACACGAGCAATCTTTCTAAGAGCCGAGTTTGGCTTTTTAGGTGTCATAGTCATTACACGTGTACAAACACCACGTTTCTGCGGACAAGAATCAAGTGCGGGAGCTTTGGTTCTGTTAGCTGCAGACTTACGACCCTGACGGATTAACTGATTAATTGTAGGCATCGCCTAATCTCCTATATTTACTCCGGTCAGCACCCCGGAAAGAATTCAAAATTATTAGATTTTGATAGGTTTAAAGAGTATATAAAATTCAAAAAATGAATTCAACTGAATTTAATTGAATTTCATGTAAATTTTTACTATATGATGAAAAAAAGCCCGCACCATTCACAATCACGTGACAGCCGTAACCCGCATTTGGGTTTCAGCCGGCACGTTGTAATTCCCGGTGCGGGCTTTTTATCAGTTTCTTCTATATAATAGAAGTTTTTCTGAATTAGTCATTATCTTCAGTCTCTACAAAGCTAGGCTCTTCAAGCTGAGATTCCTGCTCTTCTTCAAGGCGGCGGCGCTCAAGAATTTCGTTCATCTGAGCATCAAGGTCGCGGTCGCTGTCGTCAAAGAGTTTGATATCTTTGTAGTTCTTAATACCAGTACCAGCCGGAATCATGTGACCGATAGCAACGTTCTCCTTAATTCCGTGGAGTCCGTCAGTAGCACCGGCAATAGCGGCATTTGTAAGAACGCGTGTAGTTTCCTGGAATGATGCTGCAGAAATGAATGAGTCAACACCCAGAGAAGCTTTTGTAATACCCTGGAACATTGGACGACCGATAGCTGGCTGACCACCTTCCTCGATTACACGTCTGTTCTCTTCATGGAACTTGTATTTATCTACCTGCTGTCCGAAGATGAATTTTGTATCGCCTACGGCAACAATTTCAATCTTGCGGAGCATCTGGCGTACGATAATACCGATATGCTTATCATTGATGTCTACACCCTGAGCGCGGTAAACGTCCTGGATTTCATCCATCAAGTAGTTCTGAAGTGCGTTTTCACCAAGAATTGCAAGAACATCCTGTGGGTTTGGAGAACCTACACAAAGCTGTTCACCTGCTTCAACATGGTCACCATCGCGAACGATCATTCGTTTTGTCATTGGAACAAGGTGTTCAAATACTTTTCCGAACTCGTCTTCAACAGTTACGATACGCTTACCTTTTGTAATTCCCTTGAATTTAACAAGACCAGAAATCTGTGCAAGTACACAAGGGTTCTTAGGTTTGCGGGCTTCGAACAATTCAGATACACGTGGAAGACCACCAGTAATATCCTGAGATTTCTGAGCAGCTTTTGGCATCTTAGCAAGGATAACTCCGGCTTCAATTGGAGCTTTATCTTCAACAAGAAGAAGAGCACCAGCTGGGAGGTAGTAAGTTCCAAGCTCGTTACCAGCTTCATCAGTAATCAAAATACGAGGCTGTTTAACATCAAGGTGAAGATCTGTAATGTAGCGCTCTTTTGAACCAGTCTGCAAGTCAACTTTTTCTTCCAGAGTTGAACCGACAAGTACGTCTTCAAAGTGGATGAAACCGTTCTGTTCAGCAATAATTGGGTCAGAGAATGGGTCGAATTCACCAAGTGCTTCACCCTTCTTAATCAAATCTCCAGCCTTCTTATAGATTGTAGAACCGTTTACGATTTCAATCTTCTGATCTTTACTTACAAGGTAAAGAGTTCCGTCTTTAAGCATTACACGGCCAGTAACAGCAGCAGCGATTTCTTTTCCACCCTGATTAAGGATTGGAGTACCGCGCATGATGTTTGTTCCGTCTTCAACAAGAACTTTGTCACCAGAGCCAACTTTTACTTCGTCCAAAATGCGGATAACTGTCATGCTACCCTTACGAGTAAAGAGCCAGTTTCCGTTCTTCATTTCAACGTGAGTTCCAGAAATGTCTTTAAGGAATGCGTTGAACTTAAGAACAATGTGGTTATCATCAGTTGTCATTTCGGCAGCACCACCCGAGTGGAATGTTCGAAGTGTCAACTGTGTACCAGGCTGACCGATTGACTGAGCAGCTACGATACCAACTGCTTCACCAATTTCAACAATCTTGTTGCGTGCAAGGTTCTTACCGTAACACTTAACACAGATACCGTGTTTAGCTTCACAAGTAAGTACAGTGCGGAGTTTTACCTTTTCTACACCGGCAGCTTCAATCTTCTGTGCCAGATCATCATCAATGTACTGGTTTACATCGCAAAGAAGTTCGCCAGTTACCGGGTGAACAACACGTTCGATTGTGTAGTGACCTACAATGCGGTCTGCCAAATGTACTTTAATATCATCACCGTCTTTAATTGCGGCATAATCAATACCGTTAATTGTCTGACAGTCTTCTTCATTAATAACAACATCTTGAGCAACATCAACCAGACGACGAGTCATGTAACCGGCATCGGCTGTCTTAAGAGCTGTATCCGAAAGACCTTTACGTGCAGCGTTAGTAGAAATGAAGTATTCGATAACCGAAAGTCCTTCCTTAAAGTTTGCACGAATTGGAAGTTCAATAATATCTCCGTTAGGCTTAGTCATCAAACCACGCATAGCGGCAAGCTGAGAAATCTGACCACGAGAACCGCGGGCACCAGATTTAGCCATCATCCAGATTGTATTGAAACCGTCTTTATCTTTTTCAAGATTAGACATCATAAGGTTTGTAAGTTTTTCGTTAGTACGAGCCCAGATGTTACATACACGGTTGTAACGCTCTTCTGCTGTAATAACACCCTTTGAATACTGAGCGATAATATCTTCAACTTCCTTGTTAGAAGTTGCAATCATGTCCTTCTTTTCATCCGGAACAAGGATATCATCCATACAAAGTGTTGCACCGTACAAAGTAGCGTTCTTGTAACCTACATCCTTGATTGCATCGTGCATCTGGATTGTAAGCCATGAACCCTTGTTGTGGTAAACGTACTCAATCATCTTCTTGAGTGATTTATCGAACATCTGGCGGTTAACGTATTCAACACCTTCTGGCATTGCTTCGTTGAATGCAAGACGTCCGGCAGAAGTTTCAATCAAATCACCTTCTTTAAAGTCCTGAGTTCCAGAAACGAATCCTTCGTCACCCTTAACTTTAAGAGCCTTTGAGTTGAATGAATCTTTTGGAGCAGGAACCTTAATAAGAGCCTGCCAGTCGATGTTTCCAAGTTCTGCTGCCATACGAACTTCATCAGGAGTAGAGAAACGTTTTCCTGTTCCTTTTGCGTTCGGTTTGATGGCAGTCATGTAATAAATACCAAGTACCATGTCCTGTGACGGAGCAACGATTGTGTTACCGTTAGCCGGGTCAAGAAGGTTGCGTGCAGAAAGCATCAAAGTCCAGCATTCCATCTGTGCAGCCTGTGTAAGAGGTACGTGGATAGCCATCTGGTCACCATCGAAGTCGGCGTTGAATGACTTACAAGCAAGAGGATGAAGCTTAAGAGCTTTTCCTTCTACAAGTACAGGTTCGAATGCCATAATACCAAGTCGGTGAAGTGTAGGCGCACGGTTAAGCATAACCGGATGCTCTTTTACAACTTCATCAAGGATTGCGTAAACTTCTGGAGATTCAGATTCTACGAGCATCTTAGCCTTTTTGATATTGAATACAACATCTTTATCAACAAGCTTTTTCATCAAGAATGGTTTGAACAATTCAAGAGCCATTTTTGTTGGAAGACCACACTGCCAGAGCTTCAATTCTGGACCTACAACGATTACAGAACGTCCTGAGTAGTCAACACGCTTACCAAGAAGGTTCAAGCGGAAACGTCCCTGCTTACCTTTGAGGAGGTCAGAAATTGATTTAAGAGGGCGGTTTGAAGCACCCTTAACTGCGCGCTTGCGTTTTGTATTATCGAACAAAGCGTCAACTGCATCCTGAAGCATACGTTTTTCGTTACGGATGATGATATCAGGAGCAGAAAGCTGCTGAAGTCTCTTAAGACGGTTGTTACGGTTGATTACACGGCGGTAGAGGTCATTCAAGTCAGATGTTGCAAAACGACCACCATCGAGCTGAACCATAGGGCGAAGCTCAGGAGGAATAACCGGAATAACGTCCAGAATCATCCATGAAACTTTGTTTCCAGATGCACGGAAGTTTTCAACCAGTTCAATACGGCGAAGAAGGCGTTTATCAGATTTAGCACCTTTTTCAATCATCTTTGCACGAAGTTCAGCTGCAAGTTCATCAAGGTCAAGGCGTTCAAGCATAGTCTTGATTGCCTCAGCTCCCATATCAGCTGTGAAAGCAGAACCAGCATAGTGTTCCAATGCTGTCTGATATTCTTCTTCGCTCAAAAGCTGACCTTTCTTAAGGTCTGTATCACCAGCGTCAATTACGATGTATTTTTCATAGTAAAGAACCTGGCGCAGAGCTGCCACCTGAAGGTCAAGCAAAAGACCCATGCGGCTAGGAACTGAACGGTAGTACCAGATATGGCTTACTGGTGCTGCAAGTTCAATGTGACCTGTACGTTCACGGCGAACCTTAAAGTGAGTAACTTCAACACCACAGCGGTCACAAATTACACCCTTATAACGGATTGACTTGAACTTACCGCAGTAACATTCCCACTCTTTTGTTGTACCAAAAATTCTTTCACAGAAAAGACCATCTTTCTCTGGACGGAGAGTTCGGTAGTTAATTGTTTCAGGTTTTTTAACTTCACCATAAGACCATGATTTAATAGTCTCTGGAGAAGCCAATTTTATTTTAAGACTGTCGAAGTCCTGAACATCACGCATTCTTGTCCTCCTTATCAAATCCGGAAGCTGCTTTATCAATTAAATCCTGATCACGTTCTGTAAGAGCAATCTGTTTACCCTTAGCATCATAAATAGTGAAATCAAGAGCCAAACCGCGCATTTCCTGAACCAATACGTTGAATGATTCTGGAATTCCAATTGGTGATGAAGGGTCACCCTTAACGATAGATTCGTAAATCTTTGAACGACCGTTCATATCATCAGACTTGATAGTCATCATTTCCTGAAGACAGTTTGCGGCACCGTAAGCTTCGAGAGCCCAAACTTCCATTTCTCCAAGACGCTGACCACCGAACTGAGCCTTACCACCAAGTGGCTGCTGTGTAACGAGCGAGTAAGGACCTGTAGAACGAGCGTGCATCTTATCATCAACCAAGTGATGAAGCTTCATAAAGTAGATAACACCAACGAAGATTGGGTTATGGAATGGTTCACCAGTCTGACCTGAGTGAACAATCTGTTTACAGCTGCGTGGGAGACCTGCTTCTTCGAGCTTGTCTGCAATCTGCTCCTGAGTTGGAGACTGGAATACAGGTGCTTCAAAGAACTGGTTGAGGTATTTACCTGCAATACCAAGCTCAGACTCCATAATCTGACCGATGTTCATTCGGGAAGGTACACCAAGAGGGTTCAAACATACATCGAGTGGAGTACCGTCTTCCAGGTATGGCATGTCTTCAATAGGAAGAATACGTGCAACAACACCCTTGTTTCCGTGACGTCCGGCCATCTTATCACCTTCACGAAGCTTACGCTTGTTAGCGATAAGAACTTTGATTACCTTGTCTACACCAGGGTTCAAATCATCACCTTCAAGGCGGCTCATCTGCTGAATATCGATTACAACACCTTCAATTCCATGTGGAACGCGGAGTGAAGAATCGCGAACTTCTTTAGCCTTTTCACCAAAGATTGAGCGAAGGAGGTTGAATTCAGGAGTTGTCTCTGTTTCTGATTTTGGAGTAACTTTACCAACCAAAATATCACCAGAGCGAACTTTTGCACCAATGCGGATAATACCTTCAGCATCAAGGTTAGCAACAGCCTTTTCTGCAGTGTTAGGAATATCGCGTGTGATGCGCTCAGGTCCAAGTTTAGTCTCGCGGATTTCAACCTGGAACTCTTTAATATGGATAGATGTATACCAGTCTTCACGAACTACGCGCTGAGAAATCAATACAGCATCCTCGTAGTTGTAACCATTCCAAGGAACGAATCCTACAAGAATGTTGCGGCCAAGAGCCATTTCACCGTTGAATGTTGCAGGACCGTCAGCAAGAACGCTTCCTACCTTAACTTTTTCGCCTACTCCAACAGTTGGGCGCTGGTGGTTACATGTATCGTTGTTAGTTCTCTGGTATTTGAGCAATGGATATTCATCAATTGCACCAGATTCTGTCTTAACTTTGATGAGTTCACTTGAAACGTAAACTACATCACCGTCGTGCTTAGCTTTTACAAGAACACCTGAATCGTAAGCACATTTGCGTTCCATACCAGTTCCTACGTGAGGTGGTTCCGGGAAGAGCAGAGGTACACCCTGACGCTGCATGTTACAACCCATGAGCGCACGGTTAGCATCGTCGTGCTCAAGGAACGGAATCATAGATGCAGATACAGAAATTACCTGACGTGGAGAAACGTCGATGTACTGAACGTCCTTTGGAGAACGCTGAGTATAGTTACCACGGTTGCGGCAAGAAATTGTTTCTGTTGGGAATGTTCCATCCTCTTTCATACCAGGAACAATCTGTCCGATGTAGTATTTATCTTCATCAATAGCTGAAAGGTATTCGATTTCGTTTGTTGCCTTTCCGTCTACAACCTTGCGGTATGGAGCTTCAAGGAAACCGTAATCGTTAATTCTTGTGTACATAGCAAGAGAAACGATCAAACCGATGTTCGGACCTTCAGGAGTTTCAATAGGACACATGCGTCCGTAGTGTGAATAGTGTACGTCACGAACTTCGAAGCCGGCGCGGTCACGAGAAAGACCACCAGGTCCCAAAGCGTTAAGACGACGTTTGTGAGTAAGTTCAGCCAATGGGTTGATCTGATCCATGAACTGAGAAAGCTGAGAAGAACCAAAGAATTCTTTGATTGCAGCTACGATAGGTTTGATAGAAATCAAATCCTGTGGCTTCATTGTATCAGTTTCTTTAAGGCTCATGCGCTCTTTAGCGATGCGTTCCATGCGGGCAAATGCAGACTTAAGCTGATTTGTCATAAGTTCGCCAACAGAACGGATACGGCGGTTACCCAGGTGGTCAATATCGTCAATCTGCTCGTCACCAATGTAAACTTTAATCAAAGTCTTCATTGTGTTGATGATATCGTCTTTAATCAAAGTAAAGTCTTTAACATCATCCGAGTAGTCGAATTTTTTGTTGAGCTTGTAGCGACCAACACGACCAAGGTCATAGCGGCGCTCAGAAAAGAACATAGAAGTCAAATCTTTTTCAGCAGATTCAACTGTCATTGGTTCACCAGGCTGAAGAACTGCGTAAACAGCTGCAAGACAATCTTCCTTAGTTGGTTCGTTATCGATTGAACCTTCTTTTACGAATTTTGCCTCTTCGCGGTCGAAACAGTTGATAATCATCTGAGAATCAAGAGAATTGTTCTTTTCTTCCTTGTTCAAAGGATTAGCACGTGTATCAAAGCGGATTACAGTGATTTTGTCGATGTTGTTAGCAACGAGGTCATCAACATCGTGTGCCTTAAGACGAGTTCCGGCATTGAAAAGACGTTTTTCTTCGCCGTTTTCATCTTTAATAAATACAGCACTTGCAAGAACGCGGTCAAAGAGTGATTCTTTACCTTCGTTATCAGATTTAACCTCAACGTCTTCTACATCGTAGAAGCAGCGGATAATTTCTTCGCGGGTTGAATAACCAAGAGCACGGAGGAAAATAGTTCCGAGGATTTTCTTTTTGCGGTCAATCTTTGCATAAATGTATTCGTTTTTCTGGTCAATTTCGAATTCAAGCCATGATCCGCGATACGGAATGATACGAGAAGAGTAAACACCCTTGTCGTGGCAGAAAATTACACCAGGCGAACGATGAATCTGAGAAACAACTACGCGTTCAGCACCGTTTACAATAAATGTACCACGGTCTGTCATGAGCGGAATGTCTCCCATGTAGATATCTTTCTGAAGGATTGCTCCTGTCTGAAGGAAATTCAAGTTAATGCGGGCTTTTAAAGGAACAGAATATGTTACACCTTTCTGCTTACACTCGATTTCTGAAAATTTAAGATTTGCCCAATCCAACTCATAAAACTCATACTCCAATGACATGTCGCCATTTGGGCTTTCAATAGGGAAAGTAGAATTAAAAACGTCCTGAAGTCCCTGGTTTAAAAGCTTCTCACCCTTCTTAAGTCTTTCAGACTGAAGAAAGCTTTCATAAGATGATGTCTGGATTCCAATAAGGTTTGGCACATCCATTACAGTCTGGATGTCTTTACCGATGTACTGACGGTTGATAGTCCGTGTTTTTGCGAACATCAGCTTCTCCTATAGATTTATAAATTCAGATGTAGTCTGCTACATGCTGGAAACTCCGCACAGCACAGAAAACTCTGATTTTTTGCTATATCATGTTGTAAAAATGGAAAATGTAAAAAGTCGTTTTATACGACAAAAGGGATATCCGGTAATTTCTTACCGGATACCCCCTGTTTTACTGCTTTTTAGCAGCTATTAAGCCAGATTTGCTCCGACTTATTTCTTAGAAGCTTTACCACCAGCTTCTTCGATCTTCTTAACGATTTCGTCAGCGTCAGCCTTGCTTACGCCTTCTTTAAGAGCCTTTGGTGCACCTTCAACCAAAGCTTTAGCTTCACCAAGTCCGAGACCTGTGATTTCGCGAACTGCTTTGATAACAGGGATCTTTTTAGCTGCATCGAATGATTCGAGAGTAACAGTGAATTCTGTCTGCTCTTCTCCACCTGCTGCTGCTCCACCTGCTGCTGGACCTGCTGCTACTGCAACTGCTGCTGTAACACCAAATTTTTCTTCCATTGCTTTAACAAGCTCTGAAACCTCGAGAACTGACATGTTTGCAATTGTCTCAAGGATGTCTTCTTTTGTAACTGCCATATTGTCTTCCTTACAATAAAGTATTTATATTTTGCAGCCTTTCGGCCGCCGCGCACACTAACAGTCAGCAGTTATGAAGCCTGAAAGTGTGTTTGATAGGAGCGGCAACGCCACTCCATGTTTACAATTAGTTGGCACCTTCTGCTGTCTTTTTGTCCACGTAAGCCTGCAAAGTAGCTGCGAGCTTCTGAACAGGACCGTTCATTGCAGACATAAGCATAGCAATAAGCTGCTTCTTTCCAGGTACCTTTGAGAAAGCTTCGATCTTTGCAGCATCGTAAACTTCTTTTTCTACATAAGCACCTTTTACAGTCAAAGTAGGAGCATCTTTTGCAAAGTCAAAAAGAACTTTTGCAACTTCGTTAGCATCCTCTTTTGCCATTGCAATTACAGTAGGACCTTTGAGGTAGTCAGCAACATTTTCTACTTTCATATCCTCAAAAGCGATACGTGCAAAGTTATTTTTCATAACTTTAAGAACAGCGTTCTTTTCGCGAAGTTTGTCGCGAAGAGTTGTAATCTGTTCTACTGTAAGACCACGGTAATCAGCAAAGATGAAGTCGTTGTATTCACCAAGAACTTTCTTTGCGTTTTCAATAGCTTCTGCTTTAGCAGGCTGAATTTTCTTTGCTTTGATTGCCATTATTCACCATCCTTATAGTCAACCCAAACGCCTGGGCCCATAGAAGAACTAACAGATACTGACTGAACAAATCCAGCAGCAGATCCAGCAGGCTTTTTACGACCGATTTCAGAAAGGAGAGTCTTAACGTTCTCAACAACCTTGTCTGTGTCCATAGAACACTTACCAACAGCAATGTGAACGATTCCAGCTTTATCAGCGCGGAATTCTGTACGACCTTTCTTAAGTTCAGCAACAGCCTGTGCCACGTTTGGAGTAACAGTTCCAGTTTTTGGGTTTGGCATCAAACCTTTGCGACCAAGAACCATACCAAGACGACCAACATCTTTCATCATATCAGGTGTAGCAACACAAACGTCAAATTCGAGCCATCCACCCTTTACTTTTTCGATGTATTCATCAGAACCAGCGTATGTTGCACCAGCATCCAAAGCTTCTTTTACTTTGTCTTCCTTACAGAAAACAAGAACTTTCTTTTCGCCACGGAACTGATTTGGGAATACCAATGTATCACGTACAGTAGCGTTTTTCTCAAGACGGAGAACAACGTGAGCTTCTACAGTCTCATCGAAGTTAGCAAACTTCATGTCCTGAACCATTTTGCAAGCTGAAGCTACATCATATTTCTTTGTAAGATCATATTTTGCAAGAGCTGCGCGATATTTCTTTCCATGTTTCATATTACTGCTCCACCTCTACACCCATACTGCGAGCAGTACCGGCAATGATTTTCTTTGCTGCTTCGATATCGTTAGCGTTGATATCTGGCATCTTTGTTTTTGCGATTTCTTCAAGAGCTGCCTTAGACAAAGTAGCAACCTTGTCGCGAAGAGGATTTCCAGAACCCTTTTCGATTTTTGCTGCTTTCTTAATAAGAACTGCAGCAGGAGGAGTCTTAAGAATGAATGTGTAAGATTTGTCCTGGTAAACAGTGATTACAACAGGAATAATCAGACCTTTCTCCATAGACTTTGTACGGTCATTGAACTCCTGAACGAACTTAGGAGCTGAAACACCGTGAGGTCCAAGAGCTGGTCCGATTGGAGGAGCTGGTGTAGCCGCCCCTGCAGGACACTGCAATTTGATTACAGCTGTGACTTTCTTTGTAGCCATTTTATTTCTCCCAAAAATTGGTGTGGAAGTTCACACAAGGAATCTTCCTAACGAAGTAACTCTGTCCAACGGACTTTTACTTCTCCCAAAAACAGGATAAAAATGGTTTGTATTTGGGATACAAACCCCTGAATTTGCCAAACAACATTGAATAAACACAAAAGGTGGTTTTGCCAAGAAAGCCCAACCACCGCTGCATTATATTCTAACAAGTAGGTAAGCCTAAAAAATGCGGTGCATTTTTCTTAACGGCTTGCTATCAATCAAGAAGAAGCATAGCTTCTTCCCTCATTTTGTCTTCTCAACCTGCAGGAAGTTTACTTCTACTGGTGTTGAACGACCAAAAATCTGAACTTCAACCTTAAGCTTTTCTTTCTCAAGATTGATTTCTTTAATTGTTCCAGTAAATGATGCAAATGCACCGTCTGTAATTTTAACAACATCGTCGATATCGAAAGACTGACGAACGTGAACTTGTTTTTCACCTTTGATAATTCCAGACTTCTGCAAAAGACTCTTTGCTTCATCAGGGCGGATTGGAACCGGGCGGTCATTGCGGCTTACATTACCAACAAAACCTGTAACACCCTGAATCTTATAAAGTTTTGTACAAGTTTCTTTCCAATTAAGTTCTGGAAGATCCATTTCAAGAAGAATATAACCTGGCAAAAACTTATTCATGCGAGTACGTTTCTTACCATCTTTAATTTCAACAACTTCTTCTAGCGGAACTCTTACATCAAGAACTACGTTAGGATCGATTTCTGATTTTTCCAGCAAAGATTTGATAGTACGTTCGATTTTTCCTTCGTAGCCTGTATAAGCGTTAAGAATATACCAACTTCTAGACATCTCTACGTCCTATTTCATTAAGAATCTGAAAACCTGAGTGAATGCCAAGTCAAGCACACCAAGCAGAACAGCAACAACAACAGTTGAAATAATTACAACTTTAACAGAAGAAAATACATCTTCCTTTGTCGGCCAATCAACTCTTTTCAACTCTGCTTTGCTTTCGCGAACAAACTGTACTAATTTTGACATATCATTAATTCCTTAAAAAATCAGGGCAGGCAGGACTTGAACCCACGACAGGCGGTTTTGGAGACCGCTGCTCTACCAACTGAACTACTGCCCTATATATTTAATCCCGGCGAACCGGTAAAAAATATTAAAAATTATTTTGCTTTTGTTTCTTTATGCAAGATAGACTTACGGCAGAATGGACAATACTTGTTCTTTTCCAATTTACCAGTGATATTCTTGCGGTTTTTGTAAGTTGTGTAATTCTTTCTTTTACATTCTGTGCACTGCAAAGCAATGATTTCTACAGCGCCCTTTTTCTTACTTGCCATTTGTAACTCCTGTTATAAATTTTCTTTAGCCCATTTGCAGAATCGAACTGCAGACCTCCACATTACCGATGTGGTGCTCTACCAACTGAGCTAAAGGGGCAATTTCGCACTTCTGCTTTTGCTATAGAAAACGTGCGTTTTATGACTATAAAGAAACACAAGTTTTATGTCAATAAATTCAATCAAGAATTTTCGAAAATTCATCTTGTTTCTTTACGAATTCTGCACTATTTTTAACCTATCTAAAAGATAGTTTAAGACATTGAGGCGCTTATGACAATAGATATGCTTATCGACGGAATTCTTGATTCTTACCATAGATACGGTTTAATCAACCGCAGTGATTCAGACTCCTTTCCAAACCGCCAGAACGTAGTAGAAATTCTTGGAGACATCCAGACCCTCGTTTTCCCGGGATTTAAAAAGGCAGAGGATATTGATCCTGTAAACATCCGCTACGTAACAGGCCAGAAAGTTAATAACGTAATTGCAAAGCTGACAAAGGAAATTCAGAAAGCTTTGATTTACACCCTTTCTACAAAAGCCCAGTCAGACTGCAGACAGAATCCTACAAACTCAAAATGCTTCCAGCTGGCAGAAGAAGTTGCCACAGGTCTTATAGAAGAAATCCCTGAAATCCGCCGCAAAATCCAGCTGGACGTAATTGCCGCCTTCAACGGAGACCCGGCCGCAAAGAGCAATGAGGAAGTTATCCTTTCTTACCCTGGTCTTGAAGCTATCCTTGTTTACCGAATCGCCCACTATCTTTACGAAAACGGAGTACCTATCGTTCCCCGCATTATGAGCGAGCACGTTCACGGAAAAACCGGAATCGACATTCATCCGGGCGCAAAAATCGGTGAATCATTCTTTATTGATCACGGAACCGGCGTTGTTATTGGAGAAACCTGTATAATAGGAACAAACGTTAAAGTTTATCAGGGTGTAACACTTGGCGCTCTCAGCGTAAAGAAGTCTCTTACAGGCAACAAAAGACACCCTACTATAGAAGACGATGTAACAATTTATGCCAATGCAACAATCTTGGGCGGCGAAACTGTCATTGGAAAAGGCAGCACAATCGGAGGTAACACCTGGGTAACTAAATCAGTTCCTGCAAATAGCGTAATTACTCAGGATTAAGGTGAGGGGAAAGCCTTCCCCTGTCTCCAGCCTGCTTCGCAGTCTTACACCACCCCTTCTAGCGGGGGTCGCTTCGCTTAGCCCCCCGCAACGCCCCCGTAAAAATCATCTGAGGTTAAAAAAACACGCTTCCCAGACAGTAACACTAGAAGGGAAGCGTGTCGACCAACATAGTTGGTCATCGGAGAGAGTTTATCAGCTTATTTACAAGCTGATATAAATATAACTTGCATATATTCAGTTGTCAACAAAATTTTCCATAATTTTTTGTTAAGTTAAAGCAGCCCTTGCCCTCTTCCTTCAATATGCCTTAGTATAAAAACATGGCAAAGAAAAGCGGTTCAATAATGTATAAATGCTCAAGCTGCGGCTACTCACAGCCCCGCTGGCTTGGACGCTGCCCGGAATGCGGCGAATGGAATTCCCTTGAAGAGATTATCATAGATAAAAATGCAGTTACCCCGGCCGGACGAGGCTCAGAAAAGGCTGAAATGCAAAAGCCTGTAAGCCTTGAAAGCGTTGAAGCAGCAGAAAATGTTCGTTTTTCAACCGGCATAGCAGAATTTGACCGCGTACTTGGCGGAGGAGCTACAAAATGCTCGGCAATTCTGCTTGGCGGTGAGCCAGGAATCGGTAAATCTACCCTTCTTTTACAGACTGCAGCTTCCTGCGCTAAATCTTTTGGAGCTGAAAGCAAAATTCTTTACGTCAGCGGAGAGGAATCAGCGGCACAGATTAAAGACCGGGCAAAAAGACTTCAACTGGACTGTAAAAATATCAATATTTTGTGCACCAACCGCCTGGAAGACACTCTCAATGCTCTTGATAAGCTCAATCCAACCCTTGTAATTGTAGATTCCATTCAGACTGTTTATTCGGCAGAGGCAGGAATTATTCCGGGAACCGTAAATCAGCTTAAATACTGCGCTAATGAGTTCATTCAGTGGGTAAAGGAACGAGATTCTGTTCTGATTATGACTGCCCACGTTACAAAGGAAGGCTCGATTGCGGGCCCAAAATCCATGGAACACATGGTTGATACTGTAATTTCTTTTGAACGCAACGATGATGAAATAAGATTTTTACATGCCCAGAAAAACCGCTTTGGTTCTGTGGACGAAATCGGGATTTTCAGCATGACAGAGAAGGGTCTTGTAACTTTAAAAGACCCGGCTAACCTCTTTTTGACAAAAAGGACTGAAAATCAGCCGGCTGGAGTTGCCTGTACCCCGGTTTTTGAAGGTTCACGGGTATTTTTAGTTGAAATTCAGGCTCTTACAGTGCCCGCAAAGGCAAGTATAAGCAGAATTTACAGCGAAAAGGTTGATTCAGGCCGTGTTGCGCGGGTTGCAGCAGTCCTGGAAAAACGCTGCGGACTTAGATTTTCTGATCAGGATATTTATGTGAATGTGGCCGGCGGTGTTCGATTAACAGAAAGTTCGATTGATGCGGCACTGGCGGCGGCACTTTATTCGGCAAGAACTGATATTGCACTTAAAAATCAGACAGTTGTTTTTGGAGAATTGAGTCTTGCCGGGGAAATTAGACCGGTTACAAAGGCTAAACAGCGCATTAAGGCGGCTCAGCAGCTGGGATTTAATGATGTTATTTGCCCTGAAAAAGAAAAGGACTGTACAAAAGTTGAAAATATTAAACAACTGGTGAAGGCTGTGTTTGGAAAATAGCCGCAGAAAGGGCGCAGATTTTTTTTGACACGGATTAAACGGATAAACACGGATTATCACGGATAGTGATTATAAAATAACTGATTAAAAAGTATCCGTGTCCCATCCGTGTTCATCTGCGTGCATCCGTGTCGAAAAGAAACAAGTTACTGTGTCATATTTACTCACTAAGCTTTATTTTGGATGAAAATTTGGGAAAATTCTCCCGAAGCGGAGAGAAAACTGGCTGATTTATGGGGCAGCATGCGCAGGCCTGGAGGCAGGCGGAGCCGTCTTAAAAATGGGAGCGGAGCGGAATTTTTAAGACCGAAGCGGCAGCGGAGTGCCGGAAAGCCTGTTAATAGGGGGGCCCGCCCGAAAAATTCATAAAATTTAGCAAATTTTATTAAATATCAGAAAGTTGGCACGAATATTGCTATATATTAAGTGAAAAATCTGGGAACTTGTATAAGCTCCCTTAAAAAAAATCGAGGTACGATATGAACGAACTTTCACTTATCAATTCACTTTTCAACGACGTGTTTGACACACCTGCAATGTGCCATGTAACAGCTTCTACTCCAAAAGTTGACATTGAGGAGGACGAAAAGAGTTACACTCTTGAGATGGATTTGCCTGGTCGTACTGAAAAAGACGTAAATATTGAGCTTGACCAGAACAATTTGACTATTACTTCTTCTAAAGAAGAGCTGAAAGAGGAAAAGAAAGAAGAGAAGAAGGCTGGAAAATACATTCTTAAAGAACGACGCACAAGCAGCTTTGAACGCCGCTTTGTTCTGCCAAAGGATGTAGATACAGAAAATGTTTCTGCTAACTTTAAGAACGGTGTTTTGACAATCCTTATGCAGAAAAAAGCTAGTGAAGCACCTAAAAAGATTGAAATTAAGGCTTTGACTGCGTAATGTGGAGGTCGTAACGAAAACTCCAACTTCCGAAGGCTTCTAACCTCCTAACACTTGCTGCGCAAGTGGCTGGAAGCCTAATAACCGTCGAGGGAAACTTCGACGGTTTTGTGTTTTTAAACAGGAGAAACTGGCGGAGGGAACGAAGCATGGTTCAAAAACATTCTGATTGTGGAGGTCGCGGGAGCGACCTGTTCAAAAGTTTCTTTGCCACAATCAGCATGTAGCGCGATATCGCGCGGTTTTGAACCATGCTTCGTGACCGCAAGCCATTTATTCTGATTCATAATTTGCAAATACCCGGGGAAAACTATAAAATAGAAGAATATGGCTCAAAGGCGCGCTTCTAAATCAAAAACTACAGCAAAATCACGACGAACTCAGAAAAAACGCACTAAAAAGGGCAAGGTTTATATTGCTCCTTACAAAATCATTATTTTGTGCGCGGCAATTATTGCTATTTGCATGGGGCTTCTGGTCGTAAGTACGGCGATTAATCAGCGGGCATGGAATAAACAGCAGACTTTTCTTGAAGAAGAAAGAAAAGAGGAAGAGAGAAAGGCCCAGGAAAAGCGTCTTGAAGAAGAGAAGATTAACGAAGAGAAAAAGCTGCAGGAAGAAAGGCTTGCGGCTCAAAAGAAAAAAGATGCCTTGAAAAAAGAAGAGGCTCGTAAGGCTGAAGAAAAACGCAGGGCTGAAGAAAAGGCTAAGGCAGATAAGGCCCAGGCTGAAAAAGAAAAAGCAGAGAAGGCGGCAGAAGCTAAAAAAAAGGCTGAACTTGCAGCTAAAAAGAAGGCTGAGGAAAAGGCGCCTAAGCCTGTAACTCCTAAAAAGGAAGAAGAACCGGTAAGAACACCAACTACGGAGAATAAGGTGCCGTCTAGCCAGCAAGCGCTGTCTTCCCAGGCAACAGGTTCGTCTTCCAAAGCGACAGTGCCGTCTACCACCCCTGTAGCTGAGTCAAAATTCAATTTCCCTCAGGCTAAAAACGGGGCTCAGCTTGTAATTCTTCTGGACGACGGCGGTCAGAATCTTGCTCACTTGCAGAAATTCCTTGATCTGCCCTTCCCAATTACTATTGCGGTGCTTCCTCAACTGGCGCACTCAAAAGAATCGGCTGCAAAGGTTCGTGCCAGCGGAAAAGAGCTTATGCTGCACCAGCCTATGCAGGCTATAAACGAAAAAGTGAATCCAGGGCCGGGCGCAATTACACCGAACATGGATGAAAAGCAGATTAAGGCTATGCTTTATCAGAATATTTCGGAAATCGGTCCGATTGCGGGCTTTAATAATCACGAAGGTTCGCTGATTACGGCTGATGCAGAAAAAATGGAAACGGTTTTGAAGTATGCATCTGAAAACGGTATCTACTTTTTGGATTCCCGCACTAACGTAAATACTACTGTGCCTGCCGTTGCAAGTGCGCTTGGTTTGTCATATTATGAACGTAACGGTCGTTTCCTGGATAACGTAAAAACCCGCGACAACGTTGTAGCTGAAATTCGTAAAAATCTTGATATTGCAAACCGCGACGGCGTTGTTATAATGATAGGCCATATCTGGTCGGCTGATTTTATGCCGGCTGCCTTAATGGAAGTTTATCCCGAACTTCTGGAAAAGGGATATAAGTTTAAAACGGTTTCGGAATGCCGTGGATTAAAGAGATGAGTGAAGAGGCTATGCCTCTTCTTGATAAATAGCAAAGCGTTAAAAAAAAAGCACTGCTTTTTTTAGCTTTACCTTAGAGGAATAGTATGAAAGTTTTAGGAATTGAATCATCATGTGATGAAACAGCCTGCGCTATCGTTGAAGACGGAAAAACAATTTTGAGCAACGTTGTAGCAACTCAGATTCCCTTCCATCAGATTTATAAGGGCGTTGTGCCGGAAATTGCAAGCCGCAAGCATGTTGAATGGATTTTGCCTGTAGTTCGTCAGGCTCTTGAAGAAGCAAAACTTACTTTTGATGATATTGATGCAATTGCTGCTACAAACCGTCCGGGTCTTATGGGTTCTCTGATGGTTGGTTTTACTTTTGCAAAAACACTTGCCTGGTCTTTGAATAAGCCTTTCCTTGCAGTAAACCACATGCTGGGTCATCTTTATGCCGCTCACCTTGTAAATGACATTCAGTATCCTTATCTGGGACTTCTTGTAAGCGGCGGTCACAGTATTATCTGTAAGGTAAATAATTTTGATGATCTTGAGATTTTGGGAACTACAGTTGATGATTCTGTAGGCGAAGCTTTTGATAAGGTCAGCAAATTCTACGGTTTGGGTTACCCTGGAGGTGTTATCATCGATAATCTTGCAAAGCAGGGTGACGCAAGAGCCGCAACTTTCCCGGTTCCTAAGCTTGATAACAAGGAACACCGCTATGACGTTTCCTTCAGCGGATTGAAAACAGCTGTAATTCACCAGTGCGACATGTTCTGGAACGAAGGATACGAACATTCTAAGGAAAATATGTGTGCCGCCTTCCAGGAAACAGCCTGCAAGACTTTGACTTCACGCCTCTTCCGTGCGGTAGAGGACACAGGCCTTACAACAGTTGTTGCCGGCGGTGGTGTTGCCGCAAACTCACGACTCCGCTCACTTTTGGCAGAACGCACAGACTTAAACTGCATCTTCCCTCCGCTCAAACTCTGCGGAGACAATGGAGCCATGATTGCGGGAGTTGCCTACCACTTCTTAAAACGCGGCGACCGCGACGGCTGGGACAGCGTAACCTGCGCCCGCATTCCTCAGTTTAAGCGTGGATTAGCAAATTTCGCGAATAGAAATAAAAATTAAACCTTCATTCCTCTGAGCAAGACTTTTTGCTCTGGGGCAATTCTGTAGCTTTCTATAGCCTTTTGAATCGCCTTGTTGTGCGTCCAGCCTTCAAGGCGTTTTTCTTTTATAAAGGGCAGACTTGCATCCCATTGTTTTGCAAGCGCCGTTGCAAAATACCAGGCAACCATCATTCTGATGTAATACTCTTCTGAGCGAACTTCAGCAACTTTTTCCAGATACTCGGGCTTAAACTCATCATCAAGAAAATAGCGCATCAAACTTCCGATTGCATAGCGCACCGTATAAGTATGACTTGATTTTATCCAGCGGTTAACGGCTTCAAGCAGAGCCTGGTGATTTTTTGTCTTCTTAAACACCTTAGGCAAAAGAGTATCGCAGGTTGCCCAGTTATCAACATAAGGAAGAAATTTTTCTACTTCAGAAAAGCAGATGTCAAAATCTTTTTCTTCGTTAAGAATAAATGCGTGCAGCTGATTTTCATCATAATATTTATGAGGCAGGTCGGAAAGGAAAGCTTTTATTGCAGAGGCAGTTTCTTCATCACAGGCTGCGTCCTTTACAAGACTTTTTGCAAGGGCACGCATAGCAGGCGTTCTTACACCAATCACACTGTCAGCTGCCACGGTGGGAATAAGCTTTGCCTGAAAATCGCGGTAAGTAGTGTCCTGAAGTTCAAACAGTTTTTTTCTTATTTCTTCTTTTGTAGAAAGCATAAGTTAATTATATCACATTTTTATCAAAATCCAGTCTTGACAACAAAAAACCTATAGTATAGTTTAAAACTAAATTAAGTAGGCAATCGGTTGCCTATATATTTTTTTAAGGTGTGCTTGCACCCGGAAGGATTTTTATGAAAAAAGAAGTAAAAGGATTTTTTACAGAACTGGATAGCTGCCCGGTTTACAAAATCGAAAATTACGACATGATGGAAAACTTTTTTATGACCATCACAAGCTCGTCAGACATCTGGAATTTCTGCTGGTCACAGGGCGGAATTACAGCAGGACGAATTGACAGTAATCACGCTGTTTTTCCATATTACACAGCAGACAAGGTTTTTGACGCACGCACTTATACAGGAAATTATGCAGCAGTAGCTGTAAAAACAAGCAACAGAATTGAACTTTGGGAGCCTTTCTCTTACTTCAACGCATCTCCTTCCGTAAAAAAACTGATGGAAGGAAATTCTCAGTTCAACATTTACAAAAACTACAACGGAACCGCTGTATGGTTTGAAGAAATCAACACAAAACTCAATCTTCTTTTTAGAATCGGCTGGACTTCTTCTGACCATTTTGGACTTGTAAAATCAACTGTAATTAAAAATCTTAACGACAAGCCGGTTGAACTTGCAGTTCTTGACGGGGCACAGAACATCATGCCTGCCTGCACAACTTCAGATTTGCAGAACTCTAACAGCTGCCTCCTTGACGCCTACAAGAAAACCGACCTGGACGAAAGTGGAAACATTGCTCTCTTCGCCCTTTCATCAGTTCTTACCGATAAGGCTGAACCTTCAGAAAGCCTTCTCGCCAATGTAAGCTGGTTCACAACAGATGATAAAATCATTTTGAATACAAGTGCCCCTGCCGACTTTGCAAACTTCACTTCTCTTCCTAAAACAGCAGATTTTAATCCTCAGATTGTAACAAAGGGAACACGTTCTTCATGCTTTATCTGCAAAAACCTTAGCCTTGAAGCAAAGGAAAAAGCAGACTGGTATCAGGTTTTCAATACTTACCTTGACCTTGCAAAACTTGAAAATCTTAAGGCAGAAATTAAAGACAGAAAAGAGGCTCTAAAACTTCTTGAAGCTGATATTAAAAAGACTGACGCTCTTATGACTGACTACCTTGCAAATGCAGACGGACTTCAGTCAACTGCCGACACAATGGCATGCGTTCACCACCAGCAGAATGTAATGTTTAATATTATGCGCGGCGGTATTTTCTGCAATCAGGGAAAAATCGGCTTAAAAGACTTTATCGTTTTCATTGAACAGAGAAACACAGGTCTTGTAAAAGAAGCTCAGAGCCTTGTAAAACCTTTGATGGACAAAAAATCAGATGTAGATTACAAGGAGCTTTTTGACGCTGTAAAGAAGCATGACAATCCTCAGCTTACCCGCCTTTTCTTTGAATACATGCCTCTCACCTTCAGCCGCCGCCACGGTGACCCAAGCCGTCCATGGAACATTTTCTCAATTAAACTCCGCGACACTGACGGAAATCCAATCTTGAATTACGAAGGAAACTGGCGAGACATCTTCCAGAACTGGGAAGCCCTTTCATGGTCTTATCCTTTCTACATCAAAAATATGTGCGTAAAATTCCTGAACGCAATGACAGCAGACGGTTTCAATCCTTATAAAATCAACCGCGCCGGAATCGACTGGGAAATCCCGGATCCAAACAATCCATGGGCCTTTATCGGTTACTGGGGAGACCATCAGGTTATCTACTTTGCAAAGCTTCTGGAATTCCTTCTTAAAACAGATAAGGCTTCGCTTATGCAGAGTCTTGATGAAAAAATCTACACAAGCGCAAACGTGCCTTACCGCATCAAATCTTATGATGAGATTTTAAAAGACCCAAGAAATACAATCTTCTTTGACCGCGAATTGAGCAATCAGCTTCAGAAGGAGACAAAAGTCCGCGGTTCTGATGCAAAACTGGTACTTGGAAGCGACAAAAATCCTTATCTGGTAAGCTTTGCCGCAAAAGCCCTGCAGATTGTAATTACAAAAATCTCTAATCTTGTGCCGGGCGGAGGAATCTGGCTGAACACCCAGCGCCCTGAATGGAATGACGCTAACAACGCTCTTGCAGGCTATGGTCTTTCAGTTGTTACCCTCTGCTATCTCTACCGCTACATCAGACTGCTGCAGAATATTTTTGAGCAGAGCGGTGTAAAGGAAGTTTCTCTTCCTAAGGTTGTAAAGGCAGCGCTCACAGAACTGACCGCACTTTACAAAGACGCAGACCTTAAAAAGGCCGCAGAAAATGCAGAAGAAAGAAAGGCTTTCACAGACAAGGCCGGACGTATTTTTGAAAAAGAAAGAAATGACCTTTACAAAAACGGTTATTCTGACGGAGAAGAAAAGCTTGAAATCTCAAGTCTGCTTGCTTCACTTGCAGAATTCAACAAGATGATTGAACTTTCTATTAAGATGAACAAACGAAGCGACGGACTTTATCATTCTTACAACACTGTAAAAATCGCTGACGGCAAAATGGAAATCGTTTATCTTCAGCCAATGCTGGAAGGTCAGGTTGCAATTCTTTCTTCAGATTTGCTCAGCCCGGCAGAAGCTCAGTCTCTTCTTGAAGCCCTCAGAAAGAGCGCGATGTACGAAACTCGCCAGCATTCTTACATGCTTTACCCTAACAAGGAACTGCCAGCCTTCCAGAACAAAAACTGCGTAAAGGCAGGAGACGTAAAACCTCTGCAGGCTTTAATTTCCCGCAGCGGAACTCTGTACATGGAAAAGGATGTAAACGATATCTGGCACTTTAATCCAACTTTCAGAAACTCGAATGTTATTAAGGATTTTATTGCTGCTCAGAAAGAAGAAAATCGTCCGACAGCTGCAGAGCAGGAAGCACTTCTTGCCCTTTACGAAAAGACCTTTAATCACCAGAGCTTTACCGGCCGTTCCGGAACCTTCTATGCTTACGAAGGTCTTGGAAGCATTTACTGGCACATGGTTTCAAAGCTGCTGCTTGCCGTACAGGAAAACATCTTTAAGGCAGAAAAGCTTGGTGATAAAGAAAATGCCCGTAAGCTGACTCAGTCTTACTACGAAGTAAGAGACGGACTTGGCTACCACAAGACACCTGAACTTTACGGCGCTTTCCCGGCAGATCCATACTCACATACTCCAAGCGGACAGGGCGCAAAACAGCCTGGTATGACAGGTCAGGTAAAAGAAGAAGTTCTTACCCGCTTTGGTGAACTTGGAGTTTGCCTTGAAGACGGAAAAGCAAGCTTCCTTCCGCTTATTCTTAAGGATTCTGAAATCAGGGAAGACAGCACTTTGAGCTTTACCTGGTGCGGAACTCCGGTTACCTACCGTTTTGGAAAAGGCGGCGTAAAAGCAGCCTCGGCCGAAAAAGCCAGCATCAGCGTAAACGGAAGCAAGCGTGCGGGTAACGAACTGACAGTGGAAGAAACTAAGGCAATATTTGCACGAGAAGGATTAATTAAAAATATAGAAGTGCAGTTTTAGAAAAAAAGCTTTTGCGGAGAACCGTAATTTGCTCCGCCAGCTTTTCGCTCGACGCAAGCTTCGCTTGCTCTGTAGGTAGTCTACGCGTTGTATGCCCCGCATCGCGAAAAAAGCGTCGCAAATCACGAACCTCCGCAGCGCTTTTTTTCTAGACTAGGCACTCACCCTTGTAATTAATTCTGTCGGCAACTCAATGTTCAGGGCCTTTTCTCCCTGCCCTGCTGTCCCGCTCACAATCAGTTCTACAGCCTTCCTTCCCATGCCCTGCTTCTGCACGTTTACCGTAGTAAGCGGCGGCGTGATGTAGGAAGAGGCTTCAAGGTCATCTATACTTATTACGGCAACCTGAGCCGGGACAGAAATGTTCAGCTTGTTCAGGTGGCACAAAACTCCATAGGCAACTTCATCAGAACCACAGACAATAGCACGAGGAAAACGACCGCTATTTTGAATTTCTGCAACAGCTTCATAACCGCCCTTCATATCAAATGCCCCGAAAACCTGGCACTTTGAAACAATCACATCTTCAATGCCGTCTACTCGGTTATCAAGTTCCCCGATATAAGAAAGATCGGTGTAGCCTTTTTCAATGACATAAGCCGCAGCTTTTTTTGCGGCATCGCGGCGGTCGAAAGTGACGCTAGAAAGTCCGTCAAACTTCCAGTCCACGCAGACAACTTTTTGTATGCGCTCTTTCATCCGCTGAACAAGACGGTTGTCTTCTGCCCCTTTAATGCACTGGTCGGTGGCAATCAAAATCAAGCCGCCGATTTCTTCTTCGTGGACAAGTTCATTAAACAAAACAGGATCTTTGAACTCTTCAAAAAAGCGGATAAAGGAAACCTTATAATTATGTTCATGGGCCGCCGTATGAATACCGGCTAAAATCTCCGCATAGTAAGGACGACGAAACATATCCGGGTCACGCAAAACAACACCAATCCGCTTAGAAGCAAAAGCAACTTCACCCTGCTGCAAAACCTGTGCCGCCTTGTTGGGACGGTAGCCCAGCCGGTCAATAACTTCAAGAATACGCTGGCGGGTTTCTGGCGCAACTGAACGCCCCTCAGTTCCGTTAATAACGTAACTGACCATGCTTCGGGTAACGCCCGCCTCGCGGGCAACATCGTTTTGTGTAACCTGTTTGTTTTCCATAAATCAATATTCTACTTCATTAAGAACTTTATAAAAAGTTTCCTAAATATGTGTTTCAATAAATTTTTCAAAATCAGTCTGGCTCAAAGGACGTGAATAGAGATAGCCCTGAACACAGTCACAGTCGATTACGCGAAGGAAGTCTCTCTGGCTTTCAGTTTCAACACCTTCAAAAACCGTCTCTTTATCAAGGCGCTTACTGAGCCCGATAAAGGATTCGATAAAGGCCGCCGAGCGCCTGTCAATTTCGCCGTTAGAATTGGTAGAAGAAAGCAGGAAGCTTCGGTCAAACTTAAGGACATCAATAGGCACCTGGGTAAGCATGGAAAGGGAACTTTCACCAGTACCAAAATCATCCATGGCAACAGTAAAGCCGTTCTGATGCAGACGGGTAGTAATTTCTGCAAGAATACGGTTTTCGGCAAAGGAGCGTTCAATAATTTCAACCTGAATATATTTTGCAGGTACATTGTATTTATTAAAGACAGCAAGAAAATCTTCCATGAATTTTTCAGGCTTATTGTGGTTTCGGCTCATATTTACGCTGACCTGAACTACAGGAAGTCCGGCACGTAAGCGGGCATCAAGGAACTTCAAAACTTCTTCATAAACAAAGAAGTCTACCTTAGTAACAAAGCCAGTGCGTTCAAAAAGCGGAATAAAATCATTTGGCGGAATTACGCCGCGTTCCGGATGCTGCCAGCGAACAAGCGCCTCTGCACCAATAATTTTTTCATCCTTCAGGCTGATTTTTGGTTGATAAAGTACAAAAAAATCATGATTTGCAAGAGCCTTTTCTGACTGGCTTTCCAGAAAATATTCCGTCTGAATGCGTTTAAGGAATTTTGAATCGTAAATTGCATAAAGCAGATCACCATCTTTATGAAGGTTCTTTTTTGCAATAGACGCCTGATTAATCAAAACGTGTGTTGAGATTCCCTTATATTTTTCTTCCGGCAGATGGAAGGCAACTCCGAATTTAAGGGCAAAAGGAATTTTATAGGAATCTGTAATATTATTTTCCTTTCTTGCAATCATCTTAAATACGCGCATAGCCTGCTGTACAGAAGTGATTATAAAGAACATAAAGAAATGGTCACTGTCTCCACGGCAGCAGACTCCCTGATTTTCATCAGCAACCTTTTTTACTTCGCGTGAAAGAAATTTCAGTATCTTTTTAAGTTCTGCATCCCCATGATTCTGACTGATAAATTTGTATCCAAGAATATCTATATCAAGCAGGAAGAATTTCTCTTTTTTATGACGGGAAATCATTTTATCAGCTTCATGCTCAAAGCGATCCAAAGACCAGAGTCCGGTAAGAGGATCAAAATCAACGAAGATAAGGGATTTTCTCTGGAATAATTCAATTGTCATAAACTCGCCGAAGAAGAGTGTAAACAAAAGAATAACACAGCAGAGAATTGTTATGATATTTATAAGAATTTGCTTACGCTGAATTACCAGCATGTTTTCATCAGGAAGGGTAAAACATAGAACCCAGGCAGGAATTTTTATATAACTATAGAAAATTGTAACAGGAATTCCTTTTTCATCCCTAAAACTTTCAATTCCTGATTTCTTTTTTGCAAGACTTGTTGTAGCAATGCGGGCGTAACGCTTATCATCCTCGGAGTAAGACTTAGAAATCATCTCATGATTTTTATGGATAATAAATTTTCCGTATCTATCAATGATACTGATAGAACCCCTTTGAATAATATTTGCATTCTGGAAAATTTCTTCAAACTGATACAAATCTACAGCACAGCCATAGCCGCCTTTTAGCCTTGCATTCTTATCATAGACAGCCTTTACCATCATAAAAATGTACTTGCCGTCTACTTTTGAACTCTGAGCTGCAGTAATAAAGCTTTTTGAACCTGAATAAACTATAGCATTATAGTAAGCCCGGTCTGTAACATACTGAGTGTTTCCGTGAATATCGGTAGCGACACCATCAAAATCAAAATAAAATACATCAAGAAATTCCGACGGTATTTTACTCTTATTCTTATTGATGTGATAAATAATATCTAAGGAAGAACCCTTTGAGAAAACTTCTTCATCATAGAGGGTATCCAGGACAGCAAAATAAGAATTAAGCCTTTCATTCGCAAGTTTCGCATAACCATCCGCAATAAGCTTGGTTGTTTCAAAGGAATTCCTGCGGTAAAAGGACATGATTTTTTTAGAGAAAGTTGAGGTAACAAGTACAATCAGAATACTGGCAACCGCAGAAAGTACAGCTGTGAAAATATATTTTATAACCTTCGGATTCAGCTTATTTCCCATAAAACCTCAACATTCAGTTTACACCATGTTTTGATATAAGAGAAATTTTTTTATGTGATTTTTTAACAAATAATTATAAAAAATCAGGCTTCGCTCTGTAAAAATAAGGCCTTAATATCTTCTTTATGCTTTTTACCCTGCACGTCTGTCGGTAATTTATCCAGAAAACGCCATTTTTTTGGAATTACGACATTTTCAAAATACTGCATCAGATATTTATGGAAGAATTTGTTTATTTCAAGCTTTTTGCAGTCTGCAAATTTTGCCTTTCCCTGGGCATTCAGTTCAATTGCCGCCGCAAGATACTGACGTCTGTCTTCCATGGCAATAACCTTTACGTCGCTTACAAGTCCGCTGTCAAGAATACGGTTTTCAACTTCCGTCATGGAAATGCGTTTTTCTTCTATTTTTACAATAGAATCACTGCGGCCTTTAAGCAGGAAGCGTCCGTCTGGCAGCATTTCCGCAAGGTCGGCAGTAGCAAAGCCTTCAGGATTTTTAATATATGGAGAAATAATACGGAGACAGCCGTCATCGCCAAGCCAGATTTTTGCGTTATCAAAAGGAGTCCATTCCTGGCCATTTTTACTGCGTCTCCAGGCAATTCCGCTGGTTTCTGTAGAACCGTAAACTTCAACCGGCCAGAAGCCAAAAGTACGGGCAGATTTTTCTGCAACCTCGTAGGTCAAAAGTCCGCCGCTGGTAAAAATAAAAGAGTCATCAAGAGGAAGTTTTCCTTCAATTTCAACACAGCGCTTTAAGAAGGCCGGAGTCGCAATAATCATATATTTATCATCATTTAGAGTTGCAAATTCTTCCGGGAATTCAATGCGCTTACGTCGGACAGGAACGCCAAGCGTAAATGGAAGGGAAACCGTAAACAAAAAGCCGTAAATATGATGCTGACTTACAGTGGCAACAAGCTTTCTGCTCAAAAACTCTTCGCCCCACTTTGAAATGATAAAGGCATTATCAAGTTCAAACTCGGTCATTCGCTGCTCAACCCCCTTAGGCTTACCGGTACTTCCCGAGGTAAACATAATGATTTTTGTGCCGTCAGCATCTATTTTAGGGGTTTTTCTGATTTCAGCCTGGTCCGGCTCTGCGCTGGCCTTAAGGATTCCGCGTATATCTTCCGCCCCGGAAACCTTCTGGTCTGTAAAAAATCCGATTCCTTCAGTCCAGATTTCCTTCAAAAATCCTTCGGTAATATTCTGGGTCAAAAGAACTGTTTTTTTACACTGAAGCAGAGCCACAAAGGTTACAGTAAAAAGCCAGTAATCCTCGCAGTGCAAAATCCACTTTTCAGCCGGCCGGGATCCAATAAAGGCCCTAATTTTTGCAGTCGCCTTCAAAAAATCAAGCCAGGTTTTATATTTCTTATCGCTCCATTTTCCTTCAAAACTGATGATATGGTCATCACTAAAAGAAGAAGCATTAAATTTCGTGATTGGATGTGTTTTTGACATTTTTTTATTTACTCCCTTTCTTATTATAAACTCAATTCCAAATAAAAGCCCCATTAAAATGTAAGAAATTCCCCCGTTATAAATTGCCCAGACCTGCTCACTTGAAAAAAAGGCCGTATAAAAAGAAATTCCGCCGTTTACAATAAAAAAAATGCACCAGACAATGCAAACCTTGCGGCAATAATGCTCAACTTCTTTATGCTCAAGGGAAGAAGGAATGCTGCGGTCAGAAAGGCAGGCAAAACGATAAATGATATTTGGCGGAAAAATCAGCGTCGAGCCAAAAGTCACCAGCATCATGACGCTGATAACGACGGCATACATCCTCAGAAAAAGTGTCTGATTAGTCAAAAAACAGGCAAGCCCAGACGCCAGCAAAAGAGAAGCCGTAATGACTGGTTTAATAGTAAAAGATGAGGCGCTTACGCTGGCATCCCCTTCCGAGTCTCCATCTTTTGTGGCGGAGTTAGACGCCCCCGTAGCGCTCAAAAAGAAAGCCAGCGCAAGCGCAATCACACAAAGAGAAATTATTCTTACCGGTAATTTAAAAATCACCAGAAAAGTGAAAATCATTACCGGATAGAGTACTGAGATAATGTAAAAAAGGATTTTAATTAGCTTCTTCACGCTTGGCTTTTATAAAATCTGCAAGGGCATTTACGCTTGCAAAATAAGTTCGGTTATCTTCATTTTCAGACGAAAATTTTACACCGAATTTCTTTTTAAGGGCAACGCCAAGTTCAAGAGAATCAATTGAATCAAGACCAAGACCTTCGTTGAATAAAGGCTCTGAATCTACAATGTCATCTGGCTCAATATCTTCAAGCTGCAAGGAGCTGATAATTATCTCTTTAATCTGCTGTTTCAATTCGTCCATAAATTTAATTATATATGCAAAGTAAAGTTTGGGCAAACAGACTTCAAACTTTTTTACTTTTTATATAAAAGACAGTATAATACATGTACTTTGAATTTTAAGCCCGGTTTTATCATTCCGGTTTACAGACACGGCTCTACAATTGAAGGAGTTGTGAACAGCCTTTTACACTTTGCTTTTCCAATTATTATCATAGATGATGGAAATGATGAGCAGAATAAGGCTCAGATTCTGGAATGCGCTGAAAAATATCCACTTGTTTCTCTTGTTTCATACAGCAAAAATGCAGGAAAAGGTCTTGCAATGAGCCGCGGCGTCAAAAAAGCCCTTGAAATGGGGCTCACACACGTATTTCAGATTGATGCGGACGGCCAGCACGATTGCAGCGCCTGCCAGTCATTTTTAGAACTCAGCCAAAAACATCCGGAGGCGCTTATAAACGGCTACCCGGAATACGACACTTCAGCTCCGGCAAACAGAATAAACGGCCGAAAGCTTTCTATTTTCTGGACAGGAATAGTAAGCCTTAATTTTTCACCGGCAGATGTACTTTGCGGCTTCAGGATTTATCCTCTGAAACCTTATGCAAAGTTTCTCCGCCGCCATGCCCTTATTCACCGCCGCATGGGCTATGATTCTGATATTCTGGTGCATTATTTGTGGATGGGAGTGCCCCTTTTTAACCTGCCGGTTAAAGTTTCCTACCCGAAAGATGGAATCAGCAATTTTCACATCATAAAAGATAATATTGCAATTTCGCTTACCTTTTCACGCCTCTTTTTCGGTATGATTTTGCGGCTTCCAAAACTGATTTATTTTGCGCTAAAAAGAAAATTCAATGGAAAACCAGATGACAAATAGAACCACCTCTTCTTCTCCGACCGCCAGCTGGAAAAATATCCATGAAGTTTCAAAATCTGGTCGTTCGCTTGCCTTTACAGCCTTTCTGGTGCGGATTTTTCCCCACCGCGTGCTCGTTGCATTAACCCGCTTTGTTTCCCTTTTTTACTGGGCTTTTACAAAGTGGGCGCGTAATTATTCCAGCCTCTATCAGAGAAATCTCATAGAATTTTCAAAAAATCTTCCGCTGGAATTGAAGGATGCCGACATTTCAAAGCTGCCGGCCCGTCCCAACACTTACCGCCATATCACTTCCTTTGCTACAAGCCTGGTAGAAAAAATTGAAGGCTGGACCGGGAAAACCGGCATGGATTTTATTGAATTTGCAAATGGAAAGGTTGGAAACACGGGACTTGTTGCAAACAATGAAGAAGTAAAAAGCCTTTTGAAAAGCAAGAAAGGCTGCATGCTTATCTGCTCTCATCTGGGAAACATTGAACTTTTCAGAAGCATCCTGAGCTTTGGCGAAAACTTCGACCATCAGATTCCGGTTTCAATCATTATGGACCAGAAGGTAACCCAGAATTTCAATAATCTGATCGAAAACCTGAACGCAAACGCAAAAATGAACGTAATCGCTTCGGATGATATTTCCATGGCAACTATCGGAATCATGCAGGACACAATCGACCAGGGCGGCCTTGTTATAATTTCGGCAGACCGCCTGGCTGCAACAAACACCAGCCGCAGCCTTGAAGTAAACTTTTTAGGAAAGCCTGCAAAGATTCCATACGGTCCTTTTTTAATTGCGGCGCTTTTAAACTGCCCGACCTTCTTTATTTTTTCAATGAGAAAGCAGCAGGAAGGTTTTGATCCGACCTATGTGGTAAATCTGATAAAATCAAAAATCACTTTTGACTGCAGCCGCAAAGAACGCGAAGAAAAAATCAGGGAACTGGCAAATGACTACATAAAAATAATGGAAGTCTTTTGCTTAATGTACCCATATCAGTGGTATAATTTCTTTGACTTCTGGTAATTTGGAGAAAATATGGAATACTTTGTAAAAAACGAAATCATTTTTCCGGTAGAATTCTACGACGTGGATACAATGCGGGTTGTCTGGCACGGAAATTATGTAAAATATATGGAAAAGGCCCGCTGCGCTCTTTTGGACAGCGTAAACTTCGGTTACCTTGAAATGGAAAAATGCGGAACCGCCTTCCCGGTTGTAGATATGAAGCTCAAATACGTGCGTTCCCTCAGATTCGGAGACACAGCCCGCGTCGTTTCCTATCTTACAGAATACGAAAACTGCATCAAAATCAAATATGAAATCTACAATGCAAAAACTGGCGAACTCTGCACAAAGGCAGAAAGCACCCAGATGGCTATGAGCATTGCAACAAGCGAATCATCAATTGTCTGCCCTCAGATTTTTATTGATAACGTTAGAAAATATATGGAAGGAAAATGAAAAAAATACTTCTTTCGCTGATTTTATGTCTATTTGCGGGAACCTCAATTTTTTCTGCCACTTTTGAGCAGGCATGTTCCGTTATGAGCCCTGAAAGTCAGATAAAAGGCGACTTTGTACAGAAAAGAAGGATTGCCTCAAACGGCCGCAGCCTTAAATCAAGCGGAATTTTCACAGTAGGAAATGGTGAAATAGTCTGGCAGACACAAAAGCCAGTGAAAAATACCGTTACAATCACAAAGGGAAAAATCACTACGACCGACTCAAGGGGAAAGGAGACGGTTTTAGACAGCAGTCAGAGCCAGGTTTTCACCCTGATTTCAAAAATGATGGCAAGCCTCTTTGCCGGAAATCGTGAGCAGCTTCAGGAATATTTTCTGATTGATTTTGACGGAAGCCTGGGAGATAATCCTGCGCATTGGAAGACAATTCTTACTCCGCGTGACAGCACAATTGCCCAGGCAGTCAGCAGAATAATCCTTACAGGAAACCTTGATTACATGCTTTCTATGGAAAGTATTCTTGCAAACGGAGATTCAATTCTTTACGAGTTTTTGAACCATGAAAAAGCATAATCTTCCGCTATTTTTATTTCTTCTCATTCACCTTGCAGCTTTTGCCGCCTTCGGGATTTCTGCGGCCTGCGGAAGATTTTTTATAACTTCAGATTTATTTTCGATGATTCCTAACACAGCGTCGTCAGAGGCGCTGGAAATTGCAGACAAAAAGCTTACGGGAAACAGCGGAAAATCAGTTTTTATTCTCAGCCAAAGCAGCGACTTTACAACGGCGAAGAAAAATGCAGAGGTGGCTTACCGGGCGCTTATAGAAGAGCCTGCCTTCCCGGATTTTTTTGAAAGCCTTACCCTCTACCCGGATTCTGAAGGCTATGCCGCTGTCCTGGATTTTTTACAGGCCTACCGCTGGAATCTGCTTAGCCCTGAAACAGCCGCGCAGCTGCAGACTGAGGAAGGCCGGGCTGATTTTGCCGAAGAAACGCTGACAAATATTTTCGGCGGATTTTCGCTTGCCAGTCTGGATAATCTTGAGGAAGATCCATTTTTTCTTGACGAGATAAACCTGCGGACTTTTCTGCAGCTTTTGCAAGACAGCGGCACAAACATGAGCCTGAGGGATGGAGTGCTGGCCTGCGAATGGGAAGGTCAATGCTTTGTAATGATTCAGGGCCTGCTTACAGACAAAGGCGCCGCCCTTGCCCAAAAGAACAACGGCGTTCAGCTGATTTATGACGTCTGCCTGCCGCTGGAAGACGCCGCTTCAGACGGCAGCTCTCCAGCCCGCTTTGTTTTTTCCGGAACGCCATTTCACAGTCACAAAAGCTCGACAAACGCCAGCCGGGAAATCACTCTTATAAGCCTGGTCTCTTTGTTTGCAGTTCTTGCCATGCTGATTTTCACTTTCAGAAATCCTCTCCCCATTGCCGCCGCCTTTACCTCGATTCTTCTTTCGATTGCCTTTGCCTTCAGCGTCACCTCCGCGGTTTTCGGGCACATTCACGCGCTAACCCTGGTTTTTGGAACTTCGCTAATCGGCTCCTGCATCGACTACAGCCTGCACTTTTTTGTAAACTGGAAAGCTAACCGCGACCTTGCCAGCGGTCAGGAAATCAAAAACTTCCTTAAAAAAGGCCTTACACTTTCTCTTGCCAGCACGGAACTCTGTTACTTCCTTCTGATTTTTGCACCCTTCCCTCTTCTGCGCCAGATGGCTCTTTTTTCTTTTACCGGCATTCTGTCATCCTTCCTGACAGTTTTATGGGTCTATCCAATTTTTAGAATTCAAGATGATGAGAAAAGATTTATTCCTTCTTTCAAGCCTGCACTTTGTCCCGCTCTGCCCCGCAAGGTCTTTCTTGTTATTTTAATTTTGCCTGCCGCACTTATCGCCCTAAATCTCAAAAATCTTGCGATAAAAAATAATCTGTCAAATCTCTACAAGATGCAGGGCCGCCTAAAAAGTGACACAATTCTTGCATCCCAGGTGCTGAATTACACTCCGTCCAGCTGGTTCATCCTTGAAGCCGGCTCGGAAGAAGAACTTTTGCAGAAAGAAGAAGCTTTCTCTGCCCTTTACCAGATAAAAACTGCCTCAGAGGGCAACTTCAATAAAAAATATATCTGTACTTCCCGTCTTATTCCGTCAGAAAAAAGTCAGAGGCTTTCTATAGAAGCCTGCCGAACTCTTACAGCATCGCAGGAATGCCTTTCTCAGTTTGAAATCCTTGATTTTGAAAAGCCGGAAGTCAGACAGAAAGAAATCCTGAAAAAGATTGATGACGCAGATTTCCTGAGCCTTGAAAGCCCGCTTCCGCCACAGCTGGAAAGCCTTGTAAAAATGCTCTGGCTGGGAAAAATCGACGGACGTTTCTATTCAGTCTTTATGCCTACAGAAAACCTGCCAACTGCCACTTTGGAAAGCCTTGCTGCCCCGGAAGACGGAATTTTCTATCAGAACAAGGTTTCACAAATCAGCGCAGGCCTGGACCGCCTTTCAAAAATGATTTTATTGATGCTGACAATTGCCTACATCATCATTTTGATTGTCCTCCGGCTCTTTTTTAATGTCCGCCAGACCTTAAAAATTGCCCTTGTTCCTCTTTTCAGTCTGATTTCGATTCTCGCTGTCTTTACGGCAAGCGGCACTCCGATAGACTTTTTCTGCATAACTGGAATTATCCTGGTTTTCGGACTTGGAATTGACTACATAATTTATATGACACAGCACAAGGGCGGCCGCCTGGAACGCACGGCAATCATACTTTCTTTCCTGACAACTGCCATTTCCTTCGGGGCACTGGCCCTCAGCAGCTTTGTGCCGGTTCATTCGATTGGGCTAGCAATTTTCACTGGCCTTACCGCAGCCTTTATCGCGACAATGATGTAATTTTTACTGCATAAATTTTACTTTAAAAAGATATTTTCCCGCTTGTCTTTTCCCACTAATCCTTTATACTTATGATATGAAGAATATCCGGACTAATCCGGAGAGAGTTTTCTTATTTTTTTCAACGGTATTTCTGCTTGTTGCTTTTCTAGCCAGCTTAGTTTTACCGCTCAGGTATCAGACATTAATTACTTCTCAGAAAGTTGTAACTGTTACACATGCAGTTGCCTTTTCCCTTTCTATTATCACACTCATTGAACCAATAATTTTACTCGAAGTCATCATTATTCTTACCGAAAGTGTTCTTACGGTTATGACCGGCTACACACAGCTTGGTGTTTTCCTTTTTTACGCAATGCTTATCCTTATGTTCGTAAAAGAACAGTTTACAAGCCGGCCTGCAGCAAAAATCATTCCTCTTGTGATAATTCACCTGCTTTCAATTCTGGCCTGCGCAAAACTTGGCTGGGTTCATGTATTTTTGGGGCTTGCCTCTTCATTCTTTTACATGGCATTTTTCTACTGGATTTATGATATTTTAAGAACAAAGCTTTCCTGCTTCCTGCCGGCTGAAACAAAGAGTAATTCGGTGATTAAGGAAAAGCCGGGAGAGCCGCTTCATCTGACTGATTACAAGCTTTCTGAGCGTCAGATGGATTTTGTTCTTGATAACCTTCACGAAAACTGCACTTACAAAGATTTGAGTGAAAAATATTTTGTGAGTATTTCTACTGTAAAAAAAGATTTTTCTGAATTATTTAAGATTTTTGGTGTAAAAAAACTGGAAGAACTGCACCTGCTCTTGCTGCAGTACAAAGTTAGTAAATAAGCAGGTGCTTAGGTTTTAATTGCTTCTTGCCATTTTGCCTTCAAAGGTGGCAAAGAGTTTTGTTAAGCCCAAAGTCAAAATCAAATAGATGATTGCACAGGTAAGAAGCGGAATCCATGCGTTGTAGGTTGCGTTTCGAATCATATCGCCGGATTTTGTAAGGTCTGTAACGGCGATAAAGCTTGCAACTGAAGTTTCCTTAATCAAAACAATGAATTCACTGGTATAAGTTGGAAGTACAGCCTTCATTGCCTGCGGAAGAACGATTTTTGAAAGGGTCTGCCACTTGCTCAAGCCAAGAGAACGGCCGGCTTCTGTCTGACCATGGTCTACACCCTGAATTCCAGCGCGGAAAATTTCTGTACAGTAGGCACCTGAGTTAATACCGTAAGAAATAATAGCAACCAGAAGTCTGTCCCAGCCAAGCGGTGCAAAAACAACAAAATAAAAAATCATCAGCTGAGTTGCAAGAGGAATACCACGCAAAACAGTTGTGTAAACATTGGCAATTGCACGAAGAATTTTATTGCTTGAAACCTTCATCAGGGCAAATGTACACCCCAGAACAGTTCCGATAAGAATAGCGAAAAAAGCAATTAAAAGTGTAATTTTCAGACCGCTTAAAATCAAAAGCCAGCGCTGGCCTGCAATCATTGTGTCGTAAATTGATTGAAACATAGATTTAGATTATAGCGGATTTTGCAATTAAAAGGAAGTTATTGTAAAAGTTGTGTTTAAAATGCAAAAATGGCTGCCAGTCACAAAGTACAGGACAAAACCGCGAGATATCGCGGATAGAAGGCATTGTCAAAGGCAAAAATAGCGCGAGGGAGCAAAGCGTGTGACAAAAACACTTTGATTGTGGCGGCCGCGAGAGCGGCCAATTCTATAGTTTCTTTACCACAATCAACGTGTAGCGCGATATCGCGCGGTTTTGTTACACGTTTTGTGACCGGAAGCTATTTTTGCCTTTTAAACTAAGCTATTTTCTTACAATAATAACCTGTTCAGAAGCAAAATATGGATCAGAAAAATCTACGTTCTTTTTGCGTTCTTCTGTAACAGACATACCTGCAGCAATAAAATCAATTGTTCCTGCCTGCAAAGCTGGAATAAGGCTGTCAAAAGCCATATCAATTACTTCAAGAGAAGAAGATGCTTTTTCTGCAATTTTCTGTCCCATAGTAATATCAAAACCTACAATGCCTGTTCCTTCAACATATTCAAATGGTGGAAATGAAGCATTTGTTCCAAGCTTAAGTTTTTTAGCGCTTTTTGCATTTTTTGCAGCTGGAATTGTAATGTTTCCGTCGGCCGGCATGAATGCAGCAACAAGAGCTTCGTATTCGCCGTTTTTCTTCATTTCTGCGATTGTTGCGTTGATAGTATTCAAGAGTTCTGTATTACCTTTTTTGATGGCAATAGCATATTCTTCTTTATTTGCAGCAAAATATGGGTCGCGGATAATCTTAAGTTTAGGATTACGTTTTACAATCTGCTCTGCAGGAAGTTCATCAAGAACAACAGCATCAATAGCGCCATTCTTCAAGTCCAAAGCAGCATCCATACCGCTCTTGAATGAAGAAAGTTTTGCGCCAGGAACTTCTTCCTGAACATAAAGTTCACCTGTTGTACCAGCCTGAACACCAATCTTTTTTCCTTCAAGATCAGCAACTGAATTAATTTCAACTTTTTTAGGTTTAGCAAAGGCCATACCAGAAATCACAGCTGTCAAAGCAGCCAAAGCAACGATTTTTTTCATGTGTTCACTCCTCTAAAACGTGATGCATAATTTTAACAATATTAAAGAACTTCGACAATATTAAAATTTGGAGTTAGAGTTTCCCTGCAGCGGCAACTCCGTCCATTGCGCTGGAAACAATTCCGCCGGAATATCCGCTGCCTTCGCCGCAAGGGTAAAGATTTTTAAGGGCAGTACATTCAAAGCTTTCCTTGTCACGGACAATTCTTACAGGAGTGCTGGTTCTGGTTTCCATTGCAATCATAAGGGCATCAGGGCAGATAAAGCCTTTCATATTTTTGTTTATCTGGCGGAAGCCTTTTGCAAGGCGGTCTGCAATAAAAGCCGGAATCCACTTATTGAGATTTGAACTTACAAGGCCTGCGGTGTAACTTGATGGCGGTAAGTCCGATGACTCTTTATTTTCCAGAAAGTCAGAAAGACGCTGAGCCGGTGCCGCCTGCCCCTTTCCGTTTTTGAAAGCCAGCTTTTCAAGCTCGGTTCTAAAGTAAAGGCCTGCCAGCTGAGGACATCCGTCCTTTTTAGCGGCATCCTTAAACTTTTGTGGAATATCTTCCGGGCGAACTTCAACTACAATCGCCGCATTTGACCATTTTGAATTGCGGGCTGCGGCCGACATTCCGTTTACGACGATTTCATCCGGGCCTGAGGCAGATGGAACTACAAAACCGCCGGGGCACATGCAGAAGGAATAAACTCCGCGCTCATCAACCTGGGTTGTTACGCGGTATTCTGCGGCTCCAAGATTTGTATCAAGTTTTCCATGATACTGAATTGCATCAATCAAAACCCGAGGATGCTCTACCCGGACTCCAACTGCAAAGGTTTTTGCTTCCAGAGCCTGTGGAGCAGCCTTTGCAATCATCTGATAAATATCACCGGCTGAATGACCGGTTGCAAGAATTACGGAGTCTCCAAAATATTCTGAAGTTTCGCCACTTTTTGTATTCTGGGCACACACACCTTTTACGACAGGCTTTGTCCCGCATTCTCCCTGAGTGATAAGCTCTGTAACGCGGGTATTAAAATGGAATTCTCCGCCAAGCTCAATGATTTTGGCCCTCATATTGTTGATTACCTGAGGAAGTCTGTCTGTTCCTATGTGAGGATGGGCATCTGTAAGGATTTTTTTATCTGCTCCAAAGTGATTAAAAATCATCAGAATCTGATTGATGTTGCCGCGCTTGTTACTGCGGGTGTAGAGCTTACCGTCAGAAAAAGTTCCGGCCCCTCCTTCGCCAAAGCAGTAGTTTGAATCGGGATTTACATTATCCTTTGTGCTGATTTGTGCAATATCCCGCTTGCGCTGAGAAGTTTCTTCGCCACGTTCAAGGATTACGGGTTTTATGCCTTTTTCCAGAAGTTTAAGAGCCGCAAAAAGTCCTGCAGGACCACTTCCTACTATAATAACTGATTTTTTTCCGTCTGCATGTTTCCATTCCGGGAGTTTGTCTTGGGCAGCTGCCTCTGCGCTTTGGCCAATAAAAACATTGTAGCGAAGGTGCAGCTTTACCTGGCCGTGGCGGGCATCAATCGATTTTTTTACAAAAAGTGATTCGAACTTTCCGCCGTTTTTTGCAAGTTCCTTTGCGGCCGGGGATTTTTTTATCTCCGCAGTAATTTTAGAATTTATGATTTTTGAGTTCTGCTCTTGGTCCGGCAGAACTGTAATTGTAATCTGAGTTTTCATAGAGCTATTATAACTGTAATTGAAAACGGGAACAACCTGCACTTGAGAGAGTGCCAGCTTTCAGCTGTCAGCGTCCCCAGCCCGCCTACAAAAGCTTAACGCAGCCGAAAGGCGTGTCTTCCCAGCTTAAAAAGTCGCTGATAATTTTATCGGCCTGAGGGGAAACTTCTCTTATCCGGCGGACAGAGCCGTCCGGCATTTGAACCAGCGGATTGATATAGCGGAGTTTGACCTTCAAATTTACGCAAAAATGACCGGCGAGCTTGCCTTGAGAATGAACTATGGATGTCATATCGCGGAAGGTGCAGTAAAGAGACTTAAGTTCCTGCGAGCCGGTCATCTCATCTTCTATCTTTTTAATAATTTCAGGCTCTGACAGCGTCATAAAATCTTCTTCGCGCAAAACGCCTTCTTCCACCGCCAGGTTCATTATCTGCCCCAGCATGTGCAGGCAGAGCTTGTCTTCGTTGAGCTGGAGGATGTGACCGATGAGGCAGAAATGCTCGGTGTACTCGGTGGCAATTTCGGGGGTCGCGAAGCCAAGCTCGGGAAGGCCCTCTTCGTTTTTGAGCACCCGCAAGTCACCATAAGTGCGGCGGATTTCCTCGTAAGTCCAGCTGCCGTCCAGAGCCATGCCGCTGGGGTACATGTATTCAAGGCGGTCGGCGCTGAGCTGAGGGATTTCGTTGTCGGCAACCGGGTAATTGTGATAGTCGCAGACTTGGTCGGCGGTGAGGCTGTCAGCCGCAAGAAGGCGGGCAAGAGCGGCATCCCCGCGGATAAGCAGTTCGTTTGGTTCTTCGGTGGCAGTCTGGGTAAGGGCATCTCCTTTTCGGAAATCGCTCACGTGGCTGAAAACCGGAGTTGAAACGTCGTGCAAAAGGCCGGCTATTGTCTGAGCCTTGTCGTGGGTAAAATGCCAGATAATCAGGGCAACGCCCAGGCTGTGGTCAAATCGCGAATAATAAAAACGGTTGCGATAAAGCTTCGTCCAGTCGGTGCCGCACAAAAGGCCGATGCCCTTAAGGCGGGTAAGCAGAGGCAGCTCAAGGTAAGGCTTCAGAAAGGCCGGATAATCAGCACGGGGACAGAGAATTTCGTGATAGTCGGCGACGCTGTAGGCGCGGGGCGGATTACGCTCCAGCATGTAGTCCCAGGTGTAAGGTTGGAAAAAGTTAGGCATTGTGCACCACAATCTTGTTGTAAGGAATTTCTATTTTAGCTTCATCAAAAACTTTTTTTACCGCAATAAAGGCTTCGGTTTTTACGGCAAGGAAATCTGAATTGTCAAACCAGATTGCAAGAATGAGGTTTATTCCGCTTTCGCCAAAGCTGTCGATCCAGGCATTAGGGGCCGGGTCAGTTCGGGCTGTCGGACAAAGGGCCGGCGCCTTTTTCAGAGTTTCCATCGCAAGGGCAAGGTCGCTTTCATAGGCAACGCTGACATTAAGCAGATAACGGCGGTAAGAATTATAGGAATTATTTGTCAAAAGTGAGTTTATAATAGAAGAATTCGGAATGCGAACCATCTGATTATCGTGAGTATGCACGCGAACCGAAAGCAGGCTGATTGTATCAACCACGCCGGTCACTCCATTAATGATAATCGTGTCGCCAAGCTTAATCGATTTTTCCGAAACAATAAAAATGCCGCTTATCAAATTGCTGACAGAAGTCTGAGCCGCAAAACCGATTGCAACTCCGGCAATTCCCGCCGCTCCCCAGATAGCAGAAAGCTTAATTCCAAAAAGTCCCAGAACATAAACGCCAACGGCAAAATAAAAAATATAGCGGGCAAAGCGGGTCAGAATTTCCTTGCGCTCTTTTGGCAGTTTTTCCTCGTTTACCTGGCGGATTCCCTTACGAACCAGACGGTAAATCACATAATAGATAAAAAGTACAAGAAGAATGCTTATTCCCACAAAAAAGTAATGCACGGTAATAAAATCATCGATTTTATCCCAGGAAGTCGTGATAAATTTCAAAAAATCATTCTTTATAAGTACAAGTTCCTCTTTCATTTTTATCCTCTATTCTGATTATAACATTTGCATAAATCACTGACTATGCAGTCCTGGCACTTAGGATTGCGGGCAGTGCATACATAGCGCCCGTGCAGCAAAATCCAGTGGTGGGCGTGCTGCAAAAATTCCGCCGGGATTCTCTCAAGCAGCGAAGCTTCCACCTGCTCGGGCGTGCTGCCTTCTGCCAGTCCCATTTTGGGCGCCACACGAAGCAGATGGGTATCTACGGGCATTGTCGGCTGGTGAAATACCACGTTCAGAACTACGTTTGCGGTTTTGCGTCCCACCCCGGGAAGGGTCATAAGGGCGTCACGGTCGCCTGGAACTTCGCCGTCAAAATCTTCTATTAATTTACGGCTCAAGCCAATTACATGCTTTGCCTTATTTTTATAAAGCCCGATTGATTTTATATATGGAATGAGGCCTTCTTCCCCAAGTTCAAGCATGGCCTGAGGGTTGTCAACGACTTCAAAAAGCGGCCGCGTTGCAATATTCACAGATTTGTCAGTAGCCTGAGCGCTCAGCACCACCGCCACCAGCAGAGTAAATGCATTTTTATATTCCAGTTCCGAAGCGGGATTAGGATTTTGCGTCTGCCAGCGTTTCATTATTTCTGTAATTTCTGACTTTGAAAGAAGTTCCACATCAATCACTCTATCATAGAAAAATCGTAGTTTAAAGCCGAATTTTCTTGACGGTTCAAGATAACAGGAATTAAAATGTATAGTAACGTTATCTTAGGAGTAATATATGAAAAAATGCTTTTTGCTCTTTCCGCTTCTTATTGCAGGAATCACGTTTTCTACATTCGCAAAAGATAAATCAACTCCTAAAAATCCAGAGTCAGTTACTTACGCTGATATAATTAAGGCTAATTCTAAAAAAAGCCTGCTCAAACGTCACAAAAACTGGAAGCAGACCACAATTGCAGCGGAAGGCGGCGCTTTACAGGTTCAGGCTCTGGACTATTATTCCCGAGTTTCATATTCAACTTCAGACATGATGTATGCAGAATTTGATTATACTTCCCTGGATACGCCGGTAAAAAGCACAAAAGAACTTTATACAAAACAAGACAGCTGCTGGACTCTCTTTTTTAAAGATGAAAGTTCCAAATCCATAGTTCAATGGCCGGTAATGACTGATAAAGAGCGAAAATCCTTAGCCAGTAACATAGATACTGGAAGTATTTTAGACGGTTCAGACCTTGGAGAAAAATTTGAATCCATAAGGGCTAATGAAGACGGAAGTCTTACCATGACTACTACAGCGCCGGCAGCGACTTCTACTGATGTACGTTTTCTGCCAGAAGAATGGAAAGATGCAAAAGTTGAATACGCATACACCGTAGACGCTGACTCTCTTGAACTTTCCAAGCTTGAAGCTTTTATCATTACAAAAAATGCTTCCATTAAATATTTTACAGAAAGCCTAGACTACGATGTGGAAATTCCAGAATATCACAAGGAATTAAAAGAACTTCTCAAAAAAGCAGCCTCTAATATAATAGAAAATCCACGAACAATCACTGTCATTTATAATCCAGATACAAAAGATGAAGAAAGATTTGTAAGAAGCGCAGATATTTCTTACGGCGTTCTTCCTTTATATCGTGACGGTTACAAGCCATTTAAGGACAAAGAAGGTAAAGAAGCTTTTTCAGGTTCAGACGGAAAAAGTAACATTACTATATACGCCATAAAAGACTAATGAGGAAAAACCGAAAGAAAACTATTACCTGATGTTAGATTTTAAACCTCTACTTCTCAGTACAAAACCTCTTCTTGATCCTTTTTTCTTCCAATATGGAGAAGGGTCCTGTCAGCATTCCTTTGCGGCAGCCTATTGTCTTCAGGAAAAATACGGAAACCTCTATGCGGTGAAAAATGATTTTTTATTCATCCTGCGTCAGAATCGCTGTAATGAAAATGAAGAAGTCTATCTTTTCCCTCTGGGAAATATCAAGGATGGGAAGAAGGCATTAGAAACTTTACTCTCTGAAGCCCACAAAAAAGGTAAAAAACTGGTTTTTGAAACTGTCACAGAAAAAGCCAAAAATTTTATTGAAGAGAATTATCCGGAGCAATTTTATATAGAAGAAAAACGCGATAATGCGGAATACATTTTCAACCGAGAAAAACTTGCTGAACTCAAAGGCAAGGAATATGAAGGCAAGAGATGGGAAGTCCATCGTTTTCAGAAGGAATTTGAAGGCCGCTATTCAATAGAAGAACTTGTTCCTTCATATTTTGAAGAAGTAAAAGCCTTTTCACGAAGGTGGTACGACGATTTTTATACAGAAGAAACTAATGCCCAGCTTCGCGCAGAAGAAAAAGCCTTGGACAATGCTCTGGAAAATTTTTATGAACTTGGCTTTCATGGGCTTGTGATTTTAATTGACAGCAAAATTGCAGCCTTTGAATACGGCACGCCCTTAAATCAGGATACTTATGACGGTTTTGTAGAAAAGGCAGACCGTTCATATAAGTATATTTATAAAATGCTGAACAATACGGTTGCAGACCGCTGCCCGGGTTCAATTAAATGGCTTAACTGGGAAGAGGATTTAGGTCATGAGGGACTTCGTAAAATGAAATTGTCCTACAGGCCCGAATATTTGCTTAAAAAATATCTTGTAAAAGAGAAGGACTGATAAATTGAATAAGTTTGAAGCTGTAATTTCCTTATGTATCATAACTTTTTTTGCCTCAATTCAATATGCCTTTCTTGGCGGAGTACCTTCCTCGGTTTCTCAGTTCGGATATTTAACGATTACCAACGGAGCAGGATTTATAATCGTTCTTCTCTTCTTTTTTGGTGAGCTTTTCCGCCTGGATAAAAAACAGATTTTTCAGTCTTTTATCCTTTCGCTGGAACAGGTTGCCTTTAATGTATTTTTGATTCTTGGAGCCGAAAAAACTGGCGCAACAGTAACTTCCTGCGTACTTTCTGCCTACTTTGTATTTATTCCGCTTCTGGCCCTGCTGCTTTTCCGTGAAAAACCAGATTTTAAAACTTTTCCCGGCATTGCGATTGTTCTTGTCGGACTCTTTTTTATGATGAACTGCGAAGCCTCTGCCCTTTTGAGCGAAGGAGTTTTATATCTTGTACTTGCAGACCTTGTAATTGCCCTTACAATCCTCACAATTTCACGATATTCGGCAAGTTCAAACCCTTCAATTATTGCGATGGGACAGCTTTTCTTTTCTCTTATAATTTCTGCTGTCTGCTGGATTGTCGAAGTCATCTTCTTTGGCAAATCCTTCTCACTGTCCATTGAACCGTCCTTCTGGATTTGTGTTTTGTATGTCAGCCTTTTTATCCGGGGTTTGTACAGTATCGTTCAGCTCTATGCCATGCGTTATGTTTCGCCTCTTACATCATCCCTGATTTTTTCTACCGAAATCATAATGACAATGCTTATGTCCCCTGTTCTGGCCTTTATTTTTGGAACAGATGAGGAAATCATCACTCCGATGAGGGCAATTGGCGCGGGAATTATGGTTGCGGGTGTTCTTCTGGCAGATAACTCCGTTTACACGGCAATTGGAAAGGGCATAAAAAAACTTACGCAGACAAAATCTGAAAAAAAATCCATAAATGACACTATAAAACATTTTGCTGCCGAGCTTAAAAAATGGTGGTACATTGCAGTTTCCATAGCCATAATATATGCGGGCCTGGATTTAATCGTTCAAAAGATGAATTTCCTGGAATACGAAAGCCTTGTCGGCCTTAAAAACTTCTTGCCTGTAACTACAGGATTATTATGGGGTATCTGGGGAGCCGCAGGCTGCTGTCTTGGCTGCATTTTCACATCCTTTATTATAGACACACCAACAAATCTTCTTCTGGCTGAATGTTTCTGTAATCTCTTTATCGGAACAGGACTCTGGCTCATCTGGCACAGCACGGTAAAATCGCATTATGTAGGCTTTAATAAGAAACGACATTTTGTCATTTTCCTTGCATCCCTGACAGGGCTTTCATTAATAGCAGCCTGGCTGGCTTCAATTTTTTCTTCAGAATTTGATTTTATTCCGGTATTTATTTCCTACACAAGCATGGGTATTTTTGTTGCCCTTCCTCTGATTATTCTTTTTGGAAGCCTTCTTCATGTACAGGCGGCAATTCCTTCCAAATATCAGTTCCACCCGGATTGCAGCGGAAACATAACTTCAGATTCTCAGACTCTTGCAATCTTTAATGACCAGATTGAAGGAGCCGCAGCTGAAAAAAATATCGGTATTAAACGTATTTTTGAAGTTCAAAGCTGTATAGAAGAGATTTGTATCAGAATTCTAAACGAATTACCTGAAACAAACATAAATATCAGCATAGTTTTTGGAAATGCAATTTCCGTGCGCATTAATTACAAGGGTAAGCCTTACAATCCTTTCCATATGAAAGCAAGTGATGACGCATTTTCCATGACAGGATTAAAAATCCTCCGTCACAGGGCCTTGAGGGCATCTGTTCTTACAAGCAAAAAAAGAAACGAAACAAATATTCACATAGTAATATAGAATTTCATAGTACAAGGAGCTAAGAAATGGATATAAGTGAAAAAAAACGAAAGACCATACGCCACAAAGTAAACTTTATGGTTCTTAAAATCACCATGACCTCTCTTTTATTAACAAGTCTGATTGGTGTTTTCAGCATGCTTCGTATTCAGAAAAAGAGTAAGATTGCCCTGCTTAATCAAACAGTGCAGAAGCTTCATGCCTTCTCAGAAGGAAAGGCTAAGCTTGCGGATTCGGAGCTTGGAAAATTCCTGGATTGTACTACTCAGTTTTCAGATTACATTCACGACATATACACAAATCCGTCCCAGTTTAAGGAAAAGGAAGTCCTTCCTCCTGATGCAAAAAACGGCGGCACCTGGGTTTTGCAGAGAACCTTTGCAAGTAAAAAGAACAAGTATATTGACGTAAAAAGAGAACTGAACCTGCTTGGAAACGTTGAGCAGATTTTTAAGCCGATTATTCATACTTATAATGATAAGATTTTGAGTATTTACATTGCCACAGAAAACGGCTTTATGGTTTCTTACGACCCTAACTCTGATAACGATAAGGCTAACGACGGAATTGCAGAAGTTTATTACGACTATTTTGACTCTCCATGGTATGTTCTTGCAAAAAATGCGGGAAAAACCTGCTTTACAGACGTTTATTCCGACTCTTTCGAGCATGGCCTTATGATTAGCTGCGCCTCTCCATTCTATGATGCCAATAACAAGTTCAAAGGCGTTGTCTGCATGGATGTTCTTATTTCCGACCTCTATAACGCAACGGTTGACGTTTCTGACATTGAAGGAGCCTACGCTTTCTTAATCGACACAAAGGGAAACGCAATTTCTCCTGATCCGGTTGTAGCTTCTGTTTATGATGATGAAAGCCTTGATGATTCTATCCGTGATAAAATGCTTCATAAAGGAAATGCCGTTGAACTTACTTCTCATGACGTTTATTACGCTTATTCTCCTTTACAGTCTACAGACTGGGAATTCTGTATCTGCATACCGCAGAAGACTGTTCTTGAACCTGTAGCTGATATGGCCCGTCATATCAGATTTGCAATTATATTCTTTGCATTCCTCATGCTTTCAATAATTGCAATTGTTTCTGCAGTTGTTCAGAGTTTTGCTCAGACTCTTACCCGTCCTATTGAAGCCCTTGTTGAAGATGTTGAAATTATCAGTAAGGGTAATTTTGAACGCCGTGCAAGAGCCTTTGAAAATGATGAAATCGGAGACCTTGCTTCCTGCGTAAATGCGATGTCCGTTTCTCTGCAAAAATATATTGCTGATTTAACTGCGGTTACGGCAGAAAAGGAAAGAATCGGCGCCGAGCTCAACGTTGCAACAAAAATCCAGGCAGATATGCTGCCGCAGATTTACCCTGCCTTCCCGGATCACAAGGAATTCGACCTTTTTGGAACTATGGACCCGGCAAAAGAGGTTGGCGGCGACCTGTATGACTACCTGCTTCTTGATGACGACCACCTTATGATTGTTGTAGGTGACGTTTCCGGAAAAGGTGTTCCTGCAGCCCTCTTCATGGTAATTGCAAAAACCTTGCTGGAAACCCACAGTATTCAGAGACTTTCTCCTTCTGAAATCTTCCAGCGCACAAACAATGAATTGTGTAAGGGAAATGAAACCGGTCTTTTCGTAACCTGCTGGCTGGGAATTGTTACCCTGAGCACAGGCGAATTGCGCTTTGTAAATGCCGGCCACCCATTCCCGGTTCTTTATCACAATGGAGAATTCACCTTTGTTAAGACAAAGCCTAACTTCGTACTCGGCGGAATGGAAGGACTTCCTTTCACAGAGCATACCATCACTCTGGAAAAAGGCGACCGCCTGCTTGTTTATACTGACGGTGTTACAGAGGCAACTGATGCCAACGAAAAACTCTTCGGTGATGACCGCCTTATGGCTGCCATGAAGGGCACAGAAAAACTTACTGCCCCGGAAACCTGTAAAGCGCTTCGTAAGTCAATTGATGCCTTTGTAGGGGACGCCGAGCAGTTCGACGATATTACAATGCTGCAATTAATCCTTAAGGAATAAAAAAAGGGCTGCCCATTCATTTTGGACAGCCCTTTCTGCTTATTTCACAGCTTTTTTAAGTTCTTCAACTTTGTCAGTCTTTTCCCAAGGGAAACCTTCGCGACCAAAGTGTCCGTAAGAAGCAGTCTTGCGGTAGAGCGGCTGTTTAAGGCTCAAAGTCTTGATGATTCCTGCTGGTGTGCAGTCAAAAACCTTCTTTACAGCTTCTTCAATTTTGTTGCGTGGAGCTTTTTCAGTTCCGAAGGTTTCAACCATGATTGAAACTGGGAATGGAACTCCGATTGCGTATGCAAGTTCAACTTCTGCGCGGTCTGCAAGTTCAGCAGCTACGATGTTTTTTGCAATGTAGCGTGCCATGTATGCAGCTGAGCGGTCAACTTTAGACGGGTCTTTACCACTGAAAGCGCCGCCGCCGTGGCGTCCCATACCACCGTAAGTATCAACGATGATTTTGCGTCCTGTAAGACCTGAGTCTCCGTCCGGGCCGCCGATAACGAATTTACCGGTTGGGTTGATAAAGTATTTTACCTTGTCATCCAAAAGTCCTGTTGGTTCAAGAACAGGCTTAATTACTTCTTCAATCAAAGTCTTTTTGATTGTGTCGTAATCTACATCAGGATTGTGCTGGTGTGAAACTACAACTGTATCAATGCGAACCGGTTTGTAGCCGTCGTATTCAATTGTAACCTGTGATTTTGCATCAGGACGAAGCCATGCAATTTTTCCAGCATGACGAAGTTCGTGAGCGCGAAGCAAAATCTGGTGAGCATAGTAAACTGGAGCTGGCATAAGGCTTGGAGTTTCATTGCAGGCAAAACCGAACATCATACCCTGGTCTCCGGCACCCTGCTGTCCTTCGTATTCATCAAGACCCTTTCCTACAACACCCTGGTTGATATCAGCTGACTGAGCGTGAAGTCTGTTCATAAAGAGACAGTTTGCGCCGTCCAAACCAACATCAGCTGAATTGTAACCGATGTCCAGAGCTACTCCGCGGGCAATTTTTTCTACATTGTGGTTGAAATCCTTCAAATCAATGTCTTTTGAAAATCCGATTTCGCCACCTACCAGCAAAAAGTCAGTAGAAGAGAAAGTTTCGCATGCAACGTGAGCATCAGGATCCAGAGAAAGGCAGTAATCCAAAACTGCATCAGAAACCTGATCACAAAGTTTATCCGGGTGACCTTCACCAACAGATTCAGAAGTAAATAAATAGTGATTGTTAGATAAGATAGACATATTATGTCTCCTATTTAGCAAGATTTTCGCAACTCATACGAGCACGATTTCCGCCCTGCAATTTGGATAAATCGGCGGATTGAAGTGTTTTCACTGATGTGATAGCTTTATATTAACGTTTTGCACAATAATAATCAAATAAATTCGTATGTTGATATGTACAAAAACAAAACAAAATGTTAAAATACGCCAAAACACTATATAAATAACAACGTACTTGGAGACTTCAAATGGCATTGAAGAAGAGTTTTTCTAAAGACGGTAAAAAATGTACTGTGACTTTTTCTGTTTCACCAGAAGCAGCTAAAGATGTTTCAAAAGCTAATGTAGTTGGTGACTTCAACAGCTGGAGCAGCACAGATACTCCTATGAAGAAGGCAAAAGACGGTTCTTTTACTGCTAAGATTGAACTTGATTCAGAGCGTGAATATCAGTTCCGTTATCTTCTTGATGGAACAAGATGGGAAAACGACTGGAAGGCAGACAAATACATTCCAGCTCCATATTCAAATGCCGATAACTCTGTAGTTGTTACTAAAAAAGATTTCTAAGCCGAACGGCAGAGTAAACATAAAAGGAAGAGGCTGTCCTGAAAAGGGACGGCCCTTTTTTTTCTAAACAGCTAATGAATTCTTATAATTCTTCGAAAATATAGATATGCAGAAAACCAGTTTTAATCATGTATCAGATAGTTTTGGAAAGCGGATTTTATTTCTGCTTCTCCTTGTTTTCAGCGTTTGCAGCCTGAAACTTTGTGCAGAAGATATTACACCTGCCCAGGCACAGGTAGCACGAGAAAAATTTGTTGCCGAATCTAAAAAATATGTAGGCTGCCCTTACGTTTTGGGCGCCGTGGGACCAGACAGCTTTGACTGTTCAGGTTTGATTTATTATGTTGCCCGCGAATCAGTTGGAATTCAGCTTCCGCGAACCGCAAAGGCAATTTACAGCTACTGCCGCATCGTGCCGGACAAGAGCCGCGAAATTGGTGACCTTGTTTTCTTTAAGACCAACAGCACCGGAAATATTTCCCACGTTGGTATTTACATTGGAAACGGTCAGTTCATTTCTGCCATCAGCGACGGAGAAAACACTGGCGTAATCATTTCTTCTCTTAATCAGACTTACTGGAAGGGAAAATACGTTGCAACCGGCCAGTTCTTGAAGTCAGGAACCGGAACTGAAGAGCAGATTGAGGAAGCAATTGCTCAGGACGCAAAAGAAAAGGAAAAGCATCCTCGCCAGGTTCATGCTTCACGCAGCGGCAACAGCTTAACAAACAACATAATTTTTGATGCCAGCACAAATGCCGGCTGGTCTTTAATTGCGCCAAACTCCTTTATGTTCCGCTTCCGCGCCGTTGATATTCAGATTAACGCCCGCTATAAGAAATGGTTCCTGGAGCCGGGACTTGCCCTTGGAGCAAGAATCAACTTCAGTCAGGATGTATTCCAGATTCCAATCATGTTTACAGCAACAATGAGTGAATATGTCCGCCTTTATGCAGGTCCTGTAATTTCCTTCAGCGACGCCCATCTTGTTACTTCAGACAAGACAATTAAGGCATCTGTTTTTCCGGGAACAATCGGAGTTGTATTCTCTACCCCAAGTTTCTCTATAAAAGATGCTAGAATCCAATTTGTTCAGGACATAAGCTATTCTGTTTTCAACAATACAGATAACGCAGCCTTGAACTTCCTTGAATCAGCTTCGGCCGGACTTGTTATGTTTACAGGCGTTCGCGTAAGTTTGCCTTTAAGCAGCTTTGTACATTAATGCAGGAAGAGATGAAAAAAAGAAAATCTGCAATTCCTTCTGTTTTTGTATGCCTTTTTCTCCTCGCTGTGACTTTTGCTTCCTGCAAAAACACAGCTTCCTTTACCCTGCTGGAAGACAATTCAATCGCTTTTGAGCTGGACTGCACTTTTGAACAGAACGGCGCAATCCAGAAACTGCTTGAAAGCGTTGGAACCGATTTTAATCAACTGAATATGGATGATTTGAGGCAGGGACTTTTAGAAGAAGGTTTCAAAAATGTCGAGGCCTATCACAAAGAGGAAGGCGGAATTATTGTAAAAGGCATTCTTCCGCCTGATAACCTGATTGCCACTGCAGAAAATGACGTCATCACTTTCAAGCTTACTCCAGAGAACTTCCGGGATTTTTATCATGGTTCAAGTGAAAAAATTGCAGCCGTTTTTGACATCTTCTTGATTCCGGCCCTTGCGGATGATGAAGAAACTGCATCCCTGGACGAAAACGGCTATCTTGAATTAATTGCATCATTTTACGGACAGAATTTTGCAGATGAAATTTCAAAAAGCTCTTTGAACATTCAGGTTAGAAACAAAAAGAAAAATTCTACTCAAAAAGTTATTTTCTTCCCCAGTCTCTTTACCCTTAAAAATAATATAGAAGTTTCCCTTTAATATGAAAAAAATATTTTCCATCATCTTCACCTTTTTTACACTCCTTTCACTTTTTGCCTATGATGGAGCAGTAAGCGGTTGTAAAAAGATTTTAGTCTACAAAACTACCTGGTTTGACCTGATTTATGCACAGGAAAACGAAGAAACTGCCAGAATCCTGATTGCAAATGCAGACCGCATTTATGAAGAGGCCGCCGCTCAGTACGGAATTAAACCTCAGTACCGCATGCCCCTTGTAATCACACAGAAAGTCGAGCAGTTTAATGCAAACTGGTCTTCCTATCCATATAATCACATCGTAATTTACGATACCTTCCCGACAGATAACCTTCAGGTGCTTGAAGACACGATTCTGGGAACTTTCTGGCATGAAATCACGCATTCTGTCACCTATAATATGAAGAATCCCTTCTGGAAAGGACTGGGCCTTGTTTTTGGTGATGAATTTTATCCAGGCTCGATTACCGTTACCCGTGGAATGGCGGAAGGAGCCGCCGTTGCAAGCGAAAGCATCACAGGAGAGGGCCGCCTGAACAGCGAGTTTGCAAAGCACCAGATTAAGCAGGCAAAAATTGAAGGTCTCTTTCCTTATTACAGCGACGTTCAGGGCGCTTCAGACAAATATCCGGCTGGAAGCTTTTACGAATTTAACGGAGCCTTTTACCAGTGGGTTCAGGACAAATACGGAATTCAAAAATATGCTGACTTCTGGTACAGGCTCTGTAACTTAAAATCGATTTCAGTCAGCGGGGCTTTCAAAAAAACATTCGGGCAGAGTCTTCGCTCGGCATGGAAAGAGTTTGAAAATGATTTTGCCGTGAGCGTAGACAGCGCTGACAAAAATCCTGTGAAAAGCGGACTTGCAAAGGACTTTTTCAAACCTGATTTATCTGATTATTCTGTGGCAAACTCTTCCGGCGCAATTTACGAAAATCTAAAAAAATGTGACGAGGGCTTAATTTATATCAATTCAAAAAACAGCTCTCTTTATTTTGTTGATAAGGCCCAGCTTTCTGGAGAAAAAGAAATCTCTCCAGAAAAACTTTTTACCCTGCAGCAGATGGAAAAGGCTGATATTTCCCGCGACGGACGCTTTATTGCCCTTCAGATTATGAGCCAGAGGGCGGCAGCAACAAAATCAAAACTTCAGATTTATGACAGAAAAAACGGCACTTTTAAGGCTTTGCCGAAACTTACAAATGTTCACGATGCGCTGATTCTTTTGCATGATGGAGAATATTATCTTGTCTGCCAGATTTACAAATCACCGACAGTGAAAATTGCCACTTTTAAGCTGCAGCTGAACGATAAAGGCAATCTGGCAGGATTTACAGAAACAGCAGCCTTTGAACTTCCTGAGGGAAATCTTTTCCAGAGCATGTGTTCTTTACAGGGTGAAAAGACAACCTTGTGGACAGGAGAGTCAACAGGACCTGCATTCGCTGCCATCAAAAAATCAGGACTGGATTATTCGATTTGCGGATATGATATCAGGGGACAGCTTCTTTTCACTACCATTCCTGGAAGAAATACAGTGGCGCGATACATTTCTTACGATGAAGTTTCAAACCGTTTTTTATTCACTTACACAGAGCCGGGCTCAATGCCTCGTCTGGCCTCTTATGATTTGCAGACAAAAACTTTCAGCTTTGAAAAATCTGATTTTTCGGGCGGTATTTTTAATCCGGTTTTTATGGAAGGAAAGATTTTTTATATAGGAAACTTCTTCCGCCAGAATAGGATTTTTATAAAAAATGATGAAGGAGCCCTTTCGGACGGACTTTCAGGAAATAAAGCCGTAAAAATCAGAAGGCCTGAATTTACTCTTGGGCAGGCCAAGGCTCCGGTGCAAGGAGAACTTAACTCAAAACCCTATAATCGAATGAACTTTTTGCGCGGTTCCCTTTATCCGCTGAGTTCGCTTACTTCAAACTCCTACAATTACGGGCAGAAAACTTCATATCTTATGCCGCTTTCTGCATCTTATCTGAACTTGAGTCCATGGACTTCCGGCATTTTTATAATTGCAATGGGCTATGGTCCAATAACTAATTCGGCAGGAATTCAGCTGGAATACCAGAGCGGAACTTTTACAAAGCTTTTTAAGTATTCAATTTCAGGCTTCAGTGAATTTGATAAGGCTGGTTGGAAGCAGGCACGGGCAAGCGGAAAAATAACTTCTACAATTCCCTTTGGTCGTATTTCAAAAGTGATTTTAAGCGACACCATGCTGCTTCACTACGGCCGTTCTAACCTGACTCAGGCCCAGGCAAAACGCAAGTACGAAAAGCTTGGAATCGGCTGGGCTTATTCGGACAGCAGCAAGAATTATTTTTACGGACTGGAGTCCATTAGCGCAGGCTACAGCAGCATTCATAAGTGCGGAGACGGAAATTATTCAGACGGAGGCTTTTCTTTAGCTGCAATTTTCACAAGCCGCTATAACGCCAATAACCGTTACGAGCTGGACAAATACGAGTTCTATAATGATTTGGGATTTGCAGCATCGGTTGCTCTTCCCCGCCTGCTTCCTCTTCGTGATACTTTAAATTTAACATTCAATCTGCCTTCGACACTCAGCCTTCACCTTTTTGCAGAAACAAAGACCGCTGATTTTTCTATTTTGAGCAGTCTGAAACCTGAAGGCTTCCCGGAATTTAATGCCGTGACCTTAGATTTTGAAAGTATTCTTTTTGGAATTGGTATTCAAAAGGGAGCCGGAATTCTTTTCTTTAATGACGCACGACTTATTTTCCATTATAAGCTCGGCTTCAGTTATTCAGAGCTTCACGACGATGACAAGTGGCGAATTCTTGATTTGAAAGATTATCTTAAAAAACTTGGCGATCAGGTGCCGCTGGAACACTTATTCGGCTTAAAAGTAGCGGCTGGAATTACGCCTAACTACGGAATTACGGCAAACTACCGCTTTAAGACGGAATCCTTTTTTGAAGCGGGCGTAGCGGTAAGAAACGCAAAAAGCTACGGCTATGGGGCACTGGGATTTTCGATGAACTTTTAAGCGGGGAGGTGTATCGAAGTGCTGCCCCGTCGCTCGATAATCGGTAGGGGAAGGCTTTCCCCCTACACCTTAATCTGTCCCAGCACTTCGCCAATTTTTCCGCGGATAACCAGGCTCGCACGGCTGTCCTGCATGGTGGCAGTTTTATTTATCAAGACAAGATTTTCTCCCTGGAAGTAGTCAACAAGGCCGGCGGCTGGGTAAACGGTAAGCGAAGTTCCGCCAATTATCAGGGTGTCGGCATTTTTGATTGCCATAATCGAGTTGTTGATGGTGTCGTTATCAAGGCCCTCTTCATACAAAACAACGTCCGGCTTAATGAGACCCTTGCAGCCTTCCTTTGTGCAGTGAGGCAGCTTGTCAGGGGCATGTGCACTTTCTTCGATAATCTTCTCATCATAAAAAGCGTGGCAGTATTCACAGTAATTTCGCAGGACACTTCCGTGAAGCTCGTAAACTGTTTTACTTCCCGCCTTCTGGTGCAGCCCGTCGATATTCTGGGTAACTACGGCTTTAAGCTTACCAGCTTTTTCCAGCTCCGCAAGCTTGTAATGGGCAGCGTTCGGTTCCACTCCCTTAATCAAAAGTTTTTCACGGTAGAAGCGGTAAAATTCCTTGGTATTTTCGTAAAAGAAGGTTCGGCTGATAATCTGCTCAGGCGGATAAGCCCATTTCATATTGTAAAGGCCGTCAACACTGCGGAAATCTGGAATGCCCGATTCTGTGGAAACACCGGCGCCCCCAAAAAACACAATGTTTTTGCTTTTATCTATTACCTCTTGTAAACTAGAAATATTATCTAAAAGTTTGTTTTTTTTACTTAGCATAAGACCTTCCTTCTTATTTGAGCGAATTGCTTAAATCCTGAGCTTTTTACTTGTACTTATAAATTAGACCAATTCTGCCGATAAGTAAATAACTCTCTTTGTTTATTTTTCTTTAAGAGGTATTTAATAAATGTTCAAAAGACTTATAAAACTTCTGATTTTGTTCTCACTGACAGGCGCGGCTGCAAATCCTTTGTTTGCCCAGTTTACATCGCCTAAAGTTGAAAACATTACAGCTAAAAATTTAAATAGCTGGCAGGATAGTTTTGATCTGGATAAAAGAAAGAACGGAAAATATAATATTTTGATTACCGCAAAAGACTTGGGCGGTAATACAACTGTTGAAGGACCTCATAATATCTGGCTCGATCCTAAATCTGACCTTCCTGTCTGTACCATTACAAACCCATATCCTGATATGAGGGTTAGCGGAAACCTTAATATTGTAGGTACCTGTGTTGATGATGACGGCGTTGCAAAAGTAAAACTCATTCTTGATGAAGGGCGAGAAAGTGAACTCCGCGTTGATGCTCAGGGTAAGGAATTCTGGTCTTATTATCTTGATACGACAAATCTTGAAGAAGGTGACCATACAATCAAGGTCATCGGTTACGATATAAATGCCCTTCAGATTGAAGGAAATCCGACAATTGTAAACTGGAAACTGGACCGAAAACTTCCTGTAACAAGCCTCTACGATAAAGAAATGGGTATGCTCGTTTCTGGAAAAGTGAATTTTAAAGGTCTTGTAACTGATGGAAACGGAATTAAAAAACTTGAAGTTTCTACTGACGGCGGCCAGCACTTCAGCCTTTTGAAACTGAAAAAACTTTCAAAAAGAGGCTCTGAGTGCGAATTTGCCTTTGATTTAGATACTAAAAAATTTAATGACGGGCCTAACGTTATCTGGTTCCGCGCAACTGATGAAACAACCAGCGTTGGACTCTATTCCTTCCTCTATTTTATTGATAACACAAATCCTGACGTAAAGATTGTCAGCCCTGCGGAAGGCGAAATTAAAAACGGAAAATTCTCGGTTGCGGGTTACGCAAAAGATAAAATCGGGGTAACTTCGCTTACCTGGACTTTTGGGAACGAAAGCGGCGAATTTGAGCTTATTCCAGGAAACCCTTACTGGAAACTTGATTTGAACACAATCGGCTTGAAGGAAAAAGCCGTTAAGTTTGCTATTCATGCGGTTGACCGGGCTGGAAACATCACTGACGTTGTTCGTAACATTCCTCTTAATCAGGAAAATGATAAGCCTGTCGTGGAAATTAAAAATCCTGCACCAGACCAGGCCTTTGGCGGCCGTGACAGTTTTGTTGTACGCGGTTTTGCAAAAGATGATGACGCCCTTGCTTCGGTAAAAATCGTGATTGACGGAAATCAGGATGAAGCCTTTATTCAGGAAACAAGGGGCGCTTTCTCTTATACTCCGGAATTGCCGGAAGGTCTTAAAACAGGTAAGCATTTTGTAACTGTTACCGGTATCGATGAAAACGGAATTGAAGGAAATCCTGTAACCGTAAACTTTTATTCAGTTGGTCTTGAAGCAGAATTCTCTGATGCCCGTATCAGCAGCGGAAAAGAGGCCCTTGATTTTGTAAACGGAATGGAAGTTCACCCGGAAAGCGGGTCAACCTTTGAGGTAACTGCAAATTCTACAGTTGGTATTAAATCGGTTCACAAGGAAATCAGATGGGGAAAAGACGGCGTTGCATCTTATGATGACACTTTTGCCAAGCCTTCTTTGAGTCAGAAAATTACCCTACCGATTACACCGGATTTCCCTAAGGGCGTTTTGCAGCTGGTTATTCAGACAACCGATATTGCTGACCGAGTTTCTGAATTCCGCGGAGTGCTTTACGTTACAAACACAACTACCGTAAAGGCAAGCGAGCCTTCTATTGTTCTTGATGACAGCCGAATTGATGAAGACGGCACAATCATCAATAATCCGGAATTCCCGGCAAGCGCATATTTTATTGGCGCTTATGCAACGAAAGTTGAACTTGTGCCTCCTACCCCATTTGCAAAGGCCGAACTTGACGGCAATCAGATTAAGCTTGTGGCAGGGGACGCTGTGGGCGGCTCTGAAGACGTAAAAATCCGCGTCACTGCAGATAACGGAAAAACTTTTGAGTCAAAAGTAATCCGCTTTAAATCTGATACAGCCCTGCCGGAAATCGCTCTGGAAACAGAAAATACTAAGCTGATAAAAAGCCAGGAGCCGATTTCCGTTAAGGGTAAAATTACCTGCGAAACTGGAGTTGGAAAGGCTTATTACAAGGTGCTTTCAGCTGTTACAGAAATCAAGGCTGGATTAATTGGCGCAGTACATACAGAAGCAAAAGAAGAAGTAAAAATCGAACTTGCAAAAGGCGGCGATTTCTCTTTTGAAATTAATCCTCAGGATTTTGAAGACGGCGTTCACGTAATAGAAATCATTGCAGAAAGCGCAGGCGGAAATAAATCTGCCAATGCAATTGCCTTTGAAAAGCTTCCTGAAATTGAAGAAGTAAACGGAAAACTTCCTTCTCCAAAGGCTCCGATAATCAGCTGGCTTGATGATCTTGATGTGTATGCAGTAGGCCTTTATCAGGGCAACTTTGCAGAAGAAAGCGATACATTTATGATTTTCCCTCGCTCCGAAATGGCAGAAGGCAATAACGCCCTTACAATGAGCGTACTTGCAGAGGATGGAAAAGCTCCTGTTGTGGGAAAATACACTGCGGCAAAAGCTCCAAGCCTTGAAGTAAATATTGCAAAAGTAAATGACGCTGACTACCTGAGCGGAATGCCGGTAGTTGTTCCTTACGGCGTAAAGGAAGCTGCAAAAATTCAGCTTTACATAAAATCAAGCGTGGCAGTTGGCGGCGTAAGCTACGAAATTACAGGGGATGAAGTTACTGGCGGCGACCTTCGTCAGGCAGGCTCTGCCCGACTTATAAAACCAGCCCCGGAAAATCCAGACCTCTGGATTGCTGAAATTCCTCTTGGAAACCTGCCGGTCCGCGTAAACAATTTTACGGCAACTGTAAAAGCGGGTTCCCTTTCTAAAACTGTAAAGGGCGCTGTCAGCGTTGTCCGCGATTACCCGCGTGAGTCTATCGAAGATTCTGAAAAAATCTTTGGTTTTGCGGCAGGAAACACAGGCTTTGATGAAGAAAACGGAAATTACATTCTTTCTGACTCTTCAAAATATTATTTCTACGCAAATCTTATGGCACCACTTCGTGTAGAACTTGTTTCTAAAACTGAAGGCCTTAAGATTGAAACTGACGGAAATCTTATCACACTTTCCGCAGAAAAAGACGGCTATTATTCAGGCGTTTATGTTCGCGTTCACGACCAGTTCGGCAATGCCTACGAATCGGCTCGCGTTAATTTTGATGCAGATACATCAGCGCCTGTAGTAAATCTGGTAGAACCGGTTTTTGCCCAGTGGCTGGGAAACACATTAAAGGTAAGTGGCACTGCAGCGGATCCTAGCGGCATTGCAAAAGCTGAATACTCATTTGACGGCGGCGAAACCTGGGAAGAATTCCCTCTTTCTCCAAGCAAAAATCCTGGAGCAACCTTCAGCACAAATGCAAGTCTTAAGGAAGACCCGGACGGACTTATCTGCATAGATATCCGCGCTACTGACTTTGCAGGAAAAACAAGCTATGTTCATACAGCCTGCTTTAAGGATGTTACTCCTCCGGATGCTACGGTTATCGTGCCTACTCCTGAAGATATTGTAAACGGTGAAACCCTCATTGTTTTTGACATAAAAGATAACGGACATTTGAACAAGGCTGAATATGTGGCTCCACCGGTAAAAGGCAAGCAGCCTGTAAAAAATCCTATTGAACTTGCTCCGTTGACCAGCGTTCTTATCGGAACTGAAGCAAATCCTATTGATGATGCAATGTCCTTCCTCTTTACTGACGACGCTGGAAATACATCATCTATGGAACTCTGGGATTTTATGATTGATCAGGAATCAGATCTCCCAATTGCAGAAATCCACGTGCCGGAAGAAATGCAGATTATTACAAGAGACTTCACAATCTCTGGTGTAGTATATGATGATGACGGCGACTCAACAATTTTCTATAAAATCGACAATAATCCTTATACTCAGCTGCCGGAACAGGGAACAAGTTTTGCAATCGACATTCCTCTGCTTTCCCTCACTGATAACGAGCATACAGTAACAGTTTACGCAGTTGATATTAACGGAGTAAAAGGACCGGAAACTACAAGAACCTTCAGAATTTCTTTGGAAGAGCCAAAGGGTGCAGTAGAACTTCCGACAATTGATACTCATAACCGCGACAGAATTACAATCAGCGGATGGTCAAGCGATAAAAACGGTATCGAAAAAGTTGAAGTTTCTCTGGACAGCGGTAACAGCTACAACGACGCAATCGGAACAGAAAAGTGGCATTATGATGTAGACACCCGCGCTATCAACGGCGGAACTCAGGTTGTATTCCTTAAGATTACAGATAAGTACGGTATTCAGGGACTTTATTCAAGTATCATCAATATTGATAACGCCCCTCCTGAAATCAATCTTGAACTTCCTCTTGATGATTCGACAACTACAGGAAACCTCTTCTTCTCGGGCTTTACCTACGATAACGTTGAAATCACAGAGCTCTACGCAACAATCAGAAATCTTGATAAATCTGGACGCTCCGTTGTACGTAAACTTCAGATTGACCGCGTAGTCGGCGAAACTATCGACATCTCAGATTTGGAAAACGGCTTCTATAATATTGAAGTAACCGGAAAAGATAAGGCAGGAAACGCTACAAACGTAAGCCGCAATATCCACCTGGATAAGAACAAGCAGCCGGCAACAGTAGACATTCTCTACCCTCTTAACGGCGAACACAAAAACGGTCTCTTTACGATTTACGGCCAGTCGGAAGGCGAATTCAAAATTGACCATTTAAACCTCTATCTGGATAACCAGAATATCGCTCAGACAGAACTTACATCATGCGGATTCTTCAAGTTCGATATGGGACCGGAAAATATGACAGAAGGTCTTCATACTTATAAGGTTGGAACAGTTCTTGAAGGCGGAAAGGAAATCATTTCCCGTGAGCAGACAATTACCTACAGTCCGGTTGGTCCATGGATTACAATCGACAACTTTACTTACGGTGATTTTGCTATAAACCGCCCTTACATTTATGGTCGCGCCGGTTATTCTATCAGTGAGGACGAAGTTCTTCTTTCTAAAACAAAAGAAGTTAGTCCTGAGCAGAAGGCAATAACCGATGCAAAACGCGTTGCAAAAGTTGAAATCAGTTTTGATAACGGAAAAACCTTCATCCAGGTTTCTAAAAAACAGGGATGGGAATACAGAATTGAAAATGAAGATTTGCCGGAAGGATATCACTTCCTGCTTATCCGAGCAGTAATGGTAAACGGCGAAATTGCGGTTACACGTACAATCATTCAGGTTGATAATACAAAACCTTCAATCCGATTGATTACACCTGAACGCGGCGGACGCTATAATCAGGTTCTGGATGTTTCCGGACTTTCAAATGATAACGTTGAGCTTTCGGACGTAACCCTTACCCTGCGAAAAGGTGATAAGGCCGCCTACGAAGTACCAAGCTTCATTCAGGGCTTATATCTGGACTTCCACTTCTGGGGTGCTACACTCTTTGAACTGGGCGCTGGTCTTACCTTCTTTGACGACAACGTAAAACTTCAGGTAGAATGGGGACAGTTCACTCAGGAACAGCGTGACTCAGTTTCAGACCTCTTCGGTATTGCTCCTACAGGTACCCGCTACGGTGGAAACGTATTCGGCCTTAAGATTCTTGCCAACATCGTTTCAATTCCGTTCAGCTATTTCTTTGGACGAGATTTTGAATGGCTCTACGCCAGCGCCGCAATTGGTGCTCAATTCAGCTGGTTTGACCTTACACAGAGCAGAAAAACGCAAACTTTGTCAGCTTTAGTTGGACAGATTGAACTTCCGAAGGTAAAATTAAAGAATGCAAAGATGTTCAGTACCTTTGCCTTCTACTTCGAAGGTTCCCTCTGGTTCATTCCTACCGACGTTGCCAGCTCGGTCGAAATCCAGAGTATTGTTCCTCAATTCGCAATTGGTTTGAGAACCAATATCTTCTAAGGAGAGAGTTTTTAATATGATAGAAAATATAGCTAGAAGTACGAGACGAAAGATAAAGGTTTTTATAATAGCGATTAGCATTCTCTTTGCTGCAGGAAGCAGTGCATTTGCGGTCGAAGAATATATAAGTGAAATTTACAAACAGATAGATACAATTTTTGCAAATAAATCTGAAGCAGAACTTAACGCTCTTCTTAAGAAAAATCAGAATGACCGTTTCTACTATTTAATAGAAAATTACACAGAAAAGAAAATCCGCCGTCTGATTGTTGCAAATGATTATGATTTTGCCATGACTGCTACTGAAATTGTTATTGAAAACAACCTTGATAACGATCGCGCAGTTGAAATGTACTCTTCAATTCAGGACGCTTACGAAGATCAGAAAAAATATGAAGAACAGCAGGAAATACTCCGTCAGAAGGAAGCTGCCCGCATTGAAAAGGAAAAAGAATCAAAACGCGCCAGTGTTGATAAGCAGTATGTTTCGTCAAAAACTGCCAGCGGAGGAGCTGTTTACATTTCCGGAAAAGATAACGGCACAAAAGATTCAGGCTGGTATGCAAGTTTGGGACTTGCCAGCGTTTCAATTCTTACAGAACAGAATTCAGGCGTAAATGCCCTCAATTATGGTATCGCTTTAAACTACACCTACGACCGTGATGTAGGTTCCGTAATCGTGGGAACAGACCTTGGTCTTGATTTCCGCTTCCTTGACTTGGGCAGCGGAGATTCAAAAGTACCTCTCTTCCTTGATCTTGATATTTTAGGAAAAGTGGCTCCGGCAAAATCATTTAAGTACTTCTTTATTCGTGGCGGATTTACAGCCCTTAAGACTGGAAAATCAAATGATTCTCCAAAAACAGAAAAAGTAGTTGATGCTTTTTATACGCCGACTCTGGGAGTACAGCTGGAACGTCTGCCAATCGGACCGGCAGCCTTTACTTTGAATCTGGATTACTATCCGGCGCATCTCTTTTATAGCGATATAACTGCGGCTTTAGGAGCGGGAGCAAATCTTTCTATTCCGTTCACAAGTATAGATCAAGTTAAACTTACATTTAATGCAGGTTTAAAAGACAGATTATTCTTAAAAGACGGTAGTATTGAAAACCGTGCTAATATTATTCTTGCAATTGGAGCTGAAAATGTTGGAAAATAAGCTTAAAAAAATCATTCTTTCTCTCAGTTTTGTGGCATTTGTATTCACTGCTTTTGCGGCTACAACAGATTTATCTTTACGCTTTCTTGACAAGGCTGAAGCTGCCTACGAACAGGAAAACATTGAAGAGGCTTACAAATATGTAAACCAGGCTCTTGCAGTAGCAAAAGATGAAGCTTCACAGGCAAATGTTCTTTATTTTGCGCGCACCGTTTATGCAGAAAAATTGCAGCGGCTTTTGAACAGTTATGATGAAATGGCATTTATCGAAGTGCAGACAAATCTTGAACGTTACCCTAACATCGAAAACGCAAAGATTAAAAAACTTGCCCGCCAGATTGAAGCGCAGGTAACTACTACAGAAAAAGCTCAGGACCGCGCCCGTCAGCAGCAGCAGTTTGACCAGATGATTGAAGCACAGAAAGAGGCAAATGCCGAGCAGACAAATGCAATCCGCGAGCAGATTGAAGCAAGCAACAAAAATCAGGCTGAATTTAAGGAAAGCTTTGAAAGAGGCTTCTCTAACCTTGGAAAAGCCTTCTCAGAAAATGCCGAAGAAACAAAACGCTCGACAAAAGTTCTGACTTTATCAATTGTCGGAATTGCTCTTTTGATTCTCATTATTGTTGCCCTCATCGTAATTGTTGTTCGCAAAGGATTTAAGGCTCAGCAGGTTCAGCAGGCCCAGTATGTTCAGGCCTTCAAGATGCTGGCTGCAAATCAGAATCAGACAAACCGCATCATGCTGGGCGGAATTACAGACATTTACGGTTCAAATCCTACAATGAGAATTGCGGGCGCTTCTACCTGGGAACCGGCAACCGGCCTTCCAGACGTAGAGTTCACCGAAGAAGATCAGGAAGAACTTAAACAGCTTGCAGTTAAATGTGAGGAAATCGGTTCAAAAATCGATTCTGCTACAGGCCGCAAGAACAATTCTAAAAACGTCAGCGAACTTGTTTACAAACTTTCGATGGCACTCGGACTTCCACAGGGAATGGCAATGCTTAACTTCTGCGCCGCAATGATTTACGATGCCGGCTTCCTTGGAATTGACCCTGAACTTCTTGCCGCAACAAACCTTACTGACGAGCAGAAAGAGGCTATCAAAGAGCACGTAAAACTTTCAGAAAAGCACCTCGAATTCGTACCAAAGAAATTCTGGGAAGTTTTCGAAGACGCTGCAATGAAGCACCACGAAAATATGGACGGTACAGGTTATCCAAACGGACTTAAGGGCGACCAGATTCCTCTTATTGCCCGCCTCATCCACGTTGCAGAATCTTTCGTTTCACTTTCAAGTAAGCGAAACTACCGCGAAACAATGGATAAGGAAACTGCAATCGCAAAACTCCGCGAGCAGCCACAGTTCTACGATCCGACAGTTGTAGACGTTCTGGAGCAGATTGTATAGGAAAAAAATAGCTGAAGTTTGGTAAAGGCAAAACCGGAGCAAAGGTTCGCGTTTTGCGAATCATTGAACGCTGGAAATGTATAATAATTTCCAATCAGCGTTCTCGGCGTAGCAAAATGCGGTTCTTTGCGTAAGGTTTTGCCATTTTTTTTACTTAACTAACGAAATTATTTGCCGATACAATGAATATGACTATACTACTCATTGTACTCGGCTTATTATTTATAAACGTACCAGCATTCGCACAGGACTCCTCTTCCCAGAGCGTAAAACCTCTCTATCAGTTACCAGACCGTGTCCTCTCAATAAACGAAAAAGATTCTACCCTTTCACACTTCATCGTAGGTTCCGACAACGGACTTTTCAAAATCACCTCAAATAACAGCGCCATTCCGCTTTGGACTGAGGGACGCGTAGACCAGATAATTCAAATCCATGTTGCAACAGAAAAAAAACACCCTGCCCCGGCCTGGATTATGCGAACTTCCAAAGGCATAATCTTCACTTCAGACCTGGAACATTTTGAAGAGCGAAACAACGGACTATCCTTCCTGACAATCAAAAAATACAAGGATAAAGAGACCTCGCTTGAAAAACAAATTCAGGAGCTTAAGGATATTTGCGTAAACCCGGTTAACAACAATCAGCTTGTAACTGCCACAAAAGACAATGTTTTCTATTCAACAGACGCCGGTCATTCCTGGAAGTCACTGGGCTCAACTAGCCGTAATACTCCAGGCATAAAAGCAGTTGCCGTTGCCACAATTCAGGGCGAAACTGTCGTATTTATGAGCCACCCGATTTTCGGCCTCAGTTATATTTTCCCGGACAGAAAAAATCCAGCCTGGAACGACGTATCTGCCGGCTTTGAAATCATGCCGTCACTCAGCTCTCCGGACGAAATTGCAGACATTCTCCCTATTATACGCACCCGTGCAGACGGTTCAGTTTTCACAGAAATCTATATTTCCCAGACTTATCTGCCCCGCCTTTACCGCTTCAACTGGGACGCAATGCGGGCTGAACTCATTTACAGGGGCGAAACTCCAGCCGCAACAATCGACGGACTTACTTCTATAGACAATGTAATTCTTTACTCAACCCTGGAAGGCTTCGGCTCAGTTGATATTGAATCTTTGACCTCGCCGGGTGTACCAGCCCGCTTTGCCGAATGGAACGAAGCCTTTTCAAAAGTGCCCGGCATGATAAACACTGCCTGGATTCCGACAGGACGCAGCGGCTTTGCAAAAGGCATTCTGCTCAACGAGCTCTGGCTCCTTTATCCTGGCACTGTAAACTCCCCATACGCAGAAGTTGCAAACGGCCGCAAGTGCATTTACGCTTCGGCTTACCAGTGCCGCAATCAGGCTGGAATCGACAAGTACATCAGCGCAGTAAAAGACCGCCATATGAACGGACTTGTAATCGATATGAAAGATGATTACGGACTTCTCCGCTACGATTCAAAAAATCCTGACGTACTGGCAAAAGCAAAAACTTCAATGTACGCAATCAATCTGGATGATTTTATCAGCCAGTTCAAAAAAGAAAATATCTACATGGTTGCCCGCATCGTAACCTTTAAAGACCGCTCACTGGCTTCTTACGCAGGCGGAAAATATGCAGTCTGGGATTACAAGCTTAAAAAGCCTTGGCTTGGAACAAAAGGCATGGAAGATGTTCTGGACGAAGAAGGAAACCCGACCGGCGAGCAGCAGATGGGCTATTACGACGAAAACTGGGTAGACCCATATTCAGAAGAAGTCTGGGAATACAATATCGAAGTTGCAAAAGAACTTATTGAACGCGGCTTTGACGAAATCCAGTTCGACTATATCCGTTTCCCGACAGACGGCCTCAATTTGGGCAACGCCACCTACCGCTGGAAGTCTCCCGGCATGGACAAGGAAAGTGCCCTCATCAGCTTCCTCTCATACGCCCGCGAAAACATCGACGCGCCAATCGGCATCGACATTTACGGTGCAAACGGCTGGTACCGCTCAGGTACCCGCACAGGCCAGGACGCCGAAATGCTGGCAGAATACGTTGACGTAATCGGCCCAATGTTCTACCCGAGCCACTTCGAGCAGACCTTCATGAACTATCCGCCGGCAGAAGACCGCACTTACCGCATTTACTATTACGGCTCTTACCGCAATACAATTTTGTGCCGCAACCGTGCTATCATCCGCCCATGGATTCAGAGCTTCTACCTGGGCGTAAGCTATGACCGCCTCTACTACAACTCTGACTACATCCGCCGCGAATTCTACGGAACCCGCGACTCAATCAACCGCGGCTACATGTGCTGGAACAACGGCGGCGACTACACCACAACTCCGCCGGACGTAGGCAGCGAGCCTTACGTTGGAAAAACTCCTGAGGCCGCAGAAACTGTACCAAAGCCAGCCCTTGGACTTGCCGAAAAACCAAAGTTCGTGGACACCGGTCTTTCGATTCTGGATACAATTCTGCCTCAGTCCCTGGAAGAAGACATAAAAGGCGGTTATTTTCCATTTCTTATGACTCCGGCTCTTCCCATTTTGCAGTCAAAGTAAGTAAAATGGCTGCATGACAATCGGCTCATACACACCAGAAGAACCAATTTCCTCAATCGCAACTGCCCTGGCTCCCGCAGCTCTGGGCATTGTTCGTGTCAGCGGCAAGAACTGCATTCAGCTTGTAAGTAAAGTTTTTTCACGCCCTAAGGCACTTTTAGATGCCCCGGGCAATACGCTGGTTTACGGCTGGATTGTTGATAATGGTAAAAAAATCGACGAGGTTATGCTGGCCGTTTACCGGGCTCCAAAATCCTTCACCGGTGAAGACATGGTTGAAATCTTCTGCCACGGAGGCCCTGCCGTTGTCACTGCAATACAGAATCTCATGCTAAAAAGCGGCTTCCGCCAGGCTTTGCGCGGTGAATACACCTTCCGCGCCTACATCAACGGAAAAACCGACCTTACAAAGGCAGAAGCCGTAAAAGAAATTATAGACAGCCACACAGATGCAGGCCGCAGTCACGCCGTCGGCCGCCTTTCGGGCTCCCTTTTTGAAGAAATCGACAGCATTAAAAAGCTGATTGTGGACACTCTTGCCGCAATTGAAGTAGAAATCGAATACCCGGAAGATGAAGAAACAATTGCCGACACCTTTGACCGCAAGGACATTGAACTTGCCCGCGACCGCCTGCAGATTCTTGCAGACAGCTGGAAGGGCGAAAAGCTTTATCAGGACGGTGCCCGCGTAGTTCTGGCAGGCCGCACAAATGCAGGAAAATCTTCGCTTTTCAATGCAATTTTGAAGGAAGAACGTGCAATCGTAAGTGATATAGAAGGAACTACCAGAGACTGGCTGGAATCCTGGGCAAGTATTAACGGAATTCCTGTCCGTCTTTTTGATACCGCAGGCCTTCGCGAAACTGACGATGTAATTGAAGCTCAGGGCGTTGAACTCAGCCGGAACCTTGCCAGCGACGCTGACGTAGTTCTTTACCTTATAGACAGCACAACAACTCCGACCCCGGAAGACGAGGACTTCATTAAAAATTGCAAGGAGCCCCTTATTGTCGTTTGGACAAAGAGCGATAAGGTGGAAAATAACGAGCACGGCAAGTATAACTTGCCGAACCTTTCTATCGATGAAGCTAACCGACAGTCGCAACGGACTGTCGGTCTTAACGCTTCTTCGATTATCGGTATCCCTCCTTCTGTATTCCAGGTACAAATCTCATCCAAAACTGGCACGGGCATCCCTTTACTCTTTGCCCACATCACAAAAATCCTAACTTCGGGACTGACTACCGACCGCGAACAGGCTGGACTTGGCTCGGCCCGCCAGCGGGATTCTGTTGCCGAGGCTCTGGAAAACGTTAAACACGCGCTGGTTTCTGCTGACGATAACTACACTCTGGACGCCGTTGTTCAGGATCTGGAAGAGGCTCTGGACTGCCTTGCCGAAGTAACCGGCCAGATTACCCCGGACGATGTGCTTGGAAGTATTTTCGCAAACTTTTGTGTGGGTAAGTAATACGCACGGTCGTAAGGCAAACACCAACTTCCGGATGAACCGAACCGTGCTAACAACCTTTGCTTCGCAAAGCTTGAGCCTAGGAGGACTCTAACATGTCAGACAAAATATCAAAGGGCGCTCTGCCAATGCGAAAGCTTTGCCTTCCGCTGGTACTCGAACAGCTTTTCCGAATCCTTGTTGCTTCGGCAGACACAATCATGCTCAGCTCCTACTCAGGAACTGCGGTTGCAGGCGTCGGACTCATGGCTCAGTATAACTTCTTTTTGCTGCTGCTTTTCAGCGTAATTGCAACCGGAACTTCTATCGTTCTGGCTCAGTTTATCGGGGCGGAAAAATCGCGGGAAGAGCTCAACGCCATTTCCTGCGCAAGTACCGCAATGATAAGCGGGGTTGCAGTTCTCCTTACAATCGCAGTTTTTACCGGCACCGGCAAGCTTCTTTCTCTTTACACTCTGGAAGATGAGGTTCGCACTGCCGCCCACGAGTATTTTGTGATTTTCTGCGGCTTTGGTGCAATTTTTAATGCCCTCAGCCTTTTGCAGTCGGCAATTTTACGCTGCTATGGTCACACAAAGGAAGCGCTGTATGTAACAATTATAGCCAATATTATCAACGTTGTTGGTAACGCTCTTTCTCTTTACGGTTTCTTCGGACTGCCGATTTTGGGCGTAAAGGGTGTTGCGGGTGCTTCTCTTGTATCAATGATTGTTTCCTGCATCATTCTTCAGCATATTATCCGCAGAAAGCAGGATGTCTGCTTTGACCTTCGCGCCTGGAAAAAAACTACGGCAAAATATTACAAGCTCATTCTTTCTGTCGGCATTCCAACTGCCAGCGAAAGTCTTTCCTACAACCTTTCACAAATCGTTATCATGGCGATTATTTCTACGCTTGGAACTTACGCAATGTCGGCTCAGGTTTTCACCCGCTCAATCTGCCAGTACGTTTACATCGTTGCAATCGGAATGGGTGCCGCCTGCCAGATTAAGGCGGGCTACTACGTTGGCGCCGGAGAAAGCCAGATTGCCTACAAAAAAATGTTCGGCTGGTCAGCAGTTGCAACTTCGGTTTCAGTTTCGCTGATTTTGCTTTTCAATCTGTTTCACACACCTATTATTCATCTTTTTACCCGCGAGCCGGAGGTTTTTGAACTTGTAAGAAGACTTCTTGTTCTTTCTATCCTCGTTGAATTCGGCCGTTCCCTCAATTTGATCTGGATTGGCGGACTCAAGGGGGCCGGCGATATCCGCTTCCCGGTTTTGTACGGAATGTTCTCCAACTGGTGCATTATGGTTTTCCTCAGCTGGCTTTTAGGACTCAAGCTGGGCTGGGGCGTTGCGGGCTGCTGGCTTGGAATAGGACTTGACGAAACTACCCGAGGAATCGTGATGGTATTCCGCTGGATCAGCAAGCGATGGATGACAAAATCTCTGATTCGCTAGGGGTAAAATTTTAAACTGGCATTCTGGCGTTTTTGGTGTAAAATTATAATGTAATATTATAATTTTTACTGGAGACGCCCTTGAAAAATCCATTTAAGAAACTCACGTCAAGTCTTAGTTTTAAGATTATTTTTACTGTATTAATCGGAACTGTGTTATCCAATTTTATACTGGGAATTCTTGTCAGCAAGGAATCTTCTGGAGCCCTGCAGGAGATGATGTATGAAGATTTGCTTCATTCTGTTTCTTCTGTTGCAAAGGATATGGATACAAACAATCAGCGCGAAATCCGAATGCTGCAGACTCTCGCCCTCAATGAAAAACTACGAAGCCCTTCTGTTTCACTGGAAGAAAAAAATACCATTGTCCGCACGGCAATTTCTCTTGATAAAAACTATCTTGATGTAGCTGTTCTTGATATGAAGGGAAATGGAATTGCAAAAGATGGACTTTCTTTCTCGGCCGCCTCAGAAGAATATTTCACCAAGACTGTAAAAGAAGGTCTTGCCATTACTGACCCAACGGTTGATTCAAAAACACAGGAAGTCTATATGGTATATTCTTACCCTGTAAAAGATTTTTCTAACAATGTAATTAACATTGTCTACTGTAGGGTAAATGGTTTCAGTCTCAGTGATTTGTGTCTTGAACACCCAATGTCAAAGGGACGAAATCCTTATGTAATCAGTGCGGCTACAAAAATTACTCTTGCAAATGAAGACCACTGGAAAGTTGGCGTTGAGGATGTCGGCGCCATAGAAAAGCAGACTCAGGGAACTTCACTTGGAGACCACCTCAGCCTCATGCTTTCTGGCGTTACCGGCAGCGATGTTTATGTTGATAACGGCAAAAAATGGATGTCGGTATTTGAGCGCATTCCTAATACAAACTGGATTGCAGCCTGCTCGGTTCCATTTTCAGATTTCCAGGAACGCCTTCGACCGCTGATTATTTCTATTATCATTGCCGTAATTATCATGACCTTTATCTTCATTTCGATAGTCGGCATTGTAATCAGACTTTCTATCAGACCGCTCAGAAGATTAAAGGCCGCTATTACAGAGATTTCTTCTGGAAATGCGGATTTGACCCAGCGTCTTTCGGTTTCTTCTAAAGACGAGGTAGGCGACGTTGTAACAGGCTTTAACGGCTTTACTGAAAAGCTTCATTCGATTATCAGCCAGATTAAGAATTCCAAAAGTGATTTGCAGGGTGCCGGCAACGACATGAATGACATCACTATGGATACAGCCGCTTCAATCACCGAAATTATTGCAAACATCGAAAGCGTAAATAAGCAGATTATCAATCAGTCGGGCAGCGTTGATGAAACTGCCGGCGCAATCAATCAGATTGCGTCAAATATCACTTCCCTTGAAAGAATGATTGAAAATCAGACTTCTCAGGTTTCTCAGGCTTCTGCTGCCGTTGAAGAGATGATTGGAAATATTTCCAGCGTTAATCAGACTGTAGAAAAAATGGCAGTTTCTTTTGAACAGCTTGAACTGAACGCTCAGAACGGTTCTGCAAAACAGCAGGATGTAAACAGCAAAATCGAGCAGATTAAAGAGCAGTCGGAAATGCTTCAGGATGCAAACACCGTTATTTCTGCAATTGCCGAGCAGACAAACCTTCTTGCCATGAATGCCGCAATCGAAGCCGCTCATGCCGGTGAAGCAGGAAAGGGCTTCAGCGTTGTTGCAGATGAAATCCGTAAGCTTTCTGAAAATTCAAGCGACCAGTCAAAGAATATCGGAGTTCAGCTTGGAAATATCCGTACTTCAATTGAGGCGGTTGTTGCGGCTTCTGTTGAATCAAGCGAGGCCTTCCAGGCTGTTACGAACAAAATCCACGAAACGGATGAGCTTGTCCGCCAGATTAAGGGGGCAATGGAAGAGCAGCAGGTCGGCAGCCAGCAGATAGGTGACGCCCTTCACACGATGAATGACAGTACTCAGGAAGTCCGCACTGCATCTGCCGAAATGGAACAGGGCAACAAGCAGATTCTTAATGAAGTTCAGAGCCTTCAGGATGCCACTGCAAAAATTAAGGACAGCATAAGCGAGATGTCTATCGGCGCCAAAAAAATCCATGAAACAAGAACTGCCCTTTCAGAGATTTCTGGAGTTATGAACAGTTCTATTGATAAGATTGGTGGTGAAATTGATTTGTTTAAGGTGTAAATTTCAATAAATAGTTTTTTTTATAAAGCAAAAGTGCTATAATTCATTCACTTTTTATAAGAGGATAGTAATGGGTCAGACCTTAAAAGAAAAATACGGCAGCGTTTTTGCTGAAATCATGAAACTTTCTAAAGCAGCTGCAAAAATCGATGAAACAAAGGTTTACGAAGAAGCAAATCTTGATTCACGCAAATACATGTACAAACTTCTGGACGACAATTTTAAGCCGGATTCAGGTTTGGGAAACATCGAAAATTTTAAAGCTTTTTATGACGCTGTAACAAAGGAAGGAAAATCAGGACTTATCCTTATGGAGCATTATACAAATCTTGATTTGCCTGCAATTCTTTATCTTCTGGAAAAACAGGGCGAACCATGGGCAAAGGATTTTGCTTCACGTATCGTTGCTGTTGCCGGAATGAAGCTTAATGAAGCAAGCCCTGCTGTACGCGCATTTACAGAAGGCTTTACACGCGTTGTAATTTACCCTACCCGCAGTCTTAATGCACTTGAAGACAAGAAAGTAAGCGAAGAGGAATTGGCAGCCGAAGAACAGAGAGCGCGCAAAATTAACTTTGCTGCAATGCGGGCAATGGACGGCTGTAAAAAGCGCGGTCAGGTAATTCTTGTATTCCCAAGCGGCACACGCTATCGCCCGGGAAAACCTGAAACAAAACGCGGACTTCGTGAAATCGACAGCTACCTTCGTCTTTTTGACTGCATGATTCTGGTTTCAATCAACGGAAATGCCCTCAGAATTAACCCTGAAAGCCCTGATGATATGCTTTCTGATATTTGTGAGCAGGATACTGTAACTTTAACAGCAAGCCCAGTTATCAATTGTAAGCAGTTCCGTAACGAAGTTCTTGCAAAAGTTCCGGCTGATGATCCTGATCCAAAGCAGAAGACAATCGACCATGTAATGGAAGTTTTGGACGAAATTCATAATCAGGTTGAAGCAAGCCGCAAATAACACTTTTGTCATTGTCGTGCTTGACACGACAAACTATACATGTATACTTGCAGAAAAGATTATCGGGTCTAGCCCGATAATGACACACATTCTGGAGTTACAAAATGAAAGCTGTTGATTTGTACAAAGAGGCAGGAAGCGTAAGCTATCCTGGTCGTGGAATTGTTGCCGGACTCAGTGCAGACGGTAAATATGCTGTTAGCGCTTACTGGACTATGGGACGCTCTGCAGGAAGCCGCAACCGTATTTTTGTTGTAGAAGACGAGAACGGAAGTGAAGTTATCCGCACAAAGGCATTTGACCCAAGTTTGATTGCCGGTGACCCAAGCCTTATCATTTATGCAGCTGTACGTCAGCTTGGAAGCAAGACAATCGTTACAAACGGTGACCAGACTGACACAATTTTTGACGGCATGAAAAAAGGCCTTTCTTTTGAACAGTCACTTCTGAGCCGCAAGTACGAGCACGATGCTCCAAACTATACTCCTCGCATTTCAAGCCTTCTTGATACAGAGGGCGGAAAACTCCGCTACGCGCTTTCGATTCTTAAGAGCGATGACGGAAATCCTGACTGCACTTTGCGCCAGACTTTTGATTATGATAATCCTACAGCCGGTGAAGGACGCTACATCCACACTTACCAGGGTGACGGAAATCCTCTTCCAAGCTTTAGCGGCGAGCCTGTAAAAGTTACAATCGATGCAAAGGGCGGAGACATCAATGCCTTTGCAGATAAACTCTGGGCTTCACTAAATGAAGACAACAAGGTTTCACTTTTCGTACGCTTCATAGAAATTGCTACAGACAAATACGAAGAGAAAATCATCAACAAAAATAAATAAGCCTGTCAAACTTCAATCAGGGTGAATTTCTTCACTCTGATTGAAAAAATCGCGTTTTTCTTATAATCTTCCTACCATGAACGAATTACAACTTAAATACGGATGCAACCCGAACCAGAAACCGGCGCGGGTTTTTATGGATGACGGAACCGACCTTCCAATTACAGTTTTGAACGGAAGACCAGGTTATATCAACCTTTTGGATGCACTTAACGGATGGCAGCTTGTAAAAGAGCTTAAAGAAGCTACAGGACTTCCAGCAGCAACAAGCTTTAAGCACGTTAGCCCAGCTGGTGCGGCTGTTGGACTTCCACTTAGCGACACCTTAAAGCAGATTTACTTTACTGACGGCGTTGAGCTTACTCCTCTTGCCTGCGCTTATGCCCGTGCACGCGGTGCTGACCGTATGAGTTCATTTGGTGATTTTATTTCACTTTCTGATGAGTGTGATGAAGCTACTGCCCTTTTGATTAAAAAAGAAGTTAGCGACGGTGTTCTTGCCCCTTCATATTCAGACAAGGCTTTGGAAATCCTCAAGGCTAAGAAAAACGGAAATTATCTTGTAATTCAGATTGATGCAAACTACCAGCCTGCCGAGCTCGAAAAGAAGCAGGTATTCGGCGTAACTTTTGAACAGGGACACAACTTCCTTAAAATTGATGAGCAGTCGGCTCTTTCAAACATCGTTACAAAGAATAAAACTTTGAGCGAAGATGACAAACGCAACCTCATCATTTCCCTGATTGTTTTGAAATACACACAGTCTAACTCAGTTTGCTTTGTAAAAGACGGACAGGCAATTGGTATTGGTGCCGGACAGCAGAGCCGCGTTCACTGTACCCGCCTTGCAGGTCAGAAAGCTGATAACTGGTGGCTTCGTCAGTCGCCAAAAGTATTGGGTCTGCAGTTTGTAGACGGCATTAAACGCGCTGACCGCGACAATGCCATTGACGTTTACATTGGTGAAGAATATATGGACGTTCTTGCCGAAGGTAAATGGCAGAACATCTTCAAGGTAAAACCAAGCGTATTTACCCGCGAAGAAAAAGCTGAATGGATCAGCAAAAACACAAATGTTGCCCTTGGAAGCGATGCCTTCTTCCCGTTCGGCGACAACATCGAGCGCGCTCACAAATCTGGTGTAACCGCTGTTGTTCAGCCAGGCGGCTCAGTTCGCGATGACCTGGTAATCCAGGCCGCCGACGACTACAACATGACAATGTGTTTTAATGGAATCCGTTTGTTCCATCATTAGGCTAAAATCGAAAAAGCGTTAAAAAACAGGCTGCGGCAGCGGGCTGTTTTAGCTTTATCGATAAATCGCCTCAGAGGCAAGCTATGCTTGCCGACTCTTACACTTCTGTAAGTGCCTTTGCCAGCTGGTCTGCACAGCTGGTATGCTTAAAGCCGCAGATATTTCCTTTTAATTTTGCAGCAATTTCTTCCGCCTTCATGCCGTCTACCAGTTTAGAAATAGCCTTTAAGTTTCCGTTACAGCCGCCGTCAAAACTTACGTCAGTTATAGTTCCGTCATCATTGCGTGTAAAATGAATTGCTCTGGCACAAACGCCGGATGTTTTATAAGTTACTTCTTTCATAGAGATTTTTCCTTTTCCATAATATATCTTATCCTGGAGCGCCCCAGTGCGGGCGTCCACATAACTACGCGCTTAAACGGTGGCGGGCTTGACCCGACATCCGATTTGAAGTGCATGTTAGACTGTTTTTTAATTATAGCTGCTTGAAGCACCAAAATATACTTTATTATCTAAAACTTGTTTTACATATTTTATAAAAACATCAAATTCAGGATAAACCTTAAAACCAATTTCACTTGTTCTGTGTGTGTTTGTTTCTATTTCATCAATACCCAATAAATATGGATGTCCGAATTCTGCTGTAACAGTATCATATTCTAGATTTACTGTTTTTATTATTTTATTATTTAATTTTACATTGCAGGTCAACGGATAATAAAAATCTCCACTCTGATCAAACTTTTCATATACATCTACATTAAATCCGTTATACTCAAAAGAGTGTATTATAAAGAAATTTTGTCTTTTTATACTTTCGTCATTTGAATTTTTCCATACATTTTTTATCTGATCTTCATATTGTTTTACTTTTTTGTATTCACCTTGAGAATATAAAATAAGAATCATCAGGTTATTCATGGAAAATGAATTGTTATCATATTTTAAATATTCTTCTACATATGGTTTTGCTTTTTTATATTCCTTCATTTCATAAAGAATATAAGCCATTCTGTATGTAGCATCTGAAGATTTTTCTATTTCATAAAATTTTGAATAATTCGTGAGTGCTTTATTATATTCTCCTGAATTTTCATAAATTACTCCAAGCATTTTATATGCTTTTGAATGCTTTTTATCAAGTTCAATGCATTTCTCATAATATGATATAGCTTCATCATATTTTTCTGTATAAAAGCAACTTCCTGCAAGATAATAATATGCTGCAGCGAAATTCGATGCTTTTTGTATTGCAATTTTTAAATACTTTTGAGCTTCAGCATCATTTTCCAATCTGAAATAAGCAAGCCCTAAATAATAATATTCTGAAGCGGAATAGTTTGATTCATCTATTTCTTTTATTGAAGCAATAATTGAATTGTATTGTTCACTTTTGTCTAATTCTTCATACTTATCAATTGTATAATTTTTGTTTTTAGCAAAACAACATATACAAACATTCATTAATATAATCGAAAATAATACAATTTTTTTCATTTCTCTTTTCCTTGCTTAAACAGCCCATTGGCTTGTCAGTCTAACATTATTTTACACCGACAACTTTACTTTATTTAAGCAATATTTTCTATTGGTAAACCGCGCAAGGGTATGGAGCGGTTGCGAAGCAAGCGACCGCAACGAAGTGAGGACGCCGAGGGTACCGAGCCGCGTAACACCCGACCTGAGCAAGCCGCAAGGATTGCTCAGGATGCGCCCAGAAAAAAAGAGCTGCCCGTGGTGAGGCAGCCCTGATTTAGGATTTGAGTTTTAGATTTGCTCAAGCACGATTTGGACGCTGCCGCCGTACTGTGGCATGTACGGGAGGTAGAGGCCAACGTTCATCAGCTTGTCGCCGGAGGTAGCGGTGCCGGCTGGGAACGGTGCAAATGCGCTTTCCGGAAGGGGGAAAGGGAAGTCGGCAAGGTGTGCGCGGATTGTGGCACTTTGCGAACATGTCAATTTATATTTAGCCTTTGGATCCAGACCCTTGAGCTTGATAAGCTGGAGTTCCGGGTTTCCTTCGGCAAATTGCCATACAAGAGTGAGGACAGCCTGCTTTTTGTCCTTGGAAACGATGTTCCAGGCTGTGTAGGCGGTACTTTCGGCTGGGGCTACGGTATCCCATGAAGAACGCAGACGGTAGAGGTCGCCGAACTGTACTGTAGAGCGGATTTTTTTGTAAAGGGCAACCTGATCTTTGATTTCGTCGAGTTCAGGCTGGCTTAATTTATTCAAATCAAGCTCGTAGCCAAAGGTTCCTGCCATTGCAGTGTGTCCGCGCTCGCTGATGTTTGTTACACGGCCTGTCTGATGGTTCGGGACCGCGCTTACGTGGCAGCTCATTGCGCTGGCAGGGTAAGCGATGCTTGTGCCGTTCTGAATTGCAAGACGCGAAAGTCCGTCTGTGTTGTCGCTTGTCCAGCACTGTGGCATGTAATAAAGGAAGGCAGGGTCAAAGCGTCCGCCACCGCCTGAGCATGATTCAAAGAGCACGTTAGGGAACTTTTGGGTTACATTTTCAAGCAGGCGGTAAAGTCCCAGATAGTATTTGTGGGCGGTTTTCATCTGATTTGCCGGGCTTGCGAGGGCGCTGGCAACTTCTGTCTGAGAACGGTTGAAGTCCCATTTTACGTAGTCGATTGCAACGGTAGAAAGGATTTTGCTTAAAGTTTCAGTAAGGTAATCTACAACGTCGTCGCGGCTGAGGTCCAGGACTGACTGATGGCGTCCAAGTGAGCGGTCGCGGCCTTCGATGTGGAGGCACCAGTCCGGATGAGCGCGGTAAAGATTGCTGTCTGGAGAAATCATTTCCGGCTCGAACCAGAGACCAAACTTAAGCCCGCGTTTATGAATTCCTTCTGCAATTTCTTCCAGTCCGCCGGTGAGTTTTTTTGTATTTACAAACCAGTCACCAAGCGAAGAACGGTCATCGTCGCGTTTTCCAAACCAGCCGTCATCAAGAACAAAAAGTTCAATTCCTTCTTCTGCGGCGCGGTCAGCCAGCTTAAAGAGTTTTTCTGCATTAAAGTTGAAGTAAGTTGCTTCCCAGTTGTTGATTACAATCGGGCGCTCTTTTTTCTGCCATGGGCCGCGGCACATATTGTCACGGTAAAGGTCGTGATAAGTGCGGCTGAGTTCTCCAAGTCCCTTGTTGCTGAAAACCATTACAACTTCCGGGGTCTCAAAAGTTTCACCGGCTGCAAGTTCCCATTCAAAATTGTAAGGATTAATTCCAATCTGAACTCGACTCATGTTGAACTGGTCAACTTCTGTGCCTGCAACAAAATTTCCGCTGTAAACAAGATTAAAGCCGAATACCTGGCCGCTAGTTTCTGTTGCCTCGTAATCAGCAAGGGCAATAAATGGATTATGCTGATGGCTTGAAGTTCCGCGGCGGCTTTCTACGCTCTGTGTACCGGGAATAAGCTTCTGCCAGATTGCGTGGCGTTCGCGTGCGTGCGCGCCGGAAAGCTGCAGCATTTTGTAACGGCTTGTCATAAAATCAAGGCTTGCGCTCATTACGCGGCGGAGTTTTACAGGCTGATTTTTATAAATGCCTCCTGCCTTGCTGCTGTCATTCTTTACAATCGTGTGGCGGCAAATTACATCGCGATTGTTCCAGACTGTATATACTAATTTTACCATAACACCGGTAACAGGGTCTTTCAAATTGATTTCAAGTGTGTCAGCTTCGCTTTCTGAAGTGACGTATGTTGCAGGAAGACCTTTAATTCCAGGCTTTCCCTTTATGATTTTGTGTGAGTCGTAAAAAAGGTCTGCGGCAATTGTGCCGTCTGCGCAAAGTGCTTCAAATGCCCCGGTACGGAAATCACTTCTTCCGCTTGTAGGGAATTCCTGCTGCTGTGAGTTCAATGAAAAATCAGCTTTATTGTGAAGTTCTGCAGGAACCGGTGAAAATGCGCGGTCAAGAAGAGGCATAGAGCATACATCGTCGTCCCACTCTTCAATTCGTGAGACCCAGCCGCCATGAAGAAGGTATTTGTTGTCGTAAATACGGATAATATAACTTGAAGACGGCGTATTTAATAAGAAACTGTTTGTTTTTTTGTTGAACGTAATGCTCATAAAATCCTCTAAATTTTTATAACGTGTTTGTTTTGTAACGATAATTTTTGTACAAAGAAAAGCAAGTGACGAGCGAACCATTAGGCAGTTCGCCGACACGCTTTTCTTTGTACAGATGTTAAGTCTTATAAAGACTTATTTGAACAGATTCAAAATCTCTTTATTAGAATCTTTCAAAGCAGATTCAACATCTTTCTGTCCCAGGAAAATCTGGTCGAAAGTACGTGTCATAATCTGACCAATCATTACAGAGTTGTCTACGATTGGGTAAAGGAATGTTCCGTTTGGAGCTTTAGCTTCGTCTGTGAATGCAGATACATCCCAGTTCTTGCTTGCATACTTGTTCAAAGCATTGTTTACACCAGATTCGATTGCTGGGAATACAACACCGTAAGAACCGATGATGTCCTGAGCTTCCTGGCTTGCAAGGAACTTAACCCACTGCCATGCTTCTTCAGGATGCTTTGTTCCAACCCAGATTGAGTCACCAAGACCGTTAATCATAGATTTGCGTCCAGCTGGTCCTTCAGGAAGGCGAGCGAATCCAACATCAAATACACCGTTTGTTTTGTGTGTACCAATCATCCATGAACCGTCGAATACCAAAGCTGCTTTTTCTGCATTGAAGAGTGAAGCATAACCGTTTGAAGTTTCTGTGTAAGGTGCAGAGAAACCTTCATCCTGCATTTTCTTCATCCATTTGATTGTGTCTACAAAACGTGGGTCATCATAGTGATAGTTTGAATCATAAAGTCCGTCTGTGTACATCCAGCCTGTAGAGCAAGCAAGACCAGAGAACTGAGCCTGTCCGCGGTCATCGCTGTGTCCGATTGCCCAACCGTACTGAACAACGTTTTTCTTGTCGAATTTAGGGCTAAGACCGTTGTTTCCGTTAGCATCGATTGTAAGACGTTTAATCATCTTTTCGAAGCTTCCGCCGTCCTTAGCATTCCATGTAAGGTTGTTGAGTTCTTCGTGGCTTACACCAGCGGCATCTGTAAGGTGCTTGTTGTAAATGATACAGATTGTATCCCAGTCTTTTGGAAGACCGTAAGTTTTTCCGTCCTGGCTCTGCCAGAGTTTTTCAAGGTCGTTCATGTAAATAGATGTGTCTACATTGTCGCGTTTGATATAAGGTGTCAAATCGATAAGAAGATTTTTGTTAGCAAAATCAAGATACTTTGCAAGGTGATCTGTGAATACATCACCTGCAGTACCACCAATCATTTCTGTCTGAAGTCCGGTCCAGTAGTCATCCCAACCAAGCTGAACGATAGAAATCTTAATTCCAGGGTTCTTTTCCTGGAATCTTTCTGCGGCTGCTTGATAAGCAGGGAGCTGAGCAGAATCCCAGAGCTGATAGCGGATAGTTACTTCCTTGCTTTTTTTACCGCCGCAAGAAACGAAACTCAGAGCCATTAAGCCGGCAAGTGCGCCTGCTAAAATAGACATACATTTTTTCATATATTTTCCTCCTAAAAAATGAAAACAAATTTGGTAAGGCTAAAAAAAGCAGTGCTTTTTTCTTAACGCCTTGCTATCAATCAAGAAGCAGCACAGCTGCTTCACTCATTTGAAACCATTAAATCCAATTGAATTAACGATTTTCTTTCCCATAAAGCTGTAGATAATCATAGCAGGAATGATTGCAAGAACTGTTCCCGCCATCATACCGCTCCAGTCTGGCTGTCCCTGTGGAGTCTGCGAACGGAATACACCAAGTGCAACAGTCAAAGTACGAAGCTCTTCTTTTTTACCAACAATCAAAGGCCACATGTAATCGTTCCAGCTGTTGATAAAGGTTGTTACAGCAAGAGTAACCAAAGCAGTCTGCATCAAAGGCAGGATAATCATAAAGAAAGTCTTGTACTGACCGGCGCCGTCAAGGTAGGCAGCCTCTTCAATTTCCTTATTGATTCCCAGGAAGAACTGGCGCATGAAGAAGACACCGTAAGGCGTCATAAAGAAGGCCGGCGCCACAATTCCCGCATAAGTGTTCAAAAGCTTAAGCTGACGGATGAAGACAAAGTTTGGAATCATCATTACAACGCCAGGAACCATCATTGCTCCCAGGATAAGATAGAAAATATTATTGCGTCCCGGGAATTCCAGGCGGGCAAAACCGTATCCAGCCATTGAACAGAACAAAACCTGGAAAACTGTAGTCAAAATCGCAACTACAAGAGAGTTACGAAGGTTAATCAAAAAGTTTACATGCTGACCAGTACCACCAAGCGCAATCGCTTCCTGAGCCGGAATAAGTCCAAGAACCCGCGCATAGTTTTTCATGGTCAAGGTGCTCGGAATCATCTTTGTAGACTCCGCAAAAATCAAATTATGCGGTGTAAAAGAAGTTCTGATAACCCAGTAGAATGGAAAGAGCGTAATAAAAAGCAGCAGGACTATCACTGCAATAATCAGCACCCGCGAAATCGCACTTTCAGCCTTGTATTTATCAATTCTATTCATAATTAAACAACTCCATTTTTATGTCATTTTTAATTTGCTTTTTTAGGCTGCTAAGCGTCACTCTCACTAGCCTTCATTACTCTCATCTGAATAGCACTAATCATTGCAAGAATAGCGAAGAGTACCATAGAAGCCGCGCAGGAATATCCCATCTTGTAAGCTTCAAAACCGTTTTTATAGATAAAGAGGTAAATTGCGTAAGTTGCAGTTACAGGACCACCCTTCGTTGTGATGGCGATTGTATCATAAATCTGGAAGGAACCGATTACAGTTGTAATTACTACAAAGGCAATTACCGGACGGATATATGGAAGAACAACACTGAAGAAGCGGCGGGCAGGAGAACAACCGTCAATCATTGCAGCCTCCTCAATTTCTTTTGGAACACCCTGAAGACCAGCAAAAATCAAAAGCGCAGTGTAACCCATATGACGCCAGATATTAATCATGGCAATCGAAGGAAGGGCTGTTTTTGTATCAGTCAAAAAGTTGATTTTGGCAAAGCCCATCTTCATAAGAACAGCGTCAATAATTCCAACAGGAGGATCCAGCATCCAGAACCACAAAAGGGCAACTACGACGTTGGACATGATCCATGGAACAAGGAAGATTCCTTTCATCAAAGAAGAATTTCCTACAGCCTTATTCATAATCAAAGCGATTATAAGGGCAAGAACAGTCTGCAGCGGAATGTTCAAAAGAACGTAGCAGACAGTAACTTTCATGGCAGTCCAGAAATCCTTGTCACAGAAAAGTGCCAGATAATTCTTAAAGCCTATGAATTTTGCCTTGGAGAACAAATCCCAGTTGGTAAAACTGTAGAACAAGCCACGAATGGTCGGCATTAAATAAAAGAGAAGAAAACCCACCAGACACGGAACAACAAAGCTGAAAGCAATGAGATTCCTTTTGAATTTATAACTTTTAGTCTTCATAATTTTAACTTTAACACAGATTTGTAAATTGTAAAGTTAAAAATGTAAAAATTTACATTAATTTTGAAAACTTTTACAAATTGCTTTACATTTGCTAGGTTTGACCTTAAAATAAAGCCATGACGATTACTGAATTAGCAAAAGAAGCCGGCGTTTCCATTGCAACTGTTTCCCGCTTCTTGAATAACGGGCCTGTAAAGGAAGAAACCAGAAAAAAGCTGGAGGCCCTGGTATTAAAGCAGAACTTTGTACCTTCAAAAATTTCAAAGGAAATTATTAACGGTCAGGGAAAATCCATTGCCGTTTTGACTCATTCTTTCAGTAATCTCTATACAGCTGAATTTTCAGAAGCCGTTGTAAACCTCTGCGGAGAACGCAAAATGACCTGCTATACAGGCTGCTGTTCCGGCGTAGAATCTGAATACAATTATCTACTGGATTTTGTTAGCCGAAAAATCAACGGTGTAATTCTTCACGAACCAAAGGATGGAGAAGCCCAGCTCAAACTTTATGAACGAATAGCGGGAAGAATGCCTCTTGTATGGATTCACTCTATCCCGATTGATATAGAAGTAAACTCTATCAGCGTAAATCAGGAAAAGGGAATGAAACTTGCAATGGAATACCTTATGGAACTGGGCCACAAAAAGATTGCCTACGTCACAGGCCAAAAAGGTTATTCCTACACCCTCAAGCAGACAATCTGGCAGGAAGAACTTACAAAAACCGGATATCCGCCTGCCCCAGGTGACCTCATCACAGTAGAACGCACAGACTTTATTGACGGAATTAAAACTACAAAAGAAGCTGTCTCAGCCTATCTTGCCGCCGGCAACCGCCCTACAGCAATTTTCTGCGCCAACGACATTATGGCAATGGGAACAATCAACGCACTCACAGAAGCTGGACTCCGCGTGCCTGATGACGTAAGCATAATGAGCCACGACAACACTGTCCTTGCAGACAGCATGAACCTGACCTGTGTAGACATGAAAATAAAAAGCGTAGCCATCGCCGCTATGGACTTACTGGACTACGCTATGAACGGCACTGATAAGACTCCGCGCCATATCACAATTACACCGGAACTGGTAATAAGAGATTCATGCCGCAAGCTTAATTAATTACCAGCCTAAATTCCATTTAAGAATATTTTCCGGGGTCCAGAGCTTTGGACCGCCGCGTTCTGCCGTCAAAGAACCTGCATAAACCCAGCCGCTTTTTCCATCCCAGCTGGTGTGCACCCAATGGTCTCCGCCCTTCTTTTTTTCAGTTTCTTCGGTTACGGCATCAATCTCAAGATTAATCTGAAGCAGAATATTTCTCTTACTGCTTGGAATATAACCGATAACCTGGGAATTTTTAGTTCCCGGTCTGTCCCTTAATTCAACCTCATTTTCATCAGAATAAACCGCCAGAGCCTGATTTATTCTTCTTGAAGTCCAGCCATCATCAAATGTTTCCAAAAGCTCCCAGGTGCCATCACGATATGGATCCATCGACATACAGGTCGTTTTAATCCGGCTATCCTCATAGTGCATAAAGCCCGTTGCATTCTTAAATGTAATTTTAAGCCAGACATCACTTTTCTTTCCATTTTTAGGTATCAAATACCAGATTTCAGAAATCTCAATTAAGTCATTTTCTTTCAAAGTGAAGACAACATCTTTTTCATTTATTCCAGAGTGTATTTCACGCTGAAAATCATCAATATTTTCACCAATTTCAACAGTCTGTACATGCTTTCGAACAAGAACAGTTTCATTTTTATTAATAGTTTCAGAAATAACCTTCCCGTTTTCATCCGCATATATAAAGGCTGCAAAAATCAGTGAAAATAAAAACAAAGTTATTTTTTTCATGTTCAAAATCCTCTTTATTATCATATTACACTTTAATTGCTTTATAGCAAATAAAAAATTCTTTATAATGAAGATATGACTCAGCTGACCTGGGATGATATAACAGAACCTTTTGATGACGAAAAGGAAGTTTCCAAACTCAAATTTTACCGAGATCAGGATAACAATAATATTATTCCTATTTACATTTCGCCGTCAGAATTCGAAAATCTTCTCTATTCAAAAGACCATCTTTTTATAGAAGGTGACAATTATCCTTTTTTGAAAATCGTTTCAGGCCATCTGGAAGGCAAAGTCAACCTGATTTACATCGATCCGCCATACAACACCGGCAATTCCTTCGCATACAACGACAGCTTTATGAACAGTCAGGATAACCATTCAACCTGGCTCAGTTTTATGAAGCGCCGCTTAGAACTTGCCCGCCAGATTCTTGCCGACAACGGCAGTATTTTTATCGCAATCGACCAGAGTGAACTTTACGTCCTCAAACTTTTGTGCGATCAGATTTTTGGCGAAGAAAATTTCGTAAATGATTTTATGTGGCTTCATGGAAAGGGAAAAAAGGACAGATGGTCCCGCACCCTGCAGCAGCACACCCTCTGTTACGCAAAAAATAAACGCCTGCTTGGCGCCTTCTGCGACGTTGAAGTTACGGACTGGGCAAAATCCAACCCGGATGATGACCCCCGCGGTAACTGGTTTTCCGGCAGCATTTCCTTTACAGAAAAACGCTCTAATCCCAAGCACAAGAATTTTTATGAACTTGTATCTCCAAGCGGAAAAAAATGGAAACGCCAGTGGTTTGTAAGCCTTGAAGAAATGGAAACCCTGCTTGCTACAGACAAAATCTACTTTGGAAAAAAGCCTGAATACGACCAGGTACCCCGCATAAAAATCTTCAATTCCGAAGAAACGGAAATTATTCCTAAAAATATAATTGATACTGTTGAATCAACCCGCGCCGCCCAGCGTCACCTGGACGACCTTTTAGGGGAAAAGCAGCTTTTTGATAACCCCAAGCCGGTTGATTTAATCGAACACCTGATAAAAATCACACAGCAGCCAAAAGATGCCCTGATTATGGACTTTTTTGCAGGAAGCGGAACGACCTTTGAAGCCCTTGCAAACCTGAACAGCGAAGACGGGGGAAACCGCCGCTGCATTTTAGTTCAAATCCCGGAACCTAATATGAGAAATCCTCTCATCACAATCAGCGACCTCTGCCGCAGGCGAATTGAAGCAGTCTGCCAGAAAACCGGCGAAAAAGTTCTTTTCCTCACCTTAAAATAAAATTAACAAATTTTTTTAAAATTTTTTCAAAACTGATTGACAGTCTTTGTTAGTTAGTATAAACTAACATTATAAGTTAGGTACTACTAACAACTTAAAACAGGCTCTTATAAAAACTATTAATATGCTAACATCGGCATCGCCGGTGGATTAAGCGGTGTGCAAGTTTGCCAGATTGCACACCGCTTTTTTTTAGTTGAAAAGTTTACGGCATTCAAGATAGAAACGTTTTTCGTCAGCCTCGCCCATACTGAAGCTCTTGCGTGGTAAAGGTCCGCGACCGTTAATCGTTTCAAAGAAGCTGTCTTTAGCAATCGGTGGAAGAAGCACAGAAACTGCCCCCTTCTGAGCGCCAAGACGGAAAACTTCTTCGCTTCCGTGGATATAGTCAATTTCAGGCTTAGCGCCGTCTGCCCCCGCACCAGCGCCAGCTTCCTTCAGAAATTCATCTACTACCGGCTGGAAACGTGCCACGGCAAGCTCTGTAATCTTAGTCTGCAAAAGCTGATACTTCTGAACTCCATCCTTATCAAGGTAAACAAAGCCGAAGTCAGCCTTACTTGCCTTTACCGCAGCCTCAAGTTCAGAAGCCGAAGCCACCTCACGCAAAGCGCCGTCAAGTGCCCCGCCGAGTTTATTAATCAGCCCTTCAATATCAGCATTAAAAATTACACGGTGAATAGGCTCAAATGTCAGCCCTGCATCATAAATGTTTACAATTTCAATCAGCGCAAAACGAACAGGATTTTCAGCAAGCTCAGCCTCGCTGGCACCGCCGGCCAGCAGTTCAGCCTTATATTCATCCCAGACAGCCTTTGCAGTAGCAAGAGAATGGTTTCCGTCGCCCACCGCAAAAAGGAAGGTCGAGCCGTCAGCCGCGCGGTTAGCGTCTGCAATCTTATTAAGCGCGCCGGTAATATATTCAAGGTCGCCAGCAGTCTCAAGCGCCCAGCCGGTAATCTTTCCGCCATTCTGCATCAATTCGCCGTCATAAAGCGCTGCCCGCCCGTCGTGAGCAAGCTTACCGGCACCTTCTACCAGCAGTCCGTCCTTATCGTTTACAAGCAGCATGATGTGAGGCAGCTCCAGCGGCGCCCCCTTGCGGATTTCCTTTCTCGGAGGAATGCGGTCAACAATCGTAGCCTCAGTCGCGCGGATATTTGCCTTAGAAAAAGGCTTCCATTCATAAGTTTCAAGGTCAATCTGAGCAACAAGTCCCTTGCGGGTGCGTCCAAAAGCAGTCGTGCGTTCAAGATAGACAAAAGCCTTGCGAGCCTCATCAAAAACGCCGCTTTTAAGATAAGACTTCATCGTCTGACGGATTTTGTCAATTCGCTCAGCCTTATCGCCGTCATTCAAATAAACTTCCGGCAAAATCAGATTAAGTGTGCTGGCTTTCCCGCCCGCCGCTTCTGCAGCCTTCTTCCAGTAATCCCTGTCCTGTGTGTACTGATCGCAGGCAATCACAGACCAGCTCTTCAAATCAATGTTTTTCGGTAAAAGAATTTCGGGCACGCGCAGTCCCAGCTCATTAATCGTTTTCATGCGGAAATTATACAGATTTGGCACAAAATGTGCTATCATATAAGGGCGGTTCCGTGCTGCATCGCATCACGGCCGGCTGTTCCGCAGCTCGGTAACCCTCGGCGTCCTCACTCCGTTCCGGTCGCTGCCTCCGGCACTGCTCCATAGCCTACCGCTTTTTACAAATGGAAGATTTCGCTATCAAAAATACACAAACCCAGTCTCAAAAACAGGTAATGCGCCTTTCGCAGAATCTTGTCTACGGCCTGAAAATCCTTCAGATGCCAACAAAAGAACTGCGTTCGGAAATTTACCGCGTTGCCAATGAAAATCCAGCCCTTGAAATAGTCCGTGATCCGCAGGCAAAGAAGCAGGGCAGCGAATGGGAAGGCGAAGCTCAGTTCAAAAGCCAGGATTATCAGGCCCTTCTAGAAAACCGGGAAGACAGCCGCGAAAGCCTGCAGCAGCATTTAATGCACCAGCTCAATTCCATGCGCCTCTCGCCAGATGAATACGATCTTTCACAAAAACTCATCTACAATCTTGATAAAACCGGCTGTTACGGTTCAATGAGGGCACCGGAAACATTACTAGATAAAAGCCGCCCTCTCCAAAACCGCGCCATGCTTGAGCGTTGTATTTCCCGCATTCAGAATATGGATCCGGTTGGAACCTGCTGCCGAACGCTGGAAGAAAGCCTTTTTGTTCAGGCAAAAATCGCCGGAGATGCTTCTCCCCTCGCCCTCTTCCTTCTGGATGGTCACCTTGATTTTCTAAATCCTCCAGAGCCCGAAAAGATTGTAAGAAAAGTAAAAAGCTTTTTATCAGAGTGGCACAGTAAAAAATTTTCGCAAAAACTTCCAATCGATGATGAAAAAATTAATTCTCAGTCTGTAAGTGAAGCCCTTCAATATATTCTGCATCTTAATCCTCATCCGGCTTCCGAATATTCCTGGGAAACTTCTCTTTCTGAAGCCGCCCTGCCAGACATTGTTCTAACTGTCACAAGGGAAAGCGGCCTTATTCCCGCCGATGATTTTTCTCACGGAAAAATTGCAGTTCCAAAAAAAGACTTTCACTTTCAGATAAAATATGCTTCCGGCGTCCTTCCTGAAATCCGCCTTAATCAGACAGCTGACTACGATAAGCAGACAATCGAAGCCGCAAAGCAGTTTATAAATAACATCCTCTTCCGCCAGAACACAATTGTACTGCAGGGCTGTGCTATAGTTAAAAATCAGCTGGAATTTTTTGAAAAAGGTCCCGGAAACATTGCTCCCCTCACCCGCAAGCAGATTGCAGATTTTTTAGGCATTCACCTTTCAACAGTTTCCCGCATGACCGCCCGAAAAAACAGCAAGTACATTCAGACAGAATTCGGACTTTTCCCGGCAAGCTACTTTTTTTCTTCCGGCGTTGCTTCCGACGACAATTCATTAATCTCGGCAGAAGCCGTTAAATCAAAAATGTCAGAAATCATTTCAGCCCCGGAAAATCAGGGCAAAAAAATTTCTGACAATGGACTGGCTAAACTTCTTGCGGAAGAGGGCATTAAAATTGCCCGCCGAACCGTGGCAAAATACCGCGCCCAACTCGGCCTTCAAAACTCCTTCCGCCGTTAAAAAAAAATCCTGCACCCAAAAGAGCGCAGGATTTCAATCAACTTAAATTAAAGTTATGGATTAACAGTTGTCTTATAAGCAGTTGTAAGTTTTCCGTTCTTCTTTACCATTTCGAGCATTACAGCTGATTTTACAGGGTTGTGTTTTGCATCGAATGTAAGGTGACCTGTTACGTAATCACCAACATTAGATTCCAAAGCAGCACGGATTTTTACTGAATCAGATGTTGTTCCAGCCTTAACCATAGCGTCTTTAAGCATGTAAACTGAGTCGTAAGCAAGAGCAGCGAAAGAAGTTGGTTCGCGGTTGAACTTAGCCTTGAAGTTTCCTACAAACTTTTTAACAGCAGGAGAATCTGCATCTGTTGCATAGTGGTTAGAATAGAAACCGTTCAAAACTTCATCACCAGCGTTGTCTGTAAGACCATCCCATCCGTCACCACCAACGAGAGGACATGTTACACCGTTTGCACGGAGCTGTTTAGCAACCAAAGCTACAGTTGCGTAGTAATCTGGAAGGTAAACAACATCAGGATTTACGCTCTTAATCTTTGTGATGATAGCGTTGAAGTCTTTTTCACCAGTTGAGTAAGATTCTTTTGTTACTTTTCCACCAGCAGCCTTGAATGTCTTTTCAAAGTTGTCTGTCAAACCAACTGAATAGTCGTTTCCGATATCATAAAGAACAGCAGCATTCTTTGCCTTCAAAGTTTCTACAGCGAATTTAGCACCTACAGTTCCCTGGAATGGGTCGATGAAACAAGCGCGGAATACGAAAGGAATTGTGTTTCCTTTTGCATCGATTGTGATGTTTTCTGCAGTTGCAGCTGGAGCAATCTGAAGAACTTTAAGAGCCTGAGACTGGTCTGTGATAGCCTTTGTACAACCAGATGTCAAAGAACCAACAAGAACCTTTACTTTATCCTGTGTAACAAGCTTTTTGAATGCGCTTACAGTTTTAGCCGGGTCACCTTCATCATCTTCTGAAACAAGTACAAGTTTCTGACCAAGAACACCACCGGCAGCGTTGATTTCTTCTACAGCAAGCTGAACACCATCACGTGCTTCAGTACCGTAAACTGCTACACCACCAGAAAGAGGTCCAACAAAACCGATTTTAGCATCGTTTGCTTTTGGTTTTGCAGCTGAAAGAGCTGAAGCCATAGCAAGAACTGCAACAGCAGCTGTCATTACTTTTGCCAATTTTTTCATAAATTTTCCTCCAAAAATTTAATTTTATTTAATCTCTTTAATAATACTTAATTTTTTTTTGCGTGTAAATACAATCCGGGATATTCATTTCTTAAAAATTTTCCGCCTGACATTTTTTTAATGTTTTCCCCCTTTTCTGCCGATATTAACAGAGGTTTAATATATGAAAAAATTTCGACCTTTTCTTTCTATAATTGCAAGTCTTTCTCTAATTTTGATTACAGGCTGTAAATTTGTTGATAATGATGAAGCTGCATCTGGTAATCAAATATCTGTAGATGCACCATCAGTTATAATTGGTGAAAAATCAGCAATCCTCATAGGAAATAAATTGAATTTAGATATATCAGAAATCTTCGTTTACAGAATTCAAACATCTGCAACAGGTGCTTCTGAAAAACATATTGGAACAATTTATCCAAAAGAAAGCTATAATTATCTTCCCTCATTTACAGATACATTAGTTTATAAAACAGAAAAATATAAATATAAATTTGTTTATAAACAAAGCAATATTTCCTATATATCAGCCTGGACAAGTGAAGTAACTATCTCAGAAGGATATGCATCTTCTCAACCTTTAACATATAATGTTGGTACAGCCGTTTTAAAATATGATGCTAATGACCCATATAGATTTACAATTTCTGAAGATGATATAGGCGGCTTAGATGAAAATAATGTTTCATTATTTAAGAAATATAAAAGCAATTTGCAAGATTCTATAATTTTAAGAGCAAATGGAAGTGCTGCTGCTTATCAAATTGATGTAGCACTCGAAAAAGACAAAAAATTTAAAATACCAACTTCATTACAGGGAAAAACAATAACCTGCGGCGGTCTAGTTGGAAAATACGTAAAAATTAAAACAGATGAAAATAATGTCGTAACATATTTCACCGAACCCGCCCCAATAAAAATCGTCGACGCTTCTGGTACCGAACTTACTTCCATCACCATCACCGCCGGCTCATCCGATTCCGGAACCGCTTATTAATTCCAAACATTTAGGTAGTTAAAAAGAAAAGCCCTGTCGTTACCGGCAGGGCTTCTTTTTCATCCTCAACCTAAGTTGAGCAATGTCATCCTCGGGCTTGACCCGAGGATCTATCATTAAGCACTAAGCTTATGCTTTGTTCAAGCGAGCTTCCAAGTCATCAAGGATAGCTGTAAGCGGTGCTCGCAAGTCTCGCACCGAGCCTTTTTAAAGGAAAATGCTAAACAAACCCGCTGTCGCAGCTTTGTTTTTAACGCATTTCCTATTATCGGCATCTTTTGGAAGTGTTTACCAAACTTAGGATAGTGGTTCTCGCTGTTAAATAGTAAAGCCCTGCATTTCTGCAGGGCTTCTCCTAATGAACGTCAGAAAGTCGTACGCTTTCGCGTACTTACCAAGTTTGCCTTTCGGCAAACTTGCAACAACTAAGCCTTGTTCAAGCGGCTCTCGAGGTCATCGAGAATAGCTGTAAGTTCTTTTGGTAAATGTTTACCAAATTTTGGATAATGATTGTTTCTGATGTCAGCAACTTCTTTCTTCCATCCTTCAACATCAACTTTGAGGATTTCTGGAAGAGTCTTCTTGTAGCAGTCGCAAAGACCGTCTGTATTCAAAGCACCTTCTTTTGGCATAAGTCCGATTGGTGTGTCTACAGCATTGTCTACGCCGTTACAGCGGTCGAAGATCCATGCAAGAACGCGGCTGTTATCACCGTATCCTGGCCACATGAATCCGCCTGGAAGATCAGCATTGTTTTCGTCCTTGCGGAACCAGTTAACGTAGAAGATCTTAGGAAGCTTGTCCTGATCAGCCTTAGCACCTACGTCAATCCAGTGCTGGAAGTAGTCACCCATGTTGTATCCACAGAATGGAAGAATAGCGAATGGGTCACGACGAATCTTACCAACTTCAGCAGCGTTGATTGTAGAAGCAGCAGTGATTTCTGAACCTACGATAGATCCAAGGAATACACCGTGGTTCCAAGAGCGTGCCTGGTGTACGAGAGGTACAGTTGAAGGGCGGCGACCACCGAACAAAATAGCAGAAATAGGTACACCTTCTGGGCTTTCCCAGTCAGATGCGATACATGGACACTGTTTAGCAGGAGCTGTAAAGCGTGCATTTGGATGAGCAAATTCTTCACCCTTAGGAGATTTGTCTTTTGGAAGAGCATCACGAGTCTGTCCTTTCCAGTCAACAAGCTTACCTTTTGCAGGGTAACCGATTCCTTCCCACCAAACGTCACCGTCTTCTGTAAGAGCACAGTTAGTATAGATAGTGTTCTTTTCAGCAGAAATAAGAGCGTTCTTGTTTGATTCAGCAGATGTTCCTGGAGCAACTCCGAAGAAACCAGCTTCTGGGTTGATAGCGTAAAGACGACCGTCTTTTCCGAATTTCATCCATGCAATATCATCACCAACAGTTTCAACCTTCCATCCAGGGATAGTAGGAATCAACATAGCGAGGTTTGTTTTACCGCAGGCACTTGGGAAAGCACCTGTAACGTATTTAACTTCACCCTTAGGGTTAGTCAATTTCAAGATAAGCATGTGCTCTGCAAGCCATCCCTCTTCACGAGCGATAACAGTAGCAATACGAAGAGCAAAACATTTCTTACCAAGCAAAGCGTTTCCACCGTATCCAGAACCGTAAGACCAGATGAGGTGCTCTTCTGGGAACTGAGAAATGTATTTGTGTTCAACATCAGCACAAGGCCAGATACCACCGTCAGTTTCACCATTGTTAAGTGGCTTACCAACTGAGTGAAGACATGGAACAAATCCGTCATCAAGATACTGCCAAACTTTTTCGCCGGCACGTGTCATGATGTCCATGTTCAATACAACGTATTCAGAGTCTGTAAGTTCAACACCGTATTTAGCGATTGGAGAACCAAGAGGACCCATACAGAAAGGAATTACATACATTGTACGACCGTGCATACAACCTGTGTAAAGTCCCTTCATTGTAGCTTTCAATTCTTTTGGATCAATCCAGTGGTTTGTAGGACCAGCATCCTCTTCTTTTACAGATGAGATGAAAGTACGAGCTTCAACACGAGCAACATCGCTAGGAAGAGAGCGGAACAAGAAACAATTTTCTTTAGCTTTGAGTGGAGTAGCAAGACCAGCTTTAACACATTTCTGCATCAATTCGTCATACTCTTTTTTAGAACCATCAACAACAACAACATTGTCAGGTTCACACATTTTAACACATTCTTCGATCCAAGCTTTAATCTTGGCATTCTTAATGTCATTAACTGTCATTTAAAACTCCTTAAAATTTATACCATGGCCTTTCAAAAAAAACCGAAGTATTTCGAATATAATTTAACGATTTTTTAGGGCTAGTTCAATAGAAGAAAACTAGGTTTAAAATAAAAAAGGGCGGTCAAACCGCCCTGTCATTATTTAGCGAAGAACGCTGCAAACGGATTGTAAGTTTCGCCGTCGTCCTTCTGGCTTGAAAGATAGCTTGCAGCAGTTGTGTCCTGCTCTGCGCTGCTGGCTGGTTTCAGGCTGATGCGTTTTGCTTCGGCATCAACTTTTTCTACAACAACGCTCATGCTCTGGCCTACAGAATAAACTTTTTTGAGGTTTGTTCCGGCTTTTACGCCTTCAAGTTCGCTGATGTGAACAAGACCGTCAATTCCGCTTGCAAGATTTACAAATACGCCGAAGTCTGCAATGCGAACGATTTTTCCGTCAATTTTTGTTCCGATTGGGAACTGGCTTTCTGCATTTTCCCAAGGATCAGCAATCAAAGCCTTCAAAGAAACTGAAACGCGTTCGTTTTTCCAGTCTGCTTTCAAAACCTTAACAGTGATTTTCTGGCCTTCTTTTACAACGTCAGCAGGGTCAGAAACACGGTCCAAAGACATTTCGCTGATTGGCAAAAGGGCACGGAAACCAAGAACGTTTACAAAAGCACCGAACTTTTCAAGGCTTTCTACAGTTCCTTCAAGAACTGCACCCTCTGTAATCTGATTTGCAAGGGAACCAAGCTTATTTGCATATTCACTTTCGCCGATTTTACGGTTAGAAACAATCAGGTTCTTTCCGTCATTCTTGTATTCAGTTACAACAAAAGTCATTGTGCGGCCAATGTAGTAAGAAGGCTCTTTTTTATCCTTAAAGCCCATCTGTGAATAAGGGCAGAAGGCGCGAGTAGAACCGATTTTTACTTCAAATCCGCCTTTAATTTCGCCGGTTACGCTTCCTTCAACTGGAATCTGATTTTTGAATGCGTTTTCCAGCATAGAAGAATCTGCTTTCTGTCCTGCAAGCTTTGCAGTAAAGTGCATTTCGCCCCGAACGTCGCCTGTAAAGTAAACGGTAACCTTGTCACCCTCTTTTACAGTTACGTTTCCGTCAGCATCAGTAAAGTCAGCGGCATCAACAAGACCTTCTGATTTAGCACTCAAATCAATAAAAACAGTGTCGCCGGCAACAGCAACTACAGTAGTTTCAAATGGTTGTCCAATCTCAAATCTATCTTTCATTAATTTCTCCAGGTTTTAGGTTATAGGTTTCAGGTTATAGTAAGGAGGGGGAAGTCTCCCCCTGCGGTCGCACTTCGTTGCGCCCTACCCTCTCTGCGGGCTCAAACGCCGCCCGCAACACCTGCTTAAACAGGCATTCCGCACTTAGGGTGATCTTCGTCCCATTTCTGTGCTACGCGCAAAATCTTTGCTTCGCTGAACATAGCGCCGGCGAACTGAATGCCGACTGGCATTCCGTCTTTGCTTGTTTTTCCGGCTGGAACGTTTATAGAAGGTATTCGGGCAAGGTTTACAAAAACGGTGTACATATCGCTCAAATACATTTCAAGCGGATCATCAACCTTCTGACCAAGCTTAAAGGCTGTTGTAGGACAGGTTGGGCTGATAATCAGATCATAATCTTCAAAAAGCTTTGCAACTTCACGCTGAATGCGGGCACGAACTGTCATGCCTTTTTTATATGTATCGCCTGAGAACTGCTCAGAAAGAACGTAGTTTCCGATGATAATACGGCGTTTTACTTCAGGACCAAAACCTTCAGAACGGGTATCAACATAAAGCTCATCGTAGCCTTTAGAATTATCAACACGGCGGCCATAACGGATTCCGTCAAAACGGCTGAGGTTTGAAGCAGCTTCTGAAAGGGCAATTACATAGTAAGCGGCAATTGAAGCATCAAGGATCGGAAGGTCTACTTCTGTAATTTTTGCACCCTTACTTTCGAACCAGGCACGGGTTTCATTGAATACTCTGATAACTTCAGGGTCAGCACCTTCAGTTTTCATAAACTGCTTTGGAATGGCGATTTTAAGAGTCTTGAACTCATCATCACTCAAAGCCTTAAGATTTTTCAAAGAAGCAGAATCCGGCAAATCAGCTGATGTATCATCATACATATCTACGCCGCTCATTACAGAAAGAGGTTCTGCAATATCAGCTGGAGTGTGACCAAGAATACCAACCTGATCCAGGGAAGAACCGTAAGCTACAACGCCCCAGCGGCTGAGAACACCGTAAGTCGGTTTAAGTCCGTAAATTCCGCAGTAAGAAGCAGGAAGACGAACTGAACCACCAGTTTCTGTTCCAAGACCGAACAAAGCCTGATTTGCAGAAACAGCGGCAGCAGAACCACCCGAAGAACCTCCGGAAACGTATTCGCGGTTGATTGGGTTACGGGTTGGGCCATAGCATGAGTATTCGGTAGAAGAACCCATGGCAAATTCGTCCTGATTACAGCGGCCAAGAGGAATAGCTCCGGCAGCTTCAAGACGATTGATTACAGTTGCACTATAAGGTGCTACATAGCCTTCAAGGATTTTTGAAGCACAGGTAAGACGGGTACCCTTGCAGGAAATGTTATCTTTGTTTGCAAAAGGAATTCCCAGAAGAGGCTTTTTTTCGTAAAGGGCTTCCAAAGTGCCGGCAGCCTTTGCTTCTGAAATTTCCTTGTCTGCAGCTTCTGCCTTTGCTACAGCATCATCATACATTTCGATGAAGGCGTTCAAAGGAATTGCGGCAGATTTATCTTTGTTGAAAGTTTCTACAGCGTTTTTTACAAGTTCAACGCTGCTTGTTTCGCCTTTTTTTAAGGCATCGCGAGTTTCATTTATAGTATAGTACATAATTAAGCTCCCGCTCCGAGTACCTTTGGTACCTGGAAATATCCATCCATGAAGTCTTTTGATACTTTCTTTACATCTGTGATTTCAAGACCTTCCACAACCTCGTCACCGCGAAGCTTTTCAACCTGGGTAGAAGGATATGCGTCATAAGGATTTTCGCTGTCGTCGTATTTAGAAAGGATTTCAAAATATCCTACGATTTCATCAACCTGTTTTTTAAGAGTTTCCATGTCGGTACTTTCCGGAGAAAGACGTGACAAATAAAGGAGATTTTCAAGAGTCTCCTGATCAATCTTTTTATGAGTAGTAGCCATAATGTGCTATTATAGTAAATAGTAGGATTTTAATAAATACTCAAATTATAGACGAAAGTTTTCACCGTCAAAGACAGCCCGGATAATAGGACGGGCAATAAGAACGCGGGAAGTGCCGTAATAAAGGGCAGTCTGCACGTCTAAACGATTACGGATACCACCGTCCACCCAGATTTCCTTGCAGGATTTTTTCAATTCGGCAGCGTGTTCTACAAGAAAATCTGCGCTGCTGCCTTCCCTAGTTTCTACTCTTCCACCGTGATTTGAAACTAAGGCAACTTCAGGAAGAAAATCACGAACCAGAGCCAAATCTTCATCTGTAAAAACGCCTTTAATTACAAAAGGGATTTCTCTTCCTGCAAGGTTATTTGCAAAATCACGCAGCTCGCTTAAATCCCCCGCAGTTTTCTTTTCCAGATGCACCTTATTTCTCATAGTTACAATATTGTAAGCATCAATATCCACTCCGATATGACTGGCATAAGGAATAACCTTTTTCAACCGCTCAAAAAGCACTTCCTGCGGGTAAGGCTTAAGAAAAAATGCAGCCTTAAAATCCGGGTCAAATTCCGCACGGATTTTCTTTACCGCTTCAATGCCAAATTTCAGTTTTTCGTCCGGGCAGCCGTCGCCAACGCAAACTCCAAAACCTGCCTGGCGGGAAAAATTAAAATATGGAAAATAAAAATCGCCCTCGTTCTCGTAGCCTATATTTTCCTGGCTGCCGGTAACAGGGGCACACATAATCTGCGAAAGAGAAAATTCGATTTTTTTGATTTCTTCAAGCTGCCCCTGGGCCTCAGCCTTTTTCTGCAAATCTTTCCAGGCCGAGCAGTTCAACTGAAAGTTCTTATTATGAAAAAGGCCGCCCAAGCCTGGCAGCTGGTCTATACATCCAAAACCAGCGCATTCAGAACAACGGCGGCATTTGAGTTCACCCTTGCTGTTCATATGATTATTCTAGCAAAATCAGTCTCCAAAGCAAATGCCAAGAGAACGACCTGCAGCAAGCATATCATCATCAAGAGGAATAGGTTTAATCCTATCAATAATAGAAGAAAGTGGAATTCCTGCAACACGTCCATCGCGAATACCAATAAGGTTTCCAAAACGACGGTCTGCAAGGAAATCTGCAGCGGCACTTCCAAGTTTTGTTGCAAGCAGCATATCGTAAGCATCCGGTGAACCACCTCGCTGAATGTAACCAAGTACAGAAGTTCGGGTTTCAAAGCCGGTTTCTGCTTCAATTTCCTTTGCAACACGGAATCCTATCGACTGAGGCATTGCAGCACGGGCAGCCTTGAATTCCTTTTTGCCAAGTTTCGCTTCTTCCAGATCCAGAGCGCCTTCTGAGCAGGCAATAATAAAGTATTTCTGCCCTGCATCACGCTTTTCATTGATGAATTTTCCGATTTTTTTGATGTCATAAGGGATTTCCGGAAGCAAAATTACATCCGCGCTGGCAGCAATTCCCGCATTAAGTCCCAGCCAGCCAACCTTATGCCCCATGATTTCAACAACCATTGCACGGGAATGACTTCGCGCCGTAGTTCTGATGGCTTCAATTCCAGCTGTTGCAACATCTATCGCCGTATGAAAACCAAAAGTCTCCTCAGTTTCGGCAATATCGTTATCAATCGTTTTTGGAAGACCAATTACATTAAAGCCCGCTTCGCTGAGTCTTGCCGCAGTAGAGTTTGTTCCGTTTCCGCCAAGACATACAAGAGCGTCCAGCTTAAACTTTTTAAAGGTTTCCTTTATTCCTTCAACAGGCAAAAGCCCGGTTTTTGGATCAGGCACAGGATTTTTAAATGGCTTAACACGAGAAGTACCCAGAATGGTACCGCCAAGAGAAATCATTCCCGAAAAGTCCATGTTGTCCATTTTGAAACAGTCACCGTCAATCAATCCGCGGTAACCGTTACGAATACCCACAAATTTCATGCCGTACTTTTCCTTTCCAGAAAGACACAATGCTCTGATTGCGGCGTTCAAGCCAGGGGCATCGCCGCCGGAAGTAAGAATTCCGATTGTTTTTACAGGAGTAGTTTTCATAGGCTTAATTATATCAGACAACAAACAAGGTGCAAGAAAAAAAAATCCGAAACAGCCGTGGCTATTTCGGATTTTAACCCTTCCCGAAGGAATCTCCCCCTATTAAACTCCCTCACTATCATATATCGTTGCTGTTTTGAAATAGTGTTCTTTCAAGAACAGAACCTGAACTTTTCAAAGATAAATTACATTTTTAATTAAAATATTATTAAATCATTATTAAATATATTCTAAGATAATTTTACTGAACTTGAGTGATTTTGCAAGAGTCGAAAAGGCTAAATAACCATGGTTATTCAAAAAGTAACCAAAGTTATTCAATAACTAACGTGTAATGCTAAATAACGACCGTTAGGAAATCGGTTTTCTGCTAAATATGAATGATTTTTGCACCGGATTTGTAGTCCACAGGCAGATTTTCAACAGGCTTAGAAAGTTCCACGCGGATTAAATCACCTGAATTAAGACTGTCGCCCTGCTCGCTGCTTACAAGAGTAAGTCCAAGACGGCTGCAGGCATAGTAACCTGTGCGGTTCTTTGGAAGACGGAAGCTGTCAGAAGTAATTCTAAGCAACAGTGAAGAGTTCTTTTTGCCCGTACCCGGCTTTTCATCCTTTCCTTCAGCCTTTACCGCGCTTATAAAACTTAAAACAGCCCGTTCTTTAGGAAGCTTTGCAGCTACCGAAAGTTTTTGAAGACGTGCAGGAGCGTCCTCTGTAGAAAAGGCAAAGTTACACCACTTGTTTTTACTGCCGGTATAAGACTTAAAGCCGTTCATAGGACATTCCAGAGCATGAGGACAAGGAGCCTTTACTTCATAGCCAGCCTTAATAAATCGCTCGCGAAGAAGAGAAAGAGTTCTGGCAGCCTTTGGAACGCCAGGCTCAACAAGCAGAAATTTTGCATTCTCAGCCGCATAAGCCGACAGCTGGTCGTAATATTTTTTTGACTGGAACTCCGGCGGCATTTTCGCCCCCTGATCCAGTTCATTAAACATATTGGCACAGGTAATAAAGCTGCATTTTTCTTTAATAAAAGTACCGAAGCTTCCCTTTACCCGGATGATTTTCCAGTGGGCCGGGGCATTTTCGTCCGAGGGCGGAAGTTGGGCTGCAACAGACATGTAAAGCTCTTCGCCAAGTGTAAGGGCAGCCTGCGACAAATCAAGGCAGTACCAGGTAAGCTTTTTGTTACGCAATTCCGGACGGCTGATCCAGAGGGCAGTTACAAGAGTAAGAGGTCCGCTTCCCAAATCCAGACAGGCCATGCTGGCGTCGGAAGAATACGCTGTCTCATCGGCAGAAGCCGCCTCACAAGGAAAAGCCTCTTCCTGCAAATTAGAAAAAAGCCTTGTAAGGCGCACAAGATTCCACCAGGTAAAATATCGCACGTAAGCACTCAGCTGCACATTTTCATTCATATAGCCAAGACGGCGGCTTCCGCGTTCATCAGTAAGCTGGTGAGAAAGTGCTGCAATATTATCCGGTAAAGCCTGCATCTGTCTGCTGTTTAGAGGACGTACGCTCTGAATTGTCTTATCAAAATTTTCTATTGCCTGTAACTGGGCTTTTGAAAGCGAGCCGGAAGCTGCACCAGCATTTTCCGAAGCATCCTTTTTAATAGAAAAAAGTGAATTTAATACTTCAAATTTCATTTAGAATTTCCCTTAAGGGCAAGATAAAGCTGCGAAAGTTCAGCGCGTGTCTGTCGTATCATATGAATCAATTCTGCATTGTCCTGAACCGCCTGAGCTTCTTCTAAAATCTGACGTCCCGCCCCTTCCGCAGTAAATTTTTTTTCACCAATCAAATATTTCAGGCGGAAAATCAGTTCAACCTCATGCTGAGTGTAAAAACGGCGGCCGGTTAAATCCTTTTGCGGCGTAAAGCCAGGAACAACTTCTTCCCAGTAACGCAAAACGTGAGGTTTTACTCCTGTAAGGTCTTCAACCTGCCCGATTGTATATTCCATAGAAAAACTATTTTTCCCGTTCTTCCCACTTAGTTCGGCTGCCCTTCATTTCAAGCTGCACCGGAATCTGGTCAAAGCCCAAATCCTCGCGAATTCTGTTCTTCAAGTAAGTGATATAAGTTTCCGGCACAACTTCCGGTCGTGTAGCAAAAATAATAAAGTTTACAGGGTTTGTGCTAGCCTGAATCATATAGCGGATCTTAAAATGCGCAGTCTTACTTGCAGGAGGCGGATAACGTTCCAGCCAGTCCTGAAGGGCATTGTTAAGGCTAGGAGTAGGAATCTTACGTGTAAGCTGCTCGTACAAAGAAATTGCAGTATTAAGCAAATCCTTAATTCCCTTTCCGTGAAGGGCGCTCAAAGTCAAAATCGGAGCAAAATCCATCTGACCGAACATAATGTTCATCCATTCACGGGTAGCTTTTTCTGCCTTTGTACCCTGCTCTTCGCGCAAATCCCATTTATTCAAAACAAAGATGATTCCTCGGCCCTTTTCAAATGCAAGCGAACAGATTTTCTTATCCTGCTCAGCAAGACCTTCAACGGCATCAATCATCAAAAATACGATATCGCATTCATCCAGAGTTTTGATGGCACGGTTTACAGAGTAATATTCAACATCATCAGTTACGCGGGCCTTTCGGCGGATTCCGGCAGTATCCAGAACCTTAAAGTGCTTTCCGCCAAACTCAAACTCACCTTCAACAACGTCGCGGGTAGTTCCTGCGTAGTCGCATACAATAGAAGCTTCCGAATGAGTCAAACGGTTAGAAAGAGTAGACTTTCCTGTATTCGGTTTTCCCAAAATCGCAATTTTAATCGGACGGTCAGCGCTCAGCACCTTCACGCGGGAAAAATCACAGCGGTCTGTAATCAAATCTGCAAGTTCGCCAACACGGTCGCCGTGCTCAGCCGAAATAAAAATCAGATTTTCAAAGCCGTACTTAGCATAGTTCCAGGCTTCTGCTTCGTTCTTTCCGCCTTCAGTCTTGTTAACGGCAGCAATCATCTTGCCCCAGTAAGGACGCATCTTCAGAATGAACTCTTCATCCTCGCCAGTAATAACGCCCGCTTCCAGCACAAGAATTACAACGTCAGCCTTTTCAATCATTTCAAGAGACTTTTCAACAACATAGTCGTCCAGTTCCGCCTCTTTAGTACCGATATCCCGAGTCAACTTATATCCGCCAGTATCAACAAGATGCACAGGCTGTCCATTAATAATCGCAGTCGTTTCAACAGGGTCACGAGTAACGCCCGGCTGATCATTTACAATCGCCACGCGTCTGTTCAAAAATCTGTTAAAAAGAGTAGATTTTCCAACATTAGGACGCCCCGCGATTACAACGGTCGGCAGCCCCTCATATTCCATATCTTCCGGCGCAATTCCATTCTTAAACTTAATGTCCTGAGTAGTTTCGTCAATAAAATCCGGCTCTTCTTCAGTCGTCAGCAATTCTTCATCTTGAGCCGCAGCCTTCGGTTTACTAAAATCCGGTTTTTGCTTTTTCTTTGCCATAATTTACTATTATATAGGATTATCAGGCCAGTTCCAACACCAAGTCGCATTTGAACTGAACCCCAAAAGTTGGACACTTTTGGAGGAAAAATGCAAAGAAAATTCGATGTAAATTTCAAATTATCTGTAGTTCAGATGTATTT
>NZ_KK211042.1:197653-255235 GCF_000619925.1 Treponema sp. C6A8 | reverse complement strand
AATCAGAAATGGACGACGGATGTTACGGAGTTCAAGGTATGTGGAAAAAAGATTTATCTTTCCGCCGTTATGGACATGCATTCAAAAGAAATCATTGCGCATTCTGTGAGTTTCAGTCCTAACCTGAAACTTGTAATGAGTATGATAAAAATTGCTTTCAAGAAAATCAGAAATCCGAACGGTATAATTATTCATTCTGATCATGGCTGGCATTATAGACATATTTCATACAAAAACTTTCTGCGAAAAAAAGGCGCTGTACAAAGTATGTCCAGAAAAGGAAACTGCCTTGATAATGCAGTAATTGAAAACTTCTGGGGGACCTTGAAATCAGAATGGTTTTATCTTAATAAGTTTACTTCAGTTGAAATATTTCTGGAACAACTAGAACATTACATTTATTATTTTAATTATGAAAGAGATTCTGGTGTCCTTAATTATCGGACACCTGTAGAAGTTCGTAATGAAAAACTGGTAGCATAAAAACTGTCCAAAAAATTGGGTTCAGTTCAATTGCGACTGGGAAGTTTTATTTGCGCCCGAATTCTCAATTTGAACTTTCTTAAAATTTGTGTTATAATATCTTACTTATGGAAACAAAATTCAGTGTAGACCAGAAGGTCGTTTATCCTAGCCAGGGTGTAGGTAGAGTTACAGAGATTTTTGAAAAGTCTTTCAAAGACAAGACTATGCTCTACTACAAGATTTATATTGAAGCATCGGACATGATTGTTATGGTGCCGGTTGAAAAAGCTGATGATTTGGGAATCCGTCAGATTGTTTCAGCAGAAGAAGCGCAGGAAGCTCTTAATCTTCTTTCTGATGATTTTGAACCGATTACTTCTGACTGGAAACTCCGCTATCAGATGAACCTGGACCTGCTTAAGAAGGGAACCGTAAAGGATATTGCGACTATCGTACGCTGTCTTTACAACCGCAGTAAGGTGAAGGAACTTCCTATTCTTGAGCGCAAGCTTTATGATTCTGCGAAGAAGCTTCTTGAAGATGAAGTAGCGCTTGCACTTGGAAAAACTGACAAAGAAATCAGCGATGAAATCCATACAAAGCTTGAGCCACCTGGATCAACTCCAAAAATCAAGCATCCTGTTATTCTTGATGATGACGAAGATGATGATTTGATGAACGATCTGGATGGTTCTGATAAACGTAAAGATTCTGATGATGACGATGATGATTCGGAAGATTCAAAAGGATCTGACGGAATGGATGCGGAAGAAGATTTTGACGACGACGATTCAGACTTCTAAAATTGCAATTATAATTACTGCGGCCGGTTCTTCTACAAGAATGGGCGGCGGTATTAAAAAAGAATTCCTACCACTAAAAGACGGCACAGTACTTTCATGCTGTGCTGGCGCTTTTTTAAAGGCTCTGGACGGGGCTTCTTCCCGACAGAAGAAATATCTCATTACAGATTTTATTATTACCTGTAAGGCGGGAAGCCAAGATGAGGCGCGGGATGCCGTCAGCTCACTCGGCTATGCCGGCTTCAATTTTGTAAGGGGCGGGGCGTCGCGACAGGAATCCGTTTTTAAGGGGCTGCTTGAAATTGAAAGGCGGGGAAATAGTCCTGATCTTGTTTTAATTCACGACGGAGCGCGTCCTTTTGTCAGCGAGAAGATTATAATAGAAGGAATTGAAACCGCCCTTGAATTCGGGGCCAGCGTTCCGGGCCTCACTCCAACCGATACCCAGAAAGAAATTGATGAAAACGGCTTTATTGTACGTCATTTGGTTCGGGCAAATCTCTGCGCGGTTCAGACTCCACAGAATTTTGATTTTACCCGTCTGCTTGATGCTCATAAAAAAGCTACTGCTCAGATAGAAGAGCTTGCGGGGCAGGGGATAAAAAAAGAATTTACAGATGATACTCAGATTTGGGGCGAGTTCTGCGGGGCAGTTAAAGTTTACCCGGGCGATGCTTCAAATATTAAGATTACCTACCCGGGCGACTTGAAAAGGTAAATGCCTACTTGCTTAAAAGGCAGGTAACCCAGGCTTCTACTGCTTCGCTGGTACCTACCGGCGGCAGTTTTTCTCCGGTCTTTGCCTTTACAAAAACCTGTGACGGCTCTATTTCCAGAACTTTTGCAATGTTTTCTATAACCTGAGGACGGAAAGGAATAAACTTAGGTTTTTCCAGTTTTACCACGCAGTCCAGGTTTTCAATTTTCCAGCCTGCAGCATAAACTTTTTCCATTACAGTTTTCAAAAGAAGGGCAGAATCAGCATCCTTCCATTTAGCTTCTTCTGGCGGGAAGAAAGAACCTATGTCTCCAAGTCCGCTTGCTCCCAGAATTGCATCTGTAATTGCGTGGAAAAGAACGTCGCCGTCTGAATGGCCGTCTTCTCCGCGGTCAAATGGCAGTTCAATGCCGCCCAGCAGAAGTTTTCTTCCTTCAATCAGTCTGTGTAAGTCGTAACCTAAGCCTGTTCGAATCATAATGATAATAGAAGAAAGCGTTAAAAAAACTGTTTTTCCGCAGAAAAATAGTTTTTAGCTTTCATCATGAAAACCATTTCCTGCGTTGATAGAAAAAACGTTAAGAAAAACTTTTCATCAGAAAAGTTTTTTAGTTTTTACCGCTTTCAAATCCTCCTTTACTCCGGAAGCTGCAAAATCAAGTCAACTTCGTTTTCTGTCATGCCGACACGTTTTGCAATTTCAACTGTTGTCCAGCCCTGGCGTTTAAGTGTGCGGACCATATCGCGTTTTGCAGGAGCAATTCCTGAGCTGCTCTTTACGCTGGCAGGTTCGCTCTTAATCTGGTTTTCTGTAATCTGGCGCAAAGTCTTGAACTTGTCTTCAACTTCGCGGTTCATAGCGCTCAGGTTCATTACAGTTTTATCAATTCCGCCCTTTGTTGACTGAATTGATTCAATCTGCTCGTTAGTCTGAGTAATCAAATCATCAAGTTTTTCAAGCTGAGTAACGGCGTTTGTAATTCTTGGACCATTCTGAAGGATGCGGTCAACGTTTGTCTGAACTTCCTTGATTTCGTTTGGAAGTGAAACAATCTGGCGGTTTGCGTTTGTAAGGCGCTGTTCAAGTTCCTTAAGGCGGTCAAAAGAAGTATCAACATCCTTTGTGATGCGGTTCAAAACTTCATCCTTACGGTCCAGCTTTTCATACTGTTCTGTGAGGTACTGAAGCTTTTCGTTGTAATTGCGGACTGTAACTTCCATTGTCTGCAGTTCATCTTTTGTTGCATTAAGCTGATGAACCTGATTATCAATCTGATTTGCCATATTGCTTACGTTTGCAAATGAAGCGCCCAGGCTTTCAAGTTTTGCCTTCTGGCTTTCAAATACTGTAATCTGGTTGGCAATATCGTCGTTCATTTTTACAAGAGTTCCGAACTGTCTCTTGAACTGGTCTGCTGTTGCTCCAAAATCTTCAAGGCGGTCAAAGCCATCGTTCAGGTTCTGGATGTTTTCTTCAAGCTGGCGTTTCATCTGGTCAGCCTTTTCGAAAATCTGAATGTTGGCGCGTACGTTCTGAAGTTCCTTTGAAATCTCGCTCAAGTGAGTCTGCAAGGTGTTTGCGTCATCCTGCATCTTCATAATCATCTTAGACTGATTTGCGCGGTTATTTTCTGCGGCCTGCTGGATTTCTGTCTTGAGAGTTTCAATCTTTGCAGTTGCATCTTCATTCTGTTCGCGGACACGGTTTTCTGTTGTTGTAAGCATTTCTTCGTACATCTGGCTGAGCTGTTTGATAATCTGCTCTGAACGGTTTTCGTATTCGCTTACAGAAGCCTGTGTCTTATTCTGAAGGTCAGAAATCTGAGAGTTTAAGGCTTCATGCTGTTCGCGAACTGCCTGCTCGTAAGTTTTCATATTCTGCAGGAGTGACTGGCCAAGGGCTTCAATCTTATCCTGAGTCTGAGCCTGGAAGGTTTCAATTTCTTCCTTATATACGCTGCTTGATTCGTCAAACTGACTGCGAATCTGCTGTTTCCAGGTGTTGAATTCAGAAAGGGCAGCGTCGATTGTTGAAGAACCTGTCTGCTGGCGGCTCTGAACCTGCTCTTCAAAGGCCTTCAAATCCTGCATAAGTTCTGTCTGTGTCTTTTCAAGGGCGCTCTGAATTGCAAGAACATTGCGTTCAATTTCGCGCTTGTATTCGTTCTGGGTGTTCTGGGTAACAGAATTGATTGTTGCAGAAGTATCTGCCTTGAATGCAGATACCATCTTCTGAACTTCGTCTACGGCAGCCTGAGTCTTGGCGCGGGCATTTTCAACTGATTCGTTGAGTTTTTCGTGCTGGCTTGCAGTGCGTTCCTGAATGGCTGTAAGTTCAGTCTTGAGGTCATCATAGTACTGTTCTTCCAGAGCCTTGCGGGAATCTTCGTAGTTGTTTGTGAGGGTTGCAAGCTTTGTATCAAAATCGTGTTTCCAGTCTGCAATTTCTGTATCAATCTGCTGGTTTTTCTGAGAAAGATTTTTGTTGAAGGCGTCTTCGAATTCCTGAAGCTTGATGCTCATCTTTCCGGTTGCAGTCTGCTTCAAATCATCAAGATTTGTGTTGATTTCGCTGAGTTTTGCTTCAACTGCGGCTGAATCGTCTTCAATTGCCTTAGAGAACTGGTCGTGTTTTTCCTTCTGAAGGGCTGTGAAGTTTTCAAAGTCGCGAAGAACTCTTGCCTGAACTTCGCTCATTGCGCCCTTAAGGCTCTTTTCAAGAGAGTCGATGTCGCTCTGGCTGAACTGAATCTTTGAAAGCTTATTATCAATGTCTTTTTTGTAGGCAACAAGCTGCTGGTCTGCCTGCTCCAGAATGTTGAGGTGTTTTGCCTCGTTCTGCTCAAGAGCCTTGCGGATTGAATCAGAAACACGCTGAGAAAGTTCGTTCAGGCGGTCTTTTGTTTCTTCTTCAAGGGCTTCAATGCTTGAAGAGATTTTGTTGATTTTGCCTTCCAGTTCAGGCTGAAGGTTTTCTGTTCTCTGAGCTGCATCTTCGCACTGGCGCTTGATTTCGCGAAGGCTTGATTCTGCCTTTTCGATTGTGTCAGTTGTCTGCTGAGAAACAGTGTCCAGAGTAGTTGTAAGAGAAGACTGCAGGTCAAAGATTTCCTGCTTGAACTGAGCTGTGCGGTCTGTACATTCTTTGATACCGGAATCAAGCTCATCCTTAATGCCTGTGATTTTTGTCTGGTAAGTTGTCTGAATCTGATTGAGTTCGCTGATTTTTGAATTGAAGGTGTTTTCAAAGTCAGAAAGTTTTGTCTTCCATGCTTCAGTTGCGTTTTCAATTCTGTCATCACTCTGCTTAGAAAAGCTTTCGATTCTGGAAAGGTCTTCCTGAGCAAGGTCTTTAATCTGGCGGTCGTAGTTCTGGGTAATCTCTTCGATTTTGCGGCTTGTGTCTGCTACAAGTTCATCAAGCTGAGTTTTGTGTTCCTGTGTAAAGGTTGAAAGAACATTTTCATTCTGCTGGGTGAAAGAGTTGAACTTTTCTGTATTCTGGCTGATGAATTCTTCCAGTTTCTGATCGTGTGAAGAAGTGAAGTCTGAAATCTTCTTTGTTGTTTCAGAATCATACTGAGTAAGCATTGAATTGAATTTTTCAAGAAGCTTTGCATGTTCTTCTTCAAAGTTCTGGTTGAAGTCGCTGATTTTCTTTGTATTTACGGCAGTTACGCGGTCAAATGTATTTGAATATTCGCTGACAAGCTTTTCGTAGTCTGCCTTAAACTTAGCTGTAAGTGAAGTAAAGTCGTTCTGATTTTTAGACTGCACGTTTGCAAGAATTTCTGTGTATTTCTGATTGAAACGTGCGTTGTCTGAGTCCAGTTTTTCCTGAAGCTTTGCAAAAATGCTGTCGTCCTTTGCGGTAACGCTTTCCAGAAGCTTTGCATATTTATCCTGAGTCTGCTGGATTTTTGCCTGGAAGGTATTTGTAAGCGCCGTCAGATTAGCATTAAGCTTTTCGTTGATTCCGCTGAGGTTTGTCTTAATCTGAGCAACAAGTTTTTCTTCCTCGTTTTTGTAATTCTGGTTTGTATTTGCAGTTTTTTCTTCAAAGCTTGCTGTAAGTTCTTCAGATTTTGTGTTTACAAGGGTTGTCAGGTCGGCAAATTTTGCAAGAATTGATTCTTCTGCCAGTTTAGACTGATTTTCAAGGCTTGTCTGAACGTCGCTTGTCTGATTGTTGATGTTTGAAGAAAGTGAAGCGGTCTGAGTTTCCAGATCAGCCTGAAGTTCTGCCATTTTGTCCTGCAGAGTTTTAAGGTATTCTTCTGCGCGGCCCTGTGCCTGTTCCTTAAGGTTTGCAAAGGCTGTGTCTTCAAGAGTGCGGGCGCGGTTGGCGGCGTCGTCATAAGAGCTTCTGATTGTCTGGGTAAGGTCTGTAAGAAGCTGTTCTGCCTGGTCTTTGGCAACCTTTACTTCCTTATCAAGATTTTCTGCATAATTCTTGTACTGGTCGAGCAGGGTAGTGCCGATTGCCTTAAGTTGTTCTGCGTTGTGTTTTGAAAAGTTTTCTGTAAGCTGAGGAATTTTCTTTTCGATGGAATCGACAAGCTGATCCTGCTTTCCAAGTCTGTCTGTAAGCTTGTCTACGATAACGCTTTCGTTCTGGATGCGGAGAAGGTTTTCTTCAACTTTTCCGGTCATGTCGTTCAAATCATTCAAAAGACGGGAATAGTTGTCGATTTCTGCTTCCATCTTTTTGATTGAGTTGATGTTTGCTTCAAAAGATTTGATTTTTTCTGAAAATTCGTCGTTCTGACCTTTAAGAAGCTTGATGGCTGCATTTGCCTGAGACTGCTGTGTATGAAATTCTGTAATCAGGAGTCTGAATTTATCTTCAATTGCTTTGTAAAGATCGTTTAAATCTCCAGTTCGTTTATCCGCATACTTTCGGACTTTTTCCATTGAATTGTTGTCTCTTGCAAGACCATGAAAGTACATTGAAATTGCCAATGAAATAACGACTGAAATTAAAACAGCGATTGCGATTTCCATTTTTTTTCCCCACCCACAATTTTTATTTTATGTGTTTATTGTTTCCCCAGAAGTAATTCTCTAAGCTGACTGTATTTCCAGAAGGTTATATCTGCCAGCTTTGATTTTTTTCCTAAAATGCCTTTTTCGGGCTGAACAAGCCAGGCTGCTTTCATTCCGGCGTTCTTTGCTCCAACCACATCATATTTGTGGCTGTTTCCCACGTAAAGAATCTGCTCCGGTGGAAGACCAAGCTTTTCTGCAAGTACATTAAAAGGAATCGGAGACGGTTTAAGGGCTCCGGTTTCTTCTGTTCCGAGTACAACATCGCATAAATTTTTTACGCCCCAGACATCGCCCTTCTGTTCCGGCGGAAAGTCTGAAAGCAGCGCGATTTTGAATCCGGCTTCTTTTAGATCCTTAATAAGTTCAACAGAGCCTTTGTAAGGCTTGATTTTATAAAAATATGAAGAAAGCCCTGCGTAAACGATTTTTGTAAGCAGAAGTTCTGCCTCTGAAGGAGAGCAGTGAAGTTTTTCTGCCATCATTTGAGTCTGGGCCTCTTTGAATGTGCCTGTTAATGGAATCTTACGGATTTTTGCGCGCACAAGGCCATACTTCAAGAAGAACTGGTTGTGAAGCAGAAAGTGAAAAATAATCCGAATGTTTAGTTTCCAGGTGCGGTAAAGGGTGCCGTCAATATCGAATGCAACAGCCTTAATTTCGCCTAAAGTATTAGTTTGCACTCTACAATTATACATTAAAAAACGAAAATCGTATATAGAAAAAAGTTGATGAAAATTGCGAAATTGCAGTTGAGCGTGCTGTGACGCCCCCTTTAGATTTCCTGTCCTGTCTGCTCGGCGTATTCTGTCAGCCAGTTTTTGATGGAATCCTGCCAGTGGTCGTTGAAACTGTTTTCCAGGAGTGTGCGTTCGTAAAGTGAGGTAAAGTGGTCTGCAATTTCCAGACGGGTTTTTTCATCAACTTCGGTAGAGTTCTTAAAAAGCTCTTCGATGAAGTTTACGGCATCCTTTGCAGAAAAGAAATCATTTCCGAAAACGGCGCTTATCATATAAAGGGCTGTTGGAATGCAGTTTACGCTGTGCTGCTTTACAAAAAGCACGCTTTCGATGATTGCGATTGCCTGTTTTTTGATTTCTTCCATGCGGCGGTCGGCCTCTTCCTTTGTAAAAAGGCCCAGAGCACTTGTCTCTTTAAAGAACTGGGTGTACCAGGCATAGGTGACGGCGCAGATTGAGACGTGAAGGCTTGGTACGCATAGAAGGTGAGGGTCTGCGGCATGAATTGCCTTGAAGGCGGCATCCTGCAGGTAATGGGGCCGCGAAGTTGTCGTCATTGAAAAGCGGTATATTGAGGAGGCGCTTTTGTAAGTTTTTGAAAGCACATAAAGATTTTTATTGATGTAAGGGGCGGCCTTTTTGTAGCCCATTCGCTTAATCATCATGTCAAAAGGCTTTACAAAAAATGGAATAAAGCCAAGATAAGTGTTTACCTTTGAAGGTTCAAAAGGAATTTTATCGTCCAAGTCTGTCTGAACGTTGATGACCGGACGGTGGGTCAGATGCAGAACCTGACGCTGCTGCAAAAAGAAAAAGTTGTGGGTAACGTTAAAGATAAACTGCCAGGCCCGGAAAAAAGTTCGTCCCCGTCCAAGCAGATTAAAATATGGAGAAACTGCTGAAAAATCCCAGGTTGATTTTTGAGAATACTTCCTGTTGCGTTCCTGTTGTGTCACTTTAGTTTTTCCCCACCTCTTTCTTAAATCATACTCTCTTCGTGCAAAAAGTCCAGCCTGCTGAGACGGGCCTTATCCGGCGTAACGCAAAGGTTCTTTTCCTGAGTCGGAATGACAAGACCCTTTGGTCCGTTTTTTGCACGGCGAAGATATTTAACATGAGTATAATACAAATCAACTTTTGTGTTAGTACGCGCCTTTGAATAGTAAACCGCAAGGTTTGCCGCATCCAGAAGAATATCCAGAGGCACGGTTTTGTTTTTCTGAGCCTTGATAAAAACGTAGCCGCCAGCAAAATCCCGCACGTGAAGCCACAAATCTTCCCCGCGTACATGATGACGCAAAAGCTCATCGTTTTCGTTAGCATCCCGGCCCACATAAATCAGCCAGCCGTTTACAGTATAGTCCAGGCCCGGGTGAGATTTCTTCTGCTTCTGGGCTGGTGTTGAATCGCGGCGCAGCATCTGTTCGATTTTGACCGGATTTTTTTCCGCCAGAATGTCCGCATACTGTTTTTCAAGCTTTTCCAGCTGCAGGCGGGCAATCTGAATGTCGTGCTCCAGCTCTTCCGCCCCGCTCACAGCCTTTTTGTAATTTTTATAGTATTCAGCCGCATTTTCCTGCCCCGATTTTTTCGGGTCAATCAAAAGGCGAACTCTTTTTCCGCTTTCATAGTCCTCGCATTCCAGATATTTTGAAGTGCCGTCAATCAGATGGGCGTAAGACATAATCAAATCGCCCTGATGCTTGAGCTGAGGCGCGTTCTTAAACTCTTCCTGCTTGTTCAAAAGATTGTTGAGGGCATTTTCCCGCTTGGATTTTACACCCTCGTACCATTTTTCAGCCTTTTCCAGAAGCGATTCGCGGCTAAGGTTGTCCGCATGCTCGGAGTACCACCAGTCGATATACTCGTTAAATGAGGGGAAAGCCTTCCCCTCGCTGCGAACGCCTTCGGCTTTCTCCGCTACCCCTTCGCCTAGGGGGGCGCTTCGCTCTCCCCCTAAAACCCCCTTAGACCAATTACGAATCGGGAATCTCTCTTCCGCATCCTTGAGTTTTTCTTCAATTACAGCCGGAGGAATAAAAGTTTCGCCCTTCATTTCATATCTTTCCGGGCGGCGGAACATGGAATCTAAAACAAAATCATTTTCGTCGCACAAAATTACGTTGGCCGCGTTATTCCAGAGGCGGATGTACATATTAAAACGCTCATCATCCGAATGAGAAAGCTCCATTTTAATAACGCGTTCAAGCCCAATCTGGGCACAGGTGTTTATGCGGCATCCCTTTATTTTTGACTTAAGGAATTCCATAAACCTGAGCGGTTTGGGATTCTTGGTAATTTTGCGCCTTGTTTCGTTTATGCGTACCGAATTCTGGGCAGTACAAATCAGAAGAGTTTTTGCACTTCCTTCCTTGTAGGTGTAAAGGGCCAGAGTATCATAACCCGGCTGGATTATGTCCTGAATAAAGGCCCCTTCCAGATTCAGTTCAGACAAAACAAGGTTGATTTCGTTACAGTTTAAAGACACTACTTTTTCTTTCCTAAATATGCTTCGCGCACTGTCGGGTTTTCAAGAAGCTCTTTTCCGCTTCCCTGCAGTACGATTTCGCCTGTTTCCAGAACGTAGGCAATGTCGGCAGTTTTAAGGGCCATGTTTGCGTTCTGTTCAACAAGAAGAATTGTAACACCCTTTTTGTTGATTTCCCGGATGATGTCAAAAATCTGCTGAACAATAAGGGGTGCAAGTCCAAGTGAAGGTTCATCAAGCATGAGAACCTTTGGACGGCTCATAAGGGCACGACCCAGGGCCAGCATCTGCTGTTCACCGCCGGAAAGGGTTCCTGCAAACTGCCAGCTTCTTTCTTTCAAACGTGGGAAAAGTTCGTAAATCCATGCCAGGTCATCCTGGATGGTTTCCTTGTCTTTTCTAAGGTAGGCACCAATCATCAGATTTTCAAGAACTGTCAAATCAGAAAAGACGTGGCGGCCTTCAGGCGAAAGGGCAATTCCTTCTGCACAGATTTTATTAATAGGACTCCAGATGAGTTCCTTGTTATCAAGTCTGATTGAACCTTCCTGAGGTTTTACAAGTCCGCTGATAGAACGGAGCAGGGTAGACTTTCCGGCACCGTTTGCGCCAATCAGAGTAACGATTTTTCCGTCAGGAACTTCAAGGTTGATTCCGCGAAGTGCCTTAATTCCGCCGTATGATACATGTAAATCAGAAATTCTAAGCATATTATTCCTCGCTTTCTCCAAGATATGCCGAAATAACTTCAGGATTATTCTGAATTTCTTCCGGAGTTCCCTGAGCAATCAAAGCTCCAAAGTTCAAAACGTAAATGCGGTCAGAAATATCCATTACAAGGTCCATGTGATGTTCAATCATAAAGACTGTAAGGTGGAAATCATCGCGGATTTTTCTGATAAAGTCTGTAAGTTCTGCTGTTTCCTGAGGGTTCATGCCGGCTGCCGGTTCATCAAGCAAAAGAAGGCTTGGATTTGTGGCAAGGGCGCGGGCAATTTCCAGGCGGCGCTGAAGTCCGTATGGAAGAGAAGTACAAAGCTCGTTGCGAACCTCGTAAAGTCCCAGAATCTTCAAGAGTTCTTCTGTTTCTTCCCGCTGCTTTTTTTCTTCCTTGTGGTTAAGGCGGAAGGTTGCAGAAAAGATATTGCTTGTCTTACGCATGTGTTTTGCGATCAGAACGTTTGTAAATACAGTCTGACTCTTCCAAAGACGGATGTTCTGGAAGGTACGGGCAATTCCAAGCTTTGTAATTACATCAGGAGTTGGTTCAAGGCGTTTTGTGTAGTCGCCGCGGTTTGTTCCTGCGTAAAGCTTTTTCATTTTTCCGGCAGGGAAGTTTTCTACAATTTCCTTACCGTTAAAGTAAACCGCACCGTTTGTAGGAGCGTAAACACCGGTTACAACGTTGAAGGCAGTTGTTTTTCCGGCCCCGTTAGGACCAATCAGCGAAACAATTTCGCCCTTATTTACATTGAGAGAAAGATTATTTACAGCCACAACGCCGCCAAACTGCATTGTGATGTTTTTCATTTCAAGAACTTTTTCTGTAGCTGACATTTAGCGAACCTCCTTAAAATCAGGATTCTTTCTAGCTTTAAGAGGTTTGATGTTTTTAAGACGATTTATAATTCCCTTAAGAGAGAATTCGTGCTCGCCCATAATTCCTTTCTGGTAGAAAAGTACAATCAGCATGATTACAACCGAGAATACAACCTTGCGGAAGCCCGGGCGCAAAATCTGAATTGAAGTAAAGTTGAGGTTTGCGTTGTCCAAAAAGCGCAGCCACCATTCTGAGCAGGCAATAAAGAGGAAGGATGCAATGCAGCTTCCTGTAACGCTTCCGATACCGCCGATTACGACAATCAAAAGGATTTCGTAAGTCATTGCAGACTTGAACTGGCTTGCCTGAATTGTTGTCTGGAACATAGCAAGAAGGGCGCCAGAAATTCCTGCAAAGAAAGAACTGATTGTAAAGGCAAGCTGCTTGTGGTGGGCAAGGTTGATACCCATAGCTTCTGCCGCAACTTCATCATCGCGGATTGCCTTAAAGGCGCGTCCGTAAGTTGAATTAATCAAAAGCATGATGATTGCAATACAAAGTCCGCTTACTGCAAAGTAAAAAAGGGTTGAGCGGAAAACAGGATATTTACGCAGAAGGTTTGAACCGTTTGTAATTACGCCAAGCTTATCCCACTGGAAAATGGCACGGATGATTTCTGCAAAACCCAGAGTTGCGATTGCGAGGTAGTCTGACTTTAAGTGAAGAACTGGAAGTCCGATTAAATATGCAAAAAAGGCCGCAACAAGGCCCGCAAGAATCAGGGCTGCAAAAACAGGAATTGTAAACTGAATTGCGCCTCCGTCAAAATACTGGTAAACCTGGGCGCGGGCCGAAACCGGGATTGTAAAAATTGCGTAAGTGTAGGCTCCCAAAAGCATAAAGCCTGCCTGACCAAGGCTGAAAAGTCCTGTAAAACCGTTCAGAAGGTTCATCGAAACGGCAACAAGGGCGTAAATTGCACCTTTTTTCAGAACGGTGAAGAGGATGTGGGTAGGGGGCACGACGGCTTCCAGAATTGCAACAAAGGCAAAAAGAAGAACCAGCAGTCCCCAGCTGATTATCTGATATTTTTTATCTTTTAAACTTATTTTTTCCATCTGATTTCTCCGGTTTGATTAAACTTTGTCGGTAACTTTTTCACCGAAGATACCGGTCGGCATGAACATAAGGACACAAATCAAAAGAACAAAGGTGAAGGCGTCGCTGAAGGTTGTAAGGCCCACACCCTTGATGATGTTTTCGCAGATACCAATCAAAAAGGCTCCGATTACAGCGCCAGGAATTGAACCGATTCCCCCGAATACTGCCGCAACAAAGGCTTTGAGGCCAGGCATACCGCCGACTGTAGGGGTAACACCAGGATAGTTTGAGAAGAAAAGAATTGAGCCGACAGCGGCAAGGAAGGAACCGATAATAAAGGTCATAGAGATAACCGAGTCGATTTTAATTCCCATAAGCTGGGCTGTTTCAAAATCCTTAGAAACGGCGCGCATTGCCATTCCGATTTTTGTATGATTAATAAGAAGAACAAGAGCAACAACCAAGAGAATTGTCAAAAACGGTGTGATGATTGTAACGCGTTTTGTGATTGCACCTGCGATTGTGATTGAATCGCTGATCCAAGGAATTGTAGGGTACTTTTTAAGAAGACCGCCTGTTACATAAAGGGCAAGGTTCTGTAAAAGATAGCTCATACCGATTGCACTAATCATGATAGACATTCGTGGTGCATTGCGCAGAGGCTTGTAGGCAATTCGCTCAACTGCAAAGCCGAGTAAAACTGTCAGAATGATTGTAAATGGAATTGAAACCCAGAGAGGCATAACGCTGTATGAATAAATCATAATCAGACCCGCTGCCATAAAAACATCACCGTGGGCAAAGTTTATAAGGCGGAGGATGCCGTAAACCATTGTGTAACCGATTGCTATGAGCGCGTACTGTCCGCCCGTAGAAATGCCTGCCAGAATGTAAGGAAGGTTATTTTGTAAAAAATCCATCACTTTTTCCTATAATTTTAAAATATCTTTGTAATTATATAGAAAAATGATGATGAAAAAAAGGGGGATATAGGTGATAGGTATTAGGTGACAGGTTTTAGGGGTTTTAGGGGGCGAAGCTCCCTAGGAGATGGGGGTGTGGCGAAAACCGTCTGCGGGTTGAGTCCAGGGGGAAGGCTTTCCCCCTTATCCTATAACCTAAAACCTGGCACCTTTAACCTATCTGACCGACTGCTGAGCTACGAAGTCCCATTTGCCGTTTTCGTTGTTTACTTTTTTAACGTAAGCTACGTCGCGAACAGCGTCGCCGTTCTGGTCGAATGCGATTGCACCAGAAACGCCTTCGTAAGTAACGCCTGGAAGAGCCTTGATTACGTCAGCGCCTTTTGTGCTGCCGGCAGTTTTAAGTGCTTCGAGGGCTGTGTAGTAAACGTCGAATCCCATTGCAGAAACTGCAGCGATTTCATCGTCACCACCGTTGTTAGTCTTAGCAGTTGCGTTTGCGTTCAAATATCCGCGGAAACCGTCAACGAAAGCTGTAACTTTAGAATCTGTAGAACCTTCAACGAAGAAGGTTGTTACGTAAACCTGAACTTTAGTTCCCTTAGCCTGGGCAAGAACAACGTTAGAGTCCCATGTATCACCTGCAAGGATAGGAAGTGTCATACCCTGAGTGTTAGCCTGCTCAATGATGAGGGCTGCAGCTTCAATTGAAACTGGGCTGAAGAATACGTCTGCACCAGTTTTTTTAGCGTTTGCAACGTATGCTGCAAAGTCAGAAGTTCCGTCCGGAAAAGTTTCTTCTACAACTTCACCGCCGAGTTTTTTGAATGCATCAACAAAGTATTTTACAAGACCGCCCGAGTAGTCATCACCGAGCTTAGAAAGACAATATGCTTTTTTAGCAGTGAATTTATCAGCTGCGAGGTTTGCAAGAACAGTTCCCTGGAATGGATCGAGGAAGCAGATGCGGAAGTAGTGTTCGTTTCCAAGAGTTACCTGTGGGTTTGTACAGGTAACGCCGATTGCAGGAACATTAGCTGCTGCAAAAGTATCGCTGGCAGCGATTGAAACGCCAGAACCGTAAGATCCGAGAACTACAGAAACGCCTTTTGAAATAAGTTCAGAAGCTGCTGTTACAGCCTTGTCGTTTGAAGATTCGTTATCAACGATTTCAAGCTGAACTTTGTATTCTTTTCCACCGATTTCAACAGTTGGAGTAACGCTGTTTGCGTACTGAATACCCAGAGTTTCCTGTTTTCCGCCGGCTCCGTTATCACCAGAAGCTGGTTCAAAAACACCGATTTTTACTACGGCAGCCTTTTCTCCGCCGCAAGACACGAATGCTGCAGCCATCAAAGCGGCACACACACCAAGCAATACTTTTTTCATAATCTCCTCCAAGTAAAATGAAAATGTTGATGCAATAATAACAAAAAAATCAAAGAGTTTCTATTGATAGGAACGTATTGTTGACTTATTTTGCAAGACAAGCGTCCAGATCCTTTTCAATCTGTTCGCGGTCAAGGTGCTGTCCGATGATTACCATTTTAATCATGCGGTCGCCAACCTTTTCATCCCAGTCTTTTTTCATCTGAGGTTCTTCTGCAAGTACGCGTTCCTGCTCGTCTTTAGGGCAGGCAGCAAGCCACTGGCCTGAATATCCTGCAGAAATCTGGCGTCCGCTTGTTTCCAGAACGTATGCCATTTCTTCTTCATCGCTGAACCATACAACACCCTTTGAACGGATGATGTTGCGAGGCCATTTTGAAGCAAACTGGTCGAGTTTTACGCGGTCAAAAGGCTTACGGCGGTAGTAAACAAAGCTTCCGATTCCGTATTCGTCTTCACTTTCACCTTCGTGGCGGTGTTCATGGTGGTGGTGATGTCCGTGCTCATGTTCGTCATCGTCATCATGGTCATGGTGTCCATGTTCGTCGTGATGTTCACCATGCTCATGCTCGTCGTGGTCGTCATTATCATCTTCTTCGTCATGCTCTTCAAGGGCTTTTACCCAGCCGGCAGAAGCATAAACTGTTTCAAAGTCAAAGCGGTTTGTTCCGATTACGTCTTCTACTGGAACTTCGCAGTGTGATGTTTCAATTACTTTTACGCTTGGCTGAATCTTGTTGATTACGGCACGTACAACCTTCATCTGTTCGTCTGTTACAAGGTCGCGTTTATTGATGATGAGGGTTGAACAGAATTCAATCTGCTGAATCAAAAGTGATTCGATATCTTCTTCGCTTTCTTCTGCATCTTTTTTAAGGGTTTCTTCAAGTGCGTGACCTGAATCAAATTCATCTACAAGGCGGCTGGCATCTACAACGCCAACTACGTTATCAACATAACCGATTTCAATCTGTTCCATTGCCTGGGCAATTGGCATTGGTTCGCATACACCGCTTGCTTCTACCATAATGTAGTCGAATTTACCTGTTTTCATCAGGTTTTCAATCTGCTGAACCATGTCGCTCTTAAGGGTACAGCAGATACATCCGTTTGTAAGAGGAACAAGGCTTGAAGAGTCTGTAATCTGAGCTTCTTTTGAAATAAGGCGTTCGTCAACGTTTACTTCGCCGATGTCGTTTACAATTACGGCAACCTTATAGCCTTTTTGATTTGTAAGTACGCGGTTCAAAAGGGTAGTTTTTCCCGCACCAAGATAGCCGCACAACAATGTGATTGGAATTTTCTTATCTGACATGTTAGACTTCCTTAATAAAATTAATCACTGTAAATATAATGAAATTGAGTCTAAAAGAAAAGAAGAATAATTAGTCACAGATAAACGCAGAGACACAGATAGAATTTATCTGTGAAAATCTGTGTCCCATCTGTGGCTATTGTATCGTGATACAGATTTTGCCTGTTGTGTCTTCTGATGCTGTGTAACCAACGGATTTTGAAGTGCTGTCGTAGAATGTGAGTGTTGGCTTGTTTTTGTAGATGATGAAACTTTTATTTGCATCAGTGGATGCAGTAGTAATAGTATATTTCATTTCATTTTCTTTTTCAGTTGCTGTTTCACCGGTAAGTGTGTTCGGATATGTTTTTTTATTCAAAATAAACGTTACTTCTTTTGTTGTTGTAACATTATACTCATACTTTTTAGCATCCTTAATCACCAGAGTTCTTTTTGCCTTAGAGTCTGAATAAGAGAATGACTCTGTATAAGCTATGTAGTCATTTTCTATTGTGATTGATGTATCAGCCTTGTGAGAAAAAGTATCAGTTGCTGGAGTAAGTGTAGTTCCATTTAATGTTGCAGCAGCTATTGTTTCTGCTGTTGTTGAGTCTCCGAATTTAATATTGAGTGCTTCTGTATAATAATTCGTCACCACCCATTTATCTTCACACAAGTTAGAAAAATCCAGATTGCAGCCTGTAAAAGCGGCAGATGCGAGGATGATTGCGGCTGCAAAAATTTTTGAAAGCTTCATTTTTACTTTGCTCCTTTCTGGTAGTTTGCCTTGATTGCATCGGCAAAAAGTTTGTTCTGGTCGTTGCGCTCTTTTACGGTGAACTGAGGCTTTCCGTCTGCTTCAGAAACTCGGAAAATATCCATTGGATCTGTCTGATATGCAGGACTGTCCTGATTGTTGATGTACCAGTCAAGAACTGCCACAAAACACAAGGTATACTTCAAAAGGTTAGCATTTGTTGCGTTTGTGTTCGGACCGTGGTTCTGCGCTCCCAAAAGAACGTCAAGGCGTTTAGAAACCTCATTCTGAACGTCAAATTTATAATGCTGCCATGGGTCTTCTACCAATTCTACTTTGCCCTTTGTTTTGGCAGCCTGATCACACTGGTTTACGACAGTAGTAAGGAACTTTCGAACAAAGTCTGTTCTATTAAATAATGGTTTATACTTGCTGTCATCAGCCGGATGTTCAAGTATCAGTTTATCAAATTTGAACATCGGCATAAAGTGGTAGGTATTCTGCCACAAAAGGTTTGTAATTGTTCTCTTACCGATGTGAGATTTTCCAAAATCCGGCTGAGAGTAGATTGAGTTTGTTAAATCCAGAAGAGGTTCGCAGTAAAGGCGTCCGAATACGTATTCACGGTAAGCTGACCAGTCATCAAGAACCTTAAAGATTGTATCACCATCATCTTTTTTGTGTTCATCCTCTATTGTAAAGTTGATGTTTCGGCAGCCCTGGAAGCAGTATTCAATGATTGTCTGCAGAACAACAATTTTCTGAATAGGGTTATTCGGCGAAAGTACGTTGAAACCGTCTTCATAGCGGAAAAGAGGCTGGAAGTAAGGATAAAGGTCAGGATTGCTTTCAAGTTTATCAAGTCCCGACTGTGGGAAAAGCTGTTCCAGGAGTTTCAGTCCTGTAAGAACAGTCTGGTCTTTTAGGCCGCGCTGAGGAGCTTCCGGTTTTTTAGGCGCTTCTTTTTTTACTTCTTCCTGTGGTTTTGGTTTTTCAGGCAGAAGCAGGTCAAATTTATGAAGTCCCAGGAATTTAAGAATGTCGGCAACTTTGATGTTGAAAAATGCCGGATACTGTTCGATAGAATCACAGCTCATTCGCATTAAAAGAGGGTAGAGCTTTTTGATGACTTCTGTATCCAGATAAAGCCATTCTGTAATGGCATGTTTTGCAAGTCCTGAAAGCTTGTCGCGAGGCGCTTCAGGGTAGGCGCATTCATCTGTGTAAATCTCTTTTATCAGCTTTGGAATTTTATTGTTTCCGTAATAGTAAACTGTAATCAGGTTTTTATAGATTGTCCTGATAAATGGAATTAAATCTGCAACAATCCATGGCTGGGCTGAAGACGTAACGTTTACATACTCAACGCGGATATTCTGCATTGTCCAGCCTGCAACCATACGCAAAAGCTTGAACTTAGGTTCTGTATCGGCTGCAATTTTTGCCTTGTAGGTTGCCGGCGCCATCTGGATAAGGGTTTTAATAACTGTGATAAAACCTTCCATGTGGTCAATCATTGTCTTTAAGTCGTAGGTTATAAAATCAGGATTGAGTTTTTCAGCTCCGTTTTTCTGCCAGGAACGTACAAAGTTAAAAAATCCGTAGTTCGGCTTGATTTTGTACTCCGGCGACATCATCATCTTGTCAAAAGCGATTGCAACTTTTTTTGAGATGTTTGGAAGAGATTCATTGTTCTTCTTGTGTTTTGGCTGAGGCGCCGTCGGTACGCCGGTAGGCCTGCTGCTTCTTGTGTTGCCCCCTGCGCCTGCACCCCCGGCCATTCCGCCCGGAGTGCTTGAAGTGCCGCCAGCACGAACCAGCTTTCCGCCAGTCTTAGAAGCGCTCGAGCCCGTAAGAGTGTTGTTAGAGCGTTCGTACATAACCTGACCGCCAAGTTTTTTTGCCATCATTTTAGCTTCTTCGCGGTCAATGTCACCGATATTTTTTCTGGTATTGTCTAAAGTTCCTGGTGCCCAGTCAGCTGTTTTAATATCATCATTCATAAGCGCAACCTCTTTATATGAATCTGATTAAGTTTCTATATAGAATGCCGGGAAATCCCTTGAGCGATATTTTTTCTCCGTCCGCAGTAATAAGAACGCCTTCAAAAGTTCCGTAGATAGTGTTATCGCTGGAACGAAGGGCAATTATGTTCAAAACCCTGGAGTTTTTGGAAATTGGCGTAAAGGTCAAATCTACCATACTTTCCGTGTCCTGAATAATCCACTTCTGATCGATGCCAAAAGGATGAGTCATGTAAACAGGAGGCAGGGCTGTCTGCTTTCCGTCCACAACAAGAACATTATCGTTGTAGCGGTCAGAATCAGCGGCATCAAGATTTGAGTTTTTCAGCAGAAAAGCAATTTTTCTTTCCTTATAAATGCCAAGTCCGTAAGCAATCTTGATTTTTGAATGAACCTTGATGTAAGTTCGGTTCAAAGTCATGATTGCAAGTCCTGCTGAATCTGCGGCTTCTTCCTTATTGAGCGCAATATGTCCCTTGATTTCCATTGTGTTAAACCAGGTTGCCGAGCAGCGTGAAGACGTAGGCGAAGGATTTACAAACATGCAGTCTGTGTGAAAATCATCATCAATTTTGGAATAAAAATATCCTTCTGCATTCGGGCGTACAGAGTTGCCCTTTACGGAAAAACTCATTGCTCCGTGTTTGTGATTACGTCCCCAGGAAATTTTCAAAAAGCGCGATTTTCGGTAGCAGGCGCAGATTCCTCTTTTTGTGATGTTGGGGATAAAACGTCTGCGCGGAGGCATAACGGCGTGATAAACGTAACGCTTGCCTGTCTTTGTGTTCCAGAAAATGATTTCAGAAAGTCCCAGAACTTTAAAATCCATTATTTCTGCAAGGCCGATAAATCCGTCAATTGCAAATACGTAATTTATGCGGCTTTTAATTCTGAGTTTTGTAAGAAATGTCGGAAATGGGATGCCGGCATAAGGCGCCCTCATTCCGCGTATGTCCAGGTGCGGTGATACTCCTGAAAAAGTGCCGAATATGGCTTTATGTTTCCTTATTATGTGTTCAGGCGGATTTGTAAATGGCCTGCTGTACATGGCACACCTCAAACAGATTAATCTGTAGTATATATCGTATTCATTCTATCTGAAAAATCTTCTTACCGCAACTTTTAAAGATGTGCTATAATATAATGTATTGGAGGAATACTTATGAGAAAAATTCTTTTTGTTTTGTTTGTTCTGCTGCTTGCTTCTTCATCCGCAATTGCAAAAGAAAAAAAGTCTAAAAAAAGTAAAAAGGCTCCAAAAAACAAGAATAAAATAGAAAAGATTGAAAAAAATAATAAGCTCGATGAAGCCGATGATTATCTGAATGTGGATGGCGTTGAATTTGATGAGACAGAAATCATCACCCGCGAGCAGATTGATACAATGTTTTCCCTTGCAGGTCAGCTTAATGCAGATTTGTATGCGGCAATAAACGAAGAAGATGAGGATGCTGCAAGAGAACTGGATCAGGTAATTGCAGATGAAAAGAAGCAGCTTGATAAAATGCTTCCGGCCTTAAAACGTTCTTCAGAATGGACTGAAAGTGACGGAGAACGGCTTAAGGTAATCGGTGATGAATACAAGCAGCTTTTGAAGCAGTATAAGCGCAAATGAAAAAGTATAATATATGGAAGAAAACTGGCATTTCTGCAGCAGGATTTGTAATTATCCTGCTTGCAGTTTTGCTTTTTGTAAAGGCTAATTCTCATAAAGAGTTTTCAGTTCCCTTTGATGCTGATTATTACTGGACTACCAAAACTTTTGATGATTCAGTCTGGTTTTATGAAACTGTTGCGGCGGGCTTTGAATATTATCTATATATTCCGCCTCAGTTCCGTAAGGACAGGCATAACGAAAATGCCAGGCTTCCATTAATTGTTACTTTTCATGGTTCAAATGATAAATATTCTTCACGCGGGCGTTTTGGGCGCATGTTTATAGATAAAAAGATTCAGGATATCAAAAACTGCGCCGTGCTTGTCCTTCATTCACGAGGAGATTATTTTACAGACTGCTACGATGTATGCCTTTTAATAGGAAATCTTCTTTCTAAAAATGAATGTATTGATAGAAAGTGCATAATCGGCTTCGGGCATTCCCAGGGAGCAGAGTTTGTAGTAAAGCTTGCCTGCTATAAGCCTTCTTTGTTTAAGGCTGTAATTTCCGGAAGCGGCTATTATCAGCCTTCAATGCGTGAAGTTTTGCGTGTCCGTAACGTTAATTTTTACTGGAAAATTTCAAAATATGATAAAGGAATTTATGAGCAGGGCTATAAAACTGGAAGGAAACTAAAGCGCTTCTGTAAGAATTCCGTAAACATTGAACTTGAATCCCGCGAGCACTGCTGGGTGGAAATTGATGATAAAATCTCGGATTCTGATTTGTCTTTTTTGGACTGGTTCAGGTCTGTGGTTGAATGAGGAAGCTTACAAAGGGCTTCTGCTATCTTGAATATCTCTTGATTTTGTAATATATTATTCACTCAACTATGATTAAATTTGGTGGCATTATGCCGCCATGGAGGAATAAATGGTCAAAATCAGACTTAAGAGATTTGGTACTAAAAAGCGCCCATGCTACCGTGTAGTTGTTCAGGACTCACGTGAGCCACGCGACGGAGCTTGTATCGAAGAAATCGGAACTTTCCAGCCAATCGCTGCAGAAAACGCTCAGGTTTCTATCAATGCAGAACGTGCAAAGTACTGGATTGGTGTTGGTGCTCAGCCTACTGACATCGTTAAGAAACTTTTGAACCGTCAGGCAAAAGCAAACTAATTTACAGAGGAGCAGAAAATGGAAAAAGACCTGATTGAATACATCGCAAAATCATTGGTCGATGATCCGTCAGCTGTATCTGTAAATGAAACTGAAGGCGAGAAAGGCATGGTTCTTCAGCTTAAAGTTGCTGAAAACGACATTGGTAAGGTAATCGGAAAGTATGGCCGTATTGCCAAAGCTATGCGTACAGTTTTGAGCGCATCTGCAGTAAAAGACGGTAAACGCTACAGTCTTGATATTCTGGACTAATCTGGAAGGGTAGATGTTAAAAGAAGAATTAGTGGTTGGATTTATCCGCGGGTCTCACGGCTTTGAGGGTGAATGTAAAGTAGAAAGTAGCTCAGGCGAGTACGAGCATATTGCTAAACTTGAACAGGTTACTTTGCGTCATGGTGATCAGACTAAGGAAGTAAAGGTTGAATCGGCTTCTTTGGCACATAACACTGTGTACCTTAAATTTAAGGGAATTGATTCCGACGAAGCGATTAAAAAGTTTAACCGCTGGGAGTTAGTGGTTCCCCGCAAGTACGCTAAGCCTTTGAAAAAAGACGAGTGGTACATTACAGATTTACAAAATTGTTCCCTTGTGTGGAACGGCGATCCGGCACTGTCAGATGCGCCTGCAGCTGAAGAAGTTGTAGGAACAATCACAGACGTATTGGAAGGCGGAGCAGGTTACTTGTTAGAAGTTTCTCTCTCCGAGAGTTGCACTTGTATTAGTGATGACATTAAGTTTACGGCATCGGGAAAGCCTCGTACTGTCCTGGTTCCATTCAATAATGAACACGTTGGTAAAGTTGATGTTGTAAACGGTACGGTACAATTGATGCACCTCTGGATTCTGGAGTAATTCCATGAAATTTACTGTGCTAACCTTATTTCCAGATATTGTTAAGGCTTTTTTTGAAAACTCAATCATGGCCAAGGCAGTAGAAAAGGAAATTATTGCTTACGATTTGGTGAACATCAGAGATTTTGCTCTTGATAAGCACCGAACTTGTGATGACGGAACGTATGGAGGTGGAGCAGGTCAGTTAATGATGCCTGAACCTCTGGGAAGAGCCCTTGATAGCGTTAAGGCTAAGCGAAAGTTTGTAATTTATGTTACACCCAGCGGAAGGCCTTTGACACAGAATCTGGCTCAGGAATTAAGTTGCAAAGACGAACTTGTTTTTATCTGCGGTCGTTACGAAGGTATTGATCAGAGGATAATCGACAGCTACGTTGACATGGAAGTTTCCATTGGAGACTATGTAATGTCCAGCGGAGAAGTTGCAGCGACTGTAGTGATTGATACAGTTTACAGACTTGTAGACGGCGTAATTAATCATGAATCGCTTGAAGAGGAAAGTTATTGCGACGGGCTTCTGGAGTATCCGCAGTATACTCACCCGGTTGAATACAATGGAATGAAAGTTCCTGATGTTCTGCTGAGTGGTAACCACGAAGAAATCCGGAAGTGGCGGCTTAAAAAACGCTTGATGAAGACACTTGCAAATCGCCCTGATTTAATCTGGGAAGCAAGAAGAAACGGAAAGCTTTCTTTAGAAGCCGAAAAGATGATTGAGGAAATAAACGAACAGTTTTTTGCTAAAACTCAACCTAAAAAGAAGAGAAAGCATAAAACTAAGACCGAATAGGAGACTATTATGGATATTATTAAGACTATTGAAGAAACACAGAAACGCGTTGGTGCTCAGGGTTTCAATGTTGGTGATACAGTAAAAGTTTACTTCAAAATTATTGAAGGTAAAACAGAACGTATCCAGGTATTTGAAGGTATCGTTCTTTGCAAGAAGAACTCTGGTGCTCGCGAAACATTCACTGTTCGTAAGATTTCTTACGGTGTAGGTGTTGAACGCGTATTCCCTTATAACAGCCCACGTATCGTAAAGGTTGATATCGTTCGTCCTGGTAAAGTACGCCGCTCTAAGCTCTACTACATCCGCGACAGAATCGGTAAGGCTGCTAAAGTTAAGGCTTTGGTTGGTGCAAAAATCACTGAAGAACTTAACGCACGTAACGCTCGTGCAGAAGCATTTGCTGCTGCTGAGGAAGCACGTATCAAGGCAGAAAGAGCAGAAGCTGCTGCTAACAAACCTGCTGCAAAGTAAGCTGATTTCAACTAAATCTGTGGCTTACGGTCACAGAGCATGGTTCAAAACCGCGCGGTACCGCGCTACATGCTATTTTTGTTAGGAAACTATTGAACACGCCGCTAGCGCGGCAGACAAAAATAGAATGTTTTTGCCCCATGCTCTGCTCCCTACGCCAGTATTACTTGAATAAGCACTATTTTATTTAGCAATTATAAAATCGCGAAGGTTGATTTCTTCGCGATTTTTTTTTACCTTTATGGTATGAATCTGGCCGCCATTCATGCCCAGCAGCAAATTCCCTCTCCTAAAAACGTAAAAGTCCTGCAAAACGGAAGCAGCGTTTTAGTCCGCGTGATTGCAGATAAGGGGGGCGGACAGTACGAAGGTTCAGTTGCCGGAGTTCGCGTAAACCTTCGCTCTCAAAATCCATTAAAGCCCGGTGATGTTTTTACCGCAACCGTTAATCTTAAAAACGGCAAAATTGAAGTCAGCCCGAAAACAGAGTCAGGAATTACTTTTACAAGCGGTAAGCTTATTTTTGAAAATGCCGGTGCGGCCCATCTGGAAAATCTTTTGAACTCACTGGGACTTCCCGCTGACGAAATCAACAAACACCTTGCCATGCAGTTCAAGCAGCTGGAAATGAAGTTCGACGGCAGCTTACTGAGAAAGCTTCGCGGGCTTTCTGTCCGCTTTAACGGAAAAGAAAAATCTGCAGGGGAAATTGCTTCCATATTAAAGCAGAAGGGAATTGAGCCAGACGGAGAATTAATTAATGCCCTGCTTTCGCTTTTGTATGATGAGCAGGCGGGGGAAGACAGCACTGATAAAAAAAAAGACCAAATCCTAAAAATCATCAATCACAAAAACGGCTGGATTTTCCTTCCTTACGAAATTGTGCGGGCGGGAAATGAAGTTTTAGGAACCGGCGTAATCAGGCTTTTGTTTGACTCTGCAAATCAGCTTAAAAAAACAAACTTTAACGTAAAGCTTAATCAAAAAGAATACATCTTTAATCTTGATTTTGAAAAGAAACACCTTTCAAAGCTTATGGCAAATATCAGCCCGGAACCTTCAGAAGCAGAAAAAGAAGAATTTATATCAGCCTTACAGAAAAAATTGCTTCCTTTTGGAAAGCCTGAAACTTCTTGGGCAGAAAAGGAAGATGTAGAAGGCAGTGGCTGCGATTCGGAAGAACTTTTAATGGTCGGGGGCATGGTATGAAAAATCAGATTTTTAATGCCCGGGCCAGAGAATTCATGCAGATTAAAACTCCCCTGCAGGCAGTCGCCTTAAAATATCCTGAAGGTGCAGAAGTGCCATTTATCACTGCAAAGGGGAAGGGGGAGCTTGCAAAGAAAATCATCGAAACCGCCCAGGAAAATAATATTTATATGGAAGAAAATGAAACTCTAGTAAATCTTTTGAACGCAGAAGAAGTAAATGCCGCCGTTCCTGAAGAAGCTTATTCTGCCCTTGCGGTAATCTTTGCCTTTATTCTTGAGCGCGAGGGAAAAGCATGACTTCAAAAGATACCGGGAATCAAGGAGAAAACCGCGCTGCTGACCTGCTTCTTTCAAAGGGCTACAAAATTATTGAGCGCAACTGGCGGACAAAGGGCGGTGAAATTGATATAATAGCGATGAAAGATGAAGTTCTGGTATTTGTGGAGGTTAAGACCTTTCCCAATGCCACTTCCGATATGTTATCTTCAGTTCTGGGGATACAAAAACAAAAAAGGATTGTAAAAACTGCTAAACACTTCCTGTTAAAACATCGACAATATAGTAACAGTTACATCAGATTTGATGCGATTGTTCTGGATATGCAGGGCTTACCGCCGGCTTATCATATTGAAAATGCTTTCACGGAGTAACATTTTATGATCTACGGAGCAAGAGCTTCTTCGGCAACCGCCACAATGGTTCTGGAAAAGACCAGCGAGGCAGACTTGTCACCACGCATTCTTGAATTGCGTAAAAAAATACAAAGCTCGGAATATATTGACAATGCCATAATGCGCATTGCTCAGGTGATAAGCAATAAGCTTATGGAAAATTCCGACGAACTGAAAATCCGGAAGGAATAGCCGGGTTTTCCGGAGATTTTATGGACAGACGACGTAACAAAAGACATCAGGGGAACTGGAAAGGACAGAATCAGAACCAGAATAAAAACAAAAATCAGAATTCAGGTGTTTTTGAAAAAAAAGAAACCTTCCATTTTAACAGAAGCCTTTACGAAAATAGCGAAGCCGAAAGTCAGCGTCTTCAGGCTATTGATGAACTTAAAAACCGTGAAAATATCTGTCCTATGTGTAACCAGCCTATTACAGATCTTGCCTCTTGTCTTGCTGATAAAGCCAGCGGAAAGCCTGTTCACTTTGACTGCGCCCTTGAAAAAGTAAAGGGAGCTGAACCAACTGCAGAAAACGAAAAAGTTGCCTATATCGGGCAGGGACGTTTTGCCGTTCTTTCTTATGAAAATATCCGTGACCAGCGTCATTTTACAATCAAAAAAATTATTGAATGGGAAGAGCGCGATAAAAAATCTGAATGGCGCGAAGAATTCAGCACTTTGTACAGCAAAGTAAATTAAAGCATGGAAATTACAATTTTATGCAAGGTTGTAGACAACTTCGGTGATATAGGAGTTAACTGGCGCCTTGCAAAAAAACTCAAAAGCCTTAATCCGGCCAGTAAAATCAATTTAATAGTAGATAATCTTTCCTCTTTTAATAAAATCTGTGCAGATGTAAAGACAGGTTTACCCCTGCAGTCTGTCTGCGGCATAGAAGTTTACGACTGGAATGCTTACGATTTTTGTTACGGTCAGTTTGCAGGAGAAAATAACCGCCGTCTTCAGGTGATTTTAGAGTGCTTTCAGTGCGGCCGCCCTGACTGGATGGAAAAAATCCTTTTTGATGATGAGCTAAACCATACGGTTCAGATAATTATGATTGATTATCTGAGTGCTGAAGATTATGCGGAAAGCTTTCATAAACTGCAGTCTTTGACCCGGCGGGGAAAGGTAAAAAAAGTGAATTTTATGCCGGGCTTTACGGCAAAAACCGGCGGACTGATTATTGATGACGGCTGGGAAAAGCTTACTCCGCGCAATGAAAGTGGTGACATTTTGTTTTTTACTTACGCCCGCGACTGGACTCCGGTTGTAAAGGCAATTAAAGGGGCGGGAACCTGCGCCGGAAAGAAGATTTTGTGTGCGGCGGGGGCAGGGCAGGAAAGTTTTGTTAAGGCCTGGAAGAAAAATGTCGGTGAGGGGGAAGGGGGCATATTAGAAATACTTCCTTTTATGAACCAGACTGACTGGGATAAGATGATGAAAAATTGCTCTTTCCTTTTTATACGCGGGGAAGAAAGCCTTAGCCGGGCCTGTCTTACTGGAATTCCATTTATCTGGCACGCATACCCCCAGAGCGATGAGTACCAGCTTGTAAAGGTAAATGCCCTGCTTGAGCGCATGAGGCGGCACTTTAGCGAGGAAGATTTTGGGAAGGTGGCCGCTGCGTGGCAAGCCATCAATTCGCCGGAAAGTGGAGAAAATAAGCGCATGCTGCAGGACAGCGTTTCGACCATGCTTGCCATGCAGAATCATCTTGCAGGGGGATTCAGGGACTTTGCTCTTGATTTACGGAAAAACGGAGACCTTGGGCAAAACCTGATGACTTTTATTGAAGAAATTTGTATAATGTAAATGAATTTTGAAACTTGGGGCGTCTGCCCTTTTAGAAAATAGAGGTATTTTTTATGTTAATGACATCACAGTTGAAAGTTGGAACTGCTTTCATGTATGAGGGAAACGCCCTTATCGTTCAGAAGATGCTTGGTCAGCGTTCAGGTCGTGCCGGAATGGTTACAAACCTCCGCGTAAAGAACCTTGTTACAAACTCAACTATGGATTTGGGATTGGATGCAGGTGAAAAATTTGATGATGTAGACCTTGAATCACACAAAACAAAACTTTCTTACATCGACGGTGATACATACGTATTCATGGATCAGGATACATACGAACAGTTCGAACTTCCAAAAGAAGACTTGGGCGACTATGCCGGATACATCACTCCAGAGGATGATCTTGAAGTTGCTTTGACATTCTATGAAGGAAAACCAGTAGGTATTGATTTGCCAGTTCGCGTTACTCGCGTTGTAACATACTGTGAACCAGGTGTTAAAGGTGATACTTCTGGAAAATCTATGAAACCAGCTACACTTGATACAGGAATTGAAGTACGCGTTCCATTGTTCATCAATACAGATGACAAAATCGTTATCGATACACGCGACGGTTCTTTCCTTGAACGCGCAAAATAATTGATTTTTGCTGAGAGAGCGCAGGGCAGATTTGTCCTGTGCTTTTTTTATGTATTTGGAGTTTATCGATAAACTTTGTTATAAACGGCAGGAGCGATATTATTTATGAATAAAGCCGCAATTTTTCATAGAGTGGACAGCGAATACTGCTATCTTCTGGATGACAAGACTCTGGTTTTGAGACTGAGATGCGCTAAGGGCGATTTGAAATCTGTTTCGGTGGTTTATGGAAACCGTTTTGACAGGGCTCAGCCGGCAGTTCGTCATACCGTTAAAATGGAAAAGGTTTGTCAGGGGCTTTATCATGATTATTACGAGGTTACTCTGCAGCCTGGCTTCCGTCGTGTTTTTTATTATTTTGAGCTGGAGGGCAGCGGGGAAGGAGAAAAATACTACTATTATCAGGGGGCTGTCCGCCGCGATCTTCCTGAAAACTGGTATGCTTTTTTCCAGCTTCCTTACATGAGGCGGGAAGAAACTTACAATGTGCCTGCCTGGGCGGAAGATGCCGTAATGTATCAGATTTTCCCGGACAGCTTTGCTACTGGCCACCGCTTTCACGATAAGACTGCTAAAACTGCCGAGTGGGAAGGCTTTACCCTAAAATCTAAGCTTGGCGGAAATATCCGCGGTATAATAGAAAATATTGATTATCTTGTGGATTTGGGAATCAATGTTTTGTATCTGAATCCTGTTTTTGTTGCACATTCTTACCATAAATATGACACAATTGACTATAAGCATATCGACCCGGATTTTGGCACAGACGAGGAGTTTGCTGAATTAGTTGGGCTTCTTCATAAAAATGGAATCCGCGTGGTGCTGGACGGCGTTTACAATCATACCGGAACCCGCTTTTTTGCCTATCAGGATATTTTGAAAAATCAGGAAAAGTCTATTTATCGCGACTGGTATTACGACATGCCTCTTCCTCTGCTTCCTGATATGAAATCTGATTATGCCTGCTTTGCCTATGTAAAGCAGATGCCAAAACTGAATACAGGAAATCCAGAGGTTTGCCGCTATTTCTGCGAGGTGGGCAAATACTGGATTGAAAAATTTGATATTGACGGCTGGCGCCTTGATGTCGCAAACGAAATTGACAAGAACTTCTGGCGCGAATATAAAAAGGCTATCCGCAGCGTAAAAAAGGACGCAATCATGCTGGCAGAAGTCTGGGAAGACGCCCAGAACTGGCAGGTTTACGACCAGTTTGATTCTGCAATGAACTATCGTTTTGTAAATCTTTGCCGTGATTTTTTTGCTGAGCGCTCTATTACGGCTGAAGAGTTTGGCGAGACTTTCAATGAAAGCCTAATGCGTTATCCGCGTCCTGTAAGCTATGCCCAGATGAATCTGCTGGACAGCCACGATGTTTCCCGTTTTATTTCTTTGTGTGGCGACCGCCCTGAACTTTTGAAGCTGGCTGCAGTCGTGCAGATGACTCTTCCTGGTATGCCTGGTATTTTTGCAGGTGACGAGCGGGCAATGACAGGAATTACAGAAGACGAATATCGTCGTCCTTTTGTCTGGAATGATGACGGGGCCGGCTGTGATTACATTGCCTGCCGTCCTGGCGATATGACTGCTTTCTACAAAGAACTGATTGCCCTGCGCCGTTCCCACAAGGCCCTTACAGAAGGCCGCGTTCGCTTCATTCCGACTGCAAACGAAAATGTGCTTGCATACGAGCGCTGGCTGGAAGGCGACGGGGCAGGAGAAAAAGTTCGCGTTTGGGTAAACAATTCTGACGCTGACTGGACAGAGCCGGAGTCTGGGAAGATAATAAAGACCTTTGACTACCTTATTACATTTTAGATTCCAAAAATCTTAAAGCCATCTTTTCCGTGCTGCTTTACTTCGTAGAGGGCGCTGTCTGCCTTTTCAAAAAGCTCTTCGTAAGTGCTGCCGTTATCCGGAAATATTGAAATTCCTATGCTGGCACTTACAGAAACTTTTTCTTCGCCGTTGGAATAATCTTCGCGGAGTGAAGAAGATAAGTCTGAAGCCTTAACAGTCAGAATCTTAAGCAGTTCCTCTGTCGTGATGTTTGTGCCAAAACGCATGAGAATACAGAATTCGTCTCCGCCGAAGCGTCCAAGGAAGTCTCTGTCCGAGAAAATAAGGGAAATCTTTTTTGCGGCGTCCTTGATTGCGGCGTCGCCTGTCATATGTCCAAGGTTGTCGTTTACATCCTTAAAGTTATCCAAATCTACTATTATAAGGGCACTCTGCCTGTATTTTCCTTCCGCAGAAAGATACTGTTTTACGTTTCTTTCCATGGCAGCCTTGTTCAAAAGACCTGAAAGCTTGTCCTTATCGGCAATGTTTTTAAGCTCCTGCTCGTAAAGAACCTGACTGTTTACGTTTGTAATGCTTCCAATAAACTGGCGGACCTTCCCCGCTTCATCAAAAATTGTAGAGCCTGTCATTTTAAGCCATATGTATTTATTGGAAAAGTTTTTATAGCGGAACTCGGCAGAAAAATTCTTCTTTCCGTTTTCCAAAGTATTTTTTAAAAGATTAAGTATATTCTGATCTTCCGGGTGAATGCGCTTAAAACATTCCGAGGTAATAAATTCAGCCGAAACGATTTTTTTGTGGGCGCCCAGTATAAGCTTTGAATCACCGGAAAAATCAACCTTCCGCTTTACAGCGTCATATTCAAAAATAAGGGTCTGAGCCTGACTGTTTGCCATTACAAGCTTTTCATTATCCTTTGTAATTTCAAAATTCTTGCGGGAAAGAATGTATACAACCAGCCAGAAAAGCAGGATTACAATTGCAATTGCGCCAATCAGAACGAAGACAAGAGTGTTAATCTTTGCAAGCTGATTCTGAATGTACGAATAAGGAAGAACCTGAATAATGTACCAGCCGTTAATACCAAGCGGTGTGTAGGAGAAGATTTTTTTATGCTCAACACCATTCATCATGATGTTTCCTGAACGCTGGTTAATAATGTCTCTTTTTAAGGTCTGAAGCTCAGGATTTTCCATTCCGGAAGATTTATTTACATAATCAAAAAAATCAACGTTGTAAATGACCTTTTTACGGTCCTTATTACAAAGGATGATGTTTCCGTTTTCTGCAATCAAGTAGGAATAGCTCTGTCCTGAAAAAACTGAAGTTGAGAAGTTATTTTTAAGGATATTATATGAAGTAATTCCTGCTATCATTGCGGGGCTGCCGTCTTTTGCAGTAAAAGGGCAGGTGATTGTAAGGGTTGGTTCAAGGCTGGAGTCAAGTTCAATTCCGTTTGCAATCTTCCATTTCTTTGACCTCATTGTGTCAGAAAAATACTGCTTGTTTTTCATGCTTGGAAGCGATTTTCCCTTCAAATCAATCGCACTTCCATCTGAGCTTACAAGGGCAATTCTTTTAAATCCTTCTATTTTATTCATGCCTGCGGCTCTAGCCTTTATTTCATTTGAATTTTTTATATCGATATCAGAAAAATAGCTGGTCTGAATCTTAAGAAGATCCTGCTGGGATAAAAACTTACTTCTGAGAGATTCGGCATACAATTCTTCAACCTCAGAAATATTCTGAAGAGCCATGTTAATCAGAAGATGGCTCATCTTGTGCTGGAAAGAAAAAAGCAGGGCGGTAACGGCAAGTCCCAGTATTATGATTCCGCCGGTAATAGTAAGATTTTTCAGAACTTTATTCTTTGTCATATTTAAAATAGTAGTACCGTAAATCCGTCATGTAAAGAAAAATTTTTCGCACAAAAAAATAAAGAGTGATATAATAATATCACTATGAAGCGGATTTTTAGGCTTTTATTTATTTTATTTTTGCCATTATTTTTTTTAGCCTGTAAGAGTAAAAATGCAAATACAGTTCAGACTAGTGTAAATATTGCAATCCAGCCTTCCGCTGCCTTTATTCCCCTTTACATTGCCCGCTATCAGGGCTTTATTGAAGAAGCACTTAAGCCTTCCGGGGTAAAAGTAAACTGGCAGGATTTTGAAGCCGGTCCTCCAATTAATGAATCTCTTTTTGCTGAAATGAGTGATATTGGCCTTCTTGGTGATGTTCCTGCAGTCAGCGCACTTGCCGGGGCAGTTCAGATGAAAATTGTCGGTGTTCCAGCCCGTGGCCCGGATGCCTATGCCATGCTTGCAAGAAAAAGTGACACTTCCTTGAATTCTGTAAAAGACATGAAGGGAAAACGTATTGCTACTGTTTTTGGTTCTACGGGGCACAACCTTGTTACAAAACTTCTTGAACAGAATAATTTGACATTTGAAGATATTGAATTAGTCAGCATAAAGGCTGGTGACGCAGAAAACGCCCTCATCTCTGACCTTGCCGATGCAGTTGTAATCTGGGAGCCTAATGTAATGCGCTTTATTGATCAGGGGACTGCAAAAATTGTGGCAAAGGGCTCTGATACTGATTTACGCGGCACAAATGCTTTTGTCGTTCGCAGCGAATATCTTTTGAATAACAAAGATGTGATTAAGGTAATTCTTGAGCAGTACAAGCGAGCTGTTGAACTTATTCCTACACTTGATGATGAAACTCTTACAAAACTTGCCGGAGTCCTGAAACTGACAGGTGCCCAGGTAAGGGAAATTTCTAAAAAATATGATTTTTCCGTTACTGTTTCTGATAAGGATATTGCTTCCCTGGAAGATACTGTAAACTTCCTTGTTCAGATAGGAAACCTTCAGACTTCTTATGATCTTGCTTCAAAAATAGAAAATCTTCTATAAAATTATGTAATTGCCACCTTCCTGCTTTTGTTATATAGTCTTATTTTAATATCACTATATATAAGAGGCTAGGTATGTCTTCTTTACCAAATACGGAAATTATCCTTCAGATTTTGCTTTCCGTTGGAATTATTGTTATTGCGGCTAAGTTCCTTGGAACTCAGGTAAAAAAAATCGGCTTTCCTGTTGTAGCCGGGCAGATTGTTGCCGGTCTTCTTCTTCGTTTTCTGCCCTTTTTTCAGAATTTTGGCGGTGGCGAGACAAATGTAATTTATCGCGAAGCAAATCAGTTTATTACCTATATGTCGGAAATCGGTGTAATTCTGATTATGTATTCGGCAGGACTTGGAACAAATCTCAAATCTCTGATTAAATCGGGTTTTAAGGCAACCCTTATTGCCTGCTGCGGCGTTTTTGTACCTCTTTTTATGGGTGCTGTAATGGCTCTCTGCTTCTGGGGCTTTGACGGCTTTGGAACTGCAAAATTTTATCAGGCCATGTTTATCGGAACTATTCTGACAGCTACCTCGGTTAGTATTTCCGTTGCAACTTTAAAAGAGCTTGGAAAAATCAAAACTGATGTAGGTCAGGCAATTGTAAGTGCGGCAATTATTGATGATGTAATCGGAATTGTCGTTCTTACTGTTGTGCTTGGCGTAAGCACAGGAAGCGGCGGCTATACAAGCGTCATTCTTAAAACCATCCTCTTTTTTATCTGTGCCATTGTTTTCGGCTATATCATTTTCCGCGTTTTCCGCTGGTATGATACAAAGCATCCTCATTCACGCAGAATCCCTATTTACGGACTTGGAATCGCCTTTATTTATGCCTTCGCCGCAGAAAAATTCTTTGGCATTGCTGATATTACCGGCGCCTATATCGCAGGTGTTGTTTTCTGCAGCCTTACAGACGCTCCTTACATGGAACAGAAAATCGACATCAACTCTTATATGATTTTCAGCCCGATTTTCTTTGCAAGTATTGGTCTTAAAACTGACCTTTCCGGCATGAATATGAGCCTTTTGTGGTTTGCAATTGCCTTTGTAATTGTCGGCTGCCTTTCAAAAATCATCGGATGTTCCGGAATCAGCCGCCTTCTTGGTTTTGACTGGAAGGACAGTTACAGAATCGGACTTGGAATGATGGTTCGCGGCGAAGTTGCCCTGATTGTTGCTCAGAAAGGCCTTAGTGTTGGCATGGTTGATTCAAAATATTTTGCTCCTGTAATTCTTCTGATTATTGTTTCTTCTATGATTGTACCTGTTCTTTTGGGAAAGGCTTTTAAGGAATAAGCCTTCTAAGAATGATTTGACTTTTACCCATTCTGGATTTAAAATAAAACATTGATTTAAAAAAAATGGAGTAAAAAAACTATGGATGAAGAAGTTGTAGACGAGTCATTTTTTATTGAAGATGCCGGCAGCAATACCCCTGATATTGAGCTTCAGAAAACTGGTCTTGAAAACACTTACACCGAACGCCAGATTGGTTCCATTACAAAGTCAATTGAGCCTGTAAGTGGTGAAAGTTCCCTCGATGTTGTAGTCGAAATGTTCTACAACCAGTCAGATCTTGAAGCTGTTCCTATTGAAGAAACAGGTTCCGTAATCGGTGTTATTGAGCGAAAGACTGTTGAAGCTGCCACAAGTACTGCCCTTAAGCGTTTCATTGCAAAAAACTGCCGCGATTATGTTGTTGACGCTAAATTGACTTTGAATGCCCGCGACTTCTGCGAACTTGTAGTTGATAAGGTTGATGAAGCCGTAAAAGCAAACGGCGTTCAGAACTTTGTAGTTCTTCTTAATAACCGCTCTTATCTTGGAATTGTTTCTGCTGATGATGTTCGCCGCCAGATTCGTTCTGTTCGCCTTCATGATTTGGAAAAGGCTAAGGTAATTCAGCAGCACCTTTTGCCGGATGATGAAGCTACAAAGGATTTTCCTTTCCATGTTGCAATTTACAATCAGATGGCAAATGCCGTAGGTGGTGACTTTTATATTGCCCAGAGAGTTTCTCAGACTTCTTTTGTAATCGGAAGCTTTGATGTTTCCGGTAAAAACGTTTCTGCCGCTTTACTTACTGTAACAATCGGTTCGTATTTTGCAACCTTAAAGCAGCTGGTTCAGTCAACTCTTTCTGCCGTTCAGATTGCAACAATGCTTGACCGCTTCCTGGCAACGGTAGTTCCTGTGGGCAACTTTATTACCGGCGCAATCTGCTATATAGATGCCCTGGATAATCAGATTGAAATCTTGAACTGCGGTCATACAGACGTTTATGCCTGCAAGAAAAATGATAAAGGTGAGATTCAGGTTGCAACAATGAAGCCGACCCTGCCTCCTTTTGGTATGGGTGCCGTTGCCGATGCCCTGAAAACTTCAGGAAAAGCAGGCTATAAGCTTGCCCTTGCTTCTGGTGTTCAGATTAATATGTATTCGGACGGTCTTCCTGACATGCAGGATGATGATGGCGTTCGCTTTGACGATGACAATACAAAGAAATTCTTTATGGATTTGTATGATAAAGACGTTGCCGACATGGAACGCTTTACCGGTCGTACAGTTGAACGCTGGAAACAGCACGCAATGCTTCCGGATGACATCACTGTTGTAAACCTTCGTTTTTAATGAAAGTTCTTCTTATTCAGCCGCCTCTTGTACAGCTTAATTCCCCATATCCTTCGGGGGCATATCTTTCTGCCTTCTTTAAGGAAATGGGCTGCCAGGTGCGCTGGCTTGATTTAAGCATTTCTTTATTTTATAAGATTTTCTCTTCTAAAGGTCTGCAAAAGCTTTTTGCTTTAACTTCTGAAAAGGCTTTGCAGCTGGCAGATAAGGCTGAGAGGGCAGGTGATGAAGGAACTTCCTTTAATTTACGCCGCTATGTCAGTTCTGCAGATTCATGGATAAATTGGATTGATACTATTACGGGAATCTTACGGGGCGCCAGCCGTGAAAAGGAACACGAGTTTTTGTTTTCTCCTTATGCGCCGCGGGGAAACCGCATGGAAAACTTTATTGGCGGGCTGGGAAGGGAGCCGACTGTAGACGACGTTCGCTTTTTGTGTTCTTACGCTCTTGCAGATTTAGCCGATTATATTACCGCTGTTTTTGACGAAAACTTTTCTCTTGTGCGATATGCGGAAAGCCTTACTGTTGATGAATCCAGCTTTAGTGATATAGAAAAGAAGGTGGATTCTCCGGTGATGAAGGAATTTTACCGGGAGCTGCTGGAGGAGGCATTTGCAAGTGAAAGTGTCGTCTTCCCGGGGACAGGGGAATCTTCCCAAGTGGCAGTGCCGTCTTCCGGCGGCGAAAAGTTCCTCGTGGGCATTTCAGTGCCTTTTGCCGGCACCTTTATGTCTGCCTTGTACACAGCCCGCTTTATCAAGCAGAAGTTTGGTTCGCGTGCTTACGTCGTTCTTGGCGGCGGCTTTGTTAATACAGAGCTTCGTGAAGTTTCCGAGCCTCGGCTTTACAATTATATTGATGCAATTTCATATGACCGCGGTTACGGCGGCTTTTACGAGTTTTTGAAGCGGGTGGAAGGCGACGCTGCCGGTGGGGTAGTGCCTCCTGTCAGCTCCGGTGCCCCTTCCGCCCCAATCTACAAATTCCGCCAGTTCTTTTCTGACCGCGTAATCGAACCAGACTGGAGCGGTTCTAAAGAAACACTAGAAATTGAGAATAATTTTACCCGGGAAATTGTCCCGGATTTTTCCGACATAGATTTTTCCCTGTATCCCCGCCTTTGCGATGACAAAAACCCTATGCAGCGCATGTGGTCGGACGGCGCCTGGATTAAAGCCTATCTTGCCCACGGCTGTTACTGGCACAAGTGCGCCTTCTGTGACACCCAGCTTGATTATGTCTGCGGCTATCAGATGACAGATGTGGAAAAGCTTTACCAGCGCCTTGCAGAAACAGCCCGCCAGAAGCAGGTCTACGGACTTCATTTTGTTGACGAAGCCCTGCCTCCGACGGCGCTGAAAAAGTTTGCCCTGCTGAATGCCGGGGTAAGCGGCACTGCAGCTGGGGAAGGTGGCAGCGCCATCAGACAGCCCCTCTACTACTGGGGTAACGTCCGCTTTGAAAAATCCTTTACCTACGACCTTGCAGCCCTGCTTTCCTATGGCGGCCTTGGCGGGGTCAGTGCCGGTCTTGAAGTTGCTACCGGCGACGGCCTTAAAAACATCAACAAAGGCACCGACATAGACTCAATTGTGTCTGCCTGCGCCGCCTTTAAGGAAAACGGAATACTTGTTCACGCCTATATGATTTACGGCTTCTGGAACGACACAGCCCAGAATATCATCAACTCAATGGAAACTCTGCGTCAGTTCTTTGCTTCCGGCCTTCTGGATTCAGCCTTCTGGCACAAGTTCATACTCACAAAAAATTCCCGCGTAATGGAAGAATGGAACAAGGGGTTTCACCCCGAGCTTAAACCAATCTTCCCACAGGGAAAAAGCATTTTCGCCGGTAACTGCCTACACTTTGAAGGAGAAAGGCGTTTTGCAAAGTGGGGAGCAGCCCTGGATAATGCCCTGACTGCCTGGATGCACGGTAAAAAACTTGAAATGCCGGTACGTAAATGGTTTGATTTTGAAGTTCCCAATCCGTCTGTTCCAAAAGATTTGATTGAGCGTGCAATCGAACGCTATGAAAAGCGCAAGTCAGCGCCGGCGAAGGAAATCGCCTCTCGTGAACTCTACTGGCTTGGAAGCAAGCCTGTACTTGCCGGAAAAAATCCATCCCGCCTGACCTGGTTTTACATGCAGGAAATGCTTGAAGAAAAACTCCCGCTGGAGACTTCCGCAATTTTATGGAGCCTTCGCCCCGCAGCAAGCCAGGAAGAACGTACTGCAGCCCTTTCAGGCATAAAAAAATCCCCGGATCTTCAGAAATCACTCCAAAAACTCCGGGGATCTGGTCTTGTTATATTGTAAAGTTTAACTACTCAACTTCAACGGTGCGTATATGTGCCCCCAGCTCCTGCAGGCGGCCTACTAAATCTTCGTAGCCGCGCTCAATCTGGTAGACGTTACTGATTCGGCTTTCACCGTGCGCGCACATAGCGGCAATTACCATGGCCATTCCGGCACGAATGTCAGGGGAAACCAGGTGGTCTCCGTGCAGCATGCTGGGTCCCGAAACAACGGCGCGGTGAGGATCGCAGAGGGTAATTTTTGCTCCCATGGAAATCAGCTTATCAACAAAGAACATTCGGCTTTCGAACATCTTTTCAAAAATCAAAACAGTGCCTTCTACCTGTGTGGCAACCACAGTCATAATGGAAGTGAGGTCGGCTGGGAATCCCGGCCAAGGCATATCATCAATTTTAGGAATGGCGTTTCCAAGGTCGTTGTTTACCTTTAATTCCTGGGTGTTTGGCACTGTAAGCTCGTCGCCGTCCAGACGCCATGAAATACCAAGCTTTGCAAAGCTGTTTTTAAGAGGTCTCATTTCCTGGGGACGGATTCCCTTAATAGTAATCTTTCCGCGGGTTGCTGCTGCCATTCCGATAAATGAACCGATTTCAATTGTATCAGGGCCGATTGTAAATTCGCAGCCGTGAAGCTGTTTTACGCCCTGAATGCGAAGAATGTTGCTGCCGATTCCGCTGATCTGACCGCCCATTTTGTTAATCATGTTGCAGAGGTCCTGAACGTGAGGTTCGCTTGCCGCATTCTGGATGATTGTTTCGCCTTCTGCAAGGCTTGCGGCCATTACGGCGTTTTCTGTTGCGGTAACCGAAGCTTCATCCAAAAAGATGTCGGCTCCCACAAGCTTATTTGCGCTCAGCTGGAAGTGTCCGTTTACAACGATGTTTGCGCCAAGCTCCTTTAATGCAAGAAAGTGGGTATCCACGCGGCGGCGGCCGATAACGTCACCTCCCGGCGGCATCATTTCACATTTTCCGTTGCGGGCAAGAAGAGGTCCTGCAAAGACAATGGAACCGCGAACCTTTTTAGTCAAATCACGGGGAAGTTCTTTTTTGCTCACTTTTTCGCAGTGAATCTTCCAGTTGTGTTTTGATATTTTTTCTACTTTTGCTCCAAGTGCTTCAAGAATCTGGAGCATGACGTTTGTGTCCTGAATCTCAGGAATGTTATGTAAAATTACAGGTTCTGCTGTCAAAAGACAGGCTGCGATACAAGGCAGCGCCGCATTTTTATTTCCGCTTGCTGTAATTGTCCCCTGAATCGGGAATCCACCCTCAATTACATATTCGTGCATATATACATTTCCTTTTACGTTTTTAATGTAATTTAAACTCTCACTATATTAACCAATATATCGGCAGCTTTTGCCATCTGGTTTAGAGAAACCCACTCGTAGCGGGAATGATACTTGTGTCCGCCGGTAAAAATATTCGGGCATGGTATTCCCATCTCAGTCAGCCGCGAGCCGTCAGTTCCCCCGCGAATCGGTTTTTCCATAATTGCAACGCCCGCTTCCCTGAAAGCCTTTCTCAACTTTTCCAGAACCTCAGGATGCTGGTCCATCTTTTCCTTCATGTTCAGGTACTGCTGCTTAAACTTGATTTCTTTTTTTCCATTAAAGCTGATTGCAGCTGCTTCTGCACAGTCGGAGACGATACACTTTTGCTGCTCTATCTCATCAGGTGAAAATGAACGCAGAAGCAGCTGCACCTTACAAGAGTCAATGCTTCCTGTCACTTCCATCGGGGCAATAAAACCTTCATAGTTTTCCGTAGTTTCTGGTGTCATAGTATGCGGCAAAAGGCTGAGGAACTTTCCTGCCATGCTTACCGCATTTACCATCTTTCCTTTTTTAGCATCTCCTGTGTGGCAGGCTTTTCCTGTAAAAGTAACGTCAGCGGCCCATGCATTAAAACATTCGCTTTCCAGCTCACCGATATTTCCGCCATCCACCGTGTAGGCAAGCTTAGATTTTATCAGCTCCATAGGAACCTTATCCATGCCGTGGCCGGTTTCTTCATCAGGAGAGAAAATTACTTCTATATTACAGTGTTTTTCTTCCTTGTGTTCCTGCAGATATTCAATGGCTGTTAAGATTGCCGCAATTCCGCATTTGTCGTCGCCGCCCAAAAGGGTAGAGCCGTCTGTCGTAATAATAGTTTCCCGGTTTGTGGCTGCCTCTGCCAGAGCTTCGTCACTTTCAACTGAGTGAACTACGCCATTATTCAGCTTGATTTCCTGTCCCTCGTAGTTTTCAAAAATCTGAGGCTTTACGTCCTTGCCGGTAACTTCATCCACTGTGTCCATGTGGGCAAGAAAGAGCACGCTTTCTGAGAAGGCGTCATTTCCCGGCAAGCGTCCGTAAACGTAGCAGCCGTCTGTAAGCTGCACCTCGCTCATGCCAAGAGCCTTCATGTCCTCTTCAAGAATGCGTGCCATATCCCACTGGCGTTCTGTAGAAGGAAAAACTCCATTATCTGCTGCATTTCCGTCACTTTCCGACCAGATTTTTACATATTTTACAAAACGTTCCAAAAGGCGCTTTGTGTAATCTTTACTTTCACTTATTTTGTTCATAAAGGTATTTTATTCTATTGTAAAAAAAATTGCAAAAATGGCTCCAAAGTTGTAAAATTATATATATAGATGGCACGCAGTAAGTTCAGAATTGCACTTATAGTAGATTTTATCACCATAGAGTATTCTCAGCGTTTGTTCGAATCAGTAAATGAAGCATGTAAGGAGCTTGATTATGAGCTTCTTGTGTTTCCAATAGGTACGCTTCATAGTGTTCGCACTGCATTCGGCTATCAGGCCGTCGCCATTGCTTCTCTTATCACTAAAAATTCAATTGACGGCATTATCTTTTCTACGGGCGTTCAGCTTCACTTTGTTACAAAAAGCGAGATTATGTCCTATATCAAGGGCTTTAATCCTATTCCTGTAGTTTCTGTCGCAATTGATATTCCTGACTGTCCGTCAATTACTTCTGACCCTTACTACGCCTATAAAGCAATCATTGATAATCTGATTGATGTTCAGGGCTGTAAAAAGATTGCCATTCTTGGCCTCAGATCTTCTTCTTCAGAAATAAGAATCCGCCGCAACACATTTAATCAGATTCTGGAAGAAAAAAATGTTCCGCCTGAAAATTACACTTACTTCCGCATGTCTTTTGACTATCTTACAATCCTTAAAGATCTGGAAACTTATGCAATTTCAAACGAAGGTAAGATAGAATTTGACGCAATCATCGCCTTTAATGATGAAATGGCTTATGCTGCCACCGAGTTTGTAAAACGCCACGGCCTCAGGGTTCCGGAAGATGTTCAGATTGTAGGTTTTGATGATCTTGAACAGTCTCAGTATACAAATCCTTCAGTTACAAGTGTCAGCCAGCATATTGATGAGCATGGCCGCCGCGCCGTTTACATGCTGAAAAAGATTTTTGATAACGAAGAATTCGAGCAGAAGGTCGTTCTTATAAATTCTGCTGTTTTCCGCGAAAGTACCTGCCGCCTTCCATATCCTGAAGAACTGATTAATCAAAAGCACGTTCAGGTTCAGCTTGATGCAGAAAAAGTATGGAATGCCCGCAATCTTCTTTCTGGCTTATACATGCGAAATGCCCAGATTCAAAAGGTAATGAATTATTATTCAGAAACCCAGTTTGATATGAGCGTTGACCAGCTAAAAAGCCGCCTTAATTCAGATTTACGTGATTTTGGCATTAAGGCTGCGGCTGTTGTCGTTTATGATGCCCCTATCGAGCAGACAATTCCTTTTGATTATTTCAATATGCCTCACAGGGCAAGCCTTTTCTGCGCCTTTGATGAAAGTACAGGTTATGACAGCGAAATTCTTCCGGAGCGCATAAAGTTTAATCCTAATGAGCGAATTCTGCCGGACGGAATCATAAACTTCAGCGAAAGCGGAACGATCTGTATGAGCCTTTATCACAATACCCTTCATTACGGCTATATTGTATTCCGCATTGAAAATCCTGATGACTCTTTTGTTTACGACTTTATCATAAAGATTGTTTCTTCTCTTGTAAGTTCAATCTTCTCTTATGCAGAAGTTTCCAGCGAAAAGACTAAGTTCCACAAGAAATTTAAGGAACTTGACGCTGTTGCCAATACTGATGAGCTTACCGGCCTTTACAACCGCCGCGGTCTCTTTGATTTTGGAAAGACAACACTTCAGTTTGCCAAGGCAATGAACCAGTCTGGAATGATTATTTACTGCGATATGGACGGCCTTAAAAAGATTAATGATACCTTTGGCCATGAAGCAGGCGACTGCGCGATTATTGCTGAATCAATTATCCTGAAAGGAAACTTCCGTTCTAATGATATTGTTGCCCGCATCGGCGGTGATGAGTTTGTAATTATAAGCCCTGGAATGAAAGAAGAAACTTTCCAGCGAATCCGTGACAGCATTAATGAAGACTGCCGTCTTTGGACAGAAAAGAATAATTCAAAATACACTCTTTCTATCAGTATGGGCTATGTAAAATTCCCGTCAGAAAAAGTAGGCTATCAGATAACCCCTCTTCTTTCCGAAGCAGATGCAAACCTCTATGTGGCAAAAAGAGACAAAAAACGCTGAAACAAGTCAGCAAAGAAATGATATCCTCAAAAACTGACTTTAGATCACTCTGAAAGACTTGCGCCGTGCGCAAGTCAGGCGAAGGTATGCAAAGCTCAAACCTTAAAACTGCAATTACGACCTTCGCCGTTACCACGTACGCTGGATATAAGTCGCAATAGGTCTTGCCGTAATATCAACTCGTCTGTTCTGGGCTCTTCCTTCTTCAGTTTCATTGCTTGCAAGCGGCTTTGTTCCGCCGTAACCCTTGTAGGTAAAGATTTTTTCAGGAAGTCCGTCTGCTATAAGTTCTGCCATAACAGCGCTTGTTCGGTCAATGGAAAGATTAAGCTGACCCACAGGCTTTCCGACGTCCGCAGTATGTCCTTCAATAAGAACAGTGTATCCGCCGTCTTTCAAAATATTTTTAAGCTGCTCAGAAATTGTCTTAATGCGCTCTCTTTCACCTGGCAAAAGCTTTGTTGAATCAGGATAGAACTTCAAATCAACAGAGAAGAGGATTCCGTCTCCTGTGTCGCTTACTTCAATGCCCTGAACCTTATTTTCATAAAAATACTGCTTTACGCGGCTGTAATTTACGTAGTAGGCCTCGTCTTTATGAGGAGTAGCAATATCATAAATCAGGTTTTCCTTATCAAGAAGGATTACAACCTTTCCTTCCTGCAAAAGCTTGATGTTTTCAGGTTCTGCAAAAATCTTAAGGGCATCCTTGCGGCTGATAATCGGGTCAGTTCGGTTGCGGCCGAAAACTTCATTAGCGCGGATGTAAAGGGGGTCAATTCCAACCCTGTCCTGATATTCTTCAATATTGTCTGAGTAGTGAAAGCCTGTAAGACCGTTTTTCTTTACGGTGTCAGGTGAAACAATGCCTTTTTCATAAACAATGTTCATCTGGTCATCCCAGATTGTAGGGAAGAAGCAGGGATAAACCTGACTTTTAATGTATTCACCGTGAACAGGCTGGGCGCCGCGGGCATCAATAATAATGCCGGAAAATTTTCTTGAAGCGATGATATCAATAGGTTTTTCAGGAGTATAGCTGAAGTAATGCTTTACAAGCTCTTTTCCCAGGTTATTTACGTTGAGGGTGTTGATTGAATCAAGGGTCGTCAAATCCTTTGAAAAAACATCGGGAGTTTTATAGCCGTTTTTAATAAAGTGATAGACCTGGTCCAGTGAAAGCTGGCCGCTTACAACCATGTCCGAAAGTGTATATTTTGAATCGTTATAGAGGGAAAGAAGAAAAGGCTGTGTTAACTGGCACATCTTCCCCGAAATTTTTGCCGAGGCTGATTTTTTGCCGGAAGGCATTGTCAGGTTTGAGCTTTTGCAGTCAAAAGAGAGGTCTGTTACAAACTCGCGGTTTACCCAGTTGATTCTGCTTTTTGCGCTTACAACGCCGTCGTGTTCCTGAGTTTTATGCTGGGCAAAAACTGATGATGCAGACAGTGTAAGTCCCAGTGTTAAAAAAAAGGCAAGTTTTTTCATAATATGAATTTCGGCTTATTTTGAGGGAATATAAAGGATTTTTCCTATTTTTAGTATCGCGTTTTCGGTAATGTCGTTTGTTTCGCAAAGAGATTTAAGGCTGACCCCAAAGCGGCGGGAAATTGACCAGAGAGAATCGCCCTTTACAACAGTGTATTTGAAAGGGAAGTCAATCGGTGTAAGCTGCTTTAGGGCGTCCAGGGCAGACTGTTCCATGCCAAGAGGCAGGCGGATAAGGCTTTCTTTTGCAGGGTGGGTCATGCCGCGGACATAAGATGGATTCAGTCTTTTAAGAACTTTAGTGTCCATCTTCATTTCCTGAGCCAGCTGGCTTATTGAGTAGGCCTTTTTTACCTTGATGTAGTCAAAGTTTCCTTCTTTTTCGTTTACAAGAAGCTCAAATTCTTCGTGGTGGTCCGGAAGGTCAATGCCGTAGTATTCGCTGTTGATTGCAAGGTCAGCAATTGCAAGAAGCTTTGGCACGTAGTCTGCTGTCTGCCGGCTTATGTAACCGTGGCTGGCAAGATACCAGAAGTCTTTTACAGGAGATTTTTTCAAAGCCCGGTTCATGGCTCCAAGCCCACAGTTATAGGCACCCAGCGCCAGAGCCCAGTCATTAAAGAATCTGTAGTTTTCCTTTAATTTTTTGATGGCGGCGTCAGTTTCTTTCCAGGGGTCGTAGCGCTCGTCAACAAAGTCATTCAGGACAAGAAAGTTTGATACGCTGTTTTCCATGAACTGCCAGAGCCCGATTGCGCCGGATTTTGAGCGGGCATTCGGATTATAGTTTGATTCAACCATGGGAAGATATTCCAGAACAAGTGGAAGTTCTGCGTCAAGCACAGCCTTCCTTACAAAAATCCTGTAATCCTGGGCGCTTTCCAAATCATCGTAAAGGCGTTTTGCAAGCTTTGGTGAATGAAGATAGTGATTTCGGAATTTTTCTACTTCAGGACGGTCTGCCCCGGGAATATCAAGAGGGATGTAAGGCTTCTTTTTTGCAAGCAGCTGGATTTCTGCCTTAAGGCTCTGCACAATTTCCTGGGATGCGTCCACCGGCTCCTGTGTATTTGCCCACAAGGAGATGGAAAAGGAAAGAGAAATCAGAATTGCCCCAAAAAGCCTTTTTTTCATCACTTTTTTATTATCGTCTGATGTATTTTTTACTAGAGTTTTTCACCCATGTAAATTCCAGCCCATTCCCAGTTTCCGTGAATGTCGGAATCAAGCGGGAAGTTTACCTTTCTGAAATAAAGATACCATACCGGAACGTAGGTAGACCAGCCTGTAGTTCTAAGATATGCCTCGCTAGGTGTAGAAGAGGGATCAAGATTTTCTGCAAAACGGATTCGGTTACCCCGCATGAAGCTTCTCATAGAGAACTCTTCCTGGGAGTTGGCATCCATTTCATCCTGCTTCCAGGACATAGAAAAGAAATTTACCTTTGCCTTGTATTTATCAAGAGAACGCCAGTCGTAATTGCGGATAGCTTTTTTAACAGCTGTTTCCAGGGCATCAAGGCTTTCAAAAGTCCAGTCCTTGCTTGAAGAATTATAATCAATAAGGTGGCGGGCATTTTTATAGGCATCAGGTTCGCCTGGAATCTGAATTGTAGTTGCGTCCGGCTGTTCAAGAAAAACCGTGTAGGCGCGAAGGGCCTGTGTCCACTGGCTGTCTTTTTCGTATTCCATTGCAAGACGCAGGTAAAGCTCTGTTGTGTTTACTTCGCTAGGGAAGCGGTTAATAAGCTCATTAAAATATTTGATTCGGTGGGCAGGGCTTTTACTGATCTGAATAAGGTTTTGCAGGCACATAAAGTGAATTGATTTTCCCTTTACCAGCAAATCCTGATACTGCTGCAGGATACGGTCAAAATAATATTCAGCAACCGGCTCGGCCCGCATGGAAAGATAGGCATAGGCAGTCATCAAAAGCCAGTAAGAGTTGTACATGTCATCAGGATTCTGTTCTACCCAGTCGGAAAGGAAAAGTACCAGACCCTGATAGTCCTTAGCGGAAAGGTAGTTAGTTGCCATCTGATTTATGATGGAATATTTCTGCTGGGAATTGAGGTTTGCGTTATCCAGAATGTCCTGAAATTTCTGCTGCATGGCAAAAAAATCATCGTCGTTTTTATTGTTTTTATTCGGATTACATGCCGAAAATATAGTAAATAAAAAGCATAAAAAAAAGGCAATGTGAAAACGATTTCTCTTCATAAGCAAAATTTATCATAGCGGAATATTATTGTAAAGAATGATTTTTGGCTGTATATTATAATAGCATTTAAAAAATTGAAATCGTTTAAACTTTAAAAATAATTAGGAAAGAGTATGAGCAGACGCTGCACAAAAGTTTTAAATATTTTGATTTCAATTGGATTCCTTTTTCTGATAACGGGAATTCTCTTTCTTCTTTCAAGCTTTGCCTTTTTTCAATCAGAAACACTTTTCTTTTCATTCCTGTTTGCCCAGGCTGTAATTGGAATCATTATTGTAATCTTTACCTTCTTAAAGACAAGAAGGCCTTACCAGCTTTTTTCGGGCCTTCTCATCGCTTCTTACGCCATTATGTCCATGCTTTTCTTCTTTTTTCCGGAGATTAAATTTTCAACAGTATGGCCGATTTACGGATTCTTTCCGGGCGCAAGCTTGATAGGTGTAAGCTGCTACAAATATAAAAAGATTCGCCTCAATTACGGTGTTTCAGGCTTTGTCCTTATCCTCATGGCCTCTTATTATTTCTTATTTTCTTCCCGCATTATTAAAATTCCTTTTCGTACTGTAAGTTATTTTGCCGCACCGGCTCTGATAGTTGGAATTCTTGTGATATACATACTGTATTTTTTCCTGCAAAAAGATCACAAAGAACTTGTTTGGAAGGGTGATGATTCTGATGATTTAACCTCAGAAGAATATCCTTTCGCTGATGATGATTTATAACGCGATTAAGTGAAAAGTGGACTCTATTTTAAAAAGCTCATTATTCTCGTAACAGCGGTGTCGTATTTTGCCGCGTCACCAGCCTTTTCTGCAAAAAAGAAAAAGGACAAGGATAAGAGCGCTGCGTCCACAGCCTATTCGGGTGCCGATAACGTAAAGCTTCCTTCTGCCAGGCGAACTTATTTTTATAAAATCGAAAATGACGTTGTTTACGGAGTAGAAAACGGTTCTCCCCAGTCTTTAAGAAAGGCAATGCAGGCCCTTCATCATGCAAACGGAGAATATGCCGAAAACGAACGCACACTTATAGAAATTGCAACTCAAATCATGCAGCTTGTATGGCCTTCTCAGAAAATCACCTGGGATCCGGTTCAGGCTCCGGCTGATAACCTTTATCTTGGGGCAATTGATTCTGCCCGAAACGGTATTTTTGATTCGAGCACCGGAAAATCTGATTTTTTGAGCATTATTCTTCCTGCCCTTGTAATTCTCAGCCCTTCGGTTACCCAGGACTCCTACGACTTATGCGAACAGGCCTGCAAGGAAGCCCTTGCCTATAATTCATCTTCTGTACTCGCTACATATCTTCTGGGAATTACCTGTTCCAAAAAAGCGGATTATCAGAGTGCAGGGGAGTATTTGAAAAAAGCCTGGGAAACATCTGATTTTTCCAAGGAAATTGCAATTGCCTACGCCAAGGTTCTCATTCATTATGCAGATTATTCCGGGGCAGAAAAAATCCTTGCTTCATTTGCCCAGACTTCTGACGTAAATGATATTGATGTACTGCGCCTCAACGCCTACGTTTCTTTTGCCAAAAAAGATTTGCCTATGGCAGAGCAGTACGTTGCCCGCGTCCTTCAGCAGACCCCTAACAACCTGGAGTTCGTACTCTTCCGCGCAAAAATCCTTATCGAAAAGAACGACTACATTCACGCAGTTTCCCTTCTTGATATGTACGCAAAGCAGAATGACACTTCAATCGACTATCTTGTTCTGCGCGCAAAGGTTCAGCTTGAATGGAGTAAAAATACAAGTACCGCGACTCAGACCGTTGAGCGGGCCCTGCAGCTTTACCCGGACAACACGGAAGCCCTTATGATGGCTGCCCGCATTTCTGCCGAAACTGACGCGCCGGTTGCCGGAAAGTATGCCGATGAACTTTGCGCAAAAATCCTGGCTGCAGAGCCGGAAAATAGCCTTGCGATGCGATATGCACTTTCGGGACTTATTCAGCGCGAAAACTGGCAGGCGGCATATGAAATTGCTTCGAAACTTACATCCATGCCAAATCCAAGCGCCGATATCATCAAAAATTATGTAGATGTCTGCATCAAGCTGCGCCGCAAAAGCGAAGCCTTTGATTTTGCAAAAAAAATGCAGATGCAGTTTCCTAATGATGACGAAATCCTGCAGGCTTATGTTCTTGCCTATTGTGAAAACGGAAACCGCGAACTTGTATTGAAATATCTTAATTCGCTCATAGACTCTTCATCTTCAAAGATGAAAAGTTATCTGTATTACCGCAGAAGCTTTCTTCAGCTTACAGAGGATGCAGTTCTTGCTGACCTGCGTTCTTCCTTGATTTCCAACCCGCGTAACAGCGACGCCCTTTTCCGCCTTTATGAGGTGTATTATGGAAAGAATGATTACCGCAAGGCCCAGTATTACCTGCGTCAGGTAGTTGCAATAAAACCCAACGATTCTTCAATCCGCCGTTTGAATGAGGCCCTTACTCAGTTGATAAAATAGCCCATAAATGATATTTTTATATCCTGATACAATTGTCAAAATTGGGTCATATTTTAAAAATTTAGGATGGGACATATGTCATTCGTTTCATTGCTTCAGGCAGCAGGAACTGCAGGAAGTGCTTCAACAACAGGTGCTTTAACTGGCACTCTCTTACCATTTTTATTAATCATCGTTATCTTCTATTTCTTCTTGATTCGTCCACAGAATAAGAAACAGAAAGAAACTGAAAGAATGCTCGCAGCATTGAAAAAGGGTGATAAGGTAATCACAATCGGTGGTATTCACGGAACAATCTCTTCTGTAAAAGAAAAGACTGTAATTGTAAAAGTTGACGAAAACGTAAAACTTGAATTCAACCGCTCTGCAATCTCAAGTGTAGAAAAAACTGATGCTGAAAAAGCAGCAGAAGCCGACACAAAGGCAGCAAAAAAAGGTAAAAAATCTTCAGAAACAGCAGAAGCTCCTGCAACTGAAAGCTCTGAAGAAAATAAATAAGTGGGGAAAATAAAAAAATGAACAAACGATCACGTTTACTGCTCCTGCTTGTAGTACTTGCTCTTTGTTTTGTTTTCCTTTGGCCATCTATCAGCTGGTATGGAAGAACTCCAAAAGAAGTTCAGGCACTGGCTCTTGGTTCAACAGAAAACATCAAAGACTTTGCAACTGCTAAAGCTGGTGAAGATGTAAAGGCAATCAAGGCACTTGCATCAAACGATTCTTCAGCAAAACTTCCTGAAGAATACTCTTGGCTGGAAAAAGACGCAGCTAAGAAATATAAGTTAATTGGAAAGAAAGTTCCTTCAGAAATGACAGTAATTGATGTTGTTTCTGCTTATGACAGCGAACTTGAAATCCTTAATGTAATTCAGGCCCGCTACCGCGACAGAATTCTTAAAGCTAAGTCTTACTATGAAAACTCTGTAAAGCTTGGTCTTGACCTTTCTGGTGGTATGAACGTTATCGTTCGCGCTGATCTGGATGCAGCTGTAGAAGCAACTGGCGTTGAAAACATTCACCAGCCTGTTGCTGATTTCAAAAAGGAAGCAATGGCTAACGCTATTGAAAACCTTACAAGCCGTATCGACAAATTCGGTCTTACTTCTCCTACTGTTCGCCAGCAGGGTGAAGACCGCATTTATATTGAAATTCCTGGTGCTGCTCAGGCAGACACAATCACAACATTGATTATGGGTAAAGGTCTTTTGAACTTCCGTCTTGTTGATTCAGAAGCAACTCAGATGTTCAAAACTTACTATTATCAGCACCCAACTTCTACATTCAACGCTGTTGGTGAATTGATGGACAAATCTATCATTCCTGAAGACTGCGAAGTATTTGGTGAATACACAAAAGATGCTTACGGTCTTGATGAACGCTATGACTACGTTGTTGTAAAGAAGGAAATTGCTCTTGAAGGTAAACACATTAAATCTGCAGAAGTTCGCGCAGACACAATCACAAATCAGCCTGAAGTTGCATTCATGCTTGATGATGAAGGTGCAGAAATCTTTGCAGATTTTACAGGCGCACACGTTGGTCAGAACCTGGCTATCGTAAGCGACAATAAAGTAAAATCTAACGCAACAATCAAAACTGCAATTACAGGCGGAAGCGTTTCTTTGAGCGGTGGATTCAGCTACGAAGAAGCTAACAACATCAAGAAAGTTTTGCAGTCAGCTTGGCTTGAAGTTCCTCTTGAAGTAGAAAGCCAGCAGGTAATCGGCGCAAGCCTTGGTGAGCAGGCTATCCATCAGGGTATCTTTGCTATCTGTCTTGGTCTTGGTTTGATTCTTGTATTCCTTTTGTTCTTCTATCACTTGTCAGGTATCAACGCTGTAGTAGCTCAGATTTTGAACCTTTACATCATGTTCTCGGTTCTTTCTGCTTTCAATTTGACTCTTACACTTTCTTCTATTGCCGGTATGATTCTTACAATCGGTATGGCAGTAGATGCTAACGTTCTTATTTTTGAACGCATTAAAGAGGAATTGCGTCAGGGAAAATCTCGCGTTGCTGCAATCTCTATCGGTTTTGACAATGCCTTCTGGGCAATTATGGACTCTAACATCACAACCTTTATCGCTGCTATCTTCCTTTCACAGTTAGGAACTGGCGCTATTCAGGGATTCGCTGTTTCACTTGCAATCGGTGTTGTTTCTTCTGTATTTACAGCATTGTTTGTATCACGCCTTATGTTCGACTTTGATACAGATGTGCTGCATGCTAAAAAAGTAAGCATCGGCTGGGGGATTAAACAATGAAAAGAATGAATTTTAATAAAGGTTTTATTCCTTGCGCAGTTTTGAGCATTATCGTAATTGTTTTTGGAATTGCAGGCTTTATCACAAAGGGAATTAACTTTGGTATCGACTTTAAACCTGGTCTTATTGAAGAGGTTCGCGTAGCTCCTCCTGTTGCGGAAGTTACATACAGTGGTTCTGCAAAGGTTGCTATGGAACTCAGCGCTGGCCAGCTTGACCTGGTAATTTCTGGTCTTGGTGCTGTAAACGAAACCCGTTCTTTCAACTTTGCTGAATTCACAACTGTTGAAGCTCTTGCAAACGAAATGAACAAGGTTTCTGGTGTAAAAGTTGCTGTTAAAAACGGATCTTTCCCATCAACAAAACTTTTCTTGAACTCAGCTGCTACTAACCAGCTTACAAACTCAGTTTTGTACATTTATCCTGCAGGAACATCTGAAATTACAACTGATGATGTTCGTTCTGCTTTGTCAGATCTTCAGGGTATTGATGTAAAACAGCTTGGTCAGGGTGCAGATGCAAGTTATCAGATCCGAATGGGAACTTCTGAAGGTTCTTCTCAGAATGATATGCAGGAAGCTGTAAATCAGCACCTTTATACTGCATTCACTGAATCAAATGTTGCAATCGTAAAAACTGACTTCATCGGTTCAAGCATGTCAAACTCAATTGCTTACAAATCACTTTTGATGTTTGTTCTTACAGTTGCTTTGATCTGGATTTATGCTGCATTCCGCTTCCACTGGGACTTCGCTCTTGGTTCGGTAATTGCCTTGATCCACGATACATTGATTATGATTACTTTCATCGTCTGGACACAGATGGAATTCACAACTACTGTTCTGGCTGCCGTTCTTACAATTATCGGTTACTCTATCAACGCTACAGTCGTTATCCTTGACCGTATCCGTTATAACCTTACTTACATGAATGACGTAAAATCCTTTACACCGATTTTGAACCAGTCACTTTCTGACACTCTTGTACGCTCAATTTTGACAACTGTTACAACTTTGTTCGCAGTAGTTTCATTGTACGTATTCACAACAGGAAGCATTAAAGACTTCTCTTTGGCTTTGATTGTTGGTTTGCTCAGTGGTATGTACTCTTCTATCTTTATTTCAAGCGGATTCATCCAGCTCTTCCGCCGCACTTGGCGCCCAGAGTTTGGTGTTCACCACTCGCTTAAAAACGTAAAGGCAGACGAGTAATCGCCGGATAAAAAATGAAAAGGGCAGAAGATGTTTCTTCTGCCCTTTTTTTTTGCTATAATTTACTTATGGAAGTAAAAAGAGCTAGCGTATTAGGCTTTTGTTTTGGTGTTCGCCGCGCCGTGGAATATGCAGAAAAGGCGCTGGAAGATTACAGCGGTAAAAAGGTCTATTCCCTGGGGCCGCTTATTCATAACGAAATTGTATTGCAGAATCTTAAGAACAAGGGACTGGAAATCCTTTCAGAAGACGAACTTGAAAAGGTTGAAGCAAAAAGCGTAGTGATTATCAGGGCTCACGGAGTTTCCCCGGATGTTACAAAGGCTCTGGAAGATAAGGACTGCGTCATAATTAACGCCACCTGCCCCCGCGTAAATGCCAATCAGATTACAGTTCAGAAGGCTTCTTCAAAAGGAAAAACAATCATTCTTACAGGCGACAGTAATCATGGCGAGGTAAAAGGTGTAGCAGGTTATGCCCAGGGAAAGTTCATTCTTCTGGAAAATGAAGCTGATGCACTCTCCCTGCCGGAAGATGATGGTGAGGCAATTTTATTAAGCCAGACAACCTTCAGTCCCGTTCAGTTTGAAAAAATCTCTCAGATTGTGGGACAGAAATATAAAAACCTTAAAATAAACAATACTATCTGCCCGGCTACAAAAGAACGTCAGGATTCTTTGATAGATTTGTGTTCCCGCGTTGACGGCGTTCTTGTAATAGGCGGAAAAAACAGCGCAAATACAATAAGACTCTTTCAGACTGCCCAGAAAAACTGCCCTCATGCAGCCCACATTCAGAGTGCAGAAGAAATCCCTGCAGACTTTTTTGCCTTTGAAAGGGTAGGAATTACCGCCGGTGCTTCAACCCCTGACGTAATCATTGAACAGGTAGAAAAAGCCCTTACAAAATAACTTTCTCAATATAATACCCCTTTCTTACTAATTTTATTATGGAAATGCGCAAGATTGCACTTATAATAATAATGACAGGAAAAAAAGGAGATTATATGACACCATCAAAAAAAGCACTGGAAAATATTTACGGCAATGCCGCTGAAGCAGAAGCCCGCTTTGAAAAGCTCTCTTCACTTTTTACTAAATCATTTGGTTCAGACAAAATGGAGTTTTTTACTGCTCCTGGCCGTACAGAAGTTATCGGAAACCACACAGACCACAACGGCGGTAAGGTAATTGCCGGCAGCATCACTCTTGATACAATCGGTGCCGCTTATCCAAACGGAAGTGATGAAATCAATATCCTGAGCGAAGGCTTTGATGAAGTTGTAAAATTTAATATTAAGGACGTAGACAATGTTCCTAAGTGCCAGGGAAGCCTCTCTCTGGTTGCCGGAATGGTAAAGGCGATTCAGAACTTTGGTCACAAGGTTGGCGGCTTTAATCTTTATACTTCTACAACTGTAATTGCAAGCGCCGGTGTAAGCTCTTCGGCTGCATTTGAAATGCTTGTATGTTCTGTAATCAACTATTTCTTTAATGACAGTAAACTCAGCATCGTTGATTATGCAAAAATCGGACAGAGCGCAGAAAACGTTTACTGGTGCAAGGCTTCCGGTCTTATGGATCAGATGGCTTGTGCGGCTGGCGGAGCAATCAAGCTTGATTTTTCTCACAGCTTTAACAACGGTACAGTAGACTATGAAAAAATCGACCTGGACTTCAAGAAATACGGCTATGACATCGTAATCGTAAATACAGGAAAGGGACATGCAGATTTGAGCGCTGAATATTCAAGCGTTCCTGGTGAAATGCGCCTTGTTGCAAAAGAACTTGGTGTAAAAAATCTCTGTGAATCAAACGTAGAAAAGCTGCTTGAAAAAACACCTGAGCTTATCGGAAAACTTAAAAACGATCGTGCCCTTCTTCGTGCCTTCCACTTCTTTAATGAAACTAACCGCGTAGAGCAGATGGCTGACGCAATTGAAAAAGACGACGGCGAAAAGATTCTTAAGCTTGTTGATGCTTCCGGCCGCTCATCATTTGAACTCTTGCAGAACTGCTATGTAAACGCTCATCCGGAAGAACAGAAGATTTCCCTTTGTCTTGCCCTTACAACTCAGTTTATTAATAAGATTGGAAAGGGTGTTTGCCGCGTTCATGGTGGCGGTTTTGCAGGTGTAATCATGGCAATTCTTCCAAGTGAAAGCGTTCAGGAATACATCAAATACATGGGTAAATTCGTTGGCGAAAAGAACGTTTACCTGATGAACATCCGTAAAGTCGGCGCCGCTCATATTGAATAGTAATATAAGTCGCAAGTAAAAGTTTCCCATAAGCTATGGGAAACTTTGCACCCGCTTATGGGAAAGTCTGCATCCGCTTATGGGCAAGTTGCCCATAACTTATGGGAAAGTTGCCGCTAACTTATGGGCAACCCTTACATCGGCTTGGTGCAACTTTGCACCCGTCCGAAGGAAACTTTTCCCCCGGTCGAATGAAATTATGTAATAACCGCAGATTCACACAGATAAACACAGATTTTTTCTTCCTGGTAAATAATATAGTATCTCTGATAAAAACATTAAAAATTCCCAAACTTTTTTTCAAAATTTTTGTCAAAACTGGAAAGGTTGTAATTTACTCTACAGTTGTAAGTGTAATTAACCTTTCCTGCTTAAATTTTTTCAAAATTTAAGCGTAAAATTTTGTCAAAATTCGACAAGCGTGGAAAGTATATATATGTGAAATACGATAATTCAAAATTGAATTATTGTGTAAAAGTGTGTATCATTGGAGGTATGAATGAACGCTCGCAAAAAGGCTGAGAAAGCGCTCAAAGCGGCTGGATACGAATTTAGAAGACATGGTGCAAATCATGATATCTTTTTCAATTCGAAACGTGGAGTAATGATTTCATTAAAAAGGCATGATTTTGATGAGGATGATTTACGCTATATTGAAAAAGAAATTGAACAGGGAGAAAAAAAATGAGATATACCTATACAGCAGTTTTTACAGAGAAAGACGGAAAGTTTTATGCCAGGGTTCCTGATCTTGCTGGCTGCATTACAACTGGAAAAACTTTATCTGATGCAATTGAACAGACAGTTGATGCAATGTCTGCCTGGCTTTGCGTTGCTGAAGATGAGGGTATGCCTATTCCCGCTCCAACTCCACAGGCAAAGATTTCTTACAACAGTGGCGAAGAGCTCTCCCTTATTAATGCTGATACCTTAAAATATCGTGCGCTTACAGATACAAGATCTGTCAGAAAAAATGTTTCTCTTCCGGCCTGGCTTTCAAAGATTGCCGATAAGCGCCATTTTAACTGTTCACAGATTTTGCAGGATGCACTTATGGCATTGATTTAGAAATAAAATAATTTCAGCGAGTGGAGTGCATGCACTTGTATTTCTGAAAATTTAATATAATCAACTATAGTAAAAAAAACGCCCACTCTGTCTAGACCACAGAACGGGCGAAAAGCTTGAGGTTGGTTAATCTAAGAAGAAAAATAATAGCCACAGATTCACACAGATGAACACAGATATTTTTGACACGGATAGCACGGATGAACGCGGATTGGCACGGATATTTGGGAAAAAAGAGTAATAAAAATAGCTCCACCCTGTCGTATTGACCCACACAGAATGGAGCGGCGTCTGTAAAGACGTAAATCTTCAACTGGGGGCAAGACGCATGTCGCGCGTGCCCTATATTTATTAAATATACCACATACCACCAAAAAGTCAAACAAAGTGGTTAGCCAGGATAGAAAGACAATAGCCACAGATTCACACAGATGAACACAGATATTTTTGACACGGATAGCACGGATGAACGTGGATTGTGGGCCACCCTGTCTCGCACACAGCGTGGTGCGAAGCGTCCGTAAGTACATTCAAACACGTGGGGCAAGACGACCAATCTCTTTTACCAGTCCTTCAGTCATTTTTAAGGATTTTGCTACCCCAGTCTAAGACCCAGACGTAAAACTGATATTAATGTATAGTTTATCTTAAAATTTTCTCCAAAATTCTTAAACTTTTTTTCGGAATTTTTGTCAAAACTGGAAAGGTCGTAATTTACTCTACAGTTGTTAGTGTAATTAACCTTTCCTGCTTAAATTTTTTCAAAATTTAAGCGTAAAATTTTGTCAAAATTTGACAAGCGTGGAAAGTATATAGTAAAGGAATTTCATTCCATTAAAACTATATTACGAGGTTATTTAATGACAAACAAAATTTATGACAGAAAGCCTGTCGATGAACTGACTTTTGCAGACGATGGAATGTTTCAGGAAGTAATGAGAGAGCCGCAAATTTGTGCAGAGCTTATAGAAAGACTCCTTCATATAAAAGTAGGGCATGTCGAATACCCTGAACTTGAAAAGCAGATAAAACCTTTCTATACGACAAAAGGTGTCCGCCTGGATGTTTATCTGAAAGACAATGAAAAAGTTATTGACGTAGAATTACAATGCTACCCGCAGGATGCACTTGGTAAACGTACAAGATATTATCAATCGATGTTAGACATGGATACCCTTATGAAGGGGCAGGATTATACAGAACTAAAAGAAAGTTATGTGCTTTTCATCTGTAAGCAGGAGCCGTTTTTTGCTGATGAAGAAAAGAAAAAGCCGTACGGACTTCCGTGCTATACTTTCAAAAACACCTGTGCAGAAAACGCTGATGTTAATTTGAATGACAAAAGTGTAAAGGTGATTTATAATTCAAAGGCATATAAGTCAGTAAAGGATGAAAAAATCAGAACATTGCTGCAATATATAAGCACGAACGAGCCTGGTAAAGATGCTTTTACAAATCGTCTTTCGGAAATCGTTGAAAAGATAAAAGAAAACGAAAAATTCAGGAGTGATTACGCCGCTATGAATTTACATGATCGAGATATTATGAGGATGGCAAAAAAGGAAGGCCGAGAAGAAGGTGCCCAGGAAAAAGCCATTGATGCCGCCCGTTCCCTTTATGAAAACGGCGTTTCAATTGAACTGATTGCCAAGTCTCTTAAAATGACAGAAGAGCAGGTAAAGGAAATTGTTTCAGCTCATGCTAAAGAAGCTGTAACTGTGTAAATAATAGCCACAGATTCACACAGATGAACACAGATATTTTTGACACGGATAGCACGGATGAACGCGGATTGGCACGGATATTTGGGAAAAAAG
>NZ_KK211042.1:0-196298 GCF_000619925.1 Treponema sp. C6A8 | reverse complement strand
ACACAGATAGTGTTGGCAGGCCTTGCGGACTGCCTTGTGTGGGGAATTTTTGACACGGATAAACGCGGATTTCCACGGATTACGGGTGAAATTTGTCACACGGATTGGAGATTCCTACGGAATCCTAATTCCTAACGGAATCTCTATTCCTGCAGAATACCATTTTGCTAACGCAAAATCATTTTTTATTTAAATTTAATACCTTCAAAAAAGAAATGACGTTAGTCATTTCCAATCCGTGTGGCAACCTCTTAGGAGGTTAAATTCCTCACAGAAGGCACTGAGCACAGGGAATATAGAAAAATTATTCTTTTATAAACCTATCTTCACCATTAGTTCGTAAATATTCAGCTGTAAGTTCAACAATTTCATTAGTATAAGTATTTTTCCAGCCGGTTGTATTACCTTCTACTGTTTCCCAATCAAGATAACTATCAAATGTTTGAGATGTTATTTCCCTCAAGCTATTTGGTAAATAAATATTTTTCAATGTAGTACACCATCTGAATGTTTCGTTCAGTATAGTAATTCCTTCTGGTATGGTTATACTTTCAATTTTGGTGTATTCAAATGCAAATTGACCTATTGAGTCCATAGTTGAAGGAAGAGTGATTTCTGTAAGATTTGTTCCTTCAAAAGCATTGTCTCCAATTTCACGTACACCGTCTGTAATAGTAACCTTTGTAATTTTTCTATTTCTATAGAATGCTCCATTACCAACTCTTGAAACCTTACTTCCATCAATAGTAATCTCACCTTCAATCAATTTGTCTGTTCCATTTTCTTTTACATACAGCTTTGTATCGGCATCAGAGGTAGTATATGTGTAAGGGGAACATTCCATTTCTATACCCAGCCACTGTTCTAATGTTCCTGAATAATATACTGTAAATTTATTATGATCGCCGCTTTGAGAATAGAAATTAAAATTTCCTATACTTGTCAATGATGCCGGTAAATAAATTGTTTCTAGATTTGTTGTTCCTCCTAAGCTTTCTTCTCCTATAGTTGTCAGACCATCTGGCAATTTTATGGTTTGAATATTAGAACAATTTTCAAAAGCATTTTCAGGAATTTCTGTAAATGTAGCTTCTGAAAAATCAAGTTCAACAAGAACGTCAGAATTATTTGTTTTTAGTTCATCAAGTGCAGTTTTTAGGCTTGTAAAATCATCTGCTGTTATTGTACCTTCAATGTTTACACTTCCGCTTGTTGTCATGCTGCTTAATGATGAAGTTACACTTGAAACGTTATTTGTTCCCGAGCCTTCCCCCGCTACCGTCCAGCCGCTTGGAATGCCGCTTGCACCGCTTGTCCAGTCGTCCATGCCTTCGGCCTTGGTAAAGGTACCTGTAGAGGCAACCTCTTCAAGCCAGTCTTTTGTGCAGCCAGTTGCACTTATGTTTGTGGCAAGACAGGTTACACTGTTAAGGCTTGTACATCCATTGAACATTTGTCGATAACAATAATCTGCCAGAGTAGTAGCAGGCAGTTCCGGTGCTGTTGTAAGGCTTGTACAGCCAGAGAACATTTCATAATAACAAGAATCTGCCAGCGTAGTAGCAGGAAGTTCCGGTGCTGTTGTAAGGCTTGTACAGTCACTGAACATTGAGTAATAACAAGAATATGCCAGCGTAGTAGCAGGAAGTGTCGGTGCATTTGTAAGGCTTGTACAGCCATCGAACATTAGTCGATAACAAGAATCTGCCAGCGTAGCAGCAGGCAGTTCCGGTGCATTTGTAAGGCTTGTACAGCCATTGAACATATATCCATAACAAGATTTTGTCAGAGTAGTAGCAGGAAGTTCCGGTGCATTTGTAAGGCTTGTACAGCCATAGAACATAGAGTTATAACAAGATTCTGCCAGAGTAGTAGCAGGCAGTTCCGGTGCTGTAGTAAGGCTTGTACAGCCCCAGAACATAGCTGAATAACAAGTTTTTTCCAGCGTTGTAGCCTTGAGTTCCGGTGCTCTTGTAAGGTTTATACATCCTTCAAACATACTTTTACAACAAGATTCCGCCAGTCTTGTAGCCTTGAGTTCCGGTGCTGTTGTAAGGCCTGTACAGCCATTAAACATATTGAAATAACAAAGTTCTGCAAGACTTGTAGCCGGGAGTGCAGGTATTTCTTCAAGGTTTGTACAGTCGTAAAACATTTGTCTATAACAAGATTCTGCAAGACTTGTAGCCGGAAGTTCAGGTGCTTTTGTAAATTTACAGCTTTGGAACATTGACTCGTAACAAAATCTAGTCAGACTTGTTGCAGGAAGTTCTGGGGCAGATGTAAGTTTTGTACAGGCCCAGAACATTCTAGAATAACAAAAGTCTGTCAGTGTTGTTGCTGGAAGCAGCAGGTTCATGTTCTTTATGTTTGAATTATTCATAAAGAGTTCATAAAAAGTATAGCTTTCTGTCAGTGTTTTTTCATTTTTAAAATCAGTACTATTTATAAGGCTCATAATATTGCCGTATACATAGCATTCTTTTGAACAGGAAATTTTACTGTTAGAATTTGAAGTGCCAGTATAGGTTGCGTTATCGCCAAAGAACTGGACTTTATCACCAACGGCAGAAAGGGTAATTTCTGCGCTTGTTCCGCTTGCAATTGTCTGAGCACTTCCGCCGTTTACCTTGAAAGTTACAGGACCACTTGCCTTGTTGCTGAAGGTTACTACAGCTCCGGCTTCAATGGCTTCCAGTGTTAATGGAGTAGCCAAAAGAGTATTAATAGGTGAGTCTCCGTCTATACAGTGAACAACAGTTGCAGGAACATCTTTATTCCAGTTGTTTCCTAAGTTTACGCCTTCCCACTGGGCAATTGTTCCTTCATAGTAAATATCTGCAAGTGAAGTACAGCCCACAAATGCCCCGGCCTGGATTCCGTGTGAATCGCTGCCTGTAATGCCTTCTGGAATTGTGATTGAGTCAAGTTTTGTGCAGTCCTTAAAGGCGTTTTCGCAAATCCACTGGGTATTCGGGCTGAGTGTTACGCTTTCAAGACTTGTACAGCCGTTGAAGAGGTCGTGAATTACATATTCCATCCAGTCTGGAAGCTTGATTGATTTCAACTGTGTACAATTCTTAAAGTATTCGCCAGAATTATAGCTTGTAATTGAACTTGCCTGTGTTGTAGCGCTTGCATCAAGATTGATGTAAACATCAGCAGGGCGGTTCCTTATTGCCTTTGCAACTTTTGCAAGACCTTCATCATCTGACGAAATACCATTTACTGTACTGTTTATGCCTGAGCCAACGGCTCCTTCGACAGCTATGTCGTAAGTTCCGGCATTTGAAAGTCCAAGAATATAAGTTGCTGCAGATTCTGCGCTGCGGTCGCACTTAAGGTTAATACTTATTTCGTGTGGTATGCCAAGGTAAGTTGCCGTAACTTTGAGAGTGTATGTATCTTCATAAGTCTGGGCTGGAATTGTTATTGTGATATATGAAAGGTTGTATCCTATGCTAATTCCACCGGATGTAGAAGAACCTGCAACTTGTGTTCCGCCATTATAAAGTGCTGCCGACCATGTAACCTTATTCTCACCAGATTCTAATACAGTTCCGTTGTAAAGTTTTCTGTCTGCTGGGTAGTATGTTAGTGTTGTCGGAGCTCCGGCAGGTTCTTTTCTTGTTACTGCTGGTGCAACATACAGTACTAATGGTTTGCCTTTATACATACCTTCAGGAGCTGTTGTTTTATCTGCTTCATATGCCGTAAGCGTAAACTTATAATCCGTTGCAGAGTACATTGAACCGCTTGATACGGCAAATGCGGCTTCGGTGCCTTCAAGGGCAACGCCGTAGTTGTTATCGCAGGTGAATACAGCGCCTGGGAGAAGGTTAGGGTTGTTTTCGGCAAAGCCTGTTGTAAATATTTTAGGCGAACCTACTTCTGGTGCTGACGATTTATAAACACCGATTTTGCTTCCTGCGAGGCTTCCTGTTACCTGAATTTTTCTGTTTCCTGAAAGGTAGATGTTAGATGGCGTTGTACCGTCTGCAAAATAGTTGCCGGTAATCTGGTTTTTGCCTGTTATATAGAGGCCTGTGGCATCATTATTATTATAAACAGCACCGCCATCGTAAGCACTGTTACCATCGGTATCAAGTTTTTCTCCGCACTTGTTACCGGTGATTGTACAGCTTGAAAGTGTGAGTTTTCCACTATTATAAATAGCACCACCATTACAATTATGTGCATTATTGCTGTAAATAGAACAGCCTGTCATTTCAAGTTCAGAACCGCTATTAATATAAATAGCACCGTTGTATCCTAGATTTGTATCTTCGGTTCCGCCGTTTTCATAAATCTTACAATTTGTAAGCTTTAATTTTGCTGTCCTGATATAAATTCCACAGTTCTTTGAATTATAGAACTCACAATTTGTGGCTTCATTTTCCTTTCCGTTCAACAAATATATACCTTTAAGTGATTTTGAACTGTCTATCTTAGAATCAAATTTGAGGTTTTCAAGAATTACTTTTGAAGAGCCTGAATCTGCTGCTAACATATAATTCTCATAAGGATAACCAGCTGCATAAATTGTGCGTACACCACCGTAACCTCTGATTTTTACGGTTGCAGAGGCTTTTGATGGAATGAGAATGAAAGGTTTAGTTGCTTCAGGGGTCATGCCTGAAGGTGTTGTTAAATCACTAAGTACACGAACATCACAAATAGAATCTGCATCATAATCTCCATCTGTAAATGCTTTGAGCGCATGCTGGATTGTTCTGTATGGAGCTGTATATGCGCCGGTTGCCAGGGTTTCATCATCACTACCTGTCTGAGAAACATAGAAGAATGCCTGCCGGGTAACTTTTACATTGCTGACACTTGCGGCTTCGCTTGTTGCGTAATAGCTCTTGCTGGCTGTTGCAGAAATTTCGTAAGTTCCCTTAGGAAGATTAAATGAAACTGAACCAGATCCAAAACCATTTTTAAATATTTCAGTTTCACCGACTTTTTTAACAATGTAATTTATAGTTACGCTGCCACATGGGCTGTTGTCTGTTGCTAATCCGTTGTGAGTAATTGTAAATGTATGAAGACCTGTATCTTCATCTGCAGCATAAGAGCCTTCGCTTGCATTAATTGTTGGCGGCTGGAGTTTTTTTGCCTTGTTTGAAATTACTGTTGTCGTCTTTAAGCCGGCATCATCTTCCAGAACAAAGGTGAAAGTTGTTTCCTGGTCTGATGGAGTAATGCCTGTATCAATGTAAACAGGAAGGTAGGCATCTTCCGGTGCGGTAGTAGGGAAGGTAAGGGCATTTGGTTCATCAACCAAAGGATAAACCGGCATAACTGAATTTGAAAAATCAGTTATATTCTTAGTTTCATATGCTGAATCTTCATAGAATGATGCAACGGCTCCGCCTGCTGCAGGTTTATATGTGTAATACAACCTGCCGTTCATGTATAACTTATGAAGGTCATTTTCGTGAACTGTACCGCTTACTTTTGGCATGTAGAAACAAACAATATAAGTTCCGCCGCCAGATTCGCTTCTCTGGAATAATGGATAAACCAGCTCAGGCGGCTGTGTGTCTGTTCTGAGCTGTATGATGTGAGGTTCAAAGCTACGGCCTGAGTTTGGCTCGTAAATTGAAACTGTACCTGAAATATTTTTTGTTCCTATATTATCATTATCAATTTTTTGAAGGAATTCTTCTGAGAAAATTAAATCAACTTTTGTTTTATCTGCGGACTGAATAAAACGAACTGAATTGGAAATAGTGCCTGCAGCTTCACTTACTTCGGCATTTTCAAAAGCGTAGCTGAATTTAAGTGTGTAGGCCTGAGGGTTACGAAGATTCAAAACGATTGTACAGTCTTTGTCTGAAGCTACTGTACGCGGGCTTGTGGTTTCACTTACAATGTTTCCCTGTACAAGGTAGTTATCAATTGCGGCCGTGTTTGTGTATTCATCAAACCAGTTTTTTACCGGCTGATCCCAATCCGGCGAAAGTAAGCTGTCAAATTCACAGGAACTGGCGCTTATTAATAGAAGAGAAAGTAAAAATGTCCGTATTTTTAATTTCATTTTCATCTCCTTAGAACTGCCATCCGGCACCAATTGCCGGCAGCACGACTCCGAATGTCATGTCTTTGTTAGTTGTTAATGAGTAATCCCCGCTAAGTTCAAAATAGAAGCGTTTAATACCTGGAATTACATATAACTGAAGTGCCGCTCCTGCTACATAAGAAAGTGAGATTGTATTTAACGGAACGGAGTCTATGTTGTTTGAAAAATGGAATTTAAAGTTATTAAAGTAGGTAAGGCCTGCGCCTGCGTGGATTTCCAGAAATGCATGTCTTTTGAACATAGGAATCTGGTAAATTGCCAGAAGGTGAGCCATACCAAGGTTACCGTCAATGGTGAAGGTATCCTGTTTTGATTCGATTTTAGTTACGTTGGCGCGTAAGCCCATTCCGATATAGCCCCAGTTGTGCTTGAATGGAAGAAAGCTCATTCTTGCCTGGGCACTGAGTGGGAATATGTTCTGTCCCAAAAAGTCCTGGAAGGTGCTGTCGTGAAGAACGACAGGAAGTACATAGCCGCCTTCTACGTCAAAATCTGCCCATTTTTTGAACTTGATGCTGAATTCACTTGAACCTGTGTTTTCTGAATGAAGTCCGCTGACATCTTTTGCTACAAGGTGGTACTTTCCTACGTCCAGTTCTTTCATATTAAACTGGAGAACGACCTTTCTGTTATTGTGGTCATCGTGCTGGATGATTGATTCCGGTTTGATTTTACGCTTGTTGCTTTCCAGATAGTATTCTGTTGCCTGAATGTCTGGAATAGGGTGGCTTGTTTCCGGCAGCTTGAAGAGGTTTCGTCCTTCTACTTCTACGACACCGTTATTATCAAGGTCATCAAGATAGATTGTCGAACGCATGTAAAGAGGGTAGGTGACGTTACGAACTTCCGGCTTGTAAGCCTGGCGTACAAGGAATTCATCCTGTGAAGTAAGTGAAGATTCAAGAATGCCAAGGATATTGTAAACCTTGATTGTTGAACGGTACTTACCTACAGGAAGGGTTGGTTCAATGTAAATTATGCAGTTCTGGGTTTCTTCATCATTTGTTTCGTGTTCATAATATTTTATCCAGTTATTGTGAATAATACTGAACTGCTCGATTGTAATTTCGTATTTAAGGACGTCTCCGGCGCTGTCCCAGCTGAAAGGCTGACGAATCTGGTTTGCTTCAGCTGTTGCGTCCTGGGCGTTATCTGTTGTAGGAACGGGGATATCAATTATCTGAGGCTGCTTTTTCTTTTTTGCCCAGCCGCTTGCGCAGAGGCTGAGCATGATTAATGAGGCGCAAAGAACTTTTCTATTAATATTACTGTCCATAGAGTTCTCCGTTTTTGCGTCGTTTTCCGCCGTTCTTGTTCATCGTAAAGTCAATTTCAAAGGATCCGCTTGCAGGAGCGCCGTCAATAAGAACCTCGTTTGTTTCTTCGTTCATGATTACAGCGCGAAGCTTCCAGTTGAACTTTCCTTTTGAAAGCTTTGCAAGGTCTGTGTAGCGGCAAGTTGTTGTTGAATTGCCTTCAAGAACTTCTTTTGCAAGCAGATGGCCTTTTTTGTCTGTAATTTCAAGGACGTAAGCCTGGGCGCGCTGTACGGCTGACCAGTTAAAGTCGATGAAAGGAGACTGGCGCAGGTAGGCGGCGTCAAAATATGTGCCGCCTGCTGTTTCTGCCTTTGTCGGGGCAGCAAATGGAGGAATCTCTTCTACTGTAAAGTAGTGAGGTGCTGCGGCAGAAATATCAAGCTCATCTTCTGTTGTGGCATTTACTGTCCATTCGTAAACGCCCGAAGAAAGTTTTCCAAGCTGCTGCTTAGTTGTCTTCTGAACAAAGTTCTTTTCTTCGGCTTCAATTCCGCTTACTTTTTTCAGGTGCAGTTCAGCATGGCTGAATGCTTCCGGCGATTTCCAGATGAGGACTGGCGGGTTTTCAATTGCTTCCCAGCCGCCAAATACCTTGTTGTTTTCCGGCGATGTCAAAGTTACCGGGCGGATTTTTCTTAAACGGAAGTCTGAAGCGCCGATTTTACCGCTTCGGCGTGATGCTGTTTCTGTTTCATAAGTGTAGGCGCGGACTTCCCAGCGGTAAGAGCCTTCTTCAAGGTCATCCATCAAAATCATGTTTGAAGGTTCGCTGATAAAGTTCTGGTCGTAAACAGGAGTATCTTTTCCGCTCTTATAAACTGTAAGGCGGTAGTATTCTGCTTCTTCAACAGGCTGCCACTTGAACTCGTATTCCTGGTTAGGACGAACAACTGCGCGTTTTTCCGGAGTAGGGTCGAGTGGAACAGGGGCATCAAGTTCCGGCACAATTGTAAGCTTCTTGGCAGGAGAAGTTCTGTAGAAGTTGCCGTTTTCTGCCTTAAGGCGCCACCAGTAAGTTCCTTCTTCAAGGTCCACTCCTGAGTAAGCGGCGTTGAGTGTTTTGGCTTCAAATGCAATGTCTGTAAATTCCTTGTTGCGTGAGAATTCAATAGACTGAGCAAAAGTCAGGTTTGTTTTCCATGTAAAGCGGGTATCTGCAACAAGCGGATTCCAGATTGTGTAGTCATCAGGCGGGAAGATAGTTCTCTGAACGATATTTCCGCTTAATGCGTAGAATGACTGAATATCAGATTTTTCTGATTCGTTTCCTTCTGCATCAATCTGGCTTACTGTCCAGAAATATTCTGCATCTTTTAAGAGGGCAGCTTCTGCTTTTGTAAGGGTAATGAAGTTTTCGCTTGTAGTTCTCATAACTATTGGCGAAATCATATTAATATTCTGAGAAAGAGTTACTTTATACTGTACGGCTTCAGGTTCCGGCTTCCATGAAATGTTTATGCGGCCGGCAGACTTATCAATAAAGTCGCCTTTTGCCGGCATAAGAGGCTCCGGCTTTGTAAGCTGTCCGCGTTTTTCAATTCTGAAGGATTTTACGTCAGAAGGATTTGCAAGTCCTGTGCGGTTTACAACATAGAAAGGAGTAACCTGCCACCAGTAAGTGCCTTCTTCCAAAGTAGAAATGATGATTGAGCTTGCCGATGTTCTCTGCTGCAATACCGGATTTGACATATCCGGGCTGCGTGAAATTGCAAAGTTGTAGGCTGTCGCAGAATCTGCTTCTGTCCAGATAAAGCGCAAAGAAGGTGTCTTTTTTCTGTACTGGTAGCTGTAATTTTCTGCCGGTACCAGCTGATTTGGTGTAAGTGACTGAATTACCTGAATGCGGCCTGTCTGAGCGGCAACGCCTTCCTGTCCTGCATCAAGGCGCCAGTAATAAGTGCCTTTTTCCAGATTCATTGAAAGGTGATCCAAGCCCTGGGCTGTAACTTCCTGTACTCCGCGGGTAAAGTTTCTGTCATTTGCAACTGTAAGCTTGATGTTCTGAGTTTTTTCTTCGTCACCAAAGGTGTCCCAGCTAAAGTTTACAGGAGTTTTATCTGCTGTGTAGTAGAGGTATTTCTGATTTGCCTGAGGCTCTTTTACAATAAAGCCGCTCTGCACAAGAACTGTAGCGCCGTCTGCCCCGGCTGCAGCTCCTCCGGCATTTGTAGTCAGCATAACTGCCTTGTCTGTGGTGATTGCAGTTCCGTCTTCAAGAGTTGCCTGACCTTTCTGAACGCTGAGGTTTACGCTTTCGCCTTCTACAGTTTTTGCCGCAGAAAGAATGGTTCCGGCTTTTACTTCAACGTTTACGTTGGCGGTTGTAAGGGTAAGGCCGGCACCTTCTGCAGAAGAGTCTACGGTTGCATTACCGCTTGCAAGGTCGGTTCCCAAAGTTCCGTCATTATGCTTGAAGACCTGTGCCATTGTGTTTTCTGCAAGGTCAAGAATAGTTCCGTCATCAAACCAGATTGTAGCTTCAGAAAGTTCTGCCGTATGGATGGTATCTCCATTGTATACGGGAGAATTCTGCTGGAGTCTGTCCCAGATTACGCGGTCCAAAAATTTACGCTGGGCTGTCTTGTACTTAAAAGTGATTTTAGCAATCGGTTCTTCGTTTAACTTTTCTAGGGCGCGGAAGAAGCTTTTGTAAAAAAGGTGTGTGTTTATTCCCGCGCACACAAGACAAAGTGAAACGGCGATCCAGAATGGAAGGACTAAATCATTTTTTAACTTGAATCTTGTTTTCTTCTTCATTCAAGTTCACCGAACCAAATTCTGGAATTGGAATTCCCAAGAGATTGCGTACTTCATTCAATGTTTTTGGACCTGTTTTTCCTACGCAGCGGGCGCAGTCTTCATCAAGAACAAAGTTTTCATCGCCTTTCTTAAAGAATTCTTCTATATTAAAAGCAGGCATATTAACAACACCGTAGAAGTGCTGTGCGCCTTTACCTTTTACTTCAAACTCAACAGGAATCATTTCTACAACGATTTCGCTTGCGGCAAACTCCGGCTTAATGGTGAAGTTATTTTCTTCACACTTGATGTAGTCCATCTTAAGCAGGTTGTAGGTGTCCTGGGTAATCAAAATATCAGTTCCACAAGGCTTGTTGGAACTTTCTGTACGGCTTGCAAAGTTTACGCTGTCACCGATGGCGGTATATTCCATCTTGTCTTCACTACCCATGATACCGCAGGTTGCGCGACCGGTGTTGATACCGCATCCGATTCTGATGTGAGGCTTGTATTTTGCCTTTGGTTCGCCTTCATGGGCCTTTGTAAAGGCTTCTGCATCCTTGTTGTACTGCATGAGGGCGTAGCGCATGGCGATTGTACCTGTAATTGCGCTGATTGCATCCTGTTTTACGTGGCTAAGGTGAGTTTCTTCCTTCTGCTTTTTGTCCGGATCTGAATCCGGCAGAAGTTCAAAGCTCAAATCTTCATCGCGAAGGATTCCCCAAACCGCCATGATAGCGTCACCTTCAAACTTATCGATTGTACCGCCAGAAATTGTAACGCAGTTTACCATGCGGCTCATGTAGTCGTTCAAGAAGCCGATGATTTCGCGAGGGCTTTCTTCACCAAAGCGGTTTTTAAAGCCGTCTGAAATGGCTGTAAAGCCGCGGATATCGCTGAAGAAGATGCTTACGTCCTTAAGGTGAGGCTCAAAGTCGATTTCCTTTCTGGCGATTGCCTTTGCAACACCGCGGTTTGTAAAGCGGGCGAAGGTATTCAGGAATTCCTGTTCGTCCTGAGTTGATTTATTCAAAACACCGATTTCATCACGGCGTTTAGTGTTCAGTTTAGAAATGATTGGAGTATTAAAGTTTCCCTGATTGATTTCTTCCGCAGAGGCTGTAAGGAAGCGGAGCGGGCGGGAAATTGCAAAGCGGGCGAAGGTCAAAATAAAGATGATGGAAATGAAAAGAACGATTCCCATCAGATAAAGGTTGTTGCGGCGGGTTGCGCGTACACCTTCAAGAATTGTATCAAGTGGAACTGTCGTAATTACGCAGATATCTGCAAGGGCGATTTTCTGGAAGGCGCCAATCTGCCTGGTCTTTTTCTTTCCGTTTTCGTCTGTCTGCTCAAAAATTACCTGACGGCTTTCTTCGTTGTTCTGGTTTTCATTGCGCATCTTTTCTACAAGCGGATGATTTGTCATGCTCTGTCCGCTCAGGATTCTGTCCAGTTCTGCATGGCAGAGAAGGTCGTCGCTGTCATTGATGATAAAGGTCTGGTTTGTGCTTCCTGTTCCAAGCAAATCTGAAAGGCTTTCTGTACTGAAGAGAATTATTAAGGCCTGTTCAAGTCCGCTTTCGTGGTAGGGAAGGAGAAGGGCCAGCATACCGCTTTTGAAAAATGGAGAAGCGTTCAAGGCAATTGTTTCGCCGCTGATTGTTCTTGTAATGTATCTGCCTGACTGGGCTAAAAAGTTGTCTGTTGCAGCGAAATCGATTTCGTTGGAATTGAAAAATCTGATGTTTTTAAGCTGATTGTTAGTAAGAAAATCCTGACGGCCTGGGCGGGCAGAGAGAAGAAGGATTTCTGCAATATCCTGATTGCGTTCAAAGAAGAAGGCTTCTGCCTGTTTTGCCAGCGCTGAGTTTTTACCGCCGCTTGAAACGTTAATCAAATCAAGCAGCTGCAGGACGTTTGCGCGGACAGATGAAAGTTCATTCTGAACAGTCTGGGCGGAACGCGTGTTGATTGTAAGGTTGTTCTCTTCAGCAGTGATGCGGACATCTTGAGAAACAAAGTAACTGTTCAGGAAGGTGACGCTCGAAAGTGAAGCCAGGACAATAATACCGATGATTATTGCAAGTTTTACGCCGATAGGAAAATTTTTTTCTTTACTCTCTGTTTTCATAGTTTTTAGATATATTTTTTTTATTATAGTTAACTAATATTATAGTAAGAAAATCTTTATTTCAATAACGGTTCTTTTTTTTGTAAAATTTTTTTTGAATTTTATTGACGTTTATGCTTGGAAATTAGTAATTTAAAGAGTGATAAAACAGATACAGGACGTTTAGAAATGGCTGAAGAAAATCAGAACGAAGAAACTGAACAGACAAAAGAAAAGACAGAAAATCAGGCTGAAAATACTGAAACTAAAGCCGCTGAAGGCGAAGAAAAAGCTGATTCTGCTGATGCTGCTAAGAGCGAGGAGAAGGAACTTACTCCGGAAGAAAAGATTGCGCAGCTTGAAAAAGAAAATGCTGACCTTAAAGACCAGCTTTTGCGCCGTGCGGCTGACTTTGATAACTACCGCAAGCGCATGATGAAAGAAAAGCAGGAAACTTTTGATTACGCAAACGCTAATCTTCTTGGCGACCTGCTGGATTCTCTTGATAACTTTGACCGCACTATTGACGCTGCTGCCACTGCAAAGGATGTTAAATCGGTTGTAGACGGCATCAAGATGATTAACAAGGGTCTTGTAAAAATGCTTGAAGACAAATACGGTCTTGTAAGCTTTGGTAAAGAAGGCGATGAGTTTAATCCTGACGAGCACGAAGCCATTGGCAGAACTGAAGATGAAAAGGCAAAGAAGGAAACTTTGATGCAGGTTTATCTGAAGGGCTACAAATTGAAAGAGAAAATTATCCGCCATGCTAAGGTAATGGTTAAGGTACCAAAGGCATAAGACGGGGCGTTGCGGGGTGTCCCCGCTAGAAGGGGTAGCGTAAAACCGAAGGTTTGAAGCGAGGGGAAGGCTTTCCCCACCCTGGCATATTAGAGTATATAATTAAGAGGTAGATAAAATGGGAAAAATTATTGGTATTGACTTGGGAACAACAAACTCTTGTGTTGCCGTAATGGAAAACGGTGAACCGGTTGTAATTCAGAACTCAGAAGGTGGACGTACAACTCCATCTATCGTAGGTTTTACTTCTAAGGGTGAACGTATTGTAGGTCTTCCTGCAAAGAACCAGATGGTTACAAACCCTAAGAACACTGTTTATTCTGTAAAACGTCTTATTGGTCACCGCTTTGCTGAACTTCAGGGCGAAGCTACAAAGCTTCCATATACAGTTGTAGACAACGGTGCAGACTGCCGTGTTGAAGTTGACGAAAACGGAGCTAAGAAAAAATACTCTCCACAGGAAATTTCTGCTTTCATTTTGCAGAAGATGAAGAAAACTGCTGAGGACTACCTAGGAACAGAAGTTACAGAAGCTGTTATTACAGTTCCAGCTTACTTCAACGATGCTCAGCGTCAGGCTACAAAAGATGCAGGTAAAATCGCTGGTCTTGATGTAAAACGTATCATCAACGAACCTACAGCTGCTTCTCTTGCTTTTGGTTTCAAACAGGATTCTGATAAAGAAAAGACAATCGCCGTTTATGACCTTGGTGGTGGTACATTCGATATTTCTATTCTTGAACTTGGTGACGGTGTATTTGAAGTTAAATCTACTAACGGTGATACACACCTTGGTGGTGATGACTGGGACCGTGCAATCATCAACTGGCTTGTTGACGAATTCAAGAAAGATACAGGAATTGACCTTTCTAAGGATCCTATGGCTATGCAGCGTCTTCGTGAAGCTGCTGAAAATGCAAAAATCAGCTTGTCTAACCAGACAACTACAGATATCAACCTTCCGTTCATCACAGCTGATGCAACAGGTCCAAAACACTTGCAGAAGTCTTTGAGCCGCGCTCAGTTTGAACAGATGACAGAAGATTTGTTCGAAAGAACTAAGGAACCTTGCCGCAAGGCTATGGCTGACGCTGGAATTACAGCAGACAAGATTGACGAAGTTCTTTTGGTTGGTGGTTCTTCTCGTATGCCTAAAGTTCAGGAAATTGTAAAATCAATTTTCGGTAAGGAAGGTTCTAAGGGAGTTAACCCTGATGAAGCAGTTGCAGTTGGTGCAGCTATCCAGGGTGGTGTACTTGGCGGAGACGTAAAAGACGTTCTTCTTCTTGATGTAACTCCTCTTTCTCTTGGTATTGAAACAATGGGTGGAGTAATGACAAAACTTATTCCACGTAACACAACAATTCCTACAAAGAAGAGCCAGGTATTCTCTACTGCTGCTGACGGACAGACTGCAGTATCTATCCACGTACTTCAGGGTGAACGTGAAATGGCTGACCAGAACCGTACACTCGGACGCTTTGACCTTGTAGGTATTCCAGCAGCTCCACGTGGTGTTCCACAGATTGAAGTTACATTCGATATCGATGCAAACGGTATTGTTCACGTATCTGCAAAAGATTTGGGAACTGGTAAGGAACAGCACATCCAGATTACTTCTTCTTCTGGTTTGAGCGAAGATGAAATTAACAAGATGGTAAAAGATGCAGAAGCTAATGCTGCTGCAGATAAGGCTCGCCGTGAAAGCGTTGATGCTAAAAACGAAGCTGACAGCTTGATTTACGCTACAGAAAAATCTGTAAAAGATCTTGGCGACAAGGTTGATGCAGCTGAAAAGCAGAAGATTGACGATGCTATCGCAGCTCTCCGCCAGGCTTTGCAGTCTGACAATGTAGAAGACATCAAGGCTAAGACTGAAGCTTTGAAACAGGCTTCTTACAAGATTGCCGAAGAACTTTATAAACAGCAGGGTGCCGCAGGTGCAGCCGGAGCCACTGGAGCTCAGCCAGGAGCTGACGCTGGTGCAGGTGCAAATGCAGGCGACGCTGGTGCTTCTTCATCAAGCAGCTTTAACAAAGGCAACGCTGATGATGTTGAGTATGAGGTTAAAGACGAAAAGTAAGCTGAACTTTTGGGCAGGTTATTTGCCCGGAAGTTATAAGTAACTAATTTGACTATGAAAAAATGCGGAGCGGAGATCAGGTTCTCTGCGGAAGCATTTTTTCATTTTTTAGGTTACATTTTATTTAGAAGCTTTTAGGAAACATATATGGCAAAACGTGATTATTATGAAGTATTAGGCGTAGAAAAATCCGCAACTCAGGATGACATCAAAAAGGCATACCGCAAGCTCGCCGTAAAATATCATCCGGACAGAAATCCGGGAGATAAGTCTGCGGAAGAAAAATTCCGCGAGGCAACAGAAGCTTACGAAGTTCTTTCTGATGAAAAGAAGCGTCCAATCTATGATCAGTACGGTTTTGCCGGCCTTGACGGAATGGGTCAGGGTGGTGGAGGCGGATATTCTCACGCCTTCCACGATTTCAGCGACTTGTTCGGCGGAGCAGGCGGCGGCTTTGGAGATATTTTTGACAGTATCTTTGGAGGCGGTTTTGGCGGCGGACGTTCATCACGTTCTCAGGGCCCTGCTGCAGGTTCAAGCCTTCGCTACGATTTGAACATTCAGTTCAAGGACGCAGTTTACGGAACAAGCGCAACAATTCACTTTAAGCACAACGAAGCCTGCGATGCCTGTCACGGAAGTGGCGGCGCTGCCGGCTCAAGCAGAAAAACTTGTCCTACCTGTGGAGGTGTGGGTCAGGTTCGCCAGGGCAACGGCTTCTTTACAATTCAGCAGCCATGTCCTACCTGCCGCGGAAAGGGTACAACAATCGACAAGCCTTGTCCAAAATGCCGCGGAACTGGTATTCAGGAAAAGAGCAAGGAAATGTCTCTTAAAATCCCAGCCGGTGTTGATAACGGAAAGCGTATCGTAATCCGCGGAATGGGTGACGTTGGCGAAAACGGCGGTCCTGCAGGAGACCTTGTAGTTGTACTTCACGTTGAGCAGCATCCACTCTTTGAACGCGACGGTCAGGATTTGTACTGCGCTGTTCCTGTTACAATGGTACAGGCCGCGCTGGGCTGCGAAATTACAATAACTGGCCTTGATGGTAAGAAGATTACGATAAAAGTGCCGGACGGAACTGCAAACGGCAAGCTTCTTCGCATTAAGGGTGAAGGTGTTCCAGCCGGAGCTACTGGCCGCAAGGGTGATTTGTACGTAAAAATCATGGTGCAGATTCCAACAAAGCTTTCTACAAAACAGAAGGATTTGCTTTCTCAGTATCTTGCCCTCGAAAATCCTCCAAAAGAACCTCAGTTGATGAAGCTTTCTTCATTAGAGTAATGCGTGCGGTTAAAAAGGAAAGTTACCAACTTCCAGATGAAGTTAACCGCACTAACACATTTTTACAAGCGTTTATAACATTAATTTTTTCTCCAAAAACGCCGATAATATGATAAAATAGTTTAAACTATGCTAGAGGCTATTTATGTATCGAACATGTAAAAAAATCATATTATCGGCCATTTACACACTTTCGGCCCTTCTTTTTATCATTCTTTCAGTTCTTTTAACGCCGCTTACTCTTTCAAATAATGCAAATATCTATATTTTTCTTATTACTGCCATTCTTTTTCTTACAGTAATTTTCTGCGCAAACAAGGCTCTCAAATATCTTTTGAATTTTGCCCGCAGGCATACTATCGAATCTGGTGAAACAACTCTTTTGAGTGAATTTATCGATAAGCTTCGTTTCAGTTATTCACGCGATGACTTTGTAAACAATGTTTCTGAAGTTCTGGAAAAAAAAGGTGACTGTTCTGTAATCGTAATTGACCGAGAAAAAAATTACGTTCTTTACAACAGTCCAAGCCGCATTTCTACTTCTGAAACTGTTCATAGAACTATCGACCTGAACTACCCGGCAACTTGGGAAGACGGCTTTTATTTCTTTGATCATCATATTGGTGTTACTTCTAAGTTTAAAAAAGCCCGCGGATTCTTCCTCTGCTATCAGAAAAATCACGTATTTGTTTTCTGTAAATATACCCGCCTTTTCGATACTGACGTTTATGACCGCCTTTTTGAGGAATACAAGCGCTTTATTTCGCGAACACGCACAATCGGTACTCTTTCTGAAATTTCTGATACAACAAAGGAATGGGAACAGCTTGCTATTACACAGCAGTCCTTCCTGCCTCAGCGTATTCCAAGCATTCAGAACCTTAAGATTGCTACATATTACCGCCCTCTGGTAAACGTTTCCGGTGACTATTATTCAATTCTTCCAATTGATAAGAGCCGAACCCTTCTGATGCTTGGAGACGTATCCGGTAAGGGACTTCCTGCCGCCCTGATTATGGGTTTGGTAATGAACACTGTTCAGATTATTGAAGATAAAAACGACCTGGTTGGTGTAATTCATTCGGTTGATAAGGCTATTAAGGGAATGCACCTTCAGGATAAATATACTGTATTGTTCCTTGGAATTGTTGATACAGAGCGAATGACAATCCGCTACATCAATGCTTCCATGTCTGACCCTATTATTCTTTCTCCTTCTCCAAACGGTTACCGCATAAAGCCTCTTACTTCAAATGCCAGCCTTGTCGGAATCCTTGATATGGGTGATGTTACTGTTGCAGAAAAACGCCTCTTCCGCGGAGACGTAATCCTTATGGCTACCGACGGTGTTTCTGAAGTTATGGATGAAAGCGGTGTTGAACTTGGTGAAACTGATATTTTCAAGAAGACCCTGCAGGCTGGTGCAGCAAAAGAGCCTCAGAAAATGGTCGATGATATTGTAGATTTGGTTATGAAATATAATGGTGATAAGAAACTTCACGATGATATTACAATGATGATTGCAAAGGTAGGTTATTAGTATGGTATATATTCTACTTAATATTTTCTTATGTGTTCAGCTTTTCTTTATTGCAAACATTGTAGATAGACGCATTCGTGATGAATCTTATGATGCATCAGGTATTTCTGTTTCCCTGCTTTTGTGTACTGTAGAGGCAATCCTCTTTACAATTATTCTTGTTCTTAAAGATTTCTGGCTTGCAAAGTTTACAGCCCAGCTTATGCGTCTTGTACTTATTCTGGACAGCGTAAGCATTTTAATGCTCAGTTCCAGCCTGCTTGCCCTTACAAAGCGCCGAGAACCTACTTACGCAAAGATTTTCCGCTGGATTCTTTACCTTTTTATCATTTACATAAATCTCTTTAAGGTATCCGATGTTGTAGTTCGTCTTGAAGATGGTGTGCGCATCATTTCACCATATCTTTTTGACCGTCCGGCTTCAGATTTCTTCCCTATCAGATGGTACAGTCTTCAATTTATAATTTCAAAAATCGTATTCCCGGTTTTCTGCTATCTGGGACTTCAGGTTGCAGAGGAAGACGGTACTAACCAGCTTCACCGCTACCGCTGTTCGGTAATAGGTGAGGGTATTATCCTTATGTGGGGAGCATATCTTGCAATTCAGTTCCTTGCTGCCCGCTACCTTAAGATTACACTTTTGTTCGAATTCCCTCCGCTTCTTTTGTTTGTAATTATTTCCAGCGCCCTTAATAAAAAGAACGTTCCTTCTGCGCGAGGTCTTTTTGTCGGCTTCCTCAGAATTCTTTTGACATATATTTTGCCGGCTGCTTTTGTCGGAGTTCTCTTTATCTTTATCCGTCCTCAGAACTCTTATGCGGAAGCTGCCTTCCTTATTCCTTTCCTTATCGTTTCTGTTCTGGCGGTTCTGGTTTCTTTCCGCATTAATGATAAGCTTTCTTCTATGGGGCATATTTATACTTCTGACTATGAAGATTCTTTGGAAACTGATCTTGCCGGAATTGACTATGCAGAAACTGAAATGGACCTTATTGCCGCAAAGGTGTTCAACGCAATCAAAAAGAACGTAGAAAATACTTCAATGACAGTTTACATCATTGATACTATGAACACTTTGGGAATTGCCTATACTACTGCCAATGTCCGCAATACTATTCAGCTGGCAAATACTCCGGTTCTTGAAAACCTTCTTAACATAAACAAGACTGTCGTATCTTATGAGGAAGTAGAGGATAACCACTTCCTTTCAGATATGAAAAAAGAGATTTATGACCTCTTTGCCTACACCAAATCTGATGCCTTCATTATTCTTGCTGAAGGTCATACTATTTTTGGTCTTATCTGTCTTGGTAAAAAGGTTGGTGGTGACCACTTTACAGCCCGCGATTCTGTAATTTTCAGCCGTCTCTATTCAAACTTCTTCGTATTCGGTTACTACATGCGTAACATTGCGAACAAGGATATCATGACGGTCGTAAACCGCGAAATCCGCATGTCTTCTCAGATTATTACTTCTATTCAGGAAAACATCGATACAATCAAGAACCCTAAGGTTGATATCGGTTATCTGATGGTTCCTTCTCATAACATTGGTGGTGAGTTTATCGACGTTATCCGTTTGACAGACAAACGCTACCTCTTTGTAGTAGGTGACTTGAGCGGTAAGGGTATTGCGGCTTCTATGAGTATGGTCATCCTTAAGTCCATCATCCGTTCTTACCTGGCAGAAACCCACAACTTTAAGCAGCTTGTTGTTAAGCTCAACGAGTTCGTAAGAAACAGCCTTCGTAAGGGTACAATTTTTGCCGGCCTATTTATGATTGTTGATTTTGATACTGACACAATGTATTACATCAACTGCGGTATTCCGGCCCTCTTCTCTTATACTCAGGTTTACAACAACGTTATTGAAATCCAGGGTAGCGGTCACGTTCTTGGATTCGTAAAAGATATTTCTCCTTATATTTCGGTTAAATCTACAAAGCTTAACCGCGGTGATATTCTTCTTGCCTGTACAGACGGTCTTTTGCAGTCTCACTCGCTTCGTGGTGAGCAGTTTGGTCGTGAGCGTGTTCAGCGCATGCTTATTGATAACTCAACTTATCCTGCACAGCGAATGACTCAGTTTACTTTTGATGCGCTTAAAAAGTTCATGCAGAAGGAAATGGAAGACGACGTTAGTATCTTGATTTTGAAATACGAAACTGCTGCCAAATATGTTGATGAAGAAGCTGCGGCTAAGGCCGAGGCAGAAAAGGCAGCGGCAGAAGCGCAGGCGGCTGTTCAGGCTGAAAGTGCTGCTGCAGAAGTGGCAGAAGCTGGGGCTGAAGGAAGTGCTGCAGAAGGTGCTGGGGCCGCTGGTGCGGGTGAGGCTGCCGTTAGTGGCGGCAGTGAAGCTGCGTCAGAGGAAACACCTTCATTCTTCCAGATTGATAACTCCCGCGAAATGTCAGAAGCTCAGTTTGAAGAAAAACAGAAGCAGCTTGACGCTCAGGTTGCAGAAAAGCAGACTGCAAAACTTCCGGAAGATGTTTCTGACCAGCAGATTGACGTTCAGACAGAAAATGCCCAGACACCAGAGCCAGAAAAGCCTGCAGTTGTCGTTCAGCATGATGCTCCGCCGGAAGGTTTTGATACATCAGAGCTTGATGAACTAGATTCGCTTTTAAGTGATATTGGACTTTAAGGGAGGTAAAGGTAAATGGATCAGTTAGCTATTACAGAAAAAGACGGTGCAAACTATCACCTTTACATTCTGGAAGGCGCCTTGAACGCTTATACAATGGGTGAATTTCAGAATACTCTTTATGAAGCTGTAATTTTTAAGAATATAGTTCTTGATATGTCTCAGCTGGTTGAACTGGATCCTTCAGGGGTAGGCTTTTTGATGGCCGCCTTCAATGATGCTGAAGAGTACGGTCACAAGCTGTATTTTTTGTCTTTATCTAACGAGGCGGAGAAGGCGCTGGCGGCCACGGGCTTCAAGAATGAATTTCATCTCATAAACTCGATTACCGAGGCCACCTAATAAATCGTATGTCATTATCGGGCTTGACCCGATAATCTCTTATAGATTGCCGGATCAAGTCCGGCAATGACACGGCATCTATTTTTCAATCACAATGCGGTTCTGGGCTTCCTTGTATTTTTCTGGGAAGCTGCCGCCAAGGCTCTTTACGTATTCCGTAAGAACATCGCAGTCTACCATTGGGGTAACAGAATTTATAAGTTTTGCCCCCTTAAAGAGATGTCCGTCTCCGTGGTTTGCTATTACAAAGTCAGGACCTGCAATTCTGTAAGTTTTGTTTACGTCCAAAGGTTGGCCGTTTACATAAACATCGTGAACACGATATTCTCCGTTTACATTTCCTGTAAAGCAGGCTTTTTCATTAACTTCTACAGAACTTGGGATTGCCGTATTAATTTTATAGCTAATGCCGGAAACATGTAAAAATCCACCAAAGTTTTCTGGAACTTTTTTTGCACCGTATTCAAGTTCATCAAGAAGAGACTGGCCTGAAATTTCATAAAGGCAGATATAGTTTCCAAAAGGATGAACGCTGAGCATGTCATAAAGAGTTATATCACCTTTATCAATTCCGCCGCGAATACCGCCGCCGTTAATTATAGCGACATCTGCCTTGAAAATAGCTTTTCCAGCATCTGTAATAAAATCACCAAGAGGAAGCTCTCCGCTTCGTGTAAGCCATTTTTTATTTGCATCAAGGGCAGGAAGTTCATAATCAATGTAGCCTATTGTTTTATTTAAGCTTCTATGAATATCAGCCTTAATTGTTTCAATTTCTGCAGCGATTCTGGCATCTTTACTTTCACTGTCTTTTGCCGGAACCTGAGAAACAAGTTCTGTAGTAATTTTTCCTTCTGTTGAAATTGTTACTTTACCGATGTTTAGAAGCTTTGTTCCGCTCTGTGTGATTGGTATTGCTTTTCCATCTTTATCCTCTGCCATAAGAAGAGGAGTAATTTCGTGGCTGTGGCTGTCAATCAGGGCATCTGCACCAGAAATTCTTGCAATGAGGTTCATGGAATTCCAGTCAGAAACTGTAGTTTTTTCTCCAAGGTGGGCAAGGAGAATTACAAAGTCTGCGCCCTTGCTGCGTGCTTCGTCGATTGCGGCCTGTGTAAGTTCAACCATTTTCATGCCGCCCTTATCGCCGCCAAAATCATAAATTGTATTTCCTTTTTTATCCTGGAAGGTTACCGGATTTGAGGCAACTAATGTTTCTGGTGTGCTTACACCAACGAAGGCAACTTTTGTATCTCCATAAGAGAAGATTTTATAAGCCGGGAAAATAGCCTTGCCTTTTTTGTTTAAGAAGTTGCAGGAAATGTAACCGCATTTAAGCTTTTTTGACATTTTCATTAACTGTGGTATTCCGTAATCAAATTCGTGGTTACCAGGAATGGCAAGGTCATAACCTGTTTCGTTCATAAGGTTAACGATGTATTCGCCTTTTGAAAATGAACCGATTGTAGCGCCCTGAAGGGCATCTCCGGCATCTACAAGGGTAACGTAAGGGGTAAGTTCTTTCATTTCCTGCTTGTAGAGGGAAAGTCCTGCATAGCCGATGCTGTCATCAACGCCGCAGTGAACATCATTTGTGTACAAAATTACGATGTCTTTGTCGGGATTTGCCGCAAAAGCAGAAATCGTAAAAAAGGCAGCCGCCAGAAGGGCTGTCATAAACTTAGATTTTTTCATACTGTTATTCCTCCAGTTATTATGAATATTATTATACCTAATCTATGTTTCCTGTGGTATAATTTTTCTATGAAAAAATGTCACTTTATACTTGCAGCAATCTGGTTTTATGCGGCGGCTTTCTGCAGCTGTGCCAATATTAAAGTCAAAAAAATCGACAAATCATATATAGAAAACTCTCCCCGCGTCATTTTGGGCGACGAGCAGAGCGAAAAATATCTGCCCTTGCTGGAGGGAAAACGCGTTGCCCTTTTTTCAAATCATTCCGGGATAATGGGTGATAAAATAATTTTGCAGGACGGTCGGGAGCTTTACGGTGGAAAGGAGCTTTACGGCAGCAGTGAAGAAGCGGCTGACCTTCCTTTCGGCCTTGATGCAGAGGGAAATCCAGTCTCTTACGGACCTCATATTCTTGATTTTCTTGTAGAAAGCGGCGTGAATGTTACGGCAGTTTTCTGCCCGGAGCACGGCTTTCGCGGTACGGAAGATGCAGGAGCAAGCATAGACAGCTCTGTTGATGAAAAAACAGGAGTTCCTATTCTTTCTTTGTATTACGGCGGCGGGGACAAAATGCCACCTGCCAGCGACATGGCCCTTTTTGATACTCTTGTAGTTGATATTCAGGATGTAGGACTTCGTTACTACACCTATTATATTTCCCTTTATTATCTGATGAAGGCCTGCGCCTCTTACGGAAAGAAAGTGATTATTCTTGACCGCCCAAACCCAAACGGCTTTTATGTTGATGGCGGTATTCTGCAGAAGTCCTTTGAGTCTAATGTAGGCCTTCTTTCAATGCCTACGGTGCACGGAATGACTCTGGGCGAGCTTGCCCGCATGCTGAACGGTTCCAGACTTCTTGATAAGGATTGGAAACCCTGTGATTTAACTGTAATTCCCTGCAAGAACTACACTCACCAGACTAAATACTGTCTTATAAGACGGCCTTCTCCAAATATCAGGACTATGCGTTCTGTTTATCTCTACGCTTCTACCTGTTATTTTGAAAATACAATTGTTTCGGTTGGACGGGGAACTGAATCTCCTTTTGAGATTTACGGAAGTCCTTACTTTAAGGATGATGAAAAGATGGATTTTTCCTTTATTCCTCATTCGATTGACGGAGCAAAAAATCCACCATTTCTGGAAGAAATCTGCTATGGAAAAGATTTACGTTCCCTGCCACTCTCAAAGATTTTTGAAAAAGGCAGTGATTTATCTTATCTGAGCCGGGCTTACAGGTCTGCAAGAAAGCTTCAGGCTCCTTCCTTTTTTGGAAAGCCTAATGCAAAGGGCTATTACTGGATTGATTTACTGACCGGTTCTGATTTTGTCCGCACCCAGCTGATGAAGGGTACTTACCCCGAAGATATTAAGGAAGCCTGGCAAAAAGATTTAGAGGAGTTTAAGAAGGCACGAAAGCCATATCTTTTGTATTCAGAAAAAGAAGTTGAAAAAAGATGGCAGACTGACGTTACTTTCCCGGACTGGATTTCCGTGGAAAATTATTCTGCAAACAATATTCTGACTTTCCAGGGCTATAAAGGACAGGGGGTAATTTATTTTAGCCCGAATGCTGATTGTACTTTTAAACTTTTTATAAACAGCAATCTTGTCAATATGAAGCTGGCAGGCGGGGCTTCCTATGAGGCAGATATTTCCGCCCTTACAAAAAACGGCAGCAATACAATTCAGATTTCTGATTTTGAAAGTGCAGGTAAGGGAGCAAAGGTTAGAGTCTGCATTCCTTACCCGGTTCTGAAAGAAGGAAAGCTTTCTGAGTCAGGTATTCCTTCTTCTGCCGTAAAATTAATTGATAAGATCATTTCTGCTGATATTAAGAACGGCTTTACCAGCGCCCAGCTTACGGTTGTAAAAGACGGGAGATATATTTACCAGAAGGAGTGGGGGAATATTCAGACCTACGGTAAGGATGGCGTACCTGTAAATGCCCAGCCTGTAAAGCAGGACACTATGTATGACCTTGCTTCTGTTACCAAGATGTTTGCCGGAAACTATGCCGTTCAGCTGCTGGTGGAAGAGGAAAGGCTTCCGCTTGATATGAAACTAACCCAGATTTTCGGCGACCAGTTTGCTGATGACACAATTATAATTAATTACCAGAACAGAAAAATCCACGCTGACTTTCCTCTGGAGCAGATTAAGGAATGGAAGAGAAGAATTACTGTCCGTGACCTTCTGATGCATACGGCAGGCTTTCCGGCGGGCTATCCTTATCACAACGACTCTTATTACCTTGAGCAGGATAAGCTTAATGCAGAGCCCGGAAGAAACCTGCTTTTTGCCGGTAGTGACGGCTCTGAAGAAACAAGACAGAATGTCCTTAAGCAGATTTTCCGCTCGCCTCTGGTTTATGAGCCGGGAACCAAGCTGCGTTACAGCGATATTGACTACATTCTCTTATGTTTTATTGTTGAAAAAATTACGGGTCAGAGCTTTGACGAGTTTTTGAAGGATAATTTCTGGGATGCTTTAGGACTTTCACGTACCTGCTTTAATCCGCTGAAACACGGTTACAAAAAGACTGACTGCGCCGCAACTGAGCCTAACGGAAACACCTGCTCTGGCTTTATAAAGTTTTCAAATATCAGGACAGAAACCCTGCAGGGCGAAGTTCACGATGGAATTGCATATTATTCTATGGCAGGACTTTCAGGGCACGCAGGTCTTTTTTCCAGTTCAAAGGATCTGGCTCGTCTTGCAAGCCTTATGCTTACAGGCGGCTACGGTCAGAACCGCTTTTTCTCACGCAATGTAATTGACCTTTTTACAAGCCCTCAGACGGCAAACCATTCAGATTACGGTCTTGGCTGGTGGCGCCAGGCAGAATTCCAGACTCCTAAGCAGTTTGGAACAGTATGTTCAAGCAGAGCCTTCGGGCATCAGGGATTTACGGGCACTCTCGTTTTTATTGAGCCTGAAGAAAACCTTGTAATTGTCTACCTTACAAACAAAATCAACACAAGGATGGTAAGGGGCTTTGAACTAAGCAATCAGTTTGAAGGAAACGCCTACCAGTCTTCAATGATCGGCTTTGTTCCTCAGATAATTATGATGGGCTTAAAAGGCGCTAACGACGCCCAGTACAAAGCCCTCCTTTCCGACATGAAAAAAAATGCCCGCCAAAGTGCTGAAACTAAGACGGGCGTTTACTGGAAAGCTTATGAAGCTTTGGAAAGTATCCGTTAATTATTTTATAACCAGGTTCACCAGTTTATCCGGCACAACAACTGTCTTAACAATCTCGTGGCCGTCTGTAAACTTCTTTACGCCTTCAAGGGCAAGGGCTGCGGCTTTGAGGTCGTCCTGGCTGGTGCCAGGGGCTGCCTCGAAGGTGTCGCGTTTTTTGCCGTTAATCATAACAACAATCTGCTTTGTGTCGTCCTTACAGAAGTCTTCGTTGAAGGTCGGCCAGCTTTCGTAAGTGATTGTGTTCTTGTTGCCAAGCTTTTCCCAGAGCTCTTCACCAAGGTGAGGGGCATAAGGAGCAATCAGTTTTACAAAGTCAGACCACATTGCACGTGGAAGGCTTTCGAACTTGCTTGCTTCGTTGATGAAAATCATCATCTGGCTGATAGCAGTATTGAAGTTCAAAGTATCTGTATCGTTAGAAACCTTCTTTACAGTCTGGGCAAAAGTCTTGCGCAGTGCTACAAGAGCCTTGTCTTCAAGTTTTCCTGTAATATCGGTGTCATTCAAAGGCTTTTCGCTTACTGCCCAAACCTTTTCAAGGAAGCGGTGAATACCAACAATTCCCTGAGTAGACCAAGGCTTACTCATTGTAAGAGGACCCATGAACATTTCGTACATACGGACTGAGTCAGCGCCGTAAGCCTTAATTTCATCATCAGGGTTTACAACGTTTTTAAGAGACTTACTCATCTTGGCAACAATCTGCTCAAGAGGTTCGCCTGTTGCTTTTTCAAAATATGTGCCGTCTGCCTTCTGGTCAACTTCGTCAGTTGGAACAAGAGTTTTGTTCTTGCGCTGGAAGGCAAAAGAAGTAATCATACCCTGGTTTACAAGGCGCTGGAAAGGTTCTTTTGTAGAAACAAGACCGCAGTCGTAAAGAACCTTGTGCCAGAAGCGTGAGTAGAGGAGGTGCAAGACCGCGTGCTCAGCACCACCTACATATAAATCAACCGGCATCCAGTAATTTTCTGCTTCTTTTGAACAGAAAGCTTTACTGTTCTGCGGGTCAAGGTAGCGCAGATAGTACCAGCAGCTTCCTGCCCACTGAGGCATGGTGTTTGTTTCGCGGCGGGCAGCGCCACCACATTTAGGACACTTGCAGTTTACCCATTCTTCAATGCCTGCAAGAGGTGATTCTCCAGTACCAGTTGGCTGGTAAGATTTTACGTTAGGAAGAGTAAGAGGAAGTTCGTTTTCCGGAACAGGAACTGTACCGCAAGTTGGACAGTGTACCAGAGGAATTGGCTCACCCCAGTAGCGCTGGCGGCTGAAAATCCAGTCACGCAGCTTGTAGTTTACAGCCTTCTTTCCTACGCCTTTTTCTGCCAGCCATTCAAGCATTTTTGCGATGGCATCAGCCTTGTTGAGTCCGTTAAGGAATTCAGAATTAACGTGGATACCGTCTTCTGTCCAAGCCTGTTTCTGAACATCAACTTCGCTCTTAAGAACTTCGATAATAGGAAGATTGAATTTCTTAGCAAAATCCCAGTCTCGGGTATCATGTGCAGGAACAGCCATAATTGCACCGGTTCCGTAAGAAATCAAAACGTAGTCAGCAACCCAGATAGGAATGAGCTTTCCGTTTACAGGGTTCACGGCATAGCTTCCGCTGAATACACCAGTCTTGTCTTTTGCAAGGTCAGTGCGTTCAAGGTCAGATTTTTTAGCTGCCTGCTCGCGGTATTCTTCAACAGCCTTTTTCTGGTCAGCGGTTGTAAGCTTTTCAATAAGAGGATGCTCAGGAGAAACAACCATATAAGTTGCTCCAAAAAGAGTATCACAGCGGGTTGTATAAACTGTAAGCTTTTCGCCGCTTTCCTTTCCGTCCTTGTCTGCAACGTTAAAGGTAACTTCCGCACCTTCAGATTTTCCAATCCAGTTGCGCTGCATGATTTTTACGCTTTCAGGCCAGTCAAGACCGTCAAGGTCTTCCAGCAGGCGCTCAGCATATTCAGTAATTTTCAAAATCCACTGGCGGATAGTCTTGTGAGTAACGATTGCGCCACAACGTTCGCAGCGGCCTTCCTTTACTTCCTCGTTAGCAAGACCAGTCAGACAGCTAGGACACCAGTTGATTGGAGTCTGAGCCTCGTAAGCCAGTCCCTTTTCATAAAGCTTAAGGAAAATCCACTGAGTCCAGTGATAGTAGTCAGCCTCACAGGTAGAAACTACGCGGTCCCAGTCATAGCTGAAGCCCAGAGACTTAATCTGCTGGGTAAATTTTTCGATATTTGCGTGAGTAGTTGTACTTGGGTGGGTACCGGTCTTAATGGCATAGTTTTCTGCCGGCAGACCAAAAGAGTCAAATCCCATCGGGTGAAGCACATTAAAGCCCTTCATTCTAAGGTAACGGCAGTAAATATCAGTTGCTGTGTAGCCTTCAGGATGACCTACATGAAGTCCTGCCGCACTAGGATAAGGGAACATATCCAGAATATACTTTCTTTTCTCCGGCGGAATCTTAGAATCTTCCTTTGCACGGAATGTTTTGTTCAATTCCCAATATTTTTGCCACTTGGGTTCAATGTTTTCAAACGGGTACTTAGACATTTATTTGCTCCTAAAATTAATTACATTTTTATACAGAGTGCAAAAATATTGGGCACCTGTAATTTACGGCATGGATGCCGTGTTGTATCTTTGGAATTAATATGTCGAACTTTCGCAAGAAAGTTCGCTAGCAAAAATTACAAGGATGTAATTTTTGCGACTTTTTGCCACTTGGGTTCAATATTCTCAAATGGGTATTTAGACATTTTTTGCCTCTTTTTATTAATAGTAAAGTTCATTAATTATAATGAATTTAGGGGCGAGTTCCAACACCTACTCGCCTTCCGGGCTCCACTACGTTCGGTGCTTCGCACCCGCTTCGCGGCCCTCCACGTTCGCGCCGGGGGGCAATTTACATTTGAACAAATCTAAGAAAAACATTAATATATTCTTATATTAAATAAAGTTACGAGACAGATAATGATATTAAAAAATACCGTTCGACATCATTACATCATTACATCATTACATCATTACATCATTACATCATTACATCATTACATCATTACATCATTACATCATTACATCATTACATCATTACGATATAACTGTCTCTAATAAATTTACCACTGGTTAAAAAACAGGCCCGAAAAATGCAGATTTAAGCGAAGTTTAAACCTGCATTTTTCGGGCTTTTTATATTTTAAATCTAAAAGGAGCTTTTTTATGAAAAAGTTTGAGAGTTGTCGGACTAAATTCGGCAAGACAGTCGCTGCACTTATTTCTGGTGCGGCACTTATATTAAGTTTTGCTTCCTGCAAGCCGGAAGCAGATATTGAGTATGTAGACCGCATAGTTGAAAAAGTAATCAAAGAAGAAACATCTTATGTTGCTTCTCCACTTTTTACAGCTGCCAGCGATGAAGGAAAAGTTAATATCACAATTTCCTGCCAGACAGAAGGTGCTGTAATTTATTACACAACAGATGGCTCTGTTCCAACAAGTGAAAGTACAAAATACACAGAAACCATTTCGATTACCAGTGATACAAGTTTCCAGGCAATTGCTGTAAAAGACGGAATGGAAAATTCTCCAGTTTCTTATGCATCTTATTCTGTTGTAAATAAGATAGAAACTAAAACTACAATTGAATACCAGAAAATAGAGGTTGATAAAAACTATGCTGCCGCTCCTGATTTTGCTGTTACCAACACAGAAGACGGCGTAAATCTTTCTCTTTCCTGCGGAACTTCTGGAGCAGCAATTTATTACACTACCAACGGTGCAATTCCAACTGCAGAAAGCACACCATATACTACTCAGATTGTATTAACTGCAAGCACACTTGTAAAAGCAATTGCAATTAAGGAAGGAATTGAAAACAGTCCTGTAAGCCTTGCAAATGTAACAATTAAGAAAATTACCGCTTCTGCAGGCGGAGCAGGTAACCCGCTTTCAATCGCCCTTTCTGCAAGCGTTCCAAATACAAACAAAAACGGAGCTGCCTACACAGGAAACAAAACAAATACCTTTGTCACAGTTAATGTTGCTGTAACTTCTGCCAGCGATGTAAAAAAAGTTGTTTATAAAAAGAATGGCTCACTTGTGGCAAAAACTCTTCTGGCTGATACAGGGGCAACTGATGTAACTTCAATCGTGAAAACTAACGGTACATTTGCAATTAATGCTTCAAACGAAAAAGATGGTAATGGCTCATACACAGTAGCTGTCCTTGATGAAGCTGGTCGTGAAGAAACCGAGCAGATTACAATTGACCAGTTTGAATTTACTCCACCTGAAACAGTAAAAAAGTTAAGTGGAACCTATTCAAACGGAAGTATAACTCTAAACTGGACAGATCCTTCTGACGGCGATTTTGACCATGTGTCTATTTCTTACACCAGTAACAACGGAACAGGCGATAGTGTAAGAAGCGACTCTGTTACTGTTGCCGCTGGTACAAAGACAAAAACTTTTAGCGGAATTAATTCATCGGCTTCTTATTATACCTTCTATTTTGTAAGTCTAGACTCTCTTGGAAACGAGAGTATTGCAAGAAAATGGAAAGTTGCGGTTGGAAGCTCTGTAAGCAATATGCCGGACGGATTTGTGGAAATAAAAGGAGCAACAGTAAACGGTAAGGTAGCAGATTCTAAAGTATTCATAAATAACAGAACTGTAACAATTCCAGATATGTACGTGTGCGACCACGAAATTACACAGTCTGAATACGAAAAGTACTGTAAATACGGCTCTGACAGGCCGCGTTCATCAAGTGGTTTAGGCGAGAATTTTCCTGCATATAATGTGAACTGGTATGATGCAATTGTCTACTGTAACTTAAGGTCAATAGACGAAGGGCTCACACCCGCATATAAAATAAATGATGAAACTGACCCTGCAAGCTGGCCGGATATAGTTAGTCAGGCAAGTAGCGGTGTAACAAAATATTGTGGCCCTTCAAGTAAAAACAGCACATGGAATGCTGTTACATACAACACGGAGGCAGACGGCTATCGTTTACCAACAGAAGCAGAATGGGAGTACATTGCACGTGGTGGTAACAACGGAATACCAGCTACACAGACAACTTATGCCGGAAGTGACACTATAGATAATGTTGCCTGGTATTATGAAAACTCCGGTTCAAAAACGCATGAAGTAAAAGGTAAGAGCCCGATTTCTGATGAAATTAAAATTTACGACATGAGCGGAAATGTTTGCGAATGGTGTTATGACTGGCGGTATGACTCTGTATATAGCTACACGCCGGCTACGGGCTCGGCTTCCGGTTCTAGCCGTGTCATTCGTTGTGGCTCTTGGTTCTATGATGCTTCTAACTGCAAGGTGTCTACCAGGTCCAGCAACAGCCCGGACGACCGCAGCGACATCGTCGGTTTCCGTGTTGTTCGTAACGCCAACTAGCGTTGGCTAGTTCTATAAGGAAATTATTATCGACTTCCGCATTCGCGGAAGTGCGAATCCAGTTATAATTTAAAGAAAATATAAATCTATAGAATGCAGGTAAAAATATGACTGATAATATTGGTGAATCAGTATTGCTGAGTTATTTAAAATATATAAAAAAATGTACGATTTGTTGTCAAAACTGGACAAATTCCAAAGCGTATGAAGAAAACTCAAATGTAAAAGAAATATACGACAAATTATATAGTGAAAATGAAACTGTAAGAGAAAATTTCACAAGCAAGAACGGTGTACAACGAACACTTGAAAATATATTAAATGAAACAGAAATTGATGTAATAGGATTTAAGGGAAAAGAACTGTATATCGCCGATGTGGCTTTTCATAATAATGGGCTTGGTTACGGTGATAACGAAGATAGAATTTTCAAAAAGCTATTTAGATTCTGTCTTACTTGCTTACAATATTTTTCAGATTATGAATCTTTTGAAATAATGTTTGCATGTCCTTTTGTTAAGGGCGGTGATGTGGAACCTGTAAGAAAAGCGGCAGATGATATAAATAATCTTTTTGCTGAATACTTTGATGGTAAAAATTTTTCTGTAAAATGTGTTGTAAATGATGAATTTGCTGAAAATATATTAAGTCCTCTATTTGATGTAGGTAATAAAATTACAGAAGCAGATGCCTTCCTTCGTGCTGTTCAGCTTATAAGAACTTGTAAAGCATCTAAAAAAATTAAATAATCAGTAAACTTGGAGTAGTAAATCTGATATACATAAATTTATAAGGCGTTTTTATAACGCCTTTTTTTTGTCGAAAAATTACTTTTTAATGTTGGCTAGAATAAAATATGTTGACCAGAATATTTTCTCAGGTTACAATAAAAATATACAAATTGAATTTGGGAGGCGTCTATGTGCAGAACATCTATTTACGATGCCAGAAATAATTTTTCAGCCCTGGTAAAAATGGCGGAAGAAGGCGAGGTTGTAGAGCTTACCCGCTATGACAAGCCTGTTGCTGTTATTGTCAGTTATGGAGAATATACAGATTCATCAAGTAAATCAGAAAATTGGCTTACTTTATGGCGTAAAGAACATAAAGATGATCTATATGGTTTAGAATTTGATGTAAAACCATCCCGCGAGTACCCTGATTATTCAAAAGATCCTTGGGCGTAATTGCTTGCTTTTGCAAAAGGGGAAAAATTATGAAAAAAACATATTTATTAGATACAAATATAGTTTCGGAATTCGTAAAAGAAAGACCAGATAATCAGGTTCTTGCATTTTATAGTGCAAGAAAAAATCTTTGTGCAATTGCATCAGTTACTTGGCAAGAGTTAACCCGTGGTTTAAAGCGCATGCCGGAAGGAAGAAGAAAAAGTATAATCCAAAGTTTTATAAAAAATCTTGAAGAGAATGTTGAAATCATTCCTTATGATAAATTTTCAGCAAGAATATGTGGAGAAATGCAGTCGGATGCAGAAAAAAAAGGTAAGCCTCTTCCTTTTTACGATTCTCAAATTGCAGCTACAGCCATTTCAAATGGAATGATACTGGTTACTCATAATACAGCAGATTTTGAAGTCATGAAAGAAATGGCTTTCTTAAATATGGAAGATTGGTTTTATAATGCAAATTAAAAATAACTCTGGTGTTACGAATATAGTCAAAAATCCTGTAAACCTATAATATCAGATTGTAATTGGTGCGGGAACAGAATCCCTTTATTCAATGCTGGTGCAGTTTTTCGGGCGGAATAAAATCTACGGTGTGGAAAATCCCGGTTATCACAAGGTTGCCTCGGTTTTTCAGCTCAACGGGGCAGATGTAAAGCCGGTTTTAATCGACTCTTAGGGGCTTGATACTTCGCTTTTAAATCAAAAGCAAATCGACATAATCCATCTTTCTCCGGCCCATCATTTTCCGACCGGCCGAGTAATGCCAATTCGCCTCCGCCTTGAACTTTTACAGTGGGCGTCTGAGGCTTCCGACCGCTTTAGAATAGAAGATGATTACGACAGCGAGTTCCGTTTTAACGGAAAGCCTCTGCCGACACTTTTTAGCGGTGACAGCAGCGGTAAGGTAATTTACGTTAATACCTTTTCCAAAACGATTTCGCCTTCCTTCCGAATAAGCTATATGGTTCTTCCCGCCGGCTGCCGTCTAAAAATATTCGTTTTCTTCTGTCCAAATATCCGCTATAATATCTGTATGGTGAACAATTCTACAGCCTATTTAAGCAATTCTGGAATTTTCTCGTTTTTTAAGTTTGGAGATGTTACTCTAAAATTCAGAACTTCTTCAAAATTGAAAGAATATAAATCAATAGAAAATTGGGATAATGGCTATCTTGTTGTTATGGCTGATTATGACAAATTAGGAATTACAGAAGAGTATGTTGATATAACAAACGTTCTTAATGAATTACATTTTAATTCAAAGCAGTTTCTTGAACCTATAAAAAAAGTGGAGATTCGATATGAGTGATATAAATGAAATTGCAGATAAAGCAGATGTGATAATTGATGGGTTCGCTTTCTTAAAACATGATGACAAAATTGATGTTGTAAATCTAAACGAAAAAAATCATGCCGCTGTATTTTTTTATGACAAATCTATTGATGGAGAAAGCCTGATTGAAACCAGTATGGACGATATTGAACTTTCTATCGCAAAAGATTATTTGAAAAATGCAAAAAAGTATCTGGAGATGGATAATGCCTAAATATTTTCAATACAAAATATGCGGATACTTTTTGTACTTTACTGCAAAATGTATTGTTGAAGCTTTTCATGTTCATGCAAGTGATTCTACCCTGACAGAAGAATCATCTGCAAAATTCTTTGTAAAAGAAAATGGAGATACAATCGTAGAAAAACGAGGTGTACTTACGGATAAAGAAATTAATAAAATCCAAGCTTTTATAAAAGACAATTACAAAGAAATGTATAAAAAATGGGCTGCATTAAGTAGTGAAGGATTTTATAGAGGATAAAACTTTGGAGGAGAATAATAAATCACCTGTAGCTCTATAATAAATCTTTTGTACCTGCACGGGGGACGGGGTGAACTTCGTGGAGTTTCAGAGTGAATCTGGTGCAGTTTCAAGTTGGAACTCCACCAGGTTCAGAACTTTTGTCAAAGACTTTAGAGGTTTTTCTTACTGACCTAAGGTCTTTTTTTTATATACTTTAGTCATTATTTTCTTAGGACTTTTCTATAATAATCTTATAGGTATTAGACTCATGCAGAAGGCCTCTTCTGTTTGTTTTTACTGTTACAAGGTATTCGCCTTCTTCGATTTCTGCAGGAAGCTGAAAGGAAAGCATTGTTCTTGTATTTTTGATAAAAATATTCGGCTTATATGTTTTTCCCTTGCCGCTTATAAAAACACCCTGATTATCATCCTTACAGTCAATTTTTATAAACTTACCGTCAATTGTGGCAATTTCCATTGGTGAAAAAACTCCGTTTATTCTGTTGCTGTAACCGCTGATAGAGGAAATGTAGGGATTGCATATGCCATGATTTGTTATACGTTCATATTTGACGTCTTCGCACAAAAGTTTTTCTTTTTTTATATCGCTTTTGAATAATAAAGAAATTTTGTGATCCCGCTGAGGTGCATTCTTATAGTTTACAGGTACTGGCTTAAAAATCTCTTTTGATGTTTCTGCACTTCCGGCGGCTCCTGCCCTGAAACTTCCCATAAAAAGTTTTACAACATTACCATCTCTAATATTATTCCAAAATACTCTTTCCAGAACATTCATTACTGCCCTAGCATCAGCTTCTGTGATTGTCGTATTTGCATCAGCTATCTGTCTGATAATAGCGTCTTCGTCTACTGTAATGTCATTCTGACTTTTGAAAACATAAGGTTTCTTACGGTTTGTAAAGGTATTTTCCTGTGTGTAAACTTTTAACATATTGTTATTATATGTTAAGAAGGCAAGAATGGGCAAGAGATGTGAGGCAGGGGCTCCTTTGAGCCCCGTTTTATTTTACTCTTCCAACGCCTTAATCAGTCCTGGGATTGCCTTTTCAAATTTAACTCCGTACCAGTGGTCGGTCTTGTCGTCCAGAGTTTTCCTGATTGAATCTACAACAAAGTCTGCGGCGATTTTGGCTGCCTGAAGGGCTGATTTTCCTCTCATCAGGGCGCCGGCAAAGGCTGAAGAGAAAACGTCGCCTGTTCCGTGGAAGGAAACGTCAATTTTTTCGTTGAAGTAATATTCAAAAGAGTCTGAGTCGCTGTGGTAAACAGAAGCGCCAATCTTTCCTTTTTCAAAAGAAACGCCTGTAATCACAACATTTTTAGCGCCCAGCTTTGCAAGGTCGCGGCTGATTTTTTCTATGTAAGCCTGGTCGTAATCTGAGCCGGCGTAAGGAATGCCCAAAAGGAAGCTTGCTTCTGTCAGGTTTGGAAGAATGTAGTCGGCACCCTTACAGAGTTTTGCCATTTCCTGAGGGAAGTTGTCGTCAAATCCCGCATAAAGCTTTCCGTTATCAGCCATAGCCGGATCAACAATGCGGAGTGCTCCCGGAAGGGCTGCCTTATCCATAATCTGAAGGATGTGGGCAATCTGAGTTTTTGTAACGTAGCCAGTGTAAAAGGCGTCAAATCTTATATTTTCCTTATTCCAGCGTTCAAGGATTTTTGGCATTTCGTCCGTAAGGTCGTTGAAAGTCCATCCCGAATAGCCGGCCGCAGTGTGGTTGGAAAGCAGGGCCCCGGGAAGAATTGCTGTTTCAATTCCGCAGGCAGAAATGATTGGCAGGGCAACTGTAAGCGAGCACTGTCCCACGCAGGAAATGTCCTGAATTGTCAAAAGTTTTTTATCCATATTTTTCTCCTTTTTGCAGGCATATTACAGAAAATCTGGTCTTATTCATATAGTCAAAAAGCTTGTAAATGTATAATATCAGATTGCTGCGGTCACGGATTTCCCCAAATTATCAGTTTTGCCTGCATACCCTTTATTTTGTTCAATCTGCATAAATTTCTTCAATTATTCTTTTCTTCTTGCACAAAGCCATCAAAAAATTTATTCAAAATGTAAAATTATTTTTTTATTTCAGTTGAAAGGGGAAATCGTTCGGGTATAAAACAAAGCAAGATTAAAAAAAAGATTTGGAGGCAGATATGACTGGAAAAGAAATTAGCGAAATGCAGACAAAATATGTTCTGCAGAGTTGGAGCAAGCAGCGTGGACTTAATCCTACTCCTGTTGCTCGCTGCGAAGGAATTTACATTTACGATACCGACGGAAAACGTTACGCGGATATGTCTTCTGAGCAGGTTAATATGAATGCCGGATACGCAAATAAAGAAATGACAGAGGCAATTAAAGCTCAGCTTGATTCTTACGCCTATATTCAGGGCTCATTCGGATCTGAGCCTCGAGCAAAGCTTGCAAAATCAATTGTAGACAGATTGCCTGACTGCTTTGGAAAAGTTTTCTTTACTAACGGCGGTGCCGATGCCAACGAAAATGCAATCAAAATTGCGCGAATGTATACAGGCCGCTTTAAGGTAATGAGCCGTTACCGTTCATATCACGGTTCAACCTTTGGTGCAGGAAACTTGACTGGTGAGCCTAGACACTTTGCGCTTGAACCGGCAATTCCTGGCTTTATCCACTTTTTTGATCCTTATCTCTATCAGGAAAAACTTAAGTTTGCATCTGAAGAAGAAGCAACTCAATACTATATCCGCCAGCTCAGGGATCAGGTAATTTACGAAGGCGCTGACCGTGTGGCTGCAATTGTGTGCGAAACAATTACCGGTTCAAACGGTGTAATCATTCCTCCTAAGGGCTACCTCAAGGGAGTTCGTGCCGTTTGCGATGAATTCGGAATTATGATGATTTGTGATGAAGTAATGGCAGGCTGGTACCGAACAGGAAAAATGTTTGCCTTTATGAACTTTGATGTTGTTCCTGATATCATCACTTTTGCCAAGGGGGTAAACTCAGGCTACATTCCTCTTGGAGGCTGTATCGTTAAAAATGAAATTGCCGCATTCTTTGATGATAATTACCTTTCATGCGGTCTGACATATTCCGGACATCCTCTTGCCTGCGCAGCCGGAGTTGCCTGCCAGGAATTCTATCTTAAGAATGATATTGAAGGTCACGTTCAGAAGGTCGGAAAGCATCTGGGAGAAATTCTTGAAGGCTTAAAGGCTAAGCATCCGAGCGTAGGTGATGTGCGCTATATCGGTTTGTTCAGCGCGGTAGAACTTGTAAAAGATAAGGCTAGCCGTGAACCTCTTGTTCCATGGGGAAGGGATCCTGAAAATCTTATGGGCTTTGTAACTAAGGAACTTAAAGCCCGCGGGTTTGTAACTTATACCCATGAAAACTGCATTATGGTTGCCCCTCCTCTTATCATCACAGAAGCTCAGCTTGATGAGGAAATGGCAAAACTTGATGAAGTTCTTTCTCTTCTGGAGGCAAAACTTGGCTTTTAATTTTACAATGCCAGGCCGCACGATTATGGGGCAGGGGGCCTTTGACTCAGCCATTCCTTATATCAGGGAGATGGGAAAAAAGGCTCTGATTGTAACCGGAAAGATAATCACAAAAACAGGTCTTACCGGGAAAATTCAGAAAAAACTTGAAGGGGCAGGAATTGCATCTGCAGTTTTTAATGACTTACCCGGTGAGCCTGATGACAAAATGATTATAAGTGCGGTTCAGGTTTATAGAAGTGAAAAGTGTGATTTTATAATCGGGCTTGGTGGAGGAACTCCGCTTGATACTGCAAAGGCAGTTGCTGCAATGTCTGTGCTCAAATGCGAGCTGATTGACTGGGCAGGAAAGGAGATGAAGGGAGATTTTCCTCCGCTGGTTCTCATTCCTACAACTGCCGGAACCGGTTCAGAAGCAACAAAGTTTTTTGTTTACACCGACACAAAAACTGATGCAAAGCTTTTGATGAAGGGCGATGATCTTTTACCGGATCTGGCACTTGTGGATTTTAATTATACGCTTTCTGCCCCGCGTGGAATTACAGTTGCAACCGGTATGGATGCCCTTACTCATGCGGTAGAAGCCTATACTTCAAAAAAGGCAAGTCCGCTGACTGATTTTTACTGCCTTGATGCAATTGAACGCATTTTCAAAATGCTGCCTCTTGCTGCAAAAGACGGTAATAACATAGCTGCCCGCGAGTCTCTTGCAATTGCAGCTTATGAGGCAGGCGTTGCAATCAATAATTCCAGTGTGACGATTGTTCACGGAATGAGCCGCCCGATCGGAGCTTTATTCCATGTTCCGCACGGAATTTCAAATGCAATGCTTATTTGCGAATGCCTTAAGTTTGCTCTTGATGGTGCTGAAAGCCGCTTTGCGGATATTGCTCGTAGAATAGGGGCCGGGGACTTTATCAGCGCCCTTGAAGGACTTACAAAAGAACTTGAAATTCCGACACTTCGCCAATATGGAATCGACCTTAAGAAGTTTGAAGAGTTTTCGCCAAAGATGGCAAAGGATGCTCTTGCTTCCGGCAGTCCTTCCAACACAAGAAAGGAAGTTTCGGAGGCAGATATCCTTAAGATTTACAAAATTCTTAGGGAAAAATAAGAAAATTTGTGCTTAATGCACAAAAAAAATCTTAAAATTTGTAATTTAGGCAATATTAATAAAGTATTTTTGTGCGTATATTAAGGGCATAAAGAAAGAGAAGAAATACTGCAAAGGCGCAGAATCAGAAAAAATCTGGTTCTGCGTCTTTTTTTTTTTACTGGAGGTACAAAATGGAAGCTGCTGTTAAGGAAGAGGTATTTTTTGACCCTAAAACTGCACCTGTAAAAATTACTGTTCAGAATCTGAGTGTGGTTTATAAAGCTACTGATGAAAAAAATCAGACGGTAGCTCTTCAGAACGTAAACCTTGATATTAAGAACGGAGAGTTTATTTCTCTTGTAGGCCCTTCCGGCTGTGGAAAGACAACTCTTCTTAGAGTTATCTCAGGCCTTATTCCTTCAACTTCGGGAAAGGTTTTTGTAGGCGGTCTTACTCCACAGGAAGCCAGAGTTGCAAAGGAATTCGGAATTGTATTTCAGAGTCCGGTTCTTATGGACTGGCGTACAATCAGACGAAACATCTGCCTTCCGCTTGAACTGATGAAGATGCCAAAGCCTGAGCGAACAAAGAAGGTTACCGAAATGCTTGAAATCGTTGGACTTCAGGATTTTGGCTATCACTATCCAAGAGAGCTTTCGGGTGGTATGCAGCAGCGTGTCGGAATTGCCCGCGCCCTTGCTTTAGACCCTCATGTTCTTTTTATGGATGAACCTTTCAGCGCTCTTGATGAGTTTACAAAGGAACGCCTTCACGAAGACCTTCTTAGAATCTGGCGTAAGACACATAAGACAATCATCTTTGTTACGCACAGCATTCAGGAAGCAGTTTTCCTTAGCGACAGGGTAGTTGTTTTTTCACCTCACCCGGGACGCATAACTTCGGTTGTGGATATTGATATTCCTCGTCCTAGAAGTCTTGAGTGTAAGAACAGCCAGCATTTTACAGAACTGGTTGCAAAGGTTAGAAGCGGCTTTGAAGGAGTGTAGCTGATGATTAAAAAGATTCTTAAAAGTCCTAAGTTTGTAACTTTTATATGGGTGCTTGGACTGATGATTGTCTGGGAGCTTGGAGCCTTTGTAATTGCCGGAACAAAAAGAACGCCTGAGAATGTTCTTCCCCATTTATGGCAGATTCTTCAGTCGGTTTTTACTACTAAGAAGGTGACTGCAACTCAGACAGCCCTTCAGCTGGTTCTTTTTAATGCAGGCATTACCCTGGGACGAGCTTTAATAGGATTTATTTTCGGGGCTTTGTTCGGTTACCTGCTTGCAATTATGATGCGGCGCTTTGCGGCAATCGAAAAAATTGCCTTTCCATATCTGATGCTGATTCAGTTGATTCCGATTTTGGGAATGGCGCCTGTAGTTCTTGCAATTACACAGGATATCAATAAAAGCCGAATTGTAATTGCCGCAATCCTGACCTTTTATCCGGTAGCGGTAAATACACTTGCGGGGCTAAAGGCAATAGAAAAGGAAAAACTGGAACTGTTTTATTCCTATGCTGCAAGAAGCTTTGAGGTTTACCAGAAGCTTATGATTCCGGCAAGCATTCCATCCCTTTTTACGGGGCTTAAGATTGCTGCTCCTATGGCTGTTACGGCTTCCATTCTGGTAGATACCCTGCAGGGGGGCGGCGGACTTGGCTGTATGCTGAGCCAGTCATTAAAGCATGCAATGAGCATATATGTTTTCTGGCAGATTGTGTTCTTCAGTGCTTTTGTTGGAATTATGAGTTTTTACCTGATGGTGCTTCTGGAAAAACTGTTTGTTCCGGGGGCAAGAGTTTCAAAGAAAAGAAGATAGGATGCGAGGCGGAATATGAAGATAGTAAGAAAAATAAAATCAAATACTGTTAAGTCAGTTTTGTATCCTGTCCTTTTCGGGGCTTTAATTCTGATTTTGTGGCAGTTCCAGATTATTCACGGATGGTTTGGGGCAGATACTTTTACCCTGCCTCTTCCTTCAAGAATCATGCAGATTCTCTTTGATAACTTTGGAAAGATGGCAGGTGATATAAGGGCGACTGTAACTGTGGCACTTGGCGGACTTGTCTTAGGTTCCCTGCTGGGATTTCTTCTTGCAATGATTGCAACAATGTTTTCTCACTGGGGAAAGGGTGGGCTTTCACTGGCAACAGCCTTTAATGCAATCCCGATTATTGCGATTGCGCCGATTTTCAATAACCTGACCAAGGACTTCAGTCCCGACCCGAATACAAGATCTATGCTGGCAAAAATGCTGGTTGTAATGATTACCTGCACAGTCAGCATGGCAATCAATGCCTACAGGGGATTTACAGAGCTTAAGCCTTTCAGCCTGGACCTCTTTAAATCTTATGCGGCAAGGCCTGCAACTGTGTTTTTCAAGCTGAGGCTTCCTAACTGCGTGCCTTATATTTTTACCGCCCTTCGCATCAGCGTGCCGGGCTGCGTAATAAGCGCAATGGTCAGCGAATACTTTGCGGAATACATAATCGGGGTTGGGCGTCAAATCCGCGAGAACATTGTTCTTGCCCAGTACGCAACGGCCTGGTCTTACATTGTGGTTGCCTGCCTTATAGGAATCGTGATGTATGTAATCTTACTTGTGGCAGAAAGCCTTGTTCTTAAGAACAGGACTTCAAAATAAAAAATTAATTTCTGGAGGTATGGAAATGAAAAAGAATCTGACAAAAATCACCCTTACAGGAGCAGTAGCGCTGCTTTCATGTGTGGCATTCGGTTGTAAAGGAAAATCGGCCGAAAGTGTGGGATGGAAAAAGGGGACTCCTTCAGCAACTATTATTAAAGAGGCAGCTGAGGCAGGAAAAGTGGGCAACTGGGGCTTGGGAAATGAATATGAAATCCTCGCTCTGCTTGCAAAATATAATCTTCCTACAAATTATCTGAGTCAGGCATTTGATATGGATGGTTTTGATGATAATACAATCGCGCTTGCTTCTGCCATGACCTATAACGAACTTGGACTTGTTCAGAACAGCTATGACGGCGGTTACAAATACGGAGATTCAGTCGGAACAATCGATATGAACGACGAAGGTGTTGCAATGATGGAAGACAACATCTTTACAACAAAAAGATTTGCAAGTGAAAACCCAAATACTGTAAAGGCTTTCCTTGCTGCAAGTTTGAAAGGATGGGCTGCTGCCTGCGCAAATCCTGAAGAAGCTGCAGAAATCTGCTACAAGTATGGTTCTTCTGTTTCGGCAGATCACCAGCTTCACATGGCAAAAGAAGTTAAAAAGCTTTGCGAAACAAATACTAAGGGTGTAAAAGTAAGTGATTACGGTGCCTTTGATATGGAAGCAATGCAGCAGACTCTGGATATAGCAAAAAAATATGTAAAGCTTAGCGATGGAGCTGCCGCAGAAAAGTTTGCTTCATTCACTCTTGCAGACATCATGGATGACAGCTTTATTAAGGCAGCAAATGCAGGTGATTTTGGAAAACCTGAAAAGAGCAGTGTAAAAATTCAGCTTAAGTGGCTTCCACAGGCACAGTTTATGGGTTACTACGTTGCCCTTGATAAAGGTTACTACAAGGACCTTGGTCTTGATGTAACTATCATTCCTGGCGGCGGTGATATTGCAGAAACAACAGCTGTTTACACAGGTCAGGTTGATTTTGGTGTAACCTGGCTGACAAACCTTGCAGTTGCAGATGCCGGCGGAATGGATTTGCTTGAAGTTGCTCAGGTTTATCAGAAATCAGGCCTGGTACTTGTTTACAAGTATAAAGATTAAATAAAAAAAATAAAAAAGGAGCCGGAGACCGTCTGCAATGAGGTTGACGGTCTCCATTGGGAAGTGCTTTATGGATTTGATTATAAAAAACGGAACTATTGTAACTTCAAAGGAAATGTTCAAGGCAGATATCGGCGTTTCCGGCGGAAAAATAGTTGCGATTGCTTCTGACTTAAAAGATGATAAGGCAAAAGTTGTAGATGTATCGGGAAAGCTTGTTCTTCCAGGAGCAATTGACGCTCACACCCATCTTGCAATGCCTTTTGGCGGAACTGTCTCTGCCGACGGTTATGAGTCTGGAACAAGAGCCGCTGCCTGCGGTGGCGTAACAACAGTCTTTGATTATCCTATGCAGCGTAAGGGGCACGGCATCATAGAAACTGTAGATGCAAAGCGCAAGGTTGCAGAAAAAGAAGCCTGCTGTGATTTTGCCTTCCACTGCTGTATTACCGATTTGAATGACGGCGCAATTCTTGATGAGTTTAAGGATGCTGTTGATTATGGTGTTTCAAGCTTTAAGTGCTTCTTTGTCTATAAAAAAGAAGGAATGATGGTTGACGATGCAACCTTTGTAAAAATCCTTCTTAAGGCAAAGGAAGTCGGGGCAATCACCAATCTTCATGCAGAAAACCCGGACATGATTGATTTGCGTGTAGCCCAGTATCTGAAAGAAGGAAAAACGGATGCCTGGTATCACTACATGAGCCGCCCTGAATTTGTTGCTGCCGAAGCAGACAAGCGCGCAGTTCACTGGGCTCAGAATGCTGATGCCCCGCTTTATATTGTTCACATGTCAGATAAGGAAGGACTTGAGGCTGCCGTTAAGGCAAAAATGGAAGGTGCAAAAATCTTTATAGAAACCTGCCCTCAGTATCTTGAGTTTACCTGCGACGTTTATAAGCGCCCTGACGGACGTAACTTTGTCTGCTCGCCACCAATGAAGGGCGAAGAAAGCCGCGAAGCTTTGTGGCAGGCAATCAGAAACGGTGCAATCGATACTGTTGCAACTGATCACTGCCCTTTCCAGCAGAGTGAAAAGGACTGGGGTTTAAACGATTTTACAAAGATTCCGAACGGATGTGCCGGAGTAGAAAACCTTTATCCTTATATGCTTGGCGCTGCCACAGAGGGAAAGATTTCCTATTCACGCGCGGTTGAACTTTGCGCCGAAAATCCTGCAAAGATTTTCGGATGTACACAGAAAGGTTCACTTGCAATCGGAAAGGACGCAGACATCGTTGTTTATGATCCAAAAAAGGATTTTACAATCAGCGTAAAGAACATGCATTCCGATTACGACCACACAATCTGGGAAGGAATAAAGGTTCACGGTTATCCGGTTCAGACTTATGTACGCGGTTCTCTTGTTTATGACAATGGAGAATACGTTGGAAAGCCTGGAGAAGGAAAATTCGTAAAGTGCGCAGCAGTTAAATTCTAATGCGGAAAAAAACTACAACATAGGAGAATGACAGTATGGATTTTCAATATGCTTCACAGATTATAAAGGAATCAGCTTCATCATGCCTTCTTTGCAGCGGCAAAAACTGTACTGCAGCCTGTAAAAAAGGAGTGGATGCAGCAAAAATCCTGTATTCACTTCGTTTTGAAAATGCCTGCGGTGCCTATTCTCAGGCAAAGAAAAACACATCCTGTCTGGACTGTACTGCAAAAGAATGTGAAGAAGCCTGCTTAAAGGGAAAAATTACACATGCTGTTCCAGTACAGAAGACAGTGTCAGCCCTGCTTTCACTTTCTGAAGATTCGGAGGAATTGAAAGATGGGGTAGTAAGCTTTCCTGACGATGAAGTTTATCTTGATACCCTTTTCTGCGGCATACGTTGTGAAAATCCATTCTTTCTTTCTTCGTCAGTCGTAGCAAGCAATTACGAAATGATTGCAAAAGCCTTTGACGAAGGCTGGGCAGGAGTTGCCTTTAAGACAATCGGTGCTTTTGTTCCTGAAGAAGTTTCGCCCCGCTTTGCAACTCTCCGCAAGGAAGATGACGGTTTTGTCGGATTTAAGAACATTGAGCAGATAAGCGACCATACGCTTGAAGAAAACCTTGGTTTTATCAGAAGTCTCAAAAGTGAATATCCAACAAAAGTCATAATTGCAAGCATTATGGGACGAAATGAAAGGGAATGGGAAAGCCTTGCCCGTCAGGTTCAGATGGCTGGAGCAGATATCATTGAATGTAATTTTTCATGCCCTCACATGGCTACTCATGGTCTTGGCAGTGATGTAGGACAGAATCCGGAACTTGTTTCTGCCTATGTAAAGGCTGTAAAAAGAGGTTCAACACTGCCTGTACTTGCCAAGATGACGCCAAATGTCGGCAATATGGAAATTCCTGCAATTGCGGCAGTAAATGCCGGTGCAGACGGACTTGCGGCAATCAACACAATCAAGTCAATTGTCAACGTAGACCTTGATACTTTTGTGTCTCAGCCTCAGGTTGGAAACTACACCAGTGTCGGGGGATATTCTGGAAAGGCTGTAAAGCCTATTGCGCTCAGGTTCATTAATGATATGAAAAAGTGCATAGAAACAATGGCGGTTCCAATCAGCGGAATGGGCGGAATTGAGACCTGGCGTGATGCGGCCGAGTTTATGACTTTAGGCTGTGGAACAATTCAGGTTACAACATCCGTAATGCAGTACGGCTATGGAATCATTCACGACATGATAGACGGCATGAAGCGCTATCTTGCTAAGTACGGCTATAATTCGGTTCAGCAGATTGTAGGGCAGGCTCTGCCAAAGATTGTCTCTACAGATTTTCTGGACAGACGTACAAAGCAGTTTCCTAAGTTTCTTCGCGAAAAATGCGTCGGCTGCGGAAGGTGCATAACTTCATGCTATGACGGCGGACATCAGGCGCTTGATTTAGGAAAGAACGGTAAGCCTGTTCTGAATAAAAACTGCGTCGGTTGTCAGCTCTGTCTTCTGGTCTGCCCTGCAAAAGCAATTGTGCCGGGTGTCAGAACTTCAGTTTCAAATAATAAAGATAGTATTAATAGATAAATAAGGGGGAAAATATGTACACATGCGATATTAAAAGAATGGAAGACAAAATCAAGACTTTTTCAAAGTTCGGTGATACCGGACACGGCGGAATTACACGTTTTTCACTTTCGCCGGAAGCAATTCAGGCCCGTAACGAAATTAAAGCCCGCATGACAAAACTGGGACTTGATTTTAAGACTGATGATATGGGTGACATTTACTGCACTCTGCCGGGAACTGACCCAAATGCCGGCGTAATTATGAGCGGAAGCCACTGTGACTCTGTCCGCCAGGGCGGTAACTATGACGGAATTCTTGGTGTAATGACTGCAATGGAAGCAATTGAAACAATCGTTACTCAGAAGATTCCTCATAAACATCCGATTCAGCTTGTTGTATGGACAAACGAAGAAGGAGCCCGCTTTGAACCTGCCATGATGTGTTCCGGCGTAGTAACAGGAAAGTTTGACAAGGCTGCTATGCTTGCTTCTGAAGCAAAGGATATTCCGGGCTACACATTCGGCCAGGCACTTAAAGAGTCTGGCTTTGAAGGAAGCGAAGCAAACCGAATAGACCCTAAAAAAACAACAGGCCTTATTGAACTTCATATTGAACAGGGACCGGTTCTTGAAGACGGTAAATATGATATTGGTGTAGTTGAAGGAGTTTGCGGAATGATTAACTACGAGTTCACCTTCCGCGGACAGGCTGACCATGCCGGAACTTTCCCTATGCCATACAGAAAGGATGCCTTGTATGCCGCAGCTCAGGCTCTTATGTATCTTCATACAGAGTTTGACAAGCTTGATAAAAAACTTGTTTATACAACAGGAAAAATCAGCTGTCATCCTAACATTCATACAATCATTCCTGATGAAATCAAGTTCACTCTTGATGCCCGCCATCAGGATCCAAAAGTTATTGAACAGTGTCTTGATATCATCAAGAAAATGCCGAAAGAATGGGCCCGCTGTACAATGACTTATGAAGAAGCATGGAGCCGTAAGACAGTTCAGTATTATCCTGAGTTTATTGATGATGTTGAAAAGTCTGCAAAGGAACTTGGCTATTCTTCTCTCAGAATGTATTCAGGACCAGGACACGATGCTCAGTATCTTTGCGACATCGTTCCAACAACAATGATTTTTGTTCCTAGCGAAGGCGGACACTCTCATTGTGAACTTGAGTATACTCCGGTAGAAAACTGCTGGAAGGGAGCAAATGTGCTTTTGAATACAATTCTTGAAATTGATAAAAAGTAAAAAAAAACTGAGCGGGAAATTAGTACCTCCTACACTCAGTTTTTTGGGCGGCAGATTTCTGTTTTAGTAAGCGTTCAGAAGTCTGCTGCCTTTTTTATTCAGAAAGCAGATTTTTTATATGAAGCGCCGTCTGAATCTGATACATGTTCTCGGAATCCTGTAAATCGAGCCCCAGAATTTCAGATATCCTGTGAATGCGGTAATTAATTGTATTGCGGTGGGCCGCATTTTCTTCTGCAGTTTTCTGAATCCTTCCGCCAAAATCAGCGTAAAGCTTCAAAGTTTCCAGATAATCATCCCGTTTTGCTTTTCCAAGCGAATCAAGCTTTCCTAAAACTTCATTGTAAAAATTCTGCAGGATTGCCTTGTCTTTTACTTCTGCAAAAATCTTATAAACGCCAAGAGAATTATAGTCGCAGATTCCCTTTGTTTTATTGAAGAAATTAAGGGCAAAATCCGCATGCTCGAATTCAGCCCCAAGCCCCTTGTAAGAGCTGCATACGGCAGAAACTGCAATCCGGGAATTAGAAAAATATTTGTCTTTTTTAGAAACCCTAAGCATAAGGGAGGCTGTTTCCCTGCCGTCACAATGAAGGATATAAACTGCTTTCCCGTTATAAATAAACCAGCAGAAATCAATAGGACTCAGACCGATTTTTGTATTGAAGGAAAAATCAATGTAATGTTCAATCTGGTCAGAATCATTTTCAAAAAGATTATCAGGAATATCCATTAATATAATAGAAAAGACCTGAGTATTTGCAAAAGGAGTATTCTCAAGGCAGCTTGCGTCAAAGCTTTTGGGACGGAAGATGGCATCGTAAAAACTCTGCTCAAGAGTCTTATGCTTTTGATTATCGTTTACGATTTTATTACAGACTTCCTGCATCAAATCAATTGTGTGGATTTCCCAGGGCATTGTAAAAAGTGGAAACTGCAGCCTGTCGCAGAGGGCGATAATAGCAGCCGGAATTGTTTCTATATACTTTCCGACGTTTACAATCAGGCCTGAAGCATTGCGGCTTGAAAGTTCTGAAATCGTTCTGTAAAGAAATTCCGTTATGTATTCATTAGATTTGTCATCTGTATTCTGAGAGTGGCGGAAAACGTTCAGTCCCGTTGTAATTGCAAGTTCGCTTCCCCTGATAAATTCAATGGTGTCAGGGTCTTCTGTGTAGCACATCCAGCTTACATATTTATTAAGCCCTTCTTTTCCAGCTATGAGCTTAAGCCTGAACATATTGACCGTATAATTGTAAATGTATTGAGCACTGAGCGCCATGATTTTTTCCTGCCCACGATTTTAGCTTATTATTAAATTTTTTTCATCTTAATGATAATATCAGATTGTGATTACCATTGATTTTTCCAAACGCGGCGATGCCGGCCTCTGTGATTTTCTTTCCTCTTCTATCCGCAGTCAGATTTCTGCCGGCCTTCTTAAAGCCGATGAAAAGCTTCCCTCAAAACGCGCTCTTGCCTCTCATCTTGGCGTCAGCGTCATTACCGTTCAGAATGCCTACGAGCAGCTTATCGACGAGGGCTATATATATTCGATTGAAAAAAAAGGATTTTTCGTAACTGAAATCGCACCTGACGGTGCGCCGGGGGATTACGTCGCCACCGCGCCCTCAAATGCCGGCATAAAGCTTGCGACGCCGCCCGCCCGCGCCGGCAAAAAATTCTTCTTCGACTTCCGCTCTAACACACCAAACCTGGAGCGCTTCCCCTTTTCCCAGTGGGCCCACGTTATGAGGCGGGTTCTCAAAAGCGGTGATGAAAAGCTTTTGCAGCGCCAGGATGTTAACGGCGTTTACGAACTTCGGGCCGCCATTGCCCGTCACTTAAGCGGCTTTAGAAATATGAGCATCCAGCCCGAGCAGATTGTAATTGGTGCGGGAACAGAATCCCTTTATTCAATGCTGGTTCAGTTTTTCGGGCGGAATAAAATCTACGGTGTGGAAAATCCCGGTTACCACAAGGTTGCCTCGGTTTTTCAGCTCAACGGGGCAGATGTAAAACCGGTTCTCATCGACTCTCAGGGGCTTGATACTTCGCTTTTAAATCAAAAGCAAATCGACATAATCCATCTTTCTCCGGCCCATCACTTTCCGACCGGCCGAGTAATGCCAATCCGCCGCCGCCTTGAACTTTTACAGTGGGCGTCTGAGGCTCCCGACCGCTTTATAATAGAAGATGATTACGACAGCGAGTTCCGTTTTAACGGGAAGCCTCTTCCGACACTTTTTAGCGGAGACAGCAGCGGTAAGGTTATTTACGTTAATACCTTTTCCAAAACGATTTCGCCTTCCTTCCGAATAAGCTATATGGTTCTTCCTGCCGGCATTGCGTCTGATTTTCAGAAAAAGCTGGGCTTTTATTCCTGTCCGGTTTCTGCCTTTGAGCAGTACACCCTTGCAGATTTTATCAATGACGGCTTTTACGCCAACCACCTTATCAGAATGAAAAACTATTACCGCAATCTGCGTAACACTTTTATTTACGCTCTTTCTCATTCTGCCTTTAAGGATTTGATTGAGATTGCAGAAGAGGAAGCGGGACTGCACTTTCTGCTGAGCTTTAAGAGTTGGGACGGGGCTGGCGACCGGGATTTGAAGGCTGCCTTTGCAAAAGAAGGACTGAATCTGCCGCTTTTGAGGGAGTTTTATTACGAAGATGCCGGGGAGGGGGCAGCGGCGATGGAAGAAGGTACTTCCACTTCCCAGACCTTTGTAATCAATTATTCTGCCCTGGAAAAAGAAAAAATCCCGGCGATTGTTCAGCGCATGGAAAAAGCGTTACAATAAAGCCATGAAAGCCAGTACGGAATATAAAAAGGCCCACAAGGCAGACTTTGGGCACGAAAGAATAGAAGTTTTATACGAAGATGAATGGATTGCGGTAATTTTTAAACCCAGCGGAATGCTTTCAGTTCCATATCCGGGAAGCAAGGCAAAAACGGCTCTTGCAGTTCTTGAACAGATTATGAGAAAGAAGGGGACCTGGGCAAAAAATCACAGACCCTTTACAGTTCACCGCCTTGACCGCGACACTTCGGGCGTAATGATGTTTGCCCTTTCTGAGGCGGCGCAGAAAAAAATCATGGACAGCTGGCATAAGATGGTAACAGAGCGTCTTTACCGGGCAGTTGCAGAAAATCCGACAGGAAGAAACGCGCCAAAGCCTTTGCCGGACAGCGGACTTATTGATGACGAGCTTGCCTATAATGCATATAACGTGGGCTTTGTCCCAAAACCGGGAGACAAGCCGAGTTTTTCAAAACTGACAAAGCAGGCGGTAAAAAATCACTACAACAAGAGCCGGGACCAGCAGTCGATTTATGAAAGAAATCTAACTGTACGTGGCGGAAAGGCAGAGTTTAAAACGATTACTGCCCGCACTCACTATAAGGTAATTTTAAGAGGAAAAACTCATACTCTTTTTGAACTGAGCCTTGATACAGGCCGCAAAAATCAGATACGAGCTCATCTTGCAAGTAAAGGCTATCCCCTTGCCGGAGATGAAAATTACAGGGCAAAGACGAACCCATTCGGACGGCTGGCCCTTCATGCCCGCACGCTGGAATTCGATCATCCATTTACGCACGAGCATCTGAAATTTGAGGTGGCAGAACCGGAAGAGTGGGAAAGATTTTTAGCCACAGATGGGACACAGATGAACGCAGATGGACTGAAAGCCGGGAAGGGGAAACTACACACGGATGCACTGAAACTTGGAAAGTAAAAAAATGCGTAGCTGGGGTTCGTGATTTGCGAAGCTTTTTTCGCGATGCGGGGCACACAACGCGGAAGAAAGCCTACAGAGCAAGCGAAGCTTGCGGCGAGCGAAAAGCTGGCGGAGCAAATTACGGTTCCATGCGGAAGCATTTTTTTATTCTTCAATAAAATCTTCACTTAAACTGTAAGCGAGCATAAACTGGGCTGCATAATAAAGCACATGGCAGAGGTTATTCACAACCTGATCAGCAGCAAATGGCAGGTCGCAGATGTCTCCCAGGGTAAACTGAAGCACAAAATCAGAAGCAAGGAAGATAAGACAGGCTGCAGGAACAATGCGGGCGCGTTTATTTGGCAAAAGAATTGCATCAAGAGATTTAATGGCAGCACCTGCAAGGAAGAAGGTGTAAATTGCAATCGGCAGGAAGAGGGTTTTCAGGTTGAAGAAAGGTGAAAGCTGGTCTCCCGCAAGAAATACAATTGACATTACGACAGTCAGGGCAAAATTCTTAAAAGAAAATGGCTTGAATTCCTGGAATGCAATGATATAGAAAAGCTGTACTACAAGGAAAATTGAAATTCCTGCAGGGATGTGAAGGTTGATTGCAATGTCTGCAACTACGGCAAGGGAAAGTCCGCAGAGCATTTTGATTCCGTAGCGGGTGAAGGCAATGCTTTTATTCTGGTTGTTAAAAAAGCAGTAGAAGGCGTAAAATACAAAAAACTCGCTTGTAATGCCCTTTGCAATTACTTCGGGAAGCGGGAGCCCCAGAAAATAAAATACGCGGAAAGCAATAAAAGAAATTACAGCACCAATGCAAATTAGAATATTCAAAATGTACCTCCTGTCTAAACCCGCCGGTCAGACCTGGCGGTGTTCTATCTTTTAGATACTGAAATTCTATCACCTAAATCGTAAAAAGTGGTAGAAAATTCTTTGTTTTCCCGCAGGAATTTTATAAACTTTCGGATTTTCCTCATCATTTTGATTGTGCTGTAGTTATGTGTCAGGCTCAAATCTTCTACCATGCCGTGAAAGGAAAGGTTATCTGTGATGATAACTCCGTCCGGTGCCAGGGAGTCTTTAAATCTCTCAAAGTGATTAATGTACTGGGCTTTAGGGCCGTCAATGAAAATCAGGTCGTATACTTCGCCCTGCGGGGGTGTCCAGGTTCCGGCATCACCAAGGTAACAGTTGATGCGGTCAGAAAGTCCGTTATCAGCAATATTTTTTACCGCTGCCTGATAGCGTTCCAAATCCATTTCAATAGTAGAAACAAAAACTTCTTCTCCGGCTCGGGCAAAATTAATGGAAGAAAAACCGATTGCCGTGCCAATTTCCAGCACACGTTTTACATTATGTTCTTTTATATAGTCGCAGATAAAGCTGATTCCTTCGTCCTTCATGATTGGAACGGAGTGCATGTCTGCAAAGTCTTTGATTTCATTGATTTGCTGCATGAGGGTATTTTAACGTGTTTATGAAGGTTATTCTATTATCATCATTTTAACATGACAAAGTTGACACTTTTTGTCGAAATGATTATCATTTTACTAATTTCAAAAATCATTCTAGTGTGATAAAATATTTTATCTTTTTTTATAGAGGTGAATGATGGCTCGGACTCGAGTTGTGGTAACTGGCATTGGATGTGTTTCTTCTTGTGGAAACAACGTTACTGATACCTGGAATAAAGTAAAAAACGGCGAAAGCGGAATTGATAAAATCACTCTTTTTGATGCTTCTAATCATCTTGTTCAGATTGCTGGCGAAGTAAAAGATTTTTCTCTTGAAAATTATGGCGTAGACAAAAAGCTTGCAAGAAAAATGTCACGTTTTTCTAAGTTCCTTCTGGGAGCAAGTATCGAAGCCGGCAATCAGGCTGGCTTTAATGCCCAGACTCTTGAAGGCGTAAAGGCTGGAATTGTAACTGGTGTTGGAATCGGTCTTTCTGATGATTTGGAAAATGCCTACAAAAAATATTATGACCCCGCTGCCGGTGTAACACGTATCCCGCCGCTTACAGCTCCTCTTGTTTTGAATAATGAGGCTGCCGCTCAGGTTGCAATGCACTTTCAGATTCACGGTCCTTCTTACACAGTTTCTACTGCCTGTGCTTCCGGAACAGATGCTCTTGGCGTTGGTCTTGATTTGATTCGTGCAGGTCGTCTTGATGTCTGCTTTGCTGGTGGTGTTGATGCCAATGTAACCGGTTTTAATATCGGCTGCTACCAGGCTCTTTCTGCTTTGACTACAAAATTCAATGATAATCCAAAGGCTGCCAGCCGTCCTTTTGATAAAGACAGAAGCGGCTTTGTTATGGCTGAAGGTTCGGCTGTTCTTGTTCTTGAAGAGTATGAGCACGCAAAAGCCCGCGGTGCAAAAATCCTTGCAGAACTTGCAGGCTACGGCTGTTCAAGCGACGCATATCATATTACAGCGCCTTGTCCTGATGGGGCAGGCGGTGTCAGGGCAATGAAGCTTGCCTTTGAAGATGCGGGTATGAAACCTGAAGAAGTTCAGTATTACAACGCTCACGGAACTTCTACTGCCGCAAACGATACTGCAGAAACTGCCATGGTAAAGACTGTTTTCGGTGATTATGCAAAAAAACTGCATATCAGTTCTACAAAGAGTGAAACCGGTCACATGGTTGGTGGCGCTGGTGCAATAGAAGCAATCATGTGTATTAAGGCTATGGAAGAAAACTTTATTCCTCCTACTGCAAATCTTGATAACCCTGATCTGGAACACGGCTGTGACCTGGACTACACTCCAAAAAGCGGCGTAAAGTGCGAAGTAAAGGCTGCGGCCAGCTGTTCATTAGGTTTTGGCGGTCATAACGGATGTGTAATTTTTAAGAGGTGCTAGGTGTTAGGTTATAGGTGCTAGGTAAGCAGGTGTTGCGGGCGGCGTTTGAGCCCGCAGAGGGGGTAGCGAAAAACGCCGAAGGCGGTTGAAGCGAGGGGGAGACTTCCCCCACCTTCCTAGAACCTGGAACCTGACACCTAAAACCTGGAATCTATGGAAAGAATATTTTACTGATATAGGAGATAAAGATGGTAATTAAACCGATGGTTCGTTCGAACATGTGTCTTAACGCTCACCCGATTGGATGTGCAAAGGAAGTTGAAAATCAGATTGAGTTTGTAAAGGCTCAGAAAGCAAAACGCGGAACAAAGTCTTTGAAAGAGGGCGGAAATGGTCCTAAATTTGTTCTTGTTTTGGGCTGTTCTACAGGTTATGGACTTGCCAGCCGCATTTCTGCAGCATTCGAATATGGCGCTGACACAATCGGTGTTTCTTTTGAAAAAGCCGGAACAGAAACTAAGGGCGGAACTCCTGGCTGGTACAACAACCTGGCATTTGACCGCGCAGCAAAGAAAGAAGGTTTGTTTACAGAAACTTTCTCTGCAGATGCTTTCAGTCACGAAACTCGCAAAATGATTATTGAAGAAGCAAAAAAAGCAGGAAAGAAATTTGACCTTGTAGTTTATTCTCTTGCTTCTCCTGTTCGCTCTGACCCTGATAAAATTGATCCAAACAGCGAAACTGGTGCTCACATTCTTTATAAATCAGTTATCAAACCAATTGGAAAAACATACGCAGGAAACGGAATCGACATTCTTACAAACACTTTGAAGGAATCTGCTGCTGAACCTGCTAACGAAGAAGAAATCGCCAACACTGTAAAGGTAATGGGTGGTGAAGACTGGCAGCTTTGGATTGACCAGCTTGCCGCTGCAGGCGTTTTGGCTGATGGCTGCCGCACTGTTGCTTACTCTTATATCGGACCTGAATTGAGCCACGCAATCTACCGCGACGGTACAATCGGTCAGGCTAAAAAGCACCTTGAAGCTACTGCTCACACTTTGAACGAAAAATTGAGCAAGGAACTTGGCGGTGCCGCTTACGTTTCTGTAAACAAGGGACTTGTAACACGTTCTTCTGCCGTTATCCCTATTATTTCCCTCTACCTTTCAATCCTCTTTAAGGTTATGAAAGCTAAGGGAACTCACGAAGGCTGTATTGAACAGATGGAGCGTCTTTTTGCTGAACGCCTTTATACCGGCGAAAACAGCGCTGCAGGAAAAGTTCCTGTTGATGAAGAAAACCGCATCCGCGTTGACGACCTTGAAATGCAGCCTGACGTTCAGGCCGAGGTTGATAAGCTGATGGCAAAGGTAAACAACGACAACATTGCCGAAATCTGTGACCTTGACGGCTACAAACACGACTTCTACGCCACAAACGGCTTTGACGTAGCCGGTGTAGACTATACGGCAGATGTAGCAAGAATGGATGTAATTGACTAAGAAAACTGACAATATGTAAGAAAGAAAATGCGTAGCATGGGTTCGTGATTTGCGCAGGTTTTTGCACGATGCGGGATATACAACGCGTAAATTTGCCTACAGAGCAAGCGTAGCTTGCGGCGAGTGCAAAGCAGCGGAGCAAATTACGGTTCCATGCGGGAGCATTTTCTTTTTTTTTATTTGAAAACTGTTCCTGTTTCTTGTTGTTACATTTTCCTAAAATTATTATAATGATAAAAATTCTTACGGAGTGTAACCATGCTAACTGGTCGTCATTTAATCCAGCCTGATGATTTAACTGTATCAGAAATCGATGAAATTTGTTCTTTAGCAGAACAGATTATTGTTGACCCTAAATCATTTCAAGATGTGTGTCGCGGGAAAATTCTTGCGACACTTTTTTTTGAGCCTAGCACTAGAACCAGGCTTTCCTTTGAGGCGGCTATGCTGCGACTGGGCGGTTCGGTAGAGGGATTTTCCGATGCCGACAACACTTCTTCGGTAAAGGGCGAAACTCTTGCTGACACAATCCGCGTAGTTTCTTCTTATGTAGACGTAATTGCAATGCGTTCTCCAAAAGAAGGTGCGGCCCTGCTTGCAAGCAAGTATTCCCCTGTCCCAATCATCAATGCAGGTGACGGAGGCCACTATCATCCTACCCAGACACTTACCGACCTGGTAACAATCCGTCAGCTTACCGGCGGCCTTGAAAATCATACAATCGGCTTCTGCGGCGACCTCAAGTTTGGTCGTACAGTTCACTCCCTTGCAGAGGCAATGCGTCATTATAAAGGTAACAAGTTTATCTTCATCAGTCCTAAGGAGCTTACAGTTCCTGACTATCTGATTAAAAACATTCTTGAACCTGCAGGCGTAAAATACGAAATTGTAGAAAGCCTTGATGCTGTTATGGATCAGCTTGATATTCTTTACATGACCCGCGTTCAGAAGGAGCGCTTCTTCAACGAACAGGATTACATCCGCCTTAAGGACAGCTACATTCTGGACACAGAGCGCATGAAGCTTGCCCGCAAAAATATGATTATCCTTCATCCTCTTCCACGCGTAAACGAAATTACACCGGAAGTTGATAATGATCCTCGCGCCGCTTACTTTAAGCAGGTTAAATACGGAATGTATGCGCGAATGGCACTTATTGCAAAATTGACTGGTACGCTTTAAGGCATAGGGGAGGAAAAAAATGTTAAATGTAAATACAATTAAACACGGTCTTGTAATTGATCATATTCGTGCGGGTGCCGGCTGGCAGATTTACCAGTGGCTGGGTCTGGACAAGGCGCCTTTTACATCATGCCTTATTCAGAACGTGCCTTCAGAAAAATCAGGCAAAAAAGACATCATTAAAATTGATAACATCATCAACATTGATTATTCGGTTCTTGGTTTTATTGATCCTCATATCTGCGTAAACGTAATCGAAGACGAAAAAATCGTCCGCAAAATCAATATGGAACTTCCTGGACGTGTTCAGGGTGTATTCAACTGCCGAAACCCTCGCTGTATTACCCAGACCGAGCATTACGTAAAACCAACTTTAATTCTGACTGACCGTGAAAAGGGCGTATACAAGTGCGAATACTGCGATACGCTTTATGTAGCTGGCGAGAAATAAGTAGAGATAAAAATGTTTTGTAACATTGGAAGGATAAAGCGGAGGGAGTGGAATGTGGGGCAAAAACACTCTGATTGTTGTGACCGCGTAAGCGGTCAATTCGATAGTTTCTTTGCAACAATCAGCGTGTAGCGCATTATTGCGCGGTTTTGCACCACGTTACACGACCGGGAGCTTTTTCTTTCACTTTAGGAGAAAGAAACTTTATGTCAAACTTAGTAATCTACAACGCACGCTTAGTGGACGAAAATACCGACGCCTACGGTGCCCTTCTTATTTCCAACGGTAAAATCCTTTCTGTTTGCAAAAGCGATTTCTGCACCGAAGCAAGCGCCGTTAAGCTTGCCGACGGCATCTTTTCAGATTCCGCTGACCCTGTAGAACTGTTTGACGCAAAAGGTCTCGTAATCACTCCTGCATTTATTGATATGCACGTTCATCTGCGCTATCCGGGACAGACTCAGAAAGAAGATTTAAATTCCGGACTCCACGCAACTGCTGCCGGCGGCTTCGGCACAATCGTTGCCATGCCAAATACCAATCCTGTGGTTTCAAGCGCAGACTTAGCCCTTCAGATTGAAAAAGAAGCTGAGCAGATTGGTCTTACAAAAGTATATCAGACTGTAAGCCTTACGAAGAACTTTGAAGGAAAAGACGTATCACACTTAAAGGAAATTGACTGCAGAACCATTCCTGTAATTACAGAAGACGGTCACGATGTACTTTCTGCTTCCGTAATGCTTGATGCAATGAAGGTTGCCGCAGAAAAGGGGGCTATTGTAAGCTGCCACAGCGAAGATCCTGAGCTTGCATTGAAGGCAAAACCTTACCGTGCTGCTGCCCTTGAAATTATGAAGATGTACGGGCTTTCTGCCTGGGGGCACTTTGTAGAAAGCGAAAAAGAAATATCTCCTGAAACATTTACAGAAATTGATTCAAATCTTACATCTGCCAACAGCCTTCTTGCCATTGCAGAAGATTCTGCAACTTACCGCAATATTCTGCTGGCAAAGGGAGCGGGCTGTCATGTTCACATTGCCCACTGCAGTACAAAAAATTCTATTGAAATTGTTCGTGCTGCAAAAAAGGAAAAGGTTAAGGTAACCTGCGAAGTTACACCTCATCATCTGGCTCTTACTGGTGATACAGAGCCTATGATTCGTGCCCTTGTAAATCCTCCTCTCCGCCATGAAGAAGACCGCCTTGCCCTTATTGAAGCCCTGCGGGACGGAACTGCCGACGTAATTTCTACAGACCACGCTCCTCATACAGCTGATGATAAGGCTGCAGGTTCACCAGGATTTACCGGAGCAGAAACTGCCTTTGCCGTATGTAACACTGTGCTTGTAAAGGAATACGGATTTACACCTCAGAAACTTTCCCAGCTTATGAGCGCTAACCCTGCAAGAATACTTAAACTCAAAAAAGGTCTTCTTGAACCAGGATATGATGCTGATTTTGCTCTTCTGGATCCTGAAAAAAGATGGAAGGTTCGCGCTGCTAATTTTAAGAGCAAGGGAAAGGCAAGTCCATTTGAAGGTGAAGAATTAATTGGCAAGGTAGAAGGGCTATTCCTTGCCGGTAAACGCTGTAATATCTAAAAATCTTTTCAGGCTAATTGCCTAAAACAGCCTGCCACAAGACCTGCTTAAGTTCAGAAAATTCTTTTGTAAAAATGAATTCCTGACTGCGGGGGCGGGGCTGAATTACTTTTACTTCCTTTATAAGATTAGTCTTTTCTGACTCTGCGGCATTTTCCAAAATCAGGATACGGTCAGAAAGCAGGATTGCCTCTTCAATATCGTGGGTAATCAAAAGAGTAGAAAGATGATGTTTTTCCATTGTTTCTAAATACCACTGATGCATCTGATTTTTTGTAATCATATCCAGGGCAGAAAAAGGCTCGTCCAGCAGCATCACTTCTTTTGAAGAAAGAAAGGTTCTGAGCAGGGCAGCCCTCTGCTTCATTCCGCCGGAAAGCTGGGCAGGGTAGAGAGCTTGGGTTCCCTCAAGGTCGAATTCCTTAAAAAAGGATGAAGCTTTTTCCCGTGCTGTTTCTTTTTTCTCACCGCTGATAACTAAAGGCAGGCTTACGTTATCCAAAACTGTGTAGTAGGGAAAGAGAAGGTCTTTTTGAAGCATGTAGCTAACTTTTCCGACCTTCTGAGTGATTTTTATTCCCTTCAGGCTTACATGTCCCTGGTCAGGAGCTTCAAGGCCTGCAATTATATTAAAAAGCGTAGATTTACCGCTGCCGCTTTTTCCCACAATGCTGACGAACTCGCCTTTTTTAAGGGAAAAACTTACGTCTTTAAGCACCTGCCGGTTAGAGAAAGATTTATAAATGCCTTGAACTGAAAGAGTTTGCAATTTGGTAACTCCAATTTGAAAAAACAGCGCTAGGGAGTCGACCGGAAGCTGTTTTTTCTTAATTTAGATATTCATTTGTGAAACCTTTATTTTCAGGCAGAGTTCCAGGCATAAGGCCTGTGTCGTTCAGCCAGCGGAAAAAGCGGTTCCAGCGTTCAGGTTCAATATAGCCCCATTTTTTTGCATCAGATTTGTAGTAATCATTGATCCATTTCTGGCTTGCAAATACAAGGTCGCGGTCAAGTTCAGGAGCTGCCTTGCAAAGGATTTCTGCGGCTTCTTCCGGGTGGGCAATGGCATACTCGTAACCTCTGCGAAGTGCCTTAAGGAAGCGGCGGGCAGTTGCAGGCTCTTTTTTCAAGAACTCTGTTCCCGAAATAAAGATTGGTGTGTAGTAATCAAAAACAGGATCGATTTTTCCAAAATCAATGTAGTTTGTTTCATAGCCGTCGAGTTCCAGCTTTACTCCGTCCCAGGCATAATAAATCCATACGCAGTCAATTTCTGTGTTGAGGGCGGTAACTACATCGTAAACGGTTGAAGGAATAAGCTGGAGTTTGGAGAAGTCTCCGCCGTCGTTTTCCATAACCCGCTGAACAGTTGAAAGTTCTACAGGAGATTCCCAGGTGGCGTATTTTTTGCCTTCAAGTGCAGCCGGACGGTCAATTCCTGCTTTTTTAAGGGAGATAAGGCCCGAGGTGTTGTGCTGTAAAAGGGCAGCAACGGCAATTACCGGAATTTCTTCTTCCTGACAGAGGGCCGGCGCAATTGAATCCTGAAAACCAACTCCGAACTGAGCGCGGCCTGTTGCAACCATAACTTCGGCGCCGTCTTCAGAAGGCTGAACGATTTCTACCTCAAGGCCTTCTTCTGCAAAAAAGCCCTTGTCTCGGGCTACGTAGAGGCCTGTGTGATTGGTGTTTGGCGTCCAGTCCAGCGCGAAGGTAATTTTTCTTGTATTTGTGTTAGAGCAGCCGCTAAGCCAGAAGATTGCAGCACCCAGCACTGAAAGTGCTGTCATCATCATTTTATTTCTTTTCATTTTTAATCATCCTTTTTTCAACAATAGAAAGTATTTTTATCAGGACAAGGCTGAGGGCAGAAATCAAAAAGATAACCGCAAAAAGCTTGTCATAGGCGTAAGATTTTTTTACCCGGGTCATGTAAACGCCAAGTCCCCGTGTGCCGCCAAGCCATTCTGAAATTACCGCTCCGATAATCGAATAGGAAGCAGAAATCCTCAGACCGGAAAAAAAGTAGGGCAGGCTTGAAGGTATTTTTGCGTGGCGCATGATTTGTGCTTTTGTGGCGCCCAGGCTGCGAAGCAGGTTGATTGCATCTTTATCGACTGAGGCAAAACCCGTAAGCAGGCTGATTGTCAGCGGGAAAAAGCAGGAAATTACTATCAGAATAATTTTTGACTGCATTCCGTAGCCGAACCACAAAATTAAAAGCGGAGCCAGCGCAATTGTCGGAATTGTCTGGCTGATTACAAGAAGCGGATAAACAGCGCGGTGAACGAAGCTGAATCTGTCCATAAAGACAGCAAAGAATAAGGAAATGGCCACGCTGAAAAAAATGCCGCACGCTGCTTCTGCAAGTGTTATTTTGAGGTGATACATGAGAAGCAGAAAATCGCTGCAGAAGGCACGGCCAACTTTTACGGGAGAAGGCAGCATGAAGGCCGGGATAAAACCCGAAAGACTCAAAATCTGCCAGAGTAAAAGTATTAATGCTATCAGCGCGAAGGGGGCGGCTCTTTCTTTAAGCTTCATGGTATTTTTTTGTTTTCTTTTCGATAGTAAGAACTTCGCCTTTTGGTCGGTAAGAGATTTTTACATAGGCGCTTACTTCCGGCGCTCCTGCCTTAATTGCAATCAGCTGGCAGTTTTTTACAACTTCCATAAGCTTGTCGTAATCGCCTTCTATGCTTGTTTCGCATGGCCCAACAAAATAGTTCAACCCTGTACTTTTGATGTAGGCAATAACTTCGTCTACAATGCGGCACAGTTCTTCATCATTTTCTGCTTTTGGCAGAACCTGAATAGCAACACTTGCTTCCATAAATGAAAACTCCAAAAATATAGATTATTTTCCTGAGCGGTGGGGTAAAAAAAGAAGTGAATCTGCTTTCCTACGCCGGCATTATCCGGATCAGGTACGGTCGGAACCAGGAAGTTCCCTCTCAGCCGGATCTCGTCCAGCTCCCGAATGTTGTGTTTTGGCACTAACGCTTATGATATTAGCGAAATGGTAGGCGGGACGCAATAGGGGGGGGCGCGGGTAAGCGGGGGCTCTGCTACTTTATAAACTTGCGCTTTTATCGTAAAATAAAGTTCTGGGAGGAAAAAGTGGAAAACTTTATTGCAACAGCAGAACCGGATATTAAACTGACAGGGGCAGAAAAAACTGCAATCCTTTTGGGCGAGCTTGGAATGGCAATCAGCGATGATTTACTGGAACGCATCGGTCTTTCTGACCGCGAAAAAAAAGCAATAAACAAGGCATTTAAAAAGCTTGGAAAATATAATCCTAAGAGCCGTTTTGAATCACTGCGAGAAGTTCAGGTCTTGCAGGAAGTTATGGACTACGGTTCTTACAAGGGAATTCTTCCTCCTCCTAAACCGGACTTTTACCAGCAGAAGCAGCAGGAAGTTCTTGGCATGATGAAGCAGAATCCTGATGCAGTTGCAAACCTTCTTAAAACCTGGCTTGGAGACGATGACTAATGACTTACGATTTGCATAATATTCCAACTTTCGGTGTTGCCGGCAATTTTACGGGGCATCTTGAGCAGGCTGGTGAAGCAAAAGATTTTGAAAACGTAAAAACTGCCGAGGTAAATGCGCCTAAGGCTCTCTTCCCTACATATATTCCGCTTGCACCCGGCATGGCAATTGATGACGCTTCTGTGCCAATGTTTCTGCACGATTTTCCTTTTGATGATGAGAAAATCATCTTCCCGGCCGGCGAAGAGAAGCTTCAGATTGAGCCTGAATGTGCCCTTATCTGTGATGTAAAATGGAAGGCCGGACGCGTTGTCGGATTGACACCTGTGGCCTTTGGCGCTTCAAACGACTGTTCAATAAGAAAAGAAGGCGCTAAAAAAATCAGCTTGAAAAAGAACTGGGGCAGGGCGTCTAAGGGATTTTCTTCCCACACAATTGAAGTTGACCGTTTTGATGCTGCGGGCATTTTGAACCGCTACCGCATTGCAAGCTTTCTTGTGCGCGAGGGTCAGGCCTTTGCATATGGTGAGGACAGCGCAGTCCGCGATTACAGCTACATCTACAATAAACTGACCGCATGGATAATTGACCGCTTGAATCAGCAGAAGGATGAAGGCCCGGCAGAAAACGTAAATGCTTACCTTACAAAATGCGGCTTCCCTGAGCGCATTTTAGTTTCGATTGGCGCTACCCGCTACACTGATTACGGCGAGCATAATTTCTTGCAGAATGGTGATAAGGCAGTGGTGGTGCTCTATCCGGAAGATAAGTACAGTGGGGAAGAAATTGCCCAGCGTGTAAAAGAAAATAATTTGAAAGCAGAAGACATCAGCGCGTTAGTGCAAACTGTTGAAGTGTAAGAAAAATGCTCCTGCGTGGAACCGTAATTTGCTCCGCAGCTTTTCGCTCGCCGCAAGCTGCGCTTGCTCTGTAGGCACCCTTCCGCGTTGTGCGGTCCGTATCGCGAAAAAAGCTACGCAAATCACGAACCCACGCTCCGCATTTTACCTTACAATTCAAAATCTATCTTCCACAAATCTTCTCAATTTGTGCCAGTTCTTCCGCAGAGAATGCAGTTTTTCCTACAATCTTAATGTTGTCCAGAATCTGTTCAGGGCGGGAAGCTCCAATCAGAACGCTGGTTACCTTGCCGTCGCGGAGAACCCAGCTGAGTGCCATCTGGGCAAGGCTCTGGCCGCGGGCAGCAGCGATTTCGTTCAGGGCTTTAATCTGCGGAAGTCGCGCCGCAACATCAGCTTCGTGAAGGAAGCGGCCGTCACGTTTAACGCGGCTGTCTTCCGGGATTCCGTTCAGATATTTGTCTGTCAGAAGTCCCTGGGCCAGTGGAGAGAAAGCAATAATTCCATAGCCCTGCTCTGCACAGTAATCCTTAAAGCCGTTATCTTCGATAGTGCGTTCAAAAATTGAATACTTGTTCTGGTTGATTATAAATGGAGTGTGAAGCTCGCGTAAAAGAGGAAGGGCTTTTTTCAGCTGCTCTGTGCTGTAGTTTGAAAGTCCCACGTAAAGGGCTTTTCCGCTTCTTACAATCTGGTCCAGGGCGCAGATAGTTTCTTCAATCGGTGTGTTGTCGTCAGGACGGTGGTGATAGAAAATATCAACATAGTCGAGGTTCATGCGCTTAAGACTCTGATTCAGGCTTGAAATCAGATATTTGCGTGAGCCCCATTCACCGTAAGGACCTTCCCACATGTAGTAACCGGCCTTTGTAGAAATTATCAGCTGGTCGCGGTAAGCCTTCATTTCCTGATTGATGATTTTTCCTGCATTTTCTTCTGCACTACCAGCTTCAGGGCCGTAGTTGTTTGCAAGGTCAAAATGAGTGATACCGTTATCAAAAGCTGTAAAGCACATAGCCTTCATATTGTCGTAAACGTCTTTACTTCCAAAATTGTGCCAGAATCCAAGGGATACAGCCGGCAGCAAAAGCCCGCTCTTTCCGCAGCGGTTATACTGCATTGTCCCATAACGATTATCGTCTGCTTTGTACATAGTTTGATACTCCTGTGTATGCGGGTCTGTTAGCGCCCGCGGGGCTAGTTACTCTCTGCCAACTATTTTAGCACGTAATCTTTAATTCTGTAAAAAACGCGCAGTTATAAATAAAAAACTCCGCCTTCTGGTTGCATGCTGTGTTAAGTGAAGGCGGAGTAAAAATCTTGGAGGATATTACAAGGCGGAAAGATAACCGCCTGATTGTAATTAATTTTATTTGTTGCCCTGTCCGTAGTAAGCGTTAGGGCCGTGCTTTCGCATATAATGCTTGTTGATGATGTAGTCTGGAAGAGGATTTGCATCCGGATTAATCATAAGGGTCTGCAGGGCCATCTTGCTTACTTCTTCCATAACTGCGGCGTTGTAAACAGCCTTTGCAGGAGTTTCTCCCCAGGCAAAAGGTCCGTGACCGCCAACAAGTACCATGTTTACTTCTGCAGGATTGATTTTGTTCTCGTGGAAGTATTTAACAATCAAATTTCCTGTTTCAGTTTCATAGTTGTTTTCTACCATCTCTTTTGAAAGATACGGTGTGCAAGGAATTGCCTTCTGAATATGGTCTGCGTGAGTAGTTCCGAAAAGAGGAACCTCGCGCAAAGCCTGTGCCCATGAAGTTGCATAGGTGGAATGGGTATGAATGATTCCGCCGATTTTTGCACCGTCCTTCATTGCAAACTCGTTGTAGAGAACGAGGTGAGTGTTTGTATCGCTGGAAGGGTTGAGCATTCCTTCTACACGGTTGCCCTTCAAATCAAGTACAACCATTGAATCCGGTGTAAGTTCCGGGTATGGAACTCCGGACGGTTTGATTGCAAAAACGCCTTTTGCCCAGTCGATTGCAGAAACGTTTCCCCATGTAAAAATTGCCAGATGCTGGGCTGGAATCTGCATGTTGCCTTCGTAGGCTAATTCTTTTAATTCCTGATATTCGCTTGCCATAGAAATCTCCTATCTCTTTGAATCCCAGTAAGCTTTGTTCCATCTGAGTTCGTTGCGGAATGCAGGAATCTTTGTTCCGTCATCAATTACAACGCACTCAATTCCAACCATTTCTGCCCAGTCCTGCATCATTTCCTGTGTAATGATGTTAGAGAATGCTGTGTGGTGTCCGCCGCCTGCCAGAATCCATGCTTCTGCAGATGTTTCAAGGCTAGGAAGTGGCTGCCATACCATGCGGGCAACAGGAAGTTTTGGAAGAGGAGCCTTTGGTGGTACTACGTTGATTTCGTTTACTACGCAGCGGAAGCGGTTACCCATGTCAACAACGGCAGAAACAAGTCCGCGTCCTTCGATTGTGTTGAATACCAGGCGGGCAGGATCTTCTTTTCCACCGATTCCAAGTGCATGAACTTCAACTTTTGGTTTTGTAACTGCAATTTCTGGGTCAACTTCCAGCATGTGTGATCCCATGTTGAGCTCTTCGCCAGGAACCAGGTTGTATGTGTAGTCTTCCATAAAAGCGTTACCTTTTGAGCCAGGAACTACAAGACCGTCAGTCATTACCTTAAATGTGCGTACAAGACATGATGTTTTCCAGTCGCCTTCTGCACCAAAGCCGTAGCCGTCAGCAAGAAGTCTCTGGATTGCAAGACCTGGAAGCTGTTTCATGCCCCACAAATCCTGGAAGTTTGTACAGAGTGCCTTACCGTTGTTATCCTTGAGGAAGCGGCGGAGGGCAATTTCGATTTTTGCCTGTTCTTTAATCTGTTTTGTTGTGAAGTCTTTGTCTGAACCGTAAACGATCTCATATTTCTGATTGTATTCATCGAAGAGAGCGTTTACATCGCCGTCCTTTACTTCGTTCATGTAAGCAACAAGATCACCGATTCCATAATATGGAACGCTCCAGCCGAATTTAATCATTGCTTCTACTTTGTCGCCGTCTGTAACTGCAACTTCGCGCATGTTGTCGCCAAAGCGGAGACAGCGGAGAGTTTTTCCGTCTGCTACGGCGCGGGCAATTCTCATCCAGTCTGCAATGCGTTTCTGTGTCCTTTCGTGTGACCAGTGTCCTACGATTACCTTGCGTGGCAAATCCATGCGGCTTGTGATAAAGCCGAATTCGCGGTCACCGTGGGCAGACTGGTTCAGGTTCATAAAGTCCATGTCCATTGTGGCATATGGAATTTCTTCGTTGAACTGTGTGTTCAGCTGCAAAAGCGGCTTTTTGTATGCAGAAAGTCCCGCAATCCACATTTTTGCCGGGCTGAAGGTGTGCATCCAGCAGATGATTCCGGCACATTTGTCGTCAGCATTTGCCTGTTCCAATGTCTGATGAATTGCTTCCGGAGTAAGAAGAGTAGGCTTCCATACCAGTTCGCAAGGAAGAGTCTTGCTCTTGTTCAAGCGGTCTACAATTTCCTTAGAGTTTTTTGCTACCTGTTTGAGAGTTTCTTCTCCATAAAGGTCCTGGCTTCCTGTGATGAACCAGAATTCATAGTTTGCTAAGTTTTCCATTTTTTATTACTCCTATTAATGTAACCTCATTATAAAGTTGTAAGTAAAACTGGCGCGAGGGAGTGGAGTGTGGGGCAAAAACACTTTTTTTGTGATGGTCGCGAAAGCGACCTGTTTTATAGTTTCTTTACCACAAAAAACGTGTAGCGCATTATTGCGCGGTTTTGCCTCATACTCCACGACCGGGAGCCAATTTTCTTAAGATTATAATCAGGTTGTAATATTCATTAGTCTACGTTTTCTACTGCTGCCTTCATAACCGGCAAGGCTTTTGTGTAGTTCTCAAAGAACTTGTTGAAGCCCTCTACATCGCTCTTTTCCGGTGCGATAGTAGTGATTTTTGCTGTCTTGAATACATTCTTTTCAAGGTAGTCGCCAAGGCTCTGGCCTTTTGTATCTGCGGCATAAGCGGCAAGAAGTGCCATACCCCAAGGTCCGCCTTCACCGGCAGTTTCCATTGTAGAAACCGGAGTGTGCATAGCGGCTGCCATGATTTTGATTCCGACTCCTGCTGTCTTGAAGTATCCGCCGTGTCCTGTAAGACGGTCGATTGCAACATTTTCCTTATCAAAGAGTATGTTCATACCTGTGCGGAGGGCTCCAAGAGCTGTAAAGAGCTGAGCGCGCATAAAGTTTGCAAGAGTGAAGTTGTTTTTCTGCTGACGAACTACGAGTGTGCGTCCTTCCTTAAAGCCGGTCATTGATTCGCCGGAAATGTAGTTATAAGGAATGATTCCTCCGCAGTCCGGGTCGCCTTTAAGGGCAAGACCAAGGAGTGTATCGTACAATACAGGCTTAGAAACGTTTCCGCCTGTTGCAGCAATTGCTTCTCCAAAAAGCTTAATCCACTTGTCATATTCGCCGGTACAGTTGTTTGCGTGAGCCATAGCTGCCATAGAGCCGTCCGGAGTTGTAACGATGTCGATTAAGTCTTTGTAAGCCTTAGAAAGAGCCTTCTCAAGAACTACCATTGCAAATACAGAAGTTCCGGCACTTACGTTACCTGTTCGTTTTGTTACGCTGTTTGTGGCAACCATACCGGTTCCTGCATCTCCTTCCGGTGGAGCGAGCAAAGTTCCTGCTTCAAGTTCACCTGTAGGGTCAAGGAATTTTGCGCCTTCAGCAGTTAAAGTTCCGGCAGGCTGTCCTGCAAGCAAAATCTCCGGCAGCAGGTCTTCAACCTTCCAGCCGAGTTTTTTTTCTGCAATCAGGGCATCGAACTGGCCAAGCATTTTTTTGTCGTAGTTCTTTGTTTTTTCATCGATCGGGAACATACCAGATGCGTCACCGATTCCAAGAACTTTTTTGCCCGAAAGCTTATAGTGAACGTAGCCTGCAAGTGTTGTAAAGAATGCAACATTGCCAACGTGTTTTTCGCCATTTAAAATTGCCTGATAAAGGTGAGAAATACTCCAGCGCTCTGGAACAGGGTAGTTGAATTCATCTGTCAATTTTGATGAAGCTTCTCCTGTAATTGTGTTGCGCCATGTTCTGAATGGAACAAGCAGAGTATCGTTTTTATCAAAAGCAAGGTAACCATGCATCATGGCACTGATACCAAGAGCCTTGATTTTTGTAAGCTTTACGCCGTATTTTTCAGAAACGTCCTTCTTAAGGTTTGCAAAGCTTGTCTGAAGTCCGTTTGCAATTTCTTCAAGTGAATAAGTCCACACACCGTCAACCAGTGAGTTTTCCCAGTCAAAGGCACCGCCCGCAACCGGCTCGTTGGCAGAGTCAATCATCACTGCCTTGATTCGTGTTGAACCGAATTCAATTCCCACAACGGCATTACCGCCGGAAATCTCCTTGGCAATTTCTTCTTTTGTCATAATTTTTTTATTCCTCCTGTAGTGCCGTCTTCCGGCGCCTAAAAATCAATATTTTCTTTAAAGAACACGTTGAGCGGAATGTTTACTTCCTTTTCAACGTCTTTTTCCAGTACCAGATTTTTGTAGATTTCCTTCATCACAAGTCCGCCCTGTCCGCGTGGATCCTGAGAAATGAGAGCATCTACCCTGTTTTTTTTCAGGGCTTCAATGTTGCTGTCTACAAGGTCAAAACCAACAACTGCAATCTTGTCCTTGAGTCCCAGTTCTTCAATTTTCTGTCCTGCATAATGAACTTCAGAGTTTACGACGCAAATGCCCCGTAAATCTTCTGAATCGTTAACAATCTGAACTACAGCGTCTGCAATTTCTTCCTGTCGGCTTCCGCGGGCAATCTTCTGAATTGCCTTACAGTCTTTTGTCTGCAAAAAGTATGAAGCAAAGCCGCGGGCTCTTTCATTCAGGTTATAACTTTCGCTGAAAGGTTTGATTACGGCAAAGGTTCCTGTTTTAGCTGAGCAAAGGCGGGTGAGTTTTCCTGCCATAAAGCCTGCCTTAAAAGGATTCTGGGCAACAGTTGTAATTGGAAGGGCGCCTGGAAGAGGGGAGTCAATAAAGCAGTATGGAGCTTTAAGTTTTTCCTGACTCAGAAGGAACATGATTTCCTCCTGCATGATTGGCGCGATGATGTAAGCCGAGCAGTCTGCCTTAATCATTTTCTTGAACTGAGATTTAAGGGATGCTGCGTCAGGGCGTTTAAAGCCGAAAAGTTCAATCTGGAAGCCGAAAGCTGCGTAATCGTTCACGCACGCATCTAAAATGCCGTCATAGATAGATTTCCAGTAGCCGCTCTCTTCAGAAATGGTTGGAATAAGCACTCCAATCTTAAAATCGCTCTTTTTCTTTAAAAATCTGGCAATAGGATCAGGAGAATAACCGTTTTCAGAGATAATTTTATTGATTTTTTCTCTTGTTTCTTCAGAAACACGACCTCTGTTGTGAATTACCCGGTCTACAGTTCCTGTTGAAACTCCTGCAATTTCTGCAATTTCAGTTACAGTCACTTAAATTCTCCCAAAAATACCCGTAAGTTGCGTGTACGTACACGCAACCTTGTCTCTAGAATACACCCTGAATGCAACTGTGTCAAATAAAAATTAGTAATATTTTAAAGAAATTATTTTCAACAAGGAAGATTCTAACGTATAATCTTTGCTAGGAGTAATATTTATGAAGACAAATACCTTGTCCTTTAAAATCGTTTCTAGAATTGCCCTTCTTGTAGTACTTATCTGTATCCTGCTTACAAGTTTTTCAATTATGCTTTTGTACAGAGTTCAGACAAAGCAGGTTGTAAGTACAATGACAAAATGCCGCGATGATGCGGGAAAACTCATTGAACTTTCTATTGAAGCCTATATCCGCGAGGTTGAAGCTGTTGCCCAGCGAAATGATATCCGAAGCATGGACTGGGATATTCAGCGGCCTGTTCTTCAGGCTGAGGCAAAACGTGTCGGCTTTGAATCTTTTGAGGTAGGAAACGTAAACGGTATGGCCCACTCAACTCAGGGTGCGGACATTTGGGTTGGCGGTCGTTCTTATTACGGAATTGCTCTTGGCGGTACTGCAAATATTTCTGATCTTGTTTATGACGAGCGTTACAACAAGATGGTTGTTGTTATCAGCAGCCCTTTGCGTGATGAAGAGGGTGGAATTGTCGGAGTTCTTTCTGGCGTAGCAGACGCTTCCTTCACAAATAAAATTACTTCTTCAATTGATTTGGATTACGACGGATTTATCTTCATCATCAACGATGCAGGTGAAAAAATGGCTGGCGTAGATTATAAAGGAAAATCCCAGCTTGAAAATAATATCCACGATGCTGCCTACACTCCGGACGGAAAATTCGGTCAGTTCCGTGAACTTCAGATTAAGATGATTCAGGAAGAGTCGGGACTTGATACCTTCTTTATGGATGGAAAAGAATATTATCTGTCATTTGTTACCATTAATAATGGTGAGTGGCATCTGGGAATCATTCAGAATAAGCATCAGGCCCTTGCGGTTTTGAATACAGTTCTTTTCCAGATGATGCTTATCACAATTGTTTCCATTATATTGGGTTCTTTGAGCGGACTTCTTCTTGCACGCAGCCTCAAGCCTCTCAGAAAGCTGAGCGCAAGCATTAATGAAATTGCTTCTGGAAAAGCTGACCTTACCCAGCGAATTAAAATCAAGACTGAATATGAAATCGCAGAGGTTGTGGACGGCTTCAACACCTTTACGGAAAAGCTTCAGACTATTATGAAGGTTATGAAGGAGTCTAAAAATTCCCTTTTTGAGGTCGGAAATCTTCTTAAGCAGGATACGGAAAATACACTTTCTTCTATTGAAGATATTCTCCAGCATATCAAATCTACCCGGGACGGAACTACCCAGCAGTTTGCCAGCGTTGATCAGACTGCGACAGCCGTTCATGAAATTGCCTCGAATATTGAATCCCTTGAGCGTATGGTTGAAAATCAGAGTGCCAGCGTAAAGGTTGCGGGACAGGCAGTTTCTGCAATGATTATGAATATTGAAAAGGTAAATAACTCTGTTGCCAAGATGGCTGATTCCTTCAAAAATCTTGAGCTTAAGGCTCAGAACGGTGTTCAGAAGCAGGATGACGTAAGCAATAAGATTGAAATTGTCGGTGACCAGTCTAAGATGCTGGGAAATGCCAACAAGACTATTCGTGAAATTGCCAGCCAGACAAACCTTCTTGCCATGAATGCGGCAATTGAAGCGGCTCATGCCGGCGAGGCTGGAAAGGGCTTCAGTGTTGTTGCCGACGAAATCCGTAAGCTTTCAGAAACTTCTACGGCTCAGTCAAAGGAAATCGGTGAGCAGCTAAAAAATATTCAGGAATCTATCAGCGAAATTATTTCCGCTTCCAATGAATCGCGGATTGCCTTTAAGGATGTAAGTCAGGAAATCCAGTCTACAGATTATCTTGTTCAGGAGATTTCTGTTGCCATGGACGAGCAGAACAGGGACTCAGAGAAAATCAATCTTTCTTTGAACAGCATGAACGACTCTACTTCGGTTGTAATTTCTGCCGTAAAGGAAATGTCGGAAGGAAACTCCGCAATTCTTAAGGAAATTCAGAATCTTCAGGCTTCTACAATGGACCTTAAGCAGAGCATGGATACAATGGAAAGCGGCGCTGAAACAATCAGACAGACTGGAAATGCCCTTTCAGAGATTTCTTCACAGATGGGAGAATCTATTGATGAAATCGGTGGTCAGGTTGACCAGTTCCAGGTTTAGTTTTATCAGGGATTTTAAGAGGTAGAAAAATGAAACATAGATTATTTGGATTTGCATTTTTAGCTCTTGCTGCGGCAGCTTTTTCTGGTTGTTCAAAGCAGAAGTCGGGAGTGGTTGTAGAAAACGAAAAGGAAATTCATATCCGCGTCTGGGAATCAAAAAACGGAATTGATGAATTTATAAAGCAGGCTGGAAAGGCTTATACCGAACTTCATCCGAATATAATTGTAGATTTTATAAACGTTGAGCTTCACAATACAGTTGACGCACTTACAAAGGATTCTCCTAACGGAGTTGCGGCAGATATTATTGCAGCTCCTCATGATAATCTTGGAAAGCTTGTTACACAGAAACTTATCCTTCCTACAGAAAATCCAAAGGATATTTCAAAACAGGTATTGGGTGCCTGTTCAAAGGCGCTTACTTATAACGGAACCATGTACGGTTATCCTGCCAGCGCTGAAACTTACGCTCTCTTCTATAATAAGCATCTTATCAGCGAGCGTGAAGTTCCTAAAACCTGGGAAGAGCTTGTGACCTGGGTAAAAAAGTTTAATGCAAGTCATCCGGGCCAGTATGGTTTTGTAATGGACGTTACAAACGGATATTATTCAATTCTTTTTACAACTTCAAACGGAAACCGCCTTTATGGTGACAGCGGAACTGAATCAAATAATCCGAATATGAATACTCCGGCGTCTGTAAAAGGCCTTAAGTTTTACCAGTCTTTGCGTTCCAGCCTTGGTCTTCAGAATGCTGAACTCAGTACTTCTGCCTGCGACGGTATGTTTTCTTCTGGAAATGCCGCAATGCATATTACAGGTCTTTGGAACGTAAATACTTTTGAAAAAGCCGGAATTGATTTTGGCGTTGCCTGCATCCCGGCTTTGCCTGGAGAAAGTAAGCCTGCGGCATCCTTCAGCGGAACCCGCGGTATGTTTGTAACTTCTGCATCACGCCATCCAAAAGAAGCCGCAGATTTTGCAGCCTTTATGCTGACTCCGGAAATGCAGCAGTTAAGATTTAGCCTCACAGGCGCGATGCCTGCCATAAATACAAAGGTCAGCAGTCCTTATATGCCGGGCTTCCTTGAGCAGCTTGACTATGCCTTTCCTATGCCGTCAATTCCTGCAATGGGTAAATTCTGGACAGAAACAGAAGCGGCTCTGCGGGCAATCTGGGAAGGCTCTGATGTTCAGACAGAGTTAGACGCCTTGAATAATAAGATTCGCGGTTAATTTTTAGAAACTAATTTTCAGAAGGGAGGAGTTCTTCGAGCTCTTCTTCAGGTTCGATCAGGACTTCCTCTTCTTCGCGCTCTTCGTCAGGTACGTAGTTATCTGGATTTGTTCTCTTTGCAATGATGATTGTAATGTCATCTTCAACCGGCTTGTTTTCCGTAAAATAGTAGAAGTCTTCTGTAATTCTTCTTAGAATTTCAGCCGCAGATTTTGAATTGTTTTCTGCAATGACGCGCTTTATCCTGTCAGTTCCATACTGATCCAGCTTTCTGTCTGTTGATTCTGTAAGACCGTCGGTGTAGCACATAAGAATGTCACCTTCCGCCATTTCAAAATCGGCAGTTCCAAAAGCAACGGCAATTCCCTTCATACCGATAGCTCCGTAATGTTTTTTACCGTCAGTTCCCCTGATTGGAGTAACTGCATCATTGCCGGCGCTGTATAAAAGCGGGTAAGGGTGACCTGCGTTTCCAATTTCTACATGGCAGCGTCCGTCTTTTGACGGCGGCCCAAAGCGGCAGAGAATTCCCGTCATGTAATTTTCAATATTTCCCTTTTCATAAAGGATTGTGTTGTTAATTCGCGAAAGAATTGCTTCCATGCTTTCCTTGTTACGGTAGCCCTTCTGGAAGGTGTGGGAAATAATGCTCTTTGAAAGCATTGTAATAAGGCTGGCAGAAATACCATGTCCCGAAACATCAAAAAGGGAAAGTCCGTTCAGAATTTCATTGTAATTGTAGTAGTCGTAAAGGTCGCCCGAAACTTTTGACTGAGGCGAGTAGTAAACAGAAATTTCCCAGCCGCGGAAATGCTTGTTAGGACGAGGGAAGAATCTCTGCTGAACGATTGACGCCATCTGCAAGTCCATATCGGCAATCAATTTTTCCCTTTCAAGCTGTTCATTCAAAACCGAAAGCTCGTTGTTGGCACTCTTAATTTCGCGGGTCTGTTTTTCAACTTCATCCTGCAGATGATTTGTAAGTCTTTCGTTGCTTGCGTAGGTTTTAGCGAAGCGGACACTGAGGACGATGATAAAGGCGATGATGGAGAAAAGCCATCCGAAAAGGGATATGAAAGTATAAGTCTGAGTGTGGTCATGAAGACGTCTTGTAATATCCAGGGCCACTGTAAGGACGAGAGGTATGAAGCCCAGAGAAAATAAAATTGAAAGCTTGCGTTTTTCCTTTTTTTTGAAGTTTATGATAACAAGAACTACGGCAAACATACCCTGAGCAATCAGCAGGGAGAAGAGGACAGGCATCATGTCAACAAGGCCGTCGTAGGTTTTCATCGCAAGTGTTATTATTACCTGAAGCAGCAGGATAGAACTTCGTGTGATTTTTACCCAGAGTGGCTGCTTAGTATGCATAAAGTTAAAGGCAAAATGAGTAGCGAATGCAATTGTGAAAAAGGCCGGAATACAATAGGTAAATTTTGTAAAGAGAAGGAATGGAATTATTCCGCTGTTATAAATAGGAAGCTCTGTCGCAAAGAAAGGAATCAGGAAGAAAATTGTAAAAAGGTTCATCAGGGCAAAATCACGGAATTCCTTGAACTTTGGAAGACTGAAGAAAAGGCAGATGTAAAGAACAAAGGTAAAAATCAGGGTTCCCACCAGGAACATGTAAATTCGGGTATGGTGGAAATTAATGATTTCCTGCATGGCGAAGGCATATTGAGGCGGAAGAATAAAGGAATGACTCGAAATTCCGCTTTTTCCCATACAGAAAATCTTAATTAAAACGGTGTTTTTTGCCCCCGGTTCATTATTCAGAAGGTTTATAGGGAAACTGAAAAAGTGTGATTTAAATAATGTAGACTGGGTTCTTGGAGGAAAGTTTCCTGCCTGAGAAATAAAAATTCCGTTGAGCCAGAGCTGTTCTGCAACCTTCATGTGTGGAATGACGAGCATCAAAGGCTGACCCCTGAAATAGTCAGGAATTGTAAAATCAAATTTTACCCAGACATAATGTTCACCTTTTCCAAGAACATTACGCAAATTATTGACGGTTTTATCTTCAAGTTTTTTGAATTTATCAAGATTTTTCATTACATCACCGGGATTTGATTCAGCGGTAGATTCCCAGTAATAGAAAGTGTCTCCTACTTCAATTTTTTTTTCTGCGCCGGGAATTTTCGGGCCGCATGAAGTGAAAAAGAGGCTCAAAATGAGGAAGAGAGATATTTTCTGTATTTTTAATTTCTGTGATTTAAAATTCACAATATAATTATAACACAGTTATTTCTATAATGGTAAATAAATCTGCTGAAATATAACACTTTATTCTTACTAAAAATATTTAATTTTATTAAAAATTTTCTGCTTGATTACTTTATAAAAAAAGTTGATTTTGGTATATTTATTATTCGGGAATGTATAAATATGCAGAATGCTGTTGCTGAATGCATCCCTTTTTACATTTGCCGAGGAGTAAAACGAAATGAAAAATGCTTACGTAAACCGTGTATGGGAAGAAGTAAAAGCAAAGAATGCCAACGAACCTGAATTTTTGCAGGCTGTAGAAGAAGTTCTTACAACTCTTGATCCAGTTGTAGAAAAAATGCCAGAACTTGAGCCAAACGCAATTCTTGAACGCCTTGTTGAGCCAGAGCGCGTAATTCAGTTCAGAGTACCTTGGATGGATGATGCAGGTAACTATCATGTAAACCGTGGTTTCCGTGTTCAGTTCAACTCTGCAATTGGTCCTTACAAAGGAGGTCTTCGTTTCTCTAAAGAAGTTAACCTTTCAGTTTTGAAGTTCCTTGGTTTTGAACAGGTTCTTAAAAACTCTCTTACAACTCTCCCAATGGGTGGTGGTAAAGGTGGTTCTGACTTCGATCCTCACGGAAAATCAGACAAAGAAGTTATGCGCTTCTGCCAGTCATTTATGACAGAACTCTATCGCCACATTGGAGCTGATACAGACGTTCCAGCCGGTGATAAAAACGTTGGCGGACGCGAAATCGGATATCTCTTCGGACAGTACAAGAGAATCCGCGATGAATATACTGGAGTTTTGACAGGTAAAGGTCTTACATTCGGTGGTTCTTTGATTCGTACAGAAGCTACTGGTTATGGTCTTATCTACTTTGCTCAGGAAATGCTCAAGAAAGTTGGAGACGACTTCAAGGGTAAGGTTTGTGTTGTTTCTGGTTCAGGTAACGTTGCAGAATACGCTGCAGAAAAACTTATTCAGCTTGGTGCAAAAGTTGTTACACTTTCTGACTCAAACGGATACATTTACGATGCAGACGGTATTACTCAGGAAAAACTTGACTGGGTTAAAGAGCTCAAGACAGTTCGCCGCGGCCGCATTGCTGAATATGCTAAACAGTTCCCATCTGCTAAATACTTTGAAGGCAAAAAAGTTTGGGAAGTTAAATGTGACTGTGCATTCCCATGTGCTACACAGAACGAACTTCTTGGCGAAGATGCACAGAAGCTTCTTGATAACGGCGTAAAACTTGTTGCTGAAGGTGCTAACATGCCTTCTAACATCGACGCTGTAAACAAATTCCTTGCTGCTAAGATTCTTTATGCTCCAGGAAAAGCTTCTAACGCCGGTGGTGTTGCAACATCTGGTCTCGAAATGTCTCAGAACAGCGAGCGCCTTTCATGGTCTGCAAAAGAAGTTGATGAAAAACTCCATGACATCATGATTAACATCCACAACAACGCTTACGACACAGCAGTTAAATTCGGTGCAAAAGAAGGCAACTGGGTAAATTATGTTGCGGGAGCCAATATAGCAGGTTTTGTTAAGGTGGCAAATGCAATGGTAGCTCAGGGATTGGTTTAATTTATATTTATGGTGCCTGATCGCACCTGCCACCCTTTCGGGTTACCGCCCAGTATAACTGGGCGAGACATTAGTAAGTAAATGCTAAAAGGCAGTCCACTGGACTGCCTTTTTTAACGCATTTTCTATTATCGTCAGGTTCGTGATTTGCGTAGGTTTTTGCGCGATGAAGGGGATACAACGCGGAGTTTGCCTACAGAGCAAGCGCAGCTTGCGGCGAGCGCAAAGCAGCGGTGCAAATTACGGACCTCCGCGAAAGCATTTGCTTATATTTGTAAAATTGTCCTGCAATAAATAAAAAGCCCTTTGAAGAGTTCAGGTAATCTACGGCACAACCATCATCTGAATACCGTTGCTGGATTCCTCCTCTGGCGGGGTTTTCCAGCGATGATTTGCATAGCACCTGAACTCATCAAAGGGCTCGTTTCTGAATATTAAATGATTTTAATCTTTTAGTAAATATGCTATTGTAACTTTATTCATTTGAACTATTGAGGAAACTATGCTCTTAAATAATCTGAAAAAACAATTTTTTGTACCCCATTTTGCAGTGAAATTTCCTATTATGATTATTTCAATTCTGGGAATGGGCTTATTTCTTTCTTTATTAATAGAAGTAAATTTCGGAACTGACCCTTGCAGCTTTATGAACCGCAACGTTGCAAGCAGATTCGGTTTGACCCTGGGAAACCTGCAGGTAATTGCCAATGCAGTCATGTTTATTCTAAGTTTGATTTTTGCAAGAAACCTTATCGGATTCGGAACTTTTTTCAACTGGATTTGTATCGGTTATATTGCTGACTTTTTCTGTGCAATCTGGAAAAGAGCAGGGCTGCACGATTTTCTTCAGCTTGCTGAAAGTATGAACTGGCGCATTATAATTTTTGCCTTTGCGATTTTCTTTTTTGTCGTAACTGCCGCAACTTATATGAATGCCCAGCTTGGTGTTGCTCCTTACGACGCAATTCCTATGATTATTTCAGGCTGGATTTCTAAAGTGCCGTTTTTCATTATCCGCATCTGTTATGATATGCTTGCAATTACAATTGGTGTCTGCGCAAGCCTTTCTAATCCAAAGGGAATGCAGGGCTCTCTCCTTGGTTCGATAATTCTGGCGCTTTCAATTGGCCCTGCCGTAACTATTGTAGGTAAGTGGATGAGAGCTCACGTTTTAAGATTTGATGAGTAAGTGACTGACTGCCTGATCCCCCCGGAGCCGTCAGGCGTTCTTCATTCTTTTTCAATAAGCTTTCATCTTTAATCAAAGGTGAAGGTTTGTTCGTCGACGCGCTTCATTCCAAGTGATTTCCAGAAAATAGCCGCGTTTGTGTCTTTTGCTTCAAGAACGACCTTTTTGGCGCCGGTTTCAAGCATAAGGCGTTCCATGGCGCGGGTTCCTAAACCCTGGTGGCGGTAATTTTTATTAACTTCAAAAAAGTCGATTATGAGGGTGTCTCCTATCATTTTATAGATGCAGACTGCCTTCAAAAAACCGCCAGATGGCGTGTAATCGAAAATCATATATTTATTGTCTTTGAGCAGGAAGGGGAATTCGCCCTGAGTAGTGTAGGACTGAAGCAGGGGAAAGTTATCCCAGCCTTCCAGAGCCATGTAAGATTCAAAAATGTCACAGTCAAGAATACGATAACTCAAATTCATTATCTTCTATTTTATAGGCAAAAAATCACCGTTGCAACCTTTTCTTTTTACCGTTAAAATAGAAAACTATGGCAAATGAAGAAATTATCCCATTGCGTATGGGTATTGATGTCGGTTCTACTACGGTAAAAGTAGCGATTCTTGACCACGATGATAAGCTCATCTATGGCGACTATCAGCGTCATCGTGCAGACATTCGAAGCACAATTATTAAGGTTGTAAATCAGGCATTAGACGATATAGAAAAGAAATTTCCTGCTGGTGACAAGCAGACTCTTACTGTAAAGGTTACTGGTTCCGGCGGTCTTTCTGTTTCCCACTGGCTTAACATTCCTTTTATTCAGGAAGTTATTGCGGCTACGACTGCTGTTAAGAAGATTATTCCTCAGACTGATGTTGTAATCGAGCTAGGCGGTGAAGACGCTAAGATTACATATTTTAAAGGCGGCGTTGAGCAGCGAATGAACGGTACCTGTGCGGGTGGTACGGGTGCATTTATCGATCAGATGGCGGCTTTGCTGGAAACTGATGCAAACGGTTTGAACGAGCTTTCTAAAAACGCTAAGCAGATTTATCCGATTGCGGCCCGCTGTGGTGTATTTGCTAAAACTGATATTCAGCCTTTGATTAACGAAGGTGCCCGCAAGGAAGATATTGCGGCTTCTATTTATCAGGCGGTTGTAAACCAGACAATTTCTGGTCTTGCCTGCGGTAAGCCGATTCGCGGTCACGTTGCCTTTTTGGGAGGCCCTCTTCACTTTATGGATCAGCTGCGCTACCGCTTTATTGAAACCCTTAAGCTTAAGGAAGATGAAATTATTGTGCCGGAAGATTCGCAGCTTTTTGTTGCCAGCGGTTCTGCTTTTAGTGCTGAGCGCAAGTTTACCGGCGATTCTGCTGAAAACTTCCACTTTCCGACAATTAAAGAATTCCGTGAGAGCCTGAAAAATCTTGTTGGTGCTGAGCTCAGCGAGGTTCAGCGTCTGCCACCTCTTTTTAAGAACGAAGCAGAGCTTGAAGAGTTTAAAAAACGCCATGCTCAGGAAAAGGCTAAGCGCGGGGATTTGAAATCTGTAAAGGGGCCTGTTTTCCTTGGTCTTGATGCGGGTTCTACAACTACTAAGGCTGTTTTGATTGACCAGGAAGGGGCAATCCTCTGGGATTTTTATGCCCACAATCAGGGAAATCCTGTCGAGCTTGCCGTTAAGGTTTTGAAGGAATTGTATGCCCAGCTGCCGGCTGACGCTTATATTGGTCGTGCGGTTTCTACCGGCTACGGCGAAGTTCTTTTCCAGTCGGCCTTTAATGTTGATGCGGGTGAGGTTGAAACAATCACTCACTTCCGCGCTGCTGACTTCTTTGTTCCTGGCGTAGAGTTCCTTCTGGACATCGGCGGTCAGGATATGAAGTGTCTCCGCATGAAAGACGGTGCCATTACTTCCATTCAGCTGAACGAGGCCTGTTCTTCTGGCTGCGGTTCCTTCCTTGATAACTTTGCCCGCACAATGGGTATGGATGTAAAGGACTTCAGTAAGATTGCTTTGATGGCAGAAAAGCCGGTAGACCTTGGCTCACGCTGTACTGTATTTATGAACAGCCGCGTAAAGCAGGCTCAGAAGGAAGGTTCTTCTGTTGCTGATATTTCGGCAGGTCTTTCTTATTCTGTAATCAAAAATGCCTTGTTTAAGGTAATTAAACTGCGCAAGGCCAGTGATATTGGAACAAAGGTTGTAGTTCAGGGTGGTACCTTCAATAATGATGCCGTTCTGCGTGCCTTTGAAAATATTTCTGGCGTAAATGTTTTTCGTCCTGATGTTGCAGGTTTGATGGGTGCCTACGGTTCGGCTCTTATTGCCTACGACCAGTGGCGCGATTTGACTGCCCCTCAGCCTGGAGAGCCTGAAGATACAGTTCACGAGGTTCATTCTAATATTGCAACTTTGTCTGATTTGGAAAGCTTCCATGTTGATCTGGAACTCCGCCGCTGCGGAAAATGTCAGAACAACTGTCTTTTGACAATTAATACCTTCAAAACTGAATCTGCTACCCGAACCTTCATTACTGGTAACCGCTGCGAAAAGGGTGCTGAAATTGAAGGCGTTCAGGTTCTTGCCGCAAGTGATAAAAATAAATCGCTTGATGATGATGCGGGTCCGCTTCCAAATCTTTTTGACTGGAAATATAAGCGTCTTTTCAGCTATGTTCCACGCAAGGCAGAAGACGCTCCTATGGGCGATGTAGGTATTCCTCGCGTCCTCAATATGTATGAAAACTATCCTTTGTGGTTTACCTTCTTTAATGAACTGGGCTTCCGTGTTCGTTTGAGCCAGCGTTCAAGCCGCAAGGTTTACGAAAAAGGAATTGAAACTATCCCTTCTGAATCTGTATGTTACCCTGGAAAAATCAGCCATGGTCACGTAGAGAGCCTTTTGCAGCAGGGAATTAAGTTTATTTTCTATCCTTGTGCGCCTTATGAGCTTAAGGAAGATTCCGGGGCAGGAAACCACTATAACTGTCCGATTGTAACAAGCTATCCTGAAGTTTTGCGCAACAACGTAGACGCACTCCGCCAGGATGATTCTATTTTATATATGGATCCATTCCTTCCGATTTACGACAAACCTCGCCTGCAGGAGCGTCTTTGTGAAGAAATGCTTCCTAAGTTCCCGAAACTTACCCGCGAAGCAATTTATGATGCTGTAGAAAAAGCCTGGGCAGAGCAGGAAAAATTCCGCGCTGACGTCCGCAAGGCCGGTGAAGATGCCCTTGAAGAAATCATTACAAAGGGCGGAAGCGGTATTGTACTTTCGGGACGTCCTTATCATCTTGATCCGGAAATCAACCACGGAATTCCTGAACTGATTAACGGACTTGGCCTTGCAGTTCTTACCGAAGACTCTGTAGCTCACCTTGGAAAGATTGAACGCCCGCTTCGCATTATTGACCAGTGGGTTTACCATAACAGGCTTTACCGTGCCGCTCAGTTTGTAAGCGAAATGGCAAATCTTGAGCTTGTTCAGCTTACTTCATTCGGCTGTGGCCTTGATGCCGTAACAGCGGATCAGGTGGATGAAATTTTGCGCGCTAAAAACCGCATGTACACTCTTATCAAGATTGATGAGGGAAGTAACCTGGGTGCGGTTCGAATCCGAATCCGTTCTCTGATTGCGGCTGTAAAGGCTAGAAGAAGAAACCGCCGTCACCTTGAAGAAAAAACATCGGCTTATAACCGCGTGGTATTTACAAAAGAAATGAAGTACACCCACACGATTATCGGCCCTCAGATGTCGCCAATCCACTTCCGCATTTTGCAGAAGGCTTTCCGCAGTGGCGGCTACAATTTTGTTGTACTGGACGCTGTTGACCCTAAGGCAATTGATGCAGGTCTCCGCTATGTAAATAACGATGCATGTTATCCGTCGCTTCTTGTTGCCGGTCAGATGATTTCGGCCCTTGAAAGCGGAAAATATGACATTGATAAGGTTGCCCTTATTATTACTCAGACCGGTGGCGGTTGCCGCGCGACAAACTATATTGGATTTATCCGCCGTGCCTTGAATGACGCGGGATGGGGACAGGTTCCGGTCCTTTCTTTAAGTGCCCAGGGTTTTGAAAAGAACCCGGGCTTTAAGCTTACTCCGCGCCTTGTTGATAATCTGATTAAGGCTCTGGTTGTAGGTGACGTTCTTATGCGCGTATTGTATCGCGTTCGTCCTTACGAGGAAGTTCCGGGCAGCGCAAATCAGATGTACGAAAAATGGAATGCCAAGGCAGAAGCAATGTTTGAAAAGCATGTTTCTTTTGCCCGCTTCAACCGCCTTGTTCGCAATATTATTAAGGATTTTGATAACCTTCCGCTTAAGCCTATTAAAAAGCCTCGCGTTGGTGTTGTCGGAGAAATCCTTGTAAAATTCCATCCGACTGCAAACAATCAGATTGTCGATACAATCGAAAAAGAAGGTGCAGAGTGCGTTATGCCAGACTTGCTGGACTTCTTCTTCTACACCTTTGCAACCGGTATTTTCCGCCATCAGCAGCTGGCCTTCCCTAAGAAAACCGAGCGTAATGCCCGTCTTCTTGTATGGGGACTGGATCTTTACCGCCGCAAGATGAAAAAATACCTTCGTAAGAGTCGCCGTTTTGAAGCTCCTAACTCAATCTACCAGATGATGAAGGGCGTAGACGACATCGTTCAGATTGGAAATATCACAGGAGAAGGATGGTTCCTTACTGCTGAAATGGTTGAGCTTATCAACGAGGGAGCTCCAAGTATTGCCTGCGTTCAGCCTTTTGCCTGTCTGCCTAACCACGTAACTGGTAAGGGTATGATTAAAGAGCTTCGCCGCCGCTTCCCGGATGCGAATATCTCTGCAATCGACTATGACCCGGGCAGCTCGGAAGTAAACCAGCTGAACCGCCTGAAGCTGCTGCTTTCTAACGCTCCGGTTGGACGACACCCGGATGAAGTCGGCAGCGAAGGAATGATCCGCATGCCGGACGGAAGCCTTGTAAAAGCTGAAGTTCGCGCCGCAGAAGGAAACACTGGCTTTACCGATACGGATCCTGCTCAGGAATCAATCGGATAATTGCTGTGGGAGGGGGCATAGCGATGAATAAAAAAACTATTTTATCATTTTTAATTCTTTTTGCTGCCGGCTTTACCAGGCTTTTTGCCGCATATAACACGCTTGGAATTCCAGATTCTGCCGAAATCCGCTCGGGGCTGACCGAAAAATGGTTTGAAGCCCCGCTGGAAATGGTTCGAATGAATAAGGCTGAGTTATTTACGAATGATATCGGCCAGGAATTTCAGGTCAGAATGGAAGAAGACGATTCTTTCTTCTATATATTCGTTTCGCCTAAAACAACAATCAATATCAAGGTTGTTTCAGATTCACAAAGTTATATAGAACAGAAAACTTATTATCCAGGAGACGTAGCTGGAAGCTTTGTCCTTGTCCGCGATAAAAGTAATGGCAAGGCTTTAAGCGCCCGTTACTATTTTCTTAAAGACAGCGGCGTTTACGTTCAGTTCACTCCATACGGAAAATCTGCCCTTGCAGACCTTGTAATTTTTGGAAATTATGCCGCCCGCGGTGCTCCGACAGGTCTTCCTTTTTCTTACTATTATTCTTCATCCTTTGACAATGTGATGAAGACAACTGAATCAAAAATCCCATGGAATTATGTCCTTACTTCCCAGAATGAATACCACGGCGTTCGTCAGATGTGCGCCGTAATTGATGAAGTTCTTCCTCAAATCAAATATGCCGCCGACGCAATGTACGACGGTGACGGCCATTTAGTTCACGTTGCTAGCGGAAAGACCTTCGCCTTTGATGAAATCGGCGAAACTTCGGTAGGGCAGTCCCTCTTCCTTTCTTCTGCCGGTTTCTTAAAATGGATTTGCGACGGTCTTGTAGAACCAATTGCAGGCTCCCAGCTTAAACGCGAGCCTCTGGTGCAGGACACTGTCTGGGTAAAAGAGCAGGGCCATCAGGGTGTTCTTTCTCAAAAATACAATCTTTATTTTGCTTTAAACTGGATTCGAAATCTTGCTTCGGCTGTGATTTCTGTTTATGCAAATAAAAACTATATGTTCAATCAGTCTGGCGTTGACGTAACAATCAATCCTTTTGCATCGTCAATAAACGATAAGGGCGTTGCCAATTCTGTAACCTTTATTGAAAACACAGGTTATAGAATTCAGGTGCTTAAATCGCTTTTGTACGTGCTTGCTGCCACAGAACCTGATACTTTTTATCTGGCTGCAATCCGTGAAACAGACAGAAGCGTATCACCTGAGGTAAGTGTATTTAATCAGAATGCGGTTTTCTTTCCGTATTTTATGGATGACGGTACTTTTACCTGTACAGTTTATATGAATGGAAGCAAACTTACGCTTGATGATTTCATGCGCCTCTATCAGTCTGATTTTGTTTATCTTACAAAGGTAAAATCAAATGAACAATTCTTCCCGGCTTATGATAAAAAATAAAATAATACTTACATCTCTTCTTCTGCTTAATTTCTGTGCCTTTGTGGGCGCGCAGAATATTGCAGCGTCGGAGACGGCTCTTTATAACGAAATTAATACTGCTTACTCAACCGGATTTTTGCCGGGTGTAATAGAAAAGGCATCCACTTTTGAAAGAAAATATGCGGATTCCGCCTATATCAATGAAGTTCGCCTGCAAAAGGCCAGAGCCCTTACTGGCGTCGGAATGAATAATTCCGCACAGGAAGAACTGCTGCTTCTTTTGAATAGCCTTAATGAAGATGCTCCTCAGACTCCTGAATGCTATTATCTTTTAGGAAAGGCATATTTTGGAAATAACCTTTATAAAAATGCCCTTTCAAGTTTTTACCTTGCTGCAAAAAAGACAAAAGGCTCTGATACTGCCGCAAATCAGGAAATCTACAATCAGAGTCTTCTTTATGCCGGCCGCATTTATTTTTTTGAGGATAATTTTAAGGATTCTGTCCGCCAGTTTGAATATGTAGTTTCAAAGGGCAATAATTATTCTCAGGCTGATTTTAATGAAGCCCTGCAAAAGCTGATTATTTCCTACAATAATCTTAATCAGGGAAAGAAATCTGTTGACCTCTTTAATTCCCTTCCAAAAGGAAGTTTTGACCCTCAGTTTTATTATACGACTGCCGTTTATGCGGCTCAGGGCTACGAAAATATCAAGGAATATCAGAAGGCTTATGATTTATACTGCGCCGTAATTGACGCTCAGATTGAAAGCCTTTCTGTTATCGCCCTTAAAAAAGCTTATCTTCTTGCAGATCAGAAAAAGGTGCCTGTAAATCCTGGTGAAGTTTTCAGCCGTAATACAGCTCTTTTTGAAACACAGCCCGACCTTGTCTGTGATTTCTGGATTCGCCTTGGCATTGACGAATTTGATGCAAAAAATTATGAAACAGCCCTTGATTACTTTGCTAACGCTGAAAAACTCATAGATGAAGGTGTAAAAGGGGATTCTGCCCTCATCGAGCTTTACCGGGCAAAGATTGTTCTTGAAACTGTAAGTGACGTAAAGGTTATCATGCTTGAAAAAAAGCATTTTGACGAAGTCTTTGAAGTATTTAAAAATTCCCCGGCTGAAAATATTATGGATTCCTATTATTCAACTCTTCTGCATTTTGCAGTTGTCTTGAATAACTGGAACGATGTTCAGAAAATCTACGCAAATATCAAAAAGCCTGATGCAAAATCAGCATATTATTCGGCAACATTTTTTTACAATAAGGGTGATTATGCCGGAGTTCAGAAAAGCCTTGAAGACTACCTATACGATTCTGAATGTAAAAAGATGTATGCTTCCAGCTGCCTGAAAGCCGGAAATGCAATGAAGGCCCAGGCCCTTTACAAGGAACTTGAAGCAGACGGCGCCCTTGATGAAAAATCAACTCTGGAATACGCAAAAGCCCTCTTTATCACAAAGCATTTTTCCAGCTCTTATGAGAAGACCCGGGGAGTTAAATCTCCTGAGGCTCTCTATATCGCAGGCCTTGATTTAATCAACCTTAGAAAATGGAACGAGGCACGCAGCAGTTTTAATTCCTATATTTCTCAGGCCTCTTCTTCAAAAGACTTTTTGCTGCTTTCTTTCTTCTATAAGGCTTATGCAGAATATAATCTTGGCGAATTCAAGAATGCCTATGCCTCATTTGTCCGCTTCAATTCGGAAGCTGAGTCAAAACCTGTGGAAATTAAATATCTCCGTCAGTCTCTGGACTTTGCCGTAAAAAGCGCCCTTCAGAACGGCGATTTTAAGAGCGCTTCAGCTCAGGCAGAAAAGCTTGTAAAAATTTCCCAGACTAAGGAAGAAAAAGAGGAAGCTGTTCTTTTGAATGCCCAGATTTATGCAGATTCGGGTAACGCTCAGAAGGCTGTGGATGTCCTGATTCCCTACACAAACGATAAAGCAGATTTTGCCCTTCTTGCTCTTTTTGAAATTGCAAAGATTTATGAAAAGCAGGGCGATTTGAACCAGGCAGAAAAAAATCTTGAAAAAATCATAACAAAAGCTCCTCGTTCGCAGACAGCAGAAGATGCTGTTTTCCACCAGGGTGAGATGTATTATTCTCAAAAAAATTATTCAACTGCAGAAAACCGCTTTAATCAGTACATCTACAAGTATGCAGACGGCAAATACAGTGATGCGGCTCTTTTCTTCTGCGCCGACTGCAATTACAGACTTGGTTCTTACGAAAAAGCCGTCATGCTTTGCCAGGTTTTCATCAAAAAATACGACCAGAGCATTTATGCCTACGGTGTCTACACAAGTCTTTTGAACGCCTACTACGACGAGCAGGATTTTGAAAACGCCCTTAATGCGGCCGAAACTCTTATCCAGAAATATCCGGAGCAGGCAAACGGTGACGGAATCGGAAAGAAAGCTCAGGAGCTCAGACGTCTTGTTTCGGGTACAGACAAGACTCTTGCCCTCAAGCAGAACGAATATGAAAAGGCCGGTAAAGCTTCTTCCAAAAAAGGCCGAAAAATCGGCACGGAACTTGTGCGCCTTTATCTGAGAAATAATGAAACTCAGGCTGAAGGAATTAAACTTGCAAAGGAACTGGCGGCGCTGCAGACTGCTGATGATGAAAAGGAATTTTTTGCCCAGAACACCAGCATGATTGCAGAATATAATAGAAAAAATGGCGAAAATAAGACTGCGGCCCAGGAATATCTTGAAGCGGCTGCTGCCTACAGAAGCTCCGGCAATTCAGAAAAGTCTGCAGAAAGTCTTTACTCTGCCGCAGAGGCCTTTGCTGCTGCAAAACTTATGGGTGATGCCCGCGAAACAGCTGCAACTCTAAAGGAATTGTATCCTCAGAGTCACTATGCTGAATCAGTTGATAGAATTACAGGAAATTAGGAAACAGAATATGAATATGAAAAAAAATAAAAATACTAAAACAAAGGTTCTGATTTTTGCGAGCCTTGCTCTCATGGCGGGAAATCTTACTGCCCAGTCAAATGAAGCTGAAAATATTGAACTTGATGATTTAACTACGGTTATTAAATCTGGCAATCTGATTGCAGGGGAAGATGCCCTGCCTGCTTTTTCTGATGTCGTTGAAGAACCAAAGGGAAGCGGTTCTATCGTTCCTCTTCTTCCGGACGTAACAGTTCAGGAAAAGCCTGGAGTTGCAGATGCCGCTTCGGCCAAAAAGGAAAAATCTGTGTTTGCTGAAGGTAAGGTAGGCGGCGGCTATCCGGCTCTCTTCTACGGTGATTTTTCTGTTTACCGTTTGAGCGGACAGAATCCTTTCTTTATCGGATTTAATCATGATTCTGCTGCAGGTTATTCAGGACATTCTCTGAAAGACGGCTATAAAGACAGTACAACAGGAATTAATATCACAAAAACAATTCAAAAAAATAAGGCACTTGTAAACCTCAACGGTAACTACAAGGTTTTAGTAAACGGATTGCAGAATAAGGTTCCTAATTTCAGCGATATTACCCAGAATGACGTAAAGGGTGGTGCTGATTTTACCTGGCAGTTTAATGATATTTTTTCTGCGGGCGCATCTCTTAATGCAGACTTCTATAACCGCTATTCTGCCATCACCGGCACAGATTCTTATGCCGATTTTATGAAAAACGTTAGCGTTTTAGGCCTTTCTCCAAGCCTTTTTGGCAACGTTGACCTTGGCGCTTTTGATATCGGATTTTCAGGCTCCTACTGGATGGATTCAAATACAAACGGTTCCATTGCCTATGACTATGAAAACCGAACTTCTGAATGCGGAAAGATTTCTAACCGCGGACTTTTTAAGGTAGAAGCTTTATGGCAGAATCAGATATTCAGGGCTTACGCAAACGTTGGAGCCCTCTTAAGTGATTCAATGAACAATAATTACATTACTGCTCCTTTTGCCTTGGGCGGAAGCGCAGTTTTCCCGGTTCCTTTTTCAAACCGCAAGGCTAGCATAGGTCTTGAAGGCGGACTTTCTGCCAAGCGAACCCGTGTAGCAGATCTTGAAGAAAAATATAAGTTTACTTCATTGAACTTTATTCCTCAGGAAGTTACAGACTGGTACATTCAGCTTGATTCATACCTGCCTGTAGGAAAAGGCTTTACTGCCGCTGCAAAAGTTGCCTATAAAAAGACAGCCTTTGGAAACGGCAGATGGCAGCCTTCTTATGAAAGAGCCTATAACGGCTTCTATCTTTATAAGCAGGATGATTTGAGCATTCTTTACTCAGAATTAAGCCTTACCTGGTATTATAAAATCCTTTCTTTGACTGCGGGCTTAAAATCAAACTGGATTGATATTCCGGTTCTTGAATATAATCAGCTTATCAGTCTGGGCGTAGGTCTTACAAGCGCCAGCGGCAAGTTCAGCACAAGCCTTACAGCAGATTTCGGACTTGATGACAGTTCAACTTCAATCGTGCCTATTTTCAATCTTGATGGTTTTGTAAAAATTACTCAGGCGGTAAGTATCGGGGCTGAACTTACAGATATTATCAAGCTCTTCTCTGGTACAACAAGAACTTACGCCGGAGATTATATAACAAGAAGCGGTACAGCTTCTGCAATGGTTAAATTTTTCTTCTAATCTAATATAGAAAAAACTTGGAGGTTTTAGAAATGTTAAGCAGTATTAAAGCAGGCGGAGTATTGATGTTTCCAATCATTTTGTGCGGAATCATTGCAACTTTTATTATTATTGAGCGTTGTTTTTATTTTATGAACATAAAGAAACGTGATGAAAAGCTGATGAACGATTTGCAGGGCTCTCTTGGCTCTCAGAATTTTGACGCATGTGCCGTTGCCTGTACAGAAGCAGGCACACCTATGGCTCAGGTTCTTAAAAAGGCCTTTGACTGCCGCCGCTATCAGGAAAAGGATTTGCGCGAGCTTGTTGAAGCAGAAATGGACTTTGTTGTTCCTCGTCTTGAGCATCTTTTGACACCTCTTGGAACAATCGCAAACATTGCAACTCTGCTTGGACTTTTAGGAACTGTAACAGGTAACATCAAGGCTTTTGGTGTTCTTGGTGCCGGCGGTACAATGGGTGATCCTGCTTTGCTTGCAACTGCAATTTCTGAAGCATTGGTAACAACTGTTGCAGGTCTTATCGTTTCAATTCCTTCTGTTGTCTTCCATAACTATTTTATTTCCCGCGTAAATCATCGTCTTGTAGAAATGGAAGCAAAGGTAACTGAAGTTCTTGTCCGCCTTACAGGCAGAGTGTAGTCAGTTCAAGAGAGGTTGTTTTATGAGATTAAGCAAAAACCGAAAGAGAATAACTTCTAATGTAGATATGACTCCAATGATTGATATCGTATTCCAGTTGATTCTCTTCTTCCTGGTTTCTACAACCTTTGCCATTCTTCCGGGAATAAAACTGAATCTTCCTGAAAGCACAACAGCCGAAGGAACTTCGATGAAGGGAATCACAATTACAGCTGAAGCCAACGGAAGCCTTTATTTTAATGAAAAAGAAGTTAATATGAAGACTCTTAAGGCTGAACTTGTAAAATACGATACCGGCGATACAAAAAAGATTGAATTTCCAATCTCTTTAGAAGCAGACAGCGAAGTTAAAAACGGAACAATCGTAAAACTTTTTGACGTAATCCGTGAAAGCGGATACGCGGTAATTAATTTGAGGACAACATCCAAAAAATGACAGAAAATTTGTGGACAAAAATCCAGAAAATACAATATAAAAGAACTCCGCTCTTTGGACGCGACAGCAATCCCCAGAACACAAGTGAATTTGTGGCTTTGGCGGGAACCGTCCTTTTGTGGCTGATAATTTTCCTATTTCTGATTATTGCAAAGCCCTTTTATAAAAAAAATGACTTTAAGCCGGTTCAGATTGTGCTTTCCAGCACTCCGGTTGCCAAAACAGAAAAAAAGGAAAGTGCTGCCGCAGCAGCTGCCCCAGCGCCTCAGGCCACAAGTTCAGAAAAGCAGATAAAAAAGCCGGAACAGGTGAAAGAAGCTCCTGCCCCGGCACCTGCAAAATCTACAAAGAAGATTGCAGACACACCTAAAAAATCTGCAGAAAAGGCAGCTGCAAAGCCTGCGGAAACGAAAAAGGTAACTGCGCCTGCTAAAACTCAGGCTCCGGCGGCTCCTGTTGAATATGCCAAGAGTGTAGAAGATTTGATGGCAGAACAGATGTCTTCAAAAAGTACTTCAACAAAATCTTTCAACTGGGATGATTTTGATGACTCAAGTGATGATGCAGCAGAAACATCTTCTCAGCCACAGAAAGTTTCGGCTTCTTCTTCTGTAACGGGAACCTCAGGTAAGGCAAACTCGTCAAGTTCTGGCGTTACAAGTTTGCAGGAAAAGGATGGTTCCATAAACGAAACAGCTTCTTCCTCTACAACAGGTGCTCTTAAAGGTGTTAAAAACGCTACTTACAAAGGTTCTGCCGGAACAAGTCATACTTCGGAACTCACAGCTTCTGTTTCAAATGGCAGCGGACATAATCAGTTTGCAATGGCAGACGGTTCTTCCCGCGGTCTTATTGAACCTGCCGAACCAAGAATAGATTTGTCTGAAGCTGCTGCTAATCAGGTTGATACAACAATTAATGTCTCAATTTTTATTGAAGTTCAGCCAAGCGGAAACGTTACAAGCGTAGACTTTAATCCATCATCTATTGTACCGTCTCTTGCCCAGCAGGAAATCCGTTCCCAGATTATCGGAAAATGGCGCTTCGAACGTGCCGATTTTACATCAATGGGAAAATTCCAGTACACAATTAAAAAACTTTAGACTTATTCTCTTTTATAGAAGATATTTTCCTTGCCCCCACAGCGGGCAAGGTGATGTTGTTAGATCATATTAAGCTGATTTTTAAAGAGCTTTTTTCAGTTCAAGAACTCTTTCTATAGGAAGTTCAGAAGCCTGAGCTATTTGTTCTGTTGAAAGTAGATTCATTTTTAAAAGATTTTTTGCTGTTTTTACAGCTTTTTCTTCTGTTCCAAGGAAAATACCTTGTTGAATACCTTCCGCAATGCCTTCTTTGCGAGCGGCTCTCTGAATGTCACGGTCGTGTAAGTTCATAGCTGCGTAATCCCTCCTGAATATCTCGTTTTCCTTTGTCTTTTCAACAAGTTGAGAAAGACGTCTTGATAAATCATCTTTCCCAGGTTCATTAGTGCTTATAAAATGCAGGAAAGCCTGAATCTTCGGGTCTTTTGCTTCTTTGTATGCACTTGCATTATAGATTACCTTGCATGATTTGTCATTTAAATTTACTTCAGGATTTTCAGAGCATTGATTTCTGAAAGTATAGCAGGGAAGTTTGTAGCATCTGCCATTTTCATCCTTAAAAGGGTCATGCTTGCAGATGAAAAGAATATAGCTTTCTTTCAGTTCCGGATAATCCTGTCCTTTCATAAGGCTGTCGATGTCAATCATGGACTGGTAATAACGTGTACGTTTTCCAAGGGCCTCCTGCGGATATGACTGTAATTCTACGTCTATGATTTTATCAGAATCCTTAATGTAGACATCAAGGCGGACACCTTTTGTCGAATAGTAAGGTGCAATCTGTTTTTCAAGCTTTGGGTATTCGACGTGATTTACTTTTACGTGAAGAAGCCTCTCTACAAGTTCTGCGCAGATTTCCGGATCGTGAAGGACTGCCTGAAACATTCCGTCATCTGTAAAGGTAAGCTCTTCAATTGATTTTGAGTGATAGGTTGTGTTTTCCATTTGCATAATCTCCTTACCTATATACTTTCCAAGATGATGCTGATTTGACAAAAATTTTAGGAAAAAGATATGTTTTTTGAGAAAAAAATCTGTAAAATCCTACTGAATTGTAAAGTGTTAGGATACAATGATTATCAGGTGTTATGTTTTAATAATAAATAAAGGTATAACAGAGTTTATAAAGGGTAATTTGGAAGACCTGTTGAATTTAAAATCAGGTTTGGAGTAAAAATGAATAAGTGTGTTTTTTTTACGGCTAAAGAAGGTAGCTCAAAAGAATTTTCAATGGCAAAGCTAGCTGATGAAAAAATTATTTCCCCTTTAGATGTTGATAACTTTATAAAGCAGAACAGACGATTTCCATGCAATTTGGTTTTGGTACAAAAGCGCATAACGAAAAATGGAATAACTCAAAATATCAATGTACCTGAAAAAGAATTTTTTGATTATCAGTACAATCAATTTGCATATTATCTTTTATCAGAACGATTGAAAAACTGTATTGAAGAAAATAAAGGCTCAAAGGATTCTTTCAGTTGGATAAAAGTTCCTGTCAGTTCAGAGACTGAAACAAGGGATTATTATATTCCGATATTTGAAAGTATTCCAGATGTTCTTGATTTAGAACTGACAACAAGAGTGCCTGCAAATAATGCAATTTTGGTTCCATGTTTTGCATCCGAAAAACTTGAAGGACATAATTTTTTTCCAAAAGAAACTTCTTTTGGTGTACTTCCAAGAGGAATATACGTTTCAGAATCTATGAAAAAAATATTACAGAAACAGAAATTTGATAATATTAAATTTGAGAAAGTAAAATGCAGTTTAGGCGGCACTATTATTTCTTAAAATAAATGACACTATACAACTTATGAAGTGTGTAGTGTGGTTATTTTTTTACTCCCACAAATACCAATTGTGACTAATTAATATAAATTCCCAAAAACTGTGATATAATTTTTGTAGGGAAAATTCCAGTATACAATTAAAAAATTATAATTTTTGAGGGAAGTATGCCAAAAGTTATCACATTCGGGGAAATCATGCTCAGGCTTGCGCCGGAAGCTTATCTGCGCTTTGTGCAGGCGGAGCACTTTGAGGCCAGCTACAGCGGGGCTGAGGCAAACGTGGCGGTGAGCCTTGCAAACTACGGAATTGAGAGTGCTTTTGTGACAAGGCTTCCTGAAAATGAAATAGGACAGTGCGCCGTAAATTATTTAAGAAGATTCGGCGTTGATACCCGGTTTATTTCCCGTTCGGAAGACGGCAGAACCGGCATATACTTTCTTGAAAAAGGGACCAGCCAGAGGGGGGCAAAGGTAATTTATGACCGTGCCGGTTCTGCCGTATCTCTATCAACTCAAAAAGATTACGACTGGGACAGCATTTTTGAGGGGGCGGAAATCTTCATGCTTTCTGGCATTACTCCGGCTTTGAGTGACTCTCTTGCAGAAATCTGCGTAAGCGCATGTCAGATTGCCCGAAAAAAAGGAATCACGGTCGTTTTTGACTTGAACTACAGAAAAAAGCTCTGGACGGCAGAAAAAGCCCGCTCTGTAATGGAAAAAATCTGCAAAAACGTGGATATCTGTATTACAAACGAAGAAGACGCTTATGTGGTATTCGGAATTGGGGATAATGACGAGAACTTTTCAAAAATTGACCAGACGAGATATGAAAAAACAGCCTATGAACTTGCGGCAAGGTTTGATTTTAAGAAAGTCTGCATTACCATGCGGGAATCTAAATCTGCAAGCGTGAACGGCTGGTCTGGACTTCTTTACGACGCGAAAGAAAAAAAATCATATATAAGCCCAAAATACGAAATTAATATTGTGGACCGTGTGGGGGCAGGGGACGCCTTTACTGCAGGCATTATCTACGGCGAGCTCAAAAAAATGCGGGCTGTGGAAGAACTTGGCTTTGCGGTGGCTGCGGGCTGCCTGAAACACAGTATAGAGGGCGATTTTAACATGGTTAGCGAGCAGGAAGTGCTTTCTTTGATGAAGGGAGACTGCAGCGGGCGTGTAAAACGCTAAAAATATAAAACAAATTGTTCTAAATATGTCTCATTTTTAAATTTAAAGTTTTACTTTTGGATAATGTAGGTTTATAATTTTACTTATGTTAGAAGTACTTAATGATGCAGACTACGAACTTTTTCGAAAGGTCATTTATGATGAAAGCGGTATCACATTCTCTGCAACAAACAGGTCAATTCTCGACAGCAGAATAAAAGAACTGCTTCGCAAAAAGAATATGTCCACTCCTCAGGAGTATTATGCCCTGATTACAAAAAGCACCGAGGAAATGAAGGAGATGCTGGATGCGGTTACAACAAACCTTACCCGCTTCTTCCGAAATCAGCCTCATTTTGATGCTTTTATCAATTATGTAATTCCTAATATCATAGAAGCCAAAAAGGCAAAAAATTCTTTTGATAAGACAATAAAAATCTGGAGTGCCGGCTGTTCTACTGGTGAAGAGCCTTATACTCTGGCTATGATTATGAAGGAAATTACACCTATGGGCTGGGATTTCCAGATTACGGCATCAGATATTTCCCTTAAATGTCTTATGACCGCCCAGACTGGTTTTTATGCAGATAATAAAGTTGATGGTATTCCTGAAAATTATCTGCAGAAATATTTTACCAAGGTAGAAGGCGGTTATCAGGTAAGCAAGGATTTGCAGGCAAAAATCAAATTCGACTACCATAACCTTAAGAACGATTCCGGTGCACGCAATCTTGATGTTGTATTCTGCCGTAACGTTCTTATCTATTTTGATGAGCCTGCCCAGCTTAAGGTAATTGATAACTTCTGGAATTCAATGGCAGCTCATTCATATCTTTACATCGGACATTCTGAGTCCCTGTTCGGTATGAATACTAAGTTTGAATTCTTAAAGACACAATGGGCTTGTCTTTATAGAAAACTTCTTGATAAATAAAAAAAAGTTCAATAAATCTCAATTAAACTTGCGAGGTATATGCTATGGATGATATTTCGGTATTGGTTTGTGATGACTCAGCCTTGATGCGCAACCTTATTGGACGAATTGTTGATGAAACAACCGGCTTGAAAGTATGCGGAAAGGCTGAAAATGGTCAGGATTTGCTGGATAAAATTCCTCAGTGTAATCCTGATGTAATCCTTCTTGATATTGAAATGCCGGTAATGAACGGTGTTGAATTCCTTAAAAAACGCAAGGAACAGAAAATTAAAGTTCCTGTTATCATTCTTTCAAGTGTTGCTACTGAAGGTGCAAAAGTTACCATGCAGTGTCTTGAGCTTGGTGCTTCTGACTTTATTACAAAGCCGGGCGGATCTTCTGTAACACTTAAAATTGCTGATGTATCAAGTGAAATTATTGAATATATTGCGTCTTATGGTGGTGCTTATGCGAGCGCTCACGGAAAAGAAATTCCTGAAGCTGATTTCTTTACTCAGCAGGTAAAACTGCGTGAAGCACAGCGTCAGGTTGTTCTTAAGAAGGGTGAAGAAGCTGCTAAGAACTTTACCATTCAGAAGACCGACTTGCCGGCTTCTTCTTTGTGGAATAAACCAAAGCTCAAGGAACCTGTTACCATTACTCCAGCCCGCTCCGGCGGTAAGATTGAACTTATTGCAATCGGTATTTCAACAGGTGGACCTAATGCTTTGCGCGATGTATTTAAAATGATAGATCCACGTCTTAAACAGCCTGTAATGGTTGTTCAGCATATGCCTGCGGGCTTTACAAAAGAGTTTGCGGCAAGCTTGAACAATATTTGTCCACTTACAGTTACTGAGGGCGTAGACGGAGAAAAGATTGAAGGCGGACATGTTTACATTGCTCCGGGCGGATATCATATGTTCGTAGAGCATCGTGCAGACGGCAATTACGTAAAACTCAGTCAGGATGAGCAGAGAAACGGTCACAGACCTTCTGCTGACGTTCTCTTTGAGTCTGTTGCAAAAATCTATCAGAATAATGCTTTGGGCGTAATTATGACCGGTATGGGACGCGATGGCGCTGCAGAGCTTGCAGAAATGCGTAAGCAGGGCGCTTATACTCTCGGCCAGGATCAGGCTTCAAGTATCGTTTACGGAATGCCAAAGGTTGCCTTTGAGCTCGGCGGCGTTCAGAAGCAGGTTCCTCTCATGCAGATGGCTGACGAGATTTCAAAGCTTGCCCGCGAGCATTGCTAGCCCTGCAAAGTTGCGGTGTTAGTACTGCAATTCTGCGATGTTATTCTCGGACTTGATCCGAGAATCTATTCTTCTTTAGATGAAACACGAATCTTCATAATAGGGTTCGTGTTTCTTGATTTAACGAAGAGTATAATGGATGGAATGGCGAAAAATACCAGTGTAAGGGCGAATTTAGTGCTTTCCTGGGGTGTGTATCCGTCTTCCAGCTTTGAGTCTGTCAGAAAGGCTGTAATGGCCGGAGAAAGGTAATAGCCTGCAAAGGCTGAAGCAATTGGAATCAAAAGGCAGAGTGTATGCCCGATTTTCTGCTTCCAGGTGCGGCGTAAATCTTTTTCTATAATAAATTCTTTTATGGCGTCTTTCATAGGGCATTCATTTCCTGAAGCTTTTTAGTACATTCAGCTTCGCCGGTTTTGTTTCCAAGCACATTGTAGGTGTCCTTAAGGTTAAAAAGCGCATCTTCATAATAAGGGTTGATATAAACGGCCTGCTCAAAAAAATCTGCTGCGGCTTCGTAATCTTCTGTCTGAAAGCATTTTACACCAAGCAGATTCCACAAATGTGTATCAAGAGGATTGAAATCAAGTTCTTCTTCACAGATTTCCTGAACCTGGTTGTAAAGCTTAAGTGTTAGGCAAATCTGCGCGTAGGTTTCTGCTACATCCGGATTATGAGGCGCAATTGAATATGCTTTTGCAAGACAGTCCTTGGCTGCCTTTGTGTTGCCCATGTCGCGGTAGGTTACACCCATATTGAACCACAAAAGATAGTTGTACTGGTCGAGTGTAAGGGCCCGCTTAAAACAGGCAATTGCTTCAGGAAAATGTCCTGCAGAGGCCAGGTGAATAGCTTCATTGTTTAATTTATCTGGATGCTCTGTCATTATCTGAAATTCTCCGGAATCATTGAAGTAAAGAGTTCTGAAATCAAATCAGAATTAAAGAAGCCCAGGTTGTCCTTAATAAGCTTTTTTCCTTCTTCTGCTGCTGCTTTTATACAGCCGCTGCTTTCCAAAAGCTTTATGCATTCTTCTACGGCTGGTGAATCAATGCCTTCCTGAGCTGCCTGCTTCATAAGTTTTGCAATCTTTTCTGCATCTGAAGGATTTTTTTCTACGTGGATAAGAACCGGCAGGCTCTTTTTACCTTCTACAATATCGTCTCCGCGCTTTTTGCCCGGGTTTCCGCTTGTAAGGTTAATCACGTCGTCAATAATCTGAAAGCCCATTCCAATATTTGCTGCGGTTTCTCCGGCCTTATCAGCTTCATCTTCTGTGGCTCCTCCCGCGATATAACCGATTTTAGCAGCCATAGAGGCCAGTGTACCTGTTTTACAGCGTACCATGCCCTGATATTCGTCTTTTGTCGGGAAGAGTTCTGGTGTTCTGTGCCAGAAAATATCCATTGCCTGTCCAAGATGAAGGCGGCGCAGTTCTTCTGTGTAGACCTTGTAAAGGGTAAGGCGGCGATCATCCGGGATATTTACTTCTGTAGAATTAATGCAGACCGGGGCTTCAAAATAAAGCCAGCTTGCGGCGTTTAATGCTGTATCAAGACCATAGGTGATGTGAGCTGCAGGCTTACCGCGGCGCAAGTCTGCTGAGTCTTCTATATCATCATGGATAAGGCTTGCTGTGTGAACGAACTCTACAAGCGGTGTAAGAGAGTAGGCTGTATCTTCTGAGAGTTTTGTAGCTGCATTTATTTTGCTCTGCAATTCATAACATAAAATTAAAAGAAGAGGACGCCAGCGCTTTCCTCCAAGGTCTATAAGGTTTTTATTTGGAGTAATCAGGTTCTGAATGAAGTTTTCTGTAATGGCTGCTGAAAGCTTTCCAAAAGAATTATCCTGCCACTTCTTTGAGACTTCTTTTGAAAGTGACTTGTTAAGTGCTTCCTCTATTTTTGTGAGCCTATTTAAAAGTTCCTGTTTCATAACTAAATTATATAAAAGAATTGACAAAAAAACAAATCCTTGAATTTTCAGAGAATTTCACCATTTATCAACAATAATTCACCCCTTATCCACAAGTTATCCACAATTTGATTTTGTCCTTGTGGATGAAATTCGTGTCAATAGAATTTGTAAAAAAATGCAAAAAAAAGTTGCGAATAGTTGTTATAACAAGTTAAGTTTAGATAATATCAATAATTAACTTTTGATAACAGAATAAGTTGTGTAGGGGTTTATGGCATAAACTATACCTGGAATTTGTTTCACAAATATAACATGTGAAACATTTTGAGAACTTTTCCACAAGTTATCCACATTTTGAAAAATATCAGGTGGAATAAATTGTGGATAAAAAAAGGGGTATTCCTTAAGGAATACCCCTGCTTGCAGTCTTAATAGTTTTTAGCCCAGTGTAACTTCACCGCCGTCGTTGATTGCAAGAATTGAACGGCAGCCTGAACATCTGAAGCGGCCTGCTTTTGTTGCGCGCAGCTTTTTGTTGCATACAGGGCAGGAAATAATCAGAGGGAAGGTTGAGCTTGGAGCTGAACTTCCGCCTGCAGAGAAATAAGACATAGCCTCTTCTGCAGATGATTTAATATTAAAGAACTGAGAGAAACCTAAAAGCTGGAAAACTTCATAAACTTTAGGCTGGATCTCAAGAAGAACAACGTCTCCGTCTTTTGGTTTTACGATTTTTAAAAATACTGTGAATGAACCTATACCAGTTGAAGAAACATAGTTAAGAGCAGAACAGTTGAAAATCAAATTGATGTAACCTGCTTCAATAACCTTTGTGATTTGTTTCTGGAAAAAACTAGAATTATAAGTATCAATATAACCGTTCAGATAAATGAAAATTCCGCGGTTTACACCTTCAGCCTTCTTTAATGCAATTGAAAGGCTGTCATCCTTTTCATTGTCAAATCCTGGAATAATTGAATTGTTGCTATCCATACGCGTATCTTTTCCTTAGTAATTTATTCTATTTAATTATAACTAACAATTCTTACATCGTCAAATCTTTTAATTATTTTAATTATTTTAACACGATTAATCATTAATATAAAATCTGCCGATAATATAGATAGGAAAGACTGTAATGAAAAAAGCATTGTATTTTATTTTGATTTATCTGGTATTACTCATTTTGGGAACCCTTCTGGCGACCTTCCTTTATTCGCTTTATCTGAACGTTACAAATTTTACAGCCGGCCGGCCTATGGCTTTGTTTCAGACTCCAGACCTTATCAAATCCTTTTTTTATATTTCATCCTGCTATGCTTTTTTAATCTGTCCTGTATTGTGCTATTACCGCATAAGACATGCTTTTGGCCCTCTTCAGACCTTTGCCTATATCTTTATTTTTGCGCTTACCTGGGCTGTCGTATTTCCTATGAACTATAAGCTTAAGACTTTTGTAAATAACAATTATGACTTTGGGAAAATCGAAGCAGAGCAAGGGCTTACCGGCGGCTATTTCAGAAAGGTTGGAGATAAAATCTACTATTTGGTAGAAGATTATAATTTTGACCGTGTGACCAGAATTATTGAGCTTGATACTGAAAATGATATACCTGCCCGCTACAGAGTTGTTTTTTCTGATGAAGATTTTGAACTTTTGAAGGCTGGAAAATCTTATAAAGACATCATCATTAAGAGTACTTTTGATGATTCTTCTATTGCTAATTTTATAAATCTCAAAAGCCTTGTTGAATATGGCGAAAATTCCTTTTCCAAGGGCTTTATTGCATATTTGTGCTTTCTTTCACTAGCATTTGCAATTTGTTCGGTATACGGTCTTTCTTCCCTCTTTGACTGGAATTTGCTGAATGTCTGCGCCGTTGTAGTAACTCTTTCTGCAATCCTGATTTTTAATTCAATCTATTTTTCTGCCGGCTTTGCTCCTGTAATCCGACAGATTTATAAAATAGGATTCTTTGACTTTACAAACAGATTCATACAGGAATCCTTCCTTGTTTTTGTAAATTCTGTTTTCGGACTGCTGCTTACAGTTACCGGCATTATTAAGTTCATTTTGAAAAAGAGCGCTTCAAAAAAGGAGAATGACTAAGATGAAAAAGATTATTGGAACCTTATCCTTTTTTTTAGTTTTTGCGCTTATTGTTAGCCTTGTGGCTGGTTTTATAGGAAGCATTCCTTCTGCTGTGCCTGAAAATGCCAGCGCCAAATACAAACTTCTTGTTGGTGTGGGATATTTTTTACGCTATCTTCCTTCAGTTGTTTATTCAGGTTTCCTTGTAAGCCTTTCAGTTTATTTTGGAAATAACTGTGAGGGAAGTATAAGCCGCTTTTCTTCTGCAATGCTTGGAAGATTTAAAATCCTCATTATTTATGCCTGCGCCTGCGCCTTTGTCCTTACGATGAGTACGGAAGTTTTTGGAAGCCTTATCAGCCGTGGAAAGAGAAATATTATCAATCATCCGAAACTTGTTGCCCAGTATATAAAGGTTGGCCAGTCTTTTTTTGAGCAGGGCGTTTATACAAAAAGTTATGCCTATGCTGACGCTGCCCTTGTTTTGGATCCTAATTCAAGAGAAGCTGCGGAATTAAAAGATCGTTCAGATGTAGAAATCAACCGCGAAAATACTTCTAATATCCGTTTTGAAATTTATCGTTCAAGCAAGGAAACTCATGATAATTTTTCTAAGGTAAATATTGATACAAGAAAAATCTCTGATGCCTATAAGTGCTATTTGAACGCTTCTTCCTGCTATGACAGAGGTGAGTGGATTAACGCCCACTACTACGCTCAGGAAGGTCTTAAGCTTTCAAGCCCTAAAGACCCGAATGTTGATAAACTGAGGGTTATTGCAACTGAAGCCTGGAATAAGATAACGACAGAGCACGATCTTGCAAAAAATAAGGACCAGCAGTTTTACGATGCAAAATATGAAGGCTATCTTGCACTTGTAAAAAATGATGATTTGACTGCCTATTATATTTTCCGTGATTTATTCCTGTCTTCCCGTGATTACGCAACAGATCCTGATGTTATCTTCTATCTTGATGTTGCTTCAAAGCGCATTGATGAGCGCTGCTTCTTTGATGATGAAGTTTTCCAGCTTGAAAGTTTTGAAGATTTGAATGATATCTGCTTTTCTTATACTTATACGGACGGGTCAAAGGATATCATTTATTTCCGTGGTGTAACTTCAATTAAGGAAACTGGCCGCACGGTTCAGTATCTGCGTGATTTGACGATTCAGACAATATCTGAAGACGGCAGCCTTTACAGAACCATGACAGTGCCTTATGCAAAGGTTCTTCCTGTTTCCATCAAATCTATCAACGAAAAAACAAAGGAACTTTTGGGAATAGATCCTAAAGTAAGTGTTATTCCATATATCATGCTGAATTCTGTAGGCCGTGATGATCCGAATATCAGAACGGAACCTCTTTATGTTTATGAATCAGGAGAGACTGCCCATGTTCCGGAATATATTCTGCTCCCGATGAATTACAGCGATTTTACAATGCTGGAAACTCAGACAAGCGAGCCTGCCCGCATTCCTTTTGGAAACCTTTACAAGCTGGTAAAAAAGGCCAGTCTTTACGGTTATTCATCTGAAGTTTACTGCGAAGCCCTTTTGAACCGTATTTTCTATCCATTCTGGATTGTGATTCTTTTAATCGGCTATGCTTCTGTTGCATGGAATTACAGGACGAAGGTTAATCAGTATTTTAAGATGACCTGGGTTTTCGGCTTCCCGTTTATAATTATAATCTGTCATTTCTTGAACAAATGGCTTTTGTATATCTTTAAGCTGATTAATTACGTTATTGTAGGAGTTGTTCCTTCGGCTTCGGCAATATTTATCGGTTTTATTCTCTATGCAGGAATTCTTGTTTTGATGTCACTTTATTTCTTTGCAAGACATACTGTCAGATAGGTCGAAAGGGCTTTGCACGTCAAAGCTGAGTTCTCCTTCTGAGCAGGAAAGGCGCTCTGCGTGAAGATAGATGCGTTTTGCAGGCACTCCGCCGTAGAGAGTGTCTCCTAAAATCGGAAGGCCCGCCCCGCTTAAGTGAACGCGAATCTGGTGAGTGCGGCCTGTAAAAAGCTCGCATTCAACTAAGAAGCATTTTTTTCCTTCAACTCTTATTTCCTGGCAGATATGGAAGGTAGTCTTTGCATAGAGACCGCCCTCTTTTTGTGATACCGGCCCCCATTTTCCGGCCTGAGATTTTGATGAAACCCGGCCAAGGTAATTTTCTACGGTGAAGCTGCTGCCAGCTTTGAGTGGGCGGGCTGGCTGAGCGACGCCACTTTTACCCGCTGCAACAACTGCCTTGTAAATTTTTGTAAAATTGTGGCTTTCAAACATGTCGTGAACAGCCTTGTTTACCGCTCTCGTTTTTGTAAAAAGAATAACGCCCGAAGTTTCGCGGTCCAGGCGGTGCATTATGCCAACGTAAGGCGGATTTCTCAGTTCAGGATTACGCTTCCATAAAAAATCGACTACTGCGTCGTGAAGGTTCTTTCTGTTCCCTGTGATTGTCTGTTCAACCGGGAGAAAGGCTGGTTTATTTACAAAAATAAGATTTTCGTCTTCAAACAGAACATCGCGGTCGGTCATTACAAAATCGATGTCGTCAGGCTGCTTTTCAAAGAAGAATTTTTCTGGCTCAAAGTCTACGTTTACTTCAGAGTGTCCTCGCAGTTCAAAGGCAGGGCGGCGGCATTGACGGCCGTTTACACTTACGCTGCCGGCTAAAATAAGACGGCGGATTTTGGAGTTTGAGATTGCCGGAGTGGAGGGGGCTCTGATGCCGGCGGAAGCAGCACTGGCGGTGGCAGGATGCACTCCTTCAGCCACTCTTGCAGGCAGCTCTTCCCTCAGTAATTCATCAAGACGGCAGTTTTTATTTACCCGAATCTTTATAAGCATTTGAGTTCGCCGTTTTCTATCTTAAGTTTGATTTTTGCAGGTTCCATGCAGACGTTTTCCAAGAAGGCCTTCAAATCAAAGGCTTCCGGGCCCAGTAAATCATCTGCAGAATAAGAAAGTTCAAGTTCGCAGGAATCACCTTCTTTTTCAAGGCGGGAAATTGCACCGTTAATTCTAACAATATCGTCCACAAGTGCAATTAAGTCGTGCTGATTTTTTTCTTCGTATTTTTCTGCCAGGAAAAGCAGCTGCATTTTTTCTATATCTGTATGATTCTGCTCTTCCGGTAAAAAGCCGCTTTTAAAATCACAGTTGTTGCAGCGCTGCCATTCAGCAAAGTCTGCAAAAAAGCGGGAAGGGTAGATTTTTAATGGTTTAAGCACGTTTAAGAACCAGGGCACTGCACGGCCGGCAGAATAGAAAGTACGGCAGGCAAAGCTCAGGTCACGCGCATAGCGGATATCCTTTGCGCTGAAGATGCCGCTTACAGAGGCTGTCTGAGCTTCTTCCGCATTTTCAGTCTGTGAAAAATCAATGTGATTTGGATACTGGTTGACCGCAAAATCAAGGCGTTCCATAAAAGCCTTAAGAGTGTCTCCCGTTTGCGCTGCATATTCAAGCTGAAATCCAAAAACAATTCCAGCCTGATTCAAAAGGTTTGCTTTATTCGCAAAGAATTTTTTGTCAAATAAAAGTTTTCCGCCTTTTTCAACTGGGCGCAAAGGAATATCAATAGAACAGAAAAGATTCTGCAAGGCGCCGACAAGCTCGCGGTCAATTGTCCCTGCATCAATCAAAAAAGAAAAATATACGTCCGGCGCTTTTTTTGCAGCCAGACGCATGATTCTTAAAAGAGAAGTTTTATCACACGAAAGTTTTTCGTCATGAATTGAAAACTCAGTAATTCCCTTTTCTGCAAGATGAGGAATCTGAGTTTCAATTTCATTGGAACGAAATTTATATTCTTTTTCTTTCACTATAGAATTTACTATAAAAGTTTAATTCCGCGTTTTTCGCAGTCTTTAATGATTTCATCAGACCAGATGCTTACCTGAGTTTCTCCGATGTGAGCCTTTCTCAAAAGGAACATACAGAGACGAGACTGTCCGATACCGCCGCCCAAGGTCTGTGTAAGTTCTCCCTTCAAAAGCTTAGAGTGGAACTCAAGTTTAGCACGTTCCTGGCATCCGCGTTCTTCTAGCTGAGCCTTCAAAGATTCAGGGCTTACACGAATACCCATTGATGAAAGTTCAAATGCTGAATTCAAAACAGGATTCCATACAAGAATATCACCGTTCAATCCGCGGTGACCATCGCCGCATTCTGTAATCCAGTCATCATAGTCAGGAGCACGACCGTCATGAATTGTGCCGTCATCCAATTTTCCGCCAATACCAGTGATGAAAACTGCACCGTATTTTTTAGCAACGATATCTTCACGCTCTTTTGGAGTAAGCTGAGGATATTCTCTCTGCAAATCATCTGCAAATACAATCTTAATTTCTTTTGGCAAGATAGGTTTGATTTCCGGGTAGCGGTCGTAAAGGAAGAATTCTGTGCGCTGAATACAGCGGTAAACTTTTTTTACAATCTCGTGAAGGAAGAATACTGTTCTGTCCTTTTCATCAATTGCCATTTCCCAGTCCCACTGATCAACGTAAATAGAATGAATTGCATCCAGATCTTCATCCGGGCGCAAAGCGTTCATATCTGTGTAAATACCAAAATCAGGATCAAGTCCAAGTTCAGTTACCTTAAGACGCTTCCACTTAGCAAGCGACTGAACAATTTCCATTTTCTTTTCGTTCAAAGCCTTGAGAGGAAAAGAAACCGGACGTTCAACACCATTCAAATCATCGTTAATACCAATTCCTGCCGGTACAAAAAGAGGGGCAGTAACGCGGGTAAGGTTCAATTCTGTAGAAAGAGCAAGCTGGAAAAAATCTTTAATCGCAACAATGGCGTGCTCTGTTTCCTTGTTGTTCAAAATGCTTTTGTAAGTAAGAGGAAGTGTAATCATTTTTTGTGCCTTCTATTCGCCCTGGTAGTTGATAAGTGTAGTTACTTTGCAAGGAGCAAGAGCTTTTTCGTAGTTCAATTCTGGAAGTCCGATAATTCCGAAGAATTCTGCAACTTCAGCGCCACCCTGTTCAATAAGGTTTTTAGCTGCGGCAAGAGTTCCGCCAGTTGCAATCAAGTCATCAATTACAAGGATTTTCTGACCTTTTTTAATATCCTTTTTGTGAACTTCAACTTCTGCAACGCCATATTCAAGGGCATATTTACAGCTGTAAGTATCTCCAGGAAGTTTTCCCTTTTTGCGGATAAGGATAAGAGGGATGCCTAACTTTTCTGCCAGTGGAGCTGCAAAAACAAAACCACGTGATTCAACACCGGCAACGGCATCAAGTTTTGCATCCTTGTACAATTCTACCATTTTATCAAGACAGAATTTGAATGCATCCGGGTTTACAAGAACGCCAGTAATATCATAGAAAAGGATTCCCGGTTTTGGGAAATCGTGAACGCGGCGAACCGCACTATCAAGTAATTCTAAACTCATAATGATTTATTTTAGTACTCTTGATAAGAAAAAACAATACTTATAGTTTTTCCATTGCCTTAGCGGCGGCCTGTGAGTTTTCGTGCAGAACTGACATGAAGTCTTTTCTGGAAATTTTAATCAGCTTACACTGGGTAAAGGCAATAGCAGTCTGGCCTCGTTCTTTTCCAAGAATGCAGCTGCTGTCGCCTATAAAACTGCCAAGGTTTATGAGCCTGGTTGTATTTTCATCACTTAATTTTACAAAGCCCTGGCAGATATAGTAAACGCAGTCGGATTCATCTTCCGGAGTAAAAATAATGTCTCCTCCGTTATAGTAAAGGGAGTTTTCTGAGATTTCATTGCTTACTGGATTTATAAAGAGGATGCGCTTGAGGTTTTTGAAGAATTTATTTTCATAAAAATCTGGAAGAAGATAAAGTTCCTTAAGCAGAAGGGTATCGAAAAACTGTGAAGCATAAATCATCTGGGCGAAAAACAAAAAGATTACAAAAAAGAAGTAGACTTTAAGCATCATGATGATTACAGCACTGATTGTACCGTAGATTACGTTGTAATTTGCAAAAGTGATAAAGTGATTGAGGAAAAAGGAAAAGATAAAGGCAGAAAGGGTATTCAGAAATGAATAAAAAATGCAGATTCTCCATTTAGGCTTTGTTCCTGAACCGATTTTATAATAGTAGAGAGTTACTATAAAAAGCATGAGATAGAGGGCAAATGAAAAAAGCAGACTGGAAAGCTTATTGAAAAATAGCGGCGAGATTTCGATAAATGGTTCGAATATCGGGAACTTTAAAATCTTGTTCATTGTAAAAGATGCGATGATTACAAGGACGATTACAATTATAAGGAAGAATTCTGAAAAAAAGGTTACCAGCTGATTGATAGTTGTCTTGCGTTTTGAAATCGAGCGGAAAATGCGGTTTAAGGCAGAAACGATTGAACTGAAGAGCTTTCTTGCCATCCAGATAAGCCATAAGCCTAAGAAGATGTCGAAAAGGTGTATGGTCTGAAGCTTGGTGATATTTGAAAGGGCGAATTCAACGTCTATAACCGAATAAAACTGTGCAGCATAATTGAGGATGTAAGTTTCAATTTCGGGAACTATGCGGATAATCGTTGTAAGCAGGGTTAGGATAATCAGCGAAACAGGAACAAAAGAAAAAACAAAGCCGAAGGAGCAGGAGGAGGCACTTTCCCAAAGATTGTTGGAAACAAAATTGGAAAAGGTAAAATACATCAGCTGTGAAAAATGCAAAAGTTTTTCTGAAAAATTGAACTTTGTTTTTATCATCTTATTACTGTTTTTTATTGAAAATAATTATAGCATACAAATTGTAAAAAATGAGTTAAATCATTAAAATATCTTCTATATTTTATGTTTTAAAGGACTTATTTATGGTACCAGTTTTAATCAAAGATTTATTAACTTCGGAGCCTGACGGACGTAAAGTTTCTGTTTCTGGCTGGGTTCGCACTGTTCGCGACTCAAAAAATCTTGTTTTTATTCAGGTTAATGACGGAAGCTGTTTTGCTAATATCCAGCTTACTTTTGACCGCAATGCTCCATCAAATAATGCCAATGTAAACAATATCGAAGCTGAACTCAAAAAATTAAATACAGGTGCATCTATCCGCGCAGAAGGTATTTTGATTCCTTCTCCTGCAAGCGGACAGGCTGTTGAAGTTACCCTTGAAGATCTTACCTGCATCGGAACTTGTAATCCGGATGAATATCCATTGCAGAAAAACAAGATGAGTATGGAATATCTTCGCGATAACGCTCACTTGCGTGCCAGAACAAATACTTTTGGTGCTGTTTTCCGCGTACGTAACCAGATGGCATTTGCCGTTCACTCCTTCTTCCAGGAACGCGGCTTTGTTTACATCAACGCACCGGAGATTACCTGTTCTGACTGTGAAGGCGCCGGAGAAATGTTCCAGGTAACAACTTTGAGCATGGAAAAAATTGCCGAGATGGGTGTAAAAGCTGGTCAGGGCGGAATGAAGATTGAAGATGCTCATAAAATTGTTGACTACTCAAAAGACTTCTTCGGAAAGAAAGCTTCTCTTACAGTTTCTGGTCAGCTTGAAGCAGAAACAATGGCTACAGCTTTGAGCCGTGTTTACACATTCGGACCTACTTTCCGTGCTGAAAACTCAAATACTCCACGTCACCTTGCAGAGTTCTGGATGATTGAACCAGAAATGGCCTTCTATGACCTTGATGATGACATGGACATTCAGGAAGACTTTGTAAAATATCTTTTGAACTGGGCTTTGACAAAATGCCGTTCAGACCTTGAATTCTTTGACAAGCGCATTCAGCCAGGCCTTATTGAAAGCCTTACAAAGGTTGCAAATGCTAAGTTTGTCCGCATTTCTTATACTGACGCAATTGCAAAGCTGGAAGAAGCAGCTGCAAATGGTGCTAAGTTCGAGTTCAAGCCTTACTGGGGTTGTGATATTGCAACAGAGCACGAACGCTATCTTACAGAAAAGATTTTCGGCTGCCCTGTAATGGTTTTCAACTATCCAAAAGAAATCAAATCTTTCTATATGAAGCAGAACGAAGACGGAAAAACTGTAAAGGCAGTTGATGTTCTTGTTCCTGGAATTGGTGAATTGATTGGTGGTTCAGAACGCGAAGAGTCTTACGAAAAGCTCTGTGCAGAAATTGAACGCCGCGGTATGGATAAGAGCATTTACAACTGGTATCTGGATTTGCGCAAGTTCGGAACAGTTCCTCACTCAGGATTTGGTCTTGGATTTGAACGTCTTATCCGCTACGTAACTGGTATGGAAAATATTCGTGATGTAATTCCTTACCCTAGAGCTCCTAAGCTGGCGGATTTTTAGTACGCAAGTTTCCGTAAGGAAACTTGGTAAGCACGCTTGCGTGCGACTTATCCCATATCCACGTGCACCAAAACTTGCTGACTTCTAAATTTTAGCCACAGATGCACACAGATTTAGGCAGATGAGTTAAATAGAAAGAGATGGCTGATTATCAGCCATCTCTTTTTTATCTGCGTCCCATCTGCGGCTATTATTTACCGCAGCAGGAACTTCCAGAGCAGCTGGAACAGCCGCATCCGCAGCTTGATTTACCAGCTTTTTTCTTTTTTATCATACTTGTAAGAGTTAGTACTACAAGTCCAGCAAGAATTAAAGATACAATAACTGTTCCCATATTATTTTACTCCAAGTTTTGTTGCTTCACTGTACTTCTTGAAGAAAAGCATGTAAATCATACCGCAAAGCACGGCAAGAGCAAAGATAGTTCCAATTACGTTTACGCTTCCTGTAAAGAGTTTTCCAAACTGATTTATCATGAGAGCGACTGCGTAAGCAAATCCACACTGGTATGCAATTGCAAACCAGGTCCATTTTGTATTGTTCATCTCGCGCTTGATGGCACCGATTGCGGCAAAACAAGGAGCGCAAAGAAGGTTGAATACCAGGAATGAAAAACCTGTTATGTTTGTAAAGGCCTGTGCAAGAGTCTGATAAGTAGAAAGCTCTCCGCCGCCGTACAAAATACCCATTGTACCAACGATGTTCTCTTTTGCAACAAGACCTGTAATAGAAGCAACTGTAGCCTGCCAGTTTCCCCATCCAAGAGGACTGAAAATCCAGGCAATTGCTCCACCGATTTTTGCAAGGATAGAAGCATCAAGTTCGTCTTCTGCAAGCATTCTGAAGCCGTCATCTGCCCAGCCAAAGAATGATGTAAACCATACTACGATTGTAGAAAGCATGATGATTGTTCCGGCCTTTTTAATGAATGACCAGCCGCGTTCCCACATTGAGCGGAGTACGTTTCCAAGAGTAGGCATGTGGTAAGCAGGAAGTTCCATTACAAATGGGGCAGGCTGACCTGCAAACATTCTTGTCTTTTTAAGCATTACACCAGAAATGATGATTGCAGCCATACCAATAAAGTAAGCTGAAGTTGCAACCCATGCTGAACCACTGAAGATTGCTCCTGCAATCATAGCGATAAAAGGAACTTTAGCACCGCAAGGAATGAAAGTTGTAGTCATGATTGTCATGCGGCGGTCGCGTTCGTTTTCAATTGTACGGCTTGCCATAATGCCAGGAACACCACATCCGGTTCCTACAAGCATAGGAATAAAGGATTTTCCAGAAAGTCCGAATTTGCGGAAGATACGGTCAAGTACGAAGGCAATACGAGCCATGTAACCGCAGGCTTCAAGGAAGGCAAGTAAGAGGAAGAGAACCAGCATCTGAGGAACAAAGCCAAGAACTGCACCACAACCTGCAACAATACCGTCAAGAATAAGACCAGAAAGCCATTCAGCACAGCCGATACTTTCAAGAAGGTTTCCAATAAGAACAGGAACACCAGGAACCCAAATTCCGTAATCCTCTGGAGCTGGGCCTTCTTCGCCATATTTTTCTGCCATAGCCTGAGCTTCTTCTACCATTTTATCAGTAATTTCAATCGGATCAGAAAGTTCAAGAGTTTCTTCATCTTCTACAACGTATGTTGTTTCACCATTTTCTACTGCTTCAAGAATAAGTGGTGTATCACCGTATTCTTCTGCAGCTTCTTCATAAGCGGCAGTGCCGATTCCAAAGAGGTGATAACCGTCACCAAAGAGACCGTCGTTTGCCCAGTCGGTAGCCATAGCACCAACACCAACCATAGAAATCCAGTAAACCAGGAACATGATTGCAGCAAAAATTGGAAGACCAAGCCAGCGGTTTGTTACAATGCGGTCAATCTTATCTGAGTTTGTAAGGGCTCCTGCATTGTGTTTTTTGTAACTTGATTTAAGAATTCCTGCAATGTAGATATAGCGTTCGTTTGTAATAATGCTTTCTGCATCATCATCCAGTTCTTTTTCTGCAGCTGCAATATCTGCTTCAATATGAGAAAGAGTTTCTTTTTTAAGATTAAGCTGTTCGTAAACCTTGTCATCGCGTTCAAAAATTTTGATGGCATACCATCTCTGCTGTTCTTCTGGCATATTGTGAACAACAGCTTCTTCAATGTGGGCAAGAGCATGTTCAACAGCCCCGCTGAAAGTATGCTGTGGCACTGTCTTTACGTTTTTTGCTGCCTTGATTGCTTCTTCTGCGGCTTCCATAACGCCGTCGCCTTTAAGGGCCGAAATCTCTACGATTTTGCAGCCAAGCTGGCGGGAAAGTTCAGCAACATCAATTTTATCACCGTTTTTCTTTACAAGGTCCATCATGTTGAGGGCAATAACAACCGGGATGCCAAGCTCAACAAGCTGAGTTGTAAGGTAAAGGTTTCTTTCAAGGTTTGTTCCGTCTACAATGTTTAAAATTGCTTCTGGGCGCTCGCCGATAAGATAATTTCTGGCTACAACTTCTTCCAGAGTGTATGGAGAAAGTGAGTAGATACCTGGAAGGTCTGTAATTATAACATCATCATGTTTTTTAAGTTTTCCTTCCTTTTTTTCTACAGTTACTCCAGGCCAGTTTCCTACAAACTGATTAGAACCTGTGAGCGCATTAAAAAGGGTAGTTTTACCGCAGTTTGGGTTACCTGCAAGTGCAATTCTGATTTTTTCTGCCATTTTATTTTCTCCTACTCAACTTCTATCATTTCTGCGTCTGCTTTTCTGAGTGAAAGCTCATATCCGCGCACTGTAACTTCAACAGGATCTCCAAGGGGAGCAACCTTGCGAACGTAAACTTCTACGCCTTTTGTTACGCCCATATCCATAATTCTGCGTTTTACCGCACCTTCTCCATGGAGTTTTACAACCTTTACGGTTTCTCCGATTTTTACTTCACGTAATGTTTTCATATATACCTCTTAATTAATTGCCAGATTAAACCATAATTCTGCGCGCCATATCTTCATTAAGAGCGACCCGCGAATCTTTTACTTTTACGATTACATTCCCGCAAAGGGTGTTGATGATTTTGATTGATGTGCCCGGGGTAAAACCCAGATTTTCAAGATGTTTTTTTACTTCGTCATTTCCGGAGATTTTTTTTATTATGTGTTCATCCCCGGTGTTTGCCAGAACCAAAGGTAACATATTTCCTCTTTTGTTAGATTTATCTAACAGTTATATTAGTGTAAACTAACAACTTGTGCAATATGTTTGGTTAAACTAACGAAAAAAAAAGAGACCGGATGATAAGTCTGCCACCATGACTTGTCATCCGGCCCCAAATAGGAGGAGTATATGTATGAATAATGATTTATGCTACTGCAAGAAATGCGTCTCTGGCTGTCTTTGCATCTTTAAAGAAAAGCTGACGCAGTTTTATACCGTTATCTAAGAAAACTGTAATGACTGTCCCTGTAAGACAATATCGTCGTCCGTTCTTTTCGAATTCAAGATGATTCATGAGTGCCTCCTTAATTTTTATTTGCTTTATATTTCGGAAGGCCTTTAATAAAACATTAATGAATTGTTATAGAAATTTAAGAAAAAAGTCGATTTCCGTGCGGATGCGCTTGAGGAAGGAAATGTCGGAAGAAAAGCGGACGCCGTCTGCAAAGTGAAGGTAGAGGTATTCGCGCGGGGCCGCGAGTTCTGTGATTCGGGAAGTTCTTTCGCTTTCCGGAAGGGAGATTTTACCTGTAAGAAGGTCGCGAAGTTCTTCCAGAGCGGCGCGTTCACTGGCAAAGTATTCCTTGATTGCTGAAATCTGAGCCTGGGAGAAGGTCTTTCCTGCATCTGCATTTTGATTTTCAGAAGCTGTTGAGATTTCCGGGCTTTTATGAGGAAGGCCAAGCTCAAGGCCTGTAGAAGCGGCGTCAAAAAGATTTGGAGTGCCTGCAAATAATCCCTTAAAAAGCTCTGCGTAATTTTTCAGGGTGCGGGTAGTGTAGACGGCGCTATTGTTTTTCCCGATAACCTTTTCACTTGAAAAACCAAAGCTTGCGCCGAAATTTGCAAGAGGGAAAAGACGGCTGTTTTTCAAAAAGCGTTCTTTATGAGCCATGGTTGCTCGGGCGTGGGTAAAGCTTTCGCTATAGGAAAAATCAAGACCGTAAAGGTAAACCGGGATTTCTGTAGAAGATCGGAATTTAAGGGCATAGTAAACTGCTGTAAGGCCTACAGAGCCGAAAGGTTCGTTTTCCGGCGGCAGGATGTCTTTTTCTGAAAGATTATCTAAAAACTTTCCGCCTGTGTATTTTGTCGTGAAAAAGCTTAATTTTTCAGGCTGCTTAATTTTATCTAAATGGGGTACTGCAGAAAGTCCTGCAAAAATCTGAGTACGGCTTTTTTGAGTGCCTATAAAGGCCTTCTTGATTACAGACTGGGCTTCTTCTATAAAAACGCCGTCAGCTTCAATGCCGTTTTCCAGGAGTGGCTGAAGGGCTGTGTCGGCGCATAATATATAGAAGAAAGATGAATTTTTCTTAATAAGGTCAATTCCTTCTTCCAGGCTCTGTCCTGCTCCAAAGACGATGATTGGTTTTGAAACTGAACCGAAGAAGTTTTGAATTGGAATTGTAGCAGGAAGAAGCTTTAAGTTTTTGAAAAAGTTCTGGGAATACTTGCGGCCGAACCTTACCAGGGTCATTCTGTTTGCCCAGAAGGTCATAATAGCCCTTGTACAGGCTGCGGTGAGTTCGCTGTATAAAGATTCGTGAAACTGAACGCCGGCACTGAAGTCCAGGCGGATAACGCGCTTAAAAGTACCCGAAGGTAAAAGCCGCGTGCCTTGCATTGGAGCATAGGAAGTTTCATTCAAAAGGATTGGGAGCCTTTGTAACTGGGGAAGTGTCAGGCGCGCGGTTTTCTCATCTTTAAAATTCTGGGAAGAAAAAAAGTCTTCTGAAAATTGTGAAAGGTCGCGGTCAAATTCGCAGAGGACGCAGAAACTTTTGTCGTCTAGTTTCTGGCAGAGTTCCTTGAGGCCGTAGGGGAGAACCGGCGAGCAGCACAAAAAAAGGGTTCCCGGCAGCACCGTAAGTTTTTCTATTGCGGCTAAAATTGCCTTCTGCGGCGCGTATTTTGAATAGAGGAGCTTATTCTTGTAAGAAACAGAAAAGCCCTGCGGAGTATTCACAAGGCAGGGCTTTTCGTTTTGAATCTGTTCGGGCAAATTACCTGTCCTAGTTATTCATCATCTGGCGGAAGTAAACTTCCATAAAGTGGTTTTCAAATTTGTCGCTCTTGAGGATTGCAGACTGCGCAGCGGCTTTATCAAAGCTTCCCAAGTCTGGAAGGCTCTTGTCTGCATCTGCATCAGGAGTTTTTTCCTCTGTAAGCTGAAGAACTACAACGTTGCGGTTCAAGAGAAGAGGTTCAGAAATCTCATTCTTCTTAAGAGAGAAGGCTGCTGTGAGGAAGTTCTCGTTTGAATCAGCATTGCGGAAAGCAGCTTCGCTTGAAGAAAGTGAAGAAGTAACAGAAACGTTTCCGTAGTTCAATGGGAAAGGTTCAAGTTCTGTTGTTTTTACGTTCAAAGCTGCAGCGGCTGCCTTGAAAGAAGTTTTGTTAGCTTCTGCAGTAAATGCCTTTGCTTTTTCTGTGAAATAGTCTTCGATAATTGAGTTTTCGTATGTTGTGATGTATGAGCTTACCTGATTTACAGTGTCGTCTGAATCGAAGTCAGGGAGAACAGCATCATCATCAGCCTTGAAGATTGAGAAGTAAGCGCCTGTTGGAATCACATCGCTGACGTCATCTTTTGAAAGGGCTACGAGCTTATCCATATCAGCTTTTTCAACAAGGATGTTTTCAATCTGATAGCGGTAAGAGTTTGTAAGTTTTCCTTCTGCATTGCTGAAAGATTTGTTTGAATATTCGCTTACAGCATCTGTGAAAGTGATTTCATTTGAAGCGATGCGTTTTGCTACTGTTTTTGCAGTTGCTTTGTCTTCTACTGAAATAACTGAAAGGTTGTACTTGATGAATTTGTCTGTGTTTGCTTTTCCGTAAGCAACTTTCTCTGATTTTGGATAGTCAGAAAGAGCAAAAACTGCTGCATTGAAGGCGCGGAGTTTTCCGCCGTAGTTTGATACAAAGTCGAGTTCCTTTGAAGATGGTTTCAAACCGTAAAGGCTGTCAGAGCCGAGTTTGTCGTCATCAGAACCGAAGTTATCATCATAAAAGCGTGAAGCAAAAAGTGTTTTTTCTGCTTTTTCTGTAAGTTCGCGGATTTTTTCTTTTGAAGTAGAGCGGTAGAGTTTTGAAGAATATTTTCCGTTCTCTGAGAAGTAAGGAATGAGCTGGCGTGTTACAGCTGATTTTGGAACTGTGTAACCGCTTTTTTCAACTGCATCTTTATATGCGTACTGCATAACTGTCTGATTAAATGCGTTATAGAAAATTTCGTAGTAAGCATTTGAATCAAGTTCGCGGCCATAATACTGATAAATCTGTCCGTAGTAAGATACAGCGTCAGAAAAATCTGAATTAGGTTCATAGCGGATTGCCTTTCCATTGTATTTACCGAATTCTACTACAGTCTGCTGCTTTTCTCCGGCTCCTGTCATTGCCGGAAGGATTACGAATACGAAGGCACAAATCAAAAGAATGATAAGTGAGCCTAATGTGTATACACTATTTTTTTTCATTTTTAGTACACCTTATATAAGAAATAATGTTTAATTTTATCAGATTATCGGGATGTCTGCAATTCCTTCTTGGCCTTGTAGCGGGCAATTCCCTCATCAATAAGAAGGTCAATCAGGTCGGCGTATTTAAGACCGGCTGCCTCGCACATCTTAGGGAACATGCTGATTGAAGTAAAGCCAGGCATTGTGTTGATTTCGTTAAGGAAAACCTGATTTGAGTCCTTGTCGATAAGGAAGTCAACGCGGGAAAGGCCGGTACAGTCCAGAACGCGGTAGGCGGCACAGGCTGTCTTGCGGATTTTTTCAATTCCGTCTTCTGAAAGTTCTGCAGGAATTACAAGAAGGGCTCCGTTTTCATCATTGTATTTTGCATCAAAATCATAGAATTCGTGGGTCGGTTTGATTTCGCCAGGAATGTAGGCAAGAACTTCTTCTGTTTCGCTTTCTGCAGGGAAGGTAACTGAGTTTCCTGTTACGCTGCATTCAATTTCGCGGGCGTTGTTGATTGATTTTTCGATAAGGATTTTGTCATCCCAGAGGAAGGCTTCCATAATTGCAAAGCTGAGTTCCTTGCGGTTGTTTGCCTTTGCAGCGCCGTTAGAACTTCCTGCGCAGCATGGTTTTACAAACATAGGATAGCCCAGTTCTTTTTCAGTTGCTTCCAGAAATTCGTCGTAAACTGCAGAATTAAGCATTACGTGGCGCTTCATGCATACATAAGGTACAACTGGAAGACCTGCGCTCTGCCAGAGCATCTTAGTTTTTTCTTTATCCATTGTGACGGCGCTTGACATGTGGGTACAGCCGACATATGGGATTTCTGCCATTTCAAAGAGTCCCTGAATTGTGCCGTCTTCACCGTAAGTTCCGTGAAGGGCAGGGAATACAACGTCAATGCTGAGCTTTGTTCCGTCTGCTGACACAAAGGCATCCTTGCCGGCGCCAGGAAGAACAGAAACAAGCTTCTTTTTATCTTCTGTGATTTTTAGAGGCGAAGCTGTGTCTTTCAAAGCACGCTCGTATTCATCATCACCCTGTAAATACCATTTACCGTCTTTTGCAATTCCAATCAGAATTACTTTGTTTTCTTTTTTAATGTTACGGACAATTGAAGCTGCCGAAATCAAAGAAATTTCGTGCTCGCCAGATTTTCCGCCGTAAATTACACAAATATTCATTTTTATTATTCCTCGTAATTTTTGTTTTAGTTTTTATAATTCATTTCAGAAAGCGCATTTTTAGCCTCTGTGATTTCATCATAAGGCATTGCGCCGTCTTTATAAATAATACTGTTTTCGTGCGATTTTCCCAACAGCAGAACGATGTCATTTTTGCCCGCCATGCTGAAGGCCTGACGGATTGCTTTAGGACGCTCGTGGGTGATAAATAAGTTTTCACCCATAACCTTTCCTTCTTTTTCGGCGCCAACCGCAATCATTTTTAGAAGTTCAACAGGATCTTCTCCGCGAGGGTCTTCATCAGCAAGAATTACTGTATCGCAGAACTTTGCCGCAATTGCACCCTGGAGAGGGCGTTTTGTAAGGTCACGCTCGCCGCCGCTTCCGAATACGCAGATCATCTTTCCCTTGCAGCGCTTTCTGATTGGCGGGAAGATTGTTTCAAAGCTTGAAGGTGTATGCGCATAGTCAATAATCAGTTCAAAAGGCTGTCCCTGATTGATTACTGTCATACGTCCTTTAATCGGAGTAAGTTCCGGTATTTTTGCCGCCACTTCCTTGAAAGAAAGTCCTGTCATGCTGCTTACTGCAATAATAGAAGCCATAAGATTGTAAGCGTTGAAGGCGCCAGGAAGCTTTGAATTTACGTCAAAAGAAGTGCCGTCAGGAGCCTTTACGCTGAAGTTAAGTCCCTGTGCGTCAGAAAGAATGTTATCAGCTGTCATATATTCAAGGCCAGCCGGGATTTCCGGCAGTTCTGCCTTCTTTCCTTCTTCTGCATTGCGTCCGGCCTTTCCCAAAGTTGTATAGCCGAAAACCTTCTGGTTTGTAGCCTTTACAAAATATTCAGCTGAAGGGTCTTCAAGATTTACAATTCCAACCGGCGTGATTTTTGTCTTTTCTCCGCCGATATTTTTTACGTGAACAGTATCGCCAAGCTTACGGAAGAGATTAGCCTTGTCGTCGCGGTATTGCTCAAAAGTTTTATGGAACTCAAGATGCTCCAGAGTAACGTTCATAAAAATGCCGCAGTCAAAAAGAATGTTTCCCGTTCGGTTGAGTTTTGGAGAAAGCCCGTGGGAAGAAGTTTCTACAACTGCAAAACGGCAGCCATTTTCCAGCATCTGATTCAAATGATGCTGAATAATAGTAGCTTCCGGAGTAGTTTGATGCTGAGGATTTGGCACAGCGTCCCCGCCAAAAGAATATTCAACCGTAGAAATAAAACCTGCCTTGTGGCCGAGGGCGCGCAAAAGCTGCCAGATAAAACTTACAGTCGAACTTTTGCCTTCTGTTCCAGTAACGCCTATTACAACAAGGCGCTCAGAAGGATTATCATAGAAAGTTGCCGAAACCGGTGCCATAGAAAAACGAGCGTCAGGCACATTAATAAGTACAGGCGCAAACTTAGGCTGGTCATCAGAAATTGCATTGTCTAAAGTGCGCTGAACAATAGCCTTAGAAACATCTTCTTTCTGAATTGGAGTCAGGCTTCCCTGAAAAACAACGGCATTTGCGCCTTTTTCAATTGCCTGGGCAATAAAATTGTTTCCGTCGATATGAGTTCCCGGCAGCGCAAAAAAGAGAGTATTTTTTGTAACTTCGCGCGAGTCAAAAACAAGATTTTCTATTGGGATTTCATTGATTTCTTTAAGGTCTGTAATTTTAGTTCCATCTGCCGCAAGAAGGGTATTTTCAAAAGCGGGCAGAAGCTGGGAAAGTAATTTTTTCATAAAGTTTATTTTAGAGTGTTTGTAAAATAAAAACAACTTTCACTTTGCGAAAGTGAGCGCAATTTAATATACTTTAGGCATGTTTGAAGTTCGTGTTGAAGCTGATTTTTCAGCAGCTCATTTTTTAAGAGATTACAATGGAAAGTGCGAAAATCTGCACGGTCATAATTATAAGGTTTACGCCCATGTTTGCGGCAGTCAGCTGAACGAGGGCGGAATGCTGCTTGATTTTACAAAGCTGAAAGGGGCTCTTCGCGAGGTTTGCAAGGAGCTTGACCACACAAATCTTAATGATTTTGAATATTTTGATCAGAACCCTAGTGCCGAACGCATTGCCATGTATATTGCCAGCGGCATTTTGAACCGTCTTTCTCAGGAAGGGGAGGATTTGTCTAAGCCTGCTGCCGGGGATGGTCGGGCATTTTTGTATGCGGTTGATGTTTTTGAAACGGATACCAGCCGGGCAAGGTATATTTTGGATTAGTCCAATGCACTTGCGTTTACGCAAGTGATAGGTGGTTAGGGACATCCGGAAGTTGGAGTTTTGATTTTTAACCACCGTACCGTTCCCCGCTGCTTCGCAGCGGGTCGGGCTTTCCGTGGCTCGGTACCCTCGGCGTCCTCGCTGCACTGCGGTCGCTGGCTTCGCCACCACTCCATGCCCTAACGGGGGCTACGCCTTTACAATTGTGGGTGGTGCTTTCCTTACCGTTGGGCTGCAGGTTTTGGCATTCCGTTCGGCACCCTCCGTGGTGCCTCACTCCATGCCGGCTACACTCGCTGTCGCGTCCATCCCTGGACGCTTTTCGCCTGTCGGCGCGCTCGTTTCGCTTCAAAACCTGCAGCAGCCGCCTCTGACACGTAGTAGAATTGGGTTAAAATAAAAAAGACTCTCTAGCACTTACTAGAAAGTCTTTTATTTTTAAGATGCGGCTGCTGCAGGTTTTGAACCTGCGACACATGGATTAACAGTCCATTGCTCTACCAGCTGAGCTAAGCAACCGAACATTCATTGCTGAACGTGAATATTAATATAATGAAATCAGCATTTAGTGTCAACAGGTCAAATTAAATATTTTGCAAATTTTTCAACTTTTTTTAATTTTTTGTATCCTTTGAAATCACCTTCAAAGCTGGGCTTGCAGGAAAGTATTGCATGGCGTCAATAAAATCCTGGGGGCCGGCGGTCTGGATGATGTTGTAGAGTTCAAGATACCAGTCTGCTTTTTCCGCATCAGGGAAAAGTTCAATGCCGTTTTGCATGAGAAGGGCGGTGCCCTGGTTTGAAGCGGTACTTTCCAGTTGTTTTTTGGTCCAGAGGTTTTTAATCTGTGGCAATACAGAAGAATTGGCTGTTTGGGAAATTAACCTTGCGTTAAGATTCTGGACAGCAGCTTTCAGGGCTTCTTCAACTTCCCGCAGGTGGCGGACATTTTGAATGAGTACAAAGCCTGCGTCAAGGCAATAGCCCGGGAACTGAACGGAGCATTTGTTTTCATAGGATTTGTCTTTTTTAATAAGTTCAGCCTGAATTTCATCTTCCAGATAGTTTAAAAGGGCATTGAAAATTGCTGCTTCTCTTGTTCCGGCGGCTGGAGCTTTAAATCCAAAAATTACTGGGTCAAGGAATTCTGTTGTCGGAATTAAAACAGCTGGCATTGGGCCTGCTTTTTCAGCTGGAATATCTGTCAGGAATGTGTGATTAATTTTTACGTAAAGTGCTTTTTTATCGGGGAACTTCTGCTGGAGTTTTTTTACGGCAAAAGGCTTTTTCTTTGGGGCAAAAAGTTCAAATTCTTTTTTAAGGCAGGCAATGTTGTCATCATTAAAATTGCCGGTAAGGATAAGGTCGTAGCGGGTCGCGTCAAGAAAATCAGGGTAGGCCTGTAGAATTGCCTTGTAGTCTGTTGTCAAAAGAATGTCATCAGTTGTGTTATTAATAGAAAGCATTGCGCTTTTTCCAAAAATGCTGTTGATGACTGTTGTGTAAAGCTGGCGTGGCGCGCTTCCGTTTTCAAGGCGTTTTTTGTAGCGGCGGGATGAAACTGCCCGGTCGGCAAGGGCTGGGGGGATTTCATCATAAATCATGGCTTTGCTGATAGCCTGACAGACGGCGTTAAAATCCTGAGGAATACAGGTGATTAAAACTGAACTTGTGCCGGTATAGGTTTTTGGACTGATGGAAACGCTTCCTAAAACAATTCCATCTGCCTGCTTCTGGCGGACTTCTTTTTGAATCATGCCTGCGATAATGTTTATTACAGCTTCTTCAAATCCGTGGTTTTGAGAGGTGTTCAATTCACCGCCCTTTATCGAAAGAAGCAGAGCTATGTCAGTTGAGCTTGTGTTTTTCTTACTTGTCAGAGAAATTCCGTTGTCCAGAGTAAGGCTTTCTATCTGATTTTTATTTCTCAGATAGTAATCGTTGTCAGGGGAAGTCTTTGATGATGCAAATTCAACTTCTTCATCTGGCTTGAACTGCTCTTTAATTTCCTTAAACATCTGCTGGCTGTACCAGGAGGCATTTTTTATCGTGATTTCTTCAAATCCTGCGGCCTTGTATTCGGATTTTGCTTTTTTGTATTCATCAGAATTAACGATGACAAAAACAAAGGGCTCCCCGTTGTTGTCAAACTGAGCCTGCAGGGTCTCGCTGGTGATTTTAGAAAGAACTTCTGGCTGAGAAAGAAAATCTTCTGTGAGGGTGATGCTTACCTTTGAAGCAGGAGTCTGACTTAATTTCTGGTACTGCCAGATTCCCCAGTATTCGCAGAGCTGCTGCATAAAGGCTTTTGGATTTGATTTTATGTTTTCAAATTCAAAAAAGAGCTGCTGTTTTGCAAAATTTACTTCTTCTGCCCTGATTTTGCTTGCTCCCAGGATATTTAAAAACTTCAGAGTCTGGGCACAGCCTGTAATTTTTGATTTAGGATCAGCTGGCTTTTGCAAAAGACTCTGGATTATCACGCGGGAAGTATCTTTTTTGTGGGCTGCGGCAATATGAATGTATTCATCGCCGGGAATATTCAGGCTTGCGTCTTCAAGAAGGGCTGTTTTAAGGCTTGATGAAGGAAGATTCATGGCTGCTGCAGAAAGTTCGCTGTCATCTTTTGAAAAATTTGTGTACTGAATTACAACCTGGGTAAGGTCTGCTGAAAATTCTTCATTGTGAAGCACAAAGCGTTTTTTGGTATTTACGGGAAGTCCTGTTTTTACTGCCGGCGGAAAAGATGCTGAAAAAAATCTTCCAAAGCTGTTTTTCACCTGGGCAAGGAGTTTTTCTGAATTGAAGTTTCCGCTTATAAAAAGAGCACTGTTTTTTGGAGTGTACCATTTCTGTCCGATTGACTGGAGAATAAGGCGGGCCTCTTTTTGCGAGGTTTTATTAAAAATCTGAGGGTAAATGCCCGAATCATGCTGCCAGGGAGCGGCAGAAAAAACTTTTGAATCAATTGCAGAGTTTATAAAGCCTGCCATGCTTTTGGAGTTTTCATCAGATTCACTTTTCAGCTGGCTGATTTGTCTGGCAAGTTCTTCGTCTGTGTACTGAAGGGCAAGTGCCGTCTCCGAAAGCCTTAGCAGAGTATCTTCAGTTTCAGAAGTTGTTACCGTAATTGCGTAGTTTGAAGAATCAGAATTACACATTGCCTTATCAAGATTTGGGAACTGAGCCTTTATCAGGTTTGTATAAAGCTTGAAAAATCCGTTTGTCCTCTGCGTCTGCGAAGAAAATCCTGCCTTTACTGAAAGTTCTATATGAACAAGGGCATCGCTGGTGTCTTCCAAAAGGAAAACATTCATTCCGTTTTCCAGTACTGTTTGTTTTATCTGGGTTTCGGGCGAAGCCGAAAGTGTCTGCCTGTTAAAAAAAAGTGAAGAGAGCAGGGCTGCAATAAAAAAAGTTTTTTTCATAAGATGATTATAGCATACCAGCCGATTTAAGTGTAAACTAGAAGAATGGTTAATGTTGAAGTTATTGAAAAAAAACATAAATATAATATTCCTTCCGAATTACTAAACGGAAAGCGCCACCTTACAGCTAACGAAATTTCTGTCCTGAAAGCAAATCAAAATTACAATGAAGACTCTTCCTGGAAAAATTTTTATGTAGATGAAGGAGAAGACGGCTTTGATCCTTCTCTTATTACGGGCTGCTATTTTTCCGGCTATATTGTGCTGGGAAAACTCCGTCCGGTTATGATTAAATTCCATGATTTGAATCTTGAAGCCGGAATCCGTAATTCCAAACTTAAGGACATCATCACTGGCGATGATTTTGCCATTTATGACGTTAAATATTTTGAAAACTACAGAATAGGTAACCGGGTTATTCTTTTTGACGTCAGTGAAATTTACTGTACAAATCATTCGAAATTCGGTGTCGGAATCATCAAAAAAGGAGATACTGAAGACCGTCGTATGTGGATTGGCGTTGCAAACGAAAATGACGGCCGCCGCATCCTTCCTTTTGAATCGATGATTACAGCTGATGCCTATTTGTGGTCACACTACCGTGATGATAAAGAGCTTTTGAATCGTTTTGTAGAAATGGTTGACAGCGGTCATTCTGCGGAACTGGATTCTCAGGGCTTTATCGATGATGATTGTGTAATCAAGCAGACAAATATCATTAAGGACGCCAAAATCGGAAAGTGCGTTTACATCAAGGGCGGCTTGAAAATCAAAAATATCACGATTCTTTCTACGCCAGAAGAGCCTAGCCAGATTGGTGAAGGCGTAATTCTTGTAAACGGAATTATGGGCTACGGAACTCATGTTTTCTATAATGCCATTGCAGTCCGCTTTGTAATAGGAAGAAACTGTAACATTAAGTATGGCGCCCGTCTTTTGAACTCAGTTCTAGGCGATAATTCTACAATTTCCTGCTGTGAGGTTTTGAATAACCTGATTTTCCCATATCACGAGCAGCATCACAACTCATCATTCCTGATTGCAACTACCGTTATGGGTCAGTCAAACATTGCGGCGGGCGCAACAATCGGAAGTAACCATAACTCCCGCAGCCCTGACGGTGAAATCTTTGCCAAACGCGGCTTCTGGCCAGGACTTTGCAGCGATTTTAAGCACAATTCACGTTTTGCAAGCTTTGTTCTTGTTTCCAAGGGCAGCTATCAGTATGAGCTTGATATTCAGTATCCTTTCTCTCTTGTCTGCCAGGGACAGAACGGAGACCCAACTATTCATATTATTCCAGCCTGGTGGTTTATTTATGATATGTTTGCGATTACAAGAAATAAAAATAAATTTCTTGGTCGCGATAAGCGTGTCGTAAAAGTTCAGAATATTGAAACTGATCCTTATGCTCCTGATACTATGGAAGAAATCCTTTACGCACTGGACAGAATTATCAATCTTACGGCTGATTATCTTGAAAAACAGGGCGATTCAGGCATTCTTGCAATTAAAGATGAAAAGATGGTTGAAAGACGCTATCAGTACGCAAAGGATTATCTTCATAAAAATCCTGATGCAGTATTTACCCTCACGGATGCCATCTGCCAGAAAAAGTTCGGCGCTACAATCTGTAAGCCTGTAAAAGCCTACCGTATCTACCGCCAGATTGTAAAATATTTTGCAACCAGAACTCTTCTGGAATACGGAAAGAGCCTTAATTCACAGAGCCTGACCGCAGATATAATAGAAAGAATAAGAAAACTTCCTCTCTATACTGAATGGGAAAACGTTGGCGGCCAGATTATTCCTCATCAGAAGGTTATGGAACTTTTTGACGGAATTAAAAACGGTTCAATCAATAACTGGGAATCGGTTCATCAGTTCTATAATATGTGCCAGTGTTCTTACGACCAGTACAAGGTTCGTTATTCTCTTTATCTTCTTGAAACGCTTTATTCACGCGGTATAGAAGAATTTGATTCTGAGATTTTTGACAATATTGTGCAGGATGTTTCTTCCTGCGCCCAGGTTATCTATGATTCTTCGGTAAAGTCCCGCAAGAAAGACTATACTGATTATTATAGAAATATGGTTTACCGCAGTAAGGAAGAAATGAATGCTGTAATCGGACCTCTTGAGGATAATAAATTCCTGATTTCTCTTAAGGAAGATACTAAGAATTTCATTTCTGATGTAAAGCAACTTTTTGTAAAACTCTAGAGAAATATTGCGGACAGTGCCGTTTTATGCTATTTTATCTCAAAGTAATTTAATTTATACTGAAAATATGAAGTAAAGCTAAAAAATTGCTGCATCGCAATTTTATTTTAAGTCGCAGAGCTTACCGAGTTCCTTTGGAACTCGCGCTTTGCTATAGAACACCGCAGGCTCTGACCGGCCTGCTTACACAGGAGCTATTTATATGAAACTCTGGGATAAGGGCGCTTACCTTGTAAATGGAAAACTTTCAGAGACTGCCGGCAACTCGGCTTCTGAAGGTGCAAAGAAAACTCTGGCTTATTCAATTTTGCAGAAGCATAATACAAGCGGTGATGAGTCAAAACTCAAGATTAAATTTGATAAAATCACTTCTCACGATATTACTTATGTCGGAATTATTCAGACAGCCCGTGCTTCTGGTCTGGAAAAGTTTCCTCTCCCTTATGTTCTTACAAACTGTCATAACTCTCTTTGTGCTGTAGGCGGAACTATCAACGAAGATGACCACATGTTTGGTCTTACCTGTGCTCAGAAATACGGCGGAATCTACGTTCCTCCTCACCAGGCTGTAATCCATCAGTTTGCCCGCGAAATGCTTGCAAAGTGCGGCGACATGATTTTGGGTTCAGACAGCCATACTCGTTACGGTGCCCTTGGTACAATGGCAATCGGTGAAGGTGGCGGTGAACTTGCAAAGCAGCTTTTGAACAAAACTTATGATGTAGCTTATCCTGGAGTTGTTGCAGTTTACTTGACTGGCGAGCCCCTTCCTGGCGTTGGTCCACAGGACGTTGCCCTTGCAATCATCAAGGCTGTTTTTGATAACGGCTATGTAAAAAATAAGGTAATGGAATTTGTTGGTCCTGGCGTTGCAAAACTTTCTGCTGATTTCCGTATCGGCGTTGACGTTATGACAACAGAAACTACCTGTCTTTCTTCTATCTGGTCTACAGATGAAAAAATCCGCGAGTTCTATGCAATTCACGGTCGTGAAGGGGACTACAAGGAATTGAATCCTGAAGAAGGCGCTTACTATGACGGTGCAATCGAACTTGATTTGAGCGAAATCCGTCCAATGATTGCAATGCCTTTCCATCCTTCTTGCGCATACACAATTGAAGAAGTTAATAAAAACCTTATGGATATCCTCGACGCAACAGAAAAACGTGCAAAGGTTTCATTTGGTGATAAAGTAAACTTTACTCTTAAAAACAAGGTTATCGACGGAAAACTTTACGTTGATCAGGGTGTTATTGCTGGTTGTGCCGGCGGTGGATTTGAAAACATCTGTGCCGCAGCAGACATTTTGAAAGGAAAAGACACCGGTAACGGCAAGTTCCTTTTGAACGTATATCCTGCATCTATGCCTGTTTATATGGAACTTATGAAGAACGGTGCATTCAGCGCTTTGATTGATGCTGGTGCCATTGTTAAGACTGCATTCTGTGGTCCTTGTTTTGGTGCCGGAGATACTCCTGCAAACGGAGCCTTCTCTATTCGTCACTCAACAAGAAACTTCCCTAACCGCGAAGGTTCAAAAATCCAGAACGGTCAGCTTTCTTCTGTTGCCCTTATGGATGCCCGCTCTATTGCAGCAACTGCCGCAAACAAAGGCTTCCTTACTCCTGCAACAGAGTTCGACACAGAATTCAGCGGAAAGAAATACTTCTTTGACAAGGGAATCTACGAAAAACGCGTTTACGATTCAAAAGGTCTTGCTCATCCGGAAGTTGAAATCCAGTTTGGTCCTAACATCAAAGACTGGCCGGAACAGAAGGCACTTGCTGACGACATTTTGATTAAGGTTGTAAGCGAAATTCATGACCCTGTAACAACAACAGACGAACTTATTCCTTCCGGAGAAACTTCATCATTCCGTTCAAATCCTTTGGGACTTGCAGAGTTCACTTTAAGCCGTAAAGACCCAGCTTACGTTGGACGTGCAAAGGCTGTCCGCGATATGAGTGATGAAATTAAGGCAGAAATCAAAGCTGCTGTAGAAAATCTTACTAAAAAAGATGCAGAACTTGGAAAGCGCGCAGCTAATGCCGGAACAGGTTCTACAATCTTTGCTGTAAAACCAGGTGATGGATCGGCTCGCGAGCAGGCTGCTTCCTGTCAGCGTGTACTTGGTGCTTCTGCAAACATCGCAAACGAATACGCAACAAAACGCTATCGCTCTAACCTCATCAACTGGGGTATGCTTCCATTCTTGTACAAAGAAGGAGACAAAAATCTTCCTTTTTCCAACGGTGATTACGTTTTCATTCCGGGCGTAAAGAAGATGATTGAAGAAAAATTGCCTTCAATTAAGGCTTATGCTGTAAAAGCCGACGGAAAGGTAAACGAGTTTGAGCTTTCTGTAGGCGATTTGACCGACGACGAACGCAAAATCATCCTTGCCGGCTGTTTGATTAATTTCTACAGAAACTAGGTAAAAGTAAAAAGGCTTCGGAAAAATCCGAAGCCTTTTTTATGACACTAATGCGATTCGAACGCACGACCTGCCGCTTAGGAGGCGGCCGCTCTATCCAGCTGAGCTACAGTGTCATTCATTTTTTTTACTATAGCTCAAATGCGATTCGAACGCACGACCTGCCAATTAGGCTGGCTGCGAAAACTTGGAGCAGTCAGGCCGCTCTATCCAGCTGAGCTACAGGACCAAAAGATGTCCTAATAATATCTAAAATTCCACTTTTTAGCAATTAGAAGTTGTTTTTTATTCTGATTCGTCATAAAATTCCCATATGGAACAACTAGATAAATCAACAATAGAAACTCTAATCGAAAACGCTTTCCGCATGCTGGACTTTTCATACGTGCCATATTCCCGCTATACGGTGGGGGCGGCGCTGCTGGCAAAAAACGGAACTATATATACCGGCTGTAATATCGAAAACGCTTCTTTCGGGCCGACAAACTGCGCAGAAAGAACAGCTCTTTTTAAGGCTGTAAGTGAAGGGGTAAAGGAATTCAAGGCAATTGCCGTTGTAGGCGGGCCTCAGAAAAAAATCACAGGCTGGTGTACTCCCTGCGGAGTCTGCCGCCAGGCTTTGCGCGAATTCTGCGACGGTGATTTTATATTTATTCTTGCAAAAAGCAAAAGTGAATACAGACTTATGACAATGGATGAAATCCTTCCGGAAAGCTTTAAGCCGGCTGGAGAAATAGGGGCCACGCAGAATCTATGAATGTAAATTATGTAAAGTTAGTAATGGGCGTTATAACAGATTTTCGCGTAATTATTACAATTATTGCGGCCTTATTTATAGTTGAGTTTGCAAAATTCGTTACAAGCTACAAGAAAAAGCCTGCCCGCCCTAAAAAAGAAAAGGCGCCTAAAGCACCTCCACCGCCACCTAAGCCCGAAGCCCCTGCAGAAGGCGAGGGAGAGGCCGCACCTGAGGAGTAATAGGACTGATACGAAGGCGGTTTTTCCAGAAAATTCCGCCTTTTTTTATTTTTCCGCTTTCCATAAGCTGAGAAATAATTTCCGTTGCATCAGAATGATTCCAGATTCTTCTTCCAATCTTTTTGATTGAATCTGAATTCAGTTTTTCCAGAAGTTCGTTTTCAATTTCTTCCTGGGTGTAGAAGTTTCTGGCATGCTTTATAAGATTGTAGGCTGTTTCCCAGTCACTGATATTTTCACGCCTGGCTTTTTTACCTTCCTTTTCTGTCATCTTTCTTTGATTGCATAAATCACAGCCGTGGCAGTAAGCTTCTTCCGCTCCAAGAGCGTCAAGAAGTACCTGCCGCCTGCAGTCATTCGTTTCTGCAAAATTTTTCATTGCCCTCTGCCGGCTCCCTTCTGCAAAATCGGAATAACGCAGGGAATCTGAAAGGCTCCATAAAAGAATTGCCTTTGCGTCACTGCCATCCCGGCCTCCGCGTCCTGCTTCCTGAATATAGGCCTCTGCAGTTTCAGACGCCTCCAGATGAATGACAGTTTTAATATCCTTCTTGTCAACGCCCATTCCGTAAGCGCATGTGGCGCATAAGATCCCCTCCCGGCTATTATAAAACCAGCCTTCAACTTCAGTTTTTTCTTCTTTTAGGAGTCCTGCATGATAAAATTTGGCAGTGTCGCCACCAAAGCAAACGTTCAACTCCTTAGCCATATCTTCAGCCTTGTCCCGGGTTCCGCAGAATATAATCATGGGCCGCTCTTCGGTTGCCGCAAGATACAAAGCTTCTTTTTTCTTCGCTGCGGCCTTCTTTACAAAATAATGAATGTTGGGACGGTCGCTTTCACTTCTTACTACGTGAGCTTCCCCCTTAAAAAGAATTTCTGCAACCCGGCTCAAAACTTCTGGCGACGCCGTAGCGGTGAAGGCTGTAATTACAGGCGGATTCAGACTTTCAATCACATTGCCAAGCTCCAGATAAGCCGGCCGAAAAGAATCGCCCCACTCAGATACACAGTGGGCTTCATCAATTGCAATATGCTTAATTCCAACTTCGCGCAGACGCTCCAAAAGCCTGTCACTTGCCAGAATTTCCGGGTTAGCAAGAATTATTTTCGCCCCTTCCTTTATCCGCCGGAAGTTTTCCTCCCGTTCTTCATCAGTCTGACCGCCTCTAAAAACAACGCAGCCAAGACTTCCTTCTTCCATACGCCGCTGCTGGTCAGTCATTAAGGCGAGCAGGGGATAAATTACAAGGCTGGGACCGTCAAGCAAAATTGCGGGAATCTGAAAGCAGAGTGACTTCCCGGCGCCCGTGGGCAGGAGTACAATCTGCCGCCCCCTGCAAAAAGAATCATCTTCTTCTTTATAAAATGCCGCCTTTTCTTCCTCACTGCATCCTGCCATTTTTTTATGGCACTCGTAAGCGCCCAGAATATTTTCCACCACCATCCGCTGCCAGGGGTAAAGGTAATTTATTCCGAAATTTTCCTTTGCGGTTCGGGTAACTAAATCATCCTCTTCTTCTGATTCTAAAATTTTAATTTCCATATATATAATATGGCTCACTTTATCTGTTTTTGACAAAATCCGGGAAAAAAAAGCCAAAATTTTTTATAACAAAACATTCGCAGATTTTTCAAAGGAAAAGCCATATAATTATATGGTAATGAATTTAGATTTTTTTCAAGTTATAAATAAAATTGCTAACCCCGTTGTCGTTGCAAAACTTTTATATGACGAAAAGGGAAAAATAAATGACTTTCAGATAGAATTTCAGAACTCTCAGATGAAAAAGCTGGCCGGATATATCATTCAGGGATTTTCAAAATGGTCAGAATTCCGTCACAACATTGGAGAAGACAGTTTTGGATATGATTCTTTGATAGCTTCCTTAAATGAGAAGCCTTTTCCCAAGTCATCTTATTATTCTGCGGCGACAAAACGCTGGTATAGATTTGACATATCTCCTTTGGAAGATGATGTTGTTGTAATTACGCTTTCTGATGTTACCATTGAAAAAAATTATTCGAAAAAACTTCGTGAATCAATCATAAAAGATCCTCTTACAGGGCTTTTGAACCGGGCAGGCTTTACTGACAACCTGGAAATTGTGCTCGATACCTGTAAATATAACGGCACAAAGGCTGCAATGCTGATTCTGGATATTGATGACCTTAAAAATATCAATGAATCAATCGGCTATGAAGAGGGTGATAATTTAATTATCCGGGTAGCCGATATTCTCCGCCGTTTTGAGCGCGATACAATCAGTATTTTCCGTTATGGTGATGATGAATTTATGGTTTTGATTTCGGAAGTTGAAAGCCGGGATTCTGTCGTTACCATTGCTGATACTATTTTTGAATGTTTCCAGAATGAGCATATTCTTATTTCAGGCGGCGTTTCAATTTTTCCTGATAATTCTGAATCAAAGGATGAGCTTATCCGTTTTGCCGATATGGCTGTTCACTACGCCAAAAAGCACGGAAAGAACAATATCTGCTTCTTTGAACCTGAGATGCAGAGAGTCTTTATCCAGCAGCTTCAGCTTCAGACAAAACTTGCAAATGCAGTTTTGGACAGCAATTTTTACATGAATTATCAGCCTCAGTTTGAAATCAGCACGGGACTTTTGCGTGGTTTTGAAGCCCTTATCCGCTGGGATGAACCTGAACTTGGTGAAATTCCACCTTCTGTTTTCATTCCTGTTGCAGAAGAAACCGGCCTTATCCTCCCGCTTGGAAAGTGGATTTTGAACACCACAATGCAGCGCCTTAAGGAATGGCAGGATAAATATGATTTTAAGGGAACTATGTCCGTAAACGTTTCTCCTATCCAGCTTAAGCAGGACGGTTTTCTTGATGAATTGATGGAAATCATCGGAAAGTATGAAATTGACCCTGAATATGTGGAAATTGAAATCACCGAGGGCGTGATGATTAACAATATTCAGACAACGGTTGAAAAGCTTAAGTCTCTCAAGGATTTGGGCTTTAAGATTTCTCTTGATGATTTTGGAACGGGCTATTCTTCTCTTAATTATCTTCAGCAGCTTCCGCTTGATACTCTTAAAATTGATAAGTCCTTCATTAATGACATCTGTTCAATGGATGGAATTCAGGCAAATATCACAAGTTCCATTATTAATATGGTAACAAAAATGGGACTTGAAACAATTGCTGAAGGAGTTGAAAGGCCTGACCAGTTGAATCTGCTGAAACGCTATAACTGCAATATCGTTCAGGGATTTTTACGGGGTAAGCCTATGAATATCATAGACTGCGATGCCTACCTTGGCGGCGATAAATCGGCGCTGAGAACTAATCATTAGAAGTGCCGTCTTCCCCCGCAACTGCCGCCTAATCCGCCAGAATTATTTCAACTCGACGGTTTTTCTTGCGGCCTTCCTCGGTTGCGTTACTTGCAACAGGCTCTGTGGAACCCTTTCCCTGGGTGAAAATATGGAGGCTGTCACGAACTCCAAGCTGTTCAAGATAGGTTGCAACTGCTTCTGCCCTCTGTTCAGAAAGAATCTGGCGGTTCTGGACAGTTCCGCGTTCTGCACAGTGACCTGTAATCAAAAGGTCGTTGGAATAATCTTTTAGAAGAGCCCCGATTTTTCTGAGTTTTTCTTTTTCTGTCGGAAGCAGCACATTTGAATCGGGTTCAAACTGAATGTTTTCCAGGCTGATTGTAAGGCCTTTTTCTCCTCGTGTAATATTGATGTTTTCAAGGGCCATGTCATTTACACGTTCCTGAAGTTTTTCTACGCTTGCTTCATCATTTACTGATTTATATTCCAGCACTTCACCGTGGGCTGAACTTTTGAAAGTGTAGGTGATGCCCATGATATCAACCATCTTAATCATAAAAGTTTCTATGTAATGGTCGATGTCGCTTTTTGAACTGTCCCACCAGATTTTCTGCTGGGCAAATCCGCTGGCGCCTGCGTAAGTTCCTGTGGCAGCTGAGGTGCGGCCTATTCCCTGTGAAAATTCATAATAAATTTCAATTACATTCAGCCTTACGCCGTCAATAATTTCATCGCCGATGTAGCAGTATTCTGCAGTAAAAGGAATTGAAATTGCATCTGTCATAGAAAACATTTCCCGGCAGTCGTGAACTTCCTTTCCGCTTGCCCGCCAGCTGTCGCCTGGTTTTACCCGTGATTTTGGAAAAGTCGGAACATTCTGAACCGTCGGAAGAAATTCGTTATCAGGATTTAAAAACTCACCTGATTTTGTGCGGGTAAGGTTTACAAAATCTTCTTCTCCCCAGTTCAAGTGCCGTCCGCTTACGCTCATAAGATAATTTTCAGTTGTCATGTAGTGAGTATGAAGGAGTGCAGAGCCGTCTTCGTATGTGTCTTTTACTGTGGTTGCAGTGCGGTTTACAATCTGAGTGCGGTTGTTGAGCCTGCCGTTTAAGTATGCTTCTTCTTCGATAGTTGAAATATGAAGAAAAGATTCTCCCTTGTTCTGTCGGAATTCAAAAAGTACGCCGTCAGAGTCAGAATCTCCCGAATCGGTCTGGCCGTAAATAGGAGTGTAAAGTGCCAGAATAACAAACAACAAAATTACCGGATAAAAAAATGACTTCTTCATGCTGTCATTATCGGCACTTGTTTCCTCTAACCTTTAAAAATCCTTTTTAAGGGATGCTGAAAAGCATTTATATATTTACTAAAAACTTAAATAATACTAAAATAATTTAATAATACTTAAATATAGAGGTAAAAAATGTCTAAAGCATTAGATGTACTTGAAAAAATCAGCCATTATATCAGCAAATTTATGGCTTTGATTGTTATTGCTGTCGCTGCACTTGCGCTTTTTAAGCCTGCAACTTGCAACTGGATTAAAACAAGCAGTGTAAACTGGCTTTTAGGAATTGTAATGTTCGGAATGGGACTTACACTCAAGCCACAGGATTTTAAAGTTGTATTCAGCCGTCCAAAAGATATTTTGATTGGATTTCTGGCACAGTTCACACTTATGCCTCTCATCGCATTTGTATTGATTAAGATTTTTAATCTTCCAGCTGAACTTGCAGTTGGTGTTATGCTTGTCGGAACCTGCCCTGGTGGAACTTCTTCTAACGTTATGACTTATATGTCTAAGGGTGATGTTCCTCTTTCTGTTGGAATGACAATGGTTTCTACAATTTTTGCACCAATCCTTACACCGCTTTTGACAAAACTTTATATTGGTCAGGTTGTTGATGTAAAAGTTATGGCAATGTTCCTTTCTATCGTAAAGGTTGTTTTGCTTCCAATTATTGCAGGTTTGATTATCAATCACTTCTTTGCAAAAGTTACAGAAGCTCTTGTTAAGGTTTTGCCTGCTGTTTCAACTCTGGCAATCGTAGCAATTGTTGCCGCTGTAGTTTCTGCAAGTTCTGCAAAACTTTTAAACGCCCTCAACACAAGTCTTACAATTGTATTTGTTGTTATGCTGCATAACCTTTTGGGCTATGCAACTGGCTTTGGTCTTGGAAAACTTCTTCGCCTTAAGCAGTCAAAGTGCCGTGCCCTTTCTATTGAAGTTGGAATGCAGAACTCTGGCCTTGCAACAGGATTGGCTGCAGCACACTTTGCACAGTATCCATTGGCAACAATCCCAGGCGCTGTATTCAGCACATGGCACAACATCTCTGGCGCTCTTTATGCCGCTTTCCTCGCTGCTCATGCAGTTACAGATGAAAATGAAGAAGCAAAAGATGCTGATAAAGCAGTTTCTGCTTAATAGTTTTTAGTCTAAAGCCTGCAGTTCAATCGCAATTTCTTCCATTTCGCGGTCGGTCATTGCAATTGTTTCTGCAACGCGGAAGAGTTCCCGGCGGACACTGTCGGGAACCTTTGCGCTGTTTTTATATCGCAGCTGATGTTCAAGACTTGCCCAGAAGTCCATGGCAATAGTTCTCAGCTGGATTTCTACCCGGACATTATGTTCAGTTTTAGAAAGATAAACCGGAATTTCCATTACCAGGTGAAGGCTTCTGTAGCCCGATTCCTTAGGGTTGTCGATATAGTCATTCTGCTTGATTAAGGTCAAATCCGGCTGCTTCATAAGCATGTCACGGACTGTGTAAATGTCCGAAATATAAGGACAGATTACACGAACTCCCGCAATATCATTCAGATTTTTCATCATTGAATCAAAATTGACAGGATAGCCTTTCTTTTCTAGCTTTTTTGCAATACTTTCAGGACTTTTTATTCTGCTTTTTACCGTGCTGATAGGATTACGCGTACGGTTTACGCTGCTTTCTTTATTGAGAATTTCGAGTTTAGTTTCAATCTGTTTAATAGCACTTTCATAAATCATCATTATCTGCTGAAACTGAAAGGCCATCTTATAAAAATCACCCGGGATCGAAAGTTCATTCGCCAGCGATGCCGGAAGTGTTTCAATAATTAAATTTTCATCGCTCATTTTATTTGCTCATAAGTGTTTATTATTTAAACATACTAAGAGTTAAAAGGTTTCGGCAAGGAAAATTTTAAAATACTCTTATACTCTTCAATCAGTTTTTCTAAGGTCCAGACGGCGTTTGCAGGACTGGGGCTTGGGAGACAGATGCTGGTAAAATTTTCCAGAAACGGTTTTGAGCATGCATGTAGAAAAATCCTGCTTCCCGGCTTTTGGGAGAGGGCATAGTGCCCAGGATTAAAATCCTGCTTTCTGAATTGTAAACTGGTGGAATTGTGTGGATGACGGGGGTAGAAGGCATAAAAAGACTTACCTCCGTTTTCACGAAGGTAAGTGTATATTAGATTTAGTCTGCACTAAAACGAATTGATTCCCAGAACTCATTGAAGGTTTCAAGGTCTTCGCCTACGTCCAGTTTAAGTTCGCAAGATTCCATTTCTTCAGCCTTGTACATTGGTGTTGTAGTTCTCAGTGGTTCTGCCGAAGGATTTACAAAACCCGGGAAGCGGAACTCATCAAGGAATTTTACATATTCTTCCGGACGGTGAATAAAGTTGATGAACTTCATTGCAAGGTCGTAGTGTTTTGCATTCTTAAGAATTACCATAGAATCAACATACATTGGGCCGCCCTCTGGAGGAATAAAGAAGTCAATCATTTCTTCCTGTCGCTCTTCTGGAACTTCGCCATAGACAACTTCTGCATATCCCTGGCAAACCCAGAAATCTTCATTTGCAAAAGATTTTCCAAAGCCTTCTGCATCAAATTTTACAAGATTTGGCTTCCATTTCTGGTTGATGTAGTTTGTAATGTCGCCCAAAACTTTGCTGTCAACTGTGTTTACAGAATAGCCTTTGAGGGCAAGTGCGTCACCCATAACTTCGCGCATATCGTCCATCATTGTCATGTGGCCTTTGAGATCTTCGCGCTCAAAAATTGTCCATGATTTATTGTAATTGTGAACCTTCTGCTTGTTTACACAGATTCCGGCAGCACCCATATAATATGGAACTGAATAATCCATGTTAGGGTCGAATGTAAGTTTATCAAGAACCTTTGGGTTGATATTAGAAGCATTTGTAAAGGCAGCGTGGTCAATCTTTTTAAGCATTCCCTGTTTAATCATGATTGAAGTGTAGTCCTGAGAAGGGAATGTGATGTCATAACCGTCAGCGCCAGCCTTAAGCTTTGCATACATAACTTCGTTTGAGTCAAAAGTATCAACCTTAACCTTGCAGTTATACTCTTTTTCAAAATCCTGAAGAACAGAATCCGGAGTATAGTAAGTCCAGTTAAAGAGATAAAGTGTGTTATCATCTTTTTTTCCGCAAGATGATAAAGTGATGAGGGCTGCAAGTGCTGCAACGCCAGTAAGAAGACTTGATTTTTTCATTCTAGTCCCTTGAAATATAAAGAATCTTACCGGCGGAGTTGACTGCCCCTTAAGTCCGGCAAGTTATTCACAATTTATTTGCGGCAAAATCACTTTTATTTTAGTGACTTGCAGCAATTCCTTTAAGTCCCTTGCGAAGCACAAATGCGATTGCGCAGGTAAATAATACCATAACAAAAGAAAGGGAGTTGATTACAGGAGAAACGCCGAAGCGGATCATCGAGTAAACGTAAAGCGGCAGGGTAGTTGAACCAGGGCCTGCAACAAAGAAGGTGATTACAAAGTCTTCCAGAGACATTGTAACTGCCATCAAAAATCCTGACATAATTCCAGGCATGATTGCAGGAATTACAACTTTAAGCATTGTCTGACGTTCTGTTGCGCCAAGGTCGCGTGAGGCTTCTACAATCGAAAAATCAAACTCGTCAAGGCGGGCATTTACCATAAGGAAAACAAAAGGCAGACAGAAAGTTGTATGGGCTGCAAAAACGGTGAAGAGTCCGAGAGGAACCTTTACGCCGCTGAAGAAAATTACCATTGAAATACCGATGATAATTTCCGGCAGAACCATTGGAAGGTAGGCCAGAGTTTGAATGAACTTTTTGCCCGGGAATTTGTACCAGTTGATACCGATTGAAGCGGCGGCGCCTAAAACTGTAGAAACCGCTGCCGAGCTGAAAGCAACGACAAGACTGTTCCAGAGGGCATGCCACAAATCAGCAGAATCAAAAAAGAGCTTTTTATACCAGATTAATGAAGGTTCTGTAAAAACAGCGCTTTTTCCCTTATTAAAAGAATAAACGATGATTACTAAAAGCGGCAAAAAGAGGAAAACAATTGTAATCGCCAGCATAAATCTTGAAAAAGAGAAAATCTGACGGCCTTTTCGCCATGTTTTTTTAGCGTGACGCGCGTTTTCTGAGTTAGGTCGGCGACCGCCAATAGCATTATGTAAGAAAAAGTAAAAAGGATGGTCCATTAGTTTGTACCTCCTACGTAATTTTCTTCTTTTGCCATCTTCTTGCGAAGTTTAGCTTCTGCATCATTGCTTCTTGTAATCCAGATAATTCCGAATACAGAAATCAAAGTGATGATAAGGCTGAATGCCGCTGCCAGTGGCCAGTTACGGGTCTTCTGAACCTGATCAACAACGATGTTACCAAGCATGTAAGAATCTTTACCGCCGACCAGAAGAGGAACTGTGTAAGCGCCAAAAATCGGGATAAAAGTAAAAATCAAGGCAGAAATAATTCCGCTCTTAATGCCAGGAATCAAAACCTTAATCATTGACTGGGCTTTTGTTGCTCCAAGATCGCGGGCTGCTTCGAGTAAAGAAAAATCAAAGCGGTCAACGGCAGTAAAAATCGGAAGGATTGCATAAGGAATATACATGTAAACCGAAACAAGAATTACCGCAGTCTGATTGTACAAGAAAGGAACATACTCTTTGATTAAGTGCAGCTTCAAAAGAATCTGATTGAGCATACCGTCATTGTTCAAAATGCTCATCCAGGCAAAAATACGGATAAGCGAGTTTGTCCAGAACGGAATGATAATCAAAAAGAGCAGAAGGGTCTGATGACGGCTTCTAGCCATTGCATAGGCGCAGGGAAGCGACACTAAAATCGTAATCACAGTAGAAATTACGGTGATTTTCAGCGTTCGCATGACAATAATTCCGTATTCGGGCTTAAACATCTGATGGTAGGCCTTCAAAGAAAACTGCCATTCAACGCCGCCGTAAATGCCTTTTTTAAGAAAACTGTATATAAAAATGATTACAAGGGGAGCAATAAAGAAAATGCAGAACCACAATCCCATCGGCCAGCCGTAGAATATTCCAAGGTGTGCATCTCTTCGTTCTTTTGTTAAAGTTTTATTTTTCATAAACCTATAACCTATAACCTAAAACCTGACACCTATTTTTCGATGTCTTCAACAATGTAAGCGTCTTCTGCTGACCAGCTTACATATACCTTGTCTTTCCACTGAATTACAGGGCCATTGTCCATGTAGTCTGTGTGCTGCTTGAAAACCTTGATGATTTTTCCTGTATCAAGACGAACATAGAATTTTGACTGGAAACCAGAGTAAATAGGCTCTTCAACAATACCGCTGAATACGTTGATGTCTGTACGACCTCCAGTAGAAGGCGGTTCCAGAGTAATGCGGATTTTTTCCGGACGGATTGTAAAGGCAACCTTCTGTCCCTTGTCTGTTTTTTCGTAATCAGTTACCTGCATGTAGCGGTCAAGGGCAGTTTCTGCGGCCGTATCAGTTGCAAGAGGAGCCTGCTTTCCAAGTTCAGGTACAGAAAGGGTAGCCATAAAGTCATCTTCACCTTTAATTGATTTGTGAGGGACGCAGTCTACAACTTCTGCATCAAAAAGGTTTGTTTCACCGATAAACTGGGCAACAAACTGAGTTGCAGGGCTTTCGTAAATTTCAAAAGGAGTTCCAATCTGGAGTACGTGACCCTGGTTCATAACTGCAATGCGGTCAGAAACAGAAAGAGCCTCGCTCTGATCGTGGGTAACGTAGATAAAGGTAATTCCAATCTGGTCGTGGATGCGGTCAAGGTCAATCAAAAGATTGGCGCGGAGTTTAGCATCCAGGGCAGAAAGAGGCTCATCCAAAAGAAGAACTTTTGGTTCATTGATGAGGGCGCGGGCAATTGCTACACGCTGCTTCTGTCCGCCGGAAAGCTGATTTGGCTTTTTATGGATATGCTGGTCAAGCTGAACCAGATGAACATATTCGCGAACTTTTTTGTCAATTTCGTCTTTTGGAAGTTTTTTCAGACGCAATGGAAAAGCAACGTTTTCATAAACGCTCATATGAGGAAAGAGTGCGTATGTCTGGAAAACTGTGTTTGAAGGTCTCTTATCCGGTGACAGCGGAATGACGTTTTTATCATCAAAAAGAACTGCACCGTCATCAGGGAATTCAAATCCTGCGATAATGCGGAGAAGAGTAGTTTTTCCGCATCCAGAAGGGCCGAGCAGCGAGAAGAACTCGCCCGGCTTAATAACAAAATTGATGTCGTCCAGCGCAACAAAATCACCGAAGTGTTTTGATACGTGGTCGATGGTAACCTGACTTCCTTTCAACTCAAGTACCCCTTAGAAAAAAATAGCCGTCCATACGAACGGGCCTTAAAAAAAAGTTTTTTTTTGACTTCTGCCGGAGCTTTAGTCGGTAATGTTTACCATAATGTATATAAGAGCTTTTAGCAACATAAATTTTTGACTTTGAAATATAAATTTGAGTTTTATTCCAAATCTGCCGATAAAGAATAGTCGGATTATATATTTTCAGGAAGGCTGTATGGCAGGATTTGAAAAAGACTTAAATTACGGGCAGTTTGTAACAAAAGAGGGGAATGTTTCTCCTAAAAAAAATATAAACTTAAAGACAATTAACTTTTCTTCTTCAGATTCGGATATAAAACTTGCTGGAAGCGTTATATCCAGGAATTTTATTTCCGACCGCGCCAGGAGAAAAAAGCAGCACGATATAGAAAAAAAACGTAAAAAACGTGTTGCAACAATCAATAAAAACATAAAGAAATCCAAGAAACTTGCAGCCCGCATGGAAAGATTTAATGCCGGCCTCAAAAGAAAGCAGGATAAAGTAAAAAGGCAGAATGCCGCTCTTGAACAGAAAGAACGCCTTAAGAAAATTAATTCCAGCCTTGGCAAGAACCGAAGTTCAATCGGAGTTAAGCTTATCTGCATCATCTCGACTCTTGTAATCATTTCGCTGGGACTTATCACCTTCCTGGTCTCAATGTTCGTTTCCGGCGATACAAGAATCAGCGCAGAAGACAACAACCTTACTATTAATAGCCGTACTGCCACTGATACAGAACACCGCCTGAATACGGCATTTTCAAACGTCGGAATGTTCCTTGACCTTTTGCGTAATTCTCAGAGTAATGAAGAAATCGCCAGCAACGCTGCAATGTTCTTTAAGCGAAACCAGGATATAGCGGCTATCATTCTTCCCGACGATTTCAGGACTTATGCAAATAAATCATTCTTTATAAAAAATGAACTTGATGAAAAGCTTCTTGATGATTACATATGTTTTGAATCAGATTCAGTTGAAAAGGCATATCAGGGCAATTATGTTCTAAAAAATGCCTCGCCGGTATTCAATGTTCCGGCAATTGCAATGTTTTCACCTCTTTCTGCTTTCGCCGAAAACCGCTGTATTGTCGTAATCTATTCATCGGCAGCACTTTCCGAAAGTTTTGGAACGGGCTCAATCAATCTTTCCTTCTTTGTAAATAATGCGGGCGAAATCCTTATTCATCCGGATATGAGCCTTATGATGGAAAGCGTCGACTACAGCGATAATTTTATCGTGCAGAAGATGAAGGAAAGCCTTTCCAATAACGGACAGCTCACCTTTACCCAGAATGATGGAGAAGAGGATGCTGAATACATCGGTGCTTTCCATAAATTGACAAACGGAAGCGGCGCCATTATCACAGTCGTAAAAACGTCAGTGATTCTTGAGGCGGTAAACGCAACAACGCGGCGAAATATTTATCTTACAGTGGCAATCCTCTCGCTCGCGATACTGATAATTTATGTCTTCTCAAAATCGCTGAGTACTCCGCTAAAAACCCTTACGGCGGTTGCCAACGAAATTAACAAGGCCAACTTTAACACTGAGCTTTTTGAAGAGCTAAATACCAACCGCAAGGATGAAATCGGCGTTCTCATTCAGTCCACAAAAAAAGAGCGTGAAATCCTCAATACCTTTACAAAACTTACAAACAAGGGTGTAACAGACGCTATTGTATTGAAGAAAATCGATTTTGAACCGCACTTAAAAGACATTACAATTTTCTTCAGCGATATCCGAGGCTTTACTGCAATTTCAGACGGCTTTAAGAACCGCTTTGGTGAAGAATCTGCCGCAGAAATCATCGGATTTTTGAACGACTATATGAGCCGCATGGTAACCTGTATTACAAATACCGGCGGTGTTGTTGATAAATTTGAAGGCGATGCAATCATGGCCTGCTGGGGCGTTCTCCGCAATGATGATTTAGACTGCGAACTTTCGCTTGAAGACCATATTGGAAAAATCCAGCGTAAAAATAACTGCATCCTCAGTGATGAAGAAAAAGCGGCCCTGGTCGCAAAACGCGAAGACTTCGAGCAGAATCATGCCCAGCACATTATGGATGACGCAATCAGCGCCATTACAGCGTCAATTGCAATGCGCTACTCTCTGATGAAGTACAATAAGGACGCCGAGGCCTTTACAAAAGCCCACGAAGGCGAGCCTCTTGCAAAATATAAACCTCACATTAGAATCGGTGCCGGCATAAATACCGGTCGCGCAACAGTAGGTTTTATGGGTTCTTATGATAAGATGGAATTCACTTCAATCGGTGATGCAGTAAACTTTGCAAGCCGAACGGAAGCCAGCAATAAGCCTTGCGGAACTGATCTTTTGATTACGGAAGATACCTATAATCTTTTGAAGACCCGCTATATCCGCTGTGAAGAAAACAGCTTTGAAATTTCGCCAGTGGATATGCCTTATGAGATTATTGCCGAGCAGATTCCAGTTGAATTTGAAGTAAAGGGAAAGGGTGCCCAGCATTTCTATGCGGTTGTAAATCTTCCTAATTTTGATATTGAAGCCTTCTTTAAGAAAGCCGACCCTGATTTCAAGATTGATGAAGACTGTCGCAAGGCAGTTGGCCCTGATGGCCCTAAAAATATACATGAAGTCCGCGCTATGCTTGGAATTCCTGAGCCTGATTTTGAAGGAGTAAATCTTGACGAAGAAGAAAACAAGATTCAAGTCAAAACTCAAAACTCTGGCTCGTGATTTTTTCATCACATTTATCTGTCTAGGTGTCTGCGCTGCAAGCCTCTTGCTTTTCTGGAAGGACTTGAACCTGTCTTCTACCAGAAGTGACAAGGATGCAATTGCCAGCATCACCTTTAAGTATAAGGTTGCGCAGAGAAAATTCACCGACAGGGTAGTTTGGGAACGTTTACAGCAGAATTCTCCTCTATATAATGAAGATACAATCCGCACTGCCGATATGGCGAACGCAACTATCACTTTTAATGGTGGCGAAATCCTTGACGTGCACGAAAACTCCATGGTGCAGATTTTTAAGTCTGCTGACGGCAGCGTGCGTCTGACTGTTGGTGGCGGCGGAGTTGATGTTGATACTTCTTCAGGCTCTTCTTCTGGTCTTGCAATTCAAATGCAGAACGGCAGTACCATTCAGATTGAAAGGGGAAGTCGTCTTGCGGCCCTTAATGATGCTGACGGAGAATCAAGTTTTCAGCTGCGTGCCGGAAGCGGAAGCCTTTTTAGCGGTGGGGAAGGCGATGCCGGGGAAGTTTCCCTTACTGCCGGAGAAAGTGTAAAAGTTGAAAATTCAGGAGAGATAAAAAAAGTTCCTCTTTCTGTAACTTCAATTCCAAGTGATTTACTGGTTTTGAATTTTGAAGAAAGAGCTCCTTCTGTTCATCTTGAATGGCGTGTTTCAGATGCTCTTGCAGGCAAATCAATCATAGTACAGACATCAAAATCAAAAGATTTTACTACTTTGGAAAATACCTGCAGCATTCAGAATGAAAATTTCCTTGATATTAAGGCTGAGGCAGGAACTTTGTACTGGCGTATTTTTGAAGAGGGAAACGAAGCTTCTGATAAGATTTCCGGCCGAATAAGAACAGAAAATATAGCAAAAACTGTGCTGACTTCACCTTTGGATAATTCTTCTATTAAATACAGAACAAAACTTCCTCAAATCAATTTTACCTGGGAAGGCAGCGATTACGCAGACTATTACCGTCTGGAAATCTCATCTGCTCCTGATTTTTATCAGCCTGTGCTTGTTGTTGATGTAAATTCCTCAAGCTATAGCCTGAATACCCTGAAAGAAGGTACTTATTTCTGGCGCCTTACACCGTTTTACAGCCTGCAGAATACAGGTTTTATAGAGTCAACTCCGGTAAATCAATTTACGATTTCAAAAGCCGAAAGCCTTACTGCCCCAATAGCGGTGATCCCGGGCGAAAATGCAAATCTTTTCTATATGGATGATTCTCTGTCTACGACTTTCCGCTGGAAATCTGAAGACGGCCCGGAAGGTTATAGAGTCTTGGTTTCAGATTCAGAACTTTTTGAAAATATCGTTTATCAGACTGAAACAAAAGAAAACCGCATTCAGAATGTATTTGTTCCCGAAAGACTTCCTGTCGGACAATATTTCTGGAAGGTAGGAAGAAAAGCTTCTCCTGAAGAAGGAATTGAAGAATCCTGGTCAGAAATCAAACGCTTTAATGTTTCATATTATGTTCCTCAGAAAAACAGGCTTATCTATCCTCCTGATAATTTTGTTGTAGAAGTTGAAAGTGTAGGCGACACCGCTTTCTCATGGAAACTCAGCGACGAAGCCAGGCAGAAGGAAATTAAGGAAGGTCGTACTGCTGTAAGCCTGATACAGATTTCTAAAGACGCTGACTTTACTTCTCTTGTATATGAAAGTCGCACGGATTCGACTGAAGTCAGCAATATAAATCTTGATGGCGGAAATTATTTCTGGAGGGCAGGTCTTGCTGATGAAGGCGGTGGTAAAACTGAATTTACCCAGCCAAACAGATTAATTGTTATGAAAGATTTGCCTGCTCCTGTGATAACTTTGCCTCTTGAAAATCAGACGGCAATGATTTCTCCTGTCCGACCTTTGAAAGTTCGCTGGCAGAAGGTTGACGGCGCCGATTTTTATTCTGTCCGCATTATTGATAAGACAAAAAATCTTAAAATCGCGGAAAATCCTAATGTGAAAGAAAATGAAGTTTCCTTCCAGCTTGAAAATATAGCTGATAAATTTGATGAGTTTGAATGTATCGTTCAGCCGGCTGTTGAGGCAACTGATTTTACGGGGCTTAAACGAGGCTCACCTTCAGCAGTTCTTTTCTCTCTCAGGGGAGCGGATCCTGTACAGCTTCTTTCTCCAATAAACAATATCCGGCTTGACGGTTTGAAGACCTTAAAAGAGCCTGTTGTCCTCAACTGGAAGGAAGGCCTTGATGCGCCTGAAAAATCACAGTTTATTCTGCAGAAACTTCAGGCTAACGGAAGCTTTAAAACTGTCTTTGTAATTGAAAATCCGGCAAAGGCTGTCAGCATGTCTGAACTTGCAGAAGGTACCTACAGGTGGACTATAATTGCAAGCCTGGCAGACGGCACGATTGTAAATGCGCCAAAGTATCAGAGTTTTATGGTAGGCGCGGTTCCAGAACTTGATAAGCCAGAACTTTTAGAGCCTTCAATGAATTTTGTCATGAACTCAACTTTCCTTAGAAAGAACAGAGTCCTGAAATTCAAATGGAATGCGGTAGAAGGGGCGACTGATTATACTTTCAGTCTTTATAAAAAGACTTCGGTGCCTTCAGCATCTGGCGGAAATTCTGTTAAACTTCAGCATATCGTCACTGAAAAGACAGGAAAAAACACAAGCTTCCGTTTTAAGGATTTGAAGCTTCTTGATGTCGGTGAGTTTGAATGGCAGGTGACGGCATATTCTATAAACAAAGAAGGCCGTGAAGAGCAGCACAGTAAGGTTTCTGTCGGAAACTTTAAAATTGATATTGGACTTCCTGGAAAAATTAAGGTAAAAAATCCGGGGGAGATTTTTGTAGAATAAGATGTTTGCAAAAGTAAACGTAAAAAACATTTTGATTTTCTCTTTAATCTTTGGATTTTTGACACAGAATCCTTTTGCCCAGGATAAATCCAGACCCGTTACTGAAAAACTTGAATGGGCCCAGGATGACAATGTTCTTGAGTATCAGATTCAGGTTCGTAATAAAGCCAGCGGGGAAGTTAAATCTTTTACAACCCAGCAGAATTTTATAGAAATTTCAGAAATGCCCGGCGAATTTGAATTCAGGGTAAAAGCCGTGGATATTCTTGGCCGCGAAGGAAGTTATACAGACTGGCAGGGCTTCAGAATTACAAAAGCTCTTTTGCCTTCTATCGAATCCTTTCCATCTGAAGGCTGGCAGATTCCTGAGACTGCTGTAGATTCAGCGGTAATTCCCGTTGATATAAAAAATATTCAGCCCCGCTCAAAAGCTCAGCTTGTAAATTCTGCAACGGGAGAAGTTCTGGACGTTGAACTTGTTACAAGGGGCAGCGGCTCTTCTCTTGTTGCAACCGGATTAAAAGTTCCTGTGCTTAATGACGGAGACTGGAAAATAAAGGTCATTGACCCTAGTGGAAAATCTTCAGAGAGTGGAATTATCAGGATAAGTAATCCATGGCCTGAAATTCGTCAGAAAAGGGCAGAGGAAGAAGAAAAACGCCTGGCAGAAGAGAGAAGAAGACAGGAAGAAGAGCAGAAGCATCTTGAGGAAACTCAAGAAGAGGAAAGGCGACTGGCAGAGGAAGAGAGACGTCTTGAAGAGAAAAGAAGGCTTGCAGAAGAACAGCGTCTTGCCGAAGAAGAAAGAATTGCAGAGGAAGAAAGAAAGAAGGCAGAAAAGCATGCAAGGAGGGAAAAGGCCAGCTTTGAGCTTTGTGCCGGTTACGCCCTTCCAGTGATTCTATTTGACGATGTAATTCCAGATTACATGAAAAATTCAATCTGGCCAGCCAGCGTCTGCGCAAAAACTAATTTAATTCCTCTAAAAACTTCTGCAGGTAATTTTGGCTTCGGGCTTTCCGGTATTTATTCAAGAATGACTTCCAAATTTGACTATTATACTATTGAGGGAAACTTAGTTACCGGCACTTTTAATCTCATCTACCAGCCTCCGCTTTTCAGACAGAAAGATGCCGCAAATTCTTCCCAGCGCTTTACACTGGAATTCCATGGCGGGGCAGGCTTGCTAGGTCTTCTCGGTTTCAGATATATCTATTCCACAAATGAGACTTCAAAGACCATGAACAGTCTTAATCTCTGCTACGATGGAGGCCTTTCATTTAAAGCAGTAATTATAAAAGGCCTCTACGTAGAAGCCTGCTGCGATTTTGTCTACTCTTCCCTGACCGACATGCAGTTAGGATTAATAATTCCGCAAGTCTGCGCCGGCTGGAAATTCTAGAGAAATCTTAATTCTTTTTATCCGAACGGTGATTTTTTTCAACTTCGTTAATAAATTTTCCGTTACCGCCGGTAGAGCGTCTTGTTCCGATTACCTTTGACTGAACTTCTCCGGTTTTCTTCATTTTTCTGACCATATTTTTTTCAGTAACAGAAAGTTTACTGAAGTTCTTTTCGTACTGACCCGGAGATGCCTGACTTACACTGAAAATTTTTGCAGATACAAGTAGAAAGACAAGGGCTGCAGTAATAACAAGCCCGATAGCAGTTTTTTTGACAATCTCAATCAGCTTCTCTTCGTCTATTTTCCCCATAAAGACACCCCCTTTTTCAAAAATTACAGACTTTATTTCCCACCCTGCTCAATTATTATTACATCGGAATTTATAAAAAGCAAATTTTTATTTTTAAATTATCAAAAAAAAAATCAAAAATTTATGATTTTTGCTTATTGTCCTATTGACACTTTTTTTAATAAAGAATATATTAATCAAGCATTCGCAAGAATGAGTTGGGCTACTAGCTCAGTAGGTAGAGCAACGCCCTTTTAAGGCGTGGGTCACTGGTTCGAATCCAGTGTAGCTCAGAAAAGGACTCTGATTTTTCAGAGTCCTTTTTCTTTTAACCCGATTTTTTTCTCCCTTATATCTTTGTAGTAGACTATTTGTTAAAAATTCATTATTTTAAACCTATAAAATTTAATCTAATTAATTTTAGGAGATATATTATGGCAGTTAGAGTTGCTATTAATGGTTTCGGCCGTATTGGTCGTTTGGCTTTCCGTCAGATGTTCGAAGCTGATGGTTATGAAGTAGTTGCTATCAACGATTTGACAAGCCCAAAAATGCTTGCTCACCTTTTGAAGTATGATACAGCACAGGGTGGATTCATGGGCCGCATCGGTGAAGGAAAACACACTGTATCAGCTACAGAAGATTCTATCATCGTTGATGGAAAAGAAATCAAAATCTCTGCAGAAAAAGACGCAGCTAACTGTCCTTGGGCAGCTAACAAAGTAGACGTAGTTCTTGAATGTACAGGTTTCTACTGTGCAAAAGATAAGGCTGCTGCTCACATCACAGCAGGTGCTAAGAAAGTTGTAATTTCAGCTCCAGCTGGAAACGACCTTCCTACAATCGTTTACAATGTAAACCACAAAACTTTGACAAAGAACGACAACATCATTTCTGCAGCTTCTTGTACAACAAACTGTCTCGCTCCAATGGCTAAAGCTTTGAATGACTACGCTCCAATCGCTTCTGGTATCATGTCAACAATCCACGCTTACACTGGCGACCAGATGATTCTTGACGGTCCACAGCGCAAGGGTGACCTCCGCCGTTCACGTGCTGGTGCTCAGAACATCGTTCCAAACTCAACAGGTGCTGCAAAGGCTATCGGTCTTGTAATTCCTGAATTGAACGGAAAATTGATTGGTTCTGCACAGCGTGTTCCAACACCTACAGGATCTACAACTATCCTTACTGCTGTAGTAAAGGGTAAAGATGTAACAAAAGAAGGAATCAACGCTGCAATGAAAGCTGCTGCAACTGAATCTTTCGGTTACAACGAAGACGAAATCGTATCTTCAGACGTTATCGGTATGAAGTTCGGTTCATTGTTCGACGCTACTCAGACAATGGTTTCTAAGATCGACGACGATACATACCAGGTACAGGTTGTTTCATGGTATGATAATGAAAACTCATATACTAGCCAGATGGTTAGAACAATTAAATATTTTGCAGAGAACTGCTAAGTTTTAGTTGATTGAGTAAAAAGCCTCGCTTCGTGCGAGGCTTTTTTTGTCTTTAGACACGGATTATACGGATTTTATTAGCCACAGATGGGACACAGATTCTCGCAGATAAAGGATGCTTTAATATGATAACTTATAAATTCAGATAAGTTATGTATACTAAAAATTTTCCCTGCCGCTAAAAAATCTGTGTTTATCTGTGTCCTATCTGTGGCTATTTTCTTAATTTTTCAGCCACTTCTTCTGCGCGGTTTTCCATCAGCATAAAGCAGAATTTTACTGATTCATTACCGGCATTTGCAGTTACAAAAATCGTTCTCTTTTCATCGGGATTTAAGAAAGAAAAGAAGGATTTTTTAGGAGTTTCAAAAGTCAGGTTTTCTAAATCGTTAAGGCTGATAAACTGATCTTCTGCCGGGGCATCGCCGCTGTTCTGGCGGAAAAAGAAGTCAAACATACCTTCAGTAGCAGGATAATAGAAATAAATGTCCTGACTGCCATTCTCTCCCTGACAGAACAAAATCAGTCCCCAGGCGGTTCCCAGTCCGGATTTAGGATAAATGCCGATTTTATTTACGCTTTCTATTGTTCCTCGTAATTCAGCAAGTTCACAGCTTTCTATTTTCTTTCCAAGATTTTTTTCAATTCTCTGGATGATTTTTTCTTTTTGTAATTCTGTTTTTTCTTTTGTACGCATAATAATAATTTACTTGATAAAATGGATTTTTACAAACATTTACATACAAAATCGCAGAAGGAACAGATGTCGCCACATTTGCCTTTGGGAAGTTTTTTGCCCTGGGCTTTGAGGACTTTCTTTAAACCGTGGCGACGGAAGTGGGAGAGGCCTTCTTCGTAGCAGATTTGAAGCATGCGGTTTTGAGATGCATTTTGCATGAGCTTTTCAAAGCTGTCATTTATTGTACCGATGAAGAGGTCTGGATTTTCATTTGCAAAACCGCAGCATGGGGCGATGTTACCGTCGGCGTGAACATAAAAGATGTGACCGGGTCCTTCGCAGTAGTCTTCGCGGAACCATTTGCGATATTGCCAGGCGCGGGCATCATCAGACGGGAAGGAACGCTGAAGGTGGTAAACAGGCGGCAATTTCGGGGGCGTTGCGGGGGGGAGAGAAGATAGCCTAAAATCTGCTGCCGCAGATTTCTTAACGGCTTTCGATTCATCAAGAAGCAGCCCAGCTGCTTCACTCACCCCGCTAGAAGGGGTAGCGAGCAACGAAGTGTGAGCGAGGGGAAGGCTTTCCCCTTTTTTGTTTTCGTCATCTACCGTCTGAATGTTAATTGCATCTTCACCAAAGATTTTATGAACTGCGCCAATAAATGTTTCCATGCGTTTAGTATTCTGGCCGTGGTAAGAATCCCAGCTGAGACCGATTTTGCCGTCGTAGCCGGCATCGTAGACTTTCTGAAGAATGGTACGTAAATCATTTTCGTCTTTCCACCAGTCGCCGTTGGTCATAATCTGGTCGAACATAAAGTCACTTTCGATGGCAGCGCGGGTAATTTCGCACAAAAAATCCATATACAAAAACGGCTCTCCGCCGCTGAATCCAACTTTATCTATAGAAGAACCTTTGCATGAAAGCAGCAGTTTTTTTGCCGCCTCAATCGAAAGCCTTTTAGGCTCGCGGTTTACAAAACAGTGCTCGCAGTGCAGGTTGCAGGCGGTCGTACAGGAAAAAATAATTTCGGTTGGTGTAAATGGGCTTCCTTTCTTCATAAGGATATTTTAATAAGTGTGAAAAAAAATAGCCACAGATTGACGCAGATAAACACAGATAAGGTGAAAAAGTTTAATATTGTAGTCTAAATTGGCGCGAGGTAGTGGAGTGTGGGGCAAAAACATTCTATTTTTGTCTGCCGCGCTAGCGGCGTGTTCAATAGTTTCATTACAAAAATAGCATGTAGCGAGGTACCGAGCGGTTTTGACCCATACTCCACTACCGGGAGCTATTGGAGAACTAGATTTTAAACTACAAACACATTATTATAATCTCGTAAATCATTATTAGGAGTTCGCAATGATTAAAACAGTTAAAGATGTTGATCTTAAAGGCAAACGCATTATTATGCGCGTTGATTTTAACGTACCTATGAAGGACGGAGTTGTACAGGATGATACTCGTATCATGGCTGCTCTTCCTACAATCAAATACATTCTTGAACAGAGCCCACGTTCTCTCGTTCTTATGAGCCATCTTGGTGACCCGAAAAAGGACGTAAAAAAGGCTCAGGAAAAGGCTGAAAAAGCCGGTAAAACATGGACAGACGCTGATGCTGAAAAGTTCATCAACGGTAAGAACCGCATGAAGCCTGTTGTAGAATATTTTGCAAAGAAACTTGGAAAGGATGTTACCTTCCTTCCAGATGCACTCGGACAGAAAGCTGCTATTGATGCTCTTCCAGAAGGAGCAGTTGCAATGCTCGAAAACGTTCGCTTCCACAAGGAAGAGACTTCTAAAGATGCTGCAGAGCGCGACGTAATGGCAAAAGAACTTGCTACATACGGAGACATCTTTGTAAACGACGCATTCGGAACTGCTCACCGCGATCAGGCTTCTACAGCTTCTATCGCAAAGTTCATGCCAGTTGAATCTGTTGGCGGCTTCCTCATGGAAAAAGAAGTTAAATACATTCAGCCAATGGTAACAAACCCAGAAAAACCAATGACTGCAATCATCGGTGGTGCTAAGGTTTCTTCTAAGATCGCTGTTCTTGAAAGCCTTATGAAGAACGCTTCTACACTCATCGTTGGTGGTGGTATGGCTTATACATTCCTCAAGGCACAGGGCCACTCAATCGGTAAGTCACTTGTTGAAGATGACTTCCTTGATACAGCAAAAGACCTTCTTGCAAAGGCTGAAAAAGCAGGCGTAAAGATTCTTCTCCCAGTTGACCATGTTGGTGGTGCTGAATTTGCTGATAAAGACCCAGTTGCAGTTGATGCAGTTGATCTTCCAGATAACCTTATGGGTATGGATGTTGGTCCTAAGACTGTTGAACTTTACAAGAACGCAATCCTTGCTTCAAAGTCTATCGTATGGAACGGACCTGTTGGAGTATTCGAGTTCGAAAACTTTGCAAAGGGAACTGAAGCTGTAGCTCGCCTCGTTGCAGAAGCAACATCTAAGGGTGCTATGACTGTAGTTGGTGGTGGTGACTCTGTTGCCGCTGTAAACAAGTTCAACCTTGCAGACAAGATGAGCCACGTTTCTACTGGTGGTGGAGCTTCTCTCGAATTCCTCGAAGGAAAAACTTTGCCAGGTATAGCAATATTAGCTACAAAGTAAGGCTAAAATCGAAAATCCGTTAAAAACAAAGCTGCGACAGCGGGTTTGTTTAGGATTATCGAGAGAATGCCTCAAGCCCCGAGACTAGCGAGGGGCAATCCTTTTTATAATGCTGCCTTTCGGGGCGGCATTTTTTTTCTTTCTTTTCTTTTTCCCGTATTTGCATTATTATTTTATAAAAGGGGAATTTTCAGCCCCTCAGTCTGGAGGCTTATTTTTATGATTTCTATTATTATTGGTTTGATTTTTATCGCTTTTACTGTATTTGCAGTTCTTCCTTCATGTCCTTTGAACTGGGGCGCTGATGTAATTGCATTCCTTAAAGGTTTTGCACCTGTGCTTGCAGCTTTTGTAGGAATCATCTGTCTCTTTATTGGGGCTGCAGACATCAAAGATAAGAGTGAAGCAAAAAAAGAAGATGCTGAGAAAGTGGAAGCATAATCCTATTGAATTTATTTTCTAAATTTGATAAATTATATTACCCCGTATGAAAATCGGAACTGCTCATTCTGGTTTTCGCAGATTCAGGGCACGATGCAAAGGTTCTGAAACTGCAAGATAAACTTTATTATTTTCAAGGTATTATCATGAATACAATTTTCGTTAAGGAAAGTGAACAGGCTCGCAAATGGTATGTTATTGATGCAGCCGGAAAACCACTTGGTCGCGTTGCTGCAAAAGCTGCTGCAATTGCTCGTGGAAAGAACAAAGTAACATTTACAAAGAACCAGAATATGGGAGATTACGTAGTAATCATCAATGCTGACAAAGTAGCTGTAACTGGCGGTAAAGAACAGAAAAAGATTTACTACCACCACACAGGTTTCGTTGGCGGACTTCGCGCTCACACATTTGAAAAATTGATGGAAAAACATCCTACAGACCCAATCGCTTTGGCAGTTGCTGGTATGCTTCCACATAATCGTCTTGGCCGTAAACTTATGGACAATGTAAAAATCTACGCTGGTGCAGAGCATCCACATGCAGCTCAGAAACCAGAAGCAATCGAACTTTAAGGCTAGGAGATAATCATGGTTAAGAATATTGCAATCGGTACAGGAAGAAGAAAGACTGCTGTTGCACGTGTATTCGTTCGCGACGGTTCTGGTAAAATTGTTGTAAACGGAAAAGATGTAAAAGAATATTTTGATTCATTGGAGCAGCTTCAGGTTGTTCGTCAGCCTTTGCTGGTAACTTCTAATGACGGTAAATACGACATCCTTATCAACGTACAGGGTGGCGGTATGAACGGTCAGGCAGCAGCCTGCTTGCACGGAATCTCTCGCGCATTGGTTCAGATTGATCCAGATGCTCGTACAGCTCTTAAAGCTAACGGATACCTTACTCGCGATTCTCGTATGGTTGAACGTAAGAAGTACGGTCAGAAGGGAGCTCGTCGCAGATTCCAGTTCTCAAAACGTTAGTCTATACTTTCGTTTGGATATGGTGCCCTTTATCGGGCACTTACAAAACGCGGTCGCCTTGCGGTCGCGTTTTTTTTATTGTAAAATGATTTTATGAACATGAATGATTTACGGGCTATGGCTTACGGAAAAAAAGAAAATCTTGGAAAAGTTGAAAATGATGCAAAAAACGTTCAGCCTTTTATTCCAAAAACTTTTATAAAATCTGAGCCGGATCAGTCTGAAAGTCAGCCTAAAAATGTAAAATCATTTGTGCCTCCTAAAATTAAAAGTTCCAGAGAAGAAGAGCCTGCGTCTACTCCAAACGTAAAGGCCTTTACGCCTGCTTCTTTTGTAAAAACTCCTGCCGGTCTTGCTCCTGCTGGCGAAAAAGCGCCTGAACCAAAGTTTGAAAGCAGACCTCTTGGCGGAAAAAAAATCACTCCTTCTGATACAACAAAGATGCTTGATGATGCGGCTGCCTATCTTAAAAAGGGCGGTTTGATAAAGGTTCCGGGTGAGCCTAAAGACGGTGAAAAAGATTCTGTTTACCGCCGCGTTGCTAAGTTTCTTCTTTTAATTGGCGAAGATGAAGCGGCAAAAATCCTTCCTCATTTGAACGAAAAACAGATTGAGCGAATTATTCCTGAAATTGCTTCTATCCGCACTGTAAACAAGGATGAGGCTTCTGTAATTCTTGCAGAGTTCAACGAGCTTTTGACTCAGGCAAAATACAGCGGCGGAATTGAAACTGCCCGCGAAATGCTGGAACGCGCTTATGGTAAGGAAAAAGCAGATCAGATGCTGCAGAATGCCGTTCAGTTTGAAGGTGAAAAGCCTTTTGAATATCTGAAAGATTTGGATGAGCAGCGTCTTTACCTTTTGATTAAGGATGAAAATGTCGGTGTTCAGTCTATGGTGCTTTCTTTCCTGGCTCCTGAAAAATCTGCAAAAGTCATTAATCAGATGACAGCGGATGAAAAGAGGGAAGTTGTTTTGCGTCTTGCCAAAATGCAGTCTGTCAGTCCTGATATTATCCGCCGCGTAAGTCAGGCTCTTCACGAAAAGGCAGAAAATCAGGTTGTAGAGCGGGCTGAAACAATTGACGGTCGCGCCGCTCTTGCCCAGATTTTGAAAAAGATGGATTTGCAGACTGAAAGTGAGATTTTAGGCGAACTTTCTGAAAATGATCCTGACCTTGGTGAAGACTTAAAACAGAGACTTTTCACCTACGAAGACGTAATAAATGCCGACGACAAGTTTGTTCAGCAGGAGCTTAGAAATCTTACCGAAGTTGATATTGCCTATCTTATTGCCGGTAAAAACAATGATTTTTGCGAGAAAATCCTTTCAAATATTTCTGCCGGTCGCCGCAATGAAGTTCGTGCTCAGAGTGAAATTTTGAAGCCTATGCGTAAGTCTGATGTAGAAAGCATTACAAATCAGTTTGTGGCACGGCTTCGCAATGAATTTGAAACAGGCAACTTAATCATAAAAGACAGAAACGAAGATAAATTTATTTAATTGATGGATAAAACTTACTATGAAATTCTACGAAAAATACAAGGTCGGAGCCGAGTATAAAAATTTTACTGTTGTAAGCATTGATGATTTACATGATTTTAAGGCTGTGGGACTTTACCTGCGCCACAAAGCTACAGGACTGGAAGTTTACCATATCATAAATGATGATGAAGAAAATCTTTTTTCTTTTAATTTCCGTACCCTTGCAAAAAATTCTTATGGCGCCGCCCACATTATGGAACATTCTGTTCTCTGCGGCTCGGAAAAGTTCCCGCTGAAAGAGCCTTTTACAACTCTTGAAAATCAGAGCGTAAAATCTTTTTTGAATGCGATGACCTATCCTGATAAAACAAGCTATCCGGCGGCTTCTTTAATTCAGTCTGATTATTTTAATCTGATGGACGTTTATGCCGATGCTGTTTTCTTTCCAAAATTGAGCCGCCAGACTTTTGAACAGGAAGGCTGGCGAGTGGAAATGGATGAGGAAGGAAAGCTTTCACTTCAGGGGGTTGTATATAATGAGATGAAGGCCCGCTTTTCTGATTTTAATCAGGTTTGCATTGACCGCATGATTGATACAATGTACCCTGATTCAATTTACTGCTACGAAAGCGGCGGGGACCCGCTGGAAATTCCTAATCTTACTTACGAAAACTGGCTGGAATTTCACAAAAAATTTTATTCACCTTCTAACTGCCTTTTGTTTTTATACGGAAATATTCCGACAGAAATACAGCTGGATTTTATTGCAGAAAAATATATTCCGCGCCTTGCTGCTGCCTTTCCTCCGGTATCTATTCCGAATATTGGAGAGCTGACTCCTTTTATAAGTGACGAAATCCAAGAACTTCAAAAAACTCCGCCGCTTAAAGCTTCTGTCTGCAAAACTTATACTGCCCCTGACAATGGCGCTACAGGAGCTATGGTCTGCACTGCCTGGTATACAGGCGAATCTGACATTGAAAAAACTTATCTTACAGAAGTTCTTTCCGGCAATGACAGTTCTCCTCTTTCAAAAATCCTTCAGGAATCTGATCTTGGGGATGACCTTGCCCCGGTCTGCGGAAACTTCGGCTATGTTCACCAGAATAATTTTATGGCATACGGCCTTAGCGGAGTTAAGAAGGGCAACGAACAGAAGGTTTTTGAGCTTATAAAATCTGCCCTAGAGTCAATCTATGAAAAAGGCGTTTCCCAGGCTGACGTTAATTCTGCAATTATGGGAATTGACTTTAACCTTCGTGAGGTTGGCCGCCACTTCGGTCCTTATTCCATCGTCCTTATGAGCAAGGTGCTTTCCGGCTGGACAAACGGCTTTGAACCTAAACTTCATCTTTCGCCGATAAGTGACTTTGAAAAAATCAAGCAGAAGATTGCTTCTGACCCGGATTACACAAAAAATCTGATTAAAAAATATTTTATTGATAATTCTCTTCATGCAGACGTAATCGTAGAGCCTTCTAAAGAATATTTTGAAGAGCGCAATAAGCGCGAGTCTGACCGCCTTGAAAAGTTTGAAAAAAGCCTTGATAAGGCTGCCTTAAAAGTTGAGCTTGAAAAACTTCATGCATATCAGTCGCGGGTGGAAAGTCCGGAAGAACTTTCCTGCATTCCTCACTTGAAAGTTTCGGAGCTGAAGGCTGATTTGAATCATATTCAGACTAAAGTTTCTGAAGTGCAGGGTGTAAACGGCAGCATTGCTCTTGTTTTAAGCGATGAAAATACAAACGGAATTGTTTATGTTGATGTGGCTTTCCCGATTGATAATATAGCGCCGGCCGATTTTAAAGACCTTCCTCTTATGATAGATTCCCTTACAGATCTTGGCTGGAACGGAAAAAAGTGGGACGAGTGCACCGCAGAAATGGCCTGCATTATGGGAGATGTGGGGACCCGTACCATTATCGGGGAACTGCCTGATTCTGAGGACAGCCGTAAAAATGCAGCAAGCTACAAGAATAAAAATATCGCCGGCCGCAGCTGGATCAGTATTTCTGCAAAGTTCCTGTCTCATAAAACAAAGGAAAGTCTTGAGCTTTTGAGCGAGATTATTTCAAAAATGTCTTTTGATGACGCAAAACGCCTTAAAACAATCCTCAGCGAAAATCAGCTTGATAAAAAATCAAACTTTGTTCATCACGCAAATCACTATCTTTCTTTGCGGGGAAGAAGTTTCTTTAATAAAGCTTCTGCCATGAACGAACTTTTTTACGGTGTGAGTCAGTATTTCCATATAAATTCCTACTCCAAAAAACAGGTTCCTGATCTTTTGAAAAAATATAAGGCACTGTATGAGTCAATTTTGGATCAGGGCTGTATCCTTCACGTTACTGCTGATTCCGACTCCCTTTCAGAAGTAGAAAAACTTCTTCCTGCCTTTGTAAAAAATACAGGCCTTAAAACTCTTAAGCCGAGCGCAGGTTATGAACTTAAAGATTATCTTCCATATATATATGAATGCAAACCGGAAGAGAAGACAGAAGTTATTAAGGTAAAAACTCAGTCGGGCTTTTCGGCAATGTATTTTCCATGCACAATCTGGCTCACAAAAGCAGCTGCTGCTGAGGATATTCTTTCAACCTGGCTCAACGGCCATCTACTCTGGGAAAAAATCCGAATGACTGGTGGTGCTTACGGCGGCTCCTGTGCACCAGATGCATCTGACAAGATTTTTGCAATGATGAGCTGGCGGGATCCGACACCTTTTAAATCTCTTGATCTCTTTATTGAATCGCTTGAAGAAGTCTGCAAGAAAGAATTTTCAGAAGAAGAAGTTGAATGCTGCATAATTTCTAATTACAGTGATGAAATTGTTCCTGACAGCCCGAGTCAGAGGGGAGTGAGGGGCTTCAACCGCTTCCTTTTTGGTACAACTGCCGATATGATTCAAAAACGTCTGGAGCAGACCCTTACTGTTACTCCTGAAGACGTGCATAAAGCTGCCCAAAGGCTTTTGGAATACAGTAAAAATAGCCGAAAGTTTGTAATTTGCGATAAATCAAAAGAATTTTGTGGAAAAGTAATTCAAATATAGGTATAATGTTTTAGGTATAAGTGATAACGATTTTTTATTGTGAGGCGATATATGGATAAAAAGGTTTTGGAATGTGTAAAAATGCTCAGAGGGTTGGTTTCTGATGTGCAGGGTGCTCCTTTCCCTGGAGAAGATATAAAAACAGAACTTTATCAGATTTGGTACGAGCATGCCCAGAAGGCCGCTGTTCAGTGCTTTGAATATTTGAACGATAACTTCCCTAAAGAGCAGGAAGAATTGAACAAGGCAATCGGAAGAATGATTCCGTAAGTTTTCTAACTGATTTTAATACAATTTCTTTTTTTTACTTTATAAAAATCCTTATTTTACCGAAAATTAATTGAGTAAGTAGAATAAGGATTGTTTTTTAAATGGCCAATAACGTTAAAACAATAAATTACATCAAAAGGGGTTTTAAAAATCCTAAAAAAAGAACCGGAATAAACTGGTGGCGTTTTATTTTTACTGCCATAGAAGAGCAGTCGGGTGTGGAAAAATCATTTTTTATTGAATTTGAAGCTGTGAATCCCGCTTTGTCGCCTTCTAATCCTCTTTTGGGCTTTAAGCCTCGCGTAAAAATTTCTGAAGAAGATTTGCAGTATGTGCTTGCCGGAACTGCTTCTGCCCGCAATCTTGAAACAGAATCAATTGTTCGTCCTTCATATTGTTCTATCAGAATCGGAATGGTTGGAAAGGAATCCAAGCAGCTTTGCGAATATCATTCACAGCATGACTGCCTTGTAAAAAACAAACCCTTTCAGCTTCGAATGGGAAAATGCTTTTTTGATGAATCTCATATTTCCGGCGAAGTTGAAATTTCTGAAAGTGATGTAAAAGAGCATCCTGAATATATGTGTGGGGCCGGTTCTTCAAAATGGAATATTGAATATCAGTTGAAGACAAGTTTTACAGATGGCTATAAAAGCAAAAATACCTTGTGGTTTCCTTGCGGCTGTCTTGCAAAATTTTCAGGCACAATGATTTTTGACGGAATCACCTATATTATTGATGAAAAACATTCCTTTGGTTACACAGACCGTTATATTGGAAAGAATTTCCCTAAAAAATGGTTCCATATTTCTTCCAGCAACCTTACAAGCAATATTTCAGGTAAGCTTTTGTTTGGCTCTAGCTTTTCTGTTCAAGGAGAATTTAATGACCGCATAAGCTTTTTAGGTACTTTTGAAGGGAATGATATCAGCTTTACCGCTGATTCTGGCAAAAATAAATATTCCTGCATCTGGGACTGTATTCAGAGCCCTGAAGGCAGCGAAAATGACGATAAACTTCACTGGTCTGTCAGCGTTCATAATAAAACTTACGTAATTGATGTTGATATTTACTGCGACGTAAAGGATTTGTATAACAGACTTCTGGAACTGCCGGAAGGCGAGCGTAAGGTTATGAATTTAATAGAAGGTTTTTCTGGAACCGGTGAAATCAAACTTTATAAAAAGAATAAAAAAACTCTTGAGCAGCTGGAATTTGCAAAAATTGAAAAGGCTGTATGCGAGTTCGGACATACAGAAGACGGCGAAGTCTAAAACTTAAGAAAAAACTTGCCGAATATAAGCCTCTGTTATTATTTTAATTGTGATAATTAAAAATAATAACGGAGGTTTTTGTTTATGGATTACGAAAAATTTACAATAAAATCTCAGGAGGCCTTGCAGGAGGCTTCCAGCATTGCATTAAAAAACGACAGTTCTGAAATAAGCGGACTTCACGTTCTGCTTGCCCTTATTGACCAGAAGGACGGACTTGTTGCCCCAATAATCGACAGAATAGGTATTCCTTCTTATGAGCTTTCAAAAAGACTTAAAGATACAATTTCGGCTGCCCCTAAGGTAAGCGGCGCTGCCCAGGTTTATCTTTCTAACGAAATGCAGAAAATCCTTGCCAAGGCAGAAGGGGAGATGGCTGCCCTAAAAGACCAGTTTCTTTCTACTGAGCATATTCTTCTTGCCATGAGCCAGAGTGACGGCGAGGCAGGACAGTTCCTTAAATCTAGCGGAATTACCCATAAGGCGATTATTGAAAGCCTTAAATCTGTGCGCGGAAATCAGACTGTAGATTCTCAGGACCCGGAAAGTAAAACACGTTCTTTGGAAAAATATTGCCGAGACCTTACAGCTCTTGCCCGTCAGGATAAGATTGACCCGGTAATCGGACGTGATGAAGAAATCCGCCGTGTAATGCAGGTGCTTTGTCGCCGTACAAAAAACAATCCTGTAATCATTGGTGAGCCGGGTGTAGGAAAAACTGCCATTGTAGAAGGCCTTGCCCGCCGAATTGCCAGCGAAGATGTGCCGGAGTCTTTGAAAAACAAGCGTCTCCTTGCCCTTGATTTGGGAAGCCTTGTTGCAGGCGCAAAATTTCGAGGTGAGTTTGAGGAGCGACTTAAGGCTCTGATTACTGAGGTTCAGAAGTCTGACGGACAGATTATTCTCTTTATTGATGAACTTCATACTCTTGTGGGGGCAGGTGCTTCTGAGGGCAGCATGGATGCCTCTAATCTGCTTAAGCCGGCTCTGGCGCGCGGCGAGCTTCGTGCCATTGGCGCAACAACCCTTGATGAATACCGCAAGTATATAGAAAAAGATGCCGCTTTGGAGCGACGTTTCCAGCAGGTTTACTGCGCCGAGCCGACTGTAGAAGATACAATCGCCATTTTACGAGGTCTTCGCGATAAGTACGAAATCCATCATGGTGTCCGCATTGAAGATGAAGCTTTGGTTGCCGCAGCAACTCTTTCTAACCGCTATATCACTTCCCGCTTTTTGCCGGATAAGGCAATCGACCTTGTGGACGAGGCTGCCAGCCGCCTGAAAATGGAAATTGAAAGCCAGCCGGTTGAACTTGACCGCCTTGAACGAAAGATTTTGCAGCTTCAGATTGAAAAGCAGTCTTTGAGTAAGGAAGATGACGCCGCTTCTAAAGAACGACTTTCCAAGCTGGAAAAAGAACTTTCTGAAATCACTTCTGAACGCGATGCAATGAAGCTTCAGTGGCAGAATGAAAAAACTTCTATTAATAAGTCCCGCGACTTAAAAGAACAGATTGAACAGGCAAAATTCAGCGAAGAAAAGTTTACCCGCGAAGGGAACCTTGAAAAAGCCGCTGAATACAAATACAGCATAATTCCGTCGCTCGAAAAACAGCTGGATGAAGCCTTGCAGGCAGAAGCTACACGTAAAGACAGCGGAAGCGATTCCCTTTTGCGTCAGAGTGTTACCGAAGAAGACATTGCAAAGGTTGTAAGCAGCTGGAGTGGAATTCCTGTTGCAAAAATGATGACAGGTGAAAAGCAGAAGTATCTGGAGCTTGAAAACGTACTTCACAAGCGTGTAATCGGTCAGAACGAGGCAGTGCAGGTGGTAAGTGACGCCATCCGCCGTAACCGAAGCGGTTTGAACGACCCTAATCGTCCGCTTGGCAGTTTTATGTTTATCGGTCCTACAGGTGTTGGTAAAACTGAGCTTGCAAAAACACTTGCCGACTTCCTCTTTAATGATGAAAAGGCTCTTACCCGAATCGATATGAGTGAGTATATGGAAAAGTTTTCAGTTACCCGCCTTATTGGAGCGCCTCCGGGATACGTCGGCTATGATGAAGGCGGTCAGCTTACAGAGGCAGTTCGCCGCCGTCCTTACAGCGTAATCCTCTTTGATGAGGTGGAAAAGGCTCACCCTGATGTTTTCAATGTGCTCCTGCAGGTGCTTGATGACGGCCGTCTTACAGACGGTCAGGGCCGTGTTGTAGACTTTAAGAACACCATCATCATCATGACAAGCAATCTTGGAAGTGATTTGATTCTTGAAGCCGACAGTCAGGAAAAACTGAATGCCCTGCGCCCAGAAATTGATGTTCTTTTGAAGAAAACCTTCCGTCCTGAGTTCCTGAACCGAATTGATGAAATCGTAATGTTCGGACAGCTTGGAAAAGAGCATATTACAGGCATTGTACGCAATCAGCTTGAACGTGTTGCAGCCCGCCTTGCAGACCGCAGAATTACTTTGAGCTTTGATGAGTCTGCCGTAAGCTTCCTTGCCGAAAAAGGTTACGACCCTAGCATGGGTGCCCGCCCTGTAAAGCGAGCCATCCAGACCTACGTGGAAAATCAGCTTGCCAAAGAGCTGCTTGCCGGAAAGTTTGGTGAGGACACCTGCATTAAGGTTTCTGCCGCCGCAGATGGAAATGCGCTGGAGTTTGTGAAAGCCTAAGTTTTGTGCTACAATAATTCCATGAATTTTGGTTTTATTCGGGCTGCCTGCCTTAGTCCGCGCCTTGTGGTTGCGGACTGCAGTACTAATGCAGAAAATATAATTAAGGTTGCCAAAGAGGCTTGTGCCGCTGGCGCAAAAATTGTCGTTTTTCCTGAACTTTCAATTACAGGCTACACTTGCGGTGACCTGTTTTTCCAGAAAAGCCTGCAAAAGGGGGCCGAGGCTGCTCTTTCTTCTATAATTAAGGAAACTGCCGGCCATGACAGCCTTATTTTTGTGGGACTGCCGCTGGCGGTTGGTGAGGGTATTTATAACTGTGCCGCTGCCCTTTATAAGGGAAAGCTTCTTGCCCTGATTGCAAAGACCTTCCTTCCGAATTACGGCGAGTTCTACGAGCGCCGTCAGTTCACTCCATTTCAGCCTGATATGGAACCCCGCTTTATTTCTTTTGCGGGCTTTGATGATGTACCTTTTGGAACTGACATTCTTATTTGTGATGAAAATAATCCTGAAGTAAAAATAGCTTGTGAAATCTGCGAGGATCTCTGGACGCCGCTTCCGCCTTCTACACGCCATGCTCTCAACGGCGCAAACGTTATCGTTAATCTTTCTGCCGGAAACGAAATTATCGGTAAGGCTGATTACCGCAGAAATCTTGTTCAGAACCACAGCGCAAAGCTGATTGCGGCTTATATTTATTCTAACGCCGGAAAAGACGAATCCACTCAGGATATGGTTTTTGCAGGCCACAAGATGATTTGTGAAAACGGAACTATTCTTGCTCAGTCTGAGCTTTTTGGCGATGACGAAATAATTTACGCTGATATTGATATTGAACGCCTCTGTCAGGAGCGACGCCGTACGACAAGCTTCGGCTTTTCGGTAAACCACGCTCCCTTTGCGGCAGATTATGTGACTGTTCAAATTGATTTGTGCGGGGACGAGGAGTCTCTGGCGGGGGTAGGTGGCACCAGCACTCTCAAACGCTTCATCGACCCTCATCCTTTCGTGCCGTCTGACAAAGCAAACCGTACCATCCGCTGCGAACAGGTAATTACCCTTCAGGCTCAGGGCCTTGCAAAACGTCTTCGTCATATCAAGTGTCAGTCAGCTGTAATCGGGCTTTCGGGCGGTCTTGATTCAACTCTTGCACTTCTTGTTACCTGCCGCGCCTTCGACCTCTGTAAGTTCGACCGCAAAAAAATCACCGCGATTACAATGCCTTGCTTCGGTACAACCGACCGTACTTATCATAATGCCTGCAAGCTTGCCAATGAATGCGGCGCTACCTTAAAAGAAATCCCTATTGCAGACGCAGTCCGCCAACACTTTAAGGACATCGGTCAGGACGAAAATCTTCACGACGTCACCTACGAAAACGGACAGGCCCGCACCCGAACTCTGGTTCTTATGAACTACGCCAATAAAACAAACGGCATCGTAATCGGAACAGGAGACCTTTCTGAGCTTGCTCTGGGCTGGTGCACCTATAACGGTGACCACATGTCCATGTACGGCGTAAACTCTTCGGTTCCAAAGACCCTTGTCCGCTATCTTGTTGAATGGTTCTGCGAGCAGGCAGCTGACGCCGGTAACAAGGCCTACTCAGCCGTTCTCCGCGACATTCTGGACACTCCGGTAAGCCCTGAACTTCTTCCGCCAACCGACGGCAAAATCAGCCAGGTTACAGAAGACCTTGTCGGCCCTTACGAGCTACACGATTTTTATCTCTATTATCTTTTGCGTTTCGGCTTCAGCCCGAAGAAGATTTTCTTCCTTGCAAAAAACGCCGACCTTCCATACGACGACGCAACAAAACTCAAATGGCTGCGCACCTTCTACCGCCGCTTTTTCAGTCAGCAGTTCAAGCGTTCCTGCATGCCCGACGGCGCAAAAGTGGGTACAATCAACCTTTCTCCGCGCGGTGACTGGCGAATGCCAAGCGATGCTTCAGCCGCAATCTGGCTTAAGGAAATCGACGAACTGGAAGCAGAGGTTAGCGGCATTAAAACAGGCGGCAAGTCATGCTAAGCTATCAGCACGCCTTTCACGCCGGAAACCATGCCGACATCCTCAAGCATCTTACGCTTTTTTTTGTCCTTTCCAGCCTCAACAAAAAGGACAAGCCTTACACCTATTTTGATACTCATTCCGGCAGTGGCCTTTACGACCTGCTTGATAACCGCAGCCAGAAAACGGGCGAGGCAGAGAAGGGAATTTCCCGTCTTATTTCTTCAAAGATGGAGATTTCCGGCTCGCATTCCCTACTAAGCGATTATATTTCTCTGATTGACCGCTACTATTTCAAAAATTTCTATCCAGGCTCGCCGGAAATTGCCCGCGTCATTTCCCGTCAGCAGGATTTTATAGTTCTCTCAGAACTTCATCCTCAGGAAGTAGAAAATCTCAAAAAAAATATGCTGCACCCGGAATTTGAAGCGCCCTGTAAAAATGTTCAGGTTCACAACCGCAACGGCTTTGAAATGCTCAAGGCTCTTACGCCCCCTAAAACCAAGCGGGGTGCCGTCCTAATCGACCCAAGCTACGAAGAAGTTTCAGATTACACAGACTGCGCTAAAACAATTACAGCCGTAAATAAAAAATGGACAAACGGAATCATAATGCTCTGGTATCCTCTTCTTTCCCACCGCGAGCAGGAAATCAATCAGATGCTGAATGACATTCAGTCTTCTGCACGTTCTGTAAATCCAAATACCGAAATCTGCGATTTGCGTCTGGAAGTAGCCGCCAAAGACAGCCATCAGGAAATGAGCCTTAAGGAATACCAACAGAGCGAAAAAAATCCGCCTCGACTTTACGGAAGCGGAATGCTTGTCTTAAATGCCCCCTGGCACTTAAAAGAAGATATGGAAAAAATAATTTCAGTTATAGAAAATCTTCTAAAATAATAATCTGTGTTTATCTGTGTCCAATCTGTGGCTATTTCTTCTTCCTCTTAGCCCACCAGTCTGCAATTTTCTGGAAAAGACGCTTGAAGAATAAATAAATGCGGTAGAAAAATCCCGGGTTTCTAAGGCGCTCAAGTCTCATATAGCCTTGCAGAAGCTCCTGATCTGTAAATTCCTTTCGCTGGTTGTTTTCTTCAATTTCCATTTCCAGCTGTTCGACTTCTGTAAGATTATCGATTATGTTTGCCTGAATATTTGTCCAGCCAAGCTGCATTGCAGCTGTAAGACGGCGTTCCCCGGCAATCAGTTCGTAGCGGCTGTTAAGAGTAATAGGATTTAACAGACCATAAGTTCTAAGGCTGTCCTTAAGATTTTCAAGGTCACCTAAATCTTTGCGAACTCTTTTCTTTATCTTAATATCCTTAATTGCTATTAACATTCTCTCTGCCGCCGCCTTTGCTGACTGATTTTTATTCCATCAGATAGTTATAATCATATTCTACATTCTGTTTTGCTTTATTGCCAGTGTTTTCTGTCTTATCATGCTCCTGATCCTGGGCAAAATCATCTGATTTGCGTCGTGGAGGTACATAATTTGAATTGAGGAAGTTCAAGTCAAGTTTAAGAGGTGTTGCATCAACCTTCTGGGTGTATCGATGTCCTGATTTATACATTTCACGTTCAAGGCGGTTTACAGCAATAATTGAACTTGACTGGCTTGAGTGAACCGGACAGATTTCTGTTGGCTGAGTTCCTTCAAGATACCACTGAGTTGTTTTATGGTCTCCGCAGCCGTCTGTAAGGATTTTACCGCTCACAGAACAAACTGTTGCCTCTACAACGCCTTCAAGAGGGCGGGCGAACTGCTTGAGAGGCAAGTCTGCGTGAACCTTATCAAAATATTCCCCCCAGGCATAACCGGCAAGGGTGGCACCAGTAATATTCAAACCAAGTGACTGACCAGGCTTATCAAAACCGAACCAGAAGGCAGCCGCATAGTAAGGTGTAAAACCACAAGTCCATGCATCAGCCCAGTTCTGGGTTGTACCGGTTTTTCCGCCGGCAGGCATTGTATATTTCTTTCCTTTTTCATCGCGATATTCAAAGTGCCAGCTCTGGGCGCTCAAAGTACCACCATTGAAGACTGTCTGCTCCAGAAGTTTTACCATTACATAAGCAGTCTGAGGAGTGATAACCTGAATCTTATCTCCCTTGGCTGCCTGTGCCTTTCTGATTTCAAGCTCAGGATTCAAGATAACGTCGCCGTTCTTGTCTTCAACGGTTCTGATAGCCATTGGAGTAACTTCCTTACCGCCGTTGGCAAAAATTGCGTAGGCGCGTGCCATTTCAACCGGGCGGACAGAACAAACACCAAGACCGATAGGGTAGCCAGGAACAAAGGCTCTTGTTGGTAAATCCTCTTTAGAGATTCCCAGAAGGGCAACAGCGCGGCTGATAGCGGCTTCAAATCCGATTCCGTCAAGAACCTTAAGTGAAGGAACGTTCATGGAACGGGTAAGGGCGTGGTAAACTGTTACGTCTCCTTCCCATTCACCCTTGAAGTTCAAAGGAATGTAAGGCTTTCCGTCTGCTGTATGGAAAACAACCGGCGAGTCAGAAATGATGGTTGTCGGTGTGAATTTTCTTGAATCAATTGCGGCAGAGTAGTAAAGAGGCTTGAAGGTAGAACCCGGCTGAACCTTAGCCTGGGTTGCGCGGATAAACTGGTTTTCCTGATCGAATTTGCTTCCGCCGACAAGGGCGTCAATGTAGCCTGTTTCGTGATCCAGGGCAATCATTGTTCCTTCGATTGTATTCTTTTCATCAGCCTGCTTTGAAATTGCAACTGCGCGGTTAATAATGTTGATTTTAAGTTTTTCAGAACCGTTCATCATGGAAATGATGTCGAGCACCGGATTGACAGAGTTGATAAATTCATTGTTTGCAACAAGTTCTGTTCTCTGCTCACTTACCTTAAGGCCTGGAATATTAAACAGGAGGGCAATCATTTCTGAAATAGGAACGTAAGTTCCGTAAGCAACTCCAGCCTTTGCAGAATGTTCTTTCTTATAGCGGGTGTTAGCATTACTGATCCACTTTTCCATTACATCCTGGGCAATTTTCTGATGGGCAAGATTCAAGGTTGTATTAACAGTAAATCCGTCTGTATAAATATTGTCTGAACCGTACATCATGCCGCTAAGTTCTCGGCGGACATATTCACTGAACCATGGTGCTTTATCATCACGCATCAAATATGCCGAAGAAGATGTTCGGGTATAGTCAAAATCAGCCCAGAAATCATTGAAAGATTCGTTAGCTTCGTCTTTTGTAATAAAGCCCTGTGCAACCATGGAATCCAGAACGTTTTTCTGTCTGTCCATAGCGCGGTTAGGATGGTCAAAAGGATTGTAAAAAGCAGGGTTAGAAAGCTGAATAACAAGAATTGCAGCTTCTGCCGGTGTAATTTTTTCAACACCGTGTCCGAAATAATATTTTGAAGCAGCGTTTACTCCGTAAGTTCCGCCACCAAAATAAATCTTATTGAGATAAAGTTCCAGAATCTCATTTTTTGAATAGCGGCGTTCCATCTGAATGGCCCACCAGAGCTCATCAAGCTTACGCTTAATGGATTTATCATTTCGGTTACAGTAAAGGGTTCCCGCAATCTGCTGTGTAAGGGTAGAACCACCACCAAGCGACCGGCCTGTTAAAATACCGAAGACGCCGCGGAAAATAGCCTTAAGGTTAAAACCGTTGTGTGAAAAGAAAATCCTGTCTTCACGGGTAATCAGGGCGTCAACAAGATGCTGCGGCAAATCATTGAAGGCAATGATTTCTCGTTTTTCATCAGAAGCAAATTCCGTGATTACTTCGCCGTTTATATCCAGAAGTTTTGTAGGCAATGCTGTTTCAAATTCTGTGATGTATTCAGAGTTTATGATATTCCTTGTTGCTGCAAGTGATGCTCCAAGTGCTGCTCCTATGCCGATTGCAAAGAAAAACAAGACACCAGATATAATGAGTGGAGCTTTCGTAAGTTTTTTCATAATAGGTTATTATAACGATTTTTTGGATATGCGAAAAGGGCATAAAAAAAAGGCGCTGAATGAATCAGCGCCATGCCTTAATCAGGCAGCCAGGGACATGGGTGGGAGGGGAAAATGTCCCTGACATTTATAATATCGGGTACTAGAGCCAAAAACTTTAATAATTATATAAAAATTTATTAAAAATATAAGAAAATTTTATTCTTCTACAATCTGAAGGTCTACAGAGCAGTTGATTTTGTAGGTTTTACCTTTGATGACGCTGAGAGTGCGGGTAATTTCGTAATCACCGATTGTAAAGCGGATTTTATGTTCACCTTCGCTGATGATGTTTTCTTTTCCAAGATTTTTGAAAGGCTTGTCGTCCAGGAATATTGATGTTCCTTCCGGCGCCGTTACAAAAATTGCAGGCTCAATGCTTTTCATTTCAATTTTAATGTCAGTTGTTTTTGCCTGGTCAATTCTTACAGTACGGATTTCATTTCTGTATGCTGCTGAAGTTACGGAAATATCGTGAACACCCTTTTCCAGAAGGATTGTATTATTCTTAGGAAGAGTCACAAGATTGTCATCAACATATACAGTGCAGTTTTCAAGTTTTTTGTTGCCGCCTGTATAAAGCTGAATGAAAAGTTCGCCCTTGTCAGAAAGAATAGGCTTGATTGTTGCCTTAATTTTTGAGTTCAAAGTTTCTTCAGGAACGCCCTTCATGACTGGCTGAAGGCGGATAAAAATAACGCCGTCTTCAAAATCAACAGCCTTCATCAGGCTCGTATACTGATTTTCTTTTAGTAAATTTGTTTCTTTTAATGGAATCTGAAGCACCCAGGAAAGTCTGCAGGGAAGGGTACTTACAAATGCCCGTGTAGCGGAATAGTCAATTACATCTTCCGACGGGGCAGGGGAGATTTTATTGTAAACAGAACATGCAACGCAGTCCTGCCAGTAAGCAATATCTTCAGGAATATCAAATTTGATTTCAATTCCTTCAATAAAATTGCGTTTTTGAGGAAGTTTTATTGCAAGCGATTCGTTTGTCCCCAGTATGGTCTGCGTTTCAAAACCGGGTTCCTGTTCTATAGCTGCACAATAAAGTTTACTGGTTCTGAATGTTTCTGCAAAAAGAAGATGGCCTGCAGAAGACATAACCACTGGAAATAAAAAGAGAAATCGCAGTTTCTTTAATTCCAATACTACCTTCATCAAATCCTTAAAAATCAAGTTTCTCTCGCGGATTCATAGCCTTTCCACCCTTGCGGATTTCAAAGTGCAGATGATCCCCTGTCGCCATGCCGGTATGGCCTACAAGCCCGATTACAGTACCTTTTTTTATATGCTGGTACTGATCAACAAAGATTTTTGAAAGATGGGCATAAACACTTGTCTGTTTTCCCAAATCATGGCTTAAGATGATGTAATTTCCGAATGTCGGATCATCATTTACTGTGTAAGCCACGTCTCCGTCCTTTACGGCATAGACTGGAGTTCCTTCCTGTGCTGCAAGGTCAATTCCGTTGTGATCCTTTATCTGGCCGGAAAGCGGATTTTTACGTTTTCCGAATTCTGAAGAAACGTAAAAGGTATCTTCGGCCAGCGGCAGCATCAGGCTGGAATCAAGAAAAAAAGCCCTCTCTGTAGGAGTCAGCCTTAATCCCTGCAAAAACACAAAACTTCGTTCTTCAATTTTATAGTATAAGATTGATTTTGTTAAGTTTTGATTTTTATAATTTTCCTGTAAAAGTACTTCAATTGCCGTCTGCCCCTTATCAAGGGGAATAAAAAGTCCCTGAACGGTCGGTATTATGAGTGTTTTTCCTTCTATTACATCATCTTTACTGGCAAGTGAATTCAAGGTTACGATTGTGTCGTATTTAATATTGCAGCGGGCGCAGAGTTCCAGAACTGAAAATTTTTCTGAAACCTTATATTTATAGAATATATATTCAGGCTCCCGTCCAGCTGTTACTGCGATGTTGTTATCTTCAATAATCTTAGAAAACTGAATGAACTGAAAATTTTTTTCCTGCTTTTTTTGCCCATCCTCTTCTATATAAACATAGGCTTTAAGACTGTCTAATTCAGGCAGCTTATTCTTTTCTATTATTATTGGCTGGTTTATGCCTTGCGCCCAGAGAGAGGAAAGGGAAAGAATTGTCAGGAGCAGAAACTTTTTAATCATTCTTATTAAATAATAACTTATGTTTTTAAAATAAAAAAGACAGATTCCTGCCAGAGAACCTGTCTTTGGGTAAAATCGTAAAACGAAATTACTCTTCTACAATTGCTTCTGCTGGACATTCAGCAGCGCAAGTTCCGCAGCTGATACAAGCGTTAGCGTCGATAACTCTTTTATCTCCGCTTTCTGAGATTGCTCCAACTGGACAATCTGGTTCGCAAGTTCCGCAGTTTACACAAGCATCATTGATTTTGTATGCCATATTTTGCTCCTATAAAAATTGAAAATTTTGCCAGTCAATTTTTAATAAATATACAATATGAATTTTATTTCGGCAACTGTTTTATTATCTACTTGGGATAAAACTTGAAATTGACAAGGTATTGCGTTCCTATATAATTAAAGTATGACTAAACAAGAAATTGCGTCTTATATAGACCACACACTTCTGGCTCCTCAGGCTGGAGTTTCAGAAATTGAAAAACTTTGTAAGGAAGCGGCAGATTATAAATTTGCCTCTGTTTGTGTAAACCCAAGTTATGTAAAACTTTCGGCTGAACTTCTTAAGAATTCTTCTGTAAAAGTTTGTACTGTTGTTGGCTTTCCTTTGGGAGCAACTCCTTCTTGTGTTAAGGCTTTTGAAGCAAGAACCTGCATTCAGGACGGTGCTGATGAAGTTGATATGGTAATTAATGTTGGAGCTGCAAAAGACGGCCGCTTTACAGAAGTAGGCAAGGACATTGCTGCTGTTGTTGATGCATCAAAAGATGAAGGCAAAAAACTTGGCAAGGATATCTGCGTAAAGGTAATTCTTGAAACCTGCTATCTCAGCGATGAAGCTATCGTAAGCTGCTGTCAGTGTGCTAAAAAAGCCGGCGCTGATTTTGTAAAAACTTCTACAGGTTTTGCAATCATTAAAGACAAGGAAGGAAAACTTCTTCCAAACGGCGCTACAGCTGCCCACATTGCGCTTATGCGTAAGACAGTTGGAAATGATATGGGTGTTAAGGCTTCAGGCGGAGTTAGAACTGCAGAAGCTGCTCAGGAAATGATTAAAGCCGGTGCAAGCCGCATTGGAACTTCAAGTGGCGCTGCAATCGTAAAGGCTTTTGAAGACTAGGCTTTGCACCAGTAAAAAGTATTATTTTCAATAACTACTTTTATCAGCCCCATGTCGTGCATGGCGGCTAAATAGGATTTGAGCGTGCTCCGGATTAAAACGGACTGCCCGAATCCTAATTTTATTTCATTCAAGTCAGCAACTTCTTTTAAGAGTTCGCCGCTTGTTTTTCTTCCTTCAGAAATCAGATTGAGTAAAAGCTGTTTTGTTTCCAGAATGGCAAGAGAATCCATTTCAATAGTTTCACTAAGATTTTTGTGGATGCAATCCCCATGTCCCGGAACGCACCATTCAACATTTTCAAGTTCAGAAAGTTTTTCAAGCGCCTTCATAAACTTAAAAGGATTCAGCATAAAAGGAATCCAGTGCTTAGAAAGCTCTCCACGGGTAAAAATGCCGTCTCCCGCGTAAACGACTTTTTTTCCTTCTTTATCAGTGTAAACAAGGGCTGTCATCTCAAAGCTGTGGCCGGGCAGGGAAATAAAACTTATGGTATTTCCGCCAGAAAGCCTAACTTTTACATCTTCATTGATTATTTTTGAAACTTTAGAAGGCTGAGGTCTGAAATAGGCTGTCTGAATTTCATGAGGCGGAGTTCCTCCCCAGATGTCTGCTGCCTGTAATTCCGGGTTTTCGATATAAGGGCGTTCCAGCTTAGAAATCCAGACCTGGCAGCCTGTTTTTTTCTGAAGATATAGGTTGCCGCCGGCGTGGTCTGTGTGCCCGTGCGTGTTAATGATTGCCTTAATCTTATATTTTCTTCCCTGCTTGGCAAAAAAATCATCAAGAATAGAAAGAATATATTCTGCGTCAATTTCTGTAGTCCCGGAATCTACCATATAAACATTTGTTCCGGCAAAAGTTTTTTCCGTGATGATTCCTATGTTTGTTGAGCCCGGAATGTAATATCCCCCCGGCAGGAGTTCAATCATTTTTGACGTAGATTCAGACATGGCATAACCTCATATATAAAACAACAGGCTGCCCAGGAAGTTTCCCGAACAGCCTGTAACCAAACTAAAAAGAGGGCAAATTAGTAATTTGTAGCCTTTTTAATAGCCTTTACAGTGTAGCTGTATTTGTGGTCGTTGATTGTAAATACTGCTGTATCTCCAACCTTCTTATCCATAATTGCGTTTCCAAACGGAGACATGTAAGAAATAACGTTGTTGTCTGGATCTGATTCCCAAGGTCCAAGAATTGTAAATACTTCGTCTTTTCCTGAGTCGCTGTTTGTAAGTGTTACTACTGTTGCAAATGAAACAACTGAAGTTGTAGAAGTTGTAGGGTCGAAAATTACAGCGCGTGCAATTTCTGACTGCAAGTTCTGAACTTTAAGAGTAAGCATGTGCTGCTGTTCGCGGGCTGCTTTATATTCAGCGTTTTCTTTCAAGTCGCCCTTAGCGCGTGCTTCTGCAACGTCCTTAGCGTTTTCTGGAAGGAGTACGTTCTGGATATTGTCGAGTTCAGCCTTCTTTTCTTCAAGTTTCTTAGCTGTAACCATCATACCCTTAGCCTGTCCGGAAGTTTTTTCTTCAGATACACGGAACTTGAAGTCTGGGTATTTTTCCAGAATTTTGTTACGAGTCTGAGATTTAGCTGTAGGATCGTCAAACGGTGTATCATCAATAAGAGTGTACATCTTAACTACTGTGCTTTCGTCGCCGCTGAACATGAAGTTGAAAAGTGCGTCGTCTTTGAAGAGCAGGGTAGTAGCAGTCTTCTTAATCTTTTTGTTCTCTGTTGAGTGAACGTGGTTTAAAATCTCTCTTTCTGCAAGCTGGATGATGTTTATCAAAGTGATAAGCTGTTTTTCGTAGCTTACGCCTGCATTCTGGTACCATTCTTTATCCTGGCATTCCTTGAACATAAAGAGAACTGCTTCGCGGTAGTCCTTGAACTGCTCGAATGCAACCTTGATGAATTTCTGAACTTCTTCGGTGTAGCCGTCTTTGATAAGAGTATCCAACATCTTCATGTCCAGTACTGTAGGGAACATTCTGATGTACTGTGTCTGCCAGTCTGGAAGAAGTCTGATGCAGCTGATAAAGTCTGCGCGCAGGCTTGTATTCTTTGTATCTTTCAATTCTTCGTAGATTACGCGAGGATCTTCAATTTTGTTGTAAAGATCTGCAAATGTTTCGCGTGTCTGGAAAGCGTACTGTTTGTCTTCTGTACCGATTCTCTTAACAACAAGGTAAGCTGCAAGAACCTGCTCGTCAACCTTGCTGATGTTCTTGAGGTAACTTGTGAAGTATGAGTACATTTCTGCAAAGTAATCGCTTGTGTTGTCTGTAATGTCGTTGTAGAAGAACTTCATCAAGATATCTACGCGGGCAAAGAAGGCTTTCTGAGCCTTGAACTCGTTAGAAAGTTTTTCTTCCGGTGTGATTTCGTTTTCACGTACTGTGTACATGTTGATATCGTTAGGATCTACGCCGAATTCTGCATTTGATTCAAGAATCTTCTTAGCTTTCTGGTTCCATGAAGTCCATTCGCCTGTAGAAAGGATTGAGGGAACAAGTTCAGCCTTGATGTGCTTGAAGTCACAGTTATTGTTGTAGCTCTTGATGATTGTTTTAAGAGTCCATTCAGTACCGTACTTTTCTTTTCCGTCTTCCTTGTAACCCTTAACCATCTTGATAAGGTCTTCTTTTGTTTTTGTAGCCTTAAGAACCCAGATGTGGTCTTTTGTAAGAGGTTTAAGAGCTGTAACAGCCATAGAAAGCTTCATACTCTTGATTCCAACTACTTTACCAAAGTTGATTTCGATTGAATCGCCGTCAAGCTTGCGGATTCTACCAACACCCCAGTTGCGGTGGAATACAAAGCTTCCCTTATCAAATGCAATGTGTTTTTCAAAGTCGTTGATAGCTTCGAATACGTTGCGGTAGCTCTGTCCAAGGTTAGAAGAGCGGATATAGTTTTCAAGCTGTGAGTGACCTTCGTAGCGACCGCGGTAACATTCAATAATCTGATTGCGGGCCCATGTGTCTTTCGGGTCAACTTCAAGGTTCTGCTTAAGGATAGAAATTGCAATCTTCCATTTTTTGTTTGCCTTATACCATTCGTAAAGGTCCTGCATAAGGTTTGTAGTCTTTGTTTCGCCCATAGATTTAGCAATCTTGCGGCGGAGCAGCTGGAAGAAGTCGAATTCAGAAGGCATAAGTTCAATAAGTTTTGTCCAGACTTCTTTTACACCGTTGTAGTTGTTCTGATTGATAAAGCGGAGAATTGCCTTTTTGTAGTATTCAATTGCAGTCTTCATCAAAACTTTTTCATTTGCAGGGTCTTCTTTTGAAGCTGATTCAAAATGTTCACCCAAAGCTTTTGCAAGAACTGCTTCTTCAAAATCTACTTTTACGAGAGTAGCGTAAATTTCCCAAACCTTGTCTTTTTTATCAGGATCTGCAGCATAGCAGTCTGCAAGAGTTCTGAGGGCAAAGCGGTTTGTGCTGTCATCGCTGAGGATGTCTTCACACAATGATTCAACAACGCTCTCTTTGTGATTTTTAAGGAAAATGTCTACAAGGGTTTCTAGGTTAGAGTTATCAAGGACACCTTTTTTAAGGTCTGTAATACCACAGATATAAAGAGCAATGATGCTGTCTTTTGAGTGAACGAGCTGCTCTTCACAAATAGCATAAATCTGGTCTACGCAGTTTTCATTGTTTGCCTGCTCCAAAATTTTAGCCAGTTCTTTAATGTCGCTTTCTTTGTAATTGCTGATAGCGGCTCTTGTCCAAGTTGCTTCTTTAAGCATGTCCTCTACTGACTGAATTAAATCTGCCATAGTAAAAACTCCTTGTGTAAGCCCGCCGGTCAGAGCGGGCTTTGTTGGATAGCAAAGCGTTAAAAAAAATTGCGATGCAGCATTTTTTTAGCTTTACCTTTTAAAACCCTCTATTTAATGTACGCTTCGTAAATCGAAGAGTCCAATAATTTAATTTTTAACAGAACTTCATTAATTTTGGCGGCACTTTCATTTGTAAGAACATAATGGTCAATCAGCCAAAAATAATTGTTCAGCATCTTTGGAACGAGTATTTTTGCATTACAGGCAGGATCTTTAAACTCGTTTTCCATAGCATAAATGTTTTTTCGAAGCTGACCTGCTTCCTGTGAATTGAGTTCCCTTTTTACGTTGAAAACTCCGTTCAAGGTTCCGTAAACCGGAATCCAGTAAAGCTGCTCTTTTTTTTCAAAGCCTTTTTCACGTGTCTGTGTAATCAGACATTTGATGAGTTCCGAATCCAGAAAATCAAGTTCAATGAATTCAGGCGCCTTAAAAAATGCTTCGCGGAACAAAACCTTTCCAACCCTGTCGTCCCCGCAAAGTGAATAACAGTCTGCAAGTTCAGCAAGAACCGATGCCAGGTTAGGGTGAGTGTTGTTCGCCTCTGTAAGACAGTTTCTAGCGTTTTCAAAATCCCCAAGCTTTTTATAGCAGATGCCGGCTTTTCTGTAGATGTCTGCCCGCTGGAAAGAATCTTTTATTCCGTCAACTATTTTCAAAAAGTGAAAAAGCGCTGTAGAAAAAAATCCCTTCTGAACGGCAAATAAAACCGGTTCGTAAACAAAGGTCTCGTGGGATATGAAATTCTGAAATGCCCGCCATTCAGAAAGAATGTTTTCGCTCTGAACGTATGAATCTTCTGTGTCCTCAAGTCTCTTAATCGCATCAATCCAGAAGATACAGCACTTGTTGGCATAGGCAACCTCTTTTGATTCAATATCAATTTCAAAGAGATTACTGATAACCTTTTGTGCCTGCTCAGGCTGCCCGTCTTCAAAAAGCTGAATGACTTTCTTCAGGCCGGCTTTTGTTTCTGTCTCCATAATCCTATTATTTTAATTTTATCTGAGAATAAATTTTTAATCAACTACAAAAAAGTGAAAAAGGGGATAAAGTTTATACAGCACAATTGATTATGTGTCAAGGATAATTTTTTGTTAAGCTGATATTTTATACAGTTTTTACTGCAGCCTCTAAAACTTGGGTAAAATATGGAAAAAGACAGGGAAAAAGTATAAAATCTGTGGTAAATGAAAACTCCTGTATTGGCGCCGTCTCTGCTTTCGGCCGATTTTAGCAGCCTGGAAAGGGCAATTAAGCAGATTGAAGATAATAATGGTTCTGTAGTTCATATCGATGTTATGGACGGAGATTTCGTTCCTGAAATTACATACGGTCAGCCGGTTGTCCGCTCAATCCGTAAGCTTACAAAACTTCCTTTTGACGTTCATCTGATGACCTGGCATCCTGAAAAGCAGGTAAAGACCTTTGCCGAAGCTGGCGCTGACTGGATTACCTTCCACCTTGAAGCCTGCGTTCACGCCCACAGAATTATCCAGCAGATTCACGAGCTTGGAAAAAAAGCCGGCGTTTCGATAGTGCCGTCTACACCGATTTCTTCAATAAAGGAAATCCTTGAATGTGCCGATATTATATTAGTGATGACCGTAAATCCGGGATACGGCGGTCAGAAACTTATCCCATCTTGTTTAAAAAAGGTGAGTGAGCTTAAAAAATTAAGGGAAGAAAACAATTATAACTATCTGATTTCTGTGGACGGGGGAGTGAATAACGACACCCTTCAGTCTGTGATTGACGCAGGCGCAGATGTGATTGTTTCAGGCTCTTCGTTTTTTAATGGCTCTCTAAATTGGAAGGCTTAAAGAATGAAAAATAGAATCGCAGTAATTGCACTTTTGGGATTGTCTTTATTTTCAAGTTCAGCGCTTTTTTGCGCCGTCAGCTCAAGCGGCAGCGGAACTGCTGCTTTTGTAGAAGGCTGCAAGGCTTATTCCGAAGGTGACTGGATGACTGCGGTTTTTATGCTAAAAAAAGCCGTTGCTTATCCTGAAAACTGCAATGCCGATTCCTATTTCATGCTGATTTCTTCGGAAATTAATGCGGGACAGGATAAGACAGCCCTTGATGACTGCGATTTCTATCTTGAAAACTATAAAAAATCCGTTTATTACCCCCGCGTTCAGTTTTACAAGGGTAAGCTTCTTTTTAATCTTAACGAATACGATAAATCAATCATAACTTTAAGTGATTTCTGCCACCAGAATGAAAAGAGCGATTTATATCCTCTTGCCTTGTTCTACATTGGTGAATCACTTTATGCAGGCTACCGTTACGACGAAGCCCGCCCTATTTACGAGCGGGTAGTTGAAGATTATCCTGCCTGCGCAAAAAAGCCTGAAGCTCAGTTTAAGCTTGATTCAATCATTCAGCGCCAGCGGGAAGAAAAACTTCTCTATCTTTTAAAACAGACCGGCGAAGAATATCTTTCTGCAAAGGAAGATTATGAACGCCAGCTGAGAATGTACAATCTTGAAGCCGTTGACCAGACCCGCCAGAAGCTTAGCGAAGCCCAGCAGGAAAATGCCAACCTCCAGCGCCAGGTTCGTGACCTTGAAGGCCAGATTCAGATGATGAAGGATTCAAAGGCTTATTCCGGCTCATCATATAATTCTGTTTCCTATAAAGACGGAGTTGATGTTCCAAGCGCCGAACCTTTCAATGAAACCCGAGACCAGGTTCGTCTGCTTCGTAAAAAAGCAATTGACGTTCAGAGGCTTCTTTCTGAGCAGAGCCAGATCTCTGAGCCTGATGAAGCTGCAGACGCTGTTGATGCTGTTAGCATTAATGAATTTGATGAAGAAGAGTAGGGATTATGATGAAGTTTGTTAAAATATTTGGAATAGCGCTTTTATTATCTCTTTTTGCTTCATGTAAAAGTACAGATGTCGAAGCTCCTGAGTCAGAAAAGACTGAAACTGAAGTTTCCGGCGAAAGCGAAAGCCAAAATCAGCAGTCAGAGGAAAAGCCTTCAAAAAAGGATTCTGGTAAATGGTCTGAAACTTCTGGAAAAGCCCAGTCAATCAGTGAGGGAATTGTCCTTCTTCGCTATAAAAAAAGAGTGGGAAGCTTTAATATTGCCCTTCATAACCGGGCTGATAAACTCATTCCTGTTTTTTCATCTGCAAACGAGTTTACTTCAAGCGCCTTCTTCCTCAAATCAAACAATAAAATCATCAAGCTCATTAATGATGGAAATGTAAAATCAGAATATTCGATGAGCGATAAGGGACTTCGCATCACTTATTCAGTTCCTGATACTGCAGATGTTGTCGTTGAATTTATGATTTTCCCTTCTGAAGAAAAGGGACATTCTGATATGGTAAAGGTAACTGCATCTGTTACAAACCGTACCACAAGACGCCGTGAACTGGGACTTAAAGCCGTTCTTGATACAATTCTTGGCGAAACTGACAATTATCATTTCTATACCCGCGAAGATGTTCCTGTAAAGAATGAAGTTCTTTATAAGACCATGGAAAATGAAAAGTGGATTGTAAGCCGCAATATCAATGCTGCAATGCAGATTTTCTTCTATGGTTCGGACTGTACTGCTCCGGAATGCGTTGCTCTTGGAAATTATTCTACCTTTGATAAAAACGAATGGATACCTAATATGTACAGCTACCGCCAGTTTGATTCGGTTTTTGCCTATAATAACTCGGCTGTAGAAGTTGTATGGCCGACTTTTAAGCTTAATCCTAACGAAAGCGGAAAATGTATTTTCTACATGGCCTTTGCCACCGATTCAGACAAGCCTCATGGAGATAAATATCTTTACCCTCACGAAGAAGAGGAAGTTGAAGAAGTTGTCTTAAATGACAGTCATAAATCTTACTCGGCAGATGAAGCTTATCCAGTTCGAGAGGAAAATCAGTCCAGAGTTCTGCCACAGGTTCAGACTCAGCCGAAAGAAGAAGAGAAGTCTGATTCTCAGATGAATGCCCAGCAGAAAAAGAAGGCTGTAACTGCAAAAAGACGTCTTAAGCTTGATGAAAGTAAATTATCAGCCCATCAGCTTACTCCGGAGTATGTTCAGAACCTTTTGGACCGCATTATTGCCCTTGAAGAGGATGATGCAAGCTTAAATCGTGCAGAAATTTTCCAACTTAACGCAGAACTAGATGCAATTTTAGAGGTTTTAGGTTTATAATATCTGAGTTATGCGTCAGGATACTCTTACAGTTGCATGGAAGTATATGAGCCGCCGTCGTTTTTCAACGGCAATAAAACTTTTGGAAGACAAGGCGGACACCTATCAGGAACATTTTGATTACTATTTAAAGCTTGGAATTGCCTGCCTTTACATTGGTGATATCGGGGCTGCTTCATCATATTTTCAGCATGCAAGACGCTTAAAAATGACAGATTCAAACCTGCTTTTGGGGCAGGCTGCAATCTTCCTTCGCCGCGGTGAAACAGACCGCGCCCTTCAGTATTATCTTGAAATCAAGGAAAACGATCCTCAGAATAAAACCGCCGGTGAGGCAATTGAATTTGTCCGCACTCACGGCGATTATGATACAATCTGCCGCTGGGTAGATACCGGCCGCATCGAACAGTTTTATCCTCCGCTTGGAGTGAATACAGACAGAGTGTGGGGAATCCTGCTTCCTGTCGCTGCCTGCATTCTGGGATCTGCTCTCTTTTTTGTGCTCTTTCCGGGGCGAAAACCTTACGTTCCTTCCCGCGCAGATTTGGGTGCCCTTGAGCTTTCTGATGAAGAGAAAAAAGATGCCAGGGAAAGTGATTTATCAGGTCAGACTTATCAGTTTATTCTGTCTGACAAGGAAATTTCAAAAACCTATACTGCTGCAATTCAGTATTTTAACGAGCACCGCGACAATGCCTCTCAAATAGAAGTAAACCGTCTTTCAAATTCAAATGCTTCTGCTGCAATCAAGCAGAAGGCGCATGTCCTTTCAACTTATTTTGAAATTCCGGATTTTGATACAATCAAGGATGTTCCGGATTTTGCTTCGGTAAAGGAAAATCCTTCTCTTTATGATGACTGCTGGGTAAGCTGGGGCGGAAAGGTTTCAAATGCCAATACTTATGAAGACGGCTCTTATTCCTGCGATTTTATCATCGGTGATGAGCAGCTTCGCCACTATGAAGGAACTGTTCTTGTCCGCTTTGAAGTTGTTCCTAATGTAGAAAGCGACCAGTATGTTAAGGTTCTCGGACAGCTTGAGGTTAATGGATCAAATGTTACTGTAAAGGGACGTTCTCTTTATCAGACTGTAAGAAAGCTGTAAACCTACTTGTCTTAATACTTGTAAACTTACTCAAAATCTAGTAAATTTGTAAAAAATTTCTTGTAAATTTTTGTCAAAATATGAATGTCGAAGCCATATTATATACAGGGAGGAAGGTGGCTAAATGTCAGTAAATACAAATACTCCGATGGATAACGCGGAGAAAATGAAGGCTCTGGAGGCGGCTCGTCTTCAGATTGAAAAGCAGTTCGGACAGGGCGCAATCATGAAACTTGGCGACAAGGCTAATGCTTCTGGTATTGATGTTGTTCCGTCTGGTTCCATTCTTCTTGATGAGGCTTTGGGAATCGGCGGTTACCCTCGCGGACGAATCATCGAAATGTATGGTCCTGAAAGTTCGGGAAAAACAACTCTTGCCCTGCACGCAATTGCGGAGGCTCAGAAACTTGGCGGTGTTGCAGCCTTTGTTGATGCAGAACACGCTCTGGACCCTGTTTATGCAAAAAATCTCGGTGTAAATATTGATGAACTCTGGGTTTCTCAGCCTGATACAGGTGAGCAGGCCCTTGAAATTACAGAAAACCTCGTGCGCTCTGGTGCAGTTGACGTAATTGTTGTTGACTCTGTTGCAGCCCTTACACCGGAAAAGGAAATTGAAGGTGAGATGGGTGACGCTGTTATGGGTATGCAGGCCCGCCTTATGAGCCAGGCTCTGCGTAAGCTTACAGCAATCATCGGAAAGTCAAACTGTATCGTAATCTTTATCAACCAGATTCGTATGAAGATTGGCGTTATGTTCGGTAACCCTGAAACTACAACTGGTGGACAGGCCCTGAAGTTCTATTCATCAGTTCGTCTGGAAATCCGCCGTGTTGAAACAATTGACGGAAAAGGTGATGATGATGCAATCGGAAACCGCGTTCGCGTAAAGGTTGTTAAGAATAAGGTTGCACCTCCTTTCAGAAAGTGTGAACTTGATATTTACTTCGGTAAGGGTATCAACGCTACTGCTTCTCTTTTGGATTCTGCTGTTAAACACGGAATCGTTGATAAGCGTGGTGCCTGGTACACAATGGGTGAAGAAAAAATCGGTCAGGGTAAGGAAAATTCTGTTGCCTTTATCGAACAGCATCCAGAAATTGCCGCTCAGATTGAAGAAAAAATCCGCGCTGAAGTTTTCCCGGGACAGGTTCTTAAAAATAAGGACGGCACTCCGGTAAATGCAGAAAAGTCTAAAAAGCCTGCAAAGAAGGCAGAAGCTGCACCTGCTCCTTCGGCACAGGAAGGATTATTCTAAAATGACTCGTGTTTTACTTGGACTTGGATCAAACAAATCTTTCGCTGGAAAAACTCCGCTTGAACTCTTAGGCGGGGCAGAGAAACGTTTGTCTAAAGTCCTTGTAAACGCAAAATTTTCTTCTGTTTACAGAACCCGCGCTATGTATGTTGAAGATCAGGATGATTTTTATAACATGACAGCCGTTGGTTTTGTGCCGGACGATACAAGTCCTGAAAGTCTTTTAAAGACAACACAGAAAATCGAAGCGGAATTCGGCCGTGACCGTTCAAAGGAAATCCGCTTTGGTCCCCGCTCGCTTGATATTGATATTGAACTTTTTGGTAACGCAAAAATAGATACTCCAGATCTCCAGATTCCGCATCCGCGTGTAAAAGAACGTGCTTTTGTGCTCGTTCCAGCTATTGAGATTTTGGACCAATCTTCCGATAAATCAATAAGGGATGAATTTATTTCATCTCCGGCTCTCCAGAATACAGCTGATATTGAAAAACTGGGGAAGCTGGATGATTTATTTGGGGAAATGAATAAAAATCAGGCGGTGCGGAATGGAAGAAAATCAAAGAAATGCTGATGTAGCGGTAGCTGTAAAGGAAAAACGTGAGTACAGGGCAGGAGAGTTTGAAGGTCCTCTTGATTTGCTCTGGGCTCTTATCCGCGAAAGTAAGGTAAACATTTACGACATTCCGATTGCGCAGATTACCGACCAGTATCTTGAATATCTTGATTACGCCGTTCAGACAGATTTAGGCGACCTTTCCGAATTCTATAGCTGGGCTGCAAAACTTATTTACATGAAAAGCCGCATGCTGCTTCCTGTTGAAGTTGCCTACGACGATGAAGATGAAGAAGACCCTCGCGCAGAACTTGTAGAAAAACTTATTGAATATCAGAAGTTTAAGAAGCTCACTTCCCTTATGGAAGAGCAGGAAGATGATTCTGAATGGAATTTTGAGCGTAAAAAGATTCAGCGAGTCCTTCCTTTTGATGATTCTGATGCAATGTGGGAAGAAGTTGATACATGGGAGCTTTTGCAGAAGCTTCAGTCCATGTTCAAATCGGTAATGCGTCAGTATTCAAACGAAAAAATCCTCAATATGTACGAGGAAATTTCGGTAAACGAAAAAATTACCCTGATGAACGAGCTTCTTGAAGACAAAAAAGAATGCCTTTTTACAGATTTAATTACCCGTCCGGGAAATCCTATGGACGTAATCTGTGCCTTCATGGCAATTCTTGAAGCTGTAAAATTTAAAATGATAACCATCTTCCAAAACCGCCATTTTGGTGATATAAAAATATGCGCCCGCGAAGACAATGCAGGATATGTACCTACGGAAGAAGAGTTGACTACAAATTAGCCGATAATCGAAAATCCGTTAAAAAAAAACGTTGCTGAGCAACGTTTTTTTAGGATTATCGTTAAAACGGCTCAGAGGCAAGCTGTGCTTGCCGACTTTTTATTAAGGTAAAAGATATGGATTTTTGTAAAGAAACCGCATTAATCGAAACTATTTTATTCCTGGAAAGCGAACCGGTCGCACCCAAAGTGCTTGCCCAGAAGGCCCAGCTTTCCGACGAAGTAACCGAAAAATGCCTTGAAATTTTAAAAGAGCGCCTTTCTGCCGAAGAAAGCGGTCTTGAACTTTCTATGATTACAGGCGGCTACTGCCTGACACCAAAAAAAGAATACTGGGATGTTCTTAAAGAACAGTACGGCTCAAAGCGCGACGGAAAACTTTCTAAATCCGCAATGGAAACTCTTTCCATCATTGCCTACTCACAGCCTATTACCCGCGCAGAAATCGAGCAGATTCGCGGCGTCGGCGTAGACAACATGATCCGTCTGCTTGTAGAACGCAATCTTATTAAGGAAGTGGGCAAAAAAGAAGTTGCAGGCCGTCCGACACTTTTCGGAACCACAAAAGAGTTCTTAAAGCTCTTCCGCCTCAACTCAATTTCAGAACTTCCAAAACTCGACGAAGACGAACAGGAGAGATTCGAACTTGCCCGCTAACGATTTTCTCAAAAATAAGAATAAAACTGCCGTTAAGGCAAATAAAGATGATGTGCGCAGCGGCTTGAAGACAGAGCACGCACAGGAAGAGCCTCTCCGCCTTCAGGTTTTTTTAGCACATTCAGGCGTGGCAAGCCGCCGCGCAAGCGAACAGATAATTCTTGACGGCCGCGTAAGCGTAAACGGCACTGTCATTACGGAGTTAGGCACAAAAGTCACCTCAAAAGATGAAGTTTTCGTAGACGGAAAAAAAATCAGCCTGGAAGAAAAAAAACGCTATGTCCTTTTGAATAAGCCTGCAGGTTTTGTATGCTCCCTTTCAGATGAAAAGGGCCGTTCTGTTGCCGCAGATTTGCTTTCCGAAAAATACAGCGAACGCCTCTACAATGTAGGCCGCCTTGATATGTACAGTAAGGGCGCAATCCTTTTTACAAACGACGGAGATTTTGCCGCAAAGCTTTCTCACCCTTCAAGTCAGATTGAAAAAGAGTATATCGTAGAAACAAGCCAGGACGTAAGTGAAGAAACAGCAAAACTTTTAGAGCACGGTGTCCGCGTAGACAACGTTTTTTATAAATGTAAATCCTGTAAGGTTTTAAAAGCCCGCAAAATCAAAATCATTTTGATTGAAGGTAAAAACCGCGAAATCAGACGAATGCTCGAAAGCCAGAATATCGGTACAAAATCCCTTGTGCGTGTGCGCATAGGCTGCGTCAACCTGGACGATTTACGACCAGGCGAGTGTAGAGATTTAACGAAAGAAGAAATAAAAGGTTTATTAGGTGAGAGGTGTTAGGATAATAGCAGGCGTTGCGGGCGGCGTTTGAGCCCGCAGAAGGGGTAGGACGCAACGAAGTGCGGCCGCAGGGGAAGGCTTTCCCCTCTTTCTGAAATCTGGAACCTAAGACCTATAACCTGATTATTGGAGGAAAAATAATGATTATTGCCATCGACGGACCAGCCGGAACTGGAAAATCTACAATTGCGAACATTATTGCAGACAAATTAAAGATTACATTTTTGAATTCAGGCGGATTTTACCGCACCCTTACAATGGCCCTTCTGGATGCCGGAATTGACATCACAAACGAAGCTGCCGTTCTGGATTTCTGCAAAAAACAGACGATTGAATACACAAAAGAAAGTCATTTTATTTTGAACGGCAAGGACGTTACAGCTCATCTTCATGATGACCGCGTAACTGCAAATACTTCGCAGGTAAGTTCAATCGTAGAGGTTCGCCACCTTGTAAACGACCTTATGAGAATGATTACCGCAAGCCTCAGCATTGTCTGCGAAGGCCGCGATATGACAACTGTTGTATTCCCTAACGCCGAATACAAAATCTACCTTGATGCCAGCGCCGAAGTTCGCGCAAAACGCCGCTTTGATCAGGGTGTAAGCGACATGACGCTGGAAGAGATAAAAGAGTCTATTATCAAACGCGATGAAATGGATAAAAACAAGAAAGAAGGTTCTCTAAAAATTGCAGAAGATGCTATTTATATAGATACATCTGACTTGACCATAGATAAGGTTTGTGAAATAATACTAAATAAAATTTCTTAAAAAAGGGTTTACTATGGACGAAATGGAAGTGGAAATGGAAGGAACTCAGAACTCCAAGAGCGAATTCCAGGCACAATTAGAGGAATCCCTCAAAAATTTTGATGCACCTCAGGCAGGTCAGCTTGTAGAAGGTACAGTAATTCAGGTTACAAGCGATTATGTTTACGTTGATGTAGGTGACAAATCAGAGGGCTTAATCCCTGCAGAGGAGTTCGCAGATGATCTGCCGAAAATCGGGGATACTGTTCAGGCTTTGTTGATTGGACACAACAATAACGGTCCTGTTTTATCAAAGAAAAAAGCTGATTCAAAGCGCTATTTGAAAGACATTCAGCAGGCTTGGAAAGATAAGACTCCTGTTGACGGAACAATTTCAAAAGTTGTTAAGAGCGGTTATGAGGTTAATCTTGGTATTGACCGTGCTGCATTTCTGCCAATCAGTCAGGCTGATGCAGAAAAGGTTGAAAAACCTGAATCATTGCTCGGATTGAAATCTAAGTTCTATATTGAGCGCCTTTACACAGATAATAAATTGAATCCAGTAGTAAATCGCCGTAAATATCTTGAAGAACAGATTGATGAAAAGCGCGATGCTTTCTTCAATTCAGTTAATATCGGTGATACTGTAAAGGGAACTGTAAAATCATTTACAAGTTTCGGTGCATTCATCGACCTTGGCGGATTCGACGGTCTTCTCCATATCAATGATATGAGCTGGGGACACGTAGCTCGCCCTAAGGACTTTGTAAAGAAAGGTCAGGAAATTGAACTTAAAGTTATCCGTCTTGACCCTGCAGAAAAGAGAATCAACCTTTCTCTTAAACACTTTGCAGAAGATCCATGGATTCACTTTGAAGAAAAATATCACGTTAATGACATCGTAAAAGGTAAGGTTACAAAACTTACTGAATTTGGTGCATTCGTTGAACTTGAAGAAGGAATTGAAGGTCTTGTTCATATTTCTGAGTTCTCTTGGACAAAGAAAATCAACAAACCTGGTGATATGGTAACTGTTGGTCAGGAAGTAGAAGCAATGATTCTTGGATATGATATCCAGGCTGGTCGTGTTTCACTTGGCTTTAAACAGGCTACAGAAAATCCTTGGGATTCAATCGGTGAAAAATTCCCTGTTGGAACTAAGGTAAACGGAAAAGTTGTAAAACTTACAGCTGCCGGAGCTTTCATCTCTATTGATGAAGGAATCGACGCATTCCTCCACGCAGATGACATTTCTTGGACAAAGAAAGTTAAACACCCTGGAAGCGAACTTACAGTAGGACAGGATGTTGAAGCTGTTGTTATCGAATGTGATCCAGAGGCTCACCGCATTAAGGTTGGTCTTAAACAGGTTACAGATAACCCTTGGAAGGCATTTGCTGATGAATACCAGGTTGGTTCGACACTCGAAGGAGAAATCACTTCTATCACAGACTTTGGTGTATTCGTAAAAGCTCCAAACGGAATTGAAGGTCTTGTAAACAAAGCTAACCTTAGCGATGACAAAGACGTTCCATTCGAAGAAGCAGTTGCTAAATACAAAGTTGGTGACAAAATCAACGTATTCGTAGTTGACGTAAACACTGATAAAGAAAAGGTTGCATTCTCTGTTCGCGAGTACAAGAGAAAGCAGCAGCGTGATGAAATTTCTCAGTATATGGATTCTGAAAGCAAAGACGACGGAGCATATACTCTTGGAGATATGATCAACTCAAAAAAATAAATCTATAGCGGTTAATAAACTCTTTTAGATTTTAGCTTTGATAAAACGCATTGCATGTTTTCCGCATCAATGCGTTTTTATTTTGATGCTTTGATGGACGAAAAAATGGATGAAGTAAAAAAAATAATCCCTCATCTTTGCGAAAATAACGCTTCTGTTCTCTTATATGGTGAAAAGGGAACAGGAAAAAGTTATATCGCTTCCAGCGTTCATCAGAAAAAGGGCGGAAACGCCCAGAACTTTTTTGAAATCAACTGCAAGAGCTTCAGCACTTTAAAAAATGCCGAGGTTCTTGACGGGGCAAAGGTCTGGTTTTTAGGCGGCCAGAACAACTATGCGACACTTTTCTTAAACTGCGTGAACAAAATGTCCTTAGATTTGCAGCAGCCTGTAGACGCTTTTTTGAGCGAATGCGCAAGGCTGGGAAGAAATCTTAAGGTTATCAGTTCTACAGAAGAAAATATTGAATCTATGATTGCCAGCGGTGATTTTCTTGAATCACTTTTTTACAAAATTAATTCTGTTGTAATTAATGTGCAGCCGCTTCGTCAGCGTAAAGATGAGATCCCGGTCCTTCTGGAATTTTATCGTAAACTTTACTGTAAGCAGACAGGTTTTAATTACACTGCTTTCAGTCAGTCTGCAGTAAACCTTTTGCAGGATTATTTTTTTGCGGGCAATATAGACGAGCTTAAAAATCTTGTGCAGCATGCCTTTATAGTAGGGGAGCCTCCTTTACTTAAGGCTTCTGACTTTATGCTTGCGGGTGCGCCTGCGTCATCACCTTCTGACCTTTCGCTTCCGGATAAGTCTTTAAAGACCGCCCTTGATTCATTCAAAAAAGAGTACGTTACTCAGATTCTTGAAGAGAACGGCTGGAACCAGACAAAAACAGCCCGAATACTAGGAATTCAACGTACTTATGTGATAAGATTAATAAACGAATTACATATACAAAAAAAATAAGACCGGATTTACCGGGAAAAAAATTGAGGTTAAAAAAATGGCAGAAATCGAAGTAAAACCAACTGCAAGTTCTAAGGCAGCGAATTTTCTGGAAAAAAATAAGAAGGGGCTGGTTACTGTTCTTGTAGCCGCTGTTGTAATTCTTGTTGCTTACATTATTTTTGTAAGCGTAAGTTCAAGTTTTAATGCAAAGAATCTTCAGAAAATTGATGAGATTTCTTATGCACTTACAAATGGTTCTGCAGGCCTTTCTGATGATGAACTTGCAGGACGCCGTACAAAGGCTCTGGAAGACCTTGCTTCTTTTGTAAAGAATAGTGGTGTAAGTGGTGTTCGCGCTAATCTTCTTGCTGCTGATATCGCTTATCAGGCTGGAAACAAGGAAGATGCAGTAGCATACTGGAAGGCAGCTGCAAAGGCTGGTAAAAAAGCTTACACAGCTCCAATTGCTTATTTCAACATTGCTTCTGCTTATGAAGATTTGGACAAACTTGACGACGCTGCTGCAAACTACAAGCTTGCTGCAGACAATAAGGATTTTGTAATGCGTTCACATGCTGCATTCAACTATGGCCGCGTACTTGAAGCTCAGGGTAAATATGCAGAAGCTGTAGAAGCATACACAAAACTTAATGATGAACTTCCTGATGATACTTTTGCAAAGCTTGCAAAAACTCGTATCATTCAGTTGAAGCTTGAAGGTAAAGCTGAGTAACTAAAAGCAGTTTGAACTGTTAATAAATCATATGAAAGCACGCATAAAACGTACATTAAATATCACTCTTTCTTGTATGTTTGTTGCGTGCTTTGTTATTTTAAATCCTTCATGCGGACTGGATGAATATTATGTATTGAATGGGCCTTCTTCCATTTTTTGTCCGGTTTATTCAGAAAGCAACCCTTTGACCTTCCCGAACAAATATGTCGAATTTACTACAAATCCCAGTGACAGCTCAGAAGGTTCTTTTAGCGTTGACGGCACGGATGTTTATTATAAGATTTATTCAAATTATTCAACCTGTGCTTCTGAATACAGCGCCCTGAATGTTCTTGCAAATAATGCTTCTACAAAGGCAAGTTCCGCTTCATCACTTATAAACTCATATAAATTTCAGAAATTAAAGAATAATTCTTCTTCTGATGATACTTTTGTAAATCATGACGGTTCTGCTGTCAGGGTAAAAATCCGCCTTACTCAATATCTTCAAGAACAGGATAAAGAGGAATACAGGGCTTTTATAAAATTTAATGAAGGCAAAGTCGGTGTGCCGGTTAGATATTATGGTTCACGATATTTTGATTTTGTGCGATATACAAACTATTACTCTGCGCCTCTTCCGCGTTCTACTTATTATGAGGACGACGTAAGTACAAATACATCTGTTACTAAAGAGAATTGCTGGTATGTGACTTTATATGCCTTTACAAAAGGGCATGATTCAAGTTTTACAACTTATTACAGCCCTATTTGTCATCTTGGCACTCTTTGTATAGTTGATAATACCTACGAAAACTAACTGTTTAATCCTTATCCAAAATACTTAATCAGTCTGTCTGTGCAGAAATCAAAGAGCCAGTCCGGTAAAATTCGTTTTAAGAATACAAAGGAATGAGAATATTTTCCTGTTCTGTAGCGGCTTTTTGGATTTCTGGCTTTGATTGCCTTGTAGATTGCCTTTGAAATTACAGAAGGATTTGAAACTTTTGCATTTTCATTATAGTTTCGCTTGTAAAAATCAGAATAGAGAAGGGCATTGTCCTTGTAGGCTGTGCTTCCGGAATTCTTTTCAATTACATTGCCGGCAATAACGCCCCAGTTTGTTTTAATAAGGCCAGGTTCAATAATTGCAACCTTAATTCCAAAGGATTTTACTTCATTTCGCAAAGAATCGCTCAGGGCTTCTACAGAATATTTTGCGGCATGGTACCAGCCCAGAAAAGGACTTGAGAATAAGCCTGCCATAGAAGAAATGTTTATGATTAATCCGCTTTTCTGTTCCCTCATTGAAGGAAGGCAGAGCTGGGTAATTCTTATCAGACCAAAAACGTTTACTTCAAACTGACGTTTTGCTTCTTCAATTGATGTGTCTTCAAGAGAGCCGCCTGTAGCATAGCCGGCATTGTTAATCAGAATGTCAACATGACCTTCTGCCTTAAGAACCGAATCAACGCATGATTTGATGGATGCATCATCGTTTAAGTCAAGGAATACAGTGTGTCCTCCATCTTCCTTCAGGCTTTCCATCAGTTCGGTTCTTCGCGCTGCGCAGTATACAGTGTACCCATCTTTCAAAAGCATCTTCGCTGTTGTCAGTCCAATCCCTGAAGATGCGCCTGTGATTAATACGACTTTCTTTGACATTCTATTTTGACCTTAATATTTTTTTGTTATAATAATTTTATACGCATAATAAAAAAAATGCTACCTTTTGAAAGTAAGAAAAACTTCAGTAAAGCTTCCAATGCATTTAATATTACCCCTCATCTGTGTTATAATTGAAATATGAAAAAAATTTGTGCAGTTATAAGCCTTCTGGCTTTCTTTAGTGTTCATGCTTTTTGTGATGATGTAAGGCCTGCTCTAAGTCAGGAAAAAGTTTTTAATCTTTCGCCGGTTCTTGATCCTATTCTTTTTGGAAGCGGCGCTGCCTTTGCAGGAACTATTTTTGTTTTAGATAACTTTTGCAAGCTGAATCATGATGAATATAACGGAAACCTGGAAGATAAAAGTTCTGTTCCGGCATTTGACCAGCTTTTTATGAATAAATATTCAAAAGGACTGGATGTAACCTGTGATATCGTGCGAACTGCCATGCTTCTGGCTCCTGTTCCGCTTTTTGCCTTTACTACTCAAAAATCCGAGTGGTTTACGCTTGCGACTATGTACGGCGAAACTCTTTTGTGGACCTGGGGAACTACAGACCTTATAAAAAACTGTGTCCTTCGTACCCGACCTTATATGTATTATGATGGAACTCCTGATGAAGACCTTAAAAACGGCGACTGGAAAAAATCATTTCCATCTGGACATACTTCAATTACATTTGCATCTGCGGCTTTTACAAGCTATGTATTCTGGCAATATTATCCGGAATCTGGCTGGCGCTGGGGTGTAACAGGCATAAGCTTTGGTCTTGCAACTACTGTGGCAGCCCTTCGTATGGCTGGCGGCTGTCATTATTTTACAGACGTATTAACTGGAGCTGTGATTGGTTCGGCATACGGATTTTTAATCCCTTGGATTCATACCCTGCTGCCTTCTTCAAGAAAAACTTCTGCTAATAAAGTTGAAAAGACTCGCGGACTTGAAATGAACCTTGCGCCTGGAGCCCTTGTGTTCACAATCAGAAAATAGAAAGATTATAAAAAAAATAAATTAGAGGAAAAAAACTATGGCATTTGACATTATGAAACTGCAGAACGGAAGTGACGTTCGTGGTGTTGCGCTTGAAGGCGTTGAAGGGGAAAACGTAAACCTTACAAATCCGATTGCTGTAAAAATCGGATGCGCCTTTGTGGAATGGCTTTCTAAAAAAACTGGAAAGGCTGCCGGTGATTTGAAAATTGGTGTCGGCAGGGATTCCCGGGTATCCGGTCCTGCGCTTTTAAATGCGCTTGCATGCGGTATCGTTCACGCCGGAGCCAAGGTTGTAAACTGCAATATGGCAACGACCCCTGCAATGTTCATGTCAATTGTCTTTGACCAGACAAAATTTGACGGCTCTGCAATGATTACTGCAAGCCATCTTCCTTTCAATAGAAACGGAATTAAGTTCTTTAATGCAGACGGCGGTCTTGAGCATGAAGATATTACTGATGTCCTTAAAATTGCTTCAAAAATGGAAGATAAAGCCGCTTCTGACCTGCTTGCGGGCGGATTTAAGGCTGACGCTGAATGTGATTTGATTTCCATTTACGCCGAATACCTTAAAAACAAGATTAAAGAGGGAATTAGTGATGGAGAAAAGCCTCTTTCTAAGCTTCACATTGTTGTAGACAGCGGAAACGGTGCCTCGGGATTCTTTGTAGATAAGATTCTTGCTCCTTTAGGCGCCGACGTAAGCGGAAGCCAGTTCCTTGAACCTGACGGAAACTTTCCAAATCATATTCCAAACCCGGAAAACAAACAGGCAATGGAAGCAATTCGCAGCGCCGTTTTGAAGAACAAGGCAGACCTGGGACTTATTTTCGATACCGACGTAGACCGAATGAGTGCCGTTTTGAGTGACGGAAGCGAAGTTAACCGCGATTCAATCATCGCCATGATTTCTGCAATCCTTGCTCCGGAATATCCTGGAAGTACAATCATTACAGACAGCGTTACTTCTGACCGCCTTACTTACTTTCTGGAAGAAGTTCTTGGCCTTAAGCACCTCTGCTATATGAGAGGCTACAAAAACGTTATCAACAAGCAGAAGGAGCTCAATGCTGCCGGAACTGTTGCGCCACTTGCCATGGAAACAAGCGGTCACGGTGCGCTGAAAGATAACTTCTTCCTTGATGACGGTGCCTTCCTTGCCGTAAAACTTGTTATTGCCCTTGCAAAGGCAGCTAAAGAAGGTAAAAAACTGGACAGTCTTATAGAAAAACTTCCTCCTCTTGTAGAAGAAGGGGAGTTCCGCTTTAAGATTTCCGGCGATGACTTTAAGGAATACGGAAATAAAGTTTTGCAAGAGTTCAAATCTCGTGCCGCTGCTGCAGGCTACACAATGCCTCAGTCTTACGAAGGTGTTCGTCTTTCATTCAAATCTGAAGAAGTTCAGGGCTGGATTTTGCTCCGCCTCAGTCTTCATGATCCTGTAATGCCTTTGAACATTGAAGGCGGACGCAAAGGCGACCTTGCCAAGCTTGTGGAAATTGCCCGCAAGCTTACAGACGGATTTGACCGCCTGGACCGCAGCAGCTTAATGTAAAATTTTTCATAAATCTAACAATTTGAATTTGACTTCTGCCATGATGTCGAATAAAATTGAAATAATAATATAACCCTATCAGGAGGCCAATAATGGCAAAAGTAGAGCTTAAAGGTATTGGTAAAATCTATGACGGCGGAGTTCACGCTGTAACAAATTCCAATATCACAATTGAAGACAAGGAATTCTGCGTATTCGTAGGTCCTTCAGGATGCGGTAAGTCAACAACTCTCCGTATGATCGCTGGTTTGGAAGACATTTCCGAAGGTAAATTGTATATCGATGGCGTTGAGATGAACGACGTTCCTCCAAAAGACCGTGATATCGCAATGGTATTCCAGAACTACGCTCTTTATCCACATATGACAGTATATGACAACATGGCTTTCGGTCTTAAAATCCGCAAGATGGATAAGGCAGAAATCGACCGCCGTGTTCGTGATGCTGCAAAACAGCTCGACCTTGAACAGTATCTTGAAAGAAAACCAAAGGCACTTTCTGGTGGACAGCGCCAGCGTGTTGCTGTAGGACGTGCTATCGTTCGTAACCCTAAAGTATTCTTGTTCGATGAACCACTTTCTAACCTGGATGCAAAACTTCGTGTAACAATGCGTTCTGAGTTGGCTGCTCTTCACAACAGACTTCAGGCTACAATGATTTACGTAACTCACGACCAGATTGAAGCTATGACTCTTGGTACAAAAATCGTTGTAATGAAAGACGGTTTCATCCAGCAGATTGGTGCACCATTGTACTTGTACAACAACCCAATCAACAAGTTCGTAGCAGGATTCATCGGAACTCCTCCAATGAACTTCTTGACTGTAAAAGTTCTTGAAAAGAACGGTGCAATCGTTTGTGATGAAGGTTCATTTGAAATTAACCCAACAGCTGAACAGGCTAAGTCTCTTAAAGCTTATGTTGGAAAAGAAGTTTCATTCGGTATCCGCCCAGAAGACTTGACTTATGTTGACAAGCCAGCTGCAAAAGATGATATGCAGATGAAGATTGTTAACAAAGAACCTCTTGGTGCTGAAACACACCTTTACCTTGTATCAAACAAAGGTCAGCAGATTATTGCTAAAACAACTGCAAATGCAGAATTCCGCCTTGGCGATTCTGTAAACGTTGTTCCTAACATGGAAAAAGCAAAATTCTTCTCACTTGATGAAGGTGAAAAGAATATTTGTGATGTAATCGAAAAGAAATGGTAATTAATGCCTGTCTTTTTGACTAAAACATAATAATCTGTTAAAACAGAAGCATCGTACCTTCGGGTGCGGTGCTTTTTTTTTATTTTAGGAGGAAAAAAAATGAAAAAAATTGTTGCGCTGGCAGCGGCTCTTATGTTTACTGCTGCAGCCTGGACTCAGGTTTTAAGCGAGCCTGGAGTAAAAAATACCCTTTCGGTAAGTTTCGGAAATTCTTATTTTAATAATGACAGCGAATATGATGCTGCTGGATTGCGTTTCTTCGGCTTTGTAGATACAGTTCAGGCTCGTATTGATGTTGCAAAGTGTACGGTTGATGCAATGCTCAACTGGGGCGCTCTTACAAATATTGCTGCTAATAAATTTACAGATGATTTTTATTTTGCAAATACTACAATAACTCCTTTCTGGTATACAAACCACTATCAGAATGGTTCCTGGTGGACTAATGGTGAGGCAGAATCTTATTACGTAAACTTTATCTATCACCCGCATAAATACTGGGATTTAGGAATGGGAACCCGCCTTGAATGGAAGGTTGGACCTGCACCAACATTTAACGGCAATCTCTGGGAGCCTTTCTGTCATATCGTTCAGGGTGGTCTTAAAGACGCAAAGCCTGGTGATGCTGATGTTGCCGGTTATACTTATTATGCAAATTCTTATACTTCTTATTACAATGGTGGTCCAAGAGATGAATTGAAAAAAGCATCTCTTGCAGCCCGCTTCCACTACAAGGACTTTATTGAAGTTGGTGCCGCAATTCCAAGCGGAGTAACAACAGACAAGCCTTTATTCAATGCCGGCGCAAAAATTCATCCGGTTGATTTCCTTACAATTGCCGCTGCAGTTGACGGTGTTTTCCGTTCAACAGGAAATATTTACACTGGCGTAACAGTCGGCTTCAAGCCATTTATTTTTGATGCTTATCTTGGAATTGATTATAAAGAGAGCAATAAAGAAAACGGCGGCCGCTGGGGAACAGGCGCTGCCCTTACATTCAACTTCAGCAAAATCAACCTTATGTTAAAACCTGAAGCAGGCTTTACTTTCTACACCTATGCTGATTACACAATGGCCTTCTACACAGGAATCAGAATTAACTGGCAGTTTGCAGAAAAATTCGCCTTTGGCGGCTGGTCTTCAATTGCCTTTGGTTCAAAAGACAGCAAGTGGGAAGATGATCCTGTAAAGAAAGATTACTGGGGAGGAAGCATTCTTGATATCCGCCCTGACTTTACCTGGACTTTGGATAAAAATAATTCCTTTACAGCCTTCCTTGACTTCCAGTACCGCGACAACTACGCTCACGAAAAACTTAATACCTGGGCAACAGGACTTTACTGGACCTGCAAGAGTTCTAAATAGTCATTTTTTCCATAATCTGATATATTCGGGTTATGGAAAAAAAATCTGTCGTATTATATAAAAATCAAGCCGCCGTCATTGAAGATCGTGACGGCGATAAATATCTTGTGCGCTATCTGGTTTCTGCAGCCACTCCAACCGGCAAAAAAGCCGTTTACGGTGAGCAGAAAGTGCGCGAAAAAGACATAATCCTTTTACATAATAATCCATGTTCTTCTCTGGAAAATATTCTTGCGGCTGACGGGGAAAAGTTTACTTCAATGTTGCATGAAGCCTGGGAACTTTTGCAGAGTGATGATTCTACTGCCTTTGAACCCTTATCTTTTTCTGATCTTGCAGATTTAGCTTGCAGCGGCATTAAAACTGATGAAATCTGGGCTTTTTACAAAGTTCTGGCCTCTTCTTCTGAGTTTTTACTTAATCAGAATGAAATCAAAAACGGAAATCTGATTTTTACACCTCGTTCTCAGACAGAAATTGATGCCCTTAATCAGAAAAATTACGAAAAAGAACACGAAGCTGAAATAAGGGAAGCATTTATTGCCCGCCTTAAGCAGAAAAAACTCAATCTTCCTGAAGATGCAAAATTTATGGGGGAAGTTGAAGCTTTTGCCCTCTGTAAAACTGAAAAATCTAAAGTTATGCAGGAAGCAGGCTTTTCTCAGACGATAGAAAAGGCTCATAAACTTTTGATAGACACAGGAATCTGGGATTATACAAAAAATCCACATCCTTCACGTTTTGGTTTTTCTTTTTCTTCTGCCAGCGAGCAGCTTGGCCCAATGCCTGAAGAAGAAAGAGTTGAAGTGCCGGGAATTTCCTATGCAATAGACAGTGAGCATTCGAATGACCCTGATGATGCAGTAGCCTGGGACGGCCAGTATCTTTGGGTTCATATTGCAGATCCTGCAAGTTCTGTGCTTCCTGATTCAAAAATCGATATTGCGGCAAGGGGCAGGGGAACAACCCTTTATATTCCTGAAGGGGCTTCCCGAATGCTTTGCGAAAGTGCCCTTGAAGATTATGCTCTTGGCTTAAAAGAAGATTCGCGTGCCCTTTCTTTCAGGTTAAAGCTTACTGATGACTGTCAGATTGATGAATGTACAGTTCTTAAAACAAAAATTACAGTTCACCGCATGACTTATAAAGAAGCTGAAGATAAAAAAGAGTCTCCTGAATTAAAGCCTCTTTTTGAAATTGCAAGAAAAAATAAGGCCCGCCGCGAAGAAAATCATGCCGTAACAATTCAGATGCCGGAAGTTGATATTACAGTTGATAAGGAAACAAAGAAAGTTACCGTAGCCCCGGACGAAAAATACGAAAGTAACGGAATGATTGCAGAACTTATGGTTCTTGCAGGTGAGGGTGCTGCAAAGTTTGCATTTAAAAATCAGATTCCTTTTCCTTTTGTTAGTCAGGAAGCGCCGGAATTTCCTGATAAAATCCCTGACGGTCTTGCCGGCGATTTTGCAAAAATCAAGTGCATGCGAAAGCGCAGCGTAGGAATTACTCCTGCTCCACATGCGGGGCTTGGGCTTTCTTTTTATTCGCAGGTTACTTCACCTCTCCGCCGCTATGGAGATTTGATTGCCCACCAGCAGCTCCGCGCTTTTATTGACGGCCGCCGCCTTATGCCAAAGGATGAAATGCTTGAAAAAGTTGCCGCCGGCGATGCCGCTTCTATTGCCGCTAAAAAGGCAAGCCGAAAAAGTGATACCCACTGGAAGCTTGTTTATCTTTTGCAGAATCCTGAATTGACTTTTGAAGGCGTTTGTATCGATATTAGAGGAAATGAAGCCTTGTTTCTGATTCCTTTAATTGATATGCAGGCTACTATAAAGGGAATCACTGATATAGAACTTAATGATAAGCGCACTTTAAAGATGAAAAAAGTTGATATACCGGAATTATCTGCAGATTTTGAAGTTGTATAAAGACGAAAATGTCATTGCTGGATGTGTTCCGGCAATAATTAAAATAACAAATATTTCTTAAAAATATTTGAAAAATAAATAACTCAAGTGTTGACACTTTTTTATAAAGAATATATATTAATTTTCACCGTCGCACAGCACCGCTGAGCGACACTTCTAAAAAGGTTTTTGACAGAACAGGGAAGGAAATAACTAACTGTATAGTTCAAGTTTTATATGTTTTGTATCATTAAAAACATACCCGCGAATCTCAGTTCTTGAGGTTCGATTGTAAATCAATTCAGCAGATAAGAAAAAGCTTGATTGAACTTTAATTCATTGGTAATCAATACCCTTCGGGGTTTTGAAATAATCATGGAGAGTTTGATCCTGGCTCAGAACGAACGCTGGCGGCGCGTCTTAAGCATGCAAGTCGAGCGTGATTGGTTAGCTTGCTAATCATGA
>NZ_JHVB01000002.1 GCF_000619925.1 Treponema sp. C6A8 | reverse complement strand
CAGCTTCATAACCAACAAGGACCGGTTCTTCAGAGCCTGTCGTTTTTATAACGGATTTTATGTAATTGATTGCATTTTTTGAATCCGCTTCACTTTTATGTTCTGCGAAAAAACAGTCTTCTTCTTTTGAATAAGCGCAGTAAGAATAAGAACTCTTGTGGACATCAATTCCAATGTAAATTATACTATTCATGTAGTGTCTCCTTTTTGCATGAGGTAATGTCATGCTTTGTTTTGTTATAATTAAGAGTATTAGACTAAATCCTCGATTTTTGCAAACCTGTGAGGCACTACATATTGTTCTGTTGCGACATTTTACAGACGAAAAATCGGAATTTCAAGCAGATTTCACTTTTAATTTGCTTGTGTATTTTTTATATAATCCGTTGTATAATTATGTATATGAATGCGGCAAAATTTGCTATGGCAATAAAAATTCTCAAAAATGCAGGCTGTTCAGAAGTTTATCTTTTTGGTTCACAGTCTACTGGCCGTTCAAATAAAAATTCGGACGTGGATTTAGGTGTCCGCGGTTTGCCATCATCTTCTTTCTTTGGCATTCATTATGATTTAGAGCAGGCTTTACGAATGCCTGTTGATTTAGTTGATTTTGATTATCAAAAAGATTTTTTTGAACTTTTACAACGCGTCGGAGAGTTAAAGAAAATTGGATGAGATAACAAAAGAAAAGATAAAACTGGAAATCTCTAAAATTGATATCATATTTAAATTGTGTAAAATAATATTATAGCATGATATAATTATTTTTATGATGCAATGCATTATAAGAGAGATAAAAAATGAAAAAGATATTTTTTAGTTTATTCTTTGTTTTTGGATTATTTTCTTCTTTAGTTGGAAAAGAAGTTTCAGTAAAACAACTTGAAAACGGAAATTATTCTATTAAAGGAAAATATCGTACATATACCAGTGAGAATAAAAGATTTCTTGATATACTGAAATATAATCCTTTAGTCCTAAACTCTAAGTATGATTTTATTGCAACTATTGTTCCTAATTTTGTATTTGTTGAAGATGGCGATAAGGATGAGTATTATGACACTTTTGATACCGCAAACCTTCGTTATTATGTTTTTGATAAGGAACATAATGGTTTGATAGTTCAGAACGTGCTTTATACCAGAGTTAGACTTGATGACAGATATTGGTCTCGAACTGTAGATAAAATTTATTTTACAATGAATGAATGGAATAGTTTTGAAAAATTTCTTTATGAAATTTCAAAAAATGGAGTATTGCTAAATTCTGATGCAAAAGATTATATGAATAAAAATACTATTGCTTCAGTATGGGAATGGAAGCAAATTAATGAAAAGAAAGAGTTAGAGGAAGAAGCAAGACAGACAGAGATAAAAGCTCAACAGGAAAAACAGAGAATTGAAATTTTAAGGAAACAAAAAAGAAATTCATATTCAATAGAGGATCTTGCTGACTATATGACTCGTAAGCCTGATTCATTTTTACCGTTACCAGACACAGAATTTACAGTTCCTGGAGGTTCATTCGGGATTGAAGCTGAAAGTATTGATGGAAATGGAGTAGATTATCTTGTAAGTTATTCCGGAAACTATGGTCTTATATATATTTATGGAGAAAACTTAAAAACCATGTCTACTCAATTTGTTGATGGTATGGGTTTTAAAAATGGGATTACATTCCAAAATATGTATTTAACACTCAAATATACGGGAATGAGTGCTCCTGCAATTTCAAAATTTGGAAATAGAATAGAAGTCCCTGTTTTCATTGCACAATAATTGATTATTTTTTTTTGAGGGGAAGGGCTATCTTGCTTTTTATTTATTTTTTTCTAATGTAGCTTTTCCATCTTCCAGAAACTTATCAAAATCACTCTTATAAATTGGATCTTGGATTACTCGATATTTTTCAAATTCACTTTCAGCAAAGGCTTTTGCAATTTCGTGTGTTACCTTACCTTTATTCTGTAAGATTTCTGCATCATTGAATTTTAAGAAAGCATCGAGTTTTTCTGCCCAATCAGCCATTGTCATCGGAATATGGCGGCGTGCCTGACGATTTGCATAGTCCAAATACATTTCTACAATTTCATTCAATTCTTCCAGTTCTTGTTTATAGAGATAATTTTTCGCGATGGAAACATCTGCTTTTACGATTTTACCGTTTGGTGCATTTTTCCAGCCGGTCAAACCCATATTCGGTTTTGTGTGATTCGCTCTGTCTACAATAACTTCTGCAGCAGTATTTCCGTGAACAGCATAATGCATTTTATTTTGAACTGTTGAAAAAAAATCCTTCGTTGTCTTACTTTCGGGTGAATAATCATAAGCAGTTGCATATATGTCTGTAATTTTCTGATAGAATTTTCGTTCGCTTGCACGAATTTCCTGAATTTCAGAAACAAGATGATCAAAATAAGCTTCGTCAAAAATCTGACCATTTTCAAGGCGTTGCTTATCCAATACATAACCTTGCTTTGTAAAAGTCTCTAAAACACGAGTCGCCCACTGACGGAATTCAATTGCAGCCTGAGAGTTTACTTTGTAACCGACTGCAATTACGGCTTTCAGTCCATAAAATTTATAATTGTAAGTTTTTCCGTCATCGGCAGTTTGTGCAAAATTTGCACAAACTGAACTTTCTTCAACTTCTCTATCTTCAAAAACTGTTTTTAAATGTTTAGTAATAACAGTTCGATCAACTCCAAATAGTTTTGCTATTGAAGCCTGCGTTAACCATACATCATTGTCCTGAACACGAACTTCAATGGTTTCTTCTCCAGATTGGCGTGTAAATGTTAGAAAGTCTATTGTGCTGTTTCGAATTTGCAGAGTTTTTGAGTCTGACATTTTTTATTCCTCTATTATCAAAATTTTATTATACAATAGATTCATGAATTGGTAAGGAGGCTTAGTAAAATTTAAGGGGCACAAGGCCCGAGCATGGAGCACCTGGCCGGAAGGGCAGTTCCGAAGGAATGAGCCGGCAGGCGAAGTGCGAAACGCGAGTAGGTGTTTGGGCTGGCCCCAAATTTTCCTTAATATATGTAAAATTTGTGGAAAATCCACCTTTTCTGTGTTAAAATCTTCCAATATGACTGAAGTAAAATTTCAGAATGGTGCTCCTTTGGGGCTTGGGGCTGTGATTGTTGAGGGCGGTGTTAATTTCAGCGTCTACAGCAAGTCGGCAACGGGCGTGGAGTTGTGTTTATTTGATTGTGAAGCTGCCGAAAAGCCATCTGTAAAAATTGAACTTGATCCTGTAAAGAACCGTACAGGAAATATCTGGCATATCATGGTTCAGGGACTTGGCGCGGGGGCGATGTATCTTTATAAAGTTACGGGGCCTTATGTGCCGCCTTCCGGTCTCCGCTTTAATCCTCAAAAATATCTCTTTGACCCTTATGCAAAGGCCTTTACCCGCGGTTCGGTTTTCCGTTCCTACAATAAACTGCGCCGTTCCGGTATGGATTCGGGCGAGCTTTCTGACCTTTCAGATTTTCCAAAGTGTGTTGTAATTGATGACAAGGCCTTTGACTGGGAGGGGGATAAGCCTCTTAATCTTCCTATGTATAAATCGGTGATTTATGAAACTCACCTCAAGGGCTTTACGGCTTCTCCTTCTTCTGATGTTGATAATCCGGGAAGCTACAAGGGCTTTACCCAGAAGCTTGATTACCTTAAAAAGCTTGGAATTACGGCGGTTGAACTGCTTCCAATTTTTGAATTTGATGAAAATGAAAATGCAAATATAAATCCTCGTACTGGCGAGCATCTGGTAAATTACTGGGGCTACAGCACGATTGGATTTTTTGCGCCAAAGACGACTTATGCTGCCGACCAGACTCCGGGTGGGGCTGTGCGTGAGTTTAAGCAGATGGTCAAGGAGCTTCATCGGGCCGGAATCGAAGTGATTCTGGATGTTGTTTACAATCACACTGCCGAAGGAAACGAGCACGGCTATACTTTCTGTTACCGCGGACTTCAGAACGACGTTTATTATTCGCTGCCATTTGGTGAAAAGCAGTATTATATGAACTTTTCGGGCTGCGGAAATGCAATGAACTGCAATCATCCGGTTGTAATTGATTTTATTCTTTCCAGCCTGCGCTACTGGGTTCTGGAAATGCACGTTGACGGCTTCCGTTTTGATTTAGCTTCTATATTAACGCGGGGTCAGAATGCGGCTCCTATGGAACTGCCTCCGCTTACAAACGCTATTCATGAAGACCCGATTTTGTGCAATACAAAGATTATCGCTGAGCCTTGGGATGCGGCTGGCCTTTATCAGCTGGGCGGCTTCCCCGGAGGTCCCCGCTGGGCTGAATGGAACGGCCGTTACCGCGACGATATCCGCCGCTTTATACGTGGGGATGAAAATATCGCGACTGCCGCTGCAACCCGAATTGCCGGCAGTTCAGACCTCTTTAATCATGACGGCCGAAATCCACAGTGTTCAATAAACTTTATTACGGCTCACGACGGCTTTACCCTCAATGATCTTGTAAGCTACAACACAAAGCACAATGATGATAACGGTGAATGCGGTCGTGACGGTACTGATGATAATTTGAGCTATAACAACGGTTATGAAGGCGAGTGCACAAATCCTAAGATTGAAAAGGCCCGCCTTAACTCCATTAAAAATTATCTGCTTTATCTTTTTATTTCCCAGGGCGTTCCTATGCTGCTTGCCGGTGATGAATTCCGCCGCACTCAGCATGGAAATAATAATGCCTACTGTCAGGATAATGAAATCGGCTGGATTGACTGGTCGCTGGAAAAGAAGAATCAGGGACTTGTCAGATACGTGTCTAATCTGATATGTTTAAGGCTAAACCATCATGTATTCAGAAACCGTCATTTCTTTGGTGAAGGTCAGGGCTCCGGCTCTAATATCACCTGGTACAATGAAGTGGCAAAAAATCCGGACTGGAGCAAGATGAACCGCTTCTTAGGCTTTAAGATTTCGGCAAATGATGGTACGGATGATTTTTATCTGGCTACAAACAAGGATTTGTACGACCTTACAGTAACACTACCGGCTTTAGGCGGCGGTAAAAAGTGGTATCGGGTGGTGGATACCTCTTACGACAGCCCTGAAGATATATTAGAAGCAGAAAATGCAGAGCTTTTGAACGAACAGCGCAGATATGTATTGTTCGCCGGTTGCTCGGTTTTGCTGATGGGAAAATGATTCCCGAAAATTAAGCCAAGTTCTAAAAATTTGGAGGAAGAATTATGGTATTTAATGCTGAAGAGTTTAAGGAGAATTTGTCAGCACGTTTGCGCCGTCAGTACGGTAAGGACATTTCACAGGCAAACAAGCACGATTTGTTTGATGCAGTTTCAGCCAGTGCTCTTGAATTGATTATGCCTAACTGGATGGCAACCCGCGCAGAGTACGAGAAAAAGCCTACAAAGCAGCTTTATTATCTTTCTGCAGAGTTTTTGATGGGTCGTGCCTTGAGCAACAACCTTATGAACGCTCAGATTAAGGATGCTGTAAAAGATGTTTTAAAATCTATGAACATTGATTACAACATGGTTGAGGATGAAGAGCCGGATGCAGCCCTTGGAAACGGTGGTCTTGGCCGTCTTGCAGCCTGCTTCCTTGATTCTATTGCAACTCTTGATTATCCGGGACACGGATACGGAATCCGCTACGAATACGGTATGTTCGAGCAGAAGATTGAAGACGGATATCAGGTTGAATATCCAGACAACTGGCTTATTCACCGCGACCCTTGGGAAATCAAACGTTCAGACCTTTCTGTTACTGTAAGATTCGGCGGAAACATCGCTTACGGAAAAACTCCGGACGGAAAACCTCGCTTCTACATCGAAAATGCAGAGGAAGTTACAGCCGTTCCTTACGATATGCCAATCATTGGTTACAACACAAACACTGTAAACACTCTCCGCCTCTGGTCAGCAAAATCACCAAACGGATTTGATTTGCAGCTTTTCAATAATATGGATTACAACCGTGCCGTTGAGCGCCAGAACAGCGCAGAAAACATCAGCCGCGTTCTCTATCCTAACGATTCGGGTCCTTCTGGAAAGGCTCTCCGCCTCAAGCAGCAGTATTTCTTCTCTTCTGCTTCTTTGCAGGATCTGGTTCGCCACTATGTTGCTGACTACGGTACAGACTTCTCTAAATTTGCAAGCCTGCACGTAATTCAGCTCAACGATACACACCCTGTAGTTGCTATTCCTGAACTTATGCGCATCCTCCTTGATGAATACAATGTAAGCTGGGAAGAAGCATGGGATGTTGTAACTCACACATTTGCTTATACAAACCACACTATCCTTGCAGAAGCTTTGGAAAAGTGGCCAATCGATATTTTCCAGGGACTTCTCCCACGTATCTATCAGATTGTTGAAGAAATTAACCGCCGTCTCGTTGTAGATTTGCGCGCTAAATATCCTGATGATTATGAAAAACAGCAGCACATGTCTATTATCCACAATGACAAGGTTTACATGGCATGGCTTGCAATTCATGCCTGCTTCAGCGTAAACGGTGTTGCTGAGCTCCATACAGAGCTTTTGAAAACTGCCGAGCTTAAAGACTGGTATGCTTTGTATCCAGAAAAATTCAACAACAAAACTAACGGTATTACACAGCGCCGCTGGCTTTTGAATGCAAACCCTAAGCTTGCAAAATTCATCACAGACCGCATTGGTCACGGATGGGAAAAAGACCTTACTTTGCTTAAAGGTTTGGAAAAATTCCTTGATGATGATGCTTCACTCGACGAACTTACAAAAATCAAGCAGGAAAACAAACAGGCTCTTGCTGATTACCTCAAGCACACACAGAATGAATTCCTTGATCCTGATTCAATCTTTGATGTTCAGGTTAAACGTCTTCACGAGTACAAGCGTCAGCTTTTGAACATTTTGAACGTAATGTACTTGTACAACCGCATTGTAGAAGATCCTTCTTACAACCCTCCGGCTCGTACATTCATTTTTGGTGCAAAATCAGCTTCTGGTTACCGCCGTGCAAAAGCAATCATCAAATTGATTAACACTGTTGCTGAGCGCGTAAACAATGACCGCCGCGTTCGTGGTAAGATTCGTGTTGTATTCGTAGAAAACTACCGCGTTTCTGTTGCAGAAAAGATTTTCCCTGCAGCTGATGTTTCTGAACAGATTTCTACTGCCGGACTTGAAGCTTCGGGAACTTCAAACATGAAGTTTATGGCTAACGGTGCTTTGACACTGGGAACTATGGACGGTGCCAACATCGAAATCTTCGAAGAAGCTGGAAAAGAAAACGGCTTTGTATTCGGTCTTTTGACAGAAGAAATCAAGAAGATGGAAGCTGAACACTCTTACCGACCTCAGGAATGTCTGGAGCGCAATCCTGGTCTTGCCAAGGTTGTTGAGCAGCTGGTAGACGGCACTTATGATCCAACTCATCAGCTTTTCAAAGAGCTTCATGATTCTCTGGTTTACGGTGTTGAAGGTCAGCGTCCTGACGTTTACTACGTTCTTGCAGACTTTGATTCTTATACAAAGACCCGCGAAAAGATTGCAGAAGTTTATGCTGACAAACGCGGCTGGGCCCGCATGGCTCTTAAGAACATCGCAAACTGCGGTAAGTTCTCTTCTGACCGCACAATCGAAGATTACGTAAGAGACATCTGGCACCTTAAAAAGGTCGTTGTGAAGGGAAAGTAATTTGCCTCAGTGGCGGGATGAGCCTGCCGCAAAAATAAAATTACATACAAAAAAGCCTTTGTGGGACGTAGGCGGGAAGTAAGGGGGGGACCTGTGAGGGGGTGATACCTTACTTCCCGCCGTAAACTGGGACCAGCAAAGGCTTTTTTTTATTAGGAGGAAGTTATGAAAAAAAACAGAAAATTTACTTTTCTATTTGTCTTTTTTCTTTTAGGAATGCTTGCCTGGGGCAAAGACTTTATTCCTGCTGCCCCGGACTACACAGATTCTACTTTCTGGTACACTCAGGATGATGACCCGGACGGTACCGGCGCTGATGTTTTTTACATCGTTTCAACCTGGGAGCTTGACTGGCAGACTTCTGACGGGAAAATCTGCCATTATGCTGATGTTTATAATCCTGACCACAGGGCTCACATGGCTATTGAAATTGGCGGCGTATGCCAGTATATGGGACCTGGAAACCGTTTTTATTCTCCTTACTATCGCCACATTACGATTGATGGTTGGGTTACTCAGGACGAAAAACTGATAAATAAACGAGCCCGCCTTGCAATGAAGGATGTCTGTGATGCCTTTGACTGCTTTTTGAAAACCCGTGATGAGAGCCGGCCTTTGATTATCGTAGGCTTCAGTCAGGGGGGAATGGCTGTTGTTGAACTTCTTAAGCACATGAGCGATGAAACTTACAGCCAGCTTGCTGCTGCTTATGTAATGGGCTATAAGGTAACGGAAAAGGATTTGAAAACCTGTAAGCATATTAAGCCTGCTCAGGGTGAAGATGATGTTGGAGTTACAATCTGCTATAACACGACAAAAGGTGTACAGTATGTAATTCCATGCCTTACTGCTTCTGATATTGGAATTAATCCGGTTAACTGGCGCACTGATGACACTCCGGCTACTTTGAACGGAAATATTACTGTGGTTTTGTCGCCGGAATATCATGTGCTGGTTCTTTCCGGCTATGACGGGGCTGAATACAAGCCTTTCCGCAATTTTATTAACGTGGGCGATATTCACAGCTGCGAGCCCTGGCTTTATAAGGACTGCATTAAAAAGAATATCCTGGTAAGAAGTTCTGAATGGCGTAAGAAAGAACAATAAACAGGTTGCAATCTTTGCCCTTTGGTGATAAATTTTTGCAAATCTTACAAATATTATAGAGGGAAGTTATGTTGTTAGCACAGATTCTGGCAACTTTGATTTTTCTGCTGATGTTTTTTCTGGTAATTACGGAAGTTGTTGAACGTCAGTGGGTTACACTTGGCTGCGCGGCTCTGACTATGCTCCTGGTTTTTGGACTGGGCTTGCATTCATGGGACGCCGTAATGGAAACTCTGAACGTAAAGAATATTTTTACGCTGGGCTTCTGGTATGCTGCGGGCGAACATTCTGAAAGTTCGAGCGGTATTAACTGGGCGACTATCATTTTTATTGGCGGAATGATGGTTATGGTTGAAGGTATGGCCCGCGTGGGATTTTTCCGCTGGCTCTGTATGCTGCTTGCAAAAAGCGTAAAGTACAAGGTCCTTCCGATTTTTGTGACTTTTATGCTCATGTCCTTTGTACTTGCAATGTTCATCGATTCTATCACTGTAATTCTCTTCCTGGCTGCCGTTACTGTTGAGCTCAGTCAGCTTTTGAAATTTAATCCGGTGCCTATGACCCTTGCAGAGGTTTTCTGCGCTAACTTAGGTGGTTCGGCTACTATGTGCGGTGATCCTCCTAACATTATCATTGGTACTTCCCTTGGTTATTCATTTACAGACTTCATTATGAATACTGGCGCTATTGCCGCAATCGCTTTGGGCTTTACTCTGATTTACTTCTACTTTATGTGTAAAAAAGAGCTTTCTAAGAGCGGTCATGGAATTGATACTTCAAAATTCCCGACTCCAACTTCGGCAATTACTGATAAGGGCGGTTTCGGAATCAGCTGCGGTATTTTTGGTCTTGCAGTTGTGCTTCTGGTAACTCACGCTACTACAGGCCTTACTGTTGCTACAATCGGTCTTGGAATTGCAATTATCACTTTGATTACTTCTTTCCGCCATATTCCGGAAATTATGAAGCACGTTGATTATAAGACAATTTTGTTCTTTATCGGACTCTTTGTTGTAGTCGGCGGACTTGAGCAGACTGGTATTCTTGTATTAATTGCAGGTTTTATTAGCAAAATTTCAAATGGTAACGTATACTTAATGATAGCGATTATTATTTGGGTTTCGGCAATTGCCAGCGCATTTATCGACAATATTCCATTTGCGGCTACTATGATTCCTGTCATTCAGTCGCTTGCAGGTTCTACCGGCGTTTCTCTGGAAACAATGTCTTGGGCACTTTCTATGGGAACTGATATCGGTGGAAGCGCAACTCCAATCGGGGCTAGTGCTAACGTTGTAGGTACATCTGTTGTTGCTAAGGCCGGTCATCCGGTTGGATGGGGAAAATACTGCAAGATGTGTGTTCCTGCCACTGTGATTGTAATGATAATCAGCACTGTATTTATTTTTGTTCGCTATTTGTAATCGAGCGGGAGTTGCTGTATGGATAAACAGATAATCATTTCTATTGGTCGTGAATACGGAAGCGCAGGTCATGAAATCGGCCGTAAACTGGCTGCAAAACTGGAAATTCCATTTTACGACAGAAACCTTCTGGACGAATTTGCTGATCAGAAGGATGTTGATGCTGATCTTCTTGCAAAATATGATGAAAAACCACGCCGTTTCTTTTTCAGCAGAACTGTTTCGGTTCGCGGGCAGTCAATTAACAATTCTCCTGCCCAGAGCGTAGCTGACATTCAGTTTGCCCTGATTAAGGGTAAGGCTTTTGATGATGATTCTTTTGTAATCTGCGGACGCTGTGCTGATGATATTCTTAAGGATTTTCCGGCTCATTTTTCCGTTTTCATTACTGCTGATTATGATGCTAAAGTAAAGCGCGTAATGGAAAAGCGCAATATGAGCGAAAAAGAGGCAAAGAAAACTATCGAAAAGCATGATAAAACCCGACGTGCTTATCACGACTATTTTGCAAAAACAAAGTGGGGAGTCGCTTCTTCCTACGATTTGTGCGTAAACTCCACTGTGCTGGGAATTGACGGCACGGTAGATATGCTTGTGGACTTCGTAAAACACTTTTTAGAGAAATAAAAAACTTCCTTGCCCTTTGACAAAAAGTTTGAACCTCGTGGAGTTTCAGAGTGAAACTGCACGAGGTTCAATTTGAAACTGCACGGGGTTCAGCATGAACCTGCACCAGGTTCAGAATTTTCACCAAAGACTTTGGGACTTTTCTACATTCGGAAAGGATGTTTTTCTTAAAGATTTATATCATTTACCCTATTTCGCTTTGCCAGCCAGTCATCTACCAGTTCCTTAGGTGCAATTGGCCATGCTTCGTCGGCCCATTTCCAGACCCAGCGCTGAACACATATAAGCTGGTTTGTCCTGAAGCTCAGGATAATTCCATCACCCTCTGGACCGGGATTCTTTTTATCTTCTACGATAGTTTGATTGTCACCCCAGACCTTATCCTGTGCGTAGCGGGCAGCGTAGCCGTGCAGGTGAATTTTATAATCAAGATATTTATCATCGCACATGCAGCCAAAGGATCCTCGGGTCATTTTTCTGAAATCATAATCATCAGGCAAACTAAAAATTTCTTTAGTTAGTTTTAGCTCTTTGATTTTTTCTAAAGAGTATCTGCGAGGTGAGTGTTTTAGAATATCCAGTCCATGAAGAATCCAATTGCCGTCATCAAATATCAACTGCCATGGCTGTACATGTCTGTATTTTGATTTATTATCTGCATTGGAAATATACATAAACTCAATAACTCTGTTTTCGTTTATAGCTTGTTCTATGATTCTCCATGTCTCTGCCGGGATTTCTTTGCTCGGCGCTCCAACAAATATTATCCGGTCATTATCAGCTTTTTTATTTATTCTAATATTTTGTACAGACAAACTTTGACTTTCGATAGCAAGAGATTCAAAAAATTCCTGAGCCTCTTTGTACATTGGATTGTCCTTTACCATATCCATAAGAGTTTTAATTAGTTTTGCGGCTTTTGCAGCATTTTCATCTGTGTAAAACCGGGGAAGACGATATTTGGGATCAGTGTAAAAATATCCGTTGTTTTCAAAATCCGTGTCGATAGGTGCGTTATATTTTTTTACAAGGTCTTCTATGTCGCGAAAAAAAGATGATTTGCTTGTTTTAATATTATACTTATTCTTAAGTACGATAATAATTTCATTCCATTTAAGTTTTTCTCCGGATGCAATTATCTCGTCAATCGCCTGATATCTTTTTGCTTTTTCTGTAAAGTCAACGGTCATTCTTATCTCTCATATATTTCAATATATATAATTTATATTCCCGAAATTTGGGAATGGTGTCGTGATATTATTATATAGTAGCAGAATGAAATGTCAACTTTTGATTTCTTTTCACAAAGTTGGGAACATTTTGTCTATATTATATAACGTAAAATCCATGTTCTTTGACATTACTAGGGAAGGTTACAAAAAATAAAATCAATTAAAAAGTTTGCCATCAGCTACAGGCTGGTGGTTTTAGTATGATATTCTGGAGGTATATATGCGTGATTTTTTGGTGGAAGTTTTTAAGGATACAAAGAAATTATATTCAACTGATGAAGCTTTAAAAGCATCTGTTGAGTTCACAAAGGCGAATCAAAAGCTGTATTTAGAGAAAGATGCTGTTGATATTTCTGAAATAAAACCTGGCTTTGAAACAAAAATTGTTGTGAGTAAAAAGCGAAGTCTTCAGGCGGCAGAAGCATACAAGAACGACACAGTGGGTGTCTTGAATTTTGCAAACAGTTTTGAGCCTGGTGGAGGTGTTATTTATGGTGCTAGAGCTCAGGAAGAAAGTCTTTGCCGTCTGTCCACTCTGTACGCCGCCCTTTCAACTGATGAAATGCGAGAGGATTTTTACGATAAGCACATAGATGATGACGACCCGCTTGCAACCGACGATGTAATTTATAGCCCGGGCGTTACAGTTTTCAAAAGCGATGATTCAGAAATGAAGCTCCGTGATAAAAGCAAGTGGTTCAATGTTAATGTTCTAACCTGCGCTGCTCCAGATTTATACGATGCAGATATTTCAGACGATGAGCTTTTTGCTTTGCATGTAAAGCGCTGGCGAAGGTTTGTTTCAGTTGCGTTGAAAAACGGCTGCACAACGCTGATTTTAGGAGCTTTCGGTTGCGGGGCATTCAAAAATAATCCTGAAGTTGTAGCAAAGGCGGCCAAGAAAATCGTGAACGAGTTCAACGGCTATTTCAAGTGTATTGAATTTGCGGTTGCCTGCAAAGACGACTGGACTAACTTTGAGGCCTTTAACAAAGAGTTAGGTTTACGCGGCTGATTAAAAAATTCCTCAAAAATGAGCATTATTTTCACATTGAGAGGACCAAATTGTCTATTACATATATATCACATTTTTTTGGAGGATTGTATGAGAAGAAGTGGATTGAGATCAATTAGAAATCAACAGAAAACAAAAAACTTAAAGGATGCATCCATAGAGGACTGCAGAGTTTTTGCTTATTATCTTTATGAACTCTGCAGTTACAGGCTGGATAATTATCCGGATGCAGAAGATGATGATTGTTTCATTTATTCACTGTTCAGTTTCTTTGAAGCGCTTGCCAGAAAAATGGGTAAGGAAAAAGTCGTATTAAATTATCTTTCAAAAATAATTCTCCAGTATCGAAATAACAAGGTACTTACAGAACTGCCTGAGAATACCGCTACAAATAGCGATTTGCTCTTTTTTGATAATACCGATATTCCGTATTCTTATGAGGAAGATAAAAAGATTGACCGTATGCGTACATGCACTGGTGACAGACTGACTTTTATAGAAATCAATTTACGACGAATTCATTATGTTTCTGATTCTACCGAATTTCTGCTGAGCCTTATTGCAAATTTTCTCATAAATAAAACTCCTTCCCAGGAAGCTTGTCTGCTTGAAAAAATTCCTTTGCATCTCAAAAGAAGTCTTAATTCAACTGGAAAATTCGAGTTCGTGAAAAAAGCAGTTGGACTTACAGACGAAGAAATCAGCTTTCTTCAGTGCTGCTACATATGCTCTACAAACAAAAGACTTAGTAATTTAATGGAAACATTTCCAGAATCCTGTCAGCAGGAAATAAAGGCAAGAATCCTCGGTTTTTCTGAAAGACAGATTTCGGCACTTATACGTCAGGACTCAAAGCTTCGTCTTTACGGTTTTATTGCTGAGGATGGCAAAATAGAAGATGATTTTTTTGATTGTGTAGAAGCCGGTTCAATGCAGCCTTTCTTTTTCGATCTTCTTAAAAAGGTAGACTGCAAATCGTGCTACAATCTTGAAAGCTTTAATGTGCCTGACAATACAAAGAATCTGATGAGCCGCATGCTTAAAAGTAAGGAAAGTGTATCATTCCTTTTGTACGGAAAACCAGGCAGCGGAAAAACTGAGTTTGCAAAAGCACTGGCAAAGCAGAGCGGCCTTAAAACTTATATTTTTAAGAATATCCGTGAGGTTTCCAGAGAGCGTGAGTTTACATCAAATATTTACTCGCGTCTTAATTGTCTCCTTTCTATGAGCTCCAGCGACTCTATTTATATTATTGATGAGGCAGATACTATTTTAAACACCTGCGATTCAACCTTTTTTGGAATGAGACAGCCTTCAAAAATAAAAGGCACCATAAATTCCATGCTTGAGCAGAGCCGTAACAAAATCATCTGGATTGTAAATTTTACTTCTCAGATTGATGAAAGCACTCTTCGCCGTTTTACCTATTCATATAAGTTTGATTCAATGCCAAGAAGCCAGCTTAGAAGCATTACAGAAACTAAGCTTAAGCCACTTGCTTTGCCTTGCGGGCTTAATAATCAGATTCTTGATTTGATGGAGCAGTATAAGGTTACAGGTGCTTCTGTTGATAATGTAATCAAGACAATTAAAAGTCTTGGTGAAGAGAACTGTAACCGCGACGGCTTAAGTGACGGAAGTGCTCTGGCCGCAGCTTCTCTTGTGCAGGACGTAAAATCTGTGCTCAAGGAAAATGCACTTTTAATTAACGGCAAGTCACGTATGCGCGAAACTGTTTCGGGTAATTATGATTTAAGTGTTCTGAATGTTTCTATGGATCCGGGGCAAATTGTTCGTATGATTCAGAATGCAACTGATTTTGCAGAAAAGTCTGGTGGAGCTGGCGATGCGAAGAACGGAATCCGCATGCTGTTTTACGGAGTAAGTGGAACAGGTAAAACAGAGTTTGCACGCTACATTGCGCAGTCGCTTGGAAAGCCGATTCTCTTAAAACGTGCCAGCGATATTTTGAGTAAATATGTTGGCGAAAGCGAGCAGAATATCCGCGATGCTTTTGATGAGGCGGCCAGAACAGACAGTATTCTTTTGTTTGATGAAGCCGACAGTTTTTTTGCGAGCCGCGAAAATGCTCAATACAACTGGGAGCGTACTCAGGTAAACGAGTTCCTTACTCAAATGGAAGAGTTTCCTGGCATTTTAATTTGTACCACAAACCTTAAGCAGATAATGGATTCTGCTATGAACCGCCGCTTCCATATCATTACAGAATTCAAACCGCTTGTTGAGGATGGTATCAGAACTCTGCTTGACCGTTATTTTAGCGGAATGACCTTTGAAGATTCACAGATTCGCCGCCTTATCGCTATGAACTCGGTGACACCTGGAGACTTCGGAGTACTTGCCAGCCGGGTTCGTTTTATGGATTCAGATGAACGCACGCCGGACTACATCATCAATGAGCTCTGTAAAATCCAGGAAGAAAAGCAGAACGAGGGCGCTGGCAGAAGAATTGGTTTTGGAGCGGCGTAAATATCGATGGAAGGTTATGATTATAAAAAATAACAAGTCAGGAGGTTTTAAATGACAAACGAAAATGAAACTTTATTAATAGAAGATGGTGTAATTGTAAAGTGCATCGACAGTTATGCAAGGAACGTTGTAATACCCGATGGCGTTACAGAAATCGGCTTCTATTCTTTCACTTGCTGTGAATGCCTTTCAACAGTAGAAATTCCAAAGGGGGTTATTGAAATCAGCGCTGGGGCATTCTCTGGCTGCGAATCGCTTTCGTCGGTGGTAATTCCAGAAGGCGTTGTGTATATCGGTTTATGGGCATTTCAACACTGCGAATCACTTTCAACACTTGTACTTCCAGCGAGCATTAAGGCAATCAGTGGGGAGGCGTTCGATTGGTGCGACTCGCTTGAAAAAGTTGAGTTCGGCGGCACAATGGCTCAATGGGAAGCTGTGCAAAAGGACAGTTATTGGATCGGAGTTGTTCCTGCAAAGGTTGTGAAATGTTCTGACGGAGAGGTTGCTCTTTAGGGCAAAGAATATGCCATTCCCTAAATCTGGGAATGATACCTTACTATACTATATGTTATAAGGAGATTTTTTTTATGACAAAACTTTTAGTTTGTGGTAGCCGTTCAATTACAGATGCAGCATGGGTTTCAGAACAAATTTCAGCCCTTATTGCTGAAAAGGGGTTTCCGCTTTCAGACCTCACTTTAATCGAAGGTGGTGCAAAAGGCGTGGATGCTATGGGTAAAGCCTGGGCTATTGCTAATGGTGTGCCTGTTGAAACTCATAAGGCAGACTGGGCACGCTATGGCCGTGGGGCTGGTCATAGGCGCAATGCCGATATGGTTGCGGCTGCGAATTGTGTTCTTATCCTGTGGGATGGTATTTCAACCGGTACAAAAAATGATATCGATTTATGTAAAAAAAATTATAAAAACTACAAACTTGTCAAAAAATAAAAATCAAGGACTTTCACATAGATAGGACCAAATTGTCTACTATATATACAGCTAAATCAGGAGGCGGCACTTATGTCAAATATTGTAAATGAACCAAGGGACTGGGGTGCGGGGCATCACTACACCCAGTACGATATGGACGAACTGGAAATCAGAAAGGTTCGTGCACTGGAAAGAATTGCTGATGCTTTAGACGGGCATCAGACTTCAAAATGGTCAGGCAATGTTTCAGACAAGCCTGTTCAAAAAACAGCTGAGCAGCCTTCTGTGCAGAGGGCTGGCTCAAAAAAATCAAACAATCTGTTTGACTGTTTCAAGTTCTAAATTACAGGGGGCACATTATGACTGGTTTTATGAATTGGCTCGGACAGGGGCTGCAGACAGCAGGTTCTATTCCTTATGTAGGTTTTAAGCTTCTTGTAATTCTTGGAATCGTATGGATTGTATGGACAATTTGGGAACATATGTAAAAGGAGAGTCTTATGGAATCATTTCTTTTATTAACAGTACTTATAATAATTATTGGTGCATTTATCGTAAACTTCGGTGAGCTTTTTGTTGCACTTTTAGGAGTAATCAAATACTTTGCAATTCCTCTTGCTATCGCTGGAGTTATCTGGGGCTTGTCTAAGCTTGGCCCTTGGCTTTTGGGTGCTTAAATATCTGTAAAAGGAGGAATAGCTTATGAATTGTCTTAATGCAAAAAAACGCTGCTTAAAAGAAATACTTGCTGCCGTGACCCCGGAAGATGAAAAAAGATTCTTCCTGGGGCTTGAGTATGTCAAAAACTACAATGGCATCGTAATTGGTCCGGTTCACAAAGACGGGTATGGAAACGAATGTGATCTTTTTTCTGTTATATCATTTAATGTAGATCCTGAGTGGACATGGGGGTCTTTCAAAGAAGCAAAAAAGATCCTTGAGAAAAGCCCATGGAAGGTCTTTCGCTTAAAAAAAGGCATAAAGATTGCCTTTAAACACGAAATGATGCTTCCAGACTACTATTACGACGATGACCCAAAACCCAAATGGCTCACTCTTTACGGAGAGTGGTTTAAAGACAGGTAATTAAAGCAACAGAAGAAGTTATTGCAACCTTCAGCAACCTTGAAGCAATGATTGAAGCCGGCTGGGTTGTGGATTAGAGATTTTCTGCATGAGAACTGAAAATCTGTGATACAATATAAGCAGGAAATAAGTTTATTATAAGGAATTTTATAAATGGCAAACGAGAATAATAGTTTAACAATTAAAGATGGTGTTGTAACAAGTTGTAATAAGGACGTTGTGAATGTAGTAATCCCTGCGGGTGTTACGGAAATCCATTCGCGCGCGTTCTATGACTGCGTAACGCTGGAGTCGGTGGTAATTCCCGAGAGCGTAAAGAAAATCGGTTTTTTGGCATTCAAACATTGTACATCGATTGAAACAGTGGAGTTCGGTGGCACGAAGACACAATGGGAAGCTGTGGAGGGCAAAACTGATTTGCTCTACTTTATACCAGCAAAGGTTGTGAAATGTGCAGACGGAGAATGGCAGAAGCCTGTTCTCATAGTGGAAGACGGCTTTCTTGAGGTTTGCCTCGACAAAAAAGCTACCAGCATTGTAATTCCTGAGGGCGTTACGGAAATTGGCGAGGATGCGTTCTGTAATTGCGCCTCGCTTGAGGCAGTGGTAATCCCTCCAAGTGTGACGGTAATCGGTAAGCGCGCGTTCGATAGCTGTAAATCTCTTTTATCAGTGAAGATACCTATGGGCGTGAAAACAATCGGTTATGAAGCGTTTAGGGACTGCGCATTGCTTAAATCTATGGAAATACCTGAGAGTGTGGATTTTATTGATTATGATGCCTTTAAGGGCTGCAAAGCTCTTGAGAAACTTGATTTTTATGGCACGATGGCGCAATGGAAAGCCATGCCAAGATTCAAATTCGAGACTTGGCGCGAAGATGTTCCCGCAAAGGTTGTGAAATGTTCAGACGGCGAGGTAGCTCTGTAGGGACTGCATAAAATAATAAGCATGTATATACAAGGAGATGTGAATGGAAGGTTTGAATTATTACGAAGGGGATAAAAAGAACGTTGTCATTCCTGAGGGAACAAGGGCTATAGTAGTAGAAGGTTTTCATAATGAAGGCTTGAAAGAAGGAATTTCTCCAGACCTGACAATATGTTTTAAAACAACAGATTTGAAGGATGTTGAAACAATAGACATGCCGGACTCTGTAGAATTGATTGGAACAAAAGCATTTCAATGCTGTACAAAATTAAAATCAGTTAATTTTTCAAAAAATCTTAAAAAAATATGTTTACACGCTTTTTCTGGTAGTGTGTTAAAATCTATAACCTTGCCAAAATCACTTAAAGAAATACAAACCTGGGCTTTTGTCGGTTCAGGAATAGCTGATATTTATTATGACGGCACTGTTTTTGACTTTGATAAAATAGATACAAGCGGGGCATTCTTGAGTATTGGAAGACTTCATTGTTCTGATTGCACTGTTGATTTTACCAGAAAAGATTATTACATAGATGAACTAAAATACGAAGGTACTATGGAAGAGTGGAACAATAATATGAACTCTCATTGGCTGAACAAGCGCAGCGCAAAAATAAAATGTAGTGATGGGGAAATTATTAATCAAAAGCTTAAATAGAATTATCCTTTATATTCAGTTTCGAATTTTCCATATACACACTACAAGATTAACTTGACATTTTGCCTTCGAAAATTGTTAAAAACAGGTAATTCCGAAGTTACTATGGCTGAAAAAATTGAAATTTATAATCAATTATTACATAAAAATATATTAAACATATAAGAACTGCGAGTTTTCATTGGTTAATATGGCTTATTCCGAATCTTAAACGCTTTCCCGTTCGGGAAAATAATTGTATTTATATGACATTATTTTGTTGATTTTCCCGTTCGGGAAAGTTACAATTGTATTATGAAAATTAATTCTGCTGAAGCAATATCAGAGGTTGTGAAAAGCCGTCGTAAACAATTAGGTCTTACCCAGTCAGAAACGGCTGCAATGTGCAATGTAGGAGCTCGTTTTTTCTCTGAACTGGAAAACGGTAAAGAAACTCTGCAAATGAATAAGGTTCTGCATTGTCTTGAAATGCTTGGAATCAATCTTTATGCCGTAAACCGGGAAGATGATTCAGGTGAGGCTGGCGTAAGATGAAACTGAGCGTTTATTTTGGAAATGAAAAAGCAGGCTCTCTTGAATCAACAGATAATCGTGGGGTGATTTTTGTTTATGCTGAAAGCTATTTGCAGAACAAAAATGCAGTTCCCCTTTCGGCTTCACTTCCGCTGCAATCAGAAGAATTTTCGCAAAAGCAGTGCATGCCATTTTTCTCTGGTCTTTTACCGGAAGAAGATTCCCGCAAAAAAATCGCTGATTATCTTCATGTTTCTGAAACCAGTACACTAAAACTTCTTGAAGCTCTCGGTGGAGAATGTGCAGGTCTTATTTCTATTCTGCCGGAAGAAATGGAATCGTCTCAAAAAACTTCATATTGCTTCAATTCAGAAAATTACGAACCTCTTGAAGATTTCCGTCTGAACGACTTCATTGAAAAAATGAATACACGCCCGCTTATGAAGTCGGATGAAAAACTCAGGCTTTCGCTTGCCGGTGCACAGGAAAAACTTGCTCTTGCTAATCTGGATGGAAAATGGTATCTGCCATTGAATGGAGCACCTTCTACTCATATTTTAAAACCGACCCGTTCAGGCTCTCTTTATTCACTTGCTCAAAATGAATACATCTGCATGAAGCTTGCTAAAAACTTTGGCTTGCCGGTTCCAGAAGTTGATTTACTGAATATTGCAGGAAAGGATGTGTTTGTTGTTGAACGATATGACAGAATAAAAAAGAATGACTTTATTCAGAGGCTTCATCAGGAAGATTTCTGTCAGGCACTTGGTATTATGAGTACTTCAAAATATCAGAATGATGGCGGTCCTGGAATTGCTGATATTTTTAATACGATTAAAAAGAACTGTTCAGTACCGGCACTTGAAACTCAGAAATTCCTGCGTTATGTGATTTTTAATTATCTGATTGGAAACTGCGACAGTCACGGAAAGAATTATTCGCTGCTTTATAATAATAGAAGAGTTGAACTAGCGCCTTTGTATGATGCAGTTTCTACTATTTTATATCCCGGTCTTACAGATAAACTTTCAATGAAAATCGGAAAGCACTATGAGATTCAAAAAGTAAACAACGAAGATTTTTCTCTGTTAGCTGAAAGCTTAGATATAAAAGACAGCGTCCTCTCAAAAATATTTGATGATTTTGAAAAAAATTACACCAAGGCGTTTGAAGATCTTAAAGCTGATGAAAAGGTTTCAAAACAAATCCTTGATTCAATTCTTTCAGTTGTAAAATCCAGATTTTAATAAAAAAAAACTATACAAGTTATAAGGAAATCAGGGCAATTTGCTTTCGAAATTTGGTTAAAATGGACAATATTTTCACAAAGTGGAGACCAAGTTGTCTATATTATTATGAAAGAAAGAATAAGGAGTTTGCAATGGAAAGAACTTGGAGTGAAGAACTTAAAAACACAACCCGCGAAATTGCAGGGACTGGCTGTATGCTTCAGTGTATAGACGGGAGAAGCGGCATTTATGTTTCTGCCGGAAATGGAAGCATAGAAATCCATGGAATTGAAGGTTCCGGCTTTATGCCTCTTCCAACAGAAGAAGTCATCGCCACCTTCAGCAAACTTGAAGCCATGATTGAAACCGGCTGGGTTGTGGATTAGGGATTTTCTGCATGAAAATTGAGACCCTGTGATACAATATAAGAAGGAGATAAAAAAAATGAGAGAAGAAGAATTTTTTGATTGGTTAGTGTGTTCATATCCTGAAAAAGTTGCGCATTCAAGATTTTCCAACTGTAAAAGAGTTGAAGAATACGAAGAAAATTTAGATGTGGCTTATGATAATGACCAGTGTATAGCACTCTTGAATCGGCTTAATTATACAAAAACTGATGCTAAGAATCATGCTCCAGCCCGCCATTCGATTCCAATTAACGGCGATATATATAATGGTACCGCAACATTAAAAACAGCAGTTAAGCTGTATATAAGTTTTTTGGAAGGAGATGAGTCGGCAAAAAGATCCTCTCGTAAATCTGTTGTTTCACCAAAAAACAGCGGGAAAAAAGGTAACAACAACTTCCCTGAGTGGGAACAGCCTTTAGAAGAGGAATCCTATCAGCTTGCACAGGTTATTACAAAATACGTGCGTTTCTTGAATCCAGAAATTATTGCGCGGATTGCAGAGGAAAATGAAAAGGTTCGTGTTAAGCTTTCTAAGGCATTGGAAAATAGAAATATTGATGCTTCTTTATATCTGTGGGAAAAATCTCCATGTTGTTTTCCGGGGGTAAGACGTCATGCAGGTAGTAGTGAAATTGCCATGCATCGTAAACGTATGCAAAAAACGGAAATAGAGGATGCTTTAGAATTGGATAGTAATGCATATCCAAAGCAGTTATGGTCGTATATTTTTAGAGGAAAAAAATACGGAAATTTCGGTCCTAAAGAGTACAATCTTGCCCATCTTGTTGATCACAAGTTTGATGGAAACAGAATGACCGATGAATTTGATTATGATATTGAGAAATATCAGAAACCTTTGTTTGGTCTTTATTCCTCAGCTGCAAATTCAGCCTATGTTCCTGCTGCCTTGATGAAACCTACAGACTTCAATGGTTATCTTCGTAATCTGCTTTTTCAGAAGATGTATGATTTATATGGCTCTGTATGTAACGTTTTGCCAGCTGATTTCAAGTTAAAAGCTCCAGTTTCTCAAAGATGGGATTTTAAGAACTTTCAGTGGGCAGAACCTGTCGGAACCTTGGAATTTATTGATGACTTTTTGGCTTTTAGAAAAGCGAAAATGAATGAGTTGTTTGGGGAAGAAATCCTTTAGAAATTTAGTGAAGGGTATTCCGATTCTCCTCTTCCAAAAAGGTTCGTGCCGCATTTTCAGGAGCATTCGCGACCGCTTTGCAGCCAAATGCCCCTGAAATCAGTTTATTACACTTCCACTGCCTTGTTATATCTTAAATACCAGAGCTTGCAGATGATTTTGTCTTCCGGGATTCGCAGAAGCTTGCTGGCGGCGATGCGGTAGCAGTTCTGTTGGGCGGTGTATAGTTCCGGGACAATTTCACCGTCTGATTTGTAATCGATGATGGTGTAAGTACCGTCGGCATTCTGGTAAATGAGGTCGATTGAACCTGTCCAGATTGAACCTTCGTGGGACATGCGGAAGGCCCACTCGGCTTTCAGAAGGCGGCCGGCTGCACGGGCGGAAGTGTCACTGGCGTAAGCCGCCTTGCCGTACTCACGCGCAGCAAAATCATGACACATTTTAATACACTCGGCTTTTTTTGCGGCGATTTCTGTTTCTGTAAGCTGTTTGAATAGTTTTACGGGCGGCTGATATTCTTCCGGGGCAATGCCTTCTGCCTGAGCGCGAAGGTAGTCGTGAACGAGAGTACCGAAGTCGGCAGCGGTGAAGGCGGCAGAGTCGAGGGCATCGTCCGAGCGGTCGTGTTTCTGGTCGTGTGAAATGTCTGTACTGAGTCCCGGCTCCAGTGAACTTGGCGTCTTTCTGTTTGAAAGAGGTTCGTCGTAAGGAATCTCTTCTACGTCGGAAGGAAGTTCGTCGAAAATCTTTGTGACTGGGGAATCTGCATTGCCATCGGAAGCTGCACTGCTATATGCTTCCGCTTTTGTTACAGGGTTGATTCCTTCATAAGTAAAAGGCGCGTTTTCTTTAAATTCTATGCTGTTCAATGCAAAGTCTTTGTCTTCCAGTTCATCACCATAGAAATCAATGGCTGTGTTTTCAATCAGTTTAAGAATGCCTTCATCATCTTTAGGCTCTCTTACGGTTTTTGAATTTGGATTCCATGCACCCACAATGTAAACTTCAGAAATTGCGCGGGTAATTGCAACGTAAATCAGGCGGCGGAATTCTGCAAGTTCCTTTTTATCAGAAAGATTTTTCTGGGTTATTGCAAAATAATTTGTTGCGCCATCCTCTGGTTTGATGCTTGCTCCAAACTGTTCGTCAAAGAATATGCGCATCTTATCGGAAGAAAAACGTGCATCAATACATCCTTTTACAAAAACGTATTTAAACTGCAATCCCTTACTTTTATGGATTGTCATGATTTGAACAGCATTCTGGGTTTCAACAGGATATGAAACTTCGGCAACATCGATTTCTTCATCTTCCTGAGTATTTTTTTCCTTACTCTTTACAACCGCAAGCTGGTCTACGAACCAGGAAATATTATTTTTATTTTCATCACATTCACGTGCGAGTTCAAAAAGGAAATCAAAGAGCTCAGAATATAAATCAGTTTTTGTGTTCTGCATTGTGATGTACTGGTAGCCTGTTTCGAACCACAAATCACTTATGGTTTTAGATATTTTCTGGCTTAAAACCTGACTTGTTTTCTGCTTGAGGTAGAAAAGCCCCTTAACAAAGCGCTCTTTCTGGACTTGTGAAGATTCGCTAAGATTTTTTTCTGCCCATTCGTTCAATTCATTTTCTGTCTGCGGCAGCTCGCCTGCAGAGCTTTCCAGCAAAACTGTCTCAATCGTTTTCTGATCTAGATTACAGAAGGGTGATGAAAGGAAAACTGCAAAGGCATTTTTATCGGCAGGGTAAACGCAGAGGCGCAGAAAGTTGTAAATGTCGTTTACTGGGCCATCAGTAAAAATATTTGTGTTCTGGTCAAGCTGATAAGGAATCCCAAAATAATTGAGCCATACTAACAGTTCCTTTCGCTGGCGGCTTCTTTCGAGGATTGCAAAGTCTGAATAATTTACAGGAATATTTTTCTCTTTCAGTTCCTGCATCATTTTTTTGATTTTTGTAGCAATGTAGTAAGCCTGCTGGTTTTTATTATCCAGATATTTTTCTTCTTCATCATCTTTAATAAGCTCTGTATTCAGTGCTGCCATGTGAATTCTTGTATTATCTTTGTTCAAAATAGCAGCTTCTACGACTTTATTTTCTTTAGGATTATATTTTTTTGCATCTATGCTATATGAAGCTTCATAATCCTTGTCATTATTTGAAGCAAAAATCTTACTGCCGTTTCCAAAAATGCGGTTAAATCCAGTAATCAGTTCATTGTCAGAACGGTAGTTAAACTCCATTTGCAAAAAGTTATTTTGTCCCAGATCGTTTTTCAGCTTGTTGAAGACAGAAACTTCTGCACCTCGGAATTTGTAAATAGACTGTTTTTCATCACCTACAAAGAAAAGCTTGTCGGAACGGATGTTTTCCACAGAAGGAATTCCGTCCTTACAGCCGTTTTCTTCACCTTCAGCAGAAAAATCCTTTTCAGAAATAAGGAAAAGAAGGTCTCGGTTTTTTCCATTATTATCCTGGAATTCGTCAATCATGATTTTGTCAAAGGCATTTTTTTCATGCTGGCGGATGTCTTTGTGCTTCAAAAGGATTTCCAGCGAAAGCTCTGAAACATCTTTGAACGTCAGGTTTCCGGAAAGACGCTTCTGCCGGTTGATTTGCTGAGTGAATTTATCAAGAAGTTCACACATGGATTTGATTGCTTCGTAATTTGTGATGTATGAGGCAAGTGATTTAAGATAGGTCTGTAAAAATTCAACACTTCTGAGAGGTTTTATTGTTGCAGCTAAAGATTGATCATTGTTTGCAAGTCCCTGAATATTAACATTCAGCAAATCAAAAGAAGAAATAAGGCTTGTGATTTTTGAAATAACATCTTCTGCAGGATTTTCAAAATCGAAATTTGATGGAAGAAGATAATCTTCTATTGATATCTGGTTGAATGCAGCTGCAGCGTTACCTGCTCTCTCATACATTTTTCCATGATAATTAGTTGCAGAATACTCTCCTAAAAAATTATCAATGCCATCCTTAAAATTAGGAGCTGCCCTGTGAAGTCCTTCTTTATCATTAGACAGATATTCGTCATAAGCATCTTTTAAGGAAGAAGGACATTCTGGTTCTGCTGCAATTCCCATAAGAAGAAAATTCCAGGCTTTGAGGACCTGTTCTTTCTGGAGTTTAAGTCTGCTTGTGAAAAAATCTGATGGCGTAATTATTGAAGTGTAATTGATTATCGTTTTTGCGATAATATCATCTGCAAATTTCTGATAGTTTCCTACTGATGCAAAAGCTTTGACTGCGGGTGTGCTGCTGTTTGCAAAAACAAATGGAAGCGCCTGAGTTTTTATGTCTGTTTCTGAATCTGAAGAACCTACCGAAAAATCAGGACGAATTCCATAATGAGTTGCAGCCTGACTTACAATTCCCTTACAGTAAGAATCCAGAGTCTGAATATGGACATTAGAAAAATCTTCCAGAGCTCTGCGTGCCCGGTCTTTCTCTGTTTCTGGAGTTTCCGGTTGATTTGCGAAAAATGAAAGAGTTTTATAAATTCGTTCATACATTTCGCCGGTAGCTTTTTTGGTAAAGGTTAAGGTTAGAATTTTTGAAGCTGGAATACCCATGCTCATGACCAGCCATGCAAAGCGGGTTGCAAGAACCTGTGTTTTTCCAGAACCAGCTCCGGCTGCTACGATTGTGTTGTCTGTTCGGCAGCAAACGTCCGACTGACGGGGATCAAGTTTACGTTCAAGAAGATTAAGATATTCGTATTCTTTTTTCATTTTAGCGTCCTTTTTTACCTATTTCATAATGGCGGCGGCAAATTGCCTTAAAATTACATTTTATGCAGTCTTTGTAAGTATCCACTCTTGTTGAATCTGGATTAAAATCATAAGAAGATGTGATTTTTTCAAATTCATCTGCATAGTTATAAAAGGCATCCATAGTCGGTTTATAAGCATCCGAGGCTTTCTCTTTTGTATTTATGTCGATTGCCGCTCTTGTTGTTGAATTTTTGATGGCATAAAAGCGCGCTACAACAACAGTATTTGTATTTAAAACATCATCAGGATTTTTATTTCGATTTTCCGGTTGTTCCATTATGCTTTTTTGTAAAAGAGTAATGTACATTGGCATCTGGAAGTCACCCAAAACGTCGTTTGTCAGGCTGATTTCTGAGGCAGCTGGAATTGAATTCTCGCTGTTTTTGTAATCGATGATAGACCAGTCTGTTTTATCTGTTCCTGTGTTATCGGGATTATGCACTGTTTTACAAAGCAGAAGGTCTATTTTGCCGTAGAAGTTGTAGTTTTTCCCGTTGTTCTGTACAAAATATGATTTTTCAACGCCTTTTACTGTACAACCGCCATATCCTAGAGTTTTTGACTTTGTGCTTATGTTTGCTGCAGACCGTATGTTTTCCTGCAAAAAGCTATGCAGAAAGTCTATAATCTTTTCAGAAATTAAATCAATCTGATTTTCAAGCATTTTCTGTGTAAGTGGACTTCTGGAAAATTCTTTTTCGGGATCCTTAATTGCGGTTTTTGCATGAGTTTTTATCGCATTCAGGATTTCATCTTCGTTGTCAAAGCTTTTTCCATCTCTACAAACCGGGAGTTTTTTGCCGATATAATCCTTCATAAAAAGCTCAAGAGTTTTGTGATTGATGTTTCCCATATCAAAAGGCTGCATCAAATCTGTATCGAGAGATTCTTCATCCAACTTCAGTACTTTTGAAAAAATCCATCTGCGTGGGCATGGAAAGAAATCTTTCATATCTGACTGGGTAATTATGATTTTTCCGTCCTTCTGAGTGTCATCAAGTTTTTTGGAACGGTTTTCAATAAGTGTAAATTTCACTTCTTCTTTTACAGAAGAAGATGAAGTTTGATTTCCGTTGTTGGTTTGTTTTTCGTAATCAAATTTACTGTTGTGAATCTGAAAATTTTGAATCTGATTTTTCTGGGCAGCAGAAAGTTTGAGAGGAAGTTTTGCATCAGTTTTTCCAAGCATGTATTTTTTCTCGTTGAGGATAAAATCTTCTTCATCAAGCTCTTCAAACTTATTTTCATCTTCTGTCAGACTGCTGTGAGCAATTGCAAAACCCGCAAAAGAGTTTTCTGCATAGCTGAAGTGAACAAGTTTTTCTCCGCTAAAATCGGTTGTATAAAGTCTTGCGTAAGCTTTTGAAAGGTTCAGATCCTTGTCCTGCTGTTCAATTTTGAGTTCCCGTCGTTTTTCATCATTTAAAAAGTTCAGTTTTTTATACTGGATTTCAAGATTTTTCTGGCTAGCGTCAATCACAAACTGATATTTGAAAAATCCCCCTGCCGAAGTTTTGTAAGGATAGATTGAAATTCCTGTTTGCTTTGACTGCGGAGTATATGTTTTTTTGGAAAGCTCCGAAACAAAAAAATCATAGTGATTTGAAACTGCAAGCACTGAGTTTTTGCCGTGACACCAGTTGTTTTCAATTTCAATCAGGTTGTTAAGCTCGGTAATGCATCGGCCAATTATTGCATCTGCCAGTTCTAAAAATCCCTTTTCTGAAAGATAGGTTTTCTTGAATATGTTCCAGGCCTGAGAAATAGCCTCAAAGGAATTTGAATTGCAGATTGCTGAAATATCTTTTTTCAGGTCGTTATAAAACTTATATTCAAGTTCGTTACGGTTACGGGTTGCAGAAAGTGCCTCTTCCCAAATGTCGATATGGTTTACGCTGCCATCGGCTGATTTTTCATCATAACCGCAGATACAGCGCATGTTATTTCCTTCCTGAATTAAATTCTGACGGTGGATTTTCAGATCTTCTTTCCATGGAATATATTCATCAAGAATCAGGGAGCGTACCGAATCATATGAAAAATCCGAATTATAGCAGTCCTGTATTTCAGCAAAAATCTGACCGGCTGTGTTCTGAATAAGCGGATAGCCGGCACGGATTACAAAAGGTACGCAATATTTTGTAAGTTCCCGTTCCAGATATGGGCGATAGGTCTGAAGGTCAGGAACGTTGAGAGTGACTTCATTCCATGGAATCAGCTTTTTCTGAGAAGCCTTATTTCCGTCACCAGCGCACAGTTCTCTTATTCTGAGAATTGTACGGCGAAGTTCCTTGCGTGAATCCGGGTATTTTGTGCAGAGAATTGTTTCCTGTGAATCCTGGATTTCAGGCAGGTTGATGAGCGTGATTTCGGGACATTTTTCAAAAATTAGTTTGTAATCAGAAAAATCTTCGAGAAGTTCAGGATAGAAGATGACGTAATTTTTGCCTCCGGAAGTAAAATCCGGGTCAATCCAGCTTGGTTCATAAAGATTGTTTTCTTCAAGAAAAGCGGAATAGCGGTTGAAAATTGTAAGGTAGTCCTTGTCCTCGTCATCCATTTTATAATCAGGATTTTCAGCCAGGGTTTTCTGCCAGAGTTTTAATGATGAAATTATATGTGTAATCCAGTCTGCAAAGGAATCTGCTTCCTTTTTGAATTGAGGGTTTATAATCTTCTTGAAAATCTCTTCACCATCAGCTGCCGCTGCATTTTCGCGAATCAGTGAGCTTACAAAGAACTTCCTTAGTATAGAAGGAACTGTCTGTTTTCCTTCTTCCTTAGCGCGTACTGCTTCGCCTTTGAATTTATCCCATGCCATAAAGCGTTCAAGTGGTACTGCGTCGGTGCCGCTTTCTTCCGGGTGGGTGATACACCAGTCTATCCAGGAGTTCATTACAACATCGGTGGAAAAAACAAAAACGCTGTTTGGGTTTGCGAGTTCCTTTTTGAAGAAAGAACTCAATTCATTTGGGGAAAGAAAAAACTTTTGTGCCATAGAGAAATTATAGCACGAAAATTACTTTTCTTCGCGGGATTCTTTTTTATCTGCGCTGTATTCCGGTTTGTCTTCTGCCACCTGCAATGCCTGTGCAGCCAGGTCAGAAAGATACTGTGATTGGGCGGACTTTTCCTTTGTGGTGCCGGACTGGCCCAGGGAAAGTCGCTGTAATGCCTGCTTTTCCTTTCGTCCTTCCAGAAGATTTTTTGAGGCAAGGAGAATTTCTGCGGCGTCCTGGGCGCGGACGTGGATGGCCTGAGCAATGGCGCTTTCTTCGGCAGCGGCAAGGTTTTCCAGTGTAGTGAAAGCTTTTTGCAGCTGGACGGCGCGTTTTTCGCCAACGCCTGGGAGCTGCAGGAATATGCTGTCGGTGTTTTCTTTTGTGCGCAGAGTCTGGTTGCGGCTGGTGGCTAAGCGGTGGGTTTCATCGCGGACTCGCTGCAAAAGTCGTAATCCATCGCTGCGGCGGGGGAGTTTTATCGGCTCGCTGGCATAAGGGCGCCAGATTTCTTCATCGCGCTTGGCTAGGCCCGCAATCGGGATTTCGACTCCCAGGGCCTTCAAAATTCCGTCTACGGCGTTTACCTGACCGATACCACCATCTATTAAAAGTAAATCAGGTAGTTCCTGACCTTCGTTGAGCAGGCGGGAATAGCGGCGGCTAACGGCTTCCCGCATGGACTGGAAGTCGTCTATAAGGCCGTCTGTAGTTTTCAGGCGGAAATAGCGGTAATTTTTTTTGTCGGGGTTGCCGTTGTAAAAGCTGATGAGGGAGGCAACCGGGAATTTTCCGCCGATATGGGCAATATCAAAACCTTCGATGCGGACTGGCAGGTTAGGAAGGCCCAGCAGGTTTTTGAGTTCTTCCATCGCTGGAGTGTCTCCGCGTTCTCTGAGGCGGCGTATAATATCTTCGTGGGCGTTTTGTCTGGCCATCTGTATCGCCGCGATGTCGCGGGGGGCGGAGGAGATATTGGTCTTTGTAAGGCCGTCTTCCGGCGCCCTGCCAGCCGTAAGTGGCATTTCCCCACTGGTGGCTTCCTTGCCGCTGTCCGGCTCCCTGAACTGGCCTGCCTTTGCACAGGCTTCCCTTAGTTCTCGGGCAGTGTGTTCTGTCGCTACCAGGTGCAGCTTTGTCCGTGCCTGTGCAAAGGACTCATTTAGCCACTTATCTATAATCTCATACTGGGCGGTAGGAGCCACGTAAACCGCTGGCGGGATGTTTTCGTTGTCATAGTAAACCGCCATGAACTCGCCGATAAGGTCGTCGTCGTCATTGAGCGATTCGGCGCGGTAATTTTCGCGGGCAAGGAGCTTTCCGCTTCGGATTTTGAGGACTGTAAAGCTTACAAGCTCGCCCTCTGACCAGTAGGCAATGTAGTCGCGGTCGTCAGAATCGAAAGTTTCAACGACGTTCTGGTTCTGCATAATCATCAGGGCCTTGATTCCGTCGCGCAGTCGGGCTGCCTTTTCAAAATTGAGTTCGGCGGCGGCTGCCTTCATCTGGGCGTTGAGTTTTGTAATCGTTTCGTCGCCTTTTCCCTCAAGTAGGCTGGCAATTTCACCGATGTATTCATTGTAGGATTCCTTGTCGATTTTTTTGCAGCATGGGGCTTTACACTGTTTCATGTGATAGTAAAGACATGGTGCGTCACGATTCCGCAAGGTCTTGCAATGGCGCACTGGATACAGCTTGAAAATGGTTTCAATGAAGGTATCCAGTGCATAAACGTCGGGGTAGGGGCCGAAGTATCGGGCTCCGTCCTGAACGATGTGCCGCGTCTTGAAAATGCGGGGGAAGTCCTCGCGGGTGATTTTGAGTGAGGGATATGATTTTCCGTCCTTAAGGTCTATGTTGTAGCGCGGATTGTATTTTTTAATCAGGTTGTTTTCCAGCAGCAGAGCTTCGTACTCGTTGGCTGTTGTGATATATTCTATAGAAGTGGCGTGGGAAACTAAAAGCCGGGTTTTGATGTTTTTCTGACCGGAAAAATATGAAGACAGACGGTTCTTAAGATTTTTTGCCTTTCCCACATAAATTACGGTGTTTTCGGCATTGCGCCAGAGGTAAACGCCGCTGGATAAAGGAGCTTTCAGGGCTGTCTGATGGAGGATTTCTCTCGTTGAGACGGTTTTGTCTGTCATGGTATGAATAATATCAGAAAAATTGCGATTTTTACAGTGATGATTTTGGGAACGCTTCGCGCCGGGGGATTAGGCAAGGGCCCACGTACCCATCTTGCCCAGCTTTCTGCAAAAGAAGTGGTGCTTGGCGGAAAAGACGGTTGGGAAGAATTCGCTTCGTCTAAGAACGTTACGACTGGAACTGGTCGTTTCGGTTATCCTGCAGTTGAGCTTGCGCCAAATGCCTTTGAAGCCGACGAAGACACTGACCTTTTAATCGATTTTGAAAACGCGGTGAATCCTATTTCCAACGGAAATTACCATATTAATAAAAACCTTCTCAAGCGCTCTGATCAGACTAAGCTTGAAAAATTTGCAGGTCTTGCCCGTGGTAACGGCGGTTTGAGTGTTAGCGGTCGTCCTGGTACCTTCTTCGGTTCTGAAGGTCTTACTGGCAGCTTTACCCTTGAATTCTGGCTCTGTCCTTCTGTTGCAGAAAACGGCGAAATTGTTTTCAAATGGGAATCTTCCAAGACTGTCAGCAATCAGCTGATTTATCAGCTTTTGAATGCAAGCTTTAATAAAGGGCATCTTGAGTGGAGCATTTCCAATCTTTTTGATGACGACATAAATCCTTTTACTTCCCACGATATTATTTTGAAGGGGCGTACAACTCTGGTGCCGGACAGCTGGAGCCTTCACGCGCTGACTTACAATTCAGAAAACGGCTGTCTTGAATATATTGTAAACGGCGTAACAGAGGATTTGTTATATCATACTTCAACGGGGCAGGAAGGCGGCGAGGTCAGCCTTATTCAGCTTGGAACTCCGTCGGAAGTTCATTTCTGCCCGGAATATACAGGAAAAATCGATGATATCAGAATTGAAAAGCGTCCTTACAAGGTTCAGGGCTTTCAGTCTGCTGAAAATGCCGGCAAAGTTGGTCACACTCTTTACGTGCCTCAGGGCGGCAGCTTCATTTCAAAACCTATTATGGTTTCAACCGGCTCCAAATTAAACTCGCTTACAGCAGAAATGTACGCGCCGCCTCAGACTGCGGTCTTATTCTACGTACGCTCGGGCGAAAATTATTACAACTGGACAGACACTTACCCGGAGTGGAAGCCTGTTGAAAGCGGAAAAGACATTCAGGGAGTTACGGGGCTTTACTTCCAGGTTTGCGCTGAATTGTACCCTGACGGAAGCGGAGAAAACTCTCCTTCCATCACTCAGATTACCCTGGACTATTACGAGCTGCCTGAGCCTGTGCCTCCTTTCGTCGTAAATGCCGTGGCCGGAAACGGAACTGTAACTGTCAGCTGGAATTATTCTGTTGATGATACTGCAGGCGGCTACTACGTTTATTACGGAACCCGTCCTGGTGAATATCTCGGCCGCATGGCTGTGGAAGGGGATTCTCCTATAAATGTAGGAAATACAACTTCCTTCACTCTTACGGGGCTGGAAAACGGCCGCATTTACTATTTTGCGATTGCTGCCTGGTCTGCCTACGATGACCGCGTGGTCGGCAAGCTTTCAAGGGAAGTTTTTGCCCGTCCTCTGGCCCGCTTAAAATAAAAAGCTTGAAATAAAGGGAATTGGGCTTTTTGGGCGAGCATTTAATCGGAAAACAGTGTATAATTAAAAATAAGGAAAAAATATGGCTAACGAAATGATTATTGAACGTGCAAAAAGCGCTGAAATGTCGCACGATTTTGATACTGCTGCACGTCTTTACAAACAGCTTTTACAGCAGGACAGCACTAACGTAAAATATCTTTCTGCACTTGGCCGTATTTTTGTCACTGCCGGCGAAGATAAAAAAGCCATTCCTTATTTTGAACAGATTCATACTTATCATCCAAAAGATGTCGATGCAATGGATGCCCTTGGCGCTATTTACCGACGTCTTGGCCGCTATGAAGATTCCACTGCAATTTTGATGAAGGCGCTGGAAACCGGCGAAAAGCAGCAGGATGTTTTCTACAATCTGGGCTTTACCTTCAAGGAGATGAAAAATTACGAGGATGCAATTGACGCCTTTGAAAATGTAATTTCCGTAAATCCCCGTGATGTTCTTGCCCACAATCATCTTGGTTCAATTTATTATGAAACCGGCGAACTTGATAAGGCTGTAAATGCCTATAAACGCGGTCTTCAGATTGACCCTAATCATCCTATCTTGCACTACAATCTTGCGCGAACTTATACAAAGCTGAAAAATTATCCGGATGCAATCCGTGGTTATGAGGCGGCGCTTAAAACCCGTCCAAACTGGCCGGAAGCAATCCGTCATTTCAGCAATCTTCTTATCAAATGTCAGAAGTCTGTTGAGGCTGCAAGAATCGTTAAGCAGTCAATTAAAATTCATCCTAATGACCCGGAACTTTTGTATAGTTTGGGACAGGTTTATCTCAATCAGTTTGACTACGATAACGCAAAAAAGACCTTCAAGCAGGCAAATGCCGTTAAATCAAACGATGTAAAAATCCTTACAGCCCTTGCTTCTGCCTACGAAAAAGCTGATGAATCAGACAAGGCGCTCAGTACAATCCTGAATGCCATCGACCTTGAGCCTCTCAACAACGATGTCCGCCTTCAGTATGTTGATACCCTGCTTTCTGTAAACGACTATAATTCTGCCTTTGAAACAATTGAGTCAATGAACGGTGATTCTGACGGCAAGGACGTAAAAGTTATGGACTTGTACGGTCAGTATTACATCACTCAGGGACAGGACGACAAGGCCGAAGAATATTTTGATAAAATCAAGAAAACTGACCATCATTATAAAGACTACATGCTGGGCGCTTCAAAACGCTATGCCCAACTTGAAAAATATGATAACGCTGAACGTTTTGCAAAGGACTATGTAAAAAGCCGCGGAACCCGTGCTGAAGGCTACAATATGCTGGGTAAAATTTACACCATGGGCGGAAGGTATGCTGAGGCTCAGGCTGCTTACGAGCAGGGCGTTGCCGTAAATACTCCGAACGTATATGCCGTAAAGGGAATTGAAAACGTAAAGCGCCTGCAGTCTATTCCTCTTGAAGGACTTTCTGAAGTGAAGGAAGAAAAACAGGAACTTTCCCCTGAGGACGCTCAGACTGAACTTAAGGCTGACGAAATTCTTGATGAAGATTTTGATGTAACTTCCTTTGGTGATGATGTCGGCATAGATGAGCCTCTTGATGAAATGGCTTCAATCGCTGACCAGCTGAAAGACGAAGACTTTGATATTTTTGATGATATGGACAGGGAAGAAGCTGATCTGGAGCCTCTTGCAACTGATGAATTGATGGATGCAATTGGAAATGCGGACAGTCAGGAACCGGAAAATACCCTTAAGCCGGAAGGAAATGATGATTTCTCGGGTATTATCGAGTCAGCCCAGGACGAGGGCCAGGAAGATTTTGCGCTCGACTCTGTTCCCGTGGCAGAAGAAGTGCCCCTTGAAGACGAAGGCGATGCCTTCCCGGCAGAAATGCCTCCTGCCCAGCCTCAGACTGAACCAGAGCCAGCACCAGCTCCTGCTGCTCAGCCGGCTCCTGCTATGTCTGCCATGCCGGATATGTCCGCTGCAATGCAGGCTCAGCTTGACGCCCTTGCCCGGGCAACTAAAACCGCTCAGGATGCTCTGCAGTTTGCCATGGATGCTGAAAACCGCGTAAAGGAAATGGAAGAAAAACTGGAAGCAGAAGACGAGGCTGTTGAAGTTCCTGCCGCTGAGGAAGTGGAGCCGGAAGCTGAAGCAGTGGAAGAACCTGTCGTTGAAGAGGAACCTGCTGCCGAAGAAGATATGCCTTTTGAAGAGCCGGACTTGGCTGAAGAAGAAACTCGGGCTGCGGAAGAAGAAACCCAACTTGCCCAGGAAGAGCCAGAACTTGCCGAAGATGAAGCAGAAATTGAAGAAGAGGCTTCTGAAGAAGATTTCGCTGAACCTGCAGAAGATGAAATTATTGAAGAAAGCGCAGATGAGCTTATAAGTGGCGAAATGGACGAACCCGCTGAAGATATGGTAGAGGAAGCTGACGATTCGGAGTTTGCCCTTGCCCCTACTGATGATTCAAATTTTGACGGTGATTTTGATGCCGAACTCAATGAAAATCTTGATACAACGCCATTCACCAATGTTATAGAATTGTATGCTGAATTGCTTGCAACTTACGGTGACCTTGATGATACAGATGCTGCCGAGCAGCTGACCGACCTTGAAGAGCAGATTGCCAGCGGCGAAGTTATCGTTTCTGAAAGTCAGGATAAGGGCGAAGAGGAAGAAGATTTTAATCCTCCTGCTGAAAGTCCTGCTACCGGTAACGAGAATTCAGCTCAGCTTGCCGAAGTTGCAGAAATGCTGAAAAAAATCGAAGCTATCCTGAGTGATGATGCACTTGCCCTTAAATACAGCAGCGAAATCAGTATGCTCAAACGCCTGAAAGTTCTCTGCGAATATCTCCCTGATGATGAAAAAATCTCCTTTGCATCAGGCCGTATCCGCATGCTCATAGACTACCTTCTTGCCAAAATGTCAGGAAAGCCGGGACTTCTGCTTACAACAAAATCCCTGCTAAAATCCGGCATCCTCGGTAATGAATATCGTGTCCAGCTTATTTCCGAATGTGAAGAGGAACTGAACAATGAAATGCTCCGCCGCGTCCTCGTCTACATGAAGGACCTTTCCGAAAGCCTGGACGACTTCGGTCTCTCCGCCGCCCTCCGTGCCTGTGCCGACGGCGCCCTCGAAAAAATCGAAATGATTAACCAGAAGTCACAGATATTCTAGAAAGGGGTGGAAAATGAAAAAGAATTTATTTTGGATTTTTAGTCTTTTTAGTGTTTTCTTCATGGTATCTTGTGCTTCATCAAATATATCCGCAGTGAAGAATGAAGGAAAAAGAATTCTTGATTATAAAAGGATTGTTGTTTTTTCAAATACAGCAGATATTTCTTTCAGAAAGAACCTTGAAAATGAAATAAAAGAAAAATTCTTAAAGTATGGTAAAAATGCTGTTGAAAGTATAATTTTACTTCCTCCTCTAAAAGAGTATTCTGTCACAGAGATTTACAAAATCTGTAAACAAAATAATTATGATGCAATTTTATCAGTTTCTCAAATGAATGCAGAAAAAGAAACTGGTTATATAGCATCTTATGGAGTTTTAATTCCAGCTACGGCTGTGCTTTCAAGTTTTGATGTTCAATTAATTGATTTGAATGATGAACAGATTATCCTTCGAGCAACAGTAAATTCAGAAGGAGATAGTTTAACTGATATAAGTAATTCAATTTCTAAAAAGATAGTTAATGAAATTGTTTCAAAAGAAGGGGAAGAATATATCCCTATTATAAAAACTTTATTAGAGCCAGAATTACAATTGAAATTCTTCTCAAAAAATAGATATTTTATAACTGGCACATCTGAAGTTGGAAAACTGTCTATAAACAATAATTCAGTCGAAATAATACTTCCTTTATCATTTAGTTCTATATATGACCCACGAGGTTTTGTAAAAGTTGTTGAATCAGAGCCTAGATGCTGCAAACTTTCAACGACTAATGTAGATGACTTGCCTTATATGATAGACTTAATAAAAGATTTTAATAATTCTGAAAAGTAACCCGGAAGTTTATAACGACAGAAACTTTCTTTATGTTATTCTCTGGCGGTCAAACACTTTGTAATATCTTATTCTTGGATTATTGAAGTATGTCATTCTCGGGCTTGACCCGAGAATCTATATGCCAAAATTTACAGATAAATCTTTATATTCAGGATTTATTTTCTCAATAAGTTCTTTTTTCCATTGTCTGTTCCATCTTTTCAAATTCTTTTCTCTTTGTATCGCCGCTTTGATGTCTGAAACCTCTTCATAATATACAAGTTTATTTAGATTATATTTTTCTGAAAATCCTTTTATCACTTTGTTTTTATGTTCATAAATTCTTCGTTTTAAATTATTTGTAACACCAATGTACAAGGTTGAATTAGAGTAATTTGAAAGGATGTAAACATAATATAAGTTCATTAATTAAAAAAATATTGTTATTATTTAAAAAAGGCAAGTTTTTTCCACAAAAAAGATTCTCGGGTCAAGCCCGAGAATGACAGGATTGCAGGCGTAATAATGAAATGACTGTAGACGTAATAATGACATGATTGTAAACGTAATTTTACATGATCAGAGCATATTTCTTTTGACTTCCAACTTATAGGGCTTTGCTGTAAAATTACAGAATAATGTCAAAAAACGAAAACTCTAAATCACTTTTAAAATCAGGGCTGGTGCTTTCTGTAATGACGCTGGCCTCTCGTATAATGGGGCTGGTGCGTGAAATGACCCGCGCAAGCTTCCTCGGAACCAGCATGTATTCGGACGCTTTTACCACGTCCTTTATGATTCCCAACCTTTTACGACGCCTTTTTGCGGAAAACAGCATTTCGGTTGCTTTTATTCCAACTTTTAAAGACTATCTTGAAAAATCAAATGATGAAAATAAATCTGACCAGGAAAAACTTGCTGCCCGACGCGAAACTCAGGAGTTTTTAAAGGCCACCTTTACCCTGATTTCCTTTTTGACAGCCTGCGTTGTCGTTTTGGGAATTGTCGTTACGCCTTTTATTGCCCAGATATTCTGTAAAAAGCCGGTGGATGCCTCTTCTATGGATTTCTCTCTTTGGGAAATGAAAAAAGAGGAAATTACGATTCTTACCCGCATCATGTTTCCTTACCTTATGGTAATTTCGATTGCAGCCTTTTTTCAGGGCATCCTAAACGGCTGTAAGATTTTTGCCCCAAGCGGATTTACCCCGGTTCTCTTCAACGGAATCGTAATTCTGGGAACTTATATTCTTTCTCCATTCACAGAAAATCCTGCCCGAGCCATGTCGATTGGTGTTATTACAGGCGGCTGTATTCAGGCACTTTTCCAGCTTCCTTTCGTGCTTAAAACAGGCTGGAAAGTCGGAGTAACTTCCCTAAAAAATACCTTTTCAAATCCGGGAACAAAACGCGTAATCGCTTTGATTGGTCCGACTATCATAGGAATGGCCGCTTACCAGATTAATGATTTGATTTCGACAGCCCTTGCCAGCCGTGCGGAAGTTGGCGTTGTTTCAAGCCTTCAGTTTTCTCTCCGCCTTCAGGAGCTTATCCTTGGAATTTTTGCAGTAAGCATCGGAACCGTAATCCTTCCTGACCTTTCGGGACTTGCCAGCAAAAAAGAATGGGAAAAGTTTAATTCAATGCTCGTTCAGGCCATCAAAATCATCACTCTGATTACAATTCCAGTGACTTTTTACTCGCTGATTTGCGGAAACGAGCTTATCACCCTGCTTTACCGCAACAAACGCTTTGACGAACATTCTGTAATGCTGACAACCGGCGAATTCCGCTACCACATTGCGGGTCTTTTCTTTATCGCAGTAAACAGAATCATTTCGCCGGCCTTCTACGCCCAGGGAAATACAAAACTTCCGACCCTGGCCGGAATTATCAGCATGATCTGTAACATGATTTTTGCAATCGTTCTTGTAACACCGATGAGCGGAAACGGAATTGCCCTTGCCCTCAGCCTTGCAAGTGCTGTTAACACAGTTTTCCTTTTCATCTTCCTTGGAAAAATGCAGTCAATAAACATAAAAAAGGTGACTTTTGACACAATTATTTATATTTTTAGAATAACAGCCTTTTCGCTTATTGCAGCAACTCCGTGTAAATTTTTGCGCCCCCTTCTTCTGGAAAAATTCCAGAACTATCCGCGCCTTATTTCGCAGGGAGTTCCGATTGCCCTTCTTGCCGTGATTTTTGGTCTGATTGGAGTTGTGCTTTTGGTAATCACAAAGGACGATATGGCACAGGCTTTGAAAAAGAAAATTAAACGCTAAACAACCGAGGATAAAATGAAAGAATATTCAAACGAAGAAATGAAAAATATTTACGCTGCCCGCCGTTCAAAGCTTGCAGCTTACCTTCGCGAGCACGACACAGGTGCCGCAGTTTTTATTGATAACGAAGAGCACCGTGACCCTTCTGTACCTTACTACACAGGTCATCCAAGTGACGCCGTTCTCATCATTTTCAGCGACGGCTTTTCTTACCTTATTCCGTGGGATGAAAATCTTGCAAAACAGCAGGCTTTTTATGACAAGCTTGTGCCTTTTACCCGCTACAAGAACAATGACATTGACGCTGTAAGGGCAGTTTTGAATCTTGGCTATACTCACGGAGAAAACAGCAAGGTGGAGCTTCCTCCTTATCTGACTTATCCAAACTACCTGAAGTTTATTGACGCCCTTGCAAGCTATGACTGCCGCTGTAAGGAAGACGGAGCCTACAACTTTACGGTAAAAAGCCGCATGATTAAGGACGAATACGAAATTGAATGTACAAAGGAAGCGGCCCGCGTAGGCGACTTAATCATCAATTTAATAGAAGAAAAGATAAAAACCGGCGAAATCAAAACAGAAATGGACGTAGCCCTTTTAATCGAGCGCCAACTCCGCGCAAACGGCTGCCAGCGAACCGGTTTTGATACCCTTGCCGCTGGTCCTTCCCGCTCTTTTGCAATTCACGCCTTCCCGGGCTACACAAATGCCGAATGGCCTGCAGACGGACTTTCGATTCTGGACTTTGGCGTTGTTTACAAGGGCTACACAAGCGACACAACTTTGACAGTTGCAAAAGGTCAGCTTAGCGACGCTCAGGAAAAAATCGTACGCCTCGTTCAGACTGCCGCAGATGAATGTCTTAAGCTTTACACAAAGGAACATACGATTGTAGACGCCGCAAAAAAAGCTGACGCCGTATTTGCCGCAGAAAAGATGAAAATGCCTCACACCCTTGGTCATGCCATCGGACTTCAAATTCACGAGTTCCCTCGCGTAAGCACAAAAATGGATCCGGAACTTCATTTTACTCCGGGCATGATTCTGACACTTGAACCAGGTCTTTACGACCCTAAACACGGTGGCTGCCGTTTGGAAAACGATGTCCTCATCACTGAAGAAGGAAACGAAGTTATAACTCATTCAAAGATTATACGAATATAGTAAGTAGCGAACAACGAAGTGTGAGCGTAGGGCGGGGCTCCGCCATCCTCAAAAAAAATACTACAGAATTTCAACATTCCTGCCGATATATAATTTATGGAAGACTCGGGAAATTTTGAACAGGAATTACAAAGCGCACTCTCAAAAAAGGCTGAATGGTTTAACGGTCAGCAACTGCCTCAGACATTGGGCGATTACCGTATGCTCCATACAATTGTTAAGAATTTGTTTGAGCTGCTGACAAAAAAGAGTCTTATTATTCCTGACCCATACCGCATGGACAAGCGAATTTCTGAAATCATTATTCCGGATACAAAACCTTTCCCGGAAGGTGATATTGCAAAGGAAATGGGACTTCGCTTTTCTGATTATGAGCTTATGCTCGATTTTATCTGTACCTATTTCCGCTTTTCTCTTGATAATCTTACTCTTCCAAAAATCAAAAAACTTGTTGAGTTTAACGCCTGCATCGAATGGGATAATTTGAGCCCTAACAGTGCTAAAGTAAATACTAAGTCTCTGGCTATGGTAATTTCCAACGCTAAGAGCGGCGCCCAGCCTGTTATGGTAAGTATGCTCAGCGATGCGATTCAGAAGAGTGCCGATGCGCTCAGAACAATTAATGCTGAGATGGCGGAACTTGTTACCTTCCAGAAGGAAATGTACAAGGGCGAAATCCGTCAGAAAATTATTGCAAACCCTGGCTTTAATAAAGAGGCTGCTAATTCTTCTGAAGGGGAACTTGCAGAAATCAAGCGTCTCTTCCCAAAAATCATGGGAAAAACTCCGCTCTACAACGACCTGGTTGCTGAAGTTATAAAAGAAGATTTTGATTCTAAGCGCGATCAGCTGCGTGCAGAGATTTTTAACCGCCTGCAGATTAAGACTGTGGCTAAAAAAGAGGAAGTTGCAAAGAAGAAGGGACCGGACACAAAATCAATGCTGATTGATACTGTTTTTGCAGTTGGCGGTCTTGCACCTACAATTCAGACTTTGCATCAAAAGCTTGAAGAAGATTTTAAGATTCTCTTTTCTAAGAAACAGAATTTCTTTTCTGCCCTTATGGCTGCAATTAAGCGTGCCTTTAAGCTTAAGGAAAAGGAACTTACTGTTACTGTTGTGATGAAGGATCCTAAAACTGATATCGGCCGCAGTGAAGTCATCAAAGTAAATGAATTTATGACAAATATCGCTTCTAAAGAGCGTATCTATAACGGAATTGCAAATCGTGGTCCTGAATTCTCTAAGATTATGGGCGCCACAGAAGAATCAATTCTGTCTTTTGTAACTAAGCAGCTTTCTGAAGCAAAAATGCTCTTCTCTCTGATTAATGCTCTTGATATTCACTTTAAGAAGGAAGTTGACGTAATTAATCGTCCTAAACTTAAGGGTCTGCAGATTGAACTTTCGGCTTTGCGTAATTCTATCGTTACAATTAATAAAAAACGCGGTGAATATCTTTCTGTAAGAGAAGAACACGAGCAGATGAAGAATTTGGGAATGCCGGATAATGAAGCAAAATAAAATTACTCTTCTTGGTCTCCTTTGCTGCCTTTTCCTGATAGGCGGGGTCTTTGCTCAGGAAGCAGAGGGGCAGCAGCATGAAGAACTTGATTTGAATCAACTTGAGGCTGAAGGTGCTGAGGCTCCTGCCGTAGATTCTGAACTTCAGAAAAACTTTATCATCGTTGAGCCGCCTAGAGTTCATGAATTAAATCCTCAGATTACATCTTATTCTTCTGATGCTCAGGTTTTGAACGGCCTTTACGAAGGGCTTTTTTCTTACAATCCTTTGACACTTGAACCTCAGTACGCAATTTGCAGTGATTATAAAATCAGCCGCGATAAAAAACGCATGCAGTTTACAATCCGTGATGAAGCAAAATTCAGTAACGGTGAAAAAATTACGGCTTCTTCGGTGCGTGATTCATGGCTGCAGCTGCTTGCTACCGAGGGGGCGCCTTACGCTTCCTTGCTGGATATTATCCGCGGGGCTGAAGAGTTCAGAAAAGGGATGATTGATGCTTCGGAAGTTGGCATTTATGTAACTGATGAAAAAACACTTTCCGTTTATTTGAAAAGTCCTGCAAACTATCTTCCGAAAGTTTTGTGTCACGCGGCTTTCAGCGTAATTCACCGAAATCCGACTGTTTATTCGGGCGCCTTTATGGTTGAAAATCAGACTGAAAAATCTCTGGTGCTGAAGAAAAATCCATATTACTGGGATTCTCAGGCTCCATATCTCGAACAGATTACCTTTGTGCAGTCAGAAAGCGCAGAAGATACTGCCTTCCGTTTTAATAACGGCGAGGTTGATTGGGTAATTGCCGATTTGAATCCTGACAAGCTTTTGAACCGCTCTGCAATGCAGATTTCTGCTGAGTTTGCAACTTCATACTACTTTTTTAAGACCAGTGCAGGAAAGCCTTGTGATGAATACGGCGTAAAAAAACTTTCTTACTGGGATTATCCTGAGTTCCGTAATGCTGTTCTTGAGGCTATCCCCTGGGCAACTTTACGCGGTTCAGCCGTGGTTCCTGCGACAACTTTTGTTTATCCTTTGAGCGGATATCCGACTGTTGACGGCTTTAATTACACTGACGAGCGCGAGGCCGTAAACAAAATGAACGAGGCCCGCAGAAAATATGACGTACCTGCCGATAAGAAGATTCCTCTTGTTTTTGAACTTACGGAATACGTTTTGACGGAAGAAAAGATTGAAGTTTTGAAGAAGGCGCTTGAGCCGCTTGGTGTTCAGCTTGTAATAAAAAAAGTGCAGCCTGCAACTTATCTGAGCGGTGTTAAATCTTCTGATTCTGATTTGTTTGCCTACACCTGGATTGGTGATTTTGCAGATCCTCTTGCCTTCCTAGAGCTTTTTCACGGAAATTCTACTCTGAATGATTCTGGCTGGGTTAATTCCAAGTTTGATGAGCTTGTGGAAAGCGCCGCCACCGTTTCTGAGAGCGAGCGTTATAAGCTTCTTGCTCAGGCAGAAACAATCCTTTTGGATGAAGGTCTTGTAATTCCTCTTTATCATCCGGTTTCATTTAATATTGTAAATCTCAATTATGTCGGTGGCTGGGCTGTAAATGCCTTTGATATTCATCCGCTCAAGTACATTTACAAGAAATCTCCCAAAGCAAAAAAATTGAATAACGTAGTAAGCTTCTAATCTATTCTTTTTTTCAACCTTTTGATATACTAGGATAATAGGTTGAGGTGAAAATATGATAGTTTCTACACGCGGAAGATATGCGCTCAGAGTCATGATTGACCTGGCAGAACAGCACGAAGATTCTTTTACTCCGCTCAAAGACGTTTCAGCAAGACAGAACATTTCTCAAAAATATATTGAAGCAATTATGACTATGCTTTCTAAGGCTGGTTTTGTAGACGGCGCTCACGGAAAGGGCGGCGGTTATAAGCTGAACCGTAAGCCGGAAGAATATCGCGTGGGCGAGATTTTACGTCTGACTGAGGGAACTCTGGCTCCTGTTGCCTGTCTTGAAAATGACAGCTATAACTGTGACCGCAAGGCTGAATGCCGTACCCTTCCAATGTGGACAAAACTTGACGAGCTGATTGAAGGTTACTTAGACAGCGTCACCCTCAGAGATTTGATGAAAAAATAAATCCAAGGAAATTTTATGACTTATACCAATCTTGATATGCCAAAGGCTGGGGACACTGTGCTCGTTGGAATGAGCGGCGGTGTCGATTCAACTTTGACTGCCCTCATGCTCAAGCAGAAGGACTGCCGCGTTATCGGTATTACAATGTCTTTGTGGGACGGAAAGCTTCCTGAAGTAAAATCTGACAAGCCGATGAAAGAAGCCTGCTACGGCCCTGGTGAAGAAGAAAATATTGAAGAGTGCCAGAAGTTTTGCAGCGAGCATGATATTGAATACCATGTTGTTGATGTAAAAGAGCAGTATCAGAAAAAAGTTCTGGAATATTTTAAGAGCGAATACCGCAGCGGAAGAACGCCAAACCCTTGCATTATGTGTAACCGCAACATTAAGTTCGGCGCCATGCTGGAAGCAGCAACAGCCAGCGGAATCACTTTTGATTATTTCTGTACGGGACACTATGCCCGCATTGTCCGCCCGGACGAAGGCCTTTACGGAACAGACAAGCGTCCCTGCATGATTGCCGGTGCAACTGATGTTTCTAAAGATCAGACTTACTTCTTGTACAGAATCCCGAGCTCAGTTCTGGAAAAGGTCCGCTATCCTCTTGCCGTTATGAAAAAGAGCGAGGTTTTTGAACTTGCCCGCCAGGCAAATCTTGATGCCGCTAACCGCGCGGAAAGCCAGGATTTTGTCGGCGAAGAATATTTTGACATGATTTTCAGCGACAAGCCTAGCGTGCCGGGTGATATTATCGATTTGGACGGCCACATTTTAGGTCGTCACCGCGGAATCGAACATTACACTGTCGGTCAGCGACGCGGACTTGGTGTTTCTGCAAAATATCCTGTTTACGTTCATTCGATTGACGCTAAAAATAATCTGATTGTACTTGCTCCAAATGACGCCCTTAATTCTGATGCTTTGATTGCTGATGATTTTGTCTGGCCGGGCGACCTTGAACCGTCGGAAGGAACTGTAATTGAAGCCCTGGTAAAAATCAGACTGGCATCTAAGCCGGTGCCTTGCAAGGTAGAACGTTATGTCCCTACGGAAGGGGAAGAATTTACCGGTCAGCCTTGGAAAATCACTTTTGAACAGCCTCAGCGTGCAGTTGCGCCGGGCCAGTCTGCTGTTTTGTATAAGGACGGCGTGATTATCGGCGGCGGAATTATCAGTAAGACTGTTTAAGTTTTGGTTTCGGCCTTGAAGCGTAAATTTTTACTTTCTGTAATATTTTCATTTTTACTTTTCAATTTGAATGCCGGAGGTTTCGGTGTCAGCGGAATTGCTGTGCCCGGACCTGATTTTTGCGGCGGTCTGCGTCTTGATTACGCTGCCGATACAATTCCCTTTGTCTTTACTGCCGACCTTTATTTTTATGATGAAGGCGTAAAATCTGCATTGGGCGGACTGGAATTTCTTGCGGGCAATATTAATTTATTCAAGGCTGTGAACTTTTTTTATGCGCCGGAAATTGCTGCTGGCTTTGATTTTTCAGAAAATAAAGTGATTTTTGAAAATGCCTTTTACCTGGGTTTTAATGGATTTTGCACTTCCCGCCTGCAGCTTTTTATGCAGGGCGGCTGGGCTCCACAGCTGCTTTTTGCTGACAGTGAGGTCGGCCTTAAACTTCTGAACTTTCCTTTACGCGCAGGCGTCAGAGTCTGGGCGAAGTAAGTTTAAAAAAAATTCCTTTCCTTAAGCCATCCCAGCAGTTTTTCGTTCCATTTGAAGGTTTGAAGGAACTTGCATTTTTTCATGCCAAATCCGTGCCCGCCCCAAGGGTAATCGGTAAAGGTGAAGTCAGTGCCGGCAGCTTTCAGGGCTGTGGCAAGACGTTCTGAGTTTTCATAAATTACGACAGGGTCATCGTGGCAAGCTACAAGATAGGTTGGCGGCATGTCGGACGGAATTTGTTTTTCCATGCTGAAAAGAAGGCGGTTTTTGTCTGAAGGATTCTTGCCTATCAGGCTTTTTCGTGACCAGCGGTGTCCGATGTCTTCGTCCATCGTAACGACCGGATAAACTGGAATTACAAAATCAGGGTGCAGGTTGACGCCGCCCCAGGTTACAAGATGGCCTCCCGCGCTGTAGCCGATCAACCCCACCTTTAAACTTTCCTTGTTCGCGCCGTAATTTTCCGGCTGCTTGCGAACCAGTTCTACCATGCGCTGTAAATCTTCCATCATGGCAGGTGCGTGGTAGCCCCGGTTTGCCGTCCTGTAGCGGAGGATTATTGCCGTAGCGCCCTGCTTGTTGAACCATTTTTGAGTCGGAAGGCCTTCGTTGAGGATGTCCAGATGGTGGTAGCTTCCGCCCGGGCAGATAATTACAACTGTACCATTAGGATTTTGGGGAATGCTGACCTGGGCAAGAACGCGGTGGTAATACATGCCGGGAACTCCCTCCCAGATATAAAGGTTGTAGCGGCGGGCTGACTGGCGGGGGCACTTGTGCTGGTTGACGGCACTTTCACTTGCAGACGGCAGTCCTTTACTTCTTCCGGCGGCAGTCAAAGTGAGGCATAAAAAGCTTATCAAAACAGCAGAGAAAATCTTTTTCATAAAATCTCTTTCAAAAATGCCTGTGGAGAAGAAAAATCACAATTTTCTAAATCAATTTCCCGACTGCAGCCTTGACTTTTTTCACCAGAAATTACCATGGCAAAAACAAAGGGCTCATTCAAATCACTTCCGTCAGGGGCCTGCGTCTGGTAAACGCCTTCATATTCTTCTGGTATCAGCTCGTTTCCAAAAACAAAAATCTGAGATTTTTCATCTCCGCAGAGAAGGGGCGCGGCTGCAGTTATAAAGGCATCCTTAAACATATTTTCTGCCGGGAAAATTACTGAATAGCCGCTCTTTAATTTACATGCAATTGAAGCGAGCGCAATCGGAGCATTAAAAACAGAGTAGGAAAAAGAGGCCGGGAGTATTTCCTTATCAACAAGAGTCTGGCGGGTAACGTCCAGCTGGCGTTTTATGTCGCCGTAAGTTGAAACAAAGGTCTGTTTTATGTCTCCGCAGCTGGTCTGCTCGATAATGTCATGTACAGCCTGAATTACCATCTTGCAAAGCTGACTCAAGCGTCGTCTGAACAATGGCGGTGTAAATGAGATGGAAGGCGCTTCGCTGGATTTTAAGATTTCTTTTTTGCCCTCTTTCCATTCCTGCCAGTCATCTGAGCTGCTAAGTCCTGGTGCCCATGCGACCGGGCATGATATATATAGCTTCTTCATCTGCTTTAGTCCTTTTTTATGATTAAGGCTGTGTTTGAACCGCCGAAAGCAAAGCTGGAAGACATGCAGGCCTGAATCTTTTCTGTCTGACAGGGACTTCCAGCATTCACGATATTCAAAGGAGGCAGCGTTTCGTCCTGAACTTTGTCCCAATGCTGGGCTGGCAGGGAAGTTTTGTTGTTTTTTGCAGCCTGTAAAACTTCATAGCAGACTGCAAGTTCCAGTGCCCCGGCTGCGCCAAGAGTGTGTCCTGTTGTACCTTTAGTTGAACTGCAGGGAACCTGGTAATCACCAAAAATCTGCGAAACGGCCTTTGCTTCCATGCTGTCGTTGAACTTTGTGCCAGTTCCGTGAAGATTGAGGTAGCCTATATCTTTTGCGGTCATTCCTGCAGATTTAAGAGCTGCTTCCATTGCGGCTGCTGCTCCGCTTCCTTCCGGATCCGGGCTTGTAATGTGATATGCATCCGCAGATTCGCCGTAGCCTGCAATTGAAATGCCTGTGCCGTCTAAATCTTCGCGGGAAAGCAGGAAAAATGCGGCAGCTTCTCCCATCGTGATTCCGTGTCTGTTTTTGCTGAAGGGATTTGTAGGCTCTGGGGAAATTGCTTCAAGGGAACCAAAGCCCATTAAGGCGGTGTCACTTGCAATATCAACGCCGCCTGCGATTACAGCGTCGCAGATTCCGGCTTTTAGCAGCTGAACGGCCTTAATTATAGCGCCTGCGCTTGAAGAACAGGCTGTGCTGAAACTGCTGCAGGGCCCTTTTATGCCAAATCGGTCTTTTATGAATCTGGCGGCATATTGTGCGCTCTGTTTTTCTATTGAATAATTATTGAATTTTCCGCTTGTAAAATATTCATTATGGGCAGGGCAGGAAAGTTCTGTAAGGTTGTCGCAGGAACCCAGGCAAACTCCGATTTTTTCGGCGCCGTATTTTTTTACAGCGGTCTCTATTGTATCTTTTATCTGATTGAGGGCTGTATTTTCCAGCCGGAGAAGTTTTGAATCAAAATCAGTGGGGATATTTTCTGCATTTAAAGCTTCCATGTCCACAGAAGCCGCAAAAAACTCCTGCCCGCTGATAACTTTATGCTTTTTAATGGAAGAGTTGTCTGCGCGGCAAAGAGCATCGTACAATTCGCCGCTGTTTTTGCCAGCTGCGCAAATCACAGCCGGCCTGCTTAGGAAAATTTTCATAAATTAATTATTCTTCGTACACATCAGCGTTTTTTTCGTTGTAGTCATCTTTTTCCTTGATAACTCTGTTCTGTGCGCCGGCAATTTTTTCATCATAATCTGCCTGAAGAACATCGAGCTGATCCTGACCAAGTTTTTCAGCAAAGTCTTTTGCCTGAGCGCGTGTGAAGTACATAGTTACTGTAGGGAATTCTTTTACAGCGTAAGTTGACTGGTTTTCAGCCTGGTCTTTTGCGCCTCTGATAGAAACCACAAAGTAAGGAGTTTTCTTTTCAAAACGGTAACCAACACTGAAAGTTGTATCTGATTCATGGTTCATCATGATTTTTACAGTACCGTATTCGGCAAAGCATTTTCCGCGGCCATACATTTTTGTCGATTTGTTTTTATTGTGGATGAGGCGTTTGTTTTCAAAATCATCAAGATAAGATTCAACACCTTTAATGATAAGCTGGCGGTCTGCGTAGCTGAAAACAAAATTGAAGAACATTGTCTCAAAATATGTTGAAACACCGGCTTTTTTTGTTACCGGATTATAAATCATTGTAGACTGGCGTTCCTTTTTCTTCTGGAAAACATTGTTTGTCTGAAGGTCAACATCATCATATTCTACGTATTTCTGTTTTCCCAGCAAAAGTTCCTTCCAAAAACTTACACTATTTCCGTTTGCGTCCAATTTTGTTTTTGCTGTAATAACTGAAGAAAGGGTAAGTACAAGTGCAAGACCACATGCTGCAATTTTAGTTGTTTTTTTCATTTTTTATATAACTCCATTTTAAATATTCTATATTATAAATATATAGAGATCTGCTTTGTTACACATTCTAGCAGATTTTGCAGTTTGTTTTAACGGGTTTTTGCGTTATAATTTTTTTAATGAAATTCTCTCTTGTCTGGTTTTGCGCTGCTTTTATAATTCTCTCGATTTTTGCAAAAAACTATATTAAACCTGATTATAAAAGTCAGGGCCAGGCGCAGAATAGGGAAAGTACTCTTTCTGTTGAAGAAGAGGAAATTGATTTATCTGAACCCAAAGAGCTAACTGAAATCAAGAAATTCATGGATTTTTATCCGGATATTGAATATCAGGCAGATTATGATGAAGAAGTAAAGGACTGGAAAATCCAGCTTACGGCTCAGTTTTTTGTTAATCGTGATGAAAAATCAGCTGCAGAGAAGGCTCTGAAAAAGAAGGCAGAATTTTACTGGGCTGGCGGCAGAATGCTTCCAAAAGAGCAGCTTGCAAATAAAAATGACTTTTGGGTTCTGCAGTATAATTATTCCAATAAACTTCGAGATCCCAAAACTTACACAGATGAAGAACTTGCCCGGATTCGCCAGTTTGGTTCTGCTGAAAACAGAAAATCTGATGGCGGAACCCCAATGTATTTTTTTGATTTTATTTATTCGGCTAAATCCCGCCCGATTATTGAAGATCATATTATCAGGACCCGCTTTTTAGGCAAAACGACAAAGGTGCACGAAAGGATTTTGCCTGCCTTAAAACGGGTTGAAGCTGAAATATGTCTTGCTGCAGGAATTTCTGTGGAGACGCTGGCGTCGGCAGATAAAATGGCAAAAATCGATACAAAAAGTGATTCTCTTACCGCGGAACAAAAAGAAATCCGTGATTTTATAGTTAATCTTAGTTCCTGTGATGCCTATCACTGGCGTGAAATTGCAGAGACAAACAGAAAATCCTTTCATAGCTATGGAATTGCAATTGATCTGCTTCCTCGCCGTCTTGCCGGCCGGGCAATTTACTGGGGCTGGGAAAAGGAGCGTAGCGGTGATGACTGGATGCTGGTTCCTGTTAAGGACCGCTGGATGCCGCCTGAATCAGTCATAAAGATTTTTGAAGACCAAGGCTTTATCTGGGGCGGCTACTGGATTATTTTTGATAACATGCACTTTGAATATCACCCTGAACTTGTTGGAAATATGTAAGCTTGCAAAAAGGGCTTCCGGTCGAAAAGCGTATGTCAAAACCGCGCGATATCGCGCTACACGCTGATTGTGGCAAAGAAACTATTGTCATGGCCGCTCTCGCGGCCACCACAATCAGAGTGTTTTTGCCACACGCTTTTCTCCCTCACGCCCTTTTTGCTGTTTAAAATTTCTAAAATTCCGGTTGGCATATAAAATGCATCTCTTCGTGTGTAGTAGGGTGTGTAAAAGTAATTTCCTGGGCATGAAGCATAAGACGCTCGCCGCTCTGGCAGCTGCCGTAGAGGGTGTCGCCTATAATTGGCAGGTGGAAGCCGTGAATGTCGCTGGAGTGCAGGCGCAGCTGGTGGGTGCGGCCGGTCTGGGGCATGAATAAAACTCTTGTTGCCTTTCTTGTGCTGCCGTCCGGGGCGCGGTAGGTCACCTGACCGAGATTTTCCCAGTCTGTAATTCCAATCTTTCCGAATTCTTCGTCGTAAATTTGATGGGGGCGGTTGTCCGGGTCAAGGCGGAACTTTAATTCAATTCTGCCTGATTTTTCTCCGCATTTTGGCGCCGCCTCTCCGTCGGCTTTTTGAAGGACTCCATCCAGAAGGGCGACATATTTTTTATGCACTTCCTTTGCTTCAAACTGGCGGTTTAATTCGCGGTGGGCTTCTTTTGTAAAGGCCAGAATCATGATGCCTGAAGTTTCCATATCAAGGCGGTGAACGGCCGGCTGATTGAGTTGGTTGGTAAAAGGAAAGAGAGCCTTCATGCGGCTTTCGATGCAGTCCTGTTTGTCCGGCGTGCGGCCGGGCACTGAAAGTAAGCCTGACTGCTTGTTTACGACGAGAATTGACTCGTCACGGTATAGAATCTCCAGTCCCAGAATTGAAGGCAGAATGTAACCGCAGCGTTCATCGCAAGGGGGATAGCTTTGACCGCATTTTTTGTTGTGACTGTCTTTTCCGTAAAAAACTTCGTCCATGCTGGCAGGAATGAGGTGATGTGCAAAGGCGTAGGAAAGAAGTTTGGGTGCGCAGCAGTCGCCGGTGCCTGTTGGTGGAAGTCGTCCGCCATGCTGGGCGATAATTTCGTTTAAGGTGATTTTTTTGCCGTCAAAGCGGGTAAAGGTATAGAGGTCAAAAACTTTCTGCAGGGACTGGGTGGTGAGGGCGGTACGCTGCGGGATAAGGAACCTTTCTCCGCTGTTAATTTTGTCTGTAAGTTCGTGGATTTCGCGGTCGTTGGCAGAAAGGGCATCTTCGATTTGGGAATCCGGGACTAGAGGCGGCACAATTACGCTGGCAGGCGGCATTTCTGCCATTTCCAGCTGCATACTAATTCCCGAGACCGCATGCAGAATAACTTCTTCCTTGCTTTCAGCTTTCTTACAAACTAAGGTGCCCAGCATGACGCCGTGCCCCTTACGTTCTTCGCTTTCCTTTGTAAGTTGAAGAAGTTTTGCCTCTCCCTTTTGCAGTAGCGAAATCAATTCAAGATTTTTTTCATGAGCCTGCTCGCAGGGAAGGGGAGGAAACATTATTTAGTCCAGATTTCTGATTTCGACTTTTCCGTCGTCAGTTCCAAGGAAAACAATAGGCTTTTTCTTGCTGAAAAGACCAACTTCTACAACGCCTGTAAATGAGTTGATTTTGTCTTCCATTGCAGGAACGTCAATCGGCTTTTCCCAGGTACAGTCCAAAATCCAGTTGTTGTTGTCTGTGATTACAGGACCGCATTTTCTAACGCCTTCGCGGAGTACAGGCTTAGCGCCAGTTGCTTCAAGGGCGCGGGTAACGCTTGCGCGTGCTTCCGGAATTACTTCTACAGGAACCGGGAATTTTGTTCCGATTGTATCTACGCGTTTTGTTGAGTCTGCAACTACAACAAAGATTTTTGAATTATATTCTACAAGCTTTTCGCGAACGTGAGCTGCTCCGCCGCCTTTAATCAGATTGCAGTCAGGATCAACTTCGTCAGCACCGTCAAAAGTCAAATCAAGTTCGCCGTTGATTTCAGGATGGTTCATCGAATAAACCGGGATTCCGTATTCAAGGCAGGCATTCTGAGCCTGAAAACTTGTAACAACGGCTTTTACGTCTTTAATGCTGCCTTTTTTGAGGTGTTCTGCCAGTCGTGTTATTGCCGGCATTGCGGTAGAACCAGTTCCAAGACCAATCTTCATTCCGCTGAAAATCAATCCTTTTTCAATCAGTGTATCAATGGCTGTATTAGCAACCATCACTTTCTGCTCGCTCTGTGTCATTAGTAGTCAACTCCTGTGAATAATTTGAACTGCTCATAAGCCTGATATTCCAGCATCTTGTAACCGTTGCAAACCTTGCAGCCTGCAGCAGATGCGCGACGCATAACCGGAGTAGAAGCCGGTACATAAACAATATCAAATATTTTTTCGGTTCCCTTGAATTTGTAAAAATAAATCGGGTCATTTTCCGGAGAAATAGGACCTTCAGCGTTCATGCCAACTGAAGTTGTCTGAATAATCAATGAAGAATATTCATCCAGAATCATGGCCGAGGTTTCATCGAGTTTTGCAGCCTGGAAATCATATTTTTCTGCAAGTTTCTGGGCAGTTTCAAGTGTTCTGTTAAAAACACAGGCCTTCATGCCGAGTTTTTTTACTGTGTAAGCAATAGCTTTTGCGGCTCCACCGGCACCTATAATCGAAACCTTCATCTTTTTTGTTTTTACGTTGTTTCCAAGAAATTCCAGCAAAGCCCTTTCAAAACCAATGCAGTCTGTATTGTAACCAATCCATTTGTAATTTTTGCGGACTACTGTGTTGCAGGCTCCAATCTGCATTACTTCTGGAGAAAGCTCATGCAGGTAGTAAAGTACAGATTCCTTGAAAGGAATTGTAACGCTCATTCCCTTTACGTCCAGCTGTTCGGCAAAATTCAGTGATTCAGAAATCAGCTGAGAGCGGATAGGGAAGTAAACGGCATCAATATCGTGATGGCGGTAACCCATATTATGGATTTCCGGGCTTGAAGTTTTTACAAGCGGCCATCCGGTAATTCCAAAAAGCTGGGTAGATTTTGATATTCCCTTGAAATTATAAAGGTCATTCAAAGTAACCGGATCAATATGTCCGATTGCTGCTGTTTTTTCAGATGTTTCCGGTGGCGAAGTATAAGTCATGTATGAGTTTGAAATGCTTGTAAGTATGCGGGAAGGCATTCCTTCAGGCCCCATAGCCACAAGAATATGGTCGTAATTTGTCATTAAAGAACTTTCGTGGAAGAGATTTACTACATCCGAAAGTGTTTTTGGCATAAAGGCGATTTTAGGGATTTCGTAACCTGTTTTTCGCATTGCATCGCAGCGTTTTCTCAGGTTTGAAATAGGATCTGTCATATTGTGACAGCTTCGGATAATTCTAACTCCAAAGGCCTGAGCGGCATCCTGAATGCTTGGAATATGATAGTCTTCCTCAAAATCTACATAGGCAAAGTTTCTTTTTTTGTCCGGGTCTGCAAAGGCAAGGGCCCGTCCAAAAAGATTTGTGCGGGAAAAGTCATTTCCAGTCCAGTTTCCGCCATCAGAATCGCGGCGGATTGTAAGAATACATGGCTTTTTTACCAGAGCTGGAAACTTTCTGATTAAAAGCTGTTCATTTTCATCAAGATGATCAGCGCGAAGTTCTACTACATCACAGTATTTTTCATACTTCTGTGTAAGTTTTATATCTTCTTCAATTGTTTTTCCCGTAAGCGTCATGCAGATTAAAGGCTGGCTCATCAGTTTACCACCTTCTTACCTGCAGATTTATCTACAACATAAAGGGTAAGAGTTGTTCCCTTTGGAACGGCATAAGGAATTGTAAGGTCTCCACCCGGATGGCTGAAGTTGATGATTGTATAAGAATCACCTTCAGAAGGAGTTGCTTCAAGTCTCATTGGAACAGGGTATGGATAAACCTGAAGTTTCTGTTCAAAAATGCCGTAAACGTTATCGTCGATTGTTCCCTTTGGAAGGGCCATTTCAACCTTCATTCGTGTGTAGTTTGGAATGAATTCTGTATCAAATTCTTCCTGACTTACAACTGTTCCAGGGATTTCTTCATTTTCAGCCTTATGACCTGAAATATCAAAAATGATTTTATGACGTGTAATTGACTGCAAAAGGTCGTTTACTGTCTGTCCAACTAAGCGAGGCGGGCGGGTATTTTCAAAGTTAGGACCACGGCTTACAACAAGATGAACTGTTACTGGTTCAGAAATGCTTGTACCTGCTGGTGGATCCTGTTCAAGAATTGTGCCGGCGTCGCTTGTATCAGGCTTGAATTCCGGTTTTGCAAGAATGATAAGAGGCTTTGTCTGACCTGCAAAAAGAGTCTGGATATTAAGCTGAACTTCATCAAGTTTCTGACCGATGTAATCATCAACTTTATCAACGATGACACCTCGGCTTACAACAAGTGAAACACGGCTGTAGCCCTTTGTAATTGAGCCGGCCTGAGGTGACTGGTCAAGAATTTTCCCTTCATCGCCCGGAGTATTTGAGTAACGCAGATTGATTTTTGGATAAAGCTCCTTTACCTGAAGTTCCAGAAGGGCGTCTTCAAGAGGTTTTCCGATAACGTCCGGTACAAGAACTTTTTCAGGACCTTTTACAACTGTAAAGAAGATTGCTGTTGCAGAAAGAGCCATAATCACAAGCGCCACGAAACAGGTAAAAAGCATTACCGGCACGTTTGTTTTTACGGTCTGGTAAGAATCTTCAACTTTGATGTCTATATTTTTAATGCGGTTTGGAAGGTCTTTTACTTCCTCCTTCATTTTTTTTGCAGCTTTCTTGCCGAATAATTTAGCTTTCTGTTTGATATTTTCAAAGTTTTCGCTTTTGCTGCTTTTTTCTGTTGTCTGAGTGTTTTCTGTATCGTCCATTTTTGACCTCACTGATTTCTGTGATTTTGACTTTTTTCTATATATTATTCCAGTACTGTTCCGATAAATTCTCTTGCGCCGTTCATAAAATCCTTATAGCCCATAGGCTTTTTGCCCTGACGCTGAAGTTCTTTAACGCACAAAAGACCGTCGCCGGTTTTGATGTAGATTCCTTCTGATTTTACAAACTGAAGAACCTGACCTGCAGGTTCTACTACATAGCCGCTTGCCCTATCGTCCGACTGTGGAATGAAGGTGGCGTTCAAAAGGCGGAGAGGTTCTCCCTTTTCAAGGCACCAGCAGCCAGGATCCGGATAGTAAGCACGGATTTTTGCTTCTATAGTTGCGGCGCTTTCCTGCCAGTTAATCTTTGCATCTTCCTTTGTGATGATTGATGTATAGCTTGCTTCGCCAGTCTGAGGCTTTCCTTCCGGCAGGTGATTTTTGCTTAAGAGATTGCAGAAAAGTTCTGCGCCGATTTCTGCAGATTTTAATAGAAGGCTTTCGCCTGTTTCAGAGCCGTCAAGTTCAATATTCTGCTGGGCAAGAATGTTGCCTTCGTCCATTTTCGGGCTTACATACTGAATTGTAGCGGCAGTTTTTTCATCGCGGTTTAAGATAGCCGCAGGAACCGGAGTACAGCCGCGGTATTTTGGAAGAAGTGAAGGGTGAAGGTTGATTCCACCCATAGGAAAGAGAGCCATAAATTTTGGCCCGAAAATATGACCATAGGCAAAAACAACAAGAAGATCAGCTCCCAGCGGTCCAATCTGCTCGCGGGCAGCGCCGTCTAAATGCTCCGGCGTATAGACCGGAAGATGATATTCTTCTGCAAGGGCGGCAACCGGCGTTGGGGTTGGAGTTTTGTGTCTTCCCTTTGCCGTCGGTGGATTTGAAAGAACTCCAGCGATTTGAAAACCGCATTCTTTTTGTCTTTCAATGAGAATCTTTAATGTTACAGCAGCCGCTTCAGGGCTTCCTGCATAAAGGATTTTCATGTTTTATTTCCTATTTGCTTTTTTTTGCTTCTTTTGCAGCGATTTTAGCTGCAATCTTTCTTGCCTTAGCTTCCTTTTCCTTGCGTTTCTGTTCTGCGCGTTCCATGCGTTTTTTGAACTGAGCGGTGGTCTTTTCCGCAAATTCCTTATCGCCGCGGTCAATAAATACAATTCCGTCCAGGTGATCGTATTCGTGCTGGATAATTCTTGCAAGAAGTCCGTCAGCGTCAAGTGTAAAAGGCTTGCCGTTTTCATTCAATGCCTGAACGGTTACTCTTACAGGACGGCGGATTGTTTCGTAAACCTGAGGAATACTAAGACAGCCTTCATCGTAGTCACCGAGTTCTTCAGAAGTTTTAATAATCTGAGGATTGATGAAAACGCGGCGGACATCATCGTCTGCAATAAGAACGAACATACGCAGGTTCTTTCCAACCTGTGGGCCTGCAAGTCCAACACCGTCTGCTTCAATCATTGTGTCGAACATATCTTCTGCAAGCTTGCGGATTTCGTCATTTACTTCTGCAACCGGTTCTGCCTTCTGTCTTAAAATGTCTTCACCAAGTTTTACAATGTCTAAAACCATATTAAATTCCTATTTCTCAATTCTTACTCTTGCAGCACGGGCATGTCCTGCAAGACCTTCTGCGTCGCCCAAAAATCCTGCGGCAACTGCGCTTCTGTGTGAACCAGAACTACCGGCTACAACGCGGAGAGTTGTTACAGTTTTAAGGAACATGCGTACGCTGAGGCCGCCTGTAAAGCGTGCTGAGCCTGATGTAGGGAGTGTGTGGTTCAAGCCTGCTGCGTAATCTCCGAATACTTCTGCTGATGCGTGACCAACAAAAAGGGAGCCATAATTGTGGACAAGGCTTTCTACCATATCACGTTCTTTGCCTTCTTCCATTGCAAGTTCAAGGTGCTCAGGTGCTTTGCGGTTTGCAACTTCGGCAGCCTGCTCATAGCTTTCTGTGATGATGATTTTTCCGTATGTTTCTACGCTCTGGCGTGCAATTTCCTTAGTTGTAAGGGTTTCCAGCTGACGCTCAATTTCGTCTGATACAGCTTTTGCAAGGCCTTCATCGCATGTTACGAGAACCGGCTGAGCAACAACGTCGTGTTCTGCCTGTGCAAGAAGATCTGCTGCAACCCATGCTGGATTTGCGCTCTTGTCTGCGATAATCATAACTTCTGTAGGACCTGCAATCATATCGATTCCGACAGTTCCATAAACTTCGCGTTTTGCAGCTGCAACGAACTTGTTTCCTGGTCCAACTATTACGTCTACCTTTGGAATGCTTTCTGTTCCGAATGCCATTGCTCCGATTGCCTGTGAACCGCCGACTGCGTAAAGGTGATTTACTCCGCAGATATAAGCGGCTGCCATAATTCCTTCATCGGCATATGGTTTTCCGCCTGCAAATGCGTGTCCAGGAACGCCTTCGCCTTTTTTACCGGCTGCATCTTTGTCATCCGGGTGAACGCGAGGAGGTGTACACAAGATTACGTCTTTTACTCCGGCTGCAACAGCAGGAGTTACTGTCATAATTACGCTTGAAACCAGAGGGAAGCGGCCTGCAGGAACATAGCAGCCTGCTCGTTCTACAGGAATTGTTTTCTGGCCAGTAATCAGACCGGTTGTAAGTTCTGTTTCAAAATCGGTGAAGGATTCACGCTGTTTTTTTGCAAATTCAAGGGCGAGTGTGTGAGAATAAACTAAGGCATCGTAAAGGTCGCGGTTCTGAATCATTAATTTTTCGGCTGCGGCCTTAAGTTCTTCCTGCGGCACTTCAAACTGAGCAGGAACTGATACGTCGAATTTATGTCCGTAGATGCGGAGGGCTGCGTCGCCTTTTTTTTCTACTTCTTCAAGAACTGATTTTACAGTTTCGCTGGCTGTGTTTTCAAAATCACGGCCTTTATAAAAATTTTCATCAAGCTCGGTATATTTAAGTATCTGTATCAATTGTCTAACCTTCCAAAAATTATTGACTGGTCAGCATAGCTGCCCAGGAGGCTTTTTTAAGCCTTATGACGTTTATCTAATTCGTCATAAACGTCTTTCCAGGTTACGCCTTCTTTGTACATCAGCACGTTTACAAAGTAGAGTAAATCTGCGGCTTCCCAGATAACGTCATCTTTTGATTCTGCTTCGCAAAGCTCTTCTGCTTCTTCCATAACCTTTTCGCGAACACGTTCGTTGTTTAAGGTTGCAGTATACGAACCCGGACGTGGATTTGCAAAACGGTCTGCGATTACGTCGTAAAGACGTCCCATACTTGATTTTTCCTGCGGATCAGTTCCAAAACAGGTCCAGCTTCCGGTATGGCATGCAGGTCCGTGTGGGATTACTGTTGCAAGAACGGTGTCGCGGTCGCAGTCAGCGCGAAGTTTTACAACTTCAAGGAAGTTTCCGCTTGTTTCACCTTTTGTCCAAAGCTTCTGACGTTCACGGCTGAAGAAGGTAAGCTTTTTAGTTTCAAATGTTTTAGCAAAAGCTTCGGCGTTAGCATAACCTTCCATCATAACTTCGCCGTTTACGCTCTGAGCGATAACAGGAATCAATTTTACTTTTTCAAAATCAAGACAGCTGATAAAGGCATCAGAAAGATTTACCTTTCCGGTGTACAAAGCCATTCCAAGCTGAACATCACAATGAAGCTTTTCAAGCTCTGCAATTTCTTCAACGCTTGAAACGCCGCCTGCAACTACAACGCGGCAGTTTACTGCCTCTCTAAGCTGGCGGACATAATCCATGTTTGTGCCCTGCATGCAGCCTTCTTTTTCTACGCAGGTAAACAAAAGTTCCGAACAGAATTTTTCAGCCTGCTTTGCACCTTCAACAAGAGGAATATCTACAGTTTCTGTCCAGCCTTTTACAGCGATTTTTCCGTTTATAGCATCAACACTGATGATAATTCTGTCTTTACCGATTGCGTCTGCAAGTTCCTTCAAAAAGTCTTCGTTCAAAACAGACTGACCAGGCTCTGGATTTGATTTCCATGCAGCCGAGCCTATGATAACTTTTTCTGCTCCAAGACTGATAAGTTCTTTTGCGCGTTTTACAGTGCGGATTCCACCGCCGGTTCGAACGTTTCCATGATGGAGAAGAGATTTTAATAAATGGGTATTTTCTGTATTACCTTTTTCGTCAATGTTTCCCAAAGCCGCATCCAGATCAATAACAGCGACTTCGCCATACATGTCGAACTGTGCAATTAAAGCATCAGCATCATCACGCTGAAGCACAAGTTCCTTTCCGTTCTTAAGCTGAACGACATGTCCGTTCTTTAAATCTATAGAAGAAATTACCATAGAAGAGAGTTTACCAAATTTTGTACTTTTAGGGTAGTAGAAGGGATTTTTATTGATTTTTCCCGCCTTTCTTATTAGATTTGATTGAACGAGGTTTTTATGAGTTCAAAAATAGTCGATATGACTTATGGCTCGCCCCTGAAGCATCTTCTGGCTTTTACCTGGCCGCTTTTGATTGGAAACGTATTCCAGCAGTTTTATAACATGGTGGATTCTGTTATTGTCGGAAACTTTGTCGGACCGGCAGCGCTGGCGGCGGTAGGAACCTGCGGTTCATTTGGATTTCTGTTTTTTTCACTGGCAGGCGGACTCGCAACCGGTATCGGCATTCTTGTTTCCCAGTATTTTGGCGCAAAAAATGAGAAGGCCCTGCGAGCAACAATTGCAAATTCCTTTTTTATTCTGACAGTCTCTTCTTTTGGTGTAACGGTGATTGGCGTTTCTTTATGTAATGTCATACTCCGTTTAATCAGCTGTCCGGAACAGATTTTGCCGGACGCAGCCCTTTATCTTCGCCTTACAACATTTGGAATCATCTTTATCGCCTTTTATAACGGTATTTCTTCTATACTAAGGGCACTCGGCGACTCAAAAACGCCTCTTTACTTTTTGATTCTTGCAAGCCTGGTAAATGTGGTTCTGGATTTGCTCTTTGTAGTTTATTTTGGTTGGGCAGTTCTGGGCGTTGCCCTTGCAACAGTGATTTCTCAGGCCGTCAGCGCTCTTGCCTGCCTTGTCTACGCTTTTGCAAAGGTTCCTTATTTCCGTTTTTCAAAGAGGGACCTTAGACCTGATACTACGATTGTTGCAAAATCCTTCAGAATTGGAATTCCTGTTGCCCTTCAAAGTTCTCTGATTGCAATTTCCTGCATCATGCTGCAGGGCGTTGTAAACTCCTTTGGCGAGATTGTAATGGCGACCTTCACGGTTGCAAGCCGCCTTGAACAGCTGATTCACATGCCTTATCAGTCGCTGGCAGCTGCAATCACAACCTACGCAGGGCAGAATTACGGGGCAAAAAATATTGACCGTGTCCGAAAAGGCCTGCACCGGGGGACTTTCCTTGTTGCTGCCTTCAGTCTTCTGCTGGTTCCGGTTGTATTTATTTTCGGGCGAACCATGATTGCCTTCTTCGTAAAAGACCGCGAAGTAATTGAAATGGGATATGTTGCCCTCAAGCTTACATGTTTCTTCTACTTCCCTCTTGGAATGATTTATATTCCTCGTGCCAGCTTAAACGGCTGCGGCGATGCAAACTTTGCAATGATGAACGGTCTTGTAGAAGTTGTCTGCCGAATTGTTTTTGCTCATGCCCTTGCAAGTATTGTAAGCATTAAGCTATTCGGTCATACTTTCCCAATCGGTTACTGGGGTGTATGGCTTACAAACTCCTTCACCTGGACGGTTACTGCCATTGTTTGTGTCTGGCGCTATAAATTCGGAAAATGGCGTACTACAATGCTGCTTGAAGATGCAGCTTAACTGGAGATTTTTATAATGACTAGGATTTTATTTGTCTGCCACGGAAATATTTGCAGAAGCCCTATGGCTGAATTTGTGATGAAGCATTTGGTTCATAAGGCTGGCCGCGACAGTGAATTTCAGATTGATTCAGCTGCAACCAGCACAGAAGAAATCGGGAATGGAATGCACCGGGGCACAGTAGAAAAGCTCCGGGAACAGGGAGTGCCTTTTACTAATCACCGGGCAAGACAGATTACTGCCGCTGATTACGAAAAATACGACTACCTGATTGGCATGGACGAAGAAAATATCTTTAACATGTATAGAAGATGGCAGGGTGACCCTCTTGGTAAAGTTCACCTGCTTCTGGAATACTGCGGCTGCACTGATGAAGTGGCAGACCCATGGTACACTGGCAACTTTGACGCCACCTGGGCAGACGTTTACGCCGGCTGTGCGGCAATGCTGGATCAGTTGTAAGACAGGGGCGTTGCGGGGATGTGCCCCGCAGAGAGGGTAGCGGAAAAGCAACGCTTTGAAGCGAGGGAGATGCTTCTCCCTCTTAGATAAAGTTGTAAGGTGTCGCCTGATAGACGTAGTAGTTCAGCCAGTTGGAGTAGAAGAGATGAGCGGTGCTGCGCCAGTAGCTGCTTGGCATGCGGTCTACGTTGTTGAGCGGGAAGTAGTTCTTTGGAAGCGGAACGTCCATGCCTTTATCAATGTCGCGGAAATATTCGCAGGCCAGGGTTTCAGTGTCGTATTCCAGGTGGCCGGTCATAAAGATTTCGCGGTTATCGTTTGATTTGATGATTGAAACGCCGGCTTCAGCGCCTTCTGCCAGAATTGTAAGGTTTGGGTTCTTTAGGACGTCTTCCTTGCGAAGGGTTGTGTGACGCGATTGAGGAATTGGGAATGTGTCGTCAAAACCGCGGAGAAGAGGTTCTGCTTCAGTGCAGCGGTGGTTCATAAAAATACCTGACAATTTTTTTGCAAGTCCCTGTTTCTGAATGCCGTAAAGATGATAAAGACCCGCAAAGCTTCCCCAGCAGACATAAAGAGTTGAGAAAACGTTTGTCTTGGCGTAATCCATGATGCTGCAAAGTTCATTCCAGTAATCAACCTGCTCAAATTCAAGCTGCTCGACAGGGGCGCCTGTGATAATCATGCCGTCGTACTTGTTCTTAAAGAGTTCGCTTGACGGAATGTAGAATTTATCAAGATAGCTGGTGTCTGTATTTTTGCTTTCGTGGTCTTCCATGCGGACTAGGGAAATTTCTACCTGAAGAGGGGAGTTTCCCAAAAGGCGGAGGAGCTGAGTTTCTGTAACTTCCTTAGTAGGCATCAGATTTACAATGGCAATTTTAAGCGGACGGATATCCTGATTAGCGGCTCGCTTTTCTGTCATCACGAAGATGTTTTCTTTTTCAAGGGTGCGGACTGCTGGCAAATCTGACTTTACTTTAATAGGCATGTTATAGACTCCTGCATATTTAGGAAATATTTTAGAACTGTAGGAAAAAAAATGCGTAGCAAGGTTCGTGATTTGTGAAGCATTGAAGGCGATAAGGAAAATACAACGCGGTGTTTAGATACAGAGCGCAGCGTCGAGCCTTCTCGGCGGAACAAATTACGGTTCTTGCGAAAGCATTTTTTCTTGTACTTTTTAAACTTATATCATAAATCTGCGTATTTTGCTATAATATGCCTTATGGAACATCAGAACGACAGAAAAAATGCCATCAAAAAACTCAAGCTGCTGGCTTACAACGGAAAAGGCGACGTAGAAGCTTTCCGCCACAAACTCGACGCGGCTTTTTCCACGGTTTTTCTGCCTAACGGAGTAGAATGTTCTTCTCACAAATACGGCAACATCGACTGTGACGTGCTTTCTCCTGAAATTTACGCTTCCAACCGTGTTATGCTTTATATTCACGGCGGTTCCTTTGTGGGCGGAAGTCCTGCGGCTTACAGATCTTTCTGTTCTTCCCTTGCAACCAAGTGTTTTTGCCGGGTAGTTGTTCCTGAAATCCGTCTTGCACCGGCTTCTCCATATCCTGCTGCTAACGAAGATATTCAGACTGTTTTCCGTGCCCTTTATACAGAAGAGCAGATTGCCTGTTCCTTGAATGCTGAAAAAGGAAGCGCTGCTGCCCAGTCGGAAATTATAATCGCTGCCGACGGTTCCGGGGCAAGTCTTGCCTGCTCTCTGATTTTTAACCTTCGTGACCGCTATCGCGCAAACATCAAAAATGTGATTTTGTTTTCACCATGGCTTGATGTTTCTTCCAATTCTCCGCTTTTGACTTCAAAAAAGCTTAATGATGAGATTTTGACACCGGACGTTTTCAGAAAAAGCGCCGCTGTCTACACTTTTGAATCAAATACAGAAACCCTGCATGTTTCTCCGCTTTTTGCTTCTGATGGTGATTTGATGAATTTTCCGCCGGTTGTAATTCAGCTTGGGGCGCGAGAAGCTCTTCTGGAAAACGCAAAGGCCTTTGCAAAAAGGCTTGAAGACTGCGGCAACGAATGTATTCTTGATGTCTGGCCTGATATGATGTTTATGTTTCAGATGGCTGATGAATATCTGTATGAATCTCATCTGGCACTTGATAGAATCGGTAAAATTGTTACGGGCGGAAGTGAGGACGGAAAAACAAAGCAGCAGTTCGAAAATAAACCTAAACTGGAACGTGGTCTTAACAGCGAAGCCTAGATTTTAGAAGGAGAATTTTATGAGTATGGAATTATTGTCTCCTGCGGGAAATGTTGAAAAATTAGCCTATGCCTATGCTTACGGAGCTGATGCTGCTTATATCGGACTTAAGAAATTTTCACTCCGCGTTAAGGCTGACAACTTTTATGAAGATGAATATAAGAAGGTAGTTGAACTTAAAAAACTTTATCCTGGAAAACGCCTTCACTGCGCGCTCAACATTTCTTTTCATGATGAAGAGATTGATAATCTTCGCGCAAATATCGATTATTTCCGCCAGTACCCGATTGATGCCTTTATCGTTCAGGATATTGGAATTGTGCCTCTTTTGCAGAAGGAATTTCCAAATGCAGAGCTGCACCTTTCAACTCAGGCTTCCTGTGTGAATTCTGAAGCTGTAAAGATGTACAAGTCAATCGGCTTTAAGCGTGTGGTTTTAGGCCGCGAAATTTCCCTTGCTCAGATTAAGCGAATTAAGGACGCCGTTCCTGATATGGAACTTGAAACTTTTGTTCACGGCGCCATGTGCATCGCTTATGCCGGCCGCTGTCTTATGAGCGCTTTCCTTACGGGACGCAGTGCCCAGAGTGGTTTTTGCAGTCATACCTGCCGATGGAACTTCCGCGTAGGAGAAAATGCTTTTGCGGGCCTGGCAGACGGAGCTGGTGATGGAAAGCCTCATATCATCACGCCGGAAGAGGCAAAAGCCCTGGCTCAGAGCGGAAATCTTGTAATTGAAGAAGAACAGCGAAAGGGCGAGTACTTCCCGATTTTTGAAGGCGATGATTTTACCGCAATTCTTTCTTCAAAAGATATTAATATGATTAATCACCTTGCAGATATGAAGGCTGCCGGTCTTGATTCCCTTAAGATTGAAGGCCGCATGAAGAGTACCTATTACGTTGCAATGGTTACCCGCGCTTACCGTAAGGCTCTGGATGCCCTTGAAGGAAAGATCAGCGCAGAAGAAGCGGCTCCTTATATCGCAGAGCTTGAGAACGTTAGTCACCGCGAAAGTACGACAGGTTTCTACTATAATAAAGCTGATGCCGACAAAACTACCAGCGGCGCCAGCGACAGTAAATATCAGCTTGCGGCGGAGATGGGGGCAGAACTTACAGGCGACGCTTTTGACGCAATCTACAATGAAGGTCAGAGACGCTTTAAGGAAAACGAGGAACTTCTGGCTGGAATGCACCCGGATGCCCGCGAGGCCCGCTTAAAGGATTATGAAATCCACCCGGACCGCCGCATCATTCCTTTTGAAAAGAAAGAGGGCTGGCATTTATATGAATGTACGGCTATGAATAAAATTAATGCGGCTGATGAAATTGAGTTTGTTTCGCCCTCTTTCTGCAATCTTCTTGTAAAATCTGAGGATTGGGAATTGATTTCCAGCGAAACAGGACTTAAACTAAACTGGGTTTGTGACAGTCATCCCTGTGTAATTTACACAAAGTATGAACTTCCTGCCGCAACTCTTCTTAGAACACTTGACCCGGATTATGTTGAAGGAAAAATCCGCGATACAGGACGGTAAATGATGAAAAAAAAAGTTCTTGCAATTTTAGCAATGTTTTCTTCTCTTGCTTTTGCAAGACCTTTTTCAGTTTCTTTTTTTACCCCGGAACGCCCAAAGATTTCGCTGACCCAGAGATTTGAATACAATCTGCTTTATACTCAAAAATATGAGAATTCGGGTTACGCGACAGTAGCCAGGGTTGATGCAAATGAACTTTTCGGACAGGGCGGCTTTTACGCAAATACAAAATCAACGGACATAGCTTTTCAGGCTTTTTATGCTCCCTGTTTCTGGGATCTGGTCAGCATTGGTGTCAGCGCAAAGTATCACTACTACAAATTCACTGATGATTATGTTGGTTCTTCCTGTGAGCATAACGTTCTTCCCGGAGCTTTTATCAGCTTAAATCTGAAAAATATCTGGAAGATTTACGTTAATTCCGGCGTTTTGCTGAAATATTCTATTATAAATGCCTATCCTTCAAATATCAGGATTGATGACAATACTTCCTTCTTGAATGTCGGCTGTATTTTTACCCCGACGGCGGACTGGCTTTTCTTTTTTGATGCCGGAAACTGTTCTCTTTTTGAGGATGATTTAATCGGGGCAATTCAGCTTAATCTTGGTTTTTCTTACCGCATGTTTGAGCATTTTAAGCTGGGCTCGGAAGTTTACTGCAAATGGATTGACGGGGCTGTTCCACAGGACAGCTTCAGTCAGTTTGGAATTCGCGTGAATGCGGGAGTTTTCTTTTAGTGAAAAAACTTGCCCTTGCCAGTTTTGTAATTTCTCTCTTTTTTGCTTCCTGCAACCTAACTTCTGATGGTTTTTGGAGCGGTGACAGCAACGTTAATCACAGATTTTCGGGGCTGAAGAATATAGGTGAAATTAATACGGGCAGTAAATATCAGGTGCTGATTCTGACAGACGTTCATATCGGAGCAAAGTTTTATCATAGAGAAACAGAAGATGAATTTTTTAACTGGTTCCAGTCTTATGATAAGTCCCAGATAAAATTTGCTCTGGGATTGGGGGATTTTGCAGACGGAGCAAAAGAAGAAGAATTTCAGCACTATTCAGGAATTGTTTCAAAAATCAAAGAGTATTGTGATGTACCTTTTTTTAATATAGTTGGAAATCACGATTTATACCGCGACGACGGTTTTGAAAATTATGAAAAATACTGTTACCCTCATTGCTCTTACTATAAATTTGAAACTCAAAAATTAGTCTGGTACGGGCTTGATACTGCTTCGGGAACTTTGGGAAGCAGGCAGCTCAACTCCCTTAAGCGGGAACTTACTTCTGAAGTAAAGAGACCTTTGATTATTACTCACGTCCCTTTCGCGTCCGAAGGTAAAGCCTACGGAATAATGCCTTTCTGCCTTCGCGACACAACGGAACGTAACATTTTAATAAGCCTTTTTTCTAAGTGTAAAATTCTGGGATATTTTTGCGGCCACTATCATCCGGGCGGACTTGAAAGCTTTGGTAACGTAACTCAGTACGGGCTCAAGTCTTTTGGAGAGTTCGGTAAGTGGTACATTTTAGATGTAGATGAAACTGTGACTCCGCCTCTTATTTCTCTGCGTCAGTATCCCAACTGACAGTAACGCTTCTCTTTTCCTTTTCAGGTATTCTCTGGTAAATGAGACAGTCGGCGCGGTGAATCGTAACGCCCTTTGTACGGGTAACATAGCCGCAGATTACGTCCGGGTAATATGGATTGCAGCACTGGGCAAAATTGTAGAGAACGCGCTTTTCACCCTGAACAAGAACCGGCTTTCTGGTGCGTGCGGATTTTTCCGGGTGGTCTTCATCTTTTTTGTAATGCTTTTTACGCTGCTTTCGCGGGGTAACCGTTACACTTCCAGCCTGAAGAAGGCCTTCTCCTGTGCCTGCAGCCGAGTCTGCCGCATTTTGAAGTGCAATGCGCTCGCTGAAAGTCGGGTCATTAGCCATCAGCCAGGAGTGAATCTTCTGGTGAGCCTTAGAAGTTTTTACGTTTCCAAGCTGGCTTTCCGTAGGGTGAGCCTGAGGGTTTGTAATTACTTCGATAATCTGGGTATTCTGAAGGGGCTTTGTAATCGGGATGATTTTTCCGTCTGCCTTTGCTGCAACAATTTTTTCACCGATTGCAGAGTGAACCGAGTAAGCAAAGTCGATTGCGGTAGCGCCAGCCGGGAGTTTTTTTACGTCGCCTGCCGGAGTAAATACGAAAATCTCATCGCCCAAAAGCTCGTTTTTCAGAGTTTCAAAATCGGCTCCGTTTGTAAGGATGCTTTCCTTAAGAGACTGAAGTTTATTGAAGATTTCCAGCTTGTCTGCTTCTACCAGGTCGTGGTTGGTGCCTTTTTTGTAAAGCCAGTGAGATGCGATACCGTGCTCAGCCATGTTGTGCATTTCATAAGTACGGATCTGGATTTCAAGAGGCTTTCCTTCGCAGATTACGGTTGTATGAAGTGACTGGTAGCCGTTTGCTTTTGGAACGGCAATGTAGTCCTTGAAGCGTCCGTCCATTGGCAGCCAGAGACTGTGAACGATTCCCACAAGCTGATAGCATTCCGCATTTGAATTACAGAGGATTCGCAGGGCCAGCAGGTCGTAAAGTTCGCTTGCGCTCTTGTTGCGCTTTCTCATTTTCTGATAAATCGAATAATAGTGCTTTGCCCGGCTTGTGATTGTAACGCTGATTCCGGTTTTTTCTGCCTTCTGCTGAATCTTTTTTACGGCTGAATTAAGGAATTCGGCGCGTTCTTCCTTTGACTGGGCAACAATTGCTTCAATCTGATTATAAGCCTTTGGATTTGTGTAGCGAAGACTCAAGTCTTCAAACTCGTTTTTTGCAGTCTGCATACCAAGGCGGTCAGCCAGCGGCGCCCAGATATCTATGATTTCTTCTGCAAGGATGCGCTGTCGTTCCGGCTCAAGAGATTTGATGTTTCTGATTCTGTCTAGGCGGTCTGCAATTTTTACAAGGATGATTCTTACGTCGTCTACCATTGCAAAAATCATCTTTCTGATGGCATCAGCCTGGCGCAGGGTTTTTGAGTTAATCGGCAGGTACATGATTTTGTTTGTTCCCTGCAAAAGCTTTTCAATCTGTTCGCCAAAAATTTCTCCGGCTGCTTCCGGGCTTACTCCAAAATCGCGGATTGTATGTAAAATACCTGTGATTATTGCATCTGCATCAAGTTTGCTGTCTGCAAGGATTTTTGCCAGTCTGAGGGGATGAAGATAATATGGACTACCGCAGCTGCGTTTTTTGTCGCCGCATTTTTCGGTCATAAAAGCCCAGGCTTTTGAAATGCGTTCCCGGTCTTCGTCGTTGAAGTAGTCGTATTTAGATAAGAACTCGTTTAGAAGAGCGTTTTTGTCGTTAATGTTAGAACGAAAAATATCTGCTGATTCCATTTTTAATTTCCCACCGATTTAAAAATAACATAAGAGAGCCTTATAGGCAATCCTAAAAAATAGGGCTGGTGATAACAAAACTTTCTATAAAATTTTCGTACTTATTTGTATCATTTATTTGTTATAATAAAAGTTGAGGACAGGATAATGTTTAGAAAAATTTTAACAGCGGCCCTGATTTGTTTTTTGTCTGCAGGGCTTTTTGCTCAGGAAAATGATAATAAAGCGGTCTTAAAACTTACCGTTGATGAAGCTGTAAAGCTGGCTCTTGAGAACAATGTTTCGGTAAAAAGAAGTGAACTTTCGCTCAAACTGAAAAAGCGTCAAAAAAACTCTTCGTGGAATTCAATAAGTCCGACTGCAAGTGTAAGCGGTAATTTTACTGATGATCTGGAAAAAGATTCTTATAGTTCAAGCATTTCCGGCAGCCTTTCTGTAGGACTTTCACCTTCAATTTATTCTTCTATTAAAAGTGCCGTCCTCGCCTATGAGGCTGGTGAACTCAGTTATGAGGCAACCCTGCGCAGTGTTGAACTGAACGTGCGAAAATCCTTCTATAATATTCTCTATGAAAAGGATAATCTTGCTTCTCAGGAAAGAAGCCTGGAAACTGCCCAGCAGACTTACGATGCAAACCTTTCCAAGTACAACCGCGGTCAGCTTTCTGAACTAGATTTGTTGAACTCTCAGTACAATGTAGAAAGCAAAAAGCCGACAATCACTTCTTTGCGAAATACCTACACGAACGACCTTGCAAGCTTTAAGCAGATTTTGGGAATAGGGCTTTCAATTCAGATTGAGCTGGAAGGAAATCTTGATGAAGCAGTGAGCAAGCTTGAGATTCCGGAGTCGGTTCTTAACGGCGACCTGGAAAATCTTCCTTCTGTAAAGTCAGCTCAGAATTCTGTTGATTCAGCTAAGGCAACTCTTCTGGCTTCACGCTTTTCTGCTTACGGGCCGAGCCTGACAGCATCATATTCTTATGGAAAGACAAAAGTAAAAGATGTTGATGATTTGTCTACCAGCAATACTTTATCTCTTGGCGTGAAAATTCCTCTTGACGGCTGGCTTCCATGGTCCAGCGGTGCTCTGAGTGTTGCTTCTCAGAAGGAAAATCTTGAAGAATTAAAGCTTAAGCTGGAAGATGAAAAAACTTCCGCCGCAATTAATGTTCGCAACAGTTACAACACCATCTTACAGGCAGAATCTCAGCTGGAAACTTTAAAGAAAAACGTGCAGCTTATGCAGCGCACCTTTGACATGACCCGCATTGCCTACAATAACGGTTCAAAAGACCTGCTGACCCTGCAGAAAGCCGAAGACAATCTTCTGACTGCAAAAACATCTCTGGCACAGCAACAGTTTACCCTTATTTCAAATACGCTTTCTCTTGAAAGCACTCTTGGACTTCCTTTTGGAACTTTTACAAAATCTGGATCTGAAAACTAATTTTGGAGATAAATTATGCCACTTGATGAAAAAAAGAAATTAAACAAAACCCCGCTTATAGTTGCCGAAGTTATACTTTTTACAATTCTCGCAATTTTTTTTATTATAGGCAGTAAAAAGGCTGGCGGTGCTGGGGGTCCGGGCGGAAAACCTGGCAAAGGTAAGGGAATGGTTGCCGGCGGCGCAAATAATACCGTAACTTCTGTAACGACTGTCGTAGCTGAAAAAACTGTCCTTCACGATTATCTTCTTACAAACGGTGATGTTGAAACCCAGAGCAGCATTGAAGTTTTCCCTTCAATCGGCGGAAAAATCGTGCAGACTTTAGTGTCTCTTGGTTCTCAGGTAAAGGCCGGTGACGTAATCGCTTATGTTGACCCTTCTGAGCCGGGAAGTTATTACGCTAAGTCTCCGGTTACCGCTCCAATCAGCGGAAGTATTATTTCTACACCAATGAAGTCAGGACAAACTGTTTCTACAAGTTCTGTCGTTACAAAAATCGGTGATATTGCAAACCTTCAGATTACGGCTTATGTTCCTGAACGCTATATCGGGGATTTGAAGCTGGGTTTGAAGGCTGAAATCTCTTTTGAAGCCTATGCCGGCGCTGTTTTTAATGCGACTGTCGTCCGCATTTCCCCGGTTGTTGATTCTTCTACCCGAACAAAGGAAATCGTCCTTCATTTTGACCAGAATGATCCTCGCCTGAATGCCGGAATGTTTGCAAAAGTAAAGCTCTATACTGTTGATTATGTAGATCAGATTGCAATTCAGCAGGATGCCCTTGTAAATAACAACGATGAGTACTTCCTCTATGTTACGACCGACGGTGAGACTGTTCAGAAACGCAAGGTTACACTTGGCAAGAACATAGGCGGTTACTATCAGATTCTGGATGGCGTAAATGAAGGCGAAAAAGTTGTAGTTGAAGGTATGCTTACCCTTTCTGACGGCGGAAAAATCCGCGATATTACAAATGGAAGTCCTGTCCAGGCTGCTGCCGAAAAGCCGGCCGATGGAGGTCGCCCAGAATGAGTTTAAGCCGAAAAACTATGGAGCATCCCGTTTTAGTGCTGATTGTTTTTGCACTTTTGGGAATGCTTGGAATATTTACCTTCAGTAAGGTTGCCATTGCCCTTATGCCGGATGTAGACAACCCTTACGTTATGATTATGACAACTTATTCTAACGCCGGCCCTGAGTCCGTTGAACAGACCGTTACAAAGGTTATAGAAAATGCGGTTGTCAGCGTAAACGGCGTTAAAAAAATCTCTTCTACTTCTTCAGAAAGTTCTTCTATGGTTCAGATGGAGTTCAATTACGGAACTGATATGGAAGCGGCGGTAAACAATATCCGCGATAAGCTGAGCCGAATTACAAATTCCCTGCCTGATAACGCGGGAACTCCAAGCATCATGCGCTTTTCCAGCGATTCCATGCCTATTATGCGTATTCTTGTACGCGGTAACCGCTCGGTAGACGATATCAAGCAGATTGCAGAAGACAATATTACAGATATTCTTGAACAGGCTGATGGCGTTGCAGAAGCTGCAGTTCGCGGCGGACGTACAAAGCAGGTAAATGTTGAACTTGACCAGAACCGCCTTGCCGCTTACGGATTTACAATCCCGACTGTTGTAAGTGCCCTTGCCAAGCAGAATCTTGAACTTGGCGGCGGTAAGGTTCAGGAAGGTCATAAAAACTACGTTGTCCGCACAACAGGTCAGTTTTCTTCTGTTGAAGAAATCAACGATACTGTAATTTCTACAATAAACGGTTATTCGGTAAAACTCCGTGATATTGGAACTGCGACTATGGGCTATGCAGATGCAAGTTCAGAGTCTTACATCAACGGTGAGCGCGGTGTTTATATTACAATCACAAAGGTTTCGGGCTCTAACTCTGTAACAGTTGCAAATAACGTTTACAAAAAGATGAATGAACTTGCAAGCCGTCTTCCGGGTGATATTTCCCTTGAAATCGTATGGGATACAACTGACTCAATCCGCGAAACTATCAGCACTTTGATTCAGTCGGCATGGCAGGGCTTGCTCCTTGCCGTAATCATCCTCTTTATCTTTTTGCAGAACTTCAAAAGTACAATCATCATTTCAATTTCTATTCCTCTTTCTATTGTCATTACTCTTTTTGCAATGAGTAACCTTGGAATCACTTTGAACATGATGACTTTGACAGGTCTTATTCTTGGTGTTGGTATGATTGTAGATGCTTCAATCGTTATGATTGATAATATTTATGCCTACCGTCAGCGAGGAACTAAGCCTAAGGTTGCGGCAATTCTTGGAAGCCAGGAAATGCTGATGTCGGTAATTTCCGGAAACCTTACGACAATCTGTGTATTCATTCCTTTTATCTTCTTTATTTCTGATTTGGGAATGATGGGACAGATGTTCAAGGGGCTTATTTTTACAATCGTAATTGCCCTTGTTTCCTCGCTTCTTGTTGCGATTTTCCTTGTTCCTGTTCTTGCCGGAAAATTCCTGCCGCTTTCTAACCGAACAGAAAAACCTGTTTCAAATCCGATTTTGAAAAAGCTTTACGGCTCTTTCCAGGCGGTTATGAACAAACTTACAGACTGGTACGGAAAACTTCTCCGCATTTCTTTGAATAACCGTCTTATAACTCTTGTTGTTGCTTTCTGTATTCTCATCATTTCTTTTGTAATGATTCCAACTTTGCAGATTAATATGATGCCTTCTGGAAGTGACGACTCTGTTACCCTGAATATTACAATGCCTGTTGGAACTCCTTTGAATGAGACTGGAAAGATTGTTCTTGATCTTGAAAATATCGTAAAAGAAGAAATTAAGGGCTATAAAAATATTACGACTTCTATCGGTGGTTCGGGAAGAAATACTGCCACAAACAAAGGTTCTATAGAAATCAGCTTGCCGGAAACAAAACATCAGATTGATAATGCCGCTGCCATCCAGCAGAAACTTCGTGCCCATTTTAATGAGTATCCTGGAGTTACATTTGGTTTTGGCGCTGGCTTCCGCCGCCAGATGATGGGAAGTGATATTGATGTTGCAATCCGCTCTGATGATCTGGACAAGGCAATGGACACTGCTCAGAAAATCGGCGCAATCATCGATGAACTAGGCGATACTGGCGAGGCAAGCATCAGTATGGATAAGGGACTTCCTCAGGTAGAAATTGTAATTGACCGCCAGAGGGCATATGCCTTTGGAGTTGATGTTACGACTGTTGCCAAGGAAATTAACTACGCCATCAACGGAACGACGGCCTGTGTTTACCGCAATAACGGAAAAGATTATGACGTCGTTGTTTCTTACCGTCCGGAAGACCGCAAGACAATGGACGACCTTGAAAGCATATTTGTAAAGGGAACAAACGGTAAGGTGAGTGTTGCAAACTTTGCCAGCCTTAAAAAAGGTGTAGGCCCTGTTTCCATTGCCCGCGAAAGTCAGACTCGAATCATTCATGTTACTGCAGATATTCTTTCTACAACAAACGCAAACGTCGTAGAAAATATGATTAAGCAGAAAATCAACGAGACCTTTATTATCCCGGATGCAGTAACCGTAAGCTATGAAGGTTCATGGAAAGATACAACCGAGCAGATGAAGCTTTACCTTAAAATCATCAGCATGGCGATTATTCTTGTATTTGGCGTTATGGCGGCAACTTACGAAAGCTTTAAGGCTCCGCTTATCAACCTTGCAACCATTCCTTTTATGATTATTGGTGTTGTTTTCATCTATAAGATTATCGGGCAGGCACTTTCGATTATGTCTATGGTTGGTTTGATTATGCTGGTCGGAATTGTTGTAAATAACGGTATTATTCTTGTTGACTATACCGGTATGCTGCGTGAACGCGGGGTTGCTCTTAAGGAAGCCTGCTTCCAGGCAGGAAAGAGCCGCTTTCGCCCGGTTTTGATGACAACGCTGACTACAATTCTTGGTATGCTTCCTATGTGTTTTGCCAGCGAAGGCCAGTCTATGATGGTTCAGCCGATTGGTATTGCCGTTGTTGGTGGTTTGACTTCAAGTACCTTCATTACCCTGCTGGTAATTCCGGTTTTGTACAGCCTTGTTATGAATAACAGAAGACAGAAAATACGAGAACTGAAAATGAAGTTGCATGAAAAGCAGAATGAAGAAGAGCCCTCACAGGAGTAAAAATAATGATCGCAGAATATAGAGCAGAAATTATAAGTAATCAGTCGGTGGAAGACGATATCATCGAGCGCCTTGAAGAAAATATTCCTGACATTCAGTATACAATTTTAAATGATGTTCACGGAAAGGGGCTCAAGGCCCGCAAAATGGGCTCTGCCGCCTGGCCGGAACAGAATTTCATCCTCTACACCTATGTGGATGGTGATGCGGCCCGGAAAATTAAGGCGATGATTGAGGAAGTAAAGGTAAAATTCCCTAAGGAAGGAATTTCGCTGTTTTTTACGAAGGGTGTGGAGATTTAAATCGTATTATTTGAATATATTCGACAGAATTTTTTTATCGATGTATTCACTGTATTTGTCTGCGGCAATCGAATTTAGGTGTGTAGTATCTGTAAAGTCTGTGTATTCAGATATACCATTTTCTTCACTGTAATTAAGGTAATGTCCGCTAAATGAAGTATTTGACAGAGTATTTAATATCATTTTATTGAATTCAATTCTTTCATTTTCTGAGTGGGAATACAGTTCTGCCTTCCATAAAGGTGGCATTATTACAAATAAATTTATTTTTTCTTTTTCGCATAATTTTATGATTTTCAGAAAATATTCATATTGTATATTTAGAATAGTATAATCACGAGGTTCTTTTTCAGTACCTTTTGCATTTCCATAAGTAATATACTGACCGTTATCTTTTAAGTAAGGAAGTTGATAAGATATTGGTTTGTGAAAAAAATATCTTAAAATATTGATTGTTGTAGAGTCATTAAAAACAAAATCTTGAATATTTCTATAATTTTTTTGAATAATATGTGGCCAGTATGAAAAAGAATTTCTCTTAAAATCGTAAATATATCTCTTTGGAAAAAGTTGTGAATAAATATGACTTCTTGTATCACTTAAAAAAGAGAATTGAAAATAATCGGTCCCAATTAATAAGCATCGTATATTTTTATTATTTTGGAGTAGATATAAAATCTTGTAATAGATTTGATTATAACTATCATTATCATGTCCAAAATTATAGCACTCTATTGAGTTAATCTTATCAGGGTTTATTCCACGGTATATTCTTGAATTTCCTAAGAAATAGCAGTTGTATTCTTTTTTTATAGCATTCTTAAAACTTTCATTTATTTGCTCATAAGTATTTATTCCATAATTAAATTGTGCTGCAAATTTTCCTATCATTATATATGTAAAAACTTGAATATAAATTATTAATAATAAAATAGAAAATTTTATAAATAATTTTTTCATAGAATTAGCTCCGTTTAGAATTGTAAGTATAAAAAATCTCCATTGGAAATTTTTATATTTAGCATTATTAAAAAAATAAATACAGAATAATAAAACCAACGAATTAAACATTTACGTTCATTAATAATTGTTAATCCGTCTTTGTGTTTTGTTGCAATGCTTATAATGAGAAAGAATGGAATTATAATTACAATTTTAATTATTGAAGGAAATCCACCGACATTTTCATTTAATGCAAATAAAATTCGAATAGCTTCTTTCAACCCCAGTTCACCCTTCAATGAAATAAAATCAATCAGATTAAGCGGAACTTGCGTAATCTTTATGATTATCAATCCTGATGCTTGCAAATTATCAGCTCTAAAGAAAATCCAGGCAAATGTAACAAGACAGAATGTAATAAAAATTTTGATAAATGAAGGTAATTTGCGTTTCTCAAAAAAAGGCTTTCCAGCTCTTCCAACACATTGATAAAATCCATGTAACAATCCCCAGATTACAAAATTCCAGGTTGAACCGTGCCAGAGTCCGCTAACTAAAAATGTTATGAAAAGATTTGCATAGATTCGGGGTAATGCGACGCGGCTTCCTCCGAGTGGAATGTAAATATAATCGCGGAGCCAGGTGGAAAGTGAAATATGCCAGCGTCTCCAGAATTCTCCTACAGATTGTGACAAATAAGGATGATCAAAGTTTTTGCCGACATCAAATCCCATATATTTTGCCACGCCGATTGCCATATCGCTGTAGCCGGAGAAATCACAGTAAATCTGGAATGAATAAAGGATTGTAGCTAAAAAAATTGCTGTGCCATAGTTTTCACTTGCATTACCGTAGACATAATTTACATATATTGCAATCCTGTCTGCAATACAAAGTTTTTTGAATAATCCCCATGCAAAAAGTTTCATTCCGTCAGTCGCGTTGGCATAATCAAAATGATGAGTAGTTTTCAGTTGAGGAATAAGACTGCCCGCTCTCTGAATTGGGCCTGATGAAATCACAGGAAAGAAACTGATAAAAAGAGCAACATAAAAAGGATTTTTCTCAACTTCAATCTTCTTAGTATAACAGTCGGCAATATAGCTGATACTTTGGAATGTGAAGAATGAAATTCCGAGTGGAAAAATGATGCCTTTGAGCCAGTTGCTCGGTGCATATTTGAAAAACAAAAGAGGTGAAAGAGTTGCTATTATAGAAATTATGAAAGCTACGCGGTTTTTACAGAGTTTTCCACCAAAGTAGGAGATTACAATTGTGTAAAAAAGGAATGGTAAAAAACGTAAATCAGTAAATGCATAAAATATAAGGCTTGCCAGAAAAAGAAGAATTTGTTGTGAAATTATAGCATTTTTCTTAAGTCGCCCTGCAAGATGATAGGGTGAGATAAAAATAAGAAAGAATGCTGCAAATGTTAGGGAAATGAATGACATTATGATACCTGATTACATAATTTGATAGTTAATTATCACTATCAAAAACAATATATCATAAATACTATCAAACAGACAAGTTTTAATCGGATAAAGAATATCAGAATTGATAGTATGGAAAATGAAATATCAAAATTGGAAAAGACTGTCATCGATAACATCAGAAGAATTAGGCAGGAAAAAGGAATATCACAACTTCGTTTATCAATTTTTTGCGGTACTTCTGCAAGTTACATAGGTCTTATGGAAACCTATAAAAATATTCCTAAGCTTTCCACAATTGAACGCATCGCCGAAGCTCTGAATGTTCCTGTTTTAGACTTGTTCCGCGAGAATACAGATTCAGAATCTCAGAGTACATTGCCGAAATCAGATTCAAAAGAAGAAGAGCGTAAACAGAAAATCCGCGAACATCTTAAAGAAGAAATTTTATCTAGACTTGGCGGTGATTTGGATGATTTGTTGAAGATGATTTAGGACTTAAATATTTAGCATATTTCTGCTTTACTTAAAGTATGGAGAAACGAAGCAAATGCCAAACGAACTTGTAAAACAAATATCATACATTCTCTATAAAGCAGATGAAGAAGATGTAAAAGTAAATGCACTCCTTAAAGATGAATCTATCTGGCTTACACAGAAATCAATGGCAGAATTATTTGATGTAAATGTTCCTGCGGTTTCCAAACATCTTAAGAATATTTTTGAAGAAGGAGAACTTGAGGAAGATGTGGTTGTTTCCAAAATGGAAATAACCACTAGGCATGGTGCAATAGAGAATAAAACTCAGACTGTTCTTACAAATTTTTACAATCTTGATGCCATTATCTCTGTGGGGTATAGAGTGAATTCTGCAAAGGCTACAAAGTTCCGTATCTGGGCTACAAATGTATTAAAAGAATACATCAAAAAAGGCTTTGTGATGGATGATGAGCGATTAAAGCAGGGCGAAACTGTTTTTGGAAAAGATTATTTCCATGAACTTTTGGAACGAGTTCGCTCAATCCGTACAAGTGAACGCAGAATCTGGCAGCAGATTACAGATATTTTTGCAGAATGTTCCATTGATTATGATAAAAACTCTGAAATTACAAAACAGTTTTATGCGACAGTTCAGAATAAGTTTCACTTTGCAATTACAGGGCAGACTGCGGCTGAAATTGTTTATGATAGGGCTGACCACAATAAAGAGCACATGGGTTTGACAACATGGAAGAATTCTCCTGATGGCCGTATTCTGAAATCTGATGTGAATATTGCTAAAAACTATCTTTCTGAAAAGCAGATTCGTCAGCTTGAAAGAGCTGTGAGCAGTTATTTTGATTATATTGAAGATTTGATTGAACGCGAGATTCCTTTTAACATGGAACAGTTTGCGGCAAGTGTTAATGAATTTCTTGAATTCCGAAAGTACGATATTCTTGAAGGAAATGGAAAGATTTCAAGAAATAAAGCCGATGAAAAAGCTTTTGCTGAATATGATATTTTCAATAAGACTCAGAAGATAAATTCTGATTTTGATTTATTCCTTGAAGATGTGAAGAAATTAAAGAAATAAATCTATTTCTCCCCATACAGCACGCGTTCCTGGTCTTCTAAATCTTCAAAGACCTGCGAATTGCGAAAGCCGGCCCGGTATGAAAGATTTTCGGCGCCGCGCATGTTGTATTCGCCTGTTTCCATGAGGAAAAAGCCACCGGGGGCAATGTGTTCGCCAAGCTGGGGCATTAAGTTTCGGATGATTTCAAGACCATCGTCGCTTTCTGAGTGGTCGCCGGTAATGGTAATGTCGCCGTCCAGGGCAAGGCGGGGTTCACTTCTGCCGTCTTTTAAGATTTCGTCCGTCAAGGATGCTGGAACATAAGGCGGGTTTGTAAGAACTGCATCAAACTGATATGGCAGCTGTTCAAAAAGATTACTCTGAATAAAGCGGACTCTTTCTAAGAGTTTTGTGTTGCCGCCATTTTCTGAATTGCCGAGAAGATTTTCTGCGTTTTTACGGGCAATTTCAAGGGCCGGGGCACTTATGTCTACAAGTGTGAATTTTGGAAGCCTTTCCAGTGGAACTTTTTTTATCTCATAAAGTGATTTTAAAACTGAAAGAGCGATGCAGCCGCTTCCCGTGCACATATCGCAGACGGTAAGAATACGGTCTGGATTTGCATTGATTTTTTCGTAAAGGAAGTTTACGGCATTTTCAACCAGGATTTCCGTATCGGGTTTTGGAATTAAAACTGATGGTGTAACGAAATAGTCGTAACCGTAGAATTCCTTATGCCCCGTGATATAGGCAACTGGCAGTCCGGACTGGCGTCGGGTCAAAGCATCTTCTAAAATTGTAAGCTTCTCCGCCGGGATTTCTTCCTTTGCCTTCATAAGTATCTGTGTTTTTGAAAGTCCTAGAAAGTGGGAAAGGAAAATTTCTATATCAAGCGCTGCAGAAGGAGAATTTGTAAGAAGATTTTTTGCCTGTTGTTTGAATTCTTGTATTGTCATCACGATTTTTTTTGACACGGATGAACGCAGATTTACACGGATGGGACACGGATAAAAACAGAAATAAAAAATACGTGAACATCCGTGTTTATCCGTGAAATCCGTGTCTGAAATTCTAGAGCTCTGTAATATCCGCTGCCAGCTGTTCTTCCTTGGCGTAAACGTTGAGGGCATCCAGCATTTCGTCCATGTTTCCCATCATAAAGCCTGGGAGGTTATGGAGGGAAAGGTTGATGCGGTGGTCAGTTACGCGGTCCTGAGGGAAGTTGTAAGTACGGATTTTTTCGGAACGGGCACCAGAACCAACCATACTTGAGCGGGCTGCGGCACGTTCTTCCTGCTTCTTGCTTTCTTCAAGATCAAAAAGGCGGGCACGTAAAACGCGGAAGGCCTTTTCCTTATTTTTAATCTGGCTCTTTTCATCCTGCTGGATTACAACAAGACCGGTCGGAATATGGGTCAAACGAACTGCAGAGTCGGTTGTGTTTACACACTGTCCGCCAGGTCCGCCGGCGCGCATAACGTCAACGCGAACATCGCCCGGTTTAATTTCAATTTCAGTTTCTTCGGCCTCAGGAAGAACGGCAACAGTTGCTGTAGAAGTCTGCAGACGGCCCTGTGATTCAGTCTGAGGAACACGCTGAACGCGGTGAACGCCTGATTCCCAGCGCAAAGTTCCGTAAACAAACTTACCACTGATAGAAGTTACGATTTTGTTAAAACCACCGACCTCAGTTTCCTGAGCTTCCATAGTTTCAGTCTTCCAACCCTTGCGCTCGGCAAGGTGAGTGTACATTTCCCAGAGGTCGCGTACAAAAAGCGAAGCTTCGTCACCACCGGCAGCCGAACGGATTTCCAGAATGATGTTCTTTTCATCAAGCGGATCAGGCGGAACAAGCTTCAGTTTAATTTCTTCTTCAAGTTTTGGCTGACGGTCTTCAAGTTCCTTAAGCTCCTCGCGGGCCATTTCCTTCATGTCGGCATCGTCTTCGTTAGTAATCATTTCTTTTGCATCTTTAATGCCTGTCAGGACCTTTTTGTATTCGTCATAAAGGGCGCAAACTTCACTCAAATAACCGTGTTCACGCATCGTGTCCTTATACTTTTTGGCATCCTTTACAAGATTCGGATCCATTACCGCTTCGTTCACAACTGCAAAGCGTTTTTCACATTCGTCAAGTTTCTTGATTAAATCCATAGTAGTACGATTATACAGAATTTAAGGGGGTGTGACAAATGGGGTGCTTTGGAGCGGTACCATCTTCCCACACGCTTTCCGGGGTTCCGCTTGCGCTCCAGCCTCCTCGCTCACTTCGTTCTCTGCGGTGGCCGCCTTCGGCGCCCCTACAATCGTGGCTATGCTGCCTCCTAAAATCGCTGGTATTACTTACGAAAAAAAAAGACCTGCACTTCATTTCGTGCAGGCCTTGTCAGTTAAGTTTTATTCTTCCCTAAAACAACCAGCTTGGTGATTTATAGAAGGTTTTTGTGTTCAGGTTAAGGGTAATCTTTGCTGAACCCCATTTTTGTCCGGTGACGTCGTAGCGTTCCCAAACGTCAGTTCGACCATAGCTCTCTGTGTGGGCAGCAAGAAGGTCAGTCCCGTAGCCGCCGTTTTCGCGGTTCAAGCCAAGAATTGCCCATGCTGTGTTGTTGAAAAGGCTTCCGCTCAGGTATGGAACTACGTCAGAAGTGTCGCCAAGGCGTTTTGTGTCACCTTCACGGCTTCCGGCAGCAAGAAGAGGAGAGCCGAAGCAGACTGTGTTCAAAACATTGTAGTTAGCCTTGATAGAATCGTCTGCGGCAACCTGCTGGCAGATCATTCCGCCAAGACTGTGGCCTGCAAGAATGATATTTGAATTCTTAGGAATATTTTTATTTACGATGTTTACAACGTTTTCAAGATATGCGTTGTTGAGGCAGAAGCCGCTCAAAAGGTCAGTGATATATCCTGTCGACTGATTGGCAACATTGTCAGTGCCGGAAAGTGTAATAAGATAAACGGTTTTTGAAGAGAAGCCGCTTTTAAGTTTTCCCTTTGTGATGATAATAGGACCTTTTGTTCCTTCGTTGTAGCCTTCGCATACGAGATTGAAGATTTCAGGGCTTGTGGTGTAAGTAACTGTGTTTGAAATTGCGCTGCGTGCTGAGCCGTCTGTAGTTTCTTCGTCGTCAAGCAAAATGTTTGAACAGCCTGCAAGCGCGCCCAAAAGTGCCCCTGCCGCAAAAATTACGGCCAACTTTTTTACTAACTTTTTCATTTTGTCCTCCTGTGTGAAAAAGCGTGTTTTTTTTTACGTGATAGTAAAAATATTACTATGATAGTACTACTATCACATAAACTAATTTTACTACGCTTTTTGGAGAATGCAAGAAAAAGTTTTAAATTATTTACATCATCAGCTTGAGCACGTCAGCTGGCTTTTTAGCGATTACGTTTGCACCCTGCTGGCGGAGGAAGTCTTCGCCGCGGAAGCCCCAGTCGCAGCCAATAAAGTCTATGCCGGAGTTTTTTCCTGTCATAAAGTCTACGTCTGAGTCACCGATATAAACGGCGTGAACTTCGCCTGGCTGCAGGCCTTTTTCTTCTGCAAAGTTTTTCATGATTTTATGAACGCCGTTTGGGGCAGGTTTTACAGGAATGTCTGGTGTGTTTCCACAGATGATGTCAAAGAGGCCCTTAAAATAGAGGTCGCAGAGTTCTTCAGCTGCCCCCTGGATTTTATTTGTATTTACGGCAACTGTTACGCCCTTTTCACGAAGGGCTTTCAAAAGTTCAGGGATTCCGTCATAAGGGCGGGTTTTGTCCGCGCAGTGAAGGTTATAATATTCAATGAATTCTGCAAGGATTTTAGAAACTGTTGCATCATCAGTGCCGGCAGGGCAGGCGCGTTCCATCAGCTTTTTAAGACCGTTTCCTACCATAAATCTGATTTCTTCTACTGTGTGGAGCGGCCATCCGTGGCGTTTAAGAATTACGTTTGTGCTGTCACATAAATCATCCAAAGTGCTAAGGATTGTTCCGTCCATGTCAAAAATTGCTAAGTTGTATTTCATAGGACACAGTATAGTGAAGTGCATTAAAGTATTAAAGTCAGAGAGAAAAAGCGGCAGCTCTTCCTGAAAAAGGACCTTACTTGCCCCAGATAAGAGCTTTAGTTATAATTCTTTCCATATTAAAGCATATTAAAAAAAGGCAAAAAAATGGTAACAAATGATAAGGGCATTGTGCGCTTCAAGCACAAAATCATGGAAGAGGTTTGCAGACTGGCATGGAAGGGAAAGCTGACTCCTAAAAATAAGGAAAAGCTTGTTTATTCTATGGTGCCTGGTCCTAAGAGCGACTACTGCTGTATTTATAAGGAACGTGAAATTGTAAAGCAGCGAATTAACCTTGCCTGCGCAGAATGTCCTACTGACAAGGAACCTTCTGACTGCGTTGTTCAGGTTATTAACGCAGCCTGCGATGACTGTCCTATTTCGGCTTATTCGGTTACTGATAACTGCCGCTTCTGTATAGGTCGTCCATGTTTTAACTCCTGCCATTTTAATGCCATTTCTCCGGCTGAAGTCCGCATGCATATCGATTCGACAAAATGTAAGGAATGCGGAATGTGCGCCAAGGCCTGCCCTTACGGAGCCATCGTTCATCTGGAACGCCCTTGTAAAAAAGCCTGCCCGGTTGGAGCCATCACTTACGATGAATACGGTTTCTGCCGCATTAATGAAGAAAAATGTGTTCAGTGCGGTCACTGCATTCACAGCTGCCCATTCGGCGCTATAGGTTCAAAAACTTACCTTGTAAATATTATCAATGACATTCTTGCCGGAAAAGAAGTAATTGCCATGTGTGCCCCTGCAACTGAAGGCCAGTTCGGAGAGAAAATCTCCATGGCTGCGGTAAAAAATGTTCTCAAAAAGCTTGGCTTTGCTGATATGGTGGAAGTAGGTCTTGGCGGTGACATGACTGCGGCTTATGAATCGCTTGAGTGGAGCGAGGCGCTTAGAGAAGGAAAGAAGATGACAACTTCATGCTGTCCGGCCTTCATCAATCTTCTTCGCCAGCACTATCCTGATGTTTTTGAAAACAACATGTCCAATACAGTTTCTCCGATGTGCGCAATTTCCCGCTATCTCAAATACACACATCCTGGCTGCGTGACAGTTTTTGTCGGCCCTTGTATCGCTAAAAAGTCTGAAGCAAATGACCCGACAATTCCTGACAACGCTGATTACGCTGTAACTTACGGTGAGCTTCGTGCCCTCATGCGCTCTAAGGATATTGATTTTGAAGAGGTTTCTGAAGAATATCAGGAAGCTTCCGTATGGGGCAAGCGTTTTGCGTCAAGCGGCGGTGTTGCAAATGCCGTTTTGGAATGTATGCAGGAACGCGGTGAAGATGTCAGCAATATCACGCTTCTTAAGTGCGCCGGTGGTGCAGACTGTAAAAAGGCCGTGGCACAGCTCAAGGTGGGCAAGCTTCAGGAAGATTTTGTTGAAGGTATGGTTTGCCCGGGCGGCTGTGTAGGCGGCCCTTCAAAGCACAAGACTGAAACTGAAATTTCCCGCGCCCGTGAAACCCTGCTTAACAAGGCTGACGGACGCAAGGTTCTGGATAACCTTAAAAACTACCCGATGGATAAATTTTCAATGTACCGCGACGGCTCAATGGGTAAGTAAAAGCGCTTAGCACCAGGAGATTTTAATAGTTGAAATCTCCTGGAATTTTTACATTTCTGATTTCGTTTGCAGGAACAATTATATTATCTGTTCCTTCCTTTATTTTTAAGCGGTAACAGTTGCATTCAAGATAGCTGTTATCATATTCTCCGTATTTTACGTGAATCGTATAAATGGAATCACGACGGTCTTTTGAAGAAATCATAGTATGCCATCCCGTGTTATCTGATTTTGAACTGCCAAAATCAAAACTTATGATTTTATATAAATCATGTCCGTCTATGCCATAAAAAGTGTTTTCAAGCTGAATAACAGGAAAAGTCTTACTGTCTATTACCAGATGTGTAAAACCAAAATTATTTACATAATTCTGAAGTTCTTTCAAATTCAGATCAGTTCCGCCATTTTCAGAAATATTTAGCCTTCGATAATATTTATCATTATTATTTGATTTATTAATATTTTCATAGAAGGAAATTAAAAAGCCTAATCCGTTTTTTCCATGTGCAAGATATAAATCACTTATAACACCCTTACGACCGTCTTCTTTTTCTACTACATAATATTTGATATAGAATTTTCCGTTTTCACTTAAAATACCAGGCTGCTCATAATCATCATCAAATACAAAACAGCATTTTAATTCTTCTCCCCGTTTTACAGGAATTTCTTTTTTATCAGCATCATATATTACAGTATCTTCAAAAGCGTAAGCTCTCCAGTTTTTAAAGGATGAAACTCTATATAGGTCTTTTGTCTTCGATGATTCTGAGTTTTTTATGAAGTTTTTATAGTAATCATCATATTCATTTTTATAAGAAAGGTAATTTTTGTCTTCTATAAGCTCATTTATTACTTTTTCATAATCATCTTTATTAGCAGATGTGCCTGCTATGTATTTAATTTCTTCCGATTTTGATTCAAGAGCATAATCCCGCGCAGTTTTTCCATGAATATCAGATATTTCTCTGTCACATCCATCATTAATTAAATATTTTACGGAGCGGACTGCATTATTTTTGACTGCTGCTATAAGAAGTGTTTCTTTTTCTTTTCCGTAACAGAGGTCTCTGCTATCATACTCCAGGTTGAAATATTGAGCGTCAAAGTAGCCTTCAATTAAATCGTATTTAGCAAGCATAAGATAAAAGGGATTTTCCAGCTCTGCTATATCTTTAGCTTCCATTACTTCGTCTTTTGAAAGATTATGAACAAGGTCAAGAATATATTCTTCTGATAACCCCGCCTTTGAAGCTTTTTCAATAAATTTGCACAAAAATTCATTGATTTTAGGAATATTTTCGTAGAAGGAGTTTCCGCCTTTTGGATTAAGAAGTTCTTTTGTATAAGGAGCCTGTTTTACAAAATCATCAAGACAGGTGAAAAGCAGGCTTTCATCATAATCTTCTATAAAATAATAAAGCTCACGAGTCCAGCCGGTTATTGTTTTATGCGTTCTGGAATCCTTTGTTTTTACATAATACCAGGTATTTTTGCCGTCATACTGAATGTCCAGAATTTCGCGGGGAACATTATCTTCTGAAAGATTTGCAAAATTTGAAGTAGAAAAATCGGCTATTTCATCAGAAATGTAAAAATTTACAGGATTCTTGAATTTTACCCCGATAATATTGAATTGCTTTTCTTTTGCTTTACAGCTCTGTAAAGTTGTAAATATTAAGACTGCAATTGTGATTAATCGTAAGCGGAATTTAAAAGACATAAGTGAGCTCCTGGAGTTAATAGCTTTTATTTAATTTCGCCACGCAAAATCTTTCTTACAAGAATTCCGCTTGGCTGAAGATCGCTTTCCTTCCAGCCGCCTTTTGCATCACGGTCTTTATTGTATTTTAGCGCGCCAGAATCTTCTCCCTTATTGTTTATAGACCAGTTTGCCCATGAAATCTTGTTTTTAGCCAGGAAACGCATCCATTCAAGAGTTTCTTTTTCATAAACTCCGCCGTCTCCAGAAGCCTGAGTTGTGCCCCATTCTGTTACAAAAATCGGAAGTCCCTTGTTAAGAGCCGCCTGGGCAACATCGCGGCTGTCTTTTCCGTGGCTGCCTGCATAAAAATGAAGTGTATACATTATGTTTTTCTGATTTTCTATAGGGCTTGCAGCGGCACTTGCCAGATCACTTGACCATACTGGAGTTCCTACGACAATTACGTTATCGCAGTATTTTCTGATTATTGGAATTATGCGTTCTGCATAAGGTTTAATATTACCTTCCCAGGTAACTTTTTCGCCGTTTGGTTCATTACAGATTTCATAAATAATATTCGGACAGTCAGCATAAGTAGATGCGATTCGTTCAAAAAATTCTTCAGACTGTTTAACGTATAAAAGAGGATCAAGCTCAGGAAGAACATGCCAGTCAACAATAACATAAAGGCCTGTTTCTTTAGCAGCTTCTATTGATTCAATTACTTTGTTTGCCATGGCCGGATTCTGAACATAACCGCCGCTTCCTCCTACATACATAGCTGCACGCCATAAATCTGCATTCCAGTCGTCGCGAAGCCACTGGAGAATATCTTTATTTGCATATTTTCCGTACCAGTGAAGGCCGTGAGAACTCATTCCACAAAGCTGAAGAGGATTTCCGTTTGAATCGCAGAGATTTGTCCCGGAAACAGACAGGGCGCCATAACGTTCTACAGGAGTTTTTCCGTCGTTCAGAATTTTTCTGCCTGATTTAGAACATGATATAATAGAAAAGAATGTAAAAATGACCGATGTGATTAACATTAGTTTTTTCATAATAATTTATTTTACAATGAAAATTATAAAAATGAAACTTGTGAACATAAAATAAGCGTGTTATCATTTAAACACGTGAATAAGAAGTCCTTAGGAACCAACAGTTTTAAACGCCGCTTTATTGTTATTTTTGGAGTAACGATTTTAATTTCGGTACTTGCGGTCACAGCGGTATTTCTGAAACTCTACAGGCTTTCCAAAGACAGTATCCTGTCCAAGTGGGATAAGCATACTTACAGCATTGCTAATGAGATGAATTATTACCTTAAGCTCCCTATGGATGCTGTTGCTTTTTCTGCCGTTTCACTTGATTACATGCTTTCCTATCAGTTACCTCATTCAGCGGTACTGAGCTATTTAAAACAGCAGACGGACATTTACGGTTCCCTTATAAAAGATAATTCAACCGGCGTTTACGCCTATTATGACGGCGAATATCTTGACGGCAGCGGCTGGATACCTCCTTACTCTTACATTCCTCTTCTCCGCCCCTGGTACATCGACGCAAAAATGGCAGGCGGGGAAATTGCCCTCACTGAACCTTATTTCGATGCTGAAACTTCAGTTCTTATGCTTTCTGTAAGCAAGGTTTTGAGCGATAACCGAAGTGTCGTTTCTATGGATGTAAGCCTTGAAGGCCTTAAGGATATGATTGAAGAAAACGCCGCCAGCGAGGCTGTCCGGGAACTCTTTGTAATGACCAATGAGGGGTTTGTTGTCGCTCATTCAAATCAGGTAAAAACCGGAAAAAATTTTTATAACGATGCAGATGAGTTTGATATAAAGCTTCTGGAAAATTTCCGCTCAAACAAAGATGGTGTCTTTTCCATTAAATACAGGAAGAACAGATATACAAGTTTTTCAAAGCCTGTAATCAATAACTGGAACGTAATTCTGGTGCTTAATGATTCTGAGCTTAATAGGCCGCTCTACCGCATGTATGTTTCATTTGCAGGAGTCGTTCTTCTGGTTCTCTGTATTGTAATTTTTGTTTTTTTCTTCCTGCAGAAAAAGTATTCTGAATCTGAACTTTTGAGCCGTGATATTAAGGCTGTCGCTGATATTTATGTGGCAGTTGTCCGCATCAATCTTCTGAACGGTGACATGAAGGTTGTCCGTGGAAGTAAAAATCTTGATTACGCGCTTGGCGGCAGTTTTAAGAATTATGGCGGCCGCATTTTGAACTTTGTTGATGTAATTGCTTCTGAAAATTATGCTTCTATTGTAACCGAGTTTATGGAACCTCTCACTCTGGAAGCCCGCCTCAGCAAGGTAAAAACAGTTTCCCTTGAATATATTGACCGTGAGGGAAAATGGATGCGTTTGAGGTATTTTGTAATTGACAGAACTCAGACAGGGGAACTGCATCATGTAATGGTTGCCTTTGAAAATATTGATGAAGACCGGCGTCAGCAGGAGGCGCTAAAACGGCTTTCTGAAACTGATGCAATGACGGGTATTCATAACCGTGGAAGCGGCGAGCAGAAAATCCGTAAGGCTATGCTTGAAGGTAAGCACGGCATGTTCTGTCTGATTGACGTTGATAAATTTAAGTCGATTAATGATAACTACGGGCATAAGGCAGGTGATGAGGCTCTTAAAGCGATTGCTGCCAGCCTGAACAATGTATTCCGCGAAAGTGATATTGTATTCCGTCTTGGCGGAGATGAATTTGCAGCCTTTGCAGAAGGCGTTACTACCCACGAAATCGGGGAACGTATCTTGAACCGCGTCTTTGAGTACCTTGAAAATGTCGAAATCCCAGCTCTTCAGGACAGAAAGGTTACTATAAGTGTGGGCGCTGCCTTCTATCCAAAATCTAATATAGACAGTTTTGACGCCGTCTACCAGCGTGCCGACGAAGGTACCTACGAAAGTAAAAAGCACGATGGTAATTTCTTTACATTTATTGAATAAACCCCTGTGAATTAATTATAATCATAAGACTATGTCTGGTTTTTATGATTTTTATGATGTAGCCGTAGTTGGTGCCGGTCACGCCGGAACAGAAGCGGCTCTTGCCTGTGCCCGAATGGGACTTAAAACAGTTTTAATCACTCAAACTCCTGATGCCATTGCGCGAATGAGCTGCAACCCTTCTATCGGTGGAATTGCCAAGGGAAATATTGTCCGCGAAATTGACGCTCTTGGCGGCGAAATGGCAAAACTCATTGATAAAACTATGATTCAGTTCCGTATGCTCAATAAAAGCCGCGGTCCTGCAGTTCAGGCACCTCGTTCTCAGGCTGATAAGATTGCATATTCTCAGCTTGCCCGCCAGACAGTTGAACAGACAGAAAACTTGTATACCTTAATGGACGTTGTAATCGATATCCTTACGACTTCTTCCGAGACTCCGCTGCCTCCTAACAGCGACAGTTCCGCTGAGCGCGGTACAATTCCAGGCGAAAAGCGCAGCGAGTTCGGCAGCAATATTGCAGACAGCACTTACACGACAGAAGCTGCCCGAAGCGGAATGCGTCAGAAGGTAACCGGGGTCGTTACAGAACGCGGCCGCATCATTCCAGTTCGCGCGGTAGTTTTGACAACAGGAACCTTCCTTGGCGGACGTATTTTTATCGGTGAATATGATGCTCCTTGCGGACGGGTAGGGGAACCTGCCGCTTACGGACTTACAGCAAGCCTTGGCCGCCTTGGTTTTACAACCGGACGTCTTAAGACTGGAACTCCACCTAGAATTCTCCGTAAAACAATCGATTTTTCAAAGCTTGAATATCAGGAAGGTGATGCAGAAGTTGTACCTTTCTCCTTTGATACAGAAAAAGTTGAACGCCCGATGCAGCCCTGCTACGTTGCCTATACTAACGAAAAGACTCACGAAATTATCCGCGCAAATATAGGCCGCTCTCCTTTGTACTCAGGAAAAATCAGCGGAATTGGTCCACGCTACTGTCCTTCTATTGAAGACAAGGTTATGCGTTTTGCAGACCGCGACCGTCATCAGATTTTTGTTGAGCCGGAAGGACTTTCCACAGAAGAAATGTACTTGAACGGTCTTTCTTCTTCTCTGCCGGAATGTGTTCAGGACGCCTTCCTCCATACAATGCAGGGCTTTGAGCACGCCGTTCAGAGCCGTCCTGGCTACGCCGTTGAATATGATTACGTTGAGCCGACACAGCTTTTTGCTTCCCTTGAAACAAAACGTGTTGCGGGGCTTTTTGATGCCGGCCAGATTAACGGAACTTCAGGTTACGAAGAAGCTGCCGGACAGGGACTTGTTGCCGGAATGAACGCCGGACTTTATGCCCGCTCCCACAAGGAACTCTGTGGTCCTCTGGGAAAGCTTCCTTCTTCCATGAACGGAGTGCCTTCAAGTATGGAAGCAGGTGCCTTTATGCCAAAGGCAAATATGAGCCTGGAAGAAATGCAGCAGTTTGCTCAGATCAGCGAGCGTGAAACAAAGGAACTCAACGAATATATCTGCTCTGTTCAGAAGGATGCCGGATTTGACGCTTTCAAGAAGATTCCTGAATATGAGCCTGTAATCATCGGCCGTGATGAAGGTTATATCGGCGTTTTGATTGATGACCTTGTAACTCTTGGAACTAAAGAGCCTTACCGTATGTTCACTGCCCGGGCCGAATACCGTCTCAAGCTGCGTCATGATACTGCTGACCGCCGTCTTGCAAAATATGCCCTTCGCGCAGGCCTTAAAACTCAGGCTCAGTATGACAAAGTTGAAGAAAAGTACGCAAAACTTGCAGAAATCGAAGCCCTTCTTCTTAAAAAGCCTGATATGGAAAATCCTGGCTACAGCGAAGAAGAGTGGGAAAGCGCAAAAATTGAAGCCAAATACAAATATTACATCGAAAAACAGGATAAGCGCGTAGAAAAACTCCATAAAATGGAAAACTGCCGCATCCCTGAAGATTTCGATTACGGTTCAATTCCTTCACTTTCTGCAGAAAGCCGAAATAAGCTGGAAAAAATCCGTCCTATGACTCTTGGTCAGGCAAACCGCATCAGTGGAATCCGCAACAGCGACATCATGCTTTTGATGGTTTATTTAAAGCGATAGTTAAAATATAAAACATTTTGTTTTTTCTCTTGAAATACTCTTATTTTTAAGTGTAAAATATATGATGAGAGATTAGGGAGAATTTATTAAAAAATGACTAAGAACGATGCTCTGACAGATTTGCGCCTGGATACAATTAAAGCCAGTCCTGTAATCTATGAAAATGTACGCGATGCCTGTTTCGTAACTATTGAAGGCGTTGTTGATACTTACAATTCATCAGATTTTAAAGAAAAATTGATGGAACTTTTTAATGCCGGCTTCCAGAGATTTATTCTGGATTGTCAGGGCGTAAAATACATGTCGTCAACCGGCGTCGGCTGTCTGATTGCCGCTCTTAAGGAGCTTCGCGCAATTGGCGGCGACCTTGTTCTCTATAAGGTTCCTGATGAAGTTTATCAGGTTATTCAGATTCTGGGCTTTGCAAAAATCATCAAGAATTTTGATTCAAAAAATGATATAAACGAATACTTCGGCGTAAAAAAAGAAGAAACCTTTACTTTCCCGGCAATTGCAAACTGTCCGGCCTGCCAGAAAAAACTTAAGGTTATGCACGCCGGCCGTTACCGCTGCAGCGACTGTAAGAATATCTTTACGGTTCAGACAAACGGCGATGTTATTCTGCAAGTTGCCGCTTTATCTCCTGCAAAACAGTAAGAGTATTCATTCCTGTCTGGAGAGTGGACTTCAGTTCCGACTTTCCGTCCAGAAAATCCACAGCGTTCTGAATCATGTTTGAAAAATAGCGTGTTTTCTTTGGACGGCGGATTTTCTTATCGCTTTCAAGTGAATAAAATCCCGAGTAGAGTTTAGACTGCTGGCGGTGGGTAAAGTTAAAAATCCCGTTGCCGATTTTTATGCGGCCTTCCGTTCCGATAATATCAACTTCAAATCCAAAATAACGGCTGCGGCCGCTGATGCTGATGTTTACGTCAGGGCACCATTCACTTTCAAAATGCGCCGTTACGTTACGCACGACGTCAGTTTTTTCTTCATCACGAGTAATATTTGTAATTGCCATTTTTTTCAGTACTTCTTTTTCTCCTGAATTTTTTTCCAGAAGAAACATGACGATATCGACAAGGTGGGTTCCGTCGTGAAGGAGACTGTAGGCACCGGTCGCTTCTTCTTCCTTTGTATAGACCCGGAGCCCGGAATCAAGGCGGGCATTAACGCACATGACTTTCCCCAGATTGCCCTGTTCTATATAGTCTTTTGCAATTTTATAGTCTTCCGAAAATCTGCGCTCGTGGTTCACTAAAACTGGCACTCCGTATTTTTCTGCCGCTTTAGTGATTTTGTCTCCGTCAGCGGTATTAAGCGCCACAGGTTTTTCCAAAATTATAAGTCTGGGCTGGGCTGCAATCGCCTGCAGTGCCGTCTCCAGGTGGGAGTCTTCGTTTACTGCAATTACGATTATGTCATATTTTTCTGCAGCGAGAAGCTCTTCTGAGGTCGCGTATGCCTTGACATCCCGGTTAAAGCGACTTACGTATCGCTTCCACTGATTAATGCTGTCTTCAAAAGTATCGCAACCTGCGACAATTTTTATCCGTTTGTTTTCCAGCAGGGCCATTGTGTGGCTTGCAGGCTTTTCCCGCTTTTTATCAAAGCCAAGCGTAAAGCCTATGCGACCAGTTCCTATTATTGCTGCCGTGTAAATGTTTTTTCCTTTCATTTTGTCACCCTCAGAATATCAACTGTGTGGCTGCCAGCGCCAACTAAATCCTGGCGCTCGCAGATTGCAAGCTGGAAGTCGCAGAAGGCCTTAAACTCTTCTTTACTCATTTCGTTGAGTTCCCGGCGCATAAAGTCAGCCGCTCCGTCTGCCGAAATAATTTTTATGCGTTCAAGTCCTGCTTTTGCGTTCAGGCGGTCAATGTCAGAAATGCGGACGTAATCATAAAGGTCGTCTTCTGTAGCATTTATATGAAAATCCTGTGAAAGTCCATTTTTTGCGGTAACTTCCGCCCACTTGTGTTCCTTAAAGCAGTAGGAAATTATGCTGTATTCGTTCATAACGTAGGCAACAAGAATGATTCCGCCGGATTTTGTGACACGGCGGGCTTCTTCAAGCGCTTTCAGTTTGTTTTCATCCCCGTGAAGATGGTACATAGGACCAAAGAGAAGGGTTACGTCAAAGCTGTCGCTGTCAAGAAAGTGCAGGTCGCGGGCGTCGCCCTGCCAGGTTTTTACGTTTTCGTGCTTGGCGCGGAGAATTTCCAGATTGTGCTTTACAAGTTCGACTGCCGTTACGTCGTAGCCTTTGCGGCTGAGGGCGACGGAATAGCGGCCGGTGCCGGCACCAACATCAAGGATTTTGACCGGCGCGGGGGAGGCGGCACTGGCACCCGGGAAAGTGGCATTGTCGTCCGGGCTCTTGTCCCTCCTGCTTGCAGACGTCATTTCTATCGCCTGTCCGATATACTTCATCGAAGTATTAAATTCCACAAGTCCGTGCCTTGTTTCCAGTCTGTGTTCTTCGTGAAATTTATTGTAATACTGCTCAAGTTTTGTCATTTAAAATCAAGAGGGCGGGTTATTTAGCCCGCCCAAGTCCTTTTTTTAGATTTATTATTCCTTACAGTTTTTCCAGGCCTCATCAACTTTTTTAAGGAATGCTTTTTTATCAGATTCCTGCATAAATGAAGCTGTAAAGCTGTACTCAATCATTTTTTTGATGTCCGCCATGCTCATCTTCAAATCCTTGTGGCAGATGAAGAATTCATCAAGAAGGGTAGTCTTAAAGAAAACCGGGTCATCAGTATTGATTGTTACAACAATTCCGCGCTTAAAGTAATCAGCAACAGGATGTTCACTTGCCTTTGTAATAACTTTCTTTGTGAAGGTATTGCTTGTGATACAGATTTCAACCGGAAGTTTTGTTGTTGCAAGCTCATCCATCAGTTTTTCATCCTGCATTGCAGTCAGGCCGTGACCGATTCGCTCTGAATGAAGGAAGTTGATTGCATCCCAGATTGATTCAGGACCAACATCCTCGCCTGCGTGGGCAACTGCACGGAAGCCGTCCTTGTGTGCCTGAGTGAAAACCGGCTCAAACTCTTTTGCAGGGCCTTTTGACTCAGCTCCGCCAAGTCCGATACCAATAATGTCTTCGCAAGGGCAGGATTTCAGAATATTGTAGTTGTTCATGGCGTTTTCGCAGCCAAAGGTTCGGCTTACGTCCATGAGCATCTTGATAATGATGCCGCGTTTTTCACGGATTTTTGAGATTTTCTTATGGAAGATTTCAACCATGTCTTCATATTTAAAGCCCATTTTGAGGAAGGCTGATGGAGCAAAGAAAACTTCCGCATAAACGATGCCGTTTTTTACAAGATATTTTTCCAGCTCATCAAAAACAAGGTTGAAGTCCTTTACGCTTGAATAGAAACCCTGAATTTTCAAAAAGGACTGGATGAAGCCGTTCAAATCATTGTAGCTGAACAAAGCTTTCTGTTCATCAGCAGGCATTTCTGTTCCAAATTTATTTTTGTAGAGTTTCTTTACTCCGGCAAGCGAAATAACTGCTTCCAGATGAAGGTGAAGCTCAGCCTTTGGAACGCCCTGCAAGAATGATTTAAAATCTGCTTTTTTCATCACAACCCTCGTTTAAATAGAAAATCCTTTCTTTATTATCGGCAGAATTTAATAAATTCTACAATAGATTTTTCAACTGGTCTACAATTTTCTTAAACTCGTCGCAGGCAGCCTGAACAGGTTCTGTCTTTTCCATATCAACGCCCGCAATTTTAAGGCTTTCGATAGGGTACCGAGAACCGCCGCTCTTAAGGAATTTGAAGTAATCTTCGCGTTCTGCATCTCCGCCATTTGTTACTCGGTGAGCAAGGGCAAGGGCAGCGCTGATTCCTGTTGCATATTTGTAAACGTAGAAAGCCGAATAGAAGTGTGGAATACGCAGGCCTTCCATATCAGAATTGCTTTCAAAATGCATTTCAGGGCCAAAGTAAAGCTCCAGAAGTTCGCGGTAAGTTTTGCGCAGGTTTTCTGCAGTCAAAGGAGTTCCGCTTTCAACCATCTGATGTGTCTTATATTCAAATTCTGCGAACATTGTCTGGCGATGCAGTGTTGCAAGGATATCATCAGCCCGCATAGCAAGGAGATATTTTTTCATGTCATCGCTTTCTGCATTTTTAAGAAGATATTCAAATACCAGCTCTTCATTGAAGGTTGATGCAACTTCAGCTTCAAAAATTGTGTATTCGTAGCACATAAAAGGATTGTTGTGAACCGAATACCAGCTGTGCATACTGTGTCCGCCTTCATGGGCAACAGTAAACAAATCACGGATATTATCTTCCTTATAATTCAAAAGAATGAAAGGATCTCCGATATAGCAGCCGGAACTGAAAGCACCGCTTCTCTTTCCGATATTTTCATAGCGATCGGCCCAGCCATTCAAAAGTCCGTCGCAAAGTCGGTCTGTATATTCCTTGCCCAGTGGAGCAAGTGCCTGTCGGCAGATTTCAACGGCCTTTTCGTAAGGAGTGTGGGTTTTTACAGATTTTACAAGCGGCACGTAAACATCGTAGTGGCGGAGTTCAGATACTCCCAGTGCCTTTTTACGAAGAATGTAGTATTCATGCAGGGTAGGAAGATTTTTGTGAATACAGTCAATCAGATTTGTGTAAACGCTTTCCGGTACCTTATTTCCGTACAAAGCAGAATCAAGGCTTGATTTATAGCCGCGGGCACGGGCGTAAAAAACATCTTGATTTACAGAACCAGCGTAAAGGGCTGCAATAGTATTCTGATTTTCTTCAAACTTCTTGTAATACTGCTTGTATGCCGATTCTCGAACTGAACGGTCGTGGTCGTGCATAAATACAGAGAAGGTAGATTCTGTAAGCTGCTTTTCGCCCTCTGCAGTTTTTACAGAACCAAAAGTCTTGTTCATATCAACATTGGTGAGGAAACTGAAGGCAGTTTCTGCTGTCTGGGCAGACTGACTCTGAAGGGAAATAATTCTCTCTTCCTTTTCGCTCAGAATGTATTTTTTGAAATGAAGTGATTTTTCAACAAAGATTTTGTAATCAGCAAATTCCGGTTTTTCAATCCATTCCCGAAGAAGTTTTTCATCAATTGCCTGAAGTTCTGGATCAAAAAAGCTGATTTCTGTGGAATAATCTGTGTAGGCCATTGTGGCGCGGCCGTAACGCTCTGTTGCAGCTGAATCATCTTCATCAGCTTCATGATTAAGGGAAGCGTAGTGGTAAACTGTTTCCATTTTAATATCTACCGCTTCAAGGGCTTTTAGCGCTGCTAAAAAGGTTTCAGCTGACTGTCCCAGCTTTCCCTTGTATTCAACAACTTTTTTAGTCAAAGCAGGAAGTTCTTTAAGAGCTGCTTCCCATTCGTCATCAGATTTAAATATTGAAGACAGGTTCCATTTGTCGCTTGCTGGAACGTCTTTTCGTGCAGGAATTGTATTTTTGTTCATATATAAAGTATAAAATTTTAGCACGTAAAAGTAAATTGTGAAATATTTTGCAGAGTGCTATAATCGCCCCTATGCAAAATCAGAAAACACAGTTGAAAGGCGTTCTTATTCTTCTTGTAACGGCAATTATCTGGGGCTCTTCCTTTGTATCTCAGAGTGTCGGTGCGGAAGCGGTTGAACCTTTTACTTTTATGGCTGTTCGAACCTTGATGGGAGCAGCTTTTTTACTTCCTTTTGTTCTTGTTCGCGATAAAATTTCAGCGGCAAAAATGACAAAGGAAGAACTTTTTATCAGAAAAAGACAGAATCAGAAAACTATAGTTTATGGCGTGCTTTTAGGAATCGTGCTTGCCATTGCAACCAATATCCAGCAGTATGCCTTTAACTATTCAACTGCGGGAAAAATTGCCTTTGTAACTGCAATGTACATGTTTTTTGTACCGATTGCAGGAATCTTTATGAAAAAGAGGCTTCCTCTTGATATCTGGCTTTGTGTTCTTGCAGGATTTGTCGGCCTTTATTTTCTTTGCTTTAAGCATGAAGAATCTTTTGTAGTTAATAAGGGTGATATGCTTGCCCTGATTTGCGCTGTTTTCTTTACGGTTCAAATCCTTCTTATTGAGCGTTATGCAAAACTTTGCGACGGAATAAAGCTTTCCTGCATTGAGTTTTTTACGGCCGGATTGATTACTTTTATTCTCATGCTGATTTTTGATCATCCAGTCTGGGCTGCAATAAAAGTTTGTGCTCCGGCTCTTTTGTACTCGGGAATTATGAGCTGCGGAATTGCCTATACTCTTCAGATTGTGGGCCAGAAATACTGTGAGGCTACAATCGCCAGCCTTCTTATGTGCATGGAAAGCGTTTTTGCAGTTTTATCTGCGGCAATAATTCTTGGTGAAAAACTGACTCCCCGCGAAATTACAGGCTGTACGATAATGTTCTCGGCAATTGTAATTTCCCAGCTTGCGGATGTCATTCGGGCAAAAAAAGCAAAAGCTTAAGCCGAGTTTATTTCTTTCCCAGAGCGACTACCATCAGAATCACCAGATATGGCAGGGCCAGAACAAGAGAAGTTGGCAGTGCCGGCAGATAGTTTTGAATCTGTGCTGCAAAAAAGTCAGCGGCACAGAAAATCAGAACGGAAATCGTAATTCTAAGCGGCTTTTTCTTTCCAAGATAAACTGCAGCAAGCGCCATCCAGCCGCGCCCGCTCGAAATTCCCGGAACAAAGGATGAAACTCTCATTGCAAGAAAGGCTCCCGAAAGCCCTGCAAAGAAGGCGGCAGCGCACCAGGTACTTATGCGGCATAATACGTAGTTAACGCCTTTTGCCGTAAGCACATCAGAATCACTTCCTGTAATTCTGATATAGAGTCCAGACTTTGTTTTTAATAAAAATAAGAAGGCAAGTGCAAGCAGGGTAAAGGTAAGAACGATTGTAATCACTTTTGTCTGAAAAACCGGAAAGATGAAGTTCTCGCTTGTAAGAACTCCCCGGTTATGAAAGGCCATCACGGAAAAAAATGACGGCATCGAAGCAAAAAGAAGATTGATTGCCGTTGCCCCGATAAAGGGATTTGCCCTGAACTTTTCTATTACTACTGCAAAAATCAAAACGAGTGCAACGGCTGAAAGTGCAGTCAGACTGACTCCAAGAATTGCCGAGCCTGTCGTAACAGTAAAATAAAACATCAAAAAGGCAGAAAAACTTACAAGGCCTTCCAGAAAGATTGCGAGAATTCCTGCGTAGTCGCTGTAAAGGGCACCCATGGCACATAAGAGGAGGGGGCAGGAAAAAGAAAGAATATCAATTATCAGCATTTGTCGCTCCTTTACCTCTGTTGAAGTGTAGTTTCAGGTGTGGCCTCAAAAAAGGAATTGCCACGCAGAACATTATGATTGCTTGAATTATAGCGCCAAGATCAAAGCCCACGTTATGATGCAGGCTGAAGCTGTTTGTAAAGGCAGTAACCCAGCCCAGAAAGAGACTGGAAATAATCACAAAGAGTGGATTTGAGCCGCCTAACATTGCTGCAGAAAGTCCTGTCCAGCCGATTCCAGTATAAAAGCCTGAATGACAGGTGTAATAAGTTCCCATAACGATAAAACATCCGCAAAGTCCGTGAAGGGCCCCGCTTGTAAGCGCGCTTGTAAAGGTGATTGCCTTTTCGCTGAAACCTGAATAAAGGGCAAACTCCCGGCTTACGCCGAAAATACAGAGTTTCTGCCCCATTTCTGTCCTGAATAAAAAGCCGGCTCCCAGCAGACAGATTATAAGGGCTGCAAAAAAGCTGACGTTGAGGGAAGAGGGCGGAAGCAGCCTTGCAAAACGGAAGGCTTTGTCGATAAATGGTGTTGCAAGCAGGTTGCCTGTGTTGCCGCGGACTGGGCCTGCGATAAGCCCGTTAATCAGTGGAATAACTGCAGAGGAGATAATAAAGCTTGTAAGCAGGAAGCTGGCACCCCTGTATTTTCGTAAAAGTGCCGAAAGGAAGCAGAGCAGGGATGAGGTGAGGCAGCCTGCCAGAAGGGCAAGGGGCAGAGCCACAGCCGGCGGCATTCCGCTCATTTTTGCAAGGACAAGCGCCGCCGTAAATCCGCCTGCGTAGATCTGGCCTTCTCCGCCAAGGTTAAATTCCCCGCAGCGCATGGAAATTGCCGCACCTGTTCCCGCTACCATATAAAAAGAGGCAAAGTTCAGAATGTTTCCAAGTTCGTATGAAGTCACGCTTTTACCTCCCTTAAATCTCTTTTTTCAAGCTTGTATATTTTATGGCAAATTTCCTGCGGAAATTCCGACGAAGAAAGAACAAGCACGATTTTTCCTTCATCTGCAATTTTTTGAATTCGCTGGCAGAGTTTTGCAGTGCTTATGCTGTCCAGCCCCTGAACAGGCTCACACAAAATCAAAATGTCAGGATTTTTCCCGATTTCACGCTCCAGAATAAGTCTTTGAAGCATTCCGCCGGAAAGATATTCAGCCTTATCATTCAGACTGATGTTTACGTCAGCCTTTTTAATAAGAGAAAGAGCCTGCTCCTTTTTACTTGCCGTATCACTTTTATTTTTCCTGCTGTCAAAGGTGCTTAGAAGCTGAAAAATCGTTAGATTAGGATTCGACCCTCGGAAAGTTTTATTAGAAGAAATTATTCCGAATCTGAAAGGCGATTTTTCCAGCTGTCTGCGGGTGAAGTTTCCCTTTTTAATCGTGAAATTAAATTCCTTTTCCGGGGCTTTTATCTGGAGCTGTCCGCTTTCTTTTGCTCCGCTCATTCCGCAGATTGCGTCTTCCAGAGTCTCGCGTCCGTCCTCTGCCTGTCCTAAAATCAGGGTGATTTGACCGCTCTTTGCTGTAAAAGAAAAATCCCGTATGGCAGGCTTATCAAAAGGAAGAGAAGTAAGATGATGAAAAGAAAGGGTAAAATCATCCTGTCCAGGCTTTTCGCTTTTGTCACGCAGGTCCGCTCTGCTAGCTCCTTGTCTCATGAAAAAATCAGCCTTTGGCTCACTCACAAGGCCTTCTTCCAGATATGTTACAGTATCTCCATACTTTTTAGCCTCGTCCATGAAGTGGGTAATCACAATGATATTCATGCCGCCCGCTGCAAAAGCCTTGAGTTTTTCAAATAAAAAATCACGCTGAGCGCCGTCTAGCAATGCGCTGGGCTCATCAAGAATAAGAATTTCAGGCTTTTTCAAAAGCGCCCCGACAAGCGAAGTAAAAAATCTCATGTCGCCGCTGCAATTTTTTACCAGTGTCCGAGCTGAAACTCCCGGCAGCCACTCTTCAAGCAAGGACAGAGCCTTCTTCTTATCAAATTTCGCGGCTCCCAGCATCAGATTTTCCATAATCGTAATGCCGTCAGCAAGCAGCGGCCTTTGGTGAACGCATACAATTCCGTGTTTTATCGCATCAGCTGGCGATTTTATTTCAGCGTCTACATTGTTTAAAAGGATTTTTCCCTCTGTAGGAAGAATGTCCCCGCAGATGATTTTTATGAGGCTTGATTTACCGGCACCGTTTTCTCCAATTAAAGCGTGAATCTGACTGTGATCAAAATCCACGCTTACTCCATTCAGTACCGATTTTTTAGGATATTTTAGAACTATATTTTGAACCGAAAGATTTAGCATCAGAGCTTAATTTCAAGTTCTCCCGAAGTGATTTTTTCTACAAGTTCATCCATCTGTTTTCGGATATTTTCCGGCACATTACGCAGATAAAATGGATCTTCGTTTACAAACTGAATGTAACCTTCTTTCATGCCCACTGTCTGAGCGCTTCCCCACTTGGTTTTTCCTTCCAGCCATTCAGTGGTAACTTCTTCTGCAAGTTTTTCCTGAAGGTTCTGCGTGCTGGAAATGATTACTTCCGGAGCCTTGTTGAAGCCGTTTGAATCAAACCAGGCGATTTTAATCTTGTTGTTGCGTGCTGACGAAATAACACCCTGTGAAGCACCACCGCAAATCGGAAGAACTACATCAACTCCTGTTTTGCAAACTGCGTCAGTAATTTCTGCGCCCTTTGTCGCATCATACCAGTTTCCGACAACGCGGTAATCAACTGAGGTGCCCGCAACGGCATCCTGTGCACCTTTTTTATATGAAGGGAAAATGATGTTGTTCATAACAGGGTAATCCTGGGCAGAAATCAAGGCAACTTTATGATTTTTTGACATAAGGCCTGCGATATAGCCTGTAACATAGCCCTGCTGCGCCTGATCGTAGCATTTTGTCATGATGTTCGGATTTCCTTCGCAGCTAGCGTCAAGGAAAATGAATTTCTGGTCAGGGAACTGTTCAAGAACCTGGAAAGCCAGATCCGGCAGTGAAGGGTTAGACGAAATGATAACGTCATATTTTCTTTCTGCTGCAAGAGCAGTGAGTTTCTGCGCCCACTCCGCCTGATTTGTTCCAACTTCCATAATGCTCAAAAGAGCCTTTTTATCATCATCCTTGCCGTCATTGAAATTTGTTACACCGTTGATGACACCGTTTGCAAGTTTTTCATAAGTCGGGCTGTCTGCAATAATTCCCGGAATAAAAACTGCAATCATAGGATTTTTAAGAGTCTTCTTTTCGCAGCCTGTAAAAAGTGCTGCAATTGTAATAAGCGTGATAAAAATTTTCTTCATAGCTCTAGAATATTGGTTTTATATCAAACTTGCAATATTAATCGGCAGAAAAGTTCCTGTTGATTTTTGCCAGCAGGCAGGAAAAGAGATTTTTTTCATCTTCCGAAAATCCGTTGTAAAAACGTTCCAGAAGTTCTTTTGAAATTTCGCCTGTAATTTTATTGTAGTTTTTGCCCTTTTCCGTCAGAGAAACAATTTTCATACGTCCATCTTCTTTTGAAGGAACTGTCTTTAAAAATCCTTCCTGTTCAAGCTTTCGGACAAGGACTGTTGTTGTAGATTTGTCGCGGTTAATGATTTTGGAAAGTTCGTTCATTTTAAGGCTTTCCGTGCGGCTAAGCTGAAAAAGAATATTTCCGTGAGAGGAAGCAAAATTGGTAAAACCGTTTTCTGATAATTTTTTCTGTAAAAAATCTGCGCTTGCAGAATGAATATGTGAGAGAAGGCTGATGCTGTTGTTTACGTCAAAATCCATACCTTATTTTATCATTTATTTTTATTTTTGCTATTGTTGAAGCCACGTATAATTGATAAATTTAATTTATGTTCGGATTTTTAATTAAGAAAAACTTTTGTGACGGTTGGGAAAACCTCTTAAATCTTGTCATTGTAAATGTAATCTGCCTTTTCCTGGGCTGTACCTTTGCCTTTTTAATTTTTGGAAGCGTGAACTTTTTTTCACTCGCAACTTTTGCAATCATTCTGATTATGACTACAGGTTTTGGAATTGTCGGCCTTGCCTATGGTCCGGTTGCCGCCGATATTGCAAACTTTAAAGGCGTGCATCTTACTGATTTCTTTAAAAATATCCCCGGAGCTTTGAAAGACGGCGCTCTTTTTGGCCTTTTATGCGGTGCTATCGGAATTGTTTCTGTTGTCGGAATGCGTTTTTATGTAATTCAGCTTCAGTCAATTTTAGGAATACTTCTTGCAGCAGTTCTTTTCTGGATTGATATTGTATTTATTCTTTCTTTCCAGTGGTTTATTCCCCTTCATACCCTTCAGAACAATGATTTTAAAAAGTGCATTAAAAAGTGCTTTTTGATTTTCTTTGATAATACAGGCTTTTCAATTGCCATGGGGCTTTATACTTTTGTAATGATTTTGCTTTCGGTTTTCTGCGTAGGCTTTGTCCCGTCTTATGCCGGCATTATCCTTGCCCGCACAAATGCCCTTCGCCTTCGCCTTTATAAGTATGATTACCTTGAGCAGCACCCTGAATTAGAAAGTCCTCGTCAGCGCAAGAACATCCCTTGGGAAGAGTTGATTTATGAAGACCGCGAAACACTTGGCCCTCATAAATTAAAAACAATCTTTTTCCCTTGGAAGAATTAGTTCTAGAAAAAAGCGTAGCGCGGATGCCTGTTTCGTGTAGTTTAGAGACGCTAGCAGACAGTTTCCCGCAAAAAAAAACGCGGTAACGAATAAGGATATCCCATTCATTACCGCTTTCCTGCATCTCTCGGCGGAACGAAACAGGTATCCGCGCGAGAGCTTTTTTTTTAAAACTAAGCTTTATTTACTCATGAGCATAGTCTTAGCATCAATCTTAACTTTGCCTTCGCCGTTCTTCAAAACAGTAAGTGTAAGATCCTTTCCTTCAGAAGCAAGATGAGCTACAGTTGTAAACAAATCAAGCTTGTCTGCCGGAAGAGTTGCCTTTAAGCTATCAGCTTCTGTTGTACCGCTGAACCATGCAGTCATCTTGTTTGATTTTACAAAGTCAGCAAAAGCCTTAAGGTCAGCTGCTGCAACCTTATCAAAATCAAGACCATCAACAACTACAGCATCAATGCTAGTGCCGCCGTCTTTCAAAGATTTTACAGTATTTACAACTTTAGGAAGTGTAAATGTTTCCTGGTTGAAATTTAAAACAATGCGGTTCTTTACGATTTCTTCAGTAATTTCACTCATTGTGCTGAAATTCTTTTTCTTTGCAATTTCTGCAAGAACACTTGAATACCATGAAATTACGTTAGACGACTGCTGATCAAAAGAAACGTGAACCAGACCTTTGTCATTCAAAAGAGTATCAATTCCGAATTGAACAAGAATAGAAGTTTTACCAAGACCTTTTTTTGCTGTGATTAACCCCATCTCTCCAGCCTTAAGCCCAGCATTTGTAGCTGTATCAAACAAGCGAACAGGACTGTGTTCGATTAAATCTTTCTTTTCCATAATGATTCCTCCATAGGTGTGCATCGTTAAAAGCCGCATAATCTGCAACTTAATACTATTCTAAACGTCAAACGGGTTTAAAGCAAATTTAATTTGAGTTGATTTTTTTATTAGATTTGAATTTTATGGGCGAGACAGAACACCTAGTCGCATTTCGCAGTTCCCTAACGGTCAGTTGCCGTCCTTCGTCCGGCAACCGCTTCGCGCTGCTCAATTCTCCCGCCAGGTTTTTAACTACATATGGAAAAATTTTTTTTGTAAATTTTTTACAAAAATTATTATATTATCCCATTTATTAAAAAAATAATTTTAAAACAGTGATATGTGTTATAATTAAAATATGACGAAGGAAAACTTAGATAATAAACAAAACAAAATGCACGATAAAATATACAAACACGCATTAAATAATGGTTTAATAAAACAGAAACCTTTTATTGAGCCAATCTATGATGGTGTTGCTGATATTTCATCTTATTTATTATCTGAGCCTAAAATCATGTGGATTTTAAAAGAACCTTATGATGATTTTACTATCTCAGGGAAACCAAAGGGCGGTTCGTGGTATTTAACGGAACATCTAAAAAATCCTATGATTTGGAAAGATTTGAATATGTGGAAAGTTATGATACAAATAAATTATGCTATTCACAATAATCTAAAATGGTGTGAATTAGACTATATTGAAAAAAATAAAGAAATGGCTGAGGAGTTAAAAAAAATAGCCTACATTAATGTAAGTAAAATGCCAGCTGATACAGCAAGTCCAAATGTTCATATGTGGGAATGTTATGAAATATGGAAAAATATTTTATTTGAGCAAATTATTTTATATAACCCTGATATTATAATATTTGGATATACGTTTCAATTTTTTAAAGATGATTTAAAAATAACAGACAAACCTATTTCAACTACTTCAGGCCAATGGAGTACAGATATATATAGAAAAGAAAATATGATACTTATAGATGCATATCATCCATCAAGAAAAGGAGGTGAAAATTCTAGTTATAATTATGTTACAAGCGTTATAAAAGGATATAAGAAAATTCTTTGTAAAGAATAGTATTTGATTTTTTTATTCCATAAAAATAGTTAATTAGAGGTAAAATAATGGACTTGATACAGAAAAGAACGATACAAACTCTTATAAATGAAAGTTTGCAGAATATGAATAAAAAGAAAATTGCAATAAATAATTTTGTAGTGTTTGAGGATAAGTTACTTCTTGGATGTAAGATTAATGCTGTTTATAAGGGTGTTGATGTGCCGATTTTTATCGGAACAATTAATACTCCAAAATATGAGAATTCACTCATTGCCGCAATATTATCAGAGGATATCACAGAGGAAATTAAAAAGGTAAAATTAGAAAATATAGATGGTGTTCAAATTATAGACTCAACTAAAATAAAAGAAAATTTATGGAAAAAAGATAGAAAAGAGCAGTTAAAATTTTTTCAGGATTTTATTTATTCTTACATTCTTATATATAAATTAATGTACTGTGCTGCAGGCGGTAAAAAAACTGTAGCAATTGATAATGAACGAGTTGGCTTACTTCAATGGATTGTGTTAATAGAATTGCCATGGGTTGTGTTCTTTTCTTCTATTTGTTATGCGGTTTATAAGATTTCAATCGAGGTTGAGGCAGGAAACTTTATATTGAATTCTCATCATTATTTATGCTTTGCATTAATTTGTATTAGTTTATTATCTATATTATTTACGATAAAACTAAAAAATAAAGTTAGAAACTATGAAAATAAAAAAATTACACTTAATCCAAAATCTTGGTTTATAAGTTATATTGCAAAGATTGTTATTATTGGTTTAGGTACTTTTCTGTTAAGTGGAGTATTGATATTTATTTATATCATAAAAGGAATTTTTACTAGTGATGAAGGCTCTATACGTTCAAGAAATAAGCAGAGTAGTATAAACAGCTTTTCTTCTCCAAAGATTTTTTGGTATTGTTGTGGAAAATGTGGCACAATTGTAAAACAATCAAGGAAGCCAGAAGTGAATGGGTGTAAAAATCATGAGTGGCATAATTGGTATGAATTAGGTGAGGTTGGAACAATCAATTATCAATGTAGACATTGTAATGTAGTTGTACAAACAACGAAACAACCTCGAAATTGTAGTACTAATTGCTATATTGGTGGATGGCATGAATGGATACGTTTATAGATTTGATATTTTTAATATTTAAAGAAATTCATATGGCTTTTTTTCTTGTATTTTTGATTTCGAATGCTATCATAAAAAATCAGTCATCTAAATAATAATTATAATCATTCTTATTTTTTTAATTAAATTTTTCTTTAAAATAACAATATAGTTGTTTTAAAACAAAAACGCCGCCCGAAAACCGGACGGCGTTTCTCAGCTAAAAAGCTTCAGGTAAGCTTATTTCTTACCAGCTTCTTTTGCAGCCTTGTGTTTAGCGATAAGTTCATCAGCTACAGCGTTAGGAACTTTACCGTATTTTTCGAATTCCATTGTGAATTCACCTTTACCCTGAGTTGAAGAACGGAGGATAGTAGAGAATCCGAACATTTCTGAAAGTGGAACTTCAGCGTTTACTACAGATGTGTTGTTTTCATCTGTTGAGTCAACGATTACACCACGGCGCTGGTTGATAAGACCGAACAAGTTACCCTGGAATTCTGTAGGTGCAGAAAGCTGTACCTTCATGATTGGTTCAAGAATAACTGGTTTTGCCTTGAGGTAACCTTCACGGAAAGCACCAATAGCAGCAATCTGGAATGCGTTATCGTTAGAGTCTACTGGGTGTGACTGACCATCATTGATTGTCATCTTAACACCTACGATAGGAGCTCCAATCAAAGAACCTTCCTTCATAGCTTTCTGGAAACCTTTATCACAAGAAGGGATGAATTCGTTAGGAATTGCACCACCCTTAATTGCGTCTACGAATTCGTAGTCTTTGTCTGAAATTGGCTCCATGAATCCGGCAACACGACCGTACTGACCAGAACCACCAGACTGTTTCTTATGTGTATAGTTGAAGTCACCAGTTGTAGTGATAGACTCGCGGTAAGCAACCTGTGGAGCACCTGTTTCTACTTCACAGTTGTATTCGCGCTTCATACGCTCAACGTATACTTCAAGGTGAAGCTCACCCATACCCTTGATGATTGTTTCGTTAGATTCAGGATCTGTGTATACGCGGAATGTTGGGTCTTCTTTTGTAAAGCGGTTAAGAGCCTTAGACATCTGCATTTCAGCCTGTTTGTCCTTTGGTTTGATAGACAAAGAAATTACAGGTTCCGGAACGTACATAGAAGCCATAGAGTAGTTTACTCCACCGTTTACGAATGTATCACCAGAAGCACAGTCTACACCGAAGAGTGCAACGATATCACCTGCACAACCTTCGTTGATATCTTCCATCTGAGCAGAGTTCATACGTACAAGACGTCCAACCTTGAACTTCTTCTTTGTACGAGTATTGTAGAGTTCTTCACCCTTCTTAATTTTACCCTGGTAAACACGAGTATAAGTAAGCTGACCATACTGACCATCATCAAGTTTGAAACCAAGTGCAACACAAGGTTTGTTGTCAACTGATTCAAGTTCAACTTCAGCTTCGTTGTTGTCAAGGTCAAGAGCAACGTTGCGAACTTCGTTTGGAGCTGGCAAGTAGCGGAGAACTGCGTCCAACAATGGCTGGATACCTTTGTTTACGTGAGCAGAACCACAGAATACACCTACAAACTGTTCTGCCAAAGTACCCTTACGGATAGCAGCGATGATTTTGTCTTCTGCAACGCCTTCGTATCCATTTTCCATGATTTCTTCCATCAAAGAATCATCGAACATAGAAGCAGCATCCAAAAGTTCTTCACGATATTTTTCTGCATCTGCTTTGAGGTTTTCAGGAATTTCTGCAATGCGCAAATCTTCACCGTTAGGACCATCGAAGTAGATTGCTTTCATAGCAACTAAGTCTACAACACCTTCAAGTTTGTCTTCCAAACCGATTGGAAGTTCCATCATATGAGCGTTAAGACCGAGTTTTTCGCGAACCTGATTGCATACGCGGATTGGGTTAGCACCCTGACGGTCACACTTGTTTACAAATGCAACACGAGGTACATGATAACGTTTAAGCTGACGGTCAACTGTGATAGACTGTGACTGAACACCAGCAACGGCACACAAAATCATGATAGCGCCGTCAAGAACGCGAAGTGAGCGTTCAACTTCTACAGTAAAGTCTACGTGACCCGGTGTGTCGATAAGGTTGATTGTGTAGTCTTTCCACTGAACCTGAGTAGCAGCTGACTGGATTGTAATACCGCGTTCGCGTTCCAGTTCCATGTTATCCATTACAGCACCGACACCGTCTTTACCACGAACTTCGTGAATTGCATGAATCTTGTTACAGTAGAACAAGATACGTTCTGAAGTTGTTGTCTTTCCTGAGTCAATGTGGGCACTGATACCGATATTTCTTACTTTTGAAATATCCCAAGCCATATTGTTACCTCTTTAAAAAAAAATTCCTAAGTTTTAAAATACTGTCCTACAATAATATAGAAATTCCTTTTCAGTTTCAATATGCAAAATCCCTTTTTTTTAGAGGGGGGGGATGTCACCCAGTCGTGCAATGGTCGTAATTGCAATTCCAACTTCCGAATGCGCCTAACCATTGCTTAACTTTCGCTTCGCTCAAGTTGTAGGAATTATAGGCGAGAACTATTGCCCAGTCGCATTTCGGAGCTTGCTTCGCGCGGTGCGTCGCAGCAAAACTGCTTTGCACTTCCTTCGGAACTCCTCAATTCTCCCGCCGGTTAGCTTTCTTCAATTTTTAAGCTGATTTTTCCCATAAAACTAAGGCATTTTACTCTCCAGCTGGCTGAAACTGAAGTCGTATTAGACTGTTTTGTACTTCTTCCATCTTTCTGAGTAAAAGTGAAGTTTGTTGCCGCCGTAATTTTGGGATTTTTGAAAAATGCCGCCGAAAGCCCGAATTTTTCACAGGTCGTTAGTGAGTGTTTCTTATTATCCGGGCTGAAAGTGACTCCTGCCGTCATTCCCGGCGTGATTTTCTTAAAATACCAGCTGTTTGAAAAGAGAAAGCTTGTGCTGTCAAAGTTCGTTTGTGGCTGATTTTCCGCCATGTTAATAGTAAAGTTTGCAAGGGTAGAAAAGGCAAAGCAATATAGCGGAGACTGAACTTTTGCTCCTGCCGCTAATTTGAACTTATCTTCCTTTTCTGACTGCAAAAGATTTGTCGCCGTGTAGCCGCTTAAGCCAACCTTTAAAAATACCGGTCTATTTTTTCCTACCGCATATTTAGCCTGAAGTCCAAGTTTTGTCTGCACTTGCGGCTTTAGCCTTGTTTCATTTGCCGTGATAATTCCTTTATTTTCATTGTAAAAAAGAGAAATGTTTAAGCTGTAGCGTCCCGCTGTGATTTTGTTTTCTGTTTTATAGGTAGAAAGTAATTTTCCAAATGGACTTTCATAAGTTGCGCAGGAAAACAGCGTATTAAAATGCGGTACTGAAAGCGAAAGCTGGGGCATCATGCAAAAATGCTTTCCCTCGTGATAGTAAAAATCAGAAGTCGTAAACCAGGAATTAAAAGTGTTTTCTTCGTAAGTAAAATATCCCGCAGAACCAGCTGCCGTAATGATGACGTTTTTCCATAACTTGACAGACTGCATTGCAGAAAAGGCCGGAAACTTATCCTCTGGATTAAAAAAACAGTTGGCTTTGGTCTGAGAGAATACTTTCTTTCTATTAATATAACCTAATTCCGCAAAATAACTTATCTGCTTAGTGTAGCTTGAAATCCCCGGAAGTCCTGCCGTAATTGTGGACACATCAGTTTTTGCAATCGAAAAGGGCGATAAGGTAGAAGAAAGCTGTGGATTGTTTAATTTTGAAAATCCTCCTCCCGGCGTAAGGTTTCCCGCTTTAAACTGGAAGGGAAAGTTCCTGAATTTCTGTGGAGTAAAAATTGCCGCACCCCAGTTTGCTTTTTCAAAATTCTGTGACGAACGCAATTCTGCAAAAGGCAGCAAAATCTTTTCCTGCAGCGCCCCCGAAAGCTCATCCGCCGTCAGGCTCTTCATTTTTGAAAAACCTGCAAAAATCAAAATCACTGTGTAAAGTACTTTTCTTTTCATATATATAATATGGCTTCGTTTATATATGTTTTGACAAAAAATCCCGAAAAAAAAGTAAGATTTTTTTGAATTGCATAAAATGTATAAATAATGTATATTTTTTGTATATTTATACATTTTCTGAGAGGCAGATATGAAAGAACGACAGTCGCGGCTTAAACTGATTAAGACTCTTATTAAATCAAACAGTATCGAAAGTCAGGATGTACTCTTGTCGCTTCTTCAGAAAGAGGGCTTTGATGTTACTCAGGCAACTCTCAGCCGTGATTTAAAGCTTTTGAAAGTGGGAAAGGTTCCTGACGGAAAATCAGGCTATATGTATGCCCTTCCTGATGATGAAGAAAATAACGAAAGCCAGTCAATTTATATCCAGGATTTCCTTCGCGGTTATGTTAGCATTGATTTCAGCGGAAATATTGTCGTAATCAAGACTTTTTCCGGTCACGCAAATACTGTCTGCAATGCAGTGGATAACCTCAATCTTGATGACATTATCGGAACTGTTGCCGGCGATAACTGTATGTTTGCCTGCCTTCGCGAAGGTGTTACCGGCGAGCAGTTTATGGAACACCTCAGAAAAATCATTCCAGATTTAGAAGATTAAGATTTTTAAATTATAAAAGTAGATTTTCGCTAATTTCTGCTGTATCATTGAATTTATATGAACTTTACAAGCACCAGAAACGAAAATCTTTGCGTAAAATTTTCACAGGCTGTAAGAGACTGTATTCCAGAAGACGGTGGAGTTTTTATTCCGACTGATATTGAAGACCTTCGCCGCTGGATTTATTACATCAACAAAAAAACAACTTTCACTTCTCTCGCCGGAACTTTAACTTCGGCTTTTATCGGCGATGAATTCAGCCCGATTATCTGTAATAAAATTGCAATGGATGCCTTTCCATTTTCTCCGGTTTTAAAACAGCTGGATGACCGGCTTTTTTTGATGGAGCTTTATAACGGTTACACAGGCTATCATCGTGATTACGGAGTTTCCTATCTCTGTTCTTATCTTGAAACGACATCTGAATTAAACGGCGGAAATGCCCTCTTTCTGGATTTTACTCACGGCGGGCTTGGCGCTGTCCTTGCAAATACTCTTCGCGGTAAAAAACACGTTAAGGCAGTTCTCGTCTATCAAAAGGGAACTGTCCGCGGTCTTGAAGAAAAGGATTTGTTCTGGAACGGAGGAAATATTTATCCGATAGAAATGGATGGCAGCGAAGAACAGATTAAAGCTGAAATTGCAAAAGTTTTTGCTGATAAAAGCTATGTTCATGAGAATGCCCTTACAGTTGCAAATACAACGAATGTCTGCCGCCTTTTAGGTCAGGTTTTCTTTTATCCATACAGTTTTGCAAAAATTAAAGAGCGAATTTACGGTGATTTATACTATGCCCTTGATGCGGGAAATTACGGAACTCTTACTGCCGGCCTTATGAGCTGGAAGTTTGCCCTTCCTGTAAACGGCTTTGTTGTTCCTTCTACTAATGCACTTTCTCGCGATGGTATGGGAAATCCTGTAATTCTTGATTCTTTTGTTGATGTAAATAAACGTGGTGCTGTAAATCCTATTGCGCCTGCAAATCTTGAACGTCTTGAGCACTTCTTTGGAAAGAACGGAGTAATGCTTAAAAACTTCGTATATCCGGTTGAAGTTTCTGATGTAATGGCAGAGTCTGCGGCAAAAGAACTTTACATTAAGTACGGTGTTTATTGTGATGAACAGGCGGCAAGAGCTTATGCTGCTGCAAAAGAAACCGCTTCTGATATTCTTGATGAAGACGGCGCTGTAGTTCTCTTTTCTTACAGTCATCCGTCAATTCACAGTGATTTCTGCCGCCATGCAATTGGTGAATCTCCGGACATTCCTTCTATTATCAGTTTCTCTCTTGAACATGTAGATTTGAACCGGCCGCTGGCAGACGGCGCTGATGCTTTACGAAAGATTGTCGAAGAAGTAAATAAGAAATTCTAAAAAAAAGGCTCCGTTGAACGGAGCCTTTTTACTTCATTTATTATTTCTTTTTTGTGGAACTTGTCTTCTTTACAGAAGCTTTAGCTTTTACGGCTGGCTTTTTGGCAGTGCTTTTCTTTGCGCCTGTCTTTTCCGCTTTTGCAGTAGTTTTTGCCTTGCTTGTGTCGCTTTTGCGGCGGGCAGCTGTTTTTGGCATGAACTGCTTAAGAAGAAGTTCGCATTTGTAGGCTGCCTTAAGCTTTGCAGTCTGCAAAGTCTTGTAAAGGGCAAGTATTGCAGGAACTTCAGCTGTTTTAGCGTCAAGAAGCATTAAAAGCACAATCTGATTAAGACTTGCTTCAATTACTTCCTTATTAAACCATCTGATATTGTCAAAGGTGTTGGCGCCGCTTAAGCCGCCTGCATTATTGCTGTTTACAAGAAGTTCAACAATGTTGAGTGCAAGTTTCTTGCTGTCTTTTTCAATTCCTGTTGTAGCTGAAACTGAAGCGAGTATGAAAAGCTTGATGAAAGAGTATCTGTCTTCATTTTCAACAATCTGCTCTGCCTTAAGGAACTGACTGAGCTTTCTTCCGAAGGCCCAGCTTGCGGCAAGACCTGTTTCTGCAAAATCCGCAGTTAAAGCCCAGCTCAAAAGGGCAAGTTCAATGTTTGGACTTGCTGTTTCCATGATTTTTGCAAAGCTGATTATATCTTTGCATTTTGCAAGGCTTGCAGTTACGTCTTTAGGCATCTTTACAGCCTTTTCATTGTGAACCTTTGCAAGTTCCTTTACGCGGCTTTCAAAAAGGGCAAGCTGCTTTTCTGCAGCCCGAGTTTTTGTCTCGCCGGCAAAGTTTTTAGCCTCTGTAAAGAAGGCAAGACCGCTTTCCTTTGCGTCTGCAAAAATTGCCTTGAGCTCTTTATCTGAAACAAGGGAAGCTTTTTCTTCTTTTTTAGCTTTTGCAGTTTTCTTTGCCTTTGAAGGTTTTTCTTCTGCTTCCGGCTGAGGCTCTGGCTTTTTGAATTCAAGACCAAATGCCTTGGCAAGAGGTTTGAGTGATTTTTCTGCAAAGGCGTTGAGGGCGGCATACAAATCCTTGTAGATGATTTCCTGCCATGCGATTTCGATGTCTTCGCAGCCTTTTCCGTTCAAAGTTTCGCAGAGAATCTTATAGCGGTGATCTGCAAAATCACTTACCTGGTGAACGTCAAGCAAAACCTGATATTCAAAACCGTTCAGGGCAACGTACATACCTTTTTCACAGATTTCGCTGGATTTGCGGATATACCAGAGGTTGCTTCTGTGCTCGCGGAAGATTAAATATTTGTCATCTTCTGCTGTAAGATTGAGGCCTTCAGAAATTGAACGGCTTCTCATCTGAATGCCGTCTGCTGTTTTTACTGCATAAGGATCAGACTGTTTAATCCAGCCCGAAGCCCTGTCGTATTTGTTGTTATAGAAAACAACGGCGTATTCGTTTCCGCAAGAGTTTGAGTAGGCAAATACGTTTTCATTTACATGGCCGTTATCCCACAAATCATAGAAAAGGAAGTTTTCTACGTTTGCAAAGATGTGGCGCTTGTGCATAAGAGGGAAAATTTCTCGCCAGTGACGGTCAACAAGCCACTGATTAGGCTTTTCATCCTTGTATGCCTTTGTATATTCCATCCCGTATTTTTCTGTAAAGCCTTCAATCTGACCGTGACCGAACATTGGAAGACCAGGCATTGTTACCATGAGGGTACATACACCAAAGTATTTGTCGCCGTCACCAAACTGAGCAATTGCAGTTTCTTCGTCAGGGTTATTCATAAAGTTTACATAACGCTTAAGAATCTGCGGGTCAAAGGTGATTGTATTTTTTACAGTGTCGCGGTATTTCTGATTTTCCTCTTTTTTCAGCATGTTCATGAAGGCTGAATTATAAACACGGTGCATACCAAGAGTACGAACGAAGAATCCTTCCATCATCCAGAAGGCTTCTGCAAGGAGAAGAGTGTCCGGCACTTCCTGGGCAACGCGGTCTACAACTTCGCGCCAGAATTCATTTGGAATTGCATCGTTGAACTGCTGGGTGCTGAGTCCTGTCTCAGAACGGGTTGCAATGTCTCCTCCATGTCCCGGCTCCGGATACCAGAGGCGGCGGATTGATTTTTTAGCCAGAACCATTGCCGCATCAAAGCGGATAATAGGGAAGTTACGTGCAACGTGCAAAATCTGCTGGATAACTTCTTCTCGGGTCTGAGGGTTAAGATAGTCCAGCTGGGCTGTATCATTCCAGGGAAGTCCTGTGCCGTCGTTTCCGTGGTAGATGTAGCGTACATCGCCAGTCTGATTGTCTACACGCTTAAAAACTACAGCGCAGTCATTTTTTGAATAATAGTGGTCTTCAAGGTAAACGCTGGTTCTAGGATCGTGAGAAAGGTTTTCGCCGTTGAAGGTGTAGGTTGGGAAAGGACAGTCGCGGCGCTGAACAAATAGATCAGGCTTGTTCATAACCCAGTCGCCGTCCATACCAGTGTGGTTTGGAACCATATCCGATGCAAGGCGGATTCCTCTCTGCCAGAGTCTCTGACGAAGATTTGCAAGGGCATCCCAGCCGCCGATATTCTGCGCGATATTATAGTCAAAAAGTGAGTAAGCCGAAGCTGCTGCCTCAGGGTTTCCGCAGAGCTGCTTAATTCTTTTTGAAGCATTACTTCGTTCCCAAAGTCCAATCAGCCAGAGGCCGGTAAATCCTTCGTCCCTCAGTTTGTCCAGCTCGGCATCAGGAATCTGGTCAAGACGAGTGATTGGATAACCGTACTGTTTTGTAAGCTGATCCAGCCATACAAGAACGGTTTTTGCCATAAGGATAACCTTTGGCATCCAGTCGCGGTCAGGACTGAAGCGTTCATATTCTTTTGTAAGCTCTTCAAAGCTGTAAGGCTGCATGTCAGGCAAGTCTCCGCCGCCAAAGCCCTTCCAGGATGCCTTTTCTTCCTCAGAAATAAGGTCGATACCGGCAAGAAGGCGCTTGAGCCATTCACCAAGAAGTGCTGCCCAGTGCTTTCTGATGTATTCAAGCTGGCCGCGAAGGCTGTTAGGACTGTAAACAACCGGTTCACGCAGCATGGAAATCAAATCATGATTAAAAGGTCCGAATTTTGGCTTAGATTTTGCATAGGCCTGAATTACAGCCCAGGATTTATTGTAAAGTGGATTTTTCTGAAGTTCTAAATCATTAAAAAGGATGGCAAAAGGTTTGAAAGCAGGGTTTTCGTTGGCAAGGTGAAGAAGAATCATCTCTTCAAGTGTCTGTTCGCGGTTAGAACGCTCAAGTCCTGTTCCCGCATCGACGCATTTTCTTGAAAGGTATTCTTTAGCCGATGTTTTTTCCTGATAAACTTCAACCGGCGGGAACTCCTTCATAAAATCAAGAAGAAGCTGGTCTACTTTTTCAGGCGTAAACTGCTTATCAAGTGCTGTCAGCATTTCCTGCATCAAAGAGCCCAGCACATCGCGGCGGTAAAGCATGCAGACATAATGGAAGATTTCATCCAGAAGTCCCATGGCGTTCAGCTGGCCGGCAGAAATCTGTTTATTTTCCTGATTACGGTTTTTAAAAACGTCATTTATAAGCATGGCAAACTTACGCACGTTCGCCATATTTTTTATCACTACGTTTCCCGAAGAAGAAAAAAGAGCCGCATCAAAATTACATAAATCACGGATTTTTCTTCCTACGTGAAACTCATTGTACGAAATGTTCATGTTGTTTTTTTCCCTTCCTAACTTTATTTAATTATCGTTTTGCAACTTTTTTTATTTTTTCTATTAATTCATTGTCATTTGCAAGCTCTGTAATTTCAATCGGGAGTCTGTAAGTCCAGTTGAACTTTGTAACAGAACCCGGAATGTTTATTCGTTCGTCTGCGGCATTATCAAGCCAGTAGCGTTTTTCCATATAGAGGAAATCCTGAATTGGCGAAATAAACCACATGCTGTTTGCTTTTGTACATGAAAGCATAATTTTTTCTGCAAGTTCCGGAGTAAATTCTCCGTTTGAAATTCTTGCAGCTTCGTTCCAGTCCTTTGCAATGCCAAAATCAGCTGCGTTTTCGTAGACAAAGGCTTTAGCGCTGTCTTTTTCTTCATTCCACCACTGGCGGTTTGTTGAAGAGTCGTGAACTGATGTTGTTGCAACAGAAAGAGCTGTATAATCTTCAAAAGGAATGTAAGGCTGGCCGTTTTCTGCCCATTTTCTTGTCCAGCGGATTACGCGAAGTCCAAGAATGCCGTTCTTTTCCATTACTGCAGGAACGCATTCAATGTTTACGCCCAAATCTTCTCCGCAAGGAGTCATTTTTACAGATTTTGTGAGGGCAGAAAGAATTTCATCAGACTGCTTTTTCCACAAGGCTGTATTTTTTACGTCCAGCGCGTCAAATTCTTTTTTCAGCTGGTCTTTTTCGTAGTCAGAAAGTGTCTGCCATGAAGTTGATTTGAAGTAAATCCAGAGTGGAACAAACTTATTTTTTGCAACTTCAAGAAGTGTGCGGTTTGACCAGTAGTCTACAAGTTTCTGTCGGATGCGGTTTGCAGCGTCGTCATTGCAGTATTCAGAAAGGTCTGTCCAGTAAATCTGCTGTGAGCCCTTAACAGTCTTCTTGAAGCGCCAGAGTTCCTCGTTTTCAATTTTGTCACAGAAAACTGAAAGGATTTTGTGGGCACTGTCGTGATTCCAGGTGATGTCTTCAATAACGCCAGTAGGAATATGAGGCTGACTGAGCCAGCGGATTCTGTCATCGTCAAAACCAAGATTATACAAATCTTCAATTTTAAGGGCAGCATAAGGTTCTGTATGCCCGTTGATTGCATTTGCGTCTGTGTCCGGGATAGCCCAGATACGGAAAAATCCCAGAATGTGGTCCAAGCGGTATGCATCGTAATATTTTTCTGAAAGAGTAAGACGCTTTTTCCACCATGAATAATTGTCAGCCTTGAGGTTTTTCCAGTTGTAGGTAGGGAAGCCCCAGTTCTGGCCGGTTGGGTTTTCGTTATCAACAGGAGAGCCTGCGCGAAGGTTCTGGTTAAAGAACTGTGGGAATGCCCAGGCGTCGCAGGAATCATCGTTCATCAAGATTGGCATGTCGCCCTTGATTTTAATTCCAAGTTCGTGAACTTTTTTTGTGGCTGCCGTAAACTGCTCGTCTGCAATCTTCTGGCACCAGGCGTGGAAAAGATGTTCTTTATAGAAGGCTTTTGTGGACCAGAGTTTTTTGATTTCTTCTGGAGTTTTCTGCTGGTCTTCCTTGTGCCAGCTTTTCCAGCTTGCCTGTTCGTAGTTATGCTTGAGATTTTTATAAACGGCGTAAGTTTTTACCCATTCATTTTCAGAAATCCATTTTGTAAGGGCAACGTCCGGGCTGCCTTTCTGATAGCTTTCTGTTGTTGCCCAGATAGCAAGAATGAGGGCTTCCTTAGCCTTAGAGATTCCGTCGTAATCATAACGGAGTGTATAGCCGTATTTCTGAATGAAATCATCGTAGCGTTTTTTGAATTTTTCATCGGAATTATAAAGGGCTTCAAATCCCGGAATATCTTTTAGTCTGATGTAAATTGGATGAAGAGCATAAGCTGAAAGACCTGAATATGGAGAGCTTTGAGTTCCGGTGTCGTTTACAGGAAGAAGCTGAATTAAATCTATGTCAGCTTTTTTACAGAATTCGGCAAAAACTGCCAGATCAGGATACTCACCGATTACAGGATTTTCTTTTGTATACAAGGCTCCGAGCGGAACCGCAATTCCAGTTAGTTTTTTTGATGATGCTTTAGCCATGCAAGAATTATAACATATAACCGCCCAAAATAAACAGAAAAAGGCTGTAAAAAGGGCAATTTTTAAAAATAAAAAATCCCGTCCGGAAAAGCGAACGGGATCAAAAAAGTCAGATTATAAACTATTCGTTTACTTCAATTGAAGCCAAACCGCCTACATCAGCTCTCTTAACGTCTCTGATAGTTCCTCTTACAGTGTAGTTTTCTTCAGCAGTTGTCTTGTCTGTGTAAACTGAAACTGTTACATATTCAGGCTTTGGAATTCCACCTGAACCTGTTTTGTAACCGCAGAATGCCTGTCCAGTGATGCAGTTCTTGAAGCCGTCAACAGGTGATTTGTCAACACTGATAACTTTAATCTGGAAGTCTGTTGCCTTTCCTACAATTTTATTATCAGAAATAAACTTCTTGAAAACCAAAGCTGACTGTCTTGCAATTGTGCTCAAGATAACTGGTGATGTAAGCGCAACATTCAACTTCTGGCGGTATTCTTTGTCACCCCATGAATTAAGGCGTTTTGAAAGATCCTTCTGGATTGCAAGTCTTGTTTTTTCTGTTGATTTTGCAGTATTACCTGTCTGTGTTGCAGTTGGAAGTGGAACACCATCCTTGTCTGAACCAATAGAAAGCATATCTGAAACAGTAATAATAAGTTCAGTATCTTTTCTTGTAATCTGAACTGTGTAATCCTGTCTTGTATATCCGACTCCCATCTTCTTTACGCCATAGCCGGAAATCAAATATTCATTATTAACAACATCTGCTACCTGAATTTCACTCTCAATGAAATACTCCTTATCATAAGCAAAATCCAAAACTACAGGCAGAATATCTCTTCCTGCCGGGATCTGCTGCGCAACCATGTTTGTAACACAAATAAGCGCAGTCATGATTAATACGCTAAGCTTTTTCATATTTTGTTCCTCCTGATGAAAAAAAATGAAATATTATAATTTATTATAACTCATAATTCCCAACACGCAAATTTTTTTTATAAAAAGACGTTTAAAAATCTGTCTGTATACTTTAATTATTTTATGTTATAATTATGGCTATGACAGATATTGCTAAATTCAACAGCGATGTGCAGCGTATCCTTAAACATGACCGCCAGGAAAACAGCGGTAAAGGTGATTTTATGCGCGTAGCGCCGGACTTGCAGAAACTTTTTGCGCGTTCAACAAGTGCCCCGACAAGCCTTGCAAATTCAATTTTTGAATATTGGGAAAATGAATATATTCACGCTTCTTCTGAACAGGAAAATGAACCTACGGCAGCTCATCTTGATAAACTTGCAGCCATGCTTTCTTTCCTTGAAGATTCGGATGAAGGCTATGATGAGCTTGACCAGCACGACTGGCAGGAAATGGGTGACCTTGTAAATTATGAAGCTGAGGATATGCCGATTGATACCCTTCAGAGCCTGATGGCAACACTTGTAAGTAAAGGCGCATATTAATTCCATATTATGAACGAGATAATTGATTATTCTACATATTATAAGAAATGTACTCAGTGCCCCCGAAAATGTGAAGTAAACCGTCTTGAAGGAAAAGCCGGCATTTGTGGCGAAACTGCTGTTTTGCGGGCTGCCTTTGCAGGACTTCATTTTGGAGAAGAGCCTTTAATCACGGTTCACGGAGGAAGCGGAACAATCTTCCTTACCGGCTGTACACTTCGCTGCGCCTTCTGCCAGAATTATCAGATTTCTCAGAACGGACTGGGCTCAGAACTTACGGCAGACAATTTCGTTTCAATCTGCCTGCGACTTCAGGAAAAAGGGGCTGAGAACATAAATCTTGTAACTCCAAGTCATCATATTCCCCGCCTTGCTGATTTTATTAAGCAGGCAAAAGACAGCGGCGTTACAATTCCCTTCTGCTGGAATTCATCTGCCTACGAAACTATCGAAATGCTGGAACTACTGCGGGGACTTGTAACAATCTGGCTTCCTGACCTTAAAACTCTTAATCCTGAACTTTCCAAAAAGCTTTTTGCCGCAGAAGATTATCCGAAAATCGCGACGGATGCAATTTCCTGGATGATAGAAAATAATCCTCTTCGTGTTGGTGAAAAAACTGGCTTTGATAAGGAAATCGGAAAGCAGTGCAGCAAGGAAAAAATGCTTTCGGGTGTAATTATACGCCATCTTTTCTTGCCGGGACGCTTTGAAGAAACTGCAAAGGTTCTTGAATGGCTGAAGGAAAATGCTGATGAAAAGGCAATTATTTCCCTGATGAATCAGTATACTCCGGTTCCTTTTAAGGAAAAGGAAGGTGCGGCTGAAAGAAGGCAGAAGGCGCTTTCTACTATTGAAAACCGCCTTGTTACTCCTGAAGAAGACGGCGACATCAGGGATTTGATTGACGCTTACGATTTTGCATATCTTTTCTATCAGGAATTGAGTGACGATACAAGCTGGCTTCCGGATTTTACCCGCCAGCAGCCTTTCTCTAACAAACTTGCAACTCCTTTGTGGCACTGCATTAATATGCTATAATTTCCCCCATGTTCAGCGATACACATTTTCATTTTCAGAATATGACAGAAAACCGCGGAGTAGACGGGGTTGCGGTTTTAACTTCAATGGCAGAGCGGGGCTGCCGTTTTGGCCTTGATATTGGAACCGAAGCGGATGATTTACTGAGACGCGAGTACTGCCTGGAAAAAGCGATAACTGCAATGGAATTCGGGGCGGCGCAGAAGGCGCGTGATTTTGTTTATTTTTCTGCAGGAATCTGGCCAAGTGTAGATGAAATTCGTGCGCGAGCGGAACGCATTGAGGTTTTGAAGGGGCAGATTGAGGCCGCGGCTAAAGATGAAAATCAGGATACCCTGCACCGTAAGATTGTTGCCCTTGGAGAGTTTGGCCTGGATCATCACTGGAATCCAAGCGGAGTTGACGGTCGCTGTGAAAGTGATTTTGATGATAAAACCTATTTTGGCGAGCAGGAACTTTTTGAAATGCAGCTTAATCTTGCCCGCGATATGAAACTTCCTTCTATTATACATAGCCGTGATGCATTTGAAGATACTCTTGAATGTATTAAGCGGGTTGGAAATCACGACGGAATTATTCACTGTTACAGTTACGGACTTGAAGAAGCTAAGAAATTTCTGGATTTGGGCTGGTATATAAGCTTCAGCGGAAGTGTCACCTACACCAAAAAATCCAAGATGGATGCCATGCTGGAACTTCTTCGTTATGTGCCCCAGGACCGCATTTTGTGCGAAACAGATTCTCCTTATCTGGCTCCTGTGCCTCATCGCGGAGAGCCTTGTTCGCCTGTGCTTGTGGAACATACCTATCGTTTTGTTGCACAAGCCCGCGGTGTGAGTCTTGAAGATCTCTGTGAGACGGTTGATAAAAACATAGATCAACTATTTTTTCAAAATCGCTAAAATTTAAATTTGACAAATGAAAAATAGGGAATTATTATAATATCTAGGTTTTACGTAACACGTATTACGTAAAACTGCATTTAAGGAATTTATTTATGGAAATGAAGAATTGGTGGAAAGAAGCTGTTGTTTATCAGATTTATCCAAGAAGCTTTATGGATTCTAACGGCGATGGAATTGGCGATATTAATGGAATCAGGCAGAAGCTGGATTACATAAAAAATCTTGGTGTTGACGTAATCTGGATAAGTCCTTTTTATCAGTCGCCGGGCGTAGATAACGGATATGATATCAGTGATTATCAGGCTATAAATCCGGAATTCGGCACAATGGAAGACTTTGATGCCATGCTGAAAGAGGCTCACGAAAAGGGGCTGAAAATTGTTGTCGATCTTGTTGTAAATCATACAAGCAATCAGCATAAGTGGTTTTTGGAAAGCCGCAAGTCAAAAGACAATCCTTACCGCGATTTTTATATCTGGAAAGACGGAAAGGGAGAAAAAGGGGCCTTGCCTCCTAACAACTGGGGCAGCGTTTTTTCAGGTCCTGCCTGGGAACGCGACGAACTGACAGGCCAGTATTATCTTCATCTTTTTGCAAAGGAACAGCCGGACTTGAACTGGGAAAATCCTAAGGTTCGTGAGGAAATTTTCTCTATGATGAACTGGTGGTGCAAAAAAGGCGTTGACGGTTTCCGCATGGACGTAATCGGCTTTATTAAGAAAAATCAGGCTTTCCCTGACGGAAAAGTAAATGCCGGGGCCCTTTATGGTGATTTTGGGCCTTACTGCGTAAATCTTCCTGGCGTTCATGATTTCCTTAAGGAAATGAATGAGAAGGTTCTTTCAAAATACAATCTTTTTACGGTAGGCGAAACTGCCGGCGTTACAACTTCTGATGCAAAATTATTTGCGGGCTTTGATTCAAATGAACTTGAAATGGTCTTCCAGTTTGAGCGAATTGATGCTGAAGCTGACGGCTGCAAATGGATTGAAAAACCCATTGATTTAGTCCGCATGAAAAAAATATTTGAAAAATGGCAGGTTGAGCTGGAAGGCAAGGCCTGGAACAGCCTTTACTGGGAAAATCATGATCAGCCTCGCATCGTAAGCCGCTATCAGGGGGATGGAAAATACAGGGAATTATGCTCAAAGATGCTGGCTGTCTGCCTTTATTTCCAGAAGGGAACTCCTTATATCTATCAGGGACAGGAACTTGGAATGACAAACTCTGAATTCAAAAATCTTGATGATTTCAGGGATGTGGAAACTTTCAATGCCTTCAGGGAATTTACTACAAAAAAGGAAAATCCTATTCCGGCTGACAAAATGATGCAGTATCTGAATCGTGTCAGCCGCGATAACGCAAGAACCCCGATGCAGTGGAATGCAGAAAAAAACGCAGGCTTTTCGGCCGGAACTCCATGGATTGACGTAAATAAAAACTATAAGGAAATTAATGCTGAAAAGCAGGTAAAGGACGAAAAATCTGTCTATAACTTTTTCAGAACGATAAACAAAATCCGAAAGGAAAATGACATTGTCGTTTACGGAAAATTCCAGCTTTTGGAAAAGGAAAATCAGAAGCTGGTCATTTATACAAGGGAGCTGGAAGGTAAAAAACTTCTGGTTGTCTGCAACTTCTTTGAAGAGCCTTGCGAGTACCAGCTTCCTGAAGAATTCAAAAAGGGAAAACTTCTTCTAAGTAATTATGAAAGCTTCCCTCAGAAATTACTCCGCCCTTATGAGGCAGCGGTAATTTCAATGTGAAAATAAATTGCTTATGGCCTGGTAGAAATATCAGGAAAAAATAGGAGGATAAAATGAAAAAATTATTAAAAGTTGCAGGTGCATTGGCATTAAGCGCCCTTGCATTCTCAAGCTGTGGTTCTTCCGGCAAGAAAACGCTGGAAGTATTTTCTACAAAACCTGAAAGTATCTCTACTTTGAAAGAGTTTGCAGAGCAGTTTGCAAAAGAAAGAAATGACGGCACTGTTGTTACAGTAGTTTCGCCGGCAGATGCAGGAACAGTTCTTCGCGCCCGCCTTGCAAAAAATGATATTCCAGATGTAATCATGATGGGTGGTGATTCAAACTACACAGAATTCGGTTCAAGCGGCGTTCTTATGGATTTGACTGAAACTGATTTTATCAACAACGTTCAGGAAAATTATCTTAAGATGCTTTATGACATCAATGCTGACAAATCTAAAAAAGCCTTTGCAATTCCATATGCAACAAATGCCTCTGGTGTTCTCTATAATAAGGCCCTCTTCCGCAAAGCCGGCGTTTCAATTCCTGAAACATGGACAGATTTTATGAGCGCCATTGCAAAATTGAAGAAGGCAGGAATTCAGCCTTTTGAATTGACCTTTCTTGATTCATGGACTTGTCTTCCACCTTGGAACAGCATGGCTCCTGTAATTGCTCCTGAAAACTTTACAGAAGACCGCCGAAACGGAAAAACAACTTTTGCCGCAACACATAAGGAAGTTCTTGAAAAATACCTTACAATCCTGAAAAACAGCCAGGGCAGCGATTTTATGGGAACAAGCTATGATGAAGGTAACAAGAAATTTGCTCAGGGAGAAGCTGCAATGATGATTAACGGAAACTGGGCTATTCCTGAATTCATCAAGAATAATCCTGATATCGAAGTTGACCTCTTTGCTTTCCCTTCTACTGATAATGCAGCTAAAAACACAGTTACTTCCGGTATTGATGTTTGTATCGCTATTTCAGCAAAAACAAAGCAGGCTGAACTTGCAAAAGATTTTGCTGCCTTCCTTGTTAGAAAAGATATCGCACAGCAGTATGTAAACGAACAGTTTGCTTTCAGCGCTGTAAAGGACGTAAAGCAGAATAATAAAACTGTAGAAGGCGTAAAGGCAACAATCGCTGCCGGTAGAGTATCTGACTTCCCTGATCACTATTATCCTTCTGGATACGATCTGGCAACTGTTCTTTCTAAGTTTGCCCTTAATTATGCAAACGGCGTTGATGACGCAAAGAACATTGCAGAAACTCTTGCTGAATGTGATGCTCAGTATGACGCTGTAAATGACCGCTAAGTCTTAAAAAGCTTTTTTTGGAGTCTTTTCTGATTTTTCGGGAAAGGCTCCATATCACCATCATCCCTGGAAAAAAAATGAAAAAAAACTTCAAAATACAAACACTTTGCTATGTGATGACCGTGCCCATGGCAATTTTATTTTTCATGCTGCATACCTGGCCTTTTTTGAGCGGCATTTTTTACAGCCTTACTGACTGGAAAGGCTATGGTAACTGGCATTTTACCGGTTTAAGAAATTATATCCAGCTTCTTAAAGACCCTAATATCATCCGCGCCTATCTTTTTACTTTTAAGTTTGCGCTTTCAGCTACTCTTCTTGTTAATGTTCTTAGTCTGATTATAGCCTGCGGATTAAACCGGGTTGTCTGGTGTAAGGATTTTTTGAAGGCAGTATATTTTCTTCCTTACATGCTTGGAACCCTTATTATCAGCTATGTTTTCAGATTTTTCTTTTCTAATTTAGTGCCTTATTTGGGAAATATCTTCAATATTGATTTTATGAAGACAAATATTCTGGGAACGGAAAGTGCCTGGCTTGGAGTTCTGCTTGTTACAGTCTGGCAGAGTCTTGCCTTCAACACCCTGATTTATATTTCCGGTTTACAGACAATTGATACAGATATCTATGAAGCCTGCGCGCTTGACGGCGCATACGGAATCTACAGGTTTTTCAAAATAACTTTCCCAATGCTTGCTCCGTTTTTTACTATTAATATGGTCCTGTGCGGAAAGAACTTCCTGATGGTTTTTGACCAGATTATTGCCCTTACAAACGGAGGTCCGGGAGACGCAACAACTTCAATTGCAGTTTTGATTTATAAAAGAGGCTTCCAGGGCCAGCAGTTTGCCTATCAGTCTGCAGACTCTGTAATCCTCTTTATTGTTGTCGTTGCTGTTTCTGTTTTCCAGCTTAGATTCTTTGAAAATCGGGAGAAAAAATATGAATAAAAGCGAAAAAAATAAAAAAAATTATGCAATTTCTGATTATGTAATTTTTGTCCTGCTTTTTCTTTTTGGTATTTTTGGAATTCTTGGAGTTTTGTACATCACCCTTAATATTTCGCTGAAAACTCCGTCAGATATGCAGAATATTCTCAGCCTGCCAAAGCATCCGGAATTTAAGAATTTTTCCGAGGCCTGGAAGCTTACTGAATTTCCTTTAAAATTCCTGAATACTTTCATCATCACGATTTTTACAGCCAGTTTTACTATCATTACTAATTCTGCCGTTGCCTATGTAATTGCGAGAAACCGTCAGAGAAGCAGATTTTTTAATCTTCTGTATTACTACTTTTTGAGCGCCATGTTTATTCCTTTTCAGGTTCTGATGCTGCCTCTTGTAAAGCAGGCAAACTTTTTCCATCTGGATAATGTCTGGGGAATAATCGTGCTTTATGTCGTTTTTGGACTTCCTATGAATACCTTCCTCTATAACGGGGTTCTGAAATCTATTCCGGCAGCCCTTGATGAAGCCGCTTATATTGACGGCGCAAATCCCCTGCAGATTTTTATTCACGTAATTTTTCCGATTTTGAAACCAATTCATTCAACGATTGCAATTCTGACTGTTATGTGGACCTGGAACGACTTTTTAATGCCTCTGGTTCTCCTGACAAAGCAGAAATTCCAGACTTTGCAGCTTTCTCAGTATGTATTCCGCACTCAGTTCAGTACGAATTACAACCTGGCCTTTGCTTCTTACGTCATGGTTTTGATTCCGGTTCTGATTGTTTACGTCGTATGTCAGCGCTTTATCATGAACGGAGTTATGAAAGGCTCTATAAAATAAGTCGAAAAAAATGTAAATTAAGTTTATGGCAACTATTAAGGAAATTGCAGCATTAGCGGGAGTAAGCCCAACAACGGTTTCTAACGTTATTCACGGAAATACAAAAAAAGTTTCTCCAGAAAAATATAAAAAGGTGCAGAAGATTCTGGATGAAATCCATTTTGCGCCTAACCTTGCCGCTTCAATGCTGGCTCACAATACATCTCATATTGTAGGAATTATCCTTAATTATGATGCACGCGATGATGATCTGGCAATTCAGGACCCTTACGTAAGTGCGATTATCGGTACGCTTGAACAGAATTTACAGAAAAACGGCTATTACACTATGCTTTATTCAAATGATGATTTTTCAAAATGGATAAAGCTGATTTCAACCTGGAACATGGCAGGGCTTATTCTTCTTGGTGTTTCGGGGCATAAGGCTGAGCTTGTAAGGCAGAGCGCCAACGTTCCTGTCGTTTTTATTGACTCCTATCTTTCTGATGAAGAAAAGGATGAAAAATCTGACGGCGGAAAAAGCTTTTTTAATGTCGGACTTGAAGATTTGTACGGCGGATTTTTGATGACTGAATATCTGATTGAATGCGGTCACAGAAAAATTGCCTTTCTTGCTGATAATACCCAGCCAAGCGGAGTTGACGCTTTCCGTCTTATCGGATTAAAAAATTCTTTGTTGAAGCACGGCATTTCCTTTGGACCTGACGGCGATTGTGATTTTGTGCCAATCACCAAAAACAAGGAAAAACGCCTGCAAATTGTAGAAAAGCTGATTTCCCAAAAAAGATTTACTGCCCTCTTTTTTGCCTCTGACTTTTATGCTTCGGAAGCAGTTCAAAATCTTGAAAAAAAGGGCCATTCAATTCCTGATGAAGTTTCGGTTGTCGGTTTTGATAACAACTCTTACGCTGAATTTTCAAATCCAGGTCTTACGACTGTAAATCAGGATATTTTCGAAAAGGGAAAATCCGCAGTTTCTCTGCTGGTTTCCCTTATCCGCGGTGAATCTGTTCAGGAATGCAATGTAAGGCTTCCTGTAAAACTTGTAATCCGCGATTCAGTAAAGAAGATTTAGGATTTTTTCTGCCCCTGCAGGCTGTCCCGGTACTCTGTCGGGGAAATACCGTAAAAAGTTTTGAAGGCCTTGCTGAAGTAATTGCTGTCTTTGTAGCCTGTGTTAAAGGCAATCTGCTGGATTTGCAGGTTAGGCTGCTCAAGAAGCTGCTTTGCAAATTCCATGCGGACTTTAAGAACATAATCATAAATTCCGCATTCGTAACGCTTTTTAAAAAGTCTTGAAAGATATTCTTTTGTAAAAAAGAAAGTTTTTCCCAGCTGTTCCAGAGTTATATCTTCTGCAAAATGCTCATCGATGTAAGCCTTGATTGCCGGCGGTAAGGTCTGCGGCGTAAGCGAGGCATCAGAGACTTCACCAGATTTTCCGGCCTGGACCGCGCGTTTTTCTTCCAGCAGCTGAACTGCCCGTGACAGCACTGTATTCAATTCATTTTTTGCGACCGGCTTGAGTAAATAATCCAGGGCGTTTGCCTGAAGGGCAGATTTTGCATAGCGGAAATCGTCATAGCCGCTGATTACGATGAATTTTGACTCAGGGAATTCCTGCGAGGCCTGTTTTAAGAATTCGCTGCCGTTCATAACCGGCATGTTCATATCCACAAAAATTATGTCGTATTTATTTGCGCGAAGTTTTTCCAGTCCTTCCTGACCGTCCCAGGCAGAATCCGGTTCTTCCATGTCAAAATTCTGCCATTCGCCCTGTTTTTTTACGGCAACGTGAACCGCTCTTTCGTCATCAATTATAAGTGCCTTATACATATCATACTACCTCGGAGTTAATATTAAGGGCCTTTTGAGATTCGGATGGCTTTTCCGCAGTTGTAAGCTGCATTACAACGCTTGTGCCGGTGAACTGAGTGCTGTAAACGATAATCCGCGCATCATTTCCGTACATAAGCTTAAGCCGGTTGGAAAGATTTTTCAGGCCGATAGTTTCCCCTGAAATCGTTTTGTCATCCGAATCAAGGGATTTCTGGATTTCTTCAAGATTTTCGGGGCTTATGCCAAGTCCGTCATCAGTTACCGTAATTACCAGCTGGGCTTCCTGATGCTCTGCACTGATTTCAATATGCAGCTTTTCAGAAGATTTTGACATTCCGTGAACTACGGCGTTTTCTACAAGATTTAGGACGCTGATTTTTGGAATCATCAAAAGCTGAAGGTCTTCGTCAATTTTAATATTGTAAGAAAGCCTTTCGCCGAATCTTTCTTTTTGAAGGAAAAGGTAATCCTCTACGCGTTCCATTTCCGTATGCAGGGTAACTATATCATCACCGCGGATTGTGTATTTGAGCATTGAAGAAAGGGCCATTACCATATCATTGATTTTTTCCTGATCGTTTTCTATGGCTTCTGCGGAAATTGTCTGAAGAATGTTATATAAAAAATGAGGATTTATCTGGGCTTTGAGAGCGACAAGCTGGGCGTTTTTCCAGGCCAGCTGGGCAATGTAGTTCTTTTCAATAAGCCCGTCAATCTGTTCAATCATGCCGTTAAAAGTATCTGAAAGCAGGGCGATTTCTTTTGAACCCCGGATATTTATTCTTGTCTTGAAGTTTCCCTGACCGGCAATTTTCAGCTGATCTGAAAGCACGGATAGAGGATGAGTAAAAAATTTGATGAAGATTGAAATCAAAAGGCCGGAAAGCAGGATTGAAAAGAAGCCCAGAAAGAGGCCTATGTTCATTGTCGATGCGGTATAAGAATCGAGCTGCTTTTTTGGAATCAGGCTGATTATGTACCAGCCGCTTTTTTGAAGGCGGCTTTGAACCATCATATACTGCTGCTTTTTGATTTTTATAAAACGCTTTTCTTTTTCGGCGGCTTCTTCAAAATCATCTTTTTCAAATAGAAAATTAAGGGCAGATGTTTTTACGCTGCCTTTTTTATAAAAAATCTTTCCTGTTTCATCGGCTAGAATTGTAATTTCATTTTCGGCAGAGGTTCCTATGTTCAAATCAGGCCAGGAACAGTCCACGTTGAAAGTTACAAAGGCAAGGGGCTTCTGGTCTTTTATGTTGATGATGGTTCTGTAATAGGTGAGAAGTCCGTCTTCCTGCCTTGAAGGAATTACATCCTTGTATCGTTTGCCGGAAGAAAAAATGCTGTAGTTGGGAAGTTCATAAATTGCAGCCGCATCTCCGGTCTGAATGTTTCTTGCTGCCTGCCGTGAAATTGTATAGCTGGATTTATGGGCAACGTCATACAGGCTGAAGTCGATAAGGTCTTCGCGGGCATAAAATTCATTTCTCACAAGTGATTTCAAATATTCTGAAGAAAAGTAGGAATGAGGTTTTGAAGTTGCAATCAGCTCCATAAACATCTGGTCGGCTCGCAAATGAAGGGAAAAACTGTCCAGCTGGCCGAAATATGATTCAAGCTGACTTGCCTGAAGCGCCAGAAGTTTTTTTGTATCGGTTACATACTGATTGATTATCTGCCTGCTTGAGCGAAAATAGGTAAAAGTAATCAGGGAAAGTAAAATCACTGTCATCAGCGTTATTACAAAAATATTCAGCTGGGTGATTAAGGGTCTTTTTTGAAATGAAGATTTTATTTTTGAAAAAATGCACTTTTTGTACATGCTTTAATTATATCATTTAAATATGGAAGAAGGACACTTTGTTCTTTTTTTTACCCTTTTTGTTTATTATTTTTCATATCGCGCCGGAAATTCCGCATTTATAATTTATTTATATTTAGAAATCGTTTAGGAGGATTTTATGAAGCGATTGATTGGTAAAGGTTTATTTTTAGGGATGATTACAGCTGCTCTTATCGGTATGACTTCCTGCAATGAAAAAACAACAGCTGCAAAAAAAACGAATGCAAAAAAGGAACTGACCTTCCTTTTGAACAGTCCGGAACTTACAGAGGCTTACAAGCAGTGTTTTGCAGAATATGAAAAGCAGACTGGTGTAAGTATCGTTGCTGATATTCTTCAGAATGATTATCAGACTGTTTTGAAGACCCGCCTTAATTCAGGTGATATTCCTGATATGTTCCTTACAAGTGCCTACAATGACAACAAGGTTTTCAAGGATTATTCATATAATCTTGAAAACGAGCCTTTTATGAAAAACGTGCAGTCAGCCATTCTTTCCAGCGTAACTCTCGATGGTCACGTTACAGGTTATCCATTCCTCGTTCAGTCTCACTCATTTATCTACAACAAGAAGATTTTTGCAAAGGCAGGAATTTCAAAGCTGCCTGAAACTCTTGATGAATACAAAGAAGTTTGCAAGAAACTTGAAGCAATCGGAGTTCAGCCTTTCAGCACAGGTTTTGCAGAGTGGTGGGTACTTCCTCAGACAACCTATCCTTCTATCAGTGATGCCTATAACGGAGATTACGAGGCTCTCTTCAAAGATGTAGAAGCTAAGAAAATCAAATTCGGCGATCTTCCTCAGATTGATTTCGTCCTTGATCTTCTTGATTTGATTAAGAAATACGGCGGAAACAAACCAATGGAATCTACATTCGATATGCAGGTTTCTGATTTTGCGACAGAAAAAGTTGCAATCATTCACCAGGGCTCTTGGGCCGAAGCAAGTATCAGAGCCATTAATCCTGATATTGATATCGGATATTTGAAGGCTCCTAGAAAAGACGGAAAATCTGTAGTTGCAGTTGAATCTAACCTTACTTTCAGAGTTTACAAGGAATCAAAGAACCGCGCAGAAGTTCTTAACTTCTTAAAGTGGCTTACAACATCAGAATATGGAAAGGCATGGATTCCTTCTGTAATCAAGCAGATTTCTCCGGTTGCCGGCGCCGCTGCTCCAGACACTCAGCTTGCAAAAGAAACTGTGGTAGCACAGGATTCAAAAATCACCTGTCCTTGGTGGATTTTCAAAGGTCCTGATGGAATTGAACAGCCGTTCGGAACTGCTTTCCAGAATTATGTTGCAGGAACAGCCAGCCGTGCTGAAACAAAAGCTGCGCTTTCACGCTTGTTTATTGATGCATACGATGCTCAGTAATTAAATCCTTCTTGAGGTGTCCTTTTTGGGGACGCCTCAAGTTCATCTCAATTTATTAAAAAAAATCACAGGTATAATTATGAAAAAAAAGAATCTGTCACATGAAGCGAAGGATTTTGCTTTGTTCGCGGCACCCTCAGTTTTTTTTATCACTTTATTTGTAGGGATTCCTTTTTTAATGTGCATTTACAATTCATTTCGTAAATGGAACGGAATTTCGAAACATACATCATTCACAGGATTAAAAAACTATATAAAACTGCTGACAGATGATCCGTCATTTGTTCACGCTCTTGCTTTTACTTTTTTGTATGCATTTTTTGTTGTCATTTTCATAAATGCTCTGGCAATTCTGCTTGCCCTTCTTCTGGAAAGAGATATAAAGGCTAAAGGCGCATTCCGCATGGCTTTTTATATTCCAAATATCATCAGTTTAATCATCATCGGTTTTATCTGGAAATTCATCTGTATCCGTGTTTTCGAAGCTTTTGGCTCTCTGACAGGAATGGGTTTCTGGAACCTCAGCTGGCTGGGTGATTCAAAACTTGCCGTCGTTACGACTATTTTTGTTTCCGTATGGCAGGGCCTGGGCTTTTACCTGATTATTTATATTGCGGGTCTTCAGTCTGTACCTGATGAATTGATTGAAGCCGCTTTGATTGACGGGGCAGGGGCTGTGCGACGTCTTTTTTCTGTGACCCTTCCAATGATAATGCCGTCAATTTCTTTCTGTATGTTCTATTCAGTGGCAAACTCAATGAAGATGTTTGAATTGATTTTCAGTTTGACAGGCGGCGGTCCTGGAGTTGCGACTACTCCGATTGCCCTTGATATTTACAATACTGCCTTTAATAACAACAACTTTGGTTACGGAAGCGCAAAGAGTGTAGTTCTCTTTATCATAGTCTGCACAATTTCTGTAATTCAGGTGAAATTCTTCAAAAGTAAGGAAGTTGAATCATGAAAATTAAGAAAAATACATATAAAAATACGGCAATCCTCATTTTATTGACTCTTCTTGTCATCATCTATCTTTCTCCGCTTGGAATGATGGTTCTGAATGCTTTCAAAAGCTATAACGAAATTATGACGGATGTCCTTTCCTGGCCAAAGAAGCTGACTTTCAAGAATTTTGCGACAGTTTTCAGCGACATGAACTACCCGAAAGTTTTTATAAATACTCTTCTGGTAACTGTGATTGGAGTTGGAGGAATTGTTCTTCTTGGTTCAATGGCCGGCTATAAAATGGCGCGAAATAAAAGCCGCTACAGCCGCCTCAGCTTCCTATACTGCATTATGCCTATGATGGTTCCTTTCCAGTCTTTTATGATTACCCTTGTCGTTATTGCCCGCAAGCTTGGGATGACAAACAGCCTTCCGGGGCTGGGAATAATCTACTGGGGACTTGGAACTCCTATGGCAATCTTCCTTTATCAGGGATTTACAAAAACAATTCCTTACGAACTGGAAGAAGCCGCAATCATTGAAGGCTGCACAGGGCTCCCTCTTTTTTTTAAGGTGATTTTCCCTCTTTTGAAGTCGGTTACCGCTTCTGTAATCGTTGTAAATGTCATGTGGATCTGGAATGACTTCCTGCTTCCTCTTTTGATAATCGGCGGCAGCAAGAGTTCAAAGACCCTGCAGCTGGCAGCCTACAGCTTTATGGGCCAGTACAAATCTGAATGGCAGAATATTATGGCAGCCGCAATTCTGATAATCATTCCGGCTCTTGTGATTTACCTGATTTTCCAGAAGCACATCATTAAAGGTCTGGTAGCAGGCGCCGTAAAAGGCTGATAAAAAAAGTGAGGTAGGTAAAATATGAAATTTACAAACGGATTTTGGGTTACCAAACCTGAGTATAATGCAAATTATGCCCGTGATTTATACGAAATAAAGGCAGCTGAAGATACCCTTACCCTCTACATGCCTTATAAAAAAATTGAAGGCCGGGGAGACACCCTCAATATCGGAATGATGACTGTTGAATGCTCAAGCATCATGGAAGACACTTTGAGCGTAAAACTTACAGGCTATGCCGGGCAGAAAAAAGGCGGTCCTGCTTTTGAAAAAGCCGCTGATTTCAAAAAATCCGGAAAAGTGCAGGTTTCCTGTGACTCCCAGAAAGCTGAAATTTCTTCAGGGCTTTTGAGTCTCTGCGTGGAAAAAGGCTCCCCTGAACTCAAATTTTTTGCGGAAGGAAAAGCCCTTACTAAGACGGGAAACAAGGGAATTTCCCGCATGAAGCATCGGGACGGCAATGCCTATATCGTGACGGAACTTTCACTTGATGTCGGCGAACTGATTTACGGTTTTGGCGAAAGATTCACTCCTTATGTGAAAAACGGGCAGGTAGTTGAAACCTGGAATGAGGATGGGGGCACTGCAAGTGAAATTGCCTATAAAAGCATCCCGTTTTACCTTTCAAGCAAAAATTACGGAGTCTTTGTAAATCATCCGGGCAAGGTCAGCTTTGAAACCGGCAGTGAAAAAGTTGAAAGCGTTCAATTTTCCGTTCAGGACGAGGAGCTGGAATATATAATTATATATGGAAGAAATCAGAAAGAAGTCCTTTCAAAGTATACAAAACTTACAGGTCGGGCCCCTCTTCTTCCAAAATGGAGTTTTGGCCTCTGGCTTACAACATCCTTTACGACAGATTATGATGAAAAAACGATAACTTCCTTCATTGACGGAATGGCAGACCGCAATATTCCGCTGACAGTTTTCCATTTTGACTGTTTCTGGATGAAGGGCTTTGAATGGTGCAATTTTGAGTGGGATAAAGACGTTTTCCCAAACCCTGCTGCAATGCTTGAACGTATGCACAAAAGAGGATTGAAAATCTGCGTCTGGATAAATCCTTACATTGCCCAGAAGTCGCCTTTGTTTGCTGAAGCCGCAGAAAAAGGTTATCTTTTGAGAAATAAAGACGGCAGTATCTGGCAGTGGGATATGTGGCAGGCAGGAATGGGACTTGTTGATTTTACAAATCCTGATGCTTACAAATGGTATCAGGCAAAATTAAAGGCCCTTCTGGATATGGGAGTAGACTGCTTTAAAACTGATTTTGGCGAAAGAATCCCAAGCCGCGATAACAATTATGATGTTGCCTGGTTTGACGGTTCTGATCCTGAAAAAATGCATAATTTTTACACATATCTTTACAACAAATGTGTTTTCAGCCTGCTGGAAAAAGAAAAAGGAAAGGGGGAAGCAATTTTGTTTGCCAGAAGCGCAACTGCGGGCGGCCAGAAATTCCCTGTTCACTGGGGCGGCGACAGTACAAGCCAGTTTATTTCCATGGCAGAAAGCCTTCGCGCAGGACTTTCTTTGATGGACAGCGGCTTCAGCTTCTGGAGTCATGATATTGGTGGTTTTGAAGATACCGGCAGCGCCGACTTATACAAGCGCTGGGTAGCATTTGGCCTTTTGTCTTCCCACAGCAGACTTCACGGCTCTTCATCTTACAGAGTGCCCTGGGTATATGACGACGAAGCCTGCGACGTATTAAGATTCTTTACAAATTTGAAGTGCAGCCTTATGCCTTATATCTACAGTCTGGCAGTTAACGCTCACCTGACTGGCATCCCTGTTATGAGGCCGATGCACCTTGAGTTTGAAGATGATTTGAACTGCGCCTACCTTGACCGTCAGTATATGCTTGGAGATTCGATTCTTGTTGCCCCTGTCTTTACGCCATCTCCGGACGGACAGCCTGTTCCTCAGACTTTCTACCTTCCTGAAGGTCAGTGGACCCATTTGATTTCCGGTAAAAAATACAGTGGAAACAGATGGATTACAGATACTTACGATTATTTCAGTCTGCCTGTCTTTGTAAAGGAGAACAGCATCATTCCGTTTGGAAATGAAAAAAATCGCCCTGATTACGACTACAAAAAGCAGAGCGAGTGGAACCTTTTCATAAGCAGTAATTGTTCTGACCCGATAAAAGGTCAGATTTTAGATTCCGACGGTAAAGAACTTTCGGCTCTGACTGTAGAAAAAGAAGCTTGTGATAATAAGGTTATCTTGAAATTTAAGGCTTCCGATTTGAATAAAATCTGTCTTCACGGTTTTGAGGTTCAAGGCGTAACGGATTGTAAATTTACTAAGTCTGAAAACGGCTTTGTCCTGACTCCAGAAAAGAATGAATTTTATGTGAGCGGAAGTTTTATTGTAAATTAATAAAAATATAGTGATTTTTTAGCCGCAGATGGATTTTTTAGACACGGATAGCACGGATGTTCACGGATGCGACACGGATACTTTTGACTTCTTTATCTGTGTCCTATCCGTGCTTATCTGTGTTCATACGTGTCGAAACTTCTTATTTCCTCTTCAGTAAGCTTTCTCCATTGGCCGGGGGCGAGATTTTCGTCCAGCTGCAGGCTGCCGATTGAAAGGCGGTGCAGGGCGGTGACTTCGTTGCCCAGCGCCAGAAAGATGCGGCGGACTTCGTGGAACTTGCCCTCGGTGACGGTGATGCGGCATTGAATTGGAGTCAGCCATTCAAGCTGGGCAGGGGCAGAGTTTTGTTCCGGGGCCTTGCGGTCTGGGGGAAGGGTGAGCCCCGCGGCACAAGCTGTGGTGTATGAAAGCTGCTGCTGGTGAGTGGGCACCGGCGTTTTTAGGGTCACAAGGTATGTTTTTTTTATGGCAGATTCCGGCGCAGTGATATGGTGGGAAAAATAGCCGTCGGTAGTCAGAAGAAGCAGGCCGGAACTGTTAGCGTCCAGACGCCCTACCGTGTGTAAACGGCAGCCGCGAGGGGCAGAAGATGCCTGCTTCTTCATATCATCATCCAGAAAAGAAAAAACAAGGGGATGCGAATCTGAGGCGGTGGCACAAACGGCGCCAAGAGGCTTATTCATCATCAGGTAGATGTGGGGAAAGTCTGAATTACGGGCGGTTTTTCGCATTTGTTGCCTTTATGAGGTTGTTAGTGTTGCGTTCCCAGAAGACGCCGTCGGAATAGCCCTGAATTGAAGTGTCTGAGTCGGCGAGGGCAAGGCGTTTTTCTGCCAGCATTGCGTATTCTTCGTTGAGTTCTACTCCGCACCAGTGCCGGCCCAGTTTTTTTGCAACCACGCTTGCGGTGCCGCTTCCCAAAAATGGATCAAAGACCATATCCCCGGGACGGCTGCTTGCAAGAATCAGCTTGGCGTAGAGCTTTTCGGGCTTTTGTGTCGGGTGGTCGGTGTTTTCCGGCATGGACCAGAAGGGCACGCTTATGTCGTCCCAGAAGTTAGAAGGGCAGGTGTCGCGGAAGTTGCCGCTTTCTGTCTCCTTCCAGTCTTTTGGTTCGCCACCCTGCTTGTAAGGTGCGATTACCCGGCGGCGGATTTTTACGGCTTCAAGGTCAAAGTAGTAGTAGTCGGGATTTTTTACGGCAAACCAGATGTCTTCCATTCCGTTTTTCCAGTTTGATTTTGCACCCCGGCCTTTTTCCCTCTGCCAGGTAATTCGGTTTAATATTGTAAGTTCTTTCTGAACTGCCCTCTGAAGGGCAGATGTGCATTTCCAGTCGCCGCAGATGTAAAGCGAGCCGGTTGGCTTAAGCTTTTTACACACCTGTGGAAACCAGCTTGCAAGATATTCGTCGTAAGCTTCTTCGGAGCGGGCATTAAAATGAAGTCCGTTGAAGTTCCGGGTCAAATTATAAGGCGGGTCAATGATTATAAGGTCGGCAAACTCATCAGGAAGGCGGGGAAGGGCTTCCATCAAATCTGCATTTATCGTGCGGTTCAAAAAACTTTCCGGGGCTGTGGCGTTAACTGCATCCGGGCTTACAAGGCGCCCTTTTAATTCCGGAATTTCTTCGTTTGAAAGTGATATAGTTCTGTTTCTTGGAGCACGAGTTTTTTCCTGCATAATGTGATAGTATAATAGAAATCCGGATAAAAAAAAACTTATCTGTGTTTATCTGTGCCCCATCTGTGGCTATTATTGAGGAATATATGTCAGACTGTATTTATAAAAACGGCCTTAATTTTGAATGCCAGCGCTGCTCTTTCTGCTGCGGCCATTCTCCTGGCTTTGTTTATCTTTCTCACCGCGATTTAACAGCTCTCTGCACTCATTTTGATATGAGCGAAGTTGATTTCGCCCGCAAGTATTGCCGCTGGGCAGATTATTATTACGGAACTCAGGTTCTTGCCCTGCTGGAACAAGATAATTATGACTGCATTTTGTGGGGCGCAGGCTGTACTGCCTACGAAGCCCGCCCGGTTCAGTGTTCAACCTATCCTTTCTGGAGCTGGATGCTTGCCGATAACAAAACCTGGAATGAATGCGCCGCCGATTGTCCCGGCATGAATAAGGGGCGCAAATGGTCTTTTGAAGAAATTGACGTCCAGAAGCGCCGTTACGATGCCAACATTCCGCTAGACCGCCGCGACTTTGAAAAGATGTTCTGCGAAGGAAAGGAATTCAGGTTATAGGTGCCAGGTTATAGGTACTAGGATGCAGCGTGATACGAAAACTAAATTCGAGAAGAAAACTCAGCGTCAAACCTAGAACTTAACACCTAGAACCTCAAACCTCTTCCTCCTCGGTGTCCATAAACAAATCGAGGAGTTCTTCCAGCTTGTCGTATTCTGCCCAGTCCTTTTCCTGCTGCTCGCCGTCTGGCGCAATTAAAAAGTTGTCTGCATAGTCGGCAATAAAGTCGTAAACAGCGGTGATGGTTTCTTCGTCCATCTGGGCCAGATCGTCCACGCTGGAAACTTCTTTCAAAATAGAAGAAAGCTCTTCAATCTGCTCGTCGTAGTCGGCATTGATTTCGTCGTATTCAGGCGTATGAAGGTCTTTTACATAATCCTTGCACTCTTTTACTTCCACAAGGATTTTTTTCAGCGTGCAGATAAAATATTCGTCTAATTCTTCTTCTGTCATTTTCCAATTCCTTTTTTACATCGCTACCGCTGCTAATTCTTCCCAGCGCGCATATTTTTCTTCCAGCTGAGCGGCAATTTCTTTGTAGCGGTCGCCGGCAGCCCGTGCTTCTTCAAAATTGCTGGAACCCATTTTTGCTTCCAGTTCCTTTTGTTCGGCTTCAAGGGCTGGAATTGCGGCATCAAGCTGCTCGAATTCTTTCTGTTCCTTAAATGTAAGCTTTTTCTTAGGGGAGGGGGAAGTCTCCCCCTGCGCTCCTAAGCTTGTTGCCGTCGTAATCTCTTTTACATTATTTGCTTCTCTAACGGCAACATCAGCATCCTGCTTCGCAGTCTGCTGACGGTTTAACTGTTTTTGTTCTTCTCTATACTCCACATACTCGCTGCATTTACCAACAAAACCTGAGATACTGCCGTCGTCTTCCAGAATAAAGAGTGTGTCGGCGCATTTGTCCATAAAGTAGCGGTCGTGGCTTACGAGTAAGAGACAGCCTTCGTAGTTCATCAAAAACTGTTCAAGGATGTTCATTGTAAAAATGTCAAAGTCGTTGGTCGGTTCGTCCAGAATCAAAAAGTTAGGATTCTGGAGCAGAAGTCGAACAAGATAAAGGCGTTTGCGCTCGCCGCCGCTCAAAGTGCTCACCATGCTGTGCTGGATTTTGCCTTCAAAACCGAATTCTTCCAGAAACTTTGTTGCGCTTACTTCTTTTTTTCCTTCGTTTAAGGTCATGCGCTCGGCAGTTTCCTTAATATATTCAAGTACTGTGAGGGAGGTGTCTTTGAACACTGGGTTCTGAGTGTAGTAGCCAAAGCTTGTGTTCACGCCAACTTCCACATTGCCGGTGTCCGGTGCAAGTTGGCCTGTAACTATGTTCAAAAAGGTAGATTTTCCGCTGCCGTTATCACCAAAAATACCGATTTTCTGTCCTTTGGTGAACTTGTAAGAAAAATTCTTGATGACAGGTGTTGTGGTTTCTGCCCCAGCGAATCCTTTAGGATAAAATTTACTTATGTTGTGAAGTTCCAGAACCTTTCCGCCCAGGCGTTTTCCTTTTACTTCAAAAGTAAAGCCCTTGTCTGCGGCAAATTTTTCTCGGTTGATAAGCTGCATGTCGCGCTGGATTCGTGCCTTAATTTTTGTTCCGCGGGCGCATGGGCCACGAAGCAGCCAGTCACGCTCAAATCGCAAAACAGATTCAATTCTGCGTTCGGTGTTTTCTTCAATTTCTGCTTCCATTTCCTTTTTTTCAAGGTATTTGGAATAGTTTCCTTCGTAAAGTTTGAGTTTGTTTCGCGCAAGTTCGTAAATGTTGGTGCAGACAGCGTCCAAGAACCAGCGGTCGTGGGTTACCATCAAAAGCGAACGCTTCATATCGTGAAGGTAATTCTGCAGCCAGGTAATTGTACTGATGTCCAGGTGGTTAGTCGGCTCGTCGAGTAGAAGAAGCTTTGTGTCTTCTACCAGCACCTGTGCCAGAGCAACCTTTTTAATCATTCCGCCGCTGAGAGTACCCATTTTGCGGGTAAGGTCGTGGAGTCCCAGAGTTCCCAAAATCGAAGAAATCTGAGCTTCGTAATTCCAAAGCTCCTGCTTGTCCATCTTTTCCATGGCGGCGTTGTAGGCCTTCTGCGATTTTTCATCATCACCAAGCGCCGCACAGGCATCCATATATTCGCGGATTGTGTTTAGTTTTGGGGAATTGCTCTTAAAAATATGCTCGCGGATTGTATCTTCCGGATTGTAAGTGGGGTTCTGCGGCAAAAAAGAAACGCCGCATTCCCGGTTGATAGTAATACTTCCCTCGTCAGGCTGTAACACTCCTGCAATCGTATTCAAAAGAGTTGATTTTCCGGTTCCGTTTCGTCCAATCAGGGCTGCCTTTTCGCCTTCCTGAATTCCAAATGTAACTCCCGTAAAAAGCGGCTTTTCCCGCCCGATTTTCGCAAGATTATTAATAGAGAGAAGATTCATGTTTCATATAGTAAATAGAGGCGGGATTTAATGTCAACTGACTTGTTTCAGCATTGTTTATCTATAAAATAATTGTTATAGTGCAAGAAAGTTAATATATTTCAAAAGAGGGAAAACATGAAAAAAACTATGAAAATTTGTTGTATGGCAGTTTTGGCTGCTATGGTAAGCGCTTCTTTATTTGCTGCGCCTAAGGGAAAAGCTCCTAAAATGAAGGCTGGAACTCCTGTTGTCGTAGACTATCAGGGACAGGCTCTCGGATCTGAAATTCCTGCATGGGTTGTTGCAATCGGTGAAGGTTCTCAGAAAAAAGTACGCAAATCACTGGAAATTGATAAAGAAGATGCTATCTTCATCCTTCAGAATAAGGGTTCTGACCTTGACTTCTTAAAAGCATGGACAGATCAGATTGATGTTCGCGCAGAAGTTGCTTCTTCTATTGAACAGACAGTTGCTCAGGCTGTAATCGCAGAACTTGATGCAAAAGATGCTGATGAACAGACAAAAACTCGCGCTGCCAAAATTTACTCAACATCAATGACAAACCTTACATTGAACGGTCTTACAAAAGATTCTTATTACTGGATTAAAACCCGCACAATGAAGCCTGGCGTAAAGAAAATCACTTCTGAAGCTGACTACACTGACGAATATACATATTATGTTGTTTTCACAATGAACAGAAACCTTTACGATGCACAGCTCAATGCTGCAATCAGAAAAGTTGATGATAATGATGAATCAACACAGTTCCTTAAAGAAGTTCTTGCAATGAAGATTTGCGAATCAGTCGTTATGCCAAAAGCTTCTGGATATGATTACTCTGGTTTCTCTGTAGAAGAAATTGATTACTAAAAAAAAGGAACTGAAAATGAAAAAACTAGCTTTAATCGTCTCATTAATTACTGCGCTTTGCGTAAATCTTTCTGGTGAAGAATTTCCTCCATCATGGTTCTCAAACAAACTTACTTTTACAGAAACTGAAATTACCCGCAAGAATGCTGACGGCGCCTGGGTTCCATTTATCGACAGAACTTATACTGCCTGCGAATTTGTAAAGGTAACTGATGAGATTTATTCTCTTGATATGGCCCGCGATGCCGCTGAAAAGAAGGCTTGCGAAAGACTTGATGAATATTTCAAGGATTATAAAATTCCTGAAGGCTTGAAGGCTAAGCACGTTCTTGCCGGCTACAAATATAATGATTCTTTGGCTGACGGCGGCGCTTATGTTAAGGTTGATGTTACTGTAAGTACTGAAAAAGTTCAGGAAAAACCACAGGTTGCTCTTGATGAAAAGAAAGAAATCTCTGAAAGTTCTAACCTTGCAAGAATCCTTCAGTACAAAGGCAAAAAATTTACTCTTGTTGATACAATCAATTTTAATTCTCAGGAATCTATTGAAAACCACAGAATCGTTCAGTCAGGTAAGGGAAAAGGTTACGAATCGAAGAGTTCAAAAACAAAAGAATCTTTCTACTATCCTGATGGAATTTTAGTTTATGATACAGTTGTTCATCTGGAAAACACTCTTCTTGAATTCAATCTTAAGAATGTTATAAAAGGCAGAAAAACTTTAATCATCATTCGTACTGATGCAATTTCAGAAAATAAGACTCTTGAACTGAAGCTTAACGGACAGCGTTTCCCTGCAAATGTTGAACACGATGGTAAAAACCGCTGGCGTAATGCAATTTTTGAAGTTGAAGAGGGAACCATTGTTGAATATTCTCCAAAATTCATCTTTATGGATTGTCCAAAGCCTCAGGGAATCGCTTCAATCTGGGTTTATCAGTTACTGTAGTTTCAGGAAGACCAAATGAAAAAAACACCATTGTTATTACTTAAATCATTTTCTGCTGCCTTGCTGGCTGCTTTTCTTTTGACTGTTCCTGCCTACGGAGCTTCAAAAAACACTTTTCCAAAAGACGGAATTTATTCCTACGATTTTGAGCGCTATGTTGAATGCGTAGAACTTGTGGCTATGTATCAGAGTTATGGAATGGAAGCCTATCAGGATATCCTGAAAAAATCTTTTGGTAATGCGGTTTATATAGAAGACGGAAGTTTTATTGAACCGGAAACAAGAATTTTGCTTTCGGTTTCTTCTACTGGAAAAGTTACCAGCCCGGATAATCCGTCAATCAGCGGAAGATTAAGACGCAATGGTGAATTCTTCTTTCAGGGATACTACGAAGAAAATTCCCAGATTTTAAAGATTGCCATAAAAGGAACACTCCTTTATTCAGATCCTGCATCCCGCGCTTCAAAAAAGTACGACGGTGATTTTACAATGACCGATAACGGAACAGAGCGCCAGCAGAAGGTAAGAATTGAAGACGGTCTTTATATCTGGGAATATGAAGATAAACAGGATGATGATTTTGAAACCTGGCCTGCAATTGTAAATGCAGACGGTGTCATAAACTGCGGCTTTGAAATGACAGTGCGTTCCGGTGTAAAAGGCCTTTCGCAGATGGTTGTTTCAAGTAAAAACCAGAGTTATGGAAAAGTTGATCCTAGCGGACAGATTCAGCTGAGAACAATCACACAGAACTCAGGAACCGGTCAGTCCGGCGAATCTGAAGAGATTTCTTTTTCCGGAACCCGCGGTACTCAGTCTATGAATAAGATTTCAAAAGAAAGCACAGAAGATTCTGGGGTAAAAAAATCTTTCAAGCGAAACAGAAAAAAGCCTCAGAATACTCCAAAGGGAAATCCTCCTGAATGGTATTCTGATTTTATTGAAGCTGATGATAACTACATTTATGGTTCAGCGAAGAAAACTCATGCTGATAAAGATTCTGCCTTGAAAATTGCAGAAATTACTGCCGCAAGCCAGATAAAATTAAGTCTTTCGGCAGATGTTCAGGTTCGTTCTGAGTCAAAAAAATCTGTAAGTCAGGAAAACTCAGAGAATGGAGAAGTAGAATCTTCTTTCTTTGGCGCTGTTGATACTTTTTCAAACATAAAAATTCCGTACAGCGTAAAAAATTCTTTTTATGATGAAGAATCAAAGACCGCATATGTGGTTACAATTTTGCCAAAAGATGAAGCTGAAAAGATACTTGCAGAATATAAGAAATAATTATCTGCTGTAAGTGATGAATGAAAGTTTTACGCCTTTTTCAAGCGTGGAACTTTCATTTTCTATTTTAAAGCTTTCATTCGGAAGTTCAGGGAAAAAGGCGTCGCATGCGTAGTCGGCGTCGATTTGGGTTGTGTAGATTGTTTGTGCAAGGGATATGCCTTCGCGGTATATGTTCTGGCCACCGCAAATGAAAATTGCCGGATTTGGCAGAAGGAATTGCGGGCGAGCAGGAAGAATCTCGTTTGTAGAATTAATTTTTTCTGCCAGTTCGATTGCGGCTTCCAGATTTTTTACAGTGTAAAGATTTTCGCCTTCAAATTTTTTTGTGGAAGAAACTACTATATTAATGCGTCCTGGCAAGGCTCTTCCAAATTCCTCAAAGGTACGTCTGCCAAAAATTACAAAGTTTCCTAAAGTCAGCGTTTTGTAATAGGCGCGGTCGCTGGGAAAATCCCAAACAATCCGTCCTTTATTCCCGATACCCCGGTTTTTCTCAAACGCCACAACTATCGCTACTTTCATCCTAGTACCTAGCACCTGAAACCTAACACCTGCCTAAGCCTCAACTTCAACCATCTGGCTGACAGGCTGTTTCTGAGCGTAAACGCTGGTAAGGTTTCTGTAAGGATTTTTGAGGCCTGCGAGCTGCATTTTAATCTGTCCAAGATGTACGCGGAGTAAATCACGGTTGATTTTATTCTGAGCAAGAACGCGTTCCTGAAGTGAAGACAATTCATCCTGAAGGGCATAAATTTCCTTATCTTGTTCCTCACTTGGCGCTGCCGAATGATACATCTGACGCATAGGGACAATAACTTTCTGCAGGTTCATAAGATTTTTTACAACCTGCTGTTCAAGTTCCGTATGGGCAAGCAGGGCTTCAGTATTTTCATTGGAAATAGAGTCCTGCTGTTTTTCGAGCACAGTAAGATATTCGCGGAATTTCCCCCTCTGCTGTTCAAGCAAAGTTCTGAATCTGCGTAAAATTGCCACCCTTTCGTTTAATTCTTCCTGTGTAAGTTCTTTCATAAAATTTTCCCCGGGTTATCCCTGAATGTTCAGTGCGCCTCGGACCTGTGCAGCAGGGGCATTTGCCGTACTGTTTGCAACAGTTCTCCAAGATTCCAGAAGATCGTTCAGCATTTTATAAATTTCTTCCAGTTTTGCCTTATCTTTTTTTATGGAACCGTCAAGAAGCTGCTGGTTAAAGTAAATGTACAGTGCCATAAGGTTTTTTGCTATATCTCCGCCTTTATCCATGTCAAGGCTTACCTGAAGTTCTGTGATAATTGCCTGCGCCTTCTGAATAAATTTTCCAAACTGTTCGATATTCTGCGCTTTTACACTTCCGTCTGCTTCAAAAAGCTTGATTGCTCCGCCCAGATTTTTTACTGCGCCTTCATAAAGCAGTACAACCAGACGTCCCTGGCTTGCTGTGGTAACGTTGTTTTTCTGATATGCAGAATATGCGTTCTGATATGCCATAATACCTCCTGTGGAGGCGGGTCGGTCGGAGCCCGCCATGTCCGATAGCAAAGCTTTTTTTAGCTTTACATACTTTATCGATTAAATCTTCGGCAGCTTAATTTTATACTTTAGATATTTTTTTATGGAAAAAATCAGATTTTCTTTGTATATTTATTCTATTATATTAGGAAATTACGATGGCAGAAGATCAGAACCTGAACAACAAGAACGAAAAAAATGATGAAAATGATCCGTACAAATTTTTCAAATTTGCCGGAGTTGAAGATGATAAAGATAAAAAGAGCAATAAACGCCGCGGCGACGGAAGATTTCCTTTCTGGCCGATTTTGCTTGTAATCCTTTTTGGACTGGCAGTAATGGATATGTTTGTTTTCTCAAAATCAGATGGTTTGATTGACTATTCTGATTTCCGCGCAATGGTGGAAAACGGACAGATTATTTCTGTTGAAATCGGCGAAAACTACTTTGTAGGATATGGCCCTGAGCGTGTAAGCGACAATAATTCAGCTCCTAAGGGAATTCAGCTTTTCCCAGTGACTCAGAAAACTGGCCGTGTTTATAAAACTGCTGCCGTTCTTATGGGAAACTTTATTGAACTTCTGGATTCAAAAGGTGTCCGCTATAAGTTTGTCGTAAAACAGAATTCATATTTAATGCAGCTTTTAATCAATCTGATTATTCCGTTTGGAATTATCTTCTTGATGTACTTCTTCCTCTTTAGAAAGATGGGAGGCGGTGCCGGTGGTATGGGAAGCATTTTCAATGTTGGCTCAAGCCGCGCTAAGGTTGTTGAAGAAGGTAAAATCAAAACCCGCTTTACTGATGTTGCCGGTGTTGATGAAGCAAAAGACGAGCTTGTGGAAGTTGTAGACTTCCTTAAACAGCCTAAAAAATACACTGATATTGGTGGTAAAATTCCAAAGGGCGTATTGCTGGTAGGTGACCCTGGAACCGGTAAAACTCTTCTTGCCCGCGCTGTTGCAGGTGAAGCTGGAGTTCCTTTCTTCAGTATTTCCGGTTCTGACTTTGTTGAAATGTTCGTTGGTGTTGGTGCTTCTCGTGTTCGAGACCTCTTCCGTCAGGCCCGCGACAAGGCTCCTTGTATCATCTTTATTGATGAAATTGATGCCCTCGCAAAATCACGCGCAAACGGTTTCTCAAGCAATGATGAGCGAGAACAGACTTTGAACCAGCTGCTTGTTGAAATGGACGGTTTTGACAATGACAAGGGTCTTATCGTTCTTGCCGCTACTAACCGCGTTGACGTTCTTGACCCTGCAATTCTTCGTCCTGGCCGCTTTGACCGTCAGGTTCCTGTTGAAAAGCCTGATGTAAAGGGACGCGAGGAAGTTCTTAAGATTCACGCAAAGAACGTTAAGCTTGATAATGATGTAGATTTCTCTTCTATTGCTCACGGAACAACTGGTTTTGCCGGTGCCGACCTTGCAAACGTTGTAAACGAGGCCGCCCTGCTTGCAGTCCGCAATGGCCGTAAGAAAGTTACTATGGAAGATTTTAATGATGCTATCGATAAGGTAAGCATCGGTCTTAAAAAGAAGAGCCGCAAGGACAACGAAAAGCAGATGCGCCTTACTTCTGTACACGAAACAGGTCATGCTCTTGTAGGTGCCTTTACTCCAGATCATCCTCCTGTAAACAAGATTACGGTTGTGCCTCGTTCTCATGGAGTTGGCGGCTATACCCAGTACCGTGAAGAAGATGAAGAAAAGTTCTGCATGACCCGCAGGGACATGATGAATGAAGTAGACGTTTGTCTTGGCGGACGCGCTGCCGAAGAAATCATCCTTGGCGATATTTCTACAGGCGCTTCAAATGATATTGCCCGTGCAACCGCAATCATCAAGGATATGATTACAGTTTACGGTATGAGCGATAAGTTCAAGAACATGACTTTGGGTAAGGGCGTTCTTGGAAACCGCGGCGGCGAACCTAATCTTGTCCGCGAATTCTCAGAGCAGACTCAGAACTTCATTGATGAAGAAATTGCCCGCATTATGAACGAACGCTACGAGCACGTACTTGGAATTCTCACAGAACACAAGGAGCTTCTTGAATACATTGCCAATCGCCTTAAGGAAGTTGAAACAATGGACGGCAAGGAATTCTACGAAATTGTTAAGGGTGAACAGCATTGTAAGGAGATAGAGAATAATATATAATATCTGCTATGAAAAAATTATTTATAGCCCTTGCTTTTTCTTTTGCAGCTTCTCTTTTTGCCCAGAGCATTACAACTGCGAGCGCTTATTTTAAGACAATTTCTGAATATTACGGCACTCTTAAAGATTACGAAGTAGATTTTGAAATCAAGATTGATAAAAACGAATCTGCGGGAAAACTTTCCTATAAATCACCTGACCTTATCCGAATGGATTATACAAATCCGGAAGATCAGGTAATTGTTTTTAATGGTGATACCCTTACAATTTATCTTCCAAGGGAAAATGCCATCCTTCAGCAGGATGTAAGCACAAGCGGAAACTCTGCCAATACACTTGCAACCCCTCAGGGATTATCACTGCTGAGTCGCTATTACACTGTAGCCTATGAATCAGGCCAGAATGCTGAGCCGCTTGATGCAGAATCTGATGAAATGGTGGTTAAATTTGTACTCACCAGAAAAACTGCGGCAGAAGCCTTTCGTTCAATCAAAATCTGTGTAAATGCAGCTACAAAGCTTATCCGTCGTGTAGAAGCTGTTACTCCAAAAGGCGAGACTTTTGTTTTTGATTTTTACGACTACAAACTCAATCAGAATATTACAGACCAGCGCTTTATTTACGATGCGCCTTCTTCTGCAAACAATTACAACAACTTCTTGTTCTCGGAGTAAAAGATGGAAAGCTACGGAGAATTGCTAAAGAAAACCCGCGAAGCTAAAAACGGTGACCTTGATATAATTGCTCACGAAATTTCTATAGAAAAACGTTATCTTATCGGACTTGAAGAGGAAGATGATTCAGCTTTGCCGGGAAGCGCCTATCTTAAGGGATTTTTGCGCAACTATGCAATTTATCTTGATCTTGATCCTGAATATGTTCTTAAGCTTTATCATAATAAGGAACTTCAGGAATCTGGTGTTCCGGAAGGACTTTACGAACCGATTAATCCGACAAGAAATATTCTTCCTATATTAATTCCTATTGCCCTTTTGGTTTGTATCATCGGAATTATTTCCGGCCTTTTGATTGTAAAAAAATACAAGGTTTCGGATGACAATGTTCTGGTTTCAGGCGCAAAACGCAGCAATGTATTTGAACTTTCAGACAAGAAATTCTTCCAGCGAGTATATAAGGGAGACCAGTTCCTGGTTCCTTCTGACAATAACAATCCGATTGTTGTAACTGTAAGCAGTACAATGGGAACTTTCGGCCTTGCAATGCCAAGCGGAACCTATTACGTAGAACTTTCAGAAGAAGCTGAGCTTGATGTTGACGGCGATAATGTTTCAGATATGATTGTTTACGTTTCTGACATTTCCAAGACTGATGAAGCCCGCGGTGCTGAAGTAAGCGTATTGCTTCGTCACGGTGCTCTTGCCCAGGCAAGCGGCATGAGTGATTCTGATATGGAAGAAATTGAATCAGTTGGAGACGTAAATCTTAAGAAAATCCAGCGTACTCTTATAGAAGATAACAGAGCTTATCCTTTTACAATCAATGCAAGCTTCCGCGATTCATGTCTCTTCCGAGACCGCGTAGACAATGCAAACTCTGTTGAAGGATATTTTGCCAAAGGAGATGTATTTACGGCTACACCTCACAACAGAATCCGCCTTTGGATTTCTAACAGTAACGCTGTAAAATTCTCTGTAATCGCAAACTCGCGCTCTTATGATTTGGATATGGGCGCAGCCGGACAGGTACAGGTAGAAGACATCAAGTGGATAAAAGATACCGACGGCAAATATAAACTGGTGGTTATTGAACTTGACTAAACACACATTTTTTATTGATCAGCACGGATGTGCCAAAAACCAGACTGACGGTGAAATTATGTCAGGCTTTCTGGAAAGAGAGGGCTTTACTCAGGTTTTTGATGCAGATAAAGCTGATTTTATCCTCATTAATTCCTGCGGCTTTATTCAGTCCGCAAAAAAAGAATCTATCGACGCAATTTATGATGTAAAGTCGGCTTATCCGGACTCAAAAATCGTGCTTACAGGCTGTCTTGCAGAGCGCTATGCAAACGACCTTTTTGAGTCTATGCCGGAACTTGACGGTGTATTTGGAAACGGTGACCTTTCAAAGATTGCTGGCTTTATGAAAAAAGTAAGCGGTGGTCAGCGTACAGTTCAGACTTTTGACCAGTGCGGTGTAAGCGCCGGACAGCGTAAAAATCTTATGAACTTTAAGGGCAGCGCCTTTGTAAAAATCACCGAAGGCTGTTCAAATCACTGTTCTTTCTGTGCCATTCCTTTGATTCGTGGTGAGCTTAGAAGCCGCCCTATGGAGTCAATCATTTCAGAAATCAAGGAACTTACAGAGCAGGGCGTTTACGAAATCAATCTGATTGGACAGGACTTGGCAGCATATGGTAGCGGAGAAGAAGATAAGGAAATGCGTGCGGGCTTAAATCCTGTCCGCTCTCCTTTGTGCCAGCTGCTTGAAAAAATCAGCGAGCTTGAAGGTGATTTTATCGTCCGCCTTTTGTACATTCATCCTGACCATTTTAATACAGACATTCTTTCTGTGATGAAAAAAGACAGCCGCTTTGTTCATTACTTTGACATTCCTTTCCAGAGCGGTGATGATAAGACAATCCTTGCAATGAACCGGGTTGGTTCGCAGAAAAAATACATTGAGCTTGTAGAAAAAATACGCTCAGAACTTACTGACTGCATGCTGCGTACAACCTTCCTTGCCGGCTTCCCTGGCGAAAGCGACGAGGCCGCAGAAAATACCCAGACTTTCCTTAAGGCTATTCAGCCTGACTGGTCTGGCTGTTTCCCTTACAGCCGCGAAGAAGACACTCCTGCCTGGAGTATGAAGCCCCGCGTGCCGGCTAAAGTGGCGCAGGCTCGCGCAGACGCCCTTGTAAAACTGCAGACTGAAATTACAAATGAAAGACTTTCTCGTTTTGTCGGCCAGACTGTAAATGTTCTTGTTGAAGAAGTAATTAATGCCGGGGCTGACGGCACTGACGGTGGAGACGGCACAGGAGCTGACTCAGACCCGTCAGAAGGACTTGCAATTGGCCGCGGCTGGTTTCAGGCTCCTGAAGTTGACGGCAGCATCGTTATCCGTTATGACCTGGATTTGGAAGCAGAAAAATCTGCCGTTCAGCCTGGCAACGTGATTAAAGTTCAGATTCTTGCCAGCACAGGCGTAGACCTGGATGCCCGCTTTCTTTCTCTTGTAAAGGAATTTCCGAAAGATTCAGAATTAAAGTTTATTTCCTAGGGGTACTCTATGACCGAAACCTTAGAAAAATATCTTTCTGTCTTAAATGAAGAGCAGCTTGCGGCTGTAAAGCATGAAGGTAGTCCTCTTTTGATTTTAGCGGGAGCCGGTTCCGGTAAAACCCGTGTAATTACTACAAAAATTGCTTATTTGATTGGCGAAAAAAATATCGATCCCTGGTCTATTCTTGCCGTAACCTTTACCAAAAAGGCAGCAAATGAGATGCGTGAACGTGCCGTCGCCATGGACGAGCGCGCTGCTTCCGCTCAGATAAGAACCTTTCACTCTTTCGGCTCCTGGTTCCTTCGAAAATATGCAGAAAAAGCCGGTCTTGATCCGAACTTTACAGTCTATGATGACGGCGACATGGAAACTCTGGTAAAAAAGGCTGTGCCTGAACTTGGAAAAAAAGAAGCCAAACTTGCCGCTCATCAGATTTCTCTTGCAAAAGACTACTGCCTTTTCCCGGAAGATGATTTGAGCTGTATTGGCAGTGAATTTGATTTAAACGACATCTATAAAAAATATCAGGCGCGACTCCGTGCAACCGGTAACGCTGATTTTGGTGATTTGATTCAGCTTCCCGTCCGCGTAATGGACGAAAACCCTGAAATTGCAGACTACATTCATTCGCGCTTTAAGGTCGTGATGGTGGATGAGTATCAGGACTCAAACATTGCCCAGTATAAGCTTTTGCAAAAACTTTCGGGCTACGGGGACGGTGAGTCAGAATGTTCGAATTATGTCTGCGTCGTTGGTGATGATGACCAGTCAATCTACCATTTCCGCGGCGCCGAAGTAGAAAACATCCTTTCTTTCCCAAAGAAATTCCCGGGCACTGAAATTATCCGCCTGGAGCGTAATTACCGTTCGACAGGAAAAATCCTTCACGCAGCAGATTTGGTTGTAAGCAAAAACCAGAACCGCCTGGGAAAAACTCTTGTTGCAGACCGAGGGGAAGGAACTCCGCCGGTTTTAGCATTTCTGGATAATCAGAATTCCGAGGCAGTTTTCTGCGGAGACTTGATTTCTAAGTCTGTAATGGGTAATTCCAAATATTCAGACTGGGCAATTCTTTACCGAACCAACGCCCAGTCCCTTAATTTTGAAAAAGAATTTCTGCACAGGAAAATCCCTTACCTTGTAGTCGGTTCCCTGAAATTTTATGAGCGTGAAGAAATCAAGGATGCCCTTGCCTATATTTCACTTTGCGCCAATCCGCGTGATGAAATTTCTTTCCGCCGTGTTGTAAATAAGCCGGCTCGCGCCCTTGGCGAAAAGACTCAGGATAAAATAATGGAAAACGCGGTGGAATTTGCCGCTGACGGTTCTCCAATTTATTCAAACCTGATTGAAGCCTGTCGCAGTGCAGCTCATGATCTTTCTAAAAAAGCTCGTGAAGGTGCCGAAGCCTTCTGTAAAATCTTTGATGAACTGGACGGCTTCCTTGTAAAAAGAACTTCTGAAGTTGAAAATGAGGCTGTTAAAACAGAATCTCATCTTTCTGAATTCATTGAGCGGGTAATAAAAGTTTCAGGCCTGGACGAATATCACAAGGCAAGTGATGAAATTGAAGGAACCCAGCGTCTTGCAAACCTTGAAGAACTTGTAAACTCTGCCGGCCCTTATGAATGTTCGATTGAAGGCCTTACTGAATTCCTTGATGCAATCAATCTTGACCGGACTCTGGAACTTTCAGACGGCGAAGTCAGTGAGGATGCGGTTACCCTTATCACAATTCATAATACAAAGGGGCTGGAATACAATAAGGTAATTATTACTGGTCTTGAAGAGGGAATTTTCCCGCGAATGGATAAAACTGGTGCAGAGCTTGAAGAAGAACGCCGCCTTTTTTATGTTGCCGTAACCCGAGCCAGAAACGAACTCTACGTTACCAGCTGTCAGAGCCGCTATATGTATGGAACTCCTCAGTTTATGAGACCTAGTCCTTTTATCTGTGAATCAGCCTCTGCCTTCACAATGATTGGTCAGGTGCCTTTCAGCATTAAGAAAGTTGCCGCCCAGGAACGCTTTGCCGGCATCGGTAAGAAAATTGAAGGTTCTGAGTTTGACCTTCATTCTTCTTCTCATACTCCAGAGGAAGAGGAAATTTTAGAAAAATATAAGAAGGGCACAAAAATCTATCACGATGATTACGGTTATGGCGTAATTGAAAAATGTGATTTTAATGAAGACGAGATTGTTGCCATCATTCAGTTTGAAAACGGCGCAAGAAAGAAGTTCCTGCCTAAATATCAAAGAAAGTCACTGGATGTAATAAAATAGCCGCAGATGGGACACAGATTTGCACAGATTTTTTATCCGTGTCTCATCTGTGTTTATCTGTGGCTATTTATTTATTTTAAAGTTTAGGATACTTGTCGAAGTAAGCCTTTGTTTCTTTAGCAACAAGGCCGCTGAGAACAATCAGGGAAATACAGTTAGGAATTGCCATCAAACCGTTTGTAATATCGGCGATTGTCCAAACTGCAGAAATTGTCATGTAAGGACCGATTGCTACTGCAAGAATGTAGAGCCAGCGGTAAAGTTTTACATATTTCATTCTTCCGCCTGAAAGATATTCAAGACATTTTTCTGAGTAGTAATCCCAGCCAAGAATTGTTGTGAATGCAAAGAATACGAGACAGAGCATTACCAGGAACTGAACTGAGTGACCGTCACCGCCAAGGATTGCGCTGAAAGCTCTTGAAGTGAGGGCTGCACCTGTTGCGCCGCTGTTCCATACGTCTCCACCGGCAAGTACGATTGAAAGACCAGTCATTGTACAGATAATCAATGTATCAATGATTGTACCAGTCATGTTTACCATACCCTGTTCAACCGGTTCGTCAGTCTGAACGGCTGCTGCTGCGATTGGAGCAGAACCAAGACCTGCTTCGTTAGAGAAGATACCGCGGGCAATACCTTTCTGCATTGCTGTACGGATAATTGTTCCGGCTGCAGCACCTGCAATTGCGCGTACACCTGTATCGAAACCAAATGCGCCTTTGAAAATCAAAGCGAAAGCAGCTGGAATACGTGTTGCGTTCATGATGATTACAGAAACACCAAGGAATACATAGATGATTGCCATTACAGGAACTACTTTTTCTGCAACGGCAGAAATGCGTTTAAGACCGCCAATCAGTACAAGGGCTGTAGCGATTGTGATTACTGCGCCACCGATAACTGTTGCCCAGGCGTAAGAATTGCCGCCGATTGTAAATGCGATGTTTGTTTTGTCCGGGTCGAAGGCGTTCTGAATAGCGCCACAAATACCGTTTACCTGTGTAAATGTACCGATACCAAAAAGACCTACAAGAGTTCCGAAGAATGCAAAGAGAACTGCAAGCCATTTCCAGTTTTTGCCCATTCCTTTTTCAATTGTGTAGAAAGGTCCGCCAAGAACGTGACCGTCTGCCTTTACTTCGCGATATTTGATTGCCAGCATACATTCAGCATATTTTGTTGCTGTTCCCAAAAGTGCTGCAACCCACATCCAGAAAAGAGCGCCAGGACCACCGGCGAGGATAGCTGTAGCAACGCCGACGATGTTACCAGTTCCGATTGTAGCAGAAAGCGCTGTACAAAGTGCAGAGAAGCCGGAAAGCTCACCTTTACCTTCGTTTTCCTTGAAAATGCTCTTAAAAGCACGGCCGAATTTTGTAAACTGGATACCGCGTGTAGCGATTGTCATAACGATACCAGTTACCAGAATGAGGGCGATTGTAGGGATTCCCCATACAACGTCATCAATTTTGTTAAGGATTTCTTCAAACATGTTGTTTGTCCTTTAAAATAAAATAGAGTTTGCGTCTTGCCCAGTGGCATTTAGCAAACTCTCCAGAGTAGGAATGGAACTTTTATTTTGCCCTGTCCTTTGTGCCTGAGATATCGGCTGGAATAGCCTTAACCCTTCGGCGTCCCGCATCGTCGCAGGAACTCTCCAGAGAATCAGCGTCTCAAAACACGTTGAAATACTGACTCTCTAATAATATAGAAATTTCAGGCGTGTCGCAATACCCAGTCGCGTTCCGCCACTTGCTGGCGCGCGGCCCTTCGGGCTGCCTGCGGCATGGCTCCATGCTCCCGCCTGATTTACAGCTGAATTATGCAGCGTAGTCTACTAAGCGGCGGGCGCGGGTTGGGTGCTGAAGTCTTGTGATGGCTGTCTTTTCAATCTGACGGATGCGTTCTTTTGTAAGGTCACAGTGTTCGCCGACTTCTTTCAAAGACATAGCCTTCATTCCGTTCAAGCCATAGCGCATTCTGATTACGCGGCTTTCGTTTGGTTTAAGAGTGTCGAGGACAAGGTTGATGTCCTTAGACATTGACTGCTCAATAACTTTTTCTTCTGGACGAACGTTGATTGTATCTTCCTGGAAGTCTGCAACGTTTGCCTTGCTTGAATCTGAGCCGGAAACTTCTGCGTCCAGAGATACCATTTCGCGGCTGATGTTAATCATTTCGCGAACGTGGCTTGTGCTCATATTAAGCATTGCAGCGATTTCTTCGTATTCCTGATGTTCAGTTTTCTTTCCGTGGATTGATTTACGGGCGTGTTCAATCTGAACAAGCTCGTTAGCGCGGTTGAGTGGAAGACGGATAGCGCGGCTCTTTTCACAGATTGCCTTAAGAATGCTCTGGCGGATCCACCATACAGCGTAAGAAATGAAGTGATAGCCCTTTGAAACGTCGAACTTTTCGATAGCAGTCATAAGACCAATGTTTCCCTCGCTGATGAGGTCTGTCATATCAAGTCCATGATTCTGGTATTTTTTTGCAACATTTACAACAAAGCGGAGATTGGAGGTTACGATTTTATTTTTAGCAGCTTTGTCGCCGTTCTTTGCTTTTACAGCCAGTTCGTTTTCTTCTTCGCGTGAAAGGAGAGGGATTTTGTTGATTTCCTTAAGGTACATTCCCAAAACTTCATCATCGTATTTCATTTTATTGCCTCCGCAGATATCTTTTTTCATTAGATATATAGCAATATATGTGCCAAGTGTAAAATTTTGAGAAAAATTATTAAAATTTAAGAGAAAATGTTGAAAATCCTTGTCATTGTCGGGCTTGACCCGACAATCTATGTATTTTAAAAACAGATTGCCGCATCAAGTGCGGCAATGACAGAAAATTTTTGCAAATTTGAACGATTTTTCTTGCCTTTTTGGCCATTTATTATTATCTTGTGGTCTTTTTTGACACATTGGGGATTTTTAAGGGAATTTGTGGGTAAATTTGACACAATTGCCTTGAAAATAGGGGAAAATTATTAGCTGGAGAAAGAAAAATGCCCAGCGGCACAAAAGCATGGCTTTTGTGAACCTGTTAATCGATGAACCTAAAACAACCCTTTCGGCTTGTTTTTTAACGGTTCTTCGATTTTTGGTAGGGTTCCTGTTTTGCGGAACATAGAACGCAGGAAAATGTTTTATAATTTCCAATCTGCGTTCTCGGCGGAGCAAAACAGGGTTCCGCGCGAAAGCATTTTTTCTTTTATCAGTAAGTTTATTTCAAATAATTAAGTACAACTTCCGTAATAAGCGGTACCAGTTGCTTTTTGCGGGAAACAACTCCCTGCAGGAAGTAAATATGCTCATCCTGTTTTGGCCAGTTGATAAAGGAAATAAATTCCTCCTCACAGTCAATCAAAAGAATACTTGAAAGGGTTGTGATGTCTGTAACAAGCAGGCATGAGAAAAGACCCTTTCGGCTGCGGCGTTCAATTTCCAGTTCGCGGAAGAATTCAGCCTTGCGGTCGAGAATTTCTTTTGTGCTGCCAACTTCAATCTGGCTGACGGTGTAAACTGCCTTGCCTTCGGTATATTCCTTCATATCCTGGCGGACAAGCTCTCCTGCAGAGCGGTTACCGATTCGGCTTCCCGCAAGAATGATTTCGTTACCAAGACTTTCAATATCAAGGTCTGCAAGGTCAGAAAGATATTCGGCTGTGTCGATGTCTGCCTGAGTTACGGTTGCGGATTTTAAAATCAAGGTGTCGCTGAGGATTCCACACAAAAGAAGGGAAGCGATTTCCTTTGGAATAGGGATTTTTGCCTCGCGGTAAAGTCCTGTAATCAAAGTGGCTGTTGAACCGACCGGCTTATTGATAAAGGTAATAGGATATTTTGTAGAAAGGTTTCCAAGTCTGTGGTGGTCGATGATTTCGAGAATTTTGTAATGATCAAGACCTTCTACCGCCTGGCTAGGCTCGTTGTGGTCAACAAGGCATACTTCTACGTTTGGCTCACGAAGTAAATCGTGCTCAGAAATAATTCCAATCACCTTGTTTTCATTGTCTACAACAGGAAGATATTTAATCAGGGAATTAAAAAGTATTTCCTTGATTTTTGAAACTGTGTCGTTCTGCTGAACAGGGGCAATTTCCTTGTCGCCGATTACACTTACAGGCATGGCAAAGGAAATCATCTCTGAGGTAGGGGAAGTTGAATAAGGACTGATTAAAACGCTTACACCAGCCTTTTCTGCCTGCTCGCGGACTTCTTTTTTAAGGGCAAACTCCGAAGTAATAATCAGAACTTTAACCTTATGAGTGATACAAAGCTCGTGAATGTCTTCTCGGTCGCTGGCAATTACGATTAAATCTTCGCTTGCGTGAGCCTTGAGGTTGTTTTCAAACTTTTTGGTAGAAGATGAGGCAACAAGTACGTGGCCCTTGAAAATCTTATCAGTTTCAAAAGTCTGAACAAGCACCTGGGCATTCAAAGTTTTCTGAATGAGGGAAAGGCTTGTAGAAATAAAGTTGTGCTTTTCCGGATTCATGAATTTGAGGACACCGGCGGCAAAACCTGTGTAGTGAAGCATGGAAATATACTTTCCGTCTGCATCAACAACAGGAAGAACGCGAAGAGACTTCTTTTTCATAAGTCCGATTGCTTCCCAGATTGAAACGTGCTGCTGAACAGTTTCGCAGCCCTTAGGCATAAAATATTCAACCTTTGGAATCAAATCTGGAACATAGTGGGGGCGGGTAAGCCCGAATTTCTCAAAAATAAAAGTTGTCTGAGGATTCAGATGACCTGCACGGGCAGCTACATATTCAGGATAGCCCATCAGGTTTTTAAGTTTAGCATAAGCAACGGCACTAACGACAGAATCAGTATCCGGATTCTTGTGCCCGATAACGTAAATTGTTTTATCCATAAAGGCATTTTAGCATTTTTGGACGGGAATTTAAACGAGTTCCGGCATTGACTGATAGTTATTCTATCAGTCGTGTGTAAAATCATGATTTATGATATACTGTAGGAATATGAAGCTTATTAATAGAATAATTTTGTTTTTTGTTTGTATTTTTTTAATCAATCTTTCTTTTGCTGAAGAGGGGCAGAATAAAGTTATAGTCGGATACTATGAAAATGAAGTTTTTCAGGAAGGCGCTGAAGAAGGGGCTGTAAAACGCGGCTATGCCTATGAATATTATCAAAAACTTTCTGAATATACCGGCTGGAAATATGAATATGTTTACGGAAATTTTTCTGAGCTTTACTCTATGCTTCTTGATGGAAAAATTGACTTGCTTGCGGGACTGGCCTGGAAAAAGGAACGTGAATCCCTTATAAGTTATCCTTCTTATTCTATGGGCGTTGAAAAATATGCCCTTTTAAGGCACCGTCAGGATACAGATGTAACAAATGAAATTCAAAGCTTCAGTCATAAAAAAATCGGTGTTCTTGAAAGCGCCATGGTAGACAGCCTGAAAAATTATCTGGCGGCAGGAAAGGTAAACGCTGTTGTTGAAACCTTTAATACCTATGAAGATCTATTTTCGGCCTTTGATAATAAAGAAATTGATATTCTGGCAACAGAAGGCGACGGAACTTACAGCAAGCATAATGCCGAACTTTTGTGTTATTTTGGAAGTACGGACTACTTTCTCTGCGTGAATAAAAAACGTCCAGACCTTTTAAAGCAGCTGAATCAGGCTCAGGCTCTGATTGATGTTGAAGAGCCTAATTATCTTTCAAATCTCCGTTCAAAATACTATCACTCTACTGTTTCCGGCAGGGCATTGACCGGAGCGGAAAAAAACTGGATTGAAAATCATCCTCTTTTGAGAGTCGGCTACCTTGAAAATTATCTTCCTTATAGTGGAACTGATGCTATGGGAAATGTAACCGGTATCGTAAAGGACGTTTTTTCAAGAATGGCAGGGAGCCTTGGACTTTCTCAGAAGGCAATCATCTATCTCAGCTATGATAATTATTACGACATGATTGAGGCTATGAGCCGCAATGAAGTTGATGTTGTATTTCCTGTCGGCGGCGGCCTTTATTATTCTGAAAAAAACGGAATATATCAGTCGCAGCCTCTTATTCAGTCTTCTATATATCTGGTGTCGGCCGCTAAATCGGGAAATCATGTTTTTGCGGTAAACAGAAACAATGCAATGCAGTCTTATTACATAAAAACTTACTTCCCTGAAGCCCGCATAATTGAATATGAAAACATAGAAGAATGTCTTGATGCGGTTCGTAACAGGGTTGTTGACTGCACTACAGTAAATGGCCTTAGAAGTGATATTTTAAGAAGCCGTGAGTATAAAAAACTTTTTGTAAGACAGCTTATTTCAGCTGATTCCCGCTGTTTTGGTGTTAATATCGGAAATGAAGGTCTCTTGAAGCTTTTAAATCGCGGAATAAATATGGTAGGAACGGAGTTTGCTCAGAATCTTGCCTACCGTTATACAGAAGGTCTTTACAACTACAGAATTTCTGACTTCTTAATGGATAATATTCTTTTTGTTATCCTCATGATACTGGCAGCTGTCCTTACCGGTATATTTTTTATTGTTCGCGATGCAAATCATTCAAAGAAGGCGCTGGCTGCTGTTGAATCAGCCAATAAGGCAAAAACCCTCTTCCTTGATAATATGTCTTATGATATTCAGACTCCGATGAACTCAATCATCGGTTTTACTTCCCTTGCGTCTGCCAGTATCAATAAAAAGGAAAAACTTTTGGATTACCTTAAGCAGATTACGGTTTCCAGCGAGCATCTTTTTGCAATTATCAATAATATTCTTGATATCAGCCGCATTGAAAGTCAGACTGTTTTCCTGAATGAAGATGAAATCAATTTTCCGGCTTTTGTGGCTGATATTACATCAATTCTTTCTCAGAGCCTTAAGGAAAAAAATCTGGATTTGACCTTTAAGCAGAATATTACAAATCCAAATATAATTGCTGATAAGCTGAGACTTCAGCAGGTACTTTTAAATATTCTTGGAAATGCAATTAAATTTACTCCATATGGTGGAAAAATTTATTTAACTATAAACGAACTGAAGTCTGATGAAAAAATTGATTCGGAGCAGAAATCACATTTTGAAATCATAATTAAAGATACCGGAATTGGAATGAGCGAAGAATTCCTGAATGTCATTTTTGAGCCTTTTGTCCGCGATAAGTCTGTCATTAATCAGAAGGTCCAGGGAAGCGGTCTTGGACTCGCAATTTCCAAACGAATCGTAAAACTTATGGGCGGTGACATTTTTGTTACAAGTAAGGAAGGTATGGGAAGTGAGTTTATAATTGAGCTGCCTCTTACAATCTGCGAGTTTGCGGTTATGCAGGAAGAAAAGAAATCTACAAGAGTAGATTTTTCCGGTAAAAGGGTTCTTGTTTGTGAAGATGTGGAAACAAATCAGATTATCACAAGAGATATGCTGGAAAATTCAGGCTTTTTAGTAGAACTTGCCCGTGATGGAGTTGAGGCGCTTGAAAAAATTAAGCTCAGTCCTGAAAGTTACTATGATGTAATTATTATGGAAACAAGGCTCCCGGTTATGAACGGCTATGAGGCTGCAAAGCAGATTCGCGTCCTTTCAGACAGGAAGAAGGCACTTATTCCAATTATTGCAGTTTCGTCAAATGCCTATGGTGATGACCGGGCAAGAATATTTGAATGCGGAATGAATGCTTATTTGACTAAGCCTTTTAATATCCCAAGTCTTATCAGTGCGCTTAAAGGTGTGGTAACCAGATAATGTTAGTTTCCGAGATTAAAAATCCAGTTTCCTCAATAAGCGGGGTGGGACCAGCTCTTACAAAAAATCTCGCAAAATTAAATATCTTCACTGTGGGGGATTTGCTTCAGTATTTCCCCCGCGATTACGAAGACCGTACCCGACGCGTTTCCTTAAACGAATTTGCCCGCTCGCCGAAAATCCACACTGTAGCAAAAATCGTCCGTCAGGAGTGGTTTGGCTACGGAAACATGCGCACATTAAAGCTGATTATAAATGACGGCACTGCTCAGGCGGAATTAATCTGCTTTAACCGGCCTTTCTTTGAAAAATCATTTCCAGCCGGAGCTATTATCAGCGTACACGGAAGTTTTTTTGTAAAATACAACGCCCTTCAGTCTTCAAGCTTTGAAGCCACTGTGCTGGAAAAGCCTGCGGTTATTCCTATGCCGCCTGAAGAAGCTGCAATTTTACCTCCAGACCTTGCAAGCCGCCTTCCAGCTGATAACCGGGTTCTTCCGGTTTACTCTCTTACAGAAGGCGTAACTCAAAAAACACTTACAAAGGCAATCAGCGCCGCCCTTCAGCAGTATGCAAAGGGAATTGAAGACGAACTCCCTCAGGAAATCATAGAAAAACGAGGACTTCTTTCAAAACAGGACGCAATCAGAATGATTCACGAGCCCGCTTCAATCCAAGAGGCTGTTCAGGCTCGTAACACACTTTCCTACGAAGAATTATTCCACTTCCAGAGCGTGATTTTGCGACGAGCTTACAAGCACCGGGGCACTTTAAATCCGCCCGAAGAGCCGGCTGCAAAGCCTTTTGTAGAAGCTGAAGTATTCTTGCAGTCTCTTTCACCGCTGCAAAAACAGTTTTTGGAAAAGCTGCCATTCCCTCTCACTGATGACCAGAGAACGGTAATCTATCAGATGGACAGCGAAATCGACCGGGGCTACGAAGAACGCTCTCGAATATTAAATCAGGCTGATCGTGGAATCCCACTTCCTAAAAAAAGTGCCTTCACCATGCAGCGTCTTTTGCAGGGCGACGTCGGCTCGGGAAAAACCCTGGTTTCACTTTTTGTCTGCCTCCGCGTAATCAGCTGGAAAGGCCAGTGCGCTCTAATGGCGCCGACAGAAATCCTTGCCCGCCAGCATGCCGAGACCGCAAGCAGACTTCTTGATTTTTTGGGAATACGGGTTGCCTTTTTGACAGGAAACGTAAAATCAGCTGGCCGCAGTCAGCTTTTGAAAAACCTTAAAGAGGGAAAAATTGATATTGTAATAGGAACACACGCCCTTTTTTCTAATCAGGTTGTTTACAATGATCTGGAACTGGCTGTAATTGACGAACAGCACCGCTTCGGCGTTATGCAGCGACAGGCAATTATTGCAAAGGGGCGCACAAACGAAAACGGCATTACCTTTGAGCCGCACCTTCTGATGATGAGCGCTACCCCGATTCCGCAAACCCTTGCCTACACAATTTTCGGGGACCTGGACGTTTCTACAATTAAAACCCTGCCGCAGGGACGCAAACCGATTACCACCTACCTTGTAAAGGAAGGTAACGAAATGAATGCCTACGAAGCAATCCGCAAGGAGCTTGAAAAGGGGCATCAGGCATATTTTGTTTACCCAGCTATCGACAGCGAATACACCGATGATGACGGAAATGCCCGAATTAAATCCGCAGAAAAGGCTTTTGAACATCTTTCAAAGCACATCTACCCTCAGTATAAATGCGCTCTCGTCCATTCAAGAATTGACGAAGAGCAGCAGACAATGATTTTGAATGATTTCCGTGCAGGCAGAATACAGGTGCTGGCTGCTACTACCGTAATTGAAGTAGGTGTTGACGTTCCGAACGCCACCTGCATTGCTATAGAAAACGCCGACCGCTTTGGCATGGCCCAGCTTCACCAGCTCAGGGGACGCGTAGGCCGTGGCTCTGACCAGTCCTACTGCTTCCTTATTTACAGCAAAAATCTTACAGAAAGCGGCATTGAACGCATGAAGGCACTCCGCCAGAGTACAGACGGTTTTTATATTGCAGAACAGGATTTAAAAACAAGAGGCCCCGGCGAGTTAACAGGTACACTGCAGGCCGGCGCTTTGGAATTCGCCATCGCAGACATAGTGAGGGATAAAGACCTTCTTACCCAGGCAAGAACGGATGCGATTGCTTACATTCAAGGGTAAAATATAAAGCTAGAACTCTGTTAGAAGGGCAGCTGATAGCAGAGGAATTCGAGTTTTGCAATGAAAAATGTTCCGAAGCCAAGAATCACTGTAAAAATCAAGATTGTGATTAGGAGTGCTTTCTGGTAGGACAGATTTGCTTTTACAAAGGTACCGGCAACGCGGAAGGCGAGGCGCTGTAAAAACTGGTCTACGTTGTTCCAGCCGCTGTTGTAAGGTGTGTAACCGTGGCTTATAAGAAGAACAATCCAGCGAACAAAAAGAAGAATATAAAGAATAGAAAGAATTGATGAGCTTGTGTTCCAGAGCATCTTAATTACTATGGCAAGTATTCCGCCCACGTAAAGGCGGCCTGTAGAAGTAATGCCGCCTAAAATTGAAGAAATCACAGTGAGAATTCCGATTGAAAGAATCGGGGAAAAATCAATGTTGCCGAAGGTGAGCCAGCCTGAACGGCTGAAAAAGTTCATATATGGATCGGTGAGGGCAGAAATTGCCTTGCCAAAGCCTGTGAACTTGGCTCCCGGAAACCATGAAATAATTATGTTTAAAAAGCAGAGCATTGTGTAAATTGTAACTGCTGCCGAAAGAATTCCTAAAATAGCGCTTATCATTCTGTCCAAACCTCTTTTACGTATGGGATGCCCCTCAGCTCTTTAAGAACTTCGGGATCGGAACTGATTGTAATCTGACTGTTTGCCTTGATTACAAAGGGATTATTTCCCGTGTCTATATGAAAATATACTGAACAATTACCCATTTTATCAAATAAAAAATCTTTTAATTGCATTAATCCCTGTTCGCCGTTGAAGGTCGGATCAACATTGATATGAACAGACTGGGCTGCGTGTGTTTCCAGCGACTGCGGATCTTCTACCGCGTCTACAAGGAAGGACGGAGTTTCGCGGCTTCCGTCTACCTTTCCGCGCAGGGCATAAACTTCGCCGTCGTGAATCTGAGGTCCAAGTTGAGCCCAGGTTTTCGGGAAGAAGGTACAGTCAATTTCACCTTCCTTATCAAGCAGCTTGCAGAAAGCCATTCTGTCACCTTTTTTAGTGGTGATTTCGCGGCGTCCGCTAAGCATTCCAAGTGCCACATAAGATTTTCCCGCGTCACGCAGCTGATAGAATTTAGCGCCGCTTGCCGCCATTGCGTCTTTTGCAGCCTTTTCTTCAGCGGCAATGCGTGCCATATTGCTGGATTTTAGGGTAACGGCATGATCAATTGCCTTCTGGTAGTCGTCCAGAGGGTGACCGCTGACGTAAATACCGATACATTCCTTTTCCATATTGAGTTTTTCCATAGTCGGAATGTCCGGAATCATCTTAAACTGATATTCGGTGTAGGCATTTGCTTCTTCTCCAAGCTCTCCGAACAAATCACCCTGACCAATCATCTTGTCTGCAAGAATGTCAGAAGCGTAATCTACAGCTCCGTCCAGGTTTGCAAGCAGGGTCGGGCGGTTAAGGAGTTCGCCGTTATGCTGCCCGCAGTGGTCAAAGCCGCCTGTTTTAATAAGAACTTCGACAGCCTTTTTGTTTACGGCAATTTTTTCGCGTCCGTCTTCTCCTTTTTCTAAGCGGGTGCAGGCGCGTTTTACAAAGTCCATAAAGTTTTTGTAAGGGCCGTTTTCTTCGCGCTCCTTTACGATTGCGCTGGCGGCGCCTTCTCCCATACCTTTAATTCCCTTAAGTCCGAAAACGATTCGTCCGTCAACAACGTCAAAAATGACATCCGAGCGGTTTACGTCCGGCGGGTCAACGGGAACGCCCATTTTTCGGGCTTCTTCAATATAGAAAGGAAGTCCGTCTGTAGAGGTAATTTCGTTTGTAAGGTTTGCTGCCATGAATTCGGCAGGGTAGTGGGCCTTGAGCCAGCCTGTGCGGTAGGCAAGAACCGAATAAGCGGCCGCGTGAGACTTGTTGAAACCGTAGCCAGCAAAAGGAACCATGATATCAAAAATCTCTTCGGCGTGTTTTTCTGTATGGCCGTTCTTAAGGGCACCTTCAACAAAGTCCTTTTTCTTACCCATCAGAACTTCAGGCTTCTTTTTACCCATGGCACGGCGCAGCATGTCGGCACCACCAAGAGAGAAGCCCGCAATAATCTGGGCAACCTTCATAATCTGTTCCTGATAAACCATTACACCGTAGGTTTCTTTCAAAAGACCTTCAAGAGAAGGGTCAGGGTAGTGAACGGTTTCAGGGTGCCATTTTCCTTCGATATACTGAGGAATACAATCCATTGGTCCCGGTCGGTAAAGGGCGTTCAAGGCAACCAGGTCTTCAATTTTTTCCGGCTGGAACTGGCGCAGAATTTTCTGCATACCAGGCGATTCAAACTGGAATACGGCAACAGAGTCGCCCCGGCAGAAAAGATCAAAAGTTTGTTTATCTGTTTCGCTGACTTCTGCGGTAACAAATTCCGGTGTTCCCGGCGCGCGGTGTTTATTTATGATAGCCTCTGCGTAGCGGATCAGGGAAAGAGTTTTTAATCCCAGGTAGTCGAATTTTACAAGGCCGCAAGGTTCGATGATATCCATGGTGTACTGTACGCCGACTTCACCGGTTTTAGGGTCTTTAAAGACCGGAGCCCAGTTTGGAAGAGGAGTAAGACCGATTACCATTCCCGACGCGTGAAGACCTGTGTTTCGTTTTACGCCTTCAAGCTTAAAGGCAAGTTCAAAAAGTTCCTGGAAGCGGGGATCATCCTTGTAAGGAATGAGCTGTCCGCCGTCCGGCATTTTTTCTGTCGGCTCGCTGAAGGCATCCTTAAGTTTTGCCTTAGGACTTTCAGGAATGCATTTTTTGAGCATGTTTACTTCTGCCAGCGGAATTCCAAGAATTCGTCCTACGTCTGCAATACAGTTTTTTGGCTTGAGGGTACCAAAGGTTACGATGTGTCCTACGTTGGCATCACCGTACAAATCGCGGGTATGCTGGATAATCTCCTGGCGAAAGTCGAAGTCCATATCAACGTCGAAATCCGGCATGGATACACGTTCTGGGTTTAAGAAGCGTTCAAAGATTAATCCGTAGCGGAAGGGGTCAATGTCGGTGATGGTCATTGCATAGGCAACAAGGGAACCGGCACCGGAACCTCGTCCAGGTCCAATCGGAATGTAGTGCTTAGGACATTTGTGAACCGGGTCGTAAAGTGATTTAGACCAGTTGATGAATTCCCAAACGATTAAGAAGTAGCCCGAGAAACCCATGCTGAAAATTGTATTCATTTCGTAGTCGGCACGTTCCCGGATTTCAGGCGTAATTTCCTTGTAGCGTTTTTTAAGTCCTTCTTCTACAAGATATTTTACATAGTCGTTCTGGTCAGACTGGTAGTCGTCGCCGTGTGTGCGGAATTCTTCCGGCAATTCAAAGCGAGGCAGACATTCCTTAAGTTCAGGAGTTGAATACTGTTTAATGGTAAGATTACACATGTTGGCAATCTTAATTGTGTTGTCAAAGGCTTCCGGGCACTGAGGGAAGAGGGAGCGCATTTCCTCTTCTGTTTTAAAATACCAGTTATCAAGGTCCTGGTCTCCGCCCATTTTTGCGTGCTTTTCGTGAAGAAGATTTTTAAAGCCGATACAGCGCAGGGCATCCTGGGCAACCGCATCTTCCTTTTCTACATAGTGAATATCGTTTGTTGCGACAAGAGGAATATCAAGCTCATGGGCAAGATTAATCAGCTTTTCTGCAACGATTTTCTGGTCCGGAATACCGTGATCCTGAATTTCGATGTAATAATGGTCGGGGCCAAAAAGCTCCTTGTATTTAAGAGCCAGCTCCCGGGCTTCCTTATCCATACCGGCAAGCAGCATCTGGGGAAGTTCACCCTGAATACAGGCAGAACAGCAGATTAAGCCTTCGTGATACTGCTGCAAAAGCTCAAAGTCGATGCGGGGCTTTCCGTAGTAGAGGGCGTTTTCATCACAGAAGGCCCGGCTTGAAAGCCAGCACATGTTTTCGTAGCCCTTCTGATTTTCGCAAAGAAGGATAAGATGGAAGTAGTGGGCGTGACGGTCGCCTTCTTCTCCCTTGTGGCTGTAGGGAACGTCGTTTTTTTCGTAGTGGCTTCCGTAGGCAACGTAAAATTCCTCACCTACAATCGGATTAATTCCATTAACGTGGCAGAGTTTTTCAAAGTTGAGGGCACCGAACATGTTTCCGTGGTCAGTCAGCGCCAGAGCCGGCATATTCAGCGACTTAGCCTTTGCTACAAGCTTATCCAGCGTTGCACAGGAGTCCAGAAGTGAATAGTCCGAGTGAACATGAAGGTGAACAAAGTTCGCAACCGGAGTTCCTTCCGGCGCATCAGGAAATACATGATAATCTGCCATAGGGTTTTATTGTATCATATTTTTAACTCAAAGTCACAATCTGACGTCCGATAAATCGGACGAGACGTTTTCTTGTAAATGCTAAACGGCAGTTCACTGGACTGCCGTTTTTAACGCATTTGCTATTATTGTCATGTTGAAAATCACATTAAATAGGAATATACTGTCAAAATCACATTAAGAGTGCCTACCTGCCAGCGAGCAGCTAAATGAACTTTGTTCATTCTCCCACCGACAAGCGGACACCCATTTTTATTTTTACACGCATATTATTTTTAGAGGTTTATAATGGTTATTTTAACATTGAACTGCGGATCATCATCTGCAAAGTATCAGGTTTATGACTGGGACAACAAAGAAGTAATGGCTAACGGTGTTGTAGAACGCATCGGTATTGAAGGAAGCTGCATTACTCACAAGGCTAAAGGAAAGAAGACAGAAATCGAAAGCCCTTGTCCAACTCACAAAGAAGCAATTGAACTTATCATTAAAGAAATTACAGACCCGGAAGTTGGTGTTATCAAATCTATGGACGAAATTGGAGCTGTAGGTCACCGCGTTCTTCATGGTGGCGAAAAGTTCACAAAGTCTGTACTTATCACTCCTGAGGTTTTGGACGGATTCCGCGAGGTAGTAGACCTCGGACCTCTCCACATGCCAGCTAACATCATGGGTATTGAAGCTGCTCAGAAGGTTATGCCAAACGTTCCTCACTCAGCTATCATGGATACAGCATGGCACCAGACAATGCCAGAAGAAACTTTCCAGTACGCAATTCCACGCGAATGGTACGAAAAGTACGCTGCACGCCGCTATGGTTTCCATGGAACTTCATTCCTTTATACAGCAAAGCGCGCTGCAGTTCTCCTTGGAAAAGATCCAAAAGACTGCAACCTTATCATCTGCCACATTGGAAACGGTTCTTCTATGTGTGCTGTTAAGAACGGCGTTTGCTACGATACAACAATGGGTATCACACCTCTTGAAGGTCTTGTAATGGGAACTCGTTCCGGAGACCTGGACCCAGCTCTTCCATTCTATATCATGAGAAAAACTGGTATGTCAGCTGACGAAATGGACAAGGCTCTCAACAAGAAGTGTGGATGTCTTGGTATCACAGGAAAATATTCTGACCGCCGCGATATCGAAATTGATGCTGCAAAGGGGGACAAGCTCTGTCAGCTTTCTATTGAAATGGAAGCTCTCCGTATTAAGAAGTATATCGGTGCATTCATGGCAGAACTCGGCCGTGTAGATGCAATCGTTTGGACTGCAGGTGTTGGAGAACGCGGACCAATCACTCGTATGAAGGCTTGTTCTGGTCTTGAAAACTACGGTATCAAGATTGATGCACAGCGCAACGAATGGTCATTCACAGGTAATGCTGAAACATACATCCACGCTGATGACTCAAAGACAAAGATTTTCGTAATCCCGACAGACGAAGAGCTGGTAATGACAGAAGATGCCTACGCTCTCATGAAGGGAACATACGATGTTCATACAAACTTCAAGTATTCTTTCCAGAGCCCGGACTATGTAAACAAGGCCCGCGAAGAAGGCTTGAAGGGCGACCTGGTAAAGCGTCCAAATATTGCTAAGATTCTGGCAAGAGATATCATCGGAAAGTAAGGTTTCAGGTGCTATGTTATAGGGGAGGGATATTTAATCGTTCAGATTTGTTCGGTCTTAAATCCCTCCTTTTTTTATTTTGTAATATTAAGTAATAAACCGTAAAAAACCGCAAAGTTTGCTTGAACATATCAGGGTTTTCTTGATATAATGGCTGTCCCGTCGGAGAATTAAGGACATGACTGATGAGCAGACTTTGTGGGAAAGTTCTACCTCTTTTTCTAATTTTAATTTTTACAAATATTTCTAATCTTCACGCCGAATCTGATTCGGGAAAATTCTTCCCTTCTGCGGCTGATTTTGACATTTCAAACTTTTATCTGGAAGCCTATGGCGGACTTGCCTTTCCGCTTTCTTTTACCAGCCAGGATTTTGTTCCTATGACAGATAATGGCTGGGATATTGCAGCTGGATTCGGCTTTAACTGGGGCGGCTGGCTTTTTGGTTTTGATTACAACCGTTCTATGTACGGCCAGGGAACCGCTTCCGGGGCCCTGATGGAAAACTTTGTAAACAATCTTTTTGAATTCCGTCTTCGCCGTGTAATTTCAAAGGCTTCGATTTCAAAGCTGCCTTCCTGGCTGGAAATTATTCCGGGTCTTGCGCTTGGCGTCGATTTTATTACTACCGATTATTATACCTCAACAAGAGCAAAGGCTGACGGCCGCCTTACATCTGTAGGCTTTGCCCAGGACGGTGCCCGCTGCTTTTTTGGAAAAGTCACCTTTGAAAACGCCTTTTATCTGGGCACAGACTATTTTATTCCTTTTATTGAAGGTGATTTCAATCTTTTTTACGACAACAGTATTGGCGGCGGACTTGCAATGTTCTTTACCGCAAATATCGGAATCAGAACTTATCCGGGATCTGCCTTCCACAAAAACAGGTCTCAGAAGTTCAGAAAGGAAAAGCCTGCTGAAATGCAGGAGAAAGCTCTTCCCGAAACTCTTTCTTCTGACTTTGTTTCAACTGACAGTCCTCTGCCTGTTGAGCTTAAAATTCAGTCAAATATTCATGAAAACTTTACTCCGGACGGCGACGGCCTAAACGACCTTGCAATCCTTACTCCGGAGCTTACAAATATCTGTGAGCCTCCTCAGAGCTGGAAACTTGAAATTCTTGATCCAAAAGGCGCTACTTTCCGCGAATATTCTGGAAGCGGTATGCCGCCGCAGACTCTCAGCTGGGATGGAAAAGGAAACGGTGGCGAAGATGTATTTGCTATGAACACTTATGGAATCCGCTTGACTGTAGTTCCTTCTGCCGCAGATGTTACGAGAACCGGACAGACTGTGATTGTTGCTCAGGATTCTGTAAAAACCGGAATCCCGCTTCAGGTTATTATTCCTGATAAAAAATGGAAGATTGTGGTTAATACAATTCACTTTGACCCGGACAAGGCAAGCTTTAATCAGATTTCTGAAGAACAGCGCCGTGAAAATATTGAAACTCTGGACAGCATTGCTAATCAGATTAAGGAGCATCCGGACTGTCTGATTACAATTGAAGGTTATGCTAATAACGTTACAAATACTGAACGTGAAAATATAAATGAGCTTGTTCCGCTTTCTCAGCTTCGGGCACAAGCGATTATGGGGCTTCTTTCGGAGCGAGGAATTACAAAAGATATTCTTATTGCTAAGGGAAAGGGTGGAGCAAATCCACTTGCGGCATGGGAAGACAGAAGTAACTGGTGGAAAAACCGCCGCGTAGAATTCATTGTGGAAAAACAGGAGTAAAAATCAGATATGAAAAAGACTGCTAAAAAGTGTGAATTAATAGTAAAAGTCTTGATTGGACTTGCGCTTTTGCCGGCAACTTCCTGTTCAAGTTTATTTGATGATTTTATGAATGTTGACGGCTCACTTAAGACCGGTGATACAAGCTTAAGTCTGTCTTCTTTTTCTTCAAGGGGAAGAAAATCTTCATCTTCTTCCGAACAGAATTCTTCGGGCGGAAGTGTTATTAATTCAAATCCCGAGGCCTTTTATTCTTCTGATGATGAAGTAAAAAATACAGAAACTACTTCCGGTATTGTCGTTTTAAAAGCAACAGAAGGAAATTACAATCAGATTTTTTATAATGCTGCTCAGCATGAATACGAAGTTGGCTATGATAAATCTGCTGACTGTACAGACGCCCAGAAAGCGGCAAGAAATCATTCTTCGTCTGTTTTCCTTTGTGCAAAAGACGATCCGGTTACGGTAAAGGCCTTTAAAAATAATTCAAACGCAAAAATTACTTATTCTGCAGTTCAGACTCGTACAACAAATATTGCGAATGGAATTTTTTCATCTGACTCTATTACAGAGAACATGGAAGTCTTTGTTGATTTGCCTGAAGCTTCTCAAATGCCGGTTGAATTTTCGGTGGCAGAAGGTAACGGAGATCCGATTGTTTTTTCAAATCTTCCTTATGGAACTACCTGCGTCAAAATTACAATTATTGCTGATGATGATTATTATTCGGATTCCTATATTGTATATCTGAATAAAAAACATATTTTGACTTCACTTTCTGAGGCTGAAGAAGGAAATTCAGAAAAAACTGATTTAACAACCGGTCTTGTAGTTTTAAAGGAAAGCGACGGTTTTAATAAAAACCAGATTTCCTATGAGCCTTCCGTAAAAGATTATAAAACCGCTAATTTGACAAGCAAGGATAATACTGTTTATCTTAAGGCTGTTCCTTCTGATGAAAATGCCACTGTAAGCTGGTCTGCTTCTTACACCGCAAAACCTGTTTATAAATATGAATACTATCAGACTGTTACAAAAACTGTAGTAAAGGTTGATGCAAACGGAAAGCTTATAAAAGGTCCAGAAACGACGAAGGAAACAAAAAAAGTTGCTTCGTATGTAGAAAATACGACAAGTGTTGAAGAGCATACTGATTCTGACGGAAGCACAACGACAACAACTACAAGCACTGTTACAAGAGAGACGGTTACCGGCCTGGAAAAAATGGAGGAAATTGAGGAGAAAGATATTTCTTCGATTCTTCTTCCGGTTGAAAATCAGAATTCCGACCGTGTGCGTATTACAAGCCTTCCTTACGGTGTAACAAAGGTGACGGCGACGGTGCTCGCTTATGATAAAACAAATCCGATTACAAATGTTTATACCATCACATTGCCAAGAGTTCAGTATTATTCTACAAGTCAGGATTTTCTGAATGATATTGGTGGCAGTTCTGCTTCGCCAGTCTGTGAGGACGACACTTCAAAGCTGGAAGATCTTTCTGTTACAAATCTTGTAACAATTGATGATGAGGGAAACAAAACAAATCAAGAAACTCAGGCAATCACAAACTTTACTTTTAATAAAGATGAAACAATTTATTCGCTAGTCGTTTCAGAAAATACAGATGTGATTATTCTTAATCCGAAACTTTCGGAAAATGAAACTATGTCAAATCCTGTTTCAAAGACCAAGTATTCTGAATTGAAATCAAATAATTACAGCGTAAATCTTCTTGGCGGACTTCAGGTAATCACATTTACGGTTACGGAAGAAGGTTGCCAACCTCGTACTTACACAATTTATGCCTACAAACAGAGCGGAAACACAATTCTGGAAGCTATAAATTATTCTTCTTTGGATTCTAAGTCGGGAACCTGGACTGCGCATTACATGGATAAAGATACTGGGGCAAAGGCAAATTACAAGGCTGGTGTTACTGCAATGTTTCCTGCTAAGGTAGCTCTGACAAATGGTGGTGAAAAAAATAAGCCAAATAATTATTCACTGTATGTGCGTGCAGACAATGCCTGTGATGTTACGAAAATGGAATTCAGCGTAAAACCATACGACAGTCATACTCATATTTATTATTATGTTGGAGATACTTGTCCTGAAGAAGATAGTACAAAATGGGGAACTGGTTACTTAAGAGCTGATAATACAAACCGTATAATTTTTGATTTGAGCAATAAAGATTCGAGTGCTTTAACTACACTCTGGCTTAAAACAGTTAGCCGTCCTTATTATCATTCTGATGATTTTGATACAAGCAAAAATGTACGCGCAGAAGATGTTAGCACTCGCAGCGATGTGAGTTATCATAAAATCGTGATTTCTAAGCCTGGTGACTCTAACACAGCAGTGAAAGAGTTGATTATTGAGACGATAAATGAAAATAATAAGCAAAATGGTTATTATTCTTACTTGGATACAGATGATGATGCCGGTGTTCGTCACATTGTAGAAAATGTTCCAAAAACTGTAACAACAGACACAGACGTTGCAAAAATCTATTTCCGAATGGCTGATGATGATGCTTCTGCCTGCAAAAAGATTTCGTATAAGGTGCAGAATATCCGCGCAAGCAGTACTAATTCAACCGCAAATGAAAGTTTCTCTATGAATCCTACGAAAGAAACTACATTGGCACATACTTATAAAGAAATAAATGGCAAGAAGTATTATGAAATCATCCTTGGTGAAATTCAGACTGAAAATGCAAATGATGTTGCCAATGGCAGAACTACTAAAGATTTGCCGATGGGAAAAACAGAAATTACGATTCTTGTAGGTGAAAAAGAATCAAGCAAAATCACCTTTAATAAGCCAGATTTGGATTGTCATACACTTACTGCTAAACCTGCAATTGACAAAGGTTCTTCATACGGAGTTTATGTAAGTGATTTTGATGATGTTATTTACTATCTTAATGCACAAACTGATAAAGTTCTTCTTACGATGAATACAAGCCAGAAGAATGAGACTATTTCTGTTGTTTCTTATAACAAGATGGCTGGAGAAAATGAAAGTATTGAGGCAGATGTTATTCTAGAACCTTATGATATTAACGGTATTGTAATCACAAAACCTTCTGAACTGCCATATACAAGCTGGACTAGTGAAGTAAAGAATATTCCAGTTGGAACTTCGCAGGTCATTTATAAAGTTACTAGTGCTGTGGGAGAACCTTATTCCAAAAATTATAAGGTTACCTTTGTTCGCGCAGGCGATACAGAAACCCGTTTGCAGACTTATAACGTTAGAGGACCTAATAAAGCAATTACTGGCTTTAAGTGGGATGATGTTGGAACAGAAAAGACCGGAGTTTCTGAGGGTAAGGAATATGTAAACAAATTCGAATTAACAGACGGAACTGGTGAATACACAATTGAAGCTCTTCCTATTAATGACAACGAGATTGTACAAGCCTTTGTTTATAGAAACGATAAAAAAGATGTGACAGAAGCAAGCCCAGTCGAAATAGAATTGAAAGAAGTTACTTCAACTGATGGTACTAAAACAAAAAACGGCACTTTTGATGTTGAAACTGATTATAACTATATTATTGTACGTGTAAAGGTTACAAACAAGACAAATACAAATTATATTCGCTATTACGACACCATTATTACAGTTGATCTTGAAACTACAACAGGAATTACTGCTGTAGGAAAACAGTATTACAATAAGGAAAAAAATAATAGTGATAGTTTACAGCTTTCTACTTCAAAAACAGCAGCGACAAACATAAACAGTAATGGTGATATTCAGATTGATGTTTCTAAGTCAGAAAAGGCAAGCTGGAATTCTGATTATCCTAAGGTTTATGTTGAATCAGCAGATATTACTGGAGATAAAGATGTAAATGTTGATTCGAACAAAAATATCACAATTCCTTATTCTGTTTACAGTCAGTATTCTGGAAAAACAATAAAGGTAATTTATTCTGCGACAGCAGAACTTTCTAGTGTGGTTGAAACAAAAGAATATCTGATTGAGATTTCTGATTTTACTAAGGTTACAGACTATACAAGCTGGACTCGCAGCGATACACGCAGCTATGTTCGTCCTTCTTCAGTTACTAATGCAAAGCAGCTTGCCTTCAGATTTGCTTCTATGATAAATGAAGTAAATACAAACTGGATTTATACTGCTACAGATAAAGGTAGTAAAACCGGCGGAGTTGATATTGTGGGAAGCCTTGACGGCGGTAAAAACTGGGGAGCAACTTCATACAATTTCAGCGGACTTCATTACTTGGTTCAGCAGGGAAACAGTCTTTATCTTGCAAAGCTTGAAGAAAGCTCAGGAAACACAACAAAGGCAGAAAAATTCTATTTGCTGGATGTATCTGAAAAAACTGCTGCAGAAAAATCTGCAGATGACCTTGGAATATCACTTTCTGTAACTGCTGAAGTCTGCTATGACGGCGATACTCCTTACCTTTTGCTTAAGGCTGACGTCAGTGGTGCAGATAAGCTTGGTGTAATTATGGATACCCTTGTTGCTCCGGAAACTAATGCTACAAAGCCTGATGCGGACAAGGTAAAGATTAATCCTTCAAATAACGGATTTACTATGGCTGGCAGTGGATATTGCTTCAATGTATTCCTTAAGAATGCTCTTGGCGTAGATGATGTTTCAAGATTCTGGTACGGAAGCTATACGGGTACAGGCCCAAATCTTGGCTATTTGAATTCTGTCTTTACAGATACAAATTCCGAATCTGATGCTGGAGATTCAGCAATTTCATTCAGTTGGGATCTGTTATCAAGGGAGCAGACTTCAAGAAGCTTTCGTGTAACAATCTCGGAAGAATAAAATCCTTCGGGTGTGATTTTATTAGCCGCATTATCGTGTTATAATCTTCATAATAAACTCTATTTACAGAGGTTTTTATGAAGAAGTCTGGAATATTTATTTTTCTTTGTATTTTGGCTTTGCTTTTTGCCGGCTGCAAAAATAAATCAGCCGTGAAAAGTGAAGATACAGCTGCCGTTAATCCGAGTGAAAAAGCTGGACCGGTAAAAAAGGCCAGAGTTTCAGCAGGGTTTGCTGGAACTCCTTTTAATGCGGAATCTTATTCAGAGGAAAAGCCTGTGTATAAGGAACGGGCATCACTTCATCTGTCTACAGATTCTTCAAATCTTGTTGATTACGATTCTGTAAGTCAGTTTTTTACTCTGGATTACACTCCTGAATATCCTGATTCTGTTTTTGCGGGAAATGATGATGGGCAGGCTGGTACTGGGAAAAATGGTAAAAATAATCCGGCTGATAAAAATGATAAAAGTGAATCATTTATTCCGGGAATAAGAAAGCTTTCTGACTATCTGACAAAATATGTAACAAAAAAATCGACGCTTCAGAATTATAAACCTGCCGATGAACCGGAAGAAGATGATTCTACAAAAGAATTTTTTGTTGAAGACTGGGGCCCTCAGGGAAAAATCGTTGCAGGAGAAAATCATCCTTCTTTTTATGTTATTTTTTCACGACCTGCCCGTTCTTTACAGGCAGTAGATAAGCCTCAGACAAGTTCTGATATCATGTCGATTGAGCCTCCCCTTCCTGGCGTTTTCCGCTGGTACGGCACAAAGCATTTGAGTTTTGAATCAGACCTGCCGGCAGATCCGACAGTTCAATATACAATCAAAATTAAGCCGGGACTAAAATCTGCGGGCGGTAAAAAGCTTACAGGAGAAACAGAGTTTAGGACTACGGCAGAAGCTATTGAAGTTATCAATATTTGGGGTGGCTATGTAAAAGACAGCGACTGCGCTCATGGCTGGGATACTGGCGCCCTTCCGCCTTATGAAAATCGTTTTGTGATGAGAACAAATTACACAACAACTGTTTCTGCTGTACGACATGGACTTAAAGTTTTTGTGAGCGGTGAAACTGTTCAATATGATATTGAAGCAGTCTACAAAGATATTTTTCATATGTGGGCTAATCATGCCGAGTTTGATGAAGACGCTGGCCGCTCAAATACTTTCCTTGTAAAAATCAAAGACAACGTTCCTCATAATGCCAGGGTTGAAGTAAGCAATTCTAATGGGAAAGCCAAGGGATATGACACACTTCTTCCATTTAAAGTTACTCGTGTGGCCGAATTGACAGAATATTCTTCTGTAAAAATTGCATGGCCTTTAAGACTTACATTTTCCCAGATACCTGATAAACAGTCTCTTGTTGAAAATCTTACATGGGATGACGGAAAGAAACTTACTGAAAAAAATATTATTGTAAATGGCCGTACGGTAAAACTCTGCAATCTGCCATTTGATTATAATCAAAATCATAAACTTACAATAAATGCCGGACTCAAAGATAAATATGGGCAAATGCTTGCCTCTTCAACCAGATCTTATGATTTTAAGACTCCGAAAGAAAAATCTTATGTAAGATTCCAGAATCATGGAACGACAATGCTGGAAGCTCAGTTCCCTCACAAAATGATTTTTGAGTATCAGAATCTTCTTGATGGAAATTATCAGCTTCAGAAAACAGACCGTCCGTCAGGAAATGGTGTTTACGGATTTAATAATACAATTTCATCTATCGGGAACCTGGATCTGGAGAGCAGAAATCAGAGAATTTTCCAGGAGCTTGAACTGGATCCTTTCCTTGATGACGGTTATGGTTTTGTGCGTTTCGAAGGTAATGCAAAATATCTGGAATATAATTACTGGAGAGAAAAATATGAGGAAGAAATGACCTCTATGAGTGGTGTAGTGCAGGTTACCGACCTTGGTATTACTGCCCGTATGTCTATAAATAAAGCTGTCGTAATGGTGCGAAGTCTTTCCAGCGGAAAGCCGGTCGAAAATGCGGAAGTTTACATAGTTCACGATCTTAACGATTATCTGGACCATATCGGAAAATCTGAATACCCGAAAGAGATTTTCGTTTATGGAAATGCAGGCACATACGATAAGCTTTATGCAAAGGGACGAACAGATAAAAACGGCCTTGCTGTAATCAATTATTCTGAAGAAGAAATTGAAAAAATTACGGCAGAAGGTCGGGACGCCTTTGTTTATGTTGTAAATGGAAAAGACCGGGCAGCCTTTGCTCCTTCTTCTCATAATTCATGGCGTGACGGTGTGACTACTGCCGGCATTGGACGGGCCCGAACTCCTGAACAGAGAACCTTTATGTTCGTAGACCGGGGAATTTATCGTCCTGGTGAAATCGTAACCTTCCGTGGTATTGACCGCGACCAGCTTTTAGGAACCTTTACGCCACATAAAGGGGAATATGCAATTTCGGCAAGAGGCACTTCTTGGAAATCTAAGGATATTATCACTCCTATAAAAGGCCAGCTTTCTGAATCAGGCGGTTTTTATGGTTCATTTAAAATTCCTGATGATGTTGAACGCGGTTATTATAATCTGATTTATTCACGGGATGGAAAATCAAATCAAAGTGAATTAATCTCCTTTGTGATTGCTGACTTTGAGCGGGTTAAGTTTGAATCTTCTATCACAGTTCCTCAGGTTTCTTATTTTGGAGGAGATAAAGTTTCTGCAACACTTTCTGCAGATTATCTTGCCGGCGGTTCATTAAGCGGCGCTCAGTATGAAGTTTCCTGGTATAAGTCTCCGACAACTTTCAAAACTTCGGAGCCGGCAGCCAAAGGCTATTCTTTCTATACGGGAATCTATCCTGACAGAAATTATTATTCAAATGATGAGGGCGTTCTCGGTCTTGACGGTACTGCTGCAATTTCCTGCTCAACAGAAAAAATTACAGACGGCACCCCTTACATCTATCACGTAGAGTCTGCCGTAACGGATGTTTCAAATCAGAGAATTGCTGCTTCTAATGATATTTTTGTTCATCCTGCCCAGTTCTACGTTGGAATTGCAAAAGCCCGTAACACCCGCGGTTTTGCAAAGGCCGGTGAAAAACTTGAAATACCTTACATTCTTGTAAATCCGGACGGCAAAATTATGCCGGAAGGTGAAGTTGCAATTAAGGTTTCGGGGCTTGAATATTCACTTTCTCATGAAGTCTGGACAATGGTTCATGAGCAGAGTGTTGATGATACAATTTACACTCGTTATGAAAGGTCAGATGTTGAAGATGTCAGCGGTGACCTTAAGGCTCTGGCTAATGGAATTCTTCCTCTTACTCCTAAATCAAGCGGCTGGTACACTCTGAAAATTACAGGTAAAGACAGCCGCGGAAACAAGGTTATCTGTAAGAGTGAATTCTATGTTACAGGTAGTGGTTCAAGCTGGTTTGATCAGTACAATTCAAATTCTTTGAAGCTTACTCCTGATAAGTCTCAATATAATCCGGGTGAAACTGCAAGGGTGCTTCTGGAAAGTCCTCTTCCTGCCGGTGATTATCTGATTACTGTTGAACGCGAAGGTATCTTTACAGAAGAAATCCGTCATTTTGAAAATGGTGCAGAAGTTCTTGAAATTCCGGTTGCTGGAAACTATGTTCCTGTTGTTTATGTTTCGGTTTCTTCTTATTCAGAACGCCAGGGCCCGCCTGTTCACAAATATGGTGAGCCGGACCTTGATAAGCCAAAGGGCTACTACGGTGTAACTCCGCTTTTAATAAATCCTTATGTACGTTCTTTCACTGTTAAGGTTGAATGCGATAAGCCAAGCTACAAGCCGGGCGATACTGCAACCATTAAATTTACAGCGACAAAGGGTGGAAAGCCTTACGCTGGCGCAGAGCTTACGGCAATGGCTGTAGACCGCGGCGTTCTTGATTTAATTAATTATCACGTTCCGAACCCGATAGATTTTTTCTATAGTAAATCAAACTTCCCGCTTCGTGTTTACGGTGGAGATTCCCGTGCCCTGCTTATGGACCCAGTTACTTATAGTGTAAAAGATCTTAAGGGTGGTGACTCTGATGAAGAGAAGGAAGATGAACGAAAGGATTTCCGTCCTACCGCTTTCTTTGAGCCTGTTATGATTACAGACGAAAACGGCCAGGCTACGGTTACCTTTAAACTGCCGGACAGTCTTACAACTTACAGAATTACGGCTTTTGGCGTAAAAGATGATTTGTTTGCCCTGCAGGAAGAAGAAGTTAAAGTCCAGAATCCTATAAATATTCAGCAGGTTCAGCCTCGACGACTCCGTGAACGAGATACTGCGGAATGCGGTGTTTTGATTTCAAATCTTGGAAAGGACGGTCAGAAGGTTACTGTAAGCCTAGAAGTTCAGTCTCCGACAAAGGACACCGAACAGGATAAACTTGAAGGCCGTAAAACAATTCCTGGAAAAGGCTTTGTTGATGGAGAAAGTTCTCATACTGTTTACGTTGCTTCAGGTCAGTCTACTGTAGTTTATTTTGATGTAGCTGCACAAAAAGAGGGAACTGTAAATCTTGTTTATAAGATTAAATCTGACCTTTTGAATGAAAGGCTTGTTTCTCCAATCAGAATTGAAAAGACTTTTGTTTACGAAACAGTGACAATGACCGGTACAATTTCTGATGAAAAAAGCGGCTCTGAAAAAGAATCTGTAATAATTCCGGGCTTTGCAAAAGAAGGTCGCGGTGATTTTAGCTTTACTCTTGATGCAACCCGCCTTGGACTTCTTGGAAGTTCGGTAAATTACCTCTTTGATTATCCTTACGGCTGTCTTGAACAGCAGGGTTCACGAATCCTGCCTCTTGTAAGTTTTGGAGACTACATCGATATTTTTGGAATGGATTCAAAGATTCAGGATATCAAGACTTGCGTTACAAAATGGACAAGTAAATGGAAGGATTATCAGCATTCGGACGGTGGCTTTGGTTACTGGCCTGAGTCAATATATTCTTCAGATTTTGTAAGTATGCGTATTCTTTATATTTATGCCCTTGCAATGCAGAGAGGATATAGTCCTGATGATATTCCTATAAACGTAGCAAGCCTTAAGCGCTATCTTGTTTCTGCGGTTAAAAATTATTCAAAACGACTGACAAACTCAAATTATTATGATTTTGATAAAGCTTTTGCCTGCTATGTATTCAGTCTGGTAAAAGATACTTCTCTGAATTCTATTCGGGATGAACTTTATTCAAGAATCGATGATTTGCCTCTGGATGCTGCCGCCTATCTTTCTCTGGCTTACGGAAATTCTGATAAGGAATCAGATAAGGAAAAGGTAAAAATTATCAACGGAAAAATCAGGCCATATCTGCAGCCGGACCAGCGGGGAGTTACTCTTTCTAAAAAAGCAAGAAGCGGCTACTGGTTCTTCTATCAGAATGAGGATTTGAAGTATGCGGCAATTCTTACTGCTTTTGTTTCTGAAAATCCTGATGACGGAATGGTAGACAGATTGATTTATACTCTTTTGAGAAAGCAGTCGCACGGTTACTGGCAGAACACAAGTACAACTGCATCAGTTCTTGAATCAATTTATACTTATATTAAAAAGCGTAATCTTGATGCAACTGATTATACGGCAACTGCTTCTTTGAGTGGCCGTCAGCTTATGAAGGAAAGCTTCAAGGGTGTTGCTTCAAAGCCTAAGACTTTAAAACTTCCTTTTGAAGATGAATTCATAGCTTCTCTTCCACGTGATAAGGCAATTCCACTTGTTTTTGAAAAGGAAGGAGACGGTTATCTCTTCTACACGGTAGAAATGAAATACGCCCTGCCGGATGAAGCCCAGGCAGCTCGTGATGAAGGCTTGAATATCACTTATGAAATCACTGATTTTGATACTGGCGAACTTATAAATGTTACTAAAGATACCTGCGACTTAAAACTTGAGTCCGGTAAGATTTATAAGGCTAAGGTCTTCATTCAGACCAACCGCACAAGAGAATATGTTGCAGTTCGCGCCCCGATTCCGTCGGGTGCAGAAATCCTTGATTCGACACTTGTCACAAGCGGTTCTGCGGCACAGTCTTCTAATTCTCAGAGCTGGCGAAGCATTATGAGTCACAAGAACATAACTGATAATGAAGCTCAGTTCTTCTGGGACGAAATGCGTTCTGGCCGCTACTTCTTTGACTTTACCTTCCGGGCTGTACGACGTGGTATTTACCCGACACCTCCTGTACAGGCTGAATGTATGTATGAGCCTGAGGTATTTGGCCGCAGCGACGGTTATCTCTTTGTAATTGAGTAGTAAGTTGAAGGAATGGATTCATCGCATCGCAGGGTGTAAAATCCTGCGATGTATTGCTTTTATACTGATATTTCTCTTTCTTTTTCCTCTGATTTTGCGAATTCTGCCCTTTCCGGCCTTGAATGACTTTGTGGCTCAGGAATACAGTTGCAGAATCTATGACCGCAATGGGGAACTTATTCAGGTGACGCCGGTTAGTGGCGGGGGACGCCGGGAATTCACTCCGATAAAGAAAATCCCCAAAGCCGTGCAAAAGGAGTTTTTAAGGCAGGAAGACCGCCGTTTCTACTTTCATCATGGGGTAGACTGGCTTTCTTTGTCTGCGGCCTTTTTTCAAAACCGACGGTCCGGGAAGATTGTGCGCGGCGCTTCTACAATTACAATGCAGCTTGCAAAACTCATCAATAAAGATAATTCCCCGACCTTACGAAGGAAGATTAAAGATATTTTTAATGCTTATCGTCTGGAAGCAAAACTTAGTAAAAAAAAGATTTTAGAACTTTATCTGAATTCCATTTATTTTGGTTCTAACTCTTATGGAATTACTTCGGCAGCTAGAACTTTTTATGGCTGTGAATTATATCAGCTTTCAAAAGAAGAAATCCTGGCTCTTTCTGTGGTTCCTAGAAATCCAAATTATATTGTGCCTGCTGACGCGCGATATTTCCGCTATCCTTTCAATCTTCCTCACTTTGTAAATTTCCTGACAAATCAGTTTGAAAGAAGCCACCAGCGCCTTCCTTATGAACTTCACACCACAGTAGATCTGGAAATTTCTCAGATTGCAGAAGGCTTTTTGTGTGATGCTCTTGAGCAGGCTCATGGTTCCCGAATTACAAACGGGGCCCTGCTTCTCCTTGATAATTCAGACGGCTCTGTGATTTCCTGGCTGGGCAACGGAGATTTTTTTGATAATGAAAATGCCGGCCAGATTGACGGTGTTCTTGTCCGTAATCAGCCGGGCAGTTCAATGAAGCCTTTTTTGTATGCCCTTGCAATCGAAAAGGATTTAATTCAGCCTTATTCTGTTCTTGCGGACGTGCCGTCAGAATTCGGCAGCGAAAAACTCTATATCCCCGAAAATTTCAACAACCGTTTTAACGGGCCTGTTCGCATGCGAATTGCCCTTGCTTCAAGCCTCAATGTTCCTGCGGTCTCAACTCTCGACCGTCTTGGTGTCAAAACTTACCTGGAAAAACTCTACGAACTTGGCTTTGACTCACTTCGGGAAAATGACGCCGGGCTTAAAGCTGATCTAGGTCTTGCCCTTGGAGCTGGCGAAGTGTCCCTGAAGGAGCTGGTACCGGCCTTCAGCGTTTTTGTCAGGAACGGAAACTATTTTCCTCTGAAATATCTGGCGGGTGGGAAGACGGCGCTTAAAAGTGCTGACAAAACTACAGCACGCCAATTATATAGCACCGATACTGCCCGCATAATCGCTTCAATTCTTTCTGACAAAGGCGCCCGAGCCCTTGGTTTTGGCTATTCTCAAACTTTTCAGACAGATTATCCTTCGATTTTTAAAACCGGAACTTCAAATCAGTATCAGAATATTATTGCCCTGGGCGCTACAAAATCTTACATAATCGGTGTCTGGATGGGAAATCATGCCGGAAATACAGTAATGGGAAAAACAGGTTCTTCTCTTCCTGCCTGGGTTGCAAAAAATACTCTGGATAAAATTGAAAATCGTAATTATTCCTTACAAGGTTTCCCAGAACCTGAAGGCTGGCATAAGGAAAGAATCTGTTCACTTTCGGGGCTTAAAGCTGGTGAAAACTGCAAGGCCGTCGTTTCTGAATATGTGAAGGATGGCTGCAAGCTTGAAAGCTGCAGCTGGCATGTAAGGAAGGCTGGCTCAGAGGAAGTCCAGGTAATTTATCCGCCGGAATATCAGCAGTGGCTCCGTTCCCGACCTGATAAGGGCCTTATTGAATATTCTCAGTCACCCCTTACGATTATCACACCAAAAGACGAGGCCCTCTTTTTTTACAGCAGTTTTAATAGCCAGCTTCAGGCAATCCCTTTTGAAGTGACTGGCGGCGCTGAAAATACTCTGACAGTCTATTATGATGAGGAAAAATTTGCAGAGGTGAACCGCCCCTTTATTTTTTCACTTCCGGTTGAGAGGGGAGAGCATTCCTGCCGCCTTCTTTGCGGAAGTGAAGAAGTGACATTAAATTTCAGGGTAAAATAAATTTTAGTTGCATTTTTATTCCATAAACGGCATAATTTTTGCATATTTATACACTGCGAGCTCTGACCGGCTCGCTTACACAGGGATGAAATATGAATAAACTTATTGTAAACAACTACGGAAGCTTTGACATTGTAATGGCTAAGGGCAAGGGCTCTACCATGTGGGATGTAAACGGCAAAAAGTACATCGACTTTATTGCGGGTATTGGCGTAAACTGTCTTGGACACAATTATAAACCGCTTGTAAAGGCTGTGGCTTCGCAGGCAAAGCGGGAAATTCATATTTCAAACTATTATTTTTCTGATATCGGACTTGATTTTGCAGAAAACCTTCTTATGGTAACAGGTTTTGAGCGCGGCTACTTTGGAAACTCTGGCGCAGAGGCTAACGAAGCTGCCATTAAGCTTGCCCGCAAATACGGTCAGCTCAACGGCGGCGCAAAACGCAAGACAATCGTAACTCTTGAATCTTCTTTCCACGGACGCACTCTTGCTACTTTGACTGCAACTGGTCAGGATAAATTCCACCCGGACAGCTTTGCTCCATATCCGGAAGGATTTAAAACAATTAAGGCAAACGATTTTGACGCTCTTAAGGGCGCTTTTGATGATACAACTGCTGCTCTCTTTATCGAGTGTATTCAGGGTGAAGGCGGTGTAAACCTTATTTCTCCTGAGTGGGCACAGGCTGCGGCTAAGGCTGCCCGCGAGGCTGGCGCTATCGTTATGGCTGATGAAGTACAGACAGGTGTTGGCCGTACCGGTACCTTCCTTGCAAGTGACGCACTTGGTTTTAATCCTGAAGTTGTTACTCTTGCCAAGGGAATTGCAGGCGGCGTTCCAATGGGAGCCTGCCTCTTCCGCGGTAAGGCAGCAGATGTTTTTGTTGCAGGCGATCATCAGTCAACTTTTGCAGGAAACCCTCTTGCATGTGCTGCAGGTCTTGTTGTACTTGATACTGTAAGCGACCAGGCCTTCCTTGACCGTGTAAATCACGCTGGTGACTACATCCGCGGTCAGATTTCAAGCTGGAACCTTCCGATTGTAAAAGATGTTCGCGGAAAAGGTCTTATGATTGGAACTCAGATTGACCCGAGCGTTAAGCCTTTTGACATTGAAGTTCGCTGTCTGGAAAAAGGCCTTTGTACAACAACAGCCGGCTCGGATGTTGTTCGCTTCCTTCCGCCTCTGAACATTTCAGACAAAGAAATTGCAGAAGGTCTTGCAATTTACAGGGAAGTTCTTGAAGAGTTTTGTAAATAACGATAAGTAGAAAATAAAAGGCGCCTCAAAAGGCGCCTTTTTTAGTATTAATCCAATTTCACATTTTTGCTAAGCAAAAATGTGTTAGTGCGGTTAGGTTCATCCGGAAGTTGGTGTTTTCCTTTTTAACCGCACGTATTACTTTCCTTTTTTCTGCTCGCTTGGCTTAGATTTAGCGCCTGCAAGAGCAGCAGCCATCTTTTCCTTAGCCTTTTCAACGTCGTTTACCATCAAAATTGGCTGACCAGTAGCATCAAGAGCATCGCGCCAGAGTGAACCTTCAGGGTCAACAGCGTTGCGGTGAGCTGTAACAGCCTTGATTGGCAGGTGAACGAACTTATCGTGAACCAGACCGATTACACACTTTGTCTTTCCAGCCATTGCAGCGTGAACGGCGTTGTTTCCAAGACGCTCACAGTAAATTGAGTCAGCAGCTGTTGTAACAGAAGCGCGAACCTGATAAGAAGGGTCGATATATTTCAAGTTGATTTCGATATTCTTTTCCTTGAAGTATTTTTCAATCTGAGATTTAAGGAATACACCAATATCAGAAAGCTTTTTGTTTCCAGAAGCATCTGTAGCGCCAGTGCTTTCAAGCAAATCCTGACCAGCACCTTCAGAAACTACGATTACAGCGTGTCCGCGTTTTGCAAGACGGCGTTCAAGGCAAGCAAGGAAGCCTTTGTCACCTTCCATTTCGAATGGAACTTCAGGAATCAAACAGAAGTTTGTTTCGTGGCTTGCAAGAGCAGCTTCAGTTGCAATGAAACCAGCCTCACGACCCATGATTTTTACAAGACCGATACCGTTAATCTGGCTTGCAGCTTCCATGTGAACGGCAGAAACAGCTTCTTTAGCGCGCTGAACGGCAGTTTCAAAACCGAATGAACGGTCAATGAACATAAGGTCGTTATCAACAGTTTTTGGAATACCAACTACTGCGCATTTAAGACCGCGTTTTTCAACTTCGCAGGCAATATCATAAGAACCGCGCTGAGTACCGTCACCACCAATAATAAAGAGCATATTGATGTTGTCGCGTTCAAGGCAGTCAACAATTTCAGAAACGCGCTGTCCGCCGCCACGGCTTGTACCAAGGTAAGTACCGCCAATCTTATGAATTTCATCGATTGTATAGCGGTCCAGATCAAGAGGAGCATAACCTTCCTCTGCAAAGAATCCGTGATAACCAAAACGGTAACCCTTTACGATTTTTACGCCGTAGCGTGTGTTCAGACAGCGTACAATAGCACGGATTACGTCGTTCAAACCAGGGCAGAGACCACCGCAGGTACAAATTCCGGCACGTACATGAGCCGGGTCAAAATATATCTTTTCACGAGGGCCGGCTTTTTCAATAAGATTTGAAGAATCTAAAACGATTGGTTTTGTAGGGTCATAAACGTTAATCTGATTGATAACGTATGAGTGGTCATTAACATAGTTAGCAGTTCCGTCACCAAAAACCGATGAAAGTTTTATAGGGGACTGTATAGTACAAGGTCCCAAATTCTCAATTGAAAAATCATATTTTTCTTCAGCCATAATGTACCTCTGATATTTTATTTACAATTAGATTAGATTAACTTTTATAGAAGAATTTTTCAAGTAAGTAAGGAGGGAGAAGTCTCTCCCTGCGCCCGCACTTCGTTGCGGGCTACCCTCTCTGCGGGGAGTTCCCCGCAACGCCCCCGGTTTACTTACTTCAGTAATTGCTCCGCGACCGCAAGCCAGCTATTTAATTAAATTCTCTGCCAGTGCAACAAATACTGGAACTGTAAAAATACAAAGCAGGCTTGAAACAGAAACTGTCAAACTTGCATAGGCCGCATCCTTGTCAAAAAGGGCCGCAAGACCAGGAACGGTAGTCGCAGATGGGCAGGAAGCGCAAATCAAAATTACAAAAAGGATTGTTCTTGCATCGCTTACGTTCAAATTCATCTTCCAGATTGCAAAAATAATCAAAAGGGCAATAAATGGGCACAAAAGAAGGCGGCCAAGAACTGCCTTAATAAGACGAAGGGTATATTTAGAAGAAAAATGGAAATCTGCAAAAAGAATGCCCACCATAACCATGGCAAGAGCTGTGTTACAGTCGCCAATCATTTTTATCGGGCGGATAACTGGCTCCGGAAGAGTAAAAGGCATCAAAAAGAGGAAAATGCCGAAAATCGCGCTCAAAATTACCGGATTCAGGATGATTTTCTTCAGATTAATGGTTCCACTCATCTGGTAAAGACCCCAGGTCCAGGCAAGAATATTGAAAACGCTGAGGTAGCCCATTAAATAGAATACTCCTGCATTTCCCAAAGTTCCCTTAATCAAAGGAATGCCGATAAAGCCGCAGTTTGTAAGCACCATTGCCAGACGGTCAATGTGATTGTAAGAACGGTTTTCTGCATTTTTTGAATGAGTCAAAAGAAAGGAAACAAAAATCATCGCAAGATGAATGATTAAGGCAATCAGTCCTGCAAAAAGAAAGCGGCGGAACTTCTGGGCGTCGTATTCCATATTGAAGGAATCAATGATAAGACAGACATTTACAAAATACAAAAGCAGTTTGCTCAAAAATTTCTGTTCTTTATCACTTACTTTTACGATTCTGGCAAAAACAAATCCAGCCAGCGCAATAAGTGCCATCACAATAAGCTGATTCAAAACTAACTGATACATAAAAAACCTCTTATATATTTTCAAATATATTCATTATTAATGTATGATGGCAGAAAAAAGCCCGAAAGAGCCTGCCATCATAATGCAGCCTGCAAGAAGAACTCCCAGAGTTACGGCTGTTACAGTAGTCTTAAACTTAATTCCCAAAAGACTTGCCGCAAGAGTTCCGCTCCATGCCCCTGTTCCCGGAAGAGGAATACCTACAAAAAGAAGAATGGCAATGAAAATCCCGCTTCCAGCTTTTTCCTGAAGCTTTTGTCCGGCCCGGTTACCTTTTTTCAAAAAGAAAATGCATATTCCGCCGATAAATTTTTTATCCTGTCCCCATTCCAGAAATCGTCTGGCAAAAAGATAGATAAAAGGAACTGGAATCATATTTCCCAAAATGCAAATCATATAGGAAGGAACTACCGGAAGCTGCAGGGCCTGTGAAACCGGGATAGCGCCCCTCAGTTCCACCAGCGGTATCATCGAAATCAAAAATATCCAAAGGTAGTTTTTTAGCATAAGGGCATTATACAGTTTTTCTTCAGTCAGTTTAAAGTCGTGTTAAAATCCACTTCTGGTAATTGACGAAAAGCATATAAAATAGTAAAAATAAGCATGTTAAAGACGTCGTAGACAGTATTCAGATTTCTAATCAGGGTACTTTCTACGACGTTTTTTTATTTTAGGCTCATGCCTGTACGCACAAAAAGTTCCGGAGGACAAAGATGGAAAGTTCTGTAACTGAGATGTTCGGCGAAAACGTATTCAATGAAGAAACAATGAGAGCACGTTTGCCGAAAGAAACTTTTAAGCAGCTGATGAAAACTATTCAGGGCGGCGAAAAGCTTGACCCGACTGTTGCGGCTGTTATCGCCAATGCCATGAAGGACTGGGCGATTGAAAAGGGGGCAACTCACTACACTCACTGGTTCCAGCCTTTGACCGGTGTTACTGCAGAAAAGCACGATTCTTTTATTGAGCCTACTAAAGACGGCCGCGTAATCATGGAATTTTCGGGCAAGGAGCTTGTTCAGGGTGAATCGGATGCTTCTTCCTTCCCTAACGGCGGTATTCGTGCAACTTTTGAGGCCCGTGGTTATACTGCCTGGGACCCGACTTCTTATGTATTCATTAAAGACGGAACTTTGTGTATTCCAACTGTTTTCTGTTCTTATACTGGCGATGCTCTTGATAAAAAGACTCCGCTTTTGCGTTCGATGGAAGCAATTTCTAAGGAAGCTCTCCGCGTTCTTCATCTTTTTGAGGGTAACGAAAATGTCAGCCGCGTAATTACTACTGTCGGCCCTGAGCAGGAATACTTCCTTGTTGATAAATCGGTTTGGGAAAAACGTGAGGACTTGATTTTTACTGGCCGCACTCTCTTTGGTGCTAAGGCTCCTAAAGGTCAGGAACTTGAAGATCACTACTTTGGTAATATTAAATCCCGCGTTCAGGATTTTATGAAGGATTTGAACAAGGAGCTCTGGAAGCTTGGAATCCTTGCTAAAACTGAACACAATGAGGTTGCGCCTGCTCAGCACGAGCTTGCTCCTATCTTTACGACTACTAACATCGCCTGCGACCACAACCAGCTCACAATGGAGTTTATGCGTAAGACTGCCCGCAAGCACGGTATGGTTTGTCTTTTGCACGAAAAGCCTTTTGCCGGTGTAAACGGTTCCGGCAAGCATAATAACTGGTCTATTTCTACTGATACCGGAAAGAACCTTCTGGATCCTGGTGCAACTCCTGCTCAGAACGCTCAATTCCTTTTGTTCCTGGTTGGTGTAATTAAGGCGGTTGATAAATATCAGGATTTGCTGCGTATTTCTGTTGCATCTGCCGGAAACGACCACCGTCTTGGCGGTAACGAGGCGCCTCCTGCCATCATTTCGGTTTTCCTTGGCGAAGAGCTTACAGGTATTCTTGATGCCATTGAAGAAGGAAAACCTTACGGCGGAAAGGGTAAACAGAAAATGCAGATTGGTGTTACTGTTCTTCCTGAATTCAGCCGTGATGCTACAGACCGCAACAGAACTTCTCCATTTGCCTTTACTGTTAATAAGTTTGAGTTCCGTTCTCTTGGTGCTAATGATTCAATTGCCCTTTGTAATACAATTTTGAACACCTGCGTTGCAGAAGTTTTGAGCGAATTTGCTGATGAACTTGAAGGGGCTAAGGACTTTACTAAAGAACTGAATGCTCTGATTTTGCGTACTATTAAAGAGCACAAGCGTATTATCTTTAATGGTGACGGTTATTCTGAAGAATGGGTAAAAGAAGCTGAAAAACGCGGTCTTTTGAATCTTCCTTCTACTCCGGAAGCCCTGGTTCACCTGCTTGATGAAAAGAACGTTAAGGTTTTCAAGAAGTTTGGCGTTTACTCGGAGACAGAGCTTAAGTCCCGCTTTGAAATCCACAACGAAAACTATTCTAAGATTGTTAAGATTGAAGCAGAGACTATGCTGGAAATGGCTAACAAGCTTTATCTCCCTGCTGCCAGCCGCTTTGGCCGCCGTCTTTCAGATGCAATTAATGCTAAAAAAGCTGCAAACGCGAATGTAAACGTAAAATATGAAGAAAAGAATCTTGTCCGTGTTTCAGATTTGACCGGCCAGATTTTTGATAACGTTGAAGCACTTGAAAAGGCTGTTGCTGAGGCAAAGAATATTGAAGGTGCATCAAAGCTTGCCTTCTTCTGTCGCCAGCACATTCTTCCTGCCATGAACGAGCTCCGTTCGTCTGTAGACCAGCTGGAAGTTATTACGCCAAAAGATTTGTGGCCTGTGCCAAGCTACGGCGACGTGCAGTATAGCGTAGTTTAGTGGAAATTCGTACAAGGTAATTTGTTCCTAAAAAAAATGGCGCGAGGGAACAGAGTGTGGAGCAAAAACACTCTGATTGTGGTAAAGAAACCATATGACAGGCCGCTCACGCGGCCGCCACAACCAGAATGTTTTTGCCTCATGCTGCACTCCCTCGTGCCAATTTTTTTTGTCAATGCCTGCTATTACATTATAGGTATAATTCCGCTATAATAACCGTATGAAGAATTTCGATTACACTGTCATTTATTCGGATGAGGACATAGTAGTTTTGAACAAGCGCTCCGGCATTCTTATTGCTGCCGATCGTTACGACCCGGACGCTCCCCGCCTGGATTTACTTGCAGAAAAAGAATTCGGCAAACTTTATGCCGTTCACAGAATTGATAAAGATACCTCCGGCCTTATTATTTATGCCCGCAATCCAGAGGCTCATAAAAATCTTTCAATGCAGTTTGAAAAACGCGAGGTTCACAAAACTTACCATGCCCTGGTTTACGGACATCCTCTCTGGCAGGATTTAAAAGTAAAGCTTGCCCTTAAGCCGGATGGAGATGCCCGCCACCGCACAGTCGTAGATAAAAAATTCGGAAAGCCAAGTGAAACTGATTTTCATTTGATCGGGACCTGCGGCCAGTTCAGCTGGATAGAAGCAAAACCTCTTACGGGGCGTACTCATCAGATTCGCGTGCATCTTGCGGCTAACGGACTCAGCATTGTCTGCGATCCTCTTTACAGCGGAAACCAGAAGCCCCTTCGTCTTAGTGAAATTAAGAAAAACTGGCGCGGTGATGAAGAAGAGGAAAGACCTCTTTTGAAGCGTCTTGCCCTTCATGCCTATAAAATTGAATTTACTCATCCAAAAACAGGCGAAAAGGTGACTTTTACAGCTCCTTATCCTCGTGATATGGAAGCAGTCAGAAAGCAGTTTGCCAAGATTTACAGGGTAGACAGCACGGCAGAATAATAGCCGCAGATTTACACAGATGAAGGCAGATAATTTTTTGAAAAAGATATCGCTATTTCTCTTTTGGGTTCTTACCTTTGCGGGAAAAATATCTGCCTTTGAAATCTTTAAGTTTTCTGTAGCGCCTAAGTATGGCTTGCAGAACGGTCAGCTCAACGAATATGTTCTTTATAATAATGGAAACAAACTGAGTGAGCTGAACTGGGAAATCAAAAATATCAGCATGCTGGGTTTTAATGCCACTGTCGGCTGGGAAATGATTCTTATTGAAACTGACTGCATGTGGGGCTTTCCCAAAGAAAGCGGCATGATGTATGACTCAGACTGGCAGAACTCTTCTAATTATGGAATGAAAACTAATTATTCAGAAAGTTCAAATAAAGTGGATTATCTGGGTGATTTAGGCTTACGTCTTGGTGTAAATATTAAAACCTGGGATTTTCTCCATATAATTCCATACGCCGGCATTGCTTACAGCAGAGTTAAATTTACTGCAAACGGCGGAACCTACTGGTATGGAGATAAAACTACAACAGGTCTGTCTTATGATGTTCCCTACAATTCTCCTAAAGCAAAAATAGGAAATATGGATAAATATGGCGACGTAATTACCTACGAACGCGAAATATTTAATTACCTGCTGGGGGTAAAGGCAAAATATAATTTTCTGGAAAGATATACTGTAAGTGCTGATTTCGGACTTGCAATCTTTACTCAGATAAATTCCATAGATAATCATATTTTACGCAGCACAAAGTTCCTTGATAAAATGCAGGGCTTTTTCAAAAGTTTTAATCTTGGAACCGAATTTGATGTAAAAATCTGGAAAGGACTTTCAGCCGGGGCTGCTTTCAAATTTGTATATATCAACCGTCTTGTAGGAAGTGACTATAAAAAGACCGAAAGTGAAACTACTTACTCGCTGCAGGGGGGCTCTAACGCTGCTGCAGACGGCTACACCTGGAACTTAGAAGCCTTCGTCCGCTATTCTTTCTAAAATCCGGCTGATTTTTCTACAACGTTGTCGTAATTTTCTTTACAAAACGGCATTTTGTGGTAATAATAGTTTTATGGCTGAAGTTACTATTAAAGATATTGCTAGAGAATGCGGAGTTTCTTTTTCGGCGGTTAGTAAAGCGCTGAAGGGAAGTCCGGAAATCAGTGCGGCTACTATAGAGCTTGTGCAGAAAACTGCAAAAAAAATGGGCTACCGTGCAAATGCCGCTGCCCGCAAACTCCGTACAAACCGCTCTTATGACATAGGCGTTATCTTTGAAGATGCAACAGAAAGCGGACTTCAGCATCAGTACTTTGCAAGTATTTTTGATTCCTTAAACATAAACGCAAATCTTAACGGTTATAACATCAGTTTTTTGAACAGCGTAAACCGGGAAAAAGATTCTTATCTGAGTCAGGCAAAATACCGGGGTTTTGACGGCGTTGTTATTGCCAGCACAAACGACTACCACAGAAAAGACATTCAGGAACTCATTCATTCTGACATTCCGGTCTGCCTTCTGGACTATACTTCGGAAAAAGACTGTTCGTCTGTACTCAGCGATAACGAAAACGGCATAAAACAGATGCTTAATTACCTTATTTCCAAGGGACACAAGCAGATTGCTTACATTTACGGTGACAGCACCGACGTTACAAACGTCCGTCTGGACACTTTTTACGACGTAATGCGTGAAAATAAGCTTCATGTTCCAAAGGAATACATCATCAAAGGTATTTACCACGACACAAAATCAAGCGAAGAGGCAACTAAAAAACTTCTGGCTCTTAAAAATCCGCCTACCTGCATTATGTTCCCAGATGATTTTGCCTATCTTGGCGGACTCAAAGTTCTTCATGAACACAACCTGGTTCCTGGCCGCGACATCAGTGTTGTCGGTTACGACGGAATCTTCCTTTCTTCAGTGCTCACTCCGGCCCTCACGACCTACGCCCAGAACGCAAAGGAAATCGGCCGGCAGCTTGCAACTCTCCTTATCCAGCGCATAGAAAACCCTGCCCTGGACGTTCAGATTGTCCGTGTTCGCGGCAGCATCCGTGAAGGCGAAACTGTCATCACATTGTAAAAAATTCCGCAGAATTTACTAAATTTTTCTTGACACCTGGCAAAAAAACGTTATTATGTTACTACAACGTTGTAGTCAAAAACAACGATGTAATATATTTAAATTAGGGGTAACTTTATGAAAAAGTTAGTTTCTGTAGTTGCAGCTGCAGCTATGGTTGGAATCGCGGCTTTGTCTATGACAAGCTGTGGTGCTGCTAAGTCAAAGGCACAGGGTAAAGTTCTTAACATCTGTGTTTGGAATGAAGAGTTCCAGTCACGCTTCAATGATTATTTTGCAAAAGCTGGCCTTGTACCGGAAGATGTAAAGGTTAACTGGATTATCACACCTAACCAGGGTAACGCTTACCAGAATAAATTGGATGAACTTCTCCTCGGTCAGGAAAATGCTCCTGCTGATGAAAAAGTTGACTTGTTCCTTGTTGAAGCAGACTATGCTTTGAAATATGTTGATTCACCATTCGTATTGGACGTAAAAAAGGATATCGGTCTTACAGATGCTGACCTTGCTAACCAGTACAAATATACAAAAGACGTTATGACAGACTCAAAAGGACGTCTTCGTGGTGTAACATGGCAGGCTTGTCCAGGTGGATTCGTATACCGCCGTTCAATCGCTAAGGCTGTTCTTGGAACTGATGATCCTGCTGAAGTTCAGAAGTCTCTCGGTGACTGGGATCGTTTCGACTCAGTTGCAGCTCAGGCAAAAGCTAAAGGTTACTTCATGCTTTCTGGTTTTGATGATGACTACCGCGTATTCAGCGACAACGTTACAACTCCATGTGTAAAAGATGGAAAAATCAACGTTGATGCTCAGATCCGCCGCTGGGTAATGCAGACTAAAGAATACACAGAAAAAGGATACAACAACAAAGCTAACCTCTGGTCAAACGAATCATTCAAGGGTGCTTCAAAGAACGGTAAAGTATTCGGTTACTTCGGACCAGCCTGGTTCATCGACTTCTGTCTTGCTCCTGCTACATTGGATGACCCAAATGCAGAACACAAAATTGGAAACGGTTCTTATGGTGACTGGGCATTCTGTATGGGTCCACAGGGCTTCTCTTGGGGTGGAACCTGGATTTGTGCCGCTGCTGGTTCAGACAACGTAGATTTGATTAAGAAAATCATGTACACAATGACTTGTGATAAAGAAACAATGGTTAAGATTGCTAAGGAAGCTTCTGACTTCGTAAACAACGAACCTGCTATGCGTGAAGTTGCAGCTTCTGATTACCAGAACCCATTCCTGGGCGGTCAGAACCACATCGCATTGTTCCTTGATTCAGCAAAATCTATCTCTAAGGCTACTATGACTCCTTATGATCAGGGATTTGCTGAAAAAATCCAGGGTGCTATGGCTGATTACTACAACGGAGACGTTGATGAAGCTACAGCATGGGATAACTTCTATAAGTCTTTGAAAGAACTTTATCCTAATTTGCAGAAATAGGGTAAAGCCGGTTTCATAGAAATAGCAGGACGGAGTTAGTTAAGAGCGTAATTCCGTTCTGTTAATCACCTCCTATTTGCTGCCTGAAGAGTCCTCCAATACTTATTACTTTTTAGGCAGCGTTTTTTTGTACCATTTTTGTACTTTATTAGAATCGATTAAAAGGTTAGAGGAGCTATCCTGATGGCTAATGAAAAAGTTAAGAAAACGAGAAAAATTAATTACAACAACTGGGGTTACTTTTTTATCGCTCCCTTCTTTGTTGTATTTATAATTTTTCAGCTGATTCCGCTTATCTCTACAATTGGAAACAGTTTTTTTGAAAATTATCGTGTGGGACTTATGCAGATTGGTCCGACATTCAACGGACTTGCAAACTTTAAGACAGTTCTTTTTGAAAGTGACGTTCCCCGCTATGCTTTGAACACACTGATTATGTGGATTTTGGGTTTTGTTCCTCAGATTATTCTCTCCCTGCTTCTTTCAATCTGGTTTACTGATACAGAATTAAGCCTTAAACACACTCAGTTTTTTAAGACTGTAATTTACATGCCGAACTTAATCATGGCTTCGGCTTTTGCAATGCTGTTCTTTGTTATTTTTGCTGACGGTGGTCCTGTAAACAGCATTCTTATGAACATGAATTTGATAAATGACCCTATTCGCTTCCTTGTTAAAACTAAGTCTGTTCGCGGCCTTGTTGCCTTTATGAACTGTCTTATGTGGTATGGAAACACAACACTGCTTTTGATGAGCGGTATTATGGGTATTGATAACTCAATTTTTGAAGCTGCGCGTATCGACGGTGCTAACCCAATTCAGGTTTTCTTTAAAGTAACACTGCCTCAGCTTGCACCGATTCTGGTTTATGTTGTTATTACTTCTTTGATTGGTGGTATTCAGATGTTCGATGTTCCTCAGATTTTGACAAATGGTGAAGGAACTCCAAACCGCACTTCTATGACTTTGATTATGTACCTGAACAAACACCTGTTCAGCAAGAACTACGGTCTTGGTGGTGCAGTATCTGTAATTCTTTTTGCAATCACTGCTGCTTTGAGCGGAATTGTTTACAAGTTCAACATGCAGTCATACAAGAGAGGTAAGTAATGAAAAGAGCAGCTTTAGCAACCAGACGTTTTATCTGTTATTTTGTTTTGATTGTACTTACATTCCTTTCTCTGGCTCCGTTTGTACTTTTGATTTTAAACTCAACAAGACTTCACTCACAGCTGGTAAAGGGCTTCAGCCTTATTCCTGGAACTTTCTTCTTCAAGAACCTGGGAAACCTGCTTGCGAATGACAATATTCCTATTCTTACGGGCTTGTGGAACAGTATCATTGTTTCTGTATTCAATGCCTTGCTTTCTGTTTACTTCAGTGCAATGACTGCTTACGGAATCCACATGTACAGCTTTAAGGGAAAGAAAATTGTATTCAAGTTCATCATGGCAATCATGATGATTCCAACCCAGGTTACAGCCCTTGGTTTTGTAAAGCTTGTAACAGGAATTCACATGATTAATACCTTGTGGCCTTTGATTCTTCCTGCAATCGCAGCTCCAGTTGTTTTCTTCTATGTTTTGCAGTATATGGAATCAGTTTTGCCTTATTCAATCGTTGAAGCAAGCCGCGTAGACGGATGTAACGAGTTCCTTACTTTCAATGTAATCGTACTTCCAATGATTAAACCTGCTCTTGCAGTTCAGGCAATCTTTGCATTCGTAAGTTCTTGGAACAACTACTTTATGCCGGCTTTGATTATCAGCTCAAAGGCAAAAAAGACAATCCCTATTTTGATTGCACAGCTTCGTTCTGCAGACTTCATGAAGTTCGACCTTGCACAGGTTTACATCATGATTTGTGTAGCAATCATTCCATTGCTTATTGTTTACCTCTTTCTGTCTCGCTACATCATCGGTGGCGTTACAAGTGGTGGAGTAAAGGAATAAAGCTTATAATAGTGAATCCGTTAAAAATCAAGCTGCGACAGCGGGTTGATTTAGGATTTACTTTGAAAAATGCTCAGGGGGCGAGACTAGCGAGCCCCAAATTAGGAGAATATATTTTATGAAATTCGGAAATTTCGACGACAAAAACAAAGAGTATGTAATCACAACACCAAAGACTCCATACCCTTGGATCAACTACCTTGGCAGCCAGAAATTCTTCAGCTTGATTTCTAACACAACTGGCGGTTATTCATTCTACACAGACGCACGCCTTCGTCGTCTTACCCGTTACCGCTACAACGATATGCCGCTTGATAACAACGGTCACTACTTCTTTATTAAAGACGGTGATACAATCTGGAATCCGGGCTGGCAGCCAACTCAGACTCCGCTTGATTCTTACGAGTGCCGTCACGGCTTCGGCTATTCAAAATTCATTTCTAAAAAGAATGATTTGAAGGCTGAGGCAGTTTACTTTGTTCCAAACACAGAAAATGCAGAAGTAGAAATGCTGACCCTCAAGAACGAAGGAAAATCAGACAAAACTGTAAGCCTTGTATCTTTTGTTGAATGGTGTCTCTACAACGCATCTGATGACTGCCAGAACTTCCAGAGAAACTTCTCTACCGGTGAAGTAGAAATTGAAGGCAGCGCAATCTACCACAAAACTGAATACCGCGAGCGCCGCAATCACTTTACTTTCTACTGGTGCAACCAGAAAATCGACGGTTTTGATACAGACCGCGAAACCTTCCTCGGACTTTACAATCCTATTTCTGCACCAAAAACTGTTGTTGAAGGAAAATCAGGAAACTCAGTTGCAGACGGATGGTCTCCAATTGCTTCTCACCGCGTAAACCTTACTCTTAAGGCTGGCGAAGAAAAGACTTTGATTTTCGTTCTCGGCTACATCGAGATGGATAACGACAAGAAATTCCTTTCTGAAGCAGATAAAAAGAAGGCTCTGGATGCAGGATTGCTCCGCACAAACACAGCTTCAGGCGTAATCAACAAGGAAAAAGCTTACGACTTGCAGAAAAAATTCGACAGCAAGGAAAAGGTAGAAAAAGCTCTTGCTGATTTGAAGGCATTCTGGGACGAAACATTGAGCCACTTCTCAATCAAAACCGGCGATGAAAAGCTTGACCGTATGGCAGTATGGAACCAGTACCAGTGTGTTGTTACATACAACTTTGCCCGCTCTGCTTCTTACTTTGAATCAGGAATTGGCCGTGGTCTTGGTTTCCGCGATACTTCTCAGGATATGCTTGGTGCCGCTCACCAGCTCCCAGCAAGCCGCATCCGCGAGCGCCTCTACGACGTTGCCGCAACACAGTTCGAAGATGGTTCTGCTTACCACCAGTTCCAGCCTCTTACAAAACGAGGAAACGCTGATATCGGATCTAACTTCAATGATGACCCTCTCTGGCTTGTTCTTGGTGTTGGAAACTACATCCGCGAAACTGGCGACGTAGACTTCCTTAAAGTTGATGTTCCATTTGATAACTCAGAAACAAATAAAGCTACAATGTTCGAGCACCTTCGCCGTTCATACAACTACATCCCTAACCACATGGGACCACACGGACTTCCTTTAATCGGCCGTGCTGACTGGAACGACTGTTTGAACTTGAACTGTTTCTCTACAAACCCTAACGATTCATTCCAGACTTGTACAAACAAGGAAGGAAAGAATGCAGAATCTGTAATGATCGCTCAGATGTTCGTATTCGTAACACCTGACTACGTTCAGATGTGCCGTCTTATGGGTGATGAAGCTGAAGCAAAACGCGCAGAAGAGCTTTGCAAAAAGATGGAAGATGCTATCTGTACAGCAGGCTGGGACGGAGAATGGTACGTTCGCGCTTATGATGATGCCGGTCACAAAATCGGTTCTAAAGAATGCGAAAACGGAAAAATCTTCATCGAAAGCCAGGGCTTTGGTACAATGGCAAAAATCGGTAAAGACAAAGGTTATCCTGAAAAATCTTTGGACAGCGTAAAGAAATACCTTGATTCTAAATACGGAATCTGTATCCTCTGGCCGGCTTACCAGGAATACCACGTTGAACTTGGTGAAGTTTCTTCTTATCCACCTGGATACAAAGAGAACGGCGGTATCTTCTGCCACAACAATCCTTGGGTTGTAATTGGTGAAGTTGTAAACGGCCGTCCTCAGGATGCATGGGAACACTACACAAAGATTGGACCTGCATGGGTTGAAGAAAAATGGTCTGACATCCACCGCACTGAGCCTTATGTTTACAGCCAGATGGTTGCAGGACAGGAAGCCCGCCGCGAAGGTGAAGCTAAAAACTCATGGCTTACAGGTACTGCCGCATGGAACTTTGTTGCACTTTCACAGTACATCTGCGGACTTCGCCCTCAGCACGCTGGTCTGGAAATTGAACCACGTCTGCCAGAACACGTAAAGAACGCTGAATTTACACGTAAGTTCCGCGGAGTTACATACCACATCACTGTTGAAAACAAAAAGAACACAGGTGCTGTTTCGCTTGAAGTTAAAGGCGGAAAGGCAAATGGTCTGATTGTTGCAGCAGATAAAGATGTAAAAGACGTTTACGTTAAGGCTGTTGTAGCTTAAGACGGGGCGTTGCGGGGAAGGCTTTTCCCTCCTTAATAGATGCAGTTTGTCATATTGGCAGACTGCATTTTTTTTAGATTTTAATTGCGATATCGCTAATTGGGTGTTAAAATATTGTTATGTCTGATTATACATCAAAGAATGGTTTGCTTTTTACGTCTGACATGAATGTGCTGGTAGGAATCGATTCTGCTTCCAGCGAATTCAATGGACAGGTGCCTTACGGACCAAAGGAGATTGCGGACGAAGCTTTTGCAGGAACAAATGTTTCTTCCATAACTCTGCCAGACTCTGTAAAGGAACTGCCTGACTGTCTTTTTGAGAACATTGAGTCTCTTCAAAGCGTAAAACTGCCGCCTTCTTTACAGGTTCTGCCCCCATATTTGTTTTCGGGATGTTCTAATCTCACTAAGGTTTCAATGCCGAATGTTGTTACGGAATTCCCGGAAGGTCTTTTTTACAACTGTGCTTCGCTGCCTGATATTCCTTTTAGAGCGGGTATTCAGGAGCTGCCGGAAAACTGCTGCGCTGGCTGTTCTTCCATTAGGTCGGTAGTCGTGCCGAATACAGTTGCAAAAATTCATTCCAGAGCTTTTGCTGACTGCAAGGGACTGGAAACGGTTGTTCTTCCTGCAAAGCTTTATGAACTTGCAGATGATGCTTTTGAAGGCTGTGATTCTATCCGCAATATCAGGGTGGATGAGGGAAACAATCTTTTTTACATTAAGGATGATGGCTGTCTTTATGAAAAGTCGCTGGACGGTGATGACAAGCTTAGAATTAAGATTTCGCCTGCCCAGAAAAATACGATTGAATTCTATGAGGACAGTTTAAGCGAAGATTCTGAAATTGTTCTTGCAGATACAGATGATCTGGAAGATGATGATATTTTCAGTTCTGAAATCGGTGCTGCAGATGAGGAAGTTGAAGCAGCAGGCGAGGAACTTGAAAAAGATAGTGAGGAAATTGGCGCTACAGATGCAGAGTTGACTGCAATGGGTGCAGAAGAAGTGCCTGAAGAAAACCTTGCTGAAAATGTTGATAATATAGTAGAAAATGATGCGGAAATAACGGAGGAAAATAAAATGTCTGATAATGTTGATGATATGCTTGCTGATATCATGGGGGAAGAAAAAGCCCGTGTTGATAGTGTAAGCGGCGTTGGAATTGAGGCTGAAGAAGCTAAAGAGGAAGGCGCACCATCAAGCGCTGCAATTTCAACTGATGAGCTTGCTAATCTCTTTTCTTCCGGTGGTGAGGAAGCAGGTGCCGGTCGTGATGATGTTCACTTTCAGCCTAAAGACCGCTTAGCCCTAGACTCTAAAACAAAAATCCTTATTGAATCGGTTGGATTCAGTAAGATTGAACTTTGTGAACCAACAGGTGAGCCTCCAGAGGATGGTGATTTGTTCGTAATTGCAGAAAAAATCATCACATCTGATATTGGAGAGCATTCTTTCTCTGAAAAATTGATGACTTGTGTAAAGAAAATTGCAAGAATCCACGATTTCAAGAGAATTATTTTGCTTTACGCATTGCCTTCTGATAACGAAGAGTTCCAGCAGTTCTACTTCCACTTTATCAACAAGCGCAATGTAATTTTTGCCTGTGAAGCAGCAAGTCCTGCAAGCCTTTCTGATTACGGAAAGATGATTTGTGAGCAGTCGCGAATCAGCCTTGACAGCAACGAGCTTGCAGAGCAGAGAAAGCGTGTTTCGATTAAGAGTGACATGCTTATTAAACTTGTCATTCAGGACAAGTACGAGTAGTCGATTTTTTTCATTTGAATTAAAAATATTCTGCGTTCCTTCTACGGAGGGAACGCTTTTTTTATATATATTTAAGAAACTTTAGTATTTATAAATTATTTTATTGATTAGAATAGCTTTTATGATTATTATTAAGTTGAAATAAAGCTGGCATATCCGGCATAGTTTTTTATAAGCGAGGATTTTATGAAAAGTGATAACGCAAAAAAGGGTGTGGCACGTGCACCTCACCGTTCTTTATTTTATGCTTCTGGCTACACAGACGAAGAATTAGAGCAGCCTTTAGTTGGAATTATCTGTGCAAAAAACGAACTGATTCCGGGTCATATTGAACTTGACCGCATTTCTGAGGCTGTAAAGGCCGGCGTTAGAATGGCAGGAGGCACTCCGATTGAATTCCCTGCAATCGGTGTTTGTGACGGTATTGCAATGGGCCACGAAGGAATGAAGTATTCACTTGTTACCCGCGAGCTTATTGCAGACAGCGTTGAATGTGTTGCTAAAGCACACCAGTTTGATGCTCTTGTTATGATTCCAAACTGCGATAAAATCGTTCCCGGTATGCTTATGGCAGCTGCCCGCCTTGATTTGCCGACAGTATTTGTTTCAGGCGGTCCAATGATGCCTGGTCACCTTGCAGGAAATGACTGTTCAAATCCTTATTCTGGAAAAAATCTTTCTTTAACAGATATGTTCGAAGCTGTAGGTGGTCTTGCAGTAGGTAAAATCACAGAAGAGCAGCTTAAAGAAATGGAACATCGTGCCTGCCCTGGTTGCGGTGCATGTTCTGGTATGTTCACTGCAAACTCTATGAACTGTCTGACAGAAGTTCTTGGTCTTGGTCTTCCAGGAAACGGAACAATTCCTGCTGTAACAGGAGAGCGTATTGCCCTTGCAAAACACGCTGGTATGGCAGTTATGAACCTTTACAACAAAGGAATTACAGCCCGTAAGATGATGACAGCAGAAAACTTCCGCAATGCTCTTGCTGCCGACATGGCTTTGGGTTGTTCTTCTAACACAATGCTTCACGTTCCTGCAATCATGCACGAAGCAGGACTTGAACTTGACCTTCACGAAGTAAATGAGATTTCTAACAGAACCCCTAATTTGTGTCACCTCGCTCCTGCAGGTCACACATTTATGTGCGAACTTGATGATGCTGGTGGTGTTCAGGCTGTTCTTGCTGAACTTGCAAAGAAGAATCTTATTAATACTTCACTTATCACTGCAACCGGAAAAACTATTGCAGAAAATATTAAGGGGGTGCGCAACCGCAATCCTGAAATCCTCCGCCCAATTGAAAATCCATTCAGCGATAACGGCGGTATTGCAATTTTGTTTGGAAACCTTGCACCAAACGGAACTGTTGTAAAACGTTCTGCCTGTGCAAAAGAGCTTATGCTCCACACTGGTCCTGCCCGTGTATTCGACGATGAAAGCGAGGCAATGGAAGCTGTTCAGAAGGCACAGATTAAACCGGGTGACGTTGTAGTTATCCGCTACGAAGGACCAAAAGGCGGCCCTGGTATGCGCGAAATGCTGGCAGTAACAGCCGCTCTTGCAGGACAGGGACTTGATAAACAGGTTGCCCTGATTACAGACGGCCGCTTCTCTGGCGCAACACGAGGAGCTTCTCTTGGTCACTGTTCACCGGAAGCTGCGGTAGGTGGTCCAATCGCCCTTGTTCAGGAAGGTGATAAAATCACTCTGGATATCAACAACTACAAGATTCACCTGGACGTAAGCGACGAAGAACTTGAACGCCGCCGCGCTGTATGGAAGGCACCGGAACCAAAAGTAAAGACTGGTTACCTGGCTAGATATGCAAAACTGGTTTCATCAGCAGATAAGGGTGCAATACTCGAATAGGAGTGTCATTATCGGGCTTGACCCGATAATCCCTTGGTAAAAAAAAAGATTGCCGGGTCACGCCCGGCAATGACAAGCAAAATGTTAATTTGCATTTCTTACAATACGCACGCCACAATTCCACCAGCGCATTTCCGGCGTATTATAAACCCTTCTGTCAGATATTTTTGAATAGTCTGAGGCATAAGTAAATCCACCGCCGCGAACGATTCGCCTGTAAGGACTATAACCAGCCTCAGTTACCTCAACCGGAGTGTCACAGCCTGTAATACCAACAGAAGAACTTATATTTCCGCCATACCAGTCCCATACGTATTCAAAAACGTTACCGCTCATATCATAAAGACCAAGAGAGTTCGAGGTCTTCTGTTCTACTAACTGAGGCGCAGAAGCATTATCGGATGTCCATGCAACGTCCTGATAATCATCACTTCCGGCATAGGCCGTCTGACTTGCAGAATCCGGATTTGCTCCGCGGGCAAGATATTCCCATTCAGCTTCTACAGGCATACGCCAGCCGTTTGCGCTTGTATTAAATGTAATGCTGTTCCAGCTGTCTGTATTAGCTAAAGGACCGCAGTATTTACCGGCATTTGTTCCGCTGCCGCTTACGATTCCAGACCATTTTCTTGGATCTGTTTCACCGCCCAGACTATAGGCCGGAGTAAGTCCTTCTGCAATGCTTCTTAAATTACAGTAAACAATAGCATCATACCAGCTTACAAAACAGGCCGGATAATTATCCCCTGTGTAAGCGGCTGCAGGCTGTTTTCCAGAGTGGGCATAATAACAGTATTCCTGATATTCTTTCTGTGTTAATTCGTGCTGACCTACATAAAGACTTGGAATTGTTAAATTTCTTCCTGTTACAAAGACCCCGGAATCAGCAATTGCCCCGCTAATGCTTGCTCCTGAAACAGAAATCATACCTTCCAGAGCATCTCTGCAGACAATTGATACGGTATCATCGTAGGCTATGCCATTCCATTCTGCTGTAACAGAAAGCGAGTATGTACCAGGTAAAGCTCTTGCAGCACTAACCGAAAGAGTATTTGTGCTGGAGGATGCTGCAACAGTTGAAGAATCCATAAGTTTAAGAGTGAAGGTCATTCCCGTTACAGTTGAAGAGACATCCTCTGTTCCTTTCATAACCTTTGGAGTTACGGTTATACTTGATGCCTTGCCTGTTGGAATTACAGGTGGGAATACAGTAAAGTTTACGGTGTAATCAAGTGGTGAGCCCATTCCGCCACTGCTGAGAACAAAGGCGGCTTCAGTTTCTGTTGAGTTATATCCTATTCCGTATTCACAATCGCTGACGAAAATACTGCCAGGAGCAGCTGTGGTTCCGTAAGTTGAATAGAACATTGTAAACCTTGTATCAGCGGTAATACTTGAATTTAATCCTACTCCGATTGAACTTCCGTTACAGTTACCTGTAAGTGTAATTAATGGAGTTGCCATTGAACCAGCAGGAGTAAGAACGATGTTTCTTGTCAAAACCGTACCGTCTGTAAAATCTACACTGTTTTCCCGGATAATATTAGCACCGGAAAGTCTTATTCCTATATTACACTTTACCGCACAAAGTGAAGAATAAGCAGTTGCAGGAGTTGGAGATACCTGACTGATGTTGTTATCCCTGATAACGACACCGCCTTCCAGTAAAACATATGCGTTTCCATCAGTGTTAATGACGTAACCATAATCATAAGATGATGGTGCAGGACTGGTTGAGGCAATGCTGTTATTCTCTTTGATTGCAGTATTAGAAATATGCAGCCATGATGTATCACTTCTGTATTTAATTTCACATGCAGCAGCACCATCAGATACAGTGTTTCCAATAATTTCTGAATTTCTTATAAAGACCTTATAATCCGTATAAAGATAAATTCCTGCTCCTGATAATGAGCTCAAATTATTATATATACTGCAATTTTCAATTACACATGTATTAGAACCACAATCTGATGATGTAACATAAAGTCCTGCGCCGCCAGCATCATCTGTGCTTCCGCCGGTAAGTGTCAGGTTTTTGAGTCTTACGTTACCTTTTGTATTACCAATACTCATTACACGACAATTGTAGTTAGCATTAATTGTCCGTCTTGCTCCGTAACCGCCTATAACAATATCTACATCCTTAGTAAGTGAAGCAAAGTTATATGTTTCCAGATTTACTTCATCAGTTAGGGCAATACTGTCTAGCAAAAGAACATAACCGTTAGTTTTTTCACTATCATCGCCTGCTAATGTTTGTTCTTCCACAAAAGCGGCTTTTAAGGCAGTGAAAGCCTGATCCATTGTCTTAAAGGGCGCTTCTTTTGAGCCGTCATTAGTATCATCACCGTTTGCGGAAACGTAATAAACAAAAGAAGTCGTTAAATCAATATTATCAAATTCATCTATATCAGAAGAGATTCTGAATGCGCCAAATTCATCAAAGAAGCCCTTTACCGGGTTATTCATCAAATCGCAGGAAACTGCAAGAAATACCCCCAGCCAGATTAAAAGAGAAATTATTATGTTTTTGCCTGTATATTTTTTCTTCATTTCTGTTTCTCTCTTATTTTGCCGTAAAATATCCCGGATTTGAAGTTCCGCCGTCTATGTGGGCATAAGTCTTATCTATTACAGAAGAATTGTAAGTTGTGCCGCTTCCACCTATAAGTAATGCACAGTATGCGAACATTTCATCAGATGCTGTTACAGCTGTAGTTACAAATCCTGAAGAAACTGTAATTTTTGTTAAAGCGGTATTGCTTTCACCTGGCATATAGAACATCTTTGACATATTCGTAACTTTAGAAGTATCAAAATCGGACAAATCAAGTTCTGTGAGTTTCTTGCAATTTGCAAACATTTCTGACATATTTGTAACTCTTGAAGTATCAAATCCGCTTAAATCGATTGTTTCATAATTTGGACAACCATCAAACATACTTGATGAATCAGGATTCAAGAATAATCTATCTTTGTCTCCTGTATAATAATAATTTTTACCGCCCTGGCTCCATACCGGATAATATTTTTCTCCATAATCCAGATATGCAATTTCATTTGCAGAAACACTTGAATCTGGCGGTGTCGAACTTCGTTCAAAAGAAGTATTACTATAAGCATCAATAAAGAAAAGTTTACTGTTAATGTCAGAACCAGTTTTTAAATGCTTAGGACCTGTAAAGTAACCAGGAGAATCTTCAGAATCAATTCGGGCATAAGTTTTGTCTGTTTTGCTTGAATCGAAACTTGTTCCCAGTCCGCCCTTTAAATTAGTAGCAGATGTACTGAACATGCTTGTTGAATTTGTAACAGAACTTAAATCAAAGGAATCACCAACCAGAATCATAGTAAGATCCGTAGAACATCCATAGAACATTTTGCTTGTATTTGTAACTTTACTTGCATCAAAGTAAGACAAATCAATGCTTGTAAAGCGTCTGGTTGTACTGAACATTTCACTTGAATCGGCATTAAGTATCAGTTTTCCTCCACCGCCATCAGTAACACCACCAGCATAATATTTTACGGCAGGAGAAATACCGCTGCCGTCATACCATACAGGAACATGTTCTGCCGCAGTATCAAGATAATATACAGTGGTTCCTGCATCAGGCCCTATTGAACTTGCTTCAAACGGCACAGTAGAATTCCACGGTAAAGCAGAATTAATCGCTGAACCTGTTTTTATCATGATCTCCAAAGGAGAAAGCTTTCCTTCATTATTAAGTGTCCAGGTATTTCCGAAAGTATCATTATTTATCGTAAATTTAGAATAATTACTGCCCGCAGCCGTTCCTGAAAGAACAGCCCTTCCGTATGAGTATGATTGCAGTGTTACTGAGGCTACAGGCGCTTCATGTTTAAGAGTTGAATTAAGGTCGATGTAAGTTCCATCCACAAGGTAAATGTCATTTTCATCAACTGCGCTGGATGGAATGTAAACATTGCCTGTCAGTTCCATCGTTGAGCCGGAACCGATGTAAATTGCACCGCCATTTACTGCCTTATTCGAAATTAAATGACAGTCTTCTATATATACAGTACCTCCAGTCGCCAAACTAATACCGCCGCCTTTATACATGGCATTTCCCTGTCCGTTCTGAATCGTAATTCCCTTAAACATTACCGGCTTTGTCGTAGAAATATCAAAAACCGTGCCATTTGCATCGCCGTCAACTACTGCGGCATTATCCATCAGTTTTGAAATGGTAAGAGATGTCATGCTTGTTGTAGACACAGTTACATTATCTTTAATAGTACCGACTACATAAATCGTGTATTCGGCATCTGAAACATTGTTTTCAATAATTTTATTGATTGCGCCGGTCACACTTGCCAGAGGGTACCAGGCGCTTCCGTCGTTGCCGTCATCAGGAGCAGCTGAATCTGAAAAAATCCTGTTCTGGGCTACGTAAAAAACATTTCGCTTCCAGCTATTTAAATCTGCTGAATCTATCTGAAAGTTACCGCTTGCATCAATAACCGAACTTGAAGAGGAGCCTGCAACCCATTTATTTGTCGTTACAAAAGGATAAACAGTCATCGCTTGATTTACAGAATAAACAATCTGACCGTTTGTGTCCTTAAAATTGATTGTCAAATGATAATTTCCTGCCGGAAGATTAGGAACGTTGATTGCAGAAGTTGTAATTGAGCCGCCCTCTGCCATTGCTGTGTCCCAGGCTGCCTGTTCTGAAGCAGTACCAAGTTCTACTTCAATATCAGTTATCGAAGAATCAACCGTGACAGGCAGGTTTACATCTCCGCTTCCGCTAGCTGGCTGAAGGAAGAAGTTTTTTGAACTTACCGGATGTGATGAGGAAATTGTATCTTCATAGGAATCAGAAAGAACCTGTTTAGAATCTGCTTTTCGCTTTACTCCCGCAGTAATTTTCCATCTATATCCTGATTTCAAAGCAATTGTATATGACAGTTTCCCAGACGCATCAGAAGAAACTGTGCCGTCTACACTCTCAGCAGGCGAAACTCCCATGGTAGAAGCCGAAACAAAATATATGTAGCTTGAACTTCCTGATGAAGAAGTGTCAGGGCTAATATTGGGCATGGCTGCGCGGACATCATCGTTTTCCGCCGCCTTTGAATCATCAATCTGTAAAAGCTGAGTTGACTGTCTGCCTGCAGATGAATCAATATTTCCCGTGATATAAACTATTGAATGAGATTCTGTCTGGGCATTTTGATTTTCAAAAGAATCATCTACAAGATTTGTGCAGGATATGGAAAGAGCCAATGGAATTAAAAAAAGAGAATAGTGTCTTTTAAAAAGTGTTTTAAGCACCGGCTAACCTCAAATAAGTTTCCCTCTACCCACACTTTTTACAATAATTAATTATAACATATATTTGTAAAATACACTATGAAAAAATAAATAAGGCATGCAGAAAAAGATTCATCTGGAAAGGAGAGTTTTCCCTGTCTCAGTGTCAAAAACATCAAAGCCCTTTCGAAAAAATGTTGTACCCCGTGGAGTTTCAGCTTGAAACTGGTGCAGTTTCAGTTTGAACCTCGTGCAGGTTCGAGTTGAACTCCCACGAAGTTCAGAATTTTTTAGAAAGACTAAGAAACTTTTCTTCAAAGAGCCGGGACCTTTTTATCAGTGCGGCAGAATGCTTTTTTCATAAATCTTGAAACAAGGGGATTTTTTTGGTTATAATATTAGAATTATGACACGATGTTTTACTATGTTGAAGCCGGGAGTTGTTAACCGCCGGTTGGTTGGCGAAGTTATTTCTCGCCTTGAAAAAAAAGGTTTTAAGCTCGTAGGTTTGAAAATGCTTCATCCTTCAAAGGAAATTGCAGAAGCACATTATGCAGAGCACAAGGGAAAACCTTTCTATGATGGACTTGTAGAGTACGTTACTTCTGGTCCAGTTGTTGCAATGGTATGGCAGGCTGATAACTGTGTTGAATTGATCCGCAAATTCTGCGGCGCTACAAAACCTGAAGAAGCAATGCCGGGTACTATCCGTGGTGATTACTGTATACACACAGCACGCAATATCATTCACGCGTCAGACAGTGATGCCAGCGCAGAGCGCGAAATCAAGCTCTGGTTCAAAGACGAAGAAATTTACGACTGGAACGACGCAGAGGCTGGCTGGTATTAGCCGATAATGGAGGAAGCGTTAAAAACAAAGCTGCGACATACCGAAAATAGCAAATCCGTTAAAAAAAATTGTACGACAGTGCAATTTTTTAGGATTTACGAGAAAATGGTTCGGTGCGAGACTATGCGAGCACCGGCATAAAACAAGAAGGCGATTGTAATGAGTAAAAAATCTGTTGGAGTAATCGGCGGCGGTGCCTGGGGTACAGGATTGGCACAGGCTCTTGCGCGCGGAAATCACGATGTTCAGATCTGGGCATTGGAAGAAGATGTAGTAAATTCAATCAATAACGAGCATGAAAATAAACGTTTTCTTGCAGGCTACAAACTTTCCGAAAAACTTACTGCTACTAATAATATCATTGAAGCTGCGACTGGAAAGGATTTCCTCATCATTGCATCACCTTCTTTGTTTTTGGCAAGTACAATTAAGAAGATTGTCGATGTTCCTAATATCAAGAACGGAAAGACAGTCATCGCTTCATTAACAAAGGGCTTTGTTCCTACAGAACATGGTCCTAAGTTGATTCTTGAAACAATGGAAGAAGTCCTTCCTGCCTGCTACAAGGGAAAAACCGTTTATGTTGCAGGTCCTAGCCATGCAGAGGAAGTTGCAATGGGCAAACTGACAGGACTTGTTTCTGCTTCTGCCTATCCACGCAACTCAATCAAGGTTCGCGAGCTTTTGAGAGTTCCAGGCCTTATGGTTTATTCCAGCTTTGACGTTATTGGTGTTCAGATTTGTGCCGCTGCAAAGAACGTTGTTGCCGTTGTTTACGGTGCGATGGATGCAATTGCAGAAACTTCTGATACCTTTGGTGATAACACAGAAAGCCTTTTGATGGCTGCCGGCCTGAATGAAATTCAGATGCTTGGCTTTGCAATGGGAGCAACCCATGCAGAAACATTTACGTCGATTTCCGGTGTAGGAGACCTGGACGTAACCTGTAAGAGTAAATACGGCCGCAACCGCCGTTTCGGACAGGATTTAATCAAGACAGATATGCTTTCAAAGTTCAAGGATATTGATGATTTGATAGCAAACGTTGCAAAAATCGGCTACCTTCCTGAAGGTGCCATTGCCTGTAAATACGTTCACGAAATTGCAAAGAAAAAGGGCCTTAAGCTCATGATTTGTAACGGACTTTACAGGATTTTGAATAAGGAAATTACTCCTGAAGACTTTATGAACGAGCTCTACAATCAGGGAAAGAAAGTATATGTAAGACGCAAGAATGTGCGTAAAATTCAGCCTGACGTAAGATAATAAGGAAAAGAAAAATGCTTGAAAAACTTTCATCAGCTTTTAGCGGAGTTGTAAAAACTTTAAGTGGTAAGTCCACAATCACGGAACGTAACATCGAGGACACAGTAGAGCAGATTAAAATGGCTCTTCTTGAAGCCGATGTAAACCTTCGTGTTGTACGCCGCTTTGTAAATTCTACTATTGAAGAAGCTAAGGGCGAAAAAGTTCTTAAAGCCGTAGATCCTGGTCAGCAGTTTGTAAAAATCATTTACGACAAGATTGTTGCCATGCTTGGTGACACAAAGGTTGACCTTCATCTTAAAGGACCAGATACCCAGTCGGTTATCCTTATGCTCGGTTTGCAGGGTGCCGGTAAAACTACAGCTGCCCACAAGCTTGCGGCAAAACTCCTTAAAGACGGAAGAAAGCCTCTTCTTGCTGCCTGTGACTTAGTTCGTCCTGCCGCTGTTGAACAGCTTTCTCAACTCGGAGAAAAAATCGGCGTTCCGGTTTTCAAGGAAAACTCTAAGGATGCCGTAAAGAACGCAAAAGAAGCAATTGATTTTGCCCGCCGTAACGGAAACGATACAATCATCATCGATACTGCCGGACGTCTTCAGATTGATGAAGATATGATGGCTGAACTTGTAAAAATCAAGAAGGTAACTAGCCCGGTTGAAGTGCTTCTTGTTGCCGATGCAATGACTGGTCAGAATGCTGTTGAAATTGCCAAGAGCTTTGATGAGCAGCTTGGCCTTACAGGTGTTATTCTTACAAAGTTCGACTCAGATGCCCGCGGTGGTGCGGCACTTTCTCTTAAAACAATCACAGATAAGCCTATTCTCTTTGTGGGAACCGGTGAAAAAACAGAAGATTTTGAAGTATTCCACCCAGAGCGAATTGCCAGCCGTATTCTTGGCATGGGTGATATCGTTTCCCTTGTTGAAAAGGCACAGGAAACTGTTGATCAGGAAGCTGCCCTTAAGATGCAGAAAAAGCTTCAGCGCAACGAGTTTACTTTGCAGGATATGCTTGAACAGTTCCAGCAGGTTAAAAAAATGGGCAGCATGAGTAAGCTTCTGGAAATGCTTCCTGGCATGAATGGAATTGACCCAAGCCAGCTTGATATGAGCGGCATGAAAAAGAACGAAGCTATCATTCAGAGTATGACATACAAGGAGCGCCTGAACCATCTGATTATTGGTCCTAGCCGCCGCAAGCGCATTGCAAAAGGTTCCGGAACCAGCGTTGCAGACGTAAATAAGCTTATCAAGCAGTTTGAAAAGACAAAACTCATGATGAAAAAAGTAAGCCGTAACCGCGGTCTCCAGGGCAAGATGATGAATCAGCTTGGTCTTGATCCGTCTATGATGGGCGGAGCCGGCGGCATGGGCGGCCTTGGTGGACTTGACCCTAGCGCATTAAAGGGCATGGATATGAATAAGCTTCGCGAAATGGCGAGACGTTTTAGATAGAGAAAATCCTAAAACCTAAAACCTGACACCTATAACCTAATTCACCCTAATCACGCTGGCGCTTCGTCCGTCGGCGGTGTAGATTTTTTCCGGGTTGGTGTTGTCCAGAATCGGGGTGAGACCCAGATAATAGTTGTAGTAATAAACGCCGGTGGTCAAAGGCAGTTCGAGCTCGTAAAGGCCGGGCTGGATTTCTTCAAGCTGGTAAATCCAGGGATCCCAGTTGGTGAAAGTGCCGGCAAGATGAAGTTTGAGGCCGCTTTCCCCCTTGTAAATGAACTTTACGGTGTCATTTGGAGTCGCCTCTGTTTCAATTTTTATCTGACCGAGATTTTCCAGTTTAGAAAAGTACAAATTTACCTGTTCATCGTATTCCTTGTTTGGGTTGAGCGGGTCTGTGGTCCAAAGCCCGTCGATTACAAGGCGATATTTGAGCGTGTCAAAACGATGCTGGCGCTGATAGCAGTAAAAAAGGTGCTTGCGGGTTGAGACACCTTCGTCATCAGTATTAGAAAGCACCTGGAAAGGGTGGATAACCTGATAATTTTCAAAATCAAATGCAATTCCAACCGAGCGGTTCTGTGTGTTTGCCGTAAAAATAATGTAATCTTCAGTTACAATCGGCTCGCCCGGTTTTTCGATGTTGTGCAAAAGAGTATCAAGTTCAAAATTCTGATAGTTTGCCGGAGCCGCCGCAAACCCCATCCCCGTGCAGAAAATCCCTGCCAGTGCCGACACCAAAACAAATTTTGTCATTTTCATACTCACAATATCGGCAGCTGGCGCCGGAGATTTAGGGATTTTTTAAGGGAGTAACAAAATTATTACTTGGGAAGACGAAAAAAATGACGGAAGGAGAGGAGCGTGTGTCAAAAACACTTTGCTTATTGCGGTCGCGAAAGCGGCCAGTCATATAGTTACTTTGCAATAAGCAACGAGTAGCGCATTATTGCGCGGTTTTGACACAGGCTCTTCGACTGTGAGTCATTTTTTTGTTTGCAATTGTAAGATATTTTTTCTTTCATATATAAGTAACATTTTGTTAAAGTGCCCCTTAAAAAATTCCGTTAATTTACAAAGAAGAGTGGGGAAAAACAACTCTCTTGTAATATTGAAGTGTTGTGGGGTAAAATTACACTATGCCAGGCTTGAGCCAACTTAAAAAGTTTAACAACGACATGCTTTCTCTGGGTAACGAAGTTACCGTTCGTGCTACTCGTGGCGAAAAGCCTGTAAAAGTCGAAATCCCGGCTACAATCCCAGATGTTGATGATTCCGAAGAATTCGTAATCGGAATGCCGATGAAAGAAGTTGCCAAGGAAGAGGCCCCGGTTCAAGAAGATTTTTCTGATATTACCGGAGTGGGCGCTACTGCAGCTGAAACTTCCGGCGGCGACGACTCTTCTGAAGCTCCAGCTTCTGCCGCTCCTGATATGTCTGATTTGCTTAATCTTGGAATGAGCATGGGCGGCGATGATAATGGCGAAGGCGGCGGTGACATGCCTGACCTTTCCATGTTTGAAGACGAGCCGGAGCCTGAACCGGAGCCAGAGCCCGAAGAAATCCCGATTTCAGATTTAGGCCTTGATGCCCTTCTTGCGGGTGCTGGTTTTGACGAACCGGAGCCAGAGCCCGAACCTGAACCAGAGCCTGAGACGCTTGATGAAAGTCTCCCTGAACTTGATGATTTTTCTTCTGATGGCGGTCTTGCCGACATTGGCGAGCTTGATATTCCTGGCATTGAAAAAGAACCTACTCAGAAAGATATTGACGCTGCTGCCGAGCGCCTTGACCTTGATAATTCTTTCGCCGATGATTCAGCGCTTCCTTCTATGGAAGGGCTTACAGGAGAGGGTGAAGCAGATGCCCCTGAATTCCCTGCTGAATCATTTGACTTTGATGCCGACAATCTCCCTTCTCTTGACAGTGAATTCGACTTAGGCGACCTTCCTGTGTCTGAAGCTGAGTCTGAGAGCGCACAGGAGCCGGCTACTGCAGAGGAAGTTTCCCCAGATGCAGACGCCTCACTTGAAACAGAAATTGTCCCGGAAGCTGATGCAGTTTTGGATAATATCCCTGAACTTAATGAGCACGGAATTATAGAAGCAGAGGCTGAAGCCGTTCCTGAAGCAGAGGGTGTGCCAGAGGCAGATGCAGCTCCATCGTCATCTTCTTTTGATGTTTCAGATCTTGATGATTTGAACCTTGATGACATTCCTGAAGTTGAAATCCAGGCTCCAAAACCAAAAGCCAAAGCTTCAAGCATCTTTGGTGAAATGGCTGAAGAAGATCCTTTCGATGACTTTGATTTGAGCGGCGGTTTTGATGACGACGAAGAAACAAACATTCATCCGGAAACAAAGTCTGATAAAAAAGAAAATACTCCAAAACTCTTTGATAATACAGGTATTAATATAGAAGAAAATGCAGAAGATGCTGCAAGTCTGGATGAAATCCCGGTAGAGGATATTACTCCGGCAGAAGAAGCTGCTCCGGCACCTTCTGTTGAAGACATTAATTTTGACGATCTTACCCTTGATGGTCTTGATATAGATGGCTTTGATGATATGGGAAGCGGGGAAACTGAAAACGCCGCTCCTGCAGAAGAAAGCCCGGCTGAGGCTGCAGAAGAAGTTTCAGACGCAGCTGAACCAGTAGAAGCAGAGCCAGAGTCTGCTGAAGAAGTGCCAGAGCCTGCTTCTGAAGATCTTACAGAAACTCCTCTCGAGAATACAGAAGGCGCTGACCTTTCAGCCGCTGATTTCAACCTTGATGACATGGACTTTGTCGGTACAGAGCCTGCAGAAAGTGAAGCCTCTGAACTTCCATCTGATGAGCTTGCAACAGACGCAGCTCCTGCTGACGAAACTTTTGATACCACAGGTCTTGATGACCTGAATCTCGACGATATGGATTTCGGCATGGCTGAGCCAGCTGAAACTCCTGCAAGTGAAGAAGGCGCAGAAGCTGCTGAGCCGGCAGACGCAGGCGAAATGGCAGAAAGTTCAGAAATATCAGAAAGCACTGAGCCGGAAGAAGCTGCAGATACAGAAATGCCGTCAGAAGATGGAGAGGCTGCTGAGCCATCAACAGCAGACCTCTTTGACCTCAGCGATATGGATATGCCTTCCTTTGACGAGACTCCGGCTGCAGAAGAAAGTGCTGCTGAAGCTCCGGCAGAAGAAGGTGACCTTTTAGCTGGTGACCTGAACCTTGATGACATGGATTTTGGCGGAGCAGATGCCGCTGAAAGTCCTGCTGAAGACTCTGACCTTTCAGCCGGTGATTTGAACCTTGATGACATGGACTTCGGCGGTGCAGACGCTGCTGAAACTCCTGCAGACGGTACTGATGCTTCTGGCGACAGCTTCAGTCCGGACAGCCTCAGCCTTGACGATATGGATTTCGGTGCTCCAGCCGGCGATTCTGGCGAAGAAGTTTCAATGCCAGACTACACCGACGCCGTTGCCGAAGAAGTTTCAGACGACGAAGACCTCAGCCTTGATTCCCTCAATTCAGGCATAGAAGAATCTGACGAACCTGTAGAAGCCTTTGATACTACCGGCATGGATGACATGGACTTTGGTATTTCAGATACCGACAGTCAGATAAACGAAGATGACTTCCTTGGCGGCGGTGATGACGACTTTGTAATTCCAGGCTTCTCAGAAATCGAAGAAGAAAAAGAAGAACCTGCTCCAAAGGCAAAGAAAGCCCCTAAAAAGGCAGAACCAGAAGAGCCTAAATCAGATCTTGATGAACCGGATTTCTCAGAAGCTATTCCGGGCGAAGAACTTCCTCCGAATACACTTTCTGACGCCCAGTACAAAGTCTTCCTAAAAAACTTCAGCGAATATCCGCTCAATGTTCGTCTTGCCTTTGAAAACTTTATCGTTCAGGACGAATTTACAGAAGACGCCGAATTTGAAGTAATTGAAAAAATCATAAACAAGGCTCCTGCCCGCCAGGTTGCCTCAATGCTCGAAAAGATGCTGGATATTTCAATTCCAGTTCCTCGTGATTTTGAGCACCGTTCAGCAGAAGAATACGAAGCCTATAAAAAGTCGCTTTCTTATCAGCTGCGTAACAGAATTATTCCTGGCTTTATCGTAGGCTGCGCCTTAATTCTGGTTGGAATCGGACTTTTCAACTTTGGAAAGAACTGCATCTACAAACCTCTTAAGGCACACTCCCTTTACAAGCAGGGCTATGCTCTTTTGCAGGCAGAAGAATATCCTCAGTCAGAAATCAAATTTGACGAGGCTGTACAGTACCGTCTCAGCCGACCTTGGTTCTTCAATTATGCCCGCGGATATCGTGAACACAAGCAGTATCAGCGAGCAGAGAAAATGTATCAGAATATCCTCATGTGCTTCCGCCACGATAAGGAAGCCGGTCTTGAATATGCCGACATGGAACTCAATGATATGGTAAATTACGAGCGGGCCGAAGAAATTGTACGCCGCGAAGTTCTTGATTACCACATCAATGATGCAGACGGAATCCTCGAGCTTGGAGACATCTACCTTGAATGGGGAACAGAAAAAGACCCTTCTAAGTTGGATTTAGCCCGCGAACAGTATGCTTCACTTATGCAGCTTTACAAGCCTAATAATCTCTATCTTGCCCGCATGATGCGCTACTTTATCCGTTCGGACAAACTCCGTCAGGTTCTGGAAATCCGCCAGAACTTTGATGAAACTAAGGAAAAATCGCTTCCTGCAGATGACTGGACAGAACTTTCAGGCTATCTTCTTGATAAATACTATGGACCTCTTCCTGCAAGTCAGGAATATCTGCGCTTCCAGATTGACGGACTCCGCCGACTTCTTTTGACTGCGGCTCATGCAAATCCTGAAAATCCTGTGGCTCTCTACAATCTTTCTAAGTACTACGTGCTTTCTAACGAAAACGAAAGGGTAGAAAACACCCTCAAAAATACACTTAAAAAGTTTGACGCTGCCAAATCTATCAAGCGCCGCGACCTTTACAAGTACATTGATACATACAAGCTTTTGGGCGAACATTACGAAGCAAACGGAGAACATGTTCAGGCTCAGGAGCAGTATGCTGAAGGTATTTCCCTTTATACTCAGGAACGCGATAACGCCGGCTTTGAAGGTAACAAGGATATCGGAAAACTTTATGAAGACATGGCAGACTTGAAGTATTTTATTTCTGCTGATTATGATGACGCACTCAAAAATTACATGTCTTCTGTTGAACTTGAAAACGACAGCCCTCAGATCCGTTACCGAATCGGTTATATTCAGTATAATAACGACAATCTTGCCGAAGCCCTTGGTTCATTTATGAAGGCCGGTGACGGAAATATCAAGGAAAAGAACCTTATGCTTGCCATGGCAAATACACTCAGCCTGCGCGGTGATGACTATGCTGCCGAAGGTTATTATAATCAGCTGGTTAAGCGCCTTGATGAAGAAGTTCTTGACCGCCAGATGGTATTCCCTCAGGTAAACGACAGCGATTACGACATTGTAAATACATATCTTTCTGCTGCAAACAACTATGGTGTAACTCTCTACCGTCTTGCAAAACGAACCGGAAACAGCAGCCTGAACGCAAAATCAATTGTTCAGTTCCAGCAGTCAGTTCGTGCCTGGGATGCGCTTACTCGTAACCAGAATACACTTTTGCGTCTGGGCGGAACAAACCTTGCAGAGCAGAATATTAAATATGTAACTCACAATTTCTCTGAATATGAGCCTGCAATTTATACAGAAATTCCAAAGACTCTGACTGATAAAGAGAGGTAAAAATACAGATGCAGAACAGCATTCAATACGGAATCTATTTAAGACAGAAAGCAAACTCACTTGCAAAGGAACTTTTTAGAAAAAGCATTCATATCTGTTCAAGTTTTGTACCCTTGTTTTTAGGACTTGCTTATTATCCGACTTTGTGGCTTCTTGTATTTGCTCTGGCTGGTTATTCTTTGTGTGAATTTTTACGTCTTAAAGGAGTTACAATTCCTCTGGTTTCAAAAGTAACTGAAGTTGCAGCACGTAAACGCGACGAAAACCGTTTTGTACTTGGCCCTGTAACGCTGGTGATTGGAATTATCCTTGCGGCCCTGCTATTGCCGCCGGAATGCGCTAAGGTTGGAATATTTGCGCTTGCATTTGGAGACGGCCTGGCAAGCCTTTCTGGCAAGTTAATAGGAAAAATTACAATTCCTGGAAGCCACGGAAAAACTGTAGCCGGAAGTCTTACCTGCTTTCTTGCAGTCTATATTGCCACCTTCTGCTGCTGTCAGAACTGCTACGTAAGCCTTCTTACAGGTTGCGCAGCAATGATTCTGGAAATGCTTCCTCTTTCAGACTTTGATAACGTTTTAATTCCAATAATAATCGGCCTTTTCTTTGGCCTGGTAAGTTAAAATCTCTCAGTCCGCTTAGGAATTCCACAAATACTGATTGTGGAGTTCCTTAAAGTAAAGGACTGTTCCCACTGCACTGCAAATTACTCCGATTACCAGCTGAAAAAGAGTAAAGCAGTGCTTTAGAATCAGCGAGCCCAGACCCATTATAAAAAATCCCACAGTAGTAAGCTGCGAAAGTTCTCGTTTGTAATTGTTCATGCTCATAGAGGCAACTGAAATTATAATTGCGATGATTATAAAAAGTCTTAAAACATTACTGAAGGCATAGGCAGAAGCATAGCTTGGAAGCAGAATGCCTGTATTAATTGGAATAGAAAATGCCACAAAAGTGCTCACTACAATAATGATGACGCAGTTTTGTTCAAGATTCTGCCGGTACTCTTCTGCAGAAAAAAGCACAAGGGCAAGCAGTGAAATAGGACCTAAAATAGTACCCGTCAGCACAATATTATTTATGACAATCAGGGCTGTTGTGTAAGTTTCTGCAAGCTGAAGAAGCGGAATGAAAATTCTTGTTGTGTCCATAAGAATAGAAAGCAGGAACAGAAGAAAATAGCCAAGTTCCCCGGACTGAGTCTTGTAAAAGGCGTAAAGAATTATAAAACTTGTTCCGCACAGATAAATGAATTCAAAGAAAATAGCGCCGAAGGTGAAATATGGCCTGTAGCCGAATATAAAGGATGTTGAAAGATTTGAGCTTGCTGTAATTTCGGGAAGGATAAAAGATCCGGAAAACTTTTGATAATGGAAAAATACAAAATCAAAAATAAGAAAAAAGAGCGAAAGAATGAAAAATCCCATGTAAAAACGATTTCTAGCTTTAATTGTCATAATAAAAAAAATAACGTTAAAGACTTTTTCTGTAAAGCCGAAAATAAAGTGATAGACCACAATTAAAAGGATTTTTTACGGGAGGATTTATGAAAAAATCGTTCTTGTGTAGTTTAGCAGTTTTACTGGCTGCCACAGCATTGAATGCGGGGGATGTTGCCTCTTTTGTAGATAAAGGATTTTCAGCAGACGGAAAATATTATGTTTTTGCTCAGTACGGAAAAGTTGATAAAAAATTTCAGGCCTGGGCAGAAATCTTCCAGGTGGATATTGCCGCTAACGATTATGTAGATTCCGGTGTATTTAAGACCCGTCCGACAGGAGCTACTGCAGATAAAAACGGTAAAGATGTTTACGAAGAGCTTGAAGCAAAAGCTGCCGGCTATCTGAATGCCCTCAATTTGAAAAAAGCAAATGCAGAGCATGTCCTTTATATCCTTGATGATGTAAATAAGACTGGAACTGATGAGATTATATTTAAGGATTTTACAAGCGCAGATTTAGATAATCAGAATTCCTATAGAATTACCCTGGTTCCTACAATCACAGGAAAGGGAAAAAATGCGCGTTCTTCTTTCTATATTAATCTTGAAAAATTTGATGCAGACGGTTACCTGCTCAGCACACAGAGAATTGGTTCTCCTTCAATTACTCGCAAGGGTGTTACAAACTATAAGATTGAACGCATTTTCCGTGATGAATCGGGAACAAACCTTATCTTTGTAATTGAAAAACATTATGAAGATGATGCAGGACTTTCTGTCCGCTATATGATAGAAGCTGCAAAAATCAGATAAAAATTTCAGATTTTTTTCAAAATCATTTCCGAATTTTTGATGTCTGCGGATAGTATATATGTAGAAATCAAAAAAGAGAGGAAATGAATGAAAAATCTAAAAACGATTATTCTGTCTTTTATTCAGACGGCATTGATTACAGGCATTACGCTTTTCAGCGTAATGCCTTTTTCATGTAAGGTGACTACAGAGGGTATTCAGCTTGTCGGCGGGGATTATGCTTCTCCACAAATTGAAAGCATTGAAGTAGTAAGCGAAAAGTCTTTGAGAGTTACTTTCTCAGAAAAGGTGAAGGTTTCCGGGGCCGTGCTTTCTCCTTTTATGGAAGGCATTTCTGATTCCATTGAACATTCGGAAAACATAGAACTTTCTACTGCCTTAAAAGCAGCTTCAGGCGGCTACGGAAAAATTCCTGTTACGGTTGATAATGAAGATGACGGCGAAAGTCTTCTTTTTAATTTTGCGTCACCCACCACCGTCGGGAAAGCTTACGAGCTTTATGCTGTCGTAGAAGATCAGGTTGGAAACACACTTACTTTTGCAACTAAATTTTCCGGTTATAATCCCCGTATTCCAAAGCTGATTATGACAGAAGTCTTTATTTCAAATGAAAGCTCAAATAAAACTAAATACCGGACGGAATTTGTAGAGTTTCTTGCCCTCAGCGATGGAAATCTTTCTAACCTTAAGCTTTACAGTGCCTCAAAAGGAATTGATAAAGGATACGATTTTCCTTCTGTTGAAGTTCGTAAAGGAGAAATAATTCTTGTTCATTTGAGAACAAAAGGCGAGGGCTGTATTTCTGAAGAAGGGGAAGATTTAAGTCTTGCAACAGGCGGAAATTCTAATAATGGAGTTCGGGATTTGTGGAGCGCCAATACAGAAGCCTGCCTTACAAAAGCTGCGGACACTATGGTTTTGATTAACGTAGGAAGCGGACAGATTCTTGAGCAGATGTCTTATGATGAATTTACAAATGAAGTAAAAAGCTCTGTTACAAAATCCCTGCAAAGGCAGGATTCCAAAAGAATATATGAAAAGATGAAATCCCAGGAAATTGAATATCCGCTGCCGGCGGGGGCTTCAAGCTGGAAAACAGACACTTATTCTCCGGGAACATTGTAATTATTCTTAAAATTATGTTAAACTATCCAAATGGTTGAATTATTAGCTCCTGCGGGAAATATTGAATCTTTGGATGCAGCAATCGGCGAAGGTGCCGATGCAGTTTATTTGGGACTGAAGAGTTTTAACGCGCGCCTTAGAACATCAAATTTTGCATGGAATCAGTTTGAGGCGGCTGTAGAAACTCTTCACCGTCAGAACAAGAAAATTTACGTCACAGTTAATACAGTAAGCGAAGAGCGTGAAACAGAACGCCTTTACCGCTTTTTATCTTATCTCAATGAAGTTGGACCAGACGGCCTTATTGTGCAGGATTATGCAATCATGCGCATGGCTCAGGAATTCTTTCCGAATATGGAACTTCACGCTTCTACTCAGATGAACGTAGAAAGCACCGCTGCCGTACGCCTTTTGCAAAAGCAGGGCCTAAAGCGCATGGTTCTTGCACGCGAACTTGGGCTTGAAGAAATTCAGAAAATTAAAAACGAGACAGGTGCAAACCTGGAAGTTTTTGTTCACGGAGCCCTTTGTGTAAGTGAATCAGGCCTTTGTCTCTTTTCAAGCTTTTTGGGCGGAAAGTCTGCTAACCGCGGAATGTGTGCCCAGGCCTGCCGCCGCTACTACAATGCAGAAGTTTCAGGCGGAATTAAGAGCGGTTATTATTTTTCTCCCTGCGATTTACAGCTTATTGATCATATTCCAGATCTTATGGAAGTCGGTGTTGATTCTTTCAAGATTGAAGGCCGCATGAAGAGTGCTGAATATGTCGGCAGTGTAGTTGCAGCTTACCGCTACGTAATTGACCACTATAAGGAAGATAAAAAAGGCGCAATTGCAGCCGGCAAACGTATGCTTGCTTCTGACTTTGCGCGCTCAAAAACTGATTACTGGTACGGCTTTAAGACTCTTGATGATGGCGTTAAAAACTCTGCCCAGAAGATTTTGAATCCTGACCAGGCTGGCGGAACCGGTATTTATCTTGGAAAAATCTCTGCAATTAAGGCAGCACCTCGTGAGCTTGTAGAAGCTATCCGCGCTAATGCAAATCCTGATACTCCTCAGGAGCAGATAAATGTAAAAATGGCCTGTCTTTCCGGCGGTTCTTACGACCCTGATCCGGGTGATTCAATCCGCCTTCATAAAAAGGATGATACAGGCCGCGTAAGCCATAAAATCCGTTCTGTAGAACTTGACGAAGAAAAAGGAAAACGCTGGATTGATATTCCGGGCGGCTTTGCTGTTGGTGATGAAGTTTATCTTTTGCAGATTAAGTCTGGCTCAAAACGCTATCAGCGAGTTTTACCGGGTGACCTTGGCCGTTACCGCAAGCAGCCGAAAGACGAAATGCTTCCGATTCTTGACCTTACACCTGTAAAAGATAAGGAGCTTGCTTACTTTCCGGACGGCATATATGCCCAGGTTTCTTCTATTGCAGACGTCTTTGCAGTTCAGGGCTTAAAGCCAGTTCGTCTCATTCTGGAATATAACTCAGAAACTTCTTATGACCTTTTGAATCATAAGACTGTTCTGCCTTTCTCTAAAAAGCAGATTTTTATTTCGCTTGATCCATTCTGTAGTCCTCTGCAGGAAGACCAGCTTAAAAATGAACTTACAGCCCTTGTTGAAGACGGTTACAAGAACTTTGTCGTAAACAATCTTGCCCACATTCAGATGCTCAAGTCTCTTGGCGTGAATATGATTGCAGGACCTTACCTTTATACATTCAACCGCTGGGCAGTTTCATGGCTTGAAAACCTGAATATCGGTGCCTTTGTTTCTCCGTATGAAAACTCCCGTAAAAACCTGGAAGCTACTTACGAAGAAAAAGTACGCTCACGTGTCCTTGTGCCTGTTTTTGCCTATCCGGCTCTCTTCCGCATGCGCTTTAAGATGCCGTCAGATTATGATTTTACATTCTTCTCCGACAAAGAGGAAAAGATGTTCAAAATCAGCTCTACTCAGGACGGTTCTTTTGTAATGCCGGAAGAACCTTTCAGCATTGTGGATAAGGTTAATATTTTGCAGGGCGCCGGCTTTAAGAAACTCCTTGTTGATTTTTCTAAAACAAAGGTTTCAAAAAGCCAGATTAAAGCCATTATGACTTCGCTTATCAAGCAGCAGCCTCTCCCTGAAATTTCCAGATTCAACTGGAAAGACGGTTTTTATAATCCTGAAAAACTTGAGGAATATAAAGCTGCCGCTGAACGCGCCGCTGCAGCAAAGGCAAAAGGTGCTGCCCCTGCAAAGGGGCTTACCCCTGTAAAGGGGCCTACCCCTGTAAAGGGGCTTACCCCTGCAAAGGGCAGACCTGGCGCTAAATTCAAAGGACGAAAAAAGCGCTAGAATACGGTTTCTTCTGCAGTATCTGGAAGAGCCTGTGAAGTTTCGCTGCTTCCACCTTCCTCTTCTGCAGAAGTGCTTTCTTCTTCAGTGGTCATTATGGAATTGTTGAACTTTGGTTTGTATTCAATGTGTTCTGCAACAACATAAACCCTGCTTGCACTTTTTCCATCCTTATCTTTCCATCTGTCCTGCTTGATTCGTCCCACGACTCTCATGCCCTGACCTTTATCAACCTTCTTTTTACAGTATTCCGCAAGCTTTCCATAAGCTTCCACATCAAAATACGACACTTCAGAAACGCCTTCGTTATTGCGGCTCTTGTACCAGCGGTTTACTGCAACCGGAAATCTGCATACAAAAAAGCCTGCTTTAGGCTCTGAAAATTCTGCCTTTTTTACGGCATTTCCTTCAATAATCAAAGAATTCAACTGATTCATATAAAACCTCATACATTTTAGTTTTGCTTTTCCGGCCAGAAAAACACGTTGAAATTCAACATATATATACTTTCCAAGATGATGAAGTTTTGACAAAAATTTTGAAAAAAAAAGTGAGAAATTTAAGGAATTTTTGTGAGAATACTATACAAGTTGTCGAGAAAATAATCCCGGCAATCTATCTGTTAGAAATCAGTCTCAGCATATAAAGCGCAACATACTCTGTCAAAGCTTTATTGTTGCCAAGTTTCTGCATATTAGGCGCTGCAGTCAAAGTTTCAGCAAGATTTTTAATTCGTTCTTTTGTGAAAGTTGAATCAGAAAGCGTGCGTAAAATTTTTCGTGTGTAATCGCGGATAAGTGCGTTAACGTCTTCATTCAGCTGGTTGTAGGCATCTTTAGAAATGCGCTTGTTCCACTGTTTTTCAAGATAGTTTAATTCACGGTCAATAGTAGAACCTTCAGGAATCATATCCTGAGTAATATCTTTTGCTTTTGCAGAAAGCACTTCTGCGCGGCTTTTTTTGTTTGTGCGTGAAGGTTCTTCTTCCAGTTCATCAAATGGATTGCTGATTTCGTTCTTTCTGGCTTCCTTTTCCTGCTGTCTTTTACCTGAAGTAAAGAGGGCAAAAAGCCATGAAATAATAGGCATTGTGTAGTAAAAAGGAAGACGAGCCTTGGCGTTTGCAAGAATCTTTGCGTTTTTCAGCATCAATAAATCATGGTAAGGCAAAAGTTTTCCGTTTACAAAAAGTCTGAAGCCCTGTGGCATCTCAGATTCATCTGTATCAAAAGCCAGAAGGGTCATGAAGTTGGCGCTTAAAAGAGCGTGCAAAACCGGCGAGTTTGCTTCAACCATTTTATGAAGGGTATTTTCAAAATGACTTAAATTTGTCATTTCAGGAAGTTTTTCATGATCCATCAAAACGTTGAACCATTTTTCTTCCAGAGCGCGTTCAATAGAATCGTGACCTTCGTTACAAAGGCGAACTACAACATTAAGAACATTTTTCTTGTAAACAAAATATCGTGTGCCGGATGAAACCTTAAAAACAAGAAGCGGCGGCAATTCGTTTGCTTCACCTTCTGTTGTAAGACGCTGAAGGGTTTTCTTCAAATCTTCTTCTGTATAAATTCCGTACAAGTCCTGACCAGATTTATCCTTGAATTTAAGAATCTGATTCATAGAGAAGAAATACGGAGGCTTTCCAAGTGACGCTTCCAGTTCATTAAGGGCATCCCTTTTTTTCTTGTTATCCTGGAATTTAGACTTAAGGTATGAACTGTGGATTTCAGCAATCAGAACAGCCTGAAGAATATTTACATCATCAGTTGTTCTGTCCTGAATCTTAATGTAATCCTGCTTGATAAAGTACAAGAGCTGATTCCAGAAGTAGTAATCATCACCGTCAGCAAGCTGAGAAAAGTTATTTTCATTTGCATCTACAAATTTTGAATAGAAACCGCGGATAGGAACTTCCTTTGTCGGATTTGTAGAACGAAGCTTTTTCAAAAAGTAGTCGTGATATTCTTCCTTTTTCAAGATGCGGCGGATTTTCTGCTGTGCCGTCTCAATCAAAAGCTGCATCGAAATACATGAAGGCAAAATAAGCGGCGGAATTTCCTGTGAAAACTCCAGGAACAAAAGCTGGTTTGTTTTTGATGTATCTTTTTCTATTAAAGAAGGAATGTAAGAAGTTGCAGCTTTTCTTTCAATGGCAGTCAGCGGAAACTGTTTCGGTAAATCAGAAACAAGAGGATATGGTGTTGAATCATTTTTCAAAATCTCATTGAACTGAGCTGTATAACGCGCTACAAAAAAATTAAAAGCAACAATCATCTTTTTGTTGCCGTTTGTTGTTACGGCAACAAGGTGTTTTTCACTCAAGCCCTGAAGTTCAGCATTTATAGTGCCCGCAGTATCGCCCAGATATTTTACAAGTTCTCCCTGTTCTTCAACGTGGTGGTCTGCGTACTTTTTTATGTATGTACAGAATTCCTTAAAATCGATGAAGGGAGATTTTTGTTTATCAGCGTAATATTTGATTAATGCACTTAAATTTGCTGTGGTTGCCATATCATTGCTATTTTATATCAGATTAATTTACTTTACAACGGAAAATCACTATAATTTTTTACTATGAAAGCAATTGAATTGGAAAAGGCCTACGAGCCAAAGTCATTTGAAGACAGAATTTATAACGAATGGGAAACAAAAGGCTATTTTAAGCCAGCCAGCGATGAAGCTTCCCCTGTACATGCACAGTACAAATGTCAGTGCGAAGATTGTAACAAGAAAACAAACACATATTCAGTCGTGATTCCACCTCCAAACGTAACAGGCGTTCTTCACATGGGACACGGACTTAACAATACTCTTCAGGATATCGTTGTACGCTATCACCGTATGAAGGGCGATAATACCCTCTGGCTCACTGGAACTGACCACGCCGGAATTGCAACTCAGAACGTTGTTGAACGCCAGCTGAAAAAAGAAGGTCTTACCCGTAACGACCTTGGACGCGAAAAATTCCTTGAACGAACCTGGAAGGTAAAAGAAGACCACCACAACACAATCGTAAAACAGCAGAGAAAACTCGGAAACTCTACAGACTGGGAACGCGAGCGCTTTACTTATGACGAAGGTTTGTCTGCCGCAGTTCGCGATGTTTTCGTAACTCTTTATGAGCGCGGACTTATGTACCGCGGAAAGCGTCTTGTAAACTGGTGTCCCCGCTGTGGTACTGCCCTTGCTGATGATGAAGTAGACCACGAAGATACACAGGGCGCAATGTATCACCTTTATTATGAATATGCAGACGGAAGCGGAAAGATTGAAGTTGCTACAACTCGTCCTGAAACTTTCTTTGGTGATACTGCCGTTGCCGTAAACCCGACTGATGAACGCTATACAGCTCTTGTTGGAAAGAAGCTTAAGCTCCCTCTCACAGGAAAAGAAATTCCTATCATTGCTGATGATTATGTTGATAAGGAATTCGGAACCGGTATGGTAAAAATCACTCCGGCTCACGACCCTAACGACTGGGAAGTTGGTAAACGCCACAATCTTGAAGTAATCAATCTTCTTACTCCGGACGGACGCCTGAACGAAAACGTTCCTGAAAAATACCGCGGACTCAAACCGGAAGCTGCCCGCAAGCTCGTAATTGAAGATCTTGAAGCAGCCGGCCTTTTCAAGGGTGAAGAAAAAATGGTTCACTCTGTAGGTCACTGTTACCGCTGTAAAACTGTAGTTGAGCCTTATTTGAGTGACCAGTGGTTTGTAAAAATGAAGCCAATGGCAGACAAGGCTCTTGCCGCATGGAAAAAGGGTGAAATTCAGTTCTTCCCTCAGAAATGGGAAAATACATATTCACACTGGCTGGAAAACATCCGCGACTGGTGTGTAAGCCGCCAGATCTGGTGGGGTCACCGCATCCCGGCCTGGTACTGCCAGAAGTGTGGAGAAGTAATTGTAAGCCGCGAAGACCCTTGCAAGTGTCCGAAATGTGGAGCAGGGGCTTCAGACCTTAAACAGGATGAAGACGTACTCGATACCTGGTTCAGCTCTTGGCTCTGGCCTTTCTCAACTTTGGGATGGCCTGAAAATACTCCAGACCTTGCAACCTTCTATCCAACAACTGCTCTTGTAACTGCCTACGATATCATCTTCTTCTGGGTTAGCCGTATGATTATGGCTGGTCTTGAATTTACAGGAAAAGCTCCTTTCCATGATATTTACATTCACGGTCTTGTACGCGATAAGCAGGGACGCAAAATGTCTAAGTCTCTTGGCAACGGTATGGACCCTCTTGAAATCATCGATATGTACGGTGCCGATGCCCTTAAGTTCACTCTTGGCTTTATGTGCGCTCAGGGACAGGATATTCTTATTGATAAAGATTCTTTCAAACTGGGTTCACGCTTCTGTAATAAAGTTTGGAACGCAAGCCGCTATCTTCTTGGTAACCTTGAAGGCCGCAATCTGGTTCCTGTTACAGACGCAGACCTTACAGAACTGGACAAGTGGATTTACAGCCGCCTCAACTATGCTGCAAAAACTGCCCGCGAAGCTCTTGATACATACCGCTACAACGACGCAGCTTCTGCTCTTATGGAATACTTCTGGAATGAATTCTGCGACTGGTACGTTGAAGCTACAAAAATCAACTTTAAGAATGGTGATGATAAGGAAAAAGACCGCCAGGCTTCTGTTCTTATGAATATTCTGGAAGAAAACCTTCGTCTTTTGCACCCATATCTTCCATTTGTTACAGAAGAAATTTACGGAAAACTTCCTCTTTCTGAAATTGCTGCTAACCGCAAGTCTGCAGGAAATCAGAAAGTTGCATCAAACAGCGAATATGCAGGAATGCTCATCAATGCGCCTTATCCTGAATATACAAAAGACCGCGAAAATGCAGAAATTGAAGCCCGCTTTGAGGTTCTTAAGGAACTTATCGGTAAAACCCGTGCACTCCGCGTAGACTGCGGAATTGACCCTGCTTCAAAAATCAATATTGCTATTTTGATTGAAAAGGGTTCTGCTGCCGAAGTTTGCCGCGAAAAAGTTGAAATGATTCAGCTCTTGGCCGGCGTTGCAAAAGTAGACTTTGTTGAAGCAAAACCTGCATCTTCAATTGGTACAGTAGGAAAAGGCTTTGAGTCTTTCATCCTGGTTGATGAAAATATCAACAAGGAACAGCTTATTGCCCGCTTCCAGAAGACAATTGAAAAAGAAGAGGGCTTTGCCCGCATGAGCCAGAACAAGCTCAACGGAAACTTTGCTAAGCACGCGCCTGCAAATCTTGTAGAAGAAGAAAAGGCCCGCCTTGCAGAAAGCGAACGAAAAATTGCAACTTTACAAAGCTATATTGCTGACTTAAAATAGGTAGCATACGGGAGACAGGACGATGGCTAAACAGAAATACGAAATGCGAATTGACCGCTCAAAAGACATGGATCCTGAGCACATGCAGCAGCTCAAAGACATTGTTCTTGCTCCTTACATGCAGCTTGCCACCGGCCTGATTGGTAAAGCCCGTCATGCCGGCGGTAATATGTTCCGTCACCAGATGGACACTCTTTCCATCCTTATTGACTACGGCTACATTGACTCAATTCTGCTTAAAGCCAGCGTGGTCCACGACACAGTAGAAGATATTCCAAATTTTGACCGCAATCTGATTATTAATTGTGACGAAGAAGGGCAGACTGTCCTGAACCTGGTTTTGGAAGTTACCCGTCGTGATGATGAAGATAAGCGCCAGTTCCTTCGCCGCATTCTTGATACCGGAAGCCAGAAGGCAAAAATACTGAAATGTGCTGACCGAATCAGCAATATGATTTCGCTCGGTTACGTTACAGACCCTAAATTCATCGAACGCTACTGCGATGAAACAGAATTTTTCCTTTTACCGATGGCGCTTGAAATTGACTACAATATGTATCAGGAACTTATTAGCCTGATTATGACCCGCCGCCGCTACCTTGAAGACGGCGGATACTTTGATAACCGCAAAAAAGAATCAACACCGCCAATTTCCGGCTAGTGTCATTACTGGGCTTGACCCGATAATCTAAAATCCGAACCCTTTCAGCAGGTTTTTCGCCTGATTTTCAGCTTCTTTTCTTACTGCTTCTTCGGTTTCTTTCTTTAATCTTTCGGCTTCAGCTCTGGCTTTTTCTTCAGCTTCTGCTTTTGCCTTTGCAAGTTCAGCTTCTGCCTGCTTTTTAGCTCTGTCAGCAGCGCCGTTTACAAAATTTTCCATTTCCTTTTTCTTGCTTTCCATCTGCTTTTTCAAGCCCTGAGCCATTTTATCAGAATCTTTAATGCGCTTTTCTATATCAGAAAATTCCGAAATCTTGTCTGTGGCAATTCCAGTTTTTTCAGAAAGCAGCTGAGTTACCATCTGGCGGCTCTGTTCTGTAATCTTGATGATTTCTTTATTGAATGTATTTGTAAAGGCCCTCTGGAAAACGTCGCCGGCATCAGTTTTCAAATCAAGAGCAAGACCATCTTCTTCATTCCATTTGTAATTGAATCTGACGCGCATTGTTTTTACAGAATCCAGAGTCGACTTGTAAATGTCGTAAACGGCTTTTGGCTCAAATGAAGGAGAAAGAATCTGAATCACATTCAAATCAAGAATCCCCTCTCCACGAACGCCTTCCTGTAAATCATCAATAACAATAGTACAGTTGACTGCTGACTTGGACTTCATGCCGTAAGAGTCGATTACTACGTCGGAAGGAAGATTTTTTCCTGCGTAAGTGGCATTTACAAAAGAGTTTTCACTTTCTGAGCGGGCATCAATAACTGCGTGAAGCTTGTTTTCTGTTCCAGAAAGAGCAAGCGCCGCCTCCAGCAAAGATTCACTTCCCCGCTTATCAGCATCGCTAGAAAATTCCTGTGCATTCAGGCTCCAGCCGTCACCAGAACCGTATGCCTTTTCAAGAAGGAATTTTGGAACTCGGTCTTTTTTATAATAAACGTAGCGGCCGCCGGCACGCTGGGCAATTCGCTTTTTCAACTTAAGTTTTTTCGCCTTCTGCTTATCGCTGTTTTTCTTTGCTGCAGAAGCATCGTGCTTTGCCTTAAGTTCCAGCGCCTTGTTGATGTAGCCGCGGGCCTTTGGAGAATACTGATCTGCCATTCCGTAAACAAAGGCCGTAATCATATCATTGAAAACATTTTTTACGCCCTTGTCTTTGAGTGTAGTAAACTTACTGATTTCAGCATCCAGAAGTTTTTTATCTGAATCAATTGCCTTCTGAATATCATCAGAAAGAGATTTGACTTTTGCAGAATCTTTTTCCACGTCATTTACGAGAGATTTTGTTTTGGACGTGATTTCGTTACCCGTATTAATAGAAGAATTTACAAGTTCAATCATTTCCTTGATTTTTGAAGGATCAGAAAGCTTTGAATAATCAAATTTCTGAACATCTTCAGCAAGTGCCTGCATCTGCTTAACAGATTCTTCTATTTTAGCAGGTTCATTCTGCCATTTTTCAACAAGCTCTTCCGCTGTTTTCTGAGCATTCTGAGCCACCACCGGCGATTTCAGATTTTCCTGCATGTTGCTCATGATGTTTTCAGGATTATAATCGGCAAACATAGAGTTCAGAGTATTCTGAGTTTTTGCCATCAAATCATTCTTTTTGGCAGGAGCCGCTGTTCCTTTTTTGGCTGCCTTCACAGCTTCCTTTTCGGCCGTTTTTTCCTGCTGCTTCTTCAGTTTTTCTACCTTTTTAAGCTTTCCTGATTTTTTACGGTCGGTATTAAAAAGAACTTCTCCAATCGTAAGGTTTTCAATATCAACTTTTCCGCGCAGGGCTTCAGTAAGATTAAAATCAAAAGTAAGGTCAGCAATCTGAAAGAGATTTTTCATTTCATCATCGCTGCTAGCCTGTTCCAGATTTTTTACTTCAAGCTTAGCGTCCAGAATTTTCAGATGAACAGATGCAATGTCGGTTTTTGCGCCAAAGGCCGACTGCATTGCGCTTGTGATAGCTTTTTTTACGGCGACATCCTTAAAGAGAATTACGCCCAGTACAAGAGCCGCAATGAAAATTCCAACTGCCGCAAAGGGCACAAGCTTAAAGCCCGCTTTATTCTTTTTGATTTCCTTTGCAAGTGTTTTTAGTCTCTTTAATTCTTTTTTCTCAATCTGTCCGGATGTGTCTGCCTTCAAGAATCCGGGCTTGCTTTCATCATCCTTAAAAAGATTTTTTATGTATTCGATATCAGCCGGAACATATAGCTTTTTCAGAAGTTTCTTTTCAAGACTTTTTTCAGTGTAGCGTTTCTTAAAAAGCCCCGGTATTTTTTTTGCTTTTACAAGTTTTACTTTTTTTTCTTTTTTCATTCTTTTCTCCGATTTACATTAATTCCAAAGATGCTTCGCGGAATTTTCCAACAATTGGTAATTTATAGAAGAAAGTACCGATTTTGCTGTTGTTAAAAGCCGTAGTAATTTTTGTTCGCCAGATTTTAATAAAGAAGATGAGAACCACGAAAAGCGGAATATAAATTATCAGGCTGAAAACAAAAGCCCCGCAGACAACCGTATTATTGAATTTCGTGAAGCCAACAAATGGAATGTCGATTAAGGTTGCAAAAAGAGGCGAGAGTCTCCCGCTTGTAAGCACCGAATATCCCAGGGAATCAAAAAATCCGTCTGCCAGCGGCGCCACAAAGGACATCAAAAGCGTTACAAAAAAATAAGCCGTCTTGTTTATTCTGACAAAACAGAAAAATACAAAAAGCAGATACCACAAAAGATTATTTTTAGGTACAAATCCCAGCATTACCCCCATGCAAACCGCATTTGCTACTTCGCCAGGCTTAGAATTCGAATTTAAAATTTTGAAGAGAGAAATAATTTTTTTTATCATGTTTTCTATTATAGCGTCCGCTTTCCCGTATAGTCAAACTTAAAAAAAGCGGGAAACTTTTTAAGTTTTTTTCAAGAATTTTTGTCAAAACTGGAAAGGCCGTAATTTACTCTACAGTTGTAAGTGCAATTAACCTTTCCTGCTTAAATTTTTTCAAAATTTAAGCGTAAAATTTTGTCAAAATTTGACAAGCGTGGAAAGTATATAAATGAGAAATTTATTTCAAAAGAAGAGGTATTAAATGTCAGAAATTAAACCAATCGAAGAACTGGAATACAGTGATGATTTTATGTTTAATCAGGTGATGCAGGATGATAAAATCTGTATAGGCGTTTTGGAACGTCTGCTCAAAATCAAAATTGACCACATTGAACGAGTGGAACTGGAAAAGAAAATTAAACCTTACTACCAGTCAAAAGGTATAAGGCTTGATGTTTATGTTAAAGACAGTAACAGAGTGTTTGATTTAGATATGCAGAGCCAGAATAAAGATGATTTACCACGACGACTTCGTTACTATCAGTCAATGGTAGATGCAAATGCACTTATGAAAGGTGAAAAATATAAAAATCTGAAAGACAGTTATATAGTCTTTATCTGCAAGCATGACCCAGTGGGGAAAAATCTCCCCGTGTACAGCTATCTTGAAACCTGTCAGGAAGATAATAATATTCTTCTGGGCGACGGTGCTCATAAATTCTTTTTTAATGCAGAGGCCGCAGACCAGGAAAAAGATGTTGAAATCAGAACATTTCTGAATTATATTAAAAATGGAACGGCTGGTGATTCTTTTACAAAAGAAATTGACAGCGCAGTTAAAACTGTAAAACAAAAAGAAGCCGTCAAGGAGCTTTATATGTTTGAATCTTTAGCAATTCAAGATGCCATGGATGAAGGTGAACGCAGAAAATCTGTTGAAGCAGCCCGTGCCTTTTATGAAAACGGAGTTTCTATCGAGCTTATCGCCAAATCATTAAAAATGACCGAAGAGAAGGTAAAAGAAATTGTTTCTGTTCCTGTAGAAGAACCTTCTCATATCTAAACTTTACTATTTTTCAGGCGGGACAAAACTCCCAGTCGCGTTCTGCACTTCACTGGCGCTCACCGTCCTCGGCTGAAACAAGTTCAGCCTGCGGTCGGCTGCTTCGCAGGTGCTTCATGCTCCCGCCTGCTGCCACCTTCCAGTTACCAGTCAGCCCGTCCTAACGAATAATTCAGAAAGAATATTTTTTTATTTATATGATAATAAATAATTATACTTTACGTATATAACTTCTAAACTGTATTGTAATAATAAATTGATTATGTTAGAATTAAAAATGGCACTTCGAAGTTAATGGCGGTTTTGCCTCCAAGCTCAAACCGGGGTTACCGGAATAATTGATTTGGAGGCTAAGCAGATGACGATTTACGAAAAACTTTCGTTGGCAATTAATTTTGCTATTCTGATTCTTGAATTACTTAGTTACCTCCGCAAACGCAGAGACAGAATTGAGTAAAAAATAAGACCGCCACAGCATTGAACCCTCGTGGCGGTCTTTAACCAAAAACGGAGGCAAGACGCATAACTGCGAAGTGCCTTACTATTTAAATATACCATACCTTGCTCTCTAAGACAAGGATAATTATCTTGATAGAAAGACCCGGAAGGTAATTAATATGCTTTGTGCCAAATATGATTACAAAACCGATATCGCCGTTCAGCGTGAAGAGGCCTTTGAAGAAGGTCAGGAAAAGAAAGCGATTGAAGCCGCCCGTGCCTTGTATGAAAATGGCGTTTCAATAGAGCTTATCGCCAAATCATTAAAAATGACCGAAGAGAAGGTAAAAGAAATTGTTTCTGTTCCTGTAGAAGAAGCTTCCCGTATCTAAATTTTACCATTTTGCAGGCGGGACAAAACACCCAGTCGCGTTCCGCCACTTGCTGCCACGCGGCCCTTCGGGCTGCCTCCGGCATGGCTCCATGCTCCTGCCCGCTGCCACCTTCCAGTTACCCATCATCCTGACCTGACGTATAGTCATTTCACAATATTTTCTCAAAATTTCAAAACCTTTTTTTCGTATTTTTTGTCAAAACTCCATTATCTGAGGGAATTTATAGTTAAGGAAAAATAATTCCAAACTATAAATCAACAGGAGTTTTTTAATGGAAACGCAAAACCTAACAATCAATGAAAATCAGATTGATGCAAAGCCTAACCGTAATCACAAGGACTCATTGTTCCGTTTCATTTTTAGCGGTGAAGATGACAGGAGCAAGCGCTGGCTTCTTTCTCTTTACAATGCCTTGAATGATACGAACTACACAGACATCAATGAACTCAAAATCACCACTCTGGAGAACGCTCTCTTTCTTGAGGTAAAGGAAGACTTGTCATTTCTTATTGATTCTGAAATGAATCTTTTTGAACATCAAAGTTCCGTCAATCCAAATATGCTTCATATCGGGAATCCGTTAAGAAAAATTGTGCGACAGCGCAATTTTTTAGGATTATCAAGAAAACAGCTCGGAGCGAGACTTGCGAGCGACGGCCGATATTTGAAAATTTGACAGTCCTCGCATAGTCTCAGACTGAGCTATATACACGATGAAGCTAAACAAAAGCACTGCCGTATTTGTGTTTTTTAACGCTTCTTCGATTATTGGCTTGGACTTGTACAGTATTAAACATAAATGCAGGTCGTAATCCTGCACTTCAAAAAAGATGCAAAGCGTTGTATGATTATAGTAGTTTCATAGCAAATGTTCGGAAAAGAATTCTTGATGACCATCAAGATCCAAATGAAGCAATTATGGCTGCTGTTGATGATGCAATAAATGACAGACTTCTTGATGATTTATTCAAAGAACAAAAACAGGGGGTTTTAGGTAAAATGTTTGAAGAATTTGACCGCGAAATATACGAAAAAACAATTCGTAACGAAGGTCGCGAAGAAGGCGCCCAGCAGAAAGCAATTGAAGCTGCAAAAAATCTTCTAAGACTGAATACTCTTTCCTTTGAACAGATTGCAGATTCTTTAGGGCTTCCTGTAGAAACCGTTGAAGAAATTGCTAAAAATCAAACACATGTTCTTTCTTCATCTCAATAACTACCGTTCGTTATCCATTCAACACGCCGTTTTTACGGGAATAATTCCAAAGGTAAAAGCGGCGCTTTTATTTTCGCTTTGGCACCTTCCTGCAACCGATTTCCTGCGAAATGCAACCGATTGCCTGCCCTAATTTACCGCTAAGCCACCCCCAGTTTAACGCAAAATGAAATATAACAGAACTTTCTTTGAAAAGTTACAAAAACTGAATGAATTTTTAATTATTTTTCTTGACTTGCCATTTTGGCTGTGCTACCATTTTAAACATAAAAAGGTATCAAATAAAAAAAAGTCGTTGACTCTTTTGAGGCCTAAAAAAAAAGGAGGATTTTTTCAAATGAAAAAAATCGTTGGAATTATGGCAGCTGCTGCTTTGGCAACATCTGCTTTCGCTGAAATCAATATCAGTTCTTGGAATCGTCAGGATGTTATTCCATTCAACTTCGTAAATGATGATGGCATCAACTCATACGGTGGTACTAACTGGACAAAAGCTAGTGAAAACCCAATGGGAAAAAATGGTCTTTCATTCTCTGCTTCTTCAGAAAATGCTGGTTTCGCTTTGGATTTAGCTTACTGCAACTCTGGTTTGGATCGCGGTGATAACGCTTACGCGTGGGTAAAACCTGTAGAAATGCTTAAGCTTTCTTTCGGTCGTATTGATTACAACAAGGGAAAACAGGCTCACTGCTATGGTCATTATGATCACGCATGGCGTTTCCAGGGAGATAACTTCAAGGATCTTGGTGATGGTTTGGCTATTGGTGGACGTGCTGCAAGAGGTTTCGTTGTAGAACTTACTCCAGTTGAAGGTCTTTGGATTGATGCATCTTGTGACGTACAGCAGGATGACCGCGCATACAAAACATTCTGGTCAAACGCTTCTTATGGAATCGGATATGACAAAGAAGGTCTTGGTAGCTTCCGTGTAGTTGTATTCGGAAAAGACGGTAGTGCTACAGCTACTACACAGAACAAAAAATTCGATGATGTTTCAGTGACAAATCTTAATGGTAATAATGCAGGTCCTTATGCAGTTATCGCAGCAGCAGCTGATATCACTGCAGTAGAAAACTTGTTCATGACATTCGGTGTTTCTGTTCCTACTTCTTTTGGTAAATATGGTACACTTGATTTATCTGATACATCAGCTTTGAAAGCAACTCAGGCTGATACATTCCGTGCATCAGCTGCAGCAAGTTATAAACTTGACCCAGTAACATTCCACGCTGTTTTGGATACAAAATTTGGAATCCTTTCAGCTATTGAAGGTTCTAGAACTAGTGTTGACTTCAAATACAACGGATTTGGTTATGCAGCAGGTGTAGGTGCAGATGTTGTTCTTACAGATATGTTAACATTGATTACAGATGTTCGCTTCTGCAATGCTGAATATGTTGGTGCAACAGGTACTTTAACAAAAGAAAATGCTTCAGATAAAGAGTACAAAATGGGCTTCAACCGCGGTAAATTCGGTGGTTACATAGGTCTCTGCCAGCAGCTTACAAATGCTAAATTCGACTTCGGTGTTGAATGCGGTGTAAACCAGACAATCGTTGGAGCTGAGACAAACGACTTTACAGTTGCTATCCCACTTCAGATTCAGGTTGAGTTCTAATCCTAATTTAGAAACTACTTAATCTACCACAGGCGGTTCCCTCCCGGGCACCGCCTGCTTTTTTTATTATGTATTATATTTTAGAAAAACGTTACAAAACTATATAAAATATCTCAGAAAAACGTTACATTTGCCTGATCCTATTTTTTATTGACAATTACTGTAATTCATGTAAAAATAAAAATGTAATCAGTAGATTACATGGGCCGGTCGTAAGATCTGGGTCCACCGAAAGGCGGGGAATTACCCCGCTATTTTTTTTGGGGAGAAACAGCTTTGCAGAAGAAGATTTTAAGCATCTTTATTGATGAATCAGGAGACTTCGGTGCTTATGATTTTCATTCTCCTCGTGATTTTAAGAAAAATATATATAAATACATTGAACAGAAAAAACTTCAATAATATATTTTCTATGAATATAAAATATATTCCGTATTGGGCATAATTTAAGTTTCAGTAAGTTTCACTTATTATCTAAAAAATACTTTATATTTACTGAATTTTACTCTTTTTCATATTTTTTAAATCAGTCATATGAAACCTCAAGTTCATCTTCATGAGAATATTTTGTCATCACAACAAGGTAACCCTTATTCCACTTAACAACGCGGTACTCGAGATGTACCGCCTGTGGTATTTTATTTATTCAAAGCTTCTAACACCTTATCTAAAGGAGCCTTCATTTCTTCTGCGGCTGTTTCAGGAGTGGCATTATACTTCTTTATCAACAAAACTGCATCTTCTACAGCTTTTTCTTCTATACCTTCTTGTTTGCCCTCTTCGCGACGGCAGTTGTCGTATAATTCCTGGTCAAATTCTGTTAAACTCACTGCTGTAACCTCCGCTTTATGTTCCCTGAAAAAGCCGTCTAACAGGTTCTGATTAATCGCATAGTCTACGGCTGCTTTTACTGCCTGTTCCAGTGAAAGATTATTACTTATACCTTCACGAACTTTTGCAATAAATACACTATAATCATACAATGGTTTGCATTTTTTTTGAAGTAATTTATTATGACCGAAGTTTACATTAACTGCAGTAGCCGTCCACTCAAACTCTAAAGATTTATCTTCTTTTATAAACATATCTGAAAGCCGAAACTTTTTGATATCGTCCTGTTTTTTTGAACCATTGTAAAAAACAACATAATGAGGATTTGGTATTTTTACAATTGTTTCTCCGAATAAATCGGTTTTCTGTCGTGCAACCCAAACCTGATATAATTGCGAAAAGTAATGTAAACCTCTTAAAGGCATATTAGGATTCACAGAAGACTGATGTTCATAAAGGTGGATTTCGGAATCAATTAGAAAAGACAAATCATTTTTCATTGTGATGAACACAGCGTTTTCAATGGTTGTAATTTCAATGTCATTAATATTTGTGTGTTCAGTGTTATTCAGTGCATTGTACAATGAGAGCAGCCATGTTTTACTGCGTTCATCTTTACCGCCAAAAATAAGCCTGAACAGTCTGTCCTTAACCTTACGGTTTGCATTAAGATGGATTTCATTTGGAAGTGTTTGTGATTTAGTTTCTTTCATTTTAACCTCGAAAAGTATTTTTATAGATAAAATTTCCTACATATATACTTTCCAAGATATTCAAATTTTGACAAAAATTTTGAAAAAAAACTTCGATTTTAGATAAAATTTTTAGCATAAATCTATAAAGTGTACCAGTCTGTACCAGTCAATAAAAGTGGGCGAAAAATATTTTCGTTAAAAAAAACAGGCGGTGCCCGCGAAGGTACCGCCTGTGGTAGATTTAGATTAAACTAATCTGTTGTTTAGATTAGAGACCAACCTGAATCTGGAGTGGGATAGCAACTGTGAAGCTGTTGTCCAAAGCCTGGATTACAGTCTTGTTGCAACCGAATTCAACACCAACGTCGAAGAAACCGTTTGTAAGTGCCTGGCAGAGACCTACGTAAGCACCGAACTTACCGCGGTTGTAAACAGCGTCATAAGAACCGTCATCATTTGCTTTTACACCTGCAACTCCCTGATATACATCGTTAGAGAAGCGGCAGTCTGTAATCAAAGAAAGGCTGTCTGTGAATGCAACATCAACACCAAGACCTACAGCATAACCAAAACCACTGTTTTTATAATCACCTGCAGTATCATCATCGTTACGTTTATCCTGTCCAGAAATTACACCAATTTTTGAATCAAAGAAACCGTGGAATGTAAGCATATCCAATGTGTAGTTAGCACCAATAGAAGCCTTGATTGCTTCATTTTCATAATTTCCAGCTTCATCAACAGCATAATAAGTTGTACCACCTACTGCTGCTTCGCTTTCTGTGCGAGTATAAAGTGCGTTTCCATCAGTATCAAATGTACCTGTAGGGGTATAATTATATTTAGCATCTTTAGCACCTAACTTTACTTCCTTATACTTAGTTTCCTTAACTGAATATGCATTACCAAATGTTGTTGGAACACTAGCACCAACTGTCAAGAAAAGGCCTTCTACAGGTGTAATATCTGCAGCAGCCTGAATAACAGCATGACAACCTACATTTTTGCCATCCTTTGTTTTCTGACCATCACCGTCTTTTCCGATTACAATGGCACGAATCTTTGCAACATCAGGAATGTTGTATCCTACACCGAAAGAAGCTCCATTCCAAAGAGTTTTGTACGCTTTGTCAGCTTTTACACTTGCAGCATAGTCAAACCAAAGGTTATCGATTGGGTTCAAGTTAATAACGAAACCGTCTACCCCACGTCCGTCTACTGAGAATCCACCTTCACCCTGGTTAAGTCCCTGAAGACGCCATGTGTGAGCGAAAGTACCGTATGCGAGTTCCTGACGGCCATTGTTATAGTCTACCTTACCGAATGTAAGTTTGAGCATATCAACTGGTTTTACCCAGAGGTTAGCGTTATCACCAACACCGAGTGATGAACCTGCATATTGGATATCCAATGCCATACCTGCATTTTCTGTAGAACCAGAGAAAGAAACACCGTCTTTTCCTACTTTTCCGCCAGCTGCACCATCCCAGTTTGCACCAGCACCTGAGAGAACTTCTTTATCACCAGCAGCGTTTTCACCAGCAAAGTTCAAAGGAATAACGTCCATGCGTCCCCATGAGCTTACATTGATTTCAGCAAATGCAGATGTTGCCAAAGCAGCAGCTGCCATAATTCCAACGATTTTTTTCATTTGAAAAAATCCTCCTTTTTTTTTAGAGGATGACAGCTTAAAAAGTAGACACATTTACCCGTTGTATCTTGAGAATTTTGGGTGCTATCTTGAGAAAATTACAAAATTTACAATTCAAAATTATTGAAAAGGGGGCAGATTTTACCTAAAATACCTTAGAAAACGGGGCAAAAATTATCTAAATTGCATTAGAAAAGGGGGCGTTTTATGCTAAAAAGAAAGCTTGAAGACAAATTTAATGAATGGTTAAGAACTGGAAAAAATGCTCTGTTAGTTACAGGCGCACGCCAGACTGGAAAAACATATCTTATAAGGGAATTGCTCAAGGCAACAAAATCAGATTATGTTGAATTCAATCTTATAAGACAGCCGGAGTTAGTTTCTCTTTTTGAAAGTGCAAGTACCAATGATATGCAGAAGTTTATTTCGCGTTTGACTGTTGCTACAGAAAAGAAACTGACAAAAGGAAAGACAATTATTTTTATCGATGAATGTCAGGTTTACAAAGACATTCTTACTGCAATTAAATTTATGGTTGATGACGGTACTTTCCGTTATGTTCTGAGCGGTTCTCTTCTTGGTGTTGAATTACGGAATCTTACATCTGCTCCGGTGGGATATCTTTCTGTATTAAAAATGTATCCTCTGGATTTTCAGGAGTTTCTTAAAGCTGTGGGTATAAAAGATGAAACTTTGGAAACACTCCGTGACTGTTTTGTAAATCGTTTGCCCGTTGATGATTTTATTCATCAGAGAATTATGGACGCGTTCTATACTTATCTGGTTGTCGGGGGAATGCCACAGGCTGTTCAGTCTTATATCGATGAAAATGATTTTAGAAAAGTCAGTCAGATTCACAAAGATATAATCGCAATGTACAAGCAGGATTTTACTCACTATGAAGAAAAATCAACTCTTAAACTGATTAAAACCTATGACCTTATTCCTTCTGAACTGAATATGAAGAATAAACGTTATATTTTTACAGATCTTGATAAAAATTTAAAATTTGACCGTTATGAAAACAGCTTTAACTGGTTAATGGACGCAGGAGTTGCGCTGCCGGTATTTAATACAACAGAACCTGTAATTCCTCTAAAAATCAATAAGCAAAGTAATCTTTTCAAATTGTTTATGTCTGATGCGGGGCTTCTTACTACATGTTATGGCCGCGCTTCACAGATAAAACTTTTGGATAAAGAAAAAGAAATAAATTGTGGGGCCATTTTTGAAAATATAGTTGCCCAGGAACTTACGGCAAATGGTTACGACTTATATTATTTTGCCAGTAAGACTCAGGGGGAACTGGATTTCATTATTGAATATAATGGCAAAGTTCTTCCTGTTGAAGTAAAAAGCGGCAAAGATTTTACTAAACATTCTGCCTTAAATAATGTTCTTTCTAATGAAGATTACAAAATAGAGGAGGCCTTTGTTTTAAGTTCTTTTAATATTCAAAAAGAAGGAAAAGTAACATACCTTCCTGTTTATATGACTATGTTTTTAAATGAAGATTCTCTTCAGCTTCCTGCAAAACCAAAACTCGATTTATCTGATTTGTGATGTTATAACAAGTGGCACCCTTCACACCCGGGCGCCGCCTGTTTTTTATTCTTCTACTGTAACTGCAATTTTACTAAAACCTGTAACGGCACTTTTCAGTTCATTTGAGCCACGGATTGAAGTTCTGACTGCGCTAAAGGACAGTAGAATTGAAAGCATTATTATTATTCTGGTATTTTTATATTTTTAACATCAATTACTGGAATAATATATTTTTCTGATTTTTCATTTATGAAGCCCAGAGCATATAGTGGAAGGGTATCATAGCCAGGACCTTTTCCAACATTTGTATCTGCAATTTTTATTGCAGGGTGACTTCCATATTTTTTTGCATTCGCTATTACAAACTTCATGCTTGTTGCACGATTATTTGAAGATTTACATTCTGTAATTATAACTTCACCATTTTTTTCATAAAGAAAATCAAGCTCTGGTGATCCGCTTGGCGCGTGAAAGTAATAAAGCCTTTGTCCGGATTTTGCAAATGCTGCTGCAACCATATTTTCCGCAACAGCACCCTTGTAAGCTCCTAAATCTCCATTAAGAATTTTTGCAGGAACATCATTTCCAAGCATAGAAACTAATAAGCCTGTATCAATACAAAAAACCTTAAACTCGGTCGATATTTTTTCTGCTTCAAGAGGATATGAAATCTGTCTGGTATTATATGAGCGAACAACAAGTCCTACATCTTCAAGATATTGCAGACCATCAGCCTTTTCTGGTGAATGCCCTTTTACATCAACAAGACTGTACTGAAATTTTTTATATTCTTTTGAAAGCTGGGCAGGAAGAGAATTGAGACAGGCCTCTGAACGAAGTTTGAGAACCTCATTTATTTTATCATTACCTTTTTCATCTTTGTAGCGGCCAAAATCATCTTTTATAGAATTTAATATTCTCTGCTGAACTTCACGAACTGCATTTAAATCATGAGTCTCAAAAAAAGTATTTAGGACTTCCGGCATTCCGCCTGTAATCAGATATTGAAGATAAAGAGATCTCATGCTGTTATGTATCGTCTCTTCTATCACAGTTTTCTCTGTGATCGATTTTTCAACATAATCAAGAACTTTTTTATCCATTCCTGCATTAATCAAAAATTCATGAAAGGAAAGCGGATACATGGTAAGCTGTTCTTCATAACCAACCGGGATTCCACGTTTATAAGGAGTTCGAAATCCTTTTACGCCAAGAAAGCTTCCTGTACAAATTACATCAAAACGACCATCTATGTCCCAGTACTTAAGAGAACTTCGTGCATTCGGACAGTCCTGAATCTCATCAAGAATGAGCAGAGTTTTTCCGGGAATAAATCGAGCTTCCTTTTCAACAGATGTAATTGAAAGTACCATCTGGTCAACATTGAAATCACCTTCAAATGCTTTATGAACGGCAGAATTATAACGAAGGTCCAGATAAATACAGTTCTCGTAAAATTCCTTTCCAAACTGTTTTACAATATAGGTCTTGCCAATCTGTCTGAGCCCTCGAACAATCAGCGGATGATGAGTTCTTTCTTTCCAGTTTTTTAATTCCTGCCATATTTCTCGATAAAGCATAAATTCTCCTGTCACGCTAATCATACTACTGTTTTGTCATTTTTCAAAGGTATTTTAAGATAATTTTTGTCATTTTTCAAAGGTAAAACGATATAATTTTTGTCATTTTTAAGAGGATTTTATTAAATAAATGGAACAAGATACATAGGGATACAGAAGATATCACTATCTTTCCGATACTCTTTTGTATAAATTAAAAAGCGTGTGCCTATATGCCTTGAAAATTTCTGTGTAAAAATATCCAGGGATTTATGCTTCTTATAGTCTGCAGATTTTGCCTCTATTGGACAAATTTTGTTTTGTCGGGAAATAATAAAATCTACTTCATAATTATGATTTGAGGTCTGACTTGGAAAGGTGTGATAATATAATTTATCACCTTTTGCAGTAAGCATTTGTGCAATAATATTTTCGTAAACAAAACCAAGATTTGCCGGCAGTTTATCTGAAAGTAATTTTTCGTAAATAATATTCTCTGTAAATTCCTTGTCTTTAAAACACAGCGTTACAAAAAGTCCTGTATCACAAACAAAAAGCTTAAACTTTTCCAAATCGATATTCTGCGACAGCCCTGCTTCTGGTGCATTTGCATGATAGGCAAGATTTACAGTTTTAGAGTCCTGAAGCTTTGATATACGATCAAGCATAGTAGCAGCCCTTGCATTTTCTATTACACTTGAAATCTGATAGCGAGATGCATTTTTCTTAAGTTCTGCAGGAATAGAATCAAATAAAAGAGATGCACGACCTGTAGAATCAAATTTCATAAAATCATTTTCATAAAGCTTGAGAATATCACGCTTAACAAGATCAACCTTACAGAAGTTATTTGTTTCAAGAAAGGTATCAACAGCCTGAGGCATTCCACCAACAATCATATAAAGACGAAATGTTCTCATTAGTTCCCGATTTACATCATCTCCAAGAGATTTCTTTTCTCCCCAAATTGAACGCCCCATTTCATAAATATTTGTTTGTCCGATTGCCCAGCAGAACTCTTCATAGTCCATAGGATGCATCTGAACAGAGCGTTCCTCACTGGGAATAAGAATATCTTTTACATTCTCTTTGATTGAAAGCAATGAACCTGTTTCTATATAATCATAGCGATGATCTTTTACCAGAACTTTTATAGCCTGACGTGCCAAAGGGAAAAGTTGTACTTCATCAAAAATAATAAGTGACTTTCGTTCTATGAGTTCCTTACCAGTATAAAACTGCAGGAGCCTGAAAAATGCGTTTAAGTCAGAAAGATCATTAAAAAGGTCTTTTATTTTCTTTGATGCAATAGAAAAGTCTATGAGAATATAAGATTCATATTCCTGTTTGGCAAATTCTTCGACTGCGGTTGATTTTCCGATTCGTCTGGCTCCTTCTACAAGGAGAGCCGTATTACCTTCCGACTCTTTTTTCCACTCACTGAACTTAGTCCATATTTTCCTTTTGAATGTTTTCATATATAAAATTATACAAAATCCCCTTACAAAATCAAGAAATATTATGCAAAATCCCCATATAAAAAGTGTATTTTATATGCAAAATCCCCATAACTTGTTTTATTAAAAACTCAATATAATACCAAATTTTCTCAAGATACTACTAAATTATAAGCAATAAATTTTCCTCCTTAAACTCTAAAAAAAAAGGAGGATTTTTTCAAATGAAAAAAATCGTTGGAATTATGGCAGCTGCTGCATTTGCTGCAACTGCATTTGCTGAAGTAAATATCGGCTTGTCTGCTAACCAGGCATTTGCACCTATCGCTTATGATGGTGACCGCGTGGTAACAGTTGGACCAGATGCAGCTTGGGGTGGAACAAACTCAGGAAAAACAACTGGTCGTGTTGGACTTTCATTCTCTGCAGAAACTGAAAATGCTGGTGTTGTAACAGATATCCACACAGAAGATTTCTCTAAAGATAACGCTTATGGTTGGGTAAAACCATTCAGCTTCTTGAAGATTTCTGCTGGTAAAATGGATAACCCATGGAAGAGACTTGGTTTTGGTTATGGTGCATGGAACACACTTCGTCCATACGGAATTAGCAGCGAAGGTGATGACTTGGCATTCGCTCGCCCACATCAGCCAAACTTCCAGGTTTTGATTACACCTATTGAAGGTCTTGAAATTGTATGGGACTACAAAGCAGAAGAAAGCCAGTATGATTTCTATGATGAAGTATGGAACCACGCACGCTATGGTGTTGCTTACACAATCGCTGATGTAGGTACAATTATGGCTCAGGTTGCTGGTCAGGATCAGGCAGAAAACAAAGACGGTGATAAAAAAGACTTTGGTATTGTAAACGCTGCATTCCAGCTTACAGGTGTAGAAGGACTTGATGCACAGTTTGGTGTTGCAGTTCCTACAACATTTGATGCATATATGGGTTCAATCAACCTTGCAGCAGGTGCTCACTATACATTTAATGCATTGACATTCCACGGTTTCTTCAATGGTAAACTTACACGTGATGATGAAAAAGCTCAGTCAGATGCTAAATATGAGAAATTTGGTTTCTCTATTGGCGCTGGTGTAGACTTCGCTGTAACAGATGCTTGGACATTGGTTGGCGATGTTCGCTACCAGAACGACATCTTTGTTGGAACCCCAGAAGTCGGTGCAAAAGATGGAAAAGTTGATTATGAGAAAGGCGAAGTTGTAAAGGCTGTAAAAGCTACAAAACTTGCTGACAAAGTTGACCGCTTTATCTTCTACGTTGGTGCACAGCACAACCTCACAAATGCAAATGTTAAGATTGGTTTCGAAGGTGTAACAAACTCTCTTGTTCATGACAATGTAACAGATGAAGGAAAGCTCCAGAGCTTCACATTCGCTGTACCAGTTGTACTCGACATTTCACTCTAATTTGACTCTTCTGACTTAGAACAAGTCATTTAGCTAAACAGGCGGTATCCATGCGGGTAACGCCTGTTTTCTTTTAACGATATTGCTTATAAATAAAAAACAGGCGGACTTCGTACGAAATCCGCCTGTGGTAGATTAGTTTTAAGCTAACTTAGGTGTTAGATTAGAGACCAACCTGGATCATGAGAGGGATAGCAACTGTGAAGCTGTTGTCCAAAGCCTCGATAACTGCTTTGTTTGTACCCATTTCAACACCAGCGCCAAATACACCGTTTGTAAGTTTCTGTTCAATACCAACATATGCACCGAACTTACCGCGGTTGTAGATAGCTTCTGATGAACCATCATTATTTGTCTTTGTACCTACAACTCCCTGATATACATCATTTGTGAAACGAACGTCTGTAATCAAAGCAAGTGAGTCTGTGAAGTTTACATCAACACCAAATCCGAGCAAATAACCGAAACCATTGTTTTCATAGTCACCTTCAGTTCCATCGCTGTTAGGTTTTGCCTTTCCAGATACTACACCAATTTTTGAATCAAACAAAGCGTTGAATGTAAGCATATCTAATGTATAGCGTGCACCAAGAGAAGCCTTAATATATTCGTTATCAGCTGTGTTTGTTTCAACTTTACCAGATGAATTGTCTTTATCTACTACGATTGTACCTTTATCTTCGTCAAGCTTATATTTTGTTGTTTCATATTTTGTTGTAGAATTTAATGAGTAAGCATTTCCGAATGTTGTTGGAACAGATGCACCAACTGTAATGAAGAGGTTTTCTACAGCTGTGATATCAGCAGCAGCCTGGATGATTGCATGGCAACCAACATTTTTACCATCTTTTGTTACCTGTTTAACATATGAACCATCTTTTTCATATGAACCATCTTTTCCGATTACAACTGCACGGATTTTAGCTACCTCAGGAATGTTGTATCCAACACCGAAAGAAGCTCCGTCCCAGAGTGTTTTGTATGCTTTGTCAGCTTTTACACCAGCAGCATAGTCAAACCAGAGGTTTTCGATTGGGTTCAGGTTTACAACAAAACCTGTAACACCACGTCCACCAACTGAAAGACCTTCACCTACAGCCATTCCCTGGAGACGCCATGTGTGATCAAATGTACCATAGCAGAAATCCTGGCGGCCGTTGTTATAGTCAACTTTACCAAATGTCAATTTAAGCATGTCAACTGGTTTTACCCAGAGGTTAGCGTTATCACCTACACCAAGTGAAGAACCTGCATAAGCGATATCCAATGCCATACCGGCATTTTCTGATGAACCAGAGAAAGAAACACCGTCTTTTCCCATTTTTCCACCAGCTGCATCATCCCAGTTAGCACCAGCACCTGAAAGAACTTCCTTATCTCCGTCTGCATTTTCTCCAGCAAAGTTCAAAGGAATAACAACTGTGCGTCCCCAAGAGCTTACATTGATTTCAGCGAAAGCAGATGTTGCCAAAGCAGCAGCTGCTAAAATTCCAACGATTTTTTTCATTTGAAAAAATCCTCCCTTTTTTTTAGAGTGGGGGTGTTTCACGGGAGGACGTGAAACGGGGAGAATATTGAGATATGACAGGTATTATTATGAGAAAGTTTAAAATTTTTCAAATAAAATAAAAAAGGCAGACCAAAAGTCTGCCTTTTTATGATTTTAGGGTTCGCTAAGTTCGTTACTAATTTGTGCTTGTAACATAACTTTTAGCGCTGGCGAAATCGTTTATGCGGGCGATTTTCTGGCGCCAGTATTCGGCTTCGCTCTTGGTTGTGTATGGACCTACACGCACACGGTAGAAAAGGTTTTCCTTATTGTCTTTGTAGGTGAAAATGTCTGCCTGAATCTGGTTTGTACCCAAAGTTGAGCGGGCATTTTCGGCACCTTTTTTGTTGCTGTAGGCTGCAACCTGTACCCAGTATTTAACTGGACCTGCTGGAGCTTTTGCAGCTGGTTTTGCTGCTGCCTTTTTAGTTTCAGATTTTTTTGCTGTAACTGATGTGCTCTTTGCTGAGTTTGAAGCAACTTCCTGTCTTGGAGCGCTTTTTTCAAAATCACGTGGAGGGCGTTCACGATCTGCTGCAGGTTTTCCCTGATCGGCAAATGTGACTGTTACATTTATATTCTTTTCTGAATCTTCTGTTTTAAGTTCCTTGAGCGAATTCAAATCAATTGTTGTTCCGTTTGAAGGCATTTCGTAAACGTTTGCCTTGTCTGCAACCAGGTAAACTTCGTTTACTTTGAGTGGTTCGCCAGGCTGTGGAAGTTCGTGGCTAGGAAAGTTCAACTGATGTTCAACTGAAGATGGTGCAGGAGTAAAGCCGTTATTTTCAAAACCTGGATTTGTTCTGATATTATTCTGGCGTTCTGCAGGAGAAACTCTTGCAACGGTTTGTGATGATTTTGCGGTCGGTGAATAGCAGATTAATGCTGCTCCTAAAACTACGAGCAGGAAAGCTCCGACTGCGGCAATTATCCATAATGTTTTCTTGTTTTCCATAAGTTTTCCTCTTTTCACTAAAAGTCTTTTAAACTTTTAGCCACCTTGTTTAACTTATCGGTTTTTGAAAAAAACACTTTAGAAATTTCTAACAAAAATAATCTGTTTGCCGGTCTTTTTGTATTCTTTTAAGAGCTTTTTCTGGGCCTGAAAGCGGCGGAGAATCTGACGGTAAGGCAGCTGGTCACGGCGGCGTGCGCGGATAAGGCGAGTGAAAAAGGGCGCTGTAACAAAAACGATTGCATCGCAGAACTTTATAAGTTCAGGAGTTTTGAATAGTACGGTTGCATTTATTATTACCTTTTGATTTTGTGCGATAAAATCTTTTGTAAGATTTATGATTTTAGGATAGATGATTGATTCCTGACGGGCGAGAAGCGATGGATTCTTAAAAAGCAGCCTTCCCAAATTACGGCGATTGATTGAGCCATTGGAGTCTAAAATACTAAGCCCCGAACTTTCGGCTTCGCCCTTAAAAGCTGCAAGAATTTCTTCCTTGCATTCTTCTATTGCCTGGTGGGCTGTAAGGTCAAGGTCTGTGGCATGCCAGCCGGATTTTTCCAGCTGGGAGCAGACATAGTTTTTGCCTGCCGCCATTTGCCCGGTAACGCAGATTATTGAGAAAGTGGAGATTTTGTTGCCAAGAGACTTTAGTTTCATAAAAGTATTAGTGGAACTCTCCCCAGTTTTTGCCGTACTCAATGCTTACGCGGAGAGGAACCGAAAGTTTTACGGTGTTTTCCATTTTATCGCGGATTAGGGCGATGGTCTGGTCAACGGTAGCCTGGTCTTCCGGGCATTCAAAAATCAGTTCGTCGTGAACCTGAAGAAGAAGGCGGGCAGGACTGTTTGACTCTGTAAGTGCCTGGGTAACGCTTAGCATAGCGTGTTTTACGATGTCTGCTGCGGTACCCTGAATAGGTGTATTTTTGGCAATACGTTCGGCACCTGATTTTTCCAGCTTGTTACGGCTGTTGATGTTCATAATAGGACGGCGGCGGCCAAACATTGTGCTTACGCAGCCTGTTGCTTCGGCATCGCTTATGACTTTTGTCATAAAAGAACTTACGCTGGAGTAAGTGCGGAAGTACATATCGATAAAGTTCTGTGCCTGGGTGCGGCTGATTCCAAGGTCTTTTGCAAGACTGAAGGCGCTCATTCCGTAAATTACGCCGAAGTTGATTGTTTTTGCAGTTCGGCGCATTTCCGGGGTCACTGAGTCTGGTGAAACTCCAAAAATCATTGAGGCGGTTGCCCGGTGAACATCAGTTCCTTCTATGAATGCCTTACACATATTCTGGTCGCCGCTGAGGTGGGCAAGAACAACGAGTTCAATCTGGGCGTAGTCGGCAGAAATAAGTACTTTGCCTTTTGGTGCAGTAAAGGCCTGGCGGATTTTGCGGCCGGCATCGTTGCGGACTGGGATATTCTGAAGGTTAGGGTCGCGGCATGAAAGTCGGCCTGTTGCAGTTCCTGTCTGGATAAAGCTTGTATGAATGCGGCCGGCGCTGTCTGTAAGCTTTGGAAGTGTTTCTACATATGTAGACTGGAGTTTTGCAAGTTCGCGGTATTCCAAAATCATTTTTGGAACAGGATTTACGGCAGCAAGTTCTTCCAGAACTGAGGTATCTGTCGAATAGCCGGTTGCGGTCTTTTTACCGCGTGGAAGTCCCAGTTCATCAAAAAGGACTGTCTGAAGCTGTTTTGGAGAAGCAATGTTGAATTCGTGTCCGACAGTCTGATGGATTTGTGCCTGCACCTGTGCCAGTTTTTCTGTAAGCTCTTCATTGTAAGTGTTTAAGAAAGCTGAATCCAAATGAATGCCTGTAATTTCCATCTGGGCTAAAACCGGAAGCAGGGTGTGCTCAAGGTCAAAAAGTTTCTGGGCAGTTTCACCGCCCGGAGTCAGCCAGCTGGCGGTAAGGTGGTCTGCAAGCTGGAGTGTGAAATCTGCATCTTCGGCTGCGTAGGCGTAGGCTGTTTCAAGCGGGACATCGGCAAAAGTTTTTCCTTTTTCTACGATGTCGTCATATTCAATGCCTGCAAGGCCAAGTTTTGTTTCGCAAAGATATTCAAGGCCGTATGCGTTTTTGCCCATGCGGTCCGAGTTTTCAAGCCAGGCAGTAATCATTGTGTCAAAAAGGCGGCATTCCAGGCCAAGAGTTTTTTCCTTATTTAGGATGCCTGTAAGTTCGGTCTGAGAAAATGCTTTATTAATAGAAGAAAAGAATACTTTAAGGTCGAACTTTGCGTTGTGCATGATTACGGTAATGTCCGGATTTTTGAAAATACGAAGAAGCTGGGTAAGGGCATCTTTTAGTTCGATGTAATCTGTCTGGTTGAAGAGGTCTTCGCTTGGAAGCTGGATTGGAACGTAAACAGCATGTCCTGCCTGGTAACAGAGGCTGAAGCCTACGAGGGTGGTGTTGAGAGTATCTAAGCTGGTTGTTTCGCAGTCGTAGGCGATGCGTTTTGTACCGGAAGAGATGAAAGCAGTGATGTAGGCATCTAAGTCGGCAAGCTTTGTGATTGCTTTATAGTTAGATGTGTCATTCTTGCGAATTGGAATGATTTCCTGAGTGGCTGAAGCGATGGTCGGTTCCGTCGTAAGGCCTCCCACGTTGTCAGTGCCTTTTACGGAACCTGACTTTGTCTGCTTCGCAGCCAAGAGTCCAGCAGTGGTGTTTCCCGCTGCTTCCAAGGTTACAGTTTGGCCTGCCTTTACCGCCAGCTCAGCATACTGTTTTGCTGGTTGAAGGGCGCCGTAGGACTCGAGGGCAGTGGCAGCGGCAGCAAAATTAAGGTTAAGCGGCTGGGAAATTGCCCTGTCGATTTCTTCGCAGGGAACGGTGTCGCAGAGGCGGACTAGCTTCTGAGAAAAATAGGCATTTTCCTTGCCGTCTACAAGCTTTTTCTGCATGGCGCCCTTAATTTCGTCGATGTGGGCATAGATTCTGTCAAGGTTCTGGTAGTCGTTCAAAAGTTTTCCGGCAGTTTTTACGCCGACACCCTGAACGCCGGGAATGTTATCGGCAGTGTCGCCGTAAAGCGAAAGCAGATCCAGCAGCTGGGCAGGCTTTACTCCCCATTCTGCAATGACACCTTCCTCGCCGGTCACCTTCCAGCCGCCGCCGTTTTCGGGTTTAAGAATCTGGGTGCTGTCGTTTACAAGCTGCATCAAATCCTTGTCGCCGGAAAGAATGCGGCAGGTGCGGCCAGTTTCAGCGCATTTTTTTGCAACGGTGGCAATAACGTCGTCTGCCTCGTAGCCGTCGCACTGCAAAATCGGAATGCCAAGAGCCTGAAGGATTTCGCAAATCCATGGAATCTGGGCGTGAAGGTCTTCCGGAGTTTTGTTGCGGGTTGCTTTATATTCGGGGTAAAAATCGTGGCGGAAGGTTTTTGTCTTTGAATCCATTGCTGCGATGATGTGGCCCGGCTTGTAATGTTCGAGTATATAATGGAAGTTTCTGAAAAATCCGAAGAGGGCGCTGATATTTTCGCCCTTGGGATTTGTAAGAGGTCTGTTTATAAATGCAAAGTAGCAGCGGAAAATGAGTCCGTAGCTGTCTAAAACGTAAACTGTGTGATTATCGAAAGTCATATATATATTTTAACAGAATAGTAAATTAATATGCAACGTAAAAGCACTCTTCCCCCTCGCGCCTGGTTTAGTTAGATAATTTACGTTCTGTTATGTTGAAAGTATAGTACGCTTTTGTTACAGTTTTATTATGCAGCGTACAGACACACTTTCCTGCGGATACAAAATTATTCAGGATGACTCGGCATTTTGTTTTGGAATTGATGCGGTTTTGCTTTCGGCTTTTACCAGGCTGAAAAAAGGCGACCGCGTATTTGATTTGGGAACAGGTAACGGAATTCTGCCTCTTTTACTGAATGCTAAGGCAAGGGACTTGAAAAGCGCCCACGGAGCAGGGGACTGCCATTTTACGGGGCTGGAAGTTCAGAAGAAAGCTGCTGAGATGGCGCGGGAAAGCGTGAAGTTGAACGGGCTTTCTACAGAACAGATTGAAATTGTGGAAGGGGATATTAAGGATGTAAGGGGCGCTTTCCCGGCCCAGTGCGCTGATGTAGTTGTGTCTAATCCTCCTTATATGCTGCCTTCCGCTGCAAAGGCTAACTCCACCGACGAAAAAACTATTGCGCGACACGAGGTATTGTGTTCGCTGGATGACATTGTGGGCGCGGCAAAATGGCTTTTAAAATCTAACGGCAGTTTTTTTATGATTCACCGCCCCTACCGCCTGCAGGAAATCTTTTCTGCTCTTGAAAAATACCGCCTTACTCCCCGCTGCATGCAGCTTGTTTACCCGAAAATCGATCAGAGCCCGGAAATGGTGCTTATAGAAGCCCGCCCCAACTACAAGCCTGACTTAAAAATAGAAGCGCCTTTGATTATGTATGAAAATAATGATGAATATACACGAAACTTTAAACTGTTTTCAAAAATAGAATAGCCGCAGATTCACACTGATGAGTCACAGATAAAAACATCTGTGTTAATCTGTGTCCCAGCTGTGGCTTTTTTTTAGATTGACATAATAACAAAAAATGTCATAATATCAAATATGATTATAAAAAACTTACCACACTTACTCTATCATCAGGGATTACGCTATCCCGAAACTCCGGCACAGCTTTCTAAAGACATTAAGGGCGTTTTTCAGCCTGTTTTATATAAAGATTTATCCGAGCAGATGCTCAATTTTGCGGGCGGCCTCATCACGCTTGGCACAAAAAAAGGAGATAGAATCGGTCACCTTGCCGATAACCGCCAGGAATGGCAGGTTGTAAGTCTTGGTATTATGGCGGCAGGGGGAATTGATATTCCGCGCGGCACTGACGTTACCGTAAAGGAAATGGCTTATATCCTCAGCTTTACTGAGTGCGAAACTGTAAGCGTTGAAAATCCTTTTGTACTGGGAAAACTCTGTGAGTGCATGAACCAGATTCCGACCCTGAAAAATATCATCATCATTGATACTCAGAACCAGGCTCTTGATAAATACGAACTTGGCGGCCGTAATCTTTACCGCTATGATCAGATTTTGAAAATGGGTCAGCTCTGGCGTAATGAGCATCCGACAATTATCGACCAGCAGATTCGTGAAGAAATCCATGCTGACGAAGTTGCTACTATTATATTTACATCGGGAACAACCGGCGTTCCAAAGGGGGTACAGCTTACCCACAATAATTTTCTCTGCCAGCTGCCGGCTCTTTCAGATATTTTTGACTTTCACCGTGCAGACCGCAGTATGTGTATCCTTCCAATCTGGCATGTTTACCAGCGGGCTTTTGAGTTTTACGTTATGTATTTTGCGGGAACCCTCTGCTATTCAAAGCCTGTTACAAGCCTTCTTATTACAGATTTTGCAAAGGTTCGCCCTCAGCTCATGCCTTGTGTTCCCCGCGTTTGGGAAGGGATCTATCAGGCAATTTCCAAGAAGATTAAAAAACAGTCTAAAACAGCCTGGCTTTTATTTAAGATTTTGTCTAATGCCTCGGCAAGTGCGCTTACCCTGGAAGGAAAGATAAAAGGCCGTCATCCTCTCTTTAAGGCTCAGAATGCTTTTAAGATTGGTCTGAACCAGCTTTTGTATGTGCCGTATTTCTGCCTTCTTCCTCTCCGCGCCCTTGGAAATAAGCTTTATTTTAAGAATATCCGCGAAGTTACCGGCGGTCAGTTTGCCTGCGGTATTTCAGGCGGCGGCGGACTTCCACCTTTCCTTGACCGCTTTTACAACTCTATCGGTATCCGCGTAGTTGAAGCCTATGGTCTTACAGAAACTGCCCCGGTTGTTGCGTCCCGAAAGCGTTTTGCGCCGGTGATGGGTACTATCGGTCAGGCTCTTCCTTACAATCAGGTAAAAATTCTTGATACAGAAGGAAAGGCTGTTGCACCAGGTCAGAAGGGTATTCTTTACGTAAAGGGCCAGAACGTAATGAAGGGCTATTACAAGCAGCCTGAACTTACTGCCCAGGTACTTGATGAAGAAGGCTGGTTTAATACAGGCGACCTTGCAATGCAGACTGTAAAGGGCGAACTTATGATTAAGGGCCGCCAGAAAGATACAATTGTTCTTAAGAGCGGTGAAAACGTTGAGCCGTTCCCTATTGAAGCAAAACTTGCAGAATCTCCTTATATTCAGACTGCAATTGTTGTAGGTCAGGATCAGAACAGCCTTGGTGCCCTGATTATTCCTTCTGTTGAAGCAATCAGAAATGCCGCAAATCAGAATAATCATCCTGAAGAAGAAATTAAGGTTGAAAATAACCAGAAGCTGCTTGCATCAAAATTTGCCCGGGAACTTATTATGCGCGAGTTCGAACGATTGATTTGCGCTAAAAACGGATTTAAGAACTTTGAACGTGTAAATCAGTTTGAATTCCTGGAAAAACTGGAACATCCGGAAGAAGAACTTACCGCAAAAGGAAGTCTTGTCCGCTTTAAGGTAAACCAGAATTACCGTCACCTTATTAACCGTATGTTCAATAAGGAAGAAAAGAAACGCCAGCGCCTCAGCGATATTATTCAGAATTTATTAGACTAATACGAAGGTCGTAATATTAACTCCAACTTCCGAAGAAACCGAACCTTCGTTTAACTTGCGCATAGCGCAAGTTGTTGGAATTCATCATTCAATGAAAATGTAATCTGTAAAGTTGATGCCCGTTATTTTTCCAAGAGAAAGCCGGGCATTAATTTCTTCTATTAATTCCTGTGTTATTTTTTCTTCAGCTTTGCCTAAAAGCTGGGCTTTAGTTTTGCCGGAAAAATAGGAGCTGAAAAGTCCTTTTATGATGCTGCGTTTTTTCGCAAGCTCTTCGTAAAAAACATCATCTCCGGTAGGGTAGGAAAGCCAGGGAGAAATTACCAGTGTGGCGCTTTCGTCCTTTTTTGTAGGGGCTGTTGAAAGCCTTATAGTGCCGAGTTCAAAATATGCAGTTACACTGTCGCTTACCGGGGCATTGAGCGCTGTCGCCTTTCCCTTAGAAATCAGGTTCTGCGCAGATTTTGAGCCTGCATCAACGTTTGCAGCGCCTTTTTTTACAAGACCAATAAAAGTGCCCGCCGCAATTAATACGACGAGCACCCCTGCTATTACAGTAAGAGTTTTTTCTAATTTTCTGATTCCGCCTGCTGTCATGCCTTTATTCTACCACAAATGGCGATGCCAGTGCGAGCAGTCTTCCTACAGCTCTTGCAGAAATGTGAACTCCGTCGTCCAGCCATTCTTCGGTCTGAATACAGCCTGATTTTCTGAGCTCATTAATCAGAAGAACCTGGGATACCGGAATAACGTAATTGCAGATTTCTCCGTAAAGCATGTTGTAAATCTTATCCTTTAAGTCAACAAAGCCGATTTCCTCTTTTGCGCTGATACAAAGTGCATCCGGGAACTTTAATCGCAGTTTTTCAAGCTGCTTTGTCTCGTCATCACATTTATCAATCTTATTCAAAAGAAGAATACGCGGATTTTCGTTTGCGCCGATTTCATCAAGAACGTCGCAGACAGTTTCATACTGACTTTCAGCATTCGGGTCGGAAGCGTCCAGTACAAGCAGCAGCAAATCTGCCGTAGCGGCTTCTTCCAGTGTAGACTTAAATGCGTCAATCAGATGGTGAGGAAGATTACTGATAAATCCAACTGTATCGGTAATCAAAACCCCGGCACTGTCGTTCAAAGGCAGCTTCTTTGTAAGAGGATCAAGGGTCGCAAAAAGCTTGTTTTCTACAAAGGCATCTGAACCTGTAAGAGCGTTCAAAAGGGAAGATTTTCCGGCGTTTGTGTAGCCTACAAGCGCGCAGGAAGGCTGTTTTCCCCTCTGCTTCCTCTGTGTCTGCCGGTTAAGTTCAACTTCGGCCAGGTCGTGCTTAATCTGGGCAATTTTTTCACGGATTCGGCGCTGGTCAAGTTCAAGCTGAGTTTCACCCGAACCTTTTGCACCGAATGCTCCACCACGCTGGCGGGCAAAATCGTTACGCAGATGCGCAAGGCGCGGCAAAGAATACTGCAGGCGGGCAAGTTCTACCTGCAGCGTAGCTTCTTTAGACTGCGCGCGTGACGCAAAAATGCGGATAATTACTTCCTGACGGTCAAAAACAGAAAGCCCTGTAAGCTCCTCCCAGTTACGCTGCTTTCTTGGCTCAATATTAAAATCAAAGATAATGCAGTCGGCTTCAATTTTGTGGGCAAGTTCGTTAATCTCCTGTGCCTTGCCTGTACCAATACCATACTGCGGCTGAACTTCCATACGGTTCAACGTGAGCCTCTGGATGATGTCTAATCCTAAAGTTTGAACGAGACCTTTTAATTCCTGTAAGTCGTTGCCTGGTTCCCCCACCAGTAAAGCACGAGGAACCTTGTTCTGTTCTTTCTCTACTTCAACCATGCTTTAATCTTACAACAGAATTGTTAAAAGTCCAAACAAATATGAATTTCTCAGATGTTTTTATGCGTTAAACGTGGATTTTTGCTCAATTTCAGCCGATAATAAACTGATAGTATGACTTCTGGCCAGAAGATTGCTTTCAGCACATTACTTTCGATGCTGCTTTTTGCAGGTTTTGTCATAACTGCAAACCTCAAACTTTTTCCCGAGCTTGAAACGCGTTTTTACGCTCAGGCTAAGGTGAGTCAAAAAGTTCATCATCTGGATGATGTTGCCAAAAGCTTTGATTCGTACATTTCAAATATTCTCAAAAATGCGGATGAATTTGCCAAAACGCCTTCTGTTGTGTCATTTGTAGAGCAAAATCCGTCCGAAAAGTCTGTTACAGACCGGCGCAACGTCCTTGAAAAGCTTTTTAAGGAAATTCCTCCGCTTACAGGCCTCAGAATTGTGGATAAAAACGGGCGAAACGTTCATTATTCCAGTTTTGATAAGACTGACCTGCTCAAGCAAAACGGAATTACCAAGGTTTACAAGAATTACACCGACATTCAGCGTGATTTGGGTGAACTGGACTTTTCTATAATAAAAACGGACGGTAATCAAAAAGTTTTTATTGATTCCCGCCGAAGCCGCCTTATTATCAGTCAGCCTTTTTACTGGTTTGGCGACATTCAAAACGGAGATATTTTCTTCTATTTTAATCTTTATGATATAAGGGAAAACTTTGTTTCTGAAAATGTTTTTTCTTATGGCGAAGGTTTTTCTATTTATAATGATGATGCCCTGGCGGGCGGAATTGCACTAGGCGTTCCGTTGAATGCTCAGGAAGATTTTAAGCTTTCGGTGCTTAATTCCTGGAAAAACGAAAAAGCTTCTGAAGAGCTTTTGAAGCAGCCTGTAAAAATTGTTTCATCATCTGACGGGGATTACTGGACTGTACTTTCTGCTACGGCGTCAAAATACATCAAGATAAGCGGAATCTATCGAAGTTCAACTTTTGAGCTTTCTAAAGATTTAATCTGGCTTATTTACATTTGTGTTTTTATTACGATTTTCCTTATCCTTTATCTGATTTTCAGTCTGGGGCAGGATTCGCTCTCTCTTGCGAAAAAGAAGATAAAGCAGCTGCAGTCGGGAATTATTCAGGAATATCTGGAACGCAAGCAGGATATTGAATGGTCAAAAGTTGCCCAGGCCCTGCGCCTGAGGAAATCTGATTTCCTGGATAATCTTTCTGAAGGCTTATCTAGGAAAAACCGCCGTCATAAAAAGGAAATTGACCAGCTTCTGGAAAAGGCCTGGAATGATATAATCGAAGTCTTTGAAAAGCAGGAAAATGCGCATGCTGTTCAGACTGTGGTTCAGCGTGAAGAAGTTAATCTTTCTGAAATCAGGAACGTGATTGAAGAGGTTTTAGGTTCAAAGCTGGCAGAAGTGAGAAGTTCTGTTCCTCCTCAGAAAGCTTCTGTTGCTGCTGGGCCGGCTAAGGTTCAGCCAGAGTCTGATGATGTAGAAGACATTGAAGAAATTGACGAGATAGACGAAGTTGAAGACATCGAAGAAGTAGAGGAAGTTGACGAAGTTCAGGACCTTGATGAAGTTGATGGACTGGAAGATGTAGAAGAAGTCGAAGAGGTAAGTGAGCTTGACGAGGTAGAGGCAGTCGAGGATGTAAGCGAAGTGGACGACCTTGAAGAGGTTGACGACCTTGAGGATGTCGATGACCTAGAGGCCTTGGAAGATGTAGCTGAAGTTGATGAGGTCGAGAACATTGACGAAGTAGAAGATGTCGATGAAGTAGACGAACTTGATGAAGTCAGTGACCTTGAAGATGCCGAAGAGCCTGCTGACTTAGACGAAGCGGATGAAGAGATTTCTGAACTTGATGAAGTTCAGGAGCAGGAAGAATCAGAGCCTGTTGAAGACCTGGAAGACGTCGCTGAACTCGATGAAGTAGAAGAGCTTGATGAAGTTGAAGAGGTAACTGAAGCAGCTGCTGACGACGTTGAAGCTCTTGAAGATGCAGACGACACTGACGATGAAGTTGCAGAACTAGACGAAGCTGAAGACATCGACGACCTTGATGACGAGGTAGAAATCGAAGAGCTTCCAGAATACGATGAGTTTATCGCTGAAAAAGACATTCCTTACGAAGACGAAAGACTTACTTTCTATTCCGTTGATAATATTCTCCCGGGCAGGGATGAATATCTTGAAGATAAGGATGCCTTTATCAGATCAGACAGATTTGCCAGCGTAACGAATCTGTTTGCAGAAGAAATTGCGCTTGGAAATGAGTACGATACCTTTACAAAAAGGCATCCCTCAAATGTTGTTAATTTTAAGGTACACAAACTTTCAGATATGTATAGAGAAGATGAAGATTTAGAAAACGAAGGCATTTTAGCTGGTGCTGAAGAACTTTTAGAAGATATTGCAGATCTTACAGAAGAAGTGCCTCCTGCCGAAGGAAAGCCTTACTTTGCCATGACAGGTTTTGCTAAAAAAGATGATATAGAATCTCTGGAAGAAGTTGCCGACCGCGACCACGTAATTTATGAAAACGACGGCGTTTTCCAGATTGCAGAAAACCTGGATTATAGCGCCGCCGAATACAACACTGAATTCAAAGCCCTTGTAGATTCAGTATTACACCAATAGGGCTCTAAATTACCTGTGTCTATCTGCATTTCATCTGTGGCTGTTTACTCACTCTGAGTCAAATACTGCTGCATAAGCTGAACAAAAAGGTAAATCTTCTTGTAAATGCCTACGCTGAAGTCCTTCATCGGCTGTTCGATGTATTTTTCAAGTTCCTTCCAGTTCTGAACCAAAACCGGCTTAGAAAGAGAATAGTCTTCAATCAGCTGCTTAATTGTCTTACCGATTGTTACGAAGTTCTGAGTAGAAGTAATGATAAAGCCCTTAGCTGCATCATTTGCGTCAGAAATTACGCGGTTAATGATGCTGATGGCGCTGTTATCGTGTCCTGTTTTAGGAAGAAGTGTCTTAATCTTCATGCCCATAGGACCTTCTTCAGCAAAACTTTCGTCAAAAGCTGTAATCTGGTCAGAAACAGCAAGAAGTTCCTGATAAGCATTTGACATAGGAGCCGAGATAGAAGAATCCCACTGACCGCGAATAACTACAACATCATAGAATTCGCGGATATCTTTTTTAAGGTATTCAACAAGGAAGGCCTTTAGGTAATTCAAAGGTTCTGCATAAATAATCTGATCCAGGTTCTTTTTAAGCATTCCTTCATTAAAAGACGGAACGTAATGAGCCAGAGACTGAGGCGAAGCAGTTCCAAAAATCTGAAGACAGATATCATTTGCCTTAGATTCCTTCTGGTGCTCGCTGATTTTATTCAAAAGATTCCATGTATCGTTTGTTAAAGTTTCTACATAAGGGTCAAGAAGCGATTCGATGTTCATATTGTATTCAGAAGCGTAAGACGGATCCTGAGAAATCATCTGAATCATCATGTCAAAAGTTCTTGTTGCCTGAATTGAACGGATTCTTGCAATAATCTTTTTCCAGTTATTCTGAGAACAGAGTTCCTTTCCTGTAGTTTTCTGGAAGAATTCGAACAAATCTGACCAGACAACTGTATCATCAGTAATAGGGAAGGCTACTGCAATAAAATCCTTAAGGTCATCAGTGATATAATCGCCGTTAATTTTGTCAAAAGTCGGTGTGCTGTCAAAACTGAACTCTCTGATTCCTGAATTGAATTTGCGGAGCAAAACGTAGTAGTCGTAAGTACAGAAATCCTGGAAAAGGCAGAAAGCCTTGTAAAGATTTTCTATTTTATTAGCGCGCTCACCTTCGAATTCAGCCTTAAAGGTTTGCAAATCATGGTCAATCTGAGTTTTGATTTTGTTGATTGGAATCTGCTTTGACATTTCCATGATTTTGTTTTCGTCAAAGTGTTCCAGAAGTTCTGCCTGATTTTCTGAAAGGGAATATGTAATAAGGCGCTGTTTATGCTGGTTAGGATTTGGAATGTTTCTGAAGTAAACCTGAGCCTGCGATGTTGCCTTATAAAAATCAAAAAGCATTTTTGGAAATGGTGGAAGAATTTCCTGAGTATTAGGCTTATAAAAAACGTGGAATTTTGATTTTGTAAATGCCTTGGCAATATTCTTTAATCTGCGTTTTTTATCTGCATCCGGATTTGATGATTTAAAAAGAGAAGCGAAAAGATTTGAAAGGAATCCGCCTGAACTTGCAGGTTTTGTGTTTTTTGGTGCTGCACTCATAATATATAATAATAGGATAAAAAAACTGTAATTTCAAGTTAAGTATTTTGTTACCTGTCAGTTATGTCTTTTGTTATAATTTTGGTTAGTGGAAATATAAATCTTATTGCTGTATAATTTAGAACAAATATTTATCAAAAATTGGGAGAAAAATGATGAAGAAAATTGGTATTGCAATTGCTGCATTTGCCCTGATTTTATCAAGTGCAAGTGCTTACAATCCGCCGGAACTTTCAGAAAATCTCTGGAATCTTTCCAGCACTAGAAATCTTACCGGAATGAATTCAGTTGCAGGCGTTGGCTCTTTAGGCTGCGCTCCTGATTCAATTGTTTTGAATCCGGCTCTTACAGCTCAGGCTCAGCGAGTTTCCCTGAATCTGGGTTATACTGCCCTTGTTACTTATGATCCAAGTGATGATTACGGTAACGCCATTCAGGCAGGAATCCTTATTCCTTTCAAGATGTTCAATTTTTCAGGCCTTACAAACTTTGTTTCACAGCCTTGGTTGAAAAATTCCTGGAATATGAAGGCTGGCCTTTCTAAGGAAATTACTCCAAAACTTTCTGTCGGCGCAAATGCTGACTTAGGTTTTGCCTGGGGTGCTGGCGCAGACTGGGCAGTTGGCGCAGGTCTTGGTTTTGTCTATGACTTTGGAAAACTTGGCTTTATGCCTGATTTCAGCGTAGGCGCTTCAATTTTGAACCTTGGAAAATATTATAAAAATGATGTTCCTGGCGCAAAATGGTCAGAAAGTGCAACAAACTGGCCTTCTCTTGCAACTCTTAAAGCAGGAGTAAATGCTGTTTTCTATAAAAACGATACAATCGAAATCTCTTCAGCACTTGATTTGTCAGCTCCATCTTTCCAGAACCTGATTGTAGACTTTACTCCAAAATTCGCTGTAAAGGAAATGCTTTATTTCACAGTTCCTCTTTCTGTTAACTGCTATGAAATGGCAGAAGCCCACAACAAAGGCTTCTCTGCAGGTATCGGCGCTTTCTTTAAGTTCAACTTCAACGTAAAGAACAATCAGTATCTTGAAAGAAACGGCTGGAGCGAAAGTGAAATGATTGCATCTGCCGCTTATAAAAATCTTGATGCTTCAGTTCATGCAGTAACTGCAAACTTAGACGTGAACCTTGGTATGAAGGATAAAACACCTCCTGTAATCAAAGTTTGGCCAGATGACGAAGAAGACGATGATGAGGAGTAGAAATATGGCAAAAATGAAATCAGTAAAAATCGCATTATTAGCATTGATGATTCCTGTCTGCGCGTTTGCAAAAACACGCTATATTTCACCAAACAACGACGGTGTACAGGATACTCTTGAGATTCCACTCCGCATTTCTGACAAACGTTATGTACAGGGCTGGAGTCTTGTAATCATGGACTCAAACAAGAATGTAGTCCGCACAATTGAAAACAAAGTATCGCTTCCAGAAAAACTTGGAATTAAGACTTTCTTCAAGCAGCTTATTACTCCAAAACACGGAGTTGAAATTCCGTCTTCTATCACATGGAACGGAACAATGGATAATGGTGAACTGGCTCCAGATGGAACTTACTTCTATTATATTACTGCAATTGATGATAACGGCAATAAAGGCCAGACAAAAGAATTCAAGGTAGTAATTGATACAGTTCCTCCTGAGGTTGAAATTGCTCAGCCTGGTGACAAAATCTTTGGTGAAGGCGCAAAAGCTGCATTCAAAGTTCGCCAGAGCGGTTCAAAAGAAGACCTTTGGGTTGGTACTTTTGCCAGCGCAGACGGAAAAACAGTCCGCACTTACACATGGAAAAAATCTGAACCTCTGGAATTCAGCTGGAAGGGTACAGATGATCTTGATGCTCAGCTTCCTGATGGTGTTTATTCTTACGACATCACAGCAACTGACCGCGCAGGAAACAAGGCTGCAAAAACTGGTATTTCAAATATCATCTACTCTGCAGAAAAGCCTGCTACAAACATCTACCTTGCTTCTTCACGCTACTTCTCTCCAGAAACAGAAAGCCTTTATAAAGATGTTAAGTTCAATATCACAATTCCTGTTCCAGAAGAAAAATCTGGCAACAAGCTTGTTGAATGGGCTTTAACAATTGAAGACAGAAACGGAAAGGCAGTTCGTGTTTACAATCAGTCTAATACTGGCGCAGTTCCTCCTTCTGAAATTACTTTTGACGGCACAGACGGAAAAACAAAACTCAAGGACGGCGAATACCGCGCAAGCATTACTGCAAAATATTTGAACGGATATGTTCCTACAACTATCTATTCTCCTTATGTAGTTCTTGATACAGAAAAACCTGTAGCAAGCATCAAGGCTTCTGAAACAACCTTCGGTGCCGGCTCAAAAGATTCTGTTAAATTTACTATTACAACTGTTCCTTCTGCCGGAGCACCAGTTCAGAACTGGAAGGCAGAAATCAAGAATGTTGAAACAAATGAAGTTGTACGTACTTACGACTTTGGCGCATTCCCACCTGATTCAGTTACATGGAACGGTGTAAACGACAAAGGCCAGATCAGTGAAAAGGGTAAATATCAGATGGTAATTTCTGCAGTAGACCTTGCAGGAAACGCAGGAGGCGGACAGACAGCCGGAACTGTAACATTTGATACAACTGAAGCTCAGCTTCTTCTTGCTATGAGTGATTCAGCTTTCTCTCCAAAACCGGATGGAAACAGCCCTAAAAAGACAATCAGCTTTACTCCTCTTACACAGACAAAAGAAGTTAAATCATACACATTCACTGTAAAAGATTCTTCTGGAAAGGCTGTTTACAAGACAAGCGGAGAAAACTCTCTTCCTGCAAGCTTTACATGGGACGGAAAAGCTGATGACAAGACTCTCTGTGCAGACGGAAATTATTCTGCTCAGCTCAGCCTTGAAGCTACAAACGGTTCTCAGGCAGCTGCTTCTACTCAGATTTTTGTAATTGATACAGTAGCTCCAAGTCTTACAGCTTCAACTCCATACAAGTTCTTCTCTCCAGACGGAGACAGCAAGAAAGACAAGATGCCTGTAACAATCACAAACTGCTCTTCAGAAAAACTCTGGACAGCAAATGTTCTTGATTCAAAAAATCAGCTTGTTAAGAAGTACACCTGGAGCGGTTCATCTTCTGCCCTTACATGGGACGGAACTGACGAAAGCGGAAACGTAGCTGCAGACGGAGTTTATTCTATTGAATTTACTTCAACTGATGAGGCTGGAAACTCATTCAAATCAGTTCTTCCTTCACTCACACTGGATAGCCGCGAAACAAAGGCTTACCTGACTGCTGACCTTGAAGGAATCTCTCCAAACGGAGACTCTAAGTTCGATACTCAGAAGTTTGAAATTACACTTTCTGTTCCAGACGGAATTAAGAGCTGGGTATTCAATGTAAGAAAAGAGGACGGCTCTAGCGTATTTGCACTTACAGAAAAAGACAGCGCAAACGTTCCTGCTGTAATCAACTGGAATGGCGCCGGAGTAGACGGAAATGCCTGCGAAGGAACCTTTACTGGAACTCTTGATATTGAATACGAGAAGGGTAATGTCGTAAGCGCAGTTTCTTCTCCATTTGTATGTACTGCAACAGCTCCACAGCTTAAGGTTCAGACAGCTCCTGAATACTTCAGCCCTGATAACGACGGTACAGACGATGATTTGTTCATCAAGCTTTCTTGCGCAACAAAGGCTCAGGTTAAGAACTGGAACTTTACAATTAAAGATCCAAAAGGCAAGGACTTCTGGGTTCAGAACGGTAAAAACTCAATTACAGAACGCCTTATCTGGGACGGTTTGAGTAATGTTCAGAAAGATTCTAAGGGACGTGCAGAACGCGTTCAGTCAGCTATGGATTATCCTTATGAATTTACAGTAACTGATAACCTTGGTATGACAAATACTGTTACTGGTCAGATTTCTGTAGATGTTCTTGTTATCCGCGACGGTAACGTTCTTAAGATGGCAGTTCCTTCTATTATCTTTGAAAGCGACGCTGCAAACTTCCAGGCTGCAAATGCTAAGCTTGCAAAGGATAAGGTAGACAACAACATTAAGATTTTGAACCGTATCGCAGAAATCCTTAAGAAGTTCAAGGATTACAAGGTTACTGTGGTTGGTCACGCTAACAAGGTAACTGATAATCCTGAAGAAGAGACTGTAGACAATATGAACCAGTGGGGACGTGCTTCTCAGCCACTTTCTAAGGAACGTGCAGATGCAATCCGCGCATACCTGATGAAGAAGGGTGTAAGCGGCGCTAATATTTCAACTGAAGGTATGGGTGGTACAAAGCCTGTTGTTAATCCAAAAGATAAGGACAACAACTGGAAGAACCGCCGTGTTGAATTTATTCTTGTAAAATAGGGTATTGTTTAAAAAAAATGGCTTCCGGTCACAGAGTACGGGGCAAAACCGCGCGATATCGCGCTACACGCTGATTGCTGCAAAGTAACTATAAACTTGACCGCTCTCGCGGTCACAGCAATCAGAGTGTTTTTGCCCCGCACTCTGTTCCCTCGCGCCATTTTTTTATCAATCTAAATTACAAGATTAATACACAACTTTGTTCATTAAAAAGTCGTGTTCATCGCAAGGAATGCTTTCTACAATCTGCTGCGGAAAGCATACTCCAAAAAGATGAACACGATTTTTTTTGTCCGAAGGGATTTTTGAAAGCCAGCGGTCGTAAAAGCCCTTTCCCCGGCCAAGACGGCTGCCATCCTTTGTGAAGGCCCGTCCCGGCACGATGATTAATGTGCCGTCAGGAAGATTTTCCGGATTAATCAGATTTTCAGCTAGTGCCTCCGGCTCTTTTATTCCGTAACTGGCTTCCGCCTTCAATTGTGTTTGGGCTGTTGCGTAGTAAAAGTCCATAAGACCGCTCTGGGGAATTATTCGAGGCAAGCCGACAAGCTTTTTGCGATTTAGGGCGTCATCGTTCAGAAGCTTCAAATCAACTTCATCATCCATGGCCATGTACAAGAGAATCAGAGGGGCTGTCTGGTATTCGTTGCTCTGGATTATTGCATTACAAATCCTTTTGCTTTCTGATTTTCTGATTTCCGTGACCGGGAGAAGAGTTTTTATCTGCTTTCTGAGTTCGATTTTTGTCATTTTATTCTATATTATTGCAGGCTTTTAAAACCTTGAGGGTATCTACAGTTTCCTTTACGTCATGAACGCGAACCATAAAGGCTCCTTTCTGCACGGCAACCAGGTCTGCGGCAAGAGTTCCGTAAAGGCGGTCTTCAACAGCCCGGCCGGTCGCTTCACCAATACAGGTTTTTCTGGAAAGGGCCATAAGCACATTATATTTACCGCCTGCAAGTTCACCGCAGCGGCGAATAAGCTGGAAATTGTCGCGGGTATTTTTTCCAAATCCGATTCCAGGGTCAAGAATGATTTTTTCGGCTGCAATTCCGCTTTTTTCTGCAAAGGCTGCGCGTTCAATCAGGTAGTCGTTTACTTCGCTAAAACAGTCTGTGTAGGCTGTGTTTTTCTGCATGGTTCCAGGATTTCCGCGTTTGTGCATGAGGATTACCGGCAGACCTTTTTTTGCACAGAAGTCTGCAAGTTCCGGGGCATCTTCCAAAGCGCTGATGTCGTTTAAAATATCGGCTCCGGCTTCTACGGCTGCCTTAAAAACGGCTGCTTTTCTTGTATCTATGGAAAGGGGAATGTCGCTGTTTTTTCTGATTTCCTTGATGAGGGGAATAAGACGGCGGATTTCTTCTTCTTCGCTTACATATTCGCTTCCTGGGCGGGTTGATTCTGCGCCAAGATCAAGGAGATCTGCGCCTTCTTCAATAAGCTGAAGGGCTCTTTCAATTCCACCGCGGCTTCCGCTGAAAAATGAGTCGGGAGTAGCGTTTACAATTCCCATCACAAAGGCGGGAAGGTCTGTCGTAATTTTTTTAGTTGCAAGGTTAAGTTCAATCATAAAAAGGAGTATAGCACAAATTAGCACATAAAAATTTTGCACAACAATAAATTCTAGAATTTGGACAAAATATTTATGATGAAAAACAAAAAAAATGCGTAAGAAACTAATATTGTCTAGAAAGTCGATGAATTTTTTCTGATGCAATCTTATATACTGAACGTAATAAGAAACAAAATGTTTCTATAAAAAAAGAACACCGCTTAGGAGGCGGAAAGGAGTTTTTTATGAAAAAAATTACAAAAGTTGTACTTGCTGCATGTGCATTCGCTGCAGTTTCTTCTTCAGCTTTTGCTGCTAAAGCAAAGAAAGCTAAGACAGAAGTAGGTATCGTTCTTCCAACAAAAGATGAACCACGCTGGATTCAGGACGAAACATCATTCACAAACCTTCTTAAAGACAATGCTTCTGTAGAAGTTTTGTTCTCACAGGGAGACTCAAACAAAGAAAAACAGAACGTTGAAGCTCTTCTTACAAAGGGAATCAAAGTTCTTATCATTTGTCCACAGGACGGTGCTGCTGCCGCTGCTGCTGCTGAAGCTGCAAAGAAAGACAAGGTAAAGGTTATTTCTTATGACCGTCTTATCACTGATACAACTGCTGTTGACTACTATGTAACATTCGACAGCTTCTCTGTAGGTGTTGCTCAGGGACAGTTCCTTATCGACAACCTCAAAGACAAATCAAAGAAAGGAAACCCATTGTATCTCTATGCAGGTGCTGCATCAGACAACAACGCTTTCATCTTCTTCGAAGGTGCTTGGTCAGTACTCCAGCCAAAAATCGCTGACGGTACATTCGTAATCAAGAACTCTTCTGAAGCTGAAAAACTTTCTTCAAAGAAAACTCTTACACGTGCTGAACTTTCTAACGTAATCAACCAGGTTACAACAGACTGGAACTTCGATGTTGCTAAGAGAAAGGCTGCTGATAACTTGACAGTTGCTAAGGCTGCTGACAAGGGTGATGTATCTATCTTGGCTCCAAACGATGGTACTGCTCGTGCAATCGCTGACGAATTCGCTAAAGACCCAGCTGTAAAATCATACGTAATCACAGGACAGGATGCTGAAAAAGCTTCTCTCCAGTACATCCGCGATGGAAAACAGACAATGACAGTATGGAAGAACACATCTGTATTGGCTAAAGCAGCTGTAGACTTGGCTACACAGCTCATCAACGGTAAAGCTCCTGCAACTTCTGCTTCTTACGACAATGGTAAGACAAAGGTTAAGGCTATCCAGGCTGATGTAACTGTTATCACAAAGTCTAACGTTGATATCGTAAAATAACTTTAAGTGATTAATTATCGGGCGGAAGTCCGCTTTCGCCCGATTTTTGAAAAATATAATTAAAAACGATTTAATAATAATATTTAAGAAGAAAATTAAAAAATTCAGCGTGAATGCGCATAAACTTTTGCCGGTAAATCCGGTTTATTTTTTCAATTATAAAATGGGGGTAATAACAAAATGGGCAAGACAATACTTGAAATGGCTCATATCACAAAAACATTCCCCGGAGTTAAAGCTCTTGATGATGTAACATTTAAAGCTGAAGAATCAGAAATCCTTTTCATCTGTGGTGAAAACGGTGCTGGTAAATCAACTTTGATGAAGGTTCTTTCTGGAGTATATCCTTTTGGAACTTATAAGGGAGAAATCCGCATCGATGGAGCAGTTCAAGAGTACAAAACAATCAAAGACAGTGAACGAGCAGGCCTTGCAATTATTTATCAGGAACTGGCTTTAATTCCTGAATTGTCTGTTTACGAAAACATCTATCTTGGACATGAAATCCGGAACAAGAACGGTACTATTAACTGGAACGAAACAATTATTCAGGCTAAAAAACAGCTTGAACGTGTAGGACTTGATGTTGATCCAAGTACAAAGATTAAGGATCTTGGTACAGGTAAACAGCAGCTTGTAGAAATTGCAAAAGCTTTGAGTAAGAACGTTCGTATTCTTATTCTTGATGAACCTACATCTTCTTTGAATGAAAATGACAGTGAAAATCTGCTTAAGCTTATTGTAGAGCTCAAAAAACAGGGCGTTACAAGCATTATGATTTCTCATAAACTTAAGGAAGTAACTGCAATTGCAGACCGTGTAACAGTATTGCGCGATGGTAAAACAGTTGCACAGCTTGAAAAAGATGAAATCAACGAAGAGCAGATTATTAAATACATGGTAGGTCGTGAACTTACCAATATTTATCCAAAACGTGAACACATCAATATTGGTGATGTAGCACTTGAAGTAAAGGACTGGAAAGTTTATGACTATTCAGTTTCTCGTCAGCTTCTTAAAGGCGTAAACCTTACAGTTCGTAAAGGTGAAATTCTTGGTCTTGCAGGACTTATGGGCTGCGGCCGTACAGAATTTGCCCTTAGTCTTTTTGGTAACCCTCGCAGATACAAAGTAGAAGGAACCGCTTATCACAATGGTAAGGTAGTTAACTACAAGCACCCGGCAGATGCTATTGCTGACGGTATCGGATATGTATCTGAAGACCGTAAAGGTAATGGTCTTTTGCTTCAGCAGGATGTAAAGCAGAACATCACAATTGCTTCTTTGAGACAGCTTGTTAAAAACGGCGTTGTAGATAAGAACAAGGAAATTGTCGTAAGTTCTCAGTATGTAAAAGATCTTCGTGTAAAGACACCATCTATTGATACAAAAGTAAACAACCTTTCTGGTGGTAACCAGCAGAAAGTTGCTCTTGCTAAATGGATGATGACACGCCCAGAAGTTCTTATTCTTGATGAACCTACACGCGGTATCGATGTTGGTGCTAAGTATGAAATTTATTCGCTGATGAACCAGCTGGTAGAACAGGGTATGGCTATTATCATGATTTCTTCAGAATTACCTGAAGTTCTTGGTATGAGTGACCGCATCTGTGTTGTATCTGGCGGTGTAATTGCCGGCGAAATGAGTGGTGCAGAAGCTACGCAGGAAAAAATCATGCGTATCGCTACTGAAAACTAAAAATAGGAGAAATATAAAATGGGTACATTAACTATAATCAAGCGTAACATGCGTTCTTATGCTATGTTCATCGCTTTGCTTGCTGTAATGCTTTTCTTTACTGCCACAACCGGCGGTATCTTCATGAATGCTCGTAACCTGAGTAACCTTTTTGACCAGACTGGTTATGTTGCTGTTCTGGCTATTGGTATGACTTTGATTTTGATCGACCTTCAGATTGACCTTTCTATAGGTTATGTTTGTGGTTTCATCGGTGCTATTGTTGCTCAGATTATGCGTGTTGCTCCTGGTGTTCCAGTAGTAGTACTTGTACTTGGTGCAATGTTAATCGGTATTCTTGTTGGTGCTTATCAGGGCTTCTTAGTTGCAAAATGTGAAGTTCCACCTTTCGTTGTAACTCTGGCTGGTATGTTTATCTTCCGTGGTGCTTTGCTTTTGGTTACTGGTTCTACTGGTACAATTGTAATCAAGAACGAAACATTCAACGCTATTGGTAACGGATTTATTCCTGATATCGGTGGTGAACACGATATTCATATCCTTACAATGATTCTTGGTATTGCTCTTGTAGGATGTCTTATCGGTTCAGAAATCAAGGCTCGTGCTAACAAGGCTAAATATGGTCTTTCTGACAGCCCAAAAACATTGTTCATTGCTAAATTGTTCTTCATGGCAGTTTTGATTTTGTTCTTCACAACAAAATTGGCTCAGTATCATGGACTTTCTTGGACAATCGTAATCGTACTTGTTGTACTTGGTATCTACCACTTCATTACAAACAACACAGTTCTTGGACGCCACATCTACGCTGTAGGTGGTAACCGCGAAGCTGCTCAGCTTTCTGGTATTAAGGTTGAAAAGATTTTGATGTTCGTATTCTGTAACATGGGTATGCTTGCTGGTCTTGCTGGTGTATTGTTCGCAGCACGTCTTCAGTCAGCTACACCAACAGCTGGTAACGCATTTGAAATGGATGCTATTGCTTCTTCTTACGTTGGTGGTACATCAGCATCTGGTGGTGTTGGTAAAGTTACAGGAACAATGATTGGTGCTTTGGTAATGTCTTCTTTGACAAACGGTATGAACCTTATGGGTGTAGGTATTTCTTTGCAGTACATCGTTCGTGGTGCTGTTTTGATTGCTGCCGTATTGTTCGACGTTCGCGCACGCCGCGTTAAGATCTAATTAGAATCCAAATTCTCCTCTAAATAAATTTTCCGCAGGGCTGCTCTTAGTCCTGCGGTTTTTTTTTGCTCTTCCCAAAAATCTTTAATTACGCTAAAATCACTTAAATATTATTAAAACTCAGGAGTTGTAAATATGCCAACACCATTGGAAAATTACCTTGCAGGTTGCGGTGGAAAACCTAATGCCGCAATGACAGCTTACGTAGCAAATCTTCAGCAGGTTGCAGCTGTGGGGCCGGATATTGCTGCTTCAATCGTAAATGAAATTGAAAATCAGAGAAGCCACTTGAAGCTTGTTGCAAGCGAAAACTACTGTTCGCTTAACGTTCAGGCTGCTATGGGAAACCTTCTTACAGATAAATATGCAGAAGGCTATCCAGAACACCGTTACTATGGTGGCTGTGTAAATATTGACGCTGTTGAAAATACTGCTGCCCGCGAAGCAGAAGCTCTTTTTGGTGCTGATTACGCTTATGTTCAGCCTCACTCTGGTGCAGACACAAACCTTGTAGCTTACTGGGCAATCCTTTCTGCAAAAGTAGAAACTCCAACTCTTGAAGAACTCGGCGTTAAATCTTTGAACGACCTTACAGACGAACAGTTCGACGCACTTCGTAAAAAGTTCGGAAATCAGAAATTGATGGGCCTGGACTACTCTTGTGGTGGTCACCTTACTCACGGTTATAAAATGAACGTTTCTGCACGCATGTTTGAATCTCATCCATACGGAGTAGATAAAGAAACTGGTCTTTTGGACTACGATGCTATCGAAAAGCAGGCAATGGAAGTAAAACCTCTTATTCTTTTGACAGGTTTCTCTGCTTACCCGCGTAAAATCAACTTTAAACGCTTCCGCGAAATTGCAGACAAGTGTGGAGCAGTTCTCATGGTAGATATGGCTCACTTCGCAGGTCTTGTTGCCGGAAAAGTTTTCACTGGCGATTACGATCCTGTAAAATGGGCAGACGTAGTAACAACTACAACTCATAAAACTTTGCGCGGACCTCGCGGTGCTATGATTCTCTGTAAGAAAGAATTTGCAGACTATGTAAATAAGGGATGTCCTATGGTACTCGGTGGACCTCTCGGACACGTTATGGCCGCTAAGGCAATCGCATTCAAAGAGGCTCGTACTCCTGCTTATCAGGCATGGGCACAGCAGGTTGTAAAGAATGCACAGGCTTTGGCTGAAGGCTGTAAAGCACACAATATTCCACTTCAGACTGGCGGAACTGATAACCACCTTATGCTCTGTGATGTAACTGTTTACGGTCTTACAGGAAAACAGGCAGAAGCTGCTCTCTTCAAGTGCGGTGTAACTGCCAACGCTAACGCCCTTCCATACGACAAGAATGGTGCCTGGTGGACATCTGGTATCCGTATCGGAACTCCAGGTCTTACAACGTTAGGAATGAATGAAGCTGATATGAAGGAAGTTGCCGACATTATTGACTTTGTTCTTAAAAATACAAAGCCAGGACTTACTAAAGAAGGTAAACCTGCAAAAGGAAAAATCGAGATTTCAGATGACACTGTAAATGCTGCTCGTGCACGTGTAAACAAACTTTTGGGTGCACATGTTCTTTATCCGGAACTTGATTTGGACTTTTTAAAGAAGGAATTTGTTAAGGCATAAGTCCTTTGACAAATTGAGATAACAAATAGAAGGCTTTGGGTGTTACCTGAGGCCTTCTTTTTTATGTTTCTGCTTGCAGTATCGCTTTTTGTATGTTACTATGTATAAGTACAAAATGTTTCTATAAATAAGAACGAGAGGTTAAAAATGAGTAACGAAAAAATCCCTTACAAAATCTATCTTTCAGAAAACGAACTTCCGACCAGCTGGTATAACGTTCGTGCTGATATGAAAAATAAACCGGCACCGCTTTTGAATCCGGGTACACACCAGCCAATGACTTTTGAAGAACTTCGTCCTGTATTCTGTGATGAACTTATTAAGCAGGAACTTGATGATAATACCGCGTATATTGAAATCCCTGAAGAAATCCGCGAGTTTTACAAAATGTATCGCCCGGCACCTCTTGTCCGCGCTTACTGTCTGGAAAAGAAGCTTGGAACTCCGGCAAAAATCTACTACAAGTTTGAAGGAAATAACACAAGCGGAAGCCACAAACTGAACTCTGCAATTGCCCAGGCTTACTACGCAAAAAAACAGGGCTTGAAAGGTGTTACAACTGAAACTGGTGCAGGTCAGTGGGGAACTGCACTTTCTATGGCATGTTCTTACTTTGGACTGGACTGCCAGGTATATATGGTAAAGGTTTCTTACGAGCAGAAGCCTTTCCGCCGCGAAGTTATCCGCACTTACGGCGCAAAAATTACTCCATCTCCTAGCGAAACAACAGAAGTAGGAAGAAAGATTCTTGCTGAATTCCCTGGTACTGGCGGAAGTTTGGGCTGTGCTATTTCTGAAGCTGTTGAAGCTGCAACTCATCAGGAAGGTTACCGCTACGTTTTAGGAAGCGTTTTGAATCAGGTTTTGCTTCATCAGACTGTAATCGGTCTTGAAACTATGACTGCAATGGATAAATACGGCATTAAGCCTGATATGATTATCGGTTGTGCAGGCGGCGGTTCAAACCTTGGCGGTCTTATTTCTCCATTTATGGGACGCAAGCTCCGCGGTGAGGCTGACTATCAGTTTATTGCTGTTGAACCTGCAAGCTGTCCTTCTTTGACCCGCGGTAAGTTTGTTTACGACTTCTGTGATACCGGTCATGTTTGTCCTCTTGCAAAGATGTACACTCTGGGAAGTGAATTTATTCCTTCTCCAAACCATGCAGGCGGCCTCCGTTACCACGGTATGAGTTCTATTCTTTCTCAGCTTTATGATGACGGTCTTATGGAAGCCCGCACTGTTGAGCAGACAGAAGTTTTCAGAGCAGCTCAGGAATTTGCCCGCGTAGAAGGTATTCTTCCTGCTCCTGAATCAAGCCACGCAATCAAGGTTGCAATTGATGAAGCCCTTAAGTGTAAGGAAACAGGCGAAGAAAAGACAATCCTCTTTGGTCTTACTGGTACCGGTTACTTTGATATGTACGCTTACAAGGCTTTCAACGACGGAACTATGAGCGATTATATTCCAACTGATGCTGACCTTGAAAAAGGTTTTGCAGGAATTCCTCGCTTTCCGGGAAATGAATTCTAATCTCTTTTAGAAATGAAGAATTCTTCGTCTTTCTGCCGATAAATAAATATGGCGTTTTTGGACGAAGAATTTAAAAAGTTTATAGAGCTCGATGCTGACCGGGTAAAGTTCATTCAAAAGTATCTGGAAGGCATCGGGCTTAATTGTCCTATAATTCCCATTGACGGAAAAAATCACCTTTACGTTACCTTCCCAAAAAATCAATACAACCCGCTTTTTAAAATCAAAACAGTAATTGCCCACTATGACCGCGTGCCACAGACTCCGGGCGCCAACGATAATTCTTCTTCTGTGTATTCATTTTTGCGCTGGGCGGAAAGGCTTTCTGTGCGGACTGGAACTCACAATATCCGCATGATATTTACGGATGGCGAAGAACTGAGTTCTGAAGGAGTGGCGTCTCAAGGGGCCTTCGGGCTTGCAAAGCTTTTTAAGCGTCTTGGAATAACAAACGAAGATGTTTTTGTTTTTGACTGCATGGGGCGGGGTGATGTTCCGGTTCTGACAGAAACTGTGCTCCCTAAAAATGCGCCTCGGGCTTTTGTAAAGGATTTTTGTACTCTTGAAGAACGAGCTGAAAGTTTGATAAAGACTGCGGCTGGCGGCAAATGGATGAAGCTTCCCTGCAATTACAGTGATAATGCCGGTTTTATTGCGAACGGTATTCCTGCCGTAGCCTTTACAATGCTGCCCGGCCAGGAAATTGATGCCTTCTTACGAGCTTCTATCAAGCCCCTTTCCTGGCAGAAACTTCACACTATGGAAGATGATTTTGAGAGTCTTGATGAAGAGGCCTTTGAAATTACTGCCAGAATCCTTGACTCTCTGGCAGATTTGAAAACAGTGAGAAAATAGATTCTGATGCGACTGTTCACACTCTAAGCGTCGATTTCTGCAAAGGTCGTAAGACAAACTTAATAGCATAACTTCCCGGACCTTTGCATAACTTTCGCTTCGCTCAAGTTACATTAAGCGTCAATTTCGGAAGCCAGGTTGTGAATAATAAAGTCGCGGCGCTCTGGTGTGTTCTTACCCATATAGAACTTCAGAACTTCCGGCACGTTTTTAAGCTGCTGGATAGTTACCGGAGTCAGGTGCATACCCTTATCTTCACTTTCGCCTTCTTTGCGAGGGAAGATAAACTGACCGAACTCGCTAGGGTTGATTTCTCCAAGTCCCTTAAATCGGGTTACTTCAGCGCTGGCGCCAAGCTTTTTGATTTCCTTATCACGGCTTTCTTCGCTGTAGCAGTAAACAGTTTTTGTCTTGTTGCGTACGCGGAAAAGCGGAGTTTCAAGAATATAAACGTGCCCTGTAAGAACAAGCTCTTCAAAGTATAAAAGAAGATAAGTCATTACAAGGTTTCTGATATGGTAACCGTCGTTATCGGCATCGGTTGCGATGATGATTTTATTATAACGAAGACCTTCAATATCTTTCTGGATACCAAGACTGAAAGTCAGGTTTTTAAGCTCTTCTACATCAAAAATTGCAGAACGCTTCATTCCGTACATATTTGCAGGCTTACCGCGAAGGCTGAAAATTGCCTGATATGTTACGTCGCGGGCGTGAGTCATTGTACCAGTCGCAGAATCACCCTCGGTAATGAAAATCATGCTTTCTGCACCCTTTGGGCCGTCCTGAAGATGGTAGCGGCAGTCCTTAAGCTTTGGAATCTTAAGCATAAGAGACTTGGAAGCCTCGCGAATCTGCTTGTCTGTAACGCTGTTGATTTCGTTGCGGGCCTTCTGGTTTTTGATGATTTTTTCTTCGATGCGGCCGGCAATATCAGGATTGTGGCGGAGCCAGTCATCAACCGCAATCTGAACTTCCTTAATAATCGGAGCACGGATTTCTACGTTACCAAGCTTATTTTTTGTCTGGCTTGTGAACATAGGATTATCAAGTCCGATTTTAAGTGCCACATACAAACCGCTTGTTACATCGCGGATATCATAGTCTTTCTTAAAGTATTCGTTTATTCCCTTTGTAAAACCGTCAAGGAAGGCAGTAACATGGGTACCGCCGTCTTCTGTGCTCTGACCGTTTACGAATGAATAGATGAATTTATCAAGGCTGGCACCATGTGTCAAAACAAACTGAAGGTTTTCGCCCTTGTAGTCAAAAAGATTGTAAAGAGCCTTGTCTGCCCCGCCCATTTCGTGATTGAGCAGGTCCATAATTCCGTTCTGGCTGACATATTCCTTGCCGTTGCACTTAATCAAAAGTCCAGGGTTCAGGTAGGCATAGTTCCAGAGACGTTTTTCAACATATTCCATGTTGAAGGCATATTTTCCAAAAAGTTCTTTATCCGGCTCAAATTCAAGGTAGGTGCCGTTTGGAACGCCAGGCTTTGCGTTACCTGTTTTTCCGCTCAGCTTGTTTCCTTTTTCAAACTCAACCACAGCCATTTTGCCGTCGCGAACAGAAGCCGCACGGAAGTATGACGAAAGAGCGTTGGTAGCCTTAATACCAACACCGTTCATACCGATTGCCTGCTTAAAAACAGAGTTATTGTATTTAGCACCTGTGTTTACGTTACTTACACAGTCTTCAAGTTTTCCAAGAGGAATACCGCGTCCATAGTCACGGATTTTTACGCGGCCGTCTTTAATTTCAACATCGATTCTGTTACCAAAACCCTGAGAAAATTCATCAACAGAGTTATCAATTCCTTCTTTTAAGAGGATATAAATACCGTCGTTTTCATTTGAACCGTCGCCAAGGGAACCGATATACATACCAGGACGCAGACGGATGTGCTCCAGACCTTCAAGATGCTGAATGGAAGATTCATCGTAAACGGCAGCTGAAGCTTTTGGTGCAACTGTTTTAGCGGCCGTAGTTCTTACAGATTTTGTTGCAGTTGATTTTGCCGTGGTAGTTTCACTTACAGTTGATGGTGCAGCAGGCGCAGTTGAAGCCGCTGCAACTGCTGTTTTTGCAGCTGCCTTTGCGGGAGCCGCTTTTACAGTGCTTGCCTTAGCGGCACTTACTTTTTTTGCAGCTGTTGCCTTGCTGGCAGTCGTTTTTGCCGCTGCTGTAGATTTTACTGAAGCTTTTGGAGCGGCAGCCTTTGCCGCAGTCGTTTTTTTAGAATCCATTTTCCCCACCCGGATTTTATAATTACTTATATTATATCGCTTTTCTGGATTTTTCGCCACTGTTAAACGGGGCAATCAAGCTGATATGATTTTCTAAAAAAAACATACTTCTTGAATAATACTTAAGTTATGCACTATAATTAAACTTTCACAATCACTTTTAGCGAGGTTGTTATGAGTATTGATTTGAAAGGTCGCGACTTTTTAACACTTAAAGATTTTACGGCGGAAGAGATTCTTTATCTGCTTGATTTAGCAGCAAGTCTTAAAGAAAAGAAAAAGCTTGGAATTCCTGTGGATATTCACCGGGGAAAAAACATTGCCCTCATTTTTGAAAAGACAAGTACCCGTACCCGTTGTGCCTTTGAAGTTGCAGCTCATGATCTTGGAATCTGCACAACTTACCTTGCAGAGGGCAGTCAGATTGGTAAAAAAGAAAGCATTGCTGATACTGCCCGCGTTCTTGGCCGCATGTTTGACGGAATTGAATACCGCGGTTACGGTCAGGAAATGGTAGAAGCCCTTGCAAAATACACAGAAGTTCCTGTCTGGAACGGTCTTACAAACGAATATCACCCGACACAGATGCTGGCTGACATGCTTACAATCCGCGAGCACCTTGGAAAACTTAAGGGCCTTAAGCTTGTTTACTTTGGTGATGCCCGCTATAACATAGGAAATTCTTTGAGCATTGTTTGTTCTAAACTCGGCTTGAATCTTGTGCTCTGCAGCCCTAAAAAATACGCACCTAATGCGGCTCTTATTGAAGAGTGCAAGGTATGGCAGAAGGAAAGCGGCGGAACAATTACTTTGACAGAAGACGTTAAAGCTGCTGCAAAAAATGCTGATATTATTTATACTGATGTCTGGGTAAGCATGGGTGAGCCTGATGAAGTTTGGGCAGAACGCATTGCAGACCTTAAGCCTTATCAGGTAAATGCTGATGTAATGAAGCTTGCAAAACCTGAGGCAATTTTTATGCATGATTTGCCTTCTTTCCATAACCTTGAAACAAAAATCGGGCAGGAAATTGGTGAAAAGTTCGGGCTTGCAGCTATGGAAGTTACAGATGATGTTTTTGAAAGCAAGCAGTCTGTAGTTTTTGATGAAGCTGAAAACCGCATGCATACAATTAAGGCTGTACTTGCCGCAACATTAGGAAATAATTTCTAGGCCATATACAAATACAAGTTCGTCAAGGCACGCTACGCTTAAAGCCTTGACAAACTTGTTTAATGGCTTTTTTTAGGAGGATAAAGCACATTATGAACGCAATTATTACTGTAGTAGGATCTGATAAAGTTGGTATTATCGCTAAGGTCTCTGAATTCCTGGCACAGCATTCGGTAAATATTGCCGACATTACACAGACTATCCTTTCCGGAAACTTTGTAATGATGATGATGGTAGATTTGTCCAAAGCCGATGTTGCTGTTGACCAGCTCCGCACCGACCTGACCAAAAAAGCCGAAGAAATGGGCGTAGAAATCAACGTAATGGCTGAGAAGGTTTTTTCAGCTATGCACCGCGTCTAAAGCACTTCGACCGTCAGGGAGAAGTGTAGCAAAGGTTCTTCCCGCTAAAAACTGTAGTGCCCCTTACGACCTTTGCGTTATGCTATCGAGTTTAAATTATAAGAAAAATCTTATTATTACTAAGACTTCTTTTATAAAAGCTTTCCCCATATTGTTTATTTTTTAAGATGGGGTTAATACTATTCTTGTGAAAAAAAGACTATTAACTCTTTTTTCTATTATATTATTTTCATCTCTGGCCTTTTCTGCACCGGGAGGCCCTGGCGGTCCGGGTGGACCTGGACCAGGTGGGGGAGCCCCGGGAAGAAGCGCTCCGCCTCCTTCTGCGCCGCCACCAGCACCGGGAAGTAATCCTCCGGGACAAAGAAATGCGCCGCCTCCGCCTCCCGCTCCAAGCGCGCCGTCCGGAGGAAGTTCATCCTCTTCTGTAATTATTAATTACCGCGGACAAAGAAAACTTTGCTCAAACGAGCCTCTTGAAGTTGTAAATACATCTCTTACGCGAAAGGCAAATAACTATCAGCTTGCCGTTCATTTTAATCAGGCTGTGGATACTGCAAAAATCTCTTCAAAATCACTATATCTGAATGGAAAAAAGGTCGATTCAGGAGTTATTATAAAATTCAACCGGAAATCAGATGCTGTAACCATTACTTTTGTTTCTGACTTTTATACAGAGGAAGAGATAAAAAAATCTAAGCTTGTACTAAAAAATGTTCAGACATTTGATGGAAAAGTTATAGAGGAAATAATTGTAAAATGAAAATTCTTGTAGTAGAAGATGATAAGGGAATCTGCGAATTTCTTATCCCTGAACTTAAACACGAAGGTTTTGAAACTGTAGTTGCTGAAACTGGCCGCAAGGCAATTGAACTCTTTCATTCAGAAAATCCCGATTTGATTTTGATGGACGTAATGCTTCCTGAAATGAATGGAATTGAGGTTCTAAGAAGAATTCGCGAAGAATCTAATGTGCCTGTAATTCTGGAAACTGCCCGCGGAGAATCAATTGATAAGGTTAACGGTCTTAATGCCGGCGCAGATGATTATATTGCCAAGCCTTTTGATATTGAAGAACTGGTTGCAAGAATTAATGCCGTTTTAAGACGCCTGAACAGAAGTTCCAAAGATTCAGCAATTCTGAAGGTGCGTAACCTTGAAATGGATTTGGACGGCATGGGCGTAAAGGTTGAAGGAAAGACAATTTATTTTTCTAAAACCGAATACTTCCTTTTGAAGCTCTTTGTAGAAAATGCCGGCAAAGTTCTTTCCCGCAATGAAATCCTTGATGCAATCTGGGGAAAAGAGCACTTTATTGACGAAAACATTGTTGACGTATATATTGGCTATCTGCGTTCAAAAATCGGCGATGTTACCAAAGATGAATACATTAAAACTGTAAGAGGAATCGGATATATTATTGAAAAATAATGCCATAAAGAAATTCTTAAATTCATTTCCATTCCGCCTTTCCTTAAGTTACACAAAAATCCTTGCCACCGTGCTTATTGCAACGATTTTTGCCATGGTTTTATTTGTGGACAGGGCTATTCAGCACAAGCAGAGTGAAGAATTGAAATTTACCTGCGAAGGAATAGCAAATAATCTTTCCATGACTAACGGGCTGGAAATGGAATCAGAGTTTTTTCTTACCATTCCTTATTACATTACCTATTCTGTATATAATTCGCATAACGGTTTTGTTTATTACACAAATGACCCTCTTCTTCCCTGTAACTTGAAGACAAGTACCAGAGCCCGCATTTATTATGAAAAGAATTATTTTTCGGACGGCGATTTAAAAATCCTTTATTATGCCAAGGACTGTTCCTTAAAAGAAAGTGATATACCTTTAAGAATAATTGCCGCAATTTATATGGATACAGATTATGCGGCAAAACTTTCCCAGCTTTTTCCATATACTCTGGTGCCTTTTCTTTTAATCTTGATTTTTATTGCCTTTATCATTTCATATTTGACTGCAAAGCGTACTATAGAACCTGTTGTCCGCATGACAGAAAATGTCCGTAAGCTTTCCAGCACTGAACTTGATGCAGTTCTACCTCTTTCTTCAAGAAATGATGAACTTGATAACCTTGCACTAACCTTTAATTCCCTTTTTGAGCGTATAAAAAAAGATTTTGAAAGGGAAAGACAGTTTTCCAGTGATGTTTCGCATGAGCTGAAAACTCCCCTTGCTGTAATTACGGGGCAGTCAAAGCTTCTTTTGCGCTGGGGAAAAGATGATCCTGCTCAGCTGGAAACTTCCCTTATTGCAATAAACAATGAAGCAAAATCCATGAAGATGATTATTGAAAATCTTCTTCAGATGAGCAGGTATGAAAGCGGCATCCTTAAGCCTGAATATACAAAAATTAACGTGAAGGCCTTTTTTGACCGCCTTAAAAATGAATTTTCAAATATTGATACAGAAAAAACTGTAAAGGTTGAAATAGACTGCGATGAAAGGATGGAGATTAATTCTGATGCTGAACTTCTGCACCAGACTTTTACGGCCTTTATGACAAACAGCGTAAAGTTCTGTAACAAGGAAGTCTGCCTTATTACTCTTAAAGCATATAAGGGTGAAGAAAAAGTTTTCCTTTGTGAAGCTGATAACGGCGAAGGCTTTTCTGAAGCAGATTTGACTGAAATTTTCAACAGATTTTATACAGGCAACAGTGCCAGAACCCGCAATCTTAAGAAAAGCAGTACGGGACTGGGACTTGCAATTGCAAAAACACTTACTTCTGTTCTGGGCGGAAAAATTTCTGCTGCAAATAATCCGGACGGCGGCGCCCTTTTGACAGTAGAACTGCCTTCTTCCTAGAAGGTTATGATTTCCTCGTAAATCTGAATGGCATACTGGTCTGTCATGCCGGAAATATATTCTATAATGCACTTAATGAAAGATTCTTCATCATTTACATCAAAAACTACAGGGGTATCAAAGCGCAGAATCTGCTTTTTATTGATAAAGTCGTGCTTTTCTGAACTCCAGGCCTTGTAGTTTGAATGCTTGATAAGCCATTCTTCAAAAGTCTTGCAGAGTTTAGGGTAAAGGCGGAGGGCGGCAGAAACCCTTCCGTTCTGCGCGTAAATCCAGGTTTTGTAAAGGGTTCTGTAAATTGTGCGGATTATGTTTTCTGCGTAAATGGCAAATTCTTTAAGACGCCAGTGGCTGTAAATCTGACTGAAGTTGAACTTTTTAAGCTCAAGGATAAAGCGGAAATATTCATCAGAAAAGCAGAGACCTTTTTCCGGGCTGCTCTGTTCGCAAAGGTCAACTATAAGGTCATTGATGAGTACAGTTGTGTTTACGGCTTTTCCTGAACGCAGGGCGTGGGCACCTTTTTTTTCAAAGCCCAGGGTGCTGCCTACAATTTCTCGCAGCTGGCGGTAAGAAGTCATGTCTATGATGTGGTAGGTGCGGGCGTCTTCCAGGTCCCGGCCCAGATAGGCAATTTTATCTGCAATTTTTACAACGCAGCCTTCCCAGGTAAAGGGCTGGGTAAGACCCGGCCGCTTCATTGAATAGAGGTCTATGGCATCTTTACGGGGCTTAATTCCCTGCTGGTCAATTTCTCCGCAGTGGCAGATAAGGCCGTCGCGGACAGCGTAGGTAAGGTTCAAAGGCTTTTGGATTCCGTTAGGGTCTTCCAGCGTTTCTATGTAGTCTGCAAAAAAGAGGGAGTTGCGTTCATGCCAGAATTTTTTAGGGGCATTGGCGCCTTCCTTCTGCTCCAGAAGATTGTTGAGGCAGTCTTCTCCGTGGTGGCCGAATGGCGCGTGGCCTATGTCGTGGCCCATGGCAATGGCCTGGGTAAGTTCCTGATTAAGTCCCAGATATTTTGCAATTTCTGTTGCAACTGAAGCTACGTGGGTAACGTGCTCCATTCTGGTACAGATATGGTCATCGTGGGGCGCAAAAAAGACCTGAGTTTTATGTTTAAGGCGGCGGAAGGCCTGGCTGTGAAGAATTCTTGTGTAGTCGCGCTCAAATTCCGAGCGGATGCCGTTATTTCTTGAATAAAGTTCTATTTCGCGCTTATTGGCCTGAGCCCATTTTTCATTGTTTTCTGTACATGCAAAATCTTTGAAGGAATCTTTCATACTTCTAAATATAAAATAAGGTTCGTCAAAAGTTCAACTGTTTTATGAGCTTGTGAAGAAAAACTAGAAGGTTAAATCTGAAACCTCAAGGAAGGAATAGGTAATGTCGCCTTCCATACTTTCTGTTTTGTAGGTTCCGGTAATTGTAATTTCCTGATTTTCTGCAGGGTAGTCTTCCGGGTAGGAGTGCTCTCCAAGCCATTTAAATTCCATTCCCTGTTTGCAGCAGGCTAAAGCGTCCGGGATGATTACGGCGTAATAGCGTTCGCCAGATTCTTCGTCCACAACGGAATAGAAAAAGCCTGTAACCTTAATTGTTTTTCCAAGGTAGTTATCCGGTTCTACTATCATTTCAAAGATGTAGGAATAAATCATGTTGGCATTCATTTTTGTAAGGTCAACGTCGATTTTACCGGATTTCTGAGGAAGGGGAGGCGATTCTCTTTTAGCACCAAAGCTTCCGTCGTCTGGTGTGCGGACTGGCTCTTCAAGGCTGGTCTGGTCGGGCGGCAATTGCATTTGAGCTTTGGCTTTACAGCCGGCAGAGAGAAGTAGAATTAAAAATATAGGAAGAAGATTTGCCGCCTGACCTTTCATCTTATCGTCCTTTTATAAATTCAATTGTGTAAAATACCAGGAATACAAAAATATCGGCAGCAACAATTGTGCTTCCAACCGGGGTTCCTGCAAGAATTGCTATTAAAAGGCCTGTAACTGCGCAGGTAACAGAAATAATTGCCGAGCAGATTGTTACGGAGAAAAAGCTTTTGAAAACCCGCATTGCAGAAATGGCAGGGAAAATTACCAGGGCAGAAATAAGAAGCGAGCCTACAAGGTTCATTGCAAGTACGATAATTACTGCGATGATGATTGCGATTGCAAGGTTGTAGATGCTTGCGTGGGTTCCGACTGCGGTTGCAAAATCCTGATCAAAGGTAACTGCGAAAATCTTATTGTAAAAAAGAATGAAGGCTATTATTACGCAGAGGGAAAGAAGACTGCAAAGGTAAACTTCGCCTTTTGTAAGGGTGAGGATTGAAGTTGAACCAAAGAGGGTTGAACATACATCGCCCGAAAGGTTTGATGAAGTTGAAAAAATGTTCATAAGAAGGTAGCCAAGTGCCAGGGCTCCTACAGAAATCATTGCAATTGAAGCATCGCCCTGGATTTTTGTGTCTTTTCCGGCGCGGAGTAAAAGGATGGCGCTTAAAATTGTGAGGGGAAGAACCAGGTACATGTTGTTAGAAAGATTGAGAACACTTGCAATTGCAATTCCGCCAAAGGCTACGTGAGAAAGTCCGTCGCCGATAAAGCTGAAGCGTTTGAGGACCAATGTTACTCCCAGAAGGGAAGAGCAGAGAGCAATTAAAACGCCTACAATAAAGGCATAGCGTACAAAGGGAAATGAAAAATACTGTACTAAGGTTTCTATCATAAAAATTTAATCCTTGTTGTCTGCGGAATTTTCTGGCGGAAGATTTCTTTTTCTCCAAAGAAGTTCTGGTCGCCAATGTGCAGAATGTGGCTTGCGTACTTCATTGCGGCCTGAATGTCATGAGAAATCATGATGATTGTAATTCCATCTTTGTTCAGCTGCTGGATGAGGCGGTACATTTCTTCTGTAACAATCGGATCCAGGCCGGAAACTGGCTCGTCCAGAAGCAGCATTTTTTGAGTGGCACAGAGGGCGCGGGCTAAGAGGACTCTCTGCTGCTGACCGCCTGAAAGTTCGCGGTAACAGCGTTTTGCAAATTCTGTAATGCCCATTTTTTCCATGTTTTCTGCGGCAAGAAGCTTTTCTTCTTTTGTATAGAATGGACGGCGTCCGCAGCGGGACTGGCAGCCTGAAAGAACAATTTCCCTTACACTCGCAGGAAAGTCCTTTTGAACCTGAGTCTGCTGGGGAAGATAGCCTATTTCATCCGGAAGAAGGCCGTCCCCTGTGATAATGCGGCCGGAAATTGGTTTATGCAGGCGCAAAAGCGTCTTCATCAGGGTGGTTTTTCCCGAACCATTTTCGCCGATTATGCAGAGATAGTTTCCTTTACTAATAGAAAAGTTTAAATCTTCTATTATAATGCGCGAGTTGTAGCCTAAAGTAAGGTGCTCGCATGTCAATTGTGCCATGTGCCTTCCTAAATGGTAAATGTTGTCAGCAGTAAAAACTGATAATCATTATCAAATTGCCTTATTAAATCATATTGCGTGCCTTGTGTCAAATCAATAAAATAGAAGAAATTTATTTTAGACTAGGGATTATTATATGGCAGATGCAAAATCAGTATGCCGCAAGGTTGTTTGTGCGGCTCTTAATGAGTTTATTAAGGCAAAAGCTCCGGAAGCAGAGCTTGCAAAAGAAGAAAATATTCAGGTTGTAACCCCGCCAAAACCAGAAATGGGAGACCTTGGAGTTCCTCTATTTGCATTTGCAAAATCACTTCATATGGCACCTCCTCAGATTGCTGCAGAGGTTGCAAAGCTTATTACAGATAAATCAATCGGTGAATTCCTTGCTGTTGGCCCTTACGTAAACGTAAAGCTTGATAAGGCAGGAAGCGCTGCAGGTATTTTGGATGCAATCCGCGCTCAGAAAGACGAATACGGTTCTTTCGGCTCTGACGGTAAAAAGCCTCTGGCTGGTCGCCGCGTAATGGTTGAATATTCTTCTCCAAATACAAATAAACCGCTTCACCTGGGACATTTGCGTAACGATGCTCTTGGTGAATCTGTAAGCCGCATTTTGAAGGCTGCGGGCGCTGAGGTTTACAAGGTAGACCTTATCAATAACCGCGGTGTTCACATCTGTAAATCTATGCTGGCATATAAACTCTTCCACGAGGCAAAGGGCGATACTCCGGAAAGCCTTGGAATGAAGGGTGACCACTTTGTAGGCCAGTGCTATATTGAATTTGACCGCTATCTTAAGGGCGAAAAAGACAAGCCTGAAACAGCTCATCCTGAAGCTAATCAGATGGCAGAAGATATGCTCATTAAATGGGAGCAGGGGGACCCTGAAGTTCGCGCCCTCTGGCAGAAGATGAACGACTGGACTCTGGAAGGTGTAAAGGAAACTTATGCCCGCACAGGTGTTTCTTTTGATAAACTTTACATGGAAAGCGAAACCTACCTTAAGGGTAAGGACGAAATCCTTAAAGGTCTTGAAAAAGGCGTATTCTTTAAGGCTGATGACGGTTCTGTCCGCATTGACGTAACAGACGTTGTCGGCAAGGGAAAAGACGAAGACAATCACGAAAAAGTTCTTCTCCGCAAGGACGGAACTTCTGTTTATATTACTCAGGATATTGGAACTGCTATCAGCCGCCACGACGACTGGGCTTTTAATCAGCTGGTTTACGTTGTTGCAAGCGAGCAGAATTACCACTTTAAGATTCTCTTCCATATTTTGAAGAAGCTTGGCTTTGAATGGGCAGACAAGCTTTATCACCTTAGCTACGGTCTTGTAAACCTTCCAAGCGGACGTATGAAGAGCCGCGAAGGTACAATCGTTGATGCTGATGATTTGATTGATTCTTTGCACGCTCAGGCTCTGGAAGCAATTAAGGAACGTGGTCGCGATGGCGATGTAGGGGACGCAGATGATGTTGCAGAAAAAGTAGCTTTGGGTGCGCTTCATTATTATCTTTTGCAGGCAACTCCAATTAAGGACATGCTCTTTAATCCGGAAGAATCTTTGAGCTTTAATGGAAATACAGGACCTTACCTTCAGTACATGGGAGCCCGCATTAACTCAATTCTTGGAAAGGCTGCAGAAGCAGGCATGAAAGCTGATTATTCGGCAGAGGGCGTTGCACTTTTGAAGGCAGCTGAAGAATGGGAGCTTATCAAGCAGCTTGGAGATTACCCTGCAACTGTTCAGAAGGCTGCAGAAAATCTTGATTCAAGCGTAATGGCAGCTTACCTTTACGAAACAAGCAAGCTTTTCAGTAAGTTCTACCAGAACTGTTCGATTATGAATGCTGATGACAAGAAAGTTGCCGCAGCCCGCCTTTATCTTGCAGAATGTACTCTTCAGGTTATGAAGAATGCAATGAATCTGGTATTGGTTCCATATTTGGAACGTATGTAAGTGCCGTTATCGGCACGTTTAGGAGACACTTATGCTAACATCAAGCCGTATGCAGGGTCTTCACCCATATGTTCCGGGTGAACAGCCTAAAGACAGAGACTATATAAAAATTAATGCAAACGAAAATCCTTATCCGCCAAGCCCGGAAGTGCAGAAAGCGGTAATTGATTTTGTTCAGAATCACCCGGAAAAACTGGGAGTTTACCCAGATCCTGATTCAAACGAGCTTCACGCTGCAATTGCAGATATGCTCAATAAGACAGGCAGCGTTCTCTGCCGTGCAAAGGTTGAAGGCGGCAAGGTTACCCCAGCGCCGGAAGACAAAATCCCATTCACTGTAACTCCGGAAATGATTTACAGCGGAAACGGCAGTGACGAAGTTCTTTCTTTTGTATTTTATGCCTTCTTTGACTCTTCAAAGAAGTTTGTAATGCCTCAGTTTACATACAGCTTCTATCCTGTTTACGCAGGCTTTTACAATATCCCGATGGATAATGTTCCTTTGCGTGCTGACTGGACGCTGGATACTGAGGAAATGCTTAAACGTGCCGGTGGAAATAAGGGCGGAATCATTTTTGCAAACCCTAACGCACCTACAGGCCTGGGACTTACCCGCGCACAGGTACGCGAAATGCTCAAATCAGCTTCATCAGATGAAATCTTTATTGTAGACGAAGCATACGTAGATTTTGGCGGAGAATCATGCATTCCTTTGATTGAAGAGTTCAAAAATCTTGTAATTGTAAGAACATTCTCTAAGAGCCTTTGCGGGGCCGGTATGCGCCTTGGCTACATTGTAGCAAATCCTGAGCTTGTAAACGTGGTAACAACAGTAAAAAACAGCGTAAACCACTTCCCGATTGACGCCGTTGCTCAGGTTGCCGGTACAGCTGCCTGCTTAAATCCTGCCTACTACGCAGAATGCGCAAAAAAGGTTGCGGATGAGCGAGACTCGTTTTATAATTTTTTAAAAGACAAAGGTTTCTACGTTTTAAAATCTCAGACAAACTTCCTCTTTGCTAAAAAAGACGGAATTGCCGGCGTTGACCTTTACCGCCGTGTAAAAGAGCAGGGCATTTTAATCCGCCACTTCAACACAGCTGGAATAGAAGACTTTGTGCGAATTACGATTGGCACAAAAGATCAGATGGAGAAATTAAAAATCGCAATTGAAAAAATTTGCCTTTAAAAAACAGAAACAGAAGATAAAGCATCTTTCAGAAGTTCAGGCCTCGGTAATAAAAGAGTTTGTAGACGATCCTCAGTTTCAGGTGAAGTTTCTTTCTGGTACTTCTGAATATTTAAAAGACCTTCCTCTTTTATTTGAAGATTCGGACATGACCATTATTGATATGGCAGAAGATTTCAGTCCTCTTTCGCCATTTCTAAAAATGATGTCTACCTTTAATATTTCTGAAACTCTTCTGGACGACTTCTGTTATTTCCCTCAGAAAAAGACCTTCCGCTCCTTTTTGAAAAACGGCTGCGTAGACAAGCGCTACGATATTTTTATTTCTGATAACATCACTTTTGAAAAACGCACCATGCGTCAGACTATCATTTCCATTATGGAAGAAATTTCCAGCGGAAGCTTTTTAATTTTAAACGCCCAGTATATGGGTGATGAAGCTTTTGATATTCTGCGTGATTTTGAAAAATCAGATATTAAATGTTCGGTAGCCTTCTGTTTTGATACCCTGGGAGATGACTTCCTTTCTGAACCGCTAAAGGCTTATTTTAATGACAAACAGCTGGAACTTAATTATTTAAATATCTGCGATGAAAGTGACAGAACTCTTTATTCAGATAAACCAAAAAACAAGTACGACCGTGACTATGTTTTTTCTGAAGTAATGGATATTTTTATTAATAACCGTAACTTTCTTGCAATCAGTGAAAACAAGCGCTTTGCAGACTTCTTTGTAAAATATTCAGGAACCCATAATTTCTTCCCGGAACAGATCCGCATGGTCTATAAGGAAATAGGACTTTCCTACTACTATAACGGCGACCTGGATGAAGCAGTCCTCTACTTTAACAACGTAATAGAAAGCTCAAAAAATGATGCAGTTGCCTGCGATATTTACCTTTTCCTTGCAAAAGTATTCTTCAAAAAACGCAACTTAAAACAGGGCTTAAAATATTCCCTTCTGGTACAGCAGATTGCCCAGGAAGAATGCATAAAAGAACTCTATCCTCTTGGCGTAATGATGGAGTACCTTTGTACAGAATGCTATGATGTTGCCTCTTACCTTGAGCTTTACGAGCGTGCCCTTAAGGTATTAAAGGAATCCGGCTACACAGTAAACTATATTTACACCTGCAACCACCTGCCAATTACAGTTACTGCAGAACCTCAGTATTACGACTTTATCATCAATCACCTGGATGACGTATATAAACTTGCTTCTCATATTGGCGATATACCGGAAATTGCCTCTGCGGCACATTTTAAGGCTATCATCTGTTCTAATAAGGGAGAAAGCGAGCAGGCAAAACTTCTTTATAATGAAAGTAACCGCCTTAGAACCCAGATGGGAGAACTTCCTCCTCTTTTGAATATCCGTAACGGACTTTCTTATGAGGCCCTTTGTCATGCAGATTATTCAGAGGCCTATATCCTTATCAACTCAATTATAGGCCGCCTTTACGAAGTTACCCAGTATTCTTCTATTGTTTCTACCCTTAAAAACTGCGCCTACGCTCTTTTTTATTCGCGCCATTTTGAACTTGCCTACGCTCTTTTTAATAAGATTTCAAGATTCCTGCAGCTTATGGGCATTTCAAATACCCAGTCAACTTCGGAACTTCCAAGTTCAGCAGACATTACCCTTTATAAAACGGTAATCGAGCTGGATAATGGAGACTTTATTCACGCCAGAAACAACTGCAACATGCTTTCTAAAAAGTATACAGAAATTTCTCCTTTGGAACGCCCTTTCTATTTCTTCTTGCAGGCCATTGTTTTTATTTCAGACGGAAACATAAGGCTTTCTGAAGAAGCCTTTGAAGAGGCAGTTGCCGGCTATTCAGAAGGCCACTACCACCAGACCCACAGGCTTGTATTCTTCTATTATGAGTATTCAAATGCCCTTAAGAAATTCGGCTACACAGATAAATCTACAGAATACATTAAAATTGGTTTTGACATAGCACGGGACAATCATTTTACCTATTACACAAAGAACAAATCTTCCATGACAATAGACGAATATCTTGTTGATATCCGCGACTTTGAACCTTTGAACCTGAATCTGGAATATCTGGAAGAAAAGATTGAAAAAGAAAGCCTGATGAATCAGCTTCATGCCCGCATTTATGAATATCAGTTCTTAAATAAGATTATGAGCTTCAGCTCAGATAATTCAAATCTGGAAGTATATTTGAACCGCGTTGTTCAAACCTTAATGGATTATCTGATGGCAGAAGACATTTATATCGCCGAACATACAGAAAACGGCTGGAAGCTTCTTGCCGCTTCAAGCGGAAACGACGGTGATGAAATTTCCGGCGCCCGCTGGGATGAACTTTACCAGCAGGCTAGTGAAGAGCTTCAGACCCTTCTTACCTACGACAATGTATTCCACCAGTACTTCAGAAACCTTTCTAAGTTCGACTTTGTGGGTGGAATGATTATTGTTCCAGGCCGCCATACCCAAATGTCTATGGAAATGCTCAATGTGTTAAACCTTGCCATTTCCAACATTCAGGCTCAGATAGTAATGATAAGGCAGGAAGAGCATCTGGTATATCTTTCTTCTACAGACCTGCTTACCCTGCTTAAAAACAGAAGGGCCCTGCAGGAACATATTTCCAATGAGTCAGAAAAGCTCCAGCGCTATACTCCAAAACGCAAGTTCTCTGTAGTAGAAACCATTGCCTTTATAGACCTTGATAACTTTAAGTATTATAACGACAACTTTGGCCACGAAGCCGGAGACCTTTTAATTGCAAGCTTTGCCCGCCTCTTAAAAAGAGTTTGCCGAGCAGTAGACTTTGTAAGCCGCTTTGGCGGAGATGAATTTGTTGTTGTAATGACAGATACCAGCAGCCAGGACGGAACAATTATGTTCAACCGCCTTCATAAGGCTCTGGAAGACGCAGATTTCTTTATTCCTGAACTGGAAGCCATGCTGGGCGGTACAGTAGATATTCCGCCGGAAAAGTACCTGGGCTTCAGCATGGGACTCTGTTCAAATCAGGATATTGAAAAGCATTATGACCTTGCAAGCGTTATGATGAATGCAGACCATGCCCTTTATTATGTAAAGAACCATAAAAAAGGCAGATGCGCCCTTTGGAAAGACGTAAAAAAATCTGAAGAAGAAAACCCGGATTTTTAATATAAATAAAACAGTATAAGGAATATAAAAATGAAGATTTTAGTTTTAAGTGATTTACACGCAAATAATGAAAACCTGGGAAAACTGGACAAAGAATTTGCCCAGGCAGATGCAGTAATTTTTGCAGGCGACTTTGCAGAATGCTTTAAGCCGGAAACCGGTAAAGAAGCCTTGAATACCCTTTGCACCAGGCATGATACAATTTTTGCAGTTCTTGGAAACTGCGATGAGCCTGAATTCATAGAAGAGCTTGAAGATCAGGATATCTGTGTAGAAAAAACTTTAGTTTTCCATGAAGGACTTGCCTTTGCAGGAAGCGGCGGCGGAACTTATTTTACAGGAAAAACTGCCAACGAACGCGAAGAAGCAGAAATCCTTTCAGACTTTAATATCGTAAAGAATTCTGTTGAACAGACAGGAGACCAGAGCCTTTGGAAGAGCCTTATTTTAATAAGCCACAACCCTCCAAAAAATACAAAGTGTGACGCAGTAAATGCAGAGCTCCACGCCGGAAGCCAGATGTTCACAGACTTTATTAAGGAAAATCAGCCGCTTGCAGTAGTATGCGGCCATATTCACGAAGGAAAGGCTGTAGATAAAATTGGTGATACAGTTGTAATTAACCCGGGCCCGTTACAGGAAGGCAATTACGCCTGGCTGGAAGTAGAAAAAGCCGGCGATGGCTGGAAGGTAAGTAAAACAGACTTGTGCAGTCTTTAATTATAACTTAGCGGGTTCCTTTACCGTGCAGGCAATGCGGAAACCAAAGTAGTCGTAACATTCGTTAGGGTCAAAGCTATAGCGGTCTCCGCAAAAGTTAAACATAGTGTATTCAGAATAACTTCCGCCCCGGCTAACACGCTCATAGCCCCTTTTTGCCCCGTATAATTCATCCTGATTGTAAGGTCCGAACCAGTCCCAGCAGAATTCCAGCACGTTTCCGCACATATCATAAAGCCCTGCATTATTGGCATTTCCGGTAGCGGGTTCGCTTATATTTTCCGGGTCAAAAGGAAGCCCCGCTGTTCCAACAGTGTGGGTAGCATCTGCATTTTCAGAAGTCCATGAATATAAAAGTCCTTCATCAGGATTTTCTTCTTTTGCTAAGACAGTTCCGCTTATAGTATCCCCGTCCTGAAAGCCAGCAGGAGTTCTTCTGGCAGCATATTCCCATTCTGCTTCACTAGGCAGGCGGAATCCGTCTTTTTCCCAAAGGCATTCTGCCAGGTCACAGGTGGCAGTATCGCTTGAATCGCGGATAATCTGACCCTTGTACTGGTAGCAGGGGGTACGGCCCTGAATCTCACTAAGGGCATTGCACCAGACAATAGCATCATACCAGCTGATCATAGTAACAGGCTGACTGGCATTTTCTTCATTTGGTATGGCGGCGCGGCGGCCAAGAGAGCCCGGCTGACCGGGATTTTCAAAGTTATATCCTAAAATTTCTGCCTTAGTACGAATTTCATACCAGAGGCCGTAGGTTGTTTCAAATTTATTAATGGAAAAAGGTTTTAAATCACGAACTGCAAGAGTAGACTGAGTATTCTGCCCTTGAATAAAAGAGAGACCACTTTTAAATGTTACAAGGCTGATAGGTGTAAAGGCAAAGAAGAAAGAAGCGCATAAAATCAGCGTTATAAAACAGATAGTTTTTTTCATACTTTTTAACCATTCTATAACCTTTTATTTAAAATGAATAGATGTAAAAAAGTTACAGAATTAGCGGTTCTTTCTTGCTTTGGAATTACTCTTACGCTGTTTTTTCTGCAGCTTGCGGCGGGCCCTCAGGTTTCTTACAGACTCCTTGTTTACGTTAAGGGCAAGAATTGTAAGAACAACAGAAATAATACAGCAGATAGTAATGTATACAATAGGAATATAGCCTGCCAGGTGGTCAAAAGGCAGCTTTACGTTCATACCAAAATAACTTGTTACGAATGTTGGAGACATCATAACAATATTGATGATGGCAAGTTTTTTCATAACGTTATTCAGGTTGTTGGAAATGATAGAGTCATAAGTATTCATTACGTTAAACATAATGCTTGAATATGTGTCTGCCATTTCAATAGCCTGCTTGTTATCAATCATAACGCCTTCTACAAAGTCCAGGTCTTCTTCATCAAACTTAATAAGGCGTGTGTTGCGCATTTTCTGCAAAAGAAGCGAATTACTTTTAAGCGAAGTTGTAAAGTAAACCAGAGACTTTTCCAAACTCATCATCTGCATAATCTCACGGTTTTCAATTTCCAGCTTCATTTCATTCTGAATGCCTGTAGAACGGCGATTTATTTCCTTAAGATAACGAAGGAAGTTCAAGTTAGCGCGGTTCAGAATCTGGGCAATAAAAGAAGGAAAGTCTGTAAGGCGTACGTTACGCACGCGGTTTGCCCCAAAGTCTTTAAGAACTTCGCTGTCTGTCCAGCAAAGGGTGATGATAGTCTTTCCTTTAATGATAATACCAACCGGCACTGTAAAATATGGAGTTTCTGCTGCCGGGTCATAAACCGGTACACGTACAATGGTAAGGATATAGCCAGATTCGCCTTCTTCTATACGAGAAAGCTCATCCGGGTCTAAAATATCCAGAATGTGATCCTGTTCAATTTCGTATTCCTGCTGAAGTACATCGGCTTCGTCGCTGTTAACGTTGCGGGCGTCTATCCAGAGCGGTTTAGACTTTTGAATTTCGTCTTTCTTTACCTTTAAAAAGCGACCGTTTTCCTGCTGCCAATATGTAATCATAATTTTTCCTCTTTTTGACTTTTGATTTTGCCCTGAGGAAATAAAGACTAGCTGCTAAGAAAAATTTTCCTGAAGGCACTGATTTGTAATTAAGAAAAATATGGGATAACTGGAGCTTCCACCGTCCATAATCATGCCTCCTTTTGTAAGAATAGTTTCTATTATTATACTGAAAAAGTAACGTCAGGGCAAATAAAAATAGAAACTCGGCTCTTTGTATAGTAAAAAGCAAAAAAATCTCCAAAAAATTTAAAATATTTTTCAGAATTTTTGTCAAAACTTCATTGTCTTGGAAAGTATATAGGTACGAGGTTTTGAATGAAAGGTAACTATAAGTTTATGCTTGCAAAAGCCTACAGCCTTTATAAAGGAGTCTGTGTAATAAAGCAGAATGGGGCAAAAATTATATTTTTAGTAGAAGATGTAGAAAATAAAACCTTAAAAGAAAACATTACAAATGCTTTTACTAACTACATTGATTATGTAAAAAGTCAGAAAAACTGTCCTGCTCATTTTAAGCACGTGCCACATGTCTATTTTAAGAAAGGTTTTAGAAAGCAGATTAAAGAACTGCTTGCAAAACAAAATCGTGAGGAAAATTAAAAATGAAAGCAAAGAGTTTAATATTCCTGTTTCTAATTTGTATGCAGTCTTGCACTCTTCTGAAAGAAGCAGAAAAAAATGATATACTTCCATATAAATTAAAATTGTACACAAATACAGAAACTTCCTTTAATTCTGAAGAAACAAAAATTGAATACAGCTTTTATAATAATTCCCAAAAGAATGTAAAGAGCTTAACTATAGTATTCTTTTGTAATCAGGAAGAAGAAAATGACACAGAAGACAAGGAATACAATTTTGAATTTACAATAAATGTTTTTGTAGAAGCAAATAATTATATAGAAGATTTTATATGTTTGAATGAAGCTTTTAATGAAGGTTCAGAGCCATCTATTTTGTTTGAATATTTTTATGTAAGCTGCATAGTATATGAAGATGACTCTGAATGGAATGACCCTTTTGGAAGGTATATGTTTAGCTGTTTACAGCCGTAACTTGAAAAGAAGACCTGCTGCCCCTGTAAAAGCTCCACCGCAAAATCCCAGTCCAAAATACTTTGCCTTTAATCTTAAAGGCGGGTTTTCAGAATAAAAGTTTTTACCATTAATTAAGCCTTCTTTATAACCACAATTCCAGCCGTCAAAGAAAGCTTTTTGAATGTAGTTTTCTGAAAGAGCGTTAAGTTCATTTACAAGCTTCTGAACTTCTGTGTCTGTCCAAAGCTTTTGAGTAGATTTGTTCGGCATCTTTTCTGTACTGCTCTGTAAGCTTTGAGCATTCATTAACGGTAGCAGAGTCTGGAACAGCACAAGGCATATAAGAATTCTTTTTGTTTTCATTATTAAACTTCTCCTTTTTTGTTTTTAGCAGGCATAATATAAAGCCTGAAATTAGCCCAAGTGGAAAGGCTGCTTTTTTAATAAAACTTTTTATATTCATAGCCGCCCCTTAAATGCGTTTATCCAGCAGGAAACATCTATTTGTACAAAAGAGCCTTTAATAAAGAGGGCAGTTCTAAAAGCTTCTTCCATACAGACATTACAAACCCCTGCTGCATTAAGTACATAAGTTGCAAGAACTAGAATAAGGGCTAGGGCAGAAGCCGTATTAGAAACATGTTTCATTTTCATTCAAGAACCCCCTTATTAAGGCTTCTTAAAACAAGCTTATAGTCTGGGTACATGGCACTTAGCTCTACTAAATTACGAACATGACCGCGTTTTTCTACTTCTATGCTGGAAACATTCATAAAAAGCTTTCCATAAAGCCCGCCGGCAATATGAACAGCCTTACCGCTCTTATTAAGAAAAAAAGCTGCGTGAATGCCGCCAGTAAAGGGGCTGTATGCTTTTGTAAAATACTTTTTTAAAAGTTCATTTGCGGTTACCCGAATATTGCAGTTATAAGCATAAGAAAGAGCTCCGCACACAGAACCTGAACAGTCACTTTCGAACCTGTCACTTTTACCAAGCTTATATTTGCAGCCTTCATAAGTAAGAAGAGCATCTATAAAACGTGTTTCTTTTTCATTAACAGTTCTTAACATAAGCTAAGCCCCCTTAAAACAAGCGGAATAAGTTTTTCCAGTCCCACCGCAATAGAAATACATGCAAGTACCGTTGCTCTCTTCTGCGCCGGTGCTTCCTTTAATTCCTTTTCAATGCTGGTAAGGCGTTCTATAACCTTTTCCTGCCCGCTTTCTACTCTTGTAAGCCTTGTGTTCATTGCAAACAAAAGTTCATCTTCTTTTTCCATACTCTGTACCTCCTTGTTTTTAGACGTTGTATGTGCGTTTAATAATAAAAAAAGAAGAAACCCTTCTGCGTGGTGAAAAATCACCATGCCACTGGGTGAAATTTCACCACGCACGGGCAGGTTTAAGTGCAATATATTGATGACAACAGTTTTGCAGACGGAGCGTTGAATCCGGCAGAGCTGAAATTAAATTAAAAGGGTAGTGCAGAGTCCGGCGCGCAGGCTTATGCATTACCGCAAGGAGAACTTATTATGTTAAAAGTATTTGTTAGAGAAAATGTAAGCCCAGTTGCTAAAAACGGTTTTGTGTTTATGAGTGAGAACATGGCAACATTTACACAGGAGCAGCTGGTAAAAAAGATGGCAGAGTACAACACCACCCTTACCGAAGCCGATGCACTTGCAGCACTCAATGTAATGCTTAAGATTGTTATGGAAAAAGTAAAAGAAGGATATGCAGCACAGACTCCTTTTGGAACTTTTTTTGCAGCTGCCGGTGGTTCTGCAGAATCAAAGGCTGAAGAATTTCTTCCTAATGTAAAGGAAACAAACCACGCTGTAAGAATGCGTTTTAGACCTTACCGTGAACTTTCGGAAGATGTAAGTAGCCACACAGTTATTGAACGTGTTTCAAATGCAATTAAAACGCGTGTTTACATAGACACTGTGGCAAATGCAGACGGTAAGACAGACAGTCCTATTAAAGCTGGCGACACAATCTGCATTAAAGGGGACTTTCTTAAGTTTGATTCAGAAAATGAAGTACATGGAATTTTCCTTTCTGATGGAGAAACTGAATACCGTCTTTCTTACTATACTCAGATAACAGGTGGCACAGTTTGCGCACGTGTAGAAAGTTCCATTCCTGCCGGCAGCTATAAGCTTATTATTCGTAATAAGCCTACAGTTGATGAAGCAAGTTATGAATACAAGAAACAAATTGTAATTTCATAAGTCAGTTATTTTAAGGTACCTTCCCCGGGTTCAGATTTAAACTTCTGAATCCGGGGATTTTTTGTACTATCTGGCCATAAAGGGCTTTCTACTTTGCGGTAAAGTCGAAAGCCTTTTATGGCAAAGGGCTTTCAGTTTCAGAGCAAAGTTGAAAGTCCCAGGTGTTAAAAGTGAAAGGGCTTTGCCGCAAAGTAGAAAGCCCTTTGCTCTAAAAGTCTTTGGGGTTTGCAGAAAAGCACAAAGTCCTATGCTCTAAAGCCCGGTAACCTTGGTTATTAATTCTCATATTATATATAACAATTTATTAATATTTGTTATTATTTGAAAAATTTTTGGAGAGAAAAAGTGAGTAATTTTAAAACATGCCTGTATTCAAACAGTCAGGTATTAACAAGGAAACA
>NZ_JHVB01000001.1 GCF_000619925.1 Treponema sp. C6A8 | reverse complement strand
AGACTTCCCTAAGACTATAAGTCTTCTGAAGACCCCAGAGAGACTATCTGGTTGATAGGATGCAGGTGTAAGCACAGCGATGTGTTCAGCCGAGCATTACTAATAGGTCGTGAGGCTTGACCATATTCTCATCTCCGTTTACAATACGGATACTTCATTAAAGACGCTCCGGTCGTGCAGCAGAAAATGCTCTAACGGCCCTTGTTTATAACTTAGTATAAAATACTGGTGGCCATAGTGGAGAGGCAATACCCGTTCCCATACCGAACACGGAAGTCAAGCTCTCTTACGCCGATGATACTGCTCTTCAGCGGGAAAGTAGGTAGCTGCCAGTTTTTTTTATTTAACGCACATATTTCAAGGCTCCCTGGCAACCCGGGAGCTTTTGTTTTTAACCCGATGAAGAGCAGTGTAGTTGGCATAGAGCGGAGCCGTCAGGCGTAGCGAGCGCGCACAGCACTTGAAGTGCTGTGCGGTAAGTAAATGCGAAGCATTTACGACGGAAAGTAGTGTAGGGAGTTTGAACTCCATGTTGTAAATCAGTGCTTCTGACGTAACTGCCTATGAGTCACAAGACCTTAAAATTATCAGATTAGACTTCCAATTTTGAAGCTTTCACCAGCATCAGCCTGTCCTCTAAAAACATTAGCCTTCCCCTTATCAGCTTTACCTTGGGAAGTTTCCCTTTCAATTTTAACAGTCACCGGCGGGAGAAACGGAGGGCTTGGACACCGCAGCGAACGAAGTGAGCGAGGAGTCTGAGCGTCAGCGAACCCGTAGTTGCGAGTGGGAACGGCGACTCGCCTGAAATCTCTATAGAAACAAAAAAAGTCGCCCTTGTGTAAGGACGACTTGTAGTTTTAGAAAAATATTTCTAATTTGTTAGCGGTCGAATCCACGGTCACCGAAGTTCATACAGCAGCCAAGATAAAGTTTGAAATCTACGTCGCCAGCTGCAAAAGCATTTGTGTTTGAACTTGAGCTAGAGCCTTTTGAGCCGGTGCCTCCAAAACCTGCTCCAAGACCGATAATTGCACCGTAGTCAATTCCAAGGTGGAATCCGTCAACATTTAAAAGCCATGAGCGTCCGCCAACATTAACGTCAAATTTGAAAAGATCAAATTCTGCAATCGTTCTTTTAAAACTGCTACCGTCAGTGTTTTTATAATCTTCACTTTCAAATACAAAAAGATTGAAACCTAAAGTAGGGCGAATAAAAAGCGAGAATGGATTTGCAAAAGTAATGCGGAATACAGGTCCGATGCCGAAACCAACGTTACAACCAGTACCTGACATAGAGTCTTTTTCGCCGGATTCAGGTTTGTATTCAATTTTATTAAAGAAATCGCAGTTAATAAAAAGTGCAAGGCCTGCATCAAACTTACTTGCTTTGTTTCCAAAGAAGAAGTTAACATTGTCTTCAAAACCAAATGCAAACGGCTGTGTGTAATTAACTTTGAGTTTTCCTCCAATTGCATCATCGTCTGTGCTTTCTGTTGCCATTGCTTTTGCTATAGTTCCATACATATTCACATCCAATTCAATATTTGCAAAAGCGCATACTGAAGCAAACATTAATCCTATTGCCAAAAAAAATTTTTTCATAGTTTTACTCCTTTGCTTACAATATAAAGGCAAACATTAAATAACGCAAATTTATTTTGTTTGCTGAAGGGGTATGCTGAAATGGCAGAAAAAATTACTTAATTTAACTTATATCTCCATATAAAGTATTGAATAAACATGGCTTTTTTGATAATATTTTTGCTACACATGAACATAGAAGTTTTGTCGGCGTTTAATCCCCGTTTTATGCTGCTTAATTGCTTGTTTATGCCAGTCGTTGTATGAAGTGATTTATGTTTCCTCAGATCCTCTGCAATCGATGAACAATTTGTAATCATTAATTGAGGTATTTTATGTACGCAACTATTGAATTTAAAGGAAAGCAGTACAAAGCAGAGAAAGGTGTTGTGCTTACAGTTGATAAGCTTGACGCTGAAAAAGGTGCAAAACTTGACATTGATACAGTTCTTTTGGTAAGCGACGGTGACAAAATCAGTGTTGGCGCTCCTTACGTAAAAGGTGCAAAAGTAAAGGTTGTTGTTGAAGATTCTTTCCGCGACAAGAAAGTTTTGGTATTCAAATACAAATCAAAGAAAGACTATCACCGTACAATCGGTCACAGACAGCAGTACACAAAAGTACGTGTTGAAGACATTGTTATTGCATAATTAAAGGAGACTACAATGGGAAGAACTAGAGGCGGAAGCGGTGCTAAAAACGGCCGCGATTCAAATCCAAAAAGCTTGGGTGTTAAAAAATATGCAGGTGAATTTGTAACAGCTGGTTCAATTATCTTGACTCAGCGTGGAACAAAAATCTATCCTGGCAACAATGTAAAGAAAGCAGGAAACGACAGCTTGTTCGCAGTTGCTGACGGTACTGTTGTTTACCACGAGCGTATGAATCACAAATACGTTTCTGTAAAAGCTGCTGAGTAGTTTACATAAATATGTTTGAAGAGCCCGGTGTTTGAGTTGCCGGGCTTTTTTTGTTTTTAGGGTTGGTGGGGATAATCCTCTTTTGTGAAGGTGTTTTTTTTATGATTAATTTTGCTGATGAGGCGCTGATTGAAGTTCGCTCTGGTAACGGCGGTAACGGTTGTGTTGCTTTTCGCCGCGAAAAATATATTCCGCATGGCGGTCCAAACGGCGGTGACGGTGGAAAGGGCGGAGATGTTATTTTTACTGTAAAGCGCAATATGCGTACTCTTTCTAATATCCGCCATAAGCATTGTTTTAAGGCTAAGAATGGCGGCGACGGTCAGGGCTGGAACCGCTTTGGTGCAGACGGAGAAGACTGTGTTATTCCTGTTCCTCCTGGAACTACTATCCGTGATGCAGAAACTGGCGAATTTATTTACGACTTTACCGGTAAAGATGAGAACGAAACTTTTGTTTTCCTTAAGGGCGGAAACGGCGGCTGGGGAAACGTTCATTTTAAATCTTCGACAAATCAGGCTCCTAAGCACGCAAATCCCGGACAGAAGGGTGAAACACGCTTTTTGAAGCTGGAGCTCAGTATTATGGCTGATGCTGGTCTTGTAGGATTTCCTAATGCGGGTAAATCGTCTCTTTTGACTGCATTTACAAATGCCCGTCCTAAGATTGCGCCATATCCTTTTACTACTATTATTCCAAATCTTGGCGTGCTTCGCGTTGATGATGAAAACGATATCATAATTGCTGATATTCCGGGAATTATTGAAGGTGCTTCTGAAGGCCTCGGTCTTGGTGATACCTTCCTTAAGCATATTACCAGAACTTCCTGCCTTATCTTTATGATTGACTGTTCGGATGATAATTATCTGACGGCCTATGAAACTTTGTGCAATGAGCTTTCAAATTATTCTGACCTCTTGATGGAAAAGCCTCGTATTGTTCTGTGCAATAAAGTTGATATTCCTGGCGCTCATGCCCGCGCGGTAGAAGTTGCTGATAAGATTCATCAGTCTGAGCCGGACACTCCTGTTGTGCCTATTAGTGTTCTTACAGGAAACGGCATGAAAGATGCAAGAATTCATATAATTTCTCTTGTTGACAGACTTGAAAAAAGAAGTGAAAGCAAAGAAAATAAAGAAGAGAAGGCTTTTGGTTCTGCCTTTATGGAAGCAAGGGCTGGCTTTGAGGATGATGACGAAAACGTTCAGTATCCGGGAAGCGAAAATTAATAAAGTCGGGTTTTTGTTTAGGTTTTATAGATGAAACTTGCAATTTTAGGCGGCAGTTTTAATCCTCTTCATATCGGGCATGCGATGCTTGCGGATGTAATTATCCGCGAGATGCATTACGATAAAGTGCTTTTTATTCCGACTTTTAAGCCGCCTCACAAGGAAATTACTGCAAAAATTACGACTGAGCAGAGGGTGGAAATTGTAAGGCGTTTCTGTGACGCCGTGGGCGACGGTAAGTTTGAGCTTGAAACCTGTGAGGTTGAACGCGGGGGAATTTCTTACACTGTTGATACTCTGGAATATATAATAGAAAAATATAAGGATGAGCTGGAAGGAAAGCCGGCCCTTTTGATGGGTGAAGAAATTGCGGCAGAGTTTTCTAAATGGAAATCTCCGGACGTGATTGCTTCTAAGGCTGATTTGATTGTCGTTCCCCGCTATCCGGATGTTTACGGTAACTCTATCAGGGCTGGAAATTCTGCTATACCGGTTACAAATATAAAAAATAATCCGACAGGCAGTTATCTTGGTGATTTCAGGGCTACTTTTAATCCTAAGAAATTTCCTTATCCTCATAAATTCCTTGATATTCCGATTCTGACAATTTCATCAACCGAGATTCGGGCCAGAATTGCATCGGGCAGAAGCTTTAAATACCTTATTCCTAAAGCTGTTTATGAGTATATAGAAGAAGCTCAATTATATAGATAATAGATAATTTTACAGAAAATATTGCAGAAATTATGGACAGATTTGTTGAAATAACAGAGAAAATCAGGGCTTTTACACAGGCCTCGGTAAAAAAATCAAGATATGAGCATTCGGTTCGCGTGGCAGAAATGTGCGCAAGAATCTGCCGTTTTTACAGACTTGATTCAGAAAAGGGCTATCTTGCGGGTGTCGGTCACGATATGTGCAAGGATTTTCCTGTGGAAAAGATGATAGAGCTTGCAAAGAAAGATGGAAATCCAATTACTGATTTTGAGATGAAAAAGCCTTCTTTGCTGCACGGACGGGCTGCCGCTGTTATGATGAAAGAGGAGTTTGGAATTTCTGATGAAGAAATTCTTGAAGCCGTTGCTTATCATACTTCTGGAAAAAGCGGCATGTGTGACCTTACAAAGGCGCTTTTTGTAGCTGATAAGATTGAGCCTTGCCGCCCTCAGGCGACTCCAAAATATATTGAACAAAAATTTTCACTTTCTTTTGACGGAATGGTTTATTCAGTTCTCAAAGAAAATTATAATTACCTGACAAAAAAAGGTTATGAAGTTTTCCCGGGCACAGAAGGGCTTCTGGAAGAATATAAGGTAGAAGGGGTGGAGTAGAATGCGCAAATTCAGAGATGAGCAGAAGGGACTTGTTTTTATTCTTTTGATTTTGCTTATTATGGCTGGTGCTGCCGTAATTTTTTCGGTTTCCCTGCATACTGATGTAGTTCAGGAAACTCTGGACAGGGATCAGAAAATTCAGATGCTTATTGGCGTTGAAGATTCTGACGGTTCACTTTTGTTTTCCAGCGTTCTGATTTATTATCCTTCTTCTCAGAAAGCGGCTCTCATCAATATTCCAGGTTACACAGGTTCCATTTATGCCAGCCTGAACAGAACTGCCCAGATTAAAAAGGTATATGAAGAAAAGGGAATTGAAAGTTACCGGGAGGAAGTTAAGAAACTCATTGGTATTCAGATTCCTTTCTATACAATTATTACTATGGAAGATTTTGCAAAACTGACAGATTATTTTGGCGGTTTGCGGGTTTTCATTTCTGAGCCTATTGATTATGTTTCTGATGACGGAAGCATGTATATTCTGCCGTCAGGTGCTGTAAATCTTGACGGTGACAAGGTTCTTACTTATCTTCATTACAAGCTTTCTGATGAAGATGAAACTGATTTGCAGGACCGTTATCAGAATGCCATGACGGCCTTTATTACTGCTTTAAGTGATAAAAAATTCATTTTGTTTGACGGACATAATTTCAGAAACTATTCAAGCTGTTTTCGTTCTAACATCAAGGCTGAGGAAGAGGAAAAACTATTTAAGATAATTTCTGGTGTTGATTCTGAATCGATTATCCGCCAGACTATCACAGGTTCTTTCCGTAATGTGGATGGACAGAGCCTTTTGTTCCCTCTTAACAACGGTGAAAACGTTAGAAATAACGTTCGCCAGGTTGCAAACATGCTGGTTTCTTCTGAGGGCGCATACAACAGCCGTGTTTATATTCTGGAAATTCAGAACGGAACTACAACTCAGGGACTGGCAAGAAATACATCAATTCTTTTCCAGAATGCAAGTTATGACGTTCTTAGCGCCATAAATGCAGACAGAAATGATTATGAAGAAACTGTAATTATTGACCGCCTTGGAAACGCGGAAGCCGCAAAGGCAATCGGAGACTTTATTCATTGTGATAATATTATTAAAGCTGATTCAGAGAATGCAGAAACTACCGCTCATTCTTCTGACGTTGACTTTACTATAATTTTGGGACGGGATTTTAACGGACAATACGTTATTAAACGCCGTAAATAACTATTAAAACGATTTTGGAGTAATACAAATGAAAACAATGCGAGAAAAAGCAGTCGAAATTGCAAAACTGATGGAAGACGGAAAAGGAAAGAATGTTGTTCTTTTGAACATCAGCGAGCTGAACAGCTGGACAGATTATTTTGTAATCGTAACAGTAAACTCTTCTACTCACTGGCAGGGACTTTTTAAGGATGTAAAAAATTATATTAAGGATAATGACCTTGAAATTCATCTTACAAACAAAAAGAGCCCTGATGGCGATGACTGGAATTTGATTGACCTTGGTCCTATTGTTGTGCACCTTATGTCTGAGTCGGCACGCGAATTCTATGATCTGGAAAAATTGTGGCACGCCGGTGAAAAGATTGATTATTCAGCTGAGTAATTTATAGAAATGCGTAAAAAAAGCAGACCTGAAACTTAAGAGTTCTAAGGTCTGCTTTTTTTTTATATATCAGGATTTGTTTTGTCCCTGGAAATTTTAGAAATCCAGATCGTCGTTAAGAAGTTCGTCTGAAGCGTCCGGGCGGTAGCTTGAATAGCCGTCTTCCGGTTCAACGTCGTCGTAAGGTTCGTCTACGTCCTCTTCTTCCTTGAAAACATCATCGTAATAAAGATCTGCGTCGTCATCAAATTCATCTAAAGATTCGTCTGATTCGCCGTAGTCTTCGTCAAAATCATCTTCAAAATCATCATCATAATCTGAAAAATCATCGTCATAAGACAAAGACATTTCTAACTCAGAATATTCTGATTCGGAATTGAAAAAAGACATAGGATACCCCAATAAATAAAAGTGTTTATAAACAACTCGCACAAGAAATGTAATTTGAACTGCTTTTATTGTCAATAGGAATTCTGATTTCATTTTGTTATATAGTAAGGATTTTTTTTGCAAAATAGATTTTTATGACTTATAATGATTATTGATTTTGAACTTAATTTAAGGGATTTTAATTTGAATATTTTTAGCCGCATAAAAAACATAATACTCAAAGATAATTATTCAATTAATCGTAAGATATTTAATCTTATGTCTATTGTTCTCTTCTCTGTAGGACTGATAACTATTGTTACGAATATTTTATTCGGTCTTCCCTTGAGTTCAATTCTTTTATCAGGTGTAGTTATTGTTATAACTCTTCTTTGCCTTTTTATTTCTGTCAGATTCAATAAAACTGTGCTGGCTTCCATTATCCTTACGATTTTTGTAAATGATATCTGTCTTCCCTTTCTTTATTTCACCTCTGACGGAATGAACAGCGGTATGCCTATATGGATGGTTTTAGGCCTTGTTTCAACCCTGCTGCTGCTGAGAAAAAAGACTTGTGTAATAGTTTTTGTAATAAATGCGATTGTAAGTATCACGACAATAGTTGCCGGCTATTTATATCCTATGCTTTTTACTCCGATGCCGTCTGAATTTGCTGCGGTTTTTGATATGCTTGTGGCATTTATCTGTGTTACGGTTGCTGTCGGTTTTTTCTATAAGTATTCAACATTTACTTTTGAAGAGCAGCAGAAGCGTATTATTGCGGCTGTGAGACGCGCTGACCAGGCAAATCTCATAAAATCGGAATTCCTTTCAAATATTTCGCACGATATACGTACTCCGATGAATGCAATTGTCGGTTATTCGGAAATTGCAAGGCAGAATTGTGATGACCGCAAAAAGCTGATGGACTGCTTTGAAAAAATCAGCATAGCAAGTGACCATCTTCTTGAGCTTATCAATGGAATTCTTGATATGTCCCGCCTTGAAATGGGCGGAACCCAGCTTTTAGAGACTGAATGTTCGATTCAGCAGATTGTAAACGACGTTGCTGATATTCTTGAAAACCAGATGATAGAAAAGCAGATTGATTTGCAGCTTGATTATTCAGAAGTCTGGGAAGACAAGATTATTGCAGATAAGGTTAAGCTTACACAGATTCTTCAGAACATTCTTTTGAATGCCGTTCAGTATTCAAATAACGGCGGAAAAATCTTTATTTCTGTTAAGCAGCCTGAAATTGATGATGAGCAGGGAATTGCCAAGACCGAAATCAGAATTAAAGATGAAGGCTGCGGCGTTTCTAAAGAATTCCTTGAAAAGATTTTTGAGCCTTTTGAGCGTGAAAGAACTGTCGGAAAAACTGAAGTTTCCGGAATCGGACTTGGACTTTCAATTTGCCGTAAGCTGATTCAGATGATGAACGGTAAAATCAATATTGAAAGTGAAGAAGGAAAGGGAACAGAAGTATTTATTTCTATTCCTCTTGTGATTCAGACTCTTATGGAAATTGCTGAAGAAGTTCCTGATGAGGAAATCCTTATAAGCGGAAAGCGTATCCTGATTGTTGAAGACAACACACTTAACCGCGAAATTGTAAAGGATATGCTTGAAAGCGCCGGCTGTATTGTAGAAGAGGCAAAAGACGGTTCTTTTGCAGTTGATATGGTAAATCTTGCGGGGCACGGTTATTACGATTTAATTCTTATGGATATTCAGATGCCTATTATGGACGGTTACGAAGCCACAAGAATTATCCGTTCTTTCCCGAATGAAAGCCTGAGTAAAATTCCTATTGTTGCTCTTTCTGCAAATGCATTCCCGGATGATAAGAAAAAGGCTTTTGACAGCGGAATGGATGCCTTTATTTCAAAACCAGTTTCAGCAGACAAACTTGCGCGTGTAATTAACGTGATTTTTAACAGTGATATAAAGAAAGCCGCTTCAGATGAAATGAATTAATTTTATTTGCCTGTTTAATGATAATGGTGTATTCTTATATTCATATTTAGCGATAAACTAAATAGGGGCGGTGAATATGAGTCATAACTTTAATCCATTTGAAAATGTAGACGTAAATAAGCTGGGCTTTAAGAAGGAGGCTCTGACAACCTGGTCTCCTTTTGCAAAAGAAGTTTCTGTTCTTTTTTACAGGGATTTTGAAGCTGTAAAAAATGGAAAGCCTTCTTTTGAATGTCAGATGGAAAAAGCTTGTGACGGCTGCTGGATACTTTCTGCTGACCGCCTGGAAAATCTTATAAAAGAGAATAAATACTATAAATATCGTTTTACTTTTGAAAATGCCGTCTATGAAGTCTGTGATATCTGGTCAAAATGCGCTTCGCCTGATTCCCTTGCTTCTGAACTTTGCCAGCTGGAGCCTATAGATTACTATAACCCCTTTGGTAAAAATGGCGGGGAAAGAAAAGTCTTTTCTGATGCCGTAATTTTTGAAATGCATGTCAGGGACTGGTCGCGGTCTTTTGTAAAGGATTCTACGGGAAAATTTCTTGAAATTGCAGATTTCAATAAACTTATGGAGCATTTGAAGGAGCTTGGCGTAACTCATGTTCAGCTTTTACCTTCCTTTGATTACGCAAACACCAATGATGATTTGTCCTATAACTGGGGCTATGATCCATTTAATTTTAATGTGCCTGAAGGCCGCTATGTAAGTGCCGGCTATGAAGACGGAAAGCAGGCTGTAGATGAAATGAGGAAAATGATTGATGCCTTCCATAAAAACGGAATTGCTGTGAATATGGACGTGGTCTATAACCATACAATTGGAACTGGCAGCAATTCAATTTATGATATGACTGTTCCCGGATATTTTTACCGCCTGAAAAAAGATGATGAAACTGGCATTGAATATTTTAACGGTTCTGGCTGCGGAAACGAGCTCGCTTCTAATCACAAGGTTGTTCGCGACTTTATAATTGATTCCCTTAAGCACTGGATGAAGGATTATGGCATCAACGGCTTCCGCTTTGATCTGATGGGTGTTTTTGAGCCTGAGACAATGAAAGAGATTTATGCCGAACTCAAAAAGATTGATAAAAACGTTCTTGTTTACGGGGAGCCCTGGTGCGGAGGCGAGTGCGGGGTAGAAAAATCCTGTACAAAGGAAGTAATTGACGAGGCAGAAGGAGTTGCCTGCTTTAATGACAACTTCCGCGATGCAATTAAAGGTGCTGAATTCTGCGGCTTTAAGCAGGGGCAGGTGCAGGGAGTCTTTAATGATGCAGCAATCTGCACGGGTCTTACAGGTTCCCTTAAGAAAAATGCTGGCTTTACTCAGAATCCTAACAGGACTATAAATTACGTTGAGTGCCATGACAATTACACGCTTTTTGATAAGCTTGCTATTTCTTATCTTGGGAAGACTGAGTTTTCCGGGGATTTATATAAGGCAATCGGTAAAGAAGGTCTTGAGACTGTCCGTAAGCAGAATATTTTGAGCGCCGCTTTTGTGATTCTTGCCCAGGGAGTACCTTTTATAAACGGCGGACAGGAGTTTATGCGTACAAAGCGGGGAGACGAAAACAGCTATATTTCTTCTGATGAAATTAACCAGATAGATTTTTCTTTTAAGAAAAAAAATGCAGATGTATTTGCAGCTTACAAGGGACTTTTTGCCTTGAGACGGGCAAACCGCCAGGCCTTCGGGCAGAATGAAAATGCTGAAGCTCAGTCTCTGGGGGAAGGTGTTGTTCTATATAAGACCGGCGATTTCTGCGTAATTTACAATGCCAGAAAAAGTGACTTTGAAACGCAGGTAGAAGGATATGCGGTGGAAGTTGATGTGCTTTCCGGCGAGATATGCGAGGCAGCCCTTGATTGTGACAGGGGCGGCTGCGTGAATGTCTGCCTGAGCCCCCTTTCCTTCATCATCCTAAAAAAATCATAATGACAGCTGATGAAGAAATCAAAAGTTCTGCTGTGAGCAGCGTCATATCCATAATCAGCTGGGAATGTTTTTTCTGAGTCCACTTTGGACGGGCAGAGGTAAAGAGAATATTTAGAAGCAGGGTAACAGTTCCAAAGAATAAAGGAATGCCGTAAAGCTTGCGGCCGAAAATCAATTCTGCCAGGGAAGTAAAGCATAAAAATCCGCCGGCGCAGAAAACTGCCAGATAGAAGAAATATATTTTTATCATTCGCGGACGGGTTAAAAGACAGAAGGTGGCGAATGCTGCAATTAAATCTGCAATTATAATGATGTTAAACCAGTTTGGAATGCGGACAAGATAAATTGCCGAAAGAAAAACATTGTTCCAGACTTCAAGAGCCATAAATAAAAATGCGAATGAAGCAATTTCAAGAGTGCGGTTAGGCTTTTTCTTAATCACAAGCTGAAGGGCAAGAAAGGCTTCTGTAAAGATAAATGAAATAATCTGAATCTGAATTATATGGAAAGAATCTGGAATTCGGAAAAGCAGCAACGTGATAAGGCAGGCTGAAGAAAAAGGCAGCAGGAGCAGCTTGAAAATATCACGAAGAAGCTGGTTTGCTCTTATATAGAAGAAGATATAGAGTCCGAGTGAGATTACAAAGAGTGCAAGAAAAGTCCACAAAAAATAATACATAAGAAAAATATATCATACACCGTCATACTTTGCCACTTGCTACTTTAAAAAAAACTTGCATTCCAATATAATTTTGCGTATTAAAATCGGGTCAATTTTCGGTTTTTTTTAGGAGTAACTTTTTATGACAATTACAGAAATGCTAGGTCAAGGTGGACTTTTGACACTGCTTGGAATGTGTGTTGTCTTCAGTTTTATTATCATTTTGATTATCTGCATGACAGTGCTTAAAGCTGTTATTCATGCATTTAAACTTGATAAAACTGCAGAGCCAACTAATAATGCTGCTCCGGCTGCAAGCGCGGCTGCGGGTAATGACGGTGCAATTATTGCTGCAATAGCTGCCGCTATCCGTGAAAAACAATCTGTCTAATTAAAGGGGAAATATAAATATGTCTAAAGTAGGAATTTCTGAACTTGCAATCCGTGATGCTCACCAGAGTCTTCACGCAACTCGTATGACAACAGCTGATATGCTGCCAATCTGCGATAAACTTGATAAAGTTGGTTATAAATATATTGAAGGTTGGGGTGGAGCAACTTATGACTCTTGTATCCGCTTCTTGAACGAAGATCCATGGGAGCGCCTCAGAAAGCTTCACGCAGCTCTTCCAAACAACAAAATTATGATGCTTCTTCGTGCTCAGAACCTTCTTGGTTACAAGCACTATGCTGATGATGTAGTAGAGAAGTTCGTTGCAACTGCTGCAAAGAATGGTATTGGATGTTTCCGTATTTTCGATGCCTGCAATGACCCTCGTAACATGGAATGCGCTACAAAGGCAGCTAAAAAATCTGGCGTAGATGTTCAGATGGCTATTTCTTATGCCGTTACTCCATTCCACACAAATGAAAAATATGCTGAGCTTGCTAAGACTTATGCAGACTTTGGTGCAGATTCTATCTGTATTAAAGATATGTCTGGTCTTTTGAAACCATATGAGGCTTATGACCTCGTACAGAAAATCAAGGCAAAGGTTGATCTTCCTGTAGAAATCCACTCACATGCTACAACAGGTCTTTCTGTTGCAACACTTTTGAAGGCTGCTGAAGCTGGTGCAGACTGGCTTGATACAGCAATTTCTTCTATGTCTATGGGTACATCTCACTCTCCAACTGAAACTGTAGTAGAAATGCTCAAGGGCACAGATATGGATACTGGCCTTGATACAAAGCTTCTTCTTGAGATTGCTGCTTACTTCCGCGAAGTTCGCAAGCACTACTCATCACTTGAATCTGCATTCCTTGGTGCTGATACACGTATTCTTCTTTCTCAGGTTCCAGGCGGAATGCTTTCTAACCTCGAATCACAGCTCAAACAGCAGAACGCAGGCGACAAGATGGACGCTGTACTTGCTGAACTTCCAAAGGTTCACAAGGCTGCAGGTTACGTTCCTCTTGTAACTCCAACATCACAGATTGTTGGTACACAGGCTGTTATGAACGTTCTTATGGGACCTTATAAAGTAATGACTCAGGACTTCCGTAACTTGATTACTGGTAAGTTCGGTAAACTCCCAACTGATGCAGATCCAGAGCTTGTTAAGAAGGCTCTTGAACAGAATCATATGGATGCAGTTGTTACATGTCGTCCAGCTGACCTTATTGAACCTGAATGGGACAAAATGGTTGAAGAATCAAAGAAAGCTGGTGGTAACGGATCTGATGAAGATGTTCTTACTTACGCTATGTTCCCTAATGTTGCTCCAAAATTCTTTGCTGAACGTGCAAAAGGTCCTGTTGACGCTGCTGCAACATTCGCTAAGAAAGAGGCTCCTGCTGCTGCTAAGGAAAACAAGGGTGGTTCATACACTGTAAACGTAAACGGTACTGCTTACAATGTTACAACAGGCCCTGCAGGCGATTCTATGAGCGTAAACGTAAACGGAACTGCTTATAACGTAACATTCGGTGCCGCAGGTGCCGCTCCGGCTGTTGCCGCAAGTGCTGCTCCTGCTGCACAGGTTACTGGTGGTGTAGAAATTAAAGCTCCTGTAGCTGGTACATTACTTCGTCACGCAGTTGCTGCCGGAACAAAAGTAAATAAGGGTGATACTGTTATCATCGTTGAATCTATGAAGATGGAACTTGAAGTTAAGGCTCCTGAAGCCGGAACTGTAAGCTTCTCTGTTCAGCCTGGTACACAGATTCAGGCTGGTCAGGTTCTTGGAACTTTGGGCGGTGTTGCTGTTGCAGCTCCAGCCCCTGCTGCTGCTCCGGCTCCTAAGGCTGCACCTGCTGCTGCACCTGCAGCTGCTTCTGGTGCTGGAACTCCTGTTAAAGCTCCTGTTGCCGGAACTCTTCTCCGCTATGCAGTTAGTGAAGGTGCTGCTGTGCAGGCTGACACAACAGTAATCATCGTTGAGTCAATGAAGATGGAACTGGAAATCAAAGCTGGTGCTGCCGGAAAAGTTCACTTTGTAGCAGCTACAGGCTCTCAGATTGCTCAGGGCGCTACAATCGCTGAAATTCAGTAAGGATTATTAGATGGAAACAGTTTTGAACAAAAATAATAAATATAAAGTGTTCAGAGCAAGTGCTATTGTTTGTCTTATTGCTCTTTCACTTTCTTTTGTAGGTTGCGGTAAAAGTGCTGGTTCTTCTGGAAACTATGCTTCTACTACAATCGTAAAAGGTTCAGAGAATATCAAACCTATTTCAGTAAAATCTTTCTTCGGAAACGTTGCAAAGAACACTGGAATTTACAAAATGATTCACACTCCAACTCCTGAAGAAGCTGCAGAAGAAAAAGCTTCTAAAGAGCAGATGGAAATTGTAAAAGAAGAACAGATGGCTCAGGCCGCAGCTGACCTTGCTTCTCATCCTGTAAAGGGATGGCAGCGTCTTGTTATGCTTGCAATCGGCTTTCTTATTGTTTACCTTGGAGCTGCAAAAGGATTTGAACCTCTTCTTCTTATTCCAATCGGATTTGGTACAATTCTTGTAAACATTCCGGGTGCCGGTATGGGTGATGGGCCTGACGGTATGCTTCATATCATCTATTCTGCAGGTGTAGGAAACGAATTCTTCCCTATGCTTATCTTTATGGGAATTGGTGCTATGACAGACTTCGGTCCTCTTATCGCTAACCCTAAAACAGCCCTCCTTGGTGGTGCTGCCCAGCTTGGTGTATTTGCTACACTTTTTGGTGTTGCTTCCATGAACTTCATTCCTGGAATCGACTACAACATGAAGCAGGCTTGTGCTATCGCTATTATCGGTGGTGCAGACGGTCCTACATCAATCTACGTTTCTGGTAAACTTGCTCCAGAAATGATGGCCGTAATTGCCGTTGCCGCTTACTCTTACATGGCTCTTGTTCCAATGATTCAGCCTCCTATTATGAAGCTTTTGACTTCTAAGAAAGAGCGTACAATCAAGATGAAACAGCTTCGTCCTGTATCTAAGACAGAACGCATTTTGTTCCCACTCTTGCTTCTCGTTGTAACAATCCTCTTGCTGCCTCCTGCAGCTCCACTTATTGGTATGCTTGCATTCGGTAACTTCATTAAGGAAATCGGCTGTGTTCAGCGTCTTTCTAAGACTGTTGAAAACGAACTTATGAATATCGTTTCAATTCTCTTGTCACTTGGTGTTGGTTCACAGATGACACCTGAAAAGATTATGCACGCTAACTCTCTGGGTATTATCGTTCTTGGTCTTCTTGCTTTCTGTATCGCTACAATGGGCGGTCTTATTATGGCAAAGATTATGAACCTCTTCCTCAAAGAGAAAATCAATCCGCTTATCGGTTCGGCTGGTGTTTCTGCCGTTCCAATGGCAGCCCGCGTTGCAAATAAAGTTGGTATGTCAGAAGATCCGACAAACTTCCTTTTGATGCACGCTATGGGACCAAACGTTTCCGGCGTAATCGGAACCGCAATTGCCGCTGGTGTGTTTATCTCTACATATGGTATGTAGATTATAATGCAAACTTTGCGTAGTAAAGTTTGTGCTTGCGTTAGAGGCACATGCGATTGCAGGTCTAATTTTTAGCGCAAGCAGGTATGTAAAATTGAATGCTAACTTTGCGAATGCAAAGTTAGGGTTTGCGGTGACTGCACCGACGGTTTTAATTGTTGTTTTTACCGCAAACAGGAATGTAACATATGAGGCTTGCAACGCGTAAGCGGTGCAAGTGTTTGCGAAAGGCTGTCCTCTTTCCGGGGGACAGCCTTTTTTTTATGAAAATTTTCAATAAAATTTTATTATGTATACTTTTTATCTCGTGCTATAATTATTTTTAGACCTTTATTAGCAGGCGGATAAATTGAGGACATCATCTAACAATAAAGCAATTCATAAAAATATGAACAATGGCTTAGGAAGATTTTTTCTTGCTCTTTCAGGAATCTGTCTTAATGTCGTTTTTTCTTATTTTATGAATAAACTTGGACTGCCTTTATTTTTTGACTCAATCGGAACTATAACCGTATCTGTAGTCAGCGGATTATTATTTACAGGAATTCTTACTGCAGTTGTTTCAGGCATAATATGCTCTTTTTTTTATGCAGCTTCCATATATTTTTCTTTTCTGAATGCACTTATAGCAATTTTTACCGTCTGGTATATTAAAAACTATTCTTTAAAGAAAATTGAAAAAACGATTTTATTTGCTTTTACACTTGTTTTTACTTCATCGATATTAAGTTCTTTAGTTCAGTTTTTAATTTTTGGTGACAGTCAGGCTTCCCTTATTGCTCAGAATGCCCGTTCTTTTTCTTCAGCAGTAAATATTTCTTTTCTTCCTTCCTTTTGTCTTGTTAATTTTTTAATTTCACTTCTGGATAAAGGATTTTCACTTGTTTTTGCAATTATTGTTTTAAATATAATCCCGAAAAGGGTTGTTGAATCACTGAGGGAAGGTGTATGGAAGCAGAGGCCGCTTTCTGTTTCAGAATTAAAGTCTATAAAAAACTGGAGCCGTGATATAAAGGGTTCTCTTAGAATTCGTTCGGCACTTACGCTTATAATTACATCAACAGTTCTGGTTTTTGTAATGGGCTGGATTGGAATAAATCTTTATTTTGGAAGCATAAAAAATGAAAGAACAGAAACTGCAAAAAACTGTGTAAAATTTGCAGCTGAAGCGATTAACCCTGCCAAGGTTGATGATTTTATTAAATATGGAAGACGTCTGCCGGAATATGAACTTACTGCAAGAATATTAAAAAATATTCAGAATGTTTCGAGCGGTATAAAATTTCTTTATGTTGTCAGGGTTGAAGCTGAAGGCTGTTATTTTATTTTTGATAATGATGAAAATGAATACGATGCTTATAATCCCGGTCAGCTTGTTCCTTTTGATGAAGATTTTGAACCTTATATTCCAGACCTTCTGGCAGGAAATGAGATAGAACCTGTTGAAAGCCATTCAATAGTCGGCTGGATGCTTACTATTTACCATCCTGTTTATGATTCTGCAGGAAGATGTGTATGCTATGTAGGTGCTGATATTTCCCTGGATTATATGACAGAATATATGAGCAATTTTATTTTACGCGTAATGCTGATTATGGCAGGATTTTTTATCCTTATTATAGCCTATGCGGTTTTGTCAACGGGTGTATATACTTCTTATCCTATAAGTACTATTGCAGCCTGTGTAGATAATTTTGCTCATTCTGGTGAAGATCAGGAAAAACTTGATGAAAACGTAAAGACAATCCGATCTCTTGATATTCATACAGGAGATGAGGTTGAAAAACTTTATAAATCAATCTGCCGAATGACTTTGAATCAGGCTGAACAGATGCGTGATATTATGAGGCTTTCTGATTCAACCTTAAAAATGCAGGACGGTCTTATTATTACTATGGCAGATATGGTTGAAAACCGTGATTCCGATACTGGTGCTCATGTTCAGAAAACTTCTGCCTATGTAAAAATTATTGTTGAAGGCCTTAAAAAGAAAGGTTATTACGCACAGAAAATTACACCTAAATTTATGTCAGACGTTGTGCGTTCTGCTCCTTTGCATGATGTCGGAAAAATTAATATTCCAGACGGTGTTTTGAATAAACCTGGAAAGCTTACTGATGAAGAATTTGCAATTATGAAAACTCATACGACTGCAGGAAAACTTATTCTTGAAAACGCAATCAGTACGGTTCAGGGAGAAAGCTATCTTAAGGAAGCCAGAAATATGGCGGCATATCATCACGAACGCTGGGATGGTAAGGGTTATCCGGAAGGTCTTCATGGCGAGGTAATTCCTCTTTCTGCCCGTATTATGGCAGTTGCGGATGTATTTGATGCCCTTGCTTCTCCTCGTGTTTATAAGCCGGCATTTCCGATAGAAAAAGCACTGGAAATTTTGCAGGAAGGATCTGGAACTCAGTTTGATGCAAAATGCGTTGAAGTTTTTATGGATGCACTTCCTGAAGTCAAGATGATTTTGAAAAAATATACGACAGGGCTTTAAGTGCCTTTTTGTGAAGACGGAGGTTTGTTTTGCTGCATATGAAGAATAGGAAAGTTTTTGCAAATCTTATTTCTCTTATTTCTGGCTTTTTTTTATTTTCTATGCCAGTCTTTGCCCAGCACAGTAGTAAAATTGGTGGAGGCTACGCTGCAACCGGTCAGATTGAAAATGTTGGCTTTACCTGTGAAATTTATGATGCGACAAATGGACTTCCTACTTCAGATGCAAATTTTGTTTTAGGTGCAAAAAACGGATACGTCTGGGTTTGCGGTTACAGCGGAGTTTTCCGTTATAACGGTTCAACATTTGAACGGCTTCCAACTTATTTTGGACTTACTAGCGGACGCGGACTTTTTGAGGATAGTCGTGGAAGAGTCTGGGTTGCTACAAATGATAATGGTGTTGTTGTTTTATATGACGGAAAATCAAGGCATTACACATACAGGGATGGTCTTCCTTCTTCATCTATAAGAATTTTTGCAGAAGATAATGATGAAAACGTATTTATAGGAACTACGGCCGGTGTTTCCTATATAAATAAAAACGGACAGCTTTATACAATTTATGATGAACGTATAAATAAAGAGCGGGTCCTTAAGCTTTCAAGTGATTATAGCGGCAGAATTTACGGACAGACAAAAAACGGCCTGGTTTTTGCTATTGATGACTGTCTTGTTACAGAGGCTTATTCAAGTGAAGAGCTTGAAATGGAAAAAATTACAAGCCTGATGAATGATCCTCTCAATCCAGGAAAGGTTTATCTTTGTACGCAGGGAAGTACCATTTATTATGGTGAATTCGGCAAAAAGGCTTCCCAAATGAAAAAAATTGATGTTTCACCTCTTTCAAATATTCACTGGATAAGTTTTGACTGCGGCCGTATCTGGGTTTCGTCTACCTCAAAGGTGGGCTATCTTGATGAAGCAAATAAATTTTTTGAAGTTTTAGATATCCCGATGAATAGTGCCATTGAAATGACGACTTCAGATTATCAGGGAAATATCTGGATTTGTTCGGCAACACAGGGTGTAATGAAGCTTGTTACAAATAATTTTGTGAATTTGAGCTGTGCATCAGGACTTGAAAAAGAAACAACAAATTCAGTCTGCCTTTATGATTCAAAAATTTTTGCAGGAACAGATAATGGACTTAGACTTATTGACAGCAAAAACAGAAGCTTGACTAATAAACTTACGGATTATGTTGGCGGTGCAAGAATCCGCTGTATATTTGAAGACAGCCGGAAAAATCTATGGCTTGCAACTTATACTAATCAAAAGGGAATAATCTGTTATTCTCCGGATGGTAAAATATCTTCATTTACGACAAAAAATGGAATGCCAAATAATCAGGTACGCTGCCTTTCCGAATCAAAAAGTGGTGAAATCCTTGCAGGAACAAACAGTGGGCTTGTAGTTATAAAAGATGGAAAAGTCATAAGGACTGTAGGCTCGGAAGATGGAATAAAGAATACGGAGTTTCTTACTGTCTGCGAGGGATTTGACGGAAATATTTATGCCGGAAGTGACGGCGATGGAATTTATGTAATCGGAAAATCTTCTGTAAAACGAATCGGACGGGATGAAGGTCTTACAAGTGATGTCATTATGCGAATCAAAAAGGATGAGGCGCATGGGGTTTTATGGATTATTACTTCAAATTCGATTCAGTTTATAAAAGGCGGTATTATAAAGAATATAGCAACTTTTCCATATAACAATAACTATGACCTTTATATTAATGATAAAGATGAGTGCTGGATTCTTTCTTCTTACGGTATTTTTATTGTTAATGTTGAAGAACTTCTTTCTGATAGTGTAAATGAATACCGTCATTACACTATTGCAAATGGTCTTCCTTCTGCCATAACAAGTAATTCCTACAGTGCTCAGGCAGAAGACGGAACCCTTTTTATTGCAGGTCGTGAGGGGGTAATTCGTGTAAATATCAATCATTATTTTGACAGAGATTCTCAAATAAAGGTTGATTTGAATTCTGTATATTGTGATGATAAAAAGATTTTTGAGCATCAGGATGGAGTTTATGTTCTTCCGGCATCTAAGGGACGAATAAAGCTTACTCCTTCAGTAATGGATTATACAATGACAAATCCTCTCGTCAGGGTTTTTCTTGAAGGAACCGGGGAAAATGGAATTACTGTTCATAGAAATCAGCTGACTACGCTGGAATATACTTCGCTTTCCTACGGAAATTACACCTTCCATATACAGATTCTTGATAATAATAGAAAAGACATTCTGCTTGACCGCAGCTTTAAGCTGTTTAAGCGTGCAAGAATAACGGAACTTTTCATTTTCAGGCTTTTGTTTATTTGTGTACTTTTAGTTTTTGGCGGCTTTATTGTATGGCGGGTTATGAAATCAACTGTAATTACCCGTCAATATGATGAAATACGCCAGGCTAAGGATGAAGCAGAACGTGCTAATACCGCAAAATCACGCTTTCTTTCAAATATGTCTAAGGATATTCTGGGGCCTATTAATACGATTATGAGTATGAATGAGATGATTATGCGGGAAGAATCAAAGAACGTTCCTAAATCATATTTTCTTTCAATTATAAATTATGCCTTTGATATAAAAACTTCATCAGAATCACTTTTGACTCTTGTAAACGATCTTCTTGAGATGACAAAAATTGAAACAGGCAGTCTTCATATTGTTCAGCAGGAATACGATGTAAAGACTTTCCTTAAAGCTATTGTTTCCTTAATTCGAGTCAGAGCTATAGATAAGGGTATAAAGTTTGATGTAATTGTTGATGAAATGATTCCAAAACGGCTTTACGGTGATGTTGGAAAAATAAGACAGGTAGTAATGAAACTGCTTTTAAATGCCGTAAGATTTACAGATGAAGGCGGAGTTGAATTAAAACTGACAATGGAGAGCAGAACAAATGATATCTGCGGACTTTGTTTTTCTGTAAAGGATACTGGTATAGGAATTGAACAGGAAGCAGTAGAAAGTCTTTTTGGTTCATATGATGCTGATGAAAAAAATCAGAATCAGCATCATATGGCAGGACTTGGACTTAATATTTCAAGAAAATTTGCTGAATTAATGGGGGGCGTTCTTGTATGTCAAAGCTCTCCAGGGGAAGGTTCGGAATTTATCTTCTCTCTTGAACAGAAAATTGCAGATTCTACTCCGATTGGAAATTTTTCTGAGGATGAAAAAACTACAGCAAGAGGACTCTATTTGCCTCAGTTTATAGCCCCGGATGCAGATGTTCTTGTTGTTGAAGATAACCCGATGACTCTTCACGTTATTAGAAATCTTTTAAAAGCCACAAAGGTTTTTGTTACAACGGCAGAATCCTGCGAAGACTGTCTTGCAAAGATCAAAAATACGTCTTTTAATGTTGTATTTGTTAATTATGAAATGTCCGGAATGGACGGTGAGGAAATAATAGATAAAATCCGTTCAGTTTCTGCCAGCCTTCCGGTTTATGCTCTTACTGAAAATACAAGTTATGGTGAGGAATATTATAAAGAAAAAGGTTTTACGGGATATGTTACAATTCCTTTTACTTTTGATATTTTGGAGCGCACAATTATGAGGCATTTGCCGGAAGCAATGATGGCACAGCCTTCTAAAAATGAAACTGTTGAAATGCTGACAGAAATGCCGGAAGAACTTTCGTGGATATATAAGGTAGAAGAAATTTCTGTTCAGGATGGAATTGTGAATTCCGGAGGAATAGGTTCTTACATTTTTTCTCTTAAACTTTTTTATGACACTATTGATGATACTGCAAATGGAATTAATCACTCTTACCAGATTGGTGATTTTGCCCGTTTTGCCGTAAAAATAAGAATTTTAAAAAATTCCGCCAGAATTATTGGAGCAATTTCATTAATGGAGCTTGCTGCAAAGTTTGCAGATGCCTGCCAGAAGAAAGACAAAATTTTTATTGCGGCAAATATAGATAAGCTGCTGGAAGTTTATACAGGCTACAAACAGAAATTGAGCAGATTAGCACAGTCTTCCGGGGCTGAAAAAACTGCATCTGGTAGTGAAGGGAAGGGGGATCAATAAATGTTCGATTTTCTCAAAATTTATCAGCTTGATATAATGCTTTATCTCTGTGCAACCAGTACCATAATGGCTGTCCTGCTTTTTATAACACGCTTTCTTCCGCGAAGAAGAAAATGGATTCTTATTGGAATGGAGCTTAATGCAACCCTTCTTCTGGGATTTGACAGACTGGCTTATATATATTCTGGAAATTTGGGGGCTGTCGGCTATGTTATGGTTCGCCTTTCAAATTTTATTGTTTTTTTTATGACTTCTGGAATTGTATTCTGCTTCAATCTTTATATTTCAGATTTAATTGAGTCTAAAGTAGGTAAGGATTTTTCTTCTATAAGATTAAAGATTGTTAGTGTTGCAACAGTTATCGGAATGCTGCTTGCAGTTTTAACAGTTTTTACAGGACTTTATTATTATTTTGATTCGCATAATCATTATCACAGGGGAAATGGATTTCTTCTTGCTTATGTTATTCCTGTTCTTGGACCTCTCATTCAGTTTTCTGTAATTTACAAACATAGAAAGCAATTCAGCCGTTTTATTTATATTGCACTTTTGCTCTATATTTTTGTTCCAATTTTCATGGGAATACTTCAGATTTTTGCTTATGGAGTCTCTATTGTGAACATGGCAATGGTGCTCGTTTCTGTTTCACTTTATATATTTACTTATCTTGATATTAATGATGAAATTCAGCATGCACATTATCTGGAAATGGAAGTGCTGAAAGAAGAGCAGAAAAATATGAAAACTGTCTTTTCTCAGACGGCAACTGCTTTTGTTGAAGCTCTGGAAGCTGGAAATGACCTTTATAAGGGACATTCAGAACTTGCTGCTGAAACTGCACTTAAGATTGCAAAAGAATGCGGAAAATCTGAACAGGTTTGTAATGAGGCTTATTATACAGCCCTTCTTCATAATGCCGGGCTTGCAGGTCTGCCGGAAAATTTAATCAGTAAAGAAGAAAACATTACTGGCGAAGAAGAAAAATTAATAAAAAAACTTCCCGTTTTAAGTGCGAAAATTCTTTCTAGAATAAAGGCTTTTCCTTATCTGAGTAATAATGCCCGCTATGTTTATGAACGTTATGATGGAAAGGGATATCCGGAAGGATTAAAAGGAGAGTCAATTCCCGAGGTTGCAAGAATTGTTGCAGTTGCGGAGGAATATGCGACTGTGACAAGCAGAAATAAATACCGAGATGCAATTCCTGCTGCTCTTGTTCGTGAAGAATTTGTAAAGGAAGGCGGTCTGCGTTTTGATCCTGCTTTCTCCAGCGCTATGGTGCGCCTTATGGATACTGATACAAAGGAACATAAGAATGATAATGATGAAACTCTGGAAAGTGAACTTGTTTGCGGACAGTATCGTGACAGAGTTTCTGTTGGTGTGCCTGTTTCTAGTAATTATGTGAACATTACTTTTAAATGCAGGGTTAATGATGAGAAAGGTAAATTTTCATTACCATCAATCATTCTTTACGATTCCTTTGACCGTCATGTTTACAGCAGCCAGAAACTGATAGAATCATATCATTATCTTGAATATGGCGAAGTCTGGTTTGACGGTCACGTAATTTCAACCAGCGCAAGAAATATGAAGGTTAGTATAGCAGAAAAAGAAAAAACTGAAGACGATAAAGGTTTTTATAAAATTTCTTCAGCACGTTTTGATGACCATCTTATTCTGAAAATGGAAAGTTATGAAAAGCATGTTGAAGTGATTATTGCTCTGCCAGATATTTCTAAAGCTTCTTATATTTCCCTGACAGGTGAAAACTGTATTCTTTCAGATATAAAAATGGAAGTAACAGATGAAAAAGTTTTTGAAAATTCTATTCCGCGGATTGCAGAACCAATAAGCTATATAAATCATATTGAATCGGATGTTCCTAATATTCAGATAAATACACCTTGTGGAGAATATACTCAGGGAATTGAAATTAATGATGGTATGACTCTCAGTTTTCATACAATGACTCTTCCAGATGCAAATCTTGTATGGCATTGTCCGTATGTTTTACTCTATTATTCTGAAGATGGAAAGGTTGACGGAAAAGACTATCGTCAGTATGCTTTTTTTAAGTTGAATGGTGAGGATAACGGTTCAAATGAATATGCTGAAAATGATTTTTCCATGCATCACAGCGAAAATTTTGAAAACTGGAGAAAATGGAATGATTTGAATAAGGCTGGCTACGAATGTAAAATAAAATTTACAAAAAAAGGCGGCCGTATTTCTATCAGAACTGAAAATCTTGGAATTGCCATTGAAAATATAACAAAAATAAAGGATGAAAAAGATTCTGTTTATATTTCTCTGACAGGGGATCAGTGTGCTTTGACGGATATAAGAATATATTAATAACTTATATTATTTCTGCAAGTTTCAGCCCGCAAAGATATTTAATACGTTCTTCATGGCTCATATTCTTAAACTCATCGCTTTTTGACCAGTTTTCAAAATGACAGGCAGCGGAACTTGCGGCTTTTTTTAGCACTTCAAATTTATTATTATTTAAGATATTCACTTTTATTAAAGCTTCATTTTCACTATAATTTAGAAATATGAATCAGCACGGAACAATGACTAAGGATAACCATGCGGCTTTGTGGCATGGACGTTTTGAAGAGGGGCCGGACGCGCAGGCGGTGGCTTTTGAGACTTCCATTCATGTTGATGAAAGAATGGCCTTTGATGATATTGCGGGAAGTATTGCCCATGCAAAAATGCTTGCCCATGTAAAACTGATTTCGGAAGGGGAAGCAAAGCAGATTATCGAAGGGCTTGAAGGAATTAAGGCTGACCTTGAAAGCGGAAAGCTTGCCATTGACTATTCGGCAGAAGATATTCATTCATTTATAGAAGCAACTTTGACAGACCGCATTGGCGAGGCCGGAAAAAAAGTTCACACAGGACGCAGCCGTAACGACCAGATTGCTCTGGATGAGCGTTTGTATTTGCGCCGCACTATTCCTGAAATTCAGAATGCGCTTCTTACTTTAATTGACGCGCTTACTCAGATTGCAAGCCAGCATAAAAATTCTTTGATTCCGGGCTTTACCCACATGCAGCATGCACAGCCGGTAACTCTTGCTCATCACGTTTGCGCATGGAGCTGGATGCTGGTCCGTGACTGGCAGCGGCTTGAAGATTCCCTTAAACGCATCTGCATTTCGCCAATTGGTTCATGTGCTTTGGCCGGCAGCGGACTTCCTCTTGACCGCGCTTTTGAGGCAGATCAGCTTGGTTTTGACAAGGTTACTCAGAACTCTCTTGATTCTGTTTCTGACCGCGACTACTGTATTGAAACTGCTTCTAATTTGAGCCTTATTCAGATGCACCTTAGCCGCTTCTGCGAAGAAGTTGTGCTCTGGTCTACTGTTGAGTTTGGCTTTATTGATTTGAGCGAAAAATGGTCTACTGGCTCTTCCATTATGCCGCAGAAAAAGAACCCTGACTTTGCTGAATTGATTCGCGGACGTACCGGTAAGGTTTACGGAGATCTTTTTGCCCTTATGACAATGATGAAGGCCCTGCCTCTTGCTTATGACCGCGACATGCAGGAAGATAAGGAGCCTCTTTTTGATGCAATCGATACAGTTCTTTCCTGCATCAAAGTCTTTACTTACATGATTTCTACTGCAAAGTGGAATACTAAGGTAATGGCTGATGCCTGCGAGGGCGGCTTTTTGAACGCAACTGATGTTGCTGACTATCTTGTCCGCAAGGGAATGCCTTTCAGAACTGCTCACGGAGTAAGCGCAAAGGCTGTCCGCATTGCAATTGAAAAGAATTGCCGTCTGGAAGACCTTCCGATTGAAACTTATAAAGAATGTTCAGAGCTTATTGATGAAGATATTTATTCCTTTATCACTTCTAAGGCTTGTGTTGAGGCACGAAAAACTATAGGCGGCCCAAGCGCAGAGCGGGTAGAAGAGCAGATTTCTGAACTTAAAGAATTTATTAAAAATGTAAAATAAGCGTGTAAACGCGAAAAAAAAATAGAGGTGGATTTATGAAAAAAATTACTGGTCTTGTGCTTGTATGTGCAGCTGTTCTTAGCCTTGCAGGTTGTAAGAAAAAAGTAGCTAACGGAAATGCCCTTGAAGCTTTGAAAGCCCGCGGAACTTTTGTTCTTGGTCTTGATGACTCTTTCCCTCCGCTTGGCTTCCGTGATAACGATACAAATGAAATTACAGGTTATGATATTGACCTTGCAAAAGAAGTTGCAAAACGTCTTGGCGTAGAATTTAAAGCTCAGCCAATCGACTGGGATGCAAAGGAAATGGAACTTGAAACTGGTAAAATCGACTGTATCTGGAACGGTTTTACAATCACAGAAGAAAGAAAGGCTGCTTTGAGCTTTACAGAAGCTTATCTTAATAACGAGCAGGTTCTTGTTGTTCGCGCAGACAGCGGAATTAAATCTCTTGCTGACATGAAAGGAAAGATTCTTGGTCTTCAGAGTGGTTCAAGTGCTCAGGAAGCTGTAGATGACAATCCTTCTTTTGCGGCATCTATCGGAAAAACAATTTTCTTCAAGGATAATATCACTGCTTTGAACGATCTGGACATCGGCGGTATTGATGCTGTTGTAATGGACAGTGTTGTTGCTAACTATTCAATCGCTCAGACTAAAAAGCCATTTGTTGTAGTTGATGAAGCACTTGCTAACGAAGGCTACGGTGTAGGCTTCAGAAAGAATGAACCTGAACTTCGCGACAAGGTTTGGGAAATCCTTAAAGAAATGACTGCTGACGGAACTGTTTCTGCCATTTCTAACAAATGGTTTGGTAAAAACATTTCTGTAATCAAATAAATTTTTCTGGTTGGTCTGATGTCTCCTAAATATATCAAGATGCTTTATGCGATGTTTGACGGATCTCTTACATCGCTTGAAGTATTTTTTCTTACACTGATTTTTTCAATTCCTCTGGCTTTGCCTATTGCTTTGGGCAGAATGAGTAAAGATAAGATTCTTTCTGCAGTCGTAAATGTTTTCCTTCTGATAATCCGGGGAACTCCGCTCATGCTTCAGCTGCTGGTCGTTTACTTCGGGCCGGGACTTTTTGTGCGCTGGCTTGTTTCCAAGGGCTATGACGTTTCTTTCAGATGGGACAGATTTACTGCGGCTATCATCGCTTTGAGCGTAAACTACGCCGCCTACTTTGCAGAAATCTACCGCGGTGGAATTGAATCAATTCCAAAAGGTCAGTATGAAGCGGCTAAAGTTTTGGGCTACACACGCGCTCAGACATTTTTCCGCATCGTTTTGCCTCAGTTGATTAAGCGCATTGTTCCTGCAATGGGTAATGAAGTTATTACTCTTGTAAAGGATACAGCCCTTGTCAGCGTAATTGGTGTAAGCGAGCTTTTGATGGTTGCAAAGGAGCGTCAGGGCGCATTGTTCAGTTTTGTGCCTCTTTTCATTGCAGGTCTTTTTTACTTTATCATGAACTGGTTTGTTTCTTTTGCCTTTACCCGGCTTGAGAAAAAACTCAGCTATTATAACTAGAAGGCCGGCAGACAAGTTACAAAGGGGCATAAAATGGAAAATCAGGAAATCATAAAAGTAGAAAACCTAAAAAAATCCTTTGGTGATTCTAATATCATTAAAGGCATTTCTTTTTCTGTAAATAAAGGCGAGGTTCTTGGAATTATCGGGCCTTCCGGAAGCGGAAAGTCTACAATTCTTCGCTGTGTTTCTCAGCTGGAAAACGTTAGCGGTGGCAGCATCAGCATCTGCGGTCTTCCTCTTGTTACAGACGGCGTATATTCAGATAAAAAACTCCGCCACGAAATTACCTTAAAAAGCGGACTTGTATTCCAGAACTTCAATCTTTTTCCTCATTATTCAGTTTTGCAGAATGTTATGGAGCCTCAAATCCGCGTTTTGAAGCGCTCTAAGCAGGAAGCAAAAGATAAGGCTGTTGAAATCCTTACCAGAATCGGACTGGGACAGAGACTTAATAATTATCCCTGCGAGCTTTCCGGCGGTCAGCAGCAGCGTGTTTCTATTGCCCGCGCTCTTGCCATGGAGCCTCAGGTTCTGCTATTTGATGAGCCTACATCTGCCCTTGACCCTGAACTTACAGGCGAAATCTTAGCCGTAATAAAGGAACTGGCAGCTGAAAAAATGACAATGGTTGTAGTAACTCACGAAATGGCTTTTGCCCGTGATATTTCAACAAAGATTATTTTTATGGACGGCGGCGTAATCGTAGAAGAGGGCCAGCCTTCAGAAGTAATCAATAATCCTAAAACTGAACGCACAAAGGCCTTCCTGGCACGCTTCAGCAGCCTCTAGTTATTGTGAAGTAATGCTGAGGCGAAGAATAAGGGTTCCGATTTTTTCGTCTTTTATATTTGTGCTGGAAGTATTACTTCCAATTGCTGACAGGGTAGAAAGGCCGTTTTCAGCAAGTGAGCTTCCTGTCGCTGCCGAAAATCCACCTACAGAGTAGGCGTCCACAAGCATTTTCAGCTGAGTTGAAATTACTTCACCAGTCATTTCATCGGCCATAGTAGCCTGACCTTCATAAACTGGAGTTCCTTTTCCTTCTGACAGCTCGGAAGTCGAGGTAAAGACTGTTGAACTTGCTTCCAGAGGAAGATAATCACTTGGAGTGTCTGTTTGCGCAACCTGGGCAGTCTGGGAAGTTGAAGCTGTACCTGCTACCATTCCTTCTGTTGTTGCAATCTCTCCGGTTGCTGATACTGTAAAATTAGTTCCTCTTACTGACGCAGTTGATACAGGAGAACGCACCTTGAAATCTGTTCTTTTATTTTCCGCATGTTTTACATTTGCCGTAACTTTGCCAGTATCAATAAAAAGCTGAGTCTGGGATTTTACGTCATTTTCTGCAAGCTGTTCGACAGTCATTCTTGTAAGGGCAGAAAGGGTAATTGTTGAATCTTTTACATTTAATACAGCCTGAGAGTTGAAGCCGGTAGAAATAATATCTCCGCGAACTAAAGTCTCTCCTTCAGCAGCCTGATGCCAGGCGTTTCCCTTCATTATTTCAACTTTCCCTGTAATGGAAACTACTTTTGCGCTTATTGCCTGAGCTGAAAGAAAACCTGCGAATATAGCGGAAATTATTAATATGGAAAATAATTTTTTCATTCTTTCCTCCGTTTCTCTTACAATTAGAAGGCCAGGGTGGCTGTCAGAATAAAGCAGCCTTTAGACTGCTTGTCTTTTTTTGCAAAGAACTGAGTCAGCCCTGCATTGATATTCAAATCACTGAAAATCTGGATATTGGCATTAAGACCGGCTTCTGTTCCTGAATATTCAAGCTTGCTTTCCGGGAAATCAAAAACAGCATTTGCTGATGCTGATAATAAAAGCTGCTCTGCCGGTTTTATGGATGCTGAAAGTCCGCCTTTTACAAGGCTTGTGTATTCCGGCTCTTCATGTGAGTTTACGGCTGTCTGACTTGTAAAGCCTCTGAAAGGCTTTAAGCCAAACTGTTCGCCAGAGGCATAAAGACCAGAAAGGGAAAGAGTCATGTTCTTATAATCCGGGAGCAGTGTAAAAGTAATCTTTGTAAGGTTTGAAATGCCGTCTTCCAATTCTGAGCCGAAGGTAGTTGTAAGTACATAGCAGAGATTTTTATGAAGAAAGCCGTTTAAGCCAAGGCTTCCCCACATTCTGTTATAGCCGGAAGAACCTTTTTCAAGGCCGTCAAAACCTATGCTTGCAAGATATTCAGCGCTTAAAGTTTGGTTTGCAAAAAGATAGGGAAGTTCCACCTGTGCTCCAAAGTTTGCGTATGAGGCATTAAAATACCAGCCTTTTTTGGAATCCAAAGCGTATTTTGAATCCTGCTTGTTGATAATCTGAATGTTCTGAGCGTTTAAAAGGCCTGTGTAATTTGCATAGGCTTTGCTTCTGATTTTCTTGAAATCAAAAGAGATGCTGGCTCCGTCTGCGGTCTGTGATAAAACTGTGCTTGAAATATCTGCAAAGTAAAATCTTCCCGCATTCAGCATGATTTTATTGTTTTCTATGGGAAAAAGCTTTGTAAAGCGAAGTAGTTTTACATCGGGGATTATAACATCGCTGTTACTGTCAAGTTTCTTTCCAAGTTTTGGTCGGATAGAACGAAGTCTTGCATCAGCTTCTGCAGCAATAAAGCTTGTCGGCGTAAAATTATGGCGTATCCACAAGGTAAGGATTTCTTCCTGCTTTAGGCTGCAGTTTTTAAATTCTTCGTTACCCGGATTTGAGGGTGTGCAAAGTTTTGTATAAGTTCCAATGCTTCCGCCGTAATCAAGTGAATGCAGGCTGAAGAGGGCTGTAAAAAATCCTGCAAGAAAAATCGTCAGCTTTTTTTCATTCATTTTGCAGCCTCCGTCTTATATGAACAGGAGTTTAGAATATTTATCATTTGCTTTCCGCTGACAGAAGCCTTTGGATCTGAATCATTGGAAACAATTTTCATTGCCTTGAGTTCACGAAGGGCATAGCGGGAATTTTTTGTCAGGCGGTAGAAGATGCCGCCTTTTATATCAAAAGCCCTGGTACAAAGAAGGGCAAAATCCTGAAGCTTAATTTCATCATCAATTTTTGTTTCTTCCGGCAGCCAGGCATTTTCTTTTAGAAGCTGGAGTGCCGCTTCTTCTGATACGTCATCCTGGGCAAGGCCTGCCTGAAGGGCTATCAGCCAGCTTGCGTTTCCGTAACTTGCCTTTTGAGTTGAAATCAGTTCTGTAATCTTTTGGGCAGACTGGGCTTGCAGACAGAAAAGGAGAGTGAAAAATATTACTGATAAAAATAATTTCTTCATTATAAATATTCCTTTATGAAAAATTATAACATGGGTTTATAATAATAACTATGAAAAAATTGATTGAAGTATTAAAAAAACAGGCTGAGTTTGTAGTTATTATTATTGCAGCCCTTATCAGTATTTCTTTATGGAAGGCTGGAGCCTATAGAAAAATTGAGTACAAGGCTTATGATGCCATGCTCCCTTTTACTAAGGAAATCAAAACAGACAGTCCTCTTCTTCTTGTAGAAATTGATGATTTTGCCATTGATCAGGTTGGTGACTGGCCCTGGACCCGAGATATTATGGGAAACGCCCTTTTAAGAATGAAGGAACTTGGGGCTGAGAGGGTGGTTTTCGATATTGAATATCTTTCTTCATCTAATCTGGCATTAAATCAAAAAACTCTTGAAAAAATTGATTCCTATAATGATGTGAATTCCCTGGTGAATAATCTTGTAATCAATCCTGATGATTATTTTTCCCGTTGCCTTCAGTTTTTTGGAAACTCCTGGCTTACCTTTAATATGCAGAATATGGGACTTAACAGGACGGAAGAAGAACAGAATTATGCAAGAAAGCGTTTTGGTCTTCCTGTAACTGATGAAGGAGATTTCGTTGCAAAGGGTAATGAAGCTGTACGTCATCTGGAATATATTGCAAGCGGAGTAAAAGTTGACAAGTTTCTGACACCGGCTGTTTCTCCTGTAATAGATGCGGCAAAGGGAGCCGGTTTTACAAACTGTTTTATTGACCTTGATGGAATCCGCCGCAGAATTCAGCTTCTGGAAAAAAATGAAGATTCCTACATCGGGCAGCTGGTTTTTGCGCCTTTGGTAAATCTTATGGATGTAAAGGAGATAAAAAGAACTAAGTCTCATCTGATTTTGAATGATGCCCTTCTTCCCGGAAAAGGCGAGCGTCATACAATCAATATTCCTCTGGATGATGCCGGCTGTATGCTGATTAACTGGCTTCACGCTCCCTATAACGAAAGTTTTGGCGGCAATCTTGGAAACGTAAAGGAAAACCGCCATGAATCTCTTGCCTTTTTGAATCAGCTGGACTTAATAGAAGAATATATTGGAGAGTCTCTTGCCGCTTTAAGCAATGCAGATTTTATTGAGGGTGAATTATATTCAGAAATCTGGAATAAACATTCTTTCTTTTCTGAACTTGCCCGCGCAAAAAATAATCTTCTTGATTTTTGCAACGGCTATGATATTGAAGGCAATGCTCTGGAAGGCGGCCTTGATGAAGCTTTTACTCAGCAGTACATTGCCTATCGTTCTGAGTTTTTTGACTCTTTGACAGTTTTTTCTGAAAAGCTTGCTGCTTATGCTGAAAAACTTCTTTTTATTACTGATACAAAACTTTCTTCCGATCAGATTTCATATATTTGCCAGCTGATTAAAGCGCTTTGTGGAAATGTAAATGTCTATAACACTTATGTGTCTGAAATGAAGGAAAAGTATAACGGCGCCCTCTGTCTTATCGGTTTTACGGCAAATGCCAGTACCGATTTTGGAACTACGCCTTTTGACCGCATTTATGCAAATCTTGGTGTTCACGCCAATGTCGCTAACACAATCCTTCATGAAGATTTTATCAGGCCTCTTTCTGAATTCTGGGGACTTTTCTTTGCCTTTATTCTTGTTATCCTTGTTGTTTTTTTAGTCCGCAAATGCACTCTTGCCCAGAAAATTACTTTCGGCCTGATTTATGTTTTTCTTGTAATTGCCCTGCTTGTTGTGCTAATGGTTGGCTTTAAGATTTTTATTCCGCTGGCGATGTCTTCTGTTTTTGTGCTTTTGAGCTTTATCGGAAACACCAGCTTTAATTTTATTCAGCTAGAAAAGGACAGAAGAACCCTGCGCCGCGGTTTTGATGCCTATGTTGCGCCGGAAGTTGTAAATCAGATTGTAAAAAATCCTGATAAGCTCAAGCTTGGCGGTGATAACAAGCGTCTTACAGCTCTTTTCAGTGACGTTAGAAAATTCTCAGGCTTTACCGAATGTGTAAATCAGGAAGAAGGTGAAGAAAGGGGTGCTGTCCGCCTGGTTGAAATATTGAACGGCTATCTTGGCGCTCTTAGTGACGCAATTATGGCCCAGCATGGAACAATTGATAAATACGTAGGTGATGAAATTGTTTCCTTCTTTGGCGCCCCTGTCGATGATGAAGAAAATGCCTATCACGCCTGCCTGGCAGGAATAAAAATGCGTCAGGCAGAGGCTTATTTTAATCAGGAGCATCAGGATGAACTGCCATTCCATCCTAAAACAAGAACTCCTTTCCTTTTGAAGTCCCGCGTTGGCCTTAATACCGGTGATATGGTTGTCGGCAATATGGGAACCCAGAAAAAGCTGAATTATACGGTGATGGGAAATAACGTAAACCTTGCAAGCCGCCTGGAAGGAACCAACAAGGAATATGACAGCTGGATTATTGCAAGTGAATCTACCTGGAATGACGCAAATAAGGGCGCTCATAAAGGGGAACTTATTGCCCGCCAGCTGGACTGTGTAAAGGTAATCAATGTTGAAAAGCCGGTTCAGATTTACAGCATAGTCGGACTTAAAAATGAACTTTCATCTGCAGAAATTGAAGGCGCTGATATTTTTAACCGGGCAATGGAATTCTATCTTAAGGGGCGGGAGACTCCTGACCAGCCTAAAAATCCTGATGATTTTAAGGAAGCAATCAGGCTTTTTGAAGAGTCCTATAAATGCTTCCATATGGTAGATCCTCAGGATCCGGGCTTTATTTCTATGGAAAAAAAGATGATTGCCCGCTGCAATGAATTCTTGAAAAATGGAATTCCTGGGCCTTGGGACGGCGTTTACACAATGACGACAAAGTAAAAGTCTTATGTAAAATCGGGCGTCTTTTCTCCGATAATATTTATATGAAACTTGCAGCTGCAATTGACGAATTTCTTCTTTATATAGGTTCTGTAAAAGGCCTTAGCGAAAATACCGTAATCGGCTATAAAAATGATTACGAGCTTTTGCTTACTTTTCTGGGGCAGAACCGGGAACTTAATGATGTCGTTCGTGAAGATCTGAATATTTGCATCGGAGAAATGGCTAAATTAAAGCGAAAGAATACAAGTATCAACCGTTTTATTTCTTCTGTCAGATGCCTCTTTTCCTATTGCCTCAAGTTTAATTATATAGAAAAAAATCCAGCGCTCTCCTTAAAAACTGTAAAGACCTCTAAACTTATGCCGCGTTTTATGACAGAAAAGGAAGTTGAAACTTTGTGCGAGCTGCCTTCTAAAAAGGAACTTTTATGGGAAAGTCGGGATAAGGCCCTTTTTGAAATGCTATATTCTTCAGGCTGCCGTGTCAGCGAACTTGCCGCCCTGAAAATTTCTGATTTTAACGGCGGAATAGGGCAGGCTGTCGTTCACGGAAAGGGTAACAAGGACAGAATCGTTTATTTCGGAAAAAAAGCCCAGCAGGCATTTTTAGATTATCTGAAAGACAGAAAGAAAATGATTTTTGATAAGGGAATTGATCCGAAATCTGTTCCCAATGTTTTTATAAATCAGATGGGACGAGCCTTGTCTACAGGCGGAATCCGCTATATTCTCAGCCGTTATTCCGGGGCAGAGGGAACAAATCATCACATTAATCCTCATGCCTTCCGCCACACCTTTGCAACCCAGCTTCTTTCAAACGGCTGTGACGTTCGCGTAGTTCAGGAACTTTTGGGTCATTCCAGCATTTCTACGACCCAGCGCTATACCCACGTAACGACCGAAAAACTGATAGAAACCTATAAAAATGCCCATCCTCACGGTTAGGGGAATTTTTTTATTTGCCGAAGTCTTTATAAATCATTATATTTTAACCTATGGGAAATAAGATTAAAATTAGAAGCACCACGATTCTTGCTGTGCGCAGAAACGGACAGGTTGCTATGGCGGGTGACGGACAGTGTACTCTTGGCGAGACTGTATGCAAGGGTAATTCCCGCAAAGTAAGAAAGATTTATGACGGAAAGATTCTTACAGGCTTTGCCGGAAGTGTTGCAGATGCTTTTACACTTCTTGACCGCTTTGAAACTAAGGTAAAAGAATATAACGGTGATATTATGCGCTCGGCTGTTGAGCTTGCAAAAATGTGGCGAACAGACCGCATGCTGCAGAAGCTTGAAGCAATGCTGCTTGTTGCAGATAAAAACAAGATTCTTTTAATCAGCGGAGACGGTAACGTTATTGAACCTGAAAAAGATGCAATTGCAATCGGTTCGGGCGGAAACTACGCATATTCTGCGGCTCTTGCTTATCTTGATTCTTCTGATTTGAGCGCAAAGGAAATTGCAGAGCGTTCTTTGAAGATTGCCGGCAGCATCTGTATTTACACAAACCAGAATCTGACAATTGAAACTCTTGAGTAGGAACATTATGGAAGAAATCGAAAATAAGACAGAACTTACCCCAAAACAGATTGTAGAAAAACTTGATCAGTATATTATCGGGCAGAAAAAGGCTAAAAAGGCTGTGGCAGTTGCCCTTCGTAACCGCTTTCGCCGCCTTAAGCTTGCAGAAGAAATCCGCGATGAAGTTGCTCCAAAAAATATTCTGATGATTGGACCTACAGGTGTTGGTAAAACTGAAATTGCCCGCCGTCTTGCAAAGCTTTGCGGGGCACCATTTTTGAAGGTTGAGGCTACAAAATATACAGAAGTCGGCTATGTCGGCCGCGACGTTGAATCTATGATCCGCGACCTTATGGCTGTGGGCTATAACGACGTAAAAGCCGAAATGGAAGAGCAGCTTCGTGAGAAGTCAGTTTCTATTGTAGAAGAAAAACTGCTTGATTTGCTGGTTCCTGGTTCCGGCGAAAAAGACAAAGACAAGAAAAAGGATGCAAAGGCTGAGCCGCTTCCACAGGGCTTGATTACTCAGGCTGGTGAAAACGGAATTACCCTTGATTTGAACAAGCTTGCTTCTTCTTTGCAGGATTCTCTTGATGCCGCAAATACTGCCGCCGCTGCCCGGCAGAAATCTGATGAAGAAAAGGCTGAAGAAGAAAGAAATAAATCTACCCGCGAAAAATTCCGTACAATGCTGCGCGAAGGAAAGCTTGAAGATCGCGAAGTTGATATGGTTGTGCACCGTTCAGTTGGAATGCCAAGCATGGAAATTATTGCAGGCGGTTCAATTGATGACCTTCAGAACAGCATGCAGGGCATCCTCAATATGATGAACGGTTCCGGCCGGGGTAAAAAGCGCTCCGTTACAATCCGCGAGGCCCGCAAAATCCTTACCGAAGAAACTCTGGACAATATGATTGACCACGATAAGGTTGCTGACGAGGCTAAAAAACGGGTAGAGCAGAGCGGAATCATCTTTATTGATGAAATTGATAAGATTGCCGTTCATGGTGAAAGCCACGGACAGGACGTAAGCCGCGAAGGTGTTCAGCGCGATATTCTTCCTATTGTAGAGGGAAGTAACGTTAATACAAAAATGGGTGTTGTAGATACAACTCACATTCTGTTTATTGCAGCCGGAGCCTTCAGTGTTGCTGCTCCAAGTGATTTGATTCCTGAACTTCAGGGACGCTTCCCATTGCGAGTTGAACTTGAATCTCTTCATAAGGAAGATTTCAAGAAAATCCTTATGGAGCCGAAGAACTCCCTTATCAAACAGTACACAGCACTTTTGGAAACAGAAGGCTTGAAGCTTGAATTTACAGAAGACGCTCTTGATAAGATGAGTTTTATTGCAGAAGATGTAAACTCAAAGGCTGAAAACATCGGTGCCCGCCGCCTTCATACAATCATGGAAAAGGTGCTTGATGAAATCGCTTTTGATGCAGACGAGCACGCAGGCGAAACAATCACAATTGATGCAAAATACGTTGAAGAAAAACTCAACGACGTAGCATCAAGCGAAGACCTTTCAAGATATATCTTATAGATTATAGCCACAGATAAACACAGATAGGACACAGATGGTGATTTTTATCTGTGTTTATCTGCGTCCCATCTGTGGCTAATTTTTTTCTTAACTTTTCTTTTTTGATTCCGATGATAAAACAAAGGATGTCAAAAAAATGAATAGTTTTACACGCTCAATCGATTTATTACAGCGCGAAATGGATGTTTCGAGTCTGCGTTATCAGGTTACTTCTAATAACCTTGCAAACGCTGAAACACCTAACTTTAAGCGTCAGACCGTAAACTTTGAAAGCGAATTAAAACGCGCTTTTGAATCAGAAAAGATGGCGAAAGATTCTTTTCATCTCACACGTACAGACGACCGCCATATCAAAATCAACCAGCCATACGATTACCGCGAAGTTCAGCCTCGCCGCGTAACAGACTATCTTTCTACAGCAAAAGCAAACGGCAACAACGTAGACGCAGAATACGAAGCTAACAATATCCTTCAGATTCAGATGCAGTACCGCCTGCTTACTCAGCTGACAGCATTTGAGTTTGATCAAGTTAATACGGCGATGAAGAAATGAGTAAGGCCGCTGGCGGCCTTTTGATTGATAGCAAAGCGTTAAAAAAATTGCGGCGGAGCAATTTTTAGCTTTACCAACTAGGAGCTTAGAATGGGACTTTTTACCAGTATAAATATTGCGGCAACAGGAATGAGTGCCGAACGCCTTAGAAGCGATGTAATTTCTGATAACATTGCAAACGCAACAACAACAAGAACACAGGAAGGGGGAGCCTTCAAACGCTCTTCTGTAATACTTAGCCCGGTTTCGGATTCGCATCCACAGTGGAGAATGCCTTTTGTGCCTTCTGACCTGGACAACGGTCCTGGACGCGGTGTAAAAGTAATGGAAATTGTAAAGGACAACAGTGAAGGTACTTTTGTTTATGACCCTGACCATCCGGATGCAATTAAATCGGGTCCTCACGCCGGATATGTTGAATATCCAAACGTAAACATCGTAAACGAAATGGTAGATTTGATTTCTGCAAGCCGTGCTTACGAAGCAAATGCCACTGTTGTTGACGGTGCAAAGGATATGTTCAACGCTGCATTGGACATTGGCCGCTAGTTGATGTAGAATAAATTCGGGTGGTGGAATATGAAAATTGCAGAATTTGGCGCTCTTCAGATGGCGCGAACTGACCTTCAGCATTTTGGAAAATCAAAAATATCTTCTGTTCAGAATTCGGGAGAAATGCCTGTTGTTAATTCAATTAAAGGCGTTTCTAAGGATTCAGAACTTTATTCTCTTGGCGGTGTGAAGGAAGCTTCTTCACGTTCCTTCCAGTCTTATCTTATGGAAGCTTTGAATTCTGTAAACGGCAGCCAGCTTGAAGTAAACGCAGTTCAGGAAAAATTAATCACAAATCCTGATGACGTAGACATCCACGACGTTACAATTGCCATGTCAAAAGCAAGGATGAGCCTGAATCTTGCCCAGAACGTAATCGACCGCATTACAACAAGCTGGAACGAGATTACAACAACGCGATAATAGAAAATAAAAAACGCACTTTGTTCAAAAGTGTGTTTTTTATTTACGTGGAAATGCGTCGTCGATTAAAATTGCGAAAGCAATTTTAATCCAGCCCGTTAGTGCCTCTTAGCGGCAGACCTGTTTTCACGCGATAATAGCAACAAATAAATTTTTCTGATATACTTTAAAAACGGAGTATATATGAAGAAATTTATTTGTTCTATTCTATTTACATCTTTTTTTGCAGGGCTTTCTCTTTTTGCTCAGATTGCCCTGGACAATGAAGTATATAAAAAAGTATCCGCAAACGTTTTTGAAGTAGTTGTAGAAAAGCACGAAGATACAGCTATTGTTTATGAAAAAGACCTTCCATTGGAAAGAATTCCTTTTGCAATCAGAAATGATAAATATATTCCAATTGGAACAGCCTTCCTTTTGACAGACGGCTCTTTTTACACTGCCGCTCACGTACTCAGCCTTTACAATGTAAGTGTTTACGACAAATATTTTATCCGCGATACAGCTGAAAATGTTTATGAAATCGATATGATTCAGGAATTTTCTCAGCGCCGCGACTTTGTAAAGTTTACTGCCAAAGATTTTAAATTCCAGCCTGGAATGGGTCTTGAAACAAGCGATAAGTTTGAAATCAACTCAACTGTTTTTTCTGTTGGAAATGCCCTGGGCGAAGGAATTGTAATCCGTAACGGTTCCCTTACAAGCCAGACATATGAAGAAAAGAACGGCGACTGGAAATGGAGCAGATTTTCTGCTGCGGCTAGCCCTGGAAACTCTGGCGGACCGCTTGTAAATCCTGACGGTTCTGTAATTGGTATTATTACCATGAAGAGTGAAAATGAAAACCTCAATTATGCTCTTCCTATTAAAGAAGTTTCTGCAGAAAAAGTTGACACGGGAATTGCATATGCTGATTATAAATATATTCTGCCAAATATTTTGAGCTACCACCATCCTCATATTTTTCAGGCAGAAATTCCTCTTCCAAAAACAATTTCTGAAGTAAATAAAACTGCTACAGCCCTTCATCAGAAGGATATTGAAACCTGCATTGATGAAATGAAGAAGGACTATTCTCCAAACGGTGAAAAATGTTTTGAAAATTCAATTCAGAAAGATGAATTCTTTGCAAATGTTTATGGTTCTCCTTTCCCTCTTTTGCTTTATTTGAATCAGAGCGGTTCATGGGATTATGCTCAGCCTAGTAACCTTAAAACATTCAACCTTGAAGATAACGGATATGTTGAATACGGCGCTATGCTTAATTATTATTTTGCAAGAATTCACAAGCCTGATTCTCTTCCTCTTAAAGACCTTGTTGAAAATCCAAAAACAACAATGGATTACCTCATTAAAGCCTTTGCCTTTAAGAGAAACGTATATGGTGAGCAGGTTCAGATTCTTTCTTTCGGCGAACCTGTAAAATCAGAAGAATACAAAGATTATTTTGGAAGAACCTGGTATTTGAATTATTATGCCCTTGATTTCTCTGATGCAATGGCTTTGACATTCCTTCTTCCAACTCCAACTGGAGCAATTGTTCTTTGTTCAGTTTCAAACCGTAATCAGATTTTACGCACAATCAATCTGGATACAAAATTTATGTCAGATTTCATATATCCTCGTTACGGCGGAAAAATCAAATACTGGCGTGAATATTTTGCTCTTCCTGAAAGTATGCGTGAAAAATTCTCACCAATTGAAAAGCAGCTTTCTATGAAAGAAAGTGATGACGGAATTGAGTTCAATACAGATTCAATCAAGTTTTCAATTTCCAAGAAGAACATTCAGTATAATGATGACAGCGCAATTGTTGTAAGAACAGGATATGCAGAAAAAGACGGAAAACTTACTTCTGAAATCAGAAATGTTGCCTTCTGGACAAGTACTAAGGAAGAAGATTATAAAAGCGTTTCTGTTTTTATGATTAAAAATCCTGGCAAAAAGGCAAAAGATGATTTGCAGCAGTGGTGGAAACAGTATGTAAATCAGGTTTCTCCATATAATGGCGAGCCATATAATGAAGAAAAATGCACATATCTTGATAAAGTTGTTTATCAGGCCGGCTTTGATAAATCAAATGCAGAAGACTCAGAATATCTCTATGTTTTCAGCTATGAGATGGAAGGTCAGAATAAATTTGACGAAATCAAGGATTTTGCTTCAAAAATTGAGACAGGAATTACTGTAAAATAAAATTATAATTGTCAAGTTTAAACCCTTGTGTTATAATTAATTAAATTTATATAAATTTCTTTAAAAAAATGAAAAGAAATTCGTTCACGGGAGGGGACAGATGAACGAATGGCTTAAAAAGTTTGCCGAAAAAGCCAAAGGCCTTTGGAAAAACGGCAAACCAATTCAAAAAGTCATAATAATTGGTATATTCGCAGTTATCATAATTGCGATAGTTTCTGCTGCGCGCGTTTCTTCAAAGCCAACTACAGTAAGGGTTTTTACTCAGGCAATTTCAGATCCTGATACACTCACAAAAATCACAGACAGAATTGACGAAGAACATATCCCTTGTTCAGTTCAGGACGGTTATATCATCGTTGAAGATGAAAGAACCGCCCGAAAGCTTCAGACTCTTTTAGTAAGTGAAAATCTTGTCCCTTCTTACGTACAGCCTTTCTCTGCTTCAATCTTTAAGCGTGACTGGTCAACAACTGATGCTGACCAGCTTATGAAGCTGAATAAGGAACTTCAGAACGAAGTCCGCAATATGATTATTACAATTGACGGCATCCGCGATGCAAAAGTTGTAATTGTTCGTCCTGAAGATAAGCTTTTTGCTGCTGACCAGAGACCTGTTTCTGCCTCTGTAACACTTTTCCTTAACAGCGGAAGTGATTTTGCTACAAACCGCCGCCGTATTTTAGGCTTGCAGCGACTTATCCTTTCTGCCGTTGAAGGTCTTACAGAAGATAACCTTGTAATCACAAATTCTCAGGGCGAGCAGATTAATGATTTTGAAGGCATGGCTGAAAGCGATCGCATTGATTTAGTCGCAAAACAGCAGAAAAATATCAATAAAATGGAAATTCAGATGACTGCAGACATCCTTACAACTCTGCAGGGAATTTTCACAGAAGACCGAATCCGTAACCTCAACGTAAAGCTTGAGATGGATTATTCTCAGAAAACAATTGATTCTACAAAATATTCACCGATTGTCCGCAAGGAAGATAACCCCGACACTCCTTACGACGATTCTGATATGGTAGACTATCTTCCAATTTCAAGCCAGACAGTTACAAATGAATGGCAGGGAACAGGTTATAATCCGGAAGGTCCTGCGGGTGTTGAAGGACAGACTCCTCCTGTTTATTCAGATATGAGTAATGTAATCGGCCGTTCTACTCAGACAGGTGTTACTCAGAATAACGTAATCAACACAACAACAACTCACGAAGTTTCGGCTCCTAAGCCTGAAAAATGGTCTGTTTCTGTCAATGTTGACGGTATCTGGAAAAAGACAAAAGACCCTAAGACCGGCCAGTGGGAATTTGACGAATTTGGCGCCATAAAACGCACTTATGTAGAACCAACTCAGGCTGAGCTTGACAGCGTAAGAAGTTATATTGAAGGCGCAATCGGCTATAACAGAAGCCGCGGTGATATTGTAAGTGTTACAGCTCTTCAGATTGACCGTACTAAACAGTTTGAAGAAGAGGATGCAGAATACTTTGCTGCAATCCAAAGACGCCGTACAATTATTCTTGTTCTTGTTTCTATTGCTGTTATCCTTGTCGGCTTTATCCTCTTCAGAATTATTTCTAAGGAAATGGAAAGACGCAGACGCGAACGCGAAGCCCGTCTTCTTGCAGAACAGCAGGCAGCACGCGAACGTGCCCTTTGGGAAGCAAAAGACGAAGGTATGGACGTTACAATGTCTGTTGAAGAAACAAGACGTATGGAGCTTCAGGAAAATGCAATTGCTATGGCAAAAGAGCATCCTGAAGATGTTGCAATGCTCATACGTACATGGCTGATGGAAGAGTAGGGAGGAATATATGGCTGATGAAGCAGGCGGAGAAGTAAAATCATCTCCAAAACCGGTGTTAAAACCAGCTGGCGCTGCCGGTTCTAAAAAGAACAATAAAGATTATAAAAGCCTTACCGGCCGTCAGAAAGCGGCTATTTTCTTAATCTCTATCGGCCCTGATGTTTCTGCAGAAATCATGAAGCATCTGCGTGAAGATGAGGTTGAAACCCTAACATTTGAAATTGCCCGTCAGGAAAAAGTAAATCCTGAATTTAAAGATGCCGTTCTTGAAGAGTTCCAGGAGCTTATGAATGCCCAGAACTTTATCACCACTGGTGGTATTGATTATGCGCGCGAACTTTTGGAAAAATCTTTGGGAAGCCAGAAGGCTATTGATATCATCAACCGCCTTACATCAAGCCTTCAGGTTCGTCCGTTCGACTTTATTCGTCGTACAGACCCTGCCCACCTTTTGAACTTTATTCAGCAGGAATATCCGCAGACTATCGCCCTTATTCTTGCTTACCTGGAGCCTGGAAAGGCTGCCATTATTTTGCAGAACCTGCCGGAAGAAATGCAGGCTGAAGTTTCTAAGCGTCTTGCAACAATGGACCGTACATCTCCTGACGTTTTGCGTGAAGTTGAACGCGTATTGGAAAAGAAACTTTCTACTCTGTCTTCTGAAGACTACACTGCTGCCGGTGGTGTTGAATCTATCGTTGAAATCCTCAACCTTGTTGACCGTTCTTCTGAAAAGGCCATTATCGAACAGCTGGAAGAAGACGATCCAGACCTTGCAGAGGAAATCAAAAAGCGAATGTTCGTATTCGAAGATATCGTTATGCTCGACGACCGCGCTATTCAGAAAGTACTCCGCGATGTCGATCAGCAGGAACTCGCAAAAGCGCTTAAATCTGTTGATACCGAAGTACAGGATAAGATTTTCCGCAACATGTCTAAACGTGCGGCTTCCATGCTTAAGGAAGATATGGAATTCATGGGACCTGTCCGCTTGAAGGACGTTGAAGAGTCTCAGCAGAAGATTGTATCTATCATCCGTCGTCTTGAAGACTCTGGTGATATCGTTATTGCTCGTTCTGGTGAGGACGAATTGGTTTCATAAACTAATCTGTAAAAAAGTAGAGAGGTAACAAAAAGTGGCAAAAGCAGTTTTCAGACCCGGCGAAGCAAAAGAACTAGAAAAGAAGATGGTTTTGCCGCTTTTTAAAGATTATACTCCGGTAGAAGAAGAGCCGGAGGTTGAAGAAGAAGTTTATGACGGCCCTACTGTTGAAGACCTGAAAAAGGAAGCTGAAGAATTCAAGGCCCAGTGGGAGCAGGAAAAACAGCAGATGCAGAATGAGGCTCAGCTCCAGGCTGATGCAATCATTAAAAAGGCAGAAGACGCTGCTTTTGAGGAAGTTCAGCGCCAGACAAACTCTGCGGCAGAAATCAAGGCAAATGCAGAAAACGAAGCAAATCAGATTCTTACTAAAGCCCGCGCAGAAGCAGAGCAGATTGTAGCAGAAGCCGAAGCAAAAAGAGCCCAGCTGGAATCAGATGCTCATCAGAATGGATACCAGGCTGGTTATAAGGAAGGCTATGACGGTGGAGTTGCAGAAGTAGACCGCCTTGTTGAGCGCATGCACAAAATGGTTGAATCTGTAATGCAGCGCCGTGAAGAAATCCTTTCTGAAACTGAAAGCCAGATTGTAGAGCTTGTAATTTTGATGGCAAGAAAAGTAATAAAGATTCTTTCTGAAAGCCAGAAAAATGTCGTAATGGCAAATACTCTTGCGGCCCTTAAAAAAGTAAAGGCTCGCGGTAAGGTAACTCTTCGTGTAAATCTTGAAGAAGTAAAGCTTACAACATCTCATATTCAGGAATTTATTCAGCATGTTGAAAATATTGAAGCAATCAAGGTTCTTGAAGATTCTTCTGTAGAAAAGGGCGGTTGTATTGTTGAAACTGACTTCGGTGCTATTGATGCCCGCATTTCAAGTCAGCTTACCGAACTCGAAAATAAAATCCTTGAAGTTTCTCCTCTTAAGACAATTAAGCCGCAGGATAATCTTACTTCGGCAGAGTAAGGTCTGTTTAAACGGGAGGACTTTATGAAAGCATCTTATCAGGGTGAATTTAATTTTACAAAATATCTTGAAAAAGTCTGCGATGCAGAAACAATTCTCTATACTGGCCGCGTTTCAGGCGTAAAAGGTCTTGAAATTGAAAGCGAAGGCCCACGTTCTGTAATCGGTGAAATCTGTACTATAAAGCTTCCTGGCGGTAAATCAATTAAAGCTGAAGTTGTGGGCTTACAGGGAAAGACTGTCCGCCTTACTGCCTTTGGCGAAACTAAGGGAATTGAAATAGGCTGTGAAGTCATTGCTTCCGGCGCCACCTTACAGGTCCCGGTTGGAATGACTCTTTTGGGGCGCACTATCGATGCAACGGGCACTGCCATTGACGGCAAGGGAGAAATCAGCCCGGAAACATATTATCCTGCAATTGAAGTTTCTCCGGATCCAATGCGAAAAAATCCGGTAAACAAAAGAATTACAACCGGCGTTCGCGCCATCGACTCACTTTTGACAATCGGAAAAGGTCAGCGAATCGGTATTTTTGCGGGGTCTGGTGTCGGTAAATCGACTTTGCTTTCCATGATTGCCCGAAATACTGATGCTGATATTAACGTAATCGGTTTGATTGGTGAACGAGGCCGCGAGGTTCTTGATTTTATTGACCGAGATCTTGGAAAAGAAGGCTTAAAGCGTTCTGTTGTTGTAGTTGCAACTGGTGACCAGCCTGCAATCTGCCGTGTCCGCGCTGCCTATGTCTGTACCGCCATAGCAGAATACTTCCGCGACCAGGGAAAAGACGTAGTTTTAATGATGGATAACGTTACCCGTTTTGCCAAGGCTCAGCAGGAAATCGGACTTTCTAACGGTGAGCTTCCTGGAAACGGCGGCTATCCTCCGTCAGTTTTTGATATGCTTCCAAAGCTTATGGAACGTACCGGTACAAACGATAAAGGTTCCATTACAGCCTTCTATAACGTCCTTGTAGATTCTGATGATATGAACGAGCCTATTACAGATGCCGTTCGCGGTATTCTGGACGGTCATATCGTTCTTTCCCGTCAGCTGGCACAGGCTTATCATTATCCTGCAATTGATGTTCTTGCTTCTATAAGCCGTCTTTCTAAGCGGGTAAGCGGAAAGCAGACTCAGATTGCTGCGGGTAAAATCAGAACTTTGATGGCAACCTACCGCGATAACTCCACTATGATTACTGCGGGTATCTATCAGAAGGGTAATTCTGCAAGTATTGATGCGGCTATTGATAAACATGATGAAATTGAAGACTTTCTCAAGCAGGAAGAATTTGACCCGTGTCCTATGAAGGATACCCTTGATAAAATGGCTCTGCTTGCAGGAGTGGAAATTCCTGAAGAGGAATATTCTGAGGCTCCAGCCTTGAACCGTCCTACAACTGCTCAGATTGTTGATGCCCAGAAGGCTGTAACAGAAAGTGAAGAAATTTAAGTTTGAACTTGAAAAAATCCTTGAATACCGCGATTTTGAAAAACAGCAGGCAGAAGGGGAGCTGGCAAAAGCCCTGGCTGTTGAAACTGAAATTCAAAACAGTTTAAAAAAGATTGCCGAGCAGTATGCTGCCCTTGATAAATATATGTCAGGCTCCCTTGATTTTTCAGATATGGTCAGCATGAGCCAGAACAAAAATCTCTTGAATTATCAGAAAGAAGAACTTCTTAAACAGCTTGCCGAGGCAAAGCTTGTAAGCGACCAGAAGAGAGAAGTCCTAAAAGAATGCATGAAAAAAACTACCGCTCTTGAAAAAATGAAAGAACTGCAGTTTTCCCAGTATAAAGAAGAAGTAAAGCACGCGGAAAATAAACGCCTGCAGGCAATTGCAGCAAGTAAGGTTAGTGCGGAACACAGGAATTAGTTATAGTTTCAAAAAGTTATTTGTTGCAATTATAATGAAGATGAGTAATTGCCCCTGCCAGTGCGTCGGCGGCGTGGTCTGGCTTTGGTTCTGTCTTAAGCCCTAAAAGGATTTTTACATAGTGTTCCACAAGTTCCTTGTCTGCCTTTGTGGTTCCTGTCACAGCCTGCTTAATTTGATTCGGCTGATATTCTCCAAGCTTGATGCAGTGCTGGGCAAGACAGAGAGTCACTACACCCCGGGCTTCTGCAACCCCCATGGCAGATGTTACGTTTTTTGCAAAAAAGAGGGTTTCCATACCCGCTTCATCAGGCTTAAACTCATCGATTACAGCGCAGAGACGGTTATATATAGAAAGAAGCCGCTCACCGTGGGGCTGGTCAGACTTTGTAGTAATACAGCCATAGCTTACCATGCGGTATTTTCCCTGGCAAAAATCAACGATGCCAAAGCCCGTATTAGCCAGTCCCGGGTCAATTCCCAGCACCCGCTTAATTTTCTTTTTCAGATGAGAATTTTCGTTATTTTTTATAGTTCCCGGTAAGGACTCAAATTCCGCTGTCTTATTAATCATATGTCTATAATTTATCTGTGTCCCATCTGTGTTTATCCGTGTTCATCCGTGTCAAAAACTTCTCTAAGCCATAAAAAAAGTCCGCCTGTAAGCGGACTCTTAAACTTAAGCAGAAAACTTATTATTCTTCCGGCTCGAAGTCATCTGGGAATTCAGCTGTATGATAAACATTCTGAACATCATCATTGTCTTCAAGTTTATCAATCATCTTCTGAACTTTAGCAGCTGTATCTTTATCAACTGGCTGATAAGCATCTGGAACAAGACCAACATCAGCAGAAAGTGATTCAAAGCCTTTTTCGTTCAATGCATCAGCAACAGCAGCGAATGCATCAGGAGAAGTTGTTACAGTGATAACTCCGTCTTCATTTACGATATCGTCAGCACCTGCTTCCAAAGCAACTTCCATTACTTCGTCTTCAGAAACTTTTTCTGCATCGTATTCAATTGTACCCTTGCGCTGGAACATGCGTGATACAGAACCAGTAGTACCAAGGTTTCCGCCGTTCTTTGTAAAGATATTACGGATATCAGCAGCAGCACGGTTTTTGTTATCTGTAAGAACTTCAACCATTACAGCAACTCCACCTGGAGCGTATCCTTCGTATACCAATTCTTCGTAAGATGTTGCACCGTCTTCACCAGTACCTTTTTTGATTGCGCGCTCGATGTTGTCTTTAGGCATGTTAGCAGCGCGAGCCTTAATGATGATTGTACGGAGACGTGGGTTAGAGTTAGGATCACCACCACCCATACGTGCAGCAATAGAAATTTCCTTAATGAATTTTGTAAAAATCTTACCGCGCTTTGCGTCGGCGATTCCTTTAGCGTGTTTGATTGTCGCCCATTTACTGTGTCCTGACATGGGGAACTCCTTATATAATATTAGATTACTGAATTAATAGTTTAATTTAGCATATTTATCATTTTTTTACAATAACTATCATTGTAAGGTCATCTTTGATTTCAGCACCTTCTGTGTATTCACGGAACTCGCCCAAAACCTGATTAAGTTTTTCCTGGGCAGAATGTCCTGTAGCGTGTTCAAAGGCAGTTTTAATTCGGTCAGTTCCGAACTCAACTCCATTTACATCCTTTGATTCATACAAGCAGTCTGTATAAATGATGATTGCATCACCCGGGCTCATTCTGAATTTAATTCCGGTATATTCAACAGGAATATTTTTAATACCGATTAATCCGCCAGAAGATTCTTTTCCGGCAATTGCAGCCATACTAGCCTTACCTGCGGCATTTCTGAAGAACATTGCAGGGTGGCCTCCGTTTACATAATAAACGTGGTCATCTTCAAAACGGAGCAGAATACCAGTAAGGTAGTTTTCTACATCACCCTTATCTTCAGCAATCTTATTACTGATAATGCTCATTACTGAAGCAAGAGGCTTATTCATATTATCAACTACTTCCTTAGAAATAATCGATTTTGCAAGCATTGTAACAAGACCTGCCGCAATACCGTGGCCTGAAACGTCAAAGAGTGCAGCGCCAGAAAGGCGGTTACCAGTTTTATAGAAATCGAACAAGTCTCCGGAAACGCCGGCCTTTGGATTAAAGGTAAAGGCTACATCATAATCGCTTGTGATAGGAGCAGTTCTTGGATAGAAGCTCTGCTGAACGTAAACTGCAAGCTTCATGTCATCTGCGGCCTGTTTATTTGCTGCTTCAAGAGCTGAGTTTGCTTCAGAAAGTTCGCGGGTACGGTCATTTACCTTCTGTTCCAGGTTGGCATTCAAATCTTCTGCTTCATTGCGGGCAGCAGTAAATTTACTTGCAAGGATGAACAAAAGCATGATGATTACAAGCATCCAGCCGTACATGGAAATATAAGGAAGCGCATACCATTTCAAGATGTTATGCAGAAGATCAAGGAAAATGGCAAGAATGAATGGAGAAAAACCGATTAAAAGAGGACGAACATCCTGACGGTTCTTTCTGAAAGCCCGAATCATTGTTACGGCAATAAATACCAGCTGAGGCAAAAGAAGCAGCTGACAGAAATTCCACATATTTCTTAATACAGGATAATTTGGAGCAAGTAAAAGAATAACAATAGGAAGTCCTACAAGAATTCTTCTTACATATTTTACAATTCTTGAATCCTTATAGCCCAAAAATACTTCAACAAAGGAGCCTACAAAATAAATCAAAAGGAAAGGAAGTGAGTAAGAGAAAATCTTCTGGAAGGTAAGGAAGTTCAGACCGTGGAAAGGCAAATCAGGCAAATCATCAATATAGAATACACAAAGATAGAAGGCTGTTACGATATTGATGAAGGCGAAGAGAATGTTTTCACGGTCTTTAGGACGTTTTGCAAAAATAAGGATATGATATGCCGCAATTACCAGAAGGGCAAAGGCGCACAGTGCATAAATGGTTCCGTTCCAGAAACGCTCGCGTTTATAGGTATGTTCAACTTTATCTGAATCTGAAATATATGGAAGAGGATTTGCAACAACAGAACCTTCTCCGTTAATCCAGATTTTTATTTTAAGCTCGTTTTCAGCTCCCTTTTTAATGATTCCTGACGGAATATTATAGGCGCGGACTTTATTCCATGAACTCCATTCTGCCGGCGGGAAGTAACCGCCAGTTCCAATCAGGCTGCCGTTAAAATAAGTTTCATCAGCCATTGTGATGCGGCCAAGATAAATTGATAAATCTTTATCTGAAATGTCAGCAGGAATTGTTAAAGTATTTTTTATCCAGATATAACCGATTCCAGTCTCTAAAAGAGGAGGAAGGTTTGAAAGATTTGATGGCGGAAGAGTTTTCCATCCTGTTTTTCCGCTTTCGTCTAAGGTGTAAGTCCAGTCTTTGTAAAGGTAAATGGTGCTGCTGTCCTTCATTTTTTTGCAGCCAGTAAAACAAGAAAGTATCAAACTGAACAAAACTAAAATCAAGAGATTTGATTTTTTCATAAGTCTTATTACTCCTGTTTGTGAGTGTTAATCTATTACGCTGATAGTACTACTATCAGAATAAGATTACAATACTTTATATTTACTGTCAATTCAATTTATTTTTACAAATTAAACTTTCCATTTTATAATTATTATAAATTATTATAACTGAGAGGTGCATTATGGCTCAAATTAAAGTAACTTTTATCAACAACTCAAAAGTAATCTCAGAAACAACTGTTGAAGCAGGAACCTTAGTTTATAGAGTTTTAGGAAATTTTAAGCTTTCGCCGGAAGATACTGATAATATTGTTGGCGTAAAAATCAATAATGAAATCTGCTCTCTAGAAAAACGCATTCAGTACACGGCAAAAATTGAACCTATCATGCTGGCCACAAAAGAGGGCTCTGCAATCTACAAGCGTTCCCTCTGCCTTCTGCTTGCCGCTGCCGCCCACAGACTCTACCCGAAAACAAGGCTTCTTGTAGGTCACAGTCTTGGCTACGGTTACTATTACAATCTTGATGATGGAAAAGAAGATACTCAGGAAGTAATTGATGCAATGCAGGCAGAAATGCGCAAAATTGTTGACCTTGATCTTGAAATTAAAACTTCTCGCATTGCTTATGAAGAAGCAACTGAACTTTTTGACAGACTTGGGCTTGTAGAAACCAGAAAGCAGCTTGAATATTTAAGTCTTCCTTCTGTAAAAATCAATACAATCGGTGAATTTTCTGATATGTACTTTGGACCTATGGTTCAGCACACGGGAATCTTAAAGACTTTTGAACTGAAAAAATACGGTGAAGGCTTCTTGCTCCGCTTCCCAAGTCACGCAACTCCAAATAAGCTTCCGGAATTTAAGGATGAACCAAAGCTTTTTGAAGTTTACCAGAAGTACAAGAACTGGGGACGCCGTATGAACGTAACTTCTGCAGCTTCTCTTAATGAACTGATTTCTCAGCGCAAAATCAATGACTTTATTGACATTACAGAGATTTTCCAGCAGAAGAACTTTTCAAAAATCGCAAGCCAGATTATTGAAAGAAAAACTGTCCGAGTAGTTTTGATTGCGGGACCTTCTTCTTCAGGAAAGACAACATCTGCAAAAAAACTGGCACTTGAACTTCAGGCTCTTGGCTATACTCCAAAAGTAATCAGCCTTGACTGTTACTATGCCGGTGCAGACAAGACTCCACTTGATGAAAACGGTCAGCCTGATTTTGAATGTCTTGAAGCCTTGAATATTGATCTTTTGAACCAGAATCTTATGGATTTGTTTGAAGGAAAGGAAATCAAACTTCCAAGCTATGACTTCCACACAGGAACCAGCTATTTTGAAGAAGGAAACACAATGACTTTGGGTAAGAATGAAATCCTTATTATGGAAGGAATTCATGGTTTGAATGACAAGCTTACTCCAAAGGTTCCTGCAGAATATAAATTCAAGATTTATCTTTCTGCCTTGACCCAGCTGAACCTGAACGACCATAACCGTGTTTCTACAAGTGATAACCGCCTTATCAGAAGAATCGTACGTGACAACAACTTCCGCGGAAAACCGGCAGAAGGTACAATTCAGATGTGGCCTAGCGTTCGTAAGGGAGAAGAACTTCACATTTTCCCGTTCCAGAACAATGCGGATGCAGTTTTGAACACAGCCCTGGACTACGAGCTTTCAGTTCTGCGAGTTTACGCAGCGCCTCTTTTGCGTCAGGTAAACCCGACAATGCCTGAATACGCTGAAGCCCGCCGCCTGCTTTCTTTCCTGGAAAACTTCACTACAGTTTCACCGGAAGCAGTACCGCCACGCTCGATTATACGAGAATTTATAGGTGGAAGCGCATTTAAATATTAGATGAAAATCGGAAATCCTAAAGCGAACCATGCGTTCGCTTTAGGATTATCCGAAAAACTATCTCACGAGCGCATTCATGCGCGAGTTTGCACTTTTGGAATGAAATTTGCAAAAAATAAACTCTATGTCCATCTGTGGCTGATTCTGCTATAATATTTACTATGTTCAACTCAATCACTGGAATCATAACGGCAAAATTTCCTAAACAGCTTTTTTTGGATAATAACGGAATTGAATGGGATATCTGTGTTCCCGATTCAAACCTTGAACTTCTTCCTCCTGTGGGTAATGAGGCAAAGGTTTATACCTGGCTTCAGCATACAGAAAATCTTATGAGCCTTTATGGTTTTGCAAGCGCTGATGAACGCTCTGTATTCTTAGACCTTTTGAAAGTTGACGGGGTAGGGCCTAAGGGCGCCGTAAAAATTATGAGTTCAGTTTCCAGCGGCCGCTTGAATGACGTTCTTGAACGCGGGGACGTTGAAATGCTGGAAAAGATTCCTGGCGTTGGTAAGAAAACTGCCGCCAAGATGATGCTGGCCCTTAAGGGAAAACTTAAACTTTCTGAAGCAAATCCTTCTATTAATATACAGTCTGCAAGTCCTTATTCTGATGTCGTTGCCTCACTTGTAAGCATGGGCTACGATAAACGTCTTGTTGAACAGAAGGTCAGCCAGCTGGCAGAAGTACTTTCAGCTCAGTCAGATTTTGCAGGCAAGACTCAAAAAGACCGCGAAGATTTGATTTTCCGCCGCGCAATCGTAGAATTGGCTTAATTCTTTCTATATAAATCATCAAAAACTCCTCATTTTTTTATATTTATTTTGCATTATAAAAATTCCGGGTTTATAATGAGAGTATAAAAAAATGTTTTCCTCTTGTTTTTTCAACTTGTGGACAACATGGGAGTGACTTATGAAATTAAAATTGTCGGTAAAAATTGGTGCGCTTGTTGCCCTTGCAATTGTTCTTGCATCAGCTTCTGTTGCGTTTATATCAACAAAGATTGTTGCTTCTGAAGTTTCAAAAATCACGCTTGAAAATCTACAGACTACTGAAAGAGGTGTTATGGGCACTCTGGAGGAATGGCGTGAAGAGTTGAGGTATTCAACTCTGGTACTTGCTGATAAAACACGTCTTGCAACAGCCCTCGCTAATGATGATTTTGATACTGCAAATCAGCTTGCCACAGATCAGAAAAGACTTCTTGATATTGACTACCTTCTTGTAACAGATGAAAAAGGAAATATTGTCGGCGGTAACGGCGGCAAAGGAAAAAATATTGCTAATTCCCATGCCGTAAAAAATGCCTTGAACGGTAATCCTGAATATGCTTTTGAATCAAGTGATATTTTCCCTTTTAGTATTTCTTATGCTTATCCAATTAAATCTGGTGGTCGTATTGTTGGTAGTGTTCTTGGAACTTTCAGTATGAGTGATTCAGAATTCGTAAATACAATTAAAGATACTTACAATCTTGAATGTACAATGTTTGAAGGAAACGTTCGTGCCGCAACAACCCTGGGAGATAATCTTGTTGGAACAAAACAGGAAGATAAAAAAATCCTCGAAACAGTTTTTGATAAAGGTGAGCGCTATGAAGGTACAGCAATGATTGCCGGTAAAGGTTATCTTTGTGTTTATGCTCCGATTGTGGATAAGAGCGGTGAAATTTCAGGAATGCTTTTTGTTGCAAAGTCAACCGCTGTTATCTATGAAATCATGCATCAGATTCTTGTCATCGTAATTCCAATTATTATTGCTCTTGTAATTGTACTTTGTGTAATTGCTGCAATTATTCTTGGCCGTCTCTTGAAGCCTCTTAATGGTGTAAAAAATACTTTGAATGATATTTCAAGCGGTGATGCAGACCTTACACAGCGTATTCCTCAGACTTCACAGGATGAAATTGGTGATGTTGTAAACGGTTTCAATACTTTTGCCGGAAAACTTCAGGTTATTATTGGTGACGTAAAATCTTCTAAAGATGAACTTATGGTTGCCGGTGAAAACCTTACAACAGCAACTCACGATACGGCAAGTTCTATTACAGAGATTGTTGCAAATATCGACAGTATGAAGCGCCAGATTGAAGGTCAGAACCAGAGCGTTAACCAGACAGCTGGTGCCGTAACAGAGATTGCTTCTAATATCGAATCTCTTGGACGCATGGTTGAAACTCAGTCGAGCGGTGTAACTCAGGCTTCTGCTGCAGTTGAACAGATGATTGGTAATATTTCTTCTGTAAATACCTCTATGGATAAAATGGCTCACTCATTTGATGATTTGCGTTCTAATTCACAGGTTGGTATCAGCAAGCAGAAGGCTGTAAATGACCGTATTGAACAGATTGAAACTCAGTCACAGATGCTTCAGGAAGCAAACGTTGCAATTTCTTCTATTGCAAGCCAGACAAACCTTCTTGCCATGAACGCCGCAATTGAAGCTGCTCATGCCGGTGAAGCTGGTAAGGGATTCGCAGTAGTTGCTGATGAAATCCGAAAACTTTCTGAAACTTCTACAGCTCAGTCAAAGACAATAGGTGACCAGCTGAACAATATTAAGGAATCTATCAATGAAGTAGTTTCTGCTTCTTCTGAAGCAAGTATTGCCTTTGAATCTGTATCGAAGAAACTTGAAGAAACAGATGCTCTTGTAATGCAGATTAAGTCTGCAATGGAAGAGCAGAACGAAGGTTCTAAGCAGATTACAGAAGCCCTTCACAGCATGCAGGACAGTACTCTTGAGGTAAAGAATGCATCTGCAGAAATGGAAGAAGGAAACAAGATGATTCTTAAAGAGGTTCAGGCTCTTCAGGATGCCGCTGCTAACATGACTCAGAGCATGGAAGAAATGGGTATTGGTGCCAAGAACATCAATGAAACAGGCGCTGCCTTGAGCGAAGTTTCTGACCAGATTAATCACTCAATCGATAAGATTGGTGAACAGGTAGATAAGTTCAAGGTTTGATGAGATTATAGGTTCTAGGTTTTAGGTTCTAGGTTCTAGCAGTTTTTAAGTCAGGCTGTATAAAAAATGCGGAGCAGAGGTTCGTTATTTGCGACGCATTGAGCCCGATGCGGTTGATACAGCGCGTAAGGACTCATACAGAGCAGGCAAAGCCTGCGTCGAGGGCTCTCGGCAGAGAAAATAACGGTTCTCTGCGGGAGCATTTTTTTTTGTAGGAAAAGTTTTTAAAATCTGATAAACTTAAATTATGACCGATGAAGATTTTGGCGCGATTGTTAGGGCCGACATTCAGAACCGTTTTGACGAACAGGACAACAAGCTGCGTCCAAAAATGCTTTCGGATTTTTTGGGACAGGAAAGCATAAAAAAGAATCTTTCTACATTTATAGAAGCCGCAAAACAGCGACAGGAACCGCTGGATCATCTTCTTTTAATTGGTCCACCGGGACTTGGAAAAACTACTCTTGCCCAGATTACAGCAAATGAGCTTGGAGTTGATTTTAAGGTAACTTCAGCGCCTGCTCTTGATAAGCCAAAGGATCTAGCCGGGATTTTAAGTACAATCACAGAACGAACTGTATTTTTTATTGATGAAATCCACCGCTTGAAGCCTGCAATTGAAGAAATGCTTTATATTGCAATGGAAGATTTTGAGCTGGACTGGATAATCGGGCAGGGGGCCGCAGCCCGCACTGTGCGTATTCCAATTCCTCCTTTTACTCTTGTGGGGGCAACAACAAAGGCTGGTTCTGTAAGTTCACCGCTTCGTTCTCGCTTTGGCTTTATTCCCCGCTTTGAGTTTTATACTCAGGAAGAGCTTTCTAAAATCATCATAAGAAGCGCTGGAATTTTAAACGTTCAGATTGAAAAAGACGCGGCACTTCTTCTTGCCCAGTGCTGCCGGGGAACTCCTCGTGTTGCAAACAGAGTGCTTCGCCGCATGAGGGATTTTGCCCAGGTTCAGGGAAGCGGCTTCATCACTCTTCAGACTGTTGATGACGGTCTTAGAAAACTTGAAATTGACCAGCTTGGTCTTGAAAAGGCTGACCGCGACATACTTAAGTCTATAATCGAAAACTTTGGCGGCGGGCCTGTAGGGGCAGAAACTCTTGCAATCAGCATTGGAGAAAGCATTGATACTCTGGAAGATTACTACGAGCCATACCTGATTCAGTGCGGACTTTTACAGAGAACTCCACGCGGCCGAATGGTTACAGCAAAGGCATATTCACATCTTGGAATGGAAGCCACTTCTTCTGCTGCTCAGAACAGCCAGCAGTCATTATTTCTGCAAAGGTCGTAACCGGTCTTACAACTTCCGAATGTTCCGAACCTTTGCATAACATTTTGCAAGGCAAAATGATGTAGTATTTCTTTTTAGGAGTTTTTAGATGAAAACATCTGATTTTAACTTTGAATTACCGGAAGAACTTATTGCCCAGCATCCGAGCGGAATCCGCGGGCAGGACAAACTCATGCTTTTGGACCGTCAGACCGGCGAATTTAAGCATCTTTCTATGGATGATTTACCGGATTTGATTACCCCGGACACCCTGATGATTTTTAATAATTCCCGCGTACGCCGTGCCAGAGTTTACGGAATTAAGGAATCTACCGGCCGCGAATGTGAGTTTATGTTCCTCAACACAATCGATAAGGACTGCTGCATCTGGAACACAATGGTAAAGGGCGCAAAAAAGCAGAAGCCTGGAATGCATTATAAATTTCCGGACGGCACTGTGGGTACAATCGTTGAACATGCGGGTAATGCGGGAACTGAATTCCGCGCAATGAAGTTTGATTTTGCAATCGATGAAGACTGGTTTGAGCGAAACGGTCATATTCCTCTGCCTCCATACATCAAGCGTGGTGATACAGAAGAAGACAGCGAGCGCTATCAGAATGTTTATGCAACAGATACAGGTTCAGCTGCATGCCCGACTGCAGGACTGCACTTTACAGAAGAAATGCTAAAACGCCTTTCTGACAAGGGAATTGACCGCGCCTTTGTAACACTTCACGTGGGACTTGGAACCTTCCTTCCTGTGCGCGAAGACGAAATTGAAAATCACAGAATGCACGAGGAATGGTATACAATTCCGCTTGAAACTGCCCAGAAAATCAATCAGGCAAAAAAGGAAGGACGACCGATTCTTGCTGTTGGTACTACAAGCGTGCGTACACTTGAAAGCGCCGCCAAAGCAATTATTGATGCCGGCGGAAAACCGGGCGATAACGACGTCTGGGTAAATGCAGGAACTTCTTCTACCAGCATTTTTATGTACCCGGGTTATAAGTTTAATGTAGTAGACAAAATGTTCACAAACTTCCATACGCCGGAAAGCACACTTATTATGCTGGTCAGTGCCTTTGCAGGCCGTGAACACATCTTAAATGCATACGAGGCAGCAGTTGAAAATAAGTACAGGTTCTTTTCATATGGAGATTGCATGTTCATTCGTTAGTTTTTGCGCAGCAAAAACTAATTAAGCACGCGAATGCGTGCGACGCGACTGCATGCTTATTAGGTAAGCTGTTCAAACGAATATCGTGTCAAATTAAAAAACTGCTGCTTCATTACGTCGCTGATCATTTTGTCGGTGGCGGTTTTTTTGAAGGCGACGGCGGCATCTTCGCAAATCTGGCTTACGTCTTTTTGAGAAAGAGGAAGGCGCTTGCCGACAAGGGAGTTTTCAAATTCCTTGCTGTGAAAGGTGAAAGGTCCTGCAAAAGTAAGGCGAACGCTCAAAAGACTGTTTTTTTCAATTTTTGCAAGAAAGGCAAATGAGGCAGAAAGTTCCGTAATTCCCTGTTCCGGGCCGATTCGGCGGAAAATCGAAAGGTCTGAATCCAAAAGAGGAATTCTGATTGAAGTCAGGATTGAGCCCTGTGGCAGGTTTTTGAAGCTGAGGATACTTTCTGAGTAGGATTCATTCAAATTCTTAAAATCAAGTTTTGCATCCAGAGCCATAAGAGGGGCGTAAAGTGTATGCTTCTGACCGCTGGAAAGAATGTTGCCGCCGATTGTTGCCATATTCCGGATAATTGGATTTGCAATTGATGAAAGCGCTTCGTAAAGAATCTGAGGCAGGTGATTCTGTCCAAGTCCGAGAAGCTGATTTAGCGTAACCCCGGGACCAACCGTAAGAAAGCGTTCGTGGCGGGTGATGTGATTAAAATCCTTTATCTGCTTAATTGAAATTGCCTTTGAGGGAAAATCTTCGTTTCCTGTGCAGCCTCCGACAATTTTTGCGCCCTGATTATTTTTTAGGAGAGTCAAAAGTTCGTTTGGATTTTTGGCATAAAGCATCTGTTTAATCATTAAAGCTCTCCTTCAATTTTTGTAACTCGTTTAAGGCGTTTTGCCTGCAATTGAAGCGCGTAAATAACTCCGTTTACAAGAGTTTCCAAGTCTGTACAGCATGAAGAAAGATGTTTCATCTGTTCTTTTATTTCCTGGCGGGTCGGGATTTTTGTGTTTTTCAAAATCTGATAGGCTGAAAAAATCTTTCCGGAATTGCAGTAGCCGCAGAGTTTGATTCCGGCCTTATTAAAGCCATCAATGATGATTGTATAAAAATCTGATTTTTCAAAAAAATCCAGGGTGATTATTTCCATGTCTTTTACAAGTCCTGCCGGGATTTTGCAGGAAGCTACCGGTGCGTCGTTTAAGAGAATTGTGCAGGCGCCGCAACCGCCTTCCATGCAGGCAGTTTTTACAGAAGGACAGCCGTTTTTGTGCAGGACCTTTACAAGCGGTTCGTCTGCCTGGGCTTCAAGGATTACTTTTGTTTTATTAAGGGTTACCGGGATTTTCATTGTTTAACTTCTCCCCGCTGTTTTATGAGTGTGTAAAGCTGACTTTCCGTACAAGGAAGCTTTGTAACCTGTGTTGCAAGAGCCGAAGAAAGGGCAGAGGCAAAGGCTGCCGGAAGGGCGTTATGAACTAATTCTCCTACTTGGCCGGCTGAGTTTTTTGACGGAATGAACTGAATGAAAATGTCATCGCAGGTTACATATTTTCCTTTTACAAGCAGACAGAGTTCTTTTTGAACTTCAAGGCGGACAGTGCGCAGGGCCGCTGCCTCATCAAGTATTTCTCCGCAGTCAATTGAAAGCCAGATTCCGCGGATTTTTTCGTTATAGGTGTAAGGGTCAAGTTCAACTTCGGCTACACAGGATATCAGGGAAGTTGACATAAAAGGTGAGCCGCAGAAGTTTTCTTTATCCCATTTTGTTTTTGCGCCGGCTGCAACGCTTTTTTTGGAAGTAATTGGCAGGGCCTGATGAAAGCGTTTTTTCTGTATTTCAAGGCAGCATTTTTTTATAAGCTGATTGATAATGCCTATTGTACTGATTGAATCTTCCGGTGATTTTGGCATTTCTTCCAGGGTGAAATTTGAGTCAATCTGAATATTTGCCTTTGGAAGTTCAAGAATTTTACTTGCGGTTGTTCGCCAGATATCCTGATTTACATTGGAAGTTTGAATTGTGTGAATGGTAACTTTTTCATCTGGCAGCAGGGTGACTTCAATTTTCGGATAGTATGAAAATGAACTTGCTCCGTGGTAGCCGGAATTATTGTAGGCGCAGGAAATACCGATTCCACGTAAAGGAAAGGCGAAAAATGGCTCCTGGCCCTGTTCAACGCGGTCAATGGAATCCATATGGAAGGAGGCATATTTTCTGTTGAAGTCGCTCATTCGGACTGTATTCTGAATTACTTCCTGAAGATTTTCATTTTCCAGTTCAAATGGAAAGCCGTTTACTGCTTCAATATTGATAAGGCGGACGTCATCCGGGAAGATACCTGTTACATTACTGATTTTCTGTATTTGATTTTCTATGGCAAAGAAGCTCTGAGAATCAACTCCCTTAATGCTGATTGTCGTAGGAGGATTTTTTGAGGTTTTTGCCTGGGCTTTTATGAAAAGATTTTTTGTCTTATAGAAGCTTGTAGAAGCAATTGCTATGCGGTCAGTTATTTCCTGGGCAAAAGGATTTTCTGCTCCCACATCAATATCGATATTAACTTTTAAGGCTTTTATGCGGCCTTCTTCATTTACGGCAGCTTTGTAGGTTATTTCGGTCTGAACGCCTGGAACCATAAAGGTATCCTGTTCAGTCTGAGAAAGCATTAGTTTTACAGGCTTTTTCAGAAGGTATGAAGCAATTGCTGTCTGGACTGCAATTTGCGTAGTTCTCCAAAGTCCGTCCGTGTAAAGGCTGGAAGTTTTTGTTTTATGGATAAAAATCAGTTCAGGATCTATGTTCAGAGTTTCTGCAAGAACTTTCTGAAGAAAATAAGTCCACTTTGTCGGAACGTAAATATGAAGCTTTTCTCCCTCTGTATAGCAGAAGGCTCCTGTCGGTTCCTGCCATTTTGGATTTATTACTGTCTGAGACCAGCTTTCTTCAATTATATATTTTTCATCTTCAAAGAGTTTTTTATCAGCTTCTTCCTGATTTGCTTCCTTAAAAAGTCCGCTTGAAATAATGCGCTCTGCAATGATTTTTTCTGTCTGGGTGTTTTGATTTTTTGTATCTATTACAGAGTCAAGGGAAGGAAGTTCGTTTAAGCTTGTTGCAAGGCTGTCTAAATCTGAAAGGGCATTTTTTTCACTTCCTTTCATTACGTTCGAAAGGGCAGATTCAAGGTTCTGAATGTCAAAATAAATTGCGGCCCGGTCAGTAAGTTCCTTGATTTCAAGTTCATCTGGTCCTACGACGATTCCAAGAGGCTCTCCTGTGTAACTTACATTCTTATAGCCAAGAATTTTTGTTACAGTGCCGTTGAACTCCATTGTTTTTGAACCGGGAATATCCTTTGCGGTAAAAAGCGAATAGCCTTCCGGCATGTCAGGAATCTGAATGTCTTTTACAATACCGGTTGCCGCTGGGCTTCGGATTAAAGAGGCATAAAGCATGCCTTCCTTTGAAAAATCGCTGTAAAAGCCTTTTGCATCAAGAGATCTGGTCGCAATTTTCTGTGCCTTTTTTGATTTTGCCATCTTCTTCTATTATATAATATTTTTTGCTAAATGTTGTTTTCTTTTCCTATTTTTGAGATAGTTTCTATAACATAATCTGACTGCTCTTCGCTTTCATCGGGGAAGAGGGGGATAGAAATAGTTCTCTGATATTGATTTTCTGCATTTGGATAATTTTTTGCATTAAAATCAGGATAGAGATTCTGCCAGTAGGTAAAATGGAAAATCGGGATAAAGTGTACGGAAACTCCAAGACCTGCTTCCTGCATTTTTTTTGCAAATTCTTCGCGGGTAATTTTGAGTTTTTCTGCTACAAGCCGCATTAAATAAAGATGCCAGCTGTTTCCCTCTCCGTCAGGCGGAAGCTGAATAAAATCAAGTTTCGAAAAAGCCTTATTGTATTTTTCTACAATCTTCTTACGCTGATTATAAAAAAGCCAGGCTCTGTCTGTCTGGCAGCAGCCAAGGGCAGAAAGCAAATCCGGCAGATTAAACTTATAGCCTGGAGCTACAATATCGTATTCCCAGGAAGCACGTGGTGAAGTGTAGCGGTCCCAGGTTGTTCGGTCCATTCCGTGAAGACGCATGACTGTCATTCTTTTTGCAAGATTTTTATCACGGGTGCAGACCATGCCGCCTTCCGCTGTGGTAATTGTTTTTGTAACGTAAAAACTGAAAACTCCTGCATCGCCGATTGTTCCGGCAAAGCCTAATTCTGTAGGACAAGGAAAGGCGTGGGCAGCATCTTCAATTACATAAATTTTATGATCCGGCCTGCTGTAGCGGTTTGCAAGTTCAACTATCTTTTTCATATTGCAGATATTGCCTGCGATATGAACAGGAACTATTGCCTTTACTTTAGGATTTCCGCTTTTGGCATCCTTTTTTAAGATTTCTTCTATTTTATCTGGATCAATACTGTAAGTATCTTTTTCTATGTCTGCAAAATAAACGTCAGCGTTGAGGTGGCGGGCGCAGGCAGCAGTCGAAACAAAAGTGTAGGGGGTCGTAATTACTGCAGTGCCTTCTTTCACTCCGCATGCTTCCATTGCAAGAATCATTCCGCTGGTATTTGAATTTACTGCAAGGCTGATTACAGCTTCATTTGAAAGATTCAGATCTCTTCTGTTTTTTGAAACTGTGTCACATGCAAAAGGTGATTCTGAGCAAGATTTGTCTTTTTCTGTAAGAACTGCAGAAAACTTTTTTTCGAATTCAAGGGTGTATTTTCCGGTTGTGAGCCAGCCGGAGCGGAGTACTTCCAGAACGGCATTTTCTTCATCTTTTGTAATTGCTGCCCGGTGAAAAGGTACTTTTATTTCGTTTGACATATTTTCCTTCTGATTTTTTATAATAAGTCTGAATAGACTTTTCCGTCTTTTTTTAATTCATCATAAAAATTGCGAAGTGATTCGCAGTCTGCACACAGGATATTTACCAGTTTTTCGCGGTTTCTGAAGTCGCTTTCCATACCAGCTGTGAAAAAGCAGCATGGATGAAGTTTGTTTAGAAGAGTATCAAGCCGCTCGCCATCGTATTCAATGTTTTCCAGCTGTAAAATCTTGGGATATTTTGTTGATTTTGGATTTTCTTCCTGCAGCCACAAAGGCTCGTTAAGTCTTTCACCCTTTCTGGCTCCGATTATCTTAATATCAATGTCCTTATATGGCTCAAGCCCGCTGAATTTTATAATCTGTTCTGCAAGGTCAATGATTTTAATCGGCTCTCCCATATCCAGAAGATATGAAATGCCGTTTTTTCCAACTCCGCCTGTCTGTAAAACAAGCGAGCAGGCTTCAGGGATTGTCATAAAATAGCGGACCATGTTTCGGTCTGTTACAGTAAGGGGGCCGCCTGTTTTTATCTGGTTCTGAAAAACAGGAAGAATTGAGCCCCGGCTTCCCAGTACGTTTCCAAAACGCACGAACATAAAGGCCTGATTTTTTGAAACTTTTTTTGAGGCGTCCAAAACAAGTTTTTCGCAGAGCATCTTGGAAACACCGTAAACACTGACTGGCGCTACTGCCTTGTCTGTGGAAATAAGGACAAATCTGCTTACCTGGTGCTTTAAGCTTGCATCAAGAAGATTTTTTGTGCCAAATACATTGTTTTCAATGGCCGCCACCTGATTTTCTTCCATCATCGGGACATGCTTGTAGGCCGCGCAGTGAAAAATTACGTCGCACTTTGTATTTTTTATGATGTAACCTACGTATTCACGGTCCCTCATATCTCCAATAATAGGGACGATAGTTGCCTTTTCGCCAACTCCTTCTGCCTGAAGCACTTTGAGTTCGCGGTAAATATTGCAGATGGAATTTTCTCCGTGGCCGAAAAGATAAAGACGTTCAGCGCCTCCGCTCAAAAGCTGGCGTGCCAGTTCCGAACCGATGGAACCGCCTGCCCCAGTAATCAAAACTCGTTTTCCGCGAAGATAGTGCAGGCTTTCCTTGAGTGAAATTGCAATAGGAGTTCTTCCCAAAATATCAAGCGGATCAATCTGGCGGGTCTGCACAAGATGGGCATCGCCGTTTATGACCTGGCTTATTCCCGGGAGAATTTTGATATTTGAAAAATGATTTTTCTGAAGGGTTGTGTAGATTTCCCTGATTCTTTCTACCGGGGCGCTTGGAATTGCGATAATTGCCTCGTCTGAATCAGAATTATTAAGGATAGATGCAACGGAAGAAATCGGGCCTAAAACAGGAATGCCATCAATCTGGGTTCCGATTATTTTTTTATCGTCATCTAAAAATGCATTTACTTTTCCAAAGATTTTTTTTCTTTTAATGTCATCTGCGATAGTCTGACCTGCAAAGCCCGCGCCAATAATGTAAATGCGTTTTTCCATTTTCCCAACCTTATAATATTTTATCATAAAAAATGCCGGTTGGAAAGTTGTAAAAAAGTCTATAAAAAAATCTAAACTCGATTCTTAAAAAGACCGAAAAGTAAGTAAGAAATAAAGAAAGGGGAAAATCATGGGAATTAAAAAATTCTTTATGTTTTTAATGGCTGCTGTCTGTTTTTCTACGGCAATTTTTGCCCGTCAGATTTCAGTTCAGATTTTGCAGCAGGATAACGCAAGCGAAGAAATCACTGAAAAATCCTATGATATAGAAACTTTTGTACTGGACGGTTTTTTTGAAAGAAATTATATCGTCACAACTTCAGAAGCTTCAATGTTCAATACAGATGCCGAGGCCCTTGATTTGTGGAAGGCTGGACTTGGCGAGGCTTTGAACGGCTCTTCAGATTATTTTGTGCAGATTGAAGTCTATTATATTAATGACGGCTCTGTGCGAAAGGCAGAATCAAAGATTGAAAAAATTGTCTGGAAGGTTGCAAGCGTAAAAACAGGACTTGTAATCAATTCTGAGACTTTATCAGAAATAAAAACAAAACCTAACGGACAGGAAGATTTGAATGCAATTGCGGCAAATCTTGTAAAAAATATAAATAATGCAATAAAGGCCTAGTGTTCTTAAGGATGGGTAGGAATATGAATAAGATTTTTTCAAAATTGACAAAACTGGCTATGCTGGCAGCGGGCGCTTTGATGCTTGCTTCTTTTAGTCCTTCTTTAGACGGAAGGGCTGTTGTCGTTGATGAGGGGGTAATGCCTTCTGGTCTTTTCGCAAAGACTGTGGGATATTTGCCGGGAGATGTCATCAGCGTTACAAATGTGGCGCAGAATAAAAATGTTGACCTTCTGGTAATCGGCGCCCTTGATGCTTCGGAAGGAGTTGCAATCATGCTTACCCCGGAAGCTGCCCAGGCCTGCGGAATTGAAAAAGATTCAAACTCAATCGTAAAGATTACAAAACGCAACGGACAGGATGACCGTGTTTATGGAAATGCGGTTATTTCTTCTGCTTCTGATAATCAGGCTGCTGCTCCTGAAAAAACTGTAAAGGATAATCCTTCTGCAGATTCTGTTGCTGAAGAAGTTTTCCAGGAAGAAGCTGTACCTGAAGTTGCTGAAGAAGCTGAAAAAAGTGACTGCGGTCCTTCTCTTGCTGATACAGAAAGAACTGAAAGTTCAGAAAATAATGCAAGTGCTTTTGCTGCCGCTCCTGTTACAGCTCCTGTTTATGAGGAAGAAGATGCTTTCCAGCCTGAAGAAGTTGCTGCTGTAAATGAGAATGAAGCTGAAACTCCTCTTATTGAAAAAGCTGAAGATACTAGAGAAGCTCAGAATCGCGCTGCAGAACACACAGAAAGTGTAATTACTGCAGCTCCTCTTGTTGAAGAAGAAGTAACTCAAACTCCTTTTGAAGAAGACCCGGTAGAGGATGTTGTAGAAGCAGAAAATACAAATACTTATGCTGAAGCTGCTCCTTTTACATATGAAGAACCATTTACTCAGATTTCTTCTTCTGATTATGATGAATCAGATGATTCTGAATCTTATGACGCAATTGTACTTGTTCCATCGGCTGCAAATCCTCCTGTGTCAGATTCTCCTTATTCTGCTTCAAGCGAAGTTTGTGAAAAATCTGAGCCTGTTTTTTCTCCATATACTCCATCAGTTTCTGCAACTCCAAAGGCTCCTGTAACAAAAGCAGACCTTACATATCAGAACTTCATGGTTTCTGGCAGCGGAGATTTGAAACGCAATTCTTACTATGTTCAGATTGCAACAATGCGGGATGATGCAAATATTCAGGAAGTTGTAAATAAATACGGAAATAATTATCCGATTACAATTGTTCCTGTAAAAAATAATTCAAAGCAGATTTTGATCGGTTCTTTGAATATGGATGAATACGCAGTTGTCCTTGAGCGCTTTAAGTCATACGGATATAAGGACGCTTTCTTAAGAAAAATAAAATAATTGACTGGCTGGAGATTTTTGATGAAAAAAACGATATTAGCAGGTTTGATTTTTTTTGCCTCTCTTACTTTGTGTGCTGCCCAGGAAACAGACGCTGAAGAAGTTTCAAATAACTCCAGCATAAATATTGATGAAATTGCAGAGGAACTGGTTTCAGAAGAAGCTGATGCCGCTTCTGACGAAATAATTGAAGAAGAAGTTGTATTTGACGCAGAAGCTTCTGACCAGGCTTTGCCTGAAAATGCAGGGGATGCTCTTCCTGATAATTTCTGGCGGGGAAAGGTTGCTCTTGCCGCTTCCAATGAGTATCCAAAAGGTCTTTTCGCAATGGCAAAAGGCTACTTCCCGGGCGACACTCTTACTGTAATCAATGGAAAAAATCAGGCTTCTGTAAATGTTTTGATTATTGGTTCTATTGAACAGTCTGATGCTGTTGGAATTAAATTTTCTCAGGAAGCGGCTGCTGCCCTTAAGATTTCTGAACAGACTGATGCAAGTGTTATTCTTGATGAAAGAATTAATCCTCCTGAAGTTCGTGAAAATGCCAGTGCCAAACTGACAGTTTTTGGTCTTGATGAAAATGATCTGGCGGCTCTTGAGCAGCCTCTTTCTATAAGTGATGACCAGGCAATTTTAAGTAAGCCTGTTGTTGTGGAAGAAAAAGCAGAAGAAAGCCCTGAAGAAGTTCTTGAAGAGGGAAGTGAGACTGAAACTGCAGCGGAAAAAGAAGAGACTCCTTCTGAACTTCCTGAATATATTGCCCTTCCTCTGGACGAAATTACTTCTGATGAAGTTGTAGATGAGGCTGAAATTGAAGCTAATACTGCAAATACTTCCGGACAGGCTTACGCACCGATTATTTTAGACCTTCCTGAATCTGTGGAAGAGACTGCAGAATATGAAGAAGAAATAATCGAAGATGTCAAAAAAGAAGAAGTTTGTGTGATAGAGGACGTAAAAGAGGAAAAAGAAGAAGAGCCTGCCAAAGAAATTTCTCAGCCAGCTCCTGTAAGTCAAGCTGCAAGTGTAGTTGAGAAAGTTGAAAAAGGTCCTCGAAAAGAGCCTGTGCCATACAAAAAACTCATTGCTGATGAAAAAATGATTCGCTCAGGTTATTACATTCAGCTTGCCTTCCTTTCGAATGAGGAAAACCTTGAAAACTTTGCCAGAAGTTATTCTCGTGATTTAAAGCTTTTCTTTATTCCTTATAAAAACGGATATAAGGTTTTTGCCGGTGTATTTAGTGAAGCTGATAAAGATATTGCGCTGGATAATATAAAAAAATCTGGCTTTAAGGACGCTTTTGTCCGTAAGCTGGGAAAATAAAAAATAGGTGCCAGGTTCTAGAGTGCAGCAAATTATAAAAATCCTGACACCTAGAACCTGAAACCTATAACCTAGATAGTATAAATCCAGCCTTCTGGAGCAGGGAGTCTGCCCATCTGGATTCCTGTCAATGTGTCGTAGATTTTCTGGAGAACTGGTCCCATTTCATCTTTTCCATCATTGAACTTAATTTCTGTTCCGTGGTCGTTGATTGTTCCAACCGGGCTGATTACTGCAGCAGTACCGCAAAGACCGCATTCTGCAAAATCCTTGAGTTCTGCCTTGTTAATCTGGCGCTCTTCAACTTCCATCTTAAGAACGTCTTTTGCTACTGTAAGAATAGAGCGGCGTGTAATAGAAGGAAGAATTGAACCTGACTTTGGAGTTACAAGTTTTCCGTCCTTTGTTACCAGAAGAATGTTTGCTCCGCCGGTTTCTTCAAGATATGTGTGAGTTGCAGGGTCTGTGTAAATGTTTTCTGCAAAACCGTTGTTGTGAGCGTCAACGATGTTGTAAAGACTCATTGCGTAGTTCAAACCAGCCTTAATATCACCAGTTCCGTGAGGAGCGGCGCGGTCAAGGTCAGAAATACGAACGGTAATAGGTTTTGCACCGCCCTTGAAGTAAGGTCCAACTGGAGTTACAAGAATGCGGAACTGATATTCATCAGCTGGTTTTACACCAATTACATTGTTTGAACCGAACATATATGGACGGATGTAAAGGGTAGCGCCGCTTCCGTAAGGTGGAACCCAGTCTTTATTTGCTTCAATTGTTTTAAGAACAGCTTCGATAAATTTTTCTTTTGGATAAACCGGCATCTGAAGGCGTTTGCATGAGTTTTCCATGCGTTCTGCGTTCAAATCAGGGCGGAAAGTGACGATATCACCGTGTTCTGTTGTATATGCCTTAAGTCCTTCAAAACAAGTCTGTGCATACTGCAAGACGCACGCACATTCGTCAATTTTAAATGAATGCTTTGAAGTGAGTTTTCCTTCATCCCATTCGCCGTTCTTCCATGTTGCTACAAAACTTTTAGAAGTTTTGATGTAGCCAAAAGGTAAGTTCGACCAGTCAAGATTTTTCTTTCCCATAGAGTCCTCCAGAGCGTGTCGCGAAAGGCGCGCTATTTTTAATTATACTTAAGTAATTTTAGTGATATTGTAATTTTTTTACAAGATTAATATTTTTCGAGTGGCTTTAATTTGCGCCATTCTTCAACCTGAGCCTGAATAACTTCTCTTGCGTCATCAAGCAGGGCGGTGCATTGGTCCTTGGTTTTAGGAGCGTCGTAGACTTTAAGAATCTTTACGCGGTATGAGCCTCTTTTGAGTTTTGTAAAAATCTTTCGTAAATCGCGAAGCTGGTATCCGCCTTCAAGGGCACAGGCAACAACTGGAAGGCCTGTAGCTTCTGAAAGCTTTCTGAATCCTGCTGAATAGAATTTTCCTACATTTCCGTCTTTTGTACGGGTTCCTTCAGGGAACAAAACAGGAATCTGATTTCTTGAAAGAACACGTTTTCCAAATTTATCAAGAACATCCATTGCTTCCATAGGTTTTGCCCGGCGTGGAATCATGCAGTGTTCATGGGCACGGAGCATTTCTGAAACAAGAGGTACGTGGCGGGCAAGGGCATCCTTTGCTACAAAGCGTACGTTTTTGTTGCGGAAAAATACCATATAAAGAGGAATATCCAGAAGGCTCTGATGATTTGAAATTACCAGAAACTGTTCAGGAAGATTTTCGCGGTTTTCATCATATTTCCAGAGGTGGAAATGCTTGTAAGTTCTGACAATGGCAAAAAGACGAGGAGCAAGGACTTCTACAATGTAATCTGAAATTTTAATGCTGAGTTTTCTTGCAAAGGGATAGCAGATGATGTTTGCAATTGTAGCAGGAATAATCATTCCTACAAGGCAGATTACAGATATAAAACTTGACATAGAAGCTCCGTAAATTTACGTTTTTATCTGTAATATTATAAATTATATTCAATCAAAAATAAAGCCATTGATTTTGTTTGTAAGCTCAGAAAGAGGCTCGTAAAGTCGTTTGCATTCAGGCATTGAGCTTGTAAAAATGCTTCCGTAGCGTTTTTCGTAAATGCGGCGGTCCAAAACTACGACAACGCCCTTGTCGTCACTTCTGCGGATAAGGCGGCCTATTCCCTGGCGGAATTTGATTACTGCTTCCGGCACGCTTAATTCCATGAAGGAGTTGCCGCCACGTTTTTTGATGGCATCGCTTCGGGCTGTAAAAACCGGATCATTTGGAACGGTGAAGGGGAGTTTTACAATAATTACCTGCATAAGCGAGTCGCCGGGAACATCTACTCCCTGCCAGAAAGAATCTGTTGCAAAGAGTACGCTTTCTGCTTCTTCCTTGAAGGCCTCCAGAAGACGGCCCGGATCATCTTCTCCCTGACGCATAATTCTGCCCTTAAAGCCTTTAAGATAAGTCTGGCAGGCTCTGTGGGCGCTGTAAAGGGAATCCCGCGAGGTAAAGAGAACAAGAGTTCTTCCTTCTGCGGCCTGAATCAGGCGGGGAATTGCCATTTCTATATACTGCTGATATTCCATGCTGTCTGCCATTGGCGCGTCGTTTGGCACTGCAAAAAGCATGTTTTTTTCGTAAGGGAATGGAGATGGAAAATCAAGGCAGCGGATGCGCTCTTTTTCTGCAAAGGTAACGCCCGTTCTGTTCATCCAGTAGTAAAAATCGCGGCCGGTACGCAAGGTTGCAGATGTAAAAATAACGCTGGACATAGGTTCAAAAACACCGGAGTTCATCATGCCGGAAATTTCAAGCGGAGTAGAAGTTAATGTGATGTAATCAGGGCTTGTGTTCTCCATAGCCATGGCTGGTGGAAGGCGTTTTTTCTGAATCCAGTAAACGTTTTCGCGCTTTTCATCCCAGGAGCAGAAGGATTTTAACAAAAGAACATAGCCTTCAAGTCTGCGGACTACAGTTTTTGATTCCCACCAGGCAGGCGTATCTTTGTCATCATCATCAATTCCTTCCATTATAAGATGAATCAGGTCGGTAAACTGTCCAAGGCTCTGGGCAAGCTCTCCAATTGCAACAAGGGCCGGGCCAAAATCGCGGGCGGTCAGCTCGTAAAGGCGTTTTGTATTTTCGTTTCCCAAAAGATCCATGCAGGAAATTTCAAAATTAAGGATGTCGTTTTTAATTTTTGCAACGATTTCTCCTGCAAGTCCGGCCTTTTCTTCATTAGAAGAAAGAAGAGCCAGCGTAAAAAGATGACCTGATTCTGCATTCTTTCGTCTGCGGTACATCTGGTTAAGCAGCTTGTTGATTTTAAAGCGGGTAAAAGATTCGCTGAAAAATGATGTGGCGGCGCTTTCGATTCCGTGGGCTTCGTCAAAAACAATGCGGCGGAAGGGTGGAAGAACTGCCGTGTCGTCGTAACCGGCTCCTTCTATGCGCGATTCAATATCTGCAAACAAAAGGTGATGATTTACTACTATAATATTTGCGTCGGCGGCTTCTTTCCGAACTTTCATGACGTAGCATTCAGCATGATAAGGACAGCGCATTCCCATGCAGGCGTCGCTTTCCGAATTTACGCGGCTCCATACGCTTTCTGACGGCATAAAAGATAAATCACTGCGGCTGCCGGTAGAAGTTTCCTTTTCCCAGGCAGTGATTTTATCCATTTCTTCTATATCATTATCAAAAAGATCTCGCGTGGCTCCTGCGTCTGAAAGGCGGCGTTTGCAGATATAATTCTGGCGGCCTTTCATCAAAATGTATTTAAAATGAAGGCCTGTGATTTTTTCTACGGCGGGCAGGTCTTTTTCACAAAGCTGCTGCTGAAGGTTGATTGTTCCCGTGCTTACGATTATTCGTTCTTTATTTTTCAGCGCCCACAAAACTGCGGGGATAAGATAGGCGTAAGATTTTCCAACGCCTGTTCCCGCTTCAAAAACGCCAAGGCAGTTATTATTAAAGGCTGATGCAATATTTTTCAAAAGTTCAATCTGAACGGGACGCTCTTCAAAGTTTTTAGAAATTTTAGAAAGCGCGCCCCCCTGGCTGATGTAGCCTCCGGCTTCTTCTATATCAAGTTTCTGGATTTTGCGGGCTTTTACAGGTTCTACGACAACGTAAATTTCTGTAACGGAATTATTGATGATGTAAAAGCCCTGGGCGTTTTCGCTTGCGTTTGCGGCTACTCCCAAATCTGCGTTGGAAGGGGTAAGGTTTCCGCCCGGGTGGTTATGAATTAAAACGGATGTTTTTGAAAGATTCTGCGCGTCAGAAAAATTTACGGTTACAGTGTGCTCGTTTCCGCGGGAGCCGACTTTTATTTCTGTAACAAGCCCTGATTCGTCGATGCTGCCTGTAAAAAATACTTCGTTTCCGCCTGCATTTTTTATTTCGCGTCTGAGTTCTTCTCTTACACTGTCTGAAATGTATTTAGAAATTTCCACCCTTTTTTAATTTCCCGCAAAGACTTATTTAATTGCATATTACACGAGGATTTTTGCGAAGCAAAAAGACCTCGCAGAAAATGAAAAAGGGTATCCGTTTGGATACCCTTTTTCATTTTCATCTCCTAGCAGAATTGAACTGCTGTTGTCGGGATGAAAACCCGATGTCCTAACCACTAGACGAAGGAGACATGCACTCTTGGTGAGTGATGTTTAGTATATTATCAGCAGTTTAAAAAATGGTCAATAGCAAAATACGAAAAATTCAAAAAATTTTTATAAATTTTATTATTTACAGATATTCACACTTGAACAGAAGTTTGTAATTTGTTAATATCTTCAAAGTTAACTAATTATTTTTTGGGGGTCTCCAATTGGCAAGAAAACAGTCATCTGCAGAGAAAAGACACGCTCAGAGCGAAGTTCGTAGACTTCATAATAAAGCTATCAAAAGCACTTGCAAAACTTATGCAAAACAGTTTGTAGAAGCTGTACATGCAAAAGATGAAAAGCTCGCTGAAGAAAAATTTAAGAAACTTCAGAAAGAACTTGATAGCGCTCGCAGCAAGGGTGTACTTAAGAGAAATGCAGTTTCACGCAAGAAGTCAAGAATGATGAATCTTTTCAACGCTACTTTCAAAGCAGCAAAATAGTTTTTGTTAAATCATTCACAAACCCAGTTGGATAATCTCCAGCTGGTTTTTTTTTATCAGTTTAGTAAATTAAAAAGGTATTATGGAATCAAGTAAAATAAGAAAAATCGATCTGATTAATTCAATCTACGAAAAAACAGGATTCGATAAGCAGGATATTCAGTCTGTGGCTGATAAACTTTTTGATGAAATCAGTCTTGCCTTGCAGAATGGTTCTACAATTGAACTTCGCGGATTTGGAACTTTTGAACCTCGCCTTAGAAAGGGTCGTGAGGTTGCCCGTAATCCAAAAACAGGTGAACTTTGTAAAGGTCTTCCTCATTATGTTGCTGTATTCCGTCCAGGCCGTGATCTTCGTCAAAATATGTTAAAAATTGATTCAAATATCGACACGAAGGTAAAATAAAGGTTATAATAATTAAATATGATGGAAAAAGATTCAGAAAAACAGAATGTTACTATAATCGGAGCTGACACAGAATTAGATGGAGTTTTGGAATTTAAAGACCATCTCATTATCACCGGAAAATTTTCCGGCACTATTAATGCTCCTACAGGCGATCTTGAAATTACAAAAACTTCTGAATGTAACGTTACTGATATTTCTGTAAAATCTTTGGAAATCTCGGGAAAAGTAAAAGGCAATTTGACTGCTACTGAACGTGTTGAAATCTTCAACGGAAGTACAGTAGACAGTGATATTAGGACAGCTCGCCTTAGAATTGCAAATAACGTTGATTACAGCGGAAAAGTTTCTATGCTGGAAAAAGAACCTGACATTGATTTGTTCTCTGTCGTTTCTTCTGAGTTCAAGCAGGCTCTTGTTGTTCACGCAGACGTTGTAAAATAATTTTGTTGACTTGATAGCGACTTTGAATGTAAAATAAAAATACAAGTTATAAATAATCTGATTTTTTTTATTATTTTTTTTGTTTTGAAAATCCCTGAAATTATTATTTATTAGATATAGATAGATAAAATCTTTTTATTAAACACATGGAGTATTTTTAATGGCACCATTAAGAAGAAAAACTTCGGAAGAAAAGGCTGCACAGGAAACAGAGCAGCAGGCATTTGATTTTGATAATTCTTCCGAAAACGCTGTGGCAGAGCAGGCTTCCGCTTCTGATTTTTCAGAAGAAGCTGTTTCTGATGATTCTCAGAATGTGCAGGATTCACAGGAAGCTGACAATTCTGAGCAGGCGCAGACAGAAGAATCTGCAGGTGAGGCAGGGGACGCTGCAAAGGTTATTGTAAAACGCAAAAGAATCGTAAAAAAAGCAGAAGATAAAGACAGTTCAGAGCGCTCAGAAGAGCACGGATTCAATTCTTATAAAAACAATCAGAACAGAAAACAGGGCGGATTTAATAAAGGCGGAATGTCTCGTCGTCCTTATCAGCCGCGCCAGTCTTACGGTACAACAAGCTATCCGACTCCAAGCGGGGAAGTTGCGCCGGAAATTATGGCAGCTGCTGCATCTGCCGCAGAAGCAGGCGAGGATAATACAGGAAGACCAAGTCTTTTAATCAATGATTTGACATTGAAATCTATGCCTGAGCTTCGTGAGCTTGCAACTCAGTATGGTTTTACTGCTGATGACCTTGCTCCAATGAAAAAGCAGGATTTGATTTTTGTAATTTTGAAGGCCCATACAGAGCATGGCGGAATTATTTTTGCTTCCGGCGCTTTGGAAATCCTTCCTGACGGCTACGGCTTCCTCCGCAGTCCTCAGAACTCCTACCTTCCTGGTCCTGATGATATTTACATCAGCCCAAGCCAGATCAGACTTTTCAATCTTAAAACAGGTGATACAGTTTACGGACAGACAAGAAGCCCGAAAGAGGGTGAGCGTTTCTTTGCCCTGCTTAGAATTGAAAGCGTAAACTTTGACGAGCCTCGCATTGCACAGACTCGTGTTCCTTTTGAAAACCTTACACCGCTTTACCCACAGGAAAAACTTCGTCTTGAAACAGTTTCTACAGAAGTTTCAACACGTATTGTTGACCTCTTTGCTCCAATCGGAAAAGGTCAGCGTCTTTTGATTGTTGCTCCTCCAAAAGCCGGTAAAACAATTTTGATGCAGAAAATTGCAAATGCAATCACAACTAATAACCCGGAAGTTTACCTTATCGTTCTTTTGATTGATGAGCGTCCTGAGGAAGTTACCGAAATGGAACGCGCTATCAAGGGAGAGGTTATTTCTTCTACTTTTGATGAGCAGGCTACCCGCCACGTTCAGGTTGCAGAAATGGTACTTGAAAAGGCTAAGCGCCTTGTTGAACATAAACGCGACGTTGTAATTTTGCTTGACTCTATTACCCGTCTTGCCCGCGCTTACAACCAGACTGTTCAGACTTCTGGAAAGGTTCTTTCTGGTGGTGTTGATTCAAACGCTTTGTTCAAGCCAAAACGCTTCTTTGGTGCTGCCCGCAACGTAGAAGAGGGCGGTTCTTTGACAATCATTTCTACTGCTTTGATTGAAACCGGTTCGCGCATGGATGAGGTTATTTTTGAAGAGTTCAAGGGAACTGGTAACTCAGAAATCGACCTTGACCGCAAACTCGCAGAACGCCGTCTCTTCCCTGCAATCAATATCAAAAAATCTGGTACCCGTAAGGAAGAGCTTTTGCTTACAGAAAGTGAACTTCAGAAAATCTGGATTTTGCGTAAGGTTCTTAACCCGATGGAAGATGTTGACGTTACAGAGCTTATTCTTGACCGCATGAAGAAGAGTAAGACTAATGAAGCCTTCCTTCTTAGTATGAATGCCGGTACTGCTGGTATTGACGGTTAGGTGATAGGTGCTAGGTTTTAGGTTCTAGGTGCCAGATGCATAAAATATGCGGAGCGCGGTAAGGTTATTATTTTGGAAGATAAAAGCCTTGCGCGAGGGAGCATGACATGAAGCAAAAACATTCTGATTGTGGAGTGCCGCGGGAGCGGCACGGTAAATAGTTTCTTTGCCACAATCAGCATGTAGCGCGATATCGCGCGGTTTTGATTCATGGCATGCGACCGGGAGCGATGGTGTTTAGATTTCTGGGGGAAATAGCGGTTATCCGCGGAAGCATTTTTTTTTTGTAGCCTGCATATACAACTATGTTGACTTATATCCGCTTTTTTTGTTATATTTATACAACTAATTTTATCTTGTGATATTATTTTTGTAATTTTAGTTGACGGTAGCGGAATGATGGAAGTTATTTGAAATCTGCTTAGCACTTTCAGATGACAAGCCAGGGGCGGCCGGGCGTAATATCGGGCAAGAAACAGGAGTTTTTTATGAAAAAGGGAATCCACCCAGATTACAAAATGACAAAAATTACTTGCGTTTGCGGTAATGTTATCGAAACACGTTCAACTGTAGAGAACATCCACGTTGAAATTTGTTCAGCTTGCCACCCATTCTATACTGGTAAGCAGAAACTTGTTGATACTGCAGGTCGTATCGATCGCTTCAACAAACGCTACGGAATCAAAGCAGAAAACAAGTAAAGCTGATAATCGAAAATCCGTTAAAAAACGAGCCGACAGGGTCGTTTTAGGATTATCGAGAAAAATAGCTCAGAGGCAAGCTGTGCTTGCCGACTTTAATAGGCAGTCAAATTGACTGCCTTTATTTTTTTTAACTATTAAGTGTAATCGACCAGGCCTTGTGGCATTTTGTGCCTTCAAAATCCTTTGGAATTGAAGCAGCCGTGATGTCTGTAACAGTGACCTTATCCTTCTGCGGAATCTTTTCGGCGTCAAAAATGAGTTTTGTGCTGTTTGTAGAAAAATAAAGGGTGCCTTTTGACGAGAGCAGTTTTACGCACTGTTCAATAAGTTTGGGCCAGTCGCGGTTGATGTCCAGGACATTTGCAGTTGATTTTGAATTGCTGAAAGTAGGCGGATCAAGAATGATAATGTCAAACTTTTCTTTTTCATCATCAGAAGAGTTTTTTACCTTTTCATAAAGCCAGGAAATTACATCAGTTTTTGTAAAGATATAGTTTTTGCCCTTAAAACCGTTGAGCTCAAGATTTTCTTTTGCCCAGCTTAAATAAGTGTTTGAAAGGTCGAGAGATTCTACATATTTTGCGCCGCCGCTTGCTGCGTAAACAGAAAAACTTCCTGTGTAGCAGAATAGGTTGAGAACTCGCTTACCGCCAGAAATTTCGCGTACTTTAGCGCGCAGAGGGCGGTGGTCAAAGAAAAGTCCTGTATCAAGATAAGAACCAAGATTGATTTTGAAAAGCTGTCCCTGCTCCTGAATAAGGGAAGTAAATTCCTGAGAAGCTTCTTCTGACTTTTCATACTGGCTTGTGCCTTTCTGCTGGCGTCGTTCCTTTTTGATTATGTGGCTTACAGGAATGTTTAAAGCGCTTGCTGCCTGTTCTGTCATAAGGTTAAACCAGATTTCTTCTTCTTCGGCTGGTTTTTCATAAGGGCGTTCATAAAGATAGAGTACGGCAAAACGGCGTTCTTCTATTTCTTTTTCTACCAGCGGATCATTTGCGGAAATGCGGGCGTTCTGTTCTGATAAAAAGCGGGCGCATTCAATTGTGCTGTCTACGCTTGACGGAAGAAATTCATATACATCAAGGGAAAGTGGAACTTCAGGAATGTCGCGGTCGTAAAGGCGGTAACAGGAAATGCGGTTTTTACGTGCCCACTTGCGGAGTTCCTTATATTTTTTTTTCAGGCGGTTTGTAAAAAGCTGGGCCTGATATGAATTTTTTTCAGCAATTTCTTCAATCATAATGATTTAACCTTATCACATTTTTAGTATTTATGGTATACTATAGGAAATACTTAATATAAAAAGTGAAAAACTATGAAAAGTAAATACTTCATTACGGTTTGTACTGTTATTTTTGGTATTGCTGTAATGTTTCTTCCTCAAAATTGTATCTTTAAGCCGAATACTATTAGTCACCTTAAGGTTGGTTTTGTTTATATTGGTGATACGGCAACTGCCTATACAAATAACTTTTACAGAAGTCAGCTGGAGCTGGAAGATGCTCTTGGCTCTAAGGTTCAGACTGTCGCAAAATTCAATATCAAGGAATATGGCGACAGCTGCGAAAAAGCGATAGAAGATTTAATTAATCAGGGCTGTGAACTTATCATTTCTACAAGTTACGGTTATGGACAAGCAACAAAAAATATGGCTTCAAAGTATCCGGAAGTTCAGTTCTGTCATGCTACAGGCAACCTTGCAAATGAGGCACCTGTTCTTCCTAATTTTCATAATTTTATGGGACGGATTTACGAAGGCCGCTATACTGCAGGCGTTGTTGCCGGAATGAAGCTTAGGGAACTTATCCTTCATGGAAGATTAAAGCTCAGCGATGCAAAAATCGGTTATGTTGCGGCTTATCCTTATCCTGAAGTAATTTCTGGTTATACGGCATTTTTTCTTGGTGTAAAAAGCATCGTAAATGAAGTTCAGATGTCTGTCAGTTATACCAATACCTGGAGTAATCACATTATAGAAAGAAAGGCTGCTGAAAAACTGATTGAAGAAGGCTGTGTAATAATCAGTCAGCATTCTGATACGACAGGTCCTGCAATTGCCTGTGAAGAGGCCAGCATCAAAAAAGGAAAAACTGTATTTCATGTCGGCTATAACCAGAGTATGACAGATGTAGCTCCTACAACATCACTAGTTTCATGCAGAATTAACTGGACTCCCTATATTATTGCTGCGGCTCAGGCTGTTATTGACGGAAAGAGGATTGAATCTGTCGTTAAATCTAACCTGAAGGGAAATGATTCTTCTGCCGGTTTTGACAAGGACTGGATTGAGATTCTTGGGTTGAACGGAATTATTGCCGCAAAAGGCACACAGGAAGAAATTCAGAGGGTAAAAAATCAGTTTGCGGACGGAAAAATATCAGTTTTCAGCGGAAATTATATTGGCGTAAATATTTTTAATGTTGATGATGTAAGGGATTTTAAGACACCATTTATAGAAAACGAAACTTCATCTGCTCCTAAGTTCTGCTACATTTTGCGTGATTTTATAACTGTGAAGGGGGAGTAAAAAATGCTTGGAATCGTATTAAACATGATTTTAATTTCAACGGCAGTCCTTGCTCTTGTCAGCGGAATCGTTTTTTTTCTTGAAGAGCCTGATACAGCCCATGTCAGAAATTTTACCCCCTTGTTTGGAGGCGCAATTTTTTTAATCTGCGCGGGTTATTCAGTGATGGGCCTTATGCCTTACACCCAATACGCTTTTATTCCCCGAATAATAGGACTTTTTGGAATTGATATTTTTCTTTTTCTTGAATTTACCTTTTTGACCTTTGAACTAAAAACAAAACTAACCATCCGCTATATTATCTGCGGATTTCTTGCCCTGCTGATTGTCTTTGACCTTATTATTTTTGGACGCCCCCACACAATCACTTATGTAAGATACAATTATCATACTTCTTATGAAAATATTGGCGGCGGAGCCTTTATGTATCATTATGCCTATGTCTGTGTCGTTGCTTTTTTCATGCAGACTTTTGGCATTCAATGGTATAAAAGTAAAAAAGTACATCGTGACAAGCGTTTTTCTGCGCAGATTATGGCATCAAATTATGTAATTCTTCTTGGAGCCCTGCCGGATTTATTTAAGGGTCTTGGAATGGAAAAATATCCGACCTTTTTATACAGCATTGCCTTTGCCTTTGTTTATTTCTTTTTCTGGGTAGCGGTTAAGCAGCATCTTTTATTTACTCCAACCGTAAAAAATGTATGTAAGGACGTTTTTAATTCCATTAATGTTCCTATTTTGATTTTCAATCTGGACGGTTTTATAAGCGTATTCAATCCTGAGGCAGCTCAAAAACTTGCCATCAAGGAAGATGGAAAACCTTATCTAAGGAATCTCTTTACAATATCTGATATTGAACTTATGAGGCTTATTGCCCGCTCTAAAAACGGCTGGTGCGGTCAGATTCAGACAAAAATTAAAGAAACTGGGGAAGACTGTACCCTGAATTGTGTAATCAGATTTGATAACGTAGGGGAGCCCTTCTGTATAATCGGAACAGTATTACCGGTGAGTCAGGAAATTACGGATGATAAAGGTGAAGCAATATGAAATGTGAATCAAACTTAAAAGCCTGGCAGGTTTTTCTTCTTGTATTTTTAAGTATGGCCCTTAATCTGGGGGGAAGGCTTTTTGCGGACAGCCTTAATCTTCCCCTGTGGCTTGATTCCTTTGGTACTTTTCTTACGGCTTATTGTCTTGGACCTTTTTGTGGGGCTGTAGTTGGTGTTTCAGGAAATATACTTCACGGACTTTTTAATCCCATTTCCTTTGTCTATTCTCTTACAAGTATTTTTATTGCTGTAGTTGTCGGAATTATGGCAAAACGCGGCTGGCTGGAAACTCTTTTGAAGACGATGAGCCTTTCAGTTTTAGTAACTTTGGTCTGCGTGCTGATTTCCGTAGTCCTCAATATCGTTTTTTATGGCGGCGATGTCGGAAACGAGTGGGGCAACGGAATTGTGGAATTGTTTTCTTCTTTTGGAGTTCCCCGCATTATCTGTCTGATTCTCGGACAGTTTTATATGGATTTTTTGGATAAGGTAATTACCCTTGTCCTTCTTTTTGCGGTAATAAGAATTTACAGGGTTTTGAAACCGAATTTTCCTCAGATTATTCAGGCTTTTACATGGCGGGATATGGTTTTATTCCTGCTTTTTGCGGGCTTTCTGCTGGTAGGCGGGGAAAAACTTTCTGCCCAGTCAAAAATTTATTCGTCCTATACACAAACCCTTTACAATAAATCCAACGGACTTAACGGCGGCAAGGCAAATGATATAGTTTCCACAGATGACGGTGTTTTATGGATTGGAACTTATGAAGGTCTTTACCGCTATAACGGAATTGAGTTCCGCCTTATGACGGAGTTTGACTCAATTAAGGCTGTAAAATGCCTTTATGTTGATGATGATGACAGGCTTTTTGTTGGAACAAATGATAACGGACTTTCAATCATCATCAATGAAAGCATTATGAACGTGATTGAAGAAAGTGACGGCCTGCCTGCCGACGCTGTAAGAAGCATTATCCGCGGAAGTGACGGACTTTATTATGTGGGAACGGCAGAAGCTCTGGCTGTCCTTGAAATTGCAGACGGCTTAGGAGTTGTTTCAACTTTTCCTGAAATTCAGACGGCAATAAGCCTTGCGGCTGACAAGGATGAACATATTGCCGCAGTAAGTTCAGCCGGAACTTTATTTTTATTTAATAATGCTGACGGAATTGGCTGGACTTCTAAAAATATAAAGGAGCGCTTTATTTCTGTTGCCTTTACGCCAGAAGGACTTTTATATGCGGCAACGGATTCAAACAAGCTACTGTCATATCAGGTTCGTGGGAAAGAGCTTGTCTTTGACTCTCAGATAGATTGTCAGGGCTTTTATCATATAAACTCGGTTGAATTTTATAATGATACAGCATTTGTCTGCGCTGATAACGGAATCGGTTGTATTGAAAATGGAAAAATCAGCCTGATTGAAAGCGGAAATTTTAATAATTCCATTGATAACATGACAGAGGACTATCAGGGAAACTTCTGGTTTACATCATCAAGACTTGGCCTTCTTAAGATGTGCGAAAACTCTTTTTCTGAAATCTATGCGTCGGCTGACCTGCCTGTTTCTGTCGTAAACTCTACAGCTAAATATAGGGGAGTGCTTTACTTTGCAACAGATGACGGACTTATGGCAGTTGACGCTGAAAGTGAACGCCCGCTTAATAATGAAATTACAAAATTCTTAAAGGGTGTTCGCTGCCGCTGTATAACTCTGACTAAAAACGGAGAAATGTGGATAAGCACAAAGTCCCGGGGGCTTGTAAAAGTTTTCCCTGACGGGCGGATTATTACACTGGGACAGGGGCATCTGTTCCGTGTGGCGATTGAACTTGCAGACGGAGCTCTTGCCGCAGGTTCCAGTGACGGTCTTGCTCTAATTAAAAATGACAGGATTGTTCAGTGGCTTACTGTAAAGGACGGCTTTGAAAACTCAATGGTTTTGTGTCTTTCTGAAACTCCTGACGGTATCATTCTTGCGGGCACTGACGGCGGCGGTCTTGCTGTAATAGAAAAGGAAGATGAAGAGGGAACTTATTCTATTTCAAGGCTGATAAAAAGAAGCGACGGAATTTCTTCCAATGTAATTTTGCGTACTGTAAATGATTTCGAGGGAGAAAATCCGACGGGAAAAGTTTTTGCCGTAACAAGTAACGGTCTTGCATATCTTGATTTTTCAGAGGGGGCGGAAAAGCCTATCCGCATTCTTTCGAATTTCCCTTATTCAAATAATTATGACTTGATTATCCGGCCTGATAAAAACCTTTTTGTTTTGTGCAGCGCAGGAATTTATGTTGTAAACCGGGATGAACTTTTGAGCGGAATGAAGCTTGATTACGAGCTTCTGGATTCTGAAAAAGGCTTGAGGGGCGCTCTTACTGCAAATTCCTGGAATTATCTTGATGAAAACGGAGACTTGTATCTTTCCTGTGATGCAGGGGCTTCAAAAATCAACCTCAATACTTATGATAAGCAGGAACATTCTTACCGCATGCAGTTAAAATCTGTTGTAATTGACGGAAGAAGGCATATTGTTCAGAAGGATATTCCTTTTATCCTTTCTTCTGAAACTGGAACTGTGGAAATTGTTCCTGAAATCATAAATTATTCCCTGAATACACCTTATGTAAGTCTTTTTCTGGAAGGTGTCGATGAAAAGCCTTCTGTCATGCTGCAGAATGAGCTTACAAGTAAGATTTACACAAACATAAAGTCCGGGGAATACAAATTTCACATAGCAGTTCTTGATTCAAAGGGACGAAGAACTGTGGAAGAGTCTATCTACACGATTAAAAAGCCTTTCAGGATTTACGATAACTGGTGGTTCTTTATTTATACCCTGGGTGTTGCCATGCTTGCGATTGTATGGCTTACCTGGTATGTAACTTCTGCCCTGCAGGAAAAACGCCTTGAAAAGCAGAATAAGGAAATGGAAGATATCAAGCGGCAGGTTCGCCTGGGTAACGAAACAATTTTCTCTATTGCAAATGCCCTTGAAGCCCGTAATGAAAGTACCGGTCGTCATTCCATGCGTGTTGCCGAATACGCTGTTTTGATTGCCAAGGAGCTTGGTTTTACAGAAGATGAACAGGCACAGCTGAGGCGAACAGGACTCTTGCATGATATCGGAAAGATTGGTGTTCCGGATGCAATTTTGAACAAGCAGTCGGCTCTTAATGATGATGAATATGAAATAATGAAAAAGCACACGATAATTGGTGGCGCAATTCTGAAAGACTTTACGCTTATTCCTCATGTTGATGAAGGTGCTAAATATCACCATGAGCATTTTGACGGAACCGGCTATCCTAACGGCTTGAAAGGGGAGAAAATTCCCGTAAACGCCAGAATTATTGGAATTGCCGATGCCTTTGATGCCATGACTGCAAACCGAGTTTACCGAAAAGCCCTGGATATGGATTTTGTAACGGCAGAGCTTAAGAGAAGCGCCGGCAAGCAGTTTGATCCTTGTCTTGTGGACATCATGCTTGATTTGATAGAAAGCGGAAAACTCAACGTTGAGAAGACTGTCACTGAAACTGATGAAGTTGCATACGGCGCGAGCGTGGAAGGTGGCGAAGCCAGCACGCAGGCATTTTAATGCCGGAGTGCCGAACGTAGTGGAGCCTGGAAGGCGAGTTTGAGATGACGCCCGCCTGAAAAATGGTTTATCGTTAAAATATTTTTCAAAATTTGCTAAAATTTATTTGACAAGTGTAAAATCCCGTGATATTGTTAAAATGTAATTTGGAAACGTTTCCAGTAACGTTTCCAAAAATAATGTGTAAAATTGGAAACGTTTCCAATTTAATAAAAAATGTATTTTTTTCTAGGAGGAAATAATGAAAAAAATCGTAATTAGCACTTGTGCTATGCTGGCTGCCGCACTCAGTTTGAATGCTGCTCCAAAAAAGGGAACTGTACGCTACCTTAACTTCAAACCAGAAGTAACTGCTGTTTATGAAGAACTTGCTGCCGCTTACGAAAAGGAAACTGGCGTAAAGGTTATCGTTGAAACTGCTGCTAACAACACTTATGAATCTACTTTGACAGCAAAAATGGCAACAAAACAGGCTCCTACATTGTTCCAGATTAACGGACCTGTAGGCTACTCAAACTGGAAAGATTACTGCGCTGATTTGACTGGTACTGAAATCTATAAACATCTTTCTGACAAATCACTTGCAATCACAGATAAGGGCAAGGCTTATGGTATTCCTTATGTAGTTGAAGGCTACGGAATTATTTACAACAAGGCTATTACTGACAAATACTTTGCACTTTCAACAAAAGCTACATCTTTCAAGAGCATGGACGAAATCAACAACTTTGCTAAACTTAAGGAACTCTGCGACGATATGCAGAAAAACGCTGCTGCTCTCGGAATCAAAGGTGTATTCGCTTCTACTTCTTTGAAAGCAGGTGAGGACTGGAGATGGCAGACACACCTTGCAAACCTTCCTGTTTATTACGAATTCAAGAACAACAAGATTGACTTGACTTCAAAGGCTACTCACGCAATCAAATTCCAGTATGGTAACAACTTCAAGAACATCTTCGATCTTTACACAACTGACTCTGTTGTAGACAAGAAAAACGTTGGTGTAAAAACTGTAGATCAGTCTATGGCTGAATTTGCTTTGGAAGAATGTGCTATGGTTCAGAACGGTAACTGGGCTTGGGGACAGATTAACGGTGTAAGCGGAAACAAAGTTAAGGCTGACAACGTAAAATATCTCCCAATCTATACTGGTGTAGCTGGTGAAGAAAACCAGGGTCTTTGTGTTGGAACAGAAAACTTCTACTGTATCAACAAGAAAGCTTCTAAAGAAGATCAGAAAGCAACTGCTGACTTCATCTACTGGTTGTACTCTTCTTCTACAGGTAAGAACTATGTAACAAACAAACTTGGTTTCATCGCTCCTTTCGATACATTCGCTGAGAACGAAAAACCAACAGATCCACTTGCTAAAGAAATCTTGAAATTCATGTCTAAGAAAGGAATTACTTCTGTATCTTGGAACTTCACATTGTTCCCTTCACAGACATTCAAAGACAACTTTGGTGCTGACCTTCTTCAGTACTGCCAGGGTTCTAAAGACTGGAACACTGTAGCTTCTAACGTTGTAAAGAACTGGAAGACTGAATGGGAGTTAGTAGAAGAGTAATCGAATAAGTAATTTGATTATTACTTAAATGTAATAACAAAACTGATACTAATTCGGAGCTGTAAAAAACAGCGGGAGCGTAGGTGCGGATTCAAGCTGCATCGTGGGGGCGAGCGAAGCGAGTCCAATTTCCAAATATCCCACGCCCGCAGATTGAATACGCGCCATAGCGGTAGCTGTTTTTTACAGTTTTTTTATTTATTAAACAACATTTTTTATTAGATTTATTTTTGAGGATTATTTTTTATGGAAAACAACAAGGCAATAAAAAAATATTTTCCAGTATTTGTTTTGCCAACATTGCTTGCTTTTACACTTTTTTTTGTAGTTCCATTTATCATGGGATTTTTGCTTTCTTTTACAAAATTCAAGGTTGTTACGGACGCGCATTTTGTTGGCTTTAAGAATTATATTCGTGCTTTTACAATCAATGATGAATTTATCCATGCACTGAGATTTACAACATTATTTACTGTTGTTTCCATGATTACTGTAAACGTTTTTGCATTCCTTCTGGCTCTTCTTCTTACAAAAGGTCTTAAGGGAACAAACTTCTTCCGCTCGGTTTTCTTCATGCCAAACTTAATCGGCGGTATTGTACTTGGATATATCTGGAACCTTCTTATTAATGGTATTCTTCTTCACTTTTTTGGAGAGGATATTTCTTTCAATGCAAAATACGGATTCTGGGGACTTGTAGTTCTTACAAACTGGCAGCTTATCGGTTATATGATGGTAATCTACATTGCCGGTCTTCAGAATATTCCTTCTGATATGCTTGAGGCAGCTTCAATTGACGGTGCTTCGGGCCTTACAACACTTTTCAAAATCAAACTTCCGATGGTAATGCCTTCCATTACTATCTGTATGTTCCTGACACTTACAAACTCTTTCAAAATGTTCGACCAGAACCTGGCACTTACAAACGGCGCTCCTGGTACAAGTACAGAAATGCTCGCCCTGAACATTTACAAAACCTTCTACGGTAGAACAGGTTTCCAGGGGGTAGGTCAGGCTAAGGCTGTGGTTTTCTTCCTGATTGTTGCCATTATTGCCTTTGTTCAGCTTAAACTTACAAATACAAAGGAGATTGAACACTAATGATGATAGAAAATAACAAAGGGACTAAGCAGTTCGCACAGACCTGTCTTCTCATTGCCCTTACTGCAATATTTATTTTTCCGATTTTACTTGTTTTTATGAACTCCTTTAAGTCGCGCCTTTATGTTTCTACAGATCCTTTTGCGCTGCCTTTTGGTTCAATGTTCGTAGGATTTGAAAACTATGTCCGCGGTATTACTTCTTCGGGATTTTTTATCGCCTTTATCCGTTCTGTTTGGATTACAGTTGTCGGTGTTATGCTGATTATTGTCTGTACTTCCATGACTGCATGGTTTATTGTTCGCGCTAAAAGCAAGTTTACAAGAATTCTTTATTATATGTTTACCTTCAGTATGATTGTTCCATTCCAGATGGTAATGTACACAATGACTTTTGTGGTAAACCGCATTTATTTTGATAACGTATTCGGAATTCTTTTTGTTTACCTTGGCTTTGGTGCCGGTCTTACAGTTTTCATGTTCACAGGTTTTATTAAGTCGATTCCGCTTGAGGTTGAAGAGGCTGCAACAATTGACGGCTGTAATCCTATTCAGACTTACTTTATGGTAGTGTTCCCGATGCTGAAGCCGACTGCAATTACTGTTGCAATTCTTCAGGCAATGTGGATCTGGAATGACTATCTTCTTCCTTATCTTATTTTGGGTTCTGACCACAAGACTGTTCCTGTTGCAATTCAGCTTGCAATGCAGGGCGCTTATGGTTCAACTGATTACGGTGGATTTATGGCTATGCTGGTAGTTGCAATTGTTCCTATTATTGCATTCTATATTTCGTCACAAAAGTATATAATCAAGGGCGTTATTGCCGGTGCTGTGAAAGGCTAGCTGTTCGGCAGATTAAAAAGGAAATGCGATGTGAAAAATGCGGAGCTGGGGTTCGTGATTTGCGTAGCGTCACGTAGCGGAGCAATATCACGGTTCCCGGAGCAAGCATTTTTCATGGTGTTGATATATTTTTTAATATGACTATAAAGGATATTGCCCGCGAATGCGGCTGCGCTGTTGGAACTGTTTCCCGAGTTTTGAACAATCACCCCGATGTGAGTGACAAGACCCGTGAAAAAGTTCTGGCAGTTGTAAAAAAGCATGATTTTATTCTCAATACAAATGCAAAGCAGCTTAAGCAGCAGGACAGAAAAACTTTAGTCATCATCGTAAAGGGAACTTCCAGCATTCTTTTGAACAGCCTTCTGGAACGTATTCAAAAAAGAATTGAGCCGCTTCCATATAATGCCAGCGTTGTAGTTCTTGATGAATACGAAAATGAGGCAAAAGCAGCTAACCGCATTTACTATGAGCAGAAGCCGGTCGGGGTGATTTTTCTTGGTGGAAGCCCTGATTTATTCCGGGAAGATTTTGAAAAGCTTCAGGTGCCCTGCGTCGTAATTTCCAATGAGGCAGATAGAATAGAAGGGATCTGTCTTTCCAGCGTCTCTACCGATAACTTTACTGCTGCCCAGTATTCGGCAAATTACCTTATTCATAACGGCCATCAGAAAATCGGAGTTATCGGCGGTAATCTTGGCGGATCTGACATGACGCAGAAGCGTTTTGACGGCTTTTTATCTGCTATGAAAATGGCAGGATTAGATTTTGATTTTAAGGAGTCTTACGTCGCTTCAAAATATTCTTTTGAGGGCGGGGCTTATGCAGCAAAAATCCTGATTGAAAAGAACAGGGATTTGACTGCGATTTTTACAATGTCGGACGCAATGGCAATCGGTGCCTGCCGTCAGCTTTCAGATATGGGATATAAAATCCCGGAAGATATTTCTGTAATCGGCTTTGACGGTATTTCTCTTGGTGAATTTTATTTGCCGCGTCTTACTACTATTAAACAGCTTTCAAACAGCCTGGCAGATGAAGGACTTTCAATACTGCTTGACTGTATAGAAAATAATGCTGAACCTGTGAACAAATACATTCCTTTTGAGTTTGTTCAGGGTGAAAGCGTAAAAAGGGTATATATTTAGGAGAAACTATGAGTATTTTAGACAATAGAGCAAGCGGAGTTTTGATGCATATTTCTTCTCTTCCGGGAAATACCGGAATCGGAACTTTGGGAAAATATGCCTATCAGTTTGTAGATTACCTTAAAAAGTACGGACAGACCTACTGGCAGATGCTTCCAATCTGTCCTACAAGCTACGGCGATTCTCCTTACCAGAGCTTTTCAACTTTCGCCGGAAACCCTTATTTTATTGATTTTGAAAAACTGGAAAGCGAAGGGCTTTTGGCTCACGAAGACTGGGCTAATGTAAACTGGGGCGACAATAAAAACTACGTTGATTACGGTCTTTTGTATGTTGAACGCCACAAGGTTTTTGCAAAAATTCAGGAAAACTTTAACAAAAATATTCCTGCAGATTTTGAAAAATACTGTTCAGACAATTCTTTCTGGCTGGATGACTATGCGCTTTTTATGGCAATTAAAGATGCCCACAACGGAGCAAGCTTTTCTACCTGGGAAAGTGACATTAAAGTTCGCCAGCCGGGCGCAGTTGTAAACTGGTCTCAGCGCTGTGCAAAACGCGTCCAGTATTATAAGATTTTGCAGTATCTCTTCTATAAACAGTGGTACGAGCTTAAAAAATACGCAAACGATAACGGCATTAAAATTGTAGGTGATATTCCTATTTACGTTGCCGCAGATTCAAGCGATGTCTGGACAAATCCAAAGCAGTTTGCCCTTAAAGGTGATTTGACTCCTATTGAAGTTGCAGGTTGTCCTCCAGATGCCTTTAGTGCAGACGGTCAGCTCTGGGGTAACCCTGTTTACGACTGGGAATACCACAAGCAGACAAATTACGCCTGGTGGAAAAAGCGCATTTCAGAATGTCTTAAAATTTATGATGTAATCCGAATCGATCACTTCCGCGGTTTTGATGAATATTACTGTATTCCTTTCGGTTCTCCGAATGCAAAGACCGGTCAGTGGAGAAAGGGGCCTGGCGCTCATCTCTTTAACGAAATCAGAAAAGAGTTCGGCGACATCAATATTATTGCAGAAGACCTTGGTTTCCTGACCCCTACTGTAATTCAGATGCTTAAGGACGTAGGCTTCCCTGGAATGAAGGTTCTTCAGTTTGCCTTTGACAGCCGCGAAGAAAGTGATTACATTCCTCACCGCTACGGTCACAACAGCGTTGTTTACACAGGAACCCACGATAACGACACAATTCTTGGCTGGTGTAAATCAGCCGGCGCTGAGGACGTTGCCTTTGCAAAAAAATATCTCCGTGCCAACAGCGACGACGAACTCCGCCAGGAAATGATGATCAGTGCTCTCAGCTGTGTTGCCAACACCTGTATTTTGTGCATGCAGGATTTAATCGGCCTTGACGGTGCTGCCCGCATGAACATTCCATCTACAGTAGGCAACAACTGGAAGTGGCGTGCCAGTGAGGATCAGATTACTGATAAGCAGTTTGAATTCCTTGGCTATTATTCAAAGCTCTTTGGAAGATGTGAGAGATAATTGCCACAGATGAGACACAGATAAACACAGATGAAGCAGTCGGATAGTAAATCTCCGGCTGTTTTTTTTGTGTCAAATTTGTGCTATAATGGAAAGGTTGAATAACTTTTTAGGACGATTTAATGAAAGAAAATTATGACGTTGTAATAATCGGAGCGGGCCCGGCCGGTCTTTATACGGCTTATGGTCTTGTGAATCAAAATCCAAACCTTAATATTATTATTATTGAAAAGGGTAATGCCATAGAAAAACGCGTATGCCCTGCTATCAAAAATAAGACAAACTGTGTGCGTTGTAAAACCTGTTCAATTATGGACGGTGAGGGCGGTGCCGGTGCCTTCTCCGACGGAAAGTTTCCTATTACAAATGATTTTGGCGGAAACCTCTGGGAAAAAATCGGAAAAGAAAAAGCTCTTGAACTGATGCGTACTGTTGATAAGTGCAACGAAAATTTTTTCAAACAGTATTCAAAGCGCGAAAAGAAAAATCTTGATTTTCCTCGTCTTTATACTTCTAAAGATTCTTTTTTCAAGAAAATCTGTACTCAGCACAACCTTCATCTTCTGGATGCTGATATCCGCCACCTCGGAACAGACTACGGCCAGCAGATTTATAAGGAACTGATTAATTTCCTCAAAGAGCACAAGGTTGAAATCATTACAAACACAGAAGTATCTTCAATAAGTCTTAATCAGAATGGGGCAAAGAAAGACTGCCTTTATCAGGTTGAGACAGGTGATTTTAAAATCTTTACAAATCAGATTGTCGTTGCAGCGGGACGCTCGGGCAGTAAGTGGGTAAAGGATGTTTGTAAAAAGCTGAAGATTCATACACGCTCAAACCGTGTTGATATCGGTGTGCGTTTTGAATGCCCTGATGAAATCTGGAATCACGTTACAAAAGATTTGTACGAAAGTAAAATCACCTACCGCACTAAGACTTATGAAGATTTAGTCCGCACCTTCTGTATGAATCCGTCCGGCGCTGTTGTTACAGAAAATACGAACGGCGGTATTACCGTAAACGGACACTCTTTTGAGGACGCGGCTCTTAAAACTAACAATACAAACTTTGCACTTCTGGTAAGCAAGACCTTTACAGAGCCTTTTGATGACAGCTCTGAATATGGTGAAGCGATTATCAAACTTTCTAACATGCTGGGTGGTGGTGTAATTGTTCAGCGCTACGGCGATTTAATCCGCGGAAAGCGTTCAACAAAGAGCCGAATTGCAGAAAATACAGTTCTTCCAACTCTTAATGCCGAGCCCGGCGATTTGAGCCTTGTTCTTCCAAAGCGTATTCTTGATGATATTATTGAAATGATTCAGGCCCTGGACCATCTTGTTCCTGGTATGGTAAATGACGACAACCTTCTTTACGGCGTTGAATGTAAATTCTATAACAATACAGTTGATGTAGACGAACACCTGAGGGCAAAAGGCTTAGAAGGCCTTTACTTCATCGGCGACGGTTCCGGCTGGACACATTCGCTGAGCCAGTCGTCAGCATCAGGCTTGTATGTAGCAGAACAGATAGCAAAGGCTTTAAACTAAAATGGCAATTGATCTCGAAAGCTTAAAAAAGGAGCTGAACCCGGAACAGTACCGCGCGGTTATTACGACTGAAGGCGCTATTTTGATTATTGCGGGGGCGGGCTCTGGAAAAACTCGCGTTATTACATTCAGAATTGCTCACATGCTTGATAAGGGTATTCCTCAGAGTCAGATTCTGGCGCTGACCTTTACGAATAAAGCCGCAAAGGAGATGGAAGAGCGAATTAAGGATTTGACTCAGCGTAAGCTGCAGAATCTTACTGTTTCGACCTTCCATGCTTTTGGTGTTAAGGTGCTCCGTCAGGACATTGAAAAGCTTGGTTACCGCGAAAACTTTTCTATTTATGATGAAACTGACCGCGTTGCCCTGATTAAGGAATGCGGCCGCGAACTCAAATACAGCCCAGAAGCCCTTGATATTTATAAAATAGGACAGCTGATTTCCAATATTAAAACCGGCCGAAAAACCTGGGAAACTGCCAACGATATGTATCGTCCTCTTTACGAGTGCTATCAGGAAGGCCTTAAGCTTTACAACGCTGTTGATTTTGATGACCTGATTGTTTTGCCGATTAAACTTTTCCGTGAAAATCCTGAGGTGCTTGCCCGTTATCGCGAGCGCTTTAAGTACATTATGGTCGATGAGTTTCAGGATACCAGTCACCAGCAGTATGAGCTGATGCACTTGCTTGCGGACAAAAATGTTGCCGTAGTAGGTGATGATGACCAGTCCATTTACAGCTGGCGAGGCGCAGACTATCAGAATATCGTAAACTTTGAGCACGATTTTGACGTGACCGAAATCCGCCTGGAGCAGAATTACCGTTCTACGGGTACAATTCTTGATGCGGCTAACGGTGTAATTTCCCATAATACCAACCGCAAGGATAAAAAACTCTGGAGCGGTAATGGGGCAGGTAAGCCGATTGAAATCTTTATGCCGGAAAACGAAACTGACGAGGCAGATTTTATTTCGGAATCAATTCTTGGCATTGCGGCAGATGAAAAAAGAAAATTTGATGATTTTGGAATCCTTATCCGGGCAAATACCCAGAGCCGCTTTATAGAAGAAGCACTTTTACAGAACAACATTCCCTACACAATGAGCGGCGGAACTTCCTTTTTTGAACGCAAGGAAATTAAGGACGTTATCAGTTATCTTCGTGTAATTTCTAATCATGATGATGATATAAATTTGCTGCGAATTATAAATACTCCTCGGCGGGGAATCGGGCGAGCGGCAATTCAGGTTATTAACGATGCAGCAGAATTAAACGGCTGTACCCTCTGGAACGCAATTGATTATCTTATTCACGCAGAAGCCTCGGAAGCAAGCGACACTCTTAAGCAGGATCTGGAAGAGTTTGTAAATCTGATGGAAAGTCACCGTCAGAAGCTTTTGAGCGGACGTGGTTTGGCAAACAAGGTTCGCCAGCTGGTAGAAGACATCAACTACAGGGATTATCTGATTTCTGAATATCCTAAGAGTGAAAAGGCAGTTCGCTTTAAACTGAATAATATCGAAATGTTTATCGGTATGATTGAACGCTGGGAAAATAACCCGGAAAACCAGAATGCCAACCTTTACGCTTACTTAAACCGCGTTACCCTTATGTCATCTGATGATATTGATGATGAGCAGGACAGCGGAAAAGTCAATTTGATGACGATTCACGCTTCAAAAGGACTTGAGTTCCCGGTTGTCTTTATTGCCGGGGTAGAAGAGGGCTTAATTCCACATGCCCGTTCGGTTGAAGAAAATGGCGGTGATGTGGAAGAAGAGAGACGGCTTTTCTACGTTGCAATCACCCGCGCCCGTGACAAGCTTTTTATGACAGCCTGTCAGAAACGCCGTAAAATGCAGATGACCGTAGAAAGTGAACCTAGCCGCTTCCTTGATGAAATCCCGCAAAATCTTGTGGAATATCACGAGCCAAAACAGCTTACCGAGGAAGAAACAGGCGAAATGTTCAGTAACTTCCTTGATAAACTTAAGTCTCAGATGTAGGAAAGATTATCGGGTCAAGCCCGATAATGACACTGCTAATAGATCAAGAATTCCAGCTTGTACTTGCCTGGGAGTACTTTGTACTCCGGCAGTGTGTCCGGTCCGCAGGCACCAGTGCCCACCCCGCGCATTATAGCATCCAGGTGCAGCGTATAGTATCCGTCCTTCGCGCCGCAAGTCGGTGTGAGTTCACTTCTGTGTTCGCATTTCCACAAATCCGCCTCAGTGTATCGGCTGTAATTAAAACTGAAAGGAACTTCGCTTTGAATGTGCAAAGGCTTTACTCCCTCTCCTTCAAGGCAGAGATAGCGGGTGTCACAGCGGCTGCCGTTTTCCTGAGGCACAATATATGGAACTTCAAGTTCACATGCCTTCTTAGTGTAAAGTCCCAGCATAGCGCCGTCCTTTCTGTCTGAATAACATTCCTGAGGTCCGCGTCCGTACCAGTTTACAGTCTTGTAGCCGGCAGGGATTTTTACGGCAAGCCCTGCGCGAGGGTATTCTTTCATTGCTGAAGTAAGTTCAAACTCAGCAGTAACTTTTACAGCAGGAGTACCCGCCGGGGAAGTGGCTTTTTCACAGCACACTTTCACGTCCGCAAGTTTTTCCTTCTTCTCAGCCTTGCTTCCTGTGAAAATTTCAAAGGCTCCTTTACCGTCTGTTTTTACTTCTTCTGCCGGTAAATCCTTCTTAAGCCATTCGACTGTCGGCTTATTAAAGAGTGAGAATGGAAGAGGACTTTCATTTATTCTGTTAAGCTCTCTTTTTACACATTCATTTTCCGTAAATGAGCGGAAAAGCTCTGGTGTAAAGTCTTTTGCAAGCTGATTAAGACTGCATTCTTCTGCAGAAGCATTATTCTGGAAAATTGCAGAACTAATATCTGCTTTGTTCAGAAGGACTTCATCCAGTCCGAAAATCCAGCCTGCCGCTGCAAAGCTTGTCGCCTTCTTATAGGCAAAGTTGATGTTCAGAACATATTCGCCGTCTGATTTAGAAGTAAATTCACCGGTTGGAATTGTGATTTCCTTTTTTTCTCCAGGTAAAACTTTTGAGTCGCCAAGGTGAACTTCTCCATTTTTTACGCAGTTCCCGTTTTTCAAAACTTTCCAGATAAGCTTTACGTTATCAAGGCTTGTAAAATCAAAGCGGTTTTCAACTTCGTACTTTCCGTTTGCGGCATCAAGTTTTTTGAAAGCTATCGGTGCAAAAAGTTTTTTGCATTCTTCCATAGCAGGCTTTGTCGTCTGGTCCGGGAACATGATTCCGTTTAAACAGAAATCATAATCGCTAGGAAGGTCTCCAAAATCAGCTCCGTATTTCCAGTATTTTCCGCCCTGAGGCTGGCCTGCTTTTCCTTCTGGAGCCTCAGCAGCTAAGCCCTGGTCAATCCAGTCCCAGATAAAGCCGCCCTGAAGGCCTGGAGTGCTGTAAATTGCCCGCCAGTAATCGCCTAGAGAACCGTTTGCATTTCCCATTGCGTGAGAATACTCACACATAATGATAGGGCGGTAATCATCGCGGGTTGTTGCGTATTCTTTAATAAGGGCAATTGAAGGGTACATAGGTCCAATGAGGTCTGTCAGGCCTTTTCCGCGTGCAAGCGAATCAAGACTGAAATCGCCCTGTGTAAATGCCGGGCGGACAAAGCCTTCATAATGAACAAGTCGGGTAGGGTCAACGCGGCGAATCCATGCCTGTGCCGCCACCTGATTCTGGCCGTCTCCGCTTTCGTTTCCAAGTGACCATCCGAAAATGCAGACATTATTTTTGTCTCGGCGAACCATGCGCATAATTCTCTGCATGTAAGCGTTGGTCCATTCATCACTGCGGGTGATTACATCGTAATTTGCGTGGTTTTCTATGTTAGCTTCATCCAGCACGTACATTCCGTAGCGGTTGCAAAGCTCATACCATCTTTCGTCATCAGGATAGTGGCAGGTGCGGACAGCGTTAAAATTGTAAGACTTCATGATATGAAGGTCTTTTACCATTTTTTCTGTTGTCAGAGTTTTTCCGTGAAGTTCACTGTGCTCGTGTCGGTTTACGCCTTTTATATAAACCATCTTTCCATTTATTAAAAGTTCGCGGTTTTTAATCTGCACTGACTTAAAGCCGGTTGTAAAACATGTTGATTCAATGTGGCGTCCAGGTTTTCCTCCGTCAGATTCATGCAGACTTACGCAAACAAGATAAAGATTCGGGTGTTCGTGGCTCCAGAGTTTAGGATTTTTAATCTTTATATGAGTTCTGATTTGATTAAGGTTCAGGCGAAGGCACAAAGTTCCCATTTTCCAGCCTTCTGCAATCTGCTTTCCAACCTGGCCTTTTTGAACAGTGCCGTCAAGTTCATAAACGGCATATTTTACAACCCGTTCGAATCTGTCGTTATCAGCGTGATTAAAGCGGGAAACTTCACGGCTTAAATCACTTCGTCCTAAAGTTACGTAAAGAGGAATGATTCCAGTTGCCTTGTCGCCAGCCTTATAGCCTGGAGCATTTTTATCCTCGTGGAAGGCATTTTTAATTCCGTCAACGTCCGCTGCAATTACTGCTCCTGCTTCTTCAAGGTGAGAAAGGGCTGAAATGTCTGCAATATAAGTATCTTCTGTTGTATAAAGATAAACGCTTCTGTGAATGCCGCCAAACCACCACTGGTCCTGGTCTTCAACAAAAGAAGCATCAGAATAGCGGATAACCTTGATGTCGATTGTAACTTCTTTTCCGCTTGAAAGAGCATCCTTAATATAGTAGGAAATATCAAATTCGCAAGGAAGACGGGTATCTTTGCTGATTCCAGCTTGAATACCGTTTACAAAAACCTGAGTTACGCTTTCTGCAGAACCGATATGAAGCACAACTCTTCGTCCCTTCCATTTTGCAGGAATTTTTACCTTCAGGCGGTAAAGTCCCGTAGGATTTTCTTCCGGTACATTTGGCGGAATTGTATCAAATGGCATCTGAACGTTGGTGTAGTGAGGTTTATCCCAGCCTTGAAGGGACCAGGTTCCCGGAACCTTGATTTTGTCCCATTTTTTTACTTCATCAAAAGAAAGATCCGGATTTGTAGAAAAGGCAAAATCCCACTGGCCGTCAAGATATTTTACAAAAGTGGATTCTGTTTTTTCGTGAGTTTCAGGTCCTTCTGCGCATTCTATTATAGAAGATTTTGCATCAGCAAAAGGAAAAAGGTGACTTCTGATAGGAAGACGATTTAAAGACTGTATTTCCGGATTTTCATAAAAGTTTTTCATATTTTAAGTTTACGCTCAAAAGTACTAAAAAATAAGGTATTTAAATACTAGGATTTTTTTACCTTTCATTTTGAGAATTCTGCCTTAAACTGAAATCAATAAAATATTAAAAATGTTTTTTCTTAGGAGGAAAAAATGAAAAAGACATTATGTGCTTTGTTAGGACTGGCTGCAATGGCTACCGGCTTTATGAGCTGTGGCGGCGGAAAAAGTGCAGCTAATAAGGACGTAACTTTAACAGTTTGGTGTTGGGACCCTCAGTTCAACATCTTCTCTATGAATGAGGCTGCAAAAATCTATAAGGAATCTCATCCAAATGTAAACATCAATGTTGTAGAAACACCTTGGGATGACCTTCAGCAGAAACTTATCACATCTCTTTCTGCAAATGACACATCATCTTTGCCTGATATCATCCTCTGTCAGGATAACGCAATTCAGAAGAATATGCAGAACTATCCAAAGGCTTTCTATCCACTTGATGGAAAAGTTAAGCTTGATGATTTCGCAAGCTTCAAAGTAGGCTATGGTGAAATGAACGGAAAGCACTATTCAGTTCCATTTGATAACGGTGCTACTGCTACATTCCTCCGCAAGGATATTATTGAACAGGCTGGTCTTAAAGTTGAAGATTTCAATGACATCACATGGTCTCGCTTTATCGAACTCGGAAAAATTGTAAAGGCTAAGACAGGAAAAGCTTTGATTTCTTATGTAGGAAACGAACCTGACTGTATCATGCTTATGCTTCAGTCTTGCGGAACATGGCTTTTCGATGCTGATGGAAAACCTTTCATGAAGAACAACGACATCCTTAAAAAATGTGTAAGCCTTTATGCTGAAATGATTAAGGAAGGTGTTTGTGTAACAGTAACAGACTGGAACGCTTATGTTGCAACAATCAACAACGGAACTGTAGCTTCTACAATCAACGGATGCTGGATTGTTGGTACAATCGGAACTCAGCCAGACCAGAAAGGTAAATGGGCTGTTGTAAGCACTCCAAAAGTTGACGGTGTTCCTTCTGCTGTAAACTACTCTAGCCAGGGTGGTTCAAGCTGGATGGTAATGAACAGCTCTAAACATGCTGATGTTGCTGCAGACTTCCTTAGCGCTACATTCGGTGGAAGCGTTGATTTGTATACAAAGATTCTTCCATCTGCTGGTGCAATCGCTACATGGCTCCCAGCTGCTTCTTCTCCAGCTTACGATGCTGCTAACGACTTCTTCGGTGGAGATAAAATCTACAAGAAAATCGTAGAATACTCTGGAAAAATCCCACAGGTTAAATACGGTGTATTCAACTACGAAGCTCGTAATGCAATTGGTGTTGCAATGAGCGGAATCTTGAACGGTTCAAGCACAATCGATTCAGGTCTTGCAGATGCACAGAAGAACGTTGAGTTCTTAATGGGATATTAATTTGCAGAACTAGGTAATTTGTGGGATGTGCATGGGGCTAGAGGATTAAAAACTTATAGAAGTTTTTTTAGCCCCATGCCCTCGCTGGGACCCGCAAATTACCGGGTTTTACAATTTTTAATGTGCATTTAAGTAAGTGCAAATTAATAATTGTAAAAAAGTATTTTAAGGGAGTCTAATATGCCACTAGCAAAGAAACCAAGATCCTTGGAGCGAAAATACAGCATTGCAGGCTGGAACTTCGTTGCACCGGCTTCAATTCTTATTTTCATTATGAGTTTTTACCCGATGATTCAGTCTTTCATTCTGTCTTTAAAGAGCGGAATGGGAAACAATCTCCAGTTTTCGGGGCTGCGAAACTACATGCGTCTTTTCCAGGACGAAATGTTTATTGCCGCAGTAAAAAACGTATTCATCTACTTTGTTTTCCAGGTGCCTATCATGCTTTTCCTCGCTTTGATTCTGGCATCAATCTTGAACGATCCCAAATTAAAATATAAGGGACTTTTCAGAACTTTAGTTTTCCTTCCTTGCGCAACTTCACTTGTAAGTTCTGCCTTGATTTTCAAATCACTTTTCAGTCTGGACGGACTTGTAAACGTTCTTTTTGTAAAGTGGGGTATTCTTGACGAAGCTTTCAACTGGCTTGATGACCCGATCTGGGCAAAGGTTGTAATTATCCTTACAATCACCTGGCGCTGGACTGGTTACAATACTGTATTCTTTCTTGCCGGTCTTCAGAATATTGATTCAAGTATTTACGAAGCTGCCCGCATTGACGGTGCAAACCCAATTCAGTCATTCTTTAAGATTACACTTCCACAGCTTAAGCCTGTAATTCTTCTTACAGCAATTATGTCTACAAACGGTACACTTCAGCTCTTTGATGAAGTGCGTAACCTTACCGGCGGCGGCCCTGGAAATGCAACGCTTACAATTTCTCAGTATATCTACAATCTGTCTTTCAGATTCAACCCTCAGTTCGGATATGCAGCAACAGTTTCTTATGCAATCTTGATTCTTGTTGCGCTCCTTTCATTCATACAACTTAAATTAGGAGATAGAGAATAATGAGTAGATTAACAAATAAATCAAATCTTTTTAGAACTGCAGAATATACATTTATTGTAATAGTTTGTCTTCTTTCAATTTTCCCTTTTTACTGGATGATTGCAGGAGCTACAAACCGTTCCGTTGATGTAATTACAGGAAAAATCACTCCGGGTACAGCACTTTTGGATAATATCCGTAATATTCCAAAAGGACTTCCACGTGCTTTCTGGAACTCAATCAGAACTTCGGTTATTCAGACCATTTTGAGTATTTTTGTATGTTCTATGGCAGGTTACGGTTTCCAGATTTACCGCGATAAGGCAAAGACACGCCTTATGAACATTTTGCTTCTTTCCATGATGATTCCGCTTGCTACAACAATGGTTCCTCTTTTCAAGATGTTCAGTACAGTTCATCTTTTGAACTCAACAATGGGATTTGTTTTGCCGGGTGTTTCTACAGCCTTTTTGATTTTCTTCTTCCGCCAGAACTCAGTAAGTTTCCCAATTGAAACAATTCAGGCTGCCCGTGTAGACGGCTTAAATGAACTTCAGATTTACATCCGAGTTTACGTTCCGATTATGGCTCCGACCTTTGCTGCTGCCGCAATCGTAACCTTTATGACTGCATGGAATAACTACATGTGGCCTTTGATTGTAATGCAGAACCAGAAAATGCAGACTATGCCGCTTTTGGTTTCTGGTTTGACTGCCGGCTACGTAACAGACTACGGTCTTTTGATGCTCTGTGTATCAATCATGACAATTCCAACAGTGGTACTATTCTTCAGTCAGCAGAAGAAATTCATTGAAGGTGTTACAGGCTCTGTAAAATAGGGTATAGGTGATAGGTGACAGGTTATAGGTGACAGGCATATAAAAAAAAACAGCGCGAAGGAGAGAAATGGTTTTCAAAAACACTTATTGTGTGGCTGCCGCGTGAGCGGCAGGTCCAATAGTTTCTTTACCGCACAATACGTGTAGCGCATTATTGCGCGGTTTTGGAAACCATTTATCGACTGGGAGCTGTTTTTTTTTATTGGAAGGTTAAGCCTTATTGGCAAGTTTAATTATTTCAAACCTGTCTTTAACACCTAACTTGGAATAAATAGTACTTACCTGATTTCTAACTGTCTGCAGGGCCAGATCCAGCTCTTCCGCAATTTCGTCGTTATCATGGCCGGTTGCAATCAGGGCAAAAATCTGTCTTTCTCGCTTTGTAAGGGTCTTAAGCCATTCAAACTTTTTTTCTGCCGCTTCTTTTATCTGAGCTTCATTTTCATCAGAATCTTTCTGTTTGTCAGCTTCTTTTGCATCGCCGTCAGATGTTGAACTACCTACGAACTGGGCCTGAATCATCTTCTGTACAATGCTAGGACTAATCTGCAGAACGCCGGACTTCAGTGCCCTTATGCTCATAATAAGTTCTGTCGGACTTAAATCCTTAAGAAGGTAGCCGCTTGCCCCGCTCAAAAGCGCCTCGCGAACGTAAGCGTCTTCGTCGTATGTAGAAAGCATGATTATCAGGATTTCAGGGTGTTTTGATTTAATTATTTTTACAGCCTCAATTCCATTCATTTCCGGCATATTAATATCCATCAGAATTACATCGGGCTTTTCTATTTCGCAAAATTTAACTGCTTCGCGTCCATTACAGGCCTTGCTGACTACACGCATGTCTTCAGCATAGTTATTCAAAAAGGTGCATAAACTTTCGGTAAAAAGGCTCTGGTCGTCCACCAGCATCAATTTCAACTTTTCCATATGTTAAATTATAACACAGATTGCAATTTTGATGTATAATAAAAAAAATGCTGCGTTCAAGACGTTTTAGTTTAGAAATAAATGATTCCGCTTTTCTTCTTCGTGTTTTTCCTTTCTTTATTGTACTTTGCTTATGTCTTATTGCTTTTACAAACTTTCTTAATATTTTCTGCTTTTCACCGATGCGGGCTATTAATATAAAATCTTCAACTTCTGATTTTTTTACTGAAAAATCCTTTTTCCTTACTTTTTACTCCTTTTTTCTTCTATATATAATAAGCGCATACGCAATTCTTTTTATTGATAATTTTTATTCTAAAATCCTTTTTTATGTTCTTGGACTTACTTCTGCCTGCCTGATGGCTTATTCTACAAATCAGACTTTTACCCTCAAACTTTTTATTTATATTTCCTTTTTGATTTGTACAGTTTACGGCTATAAATTCGGGGTAAAGCTGATTACAAGTTCCACTGCCTTAATGTTTTTCAGCGTGGTAGAAGCCTTTTCCGGTTTTTCCACAGTTGAAGGAAATGTAAGTCGATATGTAAAAAGCTTTAGTGAAATCAATTCTGTTGTTTTTACAATGACCCTTTGTACTGTTATGGCCATGATTCTCAAGCAGATTGCAAAGAATTATATCCTGGCCTCGGAAACGGTAAAGCACCAGAATCTTGTAATGAATCAGATGTCCGAACTTAACAACAAGCTGCAGGAATATGCAAAGAATCACGGAGAAGAAGCTGTTCAGAATGAACGCATGAGAATTACCCGAGACATGCACGATTCCTGCGGTTACGCTTTTGTGAATATAACGGCAATTATTGATGCCATTATGAGTAATCCTGAAATTGAACGCGATAAGCTTTCTGATACTCTTCTGACTGTGCGAAACCTTGCTTCAAACGGACTTAAGGAAACCAGAAAAACTCTCCGCCAGATTCGTGAAGTTGAATCACCGACTCAAAATAACCTTACCGCAGTTTATGAAATCAAGCGTATTTTCCAGCAGATTACCGGAATCAAGGTGGATATTCAGAGCGGAAACCTTAAGGAAAATTACGGAATTACGATTAATGCAATTATCATGCATACTCTGCAGGAAGGCCTTACAAATGCAATCCGTCACGGCCGGGCAAAAAATATTTATGTTACCTTCTGGGATGATGTAAACCTTCTTACAATGGTGATAAAGGATGACGGTATCGGTTCAAAGGAAGTTGTAAAAGGAATCGGTCTTGCGGGTATGGAGGAGCGCCTCAGTAAGGTTATGGGAAGGCTTGAAGTTTCAACTCCAAAAGAGGGCGGCTTCCGCCTTGAAATTCAAATTCCTCTTGTAAATATCGCTGCCGACGAACTGAAATTGTAAAAAGACTGCAGACGGAATAATTTTCTTGCATTTTTGTTTTTCTGATTTATAATAAATTCTGACACATAAAAAAACGTTCATAGATTAAAAAATGGAAGCGAATTTTCTTTTTGGGAGGGAAAATGAAGAAATTTTTTTCCTTATGTGTCGTTTTTATTTTATTTGGTTTTGCTCTTTTTGCAGAGCAAAGTTACCTTGTGAGGGCCGTTTCAGGTAAAGTAACTTATAGAGAAAAAGACGGTACCTGGAGTCCTGTAAAGGTCGGTATGAGAATAACGGATTCAACGACGGTTGCAACCGGTTTGAATTCTACGATGGTAGTTGTTTCTGGCGCAGAAAACTCAATCGTAATTCTCCCGCTTAAAACAGGCAGTATGAAAGATGTGGTTGCTTATAGTGCCGACAATACTTTTATGAGGAATGTGGCGCTGAAAAAATAATCGGCAAGCACTTTTCTTTTTGCAACTATTAAAGTTGTTACCCCTGTCCTGCGGTAGGTTCCGCAGGACTTTTTTTTTGCCGTAAATTCGATATAATAGAAAATATGATTTTGTACTCGTGGAAAGACATTCAGAATTCAGTTTCAAAAGAAGAATCTCCGCTGGAACTTCTTGCCGGATCTGGTATTTCAATAGGAAGTTTTGACGGTCTTCATCTTGGACACAGAAAGATTATTCAGGAACTTGTAAATCTGTGTCAGAAGGAAAACCTTCTTCCTGGAATCGTGACTTTTAACCGTCCTCTTCCACTTTACAAGCATTCCTCAGATTATGCAGGCGATGTTTCTACTCTTGAACAGCGACTTTCTTTGATGGAAGAGCTTGGAATTAAATTTGCCATCGTTCTTGATTTTACCGACGAAGTTTCTAAAATCGCGGGGCACGACTTCCTTACAATTTTGAAAAATGTCTGCAATATGCGCATTTTTGTAGAAGGTGAAGATTTCCGCTGCGGTTACAAGGGCGCTACAGATATGACTGCCATAAAATACTGGGCAGAGCAGAACGGTGTAAAGACAAGTTTTGTTCCTCAGGTTTTGTATAAGGCCGGAACTGATGAGGAAGAAAGAATATCTTCTTCCTATATAAGAAGCATGATTAAAAAAGGCTTTTTTTCTGCCGCCCAGGAACTTCTTACCCGTCCGTACGAGCTTTCACTAAAAAAATGCACTCAGATTTCTGATAAGACACTGGTGATAAAAAAGTCTGAAATCAGCCAGGTGCTTCCGCCAAACGGTATTTACCGAGTAAAAGATGAGAAGGGAGAATCAATCCGCCTGGAAATTACAGCAGATGAACTGATTTTTGATCTGCAGAGTAATCTTGTTAGTGTGACTTTTTAGAATAGCCACAGATGGGGCACAGATAAACACAGATTTTTTATGTATATTGTTTTCGTTATTAATTCCATTTGCATTAGAGTGTTTATTTTATTGTGTTTCTGATTTCCGTTTTAATTAGCGTTTTTAGTTTTTCAAATAGTTTTTCAGAAAGTTTATTTATATAATTTTCTTTGTCGAATGTTTTGATGTTGTCTGGTGAAGCATTTTCGTCAAAAAGCTGAACGGCTTTTATTTCAAGAACATTGCAAATTTGCTCAATTGCTTCAAAAGACGGCATCATTTTTCCTTGTTCTATGCTGTTTATATAATTGTAACTTTTGTCTAGAGCAAGAGTGAGTTCGTTTTGTGTGAGTCCTTTTTGTTTTCTGTAAAATTTTAGATTATTGATGAAGACTTCTTTTAGATTCATGGTTTTAATATGAATATAAATAGATAAAATGAAACAGTGTTAAAGTATTTATATAAAAATAAGACAGGCTTGATAAATATTTAAAATATTTTATAATAAAGAGTATAAAACTGTGTTGATTAATATATGTAATCTATAGACATAGTTATAATCTGTTGTTTAATTAGGGTTATTTTTTATGGAAATAACAATTGCGGATTTATTCAGATATTTTCTTGCTTATGAAGATTATGAAAAGAAATATATTGACTGCATAAGAGATAAAAATAATCAAGCAAAAATAAAATGCTTCCATAAGTATCTTTCTGGAATGAAGATTTCCAGAAATTTTAAGAGTAATAATGATGAGAATATTTACAATGTGACTATAAAGTTCATAGAGAAAAATCCTGAAGATTTCAATCCCGAACGTCTTTCACTGTGTTTTTATGAAGCAGGACTTTTGAATGACAGAATAAAAAATGCAGTTGTCGCAGCTTCGAAAATTTTATGGGTTTTTAATCATGATGTAATCATAATGGATTCTCAGGCGAAGAATTATCTTAAAGAAATAACTGGAAAAGAAATAGACTCATATTCTAATTTTTGTACTGTTTGGGAAAAACAATATGCACTGTTCAAAGTTGAACTGACTAAAGAATTACATGAAAGGGGCATTGTAAACTGGAATTCTGTTTTTAATGAAGAGTGGTTTTTACGAAGAACTTTTGATAATTATCTTTGGTTGAAGGGGAAAAATATATAAGAGGTTTAAATATGAAAAAACTTTTAATCTTGGTTGCATTTGCAATGTTGTTGGTATCTTGCGCCAATCCTAACGCAGATGATTATTCAATCGTTTCTGAAACAAAACCTACAGGAACAACAGTTGAAGATTACACAGGTTATACTCGTATAACATCAATGTCAAAAGAGCACATTGATTCTAACTTGTCTTATTATGGTGGAAACAAAGGTATCAGCTATGTTTTCTATCCTAAAGGATTTGATTACAAAACTGCCCCTAGTTTTGATAGCACATATCTTAAATTGAAGTATGTAAAAACAATCAAATATGAACTTACTGAAGAAGATACTTCTAGAGGATTTGCTTATGGAATCATGTATAAATATGCTAATAGCACTTATACACCTATAACTGAAATTGATGTTTACGAAGTTTACGTTGATGATAGCAAAGCTCCATCTAGAGGATTTGTGTTGCAAGGAAATAATTTGAAATGGTACTTAACTGCCGATAGAAAAGAAATCTACAAATTCTTTTTCGAAAAAGTTGAAGGTAAATGGGTTGCTTGTACCTGTCAATATTATGACAAAGCTTATCCTGAATTAGCAGACTAAGGAAAATCTGTTAATTTAAGTTGATTAAATCTTTGTAATAATTTATTATGTTTTCATTCTGTTAATACGACTTACTTTGTGATTTCTTCCCAGAAACCCGGGATTTGACCTGCAAAGTTTTTCGCCTATGCAGAAAAATAATATTTTTAAGGGGTTCCATAATGGCACTTTCAAAAGAAACAACTGCCGCAACCGTAAAACAGTACGGTGCAAAAGACACAGACACTGGTAACGTAAAAGTTCAGATTGCTTTGCTTACTCAGCGTGTAGCACAGCTTACAGCACACTCAAAAGCATTCCCAAAAGATGCTTGCGGTAAACGTGCTCTTCTTAAGGTAGTTGGTCAGCGTCGTAAGATGCTCCGCTATTTTGAACGCACAGACCTTGAAGGTTACCGTGCATTCATCAAAGAACTTGGTCTCCGCAAATAGATTAAGTTTGCTAAAAAGCCGCTCGTTCATCGGGCGGTTTTTGTTTTTAACGGGTAGAAGGGGGCGTTGCGGGGAACTCCCCGCTGGGTGGGTAGGGCGCAACGAAGTGCGACCGCAGGGAGGGGCTCCTCCCTCCTTATTTATCCATTGATTAATTGATTGTTATGGCTTAAAATAAACTATTATTATTTTGAATATTAGTGTAACTAATAAATAGAAAAAAGCATGCGTCGGATGTAGTGACGTATGTAGGAGTAAAATTTATGTCTGTAGAAAGAGTAACCTACAAACTTGGAGATGCCGATCTCATCCTGGAAACTGGAAAAATCGGTAAACAGGCTAACGGCTGTGTTTACGCTCAGTGGGGCGGAGCCGCTATTATCGCAACAATTTGTGCTTCTTCAAGCGTAACTGAAGGTCAGGATTTCGTTCCTGTTACTGTTGAGTACAATGAAAAATTCTATGCTGCCGGAAAAATCCCTGGCGGTTTTGTAAAGCGCGAAGGTCGTCCAAAGGATAAGGAAATTTTGGTAAGCCGCCTTATCGACCGTCCTATGCGCCCTCTTTTTGAACCTTCATTTGGTCACGAGCTCCAGATTGTTCCAACCTGTGTTTCTTGTGACGGTGTTCACACTCAGGACATTCTTGCTGTAATTGCAGCTTCTGCTGCAACTACAATTTCTGATATTCCTTTCCACGGCCCGGTTGCTGCCTGCCGTATCGGATATTTGAACGGCGAGTACATTGTAAACCCAACCTTCAAGCAGATTGAAGAAAGCGAGCTTGAAATCGTTGTTGCCGGAACTAAAGACGGCTTTACAATGGTTGAAGGTGGTGCAAACGAAGTTTCTGAAGAAGTAATGCTTGGCGCTTTGGAAAAGGCTCAGGCTTTCATTACTGATATGTGTAAGCTTCAGGAAGAACTTGCTGCTAAGGCCGGAAAAGAAAAACTTCCTTTGAATCCTCTTGATGTAACTCTGGCTAACGCTGAACAGATTGAAGCTGAAGCAACTCCACTTTTGAAAGAAGCCTGCTTCCAGGACGGAAAAATGAACCGCGGAAAGGCTATTGCAAAAGTTGAAAAAGAACTTGCTGCAAAATATGCTGAACAGCTGGAAGACCCAATTCAGGCTAAATTGTTCATGACTTTGATGGATGACATCCAGTACAAACTTCTTCGTAAATCAATTCTTGATGACGGTGTTCGTATTGACGGTCGTAAGACTGATGAAATCCGTCCTATTACATGCGAAGTAAACGTATTGCCAACTCCTCACGGATCGGCTCTCTTTACCCGCGGTGAAACTCAGTCTCTTGCTGTATGTACTCTTGGTACTGCAATGGACGAACAGTCTTATGATGATATTGATGGAGATCGCTCAGAGCACTTCATCCTTCACTATAACTTCCCACCATACTCAGTTGGTGAAACTGGTAAGCTTACAACAGGCCGCCGCGAAATTGGTCACGGTAACCTCGCTCGCCGCTCACTCGCTGCTATGGTTCCAAGCCGCGAAGAGTTCCCTTACACAATCCGCGTAGTTTCTGAAATCATGGAATCTAACGGTTCTTCATCACAGGCTTCTACTTGTGGTGGTACACTTTGTATGCTGGCTGCCGGTGTTCCAATGAAGAAGATGGTAGCTGGTATTGCTATGGGTCTTATCACAGAACCAGAGGGAGACAATCCTTATGGCCGCTATAAGATTTTGAGCGATATCCTTGGTGAAGAAGACCACCTTGGTGATATGGACTTCAAAGTAGCCGGAACAAAAGACGGTATTACTGGTTTCCAGATGGATATTAAGATTGCCGGTGTAACAACAGAAATCATGAAGAAGGCTATGGAACAGGCTCGTCAGGGTCGTCTCCACATCCTCTCTATTATGGAGAAGTGCATCGACAAACCAGCTCCACTCGCTAAGAACGCTCCACAGATTCTTACAATGAAGATTCCTGTAGACAAGATTGGTGCTTTGATTGGACCTGGCGGAAAGAACGTAAAAGCTTTGTGCCAGCAGTATGATGTAACAATCAACACTGATGATGACGGAACTGTAACAATCTACTCTAAGAACGGAATGAATGCAGAAGCTGCTAAGAAGGCTGTAAAGGGCATTACAGAAGATCCAGAAGTAGGAACAATCTACCAGGGAACTGTAAAACGCATTATGGAATTCGGCGCTTTCGTAGAAATCCTTCCTGGAAAAGAAGGTCTCTGCCACATTTCAAAACTCAGCCGCCAGCGTGTAAGCAAGGTAACTGATGTTTTGAAAGAAGGTCAGCAGATTCCTGTAAAACTTCTTGAAGTTGACAAGCAGGGCCGTCTCAACCTTTCTTATGTAGACGCTCTCGAAGAAAAGAAATAAGAACAGGAATAAACAGAAATAAGCATTCTTGATTATCAGGAGTAAAAGTATTATACTCTGTTCATAAATAAAAAAGTCGTCCTTAATCGGGCGACTTTTCTTTTTTTTTGAGGTACTTATATGAAGTTAAACAGTTTAAAATTTAAGCTGCTTGTTTTGCTTTTGGGAATTGTAATTTTTTCGAATGTTGTTTTAGGATTTATTGCCTATACAATGGCAAAATCATCACTTGGAAATTCTGTAGAAAATCAGATTATTGCCATTTCTGAAAATGCCGCAAACCTGATCCGCGAAAATAATGAAAAAGAATTTCACATGCTGGACGTTCTTGCAAATATGTCTGTAATTCAGGATCCTTCGGTATCAAATCAGGAAAAAACAGAAATCGTTTCCAGTGCAAAGAAAATAAACACAAATTACGAAAACATTTCTTATTATGATGAAAATGGTATTTCCATAACTACTGACGGAAGTGTAATTGATTTTTCAAACCGTGAATATTTTAAGCGTGCAATAAAAGGCGAGCATTATATTTCTGACCCTACAATCAGTCCTGTAAATAATAAGCTTTTGATCTTCTATTCTGTTCCTGTACGTGATTTGTATTCGGGAAGAATTACAGGTGCTATTGTTGCAATAACTCACGGAGATGCTCCTTCAAAGCTTTGTAAAGACATTACAATCGGAAGTTCAAGTCACCCCTTTGTTATCAATATGAAGACAGGAAAAACTGTTGCTGACTCTGATGTTAAATTCGTAGAAGAAGGGCAGGTTCTCCGCGATTCTACAAGCGGCGCCATGAAGGAAGCAATTACTGATACAATGAAGGGAACTGTGGCCTATAAGGTTTTCTTTGAGCCTTGGCGCAAAAAACTTATGGTTGCTTCTTATCGTCCTGTCGGCGGTAACTGTGACTGGGCTGTTTTCTGTATGGCTCCATTCTCTGAATTCTTTGGCGTAATTACAAAAATGGCTACTTCAATGCTGATTGCCATTGCAATTATTTTGATTATTGCCGTTACAATCAGTACTTTGATTATTTCTATGAGTATTAAGCCTCTTAAGACTGTTGAAGCTTCTATTACTGAAATTGCAAGCGGTAATGCCGACCTTACAAAACGCATCGCAGTTACTTCAAATGATGAAATCGGTAACGTGGTAAAAGGATTTAATGCCTTTACAGAAAAACTGCAGCAGATTATTTCTGCCGTAAAAGATTCTAAATCTAACCTTGGAAGCGTTGGTGAGACAATGAGTGCAAGTGTAGGTGATACTGCCGCTTCCATTACAGAAATTATTTCTAACATTGATTCAATGCGCAAGCAGATCAGCGGTCAGACTCAGAGTGTAAATCAGACTGCAGGCGCTGTAAACCAGATTGCTTCAAATATTGAATCTCTTGAAAACATGATTGCGGCACAGTCCCGCGGTGTTTCTGCCGCTTCTGCTGCCGTAGAAGAGATGATCGGAAATATTTCTTCAGTAAACGGTTCTGTTGATAAGATGGCCCGTTCTTTCAATGACCTTCGCATGAACGCTCATACTGGTATTGAAAAACAGAAGGCTGTAAATGCCCGCGTTGAACAGATTGAAGCTCAGTCTCAGATGCTTCAGGAAGCAAACGGCGCTATTTCTGCAATTGCAAGTCAGACAAACCTTCTTGCAATGAATGCGGCAATTGAGGCTGCTCATGCCGGTGAAGCTGGTAAGGGCTTTGCTGTTGTTGCTGACGAAATCAGAAAACTTTCAGAAACTTCTACTGCACAGTCAAAGACAATCGGTGTGCAGCTTACAAATATCAAGGATTCTATTAATGAAGTTGTTGAGGCCAGTTCAGATGCAAGTATCGCCTTTGAAACTGTTTCACTCAAGCTTGAAGAAACTGATGCCCTTGTCCTTCACATTAAGACTGCAATGGAAGAACAGAACGAAGGTTCTAAACAGATTACAGAAGCCCTTCATAATATGAATGACAGTACCGGCGAAGTAAGAACTGCTTCTTCTGAAATGGCAGAAGGCAATAAGATGATTTTGAAGGAAGTTCAGCTTTTGCAGGATGCTACTGTCAGCATGACTCAGGGGATGGACGAAATGTCTATCGGTGCTAAAAAGATTAATGAAACCGGTTCTGCTCTTCACGGAATTGCAGGCAAGATGAACGAATCAATTGCCGAAATCGGCGAGCAGATTGACCAGTTTAAGGTTTAATTTGCGAGGGAAGGTAGGACAGCTGCCTTACCTGATCTGGCAAACCCACGAACCGCCTACGGCGATTACATTCTTGCAGGCAAGGTAATCGTCGGCGTTGGCGGCATCAATTCCGCCCGTCGGTATAAACTTCACCGTCGGGAAAGGTCCGCCAAGAGCCTTTAACATTTTTACCCCGCCGCTTATTTCTGCCGGGAAAAACTTCAATACATCAATGCCATACATCAAGGCTTCTTCTACCTGACTTGGCGAGTTTACGCCCGGAAATATTGCCATATCATTTTTAATGCACCATTCGACTGTCGCAGGATTAAAGCCTGGTGACATTACAAACTGGGCGCCGCTGTTTTTTGCGAGTTCTGCAAGTTTTGGATTGATTACGGTGCCGGCACCGCAAAGCATTTTAGGACATAGTTTCCTTACCGCCTGAATGCATTCTCCGGCTTTTATAAAATCACTTTCTGCACCTGTAGCGCTTCTGAATGCAAACTCCACTGCGCTGTATCCCCGGTTTACAAGAGAATGGGCAAGCTTTACCGCTTCATCCTTATCAAAGACAGTAACAACGGGAACAATTTTTACTTCACTAAGTCTGCTTACAATTTCTTCAAACATTTAGTTAATTATATCAAAACTATTGTCGGGTTTTCAATTATCAAATTATCTCCTATAATATTATTATGACAAAGATAAATATTAAAGTTGTAGCTTCAGAGGGAGCAAAGCTTCCTGTTTATAAAACTAATGGCGCTGCAGGGGCAGATATCTGCGCTCTGGTAAAAAGTCCTGTGGTAATTGAAAGCGGAAAATCTGCAATGATTCCAACCGGCCTCTTTTTTGAAATCCCGGAAGGCTATGAGGTTCAGATCAGGCCTCGTTCAGGTCTTGCTGCAAAAAACGGAGTAACTGTTTTGAATACTCCGGGCACAATCGACAGCGATTACCGCGGCGAAATCAACGTAATTTTAATCAACCTTGGCTCTCAGCCTTTTACAGTTAATAACGGTGACCGCATTGCCCAGATGCTTGTTGCTCCTGTGATTCAGGCTGATTTTTCTGTGGTAGAAAGCCTTGAAGAAACAGAACGAGGAGCCGGCGGATTTGGTTCTACCGGAGTGTAAGGAAGTTTTAGCTTGCCTGACATTACAAAAATAAAGAAACAGTTTGAGCACGCGCTTAGGATTGTTTCTGACCGAAAATCAAGATTTTACAAACGCATTGAGCCTCTCATAGACCGGATTCTTGAAAAACTGAGTCCGGCAATTGAATATGTTGAAGCAAAATATGAGTGGTTCAGCGTAAATGTATTAAAATCAGGCGAGCTTAAAAATCATATCCTTGTAAAATATCTTTTTAAGGATTTATTTTTATATTTTCTTGTTGCCTTTCTTTTCTTTTTTATGATTTTTTTTGTAAATCAGATTCTTCTTACTGTTGAACAGCTGCTTGCAAAATCAGCGCCCTTCAGCGACGTAATGAGGATTATGTTTTACAGCCTTCCTTTTATCATTGCCCAGTCAGCTCCTTTTGCAACCCTTGTCGGTTTTTCCATGAGCCTTGGCGGCATGATGAGCAGTAACGAAATCCTGATTTTCCGGGCTTCGGGCTTTTCTTTCATTAAGATTTTTTACCCTGTAATCATTCTGGGAACGGCAATTTCAATCGGCTCATTTTTTGTAAACGATTATCTTCTTCCGCTTGGAACGATGAAATACAATCAGCTTTTCAGAAAAATCATGCAGTCTACGCCGACCGTTTCCCTGGAATCAAACAGCGTTAAAACTCTGGACAGCGCAAGCATTGTGATGGGGCAGGTGAACTCCGGCTCTGTAAGTGACCTTATTCTTTTTGATACAGATAACGATACTGATAAAATCATTATTGCAGGAAAATCTTCCCTTCGCGGCGGCCAGACAGAAGGAGTTTTAATGGAACTTTCCATGGATGATGCCACCGTTCTTTCTATCAAGCACAATTTAAAGCATAATTACGATGTTCTGGAATCTGAACGCACGGTCCTCAACGTTTTTGATAAGGCTGTGCTTGGAAATACATCTCATTCTGCCCGCGAAATGACAACCTACGACCTTTCCCGCGAACTTAAACGCATGAAAGAAAATACAAGCGACTCTTTTGCTGAAAACCGACGCCTGCGACTTTGGACGATGGAGTTTCATAAAAAGTTTGCCCTGCCTTTCGGTTCAATCTTTTTTGCCTTCCTGGCCTTTTCAATTGCCTTTGTATTCGGAAAGCACCACGGCCAGACAATCTGTCTTTTTATAGGACTTGTTGTCTGCGTTCTTTACTGGGCAATGCAGATTATGGGCCAGCTTTTTGTTCAGAGAGTAGGACTTGATCCTTTCTGGTGTATCTGGGTGCCTAATTTTGTAATCGGTGTTATGGCCCTGGCTTTCCTTGCCGTTTTGTTAAAAAAGTAGGCTTACGGGAGATTTTTTTTTGAAACTTGTCGGCTATCTTCTGAAAAAAATGATTCCTCTTTTTATTGGCGCGGTTCTCTTTTTTGCCCTGGTCCTCAATCTTGTCGACCTTTTTATGAACCTTACGACTTACCTTCAGAACGGAAGTTCCTGGCACGATATTGGCGTGGTAATGCTCAATTATATTCCAAAAACAATCTGGTATGCCGTGCCGGTTGCAATTCTTTTTTCTTCATCCTATACGCTAAGTAACATGTACGCCAATAATGAGCTTGAGGCTCTTTTTGCGTCAGGAGTTTCGCTTTTTAAGTTTACGGCTCCTGCCCTCATTCTTTCTATTATTCTTTCTATTGCCCTTTTTGCCTTTGAAAATGGGGTAGTAGTTCAGACCTACGAAAAGAAAATGAAGCTGCAAAATCATCTTCTTCAGAAATTTGAAAGCGATAACAACAATAACGTAATTGTAATTTCAGAAAACGGAAAAATCATTTATAATGCAGCCCGTTATTATGAAGAAACCAAACGACTTCAAAATCTTTATGTAATCTTCCGCGATGAAAATAAAAATCTTATCAGCGTCATTCATTCGGATTTAGCTATATGGGATTTTGATGCGGGGCACTGGCGCCTTCAGAATACTCTGGAATACAAGCGTGATGAAAGCGGCCGCTTTTCGACTGCCAGCTTTGACAGCACCCTTGAAGAAAAACTTACGGAAAGCTATGAAATCTTCCGAAAAAATATAGTGGACGTTCAGTCAGTTTCGGCAAAGGAAGCAAAAATCTATATTGAGCATCTTAGAAAGGCGGGACTTCCTTTTGGTCAGCAGCTTTCGGAATACTATAAGAAATTTGCCTTTCCCTTTATCGTTTTTATCGTTGTTTTTCTTTCAATCGGGCTTACGGGAAAGACAAAAAAGAACGTGCTTTTAATCAGCCTTGCTTCCTGCATCAGCGCCTCCGTACTTTTTTATGTCATGCACATGGTAACGATGGTTTTTGCAAAGCACGGCTACATAACACCTTTTGCGGGCGCCTGGTCGCCTGTGATTTTATTTACAATTGCTAGTATAATATTATTAAAATATAGTAGGACTTAATATGATTACAAACATTTTTGACATACACCACACTTCCGCAGACGGCAAGGCCCGCACAGGCGTTATTCACCTGGCTCACGGCGACGTTCAGACTCCTGTTTTTATGCCGGTTGGAACCAATGCCACTGTAAAGGCAATGCCAAAGGATTTTCTTGAAGAAATCAATTTTGAAATTATCCTTGCAAATACCTATCATCTTTACCTTCGCCCGGGCGCAGACCTTATTGAAGAAGCCGGCGGACTTCACGGTTTTTCTAAGTGGAACAGAAACTTTTTAACAGACTCGGGCGGATTTCAGGTTTGGAGCCTCTCAAAGCTGCGAAAAATCACTGACGAAGGTGTCCGCTTCCAGAGCAATATCGACGGAAGCTACCACATGTTTACGCCTGAAAGCGTAGTGCAGACCCAGCGCAAGTTTAATTCCGACATCCAGATGCAGATTGACGTTTGTACCGGTGCCGGTGAACCCCGTAAGGTTGCCGAAAAAGCTTTAAAAGTTACGAGCGACTGGCTCCTTCGCGCCAAAAAAGAGTGGGAGCACGCCGTAAACGACCAGGGCTACAAGGGAATGCTTTTCCCAATCGTTCAGGGAAATTTTTTTGAAGACCTTCGAAAGCAGAGCGCAGAATTTGTAAGCGAACAGGACCTGCCTGGTATCGCAATCGGCGGTCTTAGCGTCGGCGAAACTCCTGAAGAGTTCACAAAATTCCTTAATTATACCGTTCAGTATCTGCCGGAGAACAAGCCTAAGTACGTAATGGGAATCGGAACCCCGGAATACATTCTGGACGCCGTACAGGCCGGAATCGACATGTTTGACTGCGTTCTTCCAACCCGCAATGCCCGAAACGGCTCTTACTTTACTCACCGAGGAATGCTTTCAATTAAGCAGGAACGCTGGACTCACTGTCACGAGCCGCTCGACCCTGAGTGCAACTGCAAGGTTTGCCGAACTTACACCCGTTCATACCTTCGCCATATTTTCAAGGAACAGGAAATCCTCAGCTCAATTCTTGCAAGCTATCACAACCTCTACTTCCTTCACAATATGATTCACGAAATCCGCGCGGCAATCAACGAAGACCGCTTTGAAGAATACCGCAAAAACTTCCTTGAAAAGTTCCATCAGGGAGTCTAGGGGGCAAGCGTGAAAAAATCAGTCCGAATTGCAATTTTTACATTATTTTCTGCCGCACTTTTTGCACAGGAGGCTGCTGATCCTACCCAGGTTAAGGACTTGTACCCCCTTGGCGATTCTGCCGACGCAGGTTCTGCCCTTGATGACACCGTTTCCGACCTGCTCGACGGCCTTGATCTCACAGAAGAAGAGAAAAAACTGCTTCAATCCCCTGAAGATGATGCTTCTTCGGCCGGCACGGACAATACAGGAACCCGCTCGGAAGACTCCTCTCCAGAAGAAGAAGGGGAGCCGGCCTCAGAAGATGAAAGCGAGTCTGAATCCGAAGAGGCTACAGAAGAAAGTGAGGACGAAGTTAGCCCGGAAGAAGACACAGAAGAAGACTCTTCTTCCGAAAAAAAATCAAATTCTCCTGCCGGAGTTTCAGAAGTTCCGCCTAAAAAGCGTCCTAAGCCAATCGATCAGGACAAGGCAAAAGCCGCAGCTGACAAGGACGAAAATGACGAAGTTCCTGAAGAAAATAAAAAGACAATCAAGTACGGACTTCCTTCAGAGATTACAAAACTCATCGACGATTTAATCAAAAATGAAGACCCTCGCTTTACCGAAGAAATCTACGATCTTTTTGAAGTAAGCGAAAACATTCAGATTCAACAGAAAATCCTTGAATACTTTGGAAAGCTGGAAGACCCTTGTCTGGAAAACTTTGCCGTAACAATCCTTAATGACCCTTACGACACAAAAACTGACCTGGTAAAGGCCTGCTTTGAATATATTCAGAAAGTTCATACAAGCGAAGCTATTCCTGCAGTTTTCACGATTCTGGAAAGCGACAATGAAACCTATTTCAACGACACTCTTTCTACAATCGGTGAAATCGGCGATGCGCAGTCGGCCCTTTCGGTTGCAGAATATCTTGAACGAGATGATTTGAGTGACGCCCAGCGCCAGACTCTTATGCGCACTCTTGGTAAGCTTCACGCCGTAGAAACTTTTGATAAGATTGTTGCCATCCTTGAAAATGAAGATGAAAACTCCTTTGTCCGCATGTATGCAGCAGAGGCTCTCGGCCTTATGGGAAAAATGGAAGCAGTTCCAGTTCTCATCAATACCTACAAGGATGCAAATCCTAACATCCGTCAGTACGCAATCAAGGGACTTGGCGAATTCCCTCAGGACGGTAAGGCTCAGGCCTGCATTCTTCAGGGAATTCGAGATGAGCACTGGAAGGTTCGCCAGGAAGCAATCAATGTTTCTAAAAAAATTCTTGATTATCACGCAATTCCATATTTGATTTACCGTGCCGAAAACGACAGCGAACGTATCATCAAGGAAGCCGCAATTTCAGCCCTGCCTTTGTATAACGAGCCGAACGCAGACCGTTTTATGAAGGAAATGCTTGAAAAGAAGGTGCCTGACAATATTAAGGTTAAGGTTGTTCAGGCTTTGATAGAGGCCGATCATGGTGAAGAAGAAATCCTTGCCCTTGCAGAAAAGTGCCTTTCTGATGTCCGCATGAAAAATCTTGCCAAGGGAGTTGGAAACGAGCTTGCCAAACACTCAAAGAGCAGCTATGCCGATATTTGTCTCAAATATCTTGAAAATAAGGACGGCGATCTTCAGAACATCGGACTTGATATGTACAAGAATCATAAGTTCGGTGGCGCAGTAGAAGAAAAAATCCGCTCACTCGCCCTTGACCGCAAAGGCAACGGTTCAGTCCGCAACCGCGCAAAGAAAATGCTTGGAATAGAAGACGAACCAAAAAAAGAGGAAGAGAAGAAGGACTAATCTTTCTTGTCATAGAACTTGTTTACCAGTCTAAGGGCGTCGTTAATGCGCTCTTCGGCTTCCGGACTGAAGTCCACATCTTCTTCTACCAGGGCTTCAAGGCTGGCGTGAGTTTCCTGAAGAGCAGTTGAAAAGCCCCGTGAAGTTTTAAGCCAGTAGTTTCCCTTGCCGTCTGTAAAGAGAGTAATAAAGCCGTATTCCTTGTTTTTCTGCTTAGCAATTGCTGTGCGAAGTACTGTTTCCAGGGCAAAAATAATCTGCTCTTTTTCTACATCGTTGTAAATGTTTCCGTTCAGGTGGCGGTTCCACTTTTTTTCTGCAATAGGAGTGAGCACAAGATTTTTTGCAATCTCAATAATCTGTGAAAGCTTTTCTCCGTCCAGCAGCATTCCGTTGTCTTTTGTTATGATGCGGCCGCGAAGATTTGCGCAGGCCTTAATCTTGTTTTTATCTGTCTCATTCTGAACGGCAAAAATAAAGCGTTCAAGCGGCAGGATGGCTGTTTTCTTTCCCTTAAATTTCTTTGTTTCAAAAATGTCGCCGCCAAAAGAAAAACTTTCATCCTTTTCTTTTGCGCCTTTTTTGCTGTCAGCGGCTTTCTGTTCAGATTTTTTAAGGCGTTTCTGCTTTGCTTCTTCGTTGCGCTTTCTTTCTTCTGAACGGCGTAAATCTGCTTCTTCATCCTTTTCGCGGTCTTTGGCATTTTTACATGCCATAAGGCGGTCAAAAAGCTGAGGATTAATGGTATCCAGCATAGGGTGGGTAAGAGGCGAAACGCTCATCGCAAAGATGCGGCTTGTGCGCACGATTTCGCCTGCCACAATAAATACCGGATTCTGGCGGAACATAACGCTGCCCGGGTGAATGCAGATGTGGCCTGCCGTAAGCGAACGGTAATTTTCCCTTCCCATGCGAATGCAGACAAACTGAATCATACCGGCTGCAATACAGCAAAGATAATCCTGCATGCTTCCGTTTTTAGAAGTAAGCGGAATGCCCATTTTATCACCGACAATTTCGCCCAGCTGAATATAGATGTTTTCTATTTCTGCCATTATGCGCTCGTCAAGATAGTTTTTCTTGCAGAATTTTTCGCGGTTATCGGTCTGCTTCCATGCGTTAAAGAGATTGATGTAGGTGCCGAAGTCACCCTGAAGGTCGCGGAAACGGTGGTGTGCCTTGCGGGCTTCCATTTCTTCATTCGGTGGAAGTACAAAAGGAGAGTTTGCGCTTAAGAAGGAAGCTGCTACAAGAGCCTTGTTGATAACGTCAGGGAAGCGCATGATTGCTTCTACAATAATTCGACTTATTCGCGGTTCCAGCGGGAATTTTACCATCATCTTTCCAATGTCAGAAAGAGTGTTGTCGCTGTCCAGGGCGCCAAGCATATTCAAGGTGTCAACTGCGCCGATAATTCCTTCCCGTCCCGGGCTTGCAATAAAGTCAAAGTTATAAAAATCCGTGATTCCAAGCTCGGCCATTCGTAAAACAACTTCGCTCAAATCTGTACGGTAGATTTCTTCTTTTGTGTACATTTCGCGGCTTTCAAATTCTTTGCGTGAATATAAGCGGTAACAGGTTCCTTCGTGAGTACGTCCTGCTCGTCCCTTACGCTGGTTACAGCTTGCCTTACTTACCATTGTTTCAACTAAGCTGGAAGTAAAGGTTCTCGGGCTGTAAAAGTTCAGTTTTGCAAGACCGCAGTCAATTACAGTTGTAATATCCTGAATTGTTACAGAAGTTTCTGCAATGTTTGTAGAAATTACGACCTTCTTTTTTCCCGCCGGAGGATTATCAAAAACACGCTCCTGTTCTTCTTTCTGAAGTCGTCCGTAAAGGGGCAGTACCCAGAGCTGTCGGCTGAAAGGCGCATGTTCCAGCCTGTACATACAGTCTTTAATGATTTTTTCGCCCGGCAAGAAAATCAAAATGCCGCCGTCATCTCCGTTATCCAGAACTCGGTCTACCGTGCGGCAGATTTTGTTCAAAATAGCATCGCAGCCGGCCTCAGTCGCGGTAGTTGCCCCGCCTTCAATCGGGTCGTAAACTACGCTTACCGGGTAGGTAATTGTATCAATAGAAACAATAGGCGCGTTATCAAAATATTCGCTGAAGACCTGAGTGTTCATTGTGGCAGAAGAAACGATAACGTGAAAATCTTTTCTTTCCTTCAGAACACGCTTTACAAGTCCCAGTACAAAGTCAATGTTAAGGCTTCTTTCGTGAGCTTCGTCAATCATCAGAACGCTGTATTTAGAAAGCCAGGGATCCAGCTTCATCTCCTGAAGAAGGATTCCGTCTGTCATGATTTTTATTCTTGTGTCCTGATTTGTCTGGTCTTCAAAACGCATCTTGTAGCCCACAAGACCAGGGTAAGTTGTTCCAAGCTGTTTTGAAATAAATTCGCTTACGCTGAGTGCCGCAATTCGTCTGGGCTGAGTTACGCCAATCATGCCGTTTGTAGCGTAGCCTGCCTCATACAAAATCACCGGAATCTGAGTCGTTTTTCCTGAGCCTGTTGGGCTTTCTACAATTACAACCTGATGATTTTCCAGGCAGTCTAAAATTTTCTGTTTTTGTGCGTAAACTGGTAATGATTTGTAGTCTATTGCCATGTAATTAAATCCTTTGTTTGTTCCGTGTTAACCTTAATCCGCCTTTCAATGTAGGATGCCCAGTCCTTACGTTTTACCTCTTTCAGATAATTTACAAAATCCTGATTAAGCGGCTTGAGCACAAACTCCCAGGCGGTGTTGATATAAGTAGTAATAAAAATCGGTTCCGCTTTTTTTATTTGAACCGGATTTTCAGGTTTTCCTTCTGTATTATAGCGTGTTTTGCCCGACTTAGTCTTTATAAATTGCACAGAATATAAAAGTCCGTCGCCCGTGTGGTCGCGCTCACTCATAGGAGTTCCCAAATCAAAGGTCGGCTGAGTTCTCTGGGCGCTGATTGTGTTTCCGTTTGCATACATAATCAGCTTGTGCCGTCCGCTTTCGCTTTCAAAAACAAACTCCCGGTCCTTTATGATGTGGGCGTGGTTAGCCCAGACAACGTCCGCAACTTCCAGAAGCTGTAAGTAAAAATCACGCTGAGATTTTAAAACAGCGCGCTTGTATTCCGGCTCGTCGGCATGCATGGAAATTATAAACAAATCGCAGGGATTTTCTGCCCGCAGTTTTTTACAGAATTCCACAAATTCCTTATGAGTTTTTTCCCCGGTTTTTACGTAATTTATAAAGGCATGGTCGTGAGGATAATTCAAAATGCCCGTAACAGGCAAAAATAAAATCCTCCAGCCGCTTTTTTCTATTATATTAAAACTGTAGGAGTCGCCCTTGTTTTTCTTCAGCCCGGAAAAATAAACCTTCTGACCATTTTCAGCATATTTAGCCGTGATTTCTTCCGTGGTCTTTATCGTCTGTTGAATTCCTTTTTCAAACTGGTCAAAAGAGTGATTGTTTGCAAGCGAAAAAACATCAAAGCCCGCGTCAATTGCAGCCTCTACATAACGGCGGGGAAGATTAAAATTAGGGTAAGAGGAAACAGGCTTTGTCTGGTCAACAGGCGATTCTATATTTCCAAAGGCCAGGTCAGCGCTTTCTATGTAAGTTCTTACTCCGTCCCAGATTTTATCATATTTACTGACATTATGATTTACGGAATGCGCCATTATGTCACCGGCAAATGTAATGGAAAGTCTGTCGGAGGGAGTTTCGTTATTTTTTGAGCCGGCAATTTCCACCGGTTTTTCTTCCTGCGGCTTAAGATTTTTTGTAGAAGCACAGGCTGTAAGGAGAGTTAAAAATAAAAATGCCGCATAAGGAAACAATTTTTGCATTGAATTCATTATACGGCATATTTAGTAAAAATTATAGAAAAATAATAGATAGCCACAGATAGGACGCAGATTTACACAGATGAGTTTTTTATCTGTGTGCATCTGTGTTCATCTGCGGCTATTTCTTTATTTTTTCCAGATTTTTTCGCGTACAAAAGTCTGGTTGCGGTCTGCACCAACAGAAACAATACCAACTTTTGTTCCTGTAAAGTCTTCAATAAACTCTACATAAGCCTTAGCGTTCTTTGGAAGTTTTTTGTAGTCTGTACATTTTGTAATGTCAGCCTTCCAGCCGTCAAACTTCTTCAAAACAGGTTTAGCGCGGTTGAGTTCAGGAATTGAAGTAGGGAAGTCTGTTACGATTTTTCCGTCGATGTCGTAAGCAACACAGGCTTCAATTTCGTTCATGTCATCGTAAATATCAAGGTGAGTAAGAACAAGGTTGTCGATTGAGTTTACGTGGCAGGCATAGCGAAGGGCTACCAGGTCAAGATAACCGCAGCGGCGTGGACGACCTGTTGTTACACCAAATTCGTTACCAGTATTGCGGACATAGTCGCAGAGTTCGCCTTCTGTATCAGCATTGAATTCAGATGGCATTGGACCGTTACCAACGCGGGTTTCGTAAGCCTTGAATACACCGTAAATCTTATCAAGTGCTTTAGGACCAATTCCAGAACCTGAAGCGGCTCCGTAGCTGCCAGAAGCACCTGAAGAAACGTAAGGGTAGGTACCAGAGTCAATATCCAGCATGGCACCCTGAGCGCCCTCGAACAAAATCTTTTCATCGCGGTATTCGTACATTTTAGCCGCAATGTTTACGCGCATTTTAATAAGCTGGTCTTTATACTGTTCAAGGAATTTCTTGTCTGCATCGTCAAGGTCGTTCCATTTTTCTTCCCAGTCAAGGTCTGCAACGCGAATACCGTCACGTTCAGATTTCATAGAATATGTAGTACCAATTCCGCGGCCTGTAGTTCCGATAGGGCGCTTGCGTGCTGCATCGCGCTGCTTGTCCATCTCACGGTAGCCTGGAAGAGTAAGGTGAGCACGGTCAGAAATAAATACACGGCCTTCCCAGTTTACACCGTTGTCTTTGAGCATCTGAAGTTCCTTAAAAAGAGCCTCAGGGTCGATTACCATTCCGCTTCCAAGGAAAACAGATTTTTCCGGATACAAGATTCCAGACGGAACCTGATGGAGAGCGTACTTTTTACCATCAACAACGATTGTGTGACCTGCATTAGCGCCGCCCGCAAAACGAACAACGTATTTTGCATCCTGAGCAAGGTAGTCAACGATTTTTCCCTTGCCTTCATCGCCCCACTGGGCACCCATTACTACAATATTCATGGTTTTCTCCTGCCGCTGAATCATCGCGGCGTAAAAGATATATTTTGCAGCAGCCCGAAGAATCATCTCAGGCTTTGCCACGCGCATACTATAGCACAAAGAAAGTTTTTAGTCAGCATGAAGTTTTTCAGCATAAGTAAAGAAATAACCACAGATGGGACACAGATATGCAATGGCTAAAAATCAATTTGCAAACTTCCAAATGAATCTGGCCATTGCTTAACTTGCGCATAGCGCATGTTGTAGGACTATCTGTGAAAATCTGTGTGTATCTGTGGCTAATTTTTGCTATACAAATTCTTAAATTTTCTGTTATAATATAAGCTATGTTTGTAGGTGCAGTGCTTTCTCATAAGCCTAATGTTTGCTCTTTTAAGGAAAATAAAATTCTCATCAGACTTAAAACACCGGTTTTTCAGGTAGTAATAAGTGATAAGGATTTAACTTGCATCTCAAAAAAAATCGAGTTCTTTCTCCGTCCTGATTTAGGCGGAATAAAAGCCCGGGTGATGGGCCGCGAATACGAGCCTGACGAATTAAAAGTGATTTTCCCTGCCATCACGCCAAGTATGTGGATTTCTACCCAGTTTGATAACGGTACGCTTGAATCAAATCTGGAAGGTATAGCAAAAACAATCGGTGGAAAGGTGATTTTTGTAAACGAGTTTAAATCACTCGATGATGTGTACGCGCTTTTGCTCAAGCAGGCTGTCTACGAAACGACACAGCATAAATCTACAATCAGAACCTACTGCGAAAAAAACATAGATCTTTTGAACGACCAGATACGCAGATTCAATGCCGAAAAAAACGCATTCGTGGAAATGTTGAATGAAGTATAGGTTAAAAATTATGAAAAAATTAGCATTATTGCTGCTGGCAGCAGGCCTTCTTTTTGCATCCTGCTGCTACGAGTCTTTAGACGACACTGCAGAGTACGATATTCAGGTAGATAATCTCTTCGTTTCCAGCATGCGCTCGGCAATTTCCAAAAATTTGGGAAACAATACTTCATTAAGCATCAACATCCAGTTTACCGGCGGTTACAACGATTCAAAATGGAAGGACGTAACCCTTGCCACCCTGTCAGGCACCATAATCACTTTTGATTCCGTGCCCCTCGGCAAAACCTTTGATATCTGGGTCGGCGTCTACTACGGCAGCGAACTCCTTTACGAAGCCTCTCAAAAATCCATCCGCCTGACTTCCGACACCACCGAACTTTCATTGATTTTGAAAAAACTGCTGAATACGCAGTATGTGTTGTATAACTATAATTCTCAAAATGGTTACCAATATTATTTGAAAGATTCTCCAGATGCAAGTGTTATTGAAACTTCAAATATGACGGCATCGTCAAATTCTTTTTGTTTTGATACAGAAGGTAATTTTTATTATATTGATGGCCCAAACATTCATTCGGACAGAAATGATTTTACTAATGATGGTGTACCAATTGGAATAGAACCTGTTTCTCAGTTTAAAATTAATGTAGATTTTGCAGAGAATGTTATGTATGTCGCTAGATTTACTGGTGATAATGTGTTTTATTTATATAAATATCCGAATTTAGTATCATCCCTTGATCCTGAAAATAACATAGAATATCAAATATCTGGCACATCGTTTACTTTTTCTAATGAAACTTCTATTGCTGTATACAATGGAGTTTTATATACGGTTGGATCAACAGATAATGATGATCATAACCCTCATCTTGTAAAAGCTAATCTATCCTCTGCTGGAGTTGTTTCAGTCACAGATTTAGTCAATTTAGGTAAATATGTTACTATGTCACCTAATGGTACAGTAACCGATATGCTTTATCAGGATGGTGCAATTTATATTCTTGGAAAAGATTTTTTAGATTCAACATCTTCTAGTGCTTCTCCATGGTATTATTATAGTCGTGGTGTTTTATTAAAATATGATATTGCCTCAGAAAAAATGTATTCTTTAGGTTTTTCTAATAATAAACTTTCTAATTCCGGAAAATATGCTTATCTAAATCGTGCTACTGGGGCTGATGGTATTTCTAATGCTCCTTATTATGCGGATTTTGAAAGGACAACTTTACTTCTTGCAAGGAGTTCAGATTTAATTGTAAATAATGACTCTGCTGATACATTGTGTATTTATGCTCCATCTTCAGCCAATTCTGGATTTTACGGCCCGTCAAAATTTATTGCCATAAAACCAAAGAAGCTTGTAATAGCAGATGATGGCATTGCTTTTTATACCGATTCTTTAGGGGCTTATCGCTATAAAAATGTTAATCGTATTGTAACTGTAGATTTGGAATCCTTTGTGATTTCAGGATATGATATGGTCTCATCGGGTGTAAAATTTAAAGAAGAATTGTCAGGCTTCTTACCTAATTCTTGTAAATATCAAAGTCTGAAAGGTGGTTTTAGTTTATATACATATTCTGATGGAAATTATACGGAATTTTCTGGAGGAACGGTATATTATGGAACAAGTGGTAATGATAATGATAATGATACTAAAGCTTCCTCATATAGTTATATGTCTCATATAATTCCTAATGGTGATTAATAATCGCATAAAATGGAATTACAAAATCTCTTAATTTCAGTCTGTATTCCAGTTTATAACACTGAGAAATATTTATCTCAGTGCTTGCGTTCTGTTTATACGCAGAATTTTGATTCTTTTGAAATTGTCGTAGTTAGTGATGCAAGTCCCGGAAAGGATTCAGAAGGGCATAGTGCAAAAAAGATTATAAAACTTGCCCGGAAAGAATCTGAAAAATATAGAAAAGAAAATCATCTTCAATTGATTCCAATCCGATTTATCGAGCTTAAAGAAAACCGCGGTTTAATTGAAGTCCGGCGAACTCTTATGTATGAAGCTCGTGGAATCTATATGACTCAATGTGACAGTGATGATGAAATGGAAGCCGGGGCATTAAAAGCTTTGTTCTCTGCCGGTGAATATGACATCATTCACGGAACAAGCACCGCCGGTTATTATGATAAAAGCGGCTCTTTTATTCCAACCCCAGAAAATCGCTATGGAAAAATCTTTTACGGCGAAATTAATGGAAGAAAAATCTTAATGAAATGGCTTTTAGATGGTGCTTTTACTGCAAATACCTGGGGAAAACTGATTAAGCATGAAATCTGGCAGAAGGCTTACGAACATATTCCTTATACAGAATGCAATATGGCAGATGATGTGCTTTTATTTTTCTTCATCGTTCAGTATGCAAAATCTTATAAGGGAATTGAAGAAAAAGTTTATCGATATCGTGTAAATACCGGAATGACAAGTGCCCGTAAAATAGACAGTCTGCACAAATGGAAAATGGTCTGTTCGGCCGCAAGCGTTTTTACTGTAATTTCTGAATGGATAAAAGAAAATCCCGGCAAACTCAGCGATGAAGAAGTAAATCATATCCGCAAAATGACATCATATTATCTATTAAATAACCTTCAGCAGCTAAAAGAAACTGTTATCCCGGAACTTCAGGCCGCTGCCCGCCAAATGCTCTGCGACTACTGGGGCAAATCCTTTGTTGAACGTTTAGAACAGTAGTCTCCGCGGTCGGTGACGATGTGGCGGTCGATGGTGGAGAGGCGGCGTTTCAGGCATTCTATGCACTCGGCGGCTTCGCTGGAGGTGCAGATTTTGTTTTCGTAGAGTTCGTATTTTTTGCGGACGCTGACGGGGGAGAGATTTGGCATTACGACGTTTGCGCCTGCCTGTAAGCCTTTTTCGCGGCCGAGCGGGTCTGCGGTGCCTAGAGCTGTGGTGGCTGGAATAAGGGCGTGAGGCAGAGTGAGGCGGGTAAGGGCAAGCATTATTAAAGTTAGTTTTACACTTCCCTGGGCAAAGTCTTTAAAAGGCGTTGCGTGATGGGGAATGAAAGGACCTATTCCTACCATGTGGGGCTGAAATTCTTTTAGGAAAAGCAAATCTTTTGCAAGTGATTCAAAGGTCTGGAAGGGGGAACCTACCATAAAACCGGCTCCTGTCTGAAATCCAAGTTCCTTTAATTCCTTTAAGCAGCGCATTCGGTTTTCAAAAACAAGCTGAGGCGGCTTAAGTTTTTTGTAATGTGTGCAGTCGGCACTTTCGTGGCGTAAAAGATAGCGGTCGGCACCAGCGCGGCGGAAAAGTTCGTATTCGCTTCGTGATTTTTCACCAAGAGAAAGGGTGACGGCACAGTCGGGGTGGGCGTTTTTAATTTCAGATGTAATTTTTGCAATGTCGTCTGCGGAATAAAAATCATCTTCTCCGCTTTGCAGTACAAAAGTTCTGAAGCCCAGTTCATAACCCTGCTTGCAGCATTCTAAAATTTCTTCTCTTGTAAGGCGGTAGCGGTCTACGTTTTTGTTGTCTTTTCTGATTCCGCAGTAGTAGCAGTTATTCTTGCAGTAATTTGAAAATTCTATAAGGCCACGGATATAAACATTTTTGCCGTAAGTATCTTCGGTAAGTTTTCGGGCAGTAGTAAAAAGATATTTTAGGCTTTCCTCGTCGGAGGAGTTTAATTCTTCTATTAATAAAGCAAGTTCTGCGGGTGTGGGTAGAGAAGACTGAAGACTGTCGATTTTGTTTTGTATACTCATACTTTTGTGACAGGTTCTATTGCCCTTGGAAGAAGTCCGTTTGCCCAGGCTAAAAAGAGGCCGTAGTTTATTACGGGGATTCCTTCTGATTTTAGGAGAGAGGTGCGTTCAAGCATTGTTTTCTGGGTAATCATGCAGGCTCCGCAGTGAATTACAAGGGTGCAGTCTTTTATGTTTTCCGGGATTTCACGGCTCCATTCAAAAGTAACAGATTTTCCGCCTGCGCAGATTTTCTTCTTAAAAATATTAGGGATTTTTACAGTGCCTATATCATCGTCTTTCTGGTGATGGGCGCAGGCTTCCATAATAAGAACTTTGCCACCGTCCGGGAAATTTTCCAGAACAGAAAGTGACTTCATAAAATATTCAAAATCGCCTTTTTTGCGGGCAAAGAGAATTGAAAAAGAAGTAAGAGGCTGCTCTGGCGGAAGAATCTTTGCAACCTGGGCAAATGCCTGGCTGTCTGTAATTACTAAATCAGGGGGATTTTTAAGAATTTTCAGGGCGCTTTCTAAGCCGTTTTCTTTTACTACAAATGCCTTGCAGTCGTGGTCTAAAAGATCTCGGAGAGTTTCTATCTGAGGAAGAATGAGGCGGCCTTTTGGGGCTGCTGAATCTATCGGGGTAACAAGAATTACTGTTGAGCCGGGGCGGACAATGCCTTCTACCGGTGTAAGTTCCCGCGCGATTTTTGAATCACTTTCTTCTATTAATTTGTAGATTTTTGAAACGTGCTCGGCGGTATTTTTTGAGGAGGAAAAAACAGCTGTTTTGCATCCGGCATTTTTGAAGAAGTTTTCTTTTTGTTTGAATATTTCAGAATCTTTTTTGTCATCAAAAGTAAAAATAGCAATTAGAGGAATTTTGCTTTTTGTAAGTTCAGACAGCAAAGTTTTTTCGTCCTCTGTAAGACTGATGTTAGCCGGAGTCGCGAAAAGCACTAAATCTGCTGTTGTAATTCTTGAATGTGATTTTTTTATGCGTTGAGCACCGAGTTCTGTCGTGTCATCAAGTCCTGCGGTATCTGTGATTGAACAAGGTCCCAGGTTTGAAAGTTCAATTTTACGGGTTACAGGGTCTGTCGTTGTTCCGGGAGCGGAAGAAACTACTGCAACATTGTTACGAAAGAGTGCGTTAAAAAGAGAAGATTTACCGGCGTTCGTGTTGCCGGCAATTACAATGTGTAATGATTCTGAAAGCGGTGTAGTGTTATCTGACATTGTAAGTCTCCTTGGGGGTGTTGCGGGGCTCTCCCCGCTAGAAGGGGTGGCGAGCAACGAAGTGCGAGTCAGGGGAAGGCTTTCCCCTAAAAATACAAATCCCTTTCCCCCTGCAGCAGCTTCTGATAGCTGGCGTTAAAATTCATAAAGAGCGCCTGCGGATAGGTGCCAGGAACTTTGCCGCGGATTTCTTCCATTTCGCGGGCAATAAGGTCCATGCCGATACGGCGGGTTTCTTCGCTTGCAAAATCGTCCAGCCATTCCTGGAATGTGAGTACAGCGTTGAGTTTGCAGAAACAGCCTTCAGTTCCGTTACGAAGAAGAGTCATAATTTTTTTGCCTGTGCGGCCGCAGCGGTAACCGGCGGTACAGAAAGAAACTATGTGGCCCAGCTGAGCGGCTTCGCGGATAACGGCATCAAGGCTTCGGGTGTCGCCAAGTTCAAACTGGGCGGTGTCAAGCTTCTGGCAGTCGGCGGCGGAGTTGAGACCCTGTCGGTATGCTTCTGAATAGGCGCGGAGCCCGATTCGGCTGTCTGCATCGCGCTGGGTGATGATGTTTGAAAGCTGGCGGATAGTTTCCGGCTTTTCGCGGTTTGTTACGATAAGGCCTGCGTATGGAATTGCAACGCGGAGAACTGCTACAAGGTATTTGAAATCTTCATCACTAACCCAGTTTTTAATAAAGCTGAAGTTTGTGCCGATTGCCTTTTCCAGACGGGGAACAGAAAGTGTGTGAGGGCCTAGTCCAAAATGTTTTTCCAGGTCGCGGGCGTGGGCAACCATTCCCATTACGTCAAATCGCCAGTCTGCAAGCCCAAAAAGACAGCCGATTGCAACATCGTCTATACCGGCTTCCATTGCGCGGTGGTGTGCGTAAAGACGCCACTGGTAATTTTCCTTAAGAGTATTTGCAGGGTGCATCTGAGCGTATATTTTGTGGTCGTAAGTTTCCTGGAAAACCTGAAAGGTTCCGATTCCGGCATCGTTGAGCTTTCGTAAATCTGCAATGCTCATTGGGGCGGCGTTTACGTTTACGCGGCGAATCTGTCCCCAGCCGTTACGAACCTTGTCTTTTACTGAATAAATGGTTTTCATGCAGTCTGCAATGTAGTCTGCATTTGATTCGGGGTGTTCGCCAAATACAATTACAAGTCGCTTGTGTCCGATTTTAGAAGCCAGTACGTGAGTTTCTTTTTCAACTTCTGCCTGAGTAAGTACCGAGCGTTTCTGTTCTTTGTTGTCTGAGCGGAATCCGCAGTAGCGGCAGGCGTTTACGCATTTTGAACTTAAGTAGAGCGGGGCAAACATTACAATGCGGTTGTCGTAAACTTTCTGTTTGATTTCTTCTGCGGCCTTAAAAACAAGGGCGCGAAGTTCGGAATCTTTTATGTTACAGAGAGCAGCAACGTCGGCATCGTCCATAAGTTCGATGTCGAGGGCCTTCTGAAGGATGTCTTCTACTCGTTTTCTTTCTATATTAATGGCATTTTCTGCCAGCGTGCGGTTTATGTAATCGTCGTCAATAAAGTCTTTACCGCCTTCCATGTAGCGGTCAATTTCATCCTGCTTGATTTGTGCCTTTACCCAATCGGAAACCTTATTCATGGCGCTAAGAATAGCATATTATGGAAAAGTGAGCAAATGAAGTTGTAAAAAATGTTATTTTCTACTAGAATGTTCGATTAAATAAAAGAGGTAACGTAATGGCATATTTTTTTGAAGAAGAATCCCACACTTTTGATGAGTATCTGTTGGTTCCGGGCTATACTGGCCCTGATTGTATCCCTGCAAATGTTTCTTTGCAGACTCCGGTAGTCCGCTACAACAAGAAAAACGGCGAAAAGTGCCCGCTTACAATGAATATTCCGATGGTAAGTGCGGTTATGCAGGCAGTTTCTGATGATAAGCTTGCAGTTGCTCTTGCAAAAGAGGGTGGAATCTCCTTCATTTTTGGTTCACAGACTATTGAAAATCAGGCTGCCATGGTTGCCCGCGTAAAGGACTATAAGGCTGGTTTTGTTTCTTCTGATACTAATATCCGTCCTGACCAGACTTTGACTGAGCTTGTTTCTTTGATTGAAGTAACAGGCCACTCTACTGTTGCTGTAACAGAAGACGGTTCTGCCAACGGTAAGCTTTTGGGAATTATCACTGAGCGCGACTTCAGAATTAATCACTGCGCTCCTGACGCTAAAGTAAGCGAATATATGACTCCTCTCAAGGACCTTGTAAAGGCAGAAGACAGCATCACTCTTGAAGAAGCTAATGATTTGATTTGGGCTCACAAAATCAATCAGCTTCCTGTTGTTGATAAAAAAGGAAATCTTTTGTACCTGGTATTCCGTAAGGATGCTGCAAGCCACACAGAACATCCTCTTGAGCTCTTGGATTCTAAAAAACGCTATATCGTAGGGGCAGGTATCAATACCCGCGATTATATGGAACGTGTTCCTGCTCTTTTAAAGGCTGGTGTTGATGTAATGACTCTGGACTCATCAGAAGGATTTACAGAATGGCAGCGCCGCGCTTTGCAGGACATTCACGCTAAATGGCCTAACGCAAAGGTAGGTGCAGGTAACGTTGTTGATGCAGAAGGCTTTAACTTCCTTGCAGAAGCTGGTGCTGACTTTGTAAAAATTGGTATTGGCGGCGGTTCTATCTGTATTACCCGCGAGCAGAAGGGTATTGGGCGCGGTCAGGCTACTGCTACTGTTGAGGTTGCTAAGGCCCGCGATGCTTACTACGAAAAAACTGGTATTTACGTTCCTATCTGTTCGGACGGCGGTATTGTTCACGACCATCATATCACTCTGGCTCTGGCTATGGGTGCTGACTTTGTAATGCTGGGTCGCTACTTTGCCCGCTTTGATGAATCGCCAACTAACAAGCTGATTGTAAACGGCAACTACGTTAAGGAATACTGGGGTGAAGGTTCTAACCGTGCCCGCAACTGGCAGCGCTATGATCTGGGCGGTAAAAAAGGCATGGCTTTTGAAGAGGGCGTAGACTCTTACGTTCCTTATGCCGGTTCACTCCACGATAACGTTACTCTTACAACAAGCAAAGTTATTCACGCTATGTGTAACTGTGGTGCTGTCAGCATTCCTGAACTTCAGCAGAAGGCAAAGATTACTCGCGTAAGTTCTGCTTCTATCCGCGAGGGCGGTGCTCACGACGTAATCGTAAAGAACAGCATTAAGGCAAATTAGTTTTTTTGACACGGATAAACGCGGATTAGCACGGATGGGACATGGATAGTCCTGCAACTTGCGCTATGCGCAAGTTAAGCAATGGTGATGTTGATTTTGAAGTTGTAAGGTTGTTTTTTTACCATTGCAAATCTGTGGACATCTGTGTTTATCTGTGGCCGTTTTTTTTCTTTATTTTTTGATAATCCCCGTGTATTCTTTAACTATGGAAAAATTCTTTCATATTAAGGAAAGCGGCTCTGATGTAAAAACCGAGATTATTGCCGGTCTGTCAACCTTTATGACAATGGCGTATATTCTTGCGGTTAATCCACTTATCCTTTCTGCCTGCGGTATGGACTTTACAAAAGTTTTTGCCGCCACGGCTATCGCATCTGCAATTTCCTGCTTTGTAATGGGCTTTTATGCCAATCTTCCTTTTGCGCTTTCTGCCAGCATGGGCGTAAATGCCATGTTTGCCTATACTATCTGTAATGCAATGGGCTATTCCTGGCAGTGGGGCCTTACAGCGGTTCTTATGGAAGGCATTATTTTTATCCTTCTTACTGTTACTAATTTGCGAGAGGCAATCGTAAACTGCATTCCTTCAACACTTAAAAAAGCAATAGGGGCTGGTGTCGGGCTTTTTGTGGCTTACATCGGTTTAAAAAACGGCAACATAATTGTTCCTCATTCTTCTACTATTACTGCAATTAATGCCCATTGGTTTGTTGGAACTCCGCTTTTGACAATTCTTGGGGTAATCATTACCGGTATTCTTATGGTTAAGAAGGTTCGGGGGGCAATTCTGGTTGGAATCTTTCTTGTGACCCTCCTTGGTATCCCTATGGGTATTACTAAATATGCTGGCGGCAGCTATCTTCCTGCAAGTCCCTATTTCTGTGAATTTTCATTTTCTGAGATTTTTACAAATCAAAAAACGATTTCAGATTTTATAATCATTACGCTTACTCTTTTATATGTTGATATGTTTAATACTGTCGGAACTTTGATTGCCTGCGCTGGAAAATCTAACATGATAAAGGAAGACGGCACAATTCCGAGAACTTCAGAAGCCTTGATGTCTGATGCGATTGGAACTACTGTCGGCGCCGTTTTAGGAACTTCTACGATTACAACCTTTGTTGAAAGTTCAACCGGAGTTGCGGAAGGTGGCCGCACAGGTCTTACCACAATTGTCGTCGGAATCCTCTTCCTTCTGTCTCTGTTTATAGAACCGATATTTGGTTCGATTCCAGCTGCTGCTTCTTCGTCAGCCCTTATTCTTGTAGGCTGCATGATGATTGCTCCTATGAAGGATATTGATTATTCAGACTATACAGAGTTAATACCGGCTTTCCTTACAGTTCTTATGATGATTTGTACTTCAAGTATTTCAGATGGAATCCTTTTTGGAATTTTGTCTTTTGTACTTATTAAGGCATTTACCGGACATATCAAAGAAGTTGAAACTATGACCTGGGTTGTAGCAGGCCTTTTTGTAATAAGAATAATAATCGGGATTTTGTCCTGATTAGAGAAGTTGATTATGGAAAAAAGTAAATTAAAGAAACTTATTGAAACTGCGACGGGAAGAGTTCCGGCAGATTTGTGCATAAAAAATGCTAAGGTCATTGATGTTTTTGACAGAAGCGTTTTTAATGCGGATATTTATATTTCTGATGATTATATTGCGGGGTTTGGCGGTCCTAATTTTCCTCAGGCAAAGGAAGTTTTTGATGCCAGGGGAAGTTATATCGCGCCAGGCCTTATTGATGCTCATGTTCATATTGAATCAAGCCATCTTTGTCCTGCAGAATTTTCCCGTCTTGTTATGCCCCACGGAACCACGACTATAATTGCGGATCCTCATGAAATCTGTAATGTATGCGGTCTGGACGGTTTTGATTATATGATTAAGGCTACAGAAAATCTTGCCTTAAAGGTTTTTGTTCAGTTTCCTTCCTGCGTTCCTGCAACTCCTTTTGAAAATTCCGGGGCAGTACTGGGGGCAGAAGAAATTGCTTCCCGCATAGACAGCCGTCGTGTTCTTGGGCTTGGGGAACTTATGAATTATGTTGGTGTCTGCAATTCTGATGATTTAGTTCTTGATAAGATAGCTGTTTCAAAAGAGCACGGAAAAGATTTCTTTGACGGCCACTGTCCCGGATTGGGAAAATCAGGGCTTGATGCTTATATTGCGGCAGGTGCCTTGAATGACCATGAATGTATCAGTCCGGAAGGCGCTCTGGCAAAGATAAGAAGAGGCATGTACATTATGCTCAGGGAAGGTTCTGCCACCCATGATGTAGTAACACTTTTGCCTGCTGTAAATGACAGGAATTATCACCGTTTTATGTTCTGTACTGATGACAGACAGCCTGCAAGCATTGTAAATGAAGGTCATATCGACAATAATATAAGAATTGCCATAAAGCATGGCCTTGATCCGCTTACTGCAATTACAATTGCAACTTACACTGCTGCAAACAGTTTTGGTTTAAGAAATCGGGGGGCTGTTGCTCCGGGACGTCTTGCAGATTTGATTTTGTTTGATGATTTATCTGATTTCAAAGTCAGAAAAGTCTGGGCCAGCGGTAAGCTTGTCGCAGATGAAGGACAATATCTTGCCAAAGACCAGCATGTAAAGCCTGAAAAAGTAAGCGGCAAAATGAATGTAAAAAACTTCAGCCGGGAAAGACTTGCCTTGAAACTGGCTTCTGACCGGGCTAAGGCGATTAAGATTATTCCTTATTCAATTGTTACAGATGCTTCTGAAGTAAAGGTTTTGCGTGATAAAAATGGCTGCTGGATTCGAAATGATGATGATGTAGTTAAGATTGCCGTTGTGGAACGCCATAAGGGAACCGGAAATGTGGGACTTGGACTTATTCAGGGCTTTGGTCTTAAGGGCGGGGCAATTGCGCTTTCCATTGCTCACGATTCTCACAATATAATTGTTGCAGGCGACAGTGATGAAGATATGGAAGCAGCCGTAAACTGCCTTGTAGAAATGGGTGGCGGTCTTGCCATTGCAAAGAAGGGAAAGGTAATTTCCAGTATTCAGCACGAAATTGCAGGCCTTATGTGCGATAAGCCGGCTCACGAAGTTGCAGAAAAAATTGAAAGTATGGTAGATATTGCCAGAAAAGAACTTTCGGTTCCGGAAACAGTAGATCCTTTTATGACGCTATGCTTTATGGCACTGCCTGTTATTCCGTCACTAAAAATCACCGATATGGGCCTCTTTGACGTTACTCAATTTAAGCATGTAAGTGTTGAGATTTAAAAGCAGGCGTTGCGGGCGGCGATTGAGCCCGCAGAAGGGGTAGCGGACAAGACCGGAACGAAGTGAGGATTTGGGAGCGAGGGGAAGGCTTTCCCCTCATAAAAGCTATCTGTGTCTCATCTGTGTGAATCTGTGGCTATTTATCCTTATTTTTACTATAATATTTTTCATGAAAGCAAATGATGAGAAGATAGTTATCCGGGGGGCGAGGGAGCATAACCTTAAGAATGTTGATGTTGAACTTCCGCGCAATAAGCTTGTTGTAATTTCGGGGCTGAGCGGAAGCGGTAAATCTTCCCTTGCTTTTGATACTCTTTTTGCGGAAGGCCAGCGCCGCTATATGGAAAGTCTTTCGGCTTATGCCCGCCAGTTTCTTGGCCGTATGGATAAGCCGGATGTTGATTTGATTGAAGGGCTTTCTCCTGCCATTTCTATTGAACAGAAATCTACAAATAAAAACCCGCGTTCTACAGTGGGAACTATTACGGAAATCTACGATTATTACCGTCTGCTTTTTAGCCGCATCGGTAAGCCTCACTGTCCTAACTGCGGGCGGGAAATCCGGGAGCAGTCCATTGACCAGATTATCGATACGATTATGACCTGGGAAGACGGCACTAAAATGCAGGTTTTGGCGCCGGTAATCCGCGGTAAAAAGGGTGAGCATACTAAGATTTTTGAAGACGCTAAAAAGTCTGGCTTTATCCGTGCCCGCGTTGACGGCGTTATGGCTGACCTTGACGAGACGATTAAACTTGATAAACAGAAAAAGCACACTATTGAAATTGTTGTTGACCGAATTGTAAAAAGCGCGGATGTTCGTACCCGTCTTACTGACAGTGTGGAAATTGCCCTTAAGAGTGCCAACGGCATTGTTGTTGTTACCCGTCGGACTGATGCCGGGGAAGAAGAGGTTTTCTTCAGCCAGAAAAATGCCTGCCCGGACTGCGGTATTTCCATTCCTGATTTGCAGCCTCGTCTTTTTTCTTTTAATAACCCATTTGGTGCCTGCCCGGAATGTACAGGTCTTGGCCAGAAAATGGAGTGGGACGAAAGTAAGATTTTACCGGACCGAAATCTGAGTTTTAATCAGAAGGCACTGCCGTTTTTTAATCCTGACAGCGAGTGGAATCATTCCATGTTTGCGGCTGTTGCTGAGGCTTCAGGCTTTACTCTGGACACTCCGATTAATCAGCTTTCTGACGCCCAGTTTAATTATCTTTGGAATGGCGATGCCGAAAAGAAAATCCGCTGGGTTTACAAAAAGCAGAGCGGGGAAGGCTATTCAGAATATAACCGCCCCTGGCCCGGAGTTTTAAATGAAATGAAGCGTCGCCACAATGAAGCCTGGGGCGAAAGTCAGCGCGCTAACATTGAAGAAAAGTTTATGACAATCAGCGAGTGTTCCTGCTGCGGCGGAAAAAGACTTCGCACCGAAGCCCTTGGTGTTACCGTTGGCGGAAAAAACATATGGGATTTGACTACACTTTCTGTAAACGAATCGATTGCTTTTTTTGATGCCCTTGAACTTACCGAAAGCGAAAAGAAAATCGGCGAGCAGGTGCTTAAGGAAATCCGAGCGCGACTCCGCTTTTTGCGTGATGTAGGACTTGAATATCTTACACTTGAACGTGCTGCCGAAACTTTGAGCGGTGGCGAGGCTCAGCGAATTCGTCTTGCAACTCAGATTGGTTCTGCCCTTTGCGGCGTTATGTACATTCTTGATGAACCTAGTATCGGTCTTCATCAGCGTGATAACCAGCGCCTTATTGATACACTTATAAACCTGCGCGATAACGGAAATACTGTAATTGTTGTTGAACACGATGAGCAGACTCTGCGTACTGCCGACTACCTTATTGATTTAGGCCCAGGGGCTGGTGTAAACGGCGGTAAAATTGTTGCAGCCGGAACTCCGGAAGAAGTGGCAAAAGTGCCTGAAAGCCTAACCGGTCAATATCTTGCGGGAACATTGACCATGCAGATTCCGGCCGAGAGAAGAAAGGGCAACGGCAAGTTCCTTCAGATTCGCGGTGTTACAGAGCATAACCTTAAAAATGTTGATGTTGATATTCCTCTTGGAGTTTTCACTTGTATTACCGGCGTAAGCGGAAGCGGAAAGTCTACCCTGATGGGCGATGTAATCTTCCCTTATGTAAGTAACCGCCTTATGCGAACAAAACTGCCGGTTGGAAAGTGCACTGAATGCCACGGAGCGGGGGCACTTGATAAGGTAATCAATATTGACCAGTCACCGATTGGACGTTCTCCTCGTTCAAACCCTGCAACCTATGTAGGCGTTTTTGATGCAATCCGCGATTTGTATGCAAGCCTGCCGGAAAGTAAGGCCCGCGGCTATCAGAAAGGCCGCTTCAGCTTTAACGTAAAGGGCGGACGATGTGAAAACTGTCAGGGTGCGGGCGAAATCGTAATTGAAATGAACTTCCTGCCTGATGTTTTCATTCAGTGTGAAGTCTGCCACGGAAAACGCTTTAATCACGAAACGCTGGAAGTTTTGTATAAGGGAAAGAGCATAAACGACGTTCTTAACATGACGATTGACGAGGCCTGCGAGTTTTTCAGCTCAATTCCTCATATTTACAGAAAGATTGCAACTTTACAGGCAGTTGGCCTTGGCTATATTCAGCTTGGACAGAATGCCCTTACACTTTCGGGCGGTGAGGCTCAGCGAGTTAAGCTTGCAAATGAACTTGCCCGCCCGGGAACAGGCAAAACCCTTTACATTCTTGATGAACCTACAACAGGTCTTCATTTTGCCGATGTAAAGCAGCTTATGAGCGTTATCCAGAGTCTTGTGGACAAGGGAAACTCTGTTTTGATGATTGAACATAATCTTGACGTAATCTGTCAGGCTGACTATCTGATTGACCTGGGACCGGAAGGCGGAACCGGTGGCGGAACAATAGTTGCTAAGGGTACGCCTGAAGAAGTGGCTCAGGTGGCTGGCTCTTACACCGGGCAGTTTGTAAAGGAAATGCTTGCGAAAAAATAAAACAGCAATCTGATAAAAAAGTGAATTTAAAAAAATGTAGTTTCGTAAAATCAATTTTCCTCACTATCGCGCTGTTTCTTTGCGGGGCGGGGGGGCTTTATGCCGACGAGCCTGAAACTACTGTAATCACAATTAACAACGCCAGTCAGACTTCCTATAAAAAATCTGAAGAGACCGGAAACGATACAATCGTTTTGAAAGGCCAGGTAAAAATCAGCGTAAAAAAGGGAAATGTCACCTCAGAAATTTCAGCAGACTTTGTAAGCTATGACCGCCAGACAGAAATGCTCTATGCCGAAGGAAATGTTTCTATTGCCACAACAGGCGCCGCTTCCGGTAACGATAAAACAACTGCAAACTCCTTCTTATTAAATACCAGTACTCTTGAAGGCGTTTTTGACGGCGGTAAGGTTGTTCAGACCCAGTCTGATGCAATCAATCTGCCATCTGGTTCTACCCTTATCGTATTTTCTGATATGTTTGGTAAGGGCGCTTCAAATGCAATCGCCTTCAAGAACTCAAGCCTTACATTCTGTGATGATGTGAATCCTCACTGGCACATTGACGCCTCCCGTACCTGGCTGCTTCCTGGCGGAGAGTTTGCCTTTTTCAACGCCCTTTTGTACGTGGGAGAGATTCCTGTTCTTTATCTTCCGGCTTTTTACTATCCGAAAGACGAACTGGTCTTCAATCCTGTGTTTGGTTACCGCCGCCGAGAAGGTTACTTTATAGAAAATACAGTTTATCTTTATGGCCGAAAGCCTCTTGATACATCTTCTTCGACAACAACATCATCTTCTTCGTCATCTAGTTCTACAACGTCCTCTGATACAAATTCTTCCGCTGCGGCAGATTCTCTTAAAGGCCTTTATAACTTTATGAAACCTTCCCAGCTTAAAAAACAGCGTCTTGAAGGTCTTGTCCTTCATAATCTGGAAGAAAATTATTCAGGCGATACTTCAAAATATTTTAAGCTGATGGTGGACTGGTATTCTACTTTGGGAACTATGGTCGGTTTTTCAGGAGTTTTTAAGCCTTCAGAAAAATATGTAACATCATTAGTCACCGATTTTGGACTTGGTTTTTCAAAAACAATTTATACAAGCGGTTCAAAGTATTATCCATATAATCCGACTACGGGAACAACTTACTCAGATAAATCTAATTTTTTGGGAAATGAACTTCCTTTCCGTTATGGCGGAAAATTCGGCCTGCAGCTTTCAAATCCTGTAAACCTTACTCTGGAAATGCCTTTGTTTTCAGATCCTTATTATCAGTATGATTTTATTACTAACCGTACTGAATACATGGACTGGATTTCATATCTTCTTGATCTTAATACAATTCAGAATTCTACAGAAACGATTACTGTAAGTGAATATTCAAACTTTGCCTGGACACTTACTTCTTCAAAGGCGATTTCTTTGCCGTCACCCTTAAAGCAGTTTTTCTCTACGATGAGTTATAACCTGACATCTTCTGTTCAGTTTACAACTCTAACTATGAAGCCTACAGAATATGATGCAACGGGCACTTTGAGTTCTGAACATCATTATATTATTGATGGAAATTCATATATCAATAAATTCTATGCCCCGTCTCAGGCAACGCCTCTTTCCCTTTCCTTTAATTTTGCAGGAACTCTTCTGGAAGTACCTTTTGGAAACGGCTTTAAGACTTCATCAAAAAAAGAGGAATTTGCAATTACCCTCAATAAAGCAGATGAATTAAAAACAGAGGATGAGCTGAAAAAAGAAAAGGAAGCTGCTGAAGCGACAGAAAATGAGGCCGAAAAAAAGCCTGAAGAAGCTGCAAAGGATGAAAAAGTTGCTTCTGCAAATGAAATTTTTGGAAACGGAAATATTGAACCAATTTTCCCTGATCTGGATTTTTCATCTTCTACGGAAAGTCTTGCAGAAGGCTTTGTCTATAAACTTGGCTATACCTTTACGCCTTCCATTCTTACTCAGATTGCCTATTCAACAGAATCTGAATACATAAAAACCGGCAGTGATTTTGACTGGACTAACATAAAATCTTCAATGTACACAATCAAGCTTCCTGTAAGTCTTTCAAATAATCTTACTTATGGAACAAGTGTTTTCTCTGCTACTAATTCTTTCTCATACAGTCCGATTTATCAGAAGCATCCATATATAAATACAAAAGGTACTTCGGGCGGCGGTTATACAGAATCCCAGGCTGATACTCTTAAAGTAACCGACTATAAGGCTGAATCTCAGGATATTTCAACTACCAACACAATCAGTCTTTTCCCGTTTGCTTATGTTCCTTTGTTCTGTGAGACCGGCTTAAAGTGGAGTTCTACTGCAAAGCTTTTCCGCCAGGAATTTATTGGCGATGCAGATACTCCTGACTACAAGTATTATACTCTTGACTGGGGTGATGAAAACTGTGTTACAGTCAATTCCCTTGATTTTATTTTCGGCCTCTGCGAAATGGACAAAAAGTTCAAGCAGACTCTTACTTTCAGTCAGGTAATGCCGCCTCTTTTGCGACAGTATACCGGAACTTTAACTTTAGTATTTCCTTATGTTACTGAAACTGTCACAACAGGTATTCAGGAAAAAAATAAAAACGCTTCTGACTGGGATGACCAGTGGGACTGGAAAGATATTCAGCAGTCTACGACAGTGTCCGGCACAGTTTTAGGTTCAACACTTTCTTTTTCAGAATCCTATAACTATAACCTTGAAGAAAAATATCATTCGAGCTTAAAACTTTCTTCAAGCTGGTACGGTTTTTCTACATCATATGTAATGTCCTATACTCAGGGCTATGATTTTGAAAATAACAAATGGGTGGAACGCAAGGAAGCAGACGGAACTACTTCAAAAAAAGAATTTCTTCCTTACAGTTATTCTTTTGCCTATACAATGCCGTCAAAAACTTATTACCGCTGGTTTAACCGAATTTCTGTGGCACCGGGCCTTACTACCAGCATAACGGCCGATTTAATTCGACCAACAAACTCATATTTTATTTTTACTCCTTCAATCACCTTTAATTTGAATAATTTCTTCTATATAAAATTTTCTTCAACAACCCAGAACTCGGTTATTTACCGTTATTTCCAGAAAATGGCAGGACATGAAGGACGTGTTCCTGGTGAAGATAATATGTGGAAGGATTTATGGAATTCATTCCGTTTTGATAATGAATCTCTTAGAAAGGCATCCGGCTTTAAGCTCAAATCTCTTAATATGGAAGTTACCCACAGTCTTCACGACTGGGATTTCAGCATGACCTGGAGTTTTGCGCCTCGTCTTCTTACAGAAAACGGAACAAGCCATTACGATTTGAATCCTTATATCACCATCGGTGTCGTATGGAAGCCAATGCAGAGTATGAAGACTCAGATTAAAGATAATTACGGAGACTGGACTTTCCAATAGTGCGATGGTCGTAATCTAAACTCCAAATTCCGAATGAAAACTACCATCGCTTAACATTTTGCGAGGCAAAATGTTGTAGGAAATTGCTTTTTAGCGTGTTTAACCTTATAATAGAAATACTTAATGAAAGATTACACGATTGTTGTTCCTGACCATAATGTACTTTCTTGTGTGTGTGGAACAAATGACAGCAACCTTAGACTCATAGAAGAACATTTGGGCGTACCTGTCTTTACAAAAGGAAACGAGCTTTCCGTAGAAGACGAAGACCCGCTGATACGCCAGAAATTCCAGTTCATTGTAGACCGCATTATTGATGAAGTTGCAGCTGGCGGAAAAAACGGCGAAGATATTGTAGTTTCTGTTTTAAATACACATAAAAAGCCTAAAGCCGAAGAAGCTGTAATTATGATTCCGGGCGGACTTAAACGGGTTTATGCCCGTACTCAGCATCAGGCTGAATACATCAATCTTCTTCAGACAAAGGATATGGTTTTCTGTACGGGCAGCGCTGGAAGCGGAAAGACTTTTCTTGCGGTGGCAGAAGCACTCAGCCTCATCTTAAGTCACAAAAAATCAAAATTGATTATTACCCGTCCGGTTGTAGAAGCGGGGGAAAACCTTGGATTTTTGCCGGGCGATCTTGAACAGAAAATCGACCCTTATATGCGGCCTTTAAAAGATGCAATGGAAAGCGTTCTTCCTGTAGAAACTGTAAAACGACTTTTTGAAGCCGGCATTATTGAAACAGCGCCGCTTGCCTATATGAGAGGTCGTACCCTTAATAATGCTGTTGTAATTCTTGATGAAGCCCAGAACGCGACAATTCCTCAGATGAAGATGTTCCTTACCCGCATGGGTGACAATTCAAAAGTTTTTGTAACAGGCGATCCTACTCAGATAGATTTACCTCATAAAACACCATCCGGACTAATGCATTCCATTCAGATTTTATATAAAATAGAAGACATAGGCTTTATGGAGCTTACAGCAGAAGATGTTGTAAGAAACTATCTTGTAAAACAGATTGTAAAGGCATACGAGAATGAAAAACAATACTAAGAAGAATAATCCCGGGGTTTTTGGATTATATTTCCAGTCCATGGGCGCTTACATTTCTAAAAATTATCTCTATTTAATCCTATTTTTTGTAGGATTGCTGATGGTTTCTGCCCTTAACTTTGTAAAAATCAGTACTGTTCAGACTATTGCTGATTTTTCACTTTCCGATTATGAAATCAATCAGATTTCTGACCGTACTATTATAGCTAAAAAAGATTTGCCGCCTGATGAACTGGATCCGGTTTCAATAGAAAAGGGCGAAAAAATCATAAAGAAGGGCTTCCCGATTACAGAAGAAGGCTATGCCAAGCTGAAAAAAATGTCGGCTTCTCCGCTCTACATTGATTACCGGGCTTTTGCAAATGCCGAGCTTTTTTTACTGCTGCTGGCGATTATGTGGTACCTGCTTTACTGCTTTGTACCTTTCAACCGGAAGATATATGTTCGTGAGCCGCTCTTACAGATGATTTTCTTCGTGCTTTTGTACGTGGTCGTCAGTTTCTGCGGCAAAATGTCAATTTTTTCAGATTCCTATTCTATTTGTATTATTATTCCGGCATCGCTTTTTGTAATGCTGGTTACAATTCTGTACGGAAACGTTGCGGCAGTTCTGCTTTCCTTTGTGCTTTCGCTTGGAGTTTTGATTTCCAGCGACTGTCAGGTTCAGACCTTTGTTTACACTCTTGCAACCTCCCTTACTTCAGCGGCAATCGTCCGTAAAATTGACCGCCGCCTTGATCTTGTTTTTGCTTCAATCACCCTTGCAATTTTCAACTGCGTTTTTATGGTGATTATCCACGTAATTTTCAATGAAACATTTACAGAACTTCCTGAACTTTTGGGCGGTGTTGCAGCCAACGGCTTCCTTTCGGGAATTTTAACGCTTGGTCTTTTGACTCCGCTTGAAATCATGCTTAATACTGCTTCGGTTTTCCGCCTTATGGAACTTTCCGACCTGAATCATCCTCTTATGAGAAAAATGCTGGTTCAGGCAAGCGGAACCTATCAGCATTCCCTGATGGTTGCCCAGCTTTCTGAAAATGCCTGCCGCGAAATCAAGGCAAACGCATTGCTTGCTCGCGTCGGCGCCTACTACCACGATATAGGAAAAATTGAGCAGTCTGAATACTTTGTTGAAAATCAGAAGGGTGAAAACAAGCACGATGATTTGAACCCGTCTCTTTCACGCTCGATTATCAAGAGTCACGTTCGTAAGGGCGTGGAAAAGGCTCATCAGCTTCATCTGCCTCAGGCTGTAATTGATATTATTGCAGAACATCACGGAAACAGCCTGATTGCCTATTTTTATAATGAAGCAAAGGAACTTGACGACACTTTGAGTCCTGAGGAATTTTCATATTCAGGAAATCCTCCTACAACCCGCGAATCAGCCGTTGTCATGCTTGCAGATACCGTAGAAGCTGCCTGCCGAACCTTGAAGAGTCCTTCTGTTCCTCGTCTGGAAGCTTTTGTAACTCAGTTAATCAACGGAAAAATTGAACACAAGCAGCTTGATAACTGTCCTTTGACCTTCCGCGATGTTAAGCGCATTAAGGAAGCCTTTGTTCAGATTCTTGCAGGCTACTATCACAGCCGAATTGAATATCCAGATCAGAATGAAGAGGGTAAGGATAAGACAGAAAAAAACGAGACTGCTGAAAAGCCCCTTTCTGCTGCAGAAAAAGCTGCAAATGCCCGTGCTGCGGCTCTTGCAAAAAAAGAAAAAGAGGGAGCTAAGGCTGCAAAAGAAGAAGCTCCTAAAACTGAAAAAACAGAAAAGGCGGAAAAGTAATGGCAAACCGCATTTTAATTTCTGTTCAGGAAGAAATAGACTCTCCTTTATGGCTTGATAATGTTGAGCCTTTTGTTGACCTTGTTATGGAAAAGTTCGGCTTTGATGGGGAAGAAATCAGTATTCTTTTTTGTAATGACGATTATATTCGGGAACTCAATAAGAATTTCCGCGGAATTGACAGCGCAACTGATGTTCTTTCCTTTGAAAACGGTGACGAATATGAAGATGAAGAGGGAGTCTGGAAATGCGCAGGCGACATTGCAATCAGCCTGGACACTCTTCCTGTAAATGCCGCCTACTTTGAACAGACTGAAAATGACGAAATAAAAAGGCTTCTGGTTCACGGCCTTCTTCATTTGAACGGCTATGACCACGAGCCTGAGCACATAGAAAAAGGCGTAGAGCCTGTCTGTGAAATGCTTGTAAAGCAGGAAAATTTGTTAAAAGAATTAAAAAATGAGAGCGTAATAAAATGAGTTTTTTTAAGAAAAAGAAAAAGTCTTCACATACAGAAGAATTGTCCGCTGCCCAAAAGGAAATTCTGAAAGAAGAAAAAGAGGATATGATTGAAGGCGTTGAGGGACTTTCAGAAACTGCCGTTAAGGAAGTTATGGTTCCCCGCATCGACGTAGACTTTATTGCGGCTGACACTCCCCGCGACGAGCTTCTTCATAAACTGATTGCTAGCGGACATTCACGTTTCCCGGTTTATCAGGATTCAATTGATAACGTAACCGGCATTCTTTATGTAAAAGACCTTCTCAAGCTTTTTCTTGAAGATTCTGAAATTGACCTTAAAAAAATTATCCGACGCGCTTATTTTGTTCCGGAAAGCAAGCGAATTGACTCCCTTCTTCGTGAATTCAAGCGCCAGCACCTTCATATTGCCGTTGTAATTGACGAGTATGGTGGAATTTCCGGCCTTGTTACAATGGAAGATATTATTGAAGAAATTGTCGGCGATATTCAGGATGAATTCGACAACGAAAAAGAGGACATCATTTCTGCCGGCGAAAATATCTGGCTTTGTGATGCCCGCGTAAATCTTGATGATTTAAATGAAGCAATCGGTTCAGACTTCCCTAAAGAAGATTTTGATTCTCTGGGCGGATTTGTCTTCGATTTGTTCGGAAAAGTTCCTGTAAAATATGAAAAAACTTCCTGGAATGGATTTGATTTTATCGTTCAGAACATGGAAGGCCACAGAATCAATGTAATAAAGGTAATTAAAAACAGTGAAAATGATGAAAACAAGGAAGAATAAGTTTACACTTTTAGTTTTAGCTTTATTTACTGCCGGCAATCTCTATGCGGCGCCTGCAGCCAGCCAGAATAGTCCTCTTGCCTTATTTGACCAGGGACTTTCCTATGAAGCCCAGGAAAACTGGTTCGATGCAGGACAGAGTTTTTTTCAGGTTGTAAACTTAAATCCTTCATATTCCGATGCCTGGTATCATCTTGCAAGCTGTTCTTACAAAATGGGGGAGTTTGAGCTTGCCCTGACTTATCTTGAAAAAGCTGAAAATCTTGAAAAGCATAACAGCAAAATTGAAAATTTAAAGGGAATGCTTTATCTGGCGCTTGGTCGCGCGGAAGAAGCAAAGGCTCTTTTTAATAAAATCCTGCAGGACTTCCCGAATGACGTAAGCGCTCATTTTGGTCTTGCAGAACTTGAACTTTATGACGGAAAATTTTCAGGCGCTGAACAGCAGTATTCAGAAGCCCTTCGCCGTGAATCCGGGAACAGAAAGGCTCTTCTTTCTATGGCCCTGATTTGCGCAGAAACCGGCCGCTACAAGCAGTCTGAAAAGTTTTTGAATCAGGCAATGCAGCTTTATTCGGGGGAAAGTGAAGTTCACTTTCTTTCAGCCCTCATTTACTTTATGAAGGGTGAAATTACTCAGGCTGAAAAGCACGTTAGAATTGCCCTTGAACTCAATAAAAACTTTGAGCCTGGCTATCAGCTTTTATCAGCAATTTTGTATTCTGAAGGCCGCTATAACGATGTAATTGATATAAGTGACTTTTTAATCAGCAGAAACCGTACAAACGGAAAAGCCTGGTATTTAAAGGGAATTGCCCAGAATAAGCTTGGCCTTTATGATGATGCCATTGATACCTGGGATGCGGGACTTTCTGTTTCGCCTCAGGATGAAATGATGAGAACTCAGCTTGAGCTTACTGCGAGAACGACTCTTCCAATGGATGACAGCCGCCGTAAGGAATGGGCTCAATATCACATTACAAATGCCCTTCAGTATGAAAGCCGCTTTGATAAGCTGGGGGCTGTTTACGAATATCAGAGGGCTCTTCTTCTTGATCCTGCCAATGTAAAAGCCCGCCTTTCATATGCTGACATTCTTGAAATGAACGGAATGCATGAGCTTTATCTTGAACAGCTGGATTTTATCCAGAATAATTCGCCGGATTCAATTAATCAGACTTTAAAAGACACAATTGAAGGCTATAAATCACTTTTGGGAACAACAATTGCCAAAAAGTGGGAAGTAGAACCTTTTTATCTTGATAAAATCCGCTGGAACATTGCAGTTTTCTATGTAGACCAGAACACAAGCTTTAATCACGCTGATACAGAACGCCTTACAGCCTTTGCGGCTGGTGATGTATTTTCCGGCGTTGCAATTACCTCTGTAAAAACTCAGGTAACGCCTGTAAGCGGCTACAGCGAAGCCTATAAAATTGCCCGGGGAAGTAATTTTGATTATTTTATTCTTGTAAACTCAAGTGAATCAGAAGAGGATATTACCCTTAAGGCTTCCATGTACACAGGAAGAACCGGAACTCCAGTTATGGAAGAAAGATGGTTCGCAACCGGAAACAACAGATTTTCTACTGTACTCCGCCGCTTCCGTAATTCAGTTCTGGAAAAACTTGTAGTCCGCGGAAAAATCCTTAAGCGTAACGGCAAGGTTGTTCTTGTTGACCTTGGAAAATCGGAAAACGTTGTAAATGATTCTGAGTTCAAGATTGTAAAGAAGGGCGGACTTAAGATTTCGGATAATGGAATCGGGCTTTCTTATAAAGATGCTGATGTTGTTGGTAGTATCAAAATCACAAAGGCCAGCGAAGAAGTTTCTGAAGCAGACATCACCCAGCACGGTTTTTACGACCGCGTAAACGTAGATGATGAAATTATTCTGGTAAGCGTGCCTGAGCAGAATAAAAAAGAAGGAATTGATACAGTTCCAAACTCGGACGAGAAGGGTAAGCCTGTCGTAAAGAATACAGAAGGTTCTTCTATTCTTGCCGAGATTAAAAAGGCTGTAGAAAAACCTGCGATTGTTGAGATTTTGAGGTCAATCTATTAATAAGTAAGCTGCACTTACAAGAAAATACGGAGCAAAGGTTCGGCTTTTGTGGAGCATTGAGCGCTGGAAATGTATAATAATTTCCTATCAGCGCTCTCGGCGGAACAAAAGCCGGTTCTTTGCGGAAGTATTTTCTTTAAACTGGGCTTATAATTGATCAAGCGAATTGTCTATCCACTGCTTGCACAAGGCTGGGTAGATGTTTTCAATTCTTACAAAAGTTCTGATGGCGCTGGGGTACTGTGCCAGCATATAATGCGATTCACCAAGGTAGAAGTAGGCGCGGTTTCTTGTGTCCTGGCTGATATTTGTTCCAACCAGTTTTTCAAGCTGGTCAATCGCTTCTTTGTATTTTTTCTGAATAAAAGTCGTTTTCAAAACTTCAAAAAGAAGAAAATCATCGCCACCGTCCGGCGAAATCAAATCCTCTTCAAAAATATGAATGCTGAGGCGGGGAACTTCCCGTTTTTCATTTATTCCCAAAGGTTTTACGCTGGCAGCGACTTCCTGTGAAACCTTATATTCTTTTTCAAGCCCGTCAATATAATCAAGATATGGCAGGGGAATTTCCCTCATTGAGCCTTCCGGATAAATCTTTTCAGCTTTTTCTTCTTTTTTTGGCAGTGGATTTTTTGCGACAGTCTGAACATGACAGCCTGTTACTGTTGAGTTAATAGACATAAGAATAATGTCATAAGGCTCGTCTGTAACTGCAATTACTGCGTAAAAGTAATCCTTGTAATCTTTGACTGTATCCGTGTAGCTTGTAAGAATTGGAACAAGCTTTGCAATCGGTTCAAGTTTTGCAAGCTGGGCATATGAAGAAATCGGAGAAAGGTCACGGTAAACCAAAAGCTGTGTAATCTCTTTTTCAGGATTTTGCGGCAGATTCCATAAAAGATTTATGCGGTTTGAGTTACCCGCAAGAGCCTGAATATCCTGAACAATAGGGCGCTCGGCAAAGATGGAATTTGCAAAAAATGCTGAAATTAATGCAAAAATAAAAAAAGATTTCTTCATATATTAATAATCGGCATTTGATTGATGATTCTTGAAAAAAAGGTTATTGTATAGGCTATGTTAGAAGAAGTAAAAATACAGATTGAAGAACTGAAAGAAGAAATCAACACTGTTTGGGGGCGTCTTTGACTCGGACGCAATCGATAAATCAATAAAGGAAAAAGAAAAACTAACAGAAGCTGCCGGCTTTTGGGATGATCCTAAGGCTGCAGAAAAAGTAATGTCTCAAATCAGAAAGCTTAAGAATCGCGTAGAACCATGGCGCAAGCTTAAGGCTGATTTTGATGACCTGGAAGCAATGTATGAACTTGCCGTAGAAAGCGGAGATGCTGCCGACGAAGACGAAGTTAATACAATGTATGCTTCCTGCAAAGAGACTTTTGAAAAATTAAATATTCTCAACCTGCTTTCGGGCGAGGTTGACCAGAACGACGCATATCTTACCGTTCATGCGGGAGCGGGCGGAACAGAAGCCTGCGACTGGGCCTTTATGCTTAGCCGAATGTACCTTCGCTGGGCAGAACGCCACGGCTATAAAACAGAAGTTGTTGACCAGCTGGAAGCAGAAGGCGGAATTAAATCTATTACAATTCAGATTTCCGGCGATTATGTTTACGGTTATCTTAAGGGCGAAGGCGGAATTCACCGTCTTGTACGTATTTCTCCTTTTGACGCAAACGCCCGCCGTCACACAAGTTTTGCCTCTGTTTATGTTTACCCGGTTCTTGACGACACAATTGAAGTTGAAGTGCGTCCTGAAGACCTTCGCGTAGATACTTACCGCGCGGGCGGAAAGGGCGGTCAGCACGTAAACAAAACAGACTCTGCTGTCCGCTTTACTCATATTCCTACTGGAATTGTTGTTGCCTGCCAGACAGAACGCAGCCAGATTTTTAACCGTCAGGCCTGTATGAGCATGCTTAAGGCACGTCTTTATGAATACTACCGCGAGCAGAAGGAAAAGGAAAACTCAAAATTTGCCGCAGAAAAAAAGGATATTTCTTTTGGAAGCCAGATCCGCTCATACGTATTCCAGCCTTACACAATGGTAAAAGACCACCGCACTAAGTTTTCTTCGGGAAACATTCAGAGTGTAATGGACGGTGAAATAGACGAATTTATGAACGCATACCTTGTTGCAAAATGGAAGGGACTTCCAATGGACGGCGGGGATGATGACGAAGAAGTTTAGGAATCTCCTGACTTTTATAATTTTTGCCTTACTCATAAGCGCCGCAAATCCGCTTTATGCAGCTGATACTTCAAAGTGGGTTGTGGGCGCTGAACGTTTTAAATACATTTCTGCAGCGTCGGAAGATCCCGCAGTTTCAAAGGGAATTGCAGAAATGTTTCCTAACCGAATTCTTGAAAAATTAAATGAAGACCTTGTTCATATTGTTTACCCGGATGAAAAACTTGACCAGACCTTGTATGATTTAAGAAAAACACGACTTTCACTTTTTCTGCAGCTCTCCGCCGAATATAAAAAACGCGATTCTTTACTGCTGCAAAATTATTCAAAGCGCAAGCTTGCTTCAAAAATCAAGGAAGAAGAAAAGGCCATAAAAAGCATTAAGACTAAAATTGCAGATAACTTAAAAGAAGTTGATCAGGCAATGCAAAAATCAATCCGTGAAGAAAAACTTGTTCAGCGCGGTCTTTTTAATCATGATGAAAAAACAAGTGAAAAAGAAAACTTAAAGACCATGTTTCACAATATGTTTAATCGTGACGCCGAGTTTGTCGATTCTCTGGACATTAATTTGTATAAGGATGATACGACCGCCCTTTTTGAAGCCAGTGAGACAGCTCAAAAATACGGTTACACAAGCTATGATTATGAAAAAGAAGCCGTAAATGCAGGAATCCGTTCTTTGATTACCGGTACTGTTACAAATTACGGGGAATATTATTTTGTTACTGTAGAAATATATGAATATCCGGGCGGAAAATTAAATCACACGGTTTCTGAAGTCGGCCTCATCGAAAATGCTGATATGATAAGCGCTTCGCTTGCCCATCAGATTGTAATTACCCTTTCTAACGGTATGCCTGTTGATGTTGAAATCTGCGTGGAGCCAGAAGAGGTAAAGGAAAAAGTCCGCGTTTATTTTGATGATGATTTGCAGCCGCCAAAAATGACGACAATAAGAACTCAGTCAGGCGTACATGCCGTTCGTTTTGTCTGTGACGGCTATCTTGAAATGGGAACTTCCTATTTTTTTGAGGGCAACAAAAAATATAAGATTGACGTTACAATGCAGCCTGAAAAAGAAATTTTCATAGATGCCGTAAACTTATCTCCTTTTCCGGGACGTTTTTATGCGGCAGGTGCGCTTGCAGAACCATTTGCGCCTCTTCCTGAAGAAGAAAACGTCTTTCCGCAGGCAAAAATCCGCATAAATGACACTCAGATTCTGGGTCAGTTTATAAGCGATGACGGTTTTTCCACCAGCTTTTATGTTCCTGTAAATCTTTTGAGCAATGAAAATACGGTTTCCGTAAAAGGCCTTCGCTACGATGTAAATGATTATATTGATAAGCGCCGCCGCATCATGTACGGAACTTATACTCTTTTGATGCTTTCTATGGTGCCTTATTTTTACACTTACGGAAATTATGTTAATTCTGCAAATCAGTTTAATTCTGGTGTCGGAACTTATGATGACGCCCTCAAATGGCAGACAAGAAACCAGATTTGCGGCGGAATTGCCATAGGCTGCGGAGCCCTTTTTGTCTATGAACTTGTCCGCTATTTTATGGCAGTAAATTCTGTTCTTCCTCAGAAGGCAAAACCGATTTCTCCACAAAAACTTGAAAAAAAGAAGCAGAAAGAACTTAAAAAACTTGAGAAAATGCGTAAAACTGAAGAAGTTATAGAAACTGAATCAGAGCAAAATGCAGACGATATAGAAACTGAAGAAAAAGTTGAAGATGAGGAAGTAAAATGAAAAAATCATTCGGCGAAAAATTAAAAAATCTTTTTTCAAAAAAAATAGACGAAGAATTTTTTGAAGAACTTACAGACAGCCTTGTTGAAGGCGATATAGGCGCAAAAACAGCCTTTGAAATTACTGATGAACTTGAACAGATTTGCCGCCAGAAAAAGATAAGTGAACAGAAGGATATTGTTGCTGAACTTAAGCAGCTTTTATTACAGAACATCCGGGAAATCAGCCTGGAGCCGGATATGTCAAAGCAGAATGTATGGATGGTGCTTGGCGTAAACGGTGTCGGAAAAACAACAAGCGTTGCAAAGCTTGCAAATTATTTTAAAAACCGTGGAGTAGAAAACCTTGTCCTTGCCAGCGCCGACACCTTCCGAGCCGCTGCAATCGAACAGCTTGATACTCATGGTTCAAAAATCGGGGTGAGGGTTGTGAGCCACCAGCACGGAAGCGACCCTAGCGCCGTTGTTTTTGATGCCGCAGAAGCCGTAAAGTCTAAGGGACCTGGCCTTGTAATTGCTGATACTGCAGGCCGCCTTCACAATAAGGAAAATCTTGTTCGCGAGCTTCAGAAAATCGACCGAACATGTTCCCTTAAAGCTGATGACGGCTGCTATAAAAAAATCATCGTAATTGATTCTACAACCGGTCAGAATGCCCTGCGCCAGGCAGAAGTTTTTAATGAAGCGGTAAAGGTTGATGCAATCATCATGACAAAGTGCGATTCAACAGCTAAAGGCGGTGTTGCTGTAAGTATTGGCCGTGAACTTGGAATTCCTGTTGCTTTTGTATGTACAGGTGAAAAATACGGCGATATTGCGCCATTTAATGCGGAGAAATACATTGACGAGTTCCTGGGAATCCTGTAAAAGATTTTTTTCTGCATTTTTTATTTTTTCTCTTCTTTTGGTTTCCGGATTTTCTGAAGATCAGGAAGCTGATGCTCTTTCAGACATTGATATTTCTGAGCTTCAGGTTCCTGAAATAGAAGTTCCGGAATATCTTTCAAAAGATTTTAAGGAAAAAACTTCTCTTTTAAGCTTCAGCGAATTTGAAAATGAAGTCATTCAGCCTGACCTGGTGGATGGCAGCCGGGTAATGGTTTATTCGATCGGCAATAAAACTTCCAGATGGTTTTTTGATGACGAATACAGACTTTCAAAAATTGAACACTGGGAAATTGCAGGCTTTAGTGATTCAAAAATCGTAAAGCAGGAGTTTTTTAAGTATCACGGAAGGGAAAAACGCATTTACAATAAAATCATTGAAAGCGCAGATAAAGGAGAAAGTTTTTTCTATCTTCCTGATAATCTTGTAGAAAAGTCTGAAAAATACAAAAAGGTAAATGACAGGCCTTATATTACTGAAATCTGCAGATATAAATACGACAGCCAGAAACGCATTAGTGAAATTAGTACGCGAACTTTTTCCTATAACAGTGAAGAAGATACAAAGCGCCGAGGCGTATTTGTAAAAACATATAAATATAAATATAATCCCCTCAACGCTGACGGGGAAGAAATTCCTCCTGATGTAAGTTATTATGAAAATGACGTATTGAAATCTGTGGAAAAATATTCACAGGTTCTGGGATCCTTTACCCAGCAGTATTTTTTTAACGGAGGAATCAGCGTAAAAACCTGGTTTGTAGATTATAACCGGGTTAAAGAGGTGATTTACCAGGAAGACCGGGTTTTGAGGGTGCACAAGTTTGATGATGAAGAAAAACTGGATTTCTAAATTTTCGCTAATTTTTTCTATTTCACGCCGTTTTGCTTCGGCAGACAGGACAAGCCGGGCTTCGGTTACTTCCCGGCTCAGCCTGCTTGGTATCTGCTTTGGAGTTATGACTCTTATTGTAGTTACAAGCGTTATGAACGGCTTTCAGATGAGTTTTATTGACGCAATTCTGGAAACTCAGTCTTATCATATTCAGGTGGAAGAAGGCTCGGGGGAACTTTCAGGGGCAGACGGCGCTGAACTTGAACAAAAACTTAGCCAGCATTGTAAGGATTCAAAACTCCTGCGTGCTCTTACTCCTTTTTATCAGGCGCAGACTTTAATGTGCTCGGTGCCTAATCCCCCGGATTTTGCCGGAGGCAAAATTTCATCATCTTCTTCTGCTATATTTGAAAGTCCTGCTGTAATCCGGGGAATCCCGGCTGAGTCTTACTACGAGGATGAAGGCTTCAGAAAAGAAATCATTCTTTTACAGGGAAGCTTTGATTTGTCGGGCAGGGGCGGAATCATTTTGGGAAATACCCTGGCACACAATCTGAAAGTCCGCGTGGGAGACCAGGTAAATCTTTTTGTTTTAAGCGGCTCAAGCGATGTGGAGCTTTTTTCGGGGCAGAGGCTTTTGACCGTAAAGGGAATTTTTGCAACCGGCTATCAGGAAATAAATGCCAGCATGTGTTTTATAAATCTTGAGGATGCGGCCCTGTATTTTGGAAAGGATGCGAAAAAGACCTGGGGAATTAAGGTTTACAATACGGCTCAGGTAGAAAGGGAACTTCGGGCTCTGACTAAGCTTTTAGAGGGATACGGAGCTAAAATCAGCTCGTGGAAGGAATACAATAAGAGTTTTTACGGGGCGCTTCGCATAGAAAAAAACATGCTTTTGCTGGTTGTCTGCCTTATTTTTGTTGTAGTGGCAATAAATATTTATAACGCGATGAGGCGGCTTGTTTTTGAACGGCAGAGGGAGATTGCAATTCTTTCTGCCCTGGGAGCGCGGACTAAGGAAATTCAGGCGATTTTTATTACCCGAGGTTTTTATACAGGACTTCTGGGCTCGGCGGCGGGACTCCTTCTTGGAATTATCATAAGCCTTAATACAAATGCGGTATTTAACGGGGCTTCAAAAATCGTTTACTTTTTTCAGTATCTTTTTACAGCGGTTTTCAGTCGTGAAAATCTTATGTATATCAAAGAAAATTCGACTTACAGCATTTATGCAAATATTCCGGCCCGTATTTTTAAGTCTGAGGTTATTATGATTTTTATTTTTGGAATAATTTCACCGCTTGCGGCCTGTTTTTTTGCAAGTAAAAACGTATTAAAATCAACTCTGGCAGAGGTGCTTCATAATGAGTAGTATACTTTCCATCAAAAATCTTGAAAAAACTTTTGTTTCAACAGGCGAAAAGCTTACTGTTCTTTCTGATCTTAATCTTGAAGTTGAAGAAGGAAAAAAAATCGTAATTCTTGGCGAAAGCGGAAGCGGAAAATCAACTCTTTTGAATATAATCGGGGGAATTGATTCTATTACCGCTGGCTCTGTAATTGCCGGAACTGAAAAGAGCGGAAAGTGGAAGGTTTCTGAACTTCGTGAAAAAGAACTCTGTGAATACCGCTCGCGTTTTTTAGGCCTTGTTTTTCAGTTTCACTATCTTTTAAAGGATTTTACGGCGCTGGAAAATGTATGTATGCCGGCTTTAATTGCGGGAGTTCCTGAAAAAATCGCGCGTGAAAAGGCTGAGCAGCTTTTGCAGGATACCGGAGTTTACGAAAGAAAAAATCATCTTCCTTCAGAGCTTAGCGGCGGAGAACGTCAGAGAGTGGCTGTTGCCCGTGCCCTTATAAATGACCCTTCCTTAATTCTTGCAGATGAGCCTACGGGAAATCTTGATCCTGCAAATGCGGGTGTGATAAGCGGACTTCTGTTCAATATGGTGGAAAAATACAATAAAACGCTTCTTCTGGTAACTCACGATATGAAAATTGCAGAAAATGGCGATGAGATTTACAGAATCCTTGGCGGAAAACTTGCAAAGGAAAACGGAGGAAAATAAGTGACTTTAAAGGCCTCCCTGTATTTTGCAAAAAGCTTAATTTTCCCAAAAACTGAAAAAAAATCTTCGGCGCGTAAAAGTATTTACGGGGCTATTATATGCATCGGACTTAGCGTAATTCCTCTTGTGGCAGTCCTTTCCATTACAAACGGAATGATTGACGGAATGACAGAGCGTATAATAGGGCTTTCTTCCAGTCATCTGGAAATGAGGGTGGCAAAGGGAATTGAAGAGACTAAATCTGCGGAAAAATTTACTGCCTATGCGGCCCGCTTTGAAAAGGTTAGCGGCGTGACTGCGGTTTACCCTGAAGTAACTCTGTCGGCGCTGGCGGTTGGAAAGAATGTCAGAACAGGGGCTTATATCCGCGGGGTTCAGAGTGATATTTTTTCCCGCAATGAAAGCTTTAAAACACTTTTTGAAGTTCTTGAAGGCGATACCTCATCTATTTCCGGGGCGATTATAGGACAGAAGATGGCTGAAAGGCTTAAAGTTCACGCAGGAGACAGTTTCAGGATTATCACGACAAGAAAGTCGGGGGAGAATGTCCTTCCAAAACTTTCTACATTCAAAGTTGGGGCAATTGTAACTTCCGGCTATCAGGAACTGGATGAACTTTGGATTTTTATTCCCATTGAGACTTTTTTTCGTTCCTTTACTATGACTAATGCTGACTTTAATATCCTTATAGAAACAGAAGATGCTTTCAGTCCTCGCCTTATGGCAATCCAGAGGGCAGTGAAAAAAGAGGCCGGCCAATATGCCAATGTTTACCGCTGGTCGCAGGTAAACTCTGCCCGTTTTGAAAACTTTTCTTCTACCAAGGTTATGCTTGTTTTTATAATGATGATGATTGTGCTTGTGGCAAGTATAAATATTTCCTCTGCAATAGTAATGCTTGTTATGGAACGCCGCCGCGAAATAGCCATCCTTAAAAGCATGGGCGCCACGCCGCGCGGAATCACCCTTTCTTTTTTGCTTACGGGCCTCTTCTGCGGCTTTTCCGGCCTTTGCATAGGCCTTCCAGCAGGCCTTTTAATTTCTCTTTTTGCAAATCAGCTTATCCGCGGCCTTGAATGCATGGTAAATCTTTTTACCGAAGTACGTCTCATGGATCCTGCTTACTATCTTCAAACAATTCCTGTGGATATTCCGCTTTTGCAGATTGTCCTTGTATGCGCCGGAACCCTGCTGCTTTCTGTTCTGGTAAGCGTTCTGCCTTCTGTAAGGGCCGGTAAAGAAAAACCTCTGGAGGCGCTGAAATGACAAAAAAAATCTGTCCGGTCTGCGGAATGACTTACGAAAGTATTTCAGAGTCTCAGAAGATCGGCTGCTCTGAATGCTATTATACTTTTGCCCAGGAGTTCAAAAAGACCCTGAAAAAATACGGAATTACAAAGCCTTATCAGGGAAGCTTTCCAAAAAAACTTAAAGGCTATAAGTCGACCCTCACAAGCCGGGTTGAAATGCAGTTTAAGCTTGAAGCTGCAATTGAAGCCGAAGAATACGAAAAGGCCGCTTTTTACCGGGATTATCTTAAGGTTTTGAATAAGGAAGCTTCTTTTTCTGAAGAAGAGTCAGGTGAAAAAATCACTTTTGACACTGATTCAGATTCTGATATTGATTTAGAAGCAAAAAATAAAGAGGGAAAGGGGGACAAAAATGGCGAAGAATAAAATACCTCTTCCCTGGTTTTCTGTCAGCGGACAGAATGATGATGTAGTGCTTTCTACAAAAATCCGTCTCAGCCGCAATCTTGCAGATTTTCCTTTTCCTGTGAAAATGAGTACAGACGACATGGAGAGGGTAAATTCCCTTGTTTACGATGCCATTCAGGGGGAAAATTCCTTTCATTTTATTGATTACAAAAATATTTTTTCCCAGGGCCGCCAGGTTCTCATAGACAAAAATATCATTACTGATGATAAGAATTTTGACTGTACTGCGGTAATTTTAAATGACAATGATTCGGAAAATATTATTGTAAATCATATAGATCATGTCCGCATTTCAGCTTTTTCCTGCGGCTTTGAAACCGAAAAGGTGATGGCTCAGGTTTACAGAATTGACGAGCTTTTGCAAAAAAGGCTGCAGTTTGCCGCAAGCCATGATTTTGGTTATTTGACTTCTCAGATAAAGGACTGCGGAACAGGACTAAAAATCTCCTACCGTATTTTTATTCCCTCAATTGTGCTTTCGGGGCAGTTTGATGCAATACTTGGGCTGGTACAGGAAAAGAAGTTCTGCATTCAGCCTGTTTTTCAGGTTTCGGATTCTGCAAACTTTTCCAATTTTATTTTTGATTTGTTCCCCGGAAACTCGGCAGACGGCACTGAGCTGGACCAGGCAGCAAACATCAGTTCGCTTGCAGAAATTATTTTAAAAACAGAACGCAAGATTCGGCGTACTTTTGCCGATAATAATCCTACAATACTCTTAAATTTTGTAAAAAGGGCTTACGCTAAGGCAATGTATTCGCTTCTGCTTACTTACGATGAAGCGGCGGATATTATCAGCGTAATGAAGTTCGGTTTACAGACTGGCAGAGTAACTGGGATTACCGGGCAGGAGCTGAATGCCTTGTATTACAGGGCAAAGCACGGTCATATTCTTTATGTGAATGACAACTACGCTTTTTCTTACGAGGAAGACCTTAAAAACGACCTGAGCGCCCAGTTGCAGCGCCTGAGAGCGATTGTAATTCAACAGGCTTTTGAAAAAATTGCAGTAAACTAATCCTTTACTCATAAAAGCAATGGGGTTTTAATTGAAAAATTTCTCGGTTCGCGCAAGAAAAATTGTATTGTTTCTGGCTCAGGATGAGGCACGTCAGTTTGGAAGCAAGGAAATTCTTCCTGAACATATTCTGCTTGCAATGCTTCGCCTGAAAGAGGGTATCGGCTTTACAACCCTTACAAAACTGAATATTAATCTTATGCGTTTTGAAGAATCTCTTGAGGATTCTTTTGCAACAATTGAAAAAACTCCAACTCTAGAAGATATTCCCCAGAGTGAAAGAGTTGCAAATCTTATTAAACTTGCAGATCTTGAAGCATCTTCATTAAATAACGTTTACGTGGGAACAGAGCATCTTCTTCTTGCGGCTGTAAAAGAGTCAAAAACTATTGCAGAAAACTTTTTCACAGCTTCCGGCTATACAGTAAGTGATGTTAGGTTTAGTGTAGTGGAAGCTCAGAGTGAAGTTCCAAGCTCCTATAATGATTTTAATTTCCACAATTACGCTGATGAGTTTTTCAAGTCGATTTTCGGCGATGAACCTTCGGATTTCCTATTAACAGGAACTGCTCCTGAAGAAAATAATCAGAATGATAAGAATGCGGAAGCTGCTTCTGGCGGTGACGAATCCTTCCTTTCTGAATACAGCCGCGACCTTACAAAAATGGCGCGTGAAAACAAAAGCGATCCTGTCGTAGGCCGTGATAAGGAAATTCACCGCGTAATTCAGATTCTTTCCCGACGCACAAAGAATAATCCTGTTTTGACCGGTGAGCCTGGAGTCGGAAAAACTGCCATTGTAGAAGGCCTTGCTCAGGCAATTACTGCGGGAAAAGTTCCGTCAAATCTTCTTAAGAAGCGTATTCTTTCTTTAGATTTGGCTGCCATGGTTGCCGGTACCAAATACCGCGGTGAATTTGAAGAGCGCATGAAAAAGATGATGAAGGAAATTCAAGAAAATGACGACATCATTTTGTTCATTGACGAGCTTCACACGATTATCGGAGCCGGTGGTCCTGAAGGAACAATGGATGCTTCCAATATCATGAAGCCGGCTTTAAGTCGCGGAGAAATCCAGATTATTGGCGCTACTACAACTAAAGAGTATACACGGCATATTGAAAAAGACCTGGCTCTTGAGCGCCGGTTCCAGGTTGTAAAGGTAAGTGAACCAAGTGACCAGGAAACTGAAGAAATCCTTCGCGGAATTAAGCAGAAGTATGAGAATTTTCATCACGTAATTTATGAAGATGCCGTAATTCCTTCAATCGTAAAACTCAGCCGCCGCTATATTCCTGAGAAAGTTCTTCCTGATAAGGCAATTGACATTCTTGATGAAGCCGGAGCAGCAAAAAAAATCAGCGAAGAAGAACGTCCTGCAGAACTTCGCGAAATTGAAACAAATATCAGCGACTTGATTGAAGAAAAAAAATCTCTGGTAAAAAATCAGGATTACGAAAGCGCCGCTCTTGTTCGCGACAAGGTAATCGAACTCAAAAGAAAACTTGGCCGCTATTCAACAATGCTGAGCGAAGGTCAGTTCGGCGGCAAAAAAACTGTCACAGTTTCAGATATTGAGAAAATCATCTGTGAAATGACAGGCATTCCTGTTGAGCAGCTTACAACAACAGAAATTTCCCGCATTATTCATATGGAAGAAGAACTGCACAATACAGTTATCGGACAGAATGACGCCGTTAAAGTTATCTGTGGCGCAATCCGCCGCAGCCGTGCCGGTATTTCTTCTCCAAAACACCCGGTTGGTTCCTTTATTTTCTTAGGTCCTACCGGCGTTGGTAAAACTCAGCTTGCCAAGGCTCTTGCAAAATATCTTTTTGGAAGCGAAGACGCCCTTATCAGAATTGATATGTCAGACTTTATGGAAAAGCATACTGCAAGCCGCCTTGTCGGAGCGCCTCCGGGATATGTAGGCTATGAAGACGGCGGTATCCTTACTGAAAAAGTACGCCGTCATCCATATTCAGTTGTTTTGCTCGATGAAATTGAAAAGGCTCACCCTGACATTTTCAACCTTTTGCTGCAGCTTCTTGAGGAAGGTGAACTTTCTGACAATCTTGGACACACTGTAAATTTCCGCAACACAGTAATCATTATGACTTCAAATGCTGGTGCCCGCCAGATTACAAATGAAGGCCGTGTTGGCTTTGGTACTTTGGAAGGTGTAATGCCTTACGAAGACATTAAAGCCGGCGCCCTGCATGAATTGAAAAAGCTTTTAAATCCTGAACTTATCAACCGTATTGATGATGTAATCGTATTTAATGCTCTTTCAAAGACTGAAATTTCAAAGATTCTTGATATTCAGATTAAAGACCTTGCAGACCGTGTAGAACAGAAGAACCTTACAATCAAAATTAATAATGATGCAAAGGAATATCTGATTGAGCATGGTTACAATCCTGCAATGGGAGCCCGTCCTATGAAGCGTCTTATCCGCAAGGAAATTGAGGATCCTCTTGCAATTGCCATCCTTGAAAATGCAGATAAAAACATGCGCTTTGTAAATATTGAACTGGATGAAGGCCAGTTGAAGATCAGCCTGTCTGCAGAAGAAAAAGTTCCTGTAGTGCAGCTTGTTGGAAAAAACGGCGTAATTGAGTAATATATTAGGGATAAAGAGGTAGAAATAATGATTAAAGAATTTCTGGACTATAACACAGTCCGCAACAATGCATTAAAAATTGCACACAAAATTTATAAAGACGGTTTTATTCCTGATGTAATTTACTGTTCTCTGCGCGGTGGCGCTGCCATGTCTAACGTTATCAGTGAGTATTTTAAGATTGTCTGCCGTGAAAATAAACATCATCCGGTATTGTACGCTGGTGTAGTTGCCCGTTCATATTCTGATATTGCCCAGCACACACAGGTTTATATTGACGGCTGGACTTATCCTCCTGAAAATCTTCGTCCTGGTGACAAAATCCTTCTTGTAGATGATATTTACGACTCAGGCCGCACAATCAACTGTCTTGTTGAAACATTGATGAATACACGTGGATTTAAACGTGAAGACATTAAGGTGGTCGTTCATGATTACAAGCATTTTAATTATGACAACGGACACGCAAATCTTCCTATTCAGCCTGATTACTACTGCCGTAAGTTTGAAATTAACAATCCTGATGAAAACCGCTGGATTCACTATGCAAGCCATGAGCTTATCGGACTTACAGCTGAAGAATTGGAAACTCACTATTACAAGGATGATCCTGAACTCCGCGATATTCTTGGACCTTATTTAGGAAATTAAAAAGGCAGAATTGATGAAAAGAAGTGTCAAAAAACTTGTTTCAGTCTTAATTTTCCTCATGACTGCGGGACTTTCAAATCTTATTGCTGAGATTAATGTAATAAATCCCGTAAAAGGTGTCTGGGCAAACAAGCAGATGCTTGTTATTGATACTTCTGAAGGCGGCGAATTTTACTATTCGGTTGACGGATCAAATCCTGCAAACTTCGGTTTTTTCTACGACCGTCCGGTTCTTCTTGATGTGGAAGGTGATGTAAATCTTAAAATTTCACATGTGAGACCAGACGGCAGAGATGAAACTGTGGAAGTCCGCTATTCTGTAAATACAGACAGGGCTGAAAATAAGCCTTATTCAGATTTTATTTCCACTTTTTACGATACAGGACTTGTAAACTATACTTCGGGGACTGTTTTTTCTATTCCGGCTGAAATGAATTTTAAGATGAACAATTCTACTGAGTTTATGCATGGAATTGATTTGTCTATTTCGGAAAAAAACGTTCTTTCAAGATACGTTCCCTGTGTCGTTCGTCCTGCTGAGGGCGGAAAATCCTGGCGATTTATAATAAAAACTTTCCCTCATGTTGCCGGTTTGAATAATACGAGAAAGGTTCCGATTAAAATTGAAGATTGGGAAACTGTAGTTTTTACAGACAAAAATCTTCTTTATAAAATTGATGATGAATACTGGTCAATGCCGCTTGAAAACCGCCATATTGACCGAAGTCGTCCTCATATCGTTTCCTGGCAGAATGTGGATTTTCAGAAGGGCTCTGCAATAGACTTCTGTATTCTCCCTGCCAAACCAAAAATCAAAACCATGCTTGAAAGAGACGGCACTACAAGTTTTGTCGTAGAAGGCGATTCTTCCTATACGATGAGCGTAAAAGGCGATAATAACCGATATTCAGAGCTTTATTCTCAGCTTGGCGCGGATGTTTTCTACGGCGATAATGCAGAAGGCCTTTTGAAAGTCGGGCTTTTTTCTAGTTCTGTTTATCAGGGAGAAATTTCTGTTTCCTATAATATTGATAAGCGGGCTCCTGAAGTTCCTAAAATCTCTTCAGATTTTGAAGGCTTTTATTCACGCCGTAATGTTCGCCTCGGTGTAGAAACTGATTCAAAAAACAAGCTTTTTATTGCAGTCAGCCGTCCTCTTTTAATTAAGGATGTTACTAAGCTCAATGATGAGGTTATTAATGCCTTAAAGCAGACTTCTGTCGGCAATTTTAAGGAATATAAGCCAAACGGTTATCAGAATGAGTTCTTGCCAAATGATGCCGGCGCCTTGTTTTATAAAATCCAGGCTTATTCACAGAATGAAATCACAAAAAGTCAGACTGTTGAATATTCTTTTATTATAGACAGCTACAATTATTTTTTTGATTCTGAATCTTCGGGCAAAAATGCTGATGGTTCTGCGGCTCATCCATATAATAACATCAAGGAATGTCTTGAAGACATTAACAGCTGTACTTCTGTAAAACTCCGCTTAAAAGGAAATGCAGAATTTCCTCCAGAGGCTATCCGCCTTGTTTCTGACTGTGAAATTTTGAATGACGGTAACGCTACCCTGATTTTTAATGAGGGAAGTTCAATCCAGATTGATAAGTCAACTCTCAGCCTGAATAATATCAGGATTCAAAAAGAGAAGGTTCTTTCTGAAAATGATTTGATTCCTCTTTTTTCTTTGAATAACGGTACTCTGGAACTTAAAAACTGCGAGCTTTCCGCAGATTTTGCAAAAAACGGAACAGTAATCGATGCTTCTTCTGGAGTCGTAAAGGTTTTTGATTCAATCGCTTCTGTAAATGCAGTTACTTATTCTTCATTTATTTCAAGCATGAATTCTTATCTTATTCTGCGCGATTCTGTGATTAATACAAGCGCCGATACAAGCGTTGTCATTTCCGCAACTAAAGGAAATGTTGATTCCATCAGTAATCAGTTTAAAGTAAGCGCTAAAACAGGCCGTATTGCAGAACTTTTTGGAGCTAAAGGCGATTTTGAAAAGAACGTTTTCAAGTGTGATCTTCCACAGAATCAAAATAGCGATGGCTTTGTAATGGTTTTTGCGAACAAAGATTCTGTTCTCAAGGAACTGGATAACTCAGATTATGCCGACTAAAATTATCTTTGAGACCGGTTTTGATGAAGCAGGGCGAGGTCCTCTTGCCGGTCCTGTTTATGCCTCTTCAGTAATTCTTCCGGCTGATTTTCCCATTGAAATCTTAAACGATTCAAAAAAACTTTCTGAAAAAAAGCGTCTTGCCGCAGAAACTGTGATTTTAGAAAAAGCCTGCTATGGAATTGCCTTTTGTGATGAAAAAGAAATCGATAAAATCAATATTCTTGAAGCCAGTATGCTTGCAATGAAGCGGGCCTTTGAAATCATGATAAAAAAACTTCCACAATGGTGCAGGGAAAGGGGCATAAATTATGAAGAAGTTGAACTTTCTGGTATTACTGACGGCAACCGCTGCCCGGACCTTCCCATTGAATGCCGTGCCGAACCCAAAGCTGACGGAAAATATCCCTGCGTGATGGCGGCAAGCATTTTAGCAAAAAATGAACGAGACCGTTTTATGAAAGAAATGGATAAACTCTATCCTCAATACGGCTATGCCGGACATAAAGGCTATCCTACAGCTGCCCACAGAAAAATCTGCCGTGAAATAGGGCCTTCTCCAATCCAGCGTCTTTCTTTTAAATATTAAAATTCTTATAGATAAAACTAACCAAAAACGCTAAACTCTGCTTGTATGAAAAAAGTAACATTCCAGATCGCATATCCTTCAATTCACGCAGGAACTGAAAAATCAGAAATTAATTTTATGTCTGGTACCCCAGATTTAATTGATGTTTACAATCCGGGAGCGGAAGATGCCCCTTGCAAACGTTTTTTCGTTACTGATGCAACCGTAGCCAGCCTTGACTGCATGAAGAATTTTATCGCAAAGTTTGATGACGGAGTTTGCGGCAATGACTGCCTTTTGATTTTAGGATCTGGAGAGCCTTTTAAGACAATAGAAAGTGTACTTTCAATAATTACTGCTGCCCTTGAAGCCGGCTTCAGCCGTAAGGATTTGTTTGTAGGAATCGGCGGTGGAGTAATCTGCGACCTTACTGCCTTTGCTGCTTCAATTTTCAAGCGCGGCGCTGCCGTAGAACTTGTTCCGACAACCTTGCTCGCTATGGTTGATGCTTCAATCGGCGGAAAAACAGGCTGTGACTATCAGAATTACAAAAATATGATAGGTTCATTCTTCCCGGCAAAAAGACTTTTTTACTGGCCGGAGTTTGTTCAGTATCTTCCAGAAAATCAGTATAACTCAGGCCTTGCAGAAGCCTTTAAAACAGCCCTTCTTTTTGATAAGGAAATGTATGATCTTTTCAAGAATGAAGCTGATAAGCTCAACGCCCGCGACCCAGAGACCCTCGATTTAATCATAAACAAGAGCGTTCGCGCAAAAGCGGCCGTTGTAGAAAAAGATTTTACCGAGCAGGGGATCCGCGCCACTTTAAATCTGGGACATACCTTCGGACACGCGCTTGAAAGTGTTGCAGGACTGGGAAAAATCACCCATGGCGCTGCCGTTGCCTGGGGTATTGGTCGTGCCGTAACACTCAGCTATAAAAAAGAATATTGCCGCGAAGCCTTTATGAACGAAATCTTTGATGTACTTAAGCTTTACGGCTGGGAAACTGCCGCAATTCCTTCTGTTGTTTATGGCGGTGGAATTGCAGAACGACTTTTGAATGTAATGCACAACGACAAAAAAAATCTTACTGACAAAGTAAGGGTTATAATTCAAAATGGTCTTCAGGATACTGTTATAGAAGAAGTGAAAGATTCTGAAATTCTTTCAGTTCTAAAGTAGGAAAAAAATGACAGAAACAGAGCATTATTTTGACTGGGCTGCTACAAGTCCGGGTGATAAGGAAATTCTCCGCGCGGCGCTGGAAATGACCCTTGATGACTGGGGAAATCCTTCCTCTACGCATCAGGCTGGAAAAAATGCGAAAAATCTTCTTGAAGCTGCAAGAAAAACTGCTGCAGAGGCGCTTGACGTAAAAGTTGAGTCTGTTTTTTTTACTTCAGGCGGCACGGAAAGTGACCATATTGCTCTTCTTTCTGTTTTGAATAAGCCTTCAAAAGGAACTGTCCTTATCAGTTCTATTGAACATCCGGCCCTTCGCGAAATGGGGGAGGAAATTAAAAAAGCCGGCTGTAAAGTTGAATATATCCCGGCTGATAAAGACGGCGTAATTAGACCCGAAGCAGTTACAGCCCTTCTTACAAAAGATACTCTTGCAGTCTGCGTTATGGCTGTCAATAATGAAACCGGTGTAATTCAGCCGGTTAAAGAAATTGCTGATGCAATTTCAAAGGCTAGTGCAGGCGGCCGTAAGCCGAAATTTCATGTTGACTGTGTTCAGGCAGCAGGAAAGATTCCTTTCAGCCTGAAAGACTGGGGCGTAGACAGCGCTGCCTTTAGCGCCCATAAAATCTGCGGTCCTCGTGGAATCGGAATCCTTTATCTGAAAGACTGTGAAAAAGGCCTTGATCCATTTTTGCGTGGAGGCGGGCAGGAAAAAGGAATCAGAAGCGGAACTGAAAATGTTTTCGGTGCCCTGGCCTTCAGTAAGTGTCTGGAAAAATATTTTATTTCAGAGAAAAATTCTGAGGCTCTCTCGGCTTATCAGAAACAGCGTCAGGAAACCAATGATTTTATAAAGAAACTTTCTTCGCTGAATGGCTGTACAATAATTCCTCAGTCCCGTCTTGAAAAGACCGATTTATTTTCTCCTTATGTTGTGCAGGCGGCCTTTAATAATGTTCCTGGTAATGTCATGCTTCGAGCCCTTGATTCAAAAGGCTTTTACATCAGTACAGGAAGCGCCTGTTCTTCCCGCAAGAACAACCGGCCGGTTCTTGAAGCAATGCATGTTGACGGAAAATTACGCGAAACTTCTGTCCGCTTCAGCTTTGGCCCCCTTACAACTGCAAAGGCCATCGATGAACTTTTTGAAGCTGTAAAAGAAGTTAACGGCACATTTAACTAACATTTTCAATCAAGTTGATTTTAATTTCAGAATGTGGTAGATTTACATCTCACATCACAAGGGAAGGTTCTTCGAATTTTGGGCTTTTCTTTGTTGCAAATCGAATTATAAACTAAATATAAAGAGGTAATAACATGGGAGCACGTGGAGAACTTTTTACTACTCAGATTTATCTTGATAACCGTTCATATTTTTTCAATGTAAAAGAAAACCGTACTGGTGACGTATTTTTGCAGATTGTAGAAAGCAAGAATCGTGACGGTGCTGAAGCTGACCGCCATCAGATTGCAATTTTCTCTGATGATATGCAGAAATTCCTTCAGGGAATGGAAAAATCACTTGAATTTATTGAAAAAGACCGCAAGGCACGCCAGAAAGCTGCCCGCGAAAAGAAGGCTGCAAAAGAAGCTAAATTCGGCGCCGGAGCAAAATCAAATAAAAAGGTTGTTCACCTTAAATCAAAAGAAGATGAACTTCCTCCTTACGAACCTCCTGTAAAAAAATCAGGACGTGTACATGTTGTATCTAAGAAATCAAAAGAAGAATAGTTAATATTTTTTATCCATCGCGGTTAATTCCGCGATGTTTTTTTCTAACCGTGCTATTTCGCGGTTAAGCATCTTTTCATAATTCAGCTGACCTGAGACAATTCTTTCCCGTTCATCTTCCCAGTTCTGTTTTGCTGTAATAGTCAAAAAATTAAATGAAACATTGCTTGATTTTTCACACCAGAGCTTAGCTTCCTGCCAGTAATAAAGGCCAGCCTTATAGCAGCTAAGCGCTTTTTCCATATTGCGAAGATATTCATCTTTCCATGGCGCGTCATAAAAATAAATACATTTTTTGTCGTAAGTTCTGCCAAGCCGAAGGTGCTGTTCAATGAGCTTAAGGTTTATGTGCATCTGGAATAAATAGCGGTACTTTTCCCACTGTTTTTCGCTTTCTACCTTAAAATCTGCAAATTGAGGATTACAAAAATCTGCCTGAGCTGCTTTTTCAAGCCAGTAAATATTTTCAATGCAGTCATCCGGGTACTGCTGGTAGTGGACATGGTAAAGCTTATACCAGTCTTCCTTATATTTTACCATGTAGGCAAAGGCATTTTCATAAGAGAAAGAGAAAAATAATGTACAAAGTAAAATTATAAGGAAAGATTTTTTCACATTAAAATTATCGGATGATATTCAGATTGATTAAAGTATTATAAATAAAATCTGCGATTTCATCGATTGATTTTGTTGCGTCAACACGGATAACTTTCATTCCATCCGGATTATTTTCGTATTCATTGATTACTTCGTCGTACAAAGCAGCGGTTTTTTTCTGGTAATCAATTTTTTCATAAATCTCGCGTTTGCCGTCACGGCTTTCAACACGTTTTAAAGAAACTTCCGGATTTATTTCAAAGTAAAAAAGAACTTCAGGAAGAGGGAATGGGGCGTTTACATGGCGGGGAATTCCTTTTCCGCAGGTTGCGCTCTGGTAGGCAAGGCTTGAAAAAAAGTAGCGGTCGCTTACAACAATTCTTCCGGCTTTTAATAGCTCTTCAACTCCGCCTTCGCCGTAAATATGTTCGCAGCGATCTGCTGCAAAAAGGTAAGAAGTAGTTCTCTCATCAAGTTTAAAATCGCCTGCAAGCAGCTGACGCAAAAATCTTCCGGTAGCCCGGTCTGTCGGCTCTGCAGTGGGAATCAACAATTTTGAATTTCTGGCGCACAATTTTTTAATCTGTGTTGAAGTACCCGCTCCGTCAATTCCTTCAAACACAATAAAATTTTTTAACAACATATCAGAAAGTATAATCTAAAATCAGAAAATTTACTATAATAAGGAAATAATTAAACCTTTCCGATAATTTAAACGATGAAGGTAACTGTTTCTAAAATTCGCAGCTTCATTTTTATTCTCCTCTTTCTGCTTGGAATCAGCCTTGTAATTCCGCTTCACAGGGCTATTGTGTCCTCTGCAGAAAACATGGTAAACAGTCTTTCATCAAAAATTTACGAAAAAACAGGCCTGACTTTCTCTTACGAAAAGCTTTCTCCATCAATTCTTTCAACGCTGACTGTTAAAAAAATTAAATTCCTTGATGATGATAACAATGTCGTTCTTTCAATTAAAAAGACAAATATTGATTACAGCCTGATTAAGCTTCTGAAGCATGATTTTTCAAATGGTTTTACAAGTTTTGTAATTGACGGTATTGATCTGAATCTTGGTGAAATAATGTCAATGAAAGACTATATTCAGAAAAATAACCAGGGAAAAACTAAAAATCAGAAGGGTTCCAAAAATTCATCTGAGATTGATTTTGATACTTTTTATCATCTTATTCCAAAAAATGTCCGCCTGAAAAATGTTACATTAACCTATGACAAAAACGGCGTAAATGCAGGACTTCGTATCAGGGATTTTGATTTTTCTCCAAACAGCCAGAAAAACGGCTTGAACTTTGAAATTGAATCTAAAATCCGTTTGCAGATAGAAAAACTTTCTCAAAAAATTAATATGAATGCAGTTTTTGCAGGTTCAATTTTACATAAAGGCGACGGCTCTTACGTTACTGCAAGGCTTTCTAATATTTCAAACGGCATTTATTCAATTAAAAAGCTGAATTTACTGGCTGATTATCAGAATAATACGGCTGGCATTCATATCATTCAGAATGAAAACCCGGTTTCTTTTGGTGCCGACTACCATCTTGATACCAAAGATTTGAATATTCAGCTGAAAACCAAAGATTTTAAGCCTGTCCAGATATTTAATTCTTCAACTTCCCGTAAGACAGTAAAAAAATTAAATGATCTCATTTTAAATACAGATACAATTCTGAAATACAGTTTCTCAGATAAGGCTCTGGATTATGTTTCTGATTCAAACATTCATCTTCCTGATTCAATTTTTGCAGGCGGCGCGGACATCGATTTTTCTTTGTATGGTGATGAAACTCATCTGGAACTTTCAAAGTTTTCTGCAGCGGGTCAGAGAATCCTTTCAAATATGAATTTTGATTTTATTTTTGACGGATACAGGCTCTCTGGTGTTTTTGAACTTCCTTATTTTGTTTTTGAAAACGGAAAGTCTCTTTCTACTGAGCTTTACATCGATCCTATGGAAAAAGGTTTTGAAGCTTTTTCTCCTCAGCTTTTTGTCGGTGATAAATCACTTTCGGCCCTGCAGTTTAAGCTTATTCCTCTGAATGATTCCATTTATTATAGTTTTGAAGCCAGCGATTTTTCTCATCTTGATTTTGGTGATGCAGGCCTTATTAAAGCTGACGGAAATATTCTTCCGTCTCAAAAATATGCGGAATTGAACTTGAACCTTCAGAGCGTTTTTGCAGACAGCCTTATTCTTTTTGCAGCCCAGGCAATGAAGGAAGATTCTGCACAGACATTGGAAAGCGCCGCCAAATCTCTAAGTTCAGTCCTGCTTTCCGGCGACGTCTATCTTTCTACAGACTTGAAATCACTTTCATATAATGTGCCTTACATAATTGCCGCCAATATTGAAAAGGAAAATCAGACAGTCCTCCTTTCTTTTGGTGGAAACGAACAGTCTTTGCAGATTAATAAGCTCAGCGCCGTTTTGGGAAAAATGAATTTTGAAGTGGCCGGAACCCTCGACAGAAATAAAGAGGAAAGGGAACTTTTCTTTAATGTTGATATTGCAAGTTCTTCCATTCCTTACCATTTTTCCGGCAATATTCGTCAGGATTTTATTTCGATTGCTGGAGATTATAATTCTCAGATTAACCTGAACTTTTATCCGGATTCACGAATCTCAGGTTCCCTTGCCTGTGAAAATCTTCCTCTGGTATACGACCAGATGACGGCGGTTCTTTCAACCCGTTCTAATTTTACTTATACAAAGGATCAGGGCCCTGAAATTCTTGTAAATCTTTTTGAATTTGAAGCCGCTGGCGCAAACTATACGGTATCTCCAAAAATTATGTTCCGTGGAAGCGTTACAAAATATGGCGCTCATCTTGATAATCTTGGCTATTCTGATATTTATTCAACTCTTGCCGGCCAGGCTGATTTTGCCTTTGACTTAAATGACGGGATTTTTAACGCCCTTAATGTAAACGCCGCCCTTAATAATTCCTATTCAGAGGAATCAGTTAATCTTGTACTTAATGCGACAAATCCGATGGGACAGAAATTCTCCAAAGAGACGATTTTGAATGAAATCTATCTGGACCTTCAGATGCAGCTTGTTAATCTTAATCTTAACCATATTACAGTTGCAAAAAGTGAAAATAATTTTGTTACCGGTTCTCTTTTTGCAACCGGAACCTTTACCCATCCTTACGTAACCTTGAACCTTGCTGAACTTTCCCTTGCTTCAAACGGCGGCGTTACAAAGATGTCGGGAGCCCTTTTACTTGAAGAAAGAAACCTTTCGGTTCAGACTCTTAATGTTAAAAAGGGTAATTCTGAATTCTCTGATATTCAGGCAGATTTTTCTCTGGAAACTATGACGGGAAGCGCTTCAGGAAATCTTTATTCTTCTGTAATAAAAAAGAGCATTCAGTCTCCTTTTAAAATTGAAGTTAATAATTCTACAATCCCTGAAGGAAAATTCCTGCCTGATTCATTTATGGTTACGCTTTCCCTTCCTTCAATTCACGGCTCTTTCATTAAAAAGCAGTTTGGCTTTACAGCAAGCATGATGTACTCAGAGGGAAACATTAATTTCTTTACTTCCGATAACGTTGGACTTTTCGGTTCCCTTACAAGCGACCATTTCCTTGAACTTAATTTTGACAATAACTCTTTTGCAAAACTTAAGGTTTTTGGTACAACCGGGCAAAAGCTTGATATTAATATTACTGATGTTGATTTTGATTTGGAAAAAGCCTTTTCTTACTTTAATTTTGATACGCTTTTCATTGTTAACGGCGGAAGACTTTCCGGTTTTGCAGGAATTACAGGACCATCTTCTGAACCTGATATAAAGGGAAATCTTGCAATTTTTGAACCTCAGCTTATTTTCAGCTTGATTTCCCAGCAGAAACTTCAGGCTCCTTATACACCAATTACAATCGAAAACAGTGAAATTAAAATTGAAGAAACCGTATTTTCCATTAAAAAGACAGAAAAAATTCTTGGAAAGGCTTCAATTTTCTTAAACCGTTTTTCATTTGACCATATGGAAGCAAGCCTTAAGTCAATTGGTGATGAAAAATTCCCTGGAAAACTTAAAACAAAGCAGTTCCTGATAAAAAGTGATGTAAATATAGACCTGGCTCTCTTTTATGAAAACGGAGTTATGGAAATTGGCGGAAAAATTATCGGTGAAAATACAAGTTTTACTGCCGATGTACAGAAAATTGCAGGCCTTACTTCTGAACCGGATCCAAAAGGAATGAATTTCAGAACAGACCTGGATATTCAGCTGGGAAACCATGCAACCTTTATTCTTGATCCAGTTTTGCGGGCAGTTCTTGTTCCTAAATCTCATCTTACAGTCAGCGTAGATACATATGACCAGGCTTATGCTGTAGACGGAAATGTTGGTGTCCGCACCGGTGATATTGCTTATTTGAACAGAAGTTTCTATATAAAAGGCGGAAGAATCAAATTCAATCAGGAAGATTTGCTTAATCCTCTTGTTTCCCTGCGGGCTGAAACCCGTGAACGCGATGATAACGGAAAAACCGTAACAATTTCGATGAATGTAGAAAATCAGTATTTGAGGGAACTGAGTCCGCGCTTTTCTGCGTCACCTGCCAAATCAGAAAGTGAAATCAGAAAGCTTCTGGGACAGATTGCAATTGCAGATTCCTCTGATAAAAACGGTATGAGCGGAACAAACCTTCTTTTTGCCGCCGGAGACTATGCAATTCAGTCTTCTGTTGGACGTAAAATTGAAAATTCATTGCGTGAAGTGCTGAATTTTGATATATTTTCAGTGCGAACAAACGTGCTGCAAAATACATTGAGTTACGGTGTAAGAAGAAATTCTTCTTCTTCAAAGGAAGTCTTTACTATTGGTAACCTTTTGGATAACTCAACTGTTTATATGGGTAAGTACCTTGGAAGCTCGTTATATTTTGATACGATGTTGCATCTGTCTCTTGATGAAACAGTTCAGTCTTATGAGGAATTAACCGCATCCAACAGCTTAAATTTAAACTTCCAGCCTGAATTTGGTCTGGAACTGGAGTCGCCTTTTGTAAATATACGATGGAGCGTTTCTCCAGACATCAAAGCTCTGCTTAATCAGCAGTATAAGCCATCAAGCGCCCTGACGCTTTCTTGGAAATTTGAGTTTTAATTTAGGGATTTTAAGCCCTATAAAAAACAGCTTTGAAAATTAAAAAATTTTTGAAAAAAAATGGATTGGTAGGGGATATGTATATGCGCCGTAAGTTAGCAGCGTTCTTCGTTTCTTTATTTATTTGTGTTGGACTTTCTTTTGCTCAGGATTCTGGAGAGGGAGAATGGTTCTGGGATCAGCCGATTACAAAGGTTGATTTTGAAGGTCTTAAAAATGTAAAAAAATCTGAACTTACTGGTGTTGTCAGTTCATATATCGGTCATGGATTTACAGAAGAAGTTTATAATGAAATGCTTGATAAGCTTTATGCCCTTGATTTGTTTGAGGAAATTGAGCCATATGCAAAGCATGCTTCAAAAAGCAATAACGACGTTCTTCTTGTTTTTACAGTAACTGAACGTCCTATTATTAAATCCATTACATTTTCTGGAAATAAAAAAATCCGTAATGGTGAACTTCGTGAACAGATAAAAATTAAGGCAAGTGACGTTTATGTTGAATCAAAAGTTTTAGTAGACGAACGTACAATCCGTAACTATTACATTCAGAAAGGTTATACAACTTCAAAGGTTTCTCATACAGTTCAGGAAACTGATGCCGGCGTAATCGTTACTTTCAAAATTGAAGAAGGTTCCAGCACAGTTATCCGCCACATTAATTTTGCGGGAAATACAGTTGCTTCTGAAAGAAAATTGAAGTCAAAGCTTTCTTTGAAGGAAGTCGGCGCTTTTAAAGACGGCGCTTTCCAGCAGGCTTCTCTAGAGCAGGATAAACAGGCTCTCGTTGCCTTCTATAAAGAACGCGGTTACGTTGATATGTCTGTTCTTGATGTTCAGATTGAAGAATCTTATAACGAAAAGAAACAGCGTAATGAACTTTCCCTTTTGTTCTTTGTACAGGAAGGTAATCAGTATACATATACCGGTATCCGTCTTAATGGTAACGAAGTTTTCTCTGATGATGAACTTATCAAAATGCCAAAACTTAAGCCGGGCGCAACTTATAATGAAGTAAAATTCCAGGAAATCCTTTCTGGTATTACAGGTAAATATTATGAGAACGGTTACATGTCTAACCAGTTCTATCCAGTGCCTTCTAAAGACGCAGAGACTCACGAAATTTCTTACGATGTAACTATTGTTGAAGGTCCTCGCGCTCATATTGAAAACGTAATTATCAAAGGAAATACAAAGACTAAGGATTATGTAATCCGCCGTGAAATTCCTATCGAACCGGGTGATATTTTCAGCCGTGATAAGATTATTTCAGGTCTTCGTAACCTTATGAACCTGCAGTACTTCTCAAGTGTTGTTCCTGAGCCTCAGCAGGGTAGTGAACAGGACTTGGTTGACCTTGTTTTCTCTGTAGAAGAGCAGTCAACTACTTCTTTGCAGTTCGGTATGACTTTCTCAGGTTCTTCGGATCCTGATAACCCTATTCCAATTTCTCTTTTTGTAAAAATTGAAAACTCAAACCTCTTTGGTGAAGGAAAAACTGTATCAGCCGGAACAACTATTTCTGCTTCAGAACAGTCAATTGATTTAGGTTACTCACAGAACTGGATTGGTTCCCTTCCAATTTCTTTCTCTGAATCACTTTCTTTCAGCCATAAAACTGCATATGTTCTTACAAATCAGTGGCTTCCTGGCGGTGATTTGACTCAGCGCTACTATTACACAAAGTATGACGGCTGGTCTGTAGGTCTTTCTACTGCATTCGGCCGTAGATGGGCATTTGACTATGCTATTCTTTCTTTGGGTACTGGTCTTACAAATAACCTTACTAACTACATTTTTGATGAAAACATTTATGTTCCTATCGATCAGGGGCTTTCAAAATATGCAAACCGCTGGGGTATCTTAAACGGTCTTTGGATCAGCGGTTCTGTTGATAACCGTGATATTAACTACGATCCTACAAAAGGATGGTTCGCAAGCCAGAAATACACATGGTATGGTCTTATCCCAGGTCTTGAAAAAGAGTTCTTCCTTAAGAGTGATACAAAACTTGAAGGATATTTGAAACTTCTTGATCTTCGTGTAACAGAAAAATGGTCTCTTAAATTCGTATTTGCTGCCTATACAGGATTTACAGTTTTGTTCCCTGTTAATAATGATATGGTATCTGATTCGAATAAAGTTTATATCGACGGTATGTTTAATGGCCGCGGTTGGACTGAAGCTTATAAGATTGCTAAAGGTCAGGCAATGCTTAGTAACCGTCTTGAACTCCGTATGCCGATTGTTCCTAATATTATTGGTATTGACTTCTTCTATGATGCTGCGGCAGTTAAGAATTCTATGAAAGACATGCAGAATTTGAGCATTGAAGACTGGTACTTCAGTTATGGACCTGGTATCCGCTTCCTCTTGCCTCAGTTCCCATTGCATCTTTTGTTTGCTTGGAAATATAAGATTAACAGCGACTGGCAGCCTGTTAAGGCTTCTGACTGGAGTAAGGAAAACGGTTCTTCTTCAAGTTACAGCGACTTCCAGTTTGTACTTTCATTTAATATTACAAACCGCTAATATAGGAATATTAAGGCAGGTAAATTATGAAAAATACAAAATATTTGATTTTAGCCCTTGTTTTTGGTCTTTTTATCTCTTCGGGTGCTTTTTCTCAGCAGATTACCCGTTTTGGTGTTGTTGATACAGCAAAAGTATATGAAGCTTTCTTCTTGAAATCAGGCCCTGTTCGTAACTATGAGAAAAAGAAGGCTGAGTTTCAGGCAGAAATCAATAAAAGAACTGATGAATTAAGAAATCTTCAGGAAAGGAAATTTGAGTTTGAAAATGCCGGAAACGAAGCTCAGGCTCTCCGCGTTGAGGCAGAAATCACAAAAAAAAGAGATTACCTGACTGAATACACAAATGCAAAGAACGTTGAACTTGAAAGTCTTATGAAGTCTTTGAAAGGTTCTGATGAATTCTATAAAAAACTCTATAACACTCTTTCAAAAATTGCTGAAAGCGGCGGATACAGTATGATTTTGAGTCTTCAGGATGCTAACGCAATTTTGTGGTACAGTTCTTCGGTTGATATTACTCAGCAGGTTATTACAGAGCTTGGTTTGAACTAATGTCCTTAGATAATGCTGAAAACCTTACCCCGATGATGCTTCAGTATCGGGAGATAAAATCAAAATATCAGAATGAAGTCGTCTTTTTCAGATTAGGCGACTTCTACGAAATGTTTGATGCTGACGCGGTTGAAGTATCGCGTCTTTTGAATTTAACATTAACTCATCGGGCAAATCAGCCTATGTGTGGTATTCCTTACCACGCTGCAAAGATTTATATTGCACGCTTACTCCGTCTTGGAAAAAAAATCGTTATCTGCGAGCAGGTTGGCGAGATTCCAAAGGGCGGAAAAGGCATTGCTGAGCGTAAAGTTGTAGAAATCATTACGCCGGGAACTGCCGTAGAAGCTGAATACCTTGACGGTTTTAAGGCAAGCTACCTTGCTGCGCTTTGTATTTCAAAGGCTCGAGCGGGATTTGCCTTTATTGATGTAACAACTTCATCATTCCGCGCAACTTCCTGGCCAGCTAACAAAATGGCAGAAAACTTTTCTAAGGAACTCAACCGTGCAGGACCTCGTGAACTTTTACTGCCGCTTTCTTTAAAGACAAACTCAGATATTCAGGCTGTTTTAAATGCCAACACCAATATTGCAGTTTCTTATTATCCTGACTGGGATTTTAATTATGAGCTTTCATATAAAAAGCTTACGGCACAGTTTAAAACGGCAAACTTAAAGGCTTTTGGGCTGGAAGATGGCGCCTGCGAAATTGTTCCGGCTGGCTTTCTTCTTGATTATCTTGAAAAGACAACGAACGCTTCTATTCCGCATGTAAATTCAATAAGGCTCTATCAGGATTCTGAATTCCTTATGATGGATGACTCTTCGCGCCGTAATCTTGAAATTACAGAAAATATGCGGGACGGCACAAGTCAGTTCAGTCTTATGGAATGCGTAGATTTTACAAAGACTGCAATGGGAAGCCGTCTTTTGCGCAACTGGCTTTTGTTCCCGCTTACAAACCTTCGCCAGATTGAAGACCGTCAGAATAGAGTTTCTAATTTTGTAGAAAACCGCCAGCTTTTAGAAAAAGTTAAAGCTGATTTGTCTCAGATTCTTGATGTAGAACGCCTTGCGGGCCGTATTGCAATGGAGAAGGCACATGCAAAAGATCTGCAGGCTCTTCGTCTAAGTCTTGAATCCTGGTGTAAAATTAAAGAATATCTTAATCAGTATGATTTTTCTTTTGTTTCATCTGATGATTCTTATAAAATCTGCCAGCTTATTAAAAAGTCAATCCTTGATAATCCTGCAACTTCCCTTACAGAAGGTGGAATCATAAATCCGGGCTGGTCAGAAGAACTGGATCACTGGAGACAGATTCACGATAATTTTAATCTTGTTCTTTCTGAATATGAGGAAGAAGAGCGTGATGCAACAGGCATTTCTACACTCAAAATTAAATACAACAATGCTTCCGGCTATTTTATTGAAGTTAGTAAAGGAAAGCTTTCTTCAGTTCCTTCGCATTTTATTATGCGCCGGGCTCTTGTAAACGGCGACCGCTATACTACAAACCGCCTTCAGGAGCTTGAACAGCAGCTTAATGAATCTTCTACAAAGATTCTGGAGCTGGAACGTGATCTTTTTATAGAAGTTCGCCGTACTCTTGCCCAATATATAGAATATCTTTTGCGTATTGCAGATGAAATTGCCAATACAGACGTTACTGCTTCTTTTGCACAGGCTGCAATTGCTCACAAATGGATTCGCCCGGAAATGGACGAGGCCTGCATGTTTGAGATAAAAGCCGGCCGTCATCCGGTTGTAGAAAATCATCTTCCAAGCGGAGAGTTTGTTCCTAACGACAGCCTTATTTCAAGTGATGATGACGAAGTTCCTTCTTTCGACCTGATTACAGGTCCTAATATGGCAGGTAAATCAACTTATCTGCGTCAGAATGCTCTTATAGCTCTTCTTGCACAGACAGGTTCATACATTCCTGCCGATAAGGCTCATCTTGGAATTGTAGACCGCATTTTCTGCCGTGTTGGCGCTTCTGATAACCTTGCAAAAGGCGAATCAACCTTCCTTGTAGAAATGACGGAGACTGCAAACATCCTTCACGCAGCAACAAAACGTTCTCTTGTAATTATGGATGAGGTAGGACGCGGAACTTCTACAGAAGACGGACTTGCAATTGCCCGTGCTGTTTCTGAATATCTTCTGGACACAATTAAATGTAAGACTTTCTTTGCAACTCACTATCATGAACTTTCGCGAATGGAGCATGCAAACCTTAAGTTCCTGTGCATGGATGTAAGCGAGCAGCAGGGAAGTGTAGTTTTCCTTAGAAAAATTAAGGAAGGCGTTACAGAAAACTCTTATGGTATTCACGTTGCAGCCCTTGCTGGTATTCCAAAAACTGTGATTGACCGCGCAAAAACAATCCTTACTCACATTCAGAATGCGGCAGCCGAAAAGCCTCTGCTTTTGGATGAAAGTGATAAGAGTGAGATTGCCCAGACTGAAAGTGTTGTTTCCGCTCCTGTACAGCCGGCTGCCCTTACACCGGGCTTGTTCAGTGACGAAGAAATCATAATTTCAGAGATTCTTTCTGTAGATTTGGATAACATGACTCCGATGAATGCCCTGCAGACAATTTCCAGATGGAAAAAAGAGCTTTCAGGTCAGTAAGAGCATAAGATTTTTCAAAAAATCAAAAAATTTTTCTCATTTCATTTCCGAATTTTCACTGTCGGCGGATATATTATATATGTGAATGTTCTATTCAAAATAAAAAGCTATGCCGTGACTTTTCTCAGATTTTTTTACAGCCTGATTTCTGGCGGGGAGACCTGTCTGGTCTGCGGTAAAACATCATATCTGACTCCTCTTTGTTCAAACTGCAGGAAACTCTATTTTGTTTCAGATGCGCTCAAAGTCAATCGCTGTAAATGCTGCGGAAAGGAACTTATTTCGGAAAAAGAGCTATGTATGGAATGCCGCGACTCTCCTGTTTTGAAAAGCACGGATAAAATGATTCCGCTTTTTTCTTACAGACTCTGGAATAAAGAGCTTTTATTTATGTGGAAAATTCAGGGTTTAAGGGCACTGTCATATTTCTTTGCTGGCCTTGTAAGCAAGGCTTTGAAGGAACTTCAGATTGAATATATAGTGCCAGTTCCGCCTCGACCTGGAAAAATTAAGAAAAACGGCTGGGATCAGATAGATGAACTGTGCAAAATTTTGAAATTTCATTACGGCTTCAAACTTCTTTCTCTGCTTGAAAGAACTTCTTCAACCCAGCAGAAAAAACTGAACCGTGAAGAACGCCTTTCAACAATTCAATCTGCCTATGTTTTGTCAGAAAAAGTCTATGAGGTCCTTCCTTCTGAACTTTGTATTATAGATGATGTCTGCACAACGGGTTCTACTATAGAAACCTGCGCGCATATCATAAAAGTAAATACGACTGTAAAAAAGGTTTACGCAATGACTTTGTTTGCTGTCGGCTAGTGGCTTTGATTAATCAAAAATGGAGGTAAAAAAACAATAAAAACTTGCATTGCAAAACAAATAATTTGGGAGTATTATAGTAGTATAGACCATAGTACGCTCTAATGAGCGTTTTAAAACAGGAGACAGACAATATGGCTGAACTTGAATCACAGTTTCAATTGGTTACTTTTCATCTTGGAGAAGAATTGTACGGTGTTAACATCATGGATGTAAAAGAAATCGTAAAACTCCAGAATGTTCGGTTTATTCCGAATGCTCCTTATTATGTTGAAGGAATTATCAATCTTCGTGGTGAAATCATTCCTATTATTGATTTGCACAAGCGTTTTAAGCTCCAGAGCGGCCCGGTTTCTGCTGACTCTGATGTAAATGACGGCGGTTTTATCATTTTGAATATCGAAGGCAGCCAGATAGGTATTATTATTGATAAAGTTGAAAGAGTTGTTTCTGTAAAGGCAGAGGACGTAAAAGAGCCTCCTCAGATGCTCAGTGGAATTGGCTCGGAATACATTGAAGGTGTAATCCGCCAGGAACAGGGCTATCTGATTATGCTTAATATCAGAAAACTCTTTAACGCAAAAGAACTTCAGAAAATTATCGAAATGCAATAATGATACAGACATACTCTACTACTATTCGACGAAAAGAAATGGATGCCGTGCTTACCTGCATGGTTGATGAAAAAATCGGTCCTGGTGAATTGAACCAGAGACTTATCCAGCAGGTTAAGGAATTTATTAAATGTGACGGTTGTGTGGCGTTGAGAAGTCCTGCAATTGCTTTAAAATATGCATTGCTGGCTCTTGACTTGGAAAAAGATTCAAAAATTATGATTTCTGCCTTAGCTCCTTTCTGGCAGTATAAAGCCATTGAAGAGCTGGGCTATAGTCCGCTTGTTCTTGATGTAGAAGAAGCTACAGGATTGGTTTCTGCTGCTATTGTACAGAAGGGAATGGAAGAAGGCGGAAAACTTCTTATTCTGCATGAAACAGAAGGAATTCTTCCTGATTTTGAAGGAATTGCCGCTTTAGGCCTTCCATTTATTGAAGATATTTCCCAGAGTGCTGGTGCAAGTGTAAAGGTAAAAGACGAAAACGGTAATCCTGCCGAAGACTCTAAAAAGGCCGGAACTTTTGGTATTTACACAATTTTAGGTCTTGAAGAGCGTAACGTGCTTACTGCCGGCGGTGGAGCTGTCCTTATGGCACCAGGCCGCCGTGAGTGGATTGTCCTTAAGAAATTTTCAGATGAAGCTGCAGATACAGATTTGCTTCCTGATATTAACTCTGCCCTTGCCTGGGTTCAGGTTAAGGAATATGCCCGCAATGAAAAGACCCGTAAAGAGCTTTTCGGAATGTTCCATCAGGCTTGCATGATTGGACGTCATAAAACTTTTGCGAGAGAGATGGAAGACGGCTCTACAATGTGCAGTTTCCCGCTTGTACTTTCAAGTTCCTTTAAGGACGTAAAGCAGTTCGCCGCTAAAAAGGATATTGAAGTTCAGCTTGCCTTTGAAAAGTCTGTGATTGCCTGCAAGGAAGAACTTTCTGAAGCCTGCATTCACGCAAAGACTCTTTCTTTGTGCTGTATTCACGTGCCTTTGTATCCGCGTCTTACACATTCTGAAAGCGCAAAAATCGTAAAGGTTTTGAGCGCTTTACCGTAATTTTTATTGTTTTTATGAGAAAAACTGAATGAAAAAAGTTCTTATTATCGTTAATGTCGGAAAACCTGATTCAAAAGAATTAGCCGAACAAATTTCTGCTTTTCTCAATACAAAAAAAATTAGCACAGATTTTTTTAATTTTGACGGGTTTTGCCAGGATTCGTCAATTAAAGATTATGATTTAGTTATTACGCTCGGCGGTGATGGAACAGTTCTCTTTGCCGCCCGTAACTGTGTAAAATATAATGTCCCGATTTTTCCTGTAAATTTCGGCCAGTTCGGATTCATTGCTTCCGTTCAGCCAAAAGACTGGAAAGAAGAGCTTGAAGCTTTTTTAGACGGAAAATCAAAAATCATTCAGCGCTCTATGGCAAATGTCCGCGTCATTCATAATGATGAAGAAATCTACTGTGGAAATGCGCTTAATGATGTTGTACTTTCTGCCCGTTCTGCAGCGACAACAATTTCGCTTGATGTTTACTACGAAATGCAGCTTTTGTGTAAGATAAAGGGCGACGGTCTTATTGTAAGCACTCCTACAGGCTCAACTGCCTATTCTGCAGCGGCTGGAGGCCCGATTCTGGATCCTTCTCTGGAAGCTTTTGTAATGACGCCGATTAATTCCTTTTCGCTTTCTTCACGCCCGATTGTCTTAAATCAGGAAGGAGTGATTTCAATCGGTATTTCTGAAAGCAGGGCAGACGGAATAAACCTTCGCCTGGACGGTTCAAAACCTGTGGAATTAAGCGTCGGCGATACAGTTTTAATCAGAAAACTGGAACAGAAGGTAAGACTTGTTAACTGCACTGCAGATAAATTTTATTCGGCATTGCGCTCAAAATTAAACTGGTCGGGAGGACCTCATGCTTGAAGATTTGACAATAAAAGATTTTGCCCTCATCGATTCTGATTATATTGAATTTAAGAAAGGCTTTACCGTATTATCCGGTGAAACAGGTGCCGGAAAATCTATTTTAATAGGTGCCATTTCATTTTTGCTTGGCGGTAAGGCTGATGCTGGTCAGATTCGCGCCGGTAAAAATGAAGCTAATGTAAGCGCAACCTTTGTTTTGAACGGAAAGCCTGTAAGTTCAGAAGTTCAGGCTCTTATTCAGTCTGATGATGAATATGAGCCTCGCACAGCCTATGAATGGCTTTTTAAGCATGGAATTGAAGTAGAAAATAACCGTGTACTTTTACGCCGTTTTATCCGTGCTAACGGAAAGTCTGGCGGCTGGATAAACGATACTCCTGTTACAAGGACAGATTTAGCCCAGCTTTCCGCCTTTTTAATTGATATTCACGGTCAGCATGAGCATCAGTCTTTGATGAAGGTTTCTGAGCACAGAAAATTCCTTGATGCCCGTGCCGGTATTACTGCTGATGTAGAAGAATTTACAAAACTTTATGCAGCCCTTGTTTCAAAGCGAAAATCTCTTTCAGAGTATTCTATGAGCGAAAGTGAACGCCTTAGAAAACTTGATATGATGAAATTTGCCATTGAAGAAATAGGGGCTCTGAAGCTTAAAAAAGATGAAGACCTTGCCCTGGAAGAGGAAGAATCACGTCTTTCTGGCTTTGAAAAAATCTATTCAGAGGTAGAAGGCATTAATCAGCTGCTTTCTGGCGGTGACGAAGGCGTTACCGGGGTCCTTAAAAAGCTTATGAGAAGCAGCGCTTACGTGGCAGAGATGGATAAATCTCTGGAAAAACTTAGTGCCCGTGTAGAATCTGCATTCTATGAGCTTTCTGACCTTTCTGATGAGTTTTCTTCTTATCAGTCTAAGCTTGTTTTTGACCCGGCTCGTCTTCAGGAAGTGCAGGACAGACTTTCTGCAATTTATAACCTTAAGAAAAAATATGCCTCGTCTGTAAATGCGCCTCTTTCAGAAGTACTTACTTTCTTTGAAGAAGCAAATCGCTTTGTAGAAGAAAACGAAAGCGGCAACGATAAAAAATCTCAGCTTGAAGCAGAAATCAAAGCGCTGGAAAAAGAAGTTCTTGTACGCGCGGAAAAACTTTCAGCCGCACGCGCTCAGGCTGCAAAAACTCTTGAGCAGGAAACAGATGCGATTCTTGCAAATCTTGGAATGAGCGGTACACGTTTTGGTGTCAGTATAAAAGCAAAAGAAGGTTCTGCTCTTGAACAGAAATGCGGCCCTTACGGTAAAGATGACATTGAGTTTATGATCAGCGCTAACCCTGGAAATCCTTTGCAGCCGCTTGCTAAAATTGCTTCTGGTGGTGAACTTTCCCGTGTAATGCTTGCCCTTAAGACAATTTTTGCTGAAAGTCAGGCAGATAACGTAGAAACCCTTATTTTTGATGAAATTGATACTGGAATCGGCGGTGAAGTCGCTGTTGCAGTAGGAAATCATATCAAAAATCTTTCTAAAAACCGACAAATTTTCTGTATTACACATCTAGCGAGCATCGCAGTTTATGCCGATAATCAGATTAAGATAGAGAAAAGTGTTTCTGGTGAAATTACATCATCTAATGTTCATCCTATTGAGGGCGAAGAAAGAGTCAGTGAAATTGCCCGTATGCTTTCCGGTGATGCTCAGACAGAACAGTCTCTGGAACACGCTCGCTCTATGCTTAATAAATTTTGCGGGGGATTTTAATGGCAAAAATTTCAGATGAACGCAGGCTTCATTTTACAGAGACAATTGCGCCTTACAAAGAAAAAATCAATCAGATGCTGGAAAAAGAAAAGACCATGCTGAACGGTATGCACGAAGGCGATATGGATTTTGAAAATAAAAAAGTCCTTTTGTGTGAAGACATGATTTACATTGCTTCCCTTTACATGGCTGAGAATGCTCTTTCCGTAAAGGTTATGGAAGTTAAAAATAATGATGCCTTGAACGACGCCCGCAAGATGATTTATAAGGCCATCATTTATCTTGAAGAAATTGTTACCCCGACTATTGATATTCCATACTCAGATCTGGTTCCAAAACATGAAAAAATCATGAATCTGAGCCTGGCACGCCGTTATACAATTATCCGTAAACTTGGACTTGCAATTAATCTATTGCGCGATGCATTCGGCGATAATTCTAAATGGAGATGGACTTTCGTAGAAATTGAAGGACGCTTTGCAACAGTTGCAAAAAACCTTATCGACATGAAATCTGCAACAAAAGATTATTTTGATCCTTCTTCACTTGATTATGAAACCACAGTTTTCTATATCAGAATGATTACAAAAATGCTTTCTGATTCTGCTGATGCTTACCGCGATAAATATGAGCTTTCAACACGTCGTGTAGATGATATGCGCAATGCAATCAGATATCTTCTTGCGCTTCGTAAACTTTATATAGCAATCGGTAGTTCAGAGCCTGCTGAAGAAGCAAAGAAAAAGGCTGTAGTCTGGAAAGACAGAATGGATGCCGACGCTAAAAAGGGTATCAGTAACTAATGGAAACAAAACTTTTTCTTCGTATTTTTGAGGGCTTTTCTATACAGCGCTGGAATGATCTTATCCGGCCGTTTGATATGGTAGAAATGGATAAGGCCGCCGAAAAAATGGTGCTGGCATATATCATTGGAAAATACGAGGAAAATAAAGGGCAGTATATAGATTGGGAATGGATAATTTACGCTTCCTTTTTTGATTTACTCAGAAAAATTGCCCTTTGTGATATTAAAGCTCCAGTTCAGCAGATGCTCAAGCGTGAATTTCTTGACGAATACATGCGGCTGAATGAGTGGGTTTTAAATCAGTATCGTACTCTTATCAACGATGACGATTTATTTTCCAAATTCACAATTTATGTAGGCCAGAAGGCAGGCTATTTTAAGCTGTCAGATGAACTAAGGCCATCTCTTCGCGTTTACAATGCCGCCCACAAATACGCAACAATGCGTGAGCTTGATATGCTTGCCGTTGTAAACGAAAAGCAGCGCCTTGAAAAAATCTATACTGAACTTCAGGCTGATATTCAGCCTTTTCTTGATCTGGAAGGCCTTCAGAAAATTATGACTCACCAGAAGCCTTTTGATTTTCTTATGAAAATTGAACAGCTTCGTTTTCAGACAAGATGGAATCAGACTCCTCGTGTTCCTGCAACTTCTGTTTTGGGGCACTGCTTTTATGTTGCAACAATGACAATGCTTTTGGGGCGCCAGTCAAATCCTAACATGTGTAAGCAGAGAATCATCAATAATTTTTTCAGCGCCCTTTTCCATGATTTGCCGGAATCTGTAACCCGAGATATTATTTCACCTGTAAAGCAGGCTACCGACGGTCTTCCTGACATCGTAAAAAAGATTGAAGATGAAATTGTTGCAAAGGAACTTGTTCCTCTTATGGAAGATTTTTTCCGTGATGAAATAATTTATTACACCAGCGATGAATTTTCAGACAGAATTCTTGATAATGATAAAAATGTAAAGAAAGTTTCCTGGGATGATTTGAATAATTTCTATAATGAAGATGAGCTTAATCCTGTTGACGGACGTCTTGTTCGAATTTGCGATCATCTTGCAGCCCTTATGGAAGCTGATATTTCCATAAAGCACGGAATTACATCAATTCACCTTACAAACGGACGTGACGGAATGCTGCGCCACTATGCGGAAGGTGAAAAAATCAGCGGAATAAACGTTTATAAGCTTTTTCACGAGATTACAGCATAATCTCTTCTCTGTAAAAAGCCTTAAAAATCCTTTCAGTTCCCTTTTTTTAATGCCGATAAATATAGTATGAAGAAATTTGTACTATTGACTTTGATTGCAATCACAAACTTTGCGCTTTCTTTTGCCGACACAACTTATATTGTTGAAAAAGGCGATACTTTATATTCTATCAGCCGTAAAAATCAGATCACAGTTGCAGAACTTAGAACTGCAAATAACCTTTCTGAAAATGATGTTCTTAAAGCCGGACAGAAAATTATAATTCCTGAGGCTGATATTGGAACTGCAGCAGCTCTTTCATCATCAAATCAGAAATCTGCGCCAAAAGTAACATCTAATGCAGCTACTTCATCTTATGTTGTTCAAAAGGGCGATACCCTTTATGGAATTGCTCGCAAAAACGGCATGAAGGTTCCTGAGCTTTTAGCCTTAAATAATCTTGATAATAATGCAGTCATCAAAGTTGGACAGAAATTAAAGATTTCAAGCGGCAGTCAGTATTCACAGGGAAAAACTCCTGCAACATCTTCAAGTTCAAATACTTCATATAATCAGGATTCAGCTTCAACGACAACTACAACAATCAGACTCGACGATAAAGCTCCAGATACAAGAACTTACGGTTCAACTGTGTCTTCAGATGCAAATACAAAATGGCCTGTAAAAAATCCAAGAATTACTTCGGTAAAAGGAAAAGTTTCAGGCGTTCAACTATCAGCCTTGCAGAATGAAAAGGTTTTGTGTATTCATGAAGGTACTGTAATGTATGTTGGTGTTTACCGTGGTTTTGGTCAGGTTCTCTTTGTTCAGTCAAAGACCGGCCTGATTTATGCCTATACAGGACTTGGCAGCGTAAACGTTAAGAAGGGTGATTATGCTGTAAGCGGCGCTGATTTAGGAACTGCAGGCGTTGATCCTATCAGCGGAAAGCCAGGCATTACCTTCATGGTATTCCAGAACGGCCAGCCTATAGACCCACGCACTGCACCCCGCAATTAGTTTGCATTATACTATCAGCTTTGCTTGCAAAGCTGATGTGCAGTGTTAGAGGCACTTTTTATGGTATTATAGTTTTTGACACTGCACAGTATCTTTCAGAATTCGCAGAAATAATTCTTTACAGGTTACAGCATCGTCAAAGGCACGGTGACTGTGACCTTTATTTATTTTTAAAGCATCAGCCAGATAATCAAGCTTGTGGCGCTCTGCCTTTGGATATGCCCAGCGGGAAATACGCAGTGTATCAAGTGCGTGATTTCTCACATAAGGCAGTCCGTTTTTTTCACACTCACTGTTTAAGAAATTCAAATCAAACTGAACATTGTGGCCCATCAAAATTGAATCGCCAATAAAATCAATAAAACGCGGCAATACCTCTTTAATGCAGGGCTTATCATAAACCATTGAGTCAGTGATTTTTGTAATTTGGGTGATTATGGGTGGAATAGGAAGATTTGGATTTATAAGGGTGGAGAAGCGGTCAAGCTCTCCATCCTTATTGAATTTTACAGCACCAATCTCGATTATCGTGCAGTCCTCCGCCTTTATGCCAGTAGTTTCGGTATCAAAGGCTGTGATGACTGCTCCGCTTTTTAATAGCTTGAGCAGCCGTCTGTTATCCTGCAAAATCCTGTTGTAGTGCTGCATCGAAAGTTTTTGCCTTATTTTGAAGCAGCATCAAGAATAGAGTTGATGTCTGATTCAATTGCGTTACAGAATGTGCCGGCCTTAGCTTTAGCATCTTTGAGCCATGCATCGCTTCCGTCTCCTGCCGGGATTACAGAGTTGATGTAGAACTTAATCTTAGGCTCTGTTCCAGAAGGACGTGCACTTACGATTGTACCGCTTTCCAGATAGAACTGAAGTACATTGCTCTTTGGAAGGTCAATCTTTGTTTTGTTAGAAGGATTTGCTGGATCGAATACAACACTTTCCTGAACATCACGGATTTTAACAACCTTTTCGCCACCCAAAGTCTTAAGACCTTCTGTGCGGAGTTTAGCCATGATTCCCTTCATTACTGCAACACCAGAGCTTCCCGGGAAGTTCTTAGAAATTGCGCGGTCTTCATAGTAGCCGTACTCTCTGTACATATCATCAAGGTGTTCAAGAAGTGATTTACCCTGTGAACGCCAGTAAAGAATCATTTCTGCACACATAGCAGCAGCAGAAACACCGTCTTTATCCATTACTTCTTTTTCAATCTTGTAACCGTAGCTCTCTTCAAGACCGAATACATAGTTATGAGTTCCTGCTTTTTCAAATGCCTCTTCTGCAGCGGCAATCCACTTAAATCCTGTAAGACATTCAACCAAAGCGATATTGTGCTTTTTGCAGATAGCATCGCCGAAGTTAGATGTTACGATAGAGCGGATGAGGGCTGGATTTTTAGGCATCTTTCCGAATTCTTCGCGGCTTCTGATTACATAATCCATCAAAAGGGCACCCATCTGGTTTCCGCTCAAAAGAACGAAGTTTCCGTCCTTGTCTGGGAATGCTGTACCAAAGCGGTCTGAATCAGGGTCAGTTGCCATTACACCGTCTGCCTTTTCTTTCTTTGCAAGTTCAACTGCAAGAGTAAGAGCTGGTTTTTCCTCTGGGTTTGGCTTTTCTACAGTAGGGAAGTTTCCATCCGGTTCGCGCTGCTCTGGAACAGTGATTACTTTAAGTCCAAGATCACCAAGAACTTTTTCTACGTGCATTGCACCTGTTCCATGGAGTGGTGTGTAAACAATGCGGATGTCCTTTGCCTTTTCCTTAATCAATTCAGGGCGGAAAAGCTGTGCCTTACACATAGCCCAGAATTTTTCATCAATTTCTTTATCAATGATTACGAGTTTTTCTTCGGCAATTGCCTGAACGCGTGTCATTGTCTTAACTTCTGTTACTTTGTTTACTTCTTCAATGATACCAACATCATGAGGCTCAATTACCTGAGCACCGTTGTCCCAGTAAGCCTTGTAACCGTTGTACATGCGTGGGTTGTGTGATGCTGTTACTACAACACCAGTTTTTGCTCCCAGCTGGCGGATTGCAAATGAAAGCTCTGGAGTAGGACGAAGGCTTGAGAAAAGGTAAGCCTTAATTCCGTTTGCAGCAAAAATCAAAGCTGTTGCTTCTGCAAAAACATCTGAGTTCAAGCGGCTGTCGTAAGCAACAACTGCACTCAAAGTTCCTTCTTTTGCTTCTTTAGGGAATGCCTTAAGAACGTAGTTTGCAAGACCCTGTGTAGCCTTGTTGATTTCAAGTGTATTCATGCGGTTTGTACCACCGCCCATAATTCCGCGGAGTCCGCCTGTTCCAAATTCAAGAGTCTGATAGAATCTGTCTTCAAGCTCTTTGTAATCTTCTTTCGAAATAAGTTCTTCTACTTCCTTGCTGAATCTTTCATCTTTTTCTTCTGCAATGTAAGCTTTTGCTCTCTTTAAGATTTCTGCCTGATCCATTTAATTCTCCTGTGTATGTAAACCCGCCGGTCAGAGCGAGCCTTATTCAATATTATTATAAGTGATTTTTATTGATTTTGCTACCATTCATGTTAAAATATACTATATATTGTGAATTTAAGTTTTTCTAAAAAAATTAAACAGCTTGGTTCTCTTCTTTCAACGATCGCAATTATTATTATCTCAATAATACTTGTTGCCTTTGTATATTTCCGAATGTACCGTCTTACAGAGAAAAACTGCCTTATAAATCTTGAAACAACCGCCGAAAAAGTCGGAAATCTTTTTTCTTCAGACATTCAGTATCAGTCCTTATTCCTTCACGATTACGCAGATTTAATCATTGCCAATAAAATAGATGAAAAGGAAGAATTCATTAATTTCATGAAGAATTTTACTTTTTCATATAATACCTATGATGTAAAAATGATTCTTCCTGACGGTACTATTATCTGCAGGGGCGGAAAAACCATGCAGATTACTGACGATCAATATTTCTTCCGTCAGGCGCAAAAAGGAGAAAGTTTCTCTCCTATAAAGCCAAGTTTTACAGAATCAATGGTATCTATCGATCATTATCTTCCTGTTACCATAAGCGGAAAAACTGTATGTATCCTCTTCTGTGAACTCGATCTGGACTTTCTTGCAAATGAAGGCGTTGAATCAATTTATGACGGCAACGCAGATTACATAATTTTTAATCCAAATACCCGGGAAATGTATGTAAATACCTATTCCCGCCTGACGGGAAATCTCTATGCCTTTTTAACCCGGCTTATTTATCCTAAAAACAAGGTAGATGAAATTGTTTCAGCCTGTGAAAAGCTTAGTGTCTATTCATCAGAAGTGCATAGTCTGGGTGAAAAGCTTTATATATATGTAGTTCCTTTGTCAGTGGAAAATTTTTCTATATGTGTTTTTGGAAAAAACAACGTAATTTTCAAAGATCTGGAATTATTTAAAAGTACTGCCGTAAAATTTATTGTGATAATGAGCGTACTTTATTCAATTTATTTGATCTTTATGATTAAAAACACTCAGGAAAGAATTAATATTTCAATTATGGAAGAGCGGGTGAATAAGGCTGAATCGGAAGCAAAATATAAGACAATCTTCCTGTCTTCCATGAGCCATGATATCCGAACTCCTATGAATGCAATCGTCGGATACATAAATCTTGCGGTTCTTAACAGTTCTGATGAAATCAGGATGAAGCAGTATCTTTCAAAGAGCCTTGCTGCCAGCAATCATCTGCTTTCCCTGATAAATGAAGTCCTTGATATAAGCCGTATTGAAAGCGGAAAAATTACGATTAAGGAAACTGAATGCGACCTTCGTGAAATTTTAAGCGAAATAGAAAATATCCTTACAGTTCAGACTCAGCCTAAAAAACAGAATTTCCATATAAATTCCGAATTGCTTACTAATTCTTATGTAATGTGTGATAAGCTGCATCTTCAGCAGATTCTTATTAATATCCTTGGTAACTCCGTAAAATATACTCAGCGGCACGGCGATATTTCTCTTACTGTAAAAGAAAAGCTCCTGCTTTCTGCTCCGGGAAAATCAAGTTCCGAATACGAATTCAGCATGAAGGATAACGGAATTGGAATGAGCAGTGATTTCTTAAAGCATGTCTTTGAACCTTTCAGCCGTCAGAAGCTTATTGAAGATAAAGTCAGTGGTACGGGACTTGGTCTTGCAATCTGTAAAAAACTGATTGAGCACATGAACGGAACAATAGAAATCAAGAGCGCCGAAAATGTCGGAACTGAAACTATTGTAAAGCTTAAGTTTAATCACATCAGCCTTGAACAGTATGAAAAGGAAAAATACATTTCTCTCAATCACGACAGTTACAGAATCGATTCAAAAATCAATAATTCAAAACGAAATTACGAGGGAAAAATTCTTCTTCTTGTTGATGATAATGACTTTAACCGCGAAATCTCGACAGAACTTTTACAGAGGGCAGGCTTTAAGGTTGAAGAAGCAAGAAACGGTCAGGAAGCAGTAGAAAAAGTGAAGGCCAGCGTCCCTGGTTATTATTCAGCAGTCCTCATGGATATCCAGATGCCTATTTTGAACGGCTATGAAGCTACAAGATTTATCCGTGATCTTCCTGATATATCGCTTTCTCAGATTCCTATCGTTGCGGTTACGGCTAATGCATTTGAAGAAGATATTCAGATGGCAAAAAAGGAAGGCATGAATGCCTATATCGTAAAGCCGATTAACATTACTAAATTATTTACGGTTTTGGATGAAATTTTTATAAAAAAAATTGATAACTTGGTGTAAAATATAATCTATTAGATAAGGCGGGATTTATGACAATTAAGGAAGTTTACGAACAGACTAATTCAGATTATGAAGATGCAATGGAACGCTTGGGTTCTGAAAAACTGATTTCAAAGTATCTTTTGAAATTTATGGATTTGACTGATTACAACGATATGATTAATGCAATTCAGATAAAAGACTGGGAAGGGGGATTTAAATCTTCTCATAATCTGAAGGGAATTGCCCTTAATATGAGTTTTACCGAACTTGCCCGTTCCGGTTCTGAACTTTGTGACACAATGCGTCATGGAGCACCAAAAAACGACATTACAGAACTGGTAAACAAAGTAAGTTCTGATTACAAGCTGATTATGGATGTATTGGAAAAATATAAAGACGAAATGTAACCGGGGGAATTTATGCGTAATAAAATACTTATAGTCGATGATGTTGAGCTTAACCGCGATATTCTTTCGGATATGCTTGAAGACGAATATGACATCCTTACTGCTGCTGACGGTCGTCAGGCAATTACAATAATGAATTCAGAAATTGAAAATATAGCCGTAGTTCTTCTGGATCTTGTTATGCCGGAAGTTGATGGTTTTTATGTTCTCAATATTATGAAAGAGCGTGACTGGATGAAAGATATTCCTGTCGTAATTATAAGCGGTGACGCAACCGTTGAAGTTGAAACACGAGCCTTAAAATTCGGTGTAAATGATTTTATTCATAAGCCTTTTAATGTAAACATTGTCCGCCAGCGAGTAAAAAACATTACAGACCTCTACAATTACCGCAAGCAGATAGAAGAACGCTACAATACACAGACTGATATTCTTGAAAAAACAAATATTCTTTTGCGCCGTCAGGCATACGAACTTCATCAGAATAATGCAAGAATTATCGATATTCTTGGTACTGTCGTTGAATCCCGTAATCTTGAAAGCGGAGAACATATTCACCGTGTAAAAGGTTATACACATCTTCTGGCTCTTGAATATATGAAGCTTTACCCGGAAGAAGGTATGACAACTCACAGGGCAAAACTGATTGCTTCTGCAAGTTCCCTGCATGATGTAGGAAAAATTGCAATTCCTGACTCAATTTTGCTGAAGCCGGGACGTTTTACTCCTGATGAATTTGCCATTATGACTGCTCACACATCAAAGGGCGCTGCAATCGTAAAGGAAATGTCTGATATCTGGGATGAAGAATATGGTACTGCCTGCTATGAAATTTGTCTTTATCACCATGAAAGATGGGATGGAAAAGGCTATCCAATGCACAAAAAAGGTGATGAAATACCTCTTTCTGCCCAGCTTGTTTCCCTTGCAGATGTTTATGATGCTCTTGTCAGTGAACGCTGCTATAAGGATGCTTTCAGCCCTGAGCAGGCTTATGAAATGATTGTCGGCGGTGAATGCGGCCAGTTCAACCCTAAGATTATTGAATGCTTCAAAAATCTTAAGGAAGAATTTGAAAACTTTGACGCCGAGCACTATTCTCTGGAAGATGAAAATTCTGATCTTCCAGATTATATGACTCAGATGTTTTAGTTATCGGCCTTTTTGATAAGCTCTGTTTCCCATTCAAGCAGGGCTTTTTCTTCCTCCGTATTATTGCCCTTAACGTCGCACATAATACGGAATACAGGTTCGGTTCCGCTGCCACGCATCCAGATAAATGCGCAGGCTTCATCCTTTTTATCCTTGAAAAGAATCTTAAGTCCGCCTTTCTTACTCAAAGAATAATCTTTTACATTCCGGCTTTCTTTTGTTCCGTTTGTAATTACAGCTTCATAAGATGTAATTCCGTATTTCTTTTCAAGTTCTGATTTCTTTTTCTTCCAGCTGTCCTCAAATACCTTCTGGAAAGCAGCCTTAAGCTTTGCGTGATCTGTAGTTTTTACTTTTAATACAGCGCGAGGCTCGCTTACACCTGTTGTTGTATATTCAGGCAATGTTGCAAGAATATCTGTGAGGGTAAAATCTGCCTTATATTTTGCACCGGATTTTTTACACCAGAGTTCAAAAAGTCCGTTTTCACGGATTGTAAGGAGTTTTAAAAGGGCAAAAACAGTATTAAGAGGGTCACGCACGCTTGAAGGATATGTGATTGTTCCTCCGTTTGAACCTTCTCCCAAAATTGGAACTGTAAAGCCTTCTTCACGTTTTTCGCGGGCAAGATTTACAACGTTTGCTTCTCCAACTTCTGCGCGGAAAACTTCTGCTCCAAGCGCCTTTGCAATTTCTTCAATTCTCATGGAAGTAGGGCAGTTTACAGCAACAGCAGGTTTTATATTATTTTCTTTGTTATTCCAGATGCACCAGGTAAGTTCTGCTAGAACTGAAAGGCTGAAAACTTCCTGGGCTTTTAGGATAACTGCTTTTTTCTGCTTGTCGTCCCAGTAAACGATGTTTCCCCGGTCTCCGTCGCAGTCAGGCATATAACCGAGAATGTACTCTTTATAGCCCTGATTCTGCAGCCATTCCATCTGTTTTGCAACGTGAACAAGATTTTCTGCTTCTGGAATTATTTCGTGGACAATTTCTTTATCGTTTATGCTGTTAAATTTAATCTTGTTTTCTGCAAAAAAGTCGCGGTCGATACAGTAATTTCTTGAACTTCCGTTGAAATCGCAGACAACTCCCACAGCTTTTTCTTCTGCAGATGCCTTTATGAGATTGAAGAACTTTTCCTGGCCTTCTTTATCTTCACTTGAAGAAATTGTACGGCGGATAAAGTCTGAGTAAGCCTTCAGAGAATTGTGTTTGGCGCTGGAAGATTCCTGATAGACCTGCTTGAGGATTGAAGAACTGCAGGCATCAGCTTCAGAAACTGTTGTCAAAAGAAGATTGTCATCGCCTACAAGCTTAAGGAATGCATCCGTTACTTTTGCATTTTCGGCAGCATTTAAAACTCCGCCGTCATTTGTACCGAATTTTATTCCGTTGTGGCCAATAGGGTTGTGGCTTGCAGAAATATAAATGAAGCCGTCCAGTTTTTTAGCATAAGCCATAATCTCTGGTGCGGAAGAAATACCTAAAAACTGAATGATTGCGCCTTTTTTTATAAGGGCGCGCAAGACTGCATCTGCAATTGCAGGTCCTGTTGGACGTGTATCCATTCCGACTGCAATAACCGGAGCTGTTAATCCTGTAAGATTTGAAAGGTAGTCAAAAAAACAAACTGCTGCGGCAACCGAAATAGCCTTACTTTCTTTTGTAATTTCACTTGTTTTGTCTTGTTCTGCTCCGGATGCTGCAAATACCTTGCGCCATCCGGAAGCCGATAAAATCATTTTATGTTCCATGATTTTATTTTATCATACTTTTAGTGAACTGTAACGTTATAATTTAAATGTCTTGAATTTCCTTTTAAGTCTGTGAAAATTAATGTGATTGTCGCTTTCCCCTGTTTTAGAATTGCTTCACCAACCAGCATAAGTTTTTCATCCGGATATATTTCAAGATTTGAATAATTTCTTTTTCCTGTAACGTTGCATTTTCCGTCTTCCTGATTGAGGGAGTTATAGGAAATTTCATCAGTCTGTTCACCGTTTACAAGCACAGTAGTCTTAAAAGGAACTGGAATTTCGTTTCTTTTGAAATAGATTTTATAGGTTCCGGCGTAAAATGCTTTTGCCCACTGCAAATCATAGGCTGTTCCGTTTTTATTTTTAATTATTATTGTAGAAATAGATAATTGAGGAAGAGTCTGCGGCTGAGGAAGCAGTAAAAGGGGATTTATAGCCTTCTTTTCCTTTACATCGATAATCTGAAAGCCAAGTGTTTTTTCATCTTTTACAAAGCCTGTGTTTCCTGTCTGAGCAATTACCTGGCTTTTTTGAATTGTTTTTGAATAGTCTGTAGTAACAATCGAAGAGTTTTCAAGATGTGAATAAACAGAAATTAAACTATCATCATGACGGACAATAACTGCAGCTCCCAGAGAGGATGTGAAAAAATCTGTGTCATCATTATGATCTTCAATAATTATCAGGGTATTGCCTGCATCAGAGCAGAGGACTTCTTCTGTTTCTTTTAGATTTATAAAGGTGCCCATATTTGTATCTGTGCGCTGGGCAAACCAGGTTGAGATTTTATCTGCGTCAGCCTTTTCTGATGGCCATTCAAAGGCAAAAATGCCTGCAAGCAAAGTAAGATTTATTATGACTGCAGCTATTTTTTTCATCACTATTTCCTTTCCAAAGAGATTTTTGAGATGGAATCGTCTTTTCCTATGAATAAACAGTCTTTCCCTGTCTGAATGAAGGCAGTTTCGGCTTTAAAACTAAAGCTTCCTTCAAGGGTATTTGTTTTTTCAAGAAGGTAAACTGTATATTCAGAAGCGTTTTTACCTAAAAGGAAAATTAAATTATCAGATTCCCTGATAGAAATGATTTTTGAATTAATCGGAATGATGTTGTTCTGATTTTGTCTGTAATCATAAATTCCGATGTTTTTTTCAAAAGTATAAATGACGCGGCTGTTGTCGTTGCAGAAATGAACAAGACTTTGGTGGGCACCTTTTGTGTCTAAGAAAGTGTGATAAATGATTTTAGGTTGATTTTCTTCCCTGTGGGCGATGATAAATCTCTGCTTATTGTGTCCGCAGACTGCTGCAATGTATTCTCCGTGTTCTGAAATATCAATTCCCAGAATTACAGGAAAATCACTTCCTCCAGGAGAGAATTCGATTTCAGAAATTCCGTTTGTGTTATTGAAAATTGAAATAGAACCGTTTGCAAAACCTGCTGCGGTATAGGCGCTGTTTGAGCTGAAGGCGGTTATCGGAAGAATCCCTTCATAGTGCCAGTCGGCATTTCCGTTTTCATCGCATTTGATAAAGGAATTTCCGCCTGCCAGCATTACGTAAATACGGTCTTCAACAATGTATGGAAGTCCTTCAAAATTAATTACGCCCTTTGCAGAGCCGTTATTTTCGTAAAAGGTTGTGTTTTTAGTATAGTTATTAAAAATTGAAAAATATGTATCTGAAATTGAAGCAAGATTCTGGAAGGGCTTAAAAAGTGTGATGTTTCCGTCGTCAGTGAAGTAACCGATGTTTTTTCCCAGTCTGAAGTAGTGCTGCTCCTGTCCTTCTTTGAGTTCTGAAATCTGTTTTGTTATATTAATTTTCCAGATTGGCTGGAACTGATATTCTTTTGGAAGTTTTCGGGCTGCAAGAATAAGATAAGCGATTGAAAAAATGATTGCTAAGGTAATAAGTAATGGAGCACGAGATTTAGTTTCATTCATATTAATAATTTACTATAAAATACTAATTATCTCAACTTAAAAATCGTTGACAAAAAAGCGTAAAGTATGCAAAATATTCTAAAGTTTTCAAAATGATTTTAAAAAACATGTCAGAGGGGGCGCGTCGTGGAAGACGATATCCTTACAATTGAAGAAGTTGCAAAATACCTTCGTGTATCAGATAGAACAGTTTATGATTGGGCTCAGAAGGGGGAAATTCCTGCTGGTAAAATCGGAACTGTATGGCGTTTCAAGAAATCTGAAGTAGAAAACTGGGTAAATGCCCGTCTTTCTTCAGATACTACAAAACAGGCTCAGATTCAGGTTCAGGTAAGAAATGTTCTTTCTCCTGAGCGTGTAATTTTTATAAATCATACTACAAAGCATGATGCTCTTGTAGAACTCGCACAGGTTCTGGCTACAGCACCTCAGGTTAAGAACGAACAGGAACTTACAACAGAAATCCTTAAGCGTGAAGAGCTTATGTCGACTGCAATCGGACGCGGAATTGCTATTCCTCACGTTCGTCTTTCTTCTGTTACAGACCTTGTAATGGCAGTTGGAATTTGTAAGAAGCCTCTGGAAGATTTCCAGACAATTGATGATGAGAAGGTAAATCTTCTCTTTATGATTGCTGCGGCTTATAACCAGCATTCATATTACCTTAAGACAATTTCGCACTTCAGCGCAAAACTTAAGAAAAATGACCTTCGTCAGGCAATGACCCAGGCCGCTACAGAAAAAGAAGTTTACGACTTGCTTTTGAAAGCATAACTTAATCTACAAAAAAACGGACTGCGGGTCCCAGCGACGGCGTAAATCAGGCAAAATGCGTCGGTATATAGCATTTTGCCCCTTGCGGGTTCCCCCCTAATTTCCGCCTGCGTCCCACAGTCCGTTTTTTTTTGTCCATTTTAGTTCAATTCAATAGCAAACCACTTGCTCTTATCTGCATGATCCTGGGCTATTGTTCCCCAGGTAACTTTGGCTGTAGTTTCTCCCATCAGGTATTCTTTCCCTTTTTCGCTATCTACAAAAGTCTGTCCGGGAGCCTGAATTTCAGTTCCAGCCATTGCATGTGAAAATCCTGGACTTAACAAAAGTACAGACGGAATGTTTTTTGCATTCAAAAGAAGGCTTACAAGCATAGAACGGCTGTCGCAGTCGCTTCCTTCTCCTGTGAGAATTGCAGGAAGCGGAGTAAAGTCTGAATTTGTTTTTATCTTTGCGCGTTTGTAATCAAATGTCTGAACCCAGCTTAATAGAGCCTGAGCATAGCCCAGCTGAAGGTTCTTTGGAGATTTTGTTTTCAATTCCGGTAAAAGCGCCTTGTAAATATCATCGCTTACGTGGGAAAGACGGGCATATGAATCACGATAAAGCAGGCGGTAATAGCGTTTCCATGCATCCATTTTATGAGGATGATTTGCGTACATTGTAAGAACTGCAAATTCAATATTTACAACAAATTCAGATGCCTCTGCATCACTTTTATCAACGCTTGTTTTGATTTTTTTTCCGTCAATTACAAGCTGTACATCCTCTTTTCCCTGTTTTGGATATGCAAAATCTGTAATTATTCCCGTGGTCTTTTCATCTCCAATCTGCAAAGAGTTCAATGTCGACATGATAAAATAATTACATTTTTCAGAAATTGACTTTGGAGCATAACAGAGAAGGGTAAGATAATATCCTTCAAGTTTTGTTGGAGAGCTTAGAGCCCATCCTGCAAATTCCTGTCCGTTGGACAGGGTAAAAGACGGTTTTGCAATGGCGCAGGATTTATTATTCCATTCAAAGTTTCCGGCTTCATCCTTTGAGCCCACTTTTTCAAGTGCCGTCTGAAGAACAGAAATGGCATCTTCCGTGCTGTCATAAATTTTCACCGCAAGTGTTACCGGAAGATTTTTATGGGTAAACGCGAGGCTTAAATTATCGTTTGTCGTTGCGGAAAGTTCGTAACCTTCCGGAATGTCGAGAGAATATCCGAATGTTTCGTCAATAATAGGCTCTGCAAAAAGCAAAAAGCCTGAAAAAAATGCAATATAAAGCGCAGTAATTTTTTTGTAGAAAAGTTTTGTTGTCATTTTGTTTTATCCTTATTATTATATTTCGGATGAATTGCGTAAGTGTTTTATATGAAGATGATGAAATTTATGTGATAAATAAACCTGCAGGACTTAGTGTTCAGGGCGGTCAGGGGGTAAAGCATTCCCTTGATGTTGATTTTGCCCAGCAGGTCGGACAGAAAGTTTATCTTGTTCACCGCCTTGATAAGGACACCGCAGGCCTTATGATTGTTGCAAAATCACCTTTTGCGGCGTCTAAATGGACAAAACTGATTTCTTCAAAAGCCGTAAAAAAAGAATATATTGCAATCTGTGCCGGAACTATGAAAGAGAAAAAGGGCGTGATTACAGAAAATGTCACCCAGCACGGAAGTGAAAAATCTGCAGTTACATATTTTACTGTAGAAGAGGAAAAGAATTTCACGACAGAACTTGAAGGCTATGAAAATATAAGACTTTCTGTACTTCGCCTTAAGCTTGAAACCGGTCGTATGCACCAGATCCGTATTCATCTTGCAAAAAACGGCTGTCCGATTGCAGGCGACGATCAGCACGGAAATTTTAAGCTCAATAAGGCCTTGAAAAAAGCCCTGAAAATAAAATCTCTTCTTCTGGCATCGGTTCGTCTTACACTTCCTTTAAACGGCAGGGAAAGCGCCTTTGAAATTGAACTTCCCCCGCATATGAAAATATGCTAAAATAGAAGAATGAGCAGAAAATTAAAAAACATTCTGATTACCGGTGGTGCCGGATTTATCGGTTCAAACTTCATTCATTATCTTTTTGGACTCTCATCAGCAAAAAATAATCTTTTTAGCGACGCTGCTTTTGACGGAAATGTCGTAAATGTAGACTGCCTTACTTATGCAGGAAATCTTGAAAGTCTTTCTGACGTAGAAGAAAAATTCGGAAAAGCAGCCGGAAAAAATCAGCGATACTTTTTTGAGCAGGTTGATATCTGTAACCGAGAGCAGATTGAACGCATTTTCAAGCAGTATGATATTGATACTGTAGTTCACTTTGCCGCAGAAAGCCATGTTGACCGTTCAATTTTGGGCCCAGAAGCCTTTGTAAAGACAAATGTAATGGGAACCTTTACAATGCTGGACGTTGCCCGCAATTACTGGAAAAAAGAAGACGGAAGCATCCGCGATGACGTTCTATTCCATCATATTTCAACTGATGAAGTTTACGGTTCTCTTGGCGAGACAGGTTACTTCCGTGAGGACACACCTTATGATCCTCGCTCTCCATATTCGTCATCAAAGGCATCTTCAGACCACCTTGTAATGGCTTACTTCCACACTTATGGTCTTCCAATCACACTTTCAAACTGTACAAACAACTACGGTCCATATCAGTTCCCGGAAAAGCTCCTTCCACTTATGATTTCAAATATCAAGGAAGGAAAAAATCTTCCTGTTTACGGTAAGGGTGACAATATCCGCGACTGGATTTATGTAGAAGACCACAACCGTGCTGTATGGCTGATTGTAAAAAACGGCGTAACTGGCGAAAAATACAATATCGGCGGTGAAAACGAATGGCAGAATATCAAGCTGCTTCATAAGGTAATTGAACTTACTGCCGCTGCAACCGGAAAAAAGGTAGAAGACGTAGAAAAGACTATTACTTACGTAAAAGACCGTCCGGGACACGACAAGCGCTATGCCATCGACTGTACAAAAATCAAGACAAAGCTTGGCTGGAAGCGTCTTATGACTTTTGAAGAAGGCTTGCAGGAAACTGTAGACTGGTACCTTGCAAATACTACCTGGATTGAACATATTCAGAGCGGTTCTTACAAGGACTGGATTTCTAAAAACTATACACAGATGGGCAGATAGCCTTAGGATAGAATATGTTTGACGTAAAAGACACAGACTTTTTTGACCTTGAAGAAGAATCTTTCAAAAATATTATTGAAGACGATATTCTTTTTACAGGAACTATCAGAACTAAAACTTCATTTATGATTCACGGGAAAGTAAACGGGAATATTTTTAGTGAAAGTGATCTTGTAATCGATTCAAATGCCGTTGTAAACGCTGACATTAAGGCCGAACGTGTTTTGGTTCGCGGAAAGGTTTGCGGCAATGTAATCGGAAATAAATTGATTTTTGTAACTTCTTCTGGTTCTTTGGAAGGTGACATTACAACTGAAAAAGTTGTTCTGGAACCTGGCTGTGTTTTTACCGGAAAATGTTCTATGAAAACTTCTGGTCAGGCTGTTTAGGGGTGAAATAATGAAAAAGTTCTTGTCATTGATTTTTATCAGTTCAATTTTTGTCTTAAATCTTATTGCACAGAGCAGACAGGATGCGCTTGTTCTTTATCATAACGGAAATTACAAGGAAGCTATTCAGATTTGTGAGCAGGAAATTACAGATAATCCTAACAGAATTGATTCCTATGTAGTTTTGTGCTGGTCTTTGGTTGCCAACAAACAGTATGCAGAAGCTGAACAGCGTGCAGATGCTGGCTTGAAAATCAGCCCTTATGATTTGCGATTAATCGAAATCTTTGGCGAATCAAAATATTATCTTGGAAAAAATAACGGAGCTCTTGAACAGTTCCAGAAATATGCCGCTACTGCAAGTGAAAACGGAGCCAGAATTGGCGCTGCATATTATTATATGGGGGAAATCTACATCCGTCAGGCTAAATACCAGCATGCAGATATTTCACTTTCTATGGCAGTAAAAAAAGAGCCTAATCGTGAGCGATGGTGGGCTAGAGTTGGATATGCCCGCGAAATGGCAGGAAACTATGCAGAAGCTTTACAGGCTTATGATGAAGCTTTGAAACTCAATTCAACTTTCTATGATGCAATTCGCGGACGTGAGCGTGTAAGCTCTAAATTAAACTAGAATAGTGACAGAAATAAGAATAGAAACATTAGGCTGCCGGCTTAATCAGATTGAAAGTGAGGCGGCGGCAAGATTTTTTATAGATGCGGGATATACCGTAGATATGAAGGGCGTTACAAATCAGACTGAAGAAGATTTTGCAACGCTTTTATGCATTTTAAATACATGTACAGTTACCCAGAAAGCAGAACAAAAGGCAAGAAGAATTATCCGTCTTTTGCTGAAAAAATATCCTCGCGCCTGTGTGATAGTTACTGGCTGCTATGCCCAGCTTTCTCCTGAAGAAATTAAGGCGATGGATGCCCGTATTGCGGTTCTTGGCGGACAGATTAAAAGCCGTATTGCTGCTGTTCCGGCCCTGCTTAAAGAAAATACTTCCGGCTCTGATTTTGATGCCACGGCTTTTGCAAAGATTATAAATACAAAGCTTTCTGCTGAAGCTGCAGAGAAACAGGGCTTTCCGGAAAAATCCTTTACACTTTCTACAACCTCCTTTATTTCTCATTCCCGGGCATCGCTTAAGATTCAGGATGGCTGCAATAATAACTGTTCCTACTGCGCAATTCATATTGCACGCGGCCACAGCGTATCTATACCCGTAGAAACGGCTCTGGAACGCGTTCTGGAGCTTGAAAACAAGGGAAATGATGAAGTTGTAATCACAACTGTAAATATTGGCCAGTATCGCTCTGAATATGAAGGCAAGGTATATAATTTTACCCGCTTACTGGATTTTCTTTTGCAGAATACTAAAAAAATTGCCTTTAGAATCTCCAGTCTTTATCCTGAAGTTGTTGATGATGAATTCTGCCGTGTAATTAAAAATCCACGTGTAAGGCCTCATTTTCACATTTCTGTACAGAGCGGAAGTAATGCCGTTTTACAGCGTATGAACCGCGTATACAAGGCAGAAGACGTGCTGAATGCCTGCAATAAGCTTAAGGCTGCAAAAGAATCTCCTTTCCTTGCCTGCGACATAATTACAGGCTTCCCTGGTGAAAGTGATGCTGATTTTGAACAGACTATGGATTTGTGCCAAAAATGTGCTTTTGCATGGATTCATGCCTTTCCATATTCAGAACGCCCTGGAACTCCAGCCGCTATTATGAAGCCAAAAGTGCCTCAGAGCCTTAGCGGAGAGCGTGCAAAAAAGATTACTGACTTTGCCATAAAGAGTAAGATTGATTATGTAAATCACTTTGCAGGTAAGGAAGTGACTGCAATTTTAGAAACAGTACGTCGTCCTCTTGCCTTGAGCGGAAAGTCTGCAACAATGATTTACCATGCCGTAACAGAAAATTTTATTCACTGCGAGATAAAAACTGATGTGCCTCTAACTGTTAATAAATCTGTTCGCCTGCGCATTATAAAGGTTCTTCCAGAGCGTATTCTTAAAGGTGGAGAGATAGAGGCCCTTGCAGAGCTAGTAAATTAAGCAAAATATTTTGAAAAAAAATGCAAAAATTTTGCAAAATTCTACTTTTAGCTATTGATTAAGTTTTGCGTTTAGTATATATTATAAATCACGCAACGGGCAATAGCGCAGCTGGTAGCGCGTCTGGTTTGGGACCAGGATGTCGGGGGTTCAAATCCCTCTTGCCCGACTAAAAAGCTTCTGTAGATAACTACGGAAGCTTTTTTATTTTAAATTTATTTTTTTAGAACTAGAAAGGGATTTGAAGCGGAGTGAGCGCGCCGACAGGCGAAAAGCTGCCATGGATGGTAGCGACAGCGAACGTAGACGGCGTGGAAGGAGCAAACAGGATGTTTGCGACTGTAACGCCAAATCCCTCTTGCCCGATAGAAGCTCTCTGAAAAAGAGAGTTTTTTTTTGCCCGAAATCTGTATTAACCCCCGACATCCAACTGATGTCGTCTTCGCTCGCAAGTCTCGCTCAGAGCCGAAAGTAGGTAAATCCTAAAAAATTGCGCTGTTGCACAATTTTTTTTAACGGATTTGCTATTATCGGCAGGTTCAAATCCCTCTTGCCCGACTAAAAAGCTTCTGTAGAGAACTACGGAAGCTTTTTTATTTTAAATTTATTTTTTTAGAACTAGAAAGGGATTTGAAGCGGAGTGAGCGCGCCGACAGGCGAAAAGCTGCCATGGATGGCAGCGACAGCGAACGTAGACGGCGTGGAAGGAGCAAACAGGATGTTTGCGACTGTAACGCCAAATCCCTCTTGCCCGATAGAAGCTCTCTGAAAAAGAGAGCTTTTTTTTTGCCCGAAATCTGTATTAACCCCCGACATCCAGCGGATGTCGTCTTCGCTCGCAAGTCTCGCTCAGAGCCGAAAGTAGGTAAATCCCTCTTGCCCTTAAATAAAAAAAGGCACTCACATTACGCAAGTGCCTTTTTCCATTTAATCAGCTTTGACTAAATCTCTACAGACTTATCTGCTACATTCTTTGTGATGTAAGCGATAAAGTCATCAACCTTCATTGTCTGCTGCTGCTTGCCTGAAGAGAAGCGGTAGCGAACGCATACGCTGTTTTCGTCCTTTTCTTTCTGGCCAACAACAAGAATATAAGGTGTTCTGTGTTCAGTAGAAATTGTCTTAATCTTGCTCTTCATGTTCTCTTCGTCTGTGTAGGCTTTTACACGGAAACCAAGATCATCAAGTTTGTTTGAAACTTCCTGAGCATAATCATTGAATTCTGAACTTACAGGAACAACGGCAACCTGCTCAAATGCAAGCCATGTTGGGAATGCACCTGCAAAGTTTTCAATCAAAATACCTAAGAAGCGTTCAAAAGAACCAAGGATAGCGCGGTGAAGCATAACAGGGTGGTGCTTCTGGTTGTCTGCTCCAATGTATGTTGCATCAAGGCGTTCTGCACTTGGAAGCTGATAGTCTACCTGGATTGTACCGCACTGCCATTCACGACCAATGCAGTCATAAAGTTTAAACTCAAGCTTTGGACCGTAGAAAGCACCTTCACCAGGCTGAATTTCATAAGTAAGTCCAGCTTCTGTACAAGCGTCTGCAAGGGCTTTTTCTGCTCTTTCCCATGTTGCAAGGTCACCTACATGGTCTTCAGGCATTGTAGAGAATTTTACTACAAGGTCATTAAAACCAAAGTCATGGTAAACCTGTTTCAAAAGCTTACAGAATTTTGCAACTTCGGAACCAATCTGTTCCTCTGTACAAAGGATATGAGCATCGTCCTGAACAAAACCGCGTACACGCATGATTCCGTGCAAGGTTCCGCTTGGTTCGTTACGAACATCGTGGCCAAACTCTGCAAGGCGCAAAGGAAGGTCTTTGTATGAGCGCTGACGGCTCTTAAAAATCTCAAGGGCACCAGGACAGTTCATAGGCTTAATGGCAAAAAGACGTTTTTCACTTTCTGTGATGAACATATTCTGCTGGTAGTGTCCCCAGTGACCTGAACGTTCCCACAAAGTACGTGGCATGATAGCAGGTGTATTAACTTCCTGATATCCGTCGCGGCGAACCATCTTTCTCATATAGTCCTGCATTGCAGTATAGATCGTCCATCCATTAGGGTGCCAGAAAATCTGACCTGGATCCTCTGGATCAAGGTGGAAGAGGTCCATCTGAACACCAAGCTTACGGTGGTCACGTTTTTCAGCTTCTTCCATCATTTTAAGATAGTCTTTCAAGTCATTTGGTTTTGCAAAACATACAGCATAAACGCGGGTAAGCATCTTGTTGTTAGAGTCACCGCGCCAGTAAGCGCCTGCAATTTTTGTAAGCTTGAAAGCCTGTCCATTGATTTCTTTTGTATTTGCAACGTGAGGGCCGCGGCAAAGGTCAAGGTAGCCGTCCTGCTCGTAAGTTGTGATTGTTTCGCCTTCCGGCAAATCCTTAATCAGTTCAATTTTATAAGGCTGGTCTGCAAAAAGCTTCAAGCCTTCATCTTTTGAGATTTCTTTGCGTACAAAATCATGGTTACCTGCAATAATGCGGCGCATTTCTTTTTCAACGGTGGTGAAATCGGTTTCGGTGAATTTGGTTTCGGTTGGGAATTCAAAATCGTAGTAAAAACCGTTCTCAATAGCAGGTCCAATTGCAATCTTTGTGCCAGGGAACAGTTTCAGAATAGCTTCTGCCATCACATGCGCACATGAGTGACGCACAGTCTGTAGTTTTTCATCAACTGCCATAGTAATACCTCTAAAAATATAATATTAATATTCTAGTGTTTTTAGGATTGTTTATCAATCGAGAATAAAAAAATGACTTCCGGTCGCATAGCCCAGTACGAAACCGCGCAATAATGTGCTACATGCTGTTTGCGGTTAAGAAACTATAAATGCGCCGCTATCGCGACGCTCCGCAAACAGAATGTTTTCGTCCTGTGCTATGCTTCTTCGCGTCATTTTTTCCTTCCTCTGTTATAATCTTACTAAATTCACTATTATATCTTTTATGATTAAAGCAGAAATTAAAGATAAAGAACTGAGAGAGCATTTGGATTCACTGGAAGCTGATAAACTCCGTATTTTTACAATGGCAGACGGTCGTGTGCGAGGAGCCCTTTTTCATGGAAGCCGTTTTGTAAATCAGCTCAGGGCTCAGCATAATCTTGGTATTCTTGAAACTATGATTTTAGGGCAGGCAGGTCTTTGTGCTGCCCTTATCATTCCAATGATGAAGGATCGAGAGCATACTGTCATTAAATATGAAGGAACCGGCAGTGCGGAAGGTTATTCCCTGGAAGCTGATTCTACCGGATATGTACGAGGCTATCTTTATAACGAACATATTCCTGTTACAAAGCCGCTTGAAAACTGGGATTTGAAAGAGTTTTTGGGCGTTGGTAACCTTACTTTCAGCCGAGTTCACCCGGATGATAAGTATCCTCAGCAGAGTACGGTTGATGTAGACGATGCAAATATCGCAAAGGATTTTGCCTGGTATTTCAGTCAGTCTGAACAGCTTAAAACTGCCTTTAATACAAGCGTTCAGTTTGATAAGCAGGGAAGGGTAATCGGTGCCGGTTCCATGTACCTTCAGGTTATGCCGAAAACAGGCGGTACAAAGGTGATTGGTTCCCAGGTTGACAGTCATCAGGAAGAAGATGCAGATGAAGAGGATTTAATCCGCCGTGTGGAAAATGCTTTTACTGCATGTCCTTCTCTTGGCCAGCTTTACAGCGAAAAAACTGTTGATTCAGAAGATATTATTTTAGGCCTCTTCCGCGAATTCAGTCCGACTATTACGCTTGAGCGCGATATTATTTTTGACTGTAAGTGTAATGAAGAAATCTATCTGAATTACCTAAAAAATCTTCCTGCCAAGGAAAAAGAAGCTATGAAGAAAGACGGCCTTGATCCTGTAGAAATTGTCTGCCGTAACTGCGGAAGTGTTTACAGATTCCCTCTTTCTGATATTTAAGCTGATATTTTTGGTTGACGCTTTTTGATTTTGTGCTTATATTTAATACTACTTGGGGGTGCACCGGTTTCGACGGAATCGCGAAATCTTGTGTTGCAAGTAGGAGTGAAGGTTCCTTAAACTGACAAGAAAATAACTGCAAAACGTAAAGAAGAAGATTCTAACGAAGAACAGTTCGCAATGGCAGCTTAGTTTGCCTTGCAGGACCCCGGCGGCTCTGTTCCGCGTTGCCGGCCCGTCTTTTACCCATCGGGACTTGCTTCTTAAAGTTTCTGGTATTTAGGAAGGACATTTAATCAGAATACGGAGGCGACGCTTGTTATGCTGCTACCGGCTCCCGACAACCACCTCGCATAACTAAACTTGTAGAGGCACCTGGTTTACCTTTTCGGACGGGGGTTCAATTCCCCCCATCTCCAAAGAAACTCTCGTAAATAAAGCGAGAGTTTTTTTATTTTAAATGATTTTTTTAGGGGGAATTGAACCCCGCGAAATGAGCGCCGACCGAATAGGGAGGAAAAGGTGCCATGGATGGCACCGAAAGCGACTGTAGATGGGGTGGAGTGCCAAAACAGGATGTTTTGGTGCGGAACCCGGTTCAATTCCCCCCATCTCCAATAAAGAGTATAAAAAAAGACTTCAGATTAATCTGAAGTCTTTTTTATGCATAAATGTATCTTAGTTTACTCGCCGTCGTGACTTGTGCGGAACTTCTGCTGGAATTTCTTAAGCATTGCTACGGCATTTTTCTTTCCGTTGTAAACAAAGCCGCCGTTCCAGTATTCCAATGCTGCGAACAAAGCGTTACCGCCGTCCTGGCTGTCTGATTCTTTAGTTTTGAAAGATACGTAATCAGCAAGCTGCATAAAATCATTGTTATGAAGGCATTCAAGACGCTTTCTGTTAAAATCGTTCCATTTGTCCAGATCTTTGAAACCTTCTCCTTCATCCTGAACGATAATGTGAGCGTGAGTAGGGCTGAATGAATACCATACTGTAACTTTCTTGTTAATATCACAGTGATTACCATGTTTAACGGCATTCTTAATAACTTCACTAATCTGCTGTTCAAGAAGGTTCAACTCTTTAATTTCTGTTGGTGCTGACTGCACAATTAAAAGAGTAAAATATCTGATCTGTCTGAAATCAGATGGAAACTCCTTTTTAAGCATATTTGTTTTATCAAACAAAGGGTCATTCTCATCCGATCTAAGCTCTTTAAATTCCTGCATTTTATACCTCAAAAAACGATGTTGACGTGAAAGTATTGATTACTCTTTAACCATCAAAAGCGCTTCATCGATGCTGTTAGCAATCGGGAAGTAGCCCATAAGTTTAGTAAGTTCAATTACTTTCTTAACCGAACCATGGATATTAGCAATCGCAAGGTTAAGGTTCATCTTTTTAATTGTAGAACAGATGTAAATCAATGCACCGATTCCAGACGAGTCGATGTAGTCTACCTGTTCAAGGTTGATTACAAAATTTTTAACGTTCTTCTCCAACATTTTCATTACAAGCTCTTTTAGTTTGTAAGAGTTGTAAAGATCCATTTCCCCGGTTACATCAATAATGTAAACATCACCATTTTTACGTATCTTCAGTTCCATTAGAAGCTCCTTTCTATTGTATTTTTATAACCAGAAGGCTTTGGTCATCATATTGCTGTGCAACGCCACAGAATTTTTTCAAATCATCCTTCACCTTGTTTGAAATTTCCTTAGCACTTGCATTGCAATTCTTTATTATAATTCTAGACAAACTACTTGAAGAGTATTGTACACCATTTTCATTCAATGATTCAAGCAAACCATCGGTACAAGCTGCCAAGATGTCTCCAGAACATAATGTCAATTTAATATCTTCAAAAACAGTTTCTTTTGTAACACCCAGCGGTTCACTTGGTGTTGAAATCTGTTTAATGGTCTTATCTTTTGCAGAGAAGAGGAAAACCGGATTGTTTCCGCAGGTAGAAATCTCTGCTTCTTTTGTTGTTGCATTGTAATTAATAAGGGCAACACTGGCAAAATGGTCAATTTTAGAAGTATCGCCACAGATTCCTCTGTTTGCCCAGGTCATAATTGTTGATGCAGACTGGGCTGTATTGACAGCAAGACGAAGAATTGCGCGAATCATAATCATTACGATAAGTGAATTCATACCTTTTCCTGCAACGTCGGCCATAATAAATGAAACCTTATCTTTGCGGGAAGCAAGAATATCGTAGTAGTCACCGCAGACACCTTCTGCCTGATTTGAGAAACATCCGATTGAAGTTTTTCCAATAACTGGAAGTTTCTGTGGAAGAAGGTCCTTCTGATATTTAGAAGCAATGCTTCCGCCCTTGTTTAATTCAGTCTTTTCTGCATAAGCAAGGAAACTGTAAAGAGGATTCATTGTCATAGAAATTGCATCTGCAAGGTCTACAACTTTTTCAAGATCGTCTTTAGAGAACTTTGAATCACCCGGATTCTTTGCAAGACCGATAAGTCCTACAACATTTTCTTCCTCACGGATTGGTGCAAAAATATAGCTTCCTGTCTTCAAGAAGTCTTCCGGACCATTCTGATATACACGAGGATCCTTTACTGAATCTTCAATAAGAACAGGTTTTCCTTCTTTGAAAATATCACCAAAAATATTGCCGTTCAACTGGAACTGGGCAAAGCGAAGGTTTGTTTCAACTCTGAGCGGCTTATGAGGCAAATCATCAGGCAATTTATATGGAGGAGGAAAAGATCCCACAAATGATTTAACTGCAAGCACCTGATCATAATCATCAGCAATAAGGATAATACAACCGTCTGCAGAAACCTTTTCCCTTAAAACACCGTTACAGTATTCAAGGAAGTTTTCCATACTGTTGTCGCTTGAAAAGAAAGTAGAAACCTTATTTACAAAATCGTTGTGAACCTGAAGGGTTCTTTTATGTTTTTCTTCCAGTTCTTTTATAACTGCGGTTGAAACCGAATCCTGATCGCCTGAATGGCTGGCCTCAGAAGCAGCTTTTGCAAGTCTTTTGGCTTCCTGCTTTTCTGGATTATCAAATGACTTAAAGAGGATGAATGTTTCAACAAGAAATTCTGCAAGAATAACTGAAAAAACAAAGAAAATGCTCTTTTTTGAAATGGCAGAATAGACAGCGCCTAAAGCAAGAACCACAAGAGTGATATAAAAAATAAAACTTGGTTTTGTTTTACCTTTGATTTTTAAAGTAACTAATGAGAGAAGGATAAACAATCCGAAGATTGCAGATGCAAATAGTGGAACACTGATGAATGAATCAATAGAAGTCAAAGTTTTTTATCTCCCTTTATATTATACCTTATAATACAAATTAAATTATAATCTTGAAGTTTTCTGCCGTCAAGTTTTTTTAGCGCCGCCTTTAAGCCATTTTATGCCCTGTTTTATTCGGTCTGCTGAATTTTTTTCCTTAAAATAAAGCCTATTGTTTTATTTTTAATCTTTCTTATCAGAGGAATTTTATTCATCTTGTAGAAATCTGTTACGGCCCTGTCGATAGAAATATTTTCATCACCAAATTTTGATTTCAAATCATCCCAGTAGCGGACAATCCAGACATAAAGGTCAGAAATTGTCTGCTTTTTGAAATGCTTCATAAGTTTCTTCTTTTGAATCGTAACGACAAAAGGATAGTAAACTGTCTCAAACCAGGAAGTTATTGCAGCTTCCATAGAAACTTCTTCTGTTTTATGAAGGTTTAGGTAGTATTTGTGAGTTAAAATATGATTGTAGATAACGTCGTAAGAACCGGTTGTAGAAAAATCCAGGCACCAGTAGTCAGTAATGTCGCCAAAGCCAGTTTCTGCATAAAAAGAACGCTTTTCATAGTTGATAATCTGGCGGATTACGTCCTTTAGGTTGTTGGGACGCTTGAGGACAACCTCACTCTGCAGGGAAACTACTTCTGCATCGATAAATTCAGTTCCCCTTGCTTTTGCAACTGAAACACGATGATTTCCGTCGCGGACAAAATAAAGTCCTGCAAGTTCATAAACTTTAATCGGGGGAAGAACTACAGAATTGATAGCTGCTTCATCAACATGCTGCCAGCGGTTTCTAAGATGTGAGTTTTTTGGGAAGAAGCGGTTGTCAAAATCGTTGTAACGGCCTTCGCTTCCAACTACCTTATCTACTGCAATTGTCTGCATTCCGATATAAGTTTCGTTTTTTGGTTTTATCAGCTGCTTTACATCATTTAATGAAAGAAGACGCGCTTCTTCCGGGCTTAAAAAATGCTGTATTTCATTAAAAAAAGCCTTGTTGTGAGCTCTTGAAAAATCTTCTTCTGTCTGTGCTGTTGTCATACTCATTTTTGTAAATCCTCTTTTGCAAGTTCCTGAGATACATTTTCCGACTTTATGTCGGAAGTGTCCGGAAATTCTACTATGCAATGGGCATAGGCATTTATGATTTTTGTTTCATAATAAGTTCCAATTCTTTCTTCGCGCATATCATAAAGATGAATGTGGCCGTGAATCATAAGGCTTGGCTTGAATTTCTGCAAAAACCAGTTAAAGCTGTCAAAGCCGATGTGGCAGGGGTCTTCATGGTCATGTATATGGCGAGGAGTTGCATGGGTTAAAAATATATCCAGGTAGCGTCCGTAACGGATTTTATTCCATAATAGACGCGGATAAAGCTTTTTCAAAAGGTGCTTCATTTCTCGGTCTGTATACTGGCAGACCCCGTTATTGTATTTGCAGGTTCCTGAAATTCCTGCGATTAGAAGCGGTGTTTTATTTCCGGTTTTCGGGTCAATGTAAGAAAGATTCTTATTTTCAAGACATTTAAAGCCTGCGTAAATTGCCCCATGGGTTGGAGCATCCGGGCGGATAAACTGTCTTGGCGCTGAATTTTGATTGAGCGGCAGGTGAGCCGGATTTTTTTCGTAAAAACGCAGTTCCTTAAGATTATGATTTCCAAAAACAAAGTAGGTCGGCTTGTTTAATACTGTAACGATGAAATCAATATAATCCATAGGAAGGTCGCCGGCACAAAGAACCATATCAATGTCCGGAAAGACATTTTTTACGTTTGGATTATAAATGAGAGGATCGACATAATCTGAAAGGCATAAGATTTTCATTTTGAAAGACTTTTATGAGCCTGCCTTAGAAAGAACGGCTTCAAGCTTCTGTTTTTCAACAAGTTCAACAGGGCGGTTTTCTGCAAAGTGCTTTGCTGCCTGGGTAAAGCTTGAACTTGAGAACATAAAGGCTTTAACGGCGTTCATGGTCTTTAGAAGTTCCACAGCCTCGCGGACTGGGGCATCTTCAATAGGCTCTGGATTTCTGAAAAAGCGGATAAGGATAACCTGCTTTCGCACGTTCATCCAGGAATCATCACCTTTTGCAACGCCTGTAATCTGGCAGCCCCATTTTTTAAGGTCACAGGTAAGAACCTGCATATTAAGGCCTTTTTCTGCAGTGTTTTTGCAGATTTCAGGGAATTCATCATTTGAACAGGTAAGGTAGTCTTTAAGATAGTCGTTTGCCTGCAAATCCTTGTATTCCTGAAGTTTTGAAGCAACGTCGCGGAAGTTTTTATTACGCTTGTAAATTTCCTCCCACTGTTTAATGGCGTCATCAATTTTACGAGATTTTTCGTAGCAGAGACCTAAGAAGTAGCGGGCAAACAAAGTTTCAGGATTAGAATTGTTTTTATCAAGGTCAATTGCGCGCTGAAAATCCATGGCGGCATTGTCGTAGCGGTTTGCAACCATAAAGCAGGAACCGTGTTCAATAAGCGCCTTCTGCCTTACTTCCGGGTCTCTCTGAGCTTTTTCAAAAGCCTTAATTGCCGAGTTCAAATCCTTCTGGTCTTTAAGAATTTTTCCCAAATAATAGTAAGAAGAATATGTTTCAGGGCTCAATTTAATGGCAATATCAATTTCCTTTTTTGCGCCTTCATACTGCTTTGTGCGGTACATCATAAGGCCGATTTCTGCATGAGCCTTTGCGTGCTTTTTATCAAGCATGGCAGCCTTCTGCATAAAGCCGAGGGCAATATCATAGCGGTTCTGAAGTTCGTAAATACGTCCTGCCTGGAAAAAGTTTTCGGCATTATTAGGTTCCATTTTTGTAAGAAGAAGGAAGTTCTGCAGGGCATCATTCTGCTGGTTGTGCTGCAATAAAATCTGAGCATATTCCTTACGGAATGGAAGCTCTTCAATGCCTTCTCCGAACAAAGCGTTGTCATTTACGGTTTTATATTCCATGAGGGCAAGCTCAGTTCTGTTTTCCTTTAAGTAAGCCTTTCCAAGATAATAGTGAGCCTGGAAGTTTTTAGGTTCCTTTGAAACAATCTGCTTACACATTTTGATTGCTGTTTGAGTTTTTCCCTGACGCAAAAGGCGCGGTACATTATCAAGCTTGTGGGGCGCCATGATACTTTTTGCAACAACAATACCAAGTCCACCTACTACGAGGAGTAAAATAACAATAAGAATTACAACAGTCACGTTAAGGTTTCTCCAAGATTATCTTAAAAAGTGTGTAAAATCTTTCGATAAACAGATATAAATAGATTAAATTATTTGTTTTTTGATGTCAAACTTTATATTGGGAAAAACTATGAGAAATAAATACAATTTGTTGACTTGTTCATTTTTTTTGTTTTTTTTCTTTCTTACCGGGACAGCCAGTCTTTTTGGATTTTCAGAAGGCGTACTTCTTTTTACTCAGAATAAATTCAAAGAATCAATTCCACTTCTTGAAGCCGAGGTAGCGACAGGAAAGGCCAGCGCCGACGTTTATAATTACCTGGGACTTGCATATTCTCAGGTGGGCGAGCATAAAAAAGCTATTGAAGTTTTTGAAAATGCGATGAAAAGTCCTTCAACAAATAAAACAATAATTCAATACAATATGGGAAACTCTTATTTTGCCCTCAAAGATTACAATAACGCCGCAAAATGCTTTACTTTTTCAATTGAGCAGGATAAGAAATTTTCCCGCGCCTTCTTAAACCGCGCCAACAGCTATCTTCATCTTAAACGCTACATTGAAGCAATTTCTGATTATACAAACTTCCTCAAGCTTGACCCTAAAAATCCTCAGAGAGTAAAAATCATCAAGCTGATAGGCCTGTTAAAAGAAGAACAGAGAAGGCTTGATGCCGAGGCTGCAGCCCAGAGACAGCTCACAGAAGAATATTCAGAAAATCCTGATTTTTATGAAAACGGCGACTGGGACGAACTTGTCGAAGATAATCCTGATTTTTATAACACAGATGAAGAGCTTTCTGAAATCTATTTTGATGAAAACTTCGGAGCCCCTGACAATATTTCAGAGCAGACTGGCGAAAAACTTTCAGACTCTCAGAAAAAAATGCTTGTTGAAGATGCCGTGATTCTTGAAGAAGGCCGCCTTGCCGAAGAAGAACGCCAGAGAAAGCTTGAAGAAACCCGCCGGGAAGAAAGACGCCTTCTTGAACTTCGTGAAAGTGAAGAGCGCTTCCAGAAGTATGATACACAAAATGCCCCGGAACCTGAAGTAAAAAACGAGCCTGAAATCCTTCCGGAACTTGTCACAGAGTAGTCAAAGTTAAGTTCTCTTTACCAGGGCAAAAAGCTGCTCGCGTGTGATTGTCGTGTAAATCGGTCGTCCGTGCGGGCAGTGAGGGTCTTCCAGCGTAAAAGCCTTTTCTGCCAGTTCCGCTGCCGTCTGGTCATCTAAAACATAACCGTCCTTTACGGCCGCCTTACAGGCTGTCATTGCCGCAATCGAGCGGATAATTTCCTTAGGTTCAACGTGCTTTACAAAAAGCAGGGTGCGAAGATCGTATTCCGTACCGGTCCATCGCTCCGGAATCGAAGTAATTTCCCATTCTCCGTCCTGAATTTTTTTTGTGGTAAAGCCAATTGAAGTAAGGGCATCCTTAAGTTTTTCCAGCTGGTTATCCTGACTTTTGGAGTCGGTTTTAATTTTGTAAGGAATCAAAAGCGGCTGCGATTTTCCCTGATTATTCATAAGCTTGTCAAAAAGAATGCGCTCGTGAACCGCGTGCTGGTCAATAAAATAAAGCGTAGAGTTTTTTTCAACAAGCAGGAAAGTGCCAAGGCAGGAGCCTATGAATTTGATTTTTGATGAAGCTGCCGCTGACGCGTCAGGCCGGGGGATTAGGCTCTCTTCCGACGTATTTCTGCCTTCAGAAATTGAAAGCGCCTGTTCGGCAAGCGAAGAGGTTTTGAAAGCGCCTCCTGCCAGGCTCTGAGAAGAACTTGTATGAGTCTGAGAGCCGCCTCCTAAAAGTCTGGATCTGAAATCAACTCCGGAACTTACACCGGAACTTGTTCCAGAACCTGCACCTGTATGCGAATAATTTTTATATGAAATATGATTCTCGTAGCTTGGCTTTGTCTCAGAAATAGTGCTTTCTCCAAAGCTTAATTCCCTTACAAAATCTGTCGGCTTATCTTCTGCAAAATTTGCCTGAGTGTACTTAAGGAAAAAGGCCTTAATTGTAGAGCTCAGTCCGTGATGCAAATCTGAAATATCGTAAAAGCGGGCTTCTTTTTTTGCCGGATGGATATTAAAATCCACAAGGCTTGGCGCCACGTCTATAAAGGCAGCGGCCACCGGGTATGTGCCGTTAGGAAAGTATCCCTGTCCGCCGTATTCAATGGCCTGAACAAGAGAATATTCCTGAATGCGCCGTCCGTTTACGTAAATAAAAATATCTTTTTTGTTGGAACGGCTTACAGCAGGTTCCCCGATTATTACAGTAAACTTCCAGTCTGGATTTTCATCTGTAAAATGGCTTGAAGTATTTTCTATCTGATTAAAGAGTGCAAGGTCTTCTGAATAGCTGTTAGCAAATACAAAGCGCTCTTTTTGAGTCTGTCCGGCAGGTAAATCTATTTTAATTTCTCCGTCCTGAATAAAGCGGAAAGAAATATCAGTTTTGCAGAGGGCTTTTTCTATAAAGGTATTTTTACACATCATTCCTTCTGTTGCAGGGCGCTTTAAAAACTGGCGGCGGGCCGGGAAATTTTCAAAAAGTCCTTCCGCCTGTACGATAGTTCCTTCTACCGGTGGCGCAGGCTCAATAATATGGTCTTCTGTAATGCTTGCCCGCATTTTAAATCCGCCGGAAGTTATGCTGAGGCGGGAAACTGCCGCAATGGAAGCCAGGGCCTCTCCTCGGAAGCCCAGGGTCGTTAAATTCATTAAATCAACTTCTGTGGCAATTTTACTTGTTGCGTGAGGACGGGCACAGTTCTGTAAATCGTCTCTTGTCATTCCGCAGCCGTCATCAACAATGCGGATTTTTTCTATACCTCCGCCAGAGATTTCTACGGTAATGTTTTTTGCGCCAGAGTCGATTGCATTATCTATAAGCTCACGGATAATTGCATTTGGGCGGTCAATAACTTCACCGGCTGCAATTTTTCTTGCAACTTCGGCATTAAGCGTTTTTACAGGGTGTTCAAGACTCATTGACGTGTTCCTGCCTGAGGAGCGCCGGCTGTTCCTGTCAATTCATCAGCTCCGTCAAAAAGTTCCATCTGAGGTGGATTATTTTTTTCCATTGGAACAGGCTCGTTCATCAGAATCTGGATTTTGCCTTCAATTTTTTCAAGCTCCTTTTCCATTCCTGCTGCAAGCTTGATTCCTTCTTCAAAATCCTTAAGGGCGTCTTCCAGTGAAATATCATTTCTTTTTATGTCGTTACTGAGTTTTTCAAGTTTTTCAAGGTTTTCTTCAAAAGTGTTCATTTTCTACCTCTAGTTTATTTTAGTTACGGCTGCGGTAATTTTTCCGCTTGCCGGTGTAATTTCTATTTCTGAATTAAGGCTGAGAGTTTTTGCGTCCCGTACAACCTTTCCGGTCGCTTTATCAACGACCATGGAATAACCGCGGGCAAAAATTGTTTCCGGGCTGGCGTTTTCCAAAACAGTCTTATGCTGCTGAATCTGATTGCGTAAATTTCTTATTTTATCATTCAGATTCTGGCTTAGGGCAGTCTTAGCATTTGCAAAACGGTTTAAAAGCGGCTGCTGTATTGTCCTGAAGCGGATTTCCAGGGAATCGGGATTAAAGCTTTTAAGCATAAGCTTTGTATGTTCAACCTTCTGCTTGATAGTTTTGTAAAAGTTGTCTTTATAGGCGCCCAGCTGCATCTGTAAATCTGCCATAAGGGGAACTGCAAGTTCGGCAGCGGCGCTTGGTGTGGCTGCGCGTTTGTCGGCGGCATAATCGCAGAGTGCCCAGTCTATCTCGTGGCCCACGGCGCTTATAGTCGGAATACGGGATGCTGCTACGGCTCTTACTACGCTTTCTTCACTGAAAGGCAACAGGTCTTCAAGAGAACCGCCGCCTCGTCCTACAATAAGAAGATCGCAGAGCTGGTAAAAGTTTGCAATTTCAATCATTTTTACGATTGTTTGCGCTGCTTCAGCTCCCTGAACAATTGCGGGCAGTATAATTACATTAACTGCTGGATTTCGTCTTTTTGTAATCTGCAGAATATCCCGGATTGCAGCCCCTGTAGGGCTTGTAACAACTCCTATTGTACGCGGGAAAAATGGCAGAGGCTTTTTACGGGCCTCGTCGAATAAGCCTTCTGCGGCAAGCTTTTTTTTGCGTTCTTCAAGAAGCTGAAGAATGTTTCCGCTTCCTGCCATTTCCATTTTATTTACGATAATCTGGTAGGTTCCCCGCGGAGAATAAACCGAAATACTTCCCGTGCAGCGGACTTTATCGCCGTCTTTAGGACGGAAGCCTAGTTTGTAAGCAGCCCCGCGGAACATTACCGCGCTGATAGCTGAAGTTTCATCCTTTAAAGTAAAGTAAATGTGCCCCGCAGCACTGGGCTTGTAATTGGAAATTTCTCCTTCTATCGTAATGTTTAGGAAAGTCTGCTGAAGGATTTCTGAAATGAGAGAGTTTATCTGCGAAACCGAAAAAACTTGTTCTTCTCCGTTTGCATTTACAAATGCAGGCTGCATGGAAGTGTACATGAGGTGAATTTAATCAATTTTATTAACTTTATCAATGAGATTCCGATACTTTAGGAGAGTAATAGTATTTTTTTAAACGGGTAGTTATGAAAGCATTAGTTGTTCTGTTTGACGAAGAAAATAAATATCAGGAAGAAAAAGCATTCGGCGAAAAAAGCGGGCGGGAATTGTGCGCTGCCTTTTTTGAGAAGGCACAATTTTTGCCAGCCGGCATTGATACAGTAGGTTTGGTTTTTGTGAAAAAGGGCGGCTGTAAAACAGGAAGCCAGCTGCTGGCAAAAATTCATCAGCTTGCAAAAGAAAAGAATGCCGACTTTGTCATTTACTCTTACGCGGATTTGCCTTTTTTGAACGCGGCACTTACAAAAAAAATTATTACAAGCCATGTTGAATATAAGTGTGAATATACTTTTGCAGACGGTTTCCCTTATGGCTTTGCGCCGGAAGTAATTGATTGCGGGGCACTGGGAATCCTTGCAGAGCTGGCCCGTACTTCTCAGGCGGAAGAGGGGGCAAAGACTGTCTGCCGCGAGACTATCTGGAATCTTTTGAAGACTGACATAAACAGTTTTGAGGTGGAATCTGAACTTTCTGAAAATGACTGGCGCCTTTTAAGACTTAAGTTTGCCTGCGGAAATAAGGACGAGTTTTTGCAGTGTAAGGCGCTTTACCAGGCTGCAGACAAGGCAGGACTTCTTACTGACGGCGGACTTTCTGATGCTGATGCAGAAGAGCTTTCAAAAATCGCTTCAGAAAATGTAAGCGCGCTTAAGACTGTGCCGGGCTTTTATAATATTCAGATTACAGGTCAGCGAGATACAAAGCCTCTTTACGAGCCTAAATTTCCTGCTGCCGGCGATAAGATGAGTTTCGAAAACTTTGCCAGCCTTTGCAAAAAAATCAGTGATTTTTCGGAAAATGCAGTTTTGAACCTATCTTTTGCGGGAGAGCCTCTTTTGCATGAGGACTTTTTGAAAATTGCAGGAGAAGTTTTCAAATACGAAGGACTTTCTTTATTTATAGAAACTTCTGCGCTTTCTTTGACAGATGATGTCATTGCCGGCTTGAAATCCCTTTATGAAAAAGCGGCAGAAAGCACAAACGGATATCAGAAGCTGATGTTTGCTGTGAGCCTTGACGCCGTAAGCGCCCCTGTTTACGCCAAAATGAATGGCGGCTCAGAGGCAGATTTTTCTAAGGCGCTGGCTGCTGTCCAAAAACTTTGCGGGGCATTTCCCGGAATGGTTTATCCTCAGTTTACCCGCACAAATCATAACGAAGAAGAACTGGAAGCCTTTTTCCGCTTCTGGAATGAAAAAACAAATTCAAGCGGCGGAAACTGCATAATCCAGAAATATAACGATTTTTCGGGGCTTTTACCGGCCTGTAAACCAGCCGACCTGAGTCCTGTTGAACGTAATGTCTGCTGGCATTTGCGCCGCGATATGACAATTCTTGCTGATGGTTCTGTTTATGCCTGTCCTAATATGGCGGCTCACGGCGGAGATAACCTTGGAAATGTTTTTGAACTGTCTTTGGAAGAAATCTGGAAAAAATCAGACCAGATGATTTTGGATCATATAAATAAGAAATATTGTGAAATTTGCAGGGCTTGCGATGAATACTATACCTTTAACTTTTAATGAACACGAAATAAACCGTACTGTAATCGGCGGCTATCAGAATAATTCGGAATCTACCCTCAATATTTCTGTAGTTCTTTTGAACTCAAGCGGAAGTCATTTTAAGGTAAATGTTTTTGATAACCTTTTGAAATGCAACTTCCGTTCTATAGTTTCTGTTGAACACGACCCAAAGAACTTTGCAATTGATGATGTTGCAAAAAAATATCCCTCAATTAAGTTTATAGTTCCTCTTGAAAAGGCAAATGACGGCGAGCTTATCAACCTTGCCATGAGTGAAGTTGATGCAGATTACGTCCTTGTTTTGAGGGATAATCTTTATATTCCTTCTGGAATCATCCTTCCAAACCTGGCAGAACGCCTTATTAAAGATAATTATTACTGCGTTGTTCCCCGCCTTATAGATTCAGGCAAAAACAGTATTCCGGTTCAATTTATTCCTTCGGTTGAAAAAAAGCATTTTACGGTGGAAGGAATTGCCTCGGTTACTGACGGCATTAAGACAATCTTTCCTTTTGATTTTGTTGCCCTTTATAACAGAAAGAAGTTTATAAATCTTGGCGGTTTTGATTATACAATTCAGAATCCTTACTGGCAGAATCTTGATTTAGGCCTTCGTTCCTGGCTCTGGGGCGAACAGACCCGCCTTACAACAATGCTTCATTTTTCTTATATCGATGAAATTCCTCTTGTTGAAAAAGAAATAAATCTTGATTACCTTCGCTATCATTTGAAAAATGAACTTCCAAAATATAAGAATGATTCAGCTTATGTAAGCCGTCTTTCTTTCTTTGGATTTAAAAATCATTCTTCCTGCGGATTACTTGAAGCGCGCCGTCAGTTTAATGATGCAAGAAAGTGGGTTGAGCGCAATAAATACAAATTCAAGATGGATTTAACTCAATTTATTGAAAACTGGAGCAGCCTATGAAAACAAACAGGGTAGTTATAGTTCAGTGCCGCCTTTCATCCACAAGACTCCCTCAAAAAGCCCTTAAAATGCTGGGCGGGAAGCCTGTCCTTGCCTGGGTGCTTCAGTCCATGAGAAAGGTAAATGCAGACCGCTATTTTGTTGCAACTGATTTTGATTCCTACGATTCTATAAAGCCTATCTGCGAGCAGAATAATTTTGAATGCTTTAAAGGCGATTTGAATGATGTATTAAAGCGTTTCTGCGATTTACTCCGCACAATCGACTGTAAAACCGTAATACGGGCAACTGCTGACAATCCTTTCTTGTTTTACGAAGCCGCTGAAGAGTCTGTAAAGGATTTTGAATACAGAAATCAGTCTGGAATGAAGTGTGATTACCTTACCTGGACAGGACTTCCACACGGAAGCGGAGTTGAGATTTTTAATGCCGACTCCCTTTTAAAAGCAGAAGGCCCTACTTCAGAGCCTTACGACCACGAGCACGTGGGGCCGGCACTTTACAATCACAAGGAAACCTTTAAGTGTGAATTTATTAAGGCTCCTAATCGTTTTTATTTTCCTAAATTACGTACAACAATCGATACTCCGTCTGATTTTCTGCGGGCCTGCCAGATTGTAAATAGCCTTAAGTCACAAGGTCCTTTTTCAACAGAAGAAATTGTTCATGCGGCCTGCAGCGACCTTGTAAAATTTCCTGTAGTTTTAGTTCCTTCCGTTACAAAAGGGCACGGAACAGGACACTTGCACCGCTGTCTTTCTGCGGCAAGTAAAAATCACTATTTTGTCTATATTCCTCACGATAAGACTCTTGAAGAGACTGACAGCCTTGTTAATCAGTATAAGGCTCAGGGCTTGCAGGATTTTCAGATAATTGATTTTCTCCCGGATGAAACTTATTGTCCTGTAATCGTTACAGATTCTTTTGAGCTGACTCAGGCTCAGCTTGAAGGAATCAAGACTAACCGGGCTTTAATTTCCATTGATGAAGGTTCTGATTTTACTTCTTACTGCGATTACCTTCTGGATATTATTCCTTCATATAATCTTGACCGTGAGGCAAATCTTATTGAAAGTGATTTTATGGAAAAGCCTCAGAATAAAAGAGAAGGCCTGGCTGGAAACCTTGTAAAAAAAGTTTTAGTCAGCCTTGGCGGAGAAGATCCTTCCGGTCTGACTACTTCTGCGGCTATTTCTGCTGCAAAATATTTTTCAGATGCAAAAATCACTGCAATCATCAGCGGAGAAAAATCTGCATCGCCTGATACAGAGGGCGTAAATAATCTTGAAATCATTAAGCCGGTTCCAAATCTTAAAGAACAGCTTTTTCAATACGATTTGGTTATCACTCACTACGGCCTAACTGCCTTTGAGGCCATGTCTGCGGGCTGCGCCGTAATTTTACTTCCAACTACAAGGCTTCATAAAAATCTTGCCCAGAAATATAACTTTGCCTATGTTGCAGATTCAAAGATTTCTGAAAAATCAATCGAAGATGCATGGAAGTCAAAAAATATTTATCCTAAGTTCCAAAATACTGATATTAAAGAAAAAAATCTTGGAGAATTCCTGAAAGTGCTTTCCCGCGGGGAGCATTATAACTGTCCAGTTTGTCAGAAGGCTCCTGCTATCCCGGATAAGGTAATTTCCAGAAATATCAGCCGCACTTACCGCCGCTGCCAGACCTGCGGAATGCTTTATATGTCCTTTTCTTCTGACGGTCAGAGCGATTATTCAAAATCATATTTCTTTGAAGATTACAAAAAGCAGTACGGAAAAACTTATCAGGAAGATTTTGATTCAATCAAAGAACAGGGAAAACGCCGTCTTTCTGTAATTAATATGCTTTTTTTAGGCAACCTGAAAGAAAAAAACTGCTTTGATATCGGCTGCGCCTACGGGCCTTTTATGCAGGCCGCAAGCGAACACGGGCTCAATACTTTTGGAACTGATATCAGCGTAGATGCTGTTCAATATGTTCAGCGTGAATTGAAATTCCCTGCAACTGTTTCCCAGTTTCCTCAGATTGAAATTGCAGAAGAGTTCGGGATTTCTCAGTTTGATATAGTTACCATGTGGTACGTTATCGAGCATTTTAATAATCTTGATTTTGTATTAAAAAAAGTGAGCGAAATTACCAAAAAAGGCGGAATTTTTGCTTTTTCAACTCCGTCTGGCGAAGGTGTTTCCATAAAAACTGATTCAGGGGCATTTTTCAAAAACAGTCCTGCAGATCATTTTACAATCTGGGAACCGTCCAGGGCTGCAAAAATCCTTAAAAAATATGGATTTGAAGTTGTAAAGGTTGTTTCAACCGGTCATCATCCGGAGCGTTTTGCAAAAATCAAAAAATCTGGAGCAAAACCCGGCAGCCTTTTATGGCGTCTTACAGATTTTAAGAGCCGCAAGCTGAAACTTGGCGATACATTTGAAATCTATTGCCGGAAAAAGTAGAATATAAGAATCAGGGTGGATTTAGGGAAAATGAAAAATATATTGATTTTGGGCGCAGGCCTTATGCAAAAGCCTGCCATTTTAAGCGCCAGGGAACTTGGCTATAAAACTTACGTAATTGATGCAGATCCTAAGGCTGTTGCAGTTCCTTTAGCTGATGAATTCTGTAAGATTGATTTAAAGGCCCGCGAAGAAATTCTTGCCTATGCCGAAAAATTAAAAAATACAGTCGGACTTTCTGCGGTATTTACCGCCGGCACAGATTTTTCTGCTTCAGTTTCTTATGTCTGTGAAAAATTAGGACTTGCTTCTCATTCTTTTGAGGCGGCTCAAAACGCAAGCATAAAAACTCGAATGAGGGAATGTTTTTCTAAAGCGTCAGTTCCTTCTCCAGATTTTTTCAACATTAATTCTGACTCAAAAAAAGACCTTCAGCTTTTTGATGACGGCATTTCTTATAAAGAAAAAAAACTTCTTTTCCCTCTCGTTGTAAAACCTGTAGATAACATGGGGGCCCGCGGCTGCCGTATGATTCGCTCAAAAGGGGAGTTTGAATCTTCTCTTTCTGCCGCTATCAAAGCTTCCCGTTCTGGAAACGCAATTCTTGAAGAATATATGGAAGGAGAGGAATATTCTATTGATGCTTTAGTTTACAATGGCACCTTTACTGTAACAGGTTTTGCCGTTCGTCATATAAAGTATCCTCCTTATTTTATAGAAGTCGGTCATACAATGCCTGCTGTCCTTTCCAATGAAGTTCACGACGAACTTATTTCAATTTTTGCCTGCGGCGCAAAAGCCCTTGGCCTTACTTGCGGTGCTGCCAAAGCAGACATTAAATTTACTAAAAATGGCGCAATGATAGGTGAGATTGCAGGCCGTCTTTCTGGCGGTTATATGTCGGGATGGACCTATCCTTATGCTTCAGATTTAAATCTTACAAAAGAAGCTCTTTTAATCGCAGCCGGAGAAGAACCTGCAGATATACTTTCCCGCAGAAAGACTGTTGATTTTAATGCCGGAAAAACAAAACTTACAAAGCCTTACGAGCTTTTTGAAATCCCTTGCACACGAACAAGCGCAGAAAGAGCCTGGATTTCTATTCCTGGAAAAGTACAATATATTGAAGAAATAAAGGAATATACCGACCAGGCAGTGCGGGATATTCTTCCACGCGCAACTGTAAGTCTTGGCGGAAGCGTCGATTTCCCAAGAAACAACGTAGAAAAATGCGGAAACGTAATTGCTGTAAGTCACAGCCGGGATATTGCAATTTCTGCTTCGGAAGACGCCGCTTCCAACGTATTCATCACCCTGGAACCAGATAACGCAGAAACAGAAAATTTCCTGAATGGAACTTGTCTTCCTGACGAAGAGGGCTTCCCGCCATCAGCTTTTGCAAAACTTTCCGAAGATGAACTTGCAGAAATTACCGGTCAGATCCCGGAAAAGCAGAGCGTAAAATCCCTTATTCCGGCCTTCCTGCTAGAAAAATACGGCGCCCTTATAGACTGGAATTACAATACAATTTCTCAGACAGCAGAAAAGTTTGATATTTTGCGTAAAAAACACCCGGCTATTGAGGCCAGAAAGTTCTGGTCAGCCTTAATGCGCGGCGGTCTTCAGGCTGCCGTATATGTTTCAGATTCACAAAAATAGGAAAAAATATGAAGTTAAAAACAAAATTAATTACAATTTTCGCTCTTTTAGCCTCTGCAAAGCTTTTTGCCGCTAATACTCTTTCTCTTTTAGAGTCTGCAAAAAATAAAGGAATGACTGTTTACTGGGATTCCCTTTCTGAAACAGGAATGATTGAAAAAGCCGGACATCAGCTAAGCTTCCGTAACGGAGAGGGCATTGTAGTTCTGGACAGTCTTTACCTTCAGCTTACAGATGCTCCTGAAATTGCAAACAATCAGATTATGGTTTCTCAGAAATTCCTAAGCGATGCAGAAACTTTTTTCAGCCAGAAAACAGAAACTCCATTTAAGGTCGGCGCAATCCTTATTGATCCGGGCCACGGCGGAAAAGACCCAGGCGCCCTTAAAACTTATAAAATCGGCGGAAAAAGCGTTACAATCCGCGAAAAAGACATCAACCTTAAGGTTGGAAAAATGCTTTATGACCGTTTGAAGACAGCTTATCCAGACAAAAAAATTGTACTTACCCGTAGTTCTGATCTGTTTATTTCACTTGGAGAGCGCACAGAAATTGCAAACAGCGTAAAAGTAAAGGAAAACGAAGCTGTTCTTTTTATTTCTATCCACGTAAATTCATCTCTTAATAAATCTTCATCAGGTTATGAAGTATGGTATCTTTCTCCAAATTACCGCCGTACTGTAATCGACAAAAGCTCAATCGCATCTGATGAAAACGCACTTTTCCCGATTTTAAACTCAATGACAGAAGAAGAATTCACAACAGAAAGCATTATGATTGCAAAATTCATTATGGACGGACTTCAGGCTCAGATTGGAAAAGAATCTACAGCCCGCGGAATCCGCGCGGAAGAGTGGTTTGTAGTAAAAAATTCAAATATGCCGGCAGTTCTTGTAGAGCTTGGTTTTGTTTCAAATGAAAAGGAAGCTCTTTTAATGAATGATGACAAATACTTGAAAAAAGCAACTTTAGGAATATATAATGGCCTTAGTGCGTTTATTACGCATTTTGAACGTTCAGAAGGATTTACTGCTATAAAATAATATGGATAATACTAGAAAAATTCGCTATGTCAGAATATTAATTTTAAGCCTTGCGTTTTTTTTGTTTTCGCTTTCGCTTCTTTTATTTCTGATTTCAAATCATAAAAGCCGTAGACTTTTTATTTTCCCTTCAGTTGATGAAGGAAAATATGTAGTTGAATACCGTTACCTGCCAAACAATCCTGTACAGGGAGATTTGAATCTTTTTTTGGATGAACTTCTTCTTGGCTCGGGTGTAGAAAGAACAAAACTTCTTTTTGCAAGAGGCACAAAAGTCAATTCATGTTTTGTACGTAAAGGTACATTATATCTTGATTTATCTGCTGAACTCCTGCAGTCGGGATACGGTGTAATTGATATAAAAGACGGTATCAGTCTTCTGAAAAAGAATATTCATAAAAACTTTTTCGGAATTTGGAAAATAGAGGTTTTTGTAGACGGAAAAATTGCCTACGAAGATTAAAAAATTAACATTTTTGAAAACTTAAAAAGTTGACAAAATTAATATCTTGTATGATAATAATTTTATACAAGGCTACATCGAAAAGTATATTAAAGGAGCTTCCAGGTATGAAGAAGACTTTGTGTTTATTCGCAGCTGCTATGCTGCTCGTTGGTGGCGCTGCTTTTGCTGAAGAAAGCATGCTCATCGATTTTACTTTGCTTGAGGCTGATTGCTGTGCTGACCAAAATGGCAATAACACTCAGAACAAGCATACTGCTATGGACTATTCTGTAAGTGCTGGTGCGACATTCACTAACGATCAGAAAGATCTTATGAGAACATCACTTGCATTGCCAGAATGGGAAGTTACATTGAACTCGTCAGCTAAATCAGTTTTAGCTTTGGCTGATTCTAAAGTTGTTTCAGCTCCTGTAAAAGAGAGTGCTGATGTACCTTTTGCAGGTAAGAATGTAATGGGTGTTCGTGTTGTATTCCCTTCATGGAACGCAAACTCGAATGCAAAAGTAATTCCTGCTTTTGAGATTCCAGCATATGAACCTTTGGCTCAGCGCGATGACGAAGGTAACCCACAGGAACCAACTGATGAAGAAAAGGCAAGTGGAAAAACTCTTTTCGAAGATGGTTACGGTGTTGTAAAGAACGTTGGAACAATCAAATCAATTCAGGTAACAACAATGGGTATGAACCATCCGCACGGATTGTATGTACTTCTTAAAGATAACGACAATGTAGAACGCCGCTACTTTATGGGATACCTTGGTTTTGACGGATGGAAAGAACTCCGCTGGAACAACCCTCAGTACATCACAGAAATCCGTAGCCGTGAGATTCGTGTATATCCAATCTACCCACGTGGACTTCCATTTGTAAAGTTCACAGGTTTCCAGATCACACGTGATGCTCGTCAGGAAGGCGGTGACTTTATCGGTTACTTCAAAGATGTAAAAATCATCTACGACAAGGCTCTTCTTACAACTGACCGCGACATCGCTGATGAAGACCTTTGGGGTATCGTAACAAAGAAAGAGAAGTCAAGACAGAATGCTGAAATGTCAAGATTCGGTGAAAAACAGGTTAACCGCTATCTTGAAAAGGCTAAGCTTGCTGCAGAAGAAGAGTTTACTTCAAGTCTTACTAACGACGGCGGAAACTCTGGTTCTGAAGTTCAGTAATCCATGAGAATTAAATGAATGAAGACGCTGTTGAATGAAATATTCAACAGCGTTTTTTTTTGCCATACTAAGAAATTATGAATAATAACTATCTGTCAAAAGCAACAATCCGGGAAAATTACGAAGCATATTCTGAATACTTTGCAAAGATCTTGCAGAATATACTTACCATTTTGCAGGAAAAAATCTCTTTAAGCGCCCAGCCAACTTATAAGTGGCGAATTAAACGTTTTGAAAGCTACTACAAAAAGGTGCTTAGAAAAGAAGCAGATAAAATTACGGCTGTAAATTCAATTATCTGTCTTACAGATATGCTGGGTATCAGACTGATTTGCGCATTTCTGGAAGATATTAACCTTGCAATTTCCCAGATAAAAGATATTTTTGAAATCAGGGAAGTTGAAATAAAAGGTGATGAAAAGAAGGTAAGTGAATTCGGCTATGAATCTATTCACGTGCTTGTAAAAATCCCTGATGAATGCCTGCCTGAAAAAGACGAGCGTTTTGAAAAGCTGATGCCTTTGGAAGGGGAACTTGTCTGTGAAATTCAGATTCGTACAATTTTGCAGGATGCATGGGCAGAAGTAGAACACGAACTTATTTATAAGACAGAATTTTCTCCTTTTGATATGCCGCTCCGCCGTAAGCTTGCAGCAATCAATGCTTCTCTGTCACTTGCAGATATTACTTTCCAGGAAATCCGCGACTATCAGAAAAAGCTTCAGAAAGAAGTTGAAGAGCGCCGCCATTCTTTCTACTCAATGGCAGATAATCTTCTGGATGAAAAACCAAAATCTGCGGCTCCTGAAACTATTAACCGCGTTTCTCCTTTTGTTCAGGGAACTATTGATGATATGCTTTTGCGGGCCATTCATGCTCATAATGAAGGCAACCTCGAAGAAGCTATCAATATTTATTCCAAAATTCTGGAAGCAGTTCCTTCAAGTCAGAAGTCAATTATTTCTGTTATCAGAAAGCACCGCGGTATGGCATATTTTTCTATGAATAATTTTGAATCTGCCCTTGAAGATTTTGATGAGAGCATAGAAAATGATCCTAAGGCATTCAGAACTCATTATTACAAGGGAATCGTTCTTGCTATTCAGAAAAAGTACAAGGAAGCAATTAAATGCTTTACAACTTCTCTTGAAATTAATGAATTCCAGGCTCATACTCATTTCAGACGCGCCCTTGCATATTATGAAGTAAATGAATATGAAAATTCCATGAATGATCTTGATGCTGCTATCAAGCTTGGCATGAAGCAGGATGAATACAAGTTCCTTCAGGAAAAACTTGTTAAAAAGTTTGGTATGAATATGTAAAAATGGGTCATCTTGTTATTGACTTAAATACTGATATTCAATAAAATTAATAATCACGAATATTCGATTGGAGGCAATTAAATGGCTGGAGCTAGTAAGAACTCTCGTACAACTGTTGCAACACAAAAATTCGCTTGTCCAGATTGCGGTGGCGAAATCATAATGAAAACAATGATTGAAAATGGCAGACTTAAGAATATTGCAGAATGCCAGAAATGCAAACGTGTTGAAAGAAGACCAAAGGATTTTAAATAATATTTAATATCAATTTGGGAGTAAAAACGTATGGACTCATGAACCATACGTTTTTTTTTAAGCTATTATGAAAAAGTTACTGATAATCCTATTCTTATACATTTCTACTTTAAATCTTCATGCCGCAGTAAGAGATAGTAAGCACACTTACGACAGGGATTATTCTCTTTTTCCACAGACAGATTATACTGACTTATATTCAAATCAATTAAAAACAATTTTCCCTTCAAGCTACTGTTTTCAGTCTGTAATGTTTATTCCCCGTGAAGAAATGAAAGGCTACCCATGCAAGGAAGTATTAAATAAGCTTGATCAGATGGGCGGGCTTGATAAAGAATGTTCTGGCGTATGCTATACAGACGGGCACACAGGTAAACTTAAGCCAATCTTCAAAAAATCATCTTACGACGAAATTGAACACGAATTATATGTAAAGGACAAGGCTGCCGGCGGACTCTATTTAAAAGTTGACGTAGATGAACATGTTGAAAAAACTACTATTTACAGTGTAATGGCTGTATTAAATAAGACTCCTGATAATATTTTCTTACAGGGAATTAAAAAGAACGAAGCCTGCATTTTTGTTTTTCTTGAAGAAACTGAAGAGGGGGCAAACCTCTATGTTCTTATTCAGACAAAATTTTCTCCATTAAAAATGAAGTTTGTAAAAAAAATAGTAGAAAATGCGGTTTCTGCCAGAGTAATTGAACTTCAGAACTGGTTTTACCGCATGATTTGTACACCTCAGAATCAGTAATTCCAGCTTTTTTATCAACTTTTATTATTCATTTTTTGACACACAAGAAAATCTAGTGAAATAATTTTATTATTGTGTTATAATTTTTTCATCTAAAAATTAAGGATATGAAAATGAATAAGACTGTAAGTTCTTTTCTTGCACGCCACAATTTTGTAAACCACGTGGATGTGCTTTCTGTTGCACAGGCTATTTTGGATGATATGTCTAACGGCCTTCAGGGTAAAAAAGCAGATGAGGATATGATTAAAACTTTCTCAAATCCTCCTTCATCTTCTGCAAAAGGAAAATCTGTAATTGTAATTGATGCCGGTGGAACTAACTTCCGTTCTTGTCTTGTTACTTTTGATAACGAAGGCGTACCTTCTATTTCTGAAATGGAAAAAACAAAGATGCCTGGTGTTGAAAAGGAACTTTCACGCAAAGACTTCTTTGAACAGTTTGCTGTAAATCTTGAACACCTTAAGAATAAGGCAGACAGAATTGGTTTCTGTTTCTCTTATCCTATGACTATTACAGAAGACGGAGACGGAATCCTTCTTGGTTTCTCTAAGGAAGTAAAGGCTCCTGAAGTAGTTGGCGCAAAAATTGGTGAAAGCCTTAAAGCTGTCCTTAAAGAGCACGGCTGGAACGACATTAAACGCATTACACTCTGTAACGACACTGTAGCAGCTTTGCTTGCAGGCGCTTCTCTTACAGATAACGTAGAAAACTTTTCTTCATATATCGGATTCATTCTTGGAACAGGTATGAACGCTGCTTATGTTCAGCCAGCTTGCGAAAAATGCGGAATCAAAAAGCAGATTATCGTTTGCGAAAGCGGAAAGGTTACTAACGTAAACCAGAGTGAATTTGATAAGGCATTTGATAAAACAACTGTAAAACCTGGCAGCTTCCTTTTGGAAAAACTCTGTTCAGGCGCTTATCTTGGACCAGTTTCCTGGTTTGCATTGCAGGCTGCAAGTGATGACGGCTTGTTCTCTGACAAAGTTGCAGCAAAAATCAAGGCATTGCCATCTCTTACATTGATTGAACTTGATCAGTATCTTCATAATCCACGCAATTCAGGCTCAACTTTGGGTGCAATTCTTGCCGAAAATGGAAATGAAGAGGATTACGACAGAGTATTCCAGATTCTTGACGCAATTGTAGAACGTTCTGCACGCTATGCAGCAGCTATTCTTACAGCCTGCGTAATCAAGACTGGTGAAGGTAAAAATGCAAGTCGCCCTGTATGTATCTTGTGTGACGGAACAACATTCCACAAAACACACATGATTAAAGAGCGCGTTAATGCTTACCTTGACGAAATCCTTACAAAGAATCTTGGTTTGTACTGGAAAATCGTAGCTTGTGATAACGACATCACTTTGGGTGCTGCTATTTCAGGACTTATAGATTAGTTCAAGTGGTAAAGCTAAAAAATTGCTGCATCGCAATTTTTTTTAACGCTTTGCTATAAAACACCGCGGCCTCTGACCGGGCCGCTTACACAGGAGAGAAAATGTCTTTTGCAAAAAGTTTAGGAAAATCATTTGTTTTAATCATAATCATTTTGATTCTGCTGATTGGTGGAGGATTATGGCTTGATTATCTTGATGTAATTTCTGTTAAAAAGACATTTGCTCCTCTCTATAAAGTAATGGGAAAAACTCCCCAGACCTCGCTGACTGCCACACAGTCACGCCCCCTTGTTGCCAATCTTGATGAAGACCGCCTTGCAAAAATCCAGGAATCACTTTTATTGCAGGCAGAAACCCTTGATAAACGCGAAGCAGACATCACAGTAAAAGAAACTCAGCTTGAACAGACCGCCCAGGAACTTTCTGAGCGTGAAAAAAATCAGGAAGAGCGAGAAAAAACATTTAACCTGGCTGTAAAAAAATACGATGATAAGAATGTAAACGTAGAGCAGATTGCCACCAATTTGAACGGTATGGCGCCAAAAAATGCAGTTGACATTCTTGTTGCAATGGACGATCAGACAGTTATTGACGTTCTTCGCAAGGTAGAAGAACTTGCAAAAGCAAACGGCACTTCTTCAATGGGTTCTTACTGGCTTAGCTTAATGCCATCTGAGCGGGCTGCAGAAATACAGCGCAAGATGATTAATAAGCCTGAATCATTGAACTAGAACATACTAAAAATCCGGCTATGCGCTTCGTTTATAAAAAAAGGAGTGCACATGGCATTACAATTTATGGATTTTGCCGGAGTCCAGCCTCAGGTTGAAACTCTTCAGCTTACAAAAAATCCAAGTCTAAATTTACAAAAAACTCCTGACACATCATTTTCTGATTTAGTTGCCTCATTTCAGACTAAAGAAAAGGCTCCGGAAGCTGGCGTTCAGAATAATATGAACGAAAAGCCGGTCCTTTCTGAAGAAAAGCCTGAAAATGTATCAGCAGCGTCTGAAGCAGAAAAAGAAAATCCAAAAGTCAGCGAAAATGTACAGCAAGAAGAAAGTTCTGAAAAGGAAGAAAAAGTCATCGTAAAAGATTTTGCTGAATCTTCTGAAAAAACAGAAAAAAAACTTTCTGTAAAAGATGAAAAAGAAAGCCAGTTACAGAAAAAATCTGAAACAAAGACTAAAAATCTTGTAAAGAAGCCTTCAGATGAAGATAAAATTCAAAAAGATTTACACACAAGCCGCATTGATGAGCTTTTGCAGAATGCAGATGACTTCAGCCAGTTTGTAAATAATTTTGAAAATCAGGAAATCAAAAATCAAGTCAGCTTAAAAAATGATGAAGATTTTGAAATCCCTCAGGCAGACTTTCTTAATACAGAAGGTCAGATTAGTCAGAGCCAGCTGGAATATTTAAATTCTCCTGTTACTGAAGAAGACCTTAAGTTTAATTTTGAAGACGACTTTCAGTCAAAGAAAAACCTTTCAAAATTTGATAAAGAAGGAAAAATCACAGTAGAAGACCTTAGAACAAAGTCTGAAAAAGTTGATTTTGAAGCTCTTGTAAAAGATGCAAAAGATGAAAAATCTCTTAAGACAGAACTCAAGTTTACCGGTGAAAATACTGCAACAATCACAATGGAATATGCCCAGACTGATGCTCAGGCAGATATTTTAAGCCTTAATAATCAGAGCGCTGGGGCCCAGAACTCAAATTTCCAGCAGATGCTTAATAATCAGATTCAGGCAAACGTACCTGAGTTTGTAAAAGCCGGAAATATCGTTCTTAAAGACAATAATCAGGGAACAATTAATCTTGTTCTGCATCCGGATGACCTTGGCAACGTAAAAATCCAGCTCAGTCTGGACGGAAAGACTGTACAGGGCCACATTGCTGTTGCAACAAAAGAAGCAATGCAGGTTTTTAAGGATAACGCAGAAACTTTGCGTGAAGCTTTTATTAAAAGCGGCTTTGAAAATGCAAGTTTTGATGTTTCTTATAGCGGCGGACAGAACGGTCAGTTTGGAAACGGCGAACAGTTTGCTCAGAATGACGGAAACGATCTCTGGGGAAAAAGAACCTATTCAACTGGCGGCGTAGAAGTTTTTGGTGATGCAGAAAGTGCAGAAGACTTTGTGAATTTTGAATCAAATTTTGGAAAGAATTCTGTAAACATTGTTGCGTAAATTCCGAAATTAGAAGTAAGAGGTAGATGATGGAACTGCTGAATACACAACTAAGTGCAAGTGAAAGAACTGCGGTAGACAACGCAGTAAACACTTACAACAAAACCCTCGTTCATGAGGGAAGAAAAACGTCCAACGAACTTGGAAAAGATGACTTTTTGAAACTGCTTATCACACAGCTTTCAAATCAGGATCCTACCAGCCCAATGGAAGATACACAGTTTATCTCCCAGATGGCTCAGTTCAGTTCTTTGGAACAGATGACTAACATGAGTACTTCATTTTCTAAAATGGCAGACTTCCTTAATTCACAGGAAGCAGCTGGCACTTTAGGAAAAACAGTAGAACTGGATATAGGTGATACAACCGTTCAGGGAATTGTGGAAGGGGCAACTCGAGGGGAAAATCCACAGGTGATGGTGAACGGCATGTATTACAGCATGGATAAAATCAAGGCGATTTACGCCAACTAATCGGGTAGGAAGGAAGGTTTAAGCATATGATGAGATCACTTTATTCTGGAGTTTCAGGACTTCAGAATCACCAGACAAGAATGGACGTAATCGGTAACAACATTTCCAACGTTAACACAAGCGGTTTCAAACGCGGCCGCGTTAACTTTCAGGATATGATCAGCCAGCAGATGAGCGGAGCTGCAAAACCAACTGATGAACTAGGTGGTGTAAACCCTAAGGAAGTCGGACTTGGTATGACTGTAGCTTCTATTGATAATATTTTTAATCAGGGTAACCTTCAGTCAACAGGTGTAAGCACTGACCTTGCAATTCAGGGAAGCGGCTTCTTTGTAATGAAGAGCGGCGAAGAAAGCTTCTACACCCGTAACGGTTCTTTTGGTCTTGACCGCGACGGAACTCTGGTAAACCCAGCAAACGGTATGCGTGTTCAGGGATGGATGGCACAGGAAGTAAACGGACAGGACATCGTTTCTACAGCCGCAACTCCAACAGACCTTATCATTCCTGTAGGTTCAAAAGATCCTGCACGCGAAACAACTAACGTAAACTTTGCTTGCAACTTGAACAAAAACACTCCTGAAATTGCAGAGGGGGCAAGCGCAGACGATATTCTTAAAGGAACCTGGGGAACAGAACAGGAAATCTATGACAGCTTTGGAAACAAGCACATGCTTTCTGTAAGCTTTACACGTGTTCCTGGAACTTCTAACCAGTGGAATGCAGTTGTAAATATTGACCCTGATAACGCAGAGTTCACAAATACTCGCGTAGGTCTTGGAACAACTGACGGCATGGAAAATACATTTGTCGTAAGCTTTGATAACTTTGGTGCTTTGCAGGGAGTTACAGACAGCGCCGGTAACGTTACAAATCCTGAAGGACAGGTTGTAATTCAGGCAAGCTTTGCTGTAAGCGATTCAAATCCGGATGCAGACGGAAATCCTTACCGCCAGACAATGAGCATCAACCTTGGAACAATCGGAAGCTTCAAGGATACAATTACACAGTCAGCAAGTAAGTCAACAACAAAGGCTTATTACCAGGACGGTTACACAATGGGTTATCTTGATAACTTCAAGATTGACTCAAGCGGAACAATCACAGGTGTATATTCAAACGGTACGAACCGCACAATCGGACAGATTGCTCTTGCAACATTTGCCAACGAGCGCGGTCTTGAAAAAGCCGGAGACAACACTTACGTAGAGTCTAACAACTCTGGTATGGCCCGCATTGGTGAATCTGGAGTTGCCGGAAAAGGTACTTTGATGGCTGGCGCTTTGGAAATGTCAAACGTTGACCTTTCTGAACAGATGACAGACATGATCGTAACACAGCGCGGCTTCCAGGCTAACAGTAAGACAATTCAGACAGCAGATACTCTGCTTGAAACTGTACTTTCACTTAAACGCTAAGTAGCTAGTTAAGGGCAGCGGGGGGGCTGCCTGAGTGAATATAAAAAAAACTTAAGCCCTGTCGGACAATCCATCAGTCCGGCAGGGCTTTTTTATGTACTTGTTATACAAATATTCACTATTAAACAAAATAATACAAAAGCCCTGCACAGTTTTTGCACAATCAATTACTACAGCGTCAAAAAACCGGTTTTTAATCGTCCAGTATTATCCAATAAAGGTAGTCGAAAACCCTGCTTAATTGATAAAATGGCTTTGCTAAATCCTTGTAAAATAAGGTTTTAAACAAAAAAAAGGTTTCCGTTACCAGAAACCTTTTTCGTGCCACAGGTTAGAATCGAACTAACGACATACGGATTTTCAGAAAAAATCATATGCCTGTGGTCTTGCTAGTTCACAAGTCATTATAAGATTATTGTAAGTCTACAAAGTGAATTTGTCAATATTTAGTATTATTTACTAATATGTTCATTGTGTTTTGTGTCGATTTTTGTGTTGATTATCGATTCGATATAAAAAATCCGGAACAGCGGACGTACGGACTACTATTCCGAAAAATATACCGACATACGGATTTCGTGACCGGAGTTCGATACAATCTAATCTTCCAAAGGTCGCTCGCTCCAAGACTGCCTTTTCCGCGCTTCCCACGCAACGCATCCACCACCCAAAACTCCGCCACCTCGAATAGCACTCGCGTTCCACCTTGCAGAAGGCAGACTTTCCGCTCCCTCAGTTCCCGCAGTTCTCCAAGCGTCTTCTTCCCAAAAGGAACAAACACCGTGCTCCTCACGTCCTTTACTTCACCGCACTGCATTGCGTTTCCTCACTACATGTTCTAGACGCATTCCGTTCGTCAACTTCATTCCGCGCGGTTCCGTTCAGTCCGTTCGTCACACCGTGTTTGCATTTACTGGAAAGCTCGCAAGGTTGCCTTTTGTGTAATTATGAAATATCGCATTAAGTCATATCGCTTCACGCACCAGCTTAGCTGTAGCGTTCCGCTCACTCAAATCTAAAATCAAATGTTTTCCCAGATTGTAGAAAAGTAAGTCAGGCTAAACCGTAAAAGGCAGTCTTTAGTGCAAAATCAAACAAACGGTTGTCCGGGTTATCTGTATGTAATCGCCTTTAAGCGTAGTTAGTTCGCGCACAGGTTTCTCTTAAAAATGGATGTGCAACTTCCGCGAGCCCACCCCCAAAACTTGCAGGCACGCAAAAGCGTTCCCCCTTTCCCCCCGCCGCGGGGCATCCCCCTTTTCCCCCTTCGTAAAAAATAAGGTATGTTATTGAACCGCTCTTGGGGGGCAAGGGGGCACCCTTTTGCTCAGCATTACAGCTGTCCTGCAAGTTTTGGGGGTGGAGTTTAATCTACCAATGGCGATAAAAAGAAATCTGTATGTATGTGTCAGAGTTTGCCTCATTCGCACCGCCCAGCGCGGGCGGCACTCAATCGGCACAGCCGCGCATCCGTGCGCGGCTGGCAGTCCTTCGCACACCGCACAAGGCGGTGCACTCAGACCTGGTGGCGCAGAAAGAAAAGCAGTTAGAAGGACTTGCGCCACCTCTACCAATTGTTAGTTTCTTGCTGATAATCCTGATGAAGTCGATTCCAAACCGATTGAGATTTTCAAATCGATAATCAAAACCCACGCAAAAATTTTCTTAAAATCGCGGGGGGCGCGTGCGCGAGGGCAAAATAAATTCATCCGCAGTAAAAATTATTTAAAGTACACATAGCAAAAACAACACATACTACAGTTAAAGTTAACAAATATATTTTATATGTTTTCTATATATATTCTTTTTTCTTTAAGAAAGTGTAGCTAAAGAAAAAATATATATATAAAGATAACTCTATAGTATTCTTTCATACTTAATCATATATAATCATATTTAATAGAAAGTACACATTTGTGAAAAATGCGTCATTTAACTGTCGTAAACTACACTTATCTGTCGCAGACAATTTTTCTTTCTAACAAAATCCGACAAAGCTTCCTATTTTTTCAGCACACAAGTGTAGCTTGCACACAATGGGGGCACGGGGGAAATGACAAAAAATAATAAAAAATAAAAAGTAGGAATTGTTTATTGCTGGCCAAACTCTACAGGTTTTCTGTCTTTTAGACTGCTTTTGAGTTGTTCTGCAGCTTTAGCAGCAGCTTCCAAAGGTGTACTAATTAGTTCCTTCATTGGAATACCTTCTAATTGTTCTTCAAAACCACCAGAAACTGATTCAAGCTCTTTTGCAGATAATTCATTTTTCTCTTTGTTAGCTTCCATAAGTTTTCTCCTTTTTAATTAATACGAACCTGAATTAAAAAAGGCCAAGAGATATGCTTATATAATGATTAAATTTTTGTATATTCAAATTATAAACCAATTTGTTTTGAAGTCAAAAAAATCGGTGCACGGGGAAAAAAAATCCCTTATCAATACAACGTATTAATAAGGGTCTGGCAATTAAAATAATATAAAAAAGGAGGTCTTTTATAATAACATTATGTTATACCTATATAATAAAATCGTCAAGTGTGGCTTTTACATCTTATGCAAAACATATCTGACTTTTCCAACAACACTAAAGTTATCACTTTCGCCTGGCTCTTCCATTGGCTCATAAGCTTTGTTATCAGAAATAATCTTCACATATCCATTACCACGCTGTAATCTTTTTACAAATCCCGAACCATTAAAGATAATCGCATAAATACCGTCATCACCGTCAAAGCCCATATTATCAAAAATAATTCGGTCTCCATCATACAGTGTAGGCTCCATTGAATCACCACGAACATATGCCGCCATAAGTTTATCTGCATAATGTTTCAAATCTGCTGGTACTGCAATATATTCAATAACTTCTGCATCTTCAGGAACAAACTGTCCTTTACCAGCTGAATAAGCCTGCTCGTAAACTGGTATTGTCAGAGTGTCGGTTTGTGCAGCTTCTGGGTATGCTTCAAAGCCTTCCATTGTAAAACCAAGTGCTTTTATTATCTTCATAGCTTCATCAAAGCTTGGCATACGGCCCATATGAATTTTATTACGCATCGAACCATAATTAATTCCGACTTTATCACACAGCCATTCTTTTGTTTTATCAATGCTAAGAAGTTTTTTGTTTACCTTTTCCCAGAAAATATCAGCTTCCATATTTTTATAATAACATTGTTCATATATTTTGTACACATCATTTGATTTAATAGTGTAATCATTTGATTACATAACTTGACAATCAGTTACAGTAGAATTATCATTATTATTATGATTACAGGTTTCCCAAGTCCCGCTCAGGGCTATGAACAGAAAGGCATAGACTTTAACAGCATTCTCATCAAGCATCCGTCCGCAACAGTCGTAATGAAAATCGAAAGCTCAAACTATATCAATATGGGAATCTATAACGGTGACATCCTTATTATAGACCGAGCCAAAAGAATCACTCCCAACAGCCTTGTAGTCTACGAATCAGAAGGACATTTTGTTTTAGGAAGAGTTTATAAAATCAGGAAAACCACAGAAGATACAATCATCACAGGAGCCGTAACACACGTAATTCATACGGTAAAAGAATTATGATTTTACACGCAGACGCCAACTCTTTTTACGCATCCTGTGAACAAATCTACCGCCCCGATTTACGTAACAAGCCTGTTGCAGTTCTTTCAAACAATGACGGAATTATTATTGCCGCAAACAAAGAAGCCAAAGCCTGCGGCATAAAACGCGGAGACCCCTTTTTCAAAGTTCGCAGGGAATGTGAACAAAAAGGCGTTACTATCTTTTCCAGCAATTACACCCTTTATGCAGACATAAGCCGACGCATCACATCCATATATCTTGAATACGCTCCGGATATTGAGGAATACTCAATAGACGAAAGCTTCCTCTTTTTTGATAAATGCAACTGGTCCATAAAAGAGTATTACGAAATCGGCCACGACCTCAAACGACGTATTGCAAAGGAAGTCGGCATCCCTATCTGTGTTGGTGCAGCACCTACTAAAACCCTTGCAAAACTCTACAACAAGAAAGCTAAGGAACACGGCGGTGTGTTTGTCTATAATCCGCCGGAAATAGATGCTCTTCTTGAATGTACAGACCTGGAAACAATATGGGGAATAGGACACAAACGCGCAGAAAAACTTTTCTTTCACGGAATAAAGAATGCCCTTATGCTAAAGCACATGCCCCTTTGCGATGCAAAAAGGCTTCTTACAGTACAGGGCTTTGCAACAGTTCAGGAGCTTAACGGCATCCGCTGTATAGATAAAATTGAAAGAGAAAAGAAAGATGTAATTACTTCAAGCCGTCAGTTTTCAAAGAAAGTCTATGATATGGAAACTTTAGAATGTGCCATAGTTGAATACACAGAACTTGCCGTAGAACGCCTCCGCCAGCAGCATTCCGAATGCAGGGCTGTGCAGGTCACAATTTCTACCTGCAACTATTATTCCGAAAATCTCGATGACCAGTACACCAATTCAAGAATAGCCCAGCTCTTCAGACATACATCATATATCCCTGACATTGTAAGAGCCGCAAAAGCCGTTCTCCCACACATCTACCGTCAGGGCTACGCTTATAAAGTTGTCCTGATTACGCTCTTAGATTTACAGTCGACACAGAATCAGTTCTGGCTTTTTATAGACCCGGAAGAAGATATTAAAAAAGAAAACCTGATGAAAGCCGTAGACGATATAACCACTGCCTATGGCCGCCGCTCAATTACACTTGCAAAGTCCTGGACAAAAGACGGCTGGCAGATGAAACGGGAGTTTTTGAGCCCGTGCGTTACGACGGATATTGGAAAGGTACCGGGAGTAAAATAGTTAATGGTTATAAATAACTAAAAACATTGACAAGAATTTACTATTATTGTATTTTATAATTATGGCTGATTTAATTGAAATACCTATATCTCAACTTCTAGAAATAAACAGGGGCGCTTCAATTTCCCCGTCTGAAATCAAGGAGCGTACAGTTTCTGAAAATACAGGTATTCAATATCTCAGAATCGCCAATATCGAAAACAATTACATCAACAATGAAATGGATTTTCTAAAAAATATAGAAGACCGTGAATACAAATATTTATTAAAAGAGAATGATATAGTCCTTACAAAAATGGGCGAACCCAAATTTGCCCTAGCTAAAAATCTTGAAGATAAAAAGATTATAGTCTCTCAAAACTTTTATATCCTACGTTGTAAAGAAAATATAAGTCCATTATATATTCGAGCTTTTCTTGAAAGCCAATTAGGTTTTGAACGTTTAGATAATGCTTATATCAAGAACACGATTCCTACTCTCCCTGTAAAGAATCTCGAACGTATTACAGTTCCATTTACAGATGAGGTACAAAAATGCCAGGAAAAGTTTGTAAAAGAATATGAAGAAGAAGATCGTAAAAGAATTGAACTTCTAACAAAATATATGCTACAAAATCGAAATCGAAAGATGCTGTTTGATAAGATGATATCAAAATAAATATAAGCCTGCCTTATCCGGCAGGCAATTTTTTTCTTTTTTTTAATTATTTAGTTATTTATAACCGTTTTACTTGACAAATCAACTTTTGTGTATTATATATTAGTTATACATAACCGCTTTATGTAGTTATATATAACCTTATAATACATTAAAAGGAGTTGTCTATGGCATATACACTTGGTTCAGTTTTAAAATCTCGCCGTTCAGCAAAAAATAATTCAACCCTAAAAGCACAGAATATAGCCGAAGCATATTCACTCTGCTTTTATTATTCCAATATGTTCGAAAATGTTTCCAATTATAAGCTCATAGAACAATATGATGATGTAATTGTTAGTTTCATTACTACCTGTGAAAAAATAGGAAAAACAAAACGTCTTGCTGGAGTTTTAAAAACTGAATTACAAAACCTCGAAAAAAAGAACCTTTTGATTCCTTATAAAAAGGCTCCCGTAGATGATAATATGTCATTCAGTGATTCAGAAATTCATTATTATTACGAACAGGATAGAAGAGTTGACCGCAAAATGCCTTCTCGTGTGGCAATTACAGAAAATCTTGTAAATATTTTCCGTATTATTTTTGTTACTGAAGCCCCTGTATTTTCATCAATCATCAATGCAGTTATTTTTTCAGATGATGAAAACCTGGAATTAAAAAATGAAATCACCTTAACAAATGAACAAAAAAAACTTGTATATGATATTTCAAAAACCCAGTTTCTTGTTAAACAGGTAAATCTTTCAGAAGAAGAAGCTCGTTATATTCTTTTCAAAAGCCGTCTTGAAGCAAATAGATCTTTCCGTAATTTTTTTGAAGACGAATTTGATGATACAAAAGCTGCCGGAAAATGTATCTCAACTATTATTGGTGTTTCCTATAGTGAATACAAGGCAATTCTACGGAATGATGGAAAAATTAAAACATTTGGTTTTGTAGACAATGATGGGGAGTATGACACTTCTCTTGATGAATGTATCATTGAACAGTCTATCTATCCTTATTTTTCAGACTTAGTAAAACCTTTAGATTGTTCAAATGCTTACAATCTCAATTCATTCTCTGTGAAAGCTGAATCAATCGAAATTTCAATTGATTTACTCAAAGGAAAGAATCCTGTTTCAATTCTTTTTTATGGTAAGCCAGGGGCTGGTAAGACTGAACTTGCTAAAGCCATTGGAAAAGAAACTAATCAGAAAATTTATATTTTCAAAAATGAAAAAGAAGTTGATTGCAATCGAAATATGCTTGGTCGTCTTGCCTGTCTACTTTCAATGGAATGGAAAGATTCTGTTTTTGTTGTGGATGAAGCTGATACTATATTAAAAACACTTGAACGCGGCCTTTTTGGAATGATAACACCAACAATTACAAAAGGTACTGTAAACAAGATGCTTGAAAATAATAAAGATAAAGTTATTTATATAATTAACCACCAGGATCAGATTGATGAATCTACTCGCCGTCGATTTACATTCAGTATCAAGTTTGATTCAATGCCAGCATCTACTCTCCGTTCTATTGCAGAATCCAAACTTTCACAAATGTCTCTTGAAGATGATATAAAAATTGAACTTTTGCAGATGCTTGATAAATATCACCTAAGTGGTTCTAGTGTAGATAATCTTGGCAAAACTATCGAAAGCATAAATTACACTTCTACTTCAGAACTTCTTAGAAAGGCAGAAATTGTAATGAAAGAAAATGCGCTTCTTTTGAATGGGAAAACAAAAATGCGTGAAACTGTTAAAGCAGAATATGATCCAAAAGTATTAAATGCAAGTATGAATCCTTTGAAGGTAGTTGAAATGGTTCAAAATGCTGCAAAGTTTGCGGAAAAGAATAAAGGAACAGAAAGTGGAATCCGTATGCTTTTCTATGGACTTTCCGGCACAGGAAAAACAGAACTTGCCCGTTATATTGCAGAACAGCTCGGTAAACCTATAATTCTCAAACGTGCAAGTGATATCCTTGATAAATATGTTGGTGGAAGCGAACAGAACATACGTGACGCTTTTATGGAAGCTGAAAATTCAGATTCAATTCTTCTGTTTGACGAAGCAGATACATTCTTCTATGACAGAGACCAGGCACAGCGCAGCTGGGAACGTTCACAAGTAAATGAGTTTCTTACTCAAATGGAAGAATTCTCAGGAATCCTCATCTGTACAACGAATTTGCGCAATATTATGGATCCAGCAATGCAGCGTCGTTTCCATATGATGATAGAATTCAAACCAATGAAGTTTGAAGGAATTAAAATTATGGCAGACCGTTACTTCCCGGCATATCATCTTTCAAACAACCAGATTGAAAGTCTTGAAGATATGGAAAGTGTAACCCCAGGCGATTTCGGTGCACTTTCAAGCCGCATCCGTTTTATGAACCCAGATGATGTTAATTCAGACTATATTCTCGAAGAACTAAAAAAACTTCAACAGGAAAAGAAAAAGCAGTGGAATAAAGAAAACGGCGAAAGTGAACACAAAATCGGTTTTACTGCATAAAAGGAATCTTTTGGGGTTAGTATATGGTAAATAAAGAACTACAGAAAAGAATTGACCATGTATTAAAACATACACGCTATGGTGATGCTGGTGTACATATTAATTTCAATATGCTCTTTATTTATGAATATTGTCATGAAATAAAAGAAGATTGGCCAGAATTAGATGAATTACATGGTTTATTACATAAGCTTTCTGATTTACTTCATAAAGCAACTAAAGGTGATATTAATAAATCTAGTATTAATAGAATAACAAGAACTTATAAGGAAAAACTTTTAGCCTTCAGTAAATTACCAGAAGTTAATACAGGCAAAATTCAAAGCTGTATTACTGAAGGTTTAAATATCTCAGATGAGATTTTGAAAATCAAATAATTGGAGGTATTTATGGAACTTAAATTTATCCCAACTGGTATTGAACAAATAGATACATTAATTAAAGGTTTTTATCCTTCGGAATTAATAATGATTGGCGCAAGACCTGGATGTGGCAAAACCACTTTTCTCTGTGAACTTGCAAAAAATATTTGCGAAGATAAAACAGGATTATTTTTCTCATTACAAACAGAAAAAAAACTATTGTCTGCAAAGATTTTATCCTGCATATCTAAAGAACCATTATCAAAAGTTTTGGATAATAAGTTAGATTTAAAAGATTCTGAACAGAAATATAATTCTCTTAAATTATCAATTTTTGATGACAGTAAAATTGAAACGGATAAATTAATATCAATAGTTCACAAAATATCTAAACAAAACGAAATTCAAATAATTTTCATAGATTACATCAGACTTCTTTTTCCTAACAATAATAAGAAGCCTATGTATGACCAGTATTATAAAACATTAATGAAACTCAAAAAATTAGCAAAAGAGTTAAATATTGTAATAGTATTTACTTTACCAATTGGATCCGCATATGAGGCTGACGAGCTTTCGCTCAGTTGTATTCGAGGCTGTGGTGTTTTAGAAAGTATATGCGACTTAATCATTTTATTAGAAAATAGAGAAAATGAACTAAAACAATTTAAAATTGTAAAGAATAATCGAGGCTCTACTTCCAATGGTTATTTGTTCACCGAAGGCCATAAATTTGCAGAGAAAGCATTGGATGCTGCAATATTAAATAATGCAAAATACAATCCAATTTATATATATGGAAAAAGTGGTTCAGGAAAAACATATCTGATTAATCAGTTTATCGAATCTTATTCGTTAAATTATCCAAATAAAAAAATTAAATATTTTAATGGATATGAATTTTATGATTCATTTATTTCTTCAATCAAGGAACTTAAGTTTAATAATTTTAAGGAAGAGCTTTGGGAACAAGATTGTATCATAATAGATGGCTTAGAAGACTTTGCTTATAAAGAATCTATTCAAGAAGAACTGGTTCGAAATATTGTTAGAAGTAAAATACAGAATAAACAATTAATACTTACTGGTATTTATCCTCCTAGATATGATGGTTTTTATCAGGTATTTCAATCATATATTACCAGTGGTTTATTTATACGAATCGACGAGTAATTTTATTAAAGGCTTTACGTCGTAAAGCTTAAAAAATAGTTTTTTATAGGAGGCACAAATTATGCCAAGTGCAAAGAATTTACCTTGTCATTTATGTCCAACCTGTGCGAACTATGAGTATGTAAAAAACTCAAGTTCACCACACCGTTGCCATGATGCTGGCAGTCTTACAAATTCAAGTAAGTGCGGTCAGGACCCAGACAAGGATGGAACTTCTTCAAACAATTGCAAGAAGTATGAACCTAACTAATCAACATTTAGTTTGATTAGTAATCAGCAGAAGGGTGTCCACCTTCTGCTGATTGTTTAAGATTTTATGAAGGGAGGAAAGTATGTATTATACATATAATTATAAAAGCCAGAAATGGAATTGCTCAAAAGACGATATATTCTTTCCTCTTTTTATACCTTTTTCATTACAACAAAATAAAGCCTGGTGTCCTACACATAAACAATGGGAAACCTGTAATAAAAACAGTATTGGAAAAATATATTTTCAATGCGGAATTCCACTTCAAAGTCCTTTAGTACCCATAAATAAATGGACTCTTTCAAAAATAGAAGTAATTCCAATTTTTACGCGTAACTCTGTTAAGATTCGTGCAGATTTTATTTATACTTGGCTTGATGGTACTGCACGAAGGTATAATTATGCGTACAAAATCTTGAACCTTTGTATGAAAACAGGTTCTATAGTTCCTTATGAATCTGATGAATGGCTGGAAAATTATTCAATTGATTTTCCTGCTTCAGTTACAAATGATATTCAGGAATATTTATCAAAATATGCAGAAAAACTTCTCGGAATAAAAATAAAGAATTCTTCTCAAAAAACAGGTATAGATGCTTTAAATGATTTTGTAATCTGTCCAGCTTGTCCGCAGCTTGCAGACTTACAAAATTTTCTTGGTACAGAATATAATTCCATAATAGATAGGAAGAATTTAAATCCATATCAGGAAGTTTGTAATTACATTCATATAAAACCTTTTAAACGTATGCGTCGAATTTTTGACAATAATCCTCTTGCTCTTCCTATTTATGGGGTTCTGAAATACTGGGGATTTTCAGATGTAAATGTTATAACTCCATTTCTTGAAGATACGGAACTTTGTAATACATATTTTCAGAATATTAAATATGACAATAAAACTAAACGAATAGTTGTGGTAGATAGAACTGTCTATAGCTCGTTTTTTTACTTTCGTAATGATTTTGCAAATGACGCTGTAACAATTATAAACCGCTGGTGCACAGAAAGTCTAACAATTCAAAGCGAAAAACTGACAATGAACAAACTTATGAAAGCAATGAAAGATGGGTATCATACTTTTTTTGATGCAGCTCAGATGTATTATTCCAGAGGCACAGCTATTCCAGATACATTAAAAAAAAGAATAAAAAAAGAATGTTTCTCACGTGAAATACACGATGCTCTTGTAGAGGCATTTCCTAAGACATACAAAGCCCCTGTTAATAATGAAGTTATTCCGTATTTGGATAAAGATAAAATATTAAATGCAGTTTTAAAAGACAACCAAAATACAAATTATGAGTTTATTCTCCCGGTCGATACAAATGCTTTATATGACCTGGGTACAAAAATGCATAACTGCGTTGGACTTGCATATAGACAAAAAGCATTATCAAGAAAAAGTCTTATCGTTGGAGTAAAAGAAAACGGTGTTTATCGTGCTTGTATTGAAATTAATACAATGCTTGGAACTATTGTGCAGGCATTAGGTATTTGTAATAAACCTTTATCTCCTCATATGGAAATAATGATTAAAAAATGGTCCAGAGAACGAAATATAGGATGGTACGTTAATGAATGAAAATTATCGTTCTTTATTAGTAGCAGCTTTTCCATCCTCTGTTGTTCGAGCCTGGCAAATGCTACCTACATCAGAAAAACTTTCTCATTTTTTACTTGCAGATTTAATACTTTTAAATGTCACTTTATCTATGGAGGATAGAATAAAGTATTTGGAAATTCTTAAATATGAATGTCGCGATATATATGAAGATTCTGATTTAATACCGTTTATAAGAGACGAGATAAATAAGGAAATTAACTTATATTACGAATTTATAAAGTCTGGGCCACGGATTTTTTATAGTACAAGCAATTCAGAAATATGTTCCTCATCAATAGATAAAATTTTAAAAATTGCTCAAGAAAATAATCTTGATAGTTCAAATTTTATAATAAGAAGACATTATATAGACCCAAAAGAATATGAATACATCATTGAGGGCAATTATGATATGACAGGCAAATTATTATGGCTTGATAATGATCCATATGAAGAATATTTCGAATATTTTGATTTTAAAAATCAAATAAATTTACAAAACAGACTTCGCCATTGGCGGCAGCGATTGACAATTAATCATTTTTTTAATCCTGGAGATGCCGTTTTTAATATAAATACAAGAGAAACTGGTATTGTAAAAGGAAATTTTAAAACTGACTTAAAAGTATTAATTAATAATACTGAAAAATCAGAAAACACAGAAAACACAGAAAACACAGAAAACACAGGTTTTTGGTTCATTCCGTACGTTGAATATGATATTGGGGGGTAGAAATTATGCTTAATTTGAATTACAAAACATCAAAAGAATTCGCTGAAGAAGCAATGGGGTTTATATTAGAAAATATGGAAAATCCTCTTGGTATCTCAGGAATAAGGACTGGCTTTTCCGTATTAGATAGTGCTACAACAGGTTTGAAGCCTGGAAGTTTAACATCCATCTGTGCATATCAATTTGCTTATAGAGCTTTTGCGTTACAATTACTTTATAATATTGCAATAAGTAATATGGTTCCTTGTGGCTATTTTTCTGACACTGTCAGTTCAAAAATAGTAGGACTTCGTCTACTTGCTTTATCCTCTTGTAAATCCCCGTATAAACTTGCAAGAGGTATGATAAAAACTTATGAATTGGATCTTTTAAGGAAATCCTGCAATTTAATATCTGATGCTTCATTTGTTACTTCTATGTTTCATTCAAAGTCGTTCACAGAATTATGTAATGATATTCGTATTACAACTTCCCTGCAAAATCTAAAAGTAGTATTCATTGATAATCTAAATTCTATTCCTCTAGATTGTGAAATTGGTACAAAACGAGAACGACAACAAGTAATTGCAAAAAAGCTTAGGGCTTTAGCAATAGAATTAAATATTTCAATAATCTTATTCTATGTAGTTGATAATGCTGAAAAAGAAAAAAACTTAGAACAGAAATCTGAGTTTTTAAGACTTTATTCAAATACACAATTACTTTTACAAAGAACAGAAATAAATCCTGATGGAAAAATTGATAGGTTTGAAATTAAGGCTTTATGCGAAGACTCCTTCTATAGCAGACATCAACCATTGGTTTTCGATAAGAATGACTTTTCTTTTAGTGAGTCTATTGAGTAAATTTTATCCTTTCAATTTAGTTATTTATAACCGAAATATTTGACAACTGTTAATTTATAATATATATTGGTTATAGATAACCAGTTTTAAGGAGGTCATTATGAATAATAAAAAGAATGGCAGCAATGCTATAAAAGTTTATCTTACAACATTAAACTCTTTCACAATTTATTTGAACATTATGATGCTAGACCAATTTTGTTCTTCTGTTAACGAAAACTGGAAAGAATTGGAATTGTTAAAAGATGCCTATTTTAAGCTGGATGATGCATTAAAAGTTTCAGAAGAAGATGTAAATGACGAACGAACAATAAATAATATTGCTAAATCTGCAAAAGAATATCTAAAAGAATTAAAAAATTTTAAGAAACTTCCAGCAAATCAGGATGATAAAATCCAGAAACTTATTGATATGGGAATTAAAGAAGTTTCAAATATTGTTTCAAATGCTGCATAAATCTTAAGGGAGGTATAATAATGGGTAAAAATTATAAAATAACACTTAAAGTTATTAATCAAGAAATTGAAGTATGCCTCATTAAGCTTAAGCGTTTTATAGAAGCTTGTAATAAATCAAATAATATAGAAGATTTATTTACAGAAGTATCAAGCCAAATAGAAAATTACAAAAAACTTATTTCAGAATATAAGCTTCAGGATTTACCATTTATCGAAGAAATGAACAATGATAATCCAATTTCATACGCTGGCAAAGAAAATGCTGAGGCAGAAGAAAATTCCAGATTAGTAAAACTCTGTGCTGGAAAAGCAATTGATTCTGTTTATGCAATTAAAAATAGCGAAGTATGTAGTGAAAAAGAAGAAAAAATAAAACAGTTCTATTGGCTTCTTTATTATTTAAGATATCCACTTCAATTCAAGATATATGCCTTAGCGTCTCACGATTCTTATTTACCATATTCATTGGGTTTTCTTCTAAATAAAAAAATTAAGAAATGGCAGTCAAAATATGCATATAGAAGTCAGATAAAGGAAAATAATTGGAAATATCTCGGCTATGCAGAGAGTTTTGATGAAGCTTACCATTATGCAGAAAATAATGGTTTCTCCTGGGGCGGTGTTATCCATCTGTGTGCAGATCCACAAGATGAATGCACAAATAGTTTTGTAAAAATAGAAAATCCTTTCTTTACTGAATATTTTGATTCATATGCTAAAGGTCCTTTAGGACATATTTTTAATTTTCGTAAAAGAGAAACAACCTGCCTTTTCTGCAAAAAAGTGTTCACATATAACGGGCTTTCATGCGAACCAATCATCAACAGATGGAATGATATTTATTTTCAATATGCACAGTGCTGCAAACGCTGTTATAGAAAATATGTAAAACCTGCAAAGAAAGATAAGGCTGTTGCTCAGAAAATAAGAACTTTATTTAGACTGGATATCGAATAATTGAGGTGATAATTATGAATAAACTAATAAGGACGGAAGTCCTCACAGTTTATATTTCGCAATTTCTATTGCTTCTCGTAATTTCTTTTTGTAATTCTGTACCTTTATGGTCAAATACTGTTTTAATAACTGAAGCTAAATATATTCTAATATGTTTTGTTATTCTTACTTTGGTTTATTTTATAAACATCTGGTTTCTTTGTAAAAAGTTTCGGTGTTATTTTGCTCGTCTGCCATTTAAATATATGCATGCATCTTGGCCGGGAGTACATTATTCCTTAGATGTTAATTGTAAAAAAGGAAAATTTACTCAAAAAGAAACTGAAGCTTGCAAAGAAAGATTAAATGATTCTATGAACTGGCTAGATATGTATGACAAACTATCTTCACCTTTAATTATTACTGATATAATTTGTATTTTTGCTTCAATAACATTTATTTTAATAAAACAATTTAAAGAAAAGTGTTTTTATTTCAGTACATACTATGGTGTTGCAGTTTTTTTTGTTCTAATTCAAATCAGTTGTCTTTATATATCATCAAGGTTTTTATTTTATGCTGTAAAATCTTGGGTAAATAAAATGCAGGTTCAAAAATAATAGGATAAAACTATGGACTATAACAAATTAAGATTCGACAGCAGTTCATTTTCTCTTGATGTAATCCGGTCTCGTTTTGAAAAATTTATTATTTATGAATCTGATAGTAATAACTGGAAAAAACAATGGCTAATAATGAACAGTACAACTCTTAAAAATCTTCTATCTTATTCTGCAAAAGAAGTTTATGAAGAGTTATTCGAAGAATTAAATGGTGCTAATTTTGAAGGCGAAACCTTGTACTCTGTTCGTATTATTGATTCAAAAACTCTTAATACAATAGAAGAATATAGGGTCCCAAAGACTTCTGGCATTATATTTAAAAATACAATTATTAAATCATTATTTGAAACTTTCTTAGATATGGATGAAAAACTTAATGCATTATTTTTCCCATTTTTGCTTGTACCTGTAAATGGGCCATTACTTACAAATAACGAAAGTAATTCTATAAATGAGAACTATAAATCTTTTAAAACTATTGCAAAAAGATTTATAGCCTTGATTACAGAAATATATAAACAAAACTTCTTTACACTAGATAAAAATGTATTACACAAAATTAAAGAGAAATCTCGGTTCGCTGCAGAGACGTACTCTCTAAGTAAAATCGATACATTAAATAAAATCGAAGCTAAAAAAGTAACAGTTGCATTTCGTTTATATAATATGCTAATAGGAAAATTTATGACTGCTATTTTAGCGAATAGTAAACCTAAACAGGAGAATTGAGTTATGAAAGAATTAAACATTCCATTAGAAAAACTTATCGCCTCAAAAGATATTATTACTCAATGCAAAAAAGAAAATCGAATCTTTAGCCCTTTCGAACAGGCGGTACTCATATATCAAAACCCAAAACTTTCTAATGAGGAAAAGCTTTCTTTCTTAAATCAAATAGATGAAACTATAAAAGATGATGCTGCATACAATGAGTTTCATAACCAGCTTAAAGAATGTATTCGTACAAAAGATGCAAAAAAAGTTGAATGGTTTCATAAAGAGCATTTTACAAACGCATTTATTGAGGTTCCTTATCCATTCAGAAATGGTGATTTTGTACATACAATTGGGGACGACAAAATTGCAATTTTTGCAAGCTGTAAAAATGAAACAGATTATAAAAAAGGAATCAAATTCAGAAAGAATCTTATGAAAAAAGGCTTTTATCTTGATACAACAGATATTAGCTGCCGAGTCGAAGCTTTAGAACCATCCTATAACAACAAAAAACAATTATGTTTCCAACACTATCATCCAAGCCTTTTAACATTGGAATATGCAGAATTGAAAGAAGATGTTGAAAACTTCGAACTTCTAAAAGCCGCCCAAGCTTTGATGCAAGGTAAAGGCTCTTTAGAAGTATTTTGCAATTATCTTTTAAAATAAGGAGTTTGAAATGAAAAGAAACGCATTATATATTCACGGCTTTATGGGAAATCCAAAAGGCGGAACTTTTGAAACATTAAATAAAACTCTCAGGAACTGGAACATTCATTCAATTCCATTTCCACATTTGCATACTGATATTTCAAAAACACAGCAGCTTATTAAAGCATACTGCAAAGAAAATAATATAGAACTGTTAATCGGAGCTTCTCTAGGGGCTTTTTATGTTTTACAGTATGAAGATTTAATCGACAAACTTGTAATAAATCCCTGTCTGTATCCATCTATAGAAATTCCAAAATTAAAAGACAGAACAACTGGTAATCCAATCATTCTTTCAGAAGCTGTATTATCTGATTTCCGTAAAATGGAAAAATATGAATCGATTTCAGAAGAACAAAAACTCCATACCTTCGGTATTTTTGCTAGAGATGATGAATTATTTCATTTTAAAGATTCATTTGATAAATTGTTTTGTTACAAAGAATGCAAAATAACAAACAGTATTTTAATTAAGGGGCATCATAGTATCGAAGAAGAGTATTTAACAAGTGGCATACAACATGCAGAAAAGTACTTTGGAGAAAGAGTCCTGGTACATACTCAAGTCCATATTATTCACCAACTAATAAAATCAAAGAAAGAAATTGATGATGAAGCAAAAAGTTTTAATAGAGCATTAATAGATTTTACAGATAGAATTTGTGGTAACAAGATTTCACCAGAAAAATATTACTCCTTTTCAAAGATTCTAAAGGATGATTTTGATTCTTTTGCAATTATTGATGAATTTAACAGTATGGCTATAGTAGATTGTTTTAATACTATTAAGATTTGTCAAATAAAATTAAAATATAAAAATTATGTTATCAAAAAATTATCATATTATTCTGACTTTGAAGAACTCCTTAACCACTTTTATACAGTAATGGAAGACTTGTTTTATTATGAAATTTTTGGTTTCTTTTCAACAACAATTCATCCAGAAGACATCCCAGAATTAAAACTTCCTTGTAAAGTATTGTGTGGCTGTTCAACAAGTTGGGGAAAAGTTCCTTATCTCAAATTTGACAGCTGGGCCTGCGTTATTGCTTACGAAAATGTAATTCGTTTTTGTGATCCGAAAACTAAAGAGTATTTCAGTATGACAATTGATAGCATTCCTCGTATTTTAGAGGAGCGTAAAAAATGTTCTTTGTCTGATGAAGAAATTGAAACAATTAGGAAATTTGTAAGAATAAATAAAGGAATAATTTTACTTCATGCAGAAGGAATAATTGATTCACCAACATTTCATGCTGCACTTAAATTGAAAGTAAATCCAGATAGTCACATTCCAAAATATCGCATTGTTTATAGCTATAATCAATATAAATGGAATTCTAATACAGTTCTTCCTTCAAAAAAATACTACATTGATATGGATGATATGAGCTATGAAGAAGCTGTAAAAGATCTTGCTAAGCTTAAAGAGGAATTACAAGATTCATTTAATAATGATAAAGAAGATTGTGATATAAATGATTTCGAGATTCTCCGTCCTGACGAAGGAAAAAACTTCTGTTGCTTTTGCAATAAAGTTTTTGATGGAGATGGCAATTCTACCTGGCCAATCTATTATAAAGAAGCTGGCGAAATTCACAGGTGTTGTGATGAATGTAATGAAAAATACGTTATTGCAGCAAGAAAAGACAAAAGTCTCATTATGACTTTCCGCAAAGAGTTTGGAGTGGATTATTCAGAATATGAAAAATAAATCACCTTATACAATCATCCGTCCTAAAGACGTCCCAAAGTATAATCTTCCCTGTAATATTTACTGTACGTTTTCTGGTGATTTACAGAAACAAAAAACTATATTTTTCGAAAATCCATATGACAACACTCTTCTTGCTATGACGGTCACTGATGAGCCTGCTCTTGTTGAAAGTAGATACAAATGCAGCCTATCTAATGAAGAAATAGAAAAGATTAAAAGAGTATGTGAGTAAATAATCAATAAACAAAAAATAATATCTGAATCATATTGAAGATATTTTTTTTACATTGAAATTAATTTAGAAGTATTATGCATAACAAATAAAACGGGTTTATAATATATATACTAATAAAAAACATTAGGAGGATTTTATGGGTTATATTTGTAGGTGCTGTGGTCATAAATCAAGCTCTGCAACAAGAGGAAGTTGTTCAAAAAGCGAAACAGGTTCACATGATTATATGGAAGAATGTGATGATGGTTACATTTGTTCTGGCTGTGGACACAAATCAAGTTCTGCAACTGGCGGCAGCTGTAACAAAACAGCTTCTGGCTACCATTATTACATAGGCGAACATTCAGGTTCTTATGTGTGCCGTTATTGTGGTCATTCTTCAGGTTCCGCAACAGGTGGCTCTTGCCATAAAAGCCCGACCGGTTATCATTTCTATATGTAAAATCTATGGGAGTGTACTGTTGTATGCTCCCTTTAATTCATTTTTTTGGGAGTAAAAAAAAATATGGGTAAAACATGGGGTTTTATTAGAGAAACAACTGAGTTAGCAATAAAAGCAGGGAAAGATAAAGATACAGGTTTAATAAGGACAGGGTTAAATGAATATCTGGAAGTTATTTTTCCTAATACTCATGATTGGATTCATAATAAGTCCTTCGGTGAACATAATGGGCAAAAATACAGTATAAGACCTGATTATCGTAGTGAAAGCTTAAAATTAATTGTTGAATTTGATGGTCTCCCACATTATGAAAATCCAGATACTATAGAAAAAGATGAAAAGAATCAGAAAATCTATGAAAGTTGTGGTTATAAAGTTGTAAGAATCCCTTATTTTATTCAACTTTCAAATGACGTAGTTAAGCAATTATTTGGAGTTACAGTAAATGAACCTTTATTTGATGCTTCAATTCCTTCTTTAGGAATAAATGGTCGCCATTCACCAGCATATTTATGCCCTGCTGGTATAAGAAGAATGGCAAAAGAGTTCCTGAATTTTCCAGAGCAATATAAGGTAAATCTTAAAGCATTAAAAGATGCAAATATTCCGGCATTGTCAGGCGTTGAATATCTTGAAGAAGAAATAAATAAATTAAAGAAATAAAATTAGGGAATATAAAAATGATAAAAGACGAAGACAAAAATTTCTGTGAAAGACTTAAATATTATGTAGATGGAGAAGCTGATACTCTCTTTGAATATTTTATGCTTCTGGTTGTAATAATCAATACAGTTATTTTAGGATTAGAAACATCCCCATCAATTGAAGAAAAATATTCTCATTTATTATTCTGGTTAGACCAGATTTGTCTATATATTTTTGTTTTTGAACTTATTATAAAAGCTATTGCCTATAATCGTGAATTCTTTGGTGAAATTCGGACTGATGAAGATGGTGAAAAATTTTTCCATATGAACAAATGGAATATTTTTGATTTATTCATTGTATTAGTTTCAACAATAGGTTCTCTTCCATTTTTTGCTGTATTCCGAGTTTTCCGTGTTTTCAAATCAATTAAGTTCATAAAAGGCTTAAAATCTCTCCGAGTAATGAAAACCTTAAAACTCATAAACGGCATTACAAGTTTAAGAGTTATGGTAAAGGCAATTATAAAAGCCTTCCCGAGTGTACTATGGACCTTTTCGCTATTACTAATTTTTGCCTACGTTTATGCGATTATAGGCACAAGTATTTTTAGTATCGATTTTCCAGATTATTTTGGCAGTCTCAAACTTGCTTTCTTTTCTCTCTTTGGTTTAACAAGTATTAATTCATCCGTGATTATTGCCAGATTCTCCTGGGCATGGATTTATTTTGTATCATACAATTTCTTTGAAGCTTCAATTATTATGAACGTTATCGTCGGAGTAATCGTAGATGCTGTAAATGACAGCCGCAAAGAAATTGATGAAGATTCAGATGAAAAATCTGAAGTAACTCTGGAAACCCTGGCTAAACAGATTGAAGAAATTAATGAAAAAATTGATAAAAAATTTTAAAAATATAATAATAAGTAAAAGACAGTTACAATTAGATTGTAAATAAGAGGAAGTAATGAAATCAGCAGAAGAATTTATTAAATTTGCAAAGACATTAAAAGGTGATGAAAAAGGTGAAGCTCAAACTTTTCTTAATCATTTTTTTCAAATATTTGGTTATGAGGATGTCGTTACCGCTGGAGGTACTTTTGAATCAAGAATAAAATTTTCTGATGATACAACTAAATTCGCTGATTGTCTTTTCGCGCCATTAGGACAACCTGGTGTTTTAATAGAAATGAAAAAACGAGCAGAAAAAAATCTTGAAAAGCATTTTGAGCAAGTAAAAAATTACTGGATTGAAATGAATCCTTCTGTTGTTATTGGCCCAAAGGCCCAAAAACCTCGTTATATAATTCTTTGTAATTTTGATGTATTTATTATTTATGATTATCTTTCTTTAGCAGATATAATTTCTATAGATGATTTAAAATCACGTAAATCAGCTTTCAATTTTATGTATCCAGATGGCAGAGAACCTAATTTCCATAACAATATTGAAAAGATTTCTAAAGATGTTGCAAGAACAATTGGTGAGATATATAAATACGAAGTTTTTGATAAAAAAGAACCCCCTTTAAAAGTTCAAAGGTTTTTACTTCAATGTGTTCTATCTATGTTTAGTGAAGATTTTGGACTTTTACCAAATGGCTTATTCACAACTTTAGTAAAGAATTGTGTATCAGGAAAAGAAAATACATATGATGAACTTGGTGGTCTGTTTAGACAGATGTCAAGTAAAACACAAGCAGAAGGCGGAAAATATAAAAATGTTCCGTATTTTAATGGTGGCCTTTTTAAGAAAGTTGAGCCCCTTCAACTGGATTTCACTAGCTTACGGTTACTCGAAAAGGCATGTGAAGTAGATTGGACTTCTGTAAACCCTGCAATTTTTGGTTCTTTATTTGAAGGTACAATGAATGCTGCACAAAGACATGAATATGGAGCACATTTTACAAGCGAGCTTGATATTCAAAAGATAGTTAATCCTTGTATTGTTAGACCATGGAAAGAAAAACTTGAAAAAGCAAAAACTGTCGAAGCTTTGGATAAGTTAATCAAGGAATTAAAAACTTATAAAGTTTTGGATCCGGCTTGTGGTAGTGGTAATTTTTTATTTGTTGCGTATCTTGCATTAAAGCAAATAGAACTTGATATTTTAGATAAAATCTCTGAACTGTTAGTTAAAAAGAATTCAAAAAAATCCATTCTTAAGCTTTATCCTTTTAGTGTTATTTCAACAACACAATTTTTTGGTATAGAGATTCAACCTGTAGCAGTAGAGCTTGCTAAAGTAACTATGATGCTTGCAAAAGAAATCGGGGCAGATAAATGGCATAAACATTGGTATGGTGACACTTTATTTGAAATAGATTCCAGTCTTCCGCTGGATAATATGGATAATAATATTCTTTGTCAGGATGCTTTATTGACAGATTGGCCTGAATTCGATGTAGTAATTGGAAATCCACCTTATCAGAGCAAAAATAAAATGAAAGCTGAAATGGACAATGCATACATAGAAGAAGTCCGTCAAAACTTTCCTGATGTTCCGAGAAGAGCAGATTATTGTGTTTTTTGGTTCAGAAAAGCACATGAACTGATGAAAAAGGGACAACGCGCAGGTTTAGTTGGAACAAATACTATAAGACAAAATGATTCTCGAGTTGGTGGTCTTGATTATATTGTTGATAACGGTGGCACTATTTTTGACGCAGTTAGTACTCAAGTCTGGTCAGGTGATGCTGTTGTTCATGTATCAATAGTTAACTGGATTAAAGATAACTATAAAGGAAATAAAACCCTTACTACACAAAAAGGTGATTCTAAAGATTCTCCTTTTGAACATGAAAATCCTACAAATATTAGTTCTGCCTTAAAATCTAGTTGTGATGTAAAGACTGCATTTGCGTTAAAAACAAATCAATCTGAGGGTTTTTGTTATCAAGGTCAGACACATGGTAATGAATTTTTCCTTATCAAAGATTTAGATAAAGCAAAAGAATTACTGGATAAAAATCCTAAGAATAAAGAAGTTCTGTTTCCATTTTTAATAGGCGACAGACTTGTTGGTGCAAAAAAATCTCAACCGGATAGATATGTAATAGATTTTAGAAAGCAAGATATTTTTGCAGCATCCACATTTAAAGAGCTTTTCACAATTATTGAAGAAAAGGTAAAGCCAGAAAAAAATGCGAAAGCCGAAGAAGAAAAAAGAAAAAATGAAGAGACGTTAAAGAAAAATCCTAATGCAAAAGTAAACCATGATCATGAAAATGCATATAAATCTTGGTGGCAATTTTTCAGACCTAGAAATGAAGTGATGAATATTCTTGAAAGTAAAAAACGTTATATTGTTTGTTCTCGTGTAACGAAAAGACCTATCTTTGAGTTTATTTCATCTGAGATACATCCAAATGATGCGTTAGTAGTTTTTCCATTAGAAGATGATTATTCTTTTGGTATTTTTTCTTCCACTATACACTGGCTTTGGTTTAATGCGAGATGTTCATCTCTGAAAGGAGATCCTCGTTATACATCTGATACAGTTTTTGATTCATTTCCTTGGCCTCAAAATCCCAAAGAAAAAGATATAAGACAAATTGCAAAACTTTCTTGTGAATTAAGAATCAAGCGAAATGAAATCATGGAAAAAAATAATTTTTCACTTCGAGATTTGTATAAACTTATAGAATCTACCCCAAATAATCCTGTTTCTGAAATTCAGAATAAATTAGATAATGCTGTAAAATTAGCTTACGGAATAAAAGATGATGATGATATTCTTGAATTTCTGTTAAATCTAAATTATGAATGTCATAAGAAAGAGGAATCTGGTAAAAATATAACTCCACCTGGTTTACCGTCAATTATAAAAAATGTTTCAGAGTATATTTCTGATGATTGTGTAAGACTGGAGACATAAGTCATAAAATAACTTAAATTAAGTGTTGTTTTTAGGGTATAAAATATTTTAATTTTATACCCTAATTCTAACATCTCCATTCCTCCCTCAGCACAAGGCCCACCCATACTCGCTGACTGTTCGTTACCATTCTCTTAAAACCTTTTTCCTGCATACGCATACTAAGCCACTTCTGACTGTTTGCCCGCTCATTGTTCTTCGTACACCATTTCAAATATGTATTATATAGAAGAGTATTGTTAAGCCGCCATTTCATGCTTGCGTCAATTTCAAGACAGTCAGCAACAAATGTTCCCACACTATCCATATCAAATCTGTATTCAGCATTAGCATCCCTTACGGCTGCCGGTTCTTCGCTGAGTCCTTCTTTTTTCCACAACTCATAGCCCTTAATAAGCCAGTTCAAAATACCGGAATTTTCCGCCATAAGTTTTTCACAAAGCTTCTTATCTCGTCTTTCAGGTGGAATTGTTACAGTAAAAGGAATCATTTTAATTCGTCGCCAAATACCATTGTCCGCACCTTTAATGCGTGGCTTATGGTTTGTTGCCATAAAGATTTTGAAAGTCGGTGTAAAGCTGAAAAACTCCCCGTACAAAAATCGTGCCGTAATGGCATCTTCACCGGTAATCTGTTTGATAAGACTTTCGCTCAAAGGTTTTCCCTGTTCAGCTTCACTTGTTGTAACAAGTCTTGCTCCCTTTAGTCTTGCCAGGTCGTTACTCTGTTCAGAAGTCTTTTTCATAAAAGTTTCTGTACCTGTCGAACATGCATAATCACCAAAGAGGTTTTGCAAAACATTGAGAAATGTAGATTTGCCGTTTGCACCGGTTCCCCATAGAATAAAAAGACACTGTTCGCTCACATCACCGCTAAGAGAGTAGCCCATGGCCTTCTGCACAAAGTGAATCAGATCCATATCGTTATTAAAAATCTGCATTAAAAACATATCCCAGGTCGGGCACTTTGCTTCGCGGTCATAAATAAATTTACTTTTCTTACTGATTAAATGAGACGGCTGAGGCTTCATACCTTTTCCTTCAGCAAGATTTAATGTTGTACCTTCAACGTTGAATATATAATTATCACGGTCCATCATATCACTGCTGACTTTAATATCCCGGCTCATCTTCAAAAGACCAATCAATGCAATAATCCTTCTGTAGCTTTCACTTTTCAAAAGGTGCTTTTCAAAGGCTGCCTGCAAATTCCTGTCAGTAATAAAACGTAAGCCTCGGTACATCTGATGTACAAAGTCTACACAGTCTTCTTCAACGCGTCCCATATTATCAACTTCCCAACAGGTACCGTTCCAGATAAGAAACTTATTCAGCGTATTACAGTAGCGGATTCTATCTCCAAAGGCCTTAAGAAAATAATCGCGGTTTGTAATGTCAGTAAACTGTTTTTCGCCTTCAACAAACTTGTTAGCCCTCAAATCCCGGCTCAGTTCTTCAATGGCTCTTCTTACGTGTGGTTCTAGTGGCGGGTCGTTTCTTTTCTTTTTCATTTTTAATTCCTATTCAATTTTTTCGTGTTCTTTTAAGACGTCGTAATACTTAATAAGGCGCAGCTGCAAAGCCTCAAAACTGTCAGCAATTCCGCCACAGTTCATTACAATGCTTTCCACAATCTCATTCTTTTTCTCGTATAAAAAAATAAGAGAATGTGGAAAGTCTTCATATTTCTCAAGCGTCCAGTAAGCAGTAAAGTTATCAGCTTTTTGGTTTGGCTTTACCGCATTTATCATTCTGATTTTTTTATAAAGCTCCACATCCTCATCAATCTCTTTTACAAAAGCCTTTGCCTCGCGGTAATACTCAATTGCTTCATAATCATCACTTGTCATAAGCTTCCTGCCTCGTGCACAAAAAATTTCACAGACTCGCCAAAAGTCATACTGTCATCATCAAAGAAAACTTCCGGCCACAAAATCCACCAGCCAGCCTGGTCAAAGTCATCTTGGCTCTGAACATCATAAAAAAGAACTCCGTTTTCATAGTCCTTAATTCCGGCTTCAAATTCAGTAAAACTACCATCTGGCTTAGCACATCGAAGTTTTGCATTTATACAGCCAGTAAGATTGCATTTTGTATTTACGATAACTCTGAGTTTTGTATTAGCTTTGTATATACGTTTCATATACGGCACTCCATTTCAATTTCTAAGGTAATAGGACAATAAAAAGTAACTACGTTATTTGCTTCTCTGATTTTCCCTCGCAACCAGTCCCAAAAGCTCATAATTGTTTTTACAGTTCTATAGAAAATGCGGCTGGCAAAAGGAAGAGCAATAAAGGAAATACTTTCTATATTATTTCTGTAACTTTCCCAGCTTCTTTTAACATTTTCCAAAAGCCTGGAATTGCTGTTATTAAGTCGTTTATAATGACAAATCCTGTTATGAATATCTGTTGTATTTGTTTCTGACTGGCAAAATCTCTTGTTACCTAAAACTCTTTTTAGTGCATCTTTAGTGTTTGCAGAACTTCCAGCCGTTACCTTGTAATCGAACTTTTCAAGCTCGAACTCATATTCTAGGTAAAAACAGGCATCGATTTTAGTTAAATACCATTTCTGTGTTCCTATAAAATTCGGATTAGTAAGTTCATTAACATTTGTTTCGAATGTCCAGGAGTGATTACTTGGAAAAACTTCTCCAATCTTTCGGCTTGTTCCTTTATATTGTGAAAAGGCAATTCCACAGTAAGCAGAATAAAAGCCGTAATAAATGCTTTCACCTTTTTTTAGTTTTCTTTTTAGTGTAAACTCTGTTCTTTTCCAGCCGTTTGCTGTTCCTTCTACAGCAACATAAGGATAAGTCTGGTTTAGTAATTCAAGGAGTTTCCCGTTTTGATCACAGTTAAACACAACTGGTATGTAGGTACTATATTCTATATCATAAGAATCTTCCCATCCGGGGCTTGTCGGTGCCAGATAATAAAAATTAAAAGATACACTTGTTGTTTTTGAGTTTTTAGCTACAGTATCAAAAAAGCCTAAACAGGAATGTTCAATAAAGACTTCGCAGTCGCATTCAACTTTATATTCATTCCCGTCGTCATCTTCCTCCCAATAAGCATACCAGTCTGGTGCATAACATGGTAAAGCAGGATTTTTATTATTCCCAAGAATACAGGTTCCCATTATCAGCTCCCGCAGACTGTAATCTGCCAGTCAATCTGAAGCGTATCAGAAGCCGTTACATTTACTGCCGGTGTAATTTGTGCATAAGCAAGACATTTCGCTGCAGAAGAATTTCCATTCATAAGAGCAACTTCATTAATGCCGTTTGAATTAAGAGAACCTGCCGCAAAGCTTGCTCTGTAAAGTACAACATTCTGTCCTTCGTTTCCAAATGCAGCCTTTGTCTTTGGAAATCCTGAATCAAGTTTCTTGTAGTCTCCTGTTTTAGTATTTACAGATGTGTTTGCTTTTGTACTGCTTCCAGTCCATCCGGTACCCACAACCATATAACCGTTAGTACCATCCACCTTGGTAATAGTAGGAGTTCCCAGCATCCAGTTTGCAATGAGCCCATCTCCCTGGGTTGTTATAGTGTTATGGTGCTTAAAGCTCATCTTCTTTGCTGGAAGTCCGAACATTTTTCTGAAGATGCCTCTTCTGTAACACTTAATGTTTCCTTTTTCGTCACGTACAGTAACGCTCACCATTCCTTTAATTCTTTTTTTATCTTTCATTATCTGATTACTCCGTTTACAATTCCAAATATCAAACTGCTGGTAACAACTCCAATCACCGTACCGGTCACAGTTCCATAAAAGAAGTTTTTCTTTTTACTGCTAATTTCCTTATTCAGCTTAAGGTTTTCAAACTTCAAATCTGCGTTTGCTTTCTCAAGCTGATTTATCATCTCTTCCTTATAAGCCATTTCACCTCCCACCTCTAAAAGGGCAGCCTTTACAGCTTCTTGTGCAGTTCTTTCAATTTCTTCTTCTGCAATCTCCATAATCTTTTCAATCCTTGCATCTGTTTCTGAATCGCTCTTTACCATCACAGATTGCGTCACACACTCCGCTGTAACTTTCTGCAAGCTTGCGAGCATCAGCACGCTCAATACGCATAAGAGCTTCTTCTCGTTTCTTTGCCGCAAGTTGGTTAATCCTTTCTGTTTCAAATAAATCAATCTCCTTTTCTTCACGTTTTTTCTCTGCAACAAGACTTCCTAAAAGAATTGCACTCAGAACAATTCCGGTAATTTCAAAGCATTTCTTTACAGTTTCCCATACCTTAGCCATATCTACCTCTGAAGAATCTTTTGAGCTTCGCGCCCCATAATTACAACCAGAGCAACTGTCAGCCATTCAGCACAGCCGATAAGGTTAAAGCACCTTAAAATAGTTGCAATTACAAACATTACAAACTTGAACGAAACAAGCTTTTCAATAAGTCTTTTGAATCTATAGCCAATCATCATCTCTCTCCATTTATTGCATTACAAATCTGTTCAAACTCATAGTCAGCTCCAAAAAGCTGGTTTCCTTCATCACTTGCTTTCTGAAGTGCCTCCCGGTTCAAACCTCTTACTACAACCGAATAATCCATAGCATTGTAAAAAGGCCTCATATCGCTTAGGCTTCTAAGAACTGAATGAGGCTCAACACAATTAAGCACAACATCAATTCCGCAAAGACCTGCAACGTGGGCGCATTCTCCTTCGCGGTAAAGACGGCCGTTCAGTTTCCTGTCATAGTTGGTAATAAAGAAAGCTGCCTTGATGTCATCCTTTTCAGGGTTCTTTACAGTGAAGAACTTCCTGTAAAGACTATCCGCAGTCACCCGGATGCTGCAGCCTGTAGCAAGCAGAAGTGCCAGGCATACTGAGCCCGAACAATCTGCTTCCAAAAGGTTTTCTTTACCGCTTGTGTATTTCAGAAACTGCATACGGCCAAGAAAATACTTGTACTTTTCGCTTTCGCTAAGCTTCTTTACAATTTCCTTTTCGCTTTCAAGCATCAGCCGGAACTGAACTTTTTCTTTTTCTCTCTCGTCCATCTAGTTTTTAACTCCCTTAATAAACAAAACAGCAAAATTAAAACAGGCAATTACACAGCCGATAATTCCTGTAATCTTCCCAAAGCGTCCGTTGTCAGCCTTAATGTGCTCTTCAAGTTTTCTTGCATTTGCACAGCTTCCCGGATTTACCTGACACATCAGCTGTCTTTTATCCAGCGCTTCAAGTTTCTTCTCAGCAGTCTTCTTAAACTCCTGCATTTCAGCCCTGAATGAACTAAGCTCTACTGTCAACTTGTTCATTGCATTTACTAAAACTTCATTCTCGTTAATAGTTTTTTCCTCCATTTTCTAAACCCTCTTAACCCAGATTTCCGAGCTAAAAGCCTCTTCTTTTTTGTATCTGAAAGTAAGCTCCTCAATTCTTACTTTCTTAATCTTTCCGTTTTTACTAAGCCTTATATCCATAAAAGCACCCACACGGGCGGCAATCATAGGTATATAGGTAGTAAGGTAGTAGCAGCCTTTTGTGTTTATGCAATCTGCTAAAAGGTCTTTAGCACGCCGCTGGCAGAATGGCTCGTTTTCAAAACTGTCATCACTCAGATATTTTGATGTAACGTTTCTTACAATCTGTCCGTGCTTTTCAATTTCAGAATCATCCTTTACAAAAACGCTGTAGTTGTTTTCGCTGATGATTGCGCGCCCAGAAATAGTAGCTTTCTTTAAGCCAATAAGCTGATTATTTCTACCAAGCTGAATGATTGCCCGGTCTTTATATTTCTTAGTGTCATACTGGATTACTACAGGCTTTTCGTTTCCTGTAACTTCCATATCATTTATAAAATCTTCTTCAGTGCTCAGCTGGTCTGCAAATACAACGTTTCTTGTTTTTCCGTCTATGTTCTTTGCAGTGTAAATAGCCTCATAGTCCTTATCCTTTACAATCTTTCTTGAATCATCAGAAAATGGATAATAGGCTTTCATTTCCTCGTCATACCACACAGGGCCATCTGAATAAGTCCACAGCTCCTGTTTTTCTGTCTGCACATAACGGGTATATTTAAGGCGTACATTGTTTGCATAAGATTCGTAGTTATTAAAAAATCTGTAATGGGTAATGTCTTTTTCAATCAAAAAGTAATCACTTTCTTCTATATAAATGTTCTCTATATCGTAAGGCGATTCAATAAAACTCAAAGTCAAATCTTTACCGCATTCCACAATTGCGTTGTATGCCTTAGCCAGTGCACAAAGTTCTTTCCAGGCAGAGCCTTCAACAAGAACATAAGGAACATCAAACGGAAGTTTTCCGCAGTTGATTTCATTTGTTTTAATTCCGCCACGTGCAGCAATACGATGTACCAGGGATTTTTCCGGCTGTGTCTTATCGCATACGTTACAATGAATAAGAGTCTCTGCCTCAGTCCAGTTTTTCTGAAGCTTGGCATCATCAAGTTTCTTACTCAAATCAATCAGGCGTACCTTAGTAGTTTTATTAAGGAATCCTGTTTCCTGATTTTGAAAGCCGTTATCATCTACAAAAAGGTGGAAGCGTAAAAAAGTGTTGTTGTTATCTCCAAAGCAATACCAGATTTGAACTCCAAGCCCAGTTGTAAGTTCTTCGTTTTTCTCAACGTCGTATTTACCGCTTTTGTTATCAAGAGTAAGTTCACCGCAGTTTACAATACCACCTTCAACGCTTTTGTAAGATGTTGCAACAAACTCAAGAATGTCAGCATTGTCTATAAATACATCACTGTCCTTTAATTCAAAAAGGACTCTAACATAAGGGCGGATATCTGTATTTCTTACTGCGCTTTCAACAGCCGGTGGCAATTCATAAAACTTCATTAAAGTACCACCGTTGTTTTTGTATTCTGGTTATGGATGTTCAGAACTACCACACCAGTAATGTTGTACTTCTGAAAGCAAAGCACAGTATCAGCGCAGTTAATGTCAGTCATATCTGCGACCGGTTCAAGGTCATAAATATCAAGACTGATTCCATCTTCTGCATCTATCTGAATCGTAAGCTTTTCAATCTTCTTCTGTGTCGGAAAGTGTTCCTTACTTAATGGAAAATGAAGAGTAATCTGAAACTTTGATTTTTCAGTAAAGCTGCCTGTTAATTCAAAAGCGTAAACAAGTGGAAGTGTCACTCTGTCAGCAATTACCTTGTGGCCGTCATAAGTGTAAATACGGGAAGGCTCCCATTTCATAGAGGGGGTAGTAATGTTCCAGTCAGTCACGTATGAATCATCATTGTTGTTTACATCAAGTTTCAGGTAGAAGGATTTTTTGTTTTCAGCACGAAGTTCAAAACTTTTAGTGCCAAGATTTTTATATATAAGCTTACTTGCCAATCTGTCAGCAAGCAGATCAAATCTTTCGTCAGGACAAAAAAGCAAAAGGAACAGAGGTAAAACAATCTGGTATTCAAGCATTGTGACAAAGCACCCTTGAATCGTCTTTCCAGAAATTACGAGTTTCTCTCTGTTCCTTTCACCAATAACGCCGGGAAGAGCGTAGCCTTTCGACGCGAGTCTTACAGTTTCCTCGCTGTATGGTAATGGATAATAGTAACCGTCTCTTGCCGCAGTCAGTGTGCAGCTCTTTCCCTGAATCGTCATGCCGTAATAATACGGCGTAAACCTATTAACCTTTGGGAGAAAAAGTCTAACCTTTAGGAGAAAAAGTCCAACCTTTGGGAAATAACTGCTAACTTTTGGGAGAAAAAGTTATCTGTTTCTATAGCTTAAATTAGTTTTGTATATATTTTTGATAACAATGATTGATTGCTTCAACATAAACTATAAAAGATGGATGGTCATAGTCGTTACGTTCCAGATACATATTCTTTAATTGAATGTATTTTTCTCTGACATTCTGCCAATAGCCCTCATTTTTTAATGCTTCAGCTTTTTCACATACATAGTGTGAAGAAGGTACCTCATTCCAATAGAATCTACTTATATTGAAAGCCTTTTCGTGGATTAACCTACAATAATTTCCATTTTTATTCTTGGCTAATATAGCAACATCAAAACTAAACTCAATTTTATTTGGGTCATTTTTAAAGAATAATCTGGCTGTCAAAACAGATTTTGAATCTTGTGCATCTCTAAAAAATGAATCACCAAGAAGTGTATTTAATTCAATTCGTATTGTATCTTTTAACCATTTCAAAGATTCTGTTGAATTTAGACTGTTATTCCCTGGGATAGAATAAATAACACAATTGTAATCTAAGTCATACGACTCTTGTTCATTTTGTGTTACAAGGTTTTTTGCTCCGCTTCCTATCAGATAAAAATCACAATCAATGCCGTATTTGTTTTGCAGAATATTCTTTAATTGGTTAAGAATATCAGAACAGTAATTTTTGTACGGCTTTACAGTTTTAGCATTTACAAATTTAAACATAAAAACTCCTTATATCCCCAAGCCGTCCATTTGAATAATTCAAATCGTTACAGTATAAGTTACTTTAACATCATTATCAACAAATACACTTGAAATAATTTTATTTGGATTAATACAAAAAAGCACTTATAATTACTTTTAGGAGATTTCTTTATGAAAAAAAGGTTATCAATTTTTCTAGTGTTATTTATACTTTGTTTTTCCCATCTTTTTGCAAATGACCCATTACCATATTACTCTCAAAATCCTAATGCCCGTTATCGTTTATTTCCAACTGTTAACACCTGGGTTTATCTAAAATTAGATACTATGACTGGGAAAATCTGGTGTGTACAATTTTCCATTGATGGCGAAGAACATCGTCATGAAAGTCCATTGAGTTTACTAGACATTACAACCACGTGTGAATTAGAAAGAAAAGTTGGGCGTTATACATTATATCCAACACGTAATTCTTTTAATTTTATTATGTTAGACCAAATTGATGGTGTTGCTTTTCAGGTCCAATGGAGTCTTGATGGAAAAAATGATTTTGTAATACCAATAAACTAAGTAAGAATAATTTATGATATTTATTCGAGGTAATAATGAGTAATTTTCGTGATATTATGAAAAGAGCTGATATGGCAAAAAAATTTTCAATCGAAGAACAGGATACGGTCTATTTTAATGATTTACTAAAAAAATACCCCTATGATGGCATGGTACATTTAAGATTGGGGGAAACTTATCAAGCTCTTAAAGATACTGAAAATGCAATAAAAGAAGTAAAACTTGCAAAATCATTATTGCCTATGCCACAATGGAAAAATTACGCAGATGTGGTTCTTAAAGAATTAGGAGGAATAGATGAGCCCCTCGAAAAAAAAGTCCAGCAGACCCCCGTAGAGTATCCGGGGTATAACGGCTTTCCATTCGAGGTAAGAAATAAAACAGAATTAAAAGATATGAATGATGATGAAGTAATATTTTAGAAATAAGTAAACATCTATTAATAGCTTTCTTTCAAAACTTCTTCATATCCCGCAGACTTCAAATCATCCAGCTGATGCCATTCAACATTACAAAAACGAGCAGTCTTACCAGCACCACGAATTAAATACATACAATTTTCAATGTTTTCAGCAAAAACAAACTTGTCCAGACTAAATGCATTTTTTACTTTAGTCGCAAGCAGCATTACAGTTCCCCGGATGTAAAATTCAACGGCAGTTCTTAAAGACATAGTTTCAAACAGTACACAGTTTTTATCACTCACAATAAAGTAGCACTTGTTGTACCAGTTAATCATTCTCTTTTCATCAGCAGAAGTTTTTACAGCATCATAAAAGCCAAGAATTTCACCACAGATGTAATCAATATCTTTCTTGCTGAAGTCCTTAAACTGGTATTCAGCCTGGTAAGCTTTACCAAGAAGATCAAGAATCTTTTTATAGTTCTTTGGGTTATTAACATCTTTTACAAGTCTTGCAAGTTTCTTATCGTAATTCATTTTAATTTCTCCTATGCCACAATTCTTAAGTAGATTGTGTTTTGTTTTTCTTTTCCTAAAGTAATCGAGTTCCAGGCATCCGCTTCAGCTTCATTAAGCATTTTTGAAACAGCTTCAACGTAACGCCAGAACTCAATAAGCTTGTTCCCATTATGAGGCTGTAACGTAAGCTTGAAACTTACTTCAAATACCGTGTTTTCAAGGATTCTGTCTTTTTCTTCATAATTGGCTTCTTCCATACAGAACAGAAAAGACGGCACTTTATTACAGTTATCCAAAAGGTTCTTGTTTTCAAAAGCTTTAAGGATAATTCCATCATTATGAGCTTCATTTATTTTGCGTATATATTCAGGAAGGCACTCAATGAACAGTTCTTGTAATTTGTTGAATATCGATTCAAAGGTCTGCATTAGAGCGATTTCCTTCTATATATATTGCATACAGATTTAATATCATCAGGCAAAACGAAATCCTCATTTTCCTGATTTCCCAATTTATTCAAAAAGTCATTCTTCTTAATGATGAATAACTTGATTATTGCTTCTTTAAGTTCAGCCGGAAAAGTTTCTGCAGTAAATCCGGCATTGTAATTTATAAATAAAACGTGAGCATCACATTTAGAAGTAAGCAAATGAATAACAGAAGGTTTATGGTCAACAACACAATAATCAACTTTTACTTTTGTATTCATATCTGTAATATCAGCAACCTCTGTAATAAAAGGCTGCTTCAAAAACACCTTAGAATCCCGGACAGTCTGCAATTCCTGATAGTTCTTTTCTTCGAAACAAAGCCCAGTATATTTTTCAATAAAGGCATAAGCAGAATCAAAAATCATTTCATCAATCATTCTGTCTGTGTCTCTTAATTCCAAAATCTGACTCAGCTGTTCAAAAGTAAAAAGTTTCAATCAATTTCTCCCTTCAAAGTAGGGGGCTGTTTCCAGCCCCCAGAAACATCCAAAAAAAAGGAACCTTTTTTTTAGAGCCCCTTAAGCACTCTTTGCAGTCTTCAAAATCTCAATATTCGCCTGTTCACGAGTTACTAAGAATCCGTCACGTTTTCGGAAACGCATAAACTGTTCGCCATATTCAAGACTTTCAGTTGTGTCATCAAAACGTTTAATTTCAATTCCTTTTCTGTCGCCGTGGATAATTCGTTTTGGATTCATAAAGATTGCAATTGGAGTATCAGCCTTAAGTTCAGAAAGCTGTGGAAGAAGACGACTTTCAATAACTTCGTAGCCGTCAATTCTTGAAGGCATTCCGTCTCCCGGCTTTCGCCAGATTGGGTTACCGTTTGCATCCTGGATGTTAGCAACATGGTTCAAAACAGTTTCATTCATAAACCATTTACAGTTTCTTCTTTCTTCTGCAGGGATTTTCAATTCTGCAGCGCGGAAATCCAGGTATGTAAGTTTACTTTCATCTGTAGATTTGATTGTGTGTACCTGTGCTTTTGCTGCATTAATTGCACCTGTAAAAGGATCATCATCTGCAATAAGACACTGACGGTCAAATTCAATGGCATAGGCTTCTGTCATATCTTTGATGAAAAGGTCTCCAATTTCGTAGTAGGTATCATCGCTGAATTCATCAAACCAAGAAACATAACCAGCCAGAGTATAAGCTTTGAGCTCAACTCTTGTAGGAACATTTGATTTTGTTGCTTCAATTTTCTGTCCGTAAGATGTAAGCCATTTTAGTTCAATTCCGCCTTTATCACGTTCATTCAGGTAAATGCTTGGTGATGTCATAAGGCGGTGTGTAACAAGATTCATCATTACAGACTTTTCTGCGGCTTCTTCCATAATGGCAGTTTCGTACATCGGATTGATAAGATACTGGTCATTGGTTGCCATATTTCCAAGAGGCTCGCCAAGAACTGACTTTGTAGGAACAAATCCTTTTTCTGCATTCCAGGTGAAGTCTTTCGGATTGTTCCATTTTTCATTACGCAAGTTTGGTGTGAATTGCAATTCGCCAAGAGTTCTATGGTCTTTGTTCCAGGCAGCATACAATGCTTTACCAAGATTAACTTTAATGTCTCTCATTGTAAGCTGTGTCATATTTGTAGCCTGGTTTTTCATAAGGCTTCTGAATTCTTTGATTGCATCTTTCATATCCTGCAATTCTGTAGTTGTTACGTTTCTTTCTTCGCTTACAGCTTTAAGCATTCCTTCAAGAATGTTGTCGCGTTCTGCAAAGTAATTTTTGAAATCTTGTTCTGTTGCGGCAGCTGTTGGCAACTGTTTTTTCATGTTGTCAATTTGGTGCTGCAAGTTTATAATTAATTCAGACAAGGCAAGCTCCTTTCTATTTTGTCTTGTTTATTCCCTAAGCGGAAAACCTCCCACATTTAGGTTTTCCGCATTTTTTTTGCACTTCTAAGCTCGTGCCAAGCCCAGCTTAAGCTTTTCAAAATAAGAAAGCTCTTCATCCTGAATAACTCTCTCTATCTGAAGCTTCTTTTGCGGCTGTGTAATGGCAAATGGATTTGCCGGTACACAACAGATAGAAAACTCCAATAATTCCTGCTGTCTGAAAATCAAATCACAGTCCTTATCTTTGTTTTCAAGGAACTCGACTTCTTTGGCTATGAATCCGACAGAACCACATCTAAGTACACCGGCTTTTACTCTCTGTCCTATACTCCAGCCAAACTCGTCGTATTCCTTATCATTAAAAACTACATCTCCCTCCAGTATTGTTTTTGTCTCTAAGTTTTTTGCATAGCCGATTGGTGGTATTGAATAATCATGGCTCCACAAAACGACCGGGTTATTCAAATAGTTTTTGAGGTTCCAGCCGTTTGGATCTACTTTCTCAAAATCACGGTCGGTATCAAAAGTGCTCATTACCCAATGGTAATTGTCCTTTTGTACGTCTATGCTTTTGAAAACTTCAATCTGCGGAGTAATAACTCCGCCTTTTGTGTTTTCCTTAAGGAACTTGTAAAAACAAAACTTGTTCGAAAGTTCCTTGTTTTCCACACCGTCAACTTTTACTAGCAAGTTCACCCCTTAATCATATTCTTGAAGCACTGTCGGTTCAGCTTTTCGTAATCGGTCGGCATTTTGTAGCCGATTTTGCGTTTCAATCTGTAGGTATGTAAAGAAACAGCTTTTGGTGACATTCCTGTCAGGAAGCTGATTTCCTTCTGTGACTTTCCCATACCCATATACATTCCGATTTCCATTTCTTTGGCGGTAACTTCGGTAAAACACTTTTTGTCAAAAATATAGTCGCCGTCGCTGATTGTATCCAGAATTTCATCCGGGTACTGTTTTAGTCCGGCAGAAATCTTTGATGCAAACTGCTTAAATACTTCTTTATTCTCAATGTCTGGAATAAAACCTCCCGTTCCAAGCTCATAAACTCTCAGTCCAAAATATAGTGAACCTTCTCCTTTTTCTACGAAGTAGGTGTTGATTGAACTGTTAATAGCTTTTAAACGTAATAGCTGGTAAGTAATTACATAGCCAAGAAAAAACTTGTCAAATATGATTGCTACGTTAGGTTCGTATTTAATCATTTCATAAAGTTCTGCGTCTGTTTTACAAACCAGGACCTGCTGATTGCCCTTATAGTTCTCCAATCCATTAAGGACGATTTCTCTCACTTCTTCGTCGCAACAGGCGACTATAATTTTTTTAATCACAGTTTTTTTCCTTTTGTTTTTAGATAAATTTTTTTGTCAGTTTTCGCAAACTAGAGAAGATTGTCTGTACCATTTATCGCCCCATGGTTTTTCCTTTTCACCTCTGGAACGAAGTACATCATTTATTGTTTTCAGGCCTGCATTAATCTCTGCTATGTCACGGTTGCTCTGTGCATCTTCGCTTTCCTGCAACTCCGGTATCATCTCAAGATTGAACGAGCCGGTAAACTCTAAATTAAACCTTCTATAAAATTGTACTTCCAGAATCTGTTCAAAATTCTTCAGTAACGGTATCAGTGTAAAGTTCCAGAATGCTCTCTGCTGACTGTCAGTATCAGTTCCACTCAATGAACTTTTGGAATCCTGAATATTTGCAATACGGGGTGGAATCCCATACTTGGCAAGTATCGTGTACAAGTTCCATTTTTTCATATCGTAGAGTTTCAGCACATCCGGGCTGAATGTCAGCGGTTGATATTCTGTACCTTTTCCTAATACAGCCACACGGTTTTTCATACCGTGTCCATATTTTTTATCCCAGGTTCGCGCAAGCATTTCTGCTTCGTTTTCAGTAAGTACCTGGTCAGTTTTCAAAAGCCCCTTCGGTACACCTCCTTCTTTTAATAATCCCGTGTTCTGTCTTGCTGCAAGCAAATCCTGTTCAACTTCAAGACCCAGACTAACAAGAGGACTAACGCCTCTGTATTCATTCCAGGGATTCCAGTCCTTAAAATGAATAATTTCATCAGGCAGAATTATTGTTGGCCTTCCACTATGTTCATCAGTGTAGACCCACTTAATAACTTTGCCGTTTTCAACTACATGCTGCATTCTTCGCGGATTAAGAATGAACAATTCTTTCGGAACTCCGCAACTGTAGTCATCTCCAAACCACCAGAAGGCTTCACCGTCTAAACTCCACCATGCACAAGTCTGTTTCCACAAATCAAAACGGCTCAGCTGGCTGTTCGGATAGCGGAAGAGTTTTGAAACCGGATGGTCATTCAAAACTTTCCCGTTTTTACTAACTTCATATTCTGCTCTTGCAACATTTCTTGTCAGAATGTCTATGCAGACCGAAACCCACGCATGCTGTAAGTAAGGGTCAGAGCAGGTCTTTTTTTCCCGGGTAGAAAAATCATCATTTCCGCAAGCTTCAGAAAAACTGCTTAGTTTTTTTGAAGTCTGTTTTTTCCCGAGCGAAAAGAAAGGTTTAAGCATTTGTGCCTCTCAATTTCTATATATAATATGGTCGCGATATGGGTAAATCCGGCAATGTTTCAAAAAATATTTTTTACTTTTTCAAACATTTTTTTCGTTTTTACTATACATATCTACGAATTTAGGCCATTACAATGCCACTTGTTACGGCGCTGAAGATTGCATAACGCATAGCGTCCATATAATGGTCATTTACTTTCACAATCTGATTGTTCTCGTCCCTCATGTAATCCCAGATTTCACCTAAGACACCTGTACATTTTCTGTAGACAAAGAACTGCTTACGCTCCATCTTTGCACAAATATAATCGATTCCAGCATCCACGCTGTTGTTGGCTTTAACTCCTCCGGGCACTTCCTGAATACGTTCACCTCCGGCAGGGTCGCAGTAAGTTACAAAACTTTCCTTGTACCAGCCATTGGCGGTCTGATTCTCAACGCTCGTTCTTGTCGTAATGTTGAATCCACCATAATCGGCGATAACATAAACACATTCACCAATCCACCCGATTTTCACTGCAGCGATGTGCAGGCCAAAATCCTGCCCGCCAGTGATTCTGTCAAATTTTTTAGGAAGTTCATCAAGAATCATTTCTTCGTCGAATCTTTCGTAAACGCTTCCTTCCGGCTTAACCCACAGTCCGTCTCGGAACCTGGCTTTCTGTTTTTCCGGCATATTATCCAGAATGTCAGAAATGTAGTCCTCGTCCAGGTTCGCGGCATTATCCATCGGATTCAGAATTGCACTGGCGTACAATTCAGGCTTGTTCAGTTTTTCATCAGTACGAGGCTCAATCTTTCTGATGAACACTTTGTAAGCCCAATGCATAGGCGAACACGGGTTGCAGTCGTAAAAAAACTTATTCTTGCATCCTTTTACTTTCATAGCCAGACGGCTATAAGCAGTAGTAATAGCAGAATAAGAAATCTGACTCACTTCATTAAAGTAAATCGTTACATATTCGTGACCAAGAATCTTGTCTACCTGTTCCCGGTCTCCAAGTCCTCCAATCCATATTTCAGATTTGTTCCACAAGGTAATCAAACCGTCGTGTACATTGGCTTTGTACCGCTTGGCTCCGATTGTCTTATTGAGCCAGGGTATCAAAGTCTCGTGTAATACAGAGCTTCTGGCATCTTTCGCACGATATCGACAGATAAGATGACGACTGCCCGGGTAGGCAACAGCCCTGTATATCAAAGCCATTACAAGAACAGTAGTTTTTCCCGAACGGCTTCCCCCAAATAAAAGAACGTGCTTTGCAGAACTTTTCAGAAGTTCAAGAGCCTTTTTCTGTACCTCAGTAGGTGTAAAAAGTTCAGCCATCAAACTCCCTTAAAGCTGTCTACAAAGCTGATAGCAAGTTCATTCTGTACAGGTTTTGCTGCTTCTTTATCAGCTCCCGTAATGAATGAATCAAGCTTTGCAGAACGTTCAAGTAAATCCATAGCACCGTCAGCATCCAAATCATCAGGATTCAATGTCTTAATGCGCTTGGCAACAAGTCCATCAAAATCATTCAGCATTTCCATCTGGCGCCGCTTTCTTTCAACACGCTCTGCAATAAGTTCTTTCTCAATTTCTTTTGCTACATACTCATCGTATTTAGCAGCTCTTTCTTTCCAGTTAAAAAGACGAGCATAACGACTCCAAGAGCCGTACTTTTTTGGGTCTACGTCGTTCAGTTCAAGACAAGCCTTGATACTTCTTTTGTAGCCCATGTTCCTGAACAGGCAGAAAGCCTTAAATGCCTTCGGACTCTCTTCTGGTAACCGAGTCTCCCAGCATTTAGGCTCTGCGTGTTCACCAAGATTGCCGGTTGGTAAGTCAGCAACTTGTCCTCCCAAATTATTTCCCCTCCTGTTTCTTTTGAATTATCTTCTCCGATTTATAGCGGGTTATATTTCTCCGCTTGCTTTCTGTCATTTTTACTGGTACACCAAGATTTACTGTAAGTTTTACCCAAAACTCACCAAACTCATCCTTGTTCATAAAATCCAGATACATATCTCTGATTTCGTCTGCTACTTCCTCATTAATCTGGCAATTCATCTTCTTCTTCATCTCCTAAAATGTTATAAACCGGGTCAACAACCTTGCTTCCAACCCAATTGTATAAATCATCCCGGCGGAACAAAATCCGCTTTCCTACAGGTGCATAAGGAATCATCTTCGCCTTAACAAGCATATAAAGTGTCGCTTTGCTGATAGTAAGATAAGCCGCTGCCATATCCATATTCATAATGTTTGAATTAAATCTTGCTGCTGCTGTTTCTTCGCCCATAAAAAAACTCCCGTAACTTTTCGTTTTCGGGAGTTATATTAAAGCCAAACGAGGATAACCTTTGGGAGAAAAAGTCTAACCTTTAGGAAAAAAAGTCCAACCTTTAGGAAATATTTACTAACCTTTGGGAGACATTAAGCCGCAATAATAGAAATACGGCTCTGTTCGAATATCTCACGGATAGCATTAAAGTGCTCATCAGTCATATGGTTTGCATAATGCTGTGTCATAGCTGGCGTTGTATGACCAAGAACAGCCTGAACATTACGCATATCAGTCATATTTGCAAGGTATGTAGCACAGAAGTGACGCAGACTGTAAAAGTCAATGTTTCTTTCTCGTCGTTCCTGTTCGCTTACGCCGATTCTGTGAAGAGCCTCAAAGAAACCATCATCATAATACTGTGGAAGGAAAGGCTTATAGTCATTAGCCTTAGACCAGAATACAAATGAGTTTTCAGAAGCAACCGGACTAGACTTTGCAAGACTAATCAAACGCAGAATAATCTTGTGTGCAACCGGCACCTTACGGATAAGGTTTGTCTTTGTAGATTTCAAGAAGCCTGTTCTGTGCCAGCTGTGGCGGATAGTAATAATATCCTTCTGGGCATCAATATCGCAAAGCTGAAGACCGCTTATCTCACCAGGGCGAAGACCACTGAAAGCAGACAGATTAAATGCCAGGTACATAACCTCAGAATCCCAGTCCAGTTCATAAAGCGCACGGATTTCCTTTTCATCAGGAATACCGCGAGGAACAGAGTCAGATTTACTGAATGCTTCAACGTTTGCCATAGGATTAGATCTGATGAGTCCCTTATTCTTAAGCCACTTAAGAGCCGTTGCTCCACAAGTTCTGGCGTGGTTAATAGTCGCACCTTTAAGATGACGGAACTCAGCAAGTTCCTGAAGAAAATCTTCAAGGTACTGTTCAGTCAATTGTCCAACAGTGAACTCATCACCAAAGTATGGCAGCCAGTAACGGTTCACCATGTTTGCCATTTCCTTACAGTGATAGTCACCAATCGACTTTTTATGAGCCCGCTTATTCTGAATATACTCCGACTTTGAAGGTGTCCAGAAATTACGAAGGAACTCACAAAGATTCATAGTGCATTCAGGATTCAGTGGCTCATAAACTTTTTGAGCCATTTCCTCCGGAATCATACCAGATGTAACAAGTTTGTTTTTCTTGTGAACAATGAATTTCTTCTTAGGCGTTTCAGCACTTTCTGCAACAGGTGCCACTACAGGAGTAGGTGAAACCCCCGGCGCAACAGTCTGTGCCGGAACAATGACAGGAGTTGAAACAATTACAGGATTTTGAGGGAGACTTGTAGTAATACCAAATTTCTGGGAAATGAGCGAAGTTAAAAGAGTTGCTTCTTCAAGCGTAAGACGGTTTACAATGTTTGAAAGATTTAAGCCGGAATTAGACTTGTTGGAATCGGGAGATTTACGACTGTTAATATAACCTTCAGGAGTTCCGTTCTTGTACCATTCTGCAGCAATAAGAAGAGCTTCGGTTTTGTCCTTAGAGTGCGTACTTTTCGAACAGGAAAAAGTGCCGTTTTCCTGACTGTAAAAAACTGCGCGGTAATAACCTTGCGGATTCTTTGTAAGATAAAATGGTTTCATAAAGTCCCCCAGGATAAAAAAGTCGTTAATGACTTGTAACCACACAAAAAGACCATCAGAATCACATTACGATTCTTGTGTCGATTTTTGTGTCGATTGAATATCCATCTGGGAAACAATCCAAATTAATCATAAAGAGGTATTATTTCAGCAGATTAATTCATATAAACTATTTCAGCCTAAATCTATATAACATATATATTTAAACAAAAAAAAAGCTTCTGGATGACCAGAAGCTTTGCGTGCCACAGGTTGGAATCGAACCAACGACATACGGATTTTCAGTCCGGCGCTCTACCAACTGAGCTACTGCGGCGTTGATGTTTTATATATTATACAAAACGATGATTTGCGTCAATAGGTCAAAAGGCTATTTTTAAATATTTTTAAAAATATTTTGTAATTTTTTACAAAAATAACAAATATTAATATTATTTTAAATAATTCATTTGAAAAAATCACAGACCACCATTACAATTAATGAATATGAAGTGGTTATTGATTTCTGATTCGACAGACAGTTTTGATGAGCTTGGTTCAGTGCTTAGAGAGTGTGACGAGGATTTTGTATTCTTAAATCCTGGCTACAGCATTGAAAATTTACAGAAATTAAAAAGTGATTACAAAGAGATTGCTGCCTGCTTTATTTACAAAGGCGGCAATAAAGATTTAAGCGGCGAACAGGCATTTATTGTGGGAACTGTTGCCGGTAATCTATGCGCAGAAAAGGTTGAAGTCTATACAGATTCTGATTTTGTTTATAATAATTCAATTTACAAAGACGAATTTGTAAAGAAAGTAAAGGATGCGGCTGAAGTTGCAAAATATACAAAAACTCATTTTGAAGATTTTGCACAGAAGACTAAAAAGCGTATTGCAATCAACAAACTGCTTGACCGCGGTATTCCTTTTACAGCAGACTGCTGCGCAACTTATATTGCAAAGGACAAGGAAGAAATTTTTGAAGACTTTATTGCGGCAGGAATTGACGTTAATGCCCGCGATGATCTTGGAACTCCTCTTTTGAACATTGCAATCCGTAATGACAATGAACCTTTTGCAGAGCGTCTCATTAATCTTGGCGCAGACATTAACGCATCTTCTACAGACCGCGGTTACACTGCAGTTATGGATGCTGTATGGCGAGGTAACGAAAAACTTACAGAATACCTTATCAAAAAAGGTGCCGATTTGAACACAATCAGCAAGGAAGGTCAGTCAAATCTTGTCCTTGCCGTTGGTGCAGACCGTGTAAAAATCTGTAAACTTCTTGTAGAAAACGGCAGTGACCCGGACGTAAAGGACAGCATGGGTATGAGTGCCTACCAGTACGCAACACTTTTCAAAAAAGAAAAGATTGCAGAAATACTAAAACCTTTCCATAAGGAATAATTATAAAAAAGACTTCTGAGTAATCAGAAGTCTTTTTTATTTATACAGTATTACCTGGTAACTTACACAGTGTTAGCTGGTAAGTTACGGACTCTTACATGGAGACTTTTACAGTGTTGCCCGGCACTTTTATTTTAAATTTTTCTCCTGTCAAATTATAACATAGAATAATAGAAACAAAAAAAATTATATTATATAATGTGTTTCCAGAGATTAAAAAAAGAGGTCCTACATGAAAAAACTTTCTGTTCTTGCTGCCGTTCTGGCAGGATTGATTGCCCTTTCTGGTTGTAATGAAAAAAAGAATTACATTCTTGCTACTGGTGGTACTTCAGGTACATACTATCCTTTTGGCGGCGCTATTGCCAACATCTGGAACACAAAAATTGAAAACATGAATGTAACTGCTCAGGCTACCGGTGCATCTGCTGAAAACCTTCGCCTTATTTCTAAAGGTGATGCTGAATTTGCAACAGTTCAGAATGACGTAATGGACTACGCATACAACGGAACTGACATGTTTGAAGGCAACAAACTTGCAAATCTTGCTTCAATTGGTACTTTGTATCCTGAAGTTGTTCAGATTGCTGCTTCTGCTGCCAGCGGAATTGATTCTATTGATGATTTGCGCGGAAAACGTGTATCTGTAGGTGATGCTGGCTCTGGTGTTGAATTCAACGCAAAACAGATTCTTGACGCTCATGGAATTTCTTTCTCTGAAATCAAAAAGAACAACCTTTCATTTAAGGAATCTGCAGAAGGTCTTCAGAACGGAACTCTGGATGCTTGTTTTGTAACTGCCGGTGTTCCTAACTCTGCTTTGCAGGAACTTGCTTTCACAGCTGGTCTTGTTCTTATTCCTGTAAGTAATGAAAAAGCAGACGCTATCTGCGCTAAATATGGTTTCTATACAAAAACTGTAATTCCTGCTGGAACTTACAAGGGAACTGATGTTGATGTTCAGGCTCTTGCAATCAAGGCAACTCTTGCTGTAAATGCAAATCTTGATGAAAACACTGTTTATGCCATGACTAAGGCTCTTTTTGAAAACCTTGATGAGCTTGGCGCTGCGCACGCAAAAGGAAAGGAAGTTACAGCAGCTTCTGCAGTAACTGGAATTTCAGTTCCATTCCATCCTGGTGCTGCAAAATACTTTAAAGAAATCGGCGTTTTGAACTAAGGGTAAATCCCTTATATGAAAAAACTTTTGTTTTTTACAGTGCCCCTTATTCTTCTGGCAGTAAATCTGCCGGTGGTAAGGGCACTGTCAATTTCAAACCGAAAGAATCATTCAGAAAGAATTTATACTGTAAAGGCTGTGAAAGACGGCTTTTCTGTAAATTACACCCATTCCGTAAACAAAGGCCGGGTACATGATTTTTACCGCATCCTTGATTCTGGGGAGCTTGAGCTTTATAAAACCCGCTTTGTTTCTTACGGAGCCGGGATTCCTGAGCCTTATGAAAGTGAGGGCGCAGAATTCTTCGTTACAGAAGATGGATATATTATAGAAAACCTGGGCAGAAAACTTCCCAGTCTTGTAATGGCAGTGGGCGTGATTGCAGAGCATTCTGTGACAGTTGGCGATACTGAATTCTTTTTGAAGGATTTTTTTGAACCTCAGACAAGCCTTGTTTTTGAAGTAAAAAGGCTTTCAATTTTAAAAATTATTTCCACAAGGAGTCCTATAGATGGATATTGAGAATTTGCTTCCGACGACCAACGAAGACGAAATGAAAAAACTTATGAAGAATCTCGACAGGGAGCAGGCTTACCGTGAACATAAGTGCTGGCGACAGTACATCACGGTTCTTATTTCCATTGTCTTCTGTGGATTCCAGCTTATAGCAACTTTAAAGGGAACAATTCCTACTCAGATTGTACGTGCCTCCCACCTGGCCTTTGTTCAGTTCCTTGCATTTTTGCTTTTCCCGGCCTCTAAAAAAATGGTAAAAAATACTCTTCCATGGTATGACATACTACTTGCCTTTATGGGGGCTGGCTGCTGGTGCTACTACATCATCAATTTTGAACAGATTGTCCGCAGAGCCGGCGCATATACACCGCTTGATATTGTAATTGGCGCTATCGGTATCATTATCCTTTTTGAAAGCTGCCGCCGAATCGTAGGTCTTCCTATTATGATTATTGCCGGCTGTTTCATCCTTTACGCTTTTATTGGAAAGTATCTTCCGGGATTTTTGAATCACCGAGGCTACAAACTTCCTCGCGTTGTAAGCCATCTTTACTACACAACAGAAGGAATTATTGGAACTCCAATCGGGGCTTGTTCTACCTTTATTTTCCTCTTTATTCTTTTTGGCGCCTTCCTGGAAAAAACAGGAATCGGTCAGTTCTTTATTGATGCCTGTAACGCAATTGCGGGCAGCGCAAGTGGTGGTCCTGCAAAAGTAGCAGTTCTTTCTTCTGCCTTGCTGGGAACTGTTTCCGGAAGTTCTGTTTCAAATACTGTAGGCTCTGGTTCATTTACAATCCCTATGATGAAAAAACTTGGCTACCGCGGAGAATTTGCAGGCGCTGTAGAAGCTGCTGCTTCAACTGGCGGTCAGCTTATGCCTCCTATCATGGGAGCCGCCGCCTTCCTTATGGCAGAAAGTGTAGGGGTACCTTACATCACAGTTGTAAAGGCTGCCATTATTCCTGCCATGCTATATTTTGCCGGAATCTTCATCATGGTTCATCTTGAAGCTCATAAACGCGGCTTAAAAGGCCTTCCAAAGAACGAAATCCCAAGATTCCTTCCTTTGTTCCTGACCCGCGGATATATGATTTTGCCTCTTCTGGTAATCATTTTCTTCCTTTGTTCTGGAAAAACAGCAACTTATTCGGCTCTTATGGGAATTCTTTCTATTATCATAATTGCAATTGTTGCTTCTTTTGTTGATGTTGCTAAAGGAACCAAACCACGCTTTACTCTGCATGACTTTATTGACGTTCTTTGCGCCGCTGCCAGAGGTATTATCAGTGTAGCAATTGCCTGTGGTATGGCTGGAATCATCATTGGTGTTGTAACACTTACAGGACTCGGACTCAAGCTTGGTGCCGGCCTTGTTGCCCTTGCTCACGGAAAGCTTTTCATCACTCTTCTTCTTACAATGATTTCTTCAATCATCCTTGGTATGGGTGCCCCAACAACTGCAAACTATCTGATTACTTCAACTATTACTGCAACTGCAATCGTTCACTGTCTTTACGGTGGCAGCGCTCCAACTCCTGAACAGCTTTTGCCTGCTCATATGTTTGCCTTCTACTTTGGTATCATCGCTGATGTTACGCCTCCTGTAGCCCTTGCGGCAATTGCGGGAGCGGCCATAGCCAAGGCCAAGCCTATGCGTACCGCGGTAAATGCTACAAAGCTTGCAATCGGAGCCTTTATCGTTCCTTATATGTTCATCTACAATCCTGCAATGCTTATGATTGGCGCTGATACTCTTTCAATTCTTAGAATTGCCCTTACTGCAATTGTTGGAATGTTTGCTTTGAGTGTTGCCCTTGAAGGCTATGCTTTTACAAAAACAGGCTTCTTTAACAATCTTAAGGTTTCAAAATCTGTAAAGAAAACAATGTCAGCTCTTGAGCGTCTTTGCTTTATGTTTGCAGGCTTACTCTGTATAGAATCTCATTCTTTTACAGACCTGGTTGGAATGCTGATGATTGTCCTTTTGATTTGCGTTCAGTTTATTCGCAGAAGAAATAGTAAAAAATAAATAATATATCAGTGAGTTTAAAAAAGAGGATTGAAAGGTTTTAGATAAGTGAGATAAGGTTTATTTCGAAGCTAATCTTGCGAGTCTTTCGACCTTTTTATTCTTCATGCGTATAAGAATATCATCGGTCTGGGCAAATTCGTTGTAAGACATTTTGTTTTTCTTTACCAGATCTACAAATTTGCCTTCAATCTTAAAAAGATACTTGTTGTACTCTTCGCTAGATACTTCTGGATTAAAGCACTGTGCCAGAGCCTTATCGATTGATTCACATACAAGTTTTTCTTTTGTCATAGACTGCCCCCTTTTATATAATATCTTTTTGTTATACTAATAACCGCATGTTATAATAAATTATATCTTAAGATTTGTAAATATTAAATTTAAGATATTTCTTAAATTTTTCCTATTTTTTTATTATAATATGGTACTTTAGATTTTCAAAAATAAAATGTAATATATATTGTATGAAATTGAATAAAAATCTTGTGGCTTTTACTGGCGGCGGAACCGGCGGACATATTTACCCGGGGCTTGCTGTTGCCGATGAAATAAAAAAAATTGCGGAAAATAATCAAAAAGAGCTTTCTATAATCTGGCTTGGCTGTTCTAAGGGAATGGACAAAAAAATTGTGCAGTCAGCTGTAGGAGAGGGCGGAAAGCCTTCTGTAGAAAAGTTTTACGGCATTCCTTCGGGCAAACTGCGCCGTTATTTTTCACTTAAAAACTTTTCTGATTTATTCAGGATTTTTGCGGGCTTTGTTTCGGCATATTTTATTCTTAAAAAGAACCGTCCCTGCGTGCTTTTTTCTAAGGGTGGATTTGTAAGCGTGCCTCCTTGCATTGCAGCGCGTCTCCTGCACATTCCGGTTTATACTCACGAATGTGATTTTACTCTGGGTCTTGCCAACAGAATAAACTTCAAATCTGCAAAAAAGATGTTTGTTTCTTATGAAGAGACCAAAAACAGACTTTCTGATGCTGATAAAGAGCGGGTAATCGTAAGCGGAAACCCTGTTCGCCCGGTATTTTATAAAGCTGATGGCCTGCAGGGCAGGCGATTTTTAGGCATCCAGTCAAGCGCTAAGCCTCTTCTTCTGGTTTTGGGAGGCTCTTCCGGAGCCCGCCAGATAAATAATCTTGTATTTGACAATTTGGACTGGCTTTGCGAACGCTTTACCGTGGTTCATCAGACAGGTCTTTTGAATAATGACCAGAACCGGGAAGGGGAGCTTAAAGAAAAATACGGCGACTCTTACAAGCCTTATCAGTTTATCTATCAGGAAATGCCTGATGTGGTAGCGGCAGCGGACGTAGTTCTTTCCCGCGCCGGCGCCAATTCAATCTGGGAAGCGGCCGTTTTATATAAGCCGATGCTCTTGATTCCTTTGTGCGGAAGTGGAACCCGTGGTGACCAGGTAGACAACGCAAAATTCTTTGAAGAAAATCATTCTGCCCTTGTTTTGATTGGAGATGACGCGACTTCTGAAAATATGAAGACAGAACTTACAAAAATGCTGGATCAGTCTGTCCGCCAGGGTTTTGAAGAAGAATTGAAAAAACTTTGCGGAAAGCAAAAGCCTGCGCAGAAAATTGCCGAAATTATATATGAGGAAACAAAATGACATTTGTGCCGGTTGATTATTTTTTCTGCATTTTGATTGTGATTTTCGGGCTTGTTGCCTTCTGTAAGGGCTTTCTGGCTGAAGTTTTTGGAAAAGCTGCCTGGGTACTTGGAATTATAGCTGGCGCCTTCTTCTATAAAAAAGTTGCTGCGGCTCTTCTTACAAAAATCAACAGTCCTATTGCCTGCAATATCCTTGGTTTTTTAATTGTTTTTGTTACGGTTTTTCTTCTTGTAAAAATCTGCGAAATGATTTTACAGAAAATCTTCCAGGTTACACTATTAAAAAGCCTTGACCGAGGCCTTGGACTTTTGTTCGGCCTTGCAGAAGGTTTTGCAATCGTATGCCTTATTATTTTTGTGCTTAGAAATCAACCCTTTGTGGATATTGGAAATCTTCTTAACGATAGTTTCTTTGCCCATCTTATGGGAGAAGTCCTTGCATCGCCACTTCTTCAAAAAAATGGAGGAGCAGTATAATGTACGAAAATCTTGTAAATCAGAGTGTTTCAAAAGATTTAATTTCTGATATTAAAAATAACCGCCTGCCGGGTGCTGTTCTCTTTTCAGGCTCGGAAGCCAGCGGAAAGTTAACTGCCGCTTTGGAAACAGCCAGAATCCTTTCCTGTCATGCAAGCGGAAACCGCCGTTTTGACTGTACATGTCCTTCCTGCCTGCAGCACAAGGCTCTTACCTGTACAAATATCCTATTACTGGGACCACGTGACTGCTTCCTTGAGATTTCTGCTTCTAAAAAGACCTTTTTAAATGCTGTCAACTCAAATGCGACCTTTTTGAATGCGGCCCGCTATCTTTTTTTGAGAAGTATCCGTAAGCTAACACTCCGCTTCAGCGATATTTTGTGGCAGGGTGATAAAAACCTTAATAAAATTGGCGCTGTAATTCAGGATATTAACGAAAATCTTGAAAAACTGGACTTCCCGCGAGAGCTTCCAGACTTTGAAGAGCTTGAAAAAATCTGCGACGGGCTTGAAAAGAAGTCCCTGGATCTGGAAACAGACTATCTTTACGATTCAATTCCGGTAAGTCAGATTCGCAATATGGAAGCCTGGGCTCATATCAAGAGTGAAGAGGGCAAAAAGACAATTATCATAGAAAATGCAGACAGAATGCAGTCCAGTGTTCGTAACGCCCTCTTGAAAATTCTTGAAGAGCCGCCTGCTGACGTTGTTTTTATTCTTTTAACTTCAAAACGCAATGCAATCATGCAGACAATTCTTTCACGCGTAAGAACATACAACTTTAAAGACCGCAGCGTTACAGAGCAGAAAGACGTAATTACCCGTGTTTTCCATAATGAAAGCTTTAGCGGAAGCATAAACCAGTATCTTTTGACCTTCCTTCCTGTAAAGCCGGAGGACATTAAGGGTCAGTCAGATCTTCTTTTTGATTCTGTTGCGAACCGTCAGCTTCCTTCTATTGCTGAAATTGTAAAGAAATGCGGAAACTTTAACCCCCGCGTAGAGTTAAAAATCTTTTTGGAAAACATTATGCTGCGTCAGCGTCCGATGAAAAACACTCCGGAAGGGGCAGAAGCAGCCTTTGAAACTACAAAATTACTAAGAAATACCTGGGATAACATCACTCTTTATAATCAGACTCCGCAGGGGGCGCTGGAAATTCTTCTTCGTGACCTTGCGGCATTAAATGCAAGAGGCGGAAATATTTTCAAATGCGCGGTTATGTAAAACGAGTTACTCAAAAAATTGATAAGTTCTCTAAGGAACAGCTTGCGTCGCTTTTGGGCGATATGGCAAGTGAAATTGAAAATTATGATTCTATTATGGAATCTCTTTCGGCTGGAATCATAATTGTAGATAAAGATTACAGACTTTTGCAGTCTAACAGGGTATCAGAAAATCAGCTGAACTTTTCAGCCCACCTGGATGACACAAATCCCGGCACAGTACCTTTATGGGAGCTTATAGATGACGCAGATATTGCAGATTTTATCAAAAACTGCGCTCAAAAGGGTACAACCAACTCTTCAGAAGACTTTTCTGTGGTAAATGAAGCCGGAAACGTGCGTTTTTTGAACATTCAGATAAATCCTCTGGTTAAAAACTGTGATTTATGCGGCCGGGTAATCCTTATTCGTGACGTGACGGACAAAAAAAATCAGGATGTGCTTGCCCACCGCATGGAAAACATGGCAAACCTCACAAACCTTGCTGCCGGAATGGCCCACGACATTAAAAATCCGCTTGGGGCAATTTCCATTCACATTCAGCTGGTGCAGAAGGCACTGGAAAAGGCCAGGGCTAATAATGATGTATTGCCTGCCAAAAAGTTTGTAGAAGACCACATTGACGTTGTAAACGAAGAAATTGAGCATTTGAACCGTCTTGTGATGGACTTTTTGTTTGCCGTGCGCCCTGTAAATGCCACTTTGCAGTTAAAAGACCCGGCAGTTCTGATAAAAAACATTGCAGACTTTTTTAAGGCAGAGTTCAACCGCTTTAATGTCGGCGTAGAAGTTGTTTCTAATTCCAGCCAGCGAATTATGGTTGATGAAAAACTTCTGCGTGAAGTAATAATGAACCTTTCTCAGAATGCTCTTGCGGCAATAAAATCAAAATTCCCTGAATGCAATATTGAGCGAAAATCTGATGATGATTCAGCCTTTAAGGGACTTTTTAAGATTGAATGCAATACAAACGGCATAAAATACGTAATTAAAATCAGTGATAACGGAATCGGAATGGATTCCCAGACTGTAAGCCGTATTTTTGAGCCATACTTTACTACCAAGGCAAACGGAACCGGACTTGGAATGACAATGGTTTACAAAATCGTAAAGGAATTTTCAGGCGAGATTCAGGTGGAATCCAAAGAAGGAAGGGGAACTGTCTTTACCCTTACATTCCCGCTGCCACAGGACAACACAAAACTTTTGAAATAAAAGGCCGGCGGCTCTGACCGGTCGCCTTACAGGTAAGTAAAGCTAAAAAATTGCTGCATCGCAATTTTTTTTAACGCTTTGCTATAAAACACCGGCGGCTCTGACCGGCCGCCTTACACAGGAGGCAACATGTTTACTATTCTTACAATAGATGATGAAGAAAATATCCGTAACGGACTTGCCGATAATTTTGAGCTTGAAGGCTACGAGGTAAAAAAAGCTGCCAGCGGAAAGGAAGGTCTTGCCCTTATTGCCAAAGGCGGAATTGACCTTGTAATTACTGACCTTCGCATGGACGGCATCAGCGGTGAAGAAGTTGTTCGCCGTGTTACGACAGAAAATCCTGGAATCCCCATTATCGTTTTGACGGGGCACGGAAGCATTGAAGATGCAACCAAGGCAATAAAATCAGGTGCTTATGATTTTTTGACAAAGCCGCTTGATCTTGACCACTTAAATCTGATTGTAAAAAATGCCCTTCGCGGTAAAGAGCTTGCCAACCAGAACAAGGAACTTTTGGCGCGGCTGAATAAGGCTGACAGTCCTGATGAGATGATTGGAAAATCGTCGGAGCTGAACCACGTAAGAACCATGATACAGAAAGCGGCGCCTGCCAAAGCCAGCGTCCTGATTACAGGTGAAAGCGGTGTCGGTAAGGAGCTTGTGGCTCATGCAATTCACAATCAGTCGCCGCGTAAAGACAAACCTTTTATTTCGGTACACTGTGCAGCCCTCAGTGAGACACTTTTGGAGAGCGAACTTTTTGGTCACGAAAAGGGCGCTTACACAGGGGCAGATTCCATGAGTAAGGGACGCTTTGAACTTGCAGACGGCGGAACCTTGTTCCTGGATGAAATCGGCGAAATCAATCAGGCGACTCAGGTTAAGCTTTTGCGGGCCTTGCAGGAGAAGAAATTTGAACGGGTAGGCGGCACTGAAACTATCAGCGTGGATGTGCGGGTTGTTGCTGCGACTAACCGCAATCTTGAAGAAGAAGTTAAAAACGGAAAATTCCGAGAAGATTTGTATTACCGCCTCAACGTTGTGCGAATTGAAATGCCAAGTCTTCGCGAGCGCAAGGATGACATACCTCTTTTGATGCATTCTTTTTTGCGTGAGTTCAACATTGAAAACGAAAAGAACATTAAGGGCTTTGACAACCGGGCTAAGGCCGCAATGCTCAAATACAGCTGGCCTGGAAATATCCGCGAGCTCAAAAACTGCGTAGAAAGCGCCGTTGTTATGTGCACCGGAGATGAAATTAAAATTGATGATTTGCCTGCCAGCGTGCGCGAAAAGAGCGATGAAAAGGTAATTACAATTCCAATCGGCATGCCGATGGAAGAAGCCGAGCTTATAATTATTAAAGAAAATCTTGCCTTTAATGACGGAAATAAGAGTAAAACGGCAGATATTTTAGGCATCGGCCGTAAGACCTTACACCGAAAATTAGGAGAAACCGAAGACGAAGAATAAAATCGAAAGATAGTAAGTGTATAAAATATTATGCTGTATTATATATTAGACTTGAATAATATATAATACAGTATTTTTTTTGCCTGAAAGTACTAATGGGTAGTGTGTATAAAAATTAATACAGCCTGTAAGTATGTAATTTTGTATAAAGTAGACAGTTTTAAAGTCTTGTATAGTGGTTTTAATTTATTTATGCATAAAAATTGCATAAATATGCATAAAAAAGTTTTTAGACACGGATAGCACGGATACACACGGATTTTCACGGATATAAAATATATATAATATCCGTGTCCCATCCGTGCTCATCTGCGTTCATCCGTGTCAAAAAAAAAGACGACAGCCTAAGCTATCGTCTTCATTATCGGAATTATTTTTCTATTCCTTAGATTTCAGTGCCGCTTGGAATTACTGCGCCCTTACGGATAACGATAATTCCGTCTGCGCTGTAGAAGCTGCCGTGGTCGCCGTCTTCATATTTCTTCTTTGAAACGCCGATTTTGCAGTTATCACCGATTCTTGCGTTCTTATCGATGATTGTGCGGGCAATCTTACAGTTCTTTCCGATTCCTGTAAGAGGGGTTTTTGCCTTTTTGTATGCTGCGCAGTCTTCTCTTGTGTCGTAGTAGTCGGCACCCATCATGATTACGCCGTCCAGCTCACAGCCTTCATTGATTATAGAACGAACACCAATTACGCTGTTTTTAAGGGTACTGTTAGAAATAATACATCCTTCTGAAGTCAAAGTGTGGTCAATTTCGGCCTTGTTGATTTTTGAAGGAGGAAGATTACGTGGGTGAGTATAAATTGGCTTTACTTCACTGTAGAAGTTGAAGCGTGGCTGGTCAGATGTAAGCTCGATGTTTGCATCATAGAAGCTGCGGATAGTTCCGATGTCTTCCCAGTAGCCGTCGAAGGTGTAAGAACAGATCTTTTTCTTGCCGATTGCAAGAGGAATGATTTCCTTACCAAAGTCTGTGTAGCGCTCGTTTTCGCCGCCCAGCATGTCTTCCATTGTCTGAGCATCAAAAATGTAGATACCCATAGAAGCAAGGTATTCTTTTTCTTCAGGGAGACCTGGATCACGGGCTTCTTTTGGAATCTTCCATGCGTCAATGTTCAAATCTGCCTTTGGTTTTTCCATGAATTCCTTGATATTGTTTTCGTTATCAATCTTCATGATACCAAAGCCTGTTGCATCCTGACGGTTTACGGCAGTTGCGGCAATAGTGATGTTTGCGCCAGATTTGATGTGGGCATTCATAAATGCCTTTAAGTCCATCTTGTAAAGCTGGTCACCGGAAAGGATTATGTAATGAGTTGGCTTCTGTGTCTTAAAGTGGATGAAGTTTTTGCGAACGGCGTCTGCAGTTCCTTCATACCAGCCTGAATGTTCAAGAGTCTGCTCAGCGGCAAGAATCTCTACGAAACCGTTAGAAAAGCGGTCAAAATTGTAGGAATTTGAAATGTGTAAGTGCAGCGAGGCTGAATTGAACTGGGTAAGAAGGTAAATCTTCTTATAGCCTGAGTTAATACAGTTAGAAATTGGAATATCTACAATTCGGTATTTTCCGCCAAAAGAAACGGCAGGTTTAGAGCGTTCCTTTGTGAGAGGGTAAAGACGGGTTCCTTTTCCTCCTCCCAAAATTATAGCCAGCACGCGTGGCTCTTCGTAAGTTTCAGCCATAGAAGTCTCCTTAAAATGTTTACGTTTTTATTATTTGTTAATAATTAAATTATACGTCCGAATCCCCCAAAAGGCAAAGGATTTCGTTTACCGTAAACTAAAAAAATAGCCGCAGATTCACACAGATGGACACAGATTATTTTCATCTGTGTGAAGGGTGTTTAAGTAAGGGAATTACTTACTGCTTTTTTTAGCATCATCTAATGATTCAACATCCCATGACCAGTCCCAGTGAAGGGTTATTGAACCATAGTCTGGATTAAATATATCCCAAGATTCACCAGAAGACCTTTCACCTCTCTCTATGACTCTTCCTTTTGCCCACCAAATTACACCACAACCTTTTCCTCCTATTGAACGGGCAACAACACCCCAGTTGTCTTCGTCAGGATAATATGTAAATACAGCTGTTACATAGCCAAGGTCATCATCTGCACTTCCAGGGTCTTTTTCATAGGCGTGCCAGGATATTGTAAATTGCTGTTTTTCTTTGCTGTCGCGAGAAAATATACCCATTATTTTTTTAGTGCTGTCAGAAAATTTTTCAGGTTGCGGTGAGTAAGCGTCAATAAATTGAGTTTTACCTCCGAATGTGTAATACAAGGCATCGTCATGGTCGTTTGTATCAAAATCTTGTGTTTTATTACTAGCAAGGTCTAATTCACTAAAATCCATGTTTGAAGGACTGTTTGAGAAATTCCAGTAGTATTGCGGGTCACAGCCTCCGTCGTCATCTGCTATATCCTTAACATAATGGGCATAGAAACAGAGTACAGCAGTTCTCTTTCTTTCTGTTGTAAAACTGTCGCTTCCAAGAAGTGTCTTAATGTAGTTATCTGCACTATCGGCTCCGGTATAAGCGTATAGATAGATCCAGTATTTTTTTTGGGGCTCAAGATGCAGCTTTAATGAATTTCCCGTTAAAAGCTGAGCCGGCTTTAGTTTTACAAAAAATTCATCTTTACCTTCCAGACTGGAGGTAGACGTTTCTGCAGTCGTAAGGGCTCCCATTGTTATGTAGGTATCAAGGTCTTTAGGTTCTACGTCGGATTTTTTGCCGAAAAGGACATAGCCTCCATATTCACCACCGGTACGTGTATCTGAATAAGCGTTCCAGGTAATGTTTACCTCTCCGTCTCCATAGCTTACCGCTTGTGCCTTAAAGTTTGAGAAGGGTTTAAAGGTAGACTTAACGTCAACAGTCCAGTAAGTATATAAATTTTCACTTTCAGATTGTGCTTTATAATTAGTAACAAAACATCTGAGTTTTATTTCATTTTTACCGATAACAAGAGGGATTTCTGTATCCGCTTTTAAATCCGACCATACTTTTTCTTTGTTTCCATCCTTATTTTTTACTTCCTTTTCATATTGAATCTTTGCAAATTCATTTTTTGGTGTTATATCAAGGAAGATTTTATCCATGTCTGTTACAATAGCTTTAGCCAGTTTTTTAGGACTATTTTCATTCTCGCTTCCATCTGCATCAAGTAAAAGTTTATTTTTTGTTCCAGTCAGACTTGTGCTCCAGAATTCTTTTGTTATGTCTATTTTTCTATTGTTTCTTTGTACCGGGAAAATAGGATCTATATCTTTTCGACCTTCTGATGACCAGTCTGGCAAATCATCACCATCTGTATCTGCCAGGACAGGATTTGTATAAACCCTATTGTCCTCATCTTCTCCATAATCCAGAATTTCATTTCGATAGGTTTCTTTATGAACACCATCTTTATACCAGCCGTATATTTCTTCATAATCGGTGAGGGTATCACCATCTGTATCTTTTTTGAAGTCACTTGAACCGTGAATAAGTTCAGAATTAAGAGGTACACCATCTTCATCCATATCAACATCAAAGTAGATGTTTAATTCATCACCTGCATTTACAACAATATTGTTAATATCCCATTCTGTATTTACAATTCCATCCGGGCCATAATAAGCATAACGGGCCTTTTTTAATATTCCGTTTTTTATATAGTTATGTTCAATATACCAGGAACCTTGTTTTGGACTGCTTCCGTTAGTTATTCCATAAAGAGATTTTAATTGCTTTTGATTTGCAGTAAGTTCATAACCAAAAGGAGAGTCCTTTTCAAGTTCAAGAATTTCATCAAAAATGTCCAGTAATTTTACAGGTTCATACTGATCATCTATTGAAGCTGCATCAGGGTTAAATTTATTTTTTACAGCAATATTATAGGTTTTTGCCTTTCTTCTGCTGCCTGACCCGCAGTCTATATATACAGCGGCTGTACGGGCACGGGTTTCCGTAAGGGCCTCTGTAAAGTCGTTGTTACCGCTCTGACTGTCCTTAAAGGTTGTGATTTGAAAGCCTGAAATTTCTACAATAATTGTATTTGAATATTTTAAAAGCTCCTCAAGTTCTCCTGTTGTAAGGTCAATTGTAATATTATACAGACCGCTCTTAGAGTTAGGACGGAGTGTCATAGGTGAATTTGTAGAATAGCTTCCAAGCGGAACTTTTAAGTTCTTTTTTCCATAAGGCACTTTATTTATTGCTATGGTTATGCTTTTTATTGTGTAGCCTATTTGTGTATCATTAAAAAGCCTTACAGGAATTTTTACTTTACCGCCATTAATTGTTTTTCCATGTGTTTCGCATGTGTTATGTCCGTGCTGCCATGATTTTGACCAGCCTTCTGTATCACTTCTTGCAAATGTGTAGGTATCTCCAGATGAGTAACTGCCAGAAAAACCGATAGTAAATCCACCTTCGTAAGATTTTTCAGTTTGGTTAAATACACCATCAGTAGCAGTCCATTTTTTACCCCATTTATGGGTTGTGCTGGCATTCCAGCCATGTGTCATATTAAAGGTTTTTGTGTTTGTGCTTGTGCTTGAACGGCTTCCTGTAGTTCCTTCTGATGTAGTTTGAATTTCTGTGCTGGAGTTACCGTTTGATAGCGTAATGTTATAGTAAATTTCTGGTTTTCCGTCAATTTTTACATCAACAAAAGGAGTGTCTGCAATCAGAGGACTGAAGGTTTTTGTTTCCTTGTTGTATAATGATAATTCCTGCTTATCTGTCCAGCCGTCTCCGTCTGTATCTTTACACAAAGGATCTGTAAAGTATTGATAAACTTCTTCCCAGTCTGTAAGACCGTCTCCGTCATAGTCTAATAAAGATTCCTGCGCATTCTTATTGTCTGGATCTGGATTAATTGCAGATAAAGTCCAGATTGCGTAAAGGACAATATTGCTGTCTACTTTGATTTTTGCGCTTGTTTTAATTGTTCCGCTTGAATCTTTATCGTAAATAACAAACTCGTCTCTTGAAATTTCATCAGTGTTGCCATCAGGGGTGCTTTTATATACTTGAAAGTTATAAGCTTCTTCGTGATATTCCGCAGCCTTAATTTCTGTAATACTAACCGAAGGTGTTATTCCCCATCCTAAAAACTTTATTCCTGTTTTTGGTGGATTAAGTCCAAGTTCTGCAGGTGTTTTAAGGGTAATGCAATCATTTGTATCCGGAGTGTCAGTCTGGCTTGTTGTTTTAATGCTTCCTCCATTCGGAGAGTACATGATTGTAATTTTTGGAATCCATTTTGCATATAAAGTAAGGTTTCCTGTAGTTCCTTTTGGAATAAAGGTCATTTCAGTTCCTGTAAAATCAGGATTTGTGTACCAGCCTGCAAAATCATAGCCGGTAAAAGAAATTCCATTACTATTAGTAGATGACACAATTGCAGGTAACATAATGTCATCACTCTGTCTTGTGTATGAACCAGGCCAAGTTCCTGTAAGAGTTCCGCCGTTAGGCTCGTAGGTAATGCTGTAAAGGTTTCCCAATGCGTTTACCACACATTCAGAAGTACTTGTTAATCCATTTACAATAGTTGTATATTCCCGGTATGTGCCTAAAAGCTGCTTTTTTTCTGCATCTGCAAAGAATTTAAAGATTGCAATGTAGTTTCCCGCCGGTACATTAGTAATTTCATATTTAGCATATCCTGCGGCAGAAGCTTCTCCTGAAAGTTCTATGTCATTAAAGCCAGGTACTGAATTTCCGTCTTTTTGGTAAAGTCCAGCTGTAACTTTTACTACATTTTTTGTGTTGTAACGCATATCTATAGAAAGGTTTCCTTTTCCTGAATAGTCTGTAAGGAAATATTCCATGGTAGGAGAGAAGGTGAGGATATTTTCGCCTTTCTGGATTGTTATGGTCTGTTCATCGCCGAATACAGCTCCGCCTTTTGCCATTACATATAATCTGAAGGTGTATGTTCCTGTCATAAAGTTGATTGTTGCGGCGTTCATTTCTGCTTCGCTGTACCAGTCTCCGGCGCAAACTTCATCCGGGGTGTTTAAAGTATCGTAGTCATATTTTTCTGCATAGCGCAGGGTAAGGTAAACAAGGTCTTTCTTTGAAAAGTCAGGAAGGGCAGTTCTGGCACCGCTTTGACCCATAGAGATTTTGAGAACTGCTTTTTCCTGATTGCCTGAAACCTGAGATGATGCAGATTGAAGTGAACTGTCATCAATAAGGTTTGAACATCCTGCAAAAATAAGAGAGGCAGCTAAAATGTATATAATCTTCTTTATCTTCATAAACTTACTCCTTATTGAATTGTCACTGAAATTTGTCTGTTTAATGTGAGGATAACATCTTTTTCTGTTTCTTCAATTTCGTTGTCACCTTCAACGTAGACTTCAAGAACACAGTTAATCTGATAAGTTTCTCCTTTTGTAAGCAGAGAATCTTTTTCTATTATCAGACAGTTATTGTCATTTTTATAAATCCCTTTTCCTTCCCACCAGGAATCAGAATCTGCTCTACCGTCAATTTCGTAATTTATGCCATATTTGTAATAGTAATCCTGCCTGTGGCTGATATATGGTGTAATTATTATGTTTCCGTTCTTTGTACTCTTGATAATTTTCAAATCTGTGTATTTTAAGCTTTCAATGGCAGAACCACCGGTAATTACCTTTCCTACGTTATTAGTCTGAACTGTAAGAGGAAGAGCTTCGCTTGCCTTTATGTAGCCTGGTGTATTTGCAATTCCGGATCCCTTTTTACGGAAATAGAATACATCCCCGGCATTTGCTGTAAATTCTTCTTTTGGAATTTCTGTCCATGTCTGTTTGTTGTCATTAGAAAATTCCAGGTCGTAATTAATTGAAGTAAAATCTACGTGCCCGTCAGTAATTTTATTTACTGCTGTAGAAAGTTCTGGAAGTTCTGATTCTGCGATTCTTTGCTGTACTGTTACATAAACACTTGTGCTGTATGATTCAAGATAACTATGTGTAAGTTTTATATCTACATTTTGAGAAACGTCCATACTATTTAAAGATTCGTTTGCAGTGTTTGTCGAGATAATAACAGGTCCTGTGAGTTTAATAAGCGGACTAATTGAGCAATTAGAAAGAAAATACTTTGTTCCAAATGCTGTAGTTAATTCACCTTTTATCTTCATTGTATCAAATGCTTCTCCTGTAAGAAGAGAGCCATCGTAATAAAGGGAATCAAACTTTATAGAGTCTGAAACTGTTTTTGCTTCAGAAGTTTTTGGTTCTAAGACTTTATTTGAACTCTGCCAGGTTTGTGTGACGATTACACGGAAACGTTCTCCTACATCATGTTCATGCAGTTCGTATGTTTTGCCTGTCGCTCCTGCGATATCAGTAAACATAAATTGGTTAAATTTCTGCCATTGATAGCTGACTTTACCGCCTGCGGCTGTTGCACTGCTGTCTGTATTTGGATTTGCGGTGTAAGTTTTTGCTTCAAGTATGCAGTTTAAATTTTCAATTTCTACATAATCTATTCCAACTTCCCTTATACAGCTATATTCGATGCAGTCGCTTTCATATAAAGAATTTCCCTGTGTATTATCTGAAATTGAATTAGGATATACTTCGTAATAAAGATAGGCGCTTTGACCATCTTCTTCCAGGGTGTTGTTTTCATCATCAACAAATTCCCTGAAGTCTTCTATGTCACAATTACCGCCCGCAATTCTGAACCACCAGTTAACAGTAACGTCTGACTCGTCGTAATTTTTTACGATTAGTTCCGGGTAGTTGTAGGTAGCTCCGGAACCGTTAAAAATCTTTTCCTGTGATTTGGCGCTGATTTCGTATTTTACCTTTGGCAGGTAAAACACTTCTGCGGTAGTTTCATTGTAGCCTTCGGCAGAGAAGGTGATTGTGTAATCTTTTGCCCCTTTTACTGATGCGTTGAAAGACTGGTCCATGGTCCAGGTGGCTGCGCCTTTTGAAACTACAGCGGTTGTAGAATAATTGTTTGCAGACGCTGCAAGAGTTGTTCCGTTTGGGGCGGTTGTTTTTGCCGTAAGGGTGTAATTAATAGAATTAAAATTTACATCGTAAACTGCAAAGTTTTGTTTTGGAATAGAGCGTTCAGCGGGACTTGAAGAGCTGTCTCCTCCGGCTGCGTTTGCACATGCTGTAACTGTTACAGTAAGAATTGATAGAAAAATTAGTGGAATAAATAAAATGTACTTATGGGCTTTTTTCATAGTTCAGCCTCCCTTGTGTTGTTTCAAAGGTGCGTTTTTTTAGAATGAGAATGATGCTCCGATTGTTGGTGCAAATTTAAAACCGAATGTTGACGTTTTTGTTGAATTTTTAATGGTTCCTTCAGTTGGATCACCAAATTCAGCGTTTATAGTTGTTGAGCCAGCCATTCCCTTGAATGCTAAATCTGCGAAAACTCCAAAGCCTTTTATGATTTTGTAATTGGCAAAAATATCTGCTCCAAAATCAAAAGAAGCTGCTTTAAAATTCATTTTAGCAGTGTTGCCATTCTGAGCAGCTTCATATTCATTTGCAGTTGCCGTTACTCCAATGACACCGAATGCAGCAAGAGTAAATTTGTCGTTACGGATAAATGCGTAACCTGCTCCTGCATCAAGGGAAATTTCTCCGGCCAATTTTTTATCAAATAAGCTGCTAATTTTTACTTTTCCCATTTCAGTGTCCATTTCAATGTCGTCATATTCGCTTTTGATGTAGCCGTCAATGACAAAATCTGCCTTAAATGCAAGTCCCCAATCCTTTATGATTCCAACCCAGAAAAGGTCGGTTCCAAGACCGGCTTGAGTAAAGTCTTTACCATCATAGTCTTTTGAATTACTTGAAGAGTTGTATTTAGTAACAGATACAGGAAGTGTAAGACCTGCTCCTACGATGTTTTCAAATTTTTCGCCTGCAAATGCAAAGAAGGTTAAAAATATGAATAATAAAATTGCACTTAGTTTTTTCATGTTTCCTCTATAAAACGATTTGTTAGATAAAAATGCATTATAATAATAACAGTATATATATATATATAGTGGAAAGCAAGAAAATTCTTATTGTGATTTTAAGCTTTTTTGAGCGGGAAAAAAAAGCCACAGAGCTGAGTCTGTGGCAATTTTAAGAATGGATTCTCGTGTCGGGCACGGGAATGACAAATTTAGAATGAAACTTCAGCACCGAGCTGAACGAAGCTGTTTTTGTGCCAGCTGCCGAACTCGCTTTCTGTTTCATCATAGGTCCACATTGCAAGTCCTGAACCGATGATTTTGAAGCTTGATGCAGGTTTGATTGTTACTTTTGGCATTACTACAAGGTCTTTGTGCTCAAAGCCGTAGAGTGCTGTAACTTCTGGAGCAAGCTTTCCGTTGAGGAAGCTTGTTGTGAAGTTTACGACAATCTTGTTGTTTGAGTAACCTGTAGAAGAGTAGTCTACGTCGTACAACTTGTAACGGCCATCTTCAATATCGCCATTTTTAAGAATGTATGTACCTGTTTCCTGAACGTTGAGGTTTGCATCCCAGAAAGGAAGGTCGATGTCAAAGCCGCCCAGCCACTGGATTGAGTTGTTGTGTACCCATGGATCATCGCCGGCTACGTCGTCTGTAAGGTTGTATGCTGCTTCACCGCGGAGGTTGAATTTCCACAAGATTGTTGAGAATTCAAGTCCGAAAGTCTGTTTGCGGTCGTAAGCAAGAAATTTGTCATCGCCTTTACCTGTTTTAAGGTAATCAGAAACATAATTTGTCATTTTCAAAGCGTTTACAGATGGCTGTTTGTAGTGTCCGTAGTAGTAGCTTACGCCAAGGTCAACCTGTCCGATTGAACCAGTTACGCGAAGACCACCCTGACCATATTCAAATTTGTTTGTGTCAGGATAAACACCGTCTGCAAGTGAGCTTGAGTTGTTCAAAGCGAGGAGGTAGGCAGTTTCGGTAGCGGCAACATAATTTTTAATAGCTTCTGTGGCAGTTGCATATGTTCCTAAACCGTATTTAGCGAGTGTAGCTTGATTAGCAGTGATATAAGCTGATAGTTTATCGTTCTCTCCTGCTGCTGTTAATGCTGTTGCTGTAGCAGCAATTTTTGCAGCATCAGCTTTTGCTTCTACTAATGTTTTAATATTCGAAGTAGCTGTGTTTTTTACTCTTGATGTCAATTCAGCAGATTTTGCAGGTGTCCAAACTCCGCTTCCCAGGCGGTCTACCGGCATGATTGGTGTGTAAACACCTTCAATCATAACGTTAGAGATTGCGCGGCTGTTGAGTGGCACTGCGTATACACCGCGAATCATTGGTGTAGAGATACGGCGGTCAAGGTAATCAGGAATGATGAAGTCTGAATAATCGTCAGAGTTGAAGTTGTCGATTACGTGCAGCTTATCACCTTTTCCCCATACTACCTTCATTTTTCCGGCTGTAAGGGTAAAGTTTCCAAGATATGCGGCAAGTGTGAGTTCATCAATTACATCAATAGGATGATTTTTGATTGTGTCCTCATTTACTTTGAGCTGAAGGTCTGCGCCGGCTTTTCCGCCGTCGTAATTAATTCCAAGCTTTGCGTTTGGAGTTGCAGTGATTTTTGTATCACCGATTCCGTCTACATCGCCTGCCATAAGGTAATCACGTACGTCAAGAGAAAGCTTTCCGCTGAATTCAACCGGAAGGGAAGAGCCGCTTCCTGAAGAAGAGCTGTCTGAGCCGAAATCATCGAATCCGAAATCGAAGTCTTCCTGGGCTGCAAGGCCTGTTGTCAATGCGGCAGAAATAACTGCCAATGTTATAATTTTACTGATTTTCATTTAAGTGCCCCATATGAGGTTCCAGGTTCTAGGTTTTAGGTTCTAGGATTTTTCCCTGGAACCTAGCACCTAACACCTAGCACCTATTTTCCTGTGTTAAGGAAGTTCTGAGTAAAGATTGAAGCTGGGAGGCCTTTTCCGCCGCCAATTTCGTTATCTACCAAAACCTTGCGGATATCCATAACTGTTTTGTGACCTGTTTTTACGTTTACAAGTGTGTTAGTCATTGGAATATCATAGTCACCGTGTTTTTCAATCTTTTCTACTGTCAGTGTTTTTACAAGAGCGTCGTTCTTGTCGTACATTTCTGTGTAGATTGGGTACATTGTTTTTTTGTCAATCCATGTAAGGCGCCAAGCGTACTGGCTTGATTTTGGATCTTTTGGAACTTCTTTGATGTTGTAGCAGTCATATCCGTTTTTTGTTTCGTCTTTAAGATATGTATGCTCGTCTTCATCTACATCGCGGGTAGAAAGGTCATCGTAAGTTGCGTCTGTACCAAGGAATGATTTTGTACCTTCGCTTGAGTTTACGCGGCGTGAAGATTTAAGTTCTGGAAGATAGATGAATTTGTCATCCGGCTTGTTGCCTTCGTTTTCAATCTGAAGGAAGCGTGTTCCTTTTTTAGAACCTGTCTTGAAATCCATTACAACTGAAGCCAGGTCGTTTTCGTTTTTACCGTATTCGATTGCTCCCCATTCTTCTTCTTTTTCGCCAGCTTTGTTGTACAAAGAAATGAAAAGCTGTGCCTGTGAGAATGCAGGTTTTTTGAAATCTGCAACGTCTTTCATGATTTTGTAGCCTTTTTCATCAGCGAAAACTGCTGAGCTGAGAAGCAAGAGTGCGGCGAATGTGCCAAAAAGTGTCTTTTTCATAAATATTTATCTCCTATAAATTAAAATACAAAATATGTTTATGTTCCGAAATTAGCTCCCGGTCGCAAAACTTGTATCAAAACCGTGCGATATCGCACTACATGCTGCTTATAGCAAAGAAACTATAATATACGTCGCTTACGCGACATGCTATAAGCAGAATGTTTTTGCTACAAGTTTTACTTCCTTGCGCTGATTTTTCCTTACATAAATTTAATTTTCCTTTTTAGAACGTATAAATTTTGGATCGAAGATGTTCAGAATACCAGGTATGATTGTCATGGCAAGCATACTTGAGCTGAACATTACGATTGCTACCAGGATTCCGATGTAGCGGAGTACAAGGAATTTTGAGCAGCAGAGAACCATAAATCCAAGTCCTACGGCAAGAGCGTTGGTGATGATACCGTGACCGCTCTTGAGGAAGGTTGTCTTTGTAACGGCTTCAAGGTCATCTGTGAGGGCGCGTTCCTGTTTGTAAGTTGACAGGAAGTGGATTGTGTAGTCAATACCAACTCCGACTGCTACAGAAGCGATGATACTTGTTACAAGGTCAAGGTTGATTCCGGCAAATCCCATAATCATGTAGTTCAAAAGGATAGTGAAGGCAAGTGGAACTGTTCCCAAAAGTCCTGCCCATCCTGAACCGAATGAAATTGTGATGATGATGAATACTGACAAAAGTGAAATCAAGAGTGAAGAAACCTGGCTTGATACTACAAGGTTTGTCATTGTGTATTCCATTTCTCCAGAACCTGTTGCTTCAATTGTGTAGCCTTCTGGGAAGTGCTCTGCGGCATAAGCCTTGGCGTCATTGATGATTTTACCTGTATCAATAGTAGAGAAGTTTCTCAGCTGGCAGGTTACGCGCATTACACGTGGGTTCAAATCACTGTCAAGGAAGCGGTCAAGTGAACCTGAAAGAAGTGTAAGGTAGCCGTTTACAACGCCTGCAAGTTCTTCACGGGTTGCTACAGGGTATTTTGCAGGATCATATGGGATTTCATAGTAAGCCATACCGTCGTAGTTGAATTTGCGTTCAAGTACGTCGAGGATGTCTTCAAAGTGAGCTCCCTGTCCGCCGGCTTCTGTATAAGCGTCGTTCAAAATCTTAATCATTTCGAAGGCTGTAACTTCGCCGTTCAAAAGTCTGTTGTATTCGATGTTAGGGTCAACCCAGTCTACAGGGGCTGCGGCTGGCGCTGAATCTTCTTCTTCGTCAAAGCTGAATTCGTCATCAAAGCTGAAGTCATCTTCGCCAAAGTCAAAGCCAGCATCAAAATCAAAGTCTGAAGTATCTGCGGCAACTGATGTGTCTGCAGCTTCTACAGAGCTTCCCGGTGCGAACCAAACCTGGTTGATGCGTTTAATGAAAGTTGTGAAAGATACGATTTTTCCGATGTTGTCGTATTTTTCTGCAAGGTAGTTCTGCATGTCATCTACGGCCTTCAAAATCTCTGGGTTTTTGATGTCACCAGGATTCTGTCCGCTGATTGTAAAGTAAACGCTGTTTGAACCTGCAAAGTTTTCATTTACGTAATCAATGTCCTGACGCATCTGAGTTTTTGCAGGGAAGTAGCCTACAAGTGATGTATCAATCTTAAGAAGTGAAAGACCGATTACAGAGAAAACTACGATTACAAGTGAGAAAATAATCATACGTGGTTTTGAGCCACAGAAGAACTTGTAAATATTGTAAGAAGTTCCGCTTGACTGTGTAGAAACGCGTCCTGTCATCTGCTGGATACGTCTTTTAATCTCGTGGATTTTCTTGTATTTTACAACTTCATCAGCAATTTCATTGATTTTCTTGTTCTGCTTTTCGAACTTTTCATTAATCTTTTTGTAAGATTTTGCGAAGAGCATTGCAGGAACGAAAGTAAGAGAAAGAATCAAAGAAAGGGCAACACCGATTGCTGTAAAGATAGCAAAGTCGTGAAGAGGCTCAATAGGGCTTGTTACAAGTGAGATAAAGCCGATTACTGTAGTAAGGCCAGAAAGCAAAACAGGCTTAAATACTTCGCGAAGGCCGTGATAAATTGCAGCTTCGTAAGTTTCTTTTGTGAATTCTACTCCAGACTGATTTGTGAGCTCAACGTAGTAGTGGGTAAGAACGTGAATACCGTATGCTGAACCTACCGCAATCAATGCAACCGGAATAACCGAAGAAACCAGGGTGAATGCCCGGCCTGTTACTGCCATAATTCCAACTGTTATAATAGTGGAAACAAGTACGTTGATTAATGGAAGCAAAGTTCCGTCTACTGTTTTAAAGCTGAAGTAGAGAGAAAGAAGAACAACGATTGTTACAAGAGGAATGAGTTTGATAAGGTCTGAAAGCATGAACTTTCTTGACTGCTCTGTAACAACAGGGTCACCGTAAACCTTGAAAGAAAGGTTAGGGTGGTCTGCAGTTTCTTCTGCTACGATTGTACGAATCTGATTAAGGATTCCCTGCTGGCGGTCTGCGTCTGTTACAACCTTTGTGCCGTTTTCCTTTGCGATTTTGCGGGCATTTGCGCGGTCTTCTGCGCTCCATGTTTTAATGGAAATCTGCATCTGTGTTGCCGAATCATCATCACTGATGATTACGCGGTTGTACATGTCTTCCCAGCCGTAAAGCTTTGATTTAAGTTCTGCAATGTCCTGGGCGCTTCCTGTGTATTCTTCAGGAATGAGCTGTGTTGCAGAAATTGCACCGTCGTGGTTGCAAACGTAATCGATGTGAGTAAGGGAATCAACCTCTTCTACATCGTTTACTTCAATACAACGGTCTGTAATTTTGCGGATTACTTCGATGTTTTCCGGTGTAAGGATGTCGCCCTTGTTGTCGGCAACGCTGACGCCGATTACCAGCATACTTCCGAAAACATCTTCTGTGTCGTTTAAGCGCTTGTAAGATTCATCTTTCTGTGGCATGAACTGTCTGATTGAGTTATCAATAACAAGTGTCATGATGAAAGAGCCGAAAAGACCTGTCAGGATTACTGTAAGTGCAATGATTATCCATGGTCTTTTGAAGAAAGCTTTTTTTAAGTCCATTTGAAACCAACTCCTTTTTGTTTACGTTTTTAACGTTTTGGCTTAAGCGTTTAATTTATTAAACCAATATGTATATAACAATATATTAGCCTAAGCATTTAAAGTCAATAAATTTTTAGATAAAATGTTTAAAAAATTAAACGATTAAACGTTTAAATGTTTAATTTTGTTTGACAAAACAAAAAATTATCTCTACATTATGTAGGAAGAGGGAGGCAGAGGTAGAAAATGATTGATAAAGAAGCATTACATCGAATTCATCTTCTCTTTGATACATGTGCTCCGCTTTTTATTGCTCTTGGTGATGAAGTTCGTCAAAAATTAATTCTTGATATTGCAGACGGCGGTGAAGAGGGAATTAACGTAACAAATCTTTCTGCTAAATCAAAACTTTCGCGCCCGGCTATTTCCCATCATCTGAAGGTTCTTAAAGACTGCGGACTGATTAAGCCTGTAAAAGAGGGAACTCAGATATTTTATCAGCTGTCTCTTGATAAGAATCTGGATGAAGTTGCGACTCTTGTAAAAGAAATCCAGAGTGTAGTAGAGAAGATTAAACAGGCTAAGAAATAAATAATTGTTGTAATCTGCAACAAACCGTTGTAAAGTTAAAGGTAATTCAACGGGGGCTTACAGATGAAAGTTAGTACTTTTAACGCGTTCTTTAGAAAAATTGGAGAGGCTCAGATTAAATTCCGCTGGGTATTTCTTGCAGTTTTTGTGCCTGTTACCGTTTTTTGCTGCGCCGGGCTTAAGGATTTTGCCTTTGCTCTGGGCGACGAAGGCTGGTTTGGCGGTAACGACGAAATCAAAATCAATCAGAAAAAATACGAAGAAATTTTTGGAAACCTGAACGGGCTGGGCTGTCTTCTTGTGATGCAGGACGGGCGGGAGGTCTTTTCTGAAGACATTCTGCATGTTATTGATAAGATTGGAAGCCGGCTTAAAGATGAAATTCCTTATGCTGACAGGCTTACTTCTATTATAAATGTTGATATTCCGGTTGGAAACGAAGAGGGGTTTGAGGTTGTAAAGCCTTTTGGAAACGGCATTCCTTCTGATCCGGCTGAGCTTGCAAAAAAGCGGGACTTCATTATGAGGGGCTCTGAAAAAAATAATGCCCTGATTAATTCCATGGTTAGTGATGACGGGAAGGAGACCTGGATTTTCCTTTCTCTTTTGCCTTATGGTACTGACGAGGATATTCCGCTGGAAATCGGCTATAAATTTATTGATATTATAGAAGGTGCTGACTTCCAGTCTGACAGCTACAAGCTTTACGGTACGGGTACTCCTTATGAGGATGCCAATGAGGACCGCTACGATATTCCTGAATATTACAAGCGTGTGGCTCTGGGCTTTGTGGTAATGCTGATTTTCCTTGCAGTTTTCCTGCGAAATCCTTTTGGCGTTATTGTTCCGGGCTTTACGACTATTGGAGCTATTGCTTCTGTTTTTGGCGTTATGTCTTATTTTGGGGTAAAGGCGGATTCTACTCTGGTAACGGTGCCTATTATTCTTGGTATGGCGCTTTCGGTCGGCTATTCGGTTCACTACATTAATATGTTCAATCACTTTTTCCGCCGTACGGGAAAGAGACGGGAGTCTGCAATTTCCTGTGTTGAAGAGTGCGGCTGGTCGGTTTTGTTTACTGTTTTGACTACGATGACTTCCTTTGTGAGCTTTATGTTTGTAAAAATGAAGCCGCTTGAATGGATGGGCCGCGTTACTGCTCTGGTTGTTCTTGCAGTTTATGTTTATATTGCGGTTCTTATTCCTATTCTGCTTTCTTTTGGTAAGGATAAGGCTCCTTCGGCTGACCATGAAAAGGGCGCGACTAAAATTGATATGAAGTTTGCCCGCTGGGCTGATGTGGTTCAGAAAAAGACAAAGCTTATTGTTATTCTTTCTGTTTTGATTATGGCGGCTTTTATTCCGGGCTTTTTCAAAATTCAGGTGCTTGTTGATTTTGCTTCGATTGCGGGCGAAAAGATGCCTTACGTTAAGACTCTTAAGGAGATGCTTGCGGCTAAGCTTGGCAACCAGTACAGCTACACTGTTATGCTGGCTTTTGATGATGATGATGCCTTTAAGGAGCCTGATAATATGAATGCCCTTATGGAGCTGGAAGATTTTATCGGCGGGCTTTCTTTGACTAAGTGGTCTGGCGGTAAGGCCCGTGTTTCTTCTGTTACCAGCATTTTGAAGGAGATGTACCGGGCTTTGAACGAGGGCGACGAAGAATACTTTAAGGTGCCTGAGGATGATTACGTTCTGGCCCAGCTTCTGGAACTTTCTTCTATTGAAATGCACGATGATTTTAAGGACTTTATGGATGATGACTTTAAGATTACCGTCGTAAACGTTGATATGGTCCGCTACGGAGAGAAGGAGGCGCTGGAAAACGTTGCGGCAATTAAGACTAAGGTGAAGGAGATTTTCCCGAATGCAAAGTGCACGCTTTTGGGCGATATGATTCAATATGCTGAAATGAGTTCGCGTATTGTAAGCGGCGGCATTAAGTCTTTTGCTTTTTCTTTTGTGATTATTGCCATTATGCTGATTCTGGCCTTCTCGAGTGTAAGGACTGGTTTAATCGGCATGATTCCTAATGTGGCGCCTGTTATTCTGGTAGGGGGCGTTATGGGCTACTTAAAGTACTCTCTGGACTTTGGTACGGTTGCGGTTATGCCTATGATTCTGGGTATTGCGGTTGATGATACCATTCACCTTACAACTCACCTGAAAATGGGAATTGAAAAGTCCGGTTCCTATAAAACTGCTATGGAAGATTCCTTCCGTGAGATTGGGGCTTCTATGTTCCTTACTACGCTGATTTTGTGCGCCATGTTCGGCGTTTATATTTTGAGCCCTATGCACATTCTTGTGGTAATTGGCGTGCTTACGGTTGTGGGACTTTCAAGCGCTTTACTTGCTGACTACACGATTACGCCGGCGCTTTTGTATGCGGTAAAACCCTTTGGGAAAGAGCGTGGGGAGTAGAAGTGCCTCCTGGGGGTGGCGGGGCTGCTTGCCCAGGCTTGCAGTGCCGTTAACGCGGGGCGATTTGTTGAACAAAATAAGTGATAGTTGTATATTGGATTAAAAGGAGTTAGTTATGATTAACAAAAAAACTGTATTTTCTTTACTGCTTTTAGCAGCCGGCTTCAATGGATTTTCTCAGTCTGCTTATGAAATTGCAAAGGCTGAACACGATTTGCCTACCGGAAAAACTTCGTCCTGCACGATTGCCGTTACTTTAATCGATAAAACTGGTAAAACACGTTCCCGCGAAATTGCTTCCTATGCAATGAAAGAGGGAAAGACTGATAAAACTGTTCTGGTTTTCAGAACTCCAAAGGATGTAGCGGGCGTAAGCTATCTTTCTTTTGACTATCCTGACAAGGAGGACGGTTCTCCGACAGACAGTGACAGCTGGCTTTATCTTCCTGCAATGAAAAAGGTTCGCCGCGTTTCTGGCTCAAACAAGGATGATGACTTTCAGGGTACTGACTTTTCTTATGACGACATAGGTAACAGAAGTCTTTCTAAAGATACTTTTGCTCTTTTGGGCGAAGAGGCTGTGAACGGTGTAAACTGCTGGATTCTGGAAGCAAAGGCTAAGGATGAAAAGGCTAAGGTCAGCCGCCGCGTAACCTGGGTTAATAAAGAGACTTATGTGCCCCAGAAGGCTGAATATTATGACCGCCAGAATAATCTCTTTAAGGTTTTGGTCTGCGAGAATATTGAAAAGATTAACGGTTACTGGGCTACTCAGAAAATGACTATGAAAAACGTGCAGACTAATCACCAGACTGTTTATGAGCTGCAGAATATTAAGTTTGATATTCCTATTGATGTGAACTATTTTACTGTAAGCGCGCTGGAAAGAGAGATGGTAAAATAGGAGTGCTTTATGAAGCGTAATGTTTTGACTTTTGTGGCTGCGGGCGTTTTTGCCTTTGTAATGCCGTCTTTTGCTCAGGAAATTTCTTTTTCGGGTAATCTTACGACTCAGGCTGGTATCGGCCTGCCAAATGCCGGTGACAATAAAGGGGACTTTCTTACTGGGCTGACGGTTTTTGACGGCACGATGAAGTCCTACCTTGGCGAAAGCATGGCTTACGTGAACGGCCAGGTTATTTTTGACGCAATCGGAAGTCAGTCTACAAACGGTTATTCGGCCTTTGCGGCTGATAACGGGCATTTTGCGCTTGGCCTCAAAGAAGCTTATTTGGACTGGCGGGGAGATATGTTTGCACTCCGCGTTGGAAGGCAGATTGCGGCCTGGGGGAAGGCAGACGGCATTCAGGTTGCTGATGTTCTCTGTCCTAAAGATGATTCAAAAATGATTGCCAGCACCTACAAGGAATCCCGCCTTGGAATTGATGCGGTGCGCCTTTCTCTTCTTACAGACAAGGCTCAGTTTGACGCTTACTGGATTCCGATTTTTACTCCAAGCATGCTTCCTTTGGCAAAAAACAATCCTCTTAGAAAGTGCATCCTGCCGGATACATACGAGGGGCTTCCGGTAAATGCGCCTAAGAAGTTTGATGATTTTGACTTGCCGGACAGGGCAATTTACAACGGGGAGTATGCCCTTCGTGCCAGCACATATTTGAGCGCTCTGGATTTGTCTTTTTACGGATTTTACGGCTGGGATGACAGTCCTTTTATGTCGTATTCCATAAGTGATAGCGGTGTTACGGTCGGCGGCCAGTATAAGCGGATGGCAATGCTTGGCGCAGACGCGGCTATTCCTGCCGGAAACTTTGTATTCCGCTTTGAAGGCGCTTACTTTCCGCTAAGAAGCATTCAGACCGGAAAGGAATATCAGAAAAATCAGCAGTTTGCTGAAAAGCCTTTTGATTCCTGCAGACAGCACCATCAGGTGGTTGGACTTGCGGGCTTTGACTGGACTCCCAGCGGGGGCTGGACGGTGACCGCGCAGTATGTAGGAGACGTAATCTGCGATTACAGCAGTGACCTTGAAAGAAAACTTTACGAGCACCTGCTTACCCTCAGCCTGGAAAAATCATTTATCAATGACACTTTGACTTTTACTGCTACCGGCGCTTTGGACTTAAACGAGCTTTCAAGCACGGCTGAAGTTGAATGTGCCTACAGCTTCAGTGACGCCATTACCCTCAGTGCCATCGTAGACCTCTTCTTAAAAGGAATTGACGGCAAGGAAGGCCAGTACGGCGCTTACGAAAAGCTGAGCTGCGGCACCTTGAAGGCAAAAATTTCCTTCTAAGCTATAAACTAAATTTTTCAGATTCCGATAAAAAATATAGATGTAAAAAATATTTTTTGGAGGAATTATGATCCGAGGTTGGTACACGGGTGCTTCAGGAATGAATGCTCAGCAGAACAGACTGAACACCATATCTAACAATCTGGCCAATGTTGATACTGCCGGATTCAAACGTGACATTACAGTAAGTAAGTCATTTCCAGAGCTTTTGCTTCGCCGCACAAATTACGACGGCGTTTATGAGATTCCGAACGGGTCGGGCAGCGCTGATGCGGCTCCTGTAATCGGAAAAATCGGTCTTGGTGTAGAAACTAACGAAAACTACACAGACTTTGAGCAGGGCTCTTTCAAATATACAAATACTCAGACAGACACAGCTTTGAGCGGAAAAGGCTTTTATGCTGTTCAGACTCCTTACGGCGAGCGCTATACCCGTAACGGAGATTTTTTTATCGGAAAAGAAGGCATTCTTGAAACTAAGGAAGGTTATCCTGTTCTTGGCGAAAAGGGCTTTATATATGTAGAAGACGATAAATTCACCGTAAATCAGGACGGCGTTCTTTACAGTCAGGAAACTTCGGAAGAAATTGACCGCTTTAAGGTTGTCCGCTTTGACAACGAGCGCTACCTTAAAAAAATGGGTTCAAGTCTTTACATTGACACAGAAATTTCAGGTCCTGCTCATATTGCAGAAGGCGACGAGCGTCCTCAGTTTTTGCAGGGCTACTCAGAAACTTCTAACGTAAATGTTGTAAACGAAATGGTTCAGATGATTGAAGTGAACCGCGCTTACGAAGCTAACCAGAAGACAATTCAGAGCGAAGATTCAATGATGCAGACTCTTTGGACAAAGTTTGCCCAGTATAAATAAGTTTGGGAGGTAGGGTAAATGGTAAGATCACTTTGGTCAGCAGCAACTGGCATGAACGGACAGCAGTCTAATATCGATGCAATTTCGCACAACCTTTCAAACGTAAACACAACCGGCTACAAACAGCAGCGCGTTGAGTTTGAGGATTTGATTTATCAGAATAAAAAGCTTGCGGGAACTCCTGCAACAGAAGATACAGTAACTCCAGTTGGCGTTCAGATGGGCTGCGGTGTAAAGGTGGGAGCAACCCAGCGCATTATGAACCAGGGAAGCCTTCAGAATACCGGCGTTGATACAGACGTCGCTATCGTTGGAGAAGGATTTTTCCGTGTTCAGCAGTATGACGGAAGTTATGCTTACACACGCGACGGTTCATTTAAGGTTGACTCTCAGGGCCAGCTTGTTACAAATAACGGTCTTCGCGTAATGCCTGAAATCATCCTGCCGGAAGGCTACGATGTTTCTACTATGACAATCACTCAGACAGGCCGTGTTAGCGTTAAGGTAAACGGCGGCAATGACCCTGTAGAAGTTGGTCAGCTTGAGCTCTACCGCTTCCCGAATGCTGTTGGTCTTAAGGCAGAAGGCGACAACCTCTTTAAGGTAAGCAATGCCAGCGGTCAGCCAATTCCAGGCCGTCCGGGTTCAGAAGGCTTTGGTGATGTTCGCCACAAGTTCCTTGAAATGTCTAACGTTTCAGTCGTAAACGAAATGGTTCAGATGATTGTTGCCCAGCGCGCTTACGAGTTCAACTCAAAGGCCGTGCAGACAAGCGACACAATGCTTAGTACAGCAGTAAATCTTAAGAGGTGATAGGTCCTAGGTACTAGGTGTTAGGAAGGAGGGGGAAGTCTCCCCCTCGCTACAGCCAGCAAGCTGTCTTCCGCTACCCCTTCGCCTAGGGGCTTGCGCAGCCCCTAAAACCCTGCGGTTAGGAGTTTTTTTATGAATGTAGGTTTAGTTTCTAATACATATAGTTCAATTACAAACGGCAAGGGAGCTCTTTCTTCTGCCAAGCAGACAGCAGACGGTAATTCTTTTGCAGCACTTGTAGAAAAGCTCCGGGGCGGAGAAGAAAAATCAGAAGCTTCAGTTTCTTCAAGCCAGGTTACAGCCCGCGGACGTTTGAACGGCGACTGGACAAGCGGCTTTGCAGGAAGCTTCACACAGACTGCCGCTAAACCTACAGGTGCCGCAGTAAATCAGGCTAATATACACGTTCAGCCAAAAACAATCGATAAAACAAGCGAACTTTACGAAAAATCGCTTGAACTTGAAAATTACTTTGTAAAACAGATGCTTGGCGCAATGCGCAAGACTGTTCACAAAACTAATGAGGGCGATTTTGCCCAGAATATGTACGAAGACATGCTGTATGACGAATATTCTACAGCCATGACAAAGTCTGCAGGTTTTGGTCTTGCAGATCAGATTTATTTAAGTCTGGTATAGTCGGGGAATATCCCCTTCAAAATATATTTTTTTACATCCTTAGTAAGGCGGGAAGTCGTTGGCTTCCTGCCTTTTTTTTTATTCCTTTCAAAATTGCCTAGAAGGGCGTAAAAAGCTATAATGAAAATATGTCTACTTCAGAACTTTCTCTGCCTGAAAATCTTTCGGGCGTTCATATTCATTTTGTCGGTATAAAGGGAACCGGAATGGCGGCTCTTGTTGAAATTCTTTTTCACAAGGGGGCTGTAATTTCCGGAAGCGACGTCAGCGAGCGCTTTTATACTGATGAAATTATAGAAAAACTTGGGCTTAAGGCTCTTCCATTCGGGGCAGAAAATATTACAGATGACATTCAGTATGTAATTTATTCATCTGCCTACAAGCTTGATAAAAATCCGGATTTGATTGAAGCGGTAAAACGTGGTATTCCATGCCTTTTGTACACACAAGCGCTGGGCTCTTATTCAAGCCGGGCTTATTCCTGCGGTATCTGCGGTGTTCATGGAAAGACTTCCACTACAGGTCTTACAGGAACAATTCTTAAGGAAATTGATTTGCCTTCGCAAATTCTTGCCGGCTCGATTATCAATTCATTCGGTAATACCTGTACTTATACTTCGCCTCTGGTAAAGGATGCCGGCGCGGGCGCAGGAGGCAGTGGCGCTTTGTGCAGTAACATCTTTGTTGCCGAAACCTGCGAATATCAGCGACACTTTATGTCCTTCTGTCCGCAGAAAATCATCCTTACAAGCGTAGAGCCTGACCATCAGGATTATTATCCGACTTACGAGGATATCCGTCAGGCATTTGTTGATTACTTATGCAAGTTGCCTGAAGGCGGCGATGTAATTTATTGCGCTGATGATAAGGGAGCCTGCGACACTGTAAGCATTGCATCAAAGCTTCGTTCGGATTTGAACCTTATTCCTTACGGAACTGAAGCGACTGGCGAATATAAGCTTACTTTTGGCAAGGTTGAAAACGAGCGCAATAATTTTAGTCTTTCTCTTTTTGATAAAGAATTTGCCCTTAAGATGCCTGGCCGTCACGAGGTAATGGATGCGGCTGCGGCTGTGGCTCTTGTCTGCCAGATTTTGAAAACTTTCGGCAAAAATCCTAAGGATTATGCAGAAAATATATTAAAAGGTCTGTTAAATTTTACAGGCGGTAAACGTAGAAGTGAAATTATAGGTCGTTTTAAGACAAAATCAGGAAATGATGTAATTGTAATTGATGATTACGGTCATCATCCGACGGCTGTAAAGACAACTCTTGCGGGCTTCCGTGATTTTTACAAGGGTAGAAAGCTGATTGTAGACTTTATGAGCCACACTTATTCGCGAACTCAGGCTTTGCTTAAAGAATTTGCGGCAAGCTTTGAAAGCGCGGACGAGGTTATTCTTCATAAGATTTATGCTTCTGCGCGGGAAAATATTGCAGACTTCAATATTACAGGCCGTACGCTTTTTGAAGAAACTCAGAAAAATCATCCTTGCGTTCATTATTTTGAAGAAATTTTAGACGCAAAGGACTTTGTGCTTTCTGAACTGGAAAAGGCGCCGGAAGAAAAATACCCTGACGGTTATGTATTTGTAACAATGGGCGCCGGCGACAACTGGAAATTAGGTAAGGAGATTTTGAAATAATATGGTAAGTATGACTGGATACGGTTACGAGGAAGTTTCATCAGAGCAGGCGGTAGTCAGCGTAGAAATAAAATCTGTTAATTCGCGCTTTTTGGATTTGACTGTCAATCTTCCTCCATATTTGAATCAGCTGGAAAGTTCCTTCCGCGCAAAAATTACGGAAAAAATTGTGCGCGGTAAGGTTGATGTTTTTATCCGCGTAAAAGAGCTTGAAAGTGATGCAGAAATCCTTGCGGACGTGGGCGCTGCAAAATCATATCTTGATGCAATCAAAAAGGTTGCCGAGGCTACAGGCTATTCTTCAGACATTCCTCTCAGCCTTTTGATTTCTCAGCCGGGAGTTTTGAACTCTAATAAATCTTACGACGTAGATAAATACCGATCAATGATAGAGCCTGTTTTTGACGCTTCCCTCAAAAAATTTATTGCAGACACTGAACGCGAGGGCGCAAATATGAAGGCAGATCTTGAAGCAAAGCTTTCAAAGCTTGAAAAATGCGCCGCTTTCTTTAAGGAATGGCAGCCAAAAATGGAAGGTTATTTTAAGGAAACAATCACAAAGAAGTTCAACGAGCTTTTGGGTGACCAGGCTGATCAGAACCGCATTATGACAGAAACTGCCGCAATGCTTGTAAAATATACTATTAATGAAGAAATTGTGCGCCTTCACAGTCACTTAGCCGCAATGCGCGCCGAGCTTAGCAACAATCCATACCCCGGCAAAAAACTGGACTTCCTCTGCCAGGAAGCCAACCGCGAAATCAACACAATCGGCAGCAAAAACCAGTTTGCAGAAGTTGGCGCAATGGTAGTAGAAGCAAAAGACTCGCTGGAGAATATCCGCGAACAGGGAAAGAACATTGCATAGTAAGGTAGACTGTGAAAAAATGCGTAGATGAGGTTCGTGGCTTGCGGCGCATTGAGCCTGATAAGTGCGATACAACGCGTAAGATGCATACAGAGCGAAGCGTCGAAGGCTCTCGGCAGAGCAAGACACGGTTCTCATCGGGAGCATTTTTTCACTGGTAATATTACTATTATGCAACTTTTTTTGCTCTGTAGGTGTCTAATTCTACAAAGAGGTCTTTATGATGAATAATATTTCACCTGCTGCACAGGTAATCGTATCAATAATTCCGATTGTAGGATTAGTTCTTGTTTTTGTATTGATTTTCTTTGCACTTTTGTGGCATCACCGTGAAGTAAAGCTGCAGATTAAAAACGGAACTTACGCTCCTTTTGAATTCAACTGGAAGGCTTTTACTTATTTAAGCGGACTTTCTCTTGTAGCTGTAGGAATTGTGCTTTCTGTGATGTTCTGGGCAATCAAAGGACTTTCATGGGGACTTTTAGGAGGATTAATTCCATTTGCCTTTGGAATTGTCTTTCTGATTTTTTATAAATTCCTGAAGAATGAAAAATAAACTTACGGAAGCACAGAATTTAGTGCTTCTTCAAAAAGAAAAATTTCTTGTACGTCAGGCTCTTCACAATAATGCCGACGCTTTTTCCCAGCTTGTTGCAATGAATAAAAAGCGGGTTGAAGCTGTCGGCCGAAAATTTTTTAACGATATAACTGATATAGAAGACTTTGTTCAGGAAGTTTTTATTAAGGCATATAAAAATCTTTCCAGTTTTAAGGGAAAGAGTCTTTTTTCTACCTGGATTACCCGCATTGCCTTTACAACGGCAATAAATCAAAAAAAATCATTTAAAATTACAGATTCTTATGAAGATCAGGAAGATTTTTTGCCTTCCTATTACGACACTCCGGAAAACGAACAGATAAAATCCCTTACAAGGGAAGCAATCAACGAAGCTGTTCAAACCCTTCCTGAAAATTACGCTGTCTGCATAAGACTTTTCTTCTATCTTGATATGAATCAGGAAGATATTTCGGAAATGACTGGTATTCCATTAAATACCGTAAAATCAAATATATTCAGAGCGAAAAAAATACTAAGCGAAAAGCTTGGAGGTCTATTATGAAAAAAAATTGCAGTCACATCATGGAAAAATTCTATGAGGCAGACAAAAATCAGCTTCTTTCTCCATCTGTTTCCTTGCACCTTCTTACCTGTAAGGAGTGCCGCGCAAAGGTAAGGCTTCTTACTAAGGCAGAAAAAATTGCTTCTCTGGAATTGAAGGAAAAGGTTGATGCAGATTCAGAAGAGGTTACAAGAATTGTAAAGCTTGCAATGCAGAAGCAGAAGGATTATATCAAGGTTTCCTTTACAAGCTGGGGAATCAGCGGCTTTTTCCTTCTTGTATTCTGTATTCTTTTGAGTTTTGTTTCTAACGGAACAAATCCTTTGATTGAATTTGCCGCAAGTATTTTTTCCGGCCTTTTGCTTTCTTTTTACATCATGTCTTTCATTGGTTCTAATCTTGATATTTTTGTTAAGAAAACCAGAAAATTTAATGCGGAAACTTTGCTTTCTGTGTAGAAATCGATATAATTTATTTTGCTATTAAACAGGGCGAGCTCTGACCGGCAGCCTTACACAGGAGCAGGTAATGTCATATAAAATTAAAAACGAACTTCGAGTTGCAATCAGCGGAAAATCTGGCTGTGGAAATACTACAGTTTCGACCATGCTCGCAGAAGCATTAAAAATTAAACTGATTAATTATACTTTCCGTCAGCTTGCAGCGGAAAAAGGACTTACACTTGCTCAGGTTATTGAAAACGCAAAAACAGATGATTCTTACGATCAGTATGTAGACAATCATCAGGTTGAACTGGCACGGGCAGAAAACTGCGTGCTTGGCAGCCGTCTTGCAATCTGGATGCTCAAGGAAGCTGATTTTAAAGTTTATCTTTTTGCAAGTGATGAGGTTCGTGCAAAACGTATTTTAGAGCGCGAGGGCGGGGACCTTGAAGAAATAAAGAACTTTACAGCCATGCGCGACAGCGAAGACAGCCGCCGCTATAAAAAACTCTATAATATCGATAACAATCAGTATGACTTTGTAGACCTTTTTGTAGACACATCAAAATACAATCCGGAAGAGATTGTAAAACTGATTTTAGACGAGCTTAAAAAGAAAAATCTGATTATTGAGTAACAAAAAAAGGCGGCCCACAAGCCGCCTTAATTTTTATACTTTAAATTTCCTTACTGCGTTTCCAAGACTCTCAAGGTTTTCGCTGTTCTGATGAGTCAGTTCATTTACATTATTCATCGACTTGTTAATGCTTTCAATACCGATGCTCATTTCTTCCATACTGCAGGTAATTTCTTCTGTCAGGCGGCTTAAGTTGTCCATCTTTTCTGCCGCCTGCTGGGTTTCATTCTGCATGATATCACCGCCTTCTTTTACGTGAACGGTAATATCATTAATCTGCTTCATTGCTGTAAGAACCTGGCTTCCGCCTTCTGACTGTTCCTGCATAGCGTGGAGAATAGTTGTTTCCTGCTGAGATACCTTCTGAATGTACTCATAAATCTGATTGAAAATTTCCTGCATATGTTTTGCAGATTCAGCAACCTGATCAATAGATTCGCTTACTTCTTTAAGGTTTGAAGTAATTTTCTTACCCTGATTGTTTGAATCTTCTGCAAGCTTTCGAATTTCGTCTGCAACAACGCTGAAACCTTTTCCGCTTTCGCCGGCATGAGCCGCTTCAATAGCTGCATTCATGGCAAGAAGGTTAGTCTGGCTTGCAATATTCTGAATTACACTGCTGGCTTCAAGAAGAATCTTTGACTGCTCCTGAATCTTAAGGGTTGCCTGTACAGTTCCATCGATGTTAGTTCTTCCCGCATCAGTTGATTTTTCAAGTTCACTGATGGTTCCGCTGTTTTTATTTAAAATTGAAGTTACCGACTGAATATTCGCAACCATTTCTTCAATTGCAGAAGAAGATTCTATTACACTTGAACTCTGAGACTGAATTGTTGCAATAAGGTCATTTACGCTGGAATTAATACGCTGCATTGAAGTTGCAGCATCCTGTACGTTAGTTCCCTGCATCTGAACCTGGCGGTTAACACTTTCAATATTTGAAGTAATTTCGTTGGCAGAAGCCGCTGTATCATTCATGTTGTCGCCAAGTTCCTGACCGTGATGGGTCATCTGTTCAGAAACATCTTTTACCTGGCGGATGGAATCCTGAATTTTTTCAATTGTCTTGTTGAAGTAGGTGTACATCTGGCCAAGTTCATTCTGGTTCTTTACATTCATGCGGACTGTAAGGTCACCGTCGCCCTGGGCAATGTTTTTCATTGCGGCAACACCCTTGTTCATTTCCTTTACAACGCGGCGGATAATCAGATAGGCAAGGCCGATTACAATAATCAGGGTGAAGGCAAAAATAATCATTACTATAGCGCGGATTCTTGCAGCTGCAGCTCCAACCTCATTGTCAGGAACTGTTACTCCAAGGTACCAGACTTCCTTAGCGCCTTCTACTGTAAGAGGTTTGTAAACTTTAATTACGCTGACTCCGTTATCTTTTGCAGGATAGCCGAAGGGGGTAAAATTTGTTGCCGCCTGTGTAAACATAGAAGCTGTTTTACTGTCTGTGTAGTCAGGGTTAGGCTGGCCTTCAAGACTTTCGTCTTTAGTAACGGCGATAGTTCCTGTGTGAGAAGTAAGGGAAAGGTAGCCAGACTGGAAAATCTGTGCATCTTTTAAAAGGGCAGAAAGGGCATCAAGCGACATATCAACGCCCAGCATTCCCACAATCTGATTATTTTTGTTGTGAATTGGGAAGGCAACACCGCAAACCCATATTTCTTTTCCGCCTACTTCATAAAGGTTTGGTTCAATAAGAATGCCCCGGTTAGCCTTCATAGGCTCTTCATACCAGAAGCTTCCTTCATAATCTGTAAGGGCACAGCAGGCAATTTCCTTTCCGTCGTTAGTCCAGTATGGAATAAGGCGGCCTGTTTCATCGTAAGTGTCGTCATAATTTGTAAATTCGGCATCACGACCGTCGAGTGCATTTTCCTTAAAGACACAATAGGCGTCTACAAGACCTGGATTAAGTTCAAGTGTATGTTTTAAAAGATTGTTAATATAATCGCGGCGGTTGTTTTTAGGAATATCTTCAAAGCCTTCAATTGAAGCCTGAAGGGTTTTTGCAATACTGAATTCATTTGAAAGAATTTTTTCAGTACTTTCACCGTAGCGGCTTGCCGTCATGTCAAGGTATTTTGTTGAAACCTGTTGAAGTGAATTATCTACAGCCCGCCTGATACAGACTGCACATAAGGTTAGGAGTACAAGAAGTACAGTACCAATTGAAATTGAAAGCTGGCGGCTGATGCTCTTGGTAAAAAAGTTTGTCATAGTAATTCTCCTGTGTATGCTTAATATGGCAACTTTATTAATAAGTATATTATAGGTGAGAAAAATTTATCTGTAAAATTATTTCTTCTATAAATAAGGATTTTTTTATCAAAACTTGATATAGTGTTTTTTATGGAATTGTACTTAATTCGGCATGGCTTAACAGTGTGGAATGCTGCCGGAAAACTTCAGGGAAATACTGATATAGAACTTAATGAAGCAGGGCGGGAAGCTGCCGGTCAGCTTGGAAAAAAACTTGATGATATTGATTTTGATGTTATTTATTCATCTCCCTTAATCCGTGCATATGAAACAGCCTGTCTTATCCGCGGCCATAAAAATATTCCTGTTATCCGGGATAAACGCCTTAGAGAGCTTTCCTTTGGCGAAATGGAAGGCGCTTACTATGCAGACTGGAACTGTCCTGAAAGTCCATTTCACTATTTCTTTACAGAGCCTGAAAAATATACTCCTCCTGCAAAAGGCGAAACTATAGAAGAACTTTGCGCTCGTACAAAAGATTTTATTCAGTCGGTTCTGGAAAAAGACTGGCAGAAGTTTAACAGGGTTATGATTGTTGCCCACGGTGCCTTAAATAAAGGAATTATGTGCTATCTTGAAGGAAACGATAAGGCTCACTTCTGGGGAAAAGGCTTACAGAAAAACTGTCAGGCTTCGATTTTTGAATATGACGGAAAAGAGTGGAAAAAGCTTACGGACGATTAGAAGGTAGCGGGCTCTGACTGGCCCGCTTACACAGACTAGATTAGTTCTTCCAGTCCCTTGTGGCTTGAATAAGATGATTCTGAGCCCTGCTGTAAATCGCTGTTCCAAATTATAAAATTGTTCTTGCCGCCTTTTTTTACGTTGTAAAGGGCATTATCGGCGCGGTCAAAAAGTTCTTCGTAACTTGTTCCGTGTTCCGGATATATAGAAATTCCGATACTTGCAGAAATCTCTACATATTTATCTTCATTAAAGTACATTTCGTTCAGAATTTCGCAGAGGTCAGAAACCTTTTCGTTTAAGTGCATGATACATTCGCTAAGCGGCATGTTTTTATCAAAAATTACAAAGGCCGAGAATTCATCGCCACCGATTCTTCCAAGATAGTCTTGAATTGAAAAAATCAGGGAAATCTTTTTTGCCGTATCACTGATTGCTGCATCCCCCATGGAATGACCCAGGGTATCATTAATCATCTTAAAATTGTCCAGGTCAATAATCAAAAGGGCGCAGGTCTGTTCTGTATTTTTTGAAATATGAGCGCTTACTTTATTTTCAAAACTTCCCTTATTTAAAAGTCCTGAAAGGGAATCGTATTCAGCCTTGTGCATGAGTTCCTGTTCTTTCAGCATCTGCTTATTTACGTTTGTAAAGGAGGCAAGGCTTCTTACAGGCTTATGATCTTCATCAAAAATCGGAAGATTTTTTACCCTGAACCAGTTGTATTCGCCATCGGAGCACATAAGGCGGAATTCTGCTGTGTATTCGGTAAAATTTTCAAATGCAGCTTTTTTCAGCTCTTTTATAACGTGCTTATCATCCTTATGAATGTTTTTTGTAAATTCGGCAAAAGCCTGATAATTTGTCTGCTGAATGTTTTGTCCGAAAACAAAATTAGTATCTCCGCTGTAGGAAATGTTTTTTTCAACAAGGTTGATATCAAGAACCACAGACTTACTGCTGTCATAAATCTTTGTCAGGCCTTCGTTCTTTGTCTTAACGATTGCAGTTTTTCGTTCTGCAAGAAATATGAGAACGATAGAAAGAATAAGCAGAACCGACATGATGCAGGAAAGAGTCGTTGAAATCTTTTTGGTAAGGGCAATTCTTGCATCGATGGCATCTGTCTTAACTATGGTAAGGAGATACCAGTTGTTCATATTTAGCGGCGTATAGGAACAGAAGCGTCTTGCATTATGAGAATAGTATTCCATCAGCCCATGTCTTTGATTTCTTAAATCCTCGGAATATTTGATGAATTCGGATTCCGAACATGATTTATTTTTAATTAAGAAGATATTGAAATTGTTTCCGAACTGAGTTTTGTTTTCAGCATTGGTAAAGATGATGTGGCCGTTACTTTCTACAATCATGTAAAAGCCCTTTGAATTCTGAAAATGGGCGGAAAGTGTATTGTTCAGCTTCAAAAGATTCAATATTCCGCAGACCATTCCGCAGACTTTTTCATCCTTAATTACCGGAACGGAAAGAATAAACGAAGGAACCCGTCTTGAATCTGACTCAATGGTTTTGGAAATTGTTCTCGTGCCGGAAAACATCGTGCGTCTGAAATAATCGGTTTTTGATACAATTCCAAAACTCTGTCCCTCGTTTCCAAAGGTTTCGCCGTCTTCATCTGCAAAATAAAGGGTAGAAAAGTCGGTTTTATTGGAAAAATGCTGGATTAAGGCTGTTGTTGCCTTATCGTTTGTGGTGTCTATGTAAGAAAAACCTTCTGCGATGGCTTCAAGAAGGTCAAAGTTTTCCTGGATTTTTAAATCAAATAAGGCTGTGTAAAGACTTGTTGTCTCTTCTAGTGAAGTCCAGGTTAAACTCTTCATAATTCGCGTAAGAGATAATCTGTATGCAATCATAGAAAAGGCAAATATTACGACTGAAAGCGAAAGTAAAATTATTTGCAAGAATTTGCTTTTTTTTAGCCCCGATGCCATTTAAATAATTTTACTACCAAAAAAAATATCCGTAAATAAAATTCTACATCTGAAGATTTTTGATTTTCTCGAAGGTTTTTCTGGCGTAGGCTTTTACCCGGTCCGGATTTGATGCGTAGACAAAGTCTGCAAGAATCTGCTTTCCTTTTGTATTATAAGCGTTTTTTCCCATGAAGCGGCAAATTTCGTAGACGGCGTCGCAGAAGGAAACGATTATATCTTCATTGCGCTTGTTTAAGTTTTTTGCCCGGTTTTGAATTGCAGTTAAAACAAGATAGTCAGGATCGTAGGCGCAGTTTCCGAACTCCCTAAGGGCGTTTTTCAGAACTGCCGTATTTTTTGTGTGGGCGACAATGTCGGCAATTTTAATTGTGTAGTCTGAACTTGCCAGCAGGGGAATCTGGCTCAAAATAATTCCAAATTCCTTAGTGTTTGCTTCGTAAATCGAATATTCAATCTGGGTGCCGAACTGGGAAATATTTATGTCTGCGGAGTAGGCGTCAAGAATATTCATCAGTTCAGAAGAAAAAAGAATTTCCTGGTCTGCGTAGTTTCCGGCCCTTAAAGCTTCCATGCGTTCCTCGCTGGTAACCTGCTTATTCTTTCTTATATCAGTATTTATGTCCTTCAGATTGTATAAGGCTGCAGTCTGGCTCTTTGCAGATTTAGGACCGCTTTTTGCTTTTTTGGAAGAAATGCCGCTTACATTCTGCTCTTCATTAAAATAATAATATTCCAGAGTCCAGTTGTTTTTACAGATGAGGGCGTGTTTTTTGTCATAAAAGAAGGCGTAGGCATAATCGCGGAAATGCTTTCTTATAATTTCTTCATTCTGATAAGATGAATTTGAGTCAGTTTTTTCACGAGTTTCTCCGCTTAGATTTCCAAAAGGATTGAGCTTGAGAAGGGCTGGGTTTGTATCTGAAGATTTCTGCCATTTTTTAATTCCGTTTATACCGTAGCAGGCAATCTGGTTTTCGTTATAAACAAAAATCCTTCCGTCATCACCGCTTTCTGCCTTTTCTGGCTTAAAAGTGATTTCAGCTTCCCAAAGTTTTAGCCCGCTTGGATTGATAAGGCTTACGGTGTTTTTTGAATTGTCTGAAAGAAGAAGAAATTCATAATCGAGGGGGAAAATCTGGCATTCTCTTGGATGCTCAATATCCTTTTCCCAGAGCTTTTTTCCTTCGTAATTGAGGCAGTCGATTTTTCTTGCGTCCGTAATCACGCAAAAGCCGTAAGAAAATTTTGCAGGTTCAGACAGCACTTTTCCGGAAAGTACTGTCTGCCAGAGCATGGCGGGTTCTTCAGAAGTAGCCGCACCCTGGGAAAAAGCAAGAAATGAGGAAAGCAGAAAAACTAGCAGCAGGGTGAGTTTTTTCATTTTACAAATACAGCAAGGCTTTCTATGTGACTTGTGTTAGGATAAAAATCCAGAAGGTAAATCTGCTCAAGAGAGTAGCCGGCTGCAATAAGTTTTGCGCAGTCGCGGGCGTGAGTTGCCGGGTCGCAGGAAAGGCTTCTGATTTGAGGAATTCCGCTTTTGCAAAGATAATCGCAGACTTCTTTTTCCATGCCGGAGCGAGGCGGGTCAATTACGCAGGCATCAAATTCGCCGCAGGTAGAAGCGCAGTTTTTTACCCAGTTTGCGCCGCTGAGGCCGTAGCTTACGTGGCTCTTGCCAGCCATATTCTGTTCTGCAAAAACAAGAGCATCGCGGTTGTGCTCAACCAACACTACCTGGCTGAACTTGTCTGCAAGAAAGGCTGAAATTGAGCCGCAGCCCGAATACATATCAAGTACGCGTTCTCCCTGTCCGAGCGTGTCGCAAATCAATTTTACAACTTTTTCAAAAACAAATAGGTTTGACTGGAAAAAGCCGCGGACATCAAAGCTAAGGTTTTTGCCGCCGATGCAGACTGTTACCGTATTCTGAGGAGAAAGCATTGTTCCGCTGAAATATTTATTTTCTTTAAGCTTAAGTTTCTTTTTTGAAGATCCTTTTACCACGATTCCGCTTTTCTTACTGTCATCAGCTTCGTCAGCAACTATCAGTTTTCCACTGTTCTGGCCGTTAGATATCATAAAAGAGCTGCCGAATAGGTGAGAGCGGCCTTTGCCTCTTTGGGCTGCCGGTGTCTCTTTGAGCCATTCGTTTACCGGAGCCTCTGCGCAAATGCATTCTTCAACCGGAATGATAACGTTTGCGTTTTTCTGGCTGAGGCCGCCGTCATTGAGCTGGAAACGGCAGCGGTAATTTGTGTCGCGGTCGTAAACAATCTGGATTTTATCCGAAATATCGATGCCGTTCTGCATGAAAATATCTGCCAGCATCTGCTTGCGAAGTTCCCGCTGGTAGCCTGGTTCAATGTGCATCATATTGCAGCCGCCGCATTTTTCGTAATAAGGGCAGGCTGGCTTTACACGGTGCTCGCTTGGCTTAATGATATTTACAATTTCTGCGTTATTATAATCTCTTTTTTCTTCTGTGATTTTGATTTCCAGACTTTCGCCCGGCATTGTATATGGAATAAAGACAGCTTTTCCGTCGATTTTTGTTAAAGTTTTTCCACCAAAAACCATTTTATCTGTTATAATATTCATATCTTAATTTAACATTTTGGAGAAAGTATGACTACTAAGAGCGATTTTAAATCGATGAGCGACGGATGTGAACTTTGGGTTACAAAATGGATTCCAGACGAGGCAGAAAATATAAAGGGAGTTGTTCAGCTTCATCACGGACTTGCTGAGCATTCTTTAAGATACGACAGACTTGGTTCTGTTCTTTGTGAAAGCGGTTTTGCTCTTGTAGCTTATGATATGCGCGGTCACGGCCGAACTGCAGAAAATGCAGAAAAAAAAGGCAAGGGTAAGTTTGGAAAGCTTGCTGATAAAGACGGTTTTAACCGCGTTGTAGAAGATTTGCATGAAATGATTGAAGCTGATAAAGCTGAATTTACCGGAAAAAAAGTATTTCTTCTTGGACATTCTTTTGGTTCATTTATTTCTCAGGGCTTTATCGAAAAATACAGCACTTTGATTGACGGCTGTATTCTCTGCGGAACTGCAGGCCCTATGGGCGCTCTTGTTACCGGTGGTTGTTTTATGACTGCCATTGTAAAAGCTCTTTGCGGCGGAGATTCAATCGTAAAAGCCCTTTCAAATGCTTCTTTTGGTTCATATAACAAACGTATTTCGAATAAAAAAACTGAATTTGACTGGCTTTCTGCTAATGAGATGAATATTCAGATGTATTCTGATGATAAATGGTGCGGAATCCCTCTTACTACTTCCTTCTTCTACGATATGACTCACGGCCTTAAGCAGATTCACAAGCCTGCAAATATGAAGAAGATTTCAAATGACCTTCCGATTTTCTTCATCTACGGTTCAGAAGACCCTGTTGGTTCATACGGCGCTACTATCAAAAAGCTTTACAATATTTACAAGACCAACGGCGTAAAAAATCTTTCAATCAAGTCCTACGAAGGTGACCGCCACGAAATCTTCAACGAGAACGACAAGGACATCGTTGAGAAAGATGTGATTGAGTGGATTAGTAAATTAGCATAATAAGCGCTACCGGGAGCTATATTGAAATTTACACCATTTTCAAATAATATAGTCACATCGTGTTATATCGTTATGGTACTGATAAGAATGGGAAGCTTGTAAAAAAAGCCGTTGTTTACACAAAATCAGAACATCTTATACCACATGCCAATATCGATCCTGACGCCCTTCAGATTATCAATCGTCTGCGAGATGCAGACTATACCGCCTATATTGTCGGCGGCGCCGTCAGAGATTTGATAATTGGTAACAAACCAAAAGATTTTGATATTGTTACGGACGCGACCCCATCAAAAATAAAGAAAATATTCAGAAATTCTCGCATAATCGGACGTCGTTTCCGTCTTGTTCACGTTGTATTTGGTGAAAAAATCTTTGAAGTAAGTACTTTCCGTTCAATCTGCGACGGTTCTGTCGGTAATGCTTTTGGAACAATTGAAGAAGATGTACAGCGCCGCGACTTTACTTTGAATGCACTTTACTATGACCCGGTTCAGGAACAGGTAATCGATTATGTGGGCGGCATGAAGGATATCAAAAAGCACGTCCTTCGTCCTGTTATTCCGGTTGATAAGATTTTTATAGAAGATCCAGTGCGAATGCTTCGCGCAATTAAATATTCTGCAACAACCCACGCAAAAATGTCTCGAAGCCTGCGTCGTAAAATCATAGCTTCTTCAGCGCTTTTGTCTCAGGTTTCTCCGTCACGCCTTACTGAGGAAATGCTCAAGATTTTGAACAATTCTCATGCGTCGGAAATTATTGCGGAAGCTTTAAAGTGCGATCTTTACATGTATCTTCAGCCTTCGGCAACTGCTCTTATTTATGAAAGCCGGGCTTTTGAGCGAAAATACATGCAGAGCATCAAAATGCTGGATCAGCTTAATCAGCTTGAAAGCGATGCCCGCCTTGGCAAAAAAATGGTCTTTATGATTCAGGATTTTGTTGCAAGCCTTACAGACTGGAACGGCGAGGTGGAAGGAAAATCTTCTGTCAGTGAGCTTTATGCAAAAACCTGGACAGAGTGCCGCAATTTTGTACTTCCTATGAATCCTGTCCGCCGCGAACTTGAATATGCCGTTAAAGCCGCCCTGCAGGCTCAGGGTGTTACAATCAAACTGACTGAAAAAGAGCGTCCTAAAGATAAGCCTAAAAAGAAAGACAAAGAAAAGAATGCTGCTGAAAAGCCTAAAACAAAATCAAAGGGTAAGAAAAAGCCTAAGAAGTAAGAAAGTGCCGGTTTTTATGCCGGCATTATTTTTTAGGAGCCTTGAGCTTTACTCCAAAATCATTTGAAGTTTTTGGCTTGCTTTCCCGGTTTTCCATGGAAATCTTATCGATGATGATGTTTACGTCTTCAATAAGAATGCCCGTAAATGATTCAATTTTATCGATAATATACTGCTGAAGCTTGTGAACCTTGCCTGTAAGCTGAGTTCCGAAAGGAACGTCAATCGTAACAATAAGCTTGTAGCCCCGGTTATCTTTTTTTACAGAGATTTTCTTTACCTTTACATCTGGAGAACATTCGCTTACGCAGTGCATGGTCATCTGGGTAAGGGCAGCCTCTGAAATTTCAATGCGGCCTTTTTTAGAAAATTCCGGCTGAACGATTGATTTTTCAATCATTTTTGTGACTTTGTTCTTTTTATTTTTGAAAAGGAAACTGCTTTTTCCAATCAAGTCGTGCAGGGAATTAGAAAAAATTGTAGGGTATTTCTGCTTTACTTCAATGGAAGGAACAGGAATAACGTGTTTTCCCTCTACATGGCGGGATTTCTGTGCCTTTTCAATATCTTCTGCGCTGGAAATATCTTCAATATGAATGATTTTCTGAGGCTGAGGAAGCTGAAGGCGCATGGCAATTTTTGTTACCATCTTTTCTGAAGTTCCAATCAGAAGAATTTTTTTAATGTGAGTTTTGCGAAGAATTTTTGCAACTGAATCGCGGTGTTCCTTGTCATCAAAAAGGGCAACCCGGACAGCGCCCATGTAGGTTTTTTCTCTTTTTGCAGAACGGCCTGCAATAATTTTATCATCCTGGATTAAAAGGCCGTCATCAATAATGGCTCTGATTCCGTACTGCTCCATAAGGCCTTTTGAGCGGTAGCTTTTTCCCGTTCCGCTTTCACCAACAAGAGCATATACCATTACAGGCTTAAATTTTTGTGCAATATTTTTAATCAAATCAGCCATCAATTTATTATAACTCCAATTTTTGATTTTCAAAAGTAATTAAATCTCAAAGTTATTGATGTTACATCGTTTTAAAATTGATATAAAAGATTCGGATAGTGGAATTTTTATTTCTTCACAAAGCCCGACTGGATTTTCGGGGAAGGTTAGGCTGAAGGCTTGTAAATAAAAATCTCTCTCCGCATTATTTATTTTCATTCCGCCGTAGGCTGTGTCTCCCAAAAGCGGATGTCCGTGCAGGGCTGATTGCGAGCGGATCTGGTGGGTTCGCCCGGTTTTAATGTCCATTACGGCTAATGTAACCTCTCTATTATTAAAAACACCGTGGGCGATTGGGGTTACTGTTGTAAGGGCGATTTTTCCTTCTTCTGACGCCTTTACTGTGTGGAAGGCTTTATCGTTGCCGTCTTCTTTTTCAAGCTTATCAGACCAGCTTTCTGTTTGACTTAGATTTCCTTCCAGCAGGGCGGCGTATTTTTTCTGAACTGCGTGGGTCTGAATGTTTTCAGAAAACCATCTTGCCCCCTGCAGGCTCATGGAAAAGCAGAGGAGGCCGGTGGTTTTTCTGTCCAGCCTGTGAAGGGGGCCCGGACGGAAGGAAAGGGAAGCATCATGACGCGTGCTCTTGTAATATTGGCTGACTTCTTTTTCCAGGGAATTGTCGTTTCCGTGGACGCTGACATCATAAGCTTTGTCAATAATTAGAAGATGCTGGTTTTCAAATATTACTCTTAAGCGGGCCGGGGCCTTGTGCGACGCGCCGCTTGCGGCGCCTTCATCTTTTTCTGTTTCACTGGAATTTAAGATAAAGCCTGCAATCTGGATGAGGTCATTTTCCATAACGCGGGAGTCATTTTTTGCCTTTTTCCCGTTTATTTTGATGAGGCCTTTTCGAATATATTTATAGACTTCCGAAAGTGAAAGCTCTGGCGCAAAAATCCTGATGATTTTGTCCAGCCTGCGGCCGTCGTCATTTTTTGCTGCCGTAAAAGTCTTAAAATCCATAAGAGCATAATAACAACTTTTCTAAAAATACAGTAGTAAATTTTGCTATGTCGTGTTAAAATATAACATCTTATGAATCAGAATTTTACTGCCGGAGAGGGCGCAACTGCTCTTCCTGCTCTTATAGATCAGATAATTGGCTTTGTTAATAATCCCGTTTTTCTTTCCTGCATTTTCAGCTGGCTTATCGCCCAGTTTATAAAAACTGGAATTAATCTTATTTATGGAAGAATTAACTCTCTCCTGAACCTTTTTGAAAACCTTATCTGGAAGACTGGAGGCATGCCTTCAAGCCATTCGGCTCTTGTTACTTCGCTTTGTGTTTCAATCGGCGTTCGCCACGGCATTCAGTCTGATATTTTTGTTTTTTCATTGATGTTCTTTTTTGTCGTTATCCGCGATGCTTTTGGTGTAAGACGTTCCAGCGGAAATCAGGCAAAGAAAATCAATGAACTTGGAAGGGAACTTCAGAATAAAAAATATATTGCATCTTATGCGCAGCTTAAGGAAGTACTTGGCCATACTCCAATGGAAGTAATCTGCGGCTGTATTCTTGGATTCTTTGTGGGACTTGCTTTTTCAATTCTTGATTAAAAGCAGACTGTAATTTAAAAATGAAAACAAGTTTGAAAATTGTTTACACCATAGCTTCTATTCTTTCTCTGCTTGTGGTTTTTACCTTCCGCTCTGTTCCTCAGGGCCGTTTGTGGAAAAAATACAGTGTGCTTTATGTTGCGGCGGGGGCTCCTGAAGAAAGCGTACAAAAGACCCTTTCTGAAAACGGGGTTGAAAAATATGCCTGCTACACAAATCAGTATGTACCTCTTGTCTTAAAAGAAAACTCTCCGGAAGCTTCGCTTCTGCGTCTTTCTGCAAAGGACTCTTATCTTACCAAGCGGCAGGCTTTCTTTTTTGATAAATCTCAGAACTATAAGCTTTATTATGTTCCTTCATCTTATAAGGCTCAGCTTGAAAAAACGGTGGCGGCCTTAAATCAGCAGAAAATCAGTTCTGGGATTGATTCAAATGCCAGCTACCCATTTTTAATTCCTCTTTTTGTGCTTGTTTTCTCTGGCATTTTGCTGGGCTTTGCTAAGAATAAGGTGGTTTATGCTGTCGGCGCTGTGTATTCGGTTTGCTTTGCTCTCTGCAATCCTTTTTACCCTGTGGCGGCATCTTTAATCATTGTGCTTCTTTTCTTTTTTGTAATGTCGAATTTGTGGAAACGTCAGGGCGTTTTTGAACTTGTCCGCCAGAGCAGGATTTTCCTTGTGCTTCTGGCTGTTGTGCTTTTGAATATCATCTGTTCTTCGCTTTTAACTGTGGTGCTTTTCTTTTTCTTTGTGGGCGGAGTTTTTTCGGCTCTCTGCATTTACAGTGAAATTGAAAGATACAGGATAAGCAAGCTTCACTTTCAAAGTCTTTTTATTCTTCCTGCCAAAAGAATTGATTATTTTTCTAACAAGGCATTTTTGATTCTGCCGGTTTCTGTGCTTGCGGTTTTTATGTTCCTTATGGTGAGCCTTGTTACAACAAGAACTTCTGCTGGCTCTCATCTCTCTAAGATTACTCTGCCTGGAAAAAGCGGGGCTTTAAGTTCTGAGCTTCCTCAGTTTGACGGCTATTACAAGTGGAACTGGAAGATTCAGACTTCTCCTTATGTTTCCCTTAATTCTTCGGGGGGCAATGATTCTTCTGACATTAAGCTTTCGCAAAAAATTGAATTTCCTTATTACGAAGAATCTGACCAGAAAATTGAAGTAAAAACTAAGAGTTTTGTTTTTGATGAGGCATTCTGTAATAATTCCTATAATCAGATAGACAATCTCTACGGAAACTCTGTTGAGCGAATCCTCAAAAGCGAAGGAAAGGATTCAACCTTCGGTTATGTTTCGCTTAATTCATATTCAATGAGTACCTTAAGCATAATAATGATTTTAATTTGCTTTTTTATATTACTATTTATTTATATTTCCAGTATTATTAAAAAAGACAGCAGGGGAAGGGGCAAATGATACTTTTTGCAGAAAAAGCTGATGAATTAAAAAATTATACATGTTCTCAAAATGCGTTTTTGCCGCACCACGTTACAATTCCATTATCTCAGGAATATAATACCTCTTGTAATCCTCTTGTAAGGACTGGGGAGCTTGTAACAGAAGGACAGATTATTGCGGCTTCTGATAAGCCTGGCAAAATTAGCGTTCATGCTTCAATTCCTGGTGTTGTAGAGGAAATTGTAGAATGCCAGTGTCCTAACGGAAAGACAGAAAAGGCTGTGAAAATTCGCCTTCAGGGCAGTTTTGATTTTTTGGGAAGACAGATTCCTTCACGCCCTATTGATACTCTTTCAGCTCAGGAAATTCAGGAACATATTTTTGACAGCGGAATCATCAATACTTTTAATGTAAAAAAGCCTGTAAATCTGGGAAATCAGATTAATAATTTTTCCGGCCAGACTCTTGTTATAAGACTTTTTGATGATGATCCTTCTTGCATCACAGACAGACTTCTTACCAAGTTTTATTTTGAAAGAATGATGAAGGCCTGCGGCTATCTTTTAAAGGCGCTTGGAAGAAACAATATTGTTTTTATTTATAATTCAAAGCTTACTCCAAAAACTCTTTTTGACCCATGGATGACAGAAACAACTGATTTTCTGGATGTAAACTCAAATGAATATCCGGCTGGTCTTGAGGCAAAAATTATTGATGCCTTTAATAAAAATGTAAAGGCTGGAAAAGCTTCCAAGAGAAATAAGACAAATAAAAATACGGACATAGTTCTTACTAAAAAGGATTTGTTTATTGATGCATCAACCTTGTATGAAGTTTATAAATGTGTTGCTAAGAAGATTCCTTCAATAAACAGACTTGTTCACGTTTCTGGAAACTGCCTGAAATCTTCATGTTTTTTGAACATTAAAATTGGAACTACAATCCGCGATATTATTTCTCAGATTGGTGGAATGATAAAAACTCCTAAAATGATTATTATTAACGGACGGCTCCGCGGTTCAAATGCGGCTTCTCTTGATATGCCTATTACCCGTTACGTAAAATCAATTTCGATTGTATCAGGAAAAAATACTTGTGATTCTAAGATTTACGACTGTATTAACTGCGGAAACTGCAGGGCAGTCTGCAAGCAGAATGTTTTTCCTGACGTAATTTACAATCACGTTACAAACTTTAATATTTATAGCCTTGAAAATAACGGTAAAAACCAGGATGTAGAAGAACTTTTGAAAACTCTGGTTGCGAAGTGCGTGGACTGCGGAACCTGTAATATGGCTTGTCCTTCGCGCCTGCCGCTTACACAAATTATCAATATGCTGAGGGATGATTACAATGTTTGATTTAAGTAAAAAGAATAAACTGGCAAGTGAACTGAATCCCTTTTTCTATCTTTGTAACTCAATGACAACAATGACTTATAAGTATTCTATTCTGCTTATAATTCAGGTTATTGCCCTGATACTTACAAAAAGTTATGGCTCTGTTCTGGTAATTTCTTTTACCTTTGCAGGCGGACTTTTGGCATCTGTAATCTATTACATTCTTACAAAAGAAGCCTTTTATAAAAATACGGAAGTTATTATTCAAAGCATTCTGATTGGATTTTTTCTTCCTTCAACTTATCCGCTTTTTACAGCCTTTTTGTGCTCTTTGATTCTGCTTTTGCTTTATAAGATTTTTGTCCGCCACAGCAATAACTGGCTTACACCTTCGGCTCTTGCAATCGTAATTGCCTGGTTTGTCGGAAAGCATTATTTCCCGGAGTTTTTGATTACCCAGGATTTAATCATTTCAAAAAATCCTTCAGTTTCCCTGATTACTCAGGGGGCTTTCCCTGTATATGGCTTTGACAGTTCAATTACAAACTTTTTGAACACATATATTCTGTATCCTTTCAGGGTAACAGTTCCTGAAGGCCTGATTTCTCTTCTCTGGGATACAAACTCTTCCATTCCGGCATTCAGATTTAATCTTTTAAATATTATTGCCACAATCGTTATCTTCTGTGATAACAACATGATGGAAATTATTCCGGCGCTATTTATGTTTGTTTATGCAGTTCTGGTTCGTCTCTTTGGACCTGTAGTTTACGGCGGCATTTTTAATACAGGTGACGTAATTCTGGCCCTTCTTTCCAGCGGAACTCTCTTTGCTGTTGCTTTTATGTTCCAATATCCGGGAACTGTGCCTATCACCAAAAATGCCAAGTTACTTTTTGGAATATTAGCGGGAATTATTGCATTTTTGGTTAACGGCGCTGGTACTTCGCCGATTGGAACTGCCTATATAATTTTGATTTGCAATATCTTCAATCTTCTTTTGCGTTCAATTGAAGATGCCCGTGTAGAAAAAAAATTGAAGATAAATATATTTTCATTGTAGGAAATAGAAGAGGAAATTATGAACGACGAAAAGTTTTATAAAGATTTTTTTATAAAATATGGTATTCTTACTGCCTTTTTTGCAGTTTTCTTTTTTCTTACAATTTTTTCTGTTGTAATTTCAAGAAAATCCTGGCAGATAAATCTCAGAGGGCTTGTTGAAACTGTACTTGAAGAGCATGAACCTAACAGCTGGACTCTTGAAAATACAGTTCGTATTGATAATCCTTTTTCAATGAATTTTGCCTGCTATGAAGCCCGTAACCGCAAAAACGGCGAGCTTTATAAGGCTGTTATTCTTCGCGTTCAGACATTTTACGGCCCGACTCCGGCAGTTTTTCTTGTTTCTTCAGATTATGATGTTGAATTTGTTGGTATTTCAAGTTTGCACGGACGTTTTTCTGCGCAGATAAAGAACTTTAATAACAGCCTCAGGATTGATTATTGGAAAAACAGGATTGTTGATATCTTAAAAAGCGGTAAACAAAAGTAAAAGGTTAGTGTGATGAAAAAATATTCAAACTATTTATATTTGCTTTCTTTTCTTTCTATAATTATTCCGACTCCTGGACGATTTGTATTTGGCTTTACAATCTGTATGGAGCTTTTTTTGCTTACAATTACAGGAACTTTGTTTAATTCATTGACAAGTTTCTTAAAAATAAAAGAAACAAAGACTATGCTGCTTCTTATGTTTTTGATTTCCTTTACAATCATTTACCGTCAGATTTTTGTTGTCTTTCAAACAGAAGTGGCCCTTGTTATGAGCATTCTTTTTTATCTTCCGCCGCTTTCTCTTTTTATGATTCATATTCTTTCAAAAAATGATGAACTCAGCCTTTTGCAGAGATTGAAATCAAACGGAACTCATATTGTACTTTTCTGTTTAATCGGGCTTTTGTTCTTCCTTTTGCGTGATTTATTTGTATTCGGAACCTTTACTTTTTATGGTGAAAATCATCTGATTTATGAAAAAATCATTTTCCCATTCCAGACTACAGGATTCTTTGCTTTTATCGGTTCAATTCCTGGTGTCCTTATGATTTTTGCCCTGATTTTGGTATTGCTGAAGTTTATAAAACGAAAATTTGATTCTTATGAAAATCTGGAGGCCCAGGATGCTTTATCTTGAAACATTTTTGTATTACACATTTTTTGCCTCTGCTGTACTTTTCTATGGAATTGGAATAAGCCGTGTAGGAGAATTTGGAATTGCAAAAATTCCAAATGCTATCTTCTTTGTTAAGAATGTCTCTTCAATTTATATCACAGCCATTCTTTCATGGATTATTACTTCAAAAATTCTTCTTCCTCTAAAGATTACAGAAATTTTCCCTCTGGTAATTTTTCTTATTCTTGTCGGTATTTCGGCTTTTTTTGAATGTCTGGTTCGTCTTACAACAAACAAGCTTTCTACTGAATTTATAATTTCATACAGTATTGTTTTCTTAGCCATTGCAGAAAGTTCCTCATGGATTAATACTCTTGTAATCTGTACCGGCGTTATCTGTTCGATTGGAGTTCTTTGTCCTTTTATCATTACTTTAAGACAGAGACTTATGAATAACGGGCAGAAAATGAATGAAAAATTCTACAGTTTGTTTTTCATTTTCCTTGGCGTAATTCTTTTGATTTTCTCTGTTTTTGATATAAGTTGGCTGAATCCGGGGGCTTTAAGATGATTCTTTCTATTTTTCTTTTGATTTTTATAGTTCTTGTTCTGGCTCTTTTAATCAGTTTTGTTTTTTATGTGCTGGAGCCGTCTGTAAATGAAAAAAACAATAATTTTGAAAATCTTCTTGTAAGCTTAAATGATGCTTCCGACTTTTATGCTGAACATAAAAGAAAAATCATCGTTTCGGATAAAAAAGCCGTAGTTTTAAAGCAGAATAAAAAGCAGATTCGTAATCAGCCGATTGATTTTAACAGGCAGTATACCTGTGCCATGGTAAAATCCATTTATTTTACTGATCCTGGCTATAAATTTGTCTGTCTTGGACTTGGAGACTGCGTTCAGGTATGTGAACAGAAGGCAATCGTAATGAATGATCACGTTGCAGAAGTTACTCAGTCCTGCTGCGGCTGCGGAAAGTGCAGCCTTGTCTGTCCTCAGAAGATAATAAAAATGGTTCCTAAAAATCTTACTGATTTGGGACGGGGCATTAAAGCCGGTTCAGAGCTTGAAAAGGAATTTGAAGATAATTTAATAGAAAAAAATATTGAAAGGAAAACAAAAAAATACTTTAAACTGTGGGCTTATTGTTATAAAATATATAAGATAATAAAAGTCAATTTTAATTAATAATTGGAAATGCCTGTTGGGGAACTGGCATTATAACAACTTTGAGCGGCAGGTTTAAGTGGGAAAGCTGGCCGGAAAGGTTTTATGGCTACCACTTTTATAAGTTTTATTTACAGACCTGCATCTTCGAACCTTGATACTACTGAACTGCTAGAAAAAGAGTACCAGAAGCTTTATAAGCCGCTCGCTAAGTTTCTTTTTGCGCATCCGGAATTTCATTTTACATTTTATTTCCCGGGAAACAGAATTCAGTTTTACAAGAAAAAGCGGCCGGAATTCCTTACACTTTTAAAACAGCTTATAGAACGTAATCAGATTGAAATTTCTGGCGGGGCATATTATGATCCACTGCTTCCACTTTTGTTTACTGCAGACAGGAACGGTCAGCTGGATCTTCTTTCGGCAGAAATAAGGCAGAGTCTTGGAAAGAGGCCTCGCGGCTGTTCATTATTTGCGGACTGCTGGGATTCTTCAATGGTAAATAACCTTGTTACCTGCGGTTTTGAATATGTTTTCCTGGACAGCGCCTGCCTTCCGTCAAAAAAACTTAATCTTCTTCCTCTGATAATGTCAAATCTTGGAAAATCAATTGATATTTTCCCGATTTATCATAACTTTATTGAGTGTACAGACAATTTTGTTGATGATTTTATTCAGAAGGTTGAAAAGCTTAATGCAAAGCTCGAAAAGAAAGGTCAGGTATTCCAGCAGACTCCTGACAGAATCCTTTGCATTGACTTAAAACGTTCGTGCCTTGAAAGTCTTTTGAATGAAGATAAATTTTCTGAATTGGCACAGAAACTTGCAGAATCTGAAACTGTAAAGACAACAATTCCTTTTACTTACAAAAAGAACTCGGGCGTAAAGGAAAGTGTTTATGTTACTGAAGCAATTAATAAATCATATCTTCAGCTTTCAGATAAGGTAAACCCGGACGATATCAATACTTTCTACGACCTTCAGGAATCATTCGAAACTGTAAAGAAGCTTTTCAGCCGTATTCTCTATGTTGGAATGCTGGTTAATCAGTATAAGAGTGATAAAATGCGAAAGAACTCTGCCCGCGATAAACTCTGGCAGGGGCAGAACGGAAAGGGACTTCTTACAACTTCAGCTGTGCTGCGCCAGCAGTCATATAAGCTTTTGATGGAAGCTGAAAAAATCCTTCGTGAAGACAATGCATTTAAGGAAAGCCTTACCTGTTTTGACTACAACTGCGACGGTATGAATGAGTATATCTGCCGAATGCAGAACTATTTTGCCTGCATATCAAGCGTGGGCGGTTCTATTCTGGAATTGGATATCCTCAAAAATACCGGCAACTATGCTGACAATCTTTCAAACGGTAACTACAAGCGGGGACTTTTCGTAGATCACATTTTTACAGAAAGCCAGTTTGAAGATTATAAAAAAGGCATTCCTGCAGGAGACGGTATTTTCTCCCGAGTTCAGTACAATCAGATTAAGTTTTCTCAGAGTCATCACGAATTGCAGCTGGGAGCAAACGCTCTTTTTGGCTCTTCAAAACAAAAGATTTATCTGCGAAAGAAGTTTTTGATTAATTCAACCGGAATGATTATTCAGTATATTCTTCGTAATGAAAGTGAAAAGCCTTTGAATGCCATTTTTGCTCTTGAATCAAATATTGCCCACACAAAATATAATCCGGATTCTCTGGTTTACTATAACCTTGAAACTGCAACTGATGATCAGAAGTGTGTAATTGATACATCAAAATCCCTGCTTGAACAGAATGGCAATCAATTCTTAAGCGATATTGATTCTATAAGGCTTTCTGATACAGAAGGCTGCATTTCCTTTACTTTTGAGCCTAACGAAAAATCTCACTATATTTATTATCCTCTGGTAAGTGAATTCAACAATTCTCCGGTTCATCTCAGCTTTGTTTCTACAATGTTCTGGAATGTTTCTATTGAACCTGGAAAAGAAATCGAAAAGACTATCAATTTTACGATTACAAACCTTAAAAAAGAACGCAAGCCTAAAATTACTCAGTAAAAAAAATGAAGTTAAAAACGGGTGATTATTTAATTTTTCTTTGCATTTTATTTATTTCTGTTTATTTAATTTCAAAAATCCGCATAAAAAACGGCAATAAATTTATTGTAAATGCAGACGGAAATGAGTACGAATACAGTCTTCTGGAAAACAGGACTTATGAAGTTTCGGGAAGGCTTGGAATTACAAAAATTGAAGTAAATGATGGAAGGGTAAGAATTGTTGATTCTCCCTGTAAAAATAAGACCTGTGTTCATCAGGGCTGGGGAAAGCATATTATCTGTCTTCCAAATGACGTGATAATAACTGTTGTAAGCGGGGATGATTTTGATGCAATTGCGCAATAAAGAAAAACTTGCATATTATTCAGCCCTGACTCTTCTTTTTTCTTATGCAGAATTTCTTCTGCCGCATCTGCCTTTTTTGAAACTAGGGCTTGGTAATATAGTAATTTTACTTGCCCTTGATTTTGCACCCCTGGATTTTATAAGCCTTCTTGTCTTAAAGTCTGTTACTTCAAGTTTTATTTCGGGAACTCTTTTTTCTCCCTTTTTTTTGATTTCCTTCTGTCAGTCTCTGGGGGCGGGAAGCCTGATGTATTTGATTAGTATTGCTAACCGACGTCTTTTTAAGGAAATGCTTTTTTCTGTTTACGGTATTTCCTTATGCGGGGCAGCTGCAAGTTCTTATATTCAGATTGTTTGCGCCGCCTTATATCTGGGAAAAGAAGTTTATAATATTCTTGGCTTCATGCTTTTGTTTTCACTTTTTTCAGGTCTGTTAACTGCCTTTATAAGTACAAAATTTGGTATATATAAAGTTCCGGTGATTAAAGGATATGAAAACAAGACGAAAGAAAAGAAAAAACTTGATTTTCTGTCTATTATTTTAGTCATCTTGTTAATAATTGTACCATTTGTAATAAAATCTCTTTGGATTTTAACGGTACTTTTTGCAATTTTATTAATCTTTCAGCTTTTGAATAAAAGAAAGCTTCGTTTATTGCCTCATATTTCCTTATGGATTTTTATCATTTTTCTGAGCTTTTTCAGCGGTGGAGGAAAAGTTTTATTAAGACTGGGAGAATTTACGATTTATGAAGCAGCTTTTTTTGATGCAGTTAGAAAGTGTCTGGTTTTAAGTTCTGTAATCTGTATTTCTCAGTCTGCTTCAAAAATCAGAACACGTGGAACTTCTGTGTTGGGATTGACTGCAGCATATTTTTATTCCCTGATGAATTTATTTTATAATACAAGTGGAAATGTGTTTTATAGAATTAAAAGGGTGTTGCAGCAGGGGGAACTTGAATATTCGGAAAAAGAAGTGACTTCTTCAAATGTTTTTATTCTCTTGATTATTCAACTTGCGCTCTTTATTTTACTGCTTCTTGCAGACTTCAATTTTCCTAAAATCAGCCAGCTTTGTGCAAGACTTTTCAATTCCTTCTGAAATAACTGCAGACATATCTTTGCATAAAAGAATAATTTCAAAATCATAATATGAAGAGCTTTTCCAGAATTCGATTGCTTTTTCTTTTCCCATTGCAAAAAGAGCTGTGCTTAAAAGATCACCTGTAATGCCGTCTTTTGTAATGATGGTAACTGAAACAAGTTCATTGTCTACCGGGCGGCCTGTTGAGGAATCAAATATGTGGATGTATTCTTTTCCGTCGTCGCCGGTGAAAAAGCGTTCATAGCCGCCGCTTGTAATAACTGCGCAGTCACTCAGCTTAAGGGCAAAAACAGGGCCTTCATCAGCTTTCCAGGGATTTCTTAGACCAATATTCCAGTCACTCCCGTCCGGCTTACTTCCAAGCAGCTGGATATTACCGCCAAGGTCCAGAACTGCAGAGCTTACTCCATTTTCTTTTAAGGTTTTTATGGCAAGGTCTCCTGCATAGCCCTTTCCGATTCCGCCGAAATCAAGCTGCATTCCAGGGGCTCTGAACAATACATTGCCTTTTTTATTAGCCTTTTTATAGTCTGTAAGAGTCAAAAGTTCTTTTATGCGGGCGTCACCCGGTACATGATAGTTTTTTGTTGTAAAGCCCCATTCTTTTGTTATGGGATACAAAAAGGGATTGAAAGCTCCGTTTGTTTTGCTGGCTGCATCAAGGGACTGTGAAAGAAGGGAGTTTAATTCCTCTGACAGAATAATTTCACTGTCGCAGGAATTATTAATCTTATAAACCTGGCTTTCTGAATCTGTAACGGAAATCAGTTTTTCTGTTTCAAGGATTTTTTTCTTTGCAGCTTTATTTGCGGTCTGAGCATTCTTTCCAAAGCTTTTAATGCTCATAAAAGTATTCATAGCCTCAAAGGAAATTACATCAGAGGCGGTAGAGGAAGAAGTATTACACGAAAAAAATCCGGCTGTAATTATTACAGCCGGTATCAGATTTCTAAAGATTGGCAAGAAGCCACTCTTTGAATTTGTCATAGTCATTTTCCATTGGAACTGCCTGATCTGGGAGACGGAGAATCTGTTCAAGACGCTCTGGAATTGCAGGATCCTTGTTGATTGCATCTTTTACAATCTGTCCGAATTTTGCAGGTGAGGCTGTTTCCAAAATTACTCCGACAGCTTCTTTTGAATCGATTTTGGCAGCCCATTCTGGCAGGTTTGGAGAAAGACCAGGCTTTTTCCAGTCGTTTTTCTTGCAGGTATTAAGTCCGCCGGCTTTAATTTCTTCCCAAGCCTGATATCCGATTGCTCCGTGTGGATCGATGATATAACCGGTTTTGTCATTGCAGTTTTTAATTGCTTTCATGATGCCGTCGTTGTCTGTCCAGTAAGAAGCGAACATTGAACGAACCTGATCAAGTGAGTACATTGCCTTAATGCGTTCGTAGTTACTTGGAGCGCCAACATCCATTGCGTTAGCGAAAGTTTCTACAGAAGGGCGGGCATTGTAATCGCCGGTTGAAATCCAGTCTGGAATTGTGCGGTTTGTATTTGTTGCGGCTGTGAAACCTGCAATTGGAGCGCCCATTTCCTTTGCAATCAAACCTGAAGTGAGGTTTCCGAAGTTTCCTGAAGGAACAACCATAATGATTGCAGGATCTTTAAGTTTTGAATCAATTACACAGCGGTTGCGTACATAGCAGGCTGCATACATGTAGTAGAAGCTCTGTGGTAAAAGACGGGCAATATTGATTGAGTTTGCAGATGAAAGTCGGAGTTTTCCGCGAAGAGCGTCATCTGTAAAGGCTGTTTTTACAAGTTTTTGACAGTCATCAAAAGTGCCGTTTACCTTAAGGGCGCGAACGTTGCCAGTGAATGTAGAAAGCTGTTTTTCCTGAAGAGGACTGATTTTTCCTTCCGGATAAAGGATTGTAACGTCAATGCCTGGTACGTTGTGGAAGGCGCTTCCAACGGCTGAACCTGTATCACCAGAAGTTGCAACCAGAATGTGGAGGTTGTCTTTTTCTGAACGGTTGAAATATGACATTACACGAGCCATAAAGCGTGCTCCAAAATCTTTGAAGGCACAGGTAGGTCCGTGGAAAAGTTCAAGAATGTAAGAAATTGAATCTGTAGGAACAATTTTTGGGGTAAAAGGATAAGCATCCTGAATAATCTGAGTCAAATCTTCATCAGGAATTTCACCTTCTACATAAGGTTTTGCCATATTAAAGGCAATGTCACGGAAAGAAGGAGCCGGGTCTTTTAAGATAAAAGAAGACTCCAGCTTTGGAAAACTTGTTGGAATGTAAAGTCCGCCAGTTTTTGCATTCATACCGCCCATTACGGCAGTCTTGAAATCAACCTTTACACTTGAATCTCGTGTGTCTGTGTAAATCATATTTTACCCCTTTGTATATCCTATAGCCCGAAAATAAGGCTGTCTGCAATTGTTGTCGAAAGTTTATCTTTACAGGTTTGTGTTACGTTGTTCCAGTTTGTTCCCTGCGCGTACTGTTCAAATTTACATGTGTAAACAACCTTTCCGTTTTTCATGTTTACAGCAGAAATATCTGCAACCATTGTGCAGCAGTAGCCTGTACCGTTTTCAAGAGCTGTTACAGGCTGAGAGAACTTGATCGTTCCGCAGATTAAATAGCCATACTGGTCTTCAATAATTTCGTAATTTTCTTTGTATAAGGTCTGAAGTGATTTGCCAATGTCGCTAGGTTCGTTTACAGGAGCATTTCCGACATTCCAGATTCCATATCCTTTGAGCTTTGAAAGAACTTCATATGAGTTACGGGTTGGACGGTTCTTTTCATTAAATTCCCAGATAAAGAGTACTGCGCCTTTTTTTGTAAGGTCAGATTTTACTTTCCAGTCTGCATAAACAGCTTTTTTTTGCGCTGCTGTAATTACTTCTTCTGAAGTGGAAATAGGTGTAGGATAGAAAGCAAGCTTTTCATCACAGGCGAAGTCTGGTTTCTCTGCTTTAAAAGTACAGAAACCGTTTTCATCTGAAATTAATTCTGCTGTTGAAAAAAGAACCTTTCCATCAACTTTTCCGGAAGGATAAGAAACTGTTACAGGGAAGGCTGCAAGGGGTGCGCCGTCTTTTCCTGTTATTGCAAGAGAAAAAGCAGTATTAAAATCTGTTCCGGCAGTTGTCACTTTTGGACTTGAAGTAATTTTAAGACTTACATTGTCCAGAGATTTAATGAACTGGGTATCTTGTGTGTTTTCTGCTGTTTCTTTTGATGTGTTATTTGAAGGGCTTTCTGTTTCTGATTTGCTATTATTTGATGGCACTGAAGTACAGGCTGTAAAAATAACTGGAAGTATAACTAAGGATTTTGCTATAATTTTTTTCATAATAATTCTCATTTAAAAGGAATGATTTAGTTTACCGAATTTATCGGTATTTTTCAACGTAGTATATATTGTAAAAAAGGGTAGAAGAAAATAAAATATTATTAGGGTGGATTAAAAAAATGAATCGCTGTACTAAAGCAATAATCTATAAATCAAATCTTGAATATAACATCAAACAGATAAAAAACTTTGTTGAGCCGGGCGTAAAGCTCTGCATTGCGGTAAAGGCAGACAGCTACGGTCACAATGCGGTGCTGACATCTCAGATTGCAGAAAGCCTTGGCGTTGAATATCTTGCAGTTGCCAGCGTGGGCGAAGGTGTTGAACTTCGTCATGCGGGAATTAAGGCTCACATTCTGCTTTTGAGCCTTTGCGTACCGGAAGAATTTAATGATTTATTTGAATATGAATTAACGCCTCTTGTTTTCAGTAAGGAATATATTGGTGCTTTGAGTGAAGCCGCTGACGGCTATTTTAAGCGTCAGGTTGATAAAAACCTAAAGCATTCGGTATTTCTTGCGGTTGATACTGGCATGGGAAGAATCGGCTGCTATCCCGAAGAAGCTGGAGAGGAAGCAAAGCTTATCAGCGGTTCGGCTCACCTTAAGATTGGCGGTATGATTACCCACCTTTGCGTAAGCGACAGCCTTTCTGAAGATAACCAGAAATTCACTAAGGAACAGGGCGAGGCCTTTAAACTTGCAGTAGAAAAGGTAAAAAAGGCTGGTATAGAGCCCGGCATTTTGTCATGCGGAGCAAGTGCAGGACTTTTGAACAATTCAGATTTGCATTTTGATCTTGTTCGCCCCGGAATCATTACTTACGGCTACTATCCTGATGAAATTACTAAGGAATATTTACAGTCTCAGAAAAAAGATTTTGATATAAAGCCTGTTCTGGCGCTGCAGAGTCAGGTTGTTGCAATCAGACATTTCCCTAAGGGAAAGACCGTTTCTTACGGACGTACTTACGAGTGCCCCGAGGATACTGACATTGCCGTTTTACCAATCGGTTATGCAGACGGACTTTTGCGCCGCTTCAGTCCGGGACTTGAAGTTACAATTAACGGAAAAAATTATCCGGTGCGCGGCCGTATCTGCATGGACCAGTGCATGGTAGACATTGGCAAGAATAACCCGGACGTAAAGCTTTGGGATAAAGCTGTAATTTTCGGGCCGAAGGAAAGCGGGGCTCTGAACACAGCGGAAGATTTGGCGAGAATTGGTAATACAATCTCATATGAGGTATTAACTTCAATAACCAAGAGGGTTCTGAGAATTGTAAAATAGGTGCTAGGTACTAGGTTATAGGAATTTTATTTTGTCGCAATATGTATGTCCTAGAACCTAAAACCTGACACCTATAACCTCATTTATGAAAAACAATCCTGTCTACTTCGGCAACCAGGTAGAAGGAACCGGTAACAAGTAAGATTTCACCGCGCTCAGAGGCTTCTTTGAGCGCTTTTTTTATCATCTGAGGGAAGTCGTCGCTGAGTTCGTAAGAGAGGCCGGCGGCATTGAAGGCTGACTCGAGGGAAGGCAGGTCTGAGTGCTTTGTGTCACCCGGGCGGGTGGCATAAATATGCTCAAATCGGCCTTTAAGAACCTTGGCAATGTCCTTTACGTCCTTGTCGGCAGCGCAGGCAAAAAGAAGACTGACTTTTTCTTCGCCGTAAAGCTTGTTCAAAGTATCAAGAGTCAGGGTAATGGAATTGAGGGTGTGGGCGCCGTCTAAAATCAAGGCAGGAAGCTGCTGGTAGCCCGGAACTTCGGTAAGGATTTCAAAGCGGGCAGGAAGCTTAGCTTTTGCAAGTCCGCGCTCAATAATCTCCTCATCAAGATTAGGGAAGAGCTTTCGCGCCGCAATGGCTGCCAGAGCCGCATTTTCCAGCTGCATTTTACCAAGCATTTTGAGGCTTGTTTTTATAGGACGGTTAAAAATCTCGCTTTCAAAAGAGATGTTCATTACCTTTTTTTCAAGATCAAAGCTGTGGGAAAGATTTTTTGTAACCTCATCTACAAAATAAATAGGAGCGTGGCGGGTAAAGGCCTTTTCTTCAAAAACTTTCTTTACGCTTTCTGTAGTCTGTCGTGCAACTACAACCGGGGTACAGTTTTTTATGATTCCGGCCTTTTCTCCAGCAATTTTTTCGATAGTGTCACCAAGGAATTCGGTATGTTCCAGTTCAATCGGTGTAATGCAGCAGAGTTTCGGTCGCACGACATTAGTGGAATCAAGGCGGCCGCCAAGTCCAACTTCAAAAACAGACCAGTCAACTTCGGCCTTACGGAATACAAGGAAAGAATAAAGGGTAACAAGCTCAAACCAGGTAATAGGACGTTCGGCAGGAAGGGAAGTCGGAATAATTGATTCAATGTTTGGAATCATCTCGCGGATGGCCGCTTCGTAGGTTTCTTCATCAAAAAATGTGGTAGGCAGGGTAATTCGCTCTCGGAAATCTGAAATATGAGGAGAAGAAAAAACACCAACCTTGTTGCCGGCTTCTTCAAGAATGCAGGCAATCATGCGGGAAACAGAACCTTTACCTTTAGAGCCCGCAATATGAACGCAAGGGGCATAATCCTGAGGGTTTTCAAAGCGCTTGCAAAGATAGTCTATTGTATCCAGCCAGAAAATGTCTTTTTTGGGATTTTTTTCAAAGTTCAGATAATCTTCAAGCCAGTCCTGAAAGTATTCCACCGCATTCATAGCAAGCATTATAAACTTGTTTGTGCGCTTAGTCATCAGAATTTGAGCAATAAAAAAGGGACTGCAATGTTTTTTTTGCAAGTCCCTTTTATGCTTATTTTTTAAGATTGCAATAACCTTTTAAGATTAATGCTGTAAGTGCTACTCCTGCAAGCTCAGCGAGCAAAACTAAAAATGCTACTCCAATAAAATGAATCATTATGCTACCTCCATAACAGATTTGTTATTTAAATCATTCTTTTTCTGACCCAAATTAAGATAGACAAGCGGAAGTCCTATGCAGACTGCGCCGCCTATGATATTTCCAAGGGTAACAGGAATTAAATTGCTGATTAGATAAGATTTGACAGTCAGAGTCTGCAGGCTTTCAGCAGAAAGTCCCAGTTTTTCGATGGCTGTCTGAACGTATAATGGATTAAGGGAAGCAAGCAAACCTGCTGTGATGTAGTACATGTTGGCTACGCAGTGCTCGAAACCTTCAACTACAAAAAGCATGATTACAAAAAAGATTGCTGTAAGTTTGCCTGTTACATCTTTTGCAGCGCCAGCCATAATAATTGCAGCGCAAACAAGGATATTACACAAAATGCCAGAAACAAGGGCGCTTGCAAATGAAAGATTAACTTTTCCAAGGGCAACCTTCATTGAATAGGCGCCAAGAAGTCCTGCTGAATAGTTGAACTGTCCGCTTGCAAAGGCTCCAAGAGCAATCAAAGTAGCGCCTGTGAAGTTACCTGCAAAAACTACTGCCAGAACTCTGATTATGCTGAGCAATGATTCTTTTTTGTTCATCCAGCTCATGGCCATAAGGCAGTCGCCTGTAAATAATTCGCCGCCAATCAAAACTATCATCATAAGCCCAACAGGGAAAACGACGGCGCTTGCAACGCGGGCAAGTCCGACATTAGTGATGGCGTGAGATGCAACGTTTCCGGCACATGCCCCGAGGGCAATCATTGCGCCGGCAAGAACTGCGCGAAGAAAGAGTTTTGAAAAAGGACTTTCAATCTTCTGTCTGCAGCCTGATATATAATCTTCAATAACCTGTAATACGTTTTTCATAGAGATTACTCTATAAAATCAAGGTCAGACAGACAATTTTTTGTAAGTAAAATAACTTTTCAAAGTATTTAACACAGAAAGGATGTGGGAGATAAAAAAAAACAGCCCTCAAGGGCTGTTTTTACAGTTATTATGTGAACAAAAAACTATATACACATATTCATTACCGAACGTACTTCCTCCAGTGTCTTAATACCAATCTCGCGGGCGCGAGCGGCACCTTCAAGAAGCACTTTTCGGATGTATTCAGGGTCTTTTTCCAGTCTTGCACGTTCTGCGCGCAATGGACGGAGTTTTTCGTTCAAAGCTTCTGTCAAAGTTGATTTGAGCATTCCGCCGCCACCGTCACCGATTCTTGCGGCAATTGCATCAGGCTCTTCACCGGTACAAAGGCTGATGAGCATAAGAAGGTTTGCAACTTCAGGGCGGTTTACAGGATCATAAGTGATGTTTCTGTCCTGGTCAGTCTTTGCCTTTTTAATCATTTTTGCAGTTTCATCTTCTGTTGCAGAAAGCATGATTGCGTTTCCGCGTGATTTACTCATTTTCTGGCTTCCGTCCAGTCCCAAAATCATAGGAGTTTTAGAAAGCAAAGCCTGAGGCTCCGGGAATACAGGATCTTTTCCGCTGTCCAGACAGAACTTGCGGTTAAAGCGGTTTGCAATAGTACGTGTCATTTCAAGGTGAGGAAGCTGGTCTTTTCCAACAGGAACGATGTTTCCCTTACAGAAAAGAATATCGCATGCCTGATGAACCGGATAAGTGTACATTCCGGCATTTACGTTTTTAAGACCTGCGCTTTCGATTTCCTCTTTTACAGTAGGGTTTCGGCTTAATTCAGCATTAGAAACCAGAGTCAAAAATGGCAGCATAAGCTGGTTACATTCTGGAACGTAAGAGTGAGGGTAAATGATTACATCCTGTTTTTCAGGATTGATTCCTGCTGCAAGATAGTCAATTACAAGCTGTTTTGTATTCTGGCTGATTTCCTGATAAGCATCGTGGTCTGTCAAAACCTGATAGTCAGCAATCAAAATCATTGTCGGTACGCCCATATTTGCAAGGCGAACGCGGTTCTGAAGAGAACCAAAATAATGTCCGATATGAAGGCGTCCTGTAGGACGGTCACCAGTCAGTACACGGTATTTTTTAGGATTTACAAGAAGGTCAGCTTCAATTTTCTTGCTTCTTTCAAGCGCTGCCTCATAGCTTTTGTTGATGTCAGTGTATTCCAATTCTGCCATAGTTTCCTCGTGTTTCTTTTTGTAGAAATATAGCAGATTTTCGGAAAGTATAAAAGATAATGAATTACTATTCCTTAATAAAGTTTATATCATCACTTTCAGAGGGATTTTCGTCACTGATTTCAATAAATAAATCATTATTCTTTTCGTATAATTTGAAGCTGTAATTTCCCTGCGGAATAACCTGTACGGCAATATAAGGAATACCGTCAATTTCTTCATCATCAATCAATTCAATCTTTGCATTTTCTTTTACTGTCGCATTTTCAAAAGAATGACACCATTTATAAGTTTTTTTGTCAAAATAATATGGAACGCATTTAAGTTCTTCACATTTCGTAAAATTTTTGAAAACAAGGTAATCTTCAGCTCTGATTTTTTTAATGTCGAAAACATAGGCATCGCTAAGATTGATTTTTGGAAGCGGAGAAGTGTCAAAATCTTCACCTTTAGGTCTAATCTCAACTTTTAAGATTTTTCCAGAGATTTGAATCTTATAGGAAAGTTCCGCCTGATTTTCTGGTTTAAAAGTAAAATAACGCCAGTTTAAAGCATCCTTATTCAAGAAACTTTCATAATCCTTATCAGAAAATCCTTTCAAATCACAGGAAGCAATTTTTTCCCATTCTTTTGAAATAGGATTGTTTCCGTAGAGAGTGATTATATTTGCCTTGTTTGCATAAAAAGTCACAGAAACAGAATTAACGCCCTTGCAGTTATATGTCTGTAAATCAATCACAGGGCTTTCATCAAAGGCTTGTGGTACGTCGTAATCCAAATCATATTTTGGCGCTTTTGCAAACATAAGTGACGCAATCATAGAAAGTGTAATAAATAGAGTAGTCTTTTTCATAAATATGTCCTTAATTTAATTATAACATAATTTAATAAAAGTAGAGAAGAAGAAAAGTAAATACTGTGGCATATAAAAAAATGTGTGATAAAATATTATTATGTCGATTTTGAATCGTATTTTTGGAGCAAAAGAAAATCAAACAGAAATAAACTCTAATGAATTACATAATTTTGAAAATCCCAAATTAAATGAGGTTATACAATTATACGATTTTTTGACAAAACTTCTTTCTTCAGATTCCTATATTGCAAAAAGTGATTATCTTAAGAAAATTGAATCTTGCAAGGAGTCAATTTCATATTTTCAGCAACTTAAGACAGACGACTTACTTTCTGATTTTTGCAAGAAAAATAAAGTATCAAATGATTTGATTATTTCTGTTTTGGAAAAATACTCGGATATTGTAAATATTGTCACAAAACATAATGAGGATTTTATATCAGAGAAACTACAATCTGAAAAAACTTATCTTGATACTATTTTGCATGATATTGATAAAAATATAATGCTTGATGATGATCAAAGACGAGTTGTTCTGACTGATGAAGATTATTGTCTTGTAATTGCTGGTGCAGGTGCCGGAAAAACAACAACAGTCGCTGCAAAAGTTAAATATCTTGTTGAAAAGAAAAATATAAATCCTGCAGAAATTCTTGTTGTATCATTTACAAATAAAGCAGTAGGGGAATTAAAAGAGAAAATTAATAAGCAGCTGAAAATAGAGTCTCCGATTACAACTTTTCATTCAACAGGAAATGCAATTCTTCAAAAAGATTCTGAAGAAAAATTAACAATTGTTCAGAATGAAAAATTGTATTTTGTTCTTGAAGATTACTTCCGGGATTCGGTTTTACAGAATCAAAAACTTATTGATGATTTAATAAAATTTTTTGCAACTTATTTTGATGCTCCCATTCAGGTTAAAGATAAAAACGAGCTTTTTACAAAACTTAGCAATTCAAATTTTTCTACAATGAAAAGCGAAGTTGGCGAAGTTAACTATCAAATAGAAATGAAAAATGCCCGCGGAAAAGAACACATTACAATTCAAAATGAAGTACTTCGTTCACAGGAAGAGGTTCAAATTGCTAACTTTTTGTATTTGAATAATATTGAATATGAATATGAACCAAGATATAAATTTAATATAGAAGGTGCTAAAAAGCCTTATACTCCAGATTTTATAATTAGGCAAAATGGAAAAGAAGCTTACATAGAGCATTTTGGAATTACGCAATCTGGAAACAGTAATCGTTATTCCAAAGAAGAACTCGAAAAGTATAAAAAGGCTGTGCATGACAAGGTTGATTTGCATAAACAGCATGGAACAACACTTCTTTATACCTTTTCTGAATTTATTGATGGACGAACTATTCTAGAACATTTAAAAGAACAATTGCAAAATTCTGGCTTCATTTTGAATCCTCGTGATAATAAAGAAGTTATGCAGAAGATTTCAAATCAAGATGGAAGCCGATATATCAGAAAACTTATAAATCTTGTGGATCGCTTTATTTCAAACTTCAAGACAAATGGATATCCAGTTGAGAAATTTGATGAATGGTCATTACAGTCTAACAATGTACGTACAAAACTTTTCCTGGGAATCTGTAAAGAATGTTATCTGGAATATGAACGATATCTCCACAAAAACAATGCTATTGATTTTTCTGACATGATAAATAAATCTGCAAAGCTTTTGCGTGAATCTAAAAATGTGAGTGATCAGATTAAATTTAAATATATCATTGTTGATGAATATCAGGATATATCTCGCCAGCGTTTTGATTTGGTTGGGGCTTTGCATGATGTTACTTCTGCAAAAATCATTGCTGTTGGTGATGACTGGCAATCGATTTATGCTTTCAGTGGTTCTGATATCACTTTATTTACAAAATTTTCTGAGATAATGGGATATGCAGAACTCTTAAAAATCACAAAAACCTATCGAAATTCGCAGGAAGTTATTGATATTGCAGGAAACTTTATTCAGAAAAATACTGCACAGATTAAAAAGTCTCTTAAATCTCCGAAGACAATAAATGAACCTGTAATTATTTATACTTATGATGCAAAACAAAAATTTTTTGGCGGAAATGCGAATTACAATCTTGCAAAATCTGTAGAAACTGCAATCGAGCAAATTATTGAATTCAACAAGATGGACGGTAAGGATTCCAAAAAACAAGAAATCCTTTTGCTTGGAAGATTTGGGTTTGACGGGAAAAATTTGGAACGTTCAAGCCTATTTGAATGTAAAGATTACGGAAACAAAATTAAATCTCTTAAATATCCTGAATTAAAAATAACATTTATGACGGCTCATGCATCCAAAGGTTTGGGATATGATAATGTTATCGTTATTAATGGCAAAAATGAAACTTATGGATTTCCTGCTAAAATTGAAAATGATCCCGTACTAAATTATGTTGTAAAACAAGATAATGCTATCGAAGCTGCTGAAGAACGACGTCTATTTTATGTTGCTATGACGAGAACAAAAAACAGAGTTTATTTCATAGCACCAGAACAAAATCCATCAGAATTTCTTTTGGAAATTAAACATGATTATAAAAATGTAGTTCTAAAAGGAGATTGGAGTGAAGAAGTAAAACTAGGATTGGAATTCAAAAAATCCTGTCCGATGTGTGGTTATCCATTACAGCATAAAGTAAAAGCCGCTTATGGTTTGAACTTATGGATTTGTATGAATGATCCTGAAGTCTGCGATTTTATGACAAATAGAATTGAAGCTGGAAAGTTAGCTGTTCAGAAATGTGATATGTGTGACGGATATTTAGTAGCAAAATTGCAAAAAGATGGCAGGTACTTTTTAGGTTGTACAAATTATAAATCAAATGGAAAGGGGTGTGGAAAAATAATCTGGAATGAAGATTATTACCGTATGAATGGACTTTCTCCAGAGCCTGCACCTAAAAAGGAAATCCCAAAAGGGTATGAACCTAAAAATAAGTAATAAAAATGAAAAAAAACAATAACAGATTTTCTAACAAATAAGAGAAAAGTCATGTTACAATAATTGATAATTGGAGATTTTAGATGAAAAAATTATTTTTTGTTTTTTCGTATATTTTTATTTCTTTAATTATTTTTTCTTGTGCAACAGCTAGTGGAACTGCATTGGTAACAGGTATAAAAAGAGAGGCAACAATTCCAGAACAAGTTATAATTTATACGGAAGCACCTCAGAATTATGAAGTTGTAGGAATTGTTACAGCAGCAAGTGATGCTGGAAAGACAGAACAAGATATGCTTAATTATGCAATTGCTGAATTAAAAAAACAGGCAGCAAAAATTGGGGCAAATGGAGTTATCATTGAAGATATGGATTTATCTTCAGGAGGCTTTGTTATGTTCTATGGAGTTGCAGTACCAATAGCTGTAAAAGAGGTATCTGGAAAAGCTATTTTTGTAAATGAAAATTAGTTTGATATACATAATTTTGTGTTAGGCTATGGAGCGGTGGCGAAGCCAGTCGGGAGCGTAAGCGGACGACCGCGCGTTAGCAAGCCGCGGAACAGCCGACCGGAGCCGGAACGATGTGACGGCTCCGGGAACACCATTTTTTTAATCTCTTATAGACTTTTTTGCAATTTCCAGAAGTTTTTCCTTATCATTCATTGCCGGGTCTTCAAGAACGGCTTCAAAAAGCTGGTTTAAAATTGTGCCCAGCTGCTTGCCGGCGGGAATGCCTATGCCAATCAAATCTTTTCCGTTTACCGCAAGGTCTTTAAGGCTGAGAGCCTGATTTTTTGCTTCAATTGCCTTAATTCTTTCCTGAAACTCAATTAAATTGTCGCAGGCGGCGCTGTCGTGAAGGCGGACAGGCTGATTGTATTTTCCGTACATGTCGGCAAGACGAAGGTCAATTAAATCAGGGATATTTTCCGAGCCAACTTTTACAAGGAAGCGGCGCACGGCAGCATCTGTCCAGTCCGGGGTGTAGTAAAACATATGATGCTTTACAAGGTGGCAGACGTGGTCGGTGTCGGCATTGGAGAATTTAAGGCGAATCATGATTTTTCGGGCAAGCTTTTCTGATTCTGCTTCGTGATTAAAAAAGTGAAATACCTTAAGGCCTTCAGGAGTCGTATTTTCTGTACGGGCAGCAGGCTTTCCGATGTCATGAAAAAGGGCTGCAAGGCGGACTAAAGGTTTTGCGGCCGGGGCACCGTCGCAGGCGTAAATGTTGTGGTCAAAAACGTCAAAAATGTGGTAGCCGCGGTCGTCACTCTGAATGCAGTTTCGGCAGGCTGTAAATTCGGGAATAAAGATATTCAAAATGCCCGTTTCTTCCATCTGTTTTATTCCAAGAGAGGGCTTAGGAGCTTTTAAAAGCTTCAGCAATTCATCGCGGAAGCGTTCAAGGGAAATACCCGAAATCTTTTTAAGCACTGGCTCTGTAGAAATCTCGCGGTATGTTTTATCTTCAATCTTAAATTCCAGCTGGCTTGAAAACCTGATGGCGCGGATAGGGCGGAGTCCGTCTTCTAAAAAACGCTCGCGGGGCACTCCAACTGTGCGGATAAGCTTTTTCTGAATATCCCTTTTTCCGCCGTAAGGGTCAACAATGCGGCCATTTTTAAGGTCAACGGCAATTGCGTTCATGGTAAAATCGCGGCGGCTCAAATCCTCTTCGATTGTGGCAGCATAGTTTACGCTGTCGGGGTGGCGTCCGTCTGAATATCCGCTTTCTGTGCGGAAGGTAGTAACTTCAATTTCATGCTTTTTGTAGTGAACTGTAACGGTGCCGTGCTCAATGCCGGTGGGCACTACAAACTTAAAAAGCTTCATTACATCCTGTGGTGTCGCGTTTGTAGCTACATCCCAGTCAGAAGCCTTTTTGCCAAGGAAAATATCGCGTACGGCGCCTCCTACCAGGTAAGCCTTATAGCCGGCCTCTTCAAAAACGCCGCCGAATTCCTTGAGCAGGGCAGGGATTGTTATTTTTTTGATTAGAAAAAATCTAATAAAATTTATCAGCTTCATCTAAAATCCTTAAAATCCTTCAGAAAGATAATATACAACGTTTGAAAAACTCATGCAGACAAGGCTGAAAAGAATGTTAAAAATCATAGTCAGCAGAACTGCCACGCTTTTTAGTTTTTCCCCTTTTGTGATAAGTCTGATTATAGTCTCTCCAAAAATCAAAATCGAAAAAATCAAAAGGACAATCGAACTGAAAGAAAGTGTTGATAAAATCAGCTGCTGGCTTTCTGCCTGGAAATTCTGATAGTTTCCGGCAATGTAAAGCACCACAAGTACAAGACAAAAGAAAAACAGGGAAAATACGATGTTTTTTATCAGTCTGTATAAAAAAGAAAGAGGATGTTTTTTCAGCTGTCTTATAAAAACATTTTCAGTCTGCATGCTTGCCCAAACAATTTATGATAGTATATTATCAAAGAACTTGATTTCCATGAAGAAGTTTTTAGCCTGTTTATTCATTTTGACTATTTTCTCTGCCTTTGTTTTTTTTGTGGGATGGACTCAGGTAAAAGTGCCTCCTAAATCATACGCGCTGGTCGTTTCCAAAACCAGCGGCGTAAGCGATAAAATCGTTAAGAACGGTGAGTTCTCCTGGTTCTGGCAGTTCCTGCTGCCAACTAACGCTTCCCTTGTCAGATTCAATATAGAGCCTTATTTTTCAACCACTAAAACCTTTTCTTCAAAACTTCCTTCGGCTGATTTTTACAAGAGCAGTACAGATTCAACTCCTTCCTTTGCCTACAATTTTAATTTTTCAATTTCAATGACCGTAACGCCGGAAGATTTTCTGGAACTTTACAAGGCAAATAAGGTCACAGACCAGGAAAGCCTTATGAAGTTTTTTGATTCAGCGGCTGATTACATAATTCAGCTTGCGGGAAATTACTATATAAAAAAACATGAAGAAAACCCAAATTTTCATCCCGAAAACGTACGTCGGGAAGATTTAATCCGTGCAATTCAGTCATATAAGGAATACCCGGAGCTTGAAATAATAACAGTTTCTCTTACTTCTTGCGAAATGCCGGATATCAGCCTTTACAATCAGATTAGAAATCACTTTGACGCTTCTGAATATTTTGCCGGAAAAAATCCGGAAAATCAGAAGACAGACAATACAAATACAAACTCAGGTGACTGGAATGAATAAGAAACTTATTGCCGTGCGCGGCGCGGTCTGTTCAGAAAATAAAAAAGAAGAAATTACAAAAAATGTTTGCACTCTTTTCAATCAGATTGTAACATTAAATAAACTGAAAGCAGAGGATATTGTCTCTGTTCAGTTCACACTTACAAATGATATTACGGTTTTGAATCCTGCAACTGCGCTTCGTCTTGGCCAGACTGTAATTGAAACTTCTGATCTTGCGCTTTTCTGCAGTCAGGAGGCTTTTATCGAAGGCGGTATGAAAAACGTTATCCGCGCTATGATTACGGCCTACGCAGAGGAAAGTATAGTAAAACAAAATGTCTATTTGAACGGGGCTGAAAAACTCAGACCTGATTTAGGGTTTATAACAAAACCCTAAAAACGGCTGAGTCAAGGTTTTAAGCGAAGCGTGCCTTGACCAGACGTATTTTTCAAGATAGAGGTTTTTATGAAACTTTGGATTGTAAGTATGGAATGCGCCGGAATTGCTGAGGCAGGCGGCGTTAAAAACGTTACTTTTTCACTTTGCAACGAATTTTCAAAATTAAATAATAAGACATGTCTTTTTATCCCGGTTTTTAAGTGCAATACCTGGGATAATATCGAAAATCTTGAAAAAGACATTGCTTCGGCAAATATTGAACTCTGCGGGGAAGAGCAGACTGTTACTTATAGCCGGGGCACTTACTGCGATTCAGATTTTTCCGTAATTTTTGTAAATCATCCAAGTTTTGCTGAAAAAGAGGGTGTTTACACCTATACGGCTCATGAAGAAGAGGAAAATCCCTGTCACAGAAAAGGTTCCGGCCATGAGGATGCTCTTTTTGAAGATGTTTTGTTCCAGAAAGCTGTTGTCGCCTATGCCCTTATGCAGAAAAAAGCTGATTTACCTGAAATCATTCACTGTCAGGATGCTTCAACTTCAACTCTTCCGGCCTTGCTTGCGGCAGAAAAAAAGCTTTCAAAAATACAGACTGTAGTAACGATTCATAACTGCGGACCTGCTTATCATCATAGTTTTTCAAGTATTGGTGAAGCTGCATGGTATACCGGCTTAAAAACGCCTCTTTTGCGACGCGCCTTGAACCGCCATATGGTTGAGCCATTTCTGCTGGCAGCGGAGAGTGGCGCCCATCTTTCTACGGTTTCTGAAGTTTATGCTACAGAGCTTACAGATCCTGATAACTGGGATTTGACGGACGGACTTGCGCCTATATTTGCCGAAAGAGGAATTAAAATTACCGGAATTACAAATGGTTTTGATTTTGACCGCTATAATCCGGAAGACAAAAATATTTCCCTTTTGCCTTTTGAATTCAATCCTGAAAAACGTGATTTAGAAGGTAAGTGGAAGTGCCGCAAATTCTTCATTCAGAATATCGTAAATACAGATAACTATGACTGCAGCGGCGTAAAGAAAATCGGAAAGCTTGAAACTTCTTCTGATTTTTCTAAGGAAATCTATATTGCTTACCACGGACGTTTTGCAAGTCAGAAAGGCCTTACAGTCCTTGCTTCTGCTGTTCCTGTAATTCTGGATAACTTTGCAAATGTCAGATTTATTTTTATGGGGCAGGGTGAACCAGATCTTGAAAACAGCATAACAGAGCTTACTAACCGCTATCCCGGAAAAATTACTTACCTCAACGGTTATAACCGCTCGATTGCCAGAATGGTCTGCGCCATAAATGATTTTATCGTGCTTCCTTCATATTTTGAGCCTTGCGGACTTGAAGACTATATTGCTCAGAGTTACGGTACTCTTCCGGTCGCCCACAAAACCGGCGGACTCAATAAAATCATTGATGAAAAATCAGGCTTCCTCTATCAGAGAAATACGACAGACTGTCTTGTTGCAAAACTCTGCGAAGTAATCATGCTTAAAAAACTCAAGCCTTCTGAAATTACAAAGCTGATTAAGACAGCCTCAACATATATTCACAAGGAGTATCTTTGGAAGACTGTAGTGCAGAAAAAATATTTGCCATTTTTTAAAGAAATTTTGAAAAAATAGTATTTTAGGTGTTGACTAAAATCTTTCAAAAGAATATATTATAACACGTTCGACGCGCTAAGCGATGAACAACAAATAAATCTGCTGCCTTAGCTCAGCTGGTAGAGCACGTGATTTGTAATCTCGGGGTCGTGGGTCCAAATCCTACAGGCAGCTTTAATTCGGGGAGTTCGCATAGCGGCAATTGCAAGGGACTGTAAATCCCTCGACTCGCGTCTCCAGAGGTTCGAGTCCTCTACTCCCCATGATGTTTCAAGAGTTAGGTTTCCTAGCTCTTTTTTTTTGCTAAAATCCTTTTTAATCACTACCATAAATCCCCAAAATATTATAAACTTAAAAATGTTAAAAATTGAGGGGGCACTTTGTTAGTTCGTTTCTGGGGAGTTAGGGGTTCTCTTCCAACTCCGCTTTCACCGCAGCAAATAAAATCAAAAATTATGGCAGTCGTACAGCGTGTAAGTGCGGACGACTTAAAATCTGATGAAACACGTGCCCGTTTCGTATCAAACCTTCCTGACTGGATTTATGGAACTACAGGCGGCAATACTGCCTGTGTAGAACTTAAAGACTGTGATACCGAAATCATTCTTGATGCAGGTTCTGGTATCCGTGCCCTTGGAAAATCAAAAGACAAGCCTAAAAACAAGCATTATCACATCTTTTTTTCACACTTTCACTGGGATCATATTCAGGGACTTCCTTTTTTTGATGATATTTACAATCCTTCTGTAACAATTGATATTTATTCGCCATATGAAAATGCCCGCGCCTATCTTGAAAAGCAGATGACAAATCCATATCTTTTCCCTGTAGGTTATAACGCATTCACAAAAAATATCACTTTCCATACCCTTAAGCAGACAGATGAAATTATGGTAAATGACATTAAGGTGAATGTCTGCAAAATGAAGCATCCCGGAGATTCTTTCAGTTATTCATTTGAAAAAAACGGTAAAAAAGTTGTTTATGCAACTGATGTTGAGCTTGAGCCTGAAGATTTTGTTGTAACCGAAGACCGTAAAAAGGTTTTTGATGGGGCAGACTGCATAATTATTGATTCTCAGTATACGGTTCTGGATCATATCGCTAAAAAGAACTGGGGGCATTCAGCTTTCTGTTATGCAGTTGATTACGCCAGCTTCTGGAATATAAAAAAGATGTATATTTTCCATCATGAACCTACTTACAATGATGCAGAATTAAATGCCATCTTGAATACATCTAGACAGTATGCAATTCAGGTAGGTCATCCGGAACTTGAAATTAATCTTGCAAAGGAAGATACTGAAGTAAAAGTATGAGCGAAAACGAATCCGCATTCACACTGAACTATTCCTTTACTGCAAAAGAAATAAAGCTTCTTGCAAAATTTCTTCGTAAAAATGAAACAGAACTTCCTCACGGTTTAGAAAACTTTGCCAAGACTGTTGAAAATTCTGTTTATGACTGCATGACACTTGAAGAGGTTAAAGAATTTTACTCATGAAAAAAATCCTGCTTTTTATTGCATCTTTTTTAATGTTGATGCTGCTTTGTATTTATGCCTTTGTTTTTATTCAGACACGTCCTCTTAATAAAGCAGATGATAGAGATGTACGCGTAGAAATTCCTTCGGGCATGTCTGTTACTCAGATTTCAAAGCTCCTGAAAGAAGAAAAACTTATAAAAAATGCCCGTCTTTTTTATTTTTCCGTAAGATTTCCGGCTTTGAATTCATTTTTGTTTTTTAAAGAGCCAGCTTCATCAGGTCTGGTTTTGAAAAGCGGAATTTACAGATTAAAGCCTTCTATGGATTTTTCTGAAATTCAAAAGGAATTATCATCCGGTCAGCAGGAATTTATCGTGATTTCACTTCCTGAAGGCCTTACGATTTCTAAAATTGCCGCAATTCTTGAAAACAATAAAATCTGCTCGGCTTATGATTTTATTTCCTTCTGTCACGATACTTCTTCTGATATTTTTTCTGATTTTAAGATTTCAGGCGAGTCTCTTGAAGGTTATCTTTTTCCGGATACCTATTATTTTACAAGCGGAATGTCTGCTCAGGCTGCTGCCCGCATTATGGTTGAAAACTTCTTTGAAAAAATAAAGGAAGTTGATGGACTTGCAGAAAAATCTCCGTCAGAGCTTTTTGAAATCCTGACTCTTGCTTCTATTGTTGAGCGTGAATACAGAATTGCTGATGAAGCGCCTCTTATTGCAAGTGTATTCAAAAACCGCATTCGCCGTAATATCGGTCTTTATTCCTGCGCAACTGTTGAATATATCATCACTGAAATTCAGGGAAAGCCTCATCCAAAGCGAATTCTTCTTGATGATTTGAAAATCGATAATCCTTACAACACTTATAAATGGGCTGGGCTTACTCCGGGACCAATTTCTAATCCTGGCCTTATTGCCCTTGATGCCGCTGCTAATACTCCAAAAACTGATTATTACTTCTTTCAGATTGCTGATCAGGGTGCCGGACGTCACGTTTTTTCTACTACCTTTGAGCAGCATAAAGTCAATCATAATCTCTATACTAAAGATTAATTGTAAGAAGGGGATTGAGTTTGGCAGGCCGCATTTCTAAAGAAACAGTAGATGCAATTAATTCTCAGGCAGATATAGTCAGCATTGTCGGCGAATACACAAAGCTTGAACGCCGTGGTCCAAACGACTGGTGGGGCTGCTGTCCTATTCACGGAGAAAAAACACCTTCCTTTCATGTAGACGGCAACAATCACTTTTTTAACTGTTTCGGCTGTCATAAAGGCGGTACGGTAATTTCCTTTCTTATGGAAATGGAAAAAACTTCTTTTTATGACACTGTAATCGGACTTGCAAAAAGAACAGGAATTGAAGTTAAGTATGAAGACGGTGCTTCTGCGCCTGGGAATTTTGTTCCTGATAACACTGTAAATGAGCTTCTGGAGCTTTATGAGCGCACCGCCACAATGTTCAGTTATTTTCTTCTGGAAACTGAGCAGGGTAAACAGGCTTTAAAATATGCCCTTGGCCGAGGGCTTTCCCGTGAAATCATAGAAAAATTCAAGCTTGGTTTTGCTCCTGCAGACCGCCGCTGGCTTAAAAAATTCTTGAAGTCTAAAAATTACAGCGACGAATTTCTTGCAAAGTCAGGCCTTTTCAGCAAGAACTATCCGGACATTACGATTTTTTCTAACCGCCTTATGTTCCCGATTTTTAACCGCAAGGGACAGGTTGTCGCCTTTAGTGGCCGCGCCATGCCGCCGGATGATAAAGAGCGTAAATACATCAACTCGCCGGAACTTCCGACTTATAAAAAACGCGACACTCTCTTTTACTTCAATTTTGCCAAGAATGCCATCCGCCAGGAAAATAAGGTAATTGTCTGTGAGGGGAATATGGACTGTATTGCCTATCATCAGAGCGGTCTTGAATATGCCGTGGCGCCTTTGGGAACTGCCTTTACAGAAGAGCAGGTAAAAATCCTTCAGGGCTTTGCAGATACAATTCTTCTTTCTTTTGATTCTGATGAGGCGGGGCAGGCAGCTACAAAAAAAGCAATTTTAATGTGCAGACGAAGCGGACTTACAGTAAAAGTAATTCAGCTGCGTGGCGGCAAGGACCCTTCAGAAATTCTTAATAAATTTGGAAAAGAAAACTTGACTGCACAGGTAAACAGTGCTATATTAGATAGCGATTATTTTTTAATTAGACTAGGTGAAAAATACCCTGTGGACACTCCAGAGGGAAAAACTAAGGCTGCCCTTGAATATTTTGAGTACATCGATTCGCTTCAGTCTGATATTCAAAAAGAATCATGCCTGGATCAATTAAGTCAGGCATACAATCTGAAACCGGAGGCTGTAAAAAGGGATTTTAACAATCGTAGTCAGGCCAAAGAACGCGCAAACTTCCGGCAGGAAATCAATACAAAACCACAGAACATTGCAATAAAACCAGATGCGGAACTCCGCGGTTTGGTAGCAGTTATCGCCGACCTTAACCAGTTTATGGTTCTACGCCAGGAATTGACCCGGAATGATTTTAAAAATCCGTCAGCTCAAAAGTTATTTCAGATACTGGAGGAATGTTCTAGCCAAAATTCATTTGAGATTAATTCTATCCTTACAAAGTGCAGCGATGAAAGCCTTGTAAACTTTATAACGGCAAGCCTTTCTTCTGATTTATATAAGAGTGTGGATGTGAGTATCATTGTTAGGGATACTATAAAGTTTGTTAAGAAAAATAAACTCAACGATCAGAGAGAAAAATTGATGCAACGCATAAGGAATTACCAGATTATTACCGATGATGATAGAAAGCAGTTGAACAATCTTCTGGCTCAAAAACTTGAACTTGACCGACAGGTTCAAAAATTACAAAAGTAAGGGAACTTAGATGACCGAAACACTCGATTCTACTATTGAGAAACTTCTTGAATTTGCCAAATCAAAACCGTTTATTACATGGGATGAAATTATTGAGCGTCTTGGACAGGACTTTGTAAATCAGGATGAACTGATGGAACCTGTTCTTGATAAGCTTAAGGAAATCAACCGCGAGCCTGTAGAAACAGGAATTATCGGTGTTGATGACGAAGAGCCTCAGGATGATGAAATTGAAGAGTCAGATGAAGATGACGATTCAATGATTCTTGAAAATGATGATGAAGATGGTGTTCAGGATGATTCTGTAGCCGAAATTGAAAAGGCTGAAAAAGCTGCTTCAAAATCACGTCTTGTAAACAGTGATAAAGAAGCCAGTATTGATGATCCGATCAGACTTTATCTTCGTGAAATCGGCCGTGAAAATCTTCTTACTGCTGAGCAGGAAATTGAACTCTCCAAGGCAATGGAAGAGGGAAATAACATCATAAAGGATGTAATCAAAAATTCCGGAATCATGATTCCAGAGTTTTTTGCAATTGCACAGAAAGCATTTACCCGCATTGATATTCATGAATCAGGAAAAACCCGTAAGGAAATCAACGAAGAAATGGCTGATAAAAAGCGTCTTCGCGGATATTACGGCGAGCATTTGAAACCTGTTTTGCCGGAAATCAAGCAGTACATGAATATTAAAAAGCAGCTCTTTGAAGCTGAACAGTCAAGTTCAATTTTCCAGGATTCGCAGCTTGTTGAACTTCGTGGAGTAATTCTTGAAGAGTTAAAAAAAGTAGACATTCAGTCAGAAGAACTTGATAAATTTACTCAGAAATACCGTGATGCTGTAATCAAGATTGAAGAATATCACCAGAAACAGGAAAAGAAGATGAAGGAACTTCGTATTTCTAATCCTTCAGAGCTTCGTAACCTTGGTCGTAAAATTTCAATCCGTTCACAGGCTGTCATTCTTGAAGCAGAACTCAATATGAGCGCTGATGAAATCCGTGAAATTTATACACAGATTCAGAAGATTGACCGCAAGCTTCACCGTCTTGAATACGAGTTCGAAAATAATGTTGAAGACATTCTTGTAATGGCTCAGAACATTGAAAAGGGCCGCGTAATGATGGAAAAGGCTAAAAACCGCCTTATCAACGCCAACCTCCGACTTGTAGTTTCTATCGCTAAAAAATATACAAACCGTGGTCTTCACTTCTTTGATCTTGTTCAGGAAGGTAACATTGGTCTTATCAAGGCTGTAGAAAAATTTGAATACCGCAAGGGATTTAAGTGCTCTACATACGCAACCTGGTGGATCCGTCAGGCTATCACACGTTCTATTTCTGACCAGGCACGTACAATCCGCGTTCCTGTTCACATGATTGAACAGATTAACAAGGTTGTCCGCGAAAGCCGTCAGCTTATGCAGAAGCTTGGCCGCGAACCAACTGATGAAGAAATTGCACAGCAGCTTGGCTGGAACGTTGCAAAGGTTAAGCAGGTTAAAAATGTTGCCCGCGAGCCTATTTCTCTTGAAACTCCAATCGGTGAAGAGGAAGACTCAATCCTCGGAGACTTCATTGAAGATAAGGAAGTTGAAAATCCTGCAACACAGACAGCCTTTACATTGCTTCAGGAACAGCTGCGAACTGTTTTGAATACTCTGCCACCGCGTGAGCAGGAAGTTCTTAAGATGCGCTTTGGTCTTGAAGATGGCTATTCTCTTACTCTTGAAGAGGTTGGTCTTTACTTTGACGTAACACGTGAGCGTATCCGTCAGATTGAAGCCAAGGCTTTAAGAAGACTTCGTCATCCGCGCCGTGCCAACGGACTTCGCGATTATATCGAAACTTAAGTTTTTCTCATGGGGGTGGGGGGATTTAAGAATTTAACTCCGCCTCTTTTGTCTAGACTAAAAATCGTATTTAATGTATAGTTAATAATATTTTTATAAGGATAGTTACATGGTAACAGAAGTTTTTGACAATTTAAAAGAATTACAGAACATTCTAGTAGAAAAATATGATTTGGAAGCAAAGGTTTCTGAAGCTCCAAAACAGCTTTCTAGCCAGGATGAACTTTTAGCTCGTCTTAAAAAAGAATACATTGCAAAAAATACAGAGTATGATGAACTTAAAGAAAAAGTTGGCGTACTTAAGGTTGATTTAGACGAAGCTGTAAAATCAAGAGAAGCTGGTGAAAAGGGAATGGATAACATTACAACTCACCGTGAATACGAAGCTCTTGAGAAACAGATTGCAGAAGCTACAGATAAAGAAAATAATGTTCGTAAAGATTTGCAGAGAGAAGAAAAACGTCTTTCTGAATTGAACGAAAACCTTAAAAACTACGAATCTATGATTGCTTCACAGGAATCAGATTTGAATGCAAGCCGCCAGTCTTTGGATAACACAATTTCTGGTTACAACTCACGCATCGCTGAACTCCAGGCTGAAGAAGATAAAATCTCTCAGAATGTTGATAAAGAAATCCTCTTTAAATTTCAGCGCATCATTCAGCGCAATTCTGACGGTATAGTAGCTGTTCGTAACGGTGTATGTACAGGATGTCACATGATTCTTCCTGCACAGTTTGCTAACATCGTTCGCGTTGGTGATAATATTAATTTCTGTCCATACTGCAGCCGTATTCTTTTCTACGAAGAGGTAGCAGAAGACGAAGCAGAGAACTACTTTGACATCAATGCAGCCGGAAGTCTTGCTGATCTTGATGATGATTTTGAAGACGAAGGTGATGACGAAGATATGGAAAGCAGAGACGAAGAACTCGGCGATTCATATGAAGAAGATGATTCAGATTTGTCTGAGGACGATGAGGACGAAGACTTTGATGATGAAGCTGATGAGGAGTCTGACGAAGACGACTCTGAAGAGTAATTGATTTTTGAAAATAGGATAGGATATAACCGCTTTGCTGCCTTGTGATGATACAGGGCAGTGGTGAGGTAAAGTCCGGGCTCCTTCGGAAAAAATGCCGGGTAATAACCGGGCGAAAACAGGCAGCTGCAGATTTCTGCAAAGCCCCGTTTTTCGACAGAGAGTGCAACAGAAAATGTACCGCTCCTTGTAAAAGGAGTAAGGGTGAAAAGGTGGTGTAAGAGACTACCGGTCAGGTCGGTAACGACCGGCGCTTGTAAACCTCATTTGGAGCAAGGTTAAGCAGCAGTAAGGTTTTTCCGAGCTTTTTACTGCGGGTAAACCGCTGGAGCAGGCTGGTAACAGGCTTGTGTGGATAGATGGTTATGCGTGAAGTCTGATTTTTCAGGCTTTACAGAACAGAACCCGGCTTATTGTCCTATCTTTTTTTTATATTAAATTAAAAATGAAGATTGCAGAGAATACAAACCTTTACAAAATCAGGAATATGAAGCTGCTCAAAATGTCAAAAATATTTGCAGCGGTATTTTCTGTCCTTTTAATCCTTTTTGTTACCTTCTATATAATAATCGAAAGCCAAAAAAACAATATAAGCATCAGAAACATCAAAAAAGCCTGGAATGATAATTATGATTACCAGACTGTCTATGATATAAGCAAGCAGTTTTTACAGACAAAACCGTTCAATAATACAGCTTTAATTTACAACAGCTATGCAAGTTTTTTTCTTTCTCAGTCACAGCTGGAAAATCAGAAAGCCCAGGAATATCTGGACGAATGCATTACAAACTTAAGAATCGCAATTTATAATTCAAAAAAATCAATTCAGCCTCAGATTTATTACATGCTGGGTAAATCTTATTTTTATAAAAACTCCCTTTCAAGCCACTATTATTCTGACCTTGCCGTAAAATATCTACTTCTTGCAAAAGAAAACGGCTATAAGGCTGATGATATTCCGGAATATCTGGGACTAAGTTATGCTGCCCTTGGAATGACAGTAGAAAGCATTTCTTCATTTACAGAAGCCTTATTAATCAGAGAATCTGATACACTTTTGCTTTCAATTGCCGAACAATATTACAAAACAAAAGAATATAATGTTTCAAAACAGTACCTTTTCAGGGTGATAAATAATAGTAAAAATGATAATATTATTATAAAAGCACGAAACCTGATGGCGAACATACTTATCGATGAAGAAAAGTATGACGAGGCATTGGAAGAATTTAATAATGTTTTGCAAAAAACTGAAAATTCCGCTGACGCTCATTATGGAATTGGTGTAATATATGAAAAACAGGGCAATATTGTAAAGGCCAGAGCTGAATGGCGTGCCGCCTTAAAAATTCAGGCAAATCATCCGCTTGCTTTGCAAAAAATGTCCGAAAATTAAAATATAAAATATTCGTATAAAAAATAAGTTGGGAGGACTCGAATGAGTTTTTTGGATCATTTTTCTACTGACATTGGAATTGACTTAGGTACCTGTAATACATTGATTTATGTGCGCGATAAGGGAATCGTAATTGATGAACCTTCTGTAATTGCTGTTGAGCGCGGTACAAAAAAGATTGTTGCCGTAGGTTCTGAAGCTAAGCGCATGCTTGATAAAACTCCTGGAAATATTATTGCTATCCGCCCTCTGGCTGACGGTGTTATTGCCGACATCGACAGTACAGAAAAGATGATTAAATACTTCATTTCTAAAATTATCCCACGTCATCAGATTTTCAAATCTGTACGCATGAAGATTGGTATTCCTTCTTGTATCACTGATGTTGAACGCCGCGCCGTAATTGAAGCTGCCGTAAAAGCTGGTGCAAAGGAAGTTGAAGTAATTGCAGAATCACTTGCTGCCGCTATCGGTGCTGAAATTCCAATTTTTGAACCAGCCGGCCATATGGTTTGTGATATTGGTGGTGGTACTTCCGAAGTTTCAGTAATTTCTTTGGGTGGTATGGTTGTTACTCATTCTATCCGCGTTGGTGGTGATAAGTTTGATGAAGCAATCGTAAAGCACGTAAAGAACGTACATAACCTTATTATCGGTCAGACTGCCGCTGAACGCCTTAAGGTTCAGATTGGTAATGCTGCCCCTGAAAAAACAATCGAAAAGATGGAGCTTAAAGGTACAGACGCTGTAACTGGTCTTCCACGCCGTCTTGAAATCGACAGTGTAGAAGTACGTGAAGCTTTGAAGGAACCTGTAAGCAAAATCGTAGAAGAAATTAAGATTGTATTGAGCGAGACTCCTCCAGCTCTTGCTTCTGATATTATTGAACGCGGTATCGTAATGACTGGTGGTGGTTCTATGCTTCGTGAACTTCCAAAACTCATTTCTAAAGAAACTGGTGTTCCTGTAATTCTTGTTGAAGAACCTCTTAAGTGTGTTGCTCTTGGTGCTGGTAAGGCATTTGAAATGTTCAAAGATATGTCTTCTGAACGTTCTATTTACGACAGCCTTAACGACTAATAATCATGGCAAGAAAAAGCAAAGGCTTCAGGTTCGGCTTTTCAGAGTTTATTTTTATTCTCCTTGTTGTTGTTTCATCAACAATGCTGACATTCAATTCGGGAAAATTTATCCTTAATTTTAAGAAGATAGGTTTTTCCATTGTATCGTCAATTGAAAAGTGCGTATTTTCTGTAAGCGACGGAATTAGAAATACAGTTACATCTGTTGCCGAGCTGAGAAAGCTGAAAAAAGACTATAACGAGCTTGTAATCAAGCTTGAAAATTATGAAAAAATGCAGCGCAGCAATGTTGATATTCGAAAGGAAAATGAACGTCTGCGTGAACTTTTGGATTTTTCTGTAAGCGCTGAAGAAAAAAATATTCCGGCTCAGATTATTTCAAGAGAGCTGGATAATTCCTTTTCATATCTTACGATAGACAAGGGTAGTGTAAACGGCATTAAAAAAAATATGCCTGTCCTTGCATATCAGAACGGAAACCGCGGTCTTGTTGGAAAAATTGTTCAGGTAGGAACTTTTACAAGCCTTATCATGCCTGTTTACAATGTAAGCAATAACGTTTCTGCCCGTATTCAGAACACCCGAGACTTAGGCCTTGTAACAGGCCAGGGAAACCCTGACTTGCCTCTTCAGATGCAGTACATCAGAAAGCGTGTTGCTCCTGAATTGAATTTCGGAGACCTCATCGTTACTTCCGGTGAAAACGGCAACTATATGCGTGATGTTCAGATTGGAACGATTTCTAAAATCACTGTATTGGATTACAACTCTTCATTAAATATTGAAGTTACTCCTATTATTGATTTTTCACGTCTTGAAAACGTCATTGTAGTAAACCAGAAGGAACTTAATGACAAACACCTTCAGGAGGAAAAAGAATGACAAAATCAATTCTTGTAAGCACTTTTATTCTTTTTTGTTCTGTAATTATTGAATCATCTATTCTTTCAAACATAACTTTTCTTATGGTTGTACCGGATCTGGTTTTAATTTCTACTGTTTATTTTGCCCTTTTGAATGGAAAAACAGCGGGCTCTGTAACAGGTTTTATTTCAGGTCTTTTCCTTGATTTTGTAACGGGCATTCCTTTCGGCTTCAACTGCCTTTTCAGAACAATCATGGGCTATATTTTCGGCTCTTTTACAGAGACTGTCTTGCTCAAAGGTTTTGTAATTCCTATGGTAACAATCGGGCTTGCAACCTTCCTCAAGTCTCTTTTAGTTTCTGCAGTTATCGTATTCTTCCCGAATGTAAATGTTTTTCATGCTGGAATTATTTCGCAGGAATTCCTTTTTGAGTTTATTGTAAATATTCTGCTGGCACCTGTGATTTTCAAGTTTTTGAGCTTCTTTAATAATCTTCTGGAAATTTCAACAACTCAGGACAAGGTAGATAATGTATAACGGCAGCGGAAATACAGTTTCAAAAAACGCACGTATATTTCTTCTTCTCATTCTTTTTGCGCTGATATTCATTTCATATATTCTGCGTCTTTTTTCAATGCAGATTATTCACGGAACTCACTACCGTTCTCAGTCTCAGCGAATTTCAAGTTTGATTACAACATTGCCGGCCCAGCGCGGAGAAATTTTTGACCGTAACGCAAATCTTCCTATGGTTATTAATACGGAAAGCTTTGCGGTGGAAGTTACGCCGGGAAATATCCCTGCCAATATGTATGATACTGTTGCATCACGCCTTGCAAAGTATCTGAGCATCCCTAAATCTGAAATTGATAAGCGAATTCCAAAAAATATCCGACGTTCCTATTCCAGCGTAGTAGTAAAATCTAACGTTCCTTTCAGCATCATTTCAAATATTGCAGAAAATATTACGGATTTGCCTGGCGTTTCATGGGCTTCAAAACCTGTAAGAAACTATCTTCATACGCCGTCTCTTTCTCATATTGTTGGCTATGTAGGTACAATTACTCAGGAAGAAATGAACGTTTTGTATAACAAGGGTTATACTAAGGATAGTATTGTAGGTAAAACCGGTATTGAAAAGCAGTATGATACGCTTTTGCAGGGTACTGTAGGTCGTGAAATGTCCACAATCGACGTATTTGGCCGTGTTATTTCTGATGTACCTATCGTCGAGCCTCCAAAAATGGGTAACAACCTTGTACTTACAATTGACTCGGATATACAAAAGCTTGCTGAGGAGGCGCTTGGAAACAGAGTAGGGGCAACCGTTGTTTTAAAGCCTGCAACCGGTGAAATCCTTGCAATGGTTTCTTATCCTTACTTTGATTCAAACATCTTCAGTTCCGATGATGCGGGTACTGAATACGCAAAACTTTTGAACGATACATCAAAGCCTTTGATTAACCGTGCTGTTCAGCTTTCCTATCCGCCGGCTTCGACTTTTAAAATCATTATGTCTGCCGCAATGCTTCAGGAAAATGCCTATCCTTCGTCAAATAAAATTGAATGCCGCGGTTTCATGAACTATGGTGGACGTGTTTTCCACTGTCATATTCACAAACCCGGACACGGCTGGCTTGATCTTAAAAATGCCTTGGCTCAGTCATGTGATATTTACTACTGGACAATCGGTCGTGACTATCTTGGTATTGAAAAGATTTCTTCCTACGCAAAAGAATTTGGCCTTGGTCAGATTACTCAGATTGACCTGCCTAGCCAGGTTCCTGGACTTGTTCCGACTGCCGAATGGAAGGAAAAACGCTACCACGAAAAATGGCTTGGCGGTGATACAATGTCCTGTTCTATTGGTCAGGGCTACCTTGAAGCAACTCCGCTTCACCTTGCAAATATGATTGCAATGGTTTCTAACGAAGGTGTCATTTACAAGCCTCATCTTCTTAAGGAAGTCCGTGATTCTGTAACAAATGAAGTTATTTCGGAAGTAAAGCCTGAAATTCTGACTGAATCTACAATCGATAAAAAGGTCTGGCTTGAAGTTCAGGAAGCTCTCCGCTATACAGTAACAGACGGTACTCCACAGTATCCGATGCACAATAAACTTGTACAGATTGCCTGTAAGACCGGTACTGCAGAAGTTGATCAGTACAAGAGCTTGAACCAGTGGCATTCATGGCTGGTTGCCTATGCGCCTTACGATGCGCCTCCGGAAGAGCGGGTCTGCGTTGCAACAATCGTAGAAGCCGTTAATAAGTGGGAATGGTGGGCTCCATATTGTACAAACATCATCATTCAGGGAATTTTTGCCCATCAGACTTATGCAGAAGCAATTAAAGAGCTTGGATTTGAATATCTTAACAAGAACGTAGGAAGACGAGAGTAGGGGAAATGAAAAACAGGTTTTTAGCTAAATTTGATTATTTATTGATTCTGGCAGTTCTCTCTCTTGTTACTATCGGAGTTCTTTTTATTTATTCATCTTCAATCAACTCAGACGGAATTTCGGTTACAAATGAACATATCAAGCAGATTATCTGGGCTTCAATTGGTACTGTTTTGATGGTGTTGATAACCCTTTATGATTACCGCCGCCTTCAGTCATCAACTTTTTATCTTTATGTTTTTTTGATTCTTCTTCTTGTTTATACACGTATTTTTGGTAAATATGTAAACGGCGCCTACAGCTGGATTGGATTTGGTTCTTTTGGTATTCAGCCTTCTGAATTCGGAAAGATTTTTTATATCCTTTATCTTGCAAACTTTCTTTATGAAAGCCGCGGAGAAAACCAGTTCAAGCGCTTTGTTTTTGCAACCCTTATTATGATGGTTCCATTTGGACTTATAATGCTGCAGCCTGACCTGGGAACTGCCAGCGTTTATATTCCGGTTTACCTTATTATGTGCTTTATGGCAGACGTGCCTGTAAAATATATCGGTTACGTTTTACTCTTCGGCTGCCTTACGATTTTCAACACCGTAGTTCCTGTATGGAATACTGAAATTGCCAATCATCCTGTAGCGATTATTTCAATCCTTACAAACATGAAGCTTAGAACAATCCTGATTTTTACAACGATGCTGATTACTGTTCTTGGCTATATTGTAAGAAGATATTTTCACGGTCCTGAATATTTCAAATGGATTACCTACGTTTTCAGCGCAATTACCCTTGCTTTGATTTTTTCTATTCCTGCCAGCAAAGTTCTTAAGGATTACCAGATTAAGCGTCTTATCATCTTTATGAATCCAAATAAAGACCCGAGAGGTGCGGGCTGGAATATCATTCAGTCTAAGGTTGCCATTGGTGCCGGCGGTCTATTTGGGCAGTCATATCTTCATGGAACCCAGAGCCATTACCGCTTTCTGCCACAGCAAAGTACAGACTTTATCTTCAGTATTATTTCAGAAGAAATCGGCTTCCTTGGAGCCTGCATAATCTTTGCCATTTATTCATTTATTTTCCTGAAAATTCTCTGGCTTTTGAAAAGCTGCGCTAACTCATTCGGAACCTACATCGCATCAGGAATTTTTGGAATGTTTCTTTTCCACTTTTTCATCAATGTCGGAATGGTAATGGGAATGATGCCTATTACAGGTATTCCGCTTCTTTTCCTTTCTTACGGCGGTTCATCACTTTTAATGGCTATGAGTTCTATTGGCTTTATTATGAGTATTTCTTACCGCAGAAAGAACTTTAATGAGATTGAGTAAGGGCGAGGGGTGTATGCTTCTAAATTATTATAAGTCAATGATAAAATGAAAAAGCTTTACATCATTATTTTATTATGCACATTCTTTTCTTCTCAAGTGTTTTCGAAAACTTTTGCTTCATATGGAACTATAAAAACAAAAATAACATATGAAAAAATATAAAAACAAACCAGCCTTATTTTTTCTGATTACTCTTATACTCAATGCCTCGTATTCACTTTTCAATTTTATACGCTATTTTGAAAACAGGGAGGAAAATCTTTCGCTTTTTCTGTCCCTTATTCTTCATTTAATTCCGCTGATTGTCCTCATTATTGTTTCTCAAAAAATTCAGAAAATCGAAGATAAGAAAAAACTTTCGCTAATAGAAAAATACCTGATTTTATACCTTTCACTTGATGTGTTTCTGGGGCTGGTAACTTACAGTTTTTCGTTACCAAGTTATATAAGCTTTTTGTTTTATTCAAAAAACTGGTTGTACGATATAGTCTATATAATTCGCTACCAGATGTATTATCTGGCAGCAGATTTGATTCTGAAAATTCTTTATTGGATTTCTTACGCCTTCCTGCTTAAGGATATTTCAAACAGATGGAATCTTGTTCCAGAAACAGAAAATGAGATTCCTGAATCAGAAAAAAAGAAATGAAACTCAATCAGAAAGGACTAACAATAAACATAGTCTGCCTTGTAATTTGTGAACTGCAGGTGTGGTTGTGGTGGTGATAAAATCACATCCCTTAACAATGGCGGAGGAATGAATCTTTCTATTTGAGATTTTTAGAGGAAAAGTAAAATATGATTGAACAGATTGAATCACCTGACACAAAACATAAAATAGCAAGAAAAATTCTCGAAGGTTTGCGTGATTGGTTCGAAGTTGATGAGAGCCGGGAAAAATATATTTCAGATTGTGCAGACTGGATATTCCTTGCAGCAAAAGAAAAAGATGAATACGTTGGTTTTCTCTGCCTTAAAGAAACTGGCAAAGAGACTGTTGAGCTTGCGGTAATGGGAGTGCAAAAAGATTTTCATCGCAAAGGCCTTGGTCGGCAGCTTTTTGACTCAGCAAAGAAAATCGCAATCGAAAACGGCTATTCTTTTATGCAGGTAAAAACCGTTCAGATGGGCGTATATCCAGATTATGATATTACCAACCATTTTTATCTTTCCTGTGGATTCAAAGAACTGGAAGTCATCAAAGAAATCTGGGGCGAAGAAAATCCCTGCCAAATTTATATTATGTCTTTAAAATAGAAAATATATCAAGCCTTTTTAAATTGATAAAAAAATCAGATGTTTCAACGGTTCTAATAGGCCTGATAGGGCAAAAAAATGACGCTTACACAGGGCGAGGGGCCCTTACATAAAGTTTGTCTATTGGTAGACAGAACATGTATTATAAAAAAGTAATCATATATTTGAAAAAAAAACACCTGGCAGGCTTTATGCAGCCAAATCGCCGGATTTTGCCTTATTTTTATTTATTAATCTGATCTTCAAACCAGCTGTACATTGAATCTATGCGGCGTTCAAATGATTTGTTCAGGCGGTTTTCAATCATTGCAAGCTTTACGTATTTTGCTTTTACGTTGATATAGAGTGTAAGCTTGTCTGCATCTGTGCTTTTCTTTTCCTTAAGGACAATAAGATTGATTACAAGGTTATCAGCTTTTACAGCCTTTACAGGTCCCAGCTTGATAGGTTCTACAAGATGAAATTTCACTGCAATTTCGTTTTCTGTTTCAAAGTATGAAAGCTCATAAACGCAGGTTCCAAGAGAATGATCTTCTAAAAGACAGTAAACTTTTTTACCGTCGGCAGAAAGAGCTTCTTTTATTTCTTCCTCGCCTATCGGATTTTTAGTCTCTGGACTGTCTATAAAAGTAGCCACCTCATATAAGGTTTCCCACTTTTTACTGCCCGTTGAATAATATTTTATTCCCTGCATTGTGCTTATTGAACGCATAATCTGAGAGATTTCTGACATTGCTTTATCATTATTAATGTAGAAAATCTTTTCGCGGAAAAGACTTGGATCTGAATCTAAATTGTAGTCAGGAAGAAGCTTTGAAATAAGCTGGCAGTCCGGGATTTCTGATAAAATTGTAGTTTCAGGATTAGAGTTTGCAAAAGCGGCCTCAATATCTTCCGACGGAAGGTCTTTTGCGTAGGCAACTGTAAAACTAAGTGTAAGTAACAATGGTAAAAGTAATTTTTTCATAGTAACCTCATATTAGCCTAATTGGCTTAATTTTTCACGTATAAACTCAGATTTTTCTTTAAGTCCGATTTTTCCAAGCTTAAGGAAAATCATATTCGGAAGCTGCGGATCAAGCCTGATTGTTCCAGGATTTTTCTGCAAGAGCTTCATAAACTTATCGATTGAAATATCTGAAACTTTTTTGAATTCAACCTTAACTTCGCCCTGACGCTCTCTGAGAGAAGAGATTTTAAGCTTTTTACACAAAATCCTGATTTCAGCCAAAGCCAGAAGACTTGAAACTTCTTCCGGTATAGGACCAAAGCGGTCATTTAACTCTCCAAGAACAGAATCAAATTCTGCGTCAGTGGTTACAGAAGAAATCTTTTTATAGATTTCCATTTTAATCTGCTGGTTAAATATGTAAGTGTCAGGAATAAAGCCTGTGTATTCAAGTTCCATGATAACATCTGAATGTTCAGCCGCATCATAATCTTTCTGGGCCATAAGGCGGTTAACGGCGTCATTCAAAAGGCGTACATACATATCAAAACCGACAGAATAAACTTCACCAGACTGGTCGCGTCCCAAAAGGTTACCGGCTCCGCGGATTTCCATATCCTTCATGGCAATCTTAAAGCCGCTTCCAAGCTCGGTAAAGTCACTTATAACCTGAAGACGCTTCATTGCAACTTCGCTAAGCGCCTTGTGCTCAGGGTACAAAAGGTAGGCATAAGCCTGTCTGTCGCTTCGCCCTACTCGTCCCCTCAGCTGGTAAAGCTGGCTTACACCGTACATATCGGCGCGGTCAATGATGATTGTATTTACGTTTGGAATATCAATTCCGTTTTCAATAATTGTTGTTGCAATAAGAACATGGAAGCCACCCATCTTAAAGCGGTGGAAAATGTCATCCAGCTGAGTACTTGTCATCTGACCGTGGGCAACGTCAACTAAAACTTCTGGTACAATCTGCTCAATTTTCTGCCTTACGTCCATCAGCGTTTCAACCCGGTTATGCAGATAGAAAATCTGTCCGCCCCGCTCTATTTCCTGCCTGATTGCATGTGCTACTCGCGCATCTGTATATTCATCGATTACTGTTTCAATCGGCTGGCGGTTCTGAGGCGGTGTTGTCAAAAGGCTCATATCGCGGATTTTCAAAAGGCTCATGTGCAGAGTTCGCGGAATCGGGGTTGCAGACATTGTAAGGCAGTCGATGTTGTTTTTCATCACCTTAAGGCGTTCCTTGTCCTTTACGCCAAATCGCTGCTCCTCATCAATAATCATAAGGCCCAGGTTCTTGAACTTTACGTCCTTCTGGATAATGCGGTGGGTTCCCACAAGAATATCAACTTCGCCTAGCGCAAGCCTTGTCAAAGTCTTTTTCTGCTCGGCAGCGCTTACAAAGCGGGACATACGCTCAATTTTTACCGGGAAGTTCTTAAATCGTTCTACGCAGTTATCATAATGCTGTTCTGCAAGAATTGTAGTCGGCGCAAGGAAAGCAACCTGTTTTCCGCCCATAACGGCCTTAAAGGCAGCGCGCATTGCAATTTCAGTCTTTCCGTAGCCTACGTCACCGCAAATAAGGCGGTCCATAGGCACAGGCTTTTCCATATCAGCCTTAATTTCTTCTGTAACCGTAATCTGGTCAGGAGTATCTTCGTATGGGAAGGCGGCCTCAAAGGCTGTCTGCCATTCAGTTTCTTTTGGGAAGGCATAACCTACCGCTGCCTGTCGCCGTGAATACAAATCAATAAGCTTCTGGGCAATTTCTTCTACCGCTGCCCTAGCCTTTGCCTTGCGGCTTTCCCAGGCCTTGCTGCCTATGCGGTCAAGACGCGGGTGGTCACCTTCATTACCGATATAACGCTGAACAAGGTTTACCTGTTCAATCGGAACAAAAGCGTATTCCTTGTCTGCATATTCAAGCTTAATGTAGTCTCGTTCGTTTCCTGCTGCCTTTACACGCTCAATTCCGTGAAAAAGTCCGATTCCCCAGTTAACGTGAACGATATAATCTCCCGGCTGCAGTTCAACAAAGGTATCAATCGGCTTGGATTTTGCCTTGTTGACGGTTTTAGGTACATATTTTCTGCGGCCAAAAATCTCATTTTCCTGAATCACAAGGAGCTTGATTTCCGGTACAATAAAGCCCGCCGAAATTGCGTTCGGATAAAGCTCCAGCGGATGAAGCGGCGCTCCCCCTTCTCCGCCTTCAATAAATTCCCTGAAAATTTCTTTTAATCGCAGCGACTGGTTTTCGTTATCCGCAAAAATATAAACGTACCAGCCCTCTTTCTGCATTTCGCGAAGCTCGTCCTTAAGGTAATTTATATTGCCAAAGTAAGAGTGGCCCGGTTCACATTCAATTTTAATGACAGAAGATGAATCGTCGGCTTCGCCGCCGCCGGGGGGTAAGGCATCCTCCTCCTTGTCAGTTGCCACAGTACGCAGCAATATTGCATTATCTGTGTTAGAAACCAGTTTTCCAAAGTCAAAAAGGACTTTTTCCGGCGGTAAAACAGGCAGAGTCTCATGAGCCTTGCGGTAACTTGCATGGAATTCCCGGTCAATAAGAAGCTTTGCGTTATCCATACGGTCGTAATCGTAGAAAAATACAAAGGCGCTCTGATCAAAATAGTCCAGAAAACTGTAAGTCTTGTCCCACAAAAGCTGATATAAAAACTCTTCACCTTCGCTTTCGTGAATGGTCTTTAATTCAGAAAGGATTTTCTCCTTTGTTTTTGCGGCTTCTTCCGTAAAAGGCATTACAGCACTTGCTTCATAGTCTTCAAGGTTTTTGGAAAGAGTCTGAACAAGTTCTTCTGTCCATAAAACTTCCTTCATCGGGTAAATGGTAACGTCATCACGGCTTTTAATCGTAGACTGAGTGTCGGCGTCAAAATCCTTAAAGCTTTCAATTTCATCAAAATCAAAAATTATGCGGACAGCGTTTTCTTCTGCAGGAAGGAAAATATCAAGAACTTCACCGCGAAGGCTGAACTCGCCGCGGACAGTAACCTTTGGAACGCGGGTATAGCCAAGACCTGTAAGCTTGTCTGCAATCTTTGCAGTATCAAGCTTTGCCCCTTTTTCAAGCTTAAAGCTGAGTGAACGAAGATAGTCCGGCGGCGGCAGAGGCGACAAAAAACTTCTTTCCGGCACAATAAAAATACGGGCTTTTTCCTTTACAGTAACCTGCTTATTTTTCTGAACAAGCTTTGAAAGAAAGCCTGCCCTCTTTCCAAATACAACTGAACCTGGTGCTGCCGTTCGGTAAGGTAAAACTCCCCAGGCAGGAAAAACAAGAACTTCGGCTTCGGGAAAAACAGAATTAAAATCAACTGCAAGGTTATTTGCTTCAAATTCGGTAGGAACGACAATTAAAATATCAGTAGAAAAGGAATTGTACTTAGGACTCTTCTTGCTTGTAGCAGAATACTGCAAAGCCTGGATTGTTTTTGCGTGCTTGTGGCGGGAAAATTCCTGAATAAAATATGAAAAAAGGCTTCCGTGAAGGCCCGAAAGAGTCAGCGGAAAGCTTTCATTTTCGTATGAGGAAGTGATTTTTTCTGCCGCATTATGAAATGCCTGCCAGTTGTGCAGAAGGTCGTTTATAGTTAATGATTTCATTTTTTTCTACCGATAATATAAATATAAAAGGAGAACTATTTTGTCTTTACGTAAACTTTTTGTAATTATAACAACTCTCTTTGTTTTTGGACAGACATTTGCGCAGAGCGTTTCTGAAAGTCAGGATTTTTCAAAGGCTTCTGTAAGCATAAAATTTTATAATAAAAACATTTACTACCCGGGAGCTGCAGAAGAAAGCCCGGTATTCGTACACATTTCCATTAAAAACAACGGAACAGAAACTTTACGCTTTAAGCTTGCCGATGACAGAATGTTCAGCATCGATTTTAATGCCTACACAGTAAAAAACAGCCGTCTTGAACAGACTGTAGATCTGATTGAACGCCGTACAACTAATCAGACAGTTTACTTCCGTGAAATTTCTCTTGAACAGGGAGAAGAATATTCATTTGTTGAAAACGTAAAGGACTATCTTAATATTACAGAAAGCTCAATTTACTATCTTGAACTCCTTTTTTATCCTGAATTGTATAAATCAAAGTATCTTTCACTTAAATCAAACCGCCTTACTCTTGAGATTTTGCCAAGCCCTAAGGCAACTGCTTCAAACTTTATCCCGGTAAAGGAAAAATCTGTTGAACTGCTCCGTCCTGCTGACATTGCTCCTGATAAGGTTGTTGAGCAGACAATCATTGCCCGTCAGAAATCTCTCTGGGACCAGTACTTCCTTTATATGGATCTGGAATCACTTTTGAAGAGAAACTCAAACCTCAACAAAAAATACATTTCATCATCAGCAGAAGAACGTGAACGCATCCTTTCTACTTTCAAGGCTGATTTGATGCAGACAAAAATTGATACAGACATCGTTGCTGTTCCTGAAAAATTCCAGATTGAAAGAACAACCTATTCTCCGACAGAAGGAAACGTAACTGTAATCGAATGGTTCAAATATCAGAACTTCAGCGAGAAAAAACGCTACACTTACAAGCTCCGACAGCGTGAAGGAGTATGGCAGATTTACGATTATAATGTTGTAAACCTTGGAACTGAGTAGCAGATATGAAAGTCCTGATTATTACAGAAAATACAGAAATCAGTTCAAAAATCAGCGCAATAGCAAAAACTTACGGCGCTGATACAATTATTTATAAATGGTTTTTAAAGGCTCTGGACAATATAGAAGAAATCCAGCCTGATTTGATTATCCTTAATTCCTGCGAATATCCCCGCCTGTGGAAAACTCTTGTTCAGTTTGTAAAAAGCGGAATCGGCGGCGAAAATGTAGGCATCTATCTTTATGAAGAAGCTCCCCTTTCTGCAGAAGATCAGAAAAAATATTCTGAACTTGGAATAAACGGATATTTTAAGAATATCACAAAGGAAGAACTGTACTTTTTGAATCCCGATGCGCCTCTTCCTGCAATCGGACAGATTTTACTTTCCATGCCGGAAAGCGGAAAAATCCTCAGCGGAAAATTGAATTCCCTTTCTGATACAAAAATACAATGTACACTAGATTTTACTCCTGATTTTTCTTCAGATGAAATTCCTTATATCAGTGTATGCGTTGATAAGAAAATCAAAGACTACTCTGCCCGTATCCTTAAATACGACAAAAGCAAAAAATCTCTTATTCTGGAAGTGTGCTGATGGCTGGTAAGGAAGCGAAATTCTTCTGTCAGTGCTGCGGCGCAGAAGTTCCAAGAAAATCAAAATTCTGTCCCAAATGCGGAAAATTCTTTGCGGCTGTGCTTTGTCCAAACTGCGGCCACACAGGAAATACCCAGGACTTTATAAACGGCTGTCCTCAGTGCGGTTATGCCGTAAACGGTCACGGTGGCGCTTCCGGTGGTGGAAATGCCTCTCAAAAAGGCATTAACTCAAAAACAAAAAATATCAAGATGAAAAAAAATCAGATGTATCTGCCTCTTAAAAACAGCAAGGCTTCATCTGATTCACTTCCTCTCTGGGTCTATGCGGCTTGTATTGTAGTGCTTTTCGGTCTTGTAGGAATGCTTTACAGCTGTCTGTAAATTGATATGGGCAAAAAAAATTACCCGGCACGAGATTTGAACTCGCATGATAAAATCACTCGGACCTGAACCGAGCGCGTCTACCAATTCCGCCAACCGGGCAATTAAAGTAAAAATATTATATTAAAAAACTTGAGTTTAGTCAATTATCAAAAGACCACCTTACCAGCCTTCTTTCCCAATAAAGATTGTGGTTATTTTTTCATCTGCAGGGGAATAAACTGCGGAAATATAAAAATCGCCCATCAAAACCCAGCTTTCCTCTTCTGTACCATCTTCACAGTCTTTTCTGTTATCTGGTTTACCAAAATATCTTCTGAATTTTTCTATGTCGTCCATAAGTCGTACAGGAAGAAAATCTGGAAGGTCTGTTCCATTAGCATTATAAAGGCATGCATAATAGAGGAACATGCCGTGTTCGTCAGTCTCTTTGTCATAAGTTTCATATAAAATAAAATCCAGACCATCGAATTCACGCATACTCAATGCGAATTCACCCCATTCATCCTTGATGATATTATATGGATTTGGATCGATATTAATATCTTCTGAAAGCTTTTCTTCCCAGCCTTGTAACCATTCTATAATTTTTGCTCTAAGTTCAAGTCGGCGATATTTTTCAGCGTCTTCAATTGATTCTGATAAATATGCGCCGTAAACAAAACCTTCTTCATTGTTTTCTGCCCGGATTTTATACCAGTAATCTTTGTTACCGTCAATTTCTGCATAATCACTTTTTTCAAGAATTTTAACACGGACATTAAAGTCCAGGACATCGATGCGTTTTCCACCTATAGTTTCACGTAAATTTATACCGTCAATTGTATTTACATATTTATAAACTTCTGTATTTTTTTCTGCTGCATTCTCTTCCTGAGATGTCTTTTCGTTTGATGTTGATTCATTTCCCGATGTCTTTTTTTCGCATGAAACAAGCAGGAATCCAAATGCTATGAAAGCAAAGATATTTTTAATTAATTTCATATGGTCTCCAATGTCATTAAACTATTTAATTGAAATTCTTGCAAGACTTTCCTGTAAGCCATAAATCAATCAAAATATTCTTCTATCAATAATGCTTTTCTTATGTTAATATACATATAGTATTTTACAGGAGCATTAGATATGAAAATTTCAGACACAATAAAATACATTGGTGTAAATGACCACAAAATCGATTTGTTTGAAGGCCAGTTCCAGGTTCCAAATGGAATGGCCTACAATTCTTACCTTATTCTTGATGAAAAAATTGCAGTAATAGATAGCGTAGACCAGAATTTTGGTGACGAATGGCTGGTAAATATTAAAAATGAACTTTCAGCAGCGGGCGGACGCTCTCCTGACTATCTTGTAGTTCATCATATGGAAATGGATCATTCTGCTAACATCAAAAAGTTTGCAGAAAGCTATCCTGATGTAAAGATTGTAGCTTCTAAAATGGCTTTTGTAATGATGAAAAACTATTTTGGAACAGATTTTGCAGACCGCCAGCTTGTAGCCGCAGAAGGAACAAAACTTGAACTTGGAAAGCACATCCTGAGCTTTATTACCGCTCCGAACGTTCACTGGCCTGAAGTTTTAATGAGCTATGACAGCACAGACAAGGTTCTTTTTGCCGCAGATGCCTTTGGAAAATTCGGGGCAAATGACATAGAAGATCCTGAAGGCTGGGCTTGCGAGGCCCGCCGCTATTATTTTGGCATTGTTGGAAAGTTCGGGGCACAGGTGCAGGTTGTATTGCAAAAGGCATCTGCCCTTGATATTAAGATTATCTGTTCCCTTCACGGCCCTGTTTTGAACGAAAACATTAAATATTATCTTGATACTTACAATATCTGGTCCAGCTATGGAGTGGAAACAGATGGTGTTGCAGTCTGCTACACCTCGGTTTATGGAAATACTAAAAAAGCCGCTGAAAAGCTTGCAGAACTGCTCAAGGCTAAAGGCTGCCCTAAAGTTGCGCTGAACGACCTTGCGCGCGAAGATATTTATGAATGCGTGGAAGATGCCTTCCGTTACGGAAAGCTGGTACTGGCTACAACGACCTATAACGGCGGAGTTTTCCCTAAAATGCGCGAGTTCATCGATCATCTTAAAGAGCGTGACTATCAGAACCGCACGATTGCCTTTATAGAAAACGGAACCTGGGCGCCGGCCGCTGCAAAAGGAATGGCAGCCCTCTTTGAAAACTCAAAGAACATTAGCTTTGCCCAGAATAAAGTTACAATTAAGACTGCGGTAACTCAGGAAACTGAAGCTCAGCTTGAAGCGTTAGCCGCAGAACTTATTTAATTTATTCGTCTTTTTTAATCTTTCTTGCTATGTAAACAAATGGTGTATCAAGCAGAGATGTAAATACATAAATTACGTAGCATGAAAGAGTAATGCTTGTAAGAGTTTTCAAATCGTAAATAAAGCAGAAAGCTCCAAAGTTGAAAATAAAGATGTTAATAAACTGAGAAATCAAGGTTGAACCGTTGTTGCGCAGCCATAGGAACTTTGAATGATTTCCCCATTTCTTTTCGCTCAGTTCCCAGATTTTGTGGTAAAGAGTAACATCAATACATTCAGAAACGGCAAAACCAAAAAGACTTGCAAGGAGCATGCGAGGTGTGTTTGCAAAAAGCCCCTTCACGCTTGGCATAGCCCAGTCGTTTTCTGAAGGTGTGTAAATCTGCCAGAAGAAAGAGAAGAACATAAATACAAGCAGAACCATAATGCCGATATAGGCACCCTTCTGAGAATCCTTTTTGCCGTAAACTTCGCTGAGGATGTCAGTTGCAAGGAAGGTAGAAGCAAAAAGTGTGTTACCAAGTGTCTGTTCCATACCGAAGGCAACAACAAGAATTGTAACTTCAATATTGGCTAAAATCGTACTGATTCCAAGCCATACATAAAGACCATGCTTTCCAAAAAGTTTGAAAAAAGCAATCAAAAGGCTGTAAGATACAACCAGAGAGATGATGAGCAGTAACTCATTAGGCATAATATAACCTCTGAAAAAATAAAGAATTGACCTGGTTTTGATTTACGACAGGAAGGACTACGAACTGTCGGCTCTGCAAAGGTGATTTTTTGCAGGGAAAATCAGTATAGTGACTTTTATTTATAATTTCTACTATTTTATAAAAATAAATTTCTTCATAAGCTTAAGTCTTCCCCTAATCTCTCCAGATTTCTGTCTTTATTCTGCCCTGGTCGTCATATTCATAATCATAGAATTCTTCATAGGAACCCATCTTTTCGTAGATTTTGTCGTTTTTATCGTTGTATTTGTAAATTATGACAGATTCTTTTCCATCCATGATTGTTTTGTATAAAATGAGGTTGCCCTTTTCGTCATATTCGTAAAATTCTTCGTAATTACTTTCAGAAATTTCAGCAGGTTTTCTTTTGTAGATTTTTCGCCCTTCCAGATCAAATTCTAAATACTCAGTATCACCGACATAGCTTTCGTAAGTGCATTTAGTAAAATCATCAGAATAATGCCACCATTCATGGGTTAATTCCCCGAAATAATTTTCATTGTAGCGGTGTACCATTTTATGATTTTTGTATTCGGCATAGTATTCCAGGTAAGGCTCTCCACCAATGGTGCTGTGGAAATATACCATATCGCCGTTTTTATCATATTCATAAAAGTATTCGTGCCCCGAACCGCCATTGTCTTTTGAATAGATTTTCTGATTATTTTCGTTGTAAACGTATTCAAACAGGAGTCCGTCTGTTTCGCAATAGCTTTTCAGCAGGTTGTGTTTATCATCATAAGTTTCAATGAATTTTGTTACTTTATTATCAATTCCGCTGGTTATAGTTCTTACAATCTGGTTTCCGTCATAAAAATATTCCGTTTTTTTAATGAACTTTTCTACTTTATTATTTTTATTACTTTTCTGCTCTTCACAGCTGAATAAAAAAAGCGCGTTAATGCTCAAAAAAATGATTGAAAAAATTTTTCTTACTTTCATTAGATTTCTCCCCGGAATAATTTTCCGTCTTTTGGATTTATAAATTCTATTGCAGACGCAGTAAATTGCAAAGGCTCAGCACTTCCAAGGCTTTTTGCGTTGTAAAGCGGGTCGTTTATGATTGGAAGCCCAGTCCATGCTAAGTGGCAGCGAACCTGATGTCGGAAGCCCTGAGAAATCCTGCATTCTACCTTCAATACCTTGTCCTCTTTTTCCAGGCTGCAGATTTCTGTTGTATAGAGCTTTAATTTTCCCACTTTTTTAAGAGCTGCGGGGCCTGACTTTTCTGTTACCGGCCGCACTTCCTTTCCGCCCTTGCCGTAGGAACGAAAATATGAAGAAATTTTTACATGATGAAAAATCGCCTTCGGCGCCGGGGGATTAGGCAGCCAGTCACTTACAGCTGCACCCTCCTCTGGAAATCCCCCCAGTTCTCTGCAATTATCAGCTTGCAGCTGGCAGCGGGCCCTGTAATATTTTATAAAACGCCCTTCTTCCTGTTCGCAGATCATGTAATCATAAAATTCCTGGCTTGCGGCAATTAAAAGTAAGCCGTCTGTGGCGGTATCAAGGCGGTGTAAAAGTCCGTGTTCAATGGCTTTTCTTCCCTGCACGCTCAAAAGCTGTGGAAACATTTCTGCTGCCTGAAAGAAGGCATTGTCCTTATCATCCTCTGTAATAGGAGCGGAAGCCAAGGCCTTAGGTTTATAAATTAATGCAAAAGGAAAAGTTTCCGATGGTTGCTGAATGATTTCAATTTTCATAAGCTCACCCCTTTGGAAACTTCTTTTTCAGCTTTTTTTCTACTTCCAGAAAACGCTGGGGTGTTTTTGCCCGGAATTCCGTAAGGTCCTCTGAGCCAGGCAGATGGATTTTCAGCTTGCAGGAATGAAGCATAAGAGTTGCCTCTGGGAAGTCGGCGCAGGGCTTATTGTAGGTGGCGTCTCCTAAAATCGGGCAGCCCAAAAACTTCATGTGCACGCGAATCTGATGGGTACGGCCTGTTTTAATGCGAACCCTCATAAGAGAATAATTTCCGTAAGTGGCAAGGCAGTGGTAAATTGTACGGGCAAATTTTCCTTCGTCCGTATTTTCAACAGCCTTGAAGCGGTGGCGGTTTTTAGGGTCGCGGATAATCTGAGTCCTGATATCGCCTTTCATTGCCTTAGGGCGGCCTGTGCAGATGCAGATGTATTCTTTTTGTAAAGTTTTTTCCTTAAACTGTTTTTGCAGCCATTCTTCGCTGTCACGGTTTTTAGCAGTTATGATAAGGCCGCTTGTTTCTTTATCAAGGCGGTGAACAATTCCCGGTCGGCGTCGTTCCAGAATTTCTGAATCACTTCCCTCTTTCAGCTGTTCAATGGAAGCCCTTCCCCAATGGTACAAAAGGGCGTTTACAAGAGTTCCCGTCCAGTTTCCGCAGGCAGGATGAGTTACCATTCCCTGAGCCTTGTTTACAACAGTTACATTGTCATCTTCGTAAACAATATCAAGGGGGATGTTTTCTGGTTCAATGTTATCAGGGATATTGTCTTCCCATTGAATGTCTATCTGGTCGTTTGCCTTTACCTTCTGGCTGATTTTTACTTTCTTTCCGTTTATAAGGATTTCTGTTACTCCGCTTTTTAATTTTGAGCGGTTCATTCCGTTTGGAAGGGAGGCAATGTATTTATCAAGTCTTTCTGCTTTAGAATAGTCGGCGGGAACCTTTGCGCTGAAAAAAGGCATTACTGGTCTCCCGTTTTTTCTTCTTCCGGAGGCGGCGGCGGAAAGCCCCCTTCCGGCGGTACTGGCATTTTTATATTTTCAACCGGCTGAATCATCAGGTCTGAATCCATGATGTTTGCACGTTTTTTTGCATTTGAACGCTTTACCAGCTGAATGATTAAGTCTGTAAGACCTATTCCCACGCAGATTCCAAGCGAAGTTAAAAGAATGCCAATCTGCTCGTCCTGGCTGTAGGAAGAAGCGGCGAAAGGATTTGGAAAATATGCGGCAGAAAAATCATGGTTAACGTACTGATAGCAGGAATAACCAAGGGTTGTCTGCAGAGTGACAAAAGGCAGGGCACCAAGGGTAATGATTTCAAAACGGCGGATATCTTTTAATACCTGAGGAAATTCATTGTCGTGATATGGTTCTGGAGTGTGATCTTCTGCAAAAAGGTTTGCGCTCAGACCAAGACAAAAGAGGACTGTAAGTATTTTTAAGATTCCTGTATGTTTCATTATTTTGAATAATCCCTTTCTCCAAAAATGGCTGTTCCGACTCGTACAAGAGTTGAACCTTCTTCAATTGCAATTTCAAAATCGCCTGACATTCCCATAGAAAGTTCATTCATTTCAAAGTCAGGATATTTTTCCTTCATGCGCTGGGCAAGTTCCCTCAGCATAACAAAGGACTTTCTTACACGGTTCTTATCTTCTGTAAAAGGCGCCATTGTCATAAAGCCAGATGGAATTACGTGCGGATACTTTCCATCCTTAATTGCTGTCAAAGCTTCTTCAAGTTCTTCCTGGCTTTCAAAGCCAGATTTTGATTCTTCTCCTGTATGAAATTCAAAAAGCACTTTTATTTTCTTATCGATTTTTGCGCACTGCTTTTCAATTTCGTCCAGGAGAGAAAGTCTGTCTACAGATTCAATGCAGGAACCAACCTTTACCGCATTTTTTACCTTATTAGACTGCAATACACCAATCATATGAAGTTCTGTATCCGGGTGAGCTTCAATAATAGGCGGGAATTTTTCAAAGGCTTCCTGAACGCGGTTTTCACCGAACAAAAACTGGCCTGCTTCAATTGCAGAAAGAACATCTTCTGACGGATGGAATTTACTTACCGCCATAAGCTTTACGCTGCCTTCAGGACGGCCGGCTCGTTTTTCTGCATCGCGGATTTTATCATTAATTAACTTAAGGTTAGCTGCAATATTTACGCTCATTTTTTTACTCCAAGTTCATTAAGTACGTCACTAAGACGGAGTGTTTCTTCCAATGTAAGAACTTCAGCTCTTTTCTGAGGTTCGATTCCGGCTTTATCAAGCGCCTGGGCACAGAGGTCGCCGTTACTCAAAAAGGCTGTAAGATTGTTTCTGACATTTTTTCTTCTTGATGAAAAAAGCGCCCTCTGCATTTTTACAAAAAGCTTTGGTTCCTTACAGCGTGGGAAATCCTCTTTCTTGGTAAATACAACTGAGCGGGAATCTACATTTGGCTTTGGCCAGAAATTAGCGCCGCCCAAATCCATAAGAGGTTTAACGTCATAAGCCCACTGGCACAAAACAGAAAAAGAAGAATAGTCATCGCTGCCAGGCTTTGCGCACATACGCTGGGCAACTTCCTTTTGAACTGTAAAGACACATTTTTCAAAGCGGACGTCATTTTCGATTGTGTCTGCAATTATTGTAGCAGCAATATTGTATGGAAGATTTCCGAAAAATCTGTCAGGCGCAGATCCCTGCTCTTCCAGATACTTTTTCCAGGTTTTAAGGACATCTCCTTCTACAAGGTGGAATTTTCCTTTTTTAGCTTCATCATCAAAGAATTCACTAACAAGCTTTGCAAAACCGTGGTCTATTTCAAAACAGGTGAGTTCTGCGCCCCGGCTCAGGATTTCAGAAGTCATTGCACCAAGCCCAGGACCTACTTCCCATACTTTAGATTTATCATCAATTTCAAGGGCATCTATAAGCTTTTTTCGTGCGTTTTCATTAATCAAAAAGTTCTGTCCGAATTTCTTCTGCATTGAAAAGCCATTTGCATCAAGGACATTCTTTAATTCAGATGATGAGTTATAATCAGGGGTCTTCAAATTTATTCTCCAAAAGAAATTAGCGGAGCCTGTGAAAATGCTCCTGTGATTATCTTAATAAAATTATACTCAATCGCTAAAAAAAATGCACTATATGAAGATAAATGTGGAAAAATCAGGCTGAGAATAATAAAAAGAAGGCCTGAATAAATAAAAATCGTAATTAAGGGCGAAACGAAAACTGTTGCAATTACACCTATGGGAGAAAAGCTTCCGAATAGCTTTAGGGAAAGGGGCGCAGTAAAAATCTGGGCTCCGCAGGAAGCAGAAAGGGAAAGTGAAAAATAAGGCGGCAAATAGCGCATGATGATTTTTGTAAGAAAACGGCTTGTGATAAGGATTCCCGCCAGGGCCCCATAAGAAAGCATAAAGCCTGCATTTACTAAGTCTGAAGGTGAAAGAATGCACTGAAGCAAAAATGAAAAGCATAAAATCATAAGCATATCAGGCTCTTTTACTCCGGCTATGGCAGCAAAAAGCAGCAGCATGGAACAGATAAAGGCCCGCAATAATGAAGGAGAAAAGCCTGCAAACCATACGAAAAGAATCAGGGCTGTCACGCGGATTATAAAGGTCAGCTTTTTGCGTCCAAATCGGCTGCCAAAAAAGAGAGCGATTGCGCTGAACATTGAAAGGTGCATGCCTGAAAGGGCTATTATGTGGGAAAGTCCTGCTGTGCGGAAGTTGGAATAAAGAACAGGTTCAAGATACTCGCGGGAGCCGCACAAAAGAGCAAGTAAAAGGCCGCCGGCATTGCCCCAGGCGTACATAAGGCGTTTAAATTGCAGGCGGCATAAGGCTCGGAAGTAATCGATTCTGCCGTAAATGCCTTTTTTCCAGCTGCAGGTCCGGCAGTCTTTTGCAATAAAAACTGAATTTGAAAAGGAGCCTTTAAAATTATAAAGGGCGCCGCTTTCATATAAAAAGGCTCCTTTATTATTTGCAGCGGTGTAAAGCTTTCCCGGGAAATAAACTTCTGCAAGCTCAGAAGGAATTAAAAGTGTAATTATCCCCCTTGCTGATGAATTTGCATCCGCATCAGAGACTTTGCCGTAAACAGTATTTAAGCTTAGCTTGCAAATGTAATATTTTCCGCTTTGAGTTTTTGCTGGCGAAGAAATAATTTCGCCTTCTACTGAGCTGACTGCACTTTCTTCAAGGCAAAAACGAGCCCGACTTCTTTGATTTAGCCGGGCTGAATTTGAGTAAAAAATTAAAATACAGATTAAAGTTGCTGTAAAAAAAGGTTTTTCTAAAAGCTTTATTGCCATCTGAGTCCTGCCAGCGCTTCCCGGGCTGCTGACAGAACATCTTCCGGATAACTTAAATAAGTTACAGCCAGAAGATAATCAAATGCCGTTTTGTTTCCGATGGCGCCTAAAGTATTAATGACAGCCTTAACGGCAGGAATGGAAATCTTTTCATTCTTTTCTTTCTTGCCGTTAAATTCTTCCATAAGGGAACAAAGCGGGCTTACAGATTCAATCGGAGAGATTTCTGCCATAGAAGAAATTACAGAGGCAAAATAATCTTCTTTAATTGAACCGTTATCAAACATTTTTTTGCAGAAACGAAGGTAATCAATTGCAATTGAAGAAGCTCTTGTCCACTTGTTTTCTTCAAGAATCTTCAGGCACTGGCTCTGTAAGCTGTCAACTTCATTTGTGTACTTGGAAGAACTGTCTACTAATAATATAGTCTCAGACAATGAAATTTCGGAAATCTCACAGAGAAAATTCTTTGAAATTTTTGTATTTTTTTGAACTAAGGCAAAAACCTTGCAGATCTGGGCAATATCTTTTGAGCGGCAAATCTGAATGATTTCATTTACAGACAAGGCAGAAAGTGAAACAAGGGCTTTTTCTATATCATCATAATAGGCAGAAAAGCGTTTGTTGTTCCAAAGATTATAGAGAATTACAAAAGAGTCCCTGTTGCCAATGCTTTCAAGGGCATTTAAAACGGCCTTGATTACCCCTGAATCTGCATTTGAATTTACATTCTGGATATAGTTGTTTAAGAGACCTGTAAAAGCAGAAACGTCTGTTTTATCTTTGATGAGCAGAATCTTCTGTAATACTGCAATCTGAACTGTGCTGGAATCAGAAAAGTTCTTAAATACTTCAGCAAAAGAATTTATAAAAGAAGTTGATTTTGCAGAATCTTTTGAAAATAAATCTGCCGGAATAGAAAGAATTGAAGAAATTACAAGACCATCAAGGTCGCGGTCTGTTCCGATGTAAGTTTTATTTTCCAGGGCGAATTCAAGAGCCTTTGCAGAAAGCCATATGCCTTCTTCACCTGAGGCATCGCGAACTGCCTGTGTTTTATCTGCCAGGTTTCCTTTTATAAAATCTACTGTTTTTGAAGATTTCTGAGCTGCTGTAATTGAATTAAAAGAAAGTAAGAGAATTGCCAGTGCAAAAATAGTTTTTTTCATATCTCACCTCTATCTATAAAACAAATAATTTATATATTGGATACCTGCGGTTCGTCGAATTCCGGTTCATGCTCTTCTTCCGGTACTTCTTCAGCCTGTGGAATGTCTAATTCTGAACTTTCTTTTGGAGCTGTCACATCAGAAGCAAGGTCCTCATCTGTAAGAGAAAGGGCTTCCATAACTTCTTTTTCTGTCTGAGGCAGCAAATTGTAAACAAAACTTAAAACTTCGTTACGCATAAGCTGATCAATATGTGTACATTCAAAATGAAGCAGCGATTCATTTTTTACAGGATTGAATTCAGAATTCTTGATGGTTCCGAACATTACAATCAGCATATTCTGAATGTTAAACTGAAGCTTAATTTGAACGTTAGAAAGACCCTTTCCGCCGATTCTGATAAGGGCTCCTGATTCAGAAATGTCTTCAATAAGGCATTTATAACCGTTATGAGTTTCAACTGCGTGATAGTCTGCAATTTTTTCTTTAATGATATAGAGATAGCCGTAGATTTCGCACTTTGCTCTTACAGCCTTGCGTTTCTGTGTTCTAACCAGGTTGTTTGAATGATTGATAAAAAGACAAGGGGCACCAAGATAAAGTCCAGTCTGGGTTACAGCAGAATCAAAAACGTAGCGGGCATCCCCCTTGCGCCACAGGTAAATTGTAAGGGTTTTATGAAGCCACATGTTTGCAGGAACTTCAATTAAATCCTTTTTTTTAGGAATGGAAATAACCAGCTGCTTGCCGTTATTCATGATTTCTGATGTAAAAACGCCCTGTCCCGGCAAGATGATTCTCAGCTTCTGTCCCTGGTCAAGGGAAAGTGTCGTCTGCATTCCTTTTTTTGAATCAGATTCATTCTGGATTTTTGTGCGGTAATCAAAGAGCTTTGACAAAAGAAACTGATATGATTTTGCGCTGTTCTGGTCCATGGATTGCGCTGTTGTAGAAATGCGTTCCATACATTTTGTAAGGGCCGGCATAGAATAATAAAGGGAGTTTGGATTTTCAAGACCTGTATATTCGGCAGCTTCCCAAAGTGTAGTTATATCTGCAAAAGAAAAACCTGAATCCATGCCTGATACAAAAAATTTGATTTTAGTTTTAAAGGCTGTGTAGATGGCACCGAGCAACAGAAAAAAAACTATTACTGTGATTACTCCGATAATTGAATACATTTTTCCTCACTTTTTGCAATTAAGACATAAATATTATATCATAATATAGATGAAATTACATTCTTCCTTATTAAAAATCGGAATTTTTTGCGCAGTTTTTTACTTTTTTGTAATTACGCCGATTTTTACGGTGCCTGCTCCTGAGTCATTTTCTGTATGGACTTTTCCTCTTTTTCAGGCTGTTTTTTTTGCCTCTGCCCTTTTTTTATTCTTTTTTCATAAGAATTTATGGGAAAAGTCAAAGCATTTCGGAAAGCTCTTTGTATTTTATGATTTGATTTTCACTGCGACCTTTTCCCTTTGTATTTTATTTTCAATTACCTTTTTTCTGAATGGAATTGCCCTTTTAGTAAAATTTGACGGCCCTGATTATCAGATTGCCATTCCAAAAAATGCCACTGAATGGCTTTTCTGCATCCTGACATTTTTGCTGTCTGCTTCTTTTGAAGAGATTCTTTACAGATTTTACCTGCCGGAATTTCTTTTACAATATGCTGGCGGGCGGAAAAAAATTGTGATTTTAATTGAAGTCCTTACTGCCCTTTTCTTTGCATTTGCCCATTCTTATGCGGGGCTTTTTGCTGTGCTTAACGCCTTATTTGCCCACATCGTTTTAAGATGCTGCTATAAAAAGACTTCTTTTATAGGGGCCGGCATTGCCGCTCATTTTATCTACAATTTATTTCAGCTCTTTCTGACTCAGCTTTGATAAAGTCCAGTGGCTGATTTTAAAGTCCGCCTCATATTTGATTTTTGGATAATGGACAGAAAGACGGTAATTCTCTTCCGTGGCTTTGTAAGCTTGAATTACAATTTCATCTTTGTTGCCAAGTTCAAGTTTGATTCGTAAAATCGGAATGTTTATTGGCTCTGCAATCGAATCCTCTGCAGACTCTTTCAGCTGGTAAATGCCGCCGTGGCGAAGTTCCAGCAGGTCAGAAGCATAGGCTTTGAAAGTATTGTCTTCTGGTGTAAGGATTCTGGTGGTCTGGAAATCTGAAATTGTGATTCGCTGAATGTCAGTGTATGAAATGTTTTTTGTGATGGATTTTGATATTAATTCAGGTTCTGTCCAAAAACGCTGGCTGATAGTCAGAATGCTTTCAAAATCACTTCCCGCCTGATAAACCGCTGCTGAACGGCCTGTCATAAAGTATCTTAATGTCTGGGAAAAATCCTGCTTACCAAAAATCAGCTGGGAATAAGTGTCTGCATAGCTGATTTTTACAGAAAAATTAAAGGAATAGTCATCGTTTTTAGACACTTGGTCTGAAATTTTATACACATTTACTATTTTTGTAAGGGTATTGATGAAATTTTCAATCTGATTTTTGCTGGCTGGTGCGGTAAAGCCAGCTTCTCCATCTTTTACAATCCAAATATCATTGTTTTTTTCTAAAATAAGCTGCTGGTTTTCACTTGAAAGCTCTATTGAAGTAATCTGGTCTTTATATTTTGGATTTAATAAGGCTGTTTTCTGAACCTTTCTTTTATCTGAATTAAAGACCTTTGTAAAAGAAAGGAGGTATGTAAAAAGAAGAATGGCTGATAATGTATAAAGTACTGAGTTTTTAATTTTCATTCTAACCTTCTGTCTTAAACTGTAATTCGGCAAGCTCTTCTTCGCCAGAATGCTTAAGAATCTGATTTACAGTAAAATCAAAATTTGAAAAATCATTTCCCTTCTGGCTTGGATCTGCGGAATAATTATTCATCAGGGTGTTCAAAAAATACTGGTCAGGAATTACAAGAATTCTTGCATTGTCAAAGCTTGCATAATTGTAAAGCCCGCTGATTTTTCCCTTGATTTGGGCAGCCAGAATCTTTGTCTCTTTTTTACCCTCAGCTTTAATTGTAGAGATTACAAATGGATTTGTTTCTATAAGGCTTCCTGCCTCTGTATAAGTATTTCTATTAATTGTAAACTCTCCGGCCTGAGGCGTAGAAACAAGATATGCCCCGGCAGAATCCTGACTTTCAATTTCCAAAGGTGTCGGCCAGAAAAGAGTAAGTCCCTGCTTTGAATTTTCCTGTTTCAAAAGTTTTATCCACATCGGATAATTTAAAACCTGGGTATAGGGATTTTCTGCCGGATTGTTGTCGCCGCTTACCATTGTAATTCTTGCAGAAGAAATATCAGTGGCAATGGCTTCCTTAAAGCGAAGACCCCAATTTTCAAGCATTTCTACAAGATTTGTGCGTTCGTTCTGTAAAAGGCGCCAGTCGCCGGCAATATCGCAGGAATAAGGGGAAAGCATAAAAATTGCGTTACCCTTGCCGCTTAAAATATAGTTTTCTATAGCAGTGGCATCCTCAATTCCGATTTTGCTGTCGCCGATAACTAAAAGAACTCCCTCTGCCTCTTCAAGCCTCTTTGTAAAATCAGCTGTGCCCGGGAAAAGTGGATTGATTAATATGCCTTCTGAATTAAAAATCGGGGCAATGTAAGAATAATCCTCGGAATAATTCATTCCGTTTCCAAGGATGATGTTTACATAAGGACTTTTTCCTGTTAGAAGAGACTTGAGCCTTACATCCAGGTCGTATTCAAGAGTTTCTGATCCAAGGATAAAAGGAATTACCGCAAAATGCCCCTGATACTCCAAAACGATGGAAGAAAAAACTTCCGTATAGCCTTTTGAAGTGCCGGAAGATGTATCTATCTGCTGGCTTTGAATGCCGTAATTATTAAGCTGCTCTTTTATATCAGCTTTTCCGTCAGGATTTATCAGCTTAAAGCTGATGTTTTTATTTTTTGAACTGTAGGCGTCAAGAAAATCCGTAACGTCCCGGATTTGAGGGTAAAGTCTGCTTAAAGTGCCTGAACGGTAGAATGTGATTATGACCGGCTCAGGGAGATTCTGCAAAAGTGACTTTGAATATTTTGAAAGGGAAAAGTTCTTGTTTTTAGAAAAATCCAGGCGGAAGTAATAGCGGCCGGAGTTTAGGAATAGCATTATCAGAATAAAAATAATGGAAGTATTTCTAAAGCGTTGGCTTTTATTAAAGCTTCTTCCCTTCTTTTTTTCTGAAGCAATAAAGGCAAGGTAAAGAAAAAGCAGTGTAAAAACAATGAAGAAGATAAAATCGCGGGAATCAAAAATTGCTTTTCCGGATGCGTCAAAGTGCCAGGCAAAGCTCAAGGTTTTGAAGATGGCTGCAAAAAAGCTTGAACTTGAAATGTAAACCGAAAAATTGTGGGCGCTGTTGATTATTGCAAGCAGGACTGAAGAAATTACAAAAGCCACAATCTGATTTTGAAAAAGCTGGTAAATCAAAAGGCAGAGGGAAATTACACAGGCTCCATAAAGAAGCAGGAAAAGAAAGCTTGTAATTACCACTGCAAAATCAAAGGGATAAAAAAGTCCTGTAATGATAACTGCCGGAATTAAAAGTAAAAGATAAATTGTAAAAATGCTAAGTAAAATTAAAAGCCTTACAAGCAGCTGCTTATAGAAAGGCAGAGGTATAAAATCATCATATAATGCGACTCTTGATTTTGAAGCAAGGGCTGGAATCAAAATAATGCTGATATATGGAACTGAATTAAAGAGAAAACTTATTGAAAGTTGAAGACCTGAAAAAAAGTTGTGGCGGAGGAAAAAGTCTGCATAAGTAAAAATAAAGAATAAGAGGCCCAGGAGAAGGCTTTTAGGAGTCAAATAGAATTTCAGCTGAGATTTATATAAGTTCTTCAAGAGATTTTGCTCCGTTTTTCTCTAGGATTTCTTTTTCGCTTCCAAAGGCAATCTGCTTTCCATTTTTTATTACGACAACATTGTCGCAGAGTTCTTCTACTTCCTGCAGAATATGGGTGGAAATTAAAATTGATTTTGTTTTGGAAAGTTCCTTTAAGTCTTTTCTCAGTTCTACAATCTGAAGCGGGTCCAGACCTGTTATCGGTTCGTCCAGAATGAGGTTTGGCGGATTGAAAATCAAAGCCTGGGCAAGACTAACCCGCTGGCGGAAGCCCTTGGAAAGAGTTTTGATTTTTTTACTGGAAACTTCGCCAAGATTACATTTTTTGATTACATCCTCTAGGGCTTTTTCTACAGCTTCATCTGAAAGGCCGTGTGTCTTTGCGGCATATTTCAAAAAATCATAAACCTTTAACTCCGGGGGCAGATTTGAAACTTCAGGAACATAGCCAGTAAGGCTCATTGCCATTTCAGTTTTTTGTGTGATGTCTACCTCAGAAGAGGCATCTTCCCTGCTTAAAAGAATCTTTCCGCTGTCTGCATAATGAAAGCCGCAGATAGCTTTAATCAGCGTTGTTTTTCCGCTTCCATTAGCACCAACCAGGGCCGTGATTTTTCCGGGCTCAACCGAAAAATTAATTCCGCTGATTTGAAAAGAGGATTTATAAGCTTTAGAAAAATCACAGACACGAATCATAGCGCCGCCTTTCAGGCTTTAGTCAATGTAAGGAATTTCTATATGCATGCGGTCTTTTGAAAGTTCTGCCTGAGGCCATACAGCCTGGGCTTCTTCCAATAAAACAGAAAGTTCCTTGTCTGTGTAGCGCGGGCTGTAGTGAATCATGCACATACGGCGGACATTGGCATCGCGGGCAATTGTTGCGGCCTGCACTGCTGTCATATGCTTTTTCTCTTTTGCCTGATCCAAAAGGGCGTGTTCAAACATTCCTTCACAAACAAGAAGGTCGCTTCCGCGCACTTCATCAGCAATACTTGGCTTATAAAGAGTGTCCGTTACAAAACTGAATTTTCTTCCGCTGCGTGGCTTTCCCATTACCTGTTCCGGCTTTACGATAGAACCGTCTTCAGCCTGCACTTCTTCGCCCTTCTGAAGCTTTCCCCAAAGAGGTCCGCAAGGAACGCCAAGTTCACGGGCTGTATCAGGATTGAATTCGCCAGGCCGGTCAAGCTCTTCCAGAGTGTAGCCTACGCAGGTCTTTGTGTGGTCAAGAGGAAAGGCTCTGATATAAAAATCCTCTCCGCCGTGAACAACGCAAGGCGCAGTAATTTCCTTTACAACAATAGGATAGTTGATGTACATATCAAGAACGCGGCGGCTTGTTTCAATGTATTCCTTGATTTTCGGAGGTCCGTAAATGTAAAGTGGTTCTGTGCGGTCAACCTGGGCAGAAAGCATAAGGATTCCCGGCAGTCCTGTTACGTGGTCAGCGTGAGTATGAGAAACAAAAATTGCATTGATTTTTTTCCACTTGAGATTCAGACGTTTTAGGGAAACCTGAGTACCTTCACCACCGTCGAATAAAAACAAATCACCGTCACGCCTCAACAAAACAGAAGTCAGATGACGGTAAGGAAGCGGCATCATTCCGCCGCAACCCAAAATAAAGGCTTCCATATTCATAGAAGTTTATTTTAGTGGATTTTTACATAAAATTCTACAAAGCCTGTAATTTTGATGTCTGCAGCTTTTTGAAAGCGATTGAAAAGCATATGCAGTGGGCAATAAAGGTTACAGCCCAGGAAATCGGATAGGAAACGAAAATAGTGAATTCCGTGTGGAACTGGGGAGTCAAAAAGACTGTAGAAAGCCATACAATTCGGAAGACGCATACTCCCACAATGCAGACAATCATCGGAAGGAGGCTGTGGCCTATTCCTCGTATGATGTTACTCATTGTGTCCATGATGCCGCAGAGGGCGTAGGTCGAACAGATTATAGTAAGACGACGGATACCGGCTGCAATTACAAGAGGATTTTTAGAGTAAATTCCAAGTATCTGTCGGGCAAAAATAACGACAAGAAAGCCAAGTCCCTCACCGACAACCAGGACTGTCAGAAGTGAAATAAATACCAGCTTTTTGATTCTGTCCTTGTGCCCTGCCCCCATATTCTGGGAAGTAAAGGTCAGAGCCCCCTGAGAAAAGCCGTTCATAGCAAGGTAAACAAAGCCCTCAATATTTATTCCAGCCGAACTTCCTGCGATTACAACCGGCCCGAAAGAGTTTACAGAAGACTGAATTACCATGTTTGAAATCGAGAACATCATTCCCTGAAAGCCCGCCGGCACACCTATTCTGATAATGTGAATGAGAATATATTTATGGATTTTCAGCTTTTTTATTTCCAGCTTAAAGCCGTCTTCTTCCCGCATTAAAAGAACTACAACAAAAGCGGCGGCAAAAATCTGAGAAATTACCGTAGCAAGGGCAACGCCCGCAACATCCATACGGAAGAAAATAACAAAAATCAGGTTTAAGATTACGTTGATTACACCCGCCACAAGAAGAATGTAAAGAGGACGCTGAGTATCACCTTTTGCACGTAAAAGCGCGCTTCCAAAATTATAAATGACAGTAGCACTTATTCCGGCAAAGTAAATGCGAAGATAAAGGACTGCGAGTACAAGAACTTCTTCCGGCGCCTGCATAAGGTGTAAAATCGGGCGGGCAAAAATCACGCCGACCACAGTAAGGGCAATTCCGCTGTAAAGGGAAAGCAGCATTGAAGTATGAACGGTTTTCTGAAGTTCCTTGATTTTTCCGGCTCCAAAATAGTTGGCTGAAACAACGCTTGAACCGATGGAAAGCCCGATAAAGAGGTTGAGCATAAGGTTGATGAAAGAGCTGGTAGAACCGACAGCCGCAAGGGAATTGTCGCCCGCAAAACGGCCTACAACAATTACGTCAGCGGCGTTAAATAAAAGCTGAAGAACGCCTGACAAAATCAGCGGTACAGAGAAAATTATCAGTTTATTAAAAATTGACCCCTGGGTCATGTCCAGCTGATTTTTCATAAATCTTCCAGCATCTCCCTGAAGAAGTGATTTTCAATTCGCGCCTTGTTGAAAAGCTCCTTTACCGAATAGTATTTTTCGCCTTCAAAAGTGCGGCCAAAAAGTATGTAATCGCGGCCGGCATTATCTACACCGTAGGTCAGGTTATATTCCTTTCCCTTGTAGACAAAGCTCCAGCCGCTTTTTGTTTCGACTTTGAAAATAAACTCTTCTTTTGTCATGCTTGTAAATATACTGCAAAATAAGGTAAATTCAAGTGTTATGTTAACAGAAAAAATGACTTCCGCTGCGCGTATCTGCAAAGACATGAGTGAGAGCTGATAGGAAATTATTATAAGGCTTCGCCTTCCAGCTCTCAAATGACTTTGCAGCTCCGCTCCACTCACGTCATTTTTTCAATGCAATCTGACTATGAATATAATTATATACAGTACAAATTCAAATAACTTCGATGGCCCGACCTATCATTATACAAATCTTCCTTCAAACGCAAAAAACACGGAGCGCGTTCTGGCTGATTTTTTCGGTGCAGACTGTTTTGAAAAGCATCATTTTACGATTGTTTCTGAACTGCCCGGCATGTTCCTTTTAGATTTGCAGGGTAACGAACTCTCTGAAAAATCCCGTCACTTTGAATATAAAATCCTTCCACAGGGAAAAGAAAATCTGCCGGAAGAAGTTGCGGCTTTAATTGAAGGCTTGCAGCCTGACCTTGTAATTGCCGCAACCTACTGGGTAACCCCCTTTGACTGGCTTCCTATCAAAGATGCTCAGATTGCAGAAATCTTAAAGACAAAGGAAATAAATGTAATCTGCAATACGCTTGATGTAAGTCTCATGTCTTTTGATAAAATACAGACCCATTCATTTCTTGAATTAAACGGCTTCCCTGTTGCAAAGGCAGTTTACGTTCATCACGAGCTTTTCTGGGCAGAACGCAACCGGGCAGAGCTAAAAGAAAACCCTTATAAGGAAAGCGTTTTTTACAGAATAAAAAACATGACCTTCCCTGTTATCATAAAGGATACTTCGGGACTTTCCAGCTACGGAATGGAAGTCTGCCACACCTTTGGTCAGGTAAAAAACTTTTTGAACGGCAAAAAAAACAACGGAGACAAAATTGTAGAAGAGTTTGTTCAGGGCCCTCAGTTTGCAATGGAAATCTGGGGAAGGCCGGAAAGCGGTTACAGAGTCTTTAAGCCTTTTATGGTAAGCGTAAACCAGTACGGAATCACAAGCCCAAAACAGAGTGTAAAAATCGGGCCGGTAGAAGGCACTAGTACAAATGCCGGTGCCACCTTCCCTTTCGCCAGCCTGAACTCCGAGCTTCTGCGCCTTGCAAATCTCATAAAAGTAAACGGCATCTGCCAGGTAGACTTCGGCTGGGACGAGGTGAATCATCGCTGGGTAATTTTTGAACTCAACCCCCGCCTGAGCGGAATGAGCCAGCTGCAGTTTGAAAGCCAGCTGGGCTGCCCTCGCGGTAAAGAACGTCCTGCCATGTCCCTGAAGTTCCCTATCTTGGAAGCAGACGTCTTGCAAAAACTCAGCAGCATGCCTTTTGTAAAGCACGTTACTCAGACCGTAAACGATCAGGCAAAACAGAACCGCGAGCACGGTTACTGTGAGGTTGTGCTTACAGCAGAGACAATGAAAGAATTGCGGGAAAATCTAATCACGCTGGACAGGGAATTTTCTGCCTTTATGGAAAAAAGCTTTTTTAATACGGCGATGAGCCTTTTTGACCACTTACAGTAAATCCTTTATCTTCAGCCAGTTAGATACAGAGCCCTTGCTCTTTTCACGGGTGTATTTCAGGGCCTTGTCTGCATTTCTCATAACTTCGGTAAGATTTTCCGGGGCCGGAATGTCAGAGTTACTGCACAAGCCCATACTGAAGCCGATTTTCTTATTTTCCGGAATATCAATATCCTGTCTTGTGAATTTCTTAAGCTCTGTAAGGAAGAAATCTTCTTTTGAAAGTTCAATATAAAGACGCTGACACATGCGTTCTGCTTCAAGAGGAGTTGTATCGCTCATTACAACGACAAACTCATCGCCACCGTAACGGCATACAAAGTCAATTCTTCTTAAAGTCTTTTTGAGAATGTCAGCAAAGCTTCTGAGCAGGAAGTCACCTACAATATGACCGAAGCGCTCGTTGTAGTATTTAAAGTTATCAATATCAATGATTGCGATTGCTTTTTGAATAACCTGTCCTTTTCGCTTGTGGAATCGCTCAATTCTTTCACTTTCAAGAGTCAGATGGCGTAAAAGACCGCGTCTGTTTGGAAGGGCTGTAATTGGGTCAGTGGCATTTATGGCCGCCATGTTTTCATTCTGCTGGAAAATTACGAGCTGGCTCTGGATATTTGCAAGGGCAATATTAATAATCTGCAGCACTGAACTTGAAATCTTTTTGGCATAAGGAATGATTATCAGTGCCCCATGGTAATCAAATTTTGAAAGATTACAGTAATAAAATTCGTAATCTGAATCAAAAATCAGTTCCAGTCTTTCCTGATTGCCGTATTTCTGAAATAGATTTTCCCAGATATTTTCAGGCAGCATTTTTTCCTTTGTGCTGGACTGGGCAAAGGAAGTCACATTTGACCATTTTTTTGAAAGTCCAAGCTGAGCAAAGGTTACAGACTGAGCTGTAAGGAATTCACAAATCAGATAGGAAATCTTTTCAAGGTAGGCCTTGCTTCCAGAAATAATTCCGCTGAAGGAGTTTACCTTATTTATAAACTGATATTCATTAATCTTATTATGCAGGGAATTAATTGTATAATCTTTGGCCGCCTTATCTTCCAGCATTCTGTGATTAATGTTCAGAGGAGCAAGCTTTGAAAAACTCTTTACATAATCAGCCAGCGTGTATTCTTTCTTGTTTTTGTAAAAATGAACAAGGCTGTGCTCTTTTGCAACTTCAAGTCCCTGATTAAAGGCCTTTTCTGAAAGTTCTTTCTGTTCAAGCCTGTCCAGTAAAATTGCATATTCATAAAGAATAAAGACAATAATATGATTATATTTTTCAAGCTTTTTGAGCTGTGAAATTGCCGTGTCTAAAGCCTTTTGAGATTTTGTAAAATCTCCTTTCTGGGCAAGAAGACAGGCCTGAATAAATGGCACAAAAGGCTTGCAGTTATCGCTTATTTCATTCATGCCGTTTAAGAGTATTGAATAATTCATCTCGGCATGGAAGAAATCCTGATTGTAAATATCTGTTACTGCCTGAAAGCAGAAAAAGTCGTTCTGCTTTGGAACATAGGAGTTGATGGCAACTTCTGTGGTAATGAATTTTTTATACAAATCAAGCAGTGTTAAAGTAATCTGCTCTGCTGTTTCGTAATCATGGAAGTAGAAGGCTGCCTGCCCCTGATTTTTTAGAGACTCAATAATCAGCGGATAATCATTGATTAAAAAGAGGTTTTCAGTAAAGTCGTTGAGAACGTTGTAGGCTTCTTTTATATGACAGATTCTAAGATTGAAGTCTGAAATGCCGTTTTTAATGCGTAAAAGCTGCTCCAGATCTCCAAGCTCAGTCCTGATTTTTTCAGCCTTGTCAAAATCCTTGCGGGCGGAGTTTATATCGCCGTTAAATTCATCGTGAATTGCCTTCCAGTGGTAAACTGCCGCAACCAGATGTCGGTTCTGGATTTCATCTGCAATTCGCTCTGTTTTTTCCAGAATGTTTGCAAAGATTTTTTCGTTCTTTTTATCTTCAAAAATCTGGACCGGGAAATGAAGGGCTGTATTCAGATAGTTGTTGTTCAAATCACAGCGTAAAAGAATATCCATTGCTTCCATGTATTTGTCACAGAGCATTGAATTGTCTTCTCTTGTTGAAGAAAAATAATCCAGCATGCAGGCAAGAGCATAAAGATGAGATTTTTTATTTTTTGCTTCAATAAGTTTCTGAAGAACGCTGGCAGAATATTTTTTTGAAAGAGGAATCATTGATTTTGAAAGATAGATCTTAGAAAGATACAATTTAGCTTTCAAATCAAAAATGTCGTCGATTCCGGCATCAGAAATATCAGCAAGAAGAACGGCAGCCTTATCAAGATCTGAACTCAGATAATAAGCAAGAGAAATTTCCAAAGCCAGTTCCCTCTCCTGCTTTACAGACGTTGCCTTTGCCAGCTGCTCAAGTCCTTCTGCTGCCAGACCAAGAACTGTCTTTACATCAAGGAAGAGGCGGGCATTTCTGAGGGCGTTTATTAAATCTTCAGGGGAAAGCTCCGGTACAGCGTCTTCCAGATCCTTTCCATATTGTTTTTCTAGCTTAAAATCACAAAGGGCGTGAGAACCTCTTTCAACCTTTTTCAAAAAGTTCATTACGGTTTTGCGGGCCGTAAGAGGATCCGAAGAGTCAAAACAGAAGATGAATTTTCCGTTTATTTCTTTTGATTCCAGCTCGCGTACAATTTCCAGAGAATCTTCATTCATCTGCTGTGCATTGAGAAAAATGTAATTTGTGCCGTCGTTCTGGTCTTCAATCAATTTGATAATGGCATTTTTTATCAGTGATTTTTCATAGGAAAATTCGTCTTCAAGAATCAAATCCTGGCGTTCGGTTGCTGTTCCGTTGTGAATGTAGGTGGCAAAAGTTTCAAGCTGTGGCGGATAAACGCAGGACTCAAGAGTTCTGAATGGCGGATTGTAAAATCGAAGCAGTTCAAGAAATGGTTTTAATGGCGAATAATCGTTCAGAAGATTTATGACGCAGTAGTCCTGTCCAAGAATTTTGGGAATCTGCCCCATAGTTGATGAATCTGAGGTTATATAACACGTGTTCTTACAATTAGAAATAAAATCGATAAGGAACTGTTCGTTTTTTACCATATTATAAAAATTATAACACAGTATTTTTTAGTTATCAAAATTATTTTGTTTTTCTAAAAGCATTTCTGCGTCGTCCCTTCCCTGGTACTGTTCAAGCTTGGTAAAGGATTTTTGCAGAGCTTTTCCGACCTTTTTCTTGTTTTTTTCCAGAACCTGCTTGATTACAAATGATGAGGTCCTGTTCATAATTGAATAATATTCTTTGTCGTCCATAGTTAATCCATTTTTGAAAGGATGATGATGAGAGTGCCCTCTTCCACCGAAACTGCCGCCTTGTCTGCAGTCCATTCGTTACTAAGACCGTAAGGGGCGTTTTGCTGCATAATTGCCCCATTCAATTGCCAGCGGGTTCCCGCTTCTGAAACGCCCCGGGATTCGTCACAAAGAGAGAAAACTGAAAGGCTCCAGCCTTCTCTTCTAGGAATTTCAATAGAGCGGTTTTTAATTACTGTAATTTCTTCTTTTTCAGAAAGCAAGCTTGCCTTACCAAAGCGTTCTGCAATAAAGGAAAGAGTCTGGATGTTGCAGAAAAAATGATCGAAGCGACCGCTTGCTGCGCAGATAAAGGTAAAATCACCGCAGCCCTGCTCGATGGCGTATTTTACGCCTGCCATAGTGTCGCTGTCGTCCTTGTCTCGGGAAAGCTTTATGATTTTGGTACCGTCTTGTCTGACAGTGCCGTCCTGCGACTTTTCAGCGCCCCCTTCCTCCGCCAGCAGGCTAGAATCAAAATCACCGATTACAACGTCAGGCTTAAAACCAAGTTTTTTGGCGTAATCCCAGCCCTTGTCGCAGGCGATAACAAAATCAGCCTCTTCATACAAAGAGCGTGGCGCGTCGTAAAAATCTCCGCCGGAAATCACAAGGCATTTTTTCATAAAAACATCCCTTGGCTGCGGCTAGCGTCCGCGGATTTTCTTCAGCACTTTTTTGTGCCAGAAGGCGCGAAGGTTTTCTGCCATAACGCAGAGGCTGTAAATAGCCTTAAGCTGAATGTCCCAGGTGCCTGTGCGGTGAATATTCTTTCCGCCAAAGCCAGTCTTAAAAAGATAAAGTCCGTGCATAGGATGATTTTCATCATCGGTAGGAGGCATTCCGTACATGTCGTAATAAAGGCTTCCGTATGCCTTTGCATCTTTCATGGCCGTCCACTGCAAGAGGAAGTTTGGCATAAGGTTTCTTTTTACGTTACTAGAGCAGCCGTAAAGGTAAACGCTTTCTGTTTTTGAAAAAAGAGTTATGATTGCGCCAAGATAATCTTCTTCATGGCGGGCAAGATAAAGACTGACTTCCGGTACGTCTTTTCCTGCCGCAATATCTTCTGCAGAGCGGCGAAGTAAATCTTCATAATATGACTTTGCATGAATGGCAATGCCGTCCCGTTCTGAAGTAATCTTATATAATTCGTAGAATTTATCTAATTTTTCAGATAAGTTGCTGTCATTACCGGAAACTTTTTCAATCTGCACGCCCTTTTTTTCTGCCAGGCGGATATTGTAGCGCCATTTTGACTTCATGCGGTTTAAGATTTCTTCTTCTTCCGCTGTCAAATCAATCTGAGTTGAATCTGGCGGCTGGATGTCTACGCGGGCCTTTTTAAGGTGGAGACGGTCTGCATATGAAACAACCTTAAGGCCATAATTAAAGGCATCGCGGTCAAAAGGTGTTGAAAACTCAACTGCAGGGTCATAGCGCACGCAGATACAGTTTTTTGGAAGATATGGTTTTAGTGCCTCTGTAAGTTCAGAAATAAAGTTTGCAAATTCAATGCTCTGAGTTTCTGGAGTAACAAGAGTTTCATCAATTAAAACTTCATTGCTTTCTTCTTCAAAAGCGGAGGCAATTTTTTCTTCTGCAGTACATTCGTATAAAAGAGCTGGAAAAAGCGGAACATAAGCAAGGCTGAAAAGTCCTTTTGCAAATGAGCGGATAAGGACGCCTGCCTCATATGAACGGTCTTCCATATGGTCACCGTCACATTCGCGTTTTCCATTTTCTACAGGAACTTTTGCATCAATCTTAAAGCGAAGGTATTTCCAGCCGTGGGCTTCTTTAAACTGACACCAGAAGGGAGTCTGTAAAAAAGAACCCTCATTAGGCTTTAAAGACTGGTTAATTTCAGAAACACTAATTGAGTAAATATTATTTTTCAATTTTCTTAATCCATTTTAAGTAATCTAATTTGCTGACAATATCATCAGGATAGAAATTTTTACCGTCTGGAAGCTCCATGATTTCGTTTTCAACAACTCCAAGAATTGCATCAAAATCCGGGTTATAAACAGAAACATCAGCTACTGGACTCATTGCGCGACCTGAAGCTTTATAGCGGTCTGAGTATTTTGTAAGGAGCTTAGGCTTTCCCTGACGTTTTACAAAGGTATTCCACAAAAATCTTGCACAAAATCTTCTGGAAATATTCTGGCTTTCTAAAATTTCTTTTGAAGAAGAAAGCAGTCCGTTATAATCTGACGGCGAGTTAAAATATTTTTCATCAGTAAGAACCTGAATCTTTTTTTCTATGTTCTGTTTTGCAGAAGATTTATAGTTATCAAAAAGAGTTGAGTTGTCAAAGCCAAGTTCTACCATTGATTTTACCGTCAAAGGTGTTGAAAGATTTTCCTGGGAAATTATTTTTGTTTTTCCGTTAGAAATGGAATACATGTTCCAGGCATAATCTCTAAGAGGCTTGTAAACTTCGTTGTAAATTTCAAGATTTTCATTGTCAAAAAGCAATGATGCTTCATCCATTTTGGCAACGGCATTCTTGTATGATGAAGTTCTGATTAAGATTTTTGCAGCTTCCAGAAGAATTACAGGATTTTTTGCATCAATATCAAGGATTCCCTTGCAGGCTTCAAGTTTTGCTTTATCATCTTTTTCAAGACGAACTTTCAAAAGCAGAACATAGCGGTCTGTTGCCTGTAAAGTCTTGGCTTTTCTGTAGCAGGTGTTACTTTCAGATTTATTTCCGCTCATTTCAAGCAGAAGGCCCTTGATGGCTGTAAGGCGGGCAATGATTACAGGTTCAGCCAGTTTTGAAGAAGCGATATATTCTGTAATTTCAGAAAGAAGAGAATTTACCTTGCCCATTGTAGAGGCAGAATCAAGTTGATAGCTGCAGTCAGTTTTTATAAAACTTGTTTCGTAGTATTCGATAGAAGAATAGATATATGCGTTATCTTCAGTTGAAATAAAAATGTCATTCTGAAGTGTCGCGCATGACACACACAAAAATGAAATAAGACAAGCCGATAAGCCTATGATTTTTCCTAGTTTTTTCAAAATCCTTCTCCTAAAATCTAATTTATTTAAGTACATTCAAGGCATTTAATTTGCTGTCGAATGTAATTACAATGCAGTCCTTTTTGTTATCGCTGTTTATGTCTGCAAAAACAGGATTTCCGTAGCCCGATACCGGGAACTTGTAAAGCATGTCTAAAGAAGAAGAGAAGCCGTAAAGCTGATTACCTTCCCCGCTTACAAAGATTTCTTCAGACTTGTTCTTGTCGTAATCACAGACTGTAATTCTTCCTGACTGAGCTGAAAGATGAGGGATTTTAATCAATGTTGAACTTGCATCTTCCATAGAAACTCTGTAAAGATTTCCTGAAGAAGAAAGTGCAAAGATATAATCGTCAGCGGCTTTTACGTTTACATAGAAAATATCATCAAGTTTTACAGGGAAGCCTGAAACAACGCTCTTAGTCTGCAAATCAAAAAGATAAAGAAGTCCTGCCTGAGTAATAAAGGCGGCATAAGTTTTTGAATCTTTTTTGAAGAGACAAGGTGCCTCATATGCAATTCCGTCAATTTCAAAAGGAGTTTCTGTAATTTCCTTAAGGTTTTTCAGGATATGAACTCCGCCCAAGAATCCTTTTTCATAAAAAGCTATGTAATCGCCAAAAACAGAAGGTGTTGAACGGATGTTTTCTTCTGCTGAAGTTTCAATTGTCTTTACATCACCTTTTGATGAAACAAAGCACAAAGTTGAATCGCGGGTCGCAATCATAAGGCTTGATTTATAGACTGTCGGCTGGCAAAGAGTTGAAACTCCCAGCATAAGAGGAAAGCCTTTTACAGCCTGAAGATTTTTATCAAGAAGGAAGCAGAGCCCCTGTTTTGTAACAGCCCAGATTTCTCCACCGCTTTCACTTGCAGTTTCTTCAGATGCGGCAATTAAATATTCCAGATCGCTGATTACAGTTTCTCCTTCAGCAAAGGTAGAAAGGTTCAGCATCCTGATTTTTTCAAGTCCTTCCTTCCAGAAAATAAGGTTACTTTTTGGAGCGTTTGAAGCAATCAAAGTGTGGGATGTGTCTTCGCTGAGTTTTTTCGGGAAGCCCGGGATATTAAGTACAGAACCGTTCTGAACATTTGCCGACTGCAAATTTAAAGTAAGGGTTGCATCTTTTACATCAAGGTCAAAGCGTCCCAGGTTATAAAGACGGATGATTTTAGAAAGTGTAGAATTTCCGCGGACAAAGAAAGGAACGCTGCGTTCAAGGTTGTAGTAAATTGACAATGAAGAATAAAGAGACTGAAGTGATGATACAGCCTTCCAGTTTTCATTTTTAGAAAGTCTGTTGTCTATTTTCAGAGCTGAATTAAAGCCTACAAGATTTTCTGGTGACTGAGAGAAGAAGATAAAGCCGTCAGTTACAAGATAATAAGGACGAGGAATATCAATTCCAAAGGCAGTTACCAGGGCGGAAAGGAATGGCGGCAATTCAATGCATGGCAAACGGATTCCATCTACTAAAAGACTGTCGTTGGACTGAAGAATAATCGAAGAAAAAATTGTATCAAAGATTTCCTGGCGCTTACTTTCATCTGAAATTTTTATTCCAAAAACAGGTTCAGCCTTTCCTTCAATTCCAAAGGCAATAAATTCATCACCTGTCCATGAAAAAAGAAGTTCTTCAAGTGGTTTTCCAAAGATAAGCTTACAGCGGTAATCAGTAATGCTCCATTTTTCAGCAATATTTTTATCCTGAAGAGCAATAAGAGCCGCATCCTTTAATTCTCTAAGGGAACCGCAGTTTATCAAAGTGTAATACTGAACTGTGTCTGCAAGTTTTGGAAGAAGGCTTGGAACCTTTGAATCTTTTGAAATAAGCTTCAAAAGCGGATTATCAGCAGCTTCTTCTGGAATTGAAAAAGGAACTGAAAGGCTGATGTTTAAATTGCTTTCAGAAATACCAAAATTCAAAATTGAATATTCCTGGTCTGAAAGATTTTTTACGATTGAATTGATGTAAGGGTTCTGCAGCATTGATGAAAAATTTTCAACAACGTTTGAACTGTTTACCGCAATTCTAAGAGGTTCCTTCATCTTTTCATTGAAGATATTCATTTCATAATCATTGTATTTTCCTTTATTAGAAAAAGTCATGATTTTTGAAAGGTTTTTATCGTTCATTGTAAAAATGACAAGATTTTTATGGATAACAAAATATCCAGTTCCTTCAAGTTCAAAATAAGTGCCGTATTCATTTTTAAAAGTATTAATTTTTAAATTCTGAGGCTGAAGTTTTAAGTTTTTAATACAAAAAGGAATAAGGCGGGTAAAACCGGAAAGAATTCCGGCATCAAGAATAAAGACAGCATCAAGCTTTTCATTCTCGTTGAAATTGTAAACAGCTGTATCAACTCTTCGTGATAAGGCTGTTTTTACAAAGAAATTATTTCTAAGCGGAGATTTTTTGAGCTCAAGAAAAGGCTGTCTGAAATTCTGAAACTCAGGAGTAGAGAGCAAAACGAGTGAAGCGTCAATGTCCAGCAAAGGATTTACAGTTTCCCACACAGAATCACTTCTGAGGTAAAGGGCAAATCCGTCTGGCATTGCAGAAACTGATGAAGTTCTGTTGAAAAAACAGAAGGTGCACCAGATGATAACAAGAGCAATTATCCCTAATACTATTTTGACCGGAATAAGCAGAAGCCGAACTGGTAAGGGTAATTTCTTTTTCTTGCTCTTTTCTTCATCCATTTTTTTCTCCTCTATTTATGCTATATCAGAATTAAGTGCTTTTCCAGTTTTAATTTCTTTTCCGTCTGCCAAAAGCTTTTTGCCTGCAATCTGAACAAGACCGTCTTTAGCGGCAATCTGAACAGAGAAAAATTCGTCACCTGTGATTTCAGATTTCTTAGCGGCAGATGCGTCAGCGCCTTCAAGAACTACTTTAGTTCCTGGTGCTGCCCAACCTGCGTCAAGAACTTCTACGCATTCTTTTCCGTCAACTTCATAGTGACCGGCAAGAAGCATACCGCGGCTTTCTACACCACGCATTGTGCGAGGAGCCAGGTTAGAAGCAATTACAACGTGCTTTCCAAGAAGGTCGCTTTCCTTAAGGAACATGCGCAAGCCCGACTGAATAGTACGAGGAGTACCGCTTCCGTCATCCAAAGTTTCAATGTAAAGTTTTTCTCCCTCTGGGTTTGGCTTTACATCAACAATCTTTGCAACTGTAAGTTCGATATTTTTGTTGAAGAAATCAGCCTGCTGTTCGATAGGCAATACAACAGGTTCAGCCTTCTTAGCCTTCTTTTCTTTTTTGCCCTCGCCTTTCTTAGCTTCCTTATTCTGCTTACCGCCGAACTTTTCGCGGAATGCAAGCATAGTCTTCTGATCCATTGGCTTAAAGTAAACTTCAGTTGGACCGACAGTGCTCAAGCCCTCGGTCACGCCAAGGTCTGCCCAAGTATAACCAGGCTTTGTCTCCATTCCAACCTTGCTTTCCTGAATAGACTTACCGAAGTAGCTCATAATCTTCTGAGTGTACTGAGGCATATAAGGATTCATCATAATCATCAAATCCTTAATTACATAACAGAGGTTGTGGATAAGGCTTTCAGCAACGCTAGGGTTTTCTGTACGTGCCTTCCAAGGCTCAGTTGCCTGGAACTTCTTATTACAGATATCAGAAATCTCAAACATAGTGTGGAAAGCATCTTTCAGATCAGCCCATTCAAGACTTTCAGTTGCCTTAGCCTCGAGCTCGCGAACCTGCTGCCAGAGCTCTTGGTCTACAGGAGCGTCAGGAATTTTTCCATCATAATATTTTGTAACAAACAGCAGAGTGCGGTTTACAAGGTTACCAAGATTACCAATCAGCTCGCCGTTGAGCTTTTCCATAAAGTCTTTCCAGGTAAACTGGTAGTCCTGCTTTTCAGGGCGGTTATAGAAAATATAGAAACGCCATGCATCAGCAGGGATTCCACTCTCAATAGCATCAGAACCAAATACACCAATTCCAAGACTCTTAGAGAACTTACCATCCTCATAATTAAGGAACTCTGTAGAAGACATGTGGTGAAGCTTAGTCCAGTCGTGAGGAGATCCGAGCATTGTACAAGGGAATACAACAGTGTGGAAAGGAATATTGTCCTTACCGATAAACTGGAACAAATCAACCTTTTCCTTGCCCTTAGCTTCTTCCGACTCGCTAGGCAGCCACCAGCTCTTCCAGTCAAAGCTCTGCTTGCCAGCCTTTACAAGTTCATCAGCCAGCTGCTTTGTGATAGAAAGATATCCGATTGGTGCATTGAACCAAACGTAGAATACCTTATTTTCATAACCAGCCTTTGGAACCGGAATACCCCACTTAAGGTCACGGGTAATAGCACGTTCCTGAAGACCGTCGCGGATCCATGCCTTAGTCATGTTGATGGCATTGTCAGACCAGCGTCCTTCTACACTAGCCTTGTCCATCCATGCATTGAGCTTGTCACTCATAGCAGGAAGGTCAATGTAAAGATGCTTTGTTTCGCGAACCTCAGGAGTTGAACCACAGGTGTGGCAGCGAGGCTCTTTAAGTTCGATTGGATCAAGCAGCGAACCACATTTATCACACTGGTCACCACGGGCCTTTTCATAACCGCACTTAGGACAAGTTCCGTCAACATAGCGGTCAGCAAGGAACATATTACAGTGAGGACAGAAAAGCTGCTTGTTTACATGCTCGTGAATCAGGCCGGCCTTGTCCAGGTCATTAAAAAGCGACTGAGTAATTTCAGTACACTGCTCGTTCGAAGTGCGTCCGAATTTATCAAAATTGATGTGGAACCATTCATAGATTTTTGTGTGCTCGCCATAGTAATGGTCACAAAGAGCTCGAGGTTCAGTTTTTTCTTCCAGAGCCTTAGTTTCTGTTGCGGTACCGTATTCATCAACACCACAAACATAAAGAGTGTCGTAGCCACGGCTGCGGCAGAAACGTGCAAAAACATCGCCTGAAAGCGACTGAATTATATTTCCCAAATGTGGAATATTATTAACGTATGGTAAAGCTGCTGTGATAAGTCTTCTGTTCATTTTTAATCCTTAATCAAAATATTAATTTCTTATAATAACAAATTTGCATTAAAAATAAAATATGGTGATTTTGCAAATCTGGTATTAATATATTTTAGGAAAATTGACTATAACAATAATATCAGATTTAGTATAAATTAAGCGCATAGAAAATACGTCTGGTCAAGGCACGCTTCGCTTAAAGCCTTGACTCAGCCGTTTTAAGGGTTTGTATTAAACCCTTAATAAAGTGAGGTCAAGCTTATGAAAAAAACTATCTGTCTAACCTTGTGCGGCATTCTTGCCTTATCCCTTTTTACAGGCTGCGGAAAATCTAACGCAAAGCAGTCAGTATCCATCTATTCGATTATTCACGAAGAAGAAACTCAGGCGCTTACTGAGCTTTTTACTAAAAAAACAGGCATTCCTGCAAAATTTCTTCGCGCTTCTACCGGTGAACTTGTAAACCGCGTGCGTGCAGAAAAAGATAATCCTCAGGCAGACATACTTTTGGGAGGAGCCACCTCATATCATATCCAGCTGGATAAGGACGGAGCCCTTGAATCTTACCGCTCGCCTGTTGCAGCTAATCTTCCAAAATATGCAGTTGCTGAAGACGGAACCTGGACAGGTTTCTGCGTACTTTCTCTTGGAATTGGAATTAATGAAGACCGCTATAATCAGAAGTTTGCGGGTATTCCGGTACCTAAAACCTGGGATGACCTTGTAAATCCTGCATATAAGGGCGAAATCGTTCTTACAAACCCGGTTGCCTCTTCTACTGCTTACCTTTTTGTTCAGAATCAGCTTCAGCGTCTTGGCTGGGAAAAAGGCTGGGATTACCTTTTTAACCTTGCAGGCCTTGTTGGTCAGTTTCCTGACAGCGGCTCTGCACCTGGCCGCCTTATCGGAACCGGAGAATATGCCCTCTGCGTTACCTTCCTTCATGTAGTGAACAAATACCACTCAGACGGCTTTAAGGTTTACACAGTTGCGCCACTTCAAAGTGTAGTAGACATCGACTGTATTTCGATTATGAAAAATACAAAGAATCTTGAAGCGGCACAGAAGTTTGTTGATTTTATGCTTTCTGTAGAAGCTCAGGAGCTTATGAGTTCAATCGACTTTACAATGCCTGTAAATCCGGAAGCAAAGGGCGCCCCAGGTTCAATTCCTGTTACCCAGCTTGATTTAATTGAATATGATGTAAATAAAGCCGCTGCCCAGAAGGACGAAGTACTTGCAAAATGGACTGCAGAAGTAAAATAAGCTTTAATAAGCTAAAAATTGAAGACAGCCTCCCTCTTACCCTTGTCTGGCTGGGAGTCTGTCTCTTTCTATTAATCTGCATTCTTTCTCCTCTTGTTTATGTACTCTTAACACCGACAAAGGCAGACTTTGTAAAGGTTGGCACCACCGCTGTATGGCGAAAAACAGCCTTAAACACGCTGATAGAAGTAATCTGTTCTACCTCCGCCGCCGTTGCCATTGGTTATGTATATGCCTTTGCGGTGGTAAAAGGCGCCGTACCCTTCCGCCGCTTCTTTACTTTTGTACCATTTTTGCACCTGGTTACACCGCCATTTGTAGGGGGCCTTGCCTTCATCCTTCTTTTAGGACGACAGGGCTTTATTACAAAAACTATGCTCGGACTGGACGTCAACCTTTACGGCTTTTGGGGCCTTTTGATTGCCCAGGCTCTATGTTTCTTTCCCATGGCCTACATGATTTGCGTGCAGACACTGGAAAATATAAATCCAAATCTTGAGCAGGCGGCACGGTCGCTTGGCGGGGGGCACTTAAAAATCTTTTTAAAGATTACCCTTCCCCTTTCCCTTCCGGGACTGATTTCTTCTGCCCTCTATATAGCGGTTTCTGTAATGAGTGATTTCGGAAACCCTATGATTGTTGCGGGCCGCTACAAGGTTCTTGCCGTAGAAATCTATACCCAGCTTACCGGCTGGATGAACGGAAGAATAAGCGCCGTACTTGGAATTATCCTTATCATTCCTTCGATTATTCTTTTTGTTTTGCAGAATAAGTTTGTTTCAAAAAATATGGAAAAACTGGCGGTTGTAGGCGGACGATCTCAGCTTACAGCAGAAAATAAACTGCCGCTTTTACCACGCATTCTGCTCACAGCCTTCTGCTTTTTTATTACCCTTTGCGTAATTTTGCAGTTTGCAGCCATTATTGCGGGTGCCTTCCAAAAAGTATGGGGCATTAATTTTACCCCGACTTTAAGTCACATAAAGACAATTGCCCGCTGTAAAAATGAACTTTTAAACAGCATCCGCTTTGCTCTGGAAGCCGCCACCATCAGCACTTTGATTGCAAGCCTTGCTGCATATTTTACCTTCCGCACAAAGGCACCGCTTGCAAAATACATTGATGCAGTAATCCAGCTGCCGGCAGCCGTTCCGGGAACTCTCTACGGTCTTGCAATTTCACTCCTAGCCGCAAAAGTCAACTTTTATAAATCAAACCTCTTGATTGTAATGGCAATCACAATCGGCTTTATACCATTTTCTTACCGGGCAATCTCTGCCTCTTACTCGCAGATAAAAAAATCCCTGGACGACAGTGCCCGCGCGCTGGGGGCTTCCGGCTTAAAGCTTCTCTTTTTTATTCTGATGCCGCTTTCAAAAGAAGGCCTTTTCAACTCTTTTATTTATGACTTTATGCGGGGAGTCGGCACAATGAGCGCGGTAATATTTTTAGTCTCTTTTGACACACCGCTTTCGTCGGTAAAGATTCTAAACCTTGCAGAAGAAGGCTTCTGGGGTGACTCAGCTGCCCTTGCCCTTGTTCTGACACTTATAACCTTTGCTCTTTTACTTATTGGAAAATCAACGCTGAAATTATGGGGACGCAAAAAATGAAAGAGTTTTCTGATTTTGAAGCCGCTTTAAGCATTAAAAACGTAACTTTCTCATATAAAAACGGGAAAAATGCCCCGGGCACGGAGGTACCAGCCCCGGCTACAATAGAAAATCTTTCTCTTGATGTAGAAAAAGGCAGTTTTACAACCCTTTTGGGCCCAAGCGGCTGCGGAAAAACTACCCTTTTACGTCTGATTTCGGGATTTTTGCAGCCAGCCGGCGGAGAAATTGAACTTTTTGGCGTAAATCAAAAAGGAATTGCGCCGGACAAACGAAAAATTGGAATGGTTTTTCAAGATTACGCCCTTTTCCCTCACATGACAGTGCGCCAGAATATTCAGTTCGGCTTAAAAATCAAAAAGGACCGGGATTTTCAGAAAAAAACTAGCGAAATTGCCGCTACCCTTGATTTATCATCGCTTTTAGACCGCTATCCAAATGAACTTTCCGGCGGTCAGCAGCAGCGAGTTGCCCTTGCCCGAGCCTTTGTTTTAAATCCCCAGATTTTACTCATGGACGAGCCTCTTTCAAGCCTTGATGCAAAACTCCGCGAAAAAGTCCGTGAAGAACTGCGCGCAATTCAGCGGGAATTAAAAATCACAACCGTGTATGTTACCCATGATCAGGAAGAAGCCCTTTCCCTTTCAGACAGAATTGCAGTTATGAACGGCGGAAAGATTTTGCAGTACGGAGTTCCCCGCGACCTTTACTTTAAGCCCCACGACAATTTTACCGCAGACTTTGCCGGCCGCGCTAACTTTATAGAACTTGAAGGCCAGTCTTACATCATACGCCCAGAATGGTTTGAGCTAAACAAGAGGACTGCCCCGGGCGACCTGGAAGGAACAGTAAAATCTGCAAGCTTCCTTGGCGACCGCACCCGCTTTGTAATCGAAACGACTTTTATAAAAGAAAAAGCCTGCCAGACAATCATCACAGCAGACTTAAAAACTCTGGATACAAACTCCCTCAACCCCGGAAGCCCCGTCTCGCTCAATATCAATCACAAGTGGTGTAATATATAGAACTGATTATAGGCTGTCTTTGTCCGTCAAACTGGGAGGACGTTTCCGTCTAGCTAGACGGACGCTTCCGTCAAACTGGGCGGACATATCAGTCAAGCTAGGCGGACATATCCGTCTAACTAGGAGAATTTTTCCGTGCAGTAAGAAGGACTTTAATTTTTTATTTACTGCTAAGCCTGTGGGCAAGGTTTTTCCATAGGTTTGAAATATAGGCATCACGCAGCCTCAAATGCTGAGGCAGTGTCGGCGTTCTGTCATAAAGCATGTGGATATACTGGTCTTTTACCCCGCCGAAATCAAGAATTTCTACAGTATAAACACTCGGAACATCAGGGTGATAGGAGTTTCTGATAGAAACAATGGTTCCCTTTAATTTTAAATCATAAAGCTCAGATAAAATTGAAAGCTGAATAGGCTCACCCAGGTAAAGAATATCCGCCTCATCAGTAAAGATATCAACAGAATGTTCTGTAAGCCTTGTCGTAACTCCGTCTGCCTGCTTGCCGTCGCCTTTTACAATAGAAATTGCTTCTGTTGCAAAAACCTTAACGTTTTCACCGTCATTATCACGGCCGATTACAATAAAAAGGCTCATAGCCAGGTAGTAGCTGTTTCTTACCAGCCAGAAAACAACCGCAAGAATACCCACATACTTCATTAAAAAAAGCATGTAGCCCATTCGTACAATACCCGCAAGGGTCAAAAGCAGAATTAAAACAAAAGGAATAAGCGAGCCTTTATCAATTACCCGCTTTAAGCTAACTTTGTCCTTTCTGGTAACCTTGAAGGTAGAAAGTGTAATTCCCAGCCCTTCTTTGATGATAGGAAGCAAGAGGAATGGCATTACAGAAGTTTCGTAAATACCGCTCCACTGGGCAGAAATCTTTCCCTTACTTGTTGTTCTGATAGAAATTGTCTGCATAACGTGCATAGGAAACCAGAAAAGCAGAAGGTCCATCAAATTACATTTGAAAATCGGAATACAGAATACTGCAAACATCAATGGTGCAAGAAGATAAATAAAGTTCTTTATAGGAGAGAACCAGTACAAAACAGAACTCAGATAACTCAATTTCTGAGAAAGAGAAAGATTTTTTCTGCGGAAGAACTTAAGCTGTTTTGCAGTTGCAATAACGCCACGGCCCCAGCGGGTTCTCTGTTGAATGTGTTCTTTAAATGAAGAAGGCGCAATACCGGAAGCCAGCGGCGTAGAAAGTCCAAGGCTGAGATAACCGGCCGATTCAATCAGCATACCGGTAGCAAAATCTTCCGTAATGGACTTGGTATAAAAACCGCCTATGTCATCAAGGGCTTTGCGGGAAAGGATTGTATTTGAACCGCCGTAAATTACGCTATTGCTGGAAGTTTTTGCCGCTTCGATAATGTCGTAAAAATAATCCTGTTCGTTTGGAACGATATGCTCTGCATAAAGATTATGCTGGAAAACGTCAGGAGTATAGAAAGACTGAGGAGTCTGAATAAAACCAAGGTGGCGGCGCTGCTCTTGTGGAAGATTTTCATTGATTTTTTCCGCATCAACAAAATAAGGAATTGTCTTAAGAAGAAATTTTCTCTGAGGAATCATATCGGCATCAAAGGTAACCACATAAGGAGAATTAGAGCGTGCCAGTGCCGCGTTCAAGTTTCCGGCTTTTGCCCCCTGATTGTCCGGGCGGTCAAAATAGTTAATGCCAAGCTCCTCTGCCAGTGCCCTCATCTGAGGCCTGCGGTTATCATCACAAAGATAAATATGCACCTTGGCCTTGTCAGGGTATTCCATATATTTACAGCCGATAATTGTCTTTCGTAAAATTTCTGCCGGCTCATTGTAGGTGGCAATAAAAATATCAACGTCCGGGTATTCGTCATCAGCGATTTTTGGAAGAGGATGACTGCGAAGCTTGAGCATGCCGCTGAAATGAATAAGCGATTCTCCAAAACCAAGAAGCTCAACTGCAAGAAGAAGTAAGTTTCCCGCAATTGCAATCCAGCCGTAGGCAAAGGGTACAGAAAAAGTAACTCGCCAGCAAAGATATATCAGCGTAGAAAAGCTGCTTAAAAATAGAAATAGATCGCCGACAAAGTTTCCTTCCCCTTTCTTGCCTTCCTCATCTTCCTTACCAGACTTTTCCCTGTATTTTAATAAATCATCATAGCTTGCAATTTTCTTGTGCTTAAAGTGCTTTCCAATTTTAAGAAGAATTAAAATAAAGAGAAGAAGTGCGAAAATCGGAATTGCAAAATTAATCCATACCAGATAAGGCCTTGTTCGCCAGAGCACTTTCATTTCATACAGTAAATTGAACTTTACCTGAATGTCATCCAGATTTTCACCGTGGAAAAGGGCCCTTGCATAAAGTCCGTAGGAAGTTAAATCTTCATTGATAAGGTATTCACTGGCTCGGGAATCTTCCTTAATAATTGCCGCAGCCTCTGCCTTGTTGGAAATATTCCAGATTGTATAGCTTAAATGAAGGGAATCAAGTAAATCAAACCAGATTTTCGTGCTTTCAAAATCAATTTTTCCGTTACCAGATTCTTCACAAAAGCCGCATTCAGAAATAAAAATCGGAGTTCCGCCGCCTGCAACATCAATCAGCTTTTGTCGGAAATCATCCTTATGAGAAGCCGCATAAAAATGGTAGGTATACATTATGTTATTAAAATCAAGCGGATCAGCGGCTGCAAACTGAATTTCGCGGTCAAAGTTCGGAGTTCCCACAAGAATAAGGGCATTTGCATTATGCCTTCTGATAACAGGAATTACGATGTTTGCATATTCCTTGATGTCTGCCCATGTAGTTTCGCCGTTTGGTTCATTACAGATTTCATAAATGATGTTTGGAACTTCTGCATATTCCTTGGCAATCTGATTAAAAAAGTTGATTGCTTCTGGCAGGTATTTATTTGGATCTTTATCTTCAAGAACATGCCAGTCAACGATTACATACATATCGTTGTCGATGGCATATTCAATTCCCTTGTGCAAAAGCTTTAAGTTCTTTTTTCGGTCTCCGTTTACATAATCTTCCGAATACATGGCAAGACGGATAAGGTTTGTATTCCATTCCGTACTCAGCTGATTAAAAAGATGATAATTTATGTATTTTGGAAACCAGGAAAGGCCGTGGGTACTGACACCGTTCAGCACTACCCGCCGCTGGTTGGTGTCGTAAAGCTCAGTACCTTCTACATGAAGCATGCCGCTTGAAGAAGGCCTGGCTGTAAAATAGAGCTGGCTGAAAGCTGAGCTTCCCGAAAGAAATAAAAATAAAAAAAAGACTGTTATAAAATATTTGTTTCGCACAAAATCAGTATATTATACTAACTTATGACCCGCAACTTTTTTTATTTTTGAGGGAAACCGGCAATTTAGCAGTTGAACCACTGGGCTGCAGTTTCGTCTGCAAGCTGAATGAGCACTACAAGAGGATTCTGCAAAAAGTTTGAGTAGTTGTAGCCTTCAGATTCACTTAAATCAGAAAATCCCATGTGGCGGCTTACAGCTTCCAGAACGTGACGCTTTTTGATGTAAGACGGCATGATTTCAAGCAGCTTGAGGACTGATTCGTTTCCGTGTCCAAGGTTGCGGTTTTCTGCCTTTGATTTATAGTAAGGCTGTTTAATCCAGTTACCGGTGATGTCCTTTGCGTTGCGGTATTCTACACCGTAAAAATCAGTTTTGCAGAAGTCGTGAACCAAGGCTGCCACAAAAATATCTTCTGCTGTTACAGGATATTTTTCTGCATCCGGGCTTGTCCAGAAGTTTTCAAGCAAAGGACGGGCAAGAAGCAAAGCCTGCTGAATGACCTTAAGGGTGTGGAGGCTCAGGCCTGCCTTAAAGTTTCCATGAAAGCGGGTACTTGCCGGGGCAGTCCAGAAATCTGATGAATCAAGCCAGTCCAGAAGACTTGCAGATTCGTTTTTATCTTTAATGATGTAGCCTGTCATTTCTGTAATGCAGGGCTTAATTGATTCAAGAACATAAGTGCCGTTTGACTGAATCGGGCTGAACTGATTAAAAATATCCAAAAGCTCGTTGATGTCTGTGTATAACGTTTCTTTTTCTTCTTCTGTCATTAATATTTCCTTTTATATTTAATTATCGTTTTTGTTTTGTGTCATTATCGGGCTTGACCCGATAATCTATTCCAGTATCGTAATCTCTACGCGTCGGTTACGGGCGCGGCCTTCCGCAGTGGTATTATCGGCAACCGGCTTATTACCCCCGCTACCCTTGCAGATAAATCTTCCTGCCTGAATACCCCGCTTTGCAAGTTCTTCTGCAATTGTGCGGGCACGGCTTAAAGAAAGCTCCATCTCACCGTCTGTACTGCCGACTCGGGCTGTATGTCCTTCAATCAAAAACTGAGACTCTCCTGCCTCTTTAAGTACGGCTGCAATATTGTCCAGACGTTTCTGCTCACCCGGAAGAAGCTTGTCACTGTCTGCTTCAAACTGCAGATCCTGAATTGTAAGGCGGAGTCCAGCCGGTGTCTGGTCTACTGTGATGGCTGCGGCATTCTTCTTTGGAAGTTCCGGCAATTCATCAGGATTAAAGGCTGTTGTTAAATCACTTTTTACCTGAGGCTCTAAATCTTCAGAAAAAGCTTCGGCCTGCAGGCTGTCATCAACAGGAAGGTCTGCCATGGCAATATCAACTCTTTCCTGCGGTATATCGGTATCAAGCGCAGTATCTTCTTTTTCAACAAGGAGAGACACGCTTGTTTCTGGTAAAGTTTTTTTCGTTACAGGTACAGCCTCTCTTAGTTTTGCCTCTTCCTCTTCATCAATCATAGCAAAACGGCGAAGGGCTGGAAGAAGCCTGTCTCGGTTTACGCTTGGCGGATATTCTGTAAAGAGATTTATTGTTCCCTTAAGGTGAATCTGATTTCCGTCTGAATAAACAAAAGTTTCATCTACTGTATCGCGGACAACAAGAGCCGCTCCGCTTGCCTTGCTTACCAAAATTGAAGCCTTGTGAGTTCCCATTGCCTTCTGAAGCTCGCGGTCTCCGCCCCAGTCAATGTAAGAAGTGCCGCTTCCCATTCCATAGCGGGTTGCCCACTGGGCATTAATGCGGTATACAGGTTCCCCGTTCAAAGTTTCGTCACCGGCATAGGTGTATTCCACATAAATAGGCATTTTGGTAACGACTCCCTTGTTCAAAGGGTCAACTGCGCGTTCTGCCTTTGCCTGCCAGCGTTCACCCAGCTGAATTTTATGAGCCGGATAACTTGGAAAGCTTCTGAAACTTGGGTAACCATGGTCTTCTACCATTGTCAAAATGCCGTCCTTTCCGATTCTGAAAACCGAAAGAATTGAATCGTGAATGCCAGAAGCAACCGATGATGAATTTCTCTGAGTTTTTTCGTTTACAAAAAAGTTTCCTTCATAAAGATAGCCGTTGCTCTGTGAAACCGGCGTAATAAAGGAACGGACTTCGCGGCTCATAAGGCCTACATATTTATTATTGTCATAACGAAGGAGATCCGTGCGCTCAACAAGGGTGTAAGTCGGGCTTCCATTATATGAAATCTGACTTTGCGCCGTGACATTTAAAATAAAAAATCCTTCCAGAAGCGCTGATGTAAGTAAAAACTTGCAGCCTGCGCCCGAAAGGATTTTCTTGATTTTCGACATTTCTAACATAATGCAATTATTATATAGGAAATAAGTGCATTTAGAAAGTATGCCGTTTGAAAATCAGTTTACTTATGATTAATCAAAAGTAAAGGCGATTAAGAGTTTTGCAACAAAGTCAGCACTCTTAAGAGTAAAGTCTGTACCCCTTAAGTCTGAACTTGTACACTTATCAGAAAGTCCTCTTACTCCAAGTTCAAAACCTGGTCTGAAATAATCAATACCAAAGTTGAAGGTTGTTGTAAGACCAAGTTCTGCAAATACCTGGAAATCTTTGATATTGCCAAAACCAACTTTCATACCAGCCTGGGCTGTAGGACAAAGAGTAAAGAAATTGAAACTCAAAGGAACTCTGATGGCAGCACCTGCACCAAAAAGATTCATGTCTTCTGTACCGAATTTTGTGTGCTGATATTCAAAAACTCCGCCAAAAATACCGAATTCATTTGGGAATACTTCTACTGCAATGTTAAAGCTGTTTGCTAAATCAATATTTTCTTCACTTTTTCCAATTGGGAAAAGCATACCGCCGGCAATACCAACATAATATGGATTATCAATACCTTCAAAACTTACATCAAAAGTTCCCTTCTTCTTTTTCTTTGAAGATTTTTTTGAAGTAGATTTTACATCAGAGGCCGATTTTGAGCTTGTCTTTGAAGCAGATTTCTTTTCCTTTTTACCTTCGTTAATAGAAGAAATTCGGAAAAGTCCGTGCTCTTTTGCCCATACTACCTTAGAAAGATTTTCTTCTGTTGCATTTTCGCCGGAATAATTATTGTAAAGGTTATAGGCAACCGCATAGCGGAGACCTTCAATCGGGTCAAAAGCAAATTCAGCGGCTACACGATTACGGATTTTTGTAGAACCGTGGCGGAGGATTTCATCAAATTCATCCTCACCGTTAGCAGCTGCGTAATCATAAGAAATAAACTTTACGATAGAAGTGTAATCGTTAGCAGAATCTGTAAGAGCGGCCTTAAATTTTGCTGCGCGGTCAGCTTTTACAGCATTTTCGTCAGCGGCTTTTTTTGCCTTTTCGATTAAATCAAGGGCCAGCTTTGCAGGAATAGAAAAGTTTGTTGAATCGCGGCCGGCAGCCTTCCATGTGTTGATTCCCACAACTTCATAACCGGTCGGAGCAGCTTTTGATTCAATCAAAAGAGGGCCACCAGAGTTTCCGGCATCAATCTGAGCGGAATGCTGGATTACGGTTGAAATTGAAGGGTCAATTAAATCCTTAATGCGGGCTGTAGCATTTGTTACGCTTCCCTTTCCGAACTGCCATACAGGATCGTTTCCAAGGCCTGGGAAACCAGCTGAACAAACGTTCTGACCATCAGAAACTTTTGCAGAAGAAAGTGTAAGGCCTGATTTGAAAGGCTTTGCATTTGCTTCGAACTTCAAGACAGCAAGGTCGATGTCGTCATCTGTGATTACAACAGAAAGATTTTCATATTTTGTTGTGCTGCCGTTTTCATTTTCAAATTCGATTGAAGCAGAAGCGGCCTGGCTTACAACGTGACGGTTTGTGATTACATAGTTTGTTCCGTCTTTATCAACGTAAACAAAGCCTGAACCAAAACCGCCCTTAAGATATGCGTCTACATATTCTGCGTAAGAAGCATATCCGCGGCCCTTAAGAGAGCTTGCAAGTTCCTTGAGGAATTCCTCATGAGCTGGATAATATTTTTCGCGGACAATACCTACATAATTTTTTACCTGAGCCGAAAGAGCGGCAGCAAAAGAAAGTGTCAGCAAAGCTGAAATAATCTTTTTCATTTTATAAAGCTCCTACTCTGAATCTGAAGCTTCTTCAGATCCATCTTCAGAATTATCTTCTTCCACAAGCATATCGTCAATTTTTTTATACCAGTCTGCAAAAGAATAACCTGTTGGCTCATAATAGAAGGTCTTTTTGATAGTTTCCAAATCTTCTTCTGTGATTTCTTCAAGGCTGGCACGGCAGAGGTCATACTGCTTCTTTGTAACCTTGTTCAATGCAAGCTGTGCATCATCATAATTGTCTTTTACAGAAGCAGAAAGCTCAAAAGCCCAGCCTTTAGCAGTAAAAGTAAAATCTCCAAGATAAAGGAATTTTTCTTTTTCTGGAACTGTTACCTTAAAGTTCAATGGCAGTCTTACAGGAAGATAGTAAGAGCCGCCTACAAAAAGTGTAATGCTAGAAAAATACAAAGTGCGGTCTTTAAGAAGCTTATACTGAACAAAGAAGTAACCGCCGTTTACTCCCCAGGCCTGTTTGTCGAATTTAATAAGTTCCTTCCACTTATGAACATTGGTCAAAAGACCGGCAGAACCCGGAATATATGGAAGGGCATAAATGTCCGGATAATTTCTCTTATCTTCATCAACTTCAAAAGTATCAAATAAGAAGTTTTTGTCTGCATCTGTTGAAAAATTAAGGCGGCCAACAACTGTTACTTCATTTCCGCCAGGAATATCAATATATTTTGATTTTGCAGAAAGTCCACTGCAAAGGGCTGTAAATAATACACCGCAAATTAAGATTTTATTTTTCATTCTGACCACTCCTCTACATATTCATCAATAAGGGGTTCCCATGCTGTTCCCGCATAAGCCTTTGAAGCTTTTTCAAAACATTTTCTAATTCTATTTCTGTAGCTAGGAATTTTATGCCACTCTTCCATATCGTTTGTAAGCTTTCCGATTACAAGGGCACCTGATTCTTTGATTGCATCAATATCAATTTCAGGATAATAAACATAAAGTCCTGGTTTTGCAGGAACTTCGATTCTATGACCATAAGTCATTTTATTAGTCTGGGTGGCATTAAGGTATGGAAATGCTATTGAACCATCAATAGATGGTATTCCAGCCCATGTAATTTTTTCCAGACTAGGATAATAAATCATATAGCATGAACCAGGAACGAGAGGTTCTGTTGCACCGCCATTCTTAGCAGATGCGGAAGCTTTTCCTGCAGGGTAAGCAGGATTAATCTGTACCAGATGGGTATCAGTTGAATAAGCATCAAATTCAACAAAAATCATAACAACGGAATTTTCTGGTGTCATTTCTGTTGCTTTTTCAGTTAAAGCTGTACCGCCTGTTGTCAAACAACTTGTAAACATTACCGCAGAAAGCATAGCTGCCACGGTAAACCTCAATAAAGATTTCATAAATCCTCCTTTTATTAGTGGTTTTATTTTTCCATATATATAAATGTTTTACCACAATACAAGAGACAGGGATGGATGTCAATAATGTGAGTTTCTACTTTTCATTAAATGCAATGGCGCCGTCCCAGTTCTGCGGCGGATTGGCTATGAAATCTTCGCAGCGGGCAAGCATGAGTTTTGTTGCCTTATCTGAAGGGGCAGCTTCCAGGGCTTTTTCAAAATACTCTTTTGCAAGATTAAAGACACCCTTTTGATATAGGGCAAGTCCTTTATCATAAGAATCGCGGTAGAGGTCAGAAAAATCTGCAAGTTCACGGTCTACGGCAAAAATATGAACAGCCTTTGCTTTACCCTTCACTTTTACATCATCCAGATGGCGGAAAATAAACTCATCAGATTTAATGTCATTTTTAACAGAGCCGCTTACAAGAATCTTTGTGCCGTATTTTTTTGTAAGTCCTTCAAGGCGGCTTGCAAGGTTTACGTTATCACCGATTACAGAATAATCAGTTTTATCATCAGAACCGATGGAACCGACAATTACATCACCGTAATGAATGCCGATTCCTGTATCAAAAGACATGCCGTCAGGAAGCACAAGGTCTTCAAGAGGAACTGTGGCAAGGGCTTCCCTCATTTCGTTGGCGGCGGCTACTGCTCTGAGGGCGTTATCTTCATAACTTACAGGGGCGCCGAACAAGGCCATAATTGCATCCCCAATAAATTTATCAACAGTTCCACCGTGTTTTTTGATAATGGTTGTCATGATTGTAAAATAGCGGTTCAAAAATGCAACGATTACTTCTGGCTTGTTGTGCTCGCTGATATTTGTAAAGGAACGGATATCGCTGAAAAGAATGGCAACGTCGCGTTTTTCTCCAACTGTTACTTTTTCATTTTTTTCTGCCTCGTCTACAAGTTCATCAATAATCTGTTCAGGAACAAAACGGCTGAAGGCTTTACGGATATTTCGTTCAAATTTGATTTTCTGTTTTTCTTTCAGGGCAGTTTCAAGAAGCAGAGCCGCTTCCTTTACCATATAAGAAAAGATTTCTGTCTGTTTTACTGTAAAGGCACCTTCACGAACTACGCTCAAAGTACCGAATGATTTTCCTTCGCTGTTTGTAAAAACAAAGGCCTGATAGGCAGAAAGAGGAATTACGTCTGAGTGATATTTTTCAAGCTGGACTTCTGTACTCAGCTTTTGAGGAATAAAGTTTGTCATATTCTGAGTCGGGAAGCGCTTTTCAAAATCATTTACGCAGACTTTCAAAAAGTCATTTGTTTCTGTTTCGGTAAAGTTTTCTCCGCAGATATAGTAGCCTTCTGCCCCATCATCATCATTCATAATGATTGCTGCGGCTGGAATCTGGCATACTTCTGTAATAAGGTTCAAAAGTTCATTTACGATTTTAGAAAAAGCGTCCAGATGGTCTATCATAAAGAAGATTTTCTGAAAGCTTCCGTTTTTGATTGTGTCGTATTTTTCAGGAACTGCAAGTTCTGTATTCTTTTTTTCGCAAAGTTCTTCTATATTATTAGCAATATCTTCCGGCTTAAAAATGATAAAGAGGTCGGCTCCGCAGGTTGTTTTGAATTCGGCAGGAAAAACAAAGTCACTTGTTACGTAAATTCCAATAGGAATATTCTTAAAGCGGGAAACACTTTTGATTAAGCGGCAGATTTCTATGCAGGAAGGATTCATGTTTCTTGCATTGATTAATACGGCATCAGGCAGCATGTTATAAAGCGTTACTAAAAATCTGATTCCGTTTGTGTCAAAGCTGAGTTCCAGTTCTGTTTTTTTAGTGCATTCTGTAAAAAGGGCCTGAAGTGTTGTAGTTGGCTCTAAAATAAGAATCTGCTTTTTCATTTCTGCTTTCCTCCGCTAATTTTGAAAAGCTCGTTTATTTTTTTAATCAATGCATCTCGCTTGAAATCTGCCTTACTGATAAAGGCTGTTGACTTGGCTATGTCTTTATTTGAAACCGCAATTACAGGGATATTTTTGTAATTTTCCATGCGGCGTACATTGTCCAAAAAGAGTTCGCCGTTCATGCGCGGCATGTCATCATCACATAAAATCAAATCAAACTGAGTTTCCTTGATTTTTGCCATTGCTTCAATTCCGTCGGCTGCTTCTTCTACCAGAAAACCGCGGCCTTCAATAATTGTGTGCTCGATAAGGCGGGTGGTTTCTGAATCTTCTACAATAAGAACCCGCTGAATGTGGCGGGCAGCATGGGCTTCAAAAACCTTCTGGTCGTATGGACGCATTGCGCGGAATTTTTTCATGATTTCCGGGATGTAGAGAATAGGAATCATGTCGTATTTTTCATCAAAAGCCAGGCCTTTTAAAATCGGGAAATTGGCGAAGGCAGGAGGCATTGGCTTTTTGATAAGGGAAACGAATTTCTGCATTTTATCTACGATAATTCCGATTTTCTGCTGCTGGAAATTTACCAGAAGGATTGAATCAAGAACTGCGTGTTTTGCAGGAGGCTGGCCCGGTAAAAGTGATGAAAGAGAATAAACCGGGATTTCTTCTCTTGTGCGTTCTGTTCCAGATTCGTTTTCCTGGGTGTAAATCAGGTATTTCTGATTCATCTTTTCTTCATAATCAAGGGCGCTGCCGGTTACAATGTCTACTACGAATTCTGAAGGAATAAGATATTTGCGGCCGTTGGCAAATACAAAAAAGCCCTGTAAATCCTTGTGATTCTGCAAGAAATTATCATCGTGGATGTAGCTCATAAGTTCATCATGGGAAATCAAAAGGGAATTCTGAAGAGTCTGAGTGTCTAGGGCTATCTGTTTGAAGGAATCGCGGGCAGTGCGCATGTCACCTTCCCGCACGGCGTTTTTCAAAAGGTCAACCTGATTCATGATGATATAGGAGCGGGCAATCATCTCTTCCTGCTGGTTTACAAAGTGGCCGATTTTAGAAGACTGAATATGAATAAGAGGATCTTTTTCTTCCGGTTTTATGGTTTGTGAAGTTTCGCCTTCCTGCTGCGGGTTCTGCAATAAAAGTGGATTTTCTTTTTTTGAAAGCAGATGAGAGGCATTGAAAATTTCTCCGGCAAGGGCTTTATCAAGGAAAATGAGATAAGTCTTTATGTCAGTTTCATTTACCTGGTCAAGTTCTCCCCTTTCTATAAGATTGCAGAAGTCAAAAAGTTTTTCTGATACTGCTTCAAAAAGAAGGAAAAGTGACTGTGAAAAAGTGATTTTCTTGTCTACAAGGGCCTTATAAACTTCTTCAAGAGAGCGGTAAAGCTTATAAACCGGATTAAAGCCTAAAAGAAGCGAATTGTTTTTTGTGATGCAGATAACGCGGAAAATTTCCCTGGCAATTTTAGGACGGTCTTTTAGGGCCTGGGCAAGCCACCTTGTTTCCAGAAGATAATTTTTAATGACAGGAGAATTTTCCAGTTCCATCGGAAGGATTTTTTCTGATTTTCCGGCGTCAGTTGAGAAAGTTTTCTTGAAGAATTCTGCTTTAGTTTCTGTCATTTTTTTCTGAAATAAAATACCTTGCCGTCTGAGCATTTTTCCAGCTCTTTTGGAATGATTGATTTTTCAATAGAAGCAATTTCACTCATTGAAACAAAAAGATAGCCGCCCGAATTAAGGCTTTCGTTTACAATTTTTTCAAGGATTTGCCTGCGCATTTCCATTGTAAAATAGATAAAAACGTTGCGAATAAAAATCAGGCTTAAATCTTTTGGAAAGACTGCTGCCTGGTCGCTGAGATTTAGCTGTTTTCTTTCTATTTTATTGCTGACTGCTGCCGGGAATGAAACTGACTTATCTGCTTTCTGAAAGGGAGCCAGAAGATAATGAAATTTTGCGCCGTCTATTTTTTTTGTAGTGCTGCTGGCATACAGGCCTGCCCTGCATTTTTCAAGAACCGATGAATTTATATCGCTTGCGATGCATTCACTTTTGATATTCAAAGACTGGGCAAGAAGATAAAGAGAATAGATTTCTTCTCCGCTGGAAGATGCTGCGCTCCAGATTCTCATAGGAGAAGTTCCAAGTTTTGCGCGAAGCTCGGGGAAAATCTTATCTTTTAAAAGCTGGAACTGGGCTTCTTCCCGGAAAAAATAAGTCTCGTTTACTGTGGCAGCGTTGATTAAAAGGTCGAATTCTTCTTTATTTAATCTTAAATATGAATGATAAGGAAGTCCCTGAGTATCAATTTCTTTTAGTCTTTTTTCAATAAAATTTTTGATACCGATTTTATGACTTTCGCGGGGAACAATGCCAGTCTGAGCGGTAATCAAAGCTATTATTGAAAGAAACTCACTTTCATCCATATTAAAATCCTTAAAAGTCCTACTTTACAAGTTTTAAAACTTCACCGGCGATTCTGTCACGAGGAAAAACCTTTGTAGCGGCATTCAGTTCAATGGCGGCAGCAGGCATTCCAAAAACTGTACAGGTAGATTTATCCTCACAGATTGTGTAGCCGCCGTTGTCTATGATTTCCTTGCAGCCTTCGGCACCGTCTCGTCCCATGCCTGTCATTAAAACTGCAAGGCAGTTATTTGCGTAATTTTTTGCGGCCGAGCGGAAAAGCTTATTTACTGCAGGACGCAAAAATCTCTCAGGCGGTTCATCAGAAAGATGCAGAACCGGAAGTTCATTTTTTACGTAATCAATTACAAGGTGCTTGTCTGCCGGAGCCAGGTAAGCGTGCCCGGCTTTTGCAATTTCTCCGTCGCGGGCAAGAGACATCGGAATATTCGGACAGGTTTCGCAAAACCATTTTGCCATTTTTTCATCAGCGCCAATATCAAGGTGCTGGGTGTATAAAACAGGAAGAGGAAAATTATTTCCAAGCCCTGAAAGCACCTTCTGAACTGCTGTCGGTCCGCCTGTTGAAGCTCCAATGCACAAAACCTTAAAGCCTTTCTTGCCAAGAACTTCGTGAACCGTGTCTTTTATAGAATGAGATTCTGCTGTTGTATGAAGGCTGCCTTTTACGTTTTTCAGTGCCTCCTGCACGCCTGCAACGAAAGCGTTCATTGTCTGGGCATTGTAGGCAGTAAGAGGCGGCTTTTTAGTAAAAAGTGCTGCCCCCGCGCTGATACACTCAGCTTTTACACTTAAATCATCTGAATAAATTACAACCGGAATGCCAAGTTCGCCTGTGATAATTTTAGTTGCTTCTGCGCCGTTTAATTCGGGCATATCATAATCGCTTAAAACAAAATCAACCTTTGTTTCGCGGCAAAAATCTACTGCTTTTCTTCCGTTTGAAACAAGCGATACTACTTCAAAACCGTTTTGTGTAAATGCCTTTTCAAATAAGCCTCTTGTAATTGCAGAATCGTCTGCAATCAGCATGCGAAGTTTACTCATAAATCCCCCACCTTTAAATCCTCCAGAAGTCTTTTTTCTACACCGTCCGCGTCAAAAAATGGAATCAGATTCATTTTATAGCGAATCCCGTCCGCGCGTACGTCATTTTCTTCAGGTTCAAAAAACATTTCTATATTGGAAATATGAAGGGCAAACTGATCGTCTTCGCGTTTAAAAACAAGAACAGTCCTGCCTTCAATTTCATTTTCACCATCATTAATCATTTTAGCATAATTCACCACTGTATAGGGCACACCACGGCAGTTTACAATTCCTTCTATATAATCAGGTACAAAAGGAAGAGGATGAATTTTTGCTGAATGCATAATTTCCTTTACAGACGAAGTTTTAATTGCGTATAAAGCTTTCTTCACTGAAAAAACAAGGAAACCTGATGCGCTAAGATTTTCACTCGTCATGGCTTGCATTATTCAAGTCCTCGGAGATTTTTCTTACGTTTTCGGCAGCTCCCGAAATATTGTCTGTGGCAACAGTAAAGTTTTCTACGCCCGCTGAAATTTCCTTAAGGGCGATAAGAATCTGCTCGCTGGCGCTGGCCTGCTGCTGGATAATGTCTGCAATATCAAGGGCGCTTGAAGCTGTAATTTCAGCAGATTTTTTGATGCTTTCGAATTTTTCTCCAAGGCCGTTTGCAGTTTCATAGCCGATGTTGATTTTTTCTGTACTGCTTTCTGAAGCAAGAATAAGGGAGTCTGACGAATGCTGAATCTCGTTGATTTTTTCCTTAATTTCCCGGGTTCCGTCGATAATTCCGTCTGAAAGGCGGCGGATTTCATTGGCAACAATTCGGAAGGATTTTCCGGCCTCTCCCGCTGTACTAGCTTCAAGTTCGGCATTGAAAGCGATGATTTTAGCCTGGTCTGCAACGTTATTAATGAGCGTTACAATATCCCAGATAGATTCAATCTTTTCGCTGAGGTTTTTAATTCCTTCGATTGTCTGCTGGTTAGCGTCAAAAATTTCATGCAGCTGCTGAACGTTGTGTTCAATCTGGGCAACACCCTGGGTTACGTCGGAAGAAGTGATGTTTGCAACGTTAGAAACGTCCTTAATCTTTTTTGAAATATTTTCTGAAAGGACGTTGGAATCTTCCATAGTTGCAACAATTTCTTTTACTGCGGCGCTTGAATCCTGGCTGGTAGCGGCTGTTTCCTTTGTAGAAACAACAAGGTTCTGGGCCGCTTCAAAAAGCTCTTCACCCATGTGCATTTCTTTTTCAGCTGATGCGTGAATCTGATGCATAAGGCTTTTGAGCTTGAGGATAATAATGACAAATACAATGAAAATTACAGCGCTTATAGAAAAGATGATTGTAATTCGTTTTTTTATCATATTAATAATGAAAGAAATTTCAAAATCACAGCCGATAAAGCCTACGTTTCTTCCGCTTGAGTTTTTAATTGCCTTGTAGGTAGAAACTGTCCAGCCCCAGCCCTTCTGATAAACCATTTTTGTAGAGGTGAGTTGGCCGGTTTTCATTGTTTCAAAAGGAGCAGAAGACCAGGAAGAAATGTTTTCTTCTGTACCCATTGGAGAAAAGCGCTCCTTGTCGGACGGGTCGCAGCTTCCATCTATAACATACTGATAAGTTGAACCTGAAACAGGGCTCATGGTGAAAAGATATTCACAGCCTACAACCTGAGCCACATCAAGCATCCAGAGTCTTGTCTGTTCAGCCCAAGGGTCATCTTTGTTCAGGCTCATTGTTAATTTTTCGAATTTATCTCCGTCTATGTGGTCAAAAACCTTTTCTACAACAGGGGCTCCCTGCATTTTTGCAAACTGTTCTGCTGTTTTTATGATAGACATGGCAGACATTAAAACAACTACAATCAGAGCGGCAAGAATGCCAATCGCAGGAATTGCAATCAACTTAAAGTTAAGTGATCTTCTGTTTTTTTCTTTTTTTGACATGATTTTACTCACTTTTAATTATAAAACAAATTTATGGGTTTAAATTTTATCATATTTTACTTCAAAATCAAGAAATTAAATATACACCAGAGCGAGTATCAAGTATAATTTTTTTATGAATATATCAACAATTATCGAATTAGTGGGCTATACTGGCTCAATTTTAGTTGTAGTTTCTATGCTTATGACTTCGCTCAAAAAGCTTAGAATCGTAAATACTGCGGGAAGCGTGATTTTTGCAGTTTATGCTCTGGTTATTAAATCTTACCCGACAGCCGGAATGCAGCTTGCCCTTATTGCAATCAATATGTACCGCCTCTATAAGCTTTCCAACACAAAGAAGGAATATTCAGTTGTAAAGGTTCCAGTAACAGACGCAATTCTTCCATATTTTGCTTCACTTTACAAAAGCGACATTGAACTCTTCTTCCCTGGCATTTTTGCAAAGATAAAGAGCGCTGAAAAACCTGAAGGCGACGTTTACCTTATTTACAACGGAGCAAATACAGCCGGCGTAATGTACGGAACTAAATCTGCAGATGCATCTTTTGAGATTGACCTTGACTACACTGTTCCAGCCTACCGTGACTGTTCTGTTGGAAAATTCCTTTATAATTATCTTGCTCAGAACGGCATTAAAAAGCTTACTATGAAAACTGATGTTCAGGCTCATATTAACTACCTTAAGAAAATGGGCTTTAATGAGGAAAAGGGTCTCTTTGTAAAAAACTTATAAGCAATCTGTTTTTGAATTCTGATGAAACTGCCGATACTTTAAACAGAATTTTATTTGTGGAGTTTTTATGAAAAAGTTTTTTCTTTCACTTGTTTCTTTAATATCATTTTCCAGTCTGCTTGTCTCTCTTGAAGTAAATACTACGGAATTAAAAAGCCTTGCAGAAAATCAGGAAATTGAGTTTATAAACTATGAAGGGCCTCATGCTGTCATAAATACTGCCGCTCAAATCAAAGGAATTGGTAGCGAAATCGGAATTCAGGTTGCAGAAAATCTTGAAAAAGCAGACCGAATCGGAAATATTTCCCGCTACTCTATTATTCACGCCGTTGATACTGGCGTAAAAGAAAAACTTGATGCTGATATTCTTGTAATCGGCTCAAGTTCCCAGCTTGACCATATCAAAAACCTGCGCCGCATTATCAGCGGATATTTAAGCGCCGCCTACAATTATTCAGAGACAGACGCCGATACCCTTGCAGTTTTTATTACCGTTTATAATGCCGTTTACCGCGCCCAGCTTGACGTATTCAAGGAAAAATATAAGGAAGCGGTTGTAAGTCACCTTGATTTACAGAACTGCGGTCTTTCAGTTGACTATCACGACTGGCCAGGAAAAACTCAGATTGTAATTCCTCTTTATGATGTAACTAACGGCGGACTTTCCACAATTGATACTTCTGTCATCAGCGATAAAAACGTTGTTTCTTCAATGAAGGAAGATGATGATAAAAACATTGAAAGCCGAAAAAATCTTGTAGACATTAAAGAGCGTGAAGCAGAAACTGCAAATGAAAACGCTAAAGCCGCTTCAAAACAGGCTGCAGAAGACAACAAACGCCTGGAAGAAGAAAAGGCGCGTACAGAAGACGCTAAAAGGGATGCTGAGGAAAAGCAGAAAATTGCCGAGCAGAATCCTGGCGACCAGAAGGCGCAGAAGGATGCTGACGACGCTAAAAAGGAACTTGAAAAGCAGCAGAAGGCTGAAAAAGAGCTGACAGAAAAAATTGAAAAAGAACGCGAAACTGCTTCAAAACAGCAGACTCTTGCAGATAAAAAGGATTCTGAAGCTCAGATTGAAAGAAAGGAAATTGCCGGGGACCAGATTGCAGTTCAGACAGCTGCGGCTGAAAACGACGCTGCAGGTTCTGATTATGCCCTTGTAATAATTGATGAAAAAAAGCCTCTTTTGAAAATCGTCCGCTATAACAAGCTTAGCGGAAAGGCAATAAAGAACTCCCCTGTTAATGTAATCAGAAGCAGGCAGATGATTTCAATTTCTGATAACTTCCTTACAATTGCCGGTGAAAACAAGGGAAACGGAGCTGTTAAACTTGTTTTAATAGACAAGGAAAATATGGAAATCGTTTCAGAAAGCGAAGAGATTATTGCTGATAATTCCCTTCTGGTTCAGGACGGAAGTGATTTTTACTGCGTAATCAATGAAAAAGGAACTTATCATTTAGCTTGCTTTGATTCAAACCTCAAACTAAAATCTAAATCTGTTGAAAAGGTAAAAGCCGGCACTCCTATTACAGTTACAGGAAATGCAATTGCAGTTACCGGTGCTGACGGAAAAATCAAGGTTTTGAATAAGACTAATATCGGCGCTTTACTTGGAGAGTAACTATGACAATTACTGCATACGAACGTGAAAAAATTATTGTAAGAACAAGTGCAATTGGAATTGCAGCAAATATAGCTCTTGCGGCATTTAAAGCCTTTGTTGGTTTTGTTTCAGGTTCGATTGCAATTATTCTGGACTCCGTGAATAACCTTTCAGATGCACTTTCTTCTGTAATTACAATTATTGGAACAAAGCTTGCCGGAAAGCCTGCTGACCGCAAGCATCCATACGGACACGGACGCGCAGAGTATCTGACAGCCCTTGTAATTGCAGTCATCATTTTATATGCAGGTCTTACCTCTCTTATTGAATCTGTAAAGAAGATAATTAGTCCCGTTACTCCTGAATATTCGACTGTTTCAATCATAATCATTTTTGTTGCAGTTTTTGTAAAAATCTTTCTGGGGCTTTTTGTAAAGCATACAGGAAAAAAAGTTAATTCTGATTCACTTGTTGCAAGCGGTCAGGATGCCCTTATGGATTCAATTATTTCGGCTTCGACTATTCTTGCGGCTTTTATTTTCATTTTCTTTCATCTTTCACTTGAAGCCTGGCTTGGTGTAGTGATTTCTTTTGCCATTATTAAGGCCGGTTACGAAACTTTGCAGGAAACTTTGAGCAAGATTCTTGGCGAAAGAATTGATTCTGATATTTCCCATGACATCAAAAAGACTGTAATTTCTGTTGACCCGGAAATTGCCGGCGCTTATGACCTTGTTTTGAATAATTACGGCCCTGAAAAGCATCTGGGCTCTGTTCATATTGAAGTTCCTGATACCTGGAATGCTGATAAAATTGATACTATTACACGTAAAATTGCAGATGTTGTTTTACAGAAGCACAATGTTGTTATGACTGCAATCGGTGTTTACAGCATCAACACAAAGCAAGATCAGGCGTCAAAAATCCATGAAGATGTAATGCGTATTGTGATGGGACACAGCGAAATTATTCAGATGCACGGTTTTTTTATTGATGAAGTTGAAAAGCTTATGCGCTTTGATATTGTAGTTTCCTTTGATTCCCTTGATATGAGGGCGATTTACAATCACGTGGTAGAAGACGTAAAAGAATCTTATCCGGACTATGATGTCCAGGTTCAGTTCGACTTTGACGTGTCTGACTAATAAAAGGTAATATGTAAAGCTATTTAGTGGCTCGCATAGTCTCGCCACTTGAGGCATTTTCACGTTAATCCTAAATCGAAGCACTGTTGTACTTCGATTTTTAACGGATTTTCTATTTTAGCCTTCATCATCCTGCTGGGCGTTCTCAAACTTAGAGTACGACGGAATGAACATGATTTTAATGTCACCTGTCGCACCGTTACGCTGCTTTGCAAGAATAATCTTTGCATCCTGAGCGGCTGTTTCTTCTTTAAGACGGTCGCGGTGAAGGAACATAACAACGTCGGCATCCTGTTCAACTGCACCAGAACCACGAATCTGATTGAGTTTTGGCTCCTCACCTTCTGCATCACGGGCAACCTGGCTTAATGCAACAATAGGAATCTGAAGCTCGCGGGCAAGTGCCTTGAGCGACTTTGAAATCTCTGCTACCTGGTCGTAAGTAGCCTTAGAAGAATCTTCTGTAGTAATCAAACCAATATAGTCTATGAATATGATTTTTACATCATGCTTTGTTACCATTCGGCGGGCCATGGCTCTAAGATCAATAAGACGCATGTTAGGAGTATCTACGACATAAAGAGGCGCTTCAAACCAGCGGCCGGCAGCGTTCTGAATCTTAGTAACATCTTCGCGCTTAAGCATACCGGAACGGATTTTACTCATGTTTACGCGGGCTTCCTGGGCCAGAATACGCATACCAATTGCTTCGTAAGGCATTTCCAGAGAGAAGAAGCCGCAAGGAATATGTTTTTCTACGGCAATATACTGCATCATAGAAAGAGCCAGCGCTGTCTTACCAATAGAAGGTCGCGCACCAATAATAATGAGTTCGGAATTCTGAAAGCCTGAAGTATAGGTGTCCAGTTTTGCAAAACCTGTCGGGATACCTGTAAACTGGTTCTTACTGCGGTAGCGGGCTTCAATAAGTCCGATTTCCTTAATCATGATGTCGTTTGCAGCATGAATTACTGTATTTTCATTCTTTTCTGCCAGGGCAAAAATTTTCTTTTCTGCGTTTTCAATTAAGTTTTCGCTTGGTGTATTAAGCTCAAAAGATGTAGAGCGCATGTCAGAAGAAATGCGGATAAGTTCGCGGCGTTCAAAGCGGTCAATTACAATTTTTGCATAAACTTCAATGTTGGAAGAAGATGGTACTTCGTTTGTAAGGGATGCAATATAGGCAGGACCGCCAGCCTTTTCAAGGTTATTTTCTTTTGTAAGTTCGTTTATAAGTGAAAGAGAATCGCCTGTAATGTTCTGTGTAAAAAGCTTTTGCAAAGCTGCGTAAATCAGCTGGTTCTGTACTGAATAAAAACTTTCTGGGCGTAATTTTGAAATAACTTCGGAAAAGGATTCCCAATTCAAAAGTACAGAACCTAAAACGGCCTGCTCTGCTTCAATACTGTGCGGGGGAACTTTATCACTGAAATTTACGTCCATCTTTTTTCCTCTGATATTATTTATATTATTAATTATATCATATCAAAAAAAAACCGGCATTAAATGCCGGCTTTTTTACTGAATATTTTTCAGATTTTATTCTAAAAATTACTCAGCTTTTGCTTCTTCAGCTGCTTTCTTTTCAGCTTTAGGAGCAGCAGCTTTTTCTTCTTCTGTCTGTGATTTAACAGAAAGTTTTACTTCTGCAACCTGAGCTTCGTAAAGCTTTACATTTACATGATAGTTTCCAACCTGTTTGATTGTAGAACCAGCAATTTCAATGCGTTTGCGTTCAATTTCGAATCCCTGTTTTGCAAGAGCTTCCATAACAACGTTTGAAGTAACTGCACCAAAAAGTTTTCCGTTTGCTGCAGCTGGCATAACCAGTTCGAGGTTAAGAGCTTCAAGCTTCTCTTTAAGGCTTGCAGAATCCTTGCGTTTCTGCTCTTTGCGAGCTTCGATTTCTGCTTTGCGTGCTTCAAAAATTGCTACTGTTGCTTCATTGTAAGGAACAGCGAGATTACGTGGAAGAAGATAGTTACGTGCGTAACCGTTAGCAACGTTTTTTACGTCTCCTTCTTCACCAAGTGATTTTACGTCTACGTTAAGAATAACTTTCATACAAGCTCCTGTGTAAGGTGACCGGTCAGAGCCACCATTGTTTTATTATTTTTGCCTAATATCCGGAGTATGGACACGGCGTTTTAATTTGTTTTTCCTAAATTACAGACTACTCGCGAGAGTTTGCGTAGCAAACCTCGTAAGAATAAAATCGTTTACGATTTTATTCTGTCACGTATGGCAACAAGCAGATTGCACGTGCGCGTTTAATAGCACCTGCAAGTTCGCGCTGATGTTTTGCACATGTACCTGTAATGCGGCGTGGAAGAATCTTACCGCGCTCTGTCATATAGCGGCGGAGAGCGTCTGCTTCTTTGTAGTCAATCTTTGTTTTGTTAGCGCAGAAACGGCAAACCTTCTTGCGGAAGTATGTCTTTCCCTTTGTACGGCCGTCACGGTCTTCGTCACGTCCCTCAGCTTCTGGAGCAACCTGAGCTGCTGCCTGTTCTTCATATTCTTTGTTTTCTTCAGCCATAATTATTTCCTTAATAAATTAAGATTTAGAACGGAATATCTTCTGGAAAATCATTTCCAGAATCACCGAATGACTCATTTGGATAAGAATTATATCCACCCTGAGGGGCATTATTTACAGGCTGGAATCTAGGAGCACCCCCGCTCACAGGACTTCCACTTCCTTCTGATTTGCCGCCTAAAAGCTGAACATTGTTAGCAACGATGGAAACTCTGCTCTGCTTCTGACCGTCTTTTTCCCAACGATCCTGTTTTAGATATCCTTCAACACAAATCTGTTTACCTTTCAAAAGGTAAGGCTTAAGATTTTCTGCTGTTTTTCCCCAAATTGTCACATCAAAGTAATTTACTTCATCACCCCAAGAGCCATCAGCCTGTTTACGGCTTCTGTTTACTGCAATGCTGACATTAGCTCTAGCCTGTCCGCTCTGAACATAACCAAAACTTCGTTCATCAGAACCAAGATCTCTGGTCAGGCGGCCGATAAGTACAACGTGATTCAAGTCAGTCATCATAAACTCCTAAAAGTGATTTAGTAAATCTTAGTTTGCGTCGTCAAGGCGGACAAACTGATATTTGAGCAAGTTCTGGTTGATTTTGAAAATCTTTTCAATTTCAGCAACTTTGCTTGGGTTGAGAGACATTGTGTAAAGGTAGAAACGACCTTTTCTCTGTTTGTTGATTGTGTAAGCGAGATCACGCTCACCAAAGAGTTTTTCTTCTGTGATTTCTGCACCGAAGTTAGAAAGAGCGCTTTTTACATCTTCTGCGCCTTTTTTTGACTTTTCATCATCCATTGGATAAATAGCCATAAGCTCGTACTTTTTCATAAAGTAGCTCCTAAGAATTGTTCAGGAGGACTTATTCGTATAATCTGAAAAACCAACGGTATCTGATTATAAATGATAAACCTGTAAGAAAGTTTATCATTCCTCCTTGTGGACATAAGGGAAATCCTTCAGCTTTTGCTTTGGACTTCCAAGGGGTGTTAAATGCTTTTCAGCAAGTTCTAGTACTATATCTAATTTATGAAAAACATACAAGTAGCTTGAAAAATATGTAATTAATAGAAAAACTTGTGAGTTTTTTCCGAATAAGGTATAATTTTTCTATGTTAAAAAAGATTTTAAAAACTGTATCATCTTTTGCTTTTTTTATCATGTTCTTAAATTTGCAGCCTATTGCTTACGCCCAGGAAACTAAGTCTCTTGAAGAAACAAAAGTAGAAGAATCTGAAGAAAATATCAGCCAGTGGTCTATCAATAAAAGAAAGGGCGAAATTGCCCGAAAAATCAAAAAGGGGCCTTTTGAAAGCAGAAGGGCTGCCCTTGCAAACTGGTGCTATTTTGATATAAATCCTAAAAAATTCTGCCTTGCAGAAAACATGACCTTTGTTACATCTGAGCCTGAAAATGATTTTTCTGAGGAGTTTGAAAGCGTAAAAATAGAACTCATAGAAAATCACCAGGAGGCATTAAAAAAATATTCGATAAAGCCAAATAAAAAAATCTCTAAAAAATTTGCTTCCATGACAGCACCAAGAAGATCTGTTTCAAGCGCCTATGTTGAAAGCCCTGCTGCTCCTGAATCAGACAGCCAGCAGAATGAATCTGAAGAAGAAATTACAGATGCAACAGAAGAACCTTTTCAAGAAGTTCTTCGGCCTGAAGAAAGCGAAGAAGCTGAGGAAAGTGGCTTTTCTTTTGTGCCGGAAACTTCGGATTCTTCCCTCCGCTACAAAAAAGAATATCTTCAGGATTATGCAGTTGCCGATGAATTTGTAATTCCTCCTGTTGAGCCTGTAGAAAAGAAACTTATTCCAAATCCAAATGAAAGGGACAATAAAGGCCGCACAGATTTGATGAAGGCAGCAGCCAGCGGAAATGAATGGCAGGTAAAAAATCTATTGGAAAGCGGCGCCAAGGTTGACTTGCAGGATGATGACGGCTGGACAGCTTTAATGTATGCTGCCCGCTATTCTGACAGTCTTTCAACTATGAATCTTTTACTGGAAGCAAAGGCTGACACAAAAACAATCAACAAATATGGGGCTTCGGCATTTTTACTTGCAGTCTGCTACGGAAATAATCCTCAGATAACAGAACGTCTTATGGACTATTACCAGCCTTCAGATAAGGAACTTTTAAAAGCCTTTATCTTTCTTTTGTCTTCTAATTACTCTTTTGATTATGTAATGAAGGCAAAAATCAACCTCTTTTTGGAAAAGGAAATTCCTTTAAACACTTTCTATAATGGAAAAACACCTTTGATGTATGCGGCTCAGTACGCATCTTCAACAGAAGTTATAAAAATCCTTCTTGAACACGATGCTTTAAAAACTCTTCGTTCGGTAGAAGGAAAGACTGTTTTTGATTACGCAAAAGAAAATTCAAAATTAGCCCGCGATGATATTTACTGGTCATTGAATTCGCAGCGTTAGTATTAAGCAGGTAAAGCTAAAAAATTGCTGCATCGCAATTTTTTTTACGTACGTTCCCTCTGGGAATTACTACTCAAAACTTTGTTTTGAGTACTTTGCAATAAAACACCGCCCGCTCTGACCGGCGGGCTTACACAGGAATAAAAATAAAAATGAGAATTACTGGTGGAAAATTAAAAGGAAGAATCATAAAGTGTCCGGACGGCGTTATCCGCCCTGCAATGGACAGAATGCGTGAATCTGTTTTTTCTATTCTTGGAGATTTGAGCGGAAAGTCCTGGCTTGATTTGTTTTCAGGTTCAGGCACAATTGCAATTGAGGCTGTCTCTCGCGGTGCAAGTCATGTTGAACTCTGCGAAAAGGATAAAATTAAGGTAAATACAGTTTTAGAAAACGTAGAAGTTACAGAAAAGGAATGCGGCGTAAAAATCAAATGTCATTTTATGCCGGTTGAATATTTTATCAAACGCTGTAAAACTAAGTTTGACTACATCTTTTTTGATCCGCCCTTCCCTTACAAATTTCATGAAGATTTAATCAAAAAAGCAGATGAAGCCGGTATGTTAAATGAAAGCGGCATGATTATGGTTCATCGCCCGGAAGAGCATTTTATGCCAGACACTATTGGAAATCTCACTCGTGTTGATCAGCGTGTTTACGGTCGTTCAATTGTAGATTTTTATGCTTATAAAAAGTGATAAAAATTTATTATAATTAATTGGCATTTTTGAAAATTATGCCTTATAATTAATTTATAAGTGTGTTAAGGTTATTTAATACAAAATGGCAAAGAGAAAAGAAATAGAAAAAAAGTTCGTAGAAAGTATTCAGCAGAAAAAGATGCCGGACGGTTTTATAAGACTGACCGATAATCCTGTTGATGGCCTGTCTTCTGAACAGAAGGTAATTCTTAATCGCAAAGCCAACACAATGTTTAATAACGGAAACATCGAAGATGCCAGACGCATTTTTATCACCACTGGTTATTCTGACGGCTTAACAAGAGTTGGAAATCATTACATGGATAAAAATCAGAGCTTAAAGGCACTGAAGGCATATTATCTTGCCCATAATAACAGGGAAACGGAGCCCATTTATGAGCAGATAGCAAAGGTTATTTCAAAGCTGATAACCGATTAAAAAAGTAAACTTTTTATTAAATAAAAATTAAAAAAAAGTGGGGATAACAAAAGTGGAAAAAGATTTATTTAGTCAGGAAAACGACATTATTGTTCCTGAAAATTTTAACGAAGCCGATGAACAGCTTGCTAAAATCGCCGAGATGTCAAAGCGGCCCTATCTCCTTCTAAAAGAAAACAACTTTTTTGAAGCTAAAATCGCCTTTGAAGAAATCCTGAAAATCCAGGACAACAACTCTTATGCTCTTGTAGGACTTGGTGATACAGAGCGCAAACAGGGACATTTCCACGAAGCTATGACTTACTATAACCGATGTCTGGAAAGTTACCCTGCAAACAGCTATGCCCTCTTCGGACTTGCAGACTGCTATAAGGCAATGAATCAGTATTCACGCGCCATTGAAATCTGGCAGCAGTATCTTGTTCAGGATGATAAAAACATCACTGTAATTACCCGTGTAGCTGATGCTTACCGCAAAATCCATGACTTCAGAAAATCAAAGGAACTTTACCTAAAAGTTCTTGATATGGAAACAGACAACGCTTATGCCCTTATCGGTCTTGGTCACTTGAACTACGACTTTAAAGAGTATAAGGATGCCCTTTACTACTGGACCCGCGTTTACGAAATCAATAAGGAACATTCAGACATTCGTGTTTTGACTGCAATCGGAAACTGCCACAGAAAGCTTAAAACTTTTGATGAAGGCGTTAAGTTCTTTGAGATGACACTCGACCGTGAACCAAACAATTTCTATGCCCTCTTCGGTCTTGCAGACTGCTACCGCGGCATGAACCAGCAGTTCAAATCAATTGAATACTGGAAGAAAATTCTTGAAATTGACCCGAAAAACAAGGTTATTCTTACCCGTACTGGCGATGCTTACCGCACAACCGGAAACTACGAGGAAGCAAAGAACTTCTATAATAAAGCTCTTGAGATTGACTTTGATATTTACGCAGCAATTGGTCTTGCCCTTATCTGCAAAGGTGAGGGAAAAATTGATGAGGCTATTACCCGCTTTAATAATCTTATCAAAAATGACCAGAGAAACTCTCGTCTTTACATTGATCTTGCAGAATGCTATCTTGCTGTTGGCAGAAGAGAAGATGCCGTTAAAACTCTTGAAAACTACATGAGAATTGACGGTCGCAATTATGCGGTAAAAAATCTCTATGCTAAATTAACAAGAATTTAGTATTCAGAGCAAAATGGAAAAAATAATACTTTCAGGACTTTTACCCCAGGAAATCGGAGAAAAACTGGGGCTTTCTCAAAAATTCCGTGCTAATCAGATTTTTAAATGGATTGGCACGGGTGTATCAGATTTTGATAAAATGACTAACCTCAGCCTTGATTTAAGGAATGAACTTAAAGAAAAGGCCCTGCTCCGTTCTTCAAATATTGAAAATGTGCTAAAGGATCCGGACGGCACAATAAAACTTCAGATAAAACTCAGCGACGGAAATATCGTAGAAACTGTCCTTCTTACAGATAAGGAAGGTCGTAAGACTGCCTGCGTAAGTTGTCAGGCCGGCTGCGCCATGAAGTGTGCCTTCTGCATGACAGGAACACTTGGACTTTCCCGCAATCTTGAAGCATACGAAATTGTCGAGCAGTTCTTATATCTGGAAGAAACAAGCGGCAAACTTGACAACATTGTCTTTATGGGAATGGGAGAGCCTATGCAGAACCTTGGCGCCATCCGTAAGGCAATAGAAGTTCTCTGCCATAAAGACGGACGAGCCCTTTCTTCAAAACGCATTACTCTTTCTACCTGCGGAATTATCAAGGGCATTTACGACCTTGCTGACAACGGTCCTCATATAAGGCTTGCAGTTTCCCTTACAACCGCCAACGAAGACTTGAGAAAAGAAATCATGCCCGTTACAGGCGGCAATCCCCTTCCTGAGCTTAAAAAGGCAATCGCCTACTATGCAGAAAAATCCGGCAAGAGGGTTACACTTGAAGCTGCCCTGCTTGGCGGCCGAAATACAGATGACATCAGCGCAAAAAATATGATTGATTTTGCCTGCGGGGCTGACGTAAACATCAATCTTATTCCATGGAATCCGGTAAAAAGCCTGCCTTTTGTAGAACCGACTTCCGGCGAAGTAAAAGCTTTTGTTGCAAAGCTGGAGCGTGCCGGGCTAAACGTAACGCTGAGAACCAGACGCGGAAGAAAAATTGGCGGGGCATGCGGTCAGCTTGGAAAAACAGTAAAAGATTCTTCTAATGCTATAAATTCTATTTGACATAATCCTGCATTCAAGTTATAGTGATATTAAGGTGATAGTAATACTATCAGTGTAAAACTAAAACTATCGCCTTGGGATTGACTATGACAGAATTTTTTACAGGCAAGGCCTATAAGGCTAAAGAAAACACAGTTTTGGATCCAATCCGGATTTCTACCCTGCTTAAAGAACTCAACGTCAGTAATGCCGGAAAATATAATTTAAAATACGCATGGATTAACATGGGCGGCTGGCAGTCATGGAACCCATGTGAAGAGCTTGAGCCTAACAAAACTCAGCCTTCACTTAAATGCCACCTTTTAAAACAGTGGAATCACTACATTCTTTTCCCGGAATCACACTTTGAAACTTCAAAAAACATCGTTCTGGGACAGTTCGTTTCATATATCAGATGGGAAAACTTTTATCTCTGCTTTGTTTCCTGCGGAAATATTAATGACGTTCTTCCTCCTGTACAGTTTGTATTCAACCGTCATAACAACACTGTAACTTACGAACTTGCAGACAAAGGAAAAGAATGGCAGACTGGCGAACTTCAGGCAAAAATCACTGTATTTACAGCAAGTTCATATTTTGAATGCCGCGAAAAACTTGAAAAATTATTTGGTTCCTGCGACAAGGAAAATCCTAACTACTCTTCCCGCTTTGACTCAATTCAGTTTTTGGGAAAACAGCCTGCCGGCTGGGAAAGCTGGTACAATCACTATTTCAACATCAATCACAACCTCATTGTTGATGATTTGAAGGCTCTTAAAGAAACTCAGAACCTCATCAATATCGGCGGCTTTGAAGGAAAGAATGTCGTTTTCCAGATTGATGACGGTTGGGAAATTGCCCTTGGTGACTGGGACGTTCGCAAGGACCGCTTCCCACAGGGACTGGATACTCTTGCAGATTTAATAGAAAAAAACAGCTATGTGCCGGGCCTCTGGCTTGCGCCTTTTATCATCGATTATCGCTCTAAAACTGCACAGGAACATCCTGACTGGATTTTACGAAATAAGCACGGAAAGCCTGTTATGGCAGGTTACAATCCTCTCTGGGGCGCTAACTTTGGAAAAATGCAGCCTAGTCTTCCGGGAACATTCTTCTGTCTTGATTTGAGTAACGTTGAAGTAATCGCTTACCTTGATTCAATTCTTGATAAAGTAATCAATAAATGGGGTTTCCGCTATATCAAGCTGGACTTTTTGTATGCCGGAATGCTTTGGGGATGTTATAAAAACGGAGGAGCTGCTTACCAGTGGTTCAACCGCGCCGTAAAAGCCCTTACAAGCCGAACTCAGAATAAGGACGGAAAGCCTGTATGCTACCTTGGCTGCGGTGTTCCTTTTGAACCAGCATTCAACTACTTCCCGCTTTCTCGTACCGGCTGCGACACTTTTGAACACTGGGAAAACAAGCTTCTTAAAAAGCTCAACTGGAACGGACGCAACTCAGCATATCTTAACGTAAAAGATTCAATCGGCCGCGCTATGTGGAACAAAATCATCTTCAATAACGACCCGGACGTAATCTTTATCAGAAAGGAAAACTGTTCGCTTACTACAAAGGAAAAGGAACTTATTGCTACAGTTGCAGTTTTGTTCGGAAATCAGATTATGTATTCTGATGATCCTGCAAAATCAACAAGCAAAGAAGAAATTGAAATTGCAAAAACTATCGTTGGAATAAACGAAAAATATAAAAACGAAGAATTCAGTGTAAAAGCCTTGAGAGACAATGTTTATACAGTTGAATCAAAAAATGGAAAATACCAGGGCACTATCGATTTGGAGGAAAGATATGCAGATATTCGGTAATGAGATCAGCAAAAAGGATTACAAGAAAGCTTGTAAAGGTCAGAAAAAATTCATCAAGAAATTTGGTGATGACCGCAATGTTGATTATAAACTCAATCTTGTAAATAATGAGGTACTTACAAAGCCATTTGGCCTTAAAACTATCGTAATTGACCAGAATGCTGCCAGCGATTTTGCTTCAGTTCTTCCTGAAAAGCCGATTATTATCGGAAATATCCGTATGGGATTTGGTCACTACCGTATCTCTATGGCTATGGCAAGCGCCGCTCACGCTATGGGCTACACTCCACTCTGGCTTGACTTGAACTCATTCCCGGAGACAACCTGTACAAAAATCATCTCTGCTCAGAATGATTTGTATTCTATGGGTTCACGCCTTTCTCAGAAATCAAAACTTTTCAATAAATTCGTCTGGGAACCTTTGAACTATGAAGGCTTCAAAAAGCTTTCATATAACGCAGGCGACCAGAAAAACGCAGAACTGATGACTACAGTTTTTAAGAACATTCCAAAGGACATTCCTATTATTGGAACTCACGTCTGGCCTGCTCAGGCTGCCATCCATGCAGGAATGACTAAAGTCGTAAACGCGATTCCTGATAACTGGCCGATGGCCCTGCATCTTGCGGAAGGTTCACTGCACACGATTCAGACTCAGAATTCTTACTGGGGCTACCTTACATTGAACGGTTTTGACGGCGATAAGGTTTTGAATCCTATGCCTATGAAAGACATCGTTTACACAGGCCACTACATTGACGACGAACTTGTAAAGAATATAGAAGAAGACTGCAAAAAACGCTGCGACCGCGCTTCTAACGGAAAGCCTATCCGCTTCCTTTTGACAATCGGCGGGGCTGGCGCTCAGGGTGAATTCTTTGCTCAGATTATCAAGACTCTTATGCCTTACGTAAATCAGAAAAAAGCCTGCATTTACGTAAACTGCGGAGACTACGCTAACGTTTGGGAAACCCTCAAAAATCTTATTCCGGAACTTAAAAACGAAGGTCTTTGCCATACTCATTTTGATAACTGGACTGATGAGTGCGACTTTGCAGAAAAAGCAATTTCAGGTTCTGATGATTTCTCTTCTAATGGAGTACACGTTTTCTGCAACAAGGATATCTTTGCTGCAGTTTACATAACAAATCTTTTAATGCGCGCCTGCGATTTCCTTGTTACAAAACCAAGTGAACTTGCTTTCTACCCGGTTCCAAAGCTTTTCATCCGTCGTATCGGCGGACACGAAATGTGGGGAGCAATTCATTCTGCAGATTTGGGTGACGGAACTCAGGAATGTGCAACACCTGAAATCGCAAGTGCAGCAGTTAAACAGATTATGGAAAATCCACAGCTTGAGCTTGATTTCTGTAAGAACATTCTTAATGCTCACAAAAATCATGTTTATGACGGTGCCTATAATGCAGTAAAACTCGCTCTTGGAATGCAGCTTTAGGCAATATAAATAGTAAAAAATAAACAAAAGTAGGAAAGAGAAATGACACCAAAGGAAAAACATCAGGAAGAACAGAATGAGTTGAAAACTTCAAGAATCAACAGAATTCTTGAAAGCGCCTTCAATCTTTTTTCTGAAAAAGGCATCGATACAATTACGATGAATGACATAGCTGCAACTGCAGAAATCGGAGTTGCATCTTTGTACCGCTACTTTGAAACTAAAGATGAAATTGCAATCCGTACTGCAATCTGGGCCTGGAACAAACAGAAAGAAAACATTATGCCAAGCCTGCAGGGAAAGGATTATGAAGCATTAACAGGCTACGGACAGATTGAAAAGATTTTTGAAATGTTCGTTGACCTTTACGATACTCAGTCAACCTTCCTGCGTTTCGTATACTTTTTTGACTCTTACATCAATCGTCAGAAAATCAGCTACGAACGTCTTTTTGACTATGAAGGAATGATTGCCACAGTTCAGGATGTCGTTGCAAATGCCATCTCAAAAGGTATCAGCGACGGCTCAATCAAAAAACGTTATGCAGACTGCCAGTGCGACGTTTACTTTACAACAATGCACTCGCTCTTCAGCATGGCACAAAAGCTTTCCCTTTCTGCAAACATGCTGGCAATGGATTCTGCAGTTAATGGAACTGCCCAGATGAAGCTTCTTGCAGAAATGCTGCTTGAAGTTCTGAAAAATTAGCATTTAAAAAAGATTTACCACAAATGGAGGATGGTGAAACTATGGAAAATAAACGCAAGTTAGGCTTTGTAGAGAAACTCTCTTATGGCCTTGGCGCAGTCGGAAAGGATATGGTTTATATGCTTTCTGCAAGTTATATCCTGTACTACTATCAGGATATTATGGGTGTAAGTGCAATTGCAATGGGAATTATTCTTCTTGCAGCACGTGTTTTTGATGCATTCAATGACCCAATTATGGGTATTGTTGTTTCTAAAACAAAGACTAAATGGGGAAAATTCCGTCCTTGGCTTTTGATTGGTACAGTTACTAACGCAGTAATTCTTTATTTGATGTTTGCCTGCCCTCCTGCAATGAACGGACGTGGTTTAGTTGCATACGCAGCAGTTACTTACATCCTCTGGGGTGTAACCTATACAATGATGGATATTCCATACTGGTCAATGATACCAGCCTTTACTGAAGGTGGAAAAGAACGTGAAGGTCTTTCTGCCCTTGCCCGCTCTTGCGCCGGTGTTGGCAGCGCCATCGTTTCAATTCTTGCAGTTCCATGTGTTGCTTTCCTTGGAAGCAAATTCGGCGGAAACCTTACAGCACAGTACGAACAGGCTGTAGCAGATTTTGGAAATACTTCAGCTCAGGCAGTTCAGATTAAGGGAAGCCTTGATGCAATCGGATTTAAGATGGTTGCCCTTGCAATTGCAGTTTTGTTTGTACTTTTTACAGTTATCTGCTGTATCAATATTAAGGAAAAATCAACAGTTGATGTAAAAACTTCAAGCGTTGGAGATATGTTCAAGGCTCTTTTCCGTAACGACCAGGCAGTTACAATGGTAATTGCAATCGTTATGATTAACACAGCCCTTTACATCACTTCTAACCTGGTAATCTACTTCTTCAAGTATGATTTCAGCCCTGCTCAGTGGGAAACAAACTATACTTTGTTCAATACCTTCGGCGGCGGCTTCCAGATTCTTGCAATGATGATTCTCTTCCCTATTTTCCGTGCTTTCATCAACACTGTGAAAATTTTCTATTGCTGTTTCTTTATGGCATTTATCGGCTACATTATCCTTCTGTTTATTGCCTTCAGCGGTACATCAAACTTTTGGGTACTTGTTCCATCTGCCTTCCTTATTATGAGCGCAATCGGTATGCTCAACGTCGTTGTTACTGTATTCCTTGCAAACACAGTTGACTACGGTGAGCTTAAGAACGGACACCGTGAAGAAGCTGTAATTTTCAGTATGCAGACTTTTGTTGTAAAGCTTTCTTCAGGACTTTCTGCCTTGATTGCTTCAATCATCCTGGCAGTATTCCATATCAGTAAAGATTCTTTCAGCGGAACCATTCTTTCTCAGTCTTCAAGAATGGGACTCAGAATGTGCATGACTTTGATTCCAATGGCTGTATTGATTATTGGCCTTATCGTTTTCAAACGTCACTATATCCTTACTGATGAAAAAGTAAGTGAAATAAGCAATCAGCTCAAAGCAAAGGCTGAATAAATAGAAAAATAAAAAAAAACTACTGAAATTATAAAAAATGCCTGCCGGTAATCGTGCTTTAATAAGTACAAAAGTACCGGTTGGCGTTTTTTTTATAAATTTTCTTGAAAGAGTACCTGAGATAGTGTATATTTTAAAAACATCAAGAAAGAGGAATTGCAATGCAGAAGAAGATTTATGTAGTAGGTATGTTTGATGAAGGTACTGCTGGAAAAGTTCAGGCTGCTGTAGCTGCAGTTGCCGGAGTTACAAATGCTGTTGCTAATTGCGAAAAATCACAGGTCCTTGTTGATTATGATGACGCAGGAGCAGAAGCAGCAATCAATGCAGCTATTTCTGGTTGCGGAGTAGATGTAATCGGCTAAGGTCAACGTACCTTCCATTCAAAACAAAATTAAAAAAGACTATGAAAATAACAATTTTAGACGGACATGCTGTCAATCCTGGCGATTTGCCATGGGACAAATTTTCGGAACTTGCAGAAGTTACTGTTTATGAACGCACTCCGTCGGAACTTGTCAAAAATCGCATCGGAGATTCCGATGCGATTTTTTTAAACAAAATAAACATTACAGAAGATATCCTTTCTGCCTGCCCTAATCTGAAATATATCGGTGTTCTTGCTACAGGCTATAACGTAATTGATCTGGATGCCTGCCGCCGCCGCAATATCACCGTTACAAATATTCCTGCCTACAGCACGGATTCTGTTGCCCAGCACGTATTCGCTTTCATCCTTAATTTTACAAATCACGTAGCACTTCATAATGCATCGGTACAGGCCGGTGACTGGCAGCGCTGCCCTGATTTCTGCTACTGGAATGCACCTCTGTCTGAGCTTACAGGAAAAACTCTTGGAATTTTCGGCTACGGAAACATTGGTAAAAAAGTAACAGCTCTTGCCCGTGCCTTTGGCATGAAGGTTATCTGCTGTACAAGAACGCCGCGCGAAGGAATGCCGGAATCAGTTACTTTTGAAGAACTTTGCCGCCGCTCTGATTTTGTCAGTCTGCATGCCCCTCTTACACCTCAGACAACTCATATCATAAATAAAGAAAGTCTCAGCCTTTTTAAGCCGTCTGCCTATCTTATCAATACTGCCCGCGGTGGTTTTATTGTTGAAAAGGATCTTGCAGATGCGCTGAAAGAAGGAAAACTTGCCGGATACGCCGCTGACGTTCTGGAAGCAGAGCCTATGACTGCTGACTGCCCTCTTATTGGAATTCCAAACTGCGTAATTACTCCTCACATTGCCTGGGCTCCGCTTGAAACCCGTGCCCGCTTACAGAACATCGCTTACGAAAACCTCAAAGCCTGGATTAACGGCAATGCATTTAATGTTGTATCATAATATATAGCCACAGATGAACCCAGATTCACGCAGTTTAATATTATCTGTGTCCCTTCTGTGTTTATCTGTGGCCGATTTTTTTCATTTTTCCGTCATCTTGACATACTACTTTAATAATATTAAACTTTCTTTAATATTATTAAATAGAGGTTGACAATGGGAAAGACAATTGCTCAGAAAATATTTGAAGAACATCTTGTAGACACACCATTTCCAAATACTTATGTATTAAAGCTTGACCGCGTATTCTGTCATGAAATCACAACTCCAATCGCAATCAATGACCTTGTAGAACGCAATAAGGATAGAGTTTTTGACTGCACAAAAATTAAGGCAGTAATTGACCACGTAACTCCAGCAAAGGATTCAAAAACTGCAACACAGGGAAAAATCCTCCGCGACTGGGCTCGCCGCCAGAACATCAAAGACTTTTTTGATATTGGTACTAACGGCGTTTGCCACGCAATCTTCCCTGAAAAGGGATTTGTTCGCCCTGGCTACACTGTAATCATGGGAGACAGCCACACATGTACACACGGTGCTTTCGGCGCATTTGCAGCAGGTGTTGGTACAACTGACCTTGAAGTTGGAATCTTGAAGGGAGTTTGTTCTTTCCGCGAGCCAAAATCAATTAAATTTGTATTGAACGGCAAACTTAAAGCCGGTGTTTTTGCAAAGGACGTAATCCTTAAACTTATCAGCACAATCGGTGTAAACGGCGCTACAAACTGTGTAGTTGAGTTCACAGGTCCAGTAGTAGACAACTTTGATATGGAAGAGCGCATGACAATCTGTAACATGGCTGTTGAAGCTGGTGCTACAAGCGGTATCTGCTATCCAGATGAAAAAACTGTTGATTATCTCTGGGACTTCATTAAAGACGAATACTCTTCTAAAGAAGAAGCATTGAAAGCTTATTCAAAATGGCGTTCAGATGACGATGCCGAATACGAAAAAGTTTATACTCTTGACCTTTCTGATTTGCAGCCAGTATGTACATTCGGTTACAAGCCTGATCAGGTAAAGACAATCAAGGAAATGGAAGGAACCCCTGTAAATCAGATTTACATCGGTTCTTGTACAAACGGACGTATTTCTGACCTTAGAATTGCTGCAAAAGTTCTTAAAGGACACCACCTTGCAGACGGAGTTCGCGGAATCGTTTCTCCTGCTACACCAAAAATCTACAAAATGGCTTTGGAAGAAGGAATCATCGACATCTTTATGGATGCCGGCTTCTGTGTAACAAACCCGACCTGCGGTGCCTGCCTTGGTATGAGTAACGGTGTTATGGCAGAAGGCGAAGTTTGTGCTTCTACAACAAACCGTAACTTCAACGGCCGCATGGGTAAAGGCGGAATGGTTCATTTGATGAGCCCTGCTTCTGCGGCAGCTACAGCTATTAAAGGGACAATCTGTAATTCGGAACTTTATAAATAAAAAAAAACTTACGATTGTAAGGAAAAATGCGGAGCATGGGTTCGTGATTTGCGGCGCATTGAAGGCGATGAGGTGATTAAATACGGTTCATACAGAGCAAGCGCAGCTTGCGGCGAGCCTTCTCGGCAGAGCAAATTACGGTTCCATGCGGAAGCTTTTTTATTTGTAATAATTTGAGGTACACTTTTTTTTCAAATAGTGTTATCATTAAATAATAAGGTAAAGATTTTTATCTTTATAAAATAACGAAGAGGTTAATATGAAACAGTTCGGAGGTCCAGTACTCTTTTTGGATCGGTCAGATATCAACACTGACGAAATTATTCCAGCAAAATATCTTACAGAAATTTCTAAGCAGGCATTGCAGCCTTACCTTTTGGAAGACTTGAAGCTCGAAGGCTTTAATCCAAAGACTGACGTTGCCGGTAAAAAAGTAATCATAACAAGAGAAAACTTCGGCTGCGGTTCATCACGCGAACACGCACCATGGGCACTTGAAGTAAACGGAATCTACGTTGTTGTAGCTCCAAACTTTGCCCGCATTTTCCGCCAGAACATGTTTAACTGCGGCATGATGGCAATCGAAATTGACCGCAAGTCAATTGCAGATATGTTCAAGACATTCGCAGATAAAGAAACTGAGTGTAAAATCGTTATCAATGATGACGGCACTGCAAAAGTAAAATTGATTGCAGGAAGCCTTTCTAAAAGCTATCCTTTCAACCTTGATGACTTTGAAAAAGCATTGGTAGAAAAGGAAGGCTGGATCGGCTACGCTGATTCTAAATATTAGATGATAATCGAAGAAGCGTTAAAAAACGAGCTGCGAAAGCGGGTCGTAAGTTCGAAGAACTTATTAAGCTGCATACAGCGACTTTTAGCTTCATCGATAGAATCTCAGAGCAGGCTATGCCTGCGACTCAAAAAAAATCCCGGTGTCATAAAACATCGGGATTTTTTTTACGCTTCTTCGATATTACGCTTTTACGCTTTCAAAAATCAAGTCAGCAAGGAATACCAATGCAAGAATCCATGTAACAAGAGGAACTTCCTTAGCCTTCTTTGCAGCCGTCTTACAGATTACAAATGAAAGAATACCCCATACAATACCCTTAGAAATTGAGTAAGCAAAAGGCATAACCATAATTGTAATGAATGCAGGAATTCCTTCTGAAACATCAGAGAATTCAATTGATTTTACGTTTTTCATCATCAAATAGCCAACGAAAATCAAAGCTGGAGCTGTAGCCGCAGCTGGAACCAATGCGAACAAAGGATTGAGGAAGAGAGCTACGAGGAACAAAAGACCTGTTACAACAGAAGCAAGACCTGTTTTTGCACCGGCAGCAACACCAGAAGTTGATTCAACGAATGAAGTTACAGTAGAAGTACCAAGACAAGCACCAACAACAGTACCAACTGAGTCAGCCATCAATGCGCCTTTTACGTTCTGGATATTTCCATCGCTGTCTTTAAGATTTGACTGTTCAGCAACACCCATCAAAGTTCCGAGTGTATCGAACATATCTGTAAAGAGGAAGGTGATGAGAACAACTACAAACTTCAATGAAAGTGCATTTGCCCATTCAAACTGGAAAAGATATGGAGCAGCAGGAGTTGAGAATGGTGAGAAGTTCTCAGGAACTTTTGTAACACCAAAAGGAATACCAATGATAGTTGTAATTATTACACCAAGAAGAATGTTTCCAGGAACGTTCAAAATAAAGAGAATGATAGTAATCAAAAGACCAAGACCAGCAACAAGAGCAGTAGCATGATTAAAATCAAGGTTTACAAATCCAATGATTGTTCCTGTATCACCAGTACAGATACCTGCGTTTACAAGACCAATAATTGTAATGAACAAGCCGATACCAACAGAAACTGCTTTTTTAAGTGTTGAAGGAATGGAATTGATGATTGCTTCACGAATTCCAAAAATAGAAAGAAGGATAAAAACAATACCTTCAACAAATACAGCTGTCAAAGCAAACTGCCATGTACATCCCATTCCAAGTACAACTGAGTATGTAAAGAAGGCATTAAGACCAAGACCAGGTGCAAGTGCAACTGGAAGGTTTGCAAGGAATGCCATAACTAAAGTTGCAATACAAGCAGAAATTGCTGTTGCAGTGAAAACTGCATTGAATGCCATTCCAGAGCCTGAAAGAATTCCAGGGTTTACTGCAAGGATATATGCCATTGCAAGGAATGTTGTAATACCACCGATAACTTCTTTGCTAACGGTTGTTCCACGTTCTTTTAATTTAAAGAACCTTTCCATAATAAAAATCCTCCTTATAAAAACTTTTATTAATAGAATGATTTTGCATTTTTTACAGATTTTTTGCAACATAGAAAAAACACTGCTATAATTATTCAGTAAGATGAAGAACCGAGTTAAACAGATAATTTTTTATTGTCTTTTCATTTTCTTGAATATCTCAATTAACCGTCTGATGGGATATATCGGAGTTCCTCTTTTTTTAGACAACATAGGAACTTTGTCAGCAGCAATTCTTGGAGGCTATCTTCCGGGAGTTATAGTCGGGTATCTTACAAATATCATTAACTCTACCCTTACAGATTTAACAAATTCCTATTACGCAGGAATCAGTGTTCTTATTGCCGTAGCCGGTGCCTTTTTTGCAAGACGAGGTTATTTCACATCCTTTAAAAAAGCCCTGATTACAATTCCAGTTTTTGCTGTTATTGGCGGTGGAATCGGTTCAATACTCACCTACTGCATTTACGGCTTTGGAGTCGGTGAAGGAATATCAGCTCCTTTTGTTAGAAGCCTTCTTGAACAGGGCACCCTCAATGTTTTCTGGGCCCAGCTTATTTCCGACATGATTATCGATATTATCGATAAGGCGCTTACGGTTTTTGGAGTTTTAATTCTTCTTCGCATAATTCCTGAAAAATTCAGCAAAACACTTATGCTCACAGACTGGAAGCAGACTCCCCTTAATCTTAATGAACGCATCTATGCAAGGGAAACAAAAACCAGACAGCTTCCCCTTCGCACAAAAATCACCCTGATTATTGCCGTAATCATGATTTTTGTTGCCTTTGTTACGACAGCCATCAGTTATGTTTTATACGTAAAATCTGCCCTGAGTGTTTCAGGAATTAGCGTAGTTCAGGCCCATATGGAAGGCATCAGTTTTATCGCAAAAATCCTTTCCCTTTTTATGGGCTTTTTCATCTTTATACTTACCCTCTGCCTCTGGCTCACAAATTATCACCTTACTTATCCGATTGGTGCAATGTCCTTTGCTTCAGAAGCCTTTGCCTATGACAGTGAAGAAGATATTGAAATCGGACTTGAAAGAATGAAGTCTCTTGAAATTGCAACCGGTGATGAAATCGAAAATCTCTACAAGTCCCTGACCCATACAATTTCAGAAACCGTTGATTATATAAATGACGTTCAGAAAAAAGGTGATGAAATTGCCCACATGCAGAACGGCCTTATTTACATCATGGCAGACCTTGTAGAAAGCCGAGATAAATGCACAGGCGACCACGTAAGAAAAACAGCCGCATATGTAAAGCTTATCCTTCAGCTTCTTAAAGAAAATCATCTTTTCTCTGATGTCCTTACAGACGAATACATTAAAGATGTCTGTTCATCAGCTCCACTCCATGATGTGGGAAAAATCAAGGTTTCTGACGTCATCTTAAATAAACCCGGAAAACTTACTGACCAAGAATTTGAAATAATGAAGTCTCATACTCTTGCCGGAAAAGAAGTAATTGAAAGCGCAATGCAGCTGACGACAGATCCAGGTTATTTAAAGGAAGCATCAAATCTTGCAACCTATCATCACGAAAAATGGAACGGAACAGGCTATCCTATGGGACTTAAGGGGGAAGAAATCCCGCTTTCTGCTCGAATTATGGCAGTAAGTGATGTTTTTGATGCCCTTGTTTCAAAAAGAAGTTATAAGGAACCTTTCTCTTTTGATAAAGCAATGGATATTATCCGAGAAGGGGCCGGAAGTCATTTTGATCCTGTGATTGTTGATATTTTTACAAAAAATCAGGACAGAGTCAAAAAACTCTTTGAAGAAAACGAAAAACATTTTTCTATATAATTAGTAACTGGTGTAATTAAAACTTAAAGTTATATTCGTGCATTTTTTTCTTTTAAATTAAAAAAGGTATGTTATAATTTATTTAGAGGTGCACATTATGACAATTACTAAAAATGAAAATGGACCTGAGGTAACTCTTAAAGTTGAAGGTCGTCTGGATACAGTAAGCGCTCCGGATTTGGAAAAGGAAATAAAAAGCCTGACTGTCGCAAATGAACTCACTATTGACTTTGAAAAACTTGACTACATTTCATCTGCAGGCCTCAGAGTTTTGCTTTCTACACATAAAGAATTCACCAACAGAGGCGGAATGACAATCATTAATGTAAATGAAACTGTTCGTGAAGTTTTTGAAATTACGGGATTTTCAGACATTCTTAACATTAAAGGCGGTAAATAATGACATCTGACATCTGCATACTCTCAAAAGATAATGAATCCTTAAATACACTTTTATCCGAAACAACAAAAGCGGCATCATATGTAAATCTCTCAAAAAAAGAAGCTCTCAGACTTCGATTACTTTCAGAAGAACTTGTCTGCATGCTGCCGGAAATTCTGGATTATTCAGAAGGAAAATTCTGGATTGAAAGTGACAATAAGAAATTTGAAATCCACGTATCTCTGAGTCCTAACTCCTCCCTTACAATGGAAAAACGTGAAAATCTTATTGCCCTGTCAACTGACAAAAAAAATGCAGCGGCAAAGGGAATCCTGACAAAGATTAAACTTGCAACTCAATTCATGCTGATTGATTATGAATATGTAAGTACTGTAAGTTCAGGCTTTTATTCATTTGGCTTTGATAATGGTATTTCTATTGATACTTCTCTCTGGTCTTTAAATAACTACAAAAACAAGGTTGAAAAAGCCAATGAAGAAGAATGGGATGAACTTGAAAAATCAATAATTGCTCAACTTGCTGATGATGTCCTTGTTGGAGTTCAGGAAAAAAAGGTTGAAATTATTGTAAAAAAAGCTTTCTAAGACAAACTCTATTTATTCAGGAGGATCTGATGTCTAAAGAAAAAACTAAAAGACAGGGCAAGCTTGTTTATTACATTCTTGCAATCACAATTCTTATTGTAGCCGGCTTATCAGTTTTTCAGATTGAATTTGTAAAAATGCGTACCCGTAAATCTGTTGCAGATTCTTACGAGGAAGACTGCAGAAAGATTACAGATGCCTATGCTGATGTTGTTTCTATCAGGCTTAGTGAATACATCAAGCAGATGAGGATGTACACAGAAGCTGATATTAATAAGACAGAAGATCCTGTTGAAATTCAGAAATGGCTTGTTTCTCATACATCTTCAAGAACTCCAGATTTTGATCGAATCGGTTTTATTGATGCAAAAGGTGATTTTTATAACGACCAGAATAAAATCACAAATGTAAAAGACCGTATTTACTTTAAGGCAATTATGGAACAGGGAAACGACACAAATATCGATGACCCTGTAACGTCAAAATCAACCGGCGATACGATTATTCACGTTTCAAAGGCGGTAAAGGTAAATGGCAAAACAATCGGCTTTTACAGCGCCGTTGTAGGCGTAAATAAATTAAAGGAATTTGTAAGCGGAATCCGGATCGGAAAAACCGGTTATGCCTTCCTTTTTAACAGTGAAGGAGAAATTATCGCCTCCTCTGCCCCGGATGATAATGAAGAAAATACAAAAATCATCCTTGAAGGAATGAAACCTGTTACTCAGGCTCTTTCAGAAAAACGAAGCGGCGAAGAATGGATCAGCTTCTCTAAACTTGGAAATAAATACATAACTTATCAGCCTGTAGAAAATGCAGACTGGGGATTTGTATTTATGATTGATGAAAGCCAGGTTTACGCAACTGCAAATGAAATTTCCATCACACTTGTCATTGCGGGAATCGTACTTGGTCTTGCCCTCGTTCTTGGAATTGGCTTTGGAATCTATTATTCATTAAAGCCTCTTCAGGAAGTACAGTCTTCTATTGATGAAATTGCATCTGGAAAAGCTGATTTGACAAAGCGAATCACAGGAAAAAGCGAACAGATAAACAATGAAATCGGTGGCGTTGTAAAAGGCTTCAACCGCTTTACAGAAAAGCTTCATACAATTGTCTCTGATGTCAAAGATTCAAAAGAAATGCTTTCAGCAGCCGGCCTTGATCTTGATGCCAGCATGCAGGATACAAGCGCTTCCATTACAGAAATCATTGCAAATATTTCCAGCGTTCATAATCAGATCAGCAATCAGGGTGACAGCGTTTCTCAAACTGCCGGGGCAGTAAATGAAATTGCATCGAATATCGAATCTCTTGAGAGAATGATTGCAAAACAATCTCAGGGAGTAAGCAATGCTTCAAGCGCAGTCGAGCAGATGATTGGAAACATTGCCTCTGTAAACAATTCTGTTGATAAAATGGCAGAATCTTTTGATATTCTTTCTGAAAATGCAAAGAGCGGAGCCCAGAAGCAGATTCATGTAAACGAAAGAATTCATCAGATTGAAGAACAGTCTCAGATGCTTCAGGAAGCAAATGCCGCAATTGCAGCCATTGCTGAACAGACTAACCTTCTTGCCATGAATGCGGCAATTGAAGCAGCACACGCAGGAGAAGCCGGAAAAGGATTTGCCGTTGTTGCCGATGAAATCCGAAAGCTTTCTGAGACCTCAACCGACCAGTCAAAGACAATCGGTGAACAGCTTTCAAGCATTAAGGATTCCATTAATTCTGTAGTTACAGCTTCTCAGGAATCAAGTGAAGCCTTCAATTCTGTTACTGAAAAAATTCAGGAAACCGACCAGATTGTCCGCCAGATTAAATCTGCAATGGAAGAACAGCAGGAAGGTTCTAAACAGATTACAGATTCCCTTCATGCTATGAACGACAGTACAATTGAAGTCCGAACAGCCTCAGAAGAAATGTCAATCGGAAACAAGCAGATTCTTGATGAAGTTAAAAACCTTCAGAATGCAACAACTGTAATGAAGGCCAGTATGGAAGAAATGGCAATCGGCGCAAAGAAAATCAATGAAACCGGTGCAGCCCTTTCCTCTATTGCAGAAAAAATGCGCTCTTCAATTACTCAGATCGGCACCCAGATAGACCAGTTTAAGGTGTAAAAAAAAAGGGCAAAAAATTCAAAATTTTTGCCCTTTCCCTATTGACCAAAATTCGTCAAAAATATAATATATTAAACATCAAGCGACAGTAAGTCACTGATAACTTTTGCGGATGTCATATAACGGCTTATTATCTCAGCCTTCCAAGCTGATGACGAGGGTTCGACTCCCTTCATCCGCTCTTAAAACAGAGCTTCCTGAATAAGGAAGCTTTTTTATTTTAACATATTGCATTTTGTCTTCATCCGCTCTGGCTAACAAATATTTTTATCATATCTTCTATAAATTCAAATATAAAAAAGGAAGTTTCTTATTCACAAAATCCACAAAAGGGTTTATTATATTTCAATAGTATTGTGGGAAAAATTGCGATTTTTTTTAAACAATACTCAAATCGAATTAATATTGGTTTAATCATATTTTTGTTTAAGGAGACATGCATATGTCAAACAAGATTACTATTATTGGCGCAGGACAGGTTGGTTCTACAATTGCTTACGCATTGACTTTAAGACAGCTTGCTTCTGAGATTGTACTCATTGATATCGCTAAAGACCGCGCTATGGGTGAAGCAATGGATATCCGTCAGGGTACACCATTTATCGGACCTGTTTATATTCACGATGGTGATTATAATGATGCAAAAGGTTCAGACATCGTAGTTCTTACTTCTGGTGTAGCAAGAAAGCCTGGTCAGTCGCGCCTTGATCTTGCCCAGACAAATGTTGACATCACTAAATCAATTATTCCTGAAATCACAAAGGCTGCTCCTAACGCTCTTTACGTTATCGTAGCAAACCCTGTTGATATTCTTACATATCAGTTTGTAAAAACTTCAGGCATTCCTGCTGACCACATCATTGGTACTGGTACTATGCTTGATACAGCCCGCTTCCGTGCCCGCATCGCAGAAACTTACAAAGTAGCTCAGGAAAACGTTCACGGATACGTATTCGGTGAACACGGAGATTCATCTTTTGTTCCTTGGTCACTTGCAAACATCGGTTCTGTACCTGTAGAAACTTTTGCAAAATCAGCTCAGGGACTTTCCCTTTCTGATTTCAATAAAGACGATGTTGAAGATTACATCCGTAAATCAGGCGGAATCATCATCGCTGCTAAAAAATGCACAAACTACGCAATTGGTATTACAACTGCAACTTTGTGTGAAGCATTGGATTATGAAACAGATTCTATGCTTACTGTTTCTACAATGCTTAATGGTGAATATGGAATCAGTGATGTATGTCTTTCTATTCCATGTATCGTTGGAAGAAAAGGCGTTGCTTCACACATCGTAGCACCAATTACAGATGCAGAAATTGCATCACTCAAACACAGTGCTGACTGTCTTAAAGACGTTATCAAGCAGCTGAAATTCTAACTTGTAAAAACTGAAAATGCACTCAAGGGTGCATTTTCTTTTAAAGGATTAAAAATATATGGAATACAAAATTGAACACGATTCAATGGGAGAAGTCAAAGTTCCTGCAGACAAGTACTGGGGAGCTCAGACTGAGCGTAGCCATGAAAACTTTGAAATCGGCGTAGGAATTGAAACAATGCCTCGCGAGATTACAAAGGCATTCGGCTATCTTAAGAAGGCTGCTGCAATTGCTAACAACGCCCTCAAACCAGAGAAAATGACTGATGAAAAACTCAAGGCAATTTCTCAGGCTTGTGACGAAGTAATTTCAGGCAGCCTCAATGATCACTTCCCTCTTGTTGTATGGCAGACAGGTTCCGGTACACAGTCTAACATGAATGCCAATGAAGTAATTGCAAACCGTGCCAACGAGATTGCCGGCAAAAAATTGTGTCATCCTAATGATGATATCAATATGAGCCAGTCATCTAACGACACATTCCCTACAGCACTGCACATCTCTGCTGTAAGCGTAATCGAAGACAAGCTCTTCCCTGCAATTGATACTCTGGTGGCTACCTTCAAAAAGCTTGAAAAAGAAAACGAAGGCATCGTTAAATCTGGACGTACTCACCTTCAGGATGCAGTTCCTATTTCCTTTGACCAGGAAATCAGCGGATGGAGAACTTCACTTGAACGTGACAAGGAAATGCTGGCTTCTTCACTTCCATATCTTAAGCAGCTGGCTTTAGGCGGAACTGCAGTTGGTACAGGATTGAATGCTCCAAAAGGCTTCGATTCAAAAGTTGCAGAAGCTGTATCAAAATTGACTGGCAAGGATTTTATTACAGCTCCTAACAAGTTCCACGCCCTTACATCAAAAGATGAACTCGTATTCGCTCACGGTGCCATCAAGGCTCTTGCAGCAGATATGATGAAAATCGCTAACGATGTCCGCTGGCTTGCATCTGGTCCTCGTGACGGTCTTGGAGAAATCCACATTCCAGAAAATGAACCGGGTTCTTCTATCATGCCTGGTAAAGTAAATCCAACTCAGTGTGAAGCTGTAACAATGGTTGCAGTTCAGGTAATGGGTAACGACGCAGCTGTAGGCTTTGCTGCATCACAGGGTAACTTTGAATTGAACGTATTCATGCCTGTGATTGCTTACAACTTCATTCAGTCTGCACGCCTTCTGGCAGAGGCTATGCTCTCATTTAACAAGAACTGTGCTGTTGGTATCAAAGCAAACAAAGAAAAGATGCACCACAACCTCTACAACTCTTTGATGCTTGTTACTGCATTGAACCCATACATTGGTTATGAGAACGCTGCAAAGACAGCTCACAAGGCTTTTGATGAAAACATTTCCCTTAAAGATGCCTGCGTAGGTTTAGGCTTCCTCACAGCTGAAAAGTTTGATGAAGTATTTAAGCCTGAGAGCATGGCTTATCCACAGGGTGAGAGAAAAAACTAGTTTTTTCTTGATTGATAGCAAACCGTTAAGAAAATTGCGGGAGCAATTTTTAGGTTTACCTATCTAAATTATCACGGCCGTATTTTTATACGGCCTAATTAGAGCAAATTAAATAGTTTTATACATTTATAGGAGCAAGTATGAATTATTCATATTTTCCTGGATGTACGCTGAAAAACAAGGCTATTGACCTTGATAAATATGCACGTGCATCTGCGGAAGCATTGGGTTTCACACTTGAAGAAATTCCTGAATGGCAGTGCTGCGGCGGTGAATATCCGCTTGCAAAAGACGAAATAGCTACAAAGCTTCCTTCGGTTCGCGCTCTGGCAAATGCCCGCGATGCTAAACAGGATTTAGTTACACTTTGTTCTGCATGCTACAACGTTATCAAACAGGTTAACGATGACATGCAGAATGATGAAAACGTTATTCTCAAGGTGAACAATTATCTGGCTCACGACGAAATCGAGTATCATGGAGAAACAAAAGTTCTTCATTATCTTGAAGTTCTTCGCGACGTCATCGGCTGGGACAAGGTAAAGGCAGCAGTTAAAAAGCCATTTACTGGCAAAAAAATTGGTGCTTATTACGGATGTCTTCTTTTACGTCCCGGCAAAGTTCTTCAGCTTGATGATCCGGAGAATCCACAGCTTCTTGAAGATTTTATCAAGGCTATCGGTGGAACTCCTGTCATTTACTCACAGAGAAACGAATGTTGCGGCGCTTACACAATGTTCGAAGACGCTTCTATTCCAAAGTCACGCACAGAAAAAATTCTTGCTAACGCAGAGGATATGGGAGCAGACTTCCTTGTAACAAGCTGCCCGCTTTGTAAATACAATCTTACAAAAAACAAAGGCAATAGCAAACTCGATGTAATTTACTTTACAGAACTGCTTGCTGAAGCTCTTGGATTAAAGGAGGCTGAATAATGTTACCTTCAGAAATCGAAGCAGCTAAAAAAAGCATTCTTTCAATCAGCGGTGTAAACCCAAAGAAATGTATGGTTTGCGGTAAGTGTTCAGGCACCTGCCCTAACTATGATTCTATGGAATATCATCCACATCAGTTTGTTCAGATGGTAGAAAACGGCGAAATTGAACCACTTTTGAAGTCGAAGTCAATGTACGCTTGTCTTTCTTGCTTTGCCTGTCTTGAACGCTGTCCACGTCAGGTTGAACCTGCAAAACTTATTGAAGCTGTACGTCTTTTTGTTGAGCGTCAGCGCGGTCCTCATCACCTTGAAGCTGAGGATGTACCTAATTATCTGGATGACGATATGCCTCAGCAGGCTGTAATGAGCGCATTCAGAAAATATAAGAAATAGGAGTGGCATAGAAAATGGAAAAAATTGGTGTTTTCGTATGTCACTGCGGTACTAATATTGCCGGTACAGTTGACGTAGCAAAAGTTGCAGAAGAGCTTGGAAAAGTAAACGGTGTTGTTTACTCTACAAACTACACATACATGTGTTCTTCTGCCGGACAGAAAATGATTGAAGACAAGATTCACGAACTTGGCCTTACAGGTGTAGTTTTGTGTTCTTGTTCTCCACGTATGCATGAAAAAACCTTCCGTTCATGTGCTGAACGTGCAGGTTTGAACCCTTATAAAGTTGAAGTTGCCAACATCCGTGAACAGTGTTCATGGGTTATGAAAGATATGGGCGACGCAACAGAAAAAGCAATCGCACTTGGTAAAGCTGCAATTGCAAAAACAATTCTGGATACACCTCTTATCGAAGGTGAAACTCCGATGACAAAGCGCGCTTTGGTAATCGGTGGCGGTATTGCAGGTATTACTGCTGCATTGGACATTGCTGATGCAGGCTTCCCTGTTGATATCGTAGAAAAAGATTACACAGTCGGCGGTAAAATGGCTAAGCTTGATAAAACTTTCCCAACCCTTGACTGTGCTTCTTGTATCGTAACACCTAAGATGACAGAAGTAAGCCAGAACCCTAACATCCGCATTCTTTCTTACTCAGAAGTTTGTGGTGTACGCGGTTATATCGGAAACTTTGAAGTAGACATTAAACGTCACCCTCGCTTTGTTGATGAAGACAAATGTACAGGTTGTGGTGCATGTATCGAAAAATGTCCTAACAAAAAGGTTCCAAACAGCTTTAACCTTAATCTTAATACAAGAAAAGCAATCGATATTCCTTTTGCTCAGGCAGTTCCAAAGGTTGCAGCTATCAGCGCCGATTACTGTCTGCACATGAAGGGTCTTAAAAACGGAAAAGACAATGTTTGTGGTTTCTGTGAAAAGGCTTGTGCAGCCGGAGCTATTAACTTCAACCAGAAGGAAACAACTCTTACAGAAAAATACGGTGCAATCATCGTAGCAACTGGTTATAATCCTATTTCTCTCGAAAAATTCGATGAATATGCTTACAGCCAGAGTCCTGATGTTGTTTCTTCACTTGAATTTGAACGCCTTTGTAACGCATCTGGTCCTACAAACGGTCACCTTCTCCGCCCATCAGACGGAAAAGAACCAAAGAACATTGTATTCGTACAGTGTGTAGGTTCACGCTGCTCTGCAGATTCAACAAAAGGTCACGAATACTGCTCTAAAATCTGCTGTATGTACACAGCAAAACACGCAATTCTTACCCGCGATCATTACCCTGATACAAACATCACTGTATTCTATATTGATGTTCGTACTCCTGGTAAAAACTTTGATGAATTCTACCGCCGTGCCGTTGAACAGTACGGAGTTCACTACATCAAGGGTCAGGTAGGAAAAGTTACTCCGCTTTCTGACGGTACATTAGATGTTCAGGGCTCAGATTTGATTTTGAACAAACAGGTTCACATCAAGGCTGATATGGTAGTTCTTGCAGCTTCTATTGAAGCAGACAAGTCTGCCCGCCCACTGGCAACTATGCTTACAACATCTATGGATAACAACGACTTCTTCCTTGAAGCACATGCAAAACTCCGTCCTGTAGAATCTCCTACAGCCGGTATCTTCCTTGCAGGATGCTGTCAGGGTCCAAAAGATATTCCTGAAACTGTAGCTCAGTCTTCGGGAGCTGCTGCTAAGGCAATCTGTCTTCTGGTTAAAGATAAGCTTAAGAACAATCCATGTACTGCAAATCCAAATGAAAACATGTGTAACGGATGCGGTCAGTGTGCTAACGTTTGTCCTTACGGTGCAATCTCTTATGTTGATAAGGATTTCCGTGGTCCAAACAGAACTACAATCACTCGTCATGTATCACAGGTAAATACTGCTATGTGTCATGGTTGTGGTGCTTGTACAGTTGCCTGCCCTTCTGGTGCTATGGATCTTCTTGGATTCAGCAACAAACAAATCTTGGCGGAGGTTGATTCAGTTCTCTAATAACTGAAGAAATGATTTATGAGTGAAAACACTAATAAAGAATGGACGCCAAAGATTGTAGCTTTCTGCTGTAACTGGTGTTCCTATGCGGGTGCTGACCTTGCCGGTAATAACCGTCTTGAGTACCCTTCTAACGTAAAAATTATCCGCATTCCGTGCTCTTGCCGCTTGAACCCTATGTTCATTCTTCGTGCATTCCAGCGCGGTGCTGACGGAGTTATCCTTTGTGGATGTCACCCTGGTGACTGCCACTACTCTACAGGAAACTATTTTGCACGCCGTCGTATGACTCTTCTTTTCTCTATGCTGGACTATCTTGGTATTGAAAAGAAACGTACACGCGTTGAATGGTGTTCTGCTGCCGAAGGTGTACGCTTTGCCGGAATCATGAACGATTTCGTAGCACAGATTAAAGCCCTTGGTGAAAATAAACGTCTGGAGGATTTACGATGCAAGACAAATTAATCGCTCGCGCAAAAGAATTACTTGCAGAAGGAAAAGTCCAGAAAGTTGTTGGCTGGCAGAAAGGTCTTTTTGAAGACGATATTACTCCTGCCGTATTCACTTCTGCAGAAGAACTTGATAAAGGATTTGTTTTCAACAAAGACTGTAAGGCAAATCTTTCTAAATATCTTGTAAGAATTACTCGTGAAATTGAAGTAAAGAAGAGCACTACAAGAATGAACAACACAATGGCTAAACAGCGTGATCCAAATGCCGCTGAAGCCCCAATTCCTCAGGAAGTTGTTCTTGTATTCTTAAAGCCTTCTGATTCACTTTCTTTCACTCAGCTTTTGAAAGAAAACCGCATTACCCGCTCTGATGTTTATGCAATCGGAGTTCCTTGCCAGGATACTCTTGACGGCGGAGCTGTATGCGATTCATGCAAAGGCAAAAAACACGTTTCTTGTGACGAACTTCTTGGTGTAAAAGAAGATGAAGAAGTTACTCCAAACACAGAACGCATGGAAATGGTTGCAAAGCTTGAAGCTATGACTCCAGACCAGCGCTTTGAATTCTGGCGCGGCGAAATGTCACGCTGTATCCGCTGTAATGCATGCCGTAACGTATGTCCGGCTTGTACCTGCGAAAAATGTGTATTTGATAACAACGCTCTTTACACAACTCAGAAAGTTGCAGAAACAAACTTTGAGGAAAATCTTTTCCACATTATCCGTGCATGGCATGTTGCCGGCCGCTGTACAGACTGCGGAGAATGTTCACGAGTTTGTCCTCAGAACATTCCTCTCTATCTGCTTAACCGCAAATTCATCAAAGATATCAACGAAATCTACGGTGAATATCAGGCTGGTGCAGATATGGAATCTAAACCTGCAATGCTTACTTTTGATGCAGAAAAGGATCCTGAAACCACAATTGTTTATTCAAGATCTAAAGACGGAGGTGAAGAATAATGCTTTCTATTTCATCTGATAAAATTGATTCATTATTTGAGCTTATCGGCTCAAAACAGCCTCTGTACCTGCCTGTAGACAACAAGTCAGGAAAGGCAGACTTTGCAAAATGGGAAAAGGGCGTAAAGCTTTCTTCTGCACTTAAAACAGTCCGCTCAGCAAAGGACTTCTTCTTCCCTAAGACCGAACACATGGTAAGCTACCAGATGAACGGTAAAGAAATCACAATGGAAGATCCTCGCAAAGACGTAGAAGATTTTGTAATCTTTGGTGTACGCCCATGCGATGCTGTAGGATTCAGCGTAATCGATAACGTTTACCTTAACATGCAGCCGGTTGATTCTTACTACAAGAACCGCCGCGACCATGGAACTGTAATCACTCTGGCTTGTAATGAGCCTGCAAAGACCTGCTTCTGTTCTACATATGGAATTGATGCATCTTTGGCAAATGACAAAAACGGTTCTAAAGGTGATGTAAGCTGCTGGCTGGCAGACGGAAAATACTTCTTTGAAGCTAACACAGAAAAAGGAAAGGCTTTTGTAGAAAAGGCTAAAGCTGCCCTTGCAGAAGCTGATTCAAAGGCTGTTGACGCTGCAAAGAAAGACATCGCAGCAAAAGTTGAAAAACTTCCATTTGCACACCTTGACCTTTCAAAATTCCAGGGCAAGGATATGCTTAAGATTTTCAACTCTAAGATTTGGGATAAAGTTGCAGAAGCTTGTGTAGGTTGTGGTACTTGTACTTACATCTGCCCTACCTGTATGTGCTTTGACGTACGTGACTTTGATACAGGAAAGGGAATCCGTCAGGTTCGCTGCTGGGATTCCTGCATGTACAACGACTTCACACAGATGGCTGCAGAAAACCCACGTCACACACAGAAGGAAAGAAGCCGCCAGCGCTTTATGCACAAACTTATGTACTACCCTATGGCACATGAAGGTCTCTTCTCTTGCGTAGGTTGTGGCCGCTGTCTGGAAAGCTGTCCTGTAAACATGAACATCGTAAAAGTTATTAAACTTGTACAGGAAACAGATGATATTGGAGGAGATAAATAATGGAAGCTAAAGAATCATTTATCCCTTACATTGGTAAAATTATTGACATTAAACAGGAAACTCCTGATGTTAAAACTTTCAGTGTCGTTGGACTTGACGGAAAAAAACTCTTCAACCATATTCCTGGACAGTGTGCTATGCTCATCGTTCCGGGCGTTGGTGAGTCAATGATTTCCATCACTTCTTCACCTACTCTTGAAAGCCACATGGAATTCTCAATCAAAAAATGTGGTTGTGTAACTGAATGGCTGCATAACGCAGAAGTTGGTCAGCAGATTTGTCTCCGCGGCCCTGTTGGAAACGGATTCCCTGTAGAAGGAGCTCTTAAAGGTAAAGACATTCTTGTAATTGCCGGAGGTATTGGTATTGCTCCTGTACACTCTGTAGTAAATTACATGATGGATCACCGTGAAAACTACGGTAAAATCCAGGTAATTTACGGTGCACGTTCAAAGGCAGACCTTGTCCGCCTGGACGAAATGCAGAATGTATGGATGAAACAGCCTAACTGTTCTATCGATATCACAATCGACCGTGCAGAAGAAGGCTGGAACGGCCATGTAGGCTTTGTTCCTCCATTCATCACAGAGCTCAAGCCGGATGCCGGTATGACTGTAATCATGTGTGGACCTCCAATCCTTATCCACATGTCTCTGAAAATCCTTAAAGACCTTGGTTTCAAGGACGAACAGATTTTCACAACAATGGAAATGCGCATGAAGTGCGGTATCGGTAAATGTGGAAGATGTAATATCGGTGATAAATTTGTCTGCAAAGACGGTCCGGTATTCAGCTTTGACCAGCTTGGTGAGTTACCACCAGAGTATTAATAGTACGCACCCCTTTAGGGGTGCTAACATTAGGAGCAAATATGTCAGATAATAAAGAAATGGCAACAATATATCTGTTCGGCAAAAAATATGAAGTACCTGCTGAACTTACAGTAATGAATGCTATGGAATACGCTGGATATCAGCTTAAACGTGGCTGCGGATGCCGTAACGGTTTCTGTGGTGCATGTGCTACTATCTACCGTATTAAGGGACAGAACCAGCTCAAGACTTGTCTTGCTTGTTCACAGAAAGTAGAAAACGATATGTATATCGCAACTCTTCCTTTCTTCCCACTCGTAAAACAGATTTACGACATCAACAAGATAAAACCAGAGCAGGCTGTTATGATGCAGCTCTACCCTGAGATTTACTCTTGTGTAGGATGTAACGCTTGTACACGTGCATGTCCACAGAGCCTGAACACTATGCAGTACATCGCTTACGCTCAGCGTGGTGATTTTGCAGCATGTGCAGACGCTTCTTTCGACTGTATTATGTGCGGATGCTGTTCTTCACGCTGTCCTGCAGGTATCAGCCACCCACAGGTTGCTGAACTTGCACGCCGTATCAACGGTAAATACTTGCAGCCACAGACACAGCACCTTCTTGACCGTGTTGCAGAAATCGACGCTGGTAAGTGCGAAGAAGCAATCAAGAAGTTTGTAGAAATGTCTACAGGCGACAAAGAACAGATTAAAAACCTGTACAATAACCGCGAGATTGAAAAATAAGGCAGTATAGGAGGAAAATAATGTACGGAAATCAATTGGATGAAGCTGCAAAAATCGTTGCAGCAAAACGCGAAGAAAATTTGAAGTTTGAACACGCACGCCTTACTGCTGATGAAAAAGATGATCTTCTTAAGAAGTTCCATCCGGACCGCATTCCTGAGCAGTTTGCAGAAATCAAAATTGGTCCTAACAAGGGACAGAAAGCTCCGCTTGAGCTTCTGGAAATGCTTCAGGCTAAGCCTCGCATTGAACCAGAAAAAATCGACCTTTCACACATCGACTACGAATCAGATGTACTCGTAATTGGTGGTGGTGGAGCTGGTACTTCAGCTGCTATTATGGCTTCTGAAGCCGGAGCAAAAGTTTTGCTCGTAACAAAACTCCGCGTTGGTGATGCTAACACAATGATGGCTGAAGGTGGTATTCAGGCTGCAGACAAGCCAAATGACTCCCCTGCTCAGCACTATCTTGACGCTTTTGGTGGCGGTCACTTTGACGGAAAACCTGAACTTGTTTATACACTTGTAAACAAGGCTCCATCTGTAATCAAATGGTTAAACGACCTTGGTGTTGAATTCGACAAGATGCCGGACGGTACAATGGTAACAACTCACGGTGGTGGAACAAGCCGCAAGCGTATGCATGCATGTAAGGACTACTCTGGTGCAGAAATCATGCGTACTCTCCGCGACGAAACTTTCAACCGCGCAGATTCAATCACTGTTGTAGACTTCACATCTGCAATTGAAATCATCAAGGACGATAAGGGAAATGCCTGCGGTGCTGTTTTGATGAACATGGAAACAAACGAAATCCGCATTGCTAAGGCAAAGGTTGTAATCATCGCTACTGGTGGTGCCGGACGTATGCACTATCAGGGATTCCCAACATCTAACCACTATGGTGCTACAGCCGACGGTCTTGTAATGGCATACCGTGCCGGTGCAAAACTCCTTTACCAGGATTCTTTGCAGTATCACCCTACAGGAGCTGCTTACCCAAGCCAGATTCTTGGTAAACTGGTAACAGAAAAGGTTCGCTCTCTTGGTGCAAAACTTATCAACAAAGACGGTACAGTTTACATTCACCCTCTTGAAACCCGCGACGTAAACGCTTCTGGTATTATCCGTGAAGTAAAGGAAGGCCGCGGTGTAGAAAACGGTGTTCAGACAGCTGTATGGCTTGATACTCCAATGATCGAAATGATTCACGGTGAAGGAACAATCCTTAAATCAATTCCTGCTATGTACAACATGTTCATCAAATACGGAATTGATATCCGCAAGGAACCAATCCTTGTTTACCCAACCCTACACTATCAGAATGGTGGTGTTGAAATCGACAAGACTTGCCACACTAACGTTGGAAACCTCCTGGTAGCTGGTGAAGCTTCTGGTGGTGTTCACGGTACAAACCGTCTTATGGGTAACTCACTCCTCGACGTAGTTGTATTCGGACGCGAAGCCGGAATCGAAGCCGGAAAGATGTTCAAGGACATCAAGCTGGCTGATACATCAAAACTTTCTTTGAAGCACGTAAAAGACTTCGAAGCAGAGCGCGAAAAGGCAGGAATTAAGGGTGACGCAGTATCACCAAAACTCCTCCCAACTTACCACCACGGAAATCCTGAATTCGAAGGAAAGGAAATCCCAGGTGCCACAAAATAAGCTGATTTAATCAGTTTACAAAAGCCGCTGACCTCTATGGCCGGCGGTTTTTTTATTTATAACATGCAATATTTTCATAAAACAACACTTATTGCAGAAAAATGCTCATATTAATATAATTTGATTATTATTTATTATTAGTGGATAAGAGGTTAAAAAAATGACTGCTTACTTAGCCGGGGTATGTTCTTCAGCCCTGTCATTTATTTTCATTGTTTTTGCCATCGGTGCCTTGGGATACCTTGTTGGTGGCATTAAAGTTAAAGGAATTGAACTTGGAACTGCAGGTGTTCTTCTTGTAGCTCTTCTTTACGGTGTTTTAACACACTTTATTCCATCTTTCAAAATAGATGAAAAAACAATTTTCCTTTTCAGCGACAAAATTAAGGGCAACTTTGGTGTTGTTTCAAGCATTGGAACTGCTCTTTTTGTAACAGCAGTCGGTCTTATTGCTGGTCCTAGATTCTTCCGTTCTTTTAATAAAAGCACACTTGCATACATTCTTCTTGGTGTAATTATTATTGCAATCGGTTCTTTGACAGCAATTTTCTTTACCCTTATTGATAAAGACTGTACATCTTCTATGGCTGTAGGACTTCTTACAGGTGGTCTTACTTCTACTCCAGGTTTTAGCGCCGGAAAAGAAGTTGAGCAGGCAATTGAAACAGATGTAACAGCAGGATACGGTATTGCTTATCTTTACGGTGTTCTTGGCGTAGTTCTTTTTGTTCAGATTGTTCCAAAAATCCTTAAAATCGACATGAAAAATGAAGTAGAAAATTTCCATGCCGCAAATACAATTAAGATTCCTGAATTAAAAGGAAACCTTACAGAACTTGATCCACTCGGATTTTTTGCATTCTTTGTAGCAGTTGCTTTGGGATGCCTTATTGGTGCAATCAAGATTCCTGGAATCAACTTCTCTCTTGGTAATTCAGGCGGATGTCTTATTGGTGGTCTTATTGTTGGTCACTTTGCACACATAGGAAACATTGACTGCCGCATTAAAAAAGAATCTCTTGTATTTATGAGAGAACTTGGACTTGTTCTGTTCCTTATTGGTGCAGGTGTTCCTGGTGGAGTAAACTTTATTGACAAGTTCCGCTGGTCATACTTTATTTATGGTGCTGTAATGACAACGGTTCCGATGATTGTTGGTTATATCTTTGCACGTTACGTATTCAAACTTTCTATTTTGAACAATCTTGGTTCAATTACTGGTGGTATGACTTCAACACCTGCTCTTGGAACTTTAATTGCAACAGCAGGCACTGATGAAGTAGCATCTGCTTACGTAGCAACATACCCATTTGCACTTGTATCAATTGTACTTGCTGCAAAACTTATAATTATTTTGTTCTAAAACAAAGATTCAGGGATAAAAAAAGCAACCGATTTTTACACCGGTTGCTTTTTTTTTATTTATTAAAGCCTTCTTCAATTGCAAGTTTAGCCGCTGCCTGTTCTGCAGCCTTTTTTGTTTTTCCGTGGCAAGGGCCGTATACCTTATTTCCAAGATGAACACAGACTGTAAAAATCTGGTCGTGGTCCGGGCCGCTTTTTGAAACAAGTTCGTAAACAGGACATTCCTTGCTTGTCTTCTGGTAAAGTTCCTGTAGCTGGGTCTTAAAATCCTTCATGCCGCCCGCCAGTACCTTTTCAATCTCCGGCACGATAAAAGAAAGAACATATTTTTCAGACGCCTTATAGCCTGAATCCAGGTAGTAGGCGCCGATAATGGCTTCCATACAGTCTGCAAGAATTGCAGGCTTTGTTCGTCCGCCAGTCATTTCTTCCCCCTTACCCATTTCAAGCAAGCTGTCAATGCCAAGCCTAAGCGCTATGGGAGCCAGAGATTTTTCAGAAACAACGGCAGACTTAATCTTTGCAAGATCGCCTTCAGGGTTATCCAGTGAGCTGTAAAGATATGCAGCAGTTACCATTCCAAGAACGGAGTCGCCTAAAAACTCCAGACGCTCATTATTCTTTACTTTTTTTTCGTTTGTAAGGGAACGGTGATGAAAAGCCTGTTCCAGAAGTTCAATATTTTTGAATTTTATATCTACAGTTTTACAAAATTGTAAAAGCTGTGCTTTTCTTTTATCAGTAAGAAGTTGATCCTTTTTCATGATTTTATTATAGAATTATTCGGGCAAAAAAAAAAGCAGTTACAATCAAGTAACTGCTTTTCACAATCTGTTTTAGATGTAAAACTTATTTACCCTGTTCAGATTTGATAAAGTCATAAGCGTCACGAACTGTTTCAAATTCATTAGCTTTCTCATCAGGAATAGAAACTCCCAATTCTTCTTCGATAGCGTATACCAATTCATAAGTATCAAGGCTATCTGCTCCAAGATCATTTCTGAAAGAAGAATCAAGAGTGATTTTGCTTTCATCAATTTCCAACTTGTCAGCGATCAATTTCTGGATTTTCTCAAACAATTCGTCCATTTTTTTCTCCTAAGACTTAAGCTTTTGTTTCAGGTGTAATTACTTGACGACCACGGTAGAAACCGCATTTAGGGCAAACGTGATGTGACTGAACAAGGTTACCGCAGTTGTTGCATTCAACAAGCTGAGGAGCTGTCAATCTCATATTGATTGTCTGGCGTCTTTTTGTTACTGCCTTTGATGTTTTCGATCTAGGTACTGCCATATATATAACCTCACTTTAATCTGATAAAAATGTAAGTAATAATATAACAATTCCTATCAGCGTGTCAATTCATTATAGCTAAAAATAAAAGTTTGTCAAACAAAATTTAAAAAAATGTCATTTAAAAATATTAGATTTTGCCAAACTTCTGTTTTACAGCCTTCTCTACCAATGGCGGAACCATCCTGCTGATGTCGCCGTCAAACATGGCAAGTTCTTTGATTGAACTTGATTTGATTACAACATTCTTTTCTTTAGACTGAAGGAATACAGTTTCAATATCAGGATTGAGCTTTCTGTTCATAAGGGCCAGATCAAACTCATAGGCAAAATCGTTTGTTGAACGAACACCTCGGATAAGTACGTTTGCTCCGATTTTTTTTGCGTAATTTACGACAAGTCCTGTATAAACATGAACCGTAACATTATCAAGGTCAGAAGTCAGTTCTTCTACCATTTTACGTCGTTCATCTTCCGTAAACATATATTTTTTTTCCGGGTTTTCAGAAATTACAACATCAAGACTTCCAAAAAGTTTTGCAGCCCTCTGAATAATATCAAGATGTCCGTTAGTGATTGGATCAAAAGACCCTGCAAATACAGCTTTTACCATATTTTCAAATTATATTATTTGACGAAAACATACAATAGAATTAAAATTAAAGATATGAAAAGAACTATCATTATTGCATTTACTATTTTTACATCATTATTTGGTTTGATTTCCTGCGGTTCTGTTCCTCAGCAGACAGAGAAACCTGTTGAAAAAACAGAAACAAAAATCGAAAAGCAGCAGTCTGACGAAGAATATAAACGTTCTATCGGACAAATTTCAGAGGTATCGAAAGAAGAATTTATTCAAGATAAAACTGAAATCATAAATATCATTAAAGAACTTCAGAAGATTATGGATAAACAGGATTATCAGGCCTGGCTTCCATATATTTCTCGCGCTTCAATTCAGTACTACTCAAGCCCGGTAAATATCAGAAAGGCAAATAAACGCCTGCCGGATAAGACAATTGTTCTTAAAGGACTTGAAGATTATTTCAAATACATTTTCATTCCTTCACGCAAAGCAAGCAAGGTAGATGAAATCCGCTACATCAATAAATCTGAAGTAAAGGCTGTTCAGGTTCTTCCGAATAATTCAACTGTAGTTTACTACAATTTTATTCGTGAAGATGGCAAATGGAAGGTAAATATTCCTACTCTTTAAAAGAAAACTTGCCGATAATTGAAATATACTATATAATTCTAATGATTAGATGTTTGAATAAAACAGTTTTCCAGGAGGAAAAATAATGAAGCTTTCTAAGAAAGTTCTGGCAGCTATAGCATTGATTTCTGCTCTTAGTTTTGCATATGCACAGGATGAGACATCTGTTGAAAATGAATATTTGACTGATGTTGACGGAGATATTATTACAACCCTTGCAGAATCAGATGATTTTGAAAATAAATTAGTTGCTCTTCAATATCTGGAAAGCGCTATCGAGGGAGGTAACACTTCTCCTGCTGTAATTGCAGCTCTTGATCATCTTGCTGGTGAAGGTATCAATACTCAGTCAAGAACAAACGGACGTCTTACAAATAACTTCTCTTCTGTTCGCCGGGAAGCCTGCCTTTTACTTGCTAAAGTTCCTTCAGAACACTCAAAGAATACTTTGATTAATATCGCGCTTAATGACAATGAACCAATGGTAATGGCAGCTGCCGTTCAGTCACTTGGTAAAATTGGAATTAATAATAATGATGAAACAGTAGAAGCAATTGCTTTTGCTAACCGCAAGAATCAAACCTTGAATCCTACAAGTTCTCTTGCTATGGAGGTTTTGAATGCTTACGAGGCACTTGCAGAAACAACAGAAAACAAAAAATCTATGATTGATTCAGTAGCCCGTATTTCTACAGATTATCATTATGTAACTCCAGTTCGTCAGAAGGCATACAAGCTTCTTAAGAAACTTTCTCAGGAAAGTAAAAAAGATAAAGATAGCAGCAAGAAAGACGATTCAGAAAATAAATCTAACTAATTGAAGATTTAATAGGAAACAGAACGCTGTCATCGCATTGACAGCGTTTTTTTTATACTTATAATTAATTAAAAAGTAATAAAGGAAATAAAAAAGTATGGAACCAATTATTTTAGCTTCTTCATCTCCAAGAAGACAGGAAATTCTTAAGATGCTTAAGATTCCTTTCAGGGTAATAATTCCAAACATTGATGAAACAGTACTTTCTGCAATTGATACTGAACAGGTACCAGAACTTTTGGCAAGACAGAAAATTACTGAAGTAATTCACGCACTTCCTCCAAAACAGGAAATTCCATGGGTATTGGGAGCAGACACAATCGTAACTCAGAACGGTAAAATTTTTGGAAAACCTCAGAGCGTTGAACAGGCTATTGAGTTCCTTAAACTTTTTCAGGATAACACACATACTACAATAACAGCCCTGGCCCTTTATAACGGACGCACAAAAAACATCACTACAAGAATCTGCAAGACTAAAGTTACATTCAATGCGATGAGCGACGAAGAGATTCAATGGTATGTTGATACCGGTGAGTGGCACGGAGCTGCAGGCGGATATAGAATCCAGAGTCTTGCATCTATCTTTATCAAGAAAATCGAAGGTTCATACAGCAACGTAATAGGATTGCCTATTTTTGAACTTTACGATATATTAAAAGAACAAGGATATTCGCTTTTAGAGTAGACTGATAGGTTCGTTGAACCGATATTATACGCATTCGTCAAGGCACGCTTACGCTTAAAACCTTGACAAACGCACGAGTTGTGATAAACAGAAGTTTATCACAATCTTCCGTACTCAAACCGAAAGGTGTTGAGCATCGAGAAACAGAGTTTGGTGGGGATTTTGCCGTAACAAAATCGACAAAGAAATCATCCCCCGTGAAGGAGCGTTACTCATGGCAGTAGTAACAATGAAAAACCTGTTGGAATCTGGAGTTCACTTCGGACATCAGGTAAAACGCTGGGATCCACGTATGAAGAAGTACATCTTCGCAGAACGCAATGGAATCCACATCATCGATTTGCAGAAAACAATCGCTGCAATTAAAGACGGATACGACGAAGTTCGTAAAGTAACAGCTGCAGGAAAATCTATCCTGTTCGTCGGAACTAAAAAACAGGCTCAGCAGGCAGTTCAGAAAGAAGCAGAACGATGCGGCATGTTCTATGTAAACAACCGCTGGCTTGGTGGTATGCTTACAAACTTCTCTACAATCAAAAAATCACTTCAGCGCCTCAAGAAAATCGAAAAGATGGAAATTGACGGCACATTCGAAAACCTTACAAAGAAAGAAGTAGCTTCTCTCCAGAAGGAAAAGGCTAAACTCGAAAAGAACCTTGGTGGTATTAAAGAAATGAAAGAACTTCCAGGTGCTCTTTTTGTAATCGATACACACAAAGAACAGATTGCAGTTGCAGAAGCACGCAGAATGGGTATCCCAATCATCGCTGTTGTTGATACAAACTGTAACCCAGAAGGAATCGACTTCCCTATTCCTGGTAACGATGACGCTATCCGCGCTATCACATTGTTCACTTCAATCATTGCTAACGCAGTAATTGAATCAGACAACGAAGCTGGACTTAAGATTCTTGAAAACCTTAACGATGACGAAGAAATCGTTACAGATGCTGCAAAGAAGGATGAAGACGAAGAAATCGTAGATTATTCTAACTATCAGCCAACAGAGCAGAAAGAAGAAGATATTGAAGCTGACGAAAAAGACAGCCTCATCGACGAAGACAAAATTTATAAGGACTAAAAAATGGCAGTTACAGCAGCAGACGTAAAAGCTTTGCGCGACAGAACAGGTGCCGGAATGATGGAGTGTAAAAAAGCACTCACAGAATGTAACGGTGATGCTGACGCAGCAGAAAAATTATTGAAAGAAAAAGGACTTGCAGCAGTAGCAAAACGTGCAGAACGCGCTACTTCTGAAGGTCGTTTGTTTATGCGCCAGACAGCAGACAAAATCTACGTTGTTGAAATGACAAGTGAAACAGACTTCGTTGCTAACAACGCTGAATTTGTTGCTATGGGTGAAAAACTTCTTGACCTTACAGTTTCTAAAGGTTACACAGAAGTTACACAGGAACACAAAGATCTTCTTACAGAAGTTGCTACAAAGTTCCGCGAAAACATGTCAGTTTCTAAAGTAGAAGTTATTGACGTTCCTGCAAATGCAGCAGGTGCTTACTACGTACACTCAGACAACAAAACTGGTGCCGTTGTAGTAGTAAACGGTTCAAATGCCGATGACGTTAAAACATTTGCAAAAGACTGCTGTCTCCACATTGCAGCATTCACACCATCTTATCTTACAAAGAAAGACGTTCCAGAGTCTTACATCAACGAGCAGAAAGAAATCTTCCAGGCTCAGATGGATCAGGACGAAAAAATGGCTTCAAAACCACAGAACGTTAAAGACGGTATTCTTCAGGGTAAAGTTAACAAGCACCTTGCAGAAATCTGTTTTGAAGATCAGATGTTCGTAAAGGATGACAAAAAATCTGTATCTGCTAAACTCGCAGAAACAGGTAAAGCTGTAGGAGCTTCTTTGAGCTTTGCAACAGCTAAATTGTACGTTCTTGGAAAGTAAATAATATTGTGACTCTCAGATGTCTGGGAGTCACAACTTTTTAATTAATTTAATCAAAGGAAAACTTAAAATGGCAGATATCGAACCAAAAATGCAGAAAACAGTAGAATCTCTTAAAGATTCATTCAATACAATCAGAACTGGACGTGCAAGTGCGGCCATTTTTGACAAAGTACGTGTAGATTATTACGGAACAAAATCTCCTTTGAACCAGGTTGCAACAATTGCAATTCCAGAAGCACGTTCAGTAATCATTACTCCTTTTGATAAGTCTCTTATCTCGGAAATTGAAAAGGCAATTCAGGCAAGTGATCTTGGTTTGAACCCTTCTAACGACGGTAAAGTTATCCGTATTCAGATCCCGGCTCTTACAGCTGACCGCCGCAAGGAACTTGTAAAACAGGCTAAAACTGTTGCAGAAAACTCTCGTACTTCTATCCGTAACCTTCGCCGTGACGGAAACGATGCTCTTAAAAAGCAGCAGAAAGGTGGAGAAATTACAGAAGACGAACTTAAAACAGAAACAGACAAGCTTCAGAAGCTTACAGATAAATACATTGAAGAAATCAATAAGATTTACGACGCTAAAGAAAAGGACATTTTGGCTAACTAATGACTATTGATTCAAGTAAATTGCCAAAGCACGTTGCCATCACAATGGATGGTAACGGACGCTGGGCAACACAAAGAAAACTTCCTCGTACAAGCGGACATAATGAAGGCCTTAAAACTGCAAAACGCATTGTAAAGGCTGCGGCAGACTTAGGAATTGAAAGCTTGACCCTTTATGTTTTTTCTACAGAAAACTGGAAACGCGCTGAACAGGAAGTCGGCTTTTTGATGAATCTTATTCATACTCACCTTAAGGGTGAACTTCAGTTCTATAAAGATAATAAAATCAGAATCAATCACATCGGAGATATGTCTGCCCTTCCTAAAAACATTCAGAAAGATTTAAAAGAATGTATGGAAGATACTAAGGATTTCACTAAAATAAAATTAAATCTTGCTATTAATTATGGCGGAAGAGATGAAATTTTACGTGGTGTAAAAAATGCCTTATCACAGGGCGTAGATTTTAATAGTCTTAATGAAGCTGATTTTTCAAAATATTTAGATATGCCTGAATGTTCTGATGTAGATTTGCTTATCAGAACTGGCGGTGATCTTAGATTAAGTAATTTTTTACTCTGGCATGTTGCATATGCTGAAATGATATTCACAGATACACTTTGGCCAGATTATTCGAACGAAGAGTTTATCAGTCATATTGAATCATTTACAACGCGAGAAAGACGATTTGGTGCGGAGAAAGCTAAAAAATGAATAAAGTAATTAAGAGATTGTGTGTATTTTTTATTGGCGTTCCTCTTATTCTTTTTTTAGTTTCTTTTTCATATTTAAATCACTTTGTAATTCAGTTATTAATTGCGATTTTTTCTGTTCTTGCAGGACATGAATTTTATACAATGGCATCAGAAAAAGGTAAGCCTCTTTTTAGAAGAAGCCTAGTCCTTATCTGTATCGGTTTATTGCAGGAAATCTGCTATCTGGCAATTTTAACAAAACTAAATCTTGAAATTATTTTCTGGGCATATATTTTTGAAATCCTGATTCTTTTGGGTTTTGAAGCTTTACAGGCAAAATCCTTTGAAGCATCTTTCGAAAAATTTACAAACTCTGCATTTATAATTCTTTACTGCGGATTTTTCATCACTTTTATCTCAAGAATTACGACATTAAATGAACCTTCATTTATGCTTACTCTCTTTTTAATTATTGTTTTTATGTGCGATTCAGGAGCATGGTTCTTTGGCGTGCTTTTTGGAAAATCAACACGGGGCGTTTTAGCAGCAAGTCCTAACAAAAGCCTTGTTGGATTTATTGGAGGAATTGCAGCATCAATTGCCAGCGCAATAGTTGTAAAGCTTATATTCCCTGATGTATTTTTCCTTTCATATGCAAATCTGATAATTATTTCTCTCATAACATCATTGAGTGCAATTATAGGAGATTTAGTTGAATCTGTAATTAAGAGAAGTTTGGACTGCAAAGACAGTGGAACCTTAATTCCAGGCCGCGGTGGCGTACTAGATTCCATCGACTCACTTCTTGCAGCTGCACCAGTTTTCTATATTGCAGTTCAATTCTTATTCAAATGAAAAAGGTATTAGTATTAGGCTCTACAGGCTCAATCGGAACAAATGCAATTAAAATTGCAGAAAATATGCCGCAGGATTTTCAGATCTGTGGATTACAAGCTCATTCTGCATCAAGTAAAGAAAAACTCAAAGCTTTAGGTTCAAAATATAATTGCCCGACCCTTCTTACATGTGAAGATAATTCTGAAGCTGTATTTCAAAAGCTTATTGAACAATCAAAGCCTGATATTGTTGTAAACGGCATTGCAGGTGCATCTGGACTTCTTCCAAGTAAAATAGTTCTTGAAAATAAAATAGACCTGGCCCTTGCAAATAAAGAAACAATTGTAATGGCAGGCCCTTTAATCAAGGCGCTTTCAGCAAAAACAGGGGCAAAACTTCTTCCTGTTGATTCAGAACATTCGGCTATTTTTAATCTTGTAAATCAGTGCGGACGGAAAAATATTGCAAAAATTGTAATCACTGCAAGCGGCGGTCCTTTCCGCGAATATACTGCCGAACAGCTGAAAAACGTTACTCTTGAGCAGGCCTTAAATCATCCGACCTGGAAAATGGGAAAAAAGATTACCATTGATTCTTCTACTCTTGCAAACAAGGGACTTGAAGTAATTGAAGCAGCATATCTTTTTGATGCAAAGGCAGATGAAATTCAGGTTGTAGTTCATCCTCAGAGTCTTATTCATTCTTTAGTACAGACAAAAGACGGAATGCTTTATGCCCAGATAAGTGATCCTGATATGAAGCATCCTATTTTTGGTGCCCTTACCTACCCTGAAAATAAGGAAACATATCTTGAACCATTCAGTCTTTTTGATAAGACAATGACCTTCTTCAGACCTAGTACAGAAGTATTCCCTCTTCTTGATTATGCTTTTGAATGTGTAAGAAAGGGACTTGGATACACGATTGCTTTTAATGCAGCAAACGAAGTTGCAGTAGGAGCCTTTCTGGAACAGAAAATCGGATATCTTGATATTGCAAAGACCGTACGCGCCGTTTTGGATAAGGATTTTACTCATGCGCCAGAAACTTTTGATGCTGTATTCGAAACAGACACTAAAGCCCGCAGCCTTGCAAAAGAACTTTTAAAGGAAAGCCTGTAAATGAAGTGGATTTTGGGACTCCTTTGCCTTATATTTTTAATCATCTTCCATGAGTTCGGGCATTTTATTGCGGCAAAATTATTCGGCGTAAAGGTTGAAAGTTTTTCTGTTGGATTTGGACCTGTATTGCTGCATAAAAAGTTTCACGGCACGGATTACAGAATCTCACTTTTTCCACTTGGCGGCTATTGCGGCATGAAGGGTGAAAAAGATTTTCAGAAGGCAATTGATGAAAACCTTACTCAGATTGAAGCAGAAGCTGACTCACTTTACGGAGTTCATCCTGTAAAAAGAGCCTTGATTGGCTTTGCAGGACCTTTCTTTAATTTTTTATTTGCCATAATCGCATTTAGCGTAATTGCAGGAATCGGATATAAATACTACACATATTCAAACAAAATTACTATTGCATCAGAAATTTATCCAGAAATGCATTCTGCAGCAAAAGAAGCAGGTTTATTGACAGGGGACAAAATCATTTCTGTTGCAGGAAAAAAGACAGAAAATTTTAATGATTTACTGTTAGAAATTTCATCCCGCCCGGATGAAGACTTAAATATTGAAGTTGACCGCGACGGTACAATTCTTGCATTTACGGTTCATTCAGATTTGGACAAAAAAACTGGAACCGGAAAAATCGGAGTTGTTGCAGATTCCAAAAATATCATAGAAGTACAGACACCTGAATACAATATTCCTGGAGCTTTAATTGCAGGCTGTAAAGAGGCATTTTCTGCCGTAGGGCTGACTTTAAAAAGCTTAAGGGTTCTTTTTATGGGAATTGAAGTCCGCAATGCGGTAAGCGGCCCTGCCCGCGTTACTGACATGCTTGGTTCAACCATAAAAGACGGTTTTTCAGAAGGTGCTAAAACTGGAATTATCAGCACATTAAGTCTTTTAGCCATCATAAGTATTTCACTATTCATTATGAACCTGCTTCCTATTCCAGTTCTGGACGGCGGACTCATACTTATTGCTTTAATTGAATTTATTACACATCGCAAAATAAAGCCAAAAATCCAATACTATATTCAAGTAGTGGGAATTGTATTTATAGTTTTAATATTTCTTGTTGGACTCACAGGAGATATTTCTTATTTTACAGCAAAAAAATAGAGGAAAAGATGAAAAAGTTTCTAATTGCTATTACTGCCCTGACATTTACTTTTACAAATGGATTTTCACAGTCTCATAATTCAAGCCAGTCCCATCAGGATCAGGTTACAAATATTCAGCCTGTTCAAAACACAAGCGGCTGGGATACGGCATATTTTACTTCAGGAGAGGACGGTTTTTTAATCCGCTGGGGCGAAGATAATCATGGAGAACACTATCAGATCAGTGATGTTGGTATTAAACTTATTGCTGTTTCTCCAAACGGAAACGATATTGCAGTTTATGAAACTGACGGAGGTTCTGTAAACAAGGTAAGTGTCTGGGACTGGAAAACTTTATCAAGAAAATATCAGAAAAATTTCACAGATTCCATTACTTCCCTCAAATTTTCTTCAAAGGGTAATTATTTGATTATTGGAACAGCAACTGTAGACGGAGCAATTTTCATCCGAACTGCCAGCTGGACTATTATTGATAAAATTAAGGCAAACACAAGTATTGTAAACTATATTAATACTTCAGATTCGGAAAAAACAATCGTATTCTATTCCCCTGCAGGAACTCTTTCTTACTATAATTTGTTAAACGGCACTTTAAAACAGAAATTTTCTGTAATTCAGGGACTGACAAATCCTGTTATGTTTAACAGCAATGTCTTTCTAGCTGGAATTAAAGATAATACGATTTACGTTTTAAATGCATTTAAGGGAACAACAACTACATCAATTCAGGCACAGAATCCTATAATTCTTTCATCTGAAAAGGACAGGAATTTTTATTATCTTGAATATGATGGAAGAAATAATTATGAACTTAAGATGCTTGAAGTCCAGGATGATAATAAACTTTCAAATCCTCGTCTTGTTAAAACTTTCAAAGGACCACGAGGGGATGCTGCTCTTTGTGTAGGAACAAAACATCTTGCTGATTTATATTTTGGCGGCAGGAACGGTTCTGTTTACAAGGCTGATATTGAACCGACAATAACCACACAAAACCTGAATCAGATTACAGAAAATAAATATAAAAAGATTTACGATATAACAGAAACAGGAAAAGACTTCTTCTTCCTTACAGAAACAAAACTCTATCGTTCAGATTATGCAACTGGAATTCCAGAAACTGTATGTACAACACAGGGACAGAACAAGGTTATTTCGCTGGATGAATCAAATGTAATTCTTTGGACTAAATCTTCACGTTCACCGGTTATAAAAAAGAATCTGAACACACAGGCAGAAGAAGCTCTATTTACGCCAAAATCATCACTTCAGAATGTAAGATATTTTAAAATTGATGATAAAGAATACATCGTTGAAATTGAAAGCAACAGTTATGTAAATATCTATAATTTTGAAAGCAAAAACATGAAGCAGGTATACTCTGGAACAGGTATTCAGGATGCAGTACTGGCCAGAAACGGAAATCTTTATGTTGCTAAATCTGCTGCATCAAATCCCCAGGTTCCGCTATTATGTGTAAATCCGGATACTCTGGAAACAGTTCCTCTTGGGGTTAAAGGTAATGTTGCATACGCGCTCAGCATAAAAGATAATATGATATATGGAATTAACCTTGTTTCTGATGAGACAGGAAAAACAACATATGTTTTCAGTTTTGACATTGAATCAAAAATGCTGACAAATATTCTTCGCTTTTCTAATGAAGATTCTGATGTATTTACTTACTTAAAAGACGGAAACCTATTTACAAATATCGGAAAGAACAAGGTTTACTGCTATAACATTTCCAGTAAGAGACGTTTTGCATATAACCGTTCGGCAAGTATTCCGGTTGATATCTGCCAGAATAAGAATCAGGTTGTAATTTTGAACAGTAACGGAAGTATTTCCTGGTGTTCGCCTACCAGCCAGGTATTGCAGGCCGACTGGTACTTAAACTCAGATGAACAGTGGTTTGAATTTTAACACCAAGAAAAAAACAATGCTTTCGCTATGATGCGTCTTGCAAACAACTGCAGTTTAAATTAAAAAAAAACTCCCAGTCGAGATGGGAATTTCAAAACCGCGCGGTACCGCGCTACATGCTGTTTGTATAATAAAAATAATTTTTTTTACAAAAACAATGCGCGAGCGAAGATGCGGATTCAAAGTGCTTCGCAAGGAGCGAGCGAAGCGAGTCAAATACCAAATACCTTGCGCTGGCACTTTGAAATACGCATCATAGCGGGAGCATTGTTTTTGTTAACGCAATTATTTTTCTATAATTTTATTTCCAGTCTGCAGTGTTAATACCACACCCGTTCATAAGTGCCTGTGAGTATACGTCTAAATAACCGTTTACGCTCTGTTCCCAGCTGAAGTTTTTCTGCATGCCTTTTTTCTGCATCTTTTTGATGTGGTCTTTCTGATTGTAATAGGCATACATTGCCCAGCCCACAGTGTCATAGATAGCGCCAGGTGTAAGAGCATCAAAGAGGAAGCCTGTTCCTTCTCCTGTCTGCTCGTTGTACTGTTCTACTGTATCGGCAAGACCTCCGGTTCTGCGGACAATCGGCAGAGTTCCGTAAAGCATTGAGTACATCTGATTTAATCCGCAAGGCTCGTAGCGGCTTGGCATAAGGAAGAAGTCAGATCCTGCTTCTATCAAATGACTGAGTTTTTCATCATATCCAAGCTTTGCCTTAAAGTTTGGAAGTTTTGCTTCAAGAGCCTGAATTTCATCTTCACACCATTTTTCGCCGCTTCCAAGAAGAACAAACTGAAGGCCAAGGTTATTACAAAGACTGTAAAGACAGCCATAGCCAGGGCCGAATACTTCTGCAATACCCTTCTGATCTGCAAGGCGGGTAACCATTCCAACAACAGGAAGATTTGGCACTTCAGGAAGTCCGAATACGCTCTGAAGTTCCTTTTTACATATAGCCTTACCGCTTAAATCTTTGTGATCAAAATTTGCAGGAAGAAGTTTATCAGTTTTAGGATTCCAGGTTTCAAGGTCACATCCGTTAAGAACACCGCGAACGGCATCACTTCTCACACGGATAAGCCCGTCAAGTCCGAAGCCGCCTTCAGGAGTACTCATTTCCCAGGCATAGGTAGGAGAAACAGTGGTAATCATATCTGCGCAGGAAATACCGGCCTGCAGGAAGTTAAAGGCTCCGTTGTGCTCAAGACCAGCGCCATAATAAAGATTCCAGTCAAGGCCGAGGGCCGGGAACTTATCTTTTCCATAAACGCCCTGGTAGCCAAGATTATGAATTGTAAGGACAGAAGCTGTGTGGGCAAAATAACCGTTACGGCAGACATTACGTAAGAGAACAGGAATAAGACAGGTAAACCAGTCGTGAGCATGCATAATGTCAGGGTACCAGCCAAGATAGCGGCAAAGCTCAAAAGCGCCGTGGCAGAGAACTGCGGCACGGTATGGGTTGTCTCCAAAATCAGGCTCCCATTTTGTTCCGTAAATGCCGTCGCGTCCGTAGCAGCCTTCGTGGTCAATAAAATAAACAGGCACCTTGCTGTCAGGTAAAAGTGATTCATAGAATTTTACCCAGGTTGGCTCAGTTCCTGCGTGAACCTTGATTGCGGCTTCAATAGGCTTAAGCTTGGCACGGTCAATTTTATAATATCGGGGCATGACAATACGAACATCGTGTCCCATTTTTTTTAAGTTTAATGAAAGAGCTGAAACAGCATCGGCAAGTCCGCCGGTTTTTGCAAAAGGAACAGCTTCCGAAGTAACCATTAAAATCTTCATTTATAAACCTCCTAATATCTCTTCACTAAAATTGGCTGTCAGTCACAGAGCAAGGGTCAAAACCGCGCGGTACCGCGCTACATGCTATTTTTGTAATGAAACTATATGACACGCCGCTAGCGCGGCAGACAAAAATAGAATGTTTTTGCCCCTTACTCTGCTCCTTAGCGCCAATTTTACTTAATTATCGTTAGCAGCCTTTTTAAATGCTTCCTTACTGTTCAGAATTGTCTGTTCGCTGCAGCAATAGGCAATTCTAAACCAGCCTTTTCCGCCGAATCCGCTTCCTGGGGCGCAAAGAATGTTATAGCTTTTAAGGTGATTTACAAAAGCCATATCATCGTCATTCCATTTGTCGGGGCACTTTACCCACAGGTAGAAGGCTCCTTCAGGCTTTACATATTTAAGACCTGCATAATCCATTACTTCGCAGATTTCGCGGGAACGTTTTTCGTAAAGGCTGTAATCACACTCAGCATCCCAGGATTTTGTAAGGACCCGCTGGAAAAAGGCCGGGGCGTTTACATAACCAAGAATACGGGTTGCAAAAATAATGGCACTAGTAAGTTCCTTTGCTTCTGGGCAGGCAGGATTTACTGCAACATAGCCTATTCGCTCACCTGGAAGGCTTAAATTTTTTGCAAAACTTGTTCCGATTACGCTGTATTCGTATTTATCAAAAACTGAAGCAACCTTTGCTCCGTTATAGGTAATTGCACGATATGGTTCATCACAGATGATATAAGGATAGCGGCCTGTTTTTTTACCGTGCTCTTTAAGAACCTGGGCAAGTTCCGTAATTTCAGCATCAGAATATATACGGCCAGTAGGATTATTTGGAGAATTTATAATGATTGCTGCAGTTTTGGCAGAAAGCCTTGCAGCTACATTTTTCGCGTTAAGCGAAAAATCATCATTTGTCTTTACACGAACAATTTCGCCGCCGTGATTATGAATATAATGATCGTATTCAACAAAATATGGCGCAGGAACGATTACTTCATCACCTGGATTCAAAAGAGCCTTAAGAGTAGAATTCAAAGCGCCGGCAGCTCCAACCTGCATAATTACATTTTCAAAAGGAACTTCAACACCCTGCTCAAGAGAAGTTTTTTTAGCCATTGCGGCACGAGTCTCAGGGTAACCGGCATTCGGCATATATCCATGGCAAAGATGAGTTTCTTCTGCACAAACTTCCTTAATTGCGTTAAGAACTTTAGCCGGTGGATCTAAATCAGGGTTACCAAGACTAAAATCATATACATTTTCTGCACCGAATTTCTTCTTAAGCGCAGCGCCTTCTTCAAACATCTTGCGGATTACACCGCTGGACGGACTTTCAACTAAACTTTTAATGTTGCTCGAAATCATGATGAATAATTATAGCACAGAATTGAACAGAAGTTAGTATTATTTTATAATAGAAGCATGAAAAAAATAAAAATTATAATTTCCTTGATTATTACAGCATCATCACTTTTTGCAAATCCCTTTAATGACAAGCTTACAGATGAAGAAAAAGACAGCCTAAACAAGGGTGAAATTGTAATAAAAAATATTGACTCTCCCAAAAATATGTGCCTTTCTGGCTTTTCAAAAGATGCGCAAATGCTTATTGATACTACAAAAAACGTAAAACCAAAATATCTTGCTGAAGTAATTCAGTATAAACCATATAAAGGAAATGAAAATTACGCACAAGTTCTTGAAGAAATGCTTTATCATGTAGAAGACTTTACTGATATTCCTTATGTGACAAGCAGCGGTGGGCAGTATCATCTTTATGAAAGTGCAGAAATTCTTGAAGAAAATAAATCTGAAAACATGACAAAGCTTAAGGTACGCATTTACATGGATCCTTTTGCTAATGTTTATCAGGATATGGATATTTATAAGGGAGAAGAGGTACTTCTTTATACTGCTAAAAATACAAATAAACTCCGCTACAGAGATGAATTTGACTGTCTTGGACCTGGAAAAATGCTTACCTGCATATATCTTTTCAGGGAAGGAGAAAACTGGGTTTTCTACGCTGTTGGTGGTGTAAATGCCCCTCATATTCCTTTTTTTACAGAAAGAATCCGTCGTTCTTTTATGAACAGAATCAATACTTTCTGTAATTATATCTTTAAGAAGTTCTAAATCTGGGGGAAAATATGATTTGGGTGATTGGAAACAAGGGAATGCTGGGGCAGGAAGTTTGCCGCCAGCTGGAAGAAAAGAAATTTAACTGGGTTGGAACAGACCGGGAAGTTGATATTACAAGTATAGACGCGCTTGAAAATTTTGCAGAATCGGTTGAAACAAACGCATATTTCCCTTCAAAGATTTCTCACAAGGAAAGAAAAATTACCTGGATTATCAACTGTTCAGGTTATACAAATGTTGAAAAAGCTGAAGAAGAAACAGAACTTGCAGAAAAACTGAATGAAGTCGGGCCAAGAAACATTGCTCGGATTTCAAGAAAAATAGGGGCAAAGCTGATTCACATATCTACAGATTATGTATTTGGGGGTGCCGGCACAAGCCCTTACTCAGAAGACGGTCACAAAAATCCTCTCGGTGTTTACGGTAAGACAAAACTTGCAGGTGAAGTCGCTATTCAAAAGGAAATGAATACCTATTACATAGTTCGTACCGCCTGGCTTTATGGCTTTGATGGTAAAAACTTTGTTTATACTATGACAAAGCTTATGAACTCTCATGACCAGATTAAGGTTGTAAATGACCAGAGAGGAACTCCAACCTGCGCGTCAGATCTGGCAGAAGCACTCTTGAAATTGATAGAAAAGAATGAAGGGGCAAAATCGCTTTTTGGAAAACACAGTGCACCTTCTTACGGAGTTTACCACTTTACAAATCTTGGGCAGACAAACTGGCATGAATTTGCCTGTGAAATTTATAAACTTGGAAAAAAATACGGAAGAATTACTCAGGATTGTCAGGTAAATGGCTGTAGTACAGAAGAATACGGAGCTAAGGTTGAGCGTCCGGCATATTCAGTACTTAGTAAGGATAAGATTATTAAGGAATTGAAAATTAAGATTCCGGAATGGCAGGTTAGCCTTGAAAAGTTTATTAAAAATGAAAGGTTTAATCCGCTTTAAACGTGGCTCGCTAGTCTCGCCACGAGCCGTTTTTTTCGATAATCCTAAAATGAGCCGCTGTCGCAGCTCATTTTATAACGGATTTTCGATTATCGGCATATCCACTTACCATTCAGATCGAAATATTTATTCTCCAGAGAAAATGCTGGGTGCCGGGTGTCTTTTTCGCTCAGGTTTGCGTTCCGGGTAATACCTGGACAGATTTTTTCCCATTCAATTCCTATAGCAGGATCATTCCACATAAGACCGCCTTCATCTTCCGGGTGGTAAAAGTCTGTACACTTATAAGCAAAGGTTGCTGTATCTGTAAGAACACAAAAGCCGTGGGCAAAACCTTCCGGAATATAAAACATATTCTGTTTTTCGGTGTCCAGGATTACGCCATAGTATTTACCAAAAGTGGCGCTTCCAAGACGCAAATCAACTGCAACATCATAAACTTTTCCTTCAAGGGCACGTACAAGCTTTCCCTGCGGGTGCTGTTTCTGAAAATGAAGACCACGGAGAACGTTCTTTGTAGATTTAGACTGATTATCCTGAACAAACTTCATTTTAAGTCCGGCTGCAAAAAAATCTCTTTCACTGTAAGTTTCTAAAAAGTAGCCGCGGTTATCTCCAAAAAGTTTAGGCTGAATTTCATAAAGCCCTTCTATACCGCATTTTTTAAATTCAAATGACATAAGTTCCTCTTATTTACTGTTAGCAATAAATTCAAGATAACGACCATAATCAGTTTTATAGCCTTTTGCAAGTTCAAGAAGCTGATCTTTAGAAAGCCAGCTGTTTTTATAGGCAATTTCTTCAATACAGCTTACATAAAGTCCCTGACGTTTTTCAATTGTGGCAATAAAGTTACTTGCTTCCAGAAGTCCGTCATAAGTTCCTGTATCAAGCCATGCCATACCGCGGCCCAAAAGTTCAACTTTAAGCTGCTTTCTTGCAAGATATTCATTATTTACGGCAGTAATTTCAATTTCACCACGGGCGCTAGGTTTTACATTAGCGGCAATTTCCACAACTGAATTGTCATAGAAATAAAGGCCTGGAACAGCATAATTTGATTTTGGATTTGCAGGCTTTTCTTCGATGCCAAGAGCATTTCCCTTTTTATCAAATTCTACGACACCATAGGCAGTTGGATCTGCAACGTAATACCCGAAAATTACAGCGCCTTTCTGAGTTCTGATTTTTTCTGCTGCATTTTTCAGGGTTGAAGAAAAACTCTGACCATAGAAAATATTGTCACCAAGCACTAAGGCAACATCATCAGAGCCGATAAAATCTTTTCCTACGATAAATGCGTCTGCAAGACCACGGGGTTTATCCTGAACGGCATATTCAAACTTCATACCAAGCCAGGCACCGTCACCAAAAAGCTCTTCAAAACATTTTATATCGCGTGGAGTAGAAATAATCAAAACTTCGCGGATTCCAGCCAGCATAAGAACGCTGAGCGGATAGTAAATCATTGGTTTATCATAGAGCGGAAGAATCTGTTTACTTACAGCTTTTGTAATTGGATAAAGGCGGGTTCCGCTTCCACCTGCAAGAATAATTCCTTTCATAATTATTTATTATACCTCAATTTTAAAGTCTCTGCTATCTTCTTTACATCCTGAATTTTATTAATATCAGAAATCAAAAGACCATCAGGACTGTCTACAACTACAAGATTTTCAAGACCGATTACTCCTACAAGTCGTTCACATTCTGCACGAATATAAGAGTTCTTTACATTAAGAGCGATAACATCCCCTTTTGTAACGTTCTGATTTTCATCTTTGCTGCTGATTCCATAAAGAGCAGACCAGGAACCTACATCATCCCAGCCGGCATCAAGCTTTACAATGCGGCCAAGCTTTGTTTTTTCCATAACGGCATAGTCAATTGAATCACCTTTAATCTGGCTAAAAGAAGCCGCATCAAGGCGGATAAAATCTTCGTCACTTTTTGCCTTTTCAAATGATTCAATAGAAAGTTCTGCCATATCCGGGCTGAGTTTTTTAAGTTCCTCAAGAAATATGCCAGGACGGAATACAAACATTCCGCTGTTCCATGAATACTGACCGCTTGCAAGATATTCCTGGGCCTTTTCAAGACATGGCTTTTCTACAAAGCGCTCAAGCTGAAAAACGCCATTAGACTCAGAATCTCCAGCTTTTACATAACCATAACCGGTTGAAGCAAAAGTCGGAACTATTCCGAAAGTAACAAGAGTATTATTTTCATATGCATCTTTAGAGGCAAGTTCGACAGCCCTTTGGAAAGCCTTTACATCACGAATAACATGGTCACTAGGAAGAACAATTACAACACAATCTTTATCCTGTTTCAAAGCCGAGACGCAGGCAGCTGCAATGGCAGGCGCTGTATTTTTTGCCATAGGTTCGAGTATAATAGTTGGCTTTGCCCCACTTACCTCGCCTACCTGCTGGGCAACAAGAAAGCGATGTCCTTCTCCACAGGAAACAATAGGATTTCCAAGCTCCAGACCCTGAAGACGAAGAAGAGTCTCCTGAATCATAGTTTTTTCAGTTACAAGTGGTAAAAACTGTTTTGGATGATCATTTACAGAAAGCGGCCAGAGACGAGTTCCTGCTCCACCGCTGAGAATAATCGGAATTAATTTCATAATATATAGTATATTATGTTTTTTTAGATTAATAAATAACTTTTTGCCCTGTATGGTAACAGCTTTGATTTTGTGATATACTGTTATTTATGTCAGCAGTTATAGAGTTACAGAATGTATTTAAAACCTATCAGATGGAAAAAGTTGAAGTTCATGCAGTTGATGGGGCAAGTTTTACCATTCAGGAGGGAGATTTTGCAGCAATTTCAGGTCCTTCCGGCTCTGGAAAATCAACTCTTTTGAATATGATAGGACTTATCGATCTTCCAACAAGAGGAAAAATCATTCTTAACGGTAACGATGTTTACAAAGATATGGAACTTTCCAAAACTACAAGACTTCCTCACAAACTTGACGTTACCCTTACAGAACTGCGCCGTAAAAACCTCGGATTTATTTTTCAGACTTTTAATCTTATTCCAGTACTTAACGTTTTCGAGAATGTTGAATTTCCGCTTAAAATAGGCTCTTCTCCGGCAACTGACAGCCTCAATGCTCAGCAGAGACGCGAATGGATTGATTTCCTGATTGAAACAGTCGGTCTCACCCAGTGGAAAACTCATAAGCCAAGTGAACTTTCAGGCGGACAGAGACAGAGAGTTGCAATTGCCCGTGCCCTTGTAACAAAAGCTCCGATAATTCTTGCCGACGAACCGACAGCAAACCTTGATTCAAAAAACGGCGACCAGATTCTTGAATTAATGAAAAAACTTAATGAAGAATTAAAAACAACCTTTGTGTTTTCTACTCATGATTCAAAGATTGTAGAAATGTCAAATCACGTTATCAAAATAAGCGACGGACATATTCTTTCAGCTTAAAATTACTTAAACTTTATTTACTCAGCCTGATTCTGATTCATTTTTCTGTACTGGCGGCGATGCTCAAAATGTACGATTGTAAAGAACATAGTTACCAGTACAATTGTCTCAGCAAGCAGTGCTGTTGCAAGACGTTTTTCCAGCTGAGAAGCGATAACAACGGAAACACAAATAAAGAACTGAATTAAATCAATTAAAATCAAAGCCTTATACTTTGAATAGTTCATATGAATAAGTTTATGATGAAGATGAGCGCTGTCCCCCTGCATAACAGGTTTTCTATCACGAATACGGCGCCATACAGCTGCAATAGTATCAAAAACAGGAAGAGAAACTAAAGCAACCATGATAATAAACTTATTAAATTCGATATCACGTGTTGTAGGATAAAGAGGAAGAATTGCTATCAAAAATCCTATAAGCTGACTGCCGCAGTCTCCCATAAATATTTTTGCAGGCGGTTTATTAAAAACGATAAAACCAAGAATTGCTGCTGCAAAAATATAATTAACACCAGAAATCTGATTTCCATATAAATCATTTACGATTCCCAGTGTTACGGCTGATAAAAAAGCAAGAGATCCGCAAAGCGCGTCCATGCCGTCTATAAGATTAAAGGCATTGATAAGGCCCAGAATCCAGACAAAAGTAAGAATATAACTTAAATAATCAGGAAGATTCCAGTAGAAAATCTGCGTAAAACGGAAGTTATGAATCATAACAATTGCACAAGCTCCCAGCTGAGCCAGAAGCTTTACACTTGCATGAAGATTAAAAATATCATCTATAAATGCAAAGATAAAAATAATCATTGCGCCAAAAAGAACTGGAAAGTTTGCAACAAGACTGATATTTCTATTTGCTTTTAAATAAAGACCTGCAAAAAGGAAAAAAGAAAATGCAATTCCAAGGCCGCCTAAACGGGGAATATTTCCTGAATGAATTTTTCTTGAATCGATATAATCATACAAGGAAAGTTTTTTGCATATTTTTATAATAACTGGCATTGAAAGTGCAGAAACTAAAAAAGCCAGGATAACGAACAAAATCATAACTATTTAATTATATCTTAAAATAAGAAAGCATTCAATAAAAAGGCGGTCTAATAATTAAGCGCCAAAGTAAAATATGTACCTATCGTCCATTTACCAGTGGCAGGAAGATTTTGACCGTATTCCCATTTAACGCCGTTTTTCCAGTCTACATTAGGGAATATTCCGCTTACTATAATACCAGGCTTTATAAAGCCTGTTTTTGTTTCAATACAATGAGTCCACTCTGCTCCAAGCTTTACATTATGCCTCTTTCCAAGCCTTCTGATTCCGCCTTCAAAAGCAAAGCTGTTTGTATTTGAGCCGGAATAACTTTCATCAGCCGTATTGGTAATTGAACGAACTCCCTGATATTCAACATTAAATCCAATAGGATAATCGATTTCATCCCACCATTTGTAAAAACCGCCTGTAAATACAAGAGTCTTAAATGATGATTCATAAAAATTATTGCATTCAAAAACCTTCAGAAACTTTTTATTTGAATCAAAACGGCAGAGCCCCTGTCCGTAAACATCAGCGCCTAAAATTGTACGTTTTACCTCTAAGCCGATTAAAGGGCCGACTACATTATCATTACTGTCAGTTTCACTCTGTCCGCCGCGTCCAAAAACGTTTACGGAAGTTTTTTCAACAATAAGCTCTGCAGAAGCAGCAAAAATCAAATCAGACATCCCAGGCTTATTCAAAGTTCCCTTGTAAAGGCATAAACCTGTCAGGGTCCCGGTTCCGGCAGGAATACGGCACATAACAGTCGTTCCTTTTCCGCTGTCGTATAAAATGTTAGTATTTTCTGCGCCAAGAGCTTTTACGATAGATTCATCCTGCTGTGTCTGAGTAGCATTTGATGCAGTAGAAAAAAGTCTTGTATATCCCCAGGTTGTAGATTTTTTACCGGCAGTGATATAAAGCCTGTTTTTTATAATATAGTCAAAATAACATTCATTGATTCCAAAATCATAACCAGGAAAAGCAATTCCAACCACACCGTGAATCAGGCTTTCCTTAGTCGGTCGTGCATCAAGATAAAGATAATTATTAAAAGAAAAATATCCGGAAGGCTTGTTTGTATCATCATGGCAGTAAATGTAGGCAGCACCAATTTCACTGTCCAGATGACCAGAAAGTTTCAAAGGAAAAGTGCCGTCATTCACTTTTTCACTTGGCTTTTCAGCTTCAGTTTGAACAGCTTCCACATCCTGGGCATCATCAAACATGGAATCTATATCATCTTCCTGACCAAATGCATTATTAAAAGAAGTAAAGAGAAGTCCAGAAAAGAGAGCTGCAGTAAAGATTTTTTTCATTATTTAACACTCATTGTTTCAAGATAAGGCTTTGTATAAACGATATCTTCAACAGGGGCAAATACTACGTTACTGATTCCAATTACAGTCTTTTCATATTCCATCTTATCATTGATTTTTTTACCGCGAAGATGATCCTGAATTACCATATTTACAGGAATTGAATACTCTTTTCCGTCTGAACCTATAACTTTCTGATAGGAAGGCACGGCAATTGTTCTAAGACGCTGCTGGGAAAGTGAATAATCTTCACGTTTTCGCATAAGGCCATCGTCTTTACTAAGCCACAATTTTAACTCAGGGTATGTTACATTTTTTGAAGATGCTTTAAGTACGAAAAGAACGCAGTCAAATTTTCCAAGTTTAGTTTCTTCATAGGAATCAATTTGATAATCAGAAACATAAAGCTGAGGAGTAAAATCGCTTGTATTGGCATTAGTATTCTGGAATTTATCTCGGGCAGAAGAGAAAGTAAAGCGCTTATCTGCAGGGTCATAAAACCAGATATTAGAATCAAACTGAAGATAGCCTTTACCCTTGTCTTTTTCAGGACCTGTAATCAAAATTGTCCACTTTTTCTGAGAATCACGGCGATAAAGAATCGCATTAAGCATACTGCGGCCGCTGCCAGGCTTATCGTGAACAATCTGATAATCACCCTTCATATCAGTATTATAAAAACATGTATTGTCCTGTGCTTTCTGCAAAAGTTTTTCAGCATCACTTCTGGAAATCTCGCAAAACAGGCTGCCCATAAAAATTAGACTAGAAATTAAACATACAAATATCTTTTTCATAAAAAAACTCCCTATCACCTATCACCTAGAACCTGTTCAGCCTAAAAATCAACCTTACCACTATCAGTTATAACAGGCTGAACATCAACTTTGCAAGCAAAGTTGACATTTATTCATTAGCCGCAATTGCGTTACAAGGCATAATATTAACACATTTTTTTACAGAATAAAATACCGCTAAAAGAGTTACAAAAATTACACAGCCCGTAAGCATGAAAAATCCTTTTGCATCAAAAAGCGGGTGCAGATATCCTTTTGTAAGAAAAATTGAAAACATCGGAATAAAGGTAAACTTAATTCCAGAAATTACCCTGCACAAAATTTCTGCAAGAATAAAACCTGCGGCGCAACCGGTAAGCAAGAGGAAAAGACTTTCAATAAGGAGAGTTCCCATAATTGCCTTTTTCTTCATGCCGATTGCCATATAAATTCCAATTTCATTTATACGCTTCATTACAAGAACGCGGTAAGTACTTCCAATTCCAACAACAATAATAAGGACAAGAAAAACGATTATAAGAGAAATTACAACATTCATAGCGTTTTTCAGGATATTTACATCATTGAGGTTGGCACTCAAAGGGATAATTCCGTATGTATCCGGCGTATTATTCGGGTCAAAGTAAAAATCCAGCTTATTATCTACAAGAGGATGCATTTTAAATGCAGTTTCAAAAGCAGACTGAATCTTTTCCAGTTCTTCTTTTGAAATTCCGCTTCTTCCGGGAAAATCTACACAAAGACGGTTTGAAAAGCTTGAATCACGACCATATGCTGTACGCAGAAAATCAAAATCCATATAGGTTGTATAAAGACCAAAAACGCTTGAATCCTGAAAGATGCCTTTTATTACAAGGGGAACTGTATTGATATAACCGTTTATGTTTCTAAGATAAAGGGTAATTTCATCACCAAGGCCTGCGCCAAGTTTTTTTGCAATCGGCTCACTGATTAAGACTCCGTTAGAGCCTTTTTTAATATCAGCACTACCGCAGAGGAAGTTAAATTTATCAAAAAGCGCTTTTTCAGAATCAAATGTAACGCCTTTTATAACACGCTGAAGAACTTCCTCACCTTCATAATAGAAAGAAACCTTATTCTGGGCATCAAAATCATAACGGATGGAAATTGAAACATTTTCAGGAAGAAGAGCTTTTGCAGTTTCAAGAATTTTCTCGTAATCGCCAAGATATCTTTCATCCCAGTTACAGCTCATAAAACAAAAATCGCCGCCGTAATAAACTTCAGCTTTTTCATTCAGGGAAGCAATCATCCCCTTGCTTATAAAAAGACTGAAAAGCGAAATTCCAGTTCCGAAAAAGCAAATCAAGAAAAGAGAAATATACTGCTTTTTGCGGTAAAAAAGTGAACGGAATCCAAGAATAAGCTGATACATTATTTAGCACCTCTCATTGCTACGACCGGGCTTGTATTAAGGGCAGTATGAACAGGATAAATCCAGGCAACCATTCCCAAAATAAGGGAAACGCCAAAGCATTTTAACAGACTTGAAGCCTTGATAACTGTTACAAGAGTATTTCCGCCGAAAAGCTGAATCAAAAATGTATTAGAAAATGTGATATGAAGGGCTAAAACTGCCCTACTGAAAATACAGCCCAGAATCATTCCAATAATACCAGCCGCCACTGCAAGAATAAAAGTTTCTGACATGCACTGAAGACTTACAAAAAGTTTTGAAGTTCCTATAGCCCGCATTGTTCCGATTTCCTGAGTACGGTCAAGAATATTAATAACAAGAGTATTATTGATGATGATAAATCCGGCGAACAGTACGATAAAAATACCAATATTGAAAATCAGGCGCAAAAAGTAAAGGTACATTGCTAGGTTTCCGGCAGCATTTCGCCAGCCGACAGCTTCTACATTCCAGCCTGATTTTTTAAAGAAGCGGTTCATTTTTTTGATTGTTTTTTTAACGGATGCTTCCTGGTCAAGCTTACAGATAATAAAATTCCAGGTTGTATCAGCAGAGTTTTCTGATATTACTGCAGCGTCATTGAAAGAATCTTCTGCAAAACATTCTTCGTCAGCATCTACAGTTTCATAACAAATATAATCATCCAGATTATCATCACTTTCATCAAAAAGAGAATCCAAATCATAATCAGAAAGAAGTTCCTGTGTTCCCTTATCAAGCACAAGATCTTCTGCAGAATACATTGAATTGATTTCAAAAAGTTCACGAACAGTCTGAGGCGAAATTACGATAATATCATCAAAAATTCTGTTTTTAACAGGATAAGAATAAACTGCTGTAACAGGAGCCGAACGGATTCGCACGGAAAGGCCTTCAGCTACAATAAACTGAAGTTCAGAGCCTACATCAGCGCCGATAAGTTCAGCAATCTGAGTCGAAAGCATTATTCCCTTCTGATTTTCAGAATAAGCCTGCCCTTTTTCAATTTTTATTCCGCTCATCATTTTAAGATAATCAGAAGTTTCAGTTCCAAACAAAGCGGCTGGCGTTTTCTGACCATTATAATCAAGGGCTACCATTCCAAATAGCTGAGGATTAGTAAGTTTTACTTCAGGAAGCTCTTTCAGATAGCTGTTAATTTTTTCATATGGAGTCAGCAAAGGAATTTCAGTAAAAGTTCCTGTAACAGGTGATTCATCTCCCAAAAGACTAAGGGCCGGTTCATGTTTAGGCCTGATTACAATATCGCCGGTAAAGCTTGTAATAAAAGTTTCCTGAATTCCGTTTTCGGTACTGTCAAAAATTGCGTTGGTAAGAACCAGCAGAGCCACTGAAAAAGCAATAAAAAGCACAATAACTATTGAAGTTTTCCGCGAAATAATATTTTTAAGAGCCAGTTTAAAAAACATCATTAATTAATATCCAAAAAACAAAGTCTATTAATTTTAATGAATATTAGACTTGAGTTCAATAAAGGATGGGCAAAATGATATTTGCTCTTAAGGTGGCTTTGTGATAGAGTATAGTTTATGAAAAAAATAATTTTTGCCACAGCTGCCTTTTTATTTTCAGCAGCACTTTTTGCACAGGAAGCTCTTAAATCTACAGAAGAAGAATATTATGATTTTCTTTCGCTTCAGGGTATTGTTGAACGCCCTACTCTTGGCTACCGCACACTAAGTGATTCAGAATGGAAATTTATAGAAGAAACTGTCAACGTTCTTGATGAAAACGGCAATCCTCTTTTGGATGAAGAAGGAAATCCAGTAACGACAAAAGTTCTGCCTTCACATCCATGGCAGAACAACAATTTAGGAAAAAAATACACACTCTGGCAGTCACAGAATCAGGGTAAAAACTGGTTCACCCGCGGCTACGACCACAACATTAAATGCAAGGTTTACGGACCTGAATGGTTCAACAGCTATAATACTGCAGCCCCATACGGTCAGAATGACGGCGCTCTCTGGCAGGGAAAAGGCTATAACTCAAGTTTAACCGGCGGCGCCAGATTTGAAATGTACGGTTTTGAGGTGACATTGAAGCCGCAGTTGAGTTTTAGCCAGAATTTGAGTTTTGAAATGATGACTTCTGTATACCCTAATCAATATGGGTATTACTGGGGATATGGTCTTGATGCACCACAGCGCTTTGGAGATGCTGCCTTCTGGACTTTTGATTGGGGAGATTCAGAATTCCGTTACACATGGAGAAGTTTTTCACTAGGAGCAGGAACACAAGCACTATGGTTAGGACCTTCACAATATAATCCGATATTACATTCAAATAATGCGCCAACATATCCAAAATTTGACATTGGACTTAGAAAAACTAAAGTATTTTTACCATTTTGCAACTGGTACATTGGGGACATAGAAAGTCGAATCTGGATGGGATATCTTACAGAATCAAGTTTTTTTGATAATAATTCTTCAAATGACCACAATAGAATTAATGGATTTACCTTCTCTTATAACCCATCTTTCATTCCAGGTCTTTCATTTGGAGTAACAAAAGTATGTATATCAAAATGGAATTCATTTGACATCAGATATCTAAATCCGTTTTATGATTCAAACAGTGGAATTGGAGAAGAAATTGGTGAAGATCAAAAAATGTCCTGCTATATAGACTTAATAATTCCACGAGTCGGACTTGAATTATATGGAGAACTTGGACTAGATGATTATTTACAGGGTGGTTGGATTGAAGGACTTACACGATACCCGTTCGATACTCTTATCTGGACTGCAGGCTTAAAGAAATCAATAACATTCTCTAAAAAGAAAAATATTTATGGTGAAGTTATATTTGAATATTCTGATATGGAACTTGCAAGAAATAAAGTTTCTGCAAAAGCTGCTTATTGCTTTAATATGCACCATCAAGTAACTCAGGGCTACACAAACAAAGGACAATATATTGGTTCAGCGTTAGCAAACGGTGGTAATTCACAAACATTAAGTTTTTCACTTATATATCCAAAAGGAAAATCTTCAATATTGCTTCAGCGAGCAAATCCTGACAATACATACTCCTACATAAACCTGAATAACGAAAATCAAACATATAAAGGATTTTATATAATTGGACTAGAAAATCTTCATTACTTTCTTCCAAGTTTTACAATCAAAACAGGAATTGCTTATCAACATATAGTCAATTCGAAATATTTTACATATGACAGCGAAAATAAAGTAACAAGTACAGAAACGCTCCATAATGCTATTATAAATCTTACATTTGCCTACAATTTCTAGGAGAAATGATGAATAGAAATCTGTTTTTTTTACTTCCAAGTCTTCCCAAAACACCCGCAGGAGGTTATAAAATCGCCTACCAATATGCAGATTTCTTTGCAAATTTGGGATACAAAGTTCATTTAGTATACCCTTATGCAAAAAGTGATTTTTTATCTAATAAAACTTATTCATTTCTTTTTAGATTAAAAACTTTTATTGGTTTTTATTACAGAAACTTCCGGAATCAACTGGATTTCTCATATTGGTATCAATTTAAAAATCAAATAACAAATCATATTGTTTTTTCTTTGAGTCCAAAATTTATTAATAAATTATTTTCACCAGATTCAATAATTTTTGCAACCGCAGTTCAAACGGCTTATGACGCATTTAACATAAAAAAAACACCAGATAAAAATAAATTCTACTTAATCCAGGATTTTGAAAACTGGAATGGAAAGAGTGATGATTTTGTTTATAATTCTTATAAATTACCTCTAACAAAAATTGTTATCTCAAAATGGCTTCAAAAAGAGGTAGAAAAGGCAGGAAGTACAGCAACAATAATTCCGAATGGCTTAAATTTTGATTATTTTAAATTGACAACACCAATTTCAGAACGAAAACCTACTGAAATTGCTATGCTTTACCACACTGATGAAAGAAAACGTTGTTGCGACTCTATGGCGGCTCTTGATATTGTAAAAAAGCAAATCCCGGATTTACATGTAAGCATATTTGGTACACCTGATAAACCTAAAGATTTACCTGAATGGTATTCTTATTATAAAACACCAGACCAGGAAACTCATAACAAGATATATAATGATGCAGCTATTTTTGTTGCTGCATCTGAAAGAGAAGGCTGGGCTTTACCACCAGCAGAAGCAATGCAATGTGGCGCAGCACTAGCATGCACAGAGATAGGGGTTTTTTCCGATTATGCCGTCAATGAAAAATATGCTTTATTATCTCCTGTTTATGATGTAAAAGCACTTGCTGATAATATTCTTAGACTAATACAAAACAATGATTTACGTATAAAATTAGCTAAAGATGGAAATAATTTCATTCAACAATTTACACAGGAAAACGCAAATTCAAAAATTAAAGAACTTGTAGAAACAACTATTTATTAATTATGGCAGAAATCCAATTAACAAAACGTAAAGTAATAACCTCTTTTATATGGAAAACAATGGAAAAAGGCGGAGCCCAGATTATTCAATTTGTTGTTTCCATAATTCTTGCACGCATGCTTACTCCATCAGATTACGGAGTACTTGCTCTTATTACTGTTTTCATTAATTTAGCAAATGCTTTTGTTCAGAGCGGATTCGGAACCGCTTTAATACAGGACAAGGAGTCTGGAGACTTAGAATTTTCAACAGTATTTTATTTTTCTATTTTTGCATCGATTCTCTTCTATATCATTTTATTTTTTGCAGCTATACCAATTGCCCATTTTTATAAAACTCCAATTCTTATAAAAGTAATAAGAATTTTAAGTATTTCTCTTCTATTTAATTCTATTGTTTGTATCCAAAATGCCTATTTATCAAAAAAATTGAACTTCAAAAAAAACTTTATTGGAAGTATTTTTGCCATATCACTTTCAGGCTTAATTGGTATAATTATGGCATACAATAATTTTGGAATTTGGGCTCTTGTAGGACAAAATCTCAGTTATAGTTTTCTGATTTTTCTAATTTTATGTTTTATTGTAGAATGGAAACCAAAGCTTTTATTTTCTATTTCAAAATTAAAAAAACTTTTTTTATTCAGTTGGAAACTTCTGGCATCAAATCTGATTGGAACATTCTGTAACAATTTACAAAGTCTTATTATCGGGAAAAATTACAGTACATCACAATTAGGAATTTACAACAGAGGACAGAACTTTCCGCAAATTATTACTAATACGCTTGATGGTTCAATTCAAAGCGTTCTATTCCCTACCTTATCAAACAAAAATGATGATAAGGAATACGTAAAAAATACAATGCGAAAATCTATTTCACTTTCTGCATTTATTTTATTGCCTTGTATATTTGGAATGGCAGCTATCGCAAAACCTTTAGTTTTAACCTTACTAAGCGAAAAATGGCAGGACAGCATTATTTTTATGCAGATTGCATGTATTGGCTTTGGTTTTATTCCAATTCAATCAGCAAACCTTACTGCTATTAATGCAGTTGGCAGAAGTGATATATACATGAAGTTGGAAATTGTAAAAAGATCTATTACTATTCTGTCTATAATTGCAGCTACACCATTCGGTATTTTTGCACTAGCTGCAAGTCAGGCAGCTTGTAATATTTTATTTTCATTTATAAATGCTTATCCAAATAAAAAACTTTTAAATTATACATATAAAGAACAACTTGAAGACTTACTTCCTTCTCTTATAGTAGCTTTTATAATGGGAGTATTAATTCAACTTTTTAACAGATTTACAACATTATCAAATCTCTTTCAGTTATTATCAGATATTATTTTGGGAGTGATTATTTATTTATTTATTTCTATAGTTTTAAAAAACAAGTCATTCATATATTTATATTCTAATATTACAAAAAAAAGAAAATTATAATAAAAAGGGTAAAACTATATGGAAAATATATCTATTAATATTGCTGTCATTATAGTCATATATAATCCAATTGATTTTGGAATTAAAAAAATTTTACAAAACATTACCAGTTATAAAGAATATTGTGATAAGCTATATATTGTTGATAACAGTCCTGCTGATAATTCTTTATTATTTTCAAATCTTTCAAATTCGGTTTATCTTTTAAATTCAAACAAAGGTGGAATTGCTGGCGCTCAAAATCTTGGATGTGAAGCAGCCCTTAAAGATGGATATCAATGGGCGATGACCATGGACCAAGATTCATTTTTTGAAGACATGCAAATTCAAACTTATATTCAATTGGTTAACAAATACATTAATACGACAAATGATGCAGCATCATTTGCTCCTAGAATAATCGATTTAAATGAATCTAAATATTGGACCCATCTTCTTCGAAAACATATCTTAGGTCCATTAAAAAGAAAATTGCTTCATATAAGTTTAGAATCACTTCCTGAAATCACATTTCCTACAGAAGTTATTGCAAGCGCAAATATTATAAATCTACCGGTATGGGAAAAAGTTGGAAAATTTGATGAACAACTTTTTATTGAACAAGTTGACTATGATATGTGTCATAATCTTATTAAAAATGGATATAAAATTGTAAAATTTAATACAGTTACTCTTAATCAATTTTTTGGAAAAAGAGTTTTTGCTTTATTTAAGAAAAATTATCCATGGTATAACAATACAAGAATGTATTATGTTTTCAGAAATTTGTTTATTGAAAAAAAAAGATTTCCTCAATACAAAAACAAATATAGAAAAATCATTCATATGCGTTTTGTAGATTTTTGTTTAAATACAATTCACCCTTTTTCTCATTTTGCTATCTTTTTTAAGGCCTATAAAGATTCTAAAAAAGTATGGTAGCTAAAATTATTTAATGATAAGATATTAGTTTAAGGTTTTATATGGATGTTTCTATTATTATTGTAAATTATAATACTAAAGATGTTTTATCAGATTGTTTAAAATCAATATATGAAAAGACGACAGATCTTAATTTTGAAATTATTGTCAGTGATAACGGTTCTGTTGATGGTTCAATAGAAATGCTAAGATCAAATTTTCCACAAGTAGTACTTATTGAAAATAATGCTAATCTTGGCTTTGGAACTGCAAATAATCGTGGACTTGACTTAGCAAAAGGAAAATACGTTTTCTATTTAAATAGCGATACAATTCTTATAAATAATGCAATCAAAATTCTATTTGATTATTTTGAAGAAAATGGTGAAAAAGATAATATAGGTGCTTTAGGTGGTGCTTTATTTTCTCCTAAAATGAACTATCTTGGTTATGGCGCAAATTTTACAAGTGTTAATCATAAATTAAAAATTGCCTTTATTGATTTTCTTAGAATAACAAAAAATTCTCTATTAAAAACAAAGAAAAAATATCAATACAAAACATTTACAAATATTAATTCTGAAAAAAAAGTTCCATATCGGGGAAAAACAGATTTTATCGCAGGTTCTGCACTTTTTGTAAAGAATGATTCTTTTGCGCGATTTGATGAAAGATTTTTTATGTATTGTGAAGAGGCAGATTTACAATTACAAATGCAAAGAGCTGGAAAAATACGTTATGTACTGGATACTCCCCAAATCATACATCTTGAAGGAGCATCTTCAGATTCCCCACTTTATAAACTAAAAGATCCTTTACAATTTTACACAAGTTTCTCTAAGTTAAATCAAATGGTTTCGACAATCATTTTAGTAAAGAAAAACTATAATGCACCTGTTAGACTCTTTTTAATACGTTTATTTACATTTTTATCAATGATAAATCCTAAAATTTATCCGCATTCAAAAAAATATATAAAAAAAATTTGGAGATAAATATGAATATATTAAATATTTTTCCCAGATTATTAAGACGTATTTTTACTGAACTACCTTTATATTTTCTAAAACCTCAAAAACCAAGCGAAGGGATAATAATATCACTAACTTCCTACCCTGCACGACTTTCAAACCTGCATTTTGTTATCCGTTCACTTTTAAAACAATCCTTACAGGCAGAAAAAATAATTCTATATTTAGGCACAGATACAAAGGATTCTGACATTCCTCAACGACTTAAAGATCTTACAAAATATAATTTTGAAATCCGCACCGGTTATGAAGATATAAAACCTCATAAAAAATATTTTTTTGCCATGCAGGAATATCCTGAACATATTATTGTTACAGTTGATGACGATATAATGTATCACAAGGATTTTCTCAAAGACTTATACAATTCATATAAAAAATATCCAGACAGCGTACAGGCAAGAAGAGTTACAAAGCTGACTTCTGAAAATGGAAACCTGAATGAATATGCCAAATTTGAATACAAATATAAATCTCTTCTTACACCAAGTCACTCTCTGCTGGCAATAGGATGCGGTGGAGTTTTGTATCCTCCGGAAGCTTTTACAAAAGATGATTTTAATGCAGATTTAATTAAAGAAACCTGCCTGAACACAGATGATATTTATCTTAAATATCTTGAAGTAAAAAATGACAGAAAGGTAGTTTTTGTTCCATCAAAATATGAAAAAGATTTAAGCGTTAGAAACACTCAGGATTCAGGACTTTTTCATATAAATTATCAGGAAGGAAACAGAAATGACCTTGCCTTACAGGCTTTGGAAAAAGCAACTAGAATTAATTTAGCCGATTATTTAAAATAAAAATATGAAACTTTTATTTTGCGGTGACGCAGTAATTCAGTCCACAAATAATTTCTCAATTTCACCTTCACTTTCTGATTTTATCAAAACTAATGATTTTAATATTATAAATTTTGAAGGCACCATAAAAGGCAGGACACCTTCGCCAATAAAAAAAGTCGGTCCGAATGTTTATAACTGCGACGAAGCAATTTCCCTGTTGAAAGAAAGCGGCTTTAACTGTTTTACGCTCGCAAATAATCATATTGTTGATTTTGGAACTGAAAGCTGTATTGAAAGTCTGAAAAAAATCAATGATGAGAATATCAAATATCTGGGTGCAGGAACTTCATTTGAGAACTGCTATGCTCCGCTTATTATTGAAGAAAATAATCAAAAAATCGCGTTCATCAACTGCTGTCATGCGGAATTTGGAGTTTATAAAGATAAAAATCTTCCTCTAAAAGCCGGATACGCCTGGATAAACAGCAGGGAAATAGACAGACAAATCATAAAATGCAAAAATGACGGTTATTATGTAGTCGTCCTTCCTCATGCCGGTGTTGAATTTCAAGAGCTTCCACTTCCAGAATGGCGTGAACGCTATCAGAGCTTTATTGATTTAGGCGCAGATATTGTAATTGGAAGCCACCCTCACATTATTCAGGGAAAAGAAGTCTATAAAGGAAAGTCGATTTATTACAGTCTTGGAAATTTCTCTTTCTATAATAAAAACAAGCTTGATGATAAGGAATGGAACAGAGGGCTTCTTGTCAGCCTTGATACAGAATCAGGAATCACATCAGAAAACTTTATTTATTACGATGGCAAAAAAGTTGATTTATGCAATGATGCTTCTGTAAAGACTACTTTTGAAAAGCGCTCTGAGATTCTAAAAAATCCAGAGGAATACAATGATAAAGTTATAGAAATGGTAACAAAATTATGGAATTCTACTTACAAAGAACTTTATGATGCTGTTCCAAATTTCATAAATGCGCGAAATCACTTTATAAAAAACCTGATTAAATATTTTGCAAAAAAATATCTTTTTAGAAGCAGATTTCAAAAGGATTTAAACGAAACTCTACTTCTGCATAACATTCAGATTGAAAGTCATCGTTATGCGGTAGAACGCTATCTTTATTTACAGAATATCAAAATCAACAATCTTGGAGATAAAAATGATTAACAGAATAGTTAAAAATATAAAATGCTTTGGTCTGGGCTATACTTTCTTTTTTACTTTACAGAAAGTCGGATTCAAAATTGACATACCTGTAAAATTCATGCTTAATAAACAGCATTACTATGATTCTCTTTCAAAAGAAAAAGCAGAAAAAGAATTGTGTGATTTTTATAAAAACTCCACAGGAAAAGATTTGAATCTTACAAATCCGAAAACTTTTTCAGAAAAGCTTCAGTGGCTTAAATTCAATGATTCAACAAAAGAAAAAGCCCTGCTCTCTGATAAATACGCTGCTGCAAAAATAATACAAGAAAAATATTCAGGAAGAATAAAAACTGTAAAACAGCTTGGTGTCTGGACAGACGCAAATGATATTGATTTTGACGCCCTGCCAGATCAGTTTGCCTTAAAATGCAATCATGGATCTGCTATGAATATCCTAGTAAAAGATAAGAGCAAGCTGAATATCAAAAAAACAATCAAAAAGCTTAATGACTGGTTAAAGCTTGATTATGCAACAATGAACGGAATGTTCGAAAATCATTATACTTACATAGAACGAAAAATTATTGCAGAGGAATTCATTCAGGAAATGGATGGTAATCTTCATGATTATAAATTCCATTGTTTTAACGGTCAGCCCAAATTCTGTCAGCTTATTGGAGACCGCATTCCAAACAGCCATCACTATTTTTTAAGTTTTTATACACCAGACTGGAATAAAACTGACATCACCTATAATAATCATGCAGTTTATAAAGATGAATACCCTCGACCGGAAAAACTTGACGAAATGCTGCAACTTGCAAAAGAAATGTCAGCTCCATTTTCTTATGTAAGGGTTGATTTTTATATTTTGAACGGCGATATCTATTTTGGTGAACTTACCTTCACCCCTGACAGCGGTATTTTCAACTTTGAAAACCCTCAGACTGATTCTGAATGGGGAGAAATGTTGAAACTATGAGTAAATACACATTCATCACAGGGCATAACTGGAAATCAAATCGACTCGGGGGCTTTCATAAATTTGCAGAGGCTGCATGTAAAGCAGGACACGAAGTTGTTTTTTTCAGCTTTCCGCGGCCTTATTACAGCTATTTTATGAAGCAGGAGCTTTATAATTACAAGTCGATAAAAGAACTTTCTAAGGGGATTGAATACGAAATTGCGGGACAGAAGCTTACAAACGTTACCTTCCCGACTTTCAAACTCCCGAATGCCGCTAACAAAATCCTTACCAATAAGATGATGAACGCACTGGAGCGGGCTTCCTTCCTTTCTTTTAAACGTTTCGCAAAAAAATGGTTTACCGGCACGGAAGTTTTTGTTTTTGAATCCTGTGACGGGATGCTCTATCTTGATGCATTGCGAAAACTTTTTCCTGGGGCAAAAATGATTTACCGTCCCAGCGACCCTATGATGTTTGACGGGGCGCTTTCCCGCTATGTTGAAAATGAAACTCGTATGGTGCTCGGCGCCAACCTCAACATTCTTGTAAATAATGACGGTCTGGAACTTTATCGCCGAAAAATACCTGATTTTGATAGCAAGGCTAAATATGTTCTGCTTTCAAACGGTGTTGATATTGACTCTTACACAAAGACTTACGACTGTCCGGAGCTTCTAAAAAAGCAAAATACAATTCTTTACGTTGGTGCATGGGAAGTTGAATGGGAACTTTTATTTAAGGCAGCTGCAGAAAGCCCGGACTTTAATTACATTGTAGTTCTTCCAAACTTTCCCAGCGCAGAAATCCAGAAACGTGCAGAAGAGACGCCTAACCTCTTTTATGTTCCCGGTATTTCTCCGTCCCAGGTTCCAGCATGGATTACAAACTGCAGCGTAGTTATGGTTCCTTATGTTACGGACTTTTACAAAAACCGTCCGCTTGGTATTACTGCAAAATACTATCAGGCAATGGCAGCCCACAAGCCTATTGTTGCCTATTGCGATACACCAAAACTGGCAGAAGCAGGAGCTGTTGTAACCTACTCTTATGATGATTTTATTTCTGCCGTAAAAGAAGCTGTAAAAGAGGGCAAAAAAGATTACATCTTTGACCTTGCAGACCGAGACTGGAATAAAATCTGCCAGCAATTTCTTGCTCATTGTTCAAACGCCTGAGAACTGATAAACTGTAATTATGAATATTACAGTTGTCGGAACAGGCTATGTAGGCCTTTCAATTTCAATTCTTTTGGCACAGCACAATGATGTAATTGCGTGCGACATAATGCAGAACAAGGTTGATTTAATCAACAATAAAAAGTCTCCTATCGTAGACAAAGAAATATCAGAATATCTTGCAGAAAAACCGCTCCATCTTAAAGCAACCTGCGATGCAGCTTTTGCCTATAAAAATCCAGATTTTGTAGTAATTGCAACTCCAACAAATTACGATTCAGAAAAGAACTTTTTCGATACATCTTCAATAGAAGCAGTTTTGAGCCTTGTAGAAAAAAACTGCCCGGATACTACAGTCGTAATTAAATCAACAATTCCTGTAGGCTATACAGAAGGCATTGTAAAGAACTATAAAATCAAAAATATTTTATTTAGCCCGGAATTTTTGCGAGAGGGGCATGCTCTTTATGATAACCTCTACCCAAGTAGAATTGTTGTAAGTTATCCAAAAGACCGGCCGGAACTTGTTAAGAAGGCAGAAGAGTTTGCCAGCTTGCTTCAGGAAGGCGCAATCAAAAAGGATGTAGAAATCCTTACACCAAACTGTACAGAAGCCGAAGCTATCAAACTTTTTGCAAATACCTATCTTGCACTTCGCGTTGCTTATTTTAATGAACTGGATACTTATGCCGAAGTTCGCGGACTTAACACAAAGCAGATTATTCAGGGCATCAGCCTTGATCCTCGTATCGGTGATTTCTATAACAATCCTTCTTTTGGTTATGGCGGCTACTGTCTTCCAAAAGACACAAAACAGCTTCTTGCAAACTTTAATTCAGTTCCACAGAACCTTATTCAGGCTATTGTTGATTCAAACCGCACAAGAAAAGAGTTCATTGCCCACCAGATTCTTGCAGAAAATCCAAAAACTGTGGGTATCTTCCGACTTACAATGAAGGCAAACAGTGACAACTTCCGCCAGTCTTCAATACAGGACATTATGAAACAGCTTCGCGGTGAAGGTGTAGAAGTTATAATCTATGAACCTACCCTTACTGCAGATGACTTTGAAAAATTCCGGGTTGAGCATGACCTTGCCGCTTTCAAAAAGGGCTGTGATGTAATTCTTGCAAACCGCATGTCAGAAGATCTTACAGACTGCAAGTCAAAAGTTTACACAAGAGATTTGTTCAGCCGGGACTAGAATGAAATCAAAACTCTTCCCCTTTATTTTGATGCACGCAGGATTTTTTCTCTATGCCTTCTACCCGGTACTTGGGAAGGCGGCATCAAAATATGACTTTTTAAGCTTTAATTATTGCGTAATTTACTGCGTAATCATCACACTTCTTTTTGTATATGCAGTCCTCTGGCAGCAGGTATTAAAAAGCTTCCGCCTCCCCATTGCAATCTGCAACAAGGCCGTAACAATTGTCTGGGGAATGTTTTTCAGCCTCCTTATTTTTGGCGAAGAAATCACACTTAAAAAAGTTTTGGGAGCCCTAATCATACTTTCAGGCATCATTCTTCTTTCAATCGCTGATAAAAAAACTGCAGAAGGAGGACAAAAATGATTTTATTCGTTCTCTTTTTGATTTTTTCAAACTTTATTGGCGCTGTAAGCCAGGTACTCTTAAAAAAATCAGCGCTTGAAGAGCATAAAAGTTTAATTTTTGAATATCTGAACGTAAAAGTAATTCTAGCCTACGCACTATTTTTCTGCGCAGTTTTCATCGACTTATATGCGCTAAAAGTTGTTCCGGTTTCTTTTGTTCCAATTATCGAAGCATCAAGCTATATTTTTGCAATCATCTTAAGCAGGATTTTCTTTAAGGATAAGATTAACCTGCTCCAGTGCCTTGCAATCGGGCTTATTATTGCAGGAATCTGGGTATATGTTTCTTAATCGGCTGTATACCCAACAACTTCTCGTACAATAAACTTAGGGCAGTTATTCTGGGTAAGATAAATCTGGCCAAGATACTTTCCTATTATTCCAAGAGAAACTAAAATCATTCCGCCAAGAACAAGAAGCAGGATTACAAGTGTTGTCCAACCAGTAACATCGGCTCTGCCGGAAAAATATTCAATAACATAGTAAACAGCAAGACCAAGTCCTGCCAGAGCTGAAATCATACCGGCATAAAATGTCAGAAGCAGCGGTATGGTTGAAAAACCAAAGAGCATCCGAAGGAAAACCTTAATTGATTTAATAAGGTTGTAGTTTGATTTACCCATCTCGCGCTTATGATGTTCAATTGGAATCTGGGTAATATTTCTTGTAACCTGAAAAATCAAACCGTCAATATATGGAAAAAGATTATTGAATTTAATCATTTCTTCAACTACACCGCGGCAGATGATTTTAAAAGGACTTAAATAAATGTTTTTTGGCTTATCAAGAGCAATCTCGCTGATTTTTCCGTTAAACCAGGAACCAAGATTTTTCCATAGCTTCTGTTTTTTTGAATCAAAATCGGCATAAACAACATCAAAGTCTTTTTTTGCTTCTTCGTAGAGTTTTAAAATATCATAAGGAGAATGCTGCAAATCATCATCCATAATTACAACATAATTTCCTTTTGCGTAATTCAGACCTGCAAGAATTGCAGAATCCTGACCGCCGTTTTTACGAAGATTGATTCCTATAAGATTTGGATTTTTTTCAGCTTCTTTTTTAATTTCATCCCAGCTGGAATCTTTTGAACAGTCATTTACCATAATCTGCTCATATTCAATTCCTTTTAGCGCGTCTGCTATCTGACGGCTGATTTCTGCAACACATTCGTGGCTGTTGTATACTGGAATAACGATGCTGATTTCTTTCATTTTAGCGGCCTTTATAGAATTCTTTTACTGCGTTAATAACTTTTTTCTGATCATCTTTTGTAAGCTTATAATAAAGAGGAAGGCGGACAAGACGTTCAGAATATGGAGTTGTAATTTCATCTTCACCGTCAAAGCGGCCGAATTTCAAACCTGCCGGAGCTGAATGAAGAGGAATATAGTGGAAAACAGCCAGAATATCATTTTTACGAAGATATGAAATCAATGCGCTTCTTTCTTCAAGCGAACGTGTAATCAGATAGTACATGTGAGCATTATGCTTGCAATCTTCCGGGATAATCGGAAGTCTTAATTTTCCTTCATCTTCCAGAGCCTTAAACTCTTTGTTGTAAAGATTCCAGATATTCATTCTGTCTGTCTGGATTTCTTCTGCCATTTCAAGCTGAGCCCAGAGATAGGCGGCATTCATATCGCTTGGAAGATAGCTTGAACCGTAATCACGCCATGTGTATTTATCAACCTGACCGCGAAGGAATTTGCTTCTGTCTGTTCCTTTTTCGCGGATAACTTCAGCTCGTTCAAAATCTTCGATTCCTGTATTTATGATAATGGCACCGCCTTCACCCATAGAAAAGTTCTTTGTCTCATGGAAAGAAAGACAGCCAAAATCACCGATTGTACCAAGAGGACGACCTTTATAGAACGAACATACAGCCTGTGCCGCATCTTCTACAACCTTAAGGTTATGACGGCGGGCAATGTCCATAATTGTATCCATTTCGCAGGCAACACCGGCATAGTGAACGGCACAGATTGCCTTTGTTTTTGGTGTAATTGCACGTTCAATTTTTGTTTCATCAAGATTCATTGTATCTTTACGAACATCAACAAAAACGATTTTTGCTCCGCGCTGAACAAATGCGTCTGCGGTTGAACAGAAGGTGAAAGAAGGCATGATAACTTCATCGCCAGCTTGAATATCGCAAAGCAGAGCTGCCATTTCAAGTGCAGTAGTTCCGCTTGTTGTAAGAAGAACTTTGCTGCCCTTAAGGCGTTCTTCAAACCATGCATGGCATTTTTTTGTAAAAGCACCGTCACCGCAAATCTTGTGAGCCGCAATTGCTTCCTGAATATATTTAACTTCATTGCCAGTTACTGGCGGAACATTAAAGTGAATCATAACTCATTAAGTATATATTTTTTCTTAATTTATTGATATAGTTTTGTCATGAAAGAATTTTCTAAAAAAACATCAAACATCATTATTGTACTTGCAATTGCAGCACTTACACTTTCTAGTATTCTGGTATTATTTTCAAATCAGCTTGTAGACGTAATTTATAAGATACTTTCGCAAAAGGTTTTCCACCGCGAATTTTCAATTGAAAAATGGCTGCCTTCTATTCTTTCTTTTACACAGATTCCTGCTTTCTGTACAGTTACTGCAACGGTCCTGCTTTTTGTAAAGCTTCCTAACAAACAGAAAATCATTCTGATTTCTTCACTCCTTGCGATTTTCACCTTTGTAATTTTATACACAGTTCAGGTTTCAATCATAAAACATGTAAACTCTGATCTTGCTTCTGAACTCCTTTTGGGAAAGGAATGTGTCCTTGAAAAATCTTTCTGGCCGCGCGGCTGGTATTATTCAACAGAAATCCGCCTGATTAACACACAGTTTTTCAGTGCTCTTGGCTGGCTTTTTACAGACAATATGGCAACTGTAAAAACAATTCAGTCTTTCTTTACCTGCCTATGTCTTTTCTGGGCAGAATGGTTCATTCTTACACAGCTAGAAATTAAACAGACCTGGCTAAAACTGCTTATTGCAATTCTATCATTCTTCCCTTACAGCTGGAGAGCATATTATGTAGGCTGCGGACATAACTATTATGTTCCGCACGGAATATTTGCCCTTATCTACGCAGGAACTTTTATTAAGATTTTCTTCCGACAGCAGACAATCAAAACAGAACGTGCCCGCAAAATCTGGCTTGCTTTCTTTTATTTGTGGGCATTTACAAGTGGATTTACAAGCATCCGTTATATCATGAACTTTGTATTTCCTTTCATGCTTGCAATTTTGATTATTGAAGTAAAAAACAAGGATGAAAAAGCTCCTAAAATCACAGATTTCAAGGGATTCTGGAATAATAACAAGCTTGTATTCACAAGTGTCCTGGCATTTTTTGTAAGCGGCTTTGGTTATGTCTGCAACAACCTGATTTTGCGCCACTTTTTCACCTTCAGCCAGTGGAACTCAATGAACTTTAATCACTTCGGTGACACAACTATCCGTGATATTCTTGTCGGCCTTGTAGAAATGTTCGGCTACAACCAGGGAATAGCTGCCTTGACTCCAGGCGGAGCAATCAACATGCTGGTTTACGCAGCCCTAACACTTTTTGCAGTTTATCTTGTACTTTCCCTCAAAAAAGGTCTTGATAAGGCTTCACAAGTTACTCTTGTATTTTTTGTATGTGCAATGCTTTTTAATATTTACACATACATTCACATTGACTACATTGCACGTTACTTCTACCCTATACTGCTTACAATTTTCCCATGTCTTGCAATCATCATTGAAAAATCAAAACTTTCAGATGTTAGAAAATGGACTCTCGGAACTATCTGGGCAGGTCTTTTGATTACTTCTTCTTATGCAAGTATTTCTAATGAATTGAATACAGACGGAAACACAGATAAATATGCGGCAGCAGCTTTCTTAAAAGATAACGGTTACCACTTCGGATATGGAACTTTTGCAAACTCCACAGTCTTCACTTTCCTTACAAACGGACAGATTGAAGTAGGAAACCTTCTTAAAGCAAGTACAAAAGGCGGCCGCAACGTTGTAACATCAAAATATGCATGGGACACATGGCTTACACCAAAACGTTATTACGAAAACGATTACCCGGGAGAAAAAGTGTTTCTGATTATAGAAACAGAACAGTATGATTACACTCCTGACCTGCGTATTTTCCACACAGGAAAAGAAGTTTTCCATGATGACAACTACATCATTTATGAATTTGAAAGTCACCAGGCCTTTAAAGAAGGATTTTAGAAAAATTGAACTTTACAGTTTCTAAGCTAAAAGAAATATTTCTCTACCTGTTTTTTGGGGTTCTTACAACTTTTATCTGCCTTGCCTGCTATTATGCGCTGGTTATGACAGTGCTGGATGCTGAAAATCCAATACAGCTGCAAGCAGCAAACATAATAGCATGGTTCTGTGCAGTAATTTTTGCTTTTTTTACAAACCGGAAGTACGTATTTAATGGAAGCGGAAATATAATTTCAGAAATTATAAAGTTCTTTTTAGCACGTATTTTTTCACTTCTGCTTGATATGCTGATTATGTTTTTATTCGTATCTGTATTTAAATACAACGATAAAATCATAAAAGTGATTTCACAGATTATTATTGTAGTTTCAAATTACCTGCTTTCAAAATGTTTTGTGTTTAAAGACTAAACTTCTTCACGTACAATATAATGCTGGCGTTTTTTGCTTTCTGTGTAGATTTTTGAAATATAAAGTCCAAGAACTCCCATATTGAACATAATAAGTCCACCAATAAAAATTATGATACATGCCATACTAGGCCATCCGCGGGCCGGATCACCAAAAAGAGCTGCGCGGACTACAATAAAAATAAGGGCAGCTACCGCAATAGCACAGAAAATTAAACCAAGTACAGAAGAAAGGTAAAGAGGCACAACAGAATATGACAAAATGCCTTCAAGTGAATATTTAAATAAACCCCAGAAGTTCCATTTTGTTTTTCCGGCACTTCTTTCAATATTATCGTAGGCAATCCACTTAACATTAAAGCCAACCCAGCTGAATATTCCTTTAGAAAAGCGGTTTACTTCCCTGTCCTGAATTACAGCATCTACAAATTTTCGGTTCATAAGGCGAAAATCGCGTGCTCCATTTTCAATTCTGGTCTGACTCATGCGGTTTATAAGATTATAAAAGCGGTTTGCAAACCATGAACGGATGACTGGTTCACCTTTTCTGGTTTTTCGTCTTGTTGCAATGCAGTCAAGTTCAAGTTTGGGATTAGTTATATCCTTCCACATTTCCGGCAAAAGACTTGGGGGATCCTGTAAATCTACATCCATTGTGGCAACATAATCACCTTTTGCGCTTTCAAGACCTGCCAGAAGGCCGGCTTCTTTTCCAAAGTTGCGGCTGAAACTTACATAGTGAACACGATTGTCTTTTTTGCTTAATTCGCGAAGAACCTTTAATGTTCCGTCCCTGCTTCCATCATCTACAAAGCGGAATTCTATCTGGGCATCTTTTAGCTGCGATTCAATTTTTAATACTTCTTCATAAAAAATAGGAATTGTTTCTTCTTCATTAAAACATGGGACAACAAGTGAAAGCAGCTTCATTTACAAAACCTCACGAATTATTATATGATTATTATATGACAAATTCACAGAAAAAAGTAACTCCTTTTCAGATAATAATTATTCTATTTTTCGCTGGATGCCTGATTTGTACATTCTCTTTCAGCCGGCAGCTTATCATCACCTTTATGGAGAAACTCATAGGCCGGGAACTTCAAGAAATGACAAAATGGAATGCTGTAATAACGGGCTCTATGAGTTTCTTTGCATTCTGTGCTGTTACTCTCTATTATTTTTTATATATCCCGGTTGGGAAAACTGTTCGCAAAGACATTTTTGAAAGAACAAAATCAGTTTATAAGAATGACCATTTTGCAAAGCATCTGATAATTCTTTTTCTTATCCTGCTTACTGCCTATGCCGCAATTTTACGAGCTAACTATGATTTTTTTGATGATATGAAGCGCATTATTTCAGGTCATAAATCATGGGTTGGCGCAAGCCGATATGTTTCTGAGATTTGTTCAGTTTTTTTGCATACAAATTTTTATCTTAATGATATTTCACCTCTTTCTCAGATAATTGCACTGGCAATCTGTGCCCTTACAGCTTACATTCTCTGCTATATTTTAACAGGCGGAAAAATCACATACCTTACACTTGCTGCTTCAAGTCTTTTTGCACTCTGCCCATATTATATAGAAAATATGTCTTTCAAATTTGACAGTCCTTATATGGCAATGGCGGTTTTATTTGCAGTTTTACCATTTCTTTTTAAGGAAAACCATAAGGCATTTATTTCAGTTTCCATCATCGGACTTATTCTTGTGATGTCTTCTTATCAGGCAGCAAACAGTGTTTATATAATTCTTGCAATTATCTGCACTCTTGAAACAATTCTCTTTGAAAATGATGTAAAAAAAGCTTTTAAGTTCGCAGGAATTGCAGTTTTGTGTTTTATAATCGCCCTGGTTATTTTTAGGCTATTTATTATGATTCCGACAGAAGCAACTATTGATGAACGCAATACGCATATTGAAAAGAGTCAGATGCTTTCTCTGGTGCTTTCAAATCTTTCTGCCTACTTAAAAACTGTTACTTTCCGCTATGGAAATATCTGGTCAAAACTTTTCACTGTCATCATCTTTATTTTGTTCCCATTTACAGGCGCAATTAATTCTAAAGCCTTTGAAGGAAAGCATTTTGCAAAATTTTATTCCTTTGGACTTTCACTTGCCGCACTTATTCTTATGTACCTTCTTTCTTTTGGTGCTTACCTGATTATTGGGAATACCCTTATTTATGACCGCGCATTCATGGGCTTTGACATTCTTATTGCCGTCACCGCGCTTTTCTGCGTATTTTTTATAAATCAGAAAAAGGCTTTGAAAATAACTGCCGGTATTTGTGTCATCTGTCTTTTATACGGTTTCATGGTTCAGGCTACAGTTGCCGGAAATCTTTATTCAAAGCAGAAAAAATACGAGGAATTCCGCTATACAATTCTCTTAAAAGATTTGAGTGAAATAATTGATTCGTCTCAGAAAAATAAACTTCTGCTTGACGGTGAAATCGGCTACGCAACAAAAACTCACATGGAGCATGATAATTATAATTTTGTTTCTATTGGCAGTGTAACATCCGGCTGGGCAAAATATATTCTGCAGGACTGGAATATGGATTTAGATTATCTCCAGATTGAAGCTTCAAGCGACCGCATTGCAAGAAACCCAGAATTTACAAAACTAAAAGAAACACTTCCTGTAATAAAAGATACTTATTATCACAAAATCTGTGGTCAGGATAACATCTACTACGTATATCTGAAAAATCCGCAGGTGAAGGAATATGAAATTAAAGAATAATTACTTTTCCAGCCCGTTTAATTTATAAAGATAATACTTAGTATCTTCAAAATAACGGCCATATTCAAATGTGATTGAATCTTCGGCTATCAATGTGTAATGCTCTAAGTCGTAGGCGGCATCTTCTGTAATAAGAAAATCAACATTTCCGGCTGCTATCCATTCTTCTGCATATTTCTTTTGTTCTGGTGTATCACTTCCCATTTCAAAGAAATATTTAAAGTTTGGAAGTTTATCAGCATATGTGTAAAAACCTCTATCCATGAACTTGTAAGTCATCATAGTAGAGTTTTCATACCCATTAATAATTTTTGCAAATCTATACTGAGGATAATTTTCTTTTTTTGTTGTCATAAATCCAATGTAAATATAGTTTGTGATTGTATATAGAATTGATAAAACTAAAATAATAGAAAAAGCAATATTACTTGTTAAATTTTTTAGTGAAGACTGATTGTAAAAAGATATAAGCAGTTTATGTATTGGAATAATAGCAAATACTGAGAAAATTCCAAGAATAAAACAGTAGTAACGCTGGAACATTCCTTTATAGAAAATGAATAAATAAGTAAATATGAATGTAAGAATTATATGAATAACCAGATCTTTTTTTGCTGTTTTTATAATATATATAAGACCAAAAGCGGAAAAAATAAATAAATGAAGATTATAATGAATCATTGACGGAATATTTCTTATATATGAAATTAAAATTTTAAAAAGAGTAGTTTTTGAGTTGTTGCTGCCTTCCATTAGAGAGAAAATGTATGTTCCAATCCAGTCTTTTATGGCGTGATTTACAGAAAAGTAAATTGCCCATGGAATAGTTGTAAGAATAATTCCGGCTAAGAATAAAGCTGCATACTCAAAAATCAATTTGAACTGTTTGTTTTTGATTAAATAAATTACAGGGATAATTACCCATCCAAAGAAAAAGCCAACCATTGTATATTTAATCCAGAATATACAGCCGGCACAAATTCCGCTAAAAAATAATTCACCTTTTGAAAAAAGTTTTTCCTGCTGAATGTTTTTTAATGAAATATAAAGAGGATACATCAAAAGAGGAAGACAGAATTCTTCTGCGCTGTCTCCAGATTTTGTATTATAAGCGCTGTAAATAAATGCAGCTAAAACAGGTATTAAGATTATTACTGATTTTGATGTAAATAATTTTGCAGTTTTGTAACACAACAAGAGAAAGAAAAAAGCTGCAAGTAATTCTAATATGAAGATTCCATAAAAAGTATTTGGTACAAGAAGGTAACCGATTTCATGGATAAAAAATAAAAGAATTCCTTTACGCTCAAAAATATCTTTGTATGGAACGATGCCTTTTGCCATGCCTTTTCCGACTGTGTAAATAATATTTGAATCATTCCAGAAGTTAAAAGGATAAAGAAATGATGATGTTGTAGAAAGCGAAAGTATTATGAGTGCTGTTACAGCAATTAGAATAAATACTGCCTTTTTTGAATAATTTGAAGTTTGTTGTATTGAATTATAATTTAATTTTGCATCTGCAAAGAATTTAGATTTAAAATAAAAAATAATTGCGGGTATTACAGTACAAATAAACAATGGACGGTAAGCATATTCATGGACACGTCGGAACCAGCGTTCATAACCATGTGCTGAACCTGTCATTTGAACGATAAAATCTGCAATTAAACTTTGTATAAAAGGAATTGTAAAAATTAAAGAAATAAATATAAGTGAAAGCCATAGATAAAACATAATCTTTGGTTTGATTTTTTTAATGCAAATAGACATATATAATATTCCTTCTTTTAGCAAGTTATAGTATTATAATAATGTTAACAAACAGATTTTGAAAGGTATTAAAGATGAAATTACTTGTAATTATGGCTACCTATAATGAGATTGAAAATATTAATGAAATTGTTCCTGCTATTTTAATGAATATTCCTGAAAATGCTGAACTCCTTGTTATTGATGACAGTTCTCCTGATGGCACAGCAGATGCTGTTCGCAAATTACAGGAACAATATCCAAATAAAATAAATCTTCTTGTACGTCCTGGAAAACAGGGTGTAGCAACTGCTGCCATTCTTGGATATAAATGGGGAATGGAACGAGATTTTGATGTTTTTTGCAATATAGATGCTGATTTTTCTCATAAACCAGAATATTTACCTGAGTTATATAAGAATATTCAAGAATATGATATTGTTGTTGGTTCAAGAAATGTAAGAGGTGGAGGTATCGAGAATCGTTCTTTTATCCGAAACTTTCTTACCGCGGGTGGTTCTCTTTATAGTAGACTTGTTCTTGGTGTTCCTGTTAAAGATTTTACCGGTGGATATAATATGTATCGAAAATCTGCCCTTGAAAAAATCGGTTTGGACAATATAAAAGGTTTAGGTTATGCCTTCCAAATTGAAATGAAAACACGAGCTTACAAGAGCGGTTGTAAAATCAAGGAGATTCCAATTATTTTCCCTGATAGAGTAAAAGGTGTATCAAAAATTGAAAAAGGTATCTTTTTTGAAGCATTAAAAATTGTATGGAAAATTAAGAAAGATGTTAAAGAAACTTTTTAAATTTGCAGTTACCGGTGGACTTGGTACAATTACAAATCTTGTTTTATTCTTCATTTTTGCAGATAAAATTGGATTGCATCATACAGTCGTTAGTATTGGCTGCTTTTTGATTGCAGGTACGCAGAATTATATTATTAATCATATCTGGACTTTTAAGGCTGAAACTGTGTCTCAGCCTCTGTCTGTAAAACTTTGGGCAAAATTTCTTTTTGCTTCACTCTTTGGCCTGATTATAAATTTGACTGTTTTGAATATTTTAATCCGCCTTTATGCTTGGCCTTACAAAGTAATACCTCAGGGAGCAGGTATTTTAGTTGCCATGTTCTTTAACTTTGCAGTTTCTAGCTTCTTTGTGTTCAAGAAAAAATAAAGCTGACACTATATCAGGCTGCTATTTATTTTATACAAAGCTGATATTTTTATAAAATCAGTTTTGTATACTCTTTATACCAGCTTAATATAATCCTTTTCCTCGACCGTACACTTATCTTACTTCAAGAAGAAAATCAGATTCACAAACCAAGGGTTCTTTTCTTTCTTTTGAAGTTCTCATATATTGAGTAATAATCTTAATTTTATAACGCTGATTTTCATTCAGATCATCAGGCACAATACAATGAAGCTCACTCGGAAGCGAATTTATAATCTGAGACTGGCTAAGCTTTATAAAATCCATTTCGTTGCTTTCAGAAACAAGATAAAGTCCTACACGTTCATCATTTCCGAACAAACGTATATTCTCTCCTTTAATTTTCAGAAAACCGCCACGTGTTATATACTTATTTTCACATTTTGACACGCCATCATATACATTTTTAATTGAAGCTGTAATTGTTTTTCCAAGAAAAACTTTACATGTCAAATTATCGAGCATTTCCTTTAATTTTTTTGTTGGTCGAACCTGCAGCTCAATGCTGTTCCTTCCTTTTTTATAGATGTCCTGAGAATACTCAAACAGCCCTTTCACCTGCAGGGAAAAATTAAAATACTCAGCTTCGACACTTGCGCCATTTATAAGGCGGTCAATTATTGCAGCACAAGTTTCATTCCAGTCTTTTATAATCTGTTCTTTTGTTCGCTTTGAACCAAAAACGACAAGGTCTTCTGCGATTGTCTCTATATCAAATTTTCCACGATTTAATATGCGTCCATAATAGCATCTTTTTTCAGAATCCTTTTTTATCATTCTTTCAGGATACAAAGCAACAGGCAATGCACCATTCTTATAATCAAGTTTTTCTTTTGAAAGTGTGTGGATATTCATAATTCAAGTATAACAATTTATTATTTTAATGACTATAAGTTTTATATAATTGAAACTTATTATTTTTTAGAAGATAATTAATATAACAAAATGAAAAATAAAATCATCGCCATAAACGGCGAAAGCTGGTGCCGTAACCTTACAGGAATAGAACGTCTTGCAATTGAAGTAACATGCTCTCTTGATAAGCTTGTAAAACCTGGACAGGTTGAACTTGTACTTCCTGCAAATGCAAAAAATATTCCGGAACTTAAGAATATTGCAATTGTAAAGCTGCCTCAGGAAGCCCACTTTATGCCAAAGTGGACACAAATTTATTTTCAGCGCTACGTTCTCAAAAATCACCGCTATAGTCTGAATTACTCTAACACTGCACCCTGCTTATGCCCGGGTTTTGAGTTCATTCATGATATTTATGCAAAGCTTTATCCTCAGGATTTAAAATCAAGACGCGATAAGTTAATTCACTTTTATTCAACCTGGATGTACAGGGTAATAGCAAAGGGCGCAAAAGAAATTTTTACGGTAAGTGAATATACAAAAAAAACAATTACCGATACTTACAAAACGCCATCTGAAAAAATTCATGTAGTTTACAGCGGAGTAAGCGGCTACAATGAGATAAAAGAAGATCTTTCTGTTTTTGAACGACTTCCTATCCTCAATGAAAGACCTTTTTATTTTACATTAGGAAGCCTTTCTACCCGAAAAAACCTCAAATGGATTGCTGCTCATGCAGAACGTTATCCGGATGAACTTTTTGCCGTAAGCGGAAAACCTCTTCCAACTGCAGTGGCACCCGAACTTGAAAAATTAAATCACCTTCCAAATGTAATAATGACGGGATATCTTTCTGACGGGCAGGTAAAAGCCTTATTAAAAAAAGCAAAGGCCTTTATCATGCCTTCTTATTTTGAAGGCTTCGGCCTTCCACCTCTTGAAGCTTTAAGCTGTGGCTGCCCGATTATCATTTCCAATAAAACAAGTCTTCCAGAAATTTATGGAAAATGCGCTCATTACATAGATCCTGATAAAGCTGATGTAAACTTAAATGACTTACTTTCAGAGCCGGTTGAAGCAGCTGATGAAATATTAAAAAAATATACTCTTGAAAACACTGCAAAACGTATATGGGAAGTTTTGCAAAAATATGTATAATAAGAAAGCTGATTAGGAAAATACAATGGCAAATTTTTTATATACTCTTATAATCTATCCTCTTTATGAAATAATTGAATGTATTTACGTTTTCTTTGGAAAGGTTACCTATAACACAGGCTTTTCTGTTATTGGTGTAAGCATAGGAATCACACTTTTGTGTCTTCCCCTCTATGCAGTTGCCGAAAAATGGCAGCAGATTGAACGGGACAAGCAGAAAGCAATGGAAGCTCAGCTTGACCGCATAAAGAAAACCTTTAGCGGTGATGAACGCTACATGATGACCACCGCCTTCTATAAGGAAAATAACTATAATCCAATTATGGCGCTTCGTTCTTCTTTTGGCCTTTTGATTCAGATTCCTTTTTTCATGGCAGCATATTCCTTTCTTTCCCATTCAATTTCAGGCTCCTTTTATTTTATTAAGGACATGGGTAAACCTGATGCGCTTTTTTCTATTGGTAATTTCAGCATTAATATTCTTCCTGTTGCAATGACACTTATAAACATTGTGGCAGGAGCAATTTACACAAAAGGTTTTAAATTTAAGGATAAGGCTCCGATTTATGGAATGGCGCTTATCTTCCTTGTAATTCTTTATAATTCTCCAAGCGGACTTGTTCTTTACTGGACAATGAACAATGTTTTCAGTCTTGTAAAAAATGTTTTCTATAAATTAAAAAATCCTCTTAAATCATTTTATATAATGTGCTGCGCGCTTCTTATTCCGGCAAGCATTTTTGTACTTTTAAAAGCACATACAAAAATGATGAACAGACTCTTTTTCCTTGTAATTGTAATCGGGATTTACTGTCTGCCATTTATCGTAAAATTAATTTCAAAACTTTTAGATACAAAGCTTTATTACCTTACAGAACATAAAAAAGAACGTCATACAATATTTTTCCTTTCCTCTGTAATTTTATGGCTGTTAATAGGATATGTAATTCCATCAAGTCTAGTTGCTTCATCTCCTATAGAATTTACAGACCTTACAGTTCATTCAAATCCTCAGTTTTATATAAACAATACATTTATTCAGGCTGCAGGATTTTTCCTTTTCTGGGCATTATGCATTTACTTTTTATTCAGTAAAAGAATTCAGACGATTTTTGCAGCTTTTATGACTGCTCTTGCACTTTGCGCAATTGTAAATACCTACATTTTTGTTATGAATTATGGTGATATTTCCAATACACTCAAATTCCTTTCCTGTGAAGATTTCGGAGCACTTTCTTTAGCTTCTCTATTTAATATAATTTTGAGCATAGCAATTTTTGTTCTTGTTTTCATTTTCCTGAAAACCGGAAAAATCTTTACCTACATTAATTCAATTCTTCTTCTGGTAATGGCTGCAGTAAGCATCGGAAACACTTATAAAATCAATTCCAGTTATATTGACTATAAAAAGAATTACGCTCAGGGAGATGCTTCTAAAGTTGAACCGATTTTTACCCTTTCAAAAAATCAGCCTAATGTTCTTATGCTCTATCTTGATATGGCACAGGCTCAGTTTGTCGAAGAACAGATTAAGGAAAATCCTGATTTTAACAGACAGTTTTCGGGCTTTGTAAACTACCCTAACGTACTTAGTTTCAACGGACACACAATTATGGGAAGCCCTGGATGTTACGGCGGATATGAATCAACTCCGCCGGAAATGAACCGCCGTTCAGATATTCCACTGGTAGAAAAACACAATCAGGCTCTTCTTACCATGCCCCGCATTTTTAATGAACAGGCTGGTTATTCTGCTGTAATTACAGACCCTTCATGGCCAAACTACAAACATTTCTGTGATTTTAGTTTTCTTGAGCCATACCCAAATATTAAGGGCTATCAGACAGTAGGAAATTACTACCGCTTATGGGCAAGTGAATATAAAGATTCTGTAATTCCTGATAATTCTGATAAAATCTTAAAGCGTAATATTCTGTTTTTCAGTATTTTCCGCGCTTCACCAGTAGTTTTACGAAAACTGATTTATAAAAACGGTAACTACTGGAACACTGATGAATCAATGGAAAACGGAAAGTCTTCTCTTGATAACTATTCTTCACTCTCTCTGCTGCCACGTTTTGCAAAAATCGAAGAAACTTCTAATGGCTCTTTTGTTGCCTTTATAAATCAGCTTACCCACGAAAATGATGCAATGATTTTTGAAGCCCCTGATTATAAGCCTGTTGCAAAAGTTACAAAAAAAGGGTCTTCCCGTTTTGATAATAATATCGCCTACCACACCCAAATGGCTTCCTTTAAGCTTTTAGGTACATTTTTCGATTATCTTCGTGAAAACGGCATTTATGACAATACAAGAATTGTAATTGTTTCTGACCACGGCGGAGAACATCAGGAAGATTGTTTTGAAAAGAATGATGACCTTGACAGAGCCATTACAGGCGGCCAGTATTGGGGACGCGGGCATTACCACTGTCTTTTGATGTTCAAGGATTTTAATGCCAGCGGTGACCTTAAGTTTGACAATACTTTTATGACAAATGCAGATACACCGTCTCTCTTGATGAAAGGACTTATTGAAAATCCGGTGAATCCTTTTACAGGAAAAATAATTCCGGCAGATACAAGTAAAATCAAAGAAAATGGAGTTTATATTTCTGCAGCTGATACACACCAGCCGTCAAATAACGGAAAATATACCTTCAGCATAAAGCCAAACCAATGGTGGCATGTAAAAGATAACATTTTCAAGGCTGAAAACTGGAAGCAGGAAGCTCCATATTAATATTTTATCGTCGTATTTGAACTAAAAGGCGCAATCTGATAAAATCATAATACTATGATTATTACACAGACACCTTTCCGCATGAGCTTTTTTGGCGGCGGAACAGACTTTAACGGCTTTTTTAATGAACACGGTGGAGCTGTACTCAGTACAACATTTGACAAATATGCTTACGTAACAGTACGCCACCTTCCACCTTTTTTCGACTATAAAACACACCTTACTTACTCAAAAGAAGAAAAGGTAAATTCAAATTCAGAAATCGTACATCCGGCCATCCGTAACGCTATGGAATGGCTTGATATGCACGAAATCCGTATGACTTATGAAGCAGACCTTCCTGCCCGCTCAGGACTTGGAACCTCTTCTTCATTTGCGGTAGGAATGCTTTCTGCCTTCTATGCACTTAAAGGTCAGTATGCAGACAAGCGAAAGCTTGCAGACGATGCTATTTACCTTGAGCGCGAGCTTTGTAAGGAAGCAGGTGGTATTCAGGATCAGATTGCAGCTTCATTCGGCGGCTTCAACAGAATCAACTTTTCACGCGACGGCTACAGCGTAAATCCTGTAATTATTTCGCCAGAGCGAAAAAAAGAACTCAATGACCACCTCATGCTTTTCTTTACAGGTTTCAGTCGCTTTTCTTCTGACATTCAGAAAGGCACTGAAAAATCGATGAAGGATAAGACATCTGAACTTCTAAAAATGTATGAACTTGTTGATGAAGCAGAAAGAGTTCTTACAGACAAAAATACTTCCCTTGACGAGTTCGGAAAGCTTCTTGACTACACATGGAAGCTTAAGCGCGGTATTTCTTCAGGCATTTCTACAGGTTCAATTGATGAACAGTATGACAAGGCCATAAAAGCCGGTGCCCTTGGTGGAAAACTTCTTGGAGCCGGCGGCGGCGGATTCCTTCTCTTCTACGTTCCAAAAGAAAAACAGGAAGCTGTAAAGAAGGCTCTTGAAGGTCAGATGTATGTTCCATTCAAGTTTGAAAACGAAGGAACAAAAATCATCTATTACGGACCGGAAGAATACACTAAATAGAAAGATTGTCGGGTCAAGTCCGACAATGACATGTGAATGAAAATTTCTATAATGACAAAGTGAGGATATTATGAAATATATAGATCAGTTAATTGAACGCTATCCTTCTCTTAGCGTTTGTAAAAAAGATATTGAAGATGCAGCTGTTGCAATGATTGAATCCTTCAAAAACGGAGGACAGCTTTTAGTTGCAGGTAACGGCGGTTCATGCGCAGACAGCGATCACATTACAGGAGAGCTTTTGAAATCCTTCTGTAAAAAACGCACTCCTTCAGCAGACTTTATCAATCAGATTAAAGCTATTGATGCTGATACAGGTGCTTACCTTGCAGATAAACTTCAGGGGTCCCTTCCGGCAATCGCCCTTACAAATAACACAGCCCTTATGACAGCAAGCCTGAATGACGTAGACGGAAACGTTATGTTTGCCCAGCAGGTAAACGGCTACGGTGTAAAAGGTGATGTATTCCTTGGAATCTCTACTTCAGGAAACTCAAAAGACATCGTTTATCCGACAGTTGTTGCAAAAGCAAAAGGACTTAAGACAATCGCCCTTACAGGAAAAAACGGCGGAAAGCTCAAGGGACTGGCAGACATCTGCATCATCGTTCCTCAGAACGAAACCTTTATGATTCAGGAACTTCACCTTCCTGTTTATCATGCCCTCTGCCTTGAAATTGAAGAGGCATTCTGGAAGGAGTAGATTGTCGTATCAAGTACGACAATGACATATAGCATATGAAAGTTATTATTATGGCAGGCGGCATGGGAACCCGCATTCAGTCAGTACGTGCGGATGTTCCAAAGCCTATGATTGAAATCTGCGGAAAACCAATCCTGCAGTATCAGATTGAAAACCTCAAAGCCTGCGGGCTTACCGACATTACAATTGGTGTCGGTCATCTTGGACACGTAATCAAAGAATTTTTTGGTGATGGTTCAAAGTTCGGTGTAAATATTTCATATTTTACTGAAGACCGCCCGCTTGGAACTGCCGGGGCACTTTTCAAAATGCTGGACGGCAAGGCCTGTGAGGAAGTTCAGACAAAAACTGTCATTGATGATGACTTTCTTCTTTTGTGCGGCGATGTAATTTTTGACATCGACTTCAACCGATTTATTGCCTTCCACAAGGAACACAAGGCATGGGCAAGCCTTATGGCTCACCCTAACGGACATCCTTATGATTCATCTCTTCTTGTAACAGAAGTACTGCCACCCGCTGAAGCCGGTGGTATGCCAGTAAATACCCACCGCGTAACAAAGTGGATGGCAAAAGAGGATGAACGCCTTTACTATAAAAATCTTGTAAATGCAGGACTCCAGCTTATTTCACCAGAGCTTTTGCGCGAAACAATTAAGAACTTTGTTCCCCGCCACCCTGAAACTCCGGATAAAATCGATCTTGACCGCGATGTTCTTAAACCCAATATCAAATCCGGAAAGATTTTTGCCTACGAAACACCGGAATACATCAAGGATATGGGAACTCCTGACCGCTACTACGAAACAGAAGCTGACATCAAAAGCGGAAAGGTTCATGCAAGAAACCTCAGTCAGAAGCAGAAGGCTGTTTTCCTGGACCGGGACGGAACAATAAACACAAACTGCGGCTTTGTTACAAAACCTGAACAGTTTGAACTTATTCCGGGCGCTGCAGAGGCAGTCAAAAAAATCAATAAATCAGGCTACCTTGCAATTGTAATTACAAACCAGCCTGTAATTGCCCGAGGCGACTGTACTTTTGAAGAGCTTGCCCTTATCCACGCAAAAATGGAAACAGAGCTTGGTAAGGAAGGAGCTTTCATCGACGGACTTTACTTCTGTCCTCATCATACAGATAAAGGCTTCCCGGGAGAACGTCCTGAATATAAATGTGACTGCGACTGCCGTAAACCAAAAGCAGGTCTTTTCTTACAGGCTGCAAAAGATTTCAACATAGACCTTTCACAATCCTTTATGATTGGTGACAGCATAAAAGATATAGAATCTGGAAACGCTGCAGGTTGTAAAGAAGGAATTCTTATTTCCGAAAAAGAAGATTTACTTTCTGCGGTAACTAAACTTTTAAAATAGGTTTTAAATAAATAATGACTGGATCTTTTTTTTATAACATAATTATTGCTCCAATTTATGATGTATTAGAATTTTTCTATGTATTCTTTTCTTCAGTTACATCTAAAGGAATTGCGGTAATTTCTCTTAGTTTTGCAGTAACACTTTTTTGTCTGCCTCTTTACATAGTAGCAGAAGGCTGGCAGGAAGAAGAAAGAAAGATTCAGGCTAAACTGAAAGCAGGTGTAGACCGTATCAAACAGACCTTCAAGGGCGACGAACAGTACATGATTCTTACAACCTACTATCGTGAGAATCATTATCATCCGATTATGGCTCTTCGTTCTTCCTTCAGTCTTTTAATTCAGATTCCCTTTTTTATTGCGGCCTACTCCTTTTTATCAAATGTAGAAGCATTACAGGGCTACCGTTTCCTTTTCATTTCTGATTTTGGCGCTCCAGACCGAACTTTTATGCTCGGTGCAATTCCGATTAACGTTCTTCCAATTGCCATGACCCTTATAAACGTAATTTCGGGTGCCATTTATTCAAAAGGTCATGCTATTAGCGAAAAAGTTACGATTTATGCCAGCGCCGCAATCTTTCTTGTAATTCTTTATGATTCTCCGGCTGGACTTGTTGTTTACTGGACAATGAACAATGTTCTGAGCCTTGTAAAAAACGTATTCTATAAACTTAAAAATCCAAAAAAAGTTTTCCATATTTTATGTTCTATTGCCCTTTTCTTATCTGTTATCTGGGCATTCAAAACAGGAAAGAAAGTTTATATGGCAGGAACAGTTCTTCTTTTCCTTGCCGTAGCCTTTTTTAATCAGATTTCTTATTTTTATTCACTCTTTATTTCAAAACATCTTCTTACACTTGATACAGATACAAAACTCCGCGACAAGATTTTCTGGCTAAGCGCATTTGCCCTTGCCTTTCTTGCAGGAGCAGTTCTTCCTTCATACGTCATTGAATCTTCTGCCGCAAACTTCTGCTACGTTGATTCTTATAAATCACCTTTTATCTTTATTCTTGTTCCATTTTTACAGAATGTTGGGCTTTATCTCTTCTGGCCGGTCTGTCTTTACTATCTTTTTGGAGATAAATTCAAAAAGACAATGGCAATTCTCTGGCCTTTGATTTTTATTATGGCAGTTGTAAACTGTTTTGTTTTCCAGGGAAGCTACGGCCCTATGAATGATGATCTGACATTCATGCACGAGGTTGTTTTTCCTTCTAAAGCACAGATTGCAATTAATCTGATTGCAATGCTATTTATTACTGCAATTCTTATTTTAATCCTCGAAAAATTTTCAAATATAATAAATTATGTTCTTTTGATTGCAAGTATCAGTTTTGCAGCAGTTTTTGTAAAAAATACTTTTTCAATCAATAAAACCTTTAAGAACATGACTCATGAAGAAATTCTTTCTGGTTCAGACGATGGCTTGGAAAAAATCTATCATCTTTCAAAAACAGAAAAAAACGTTCTTCTTATTATGCAGGACCGCTGCGTTGGTCCTATTGTTCATGAAGTATTTGAAGAACATCCGGATCTTAAAGAAAAATTCTCAGGCTTCACTTTTTATCCAAATACAGTTTCAATGAGCTATTATACTCAGCTTGGAGCAATCGGACTTTTTGGCGGTTATGATTATACTCCTTTTGAACTTAACAAGCGTGACGACACAATTCAGAAAAAGCATAATGAAGCCATTCTTACACTACCTACCCTTTTCAATGAGCTGAACTGGAATATAAATCTTGCAGACATGCCTTATGAAAACTATGGCGATGAACCTGTAACTCAGATTTATAAAGGACTTGATAACGTAAACCGGCATATTACAAAGGGAATCTACACAAAACTCTGGTATGAAAATCACGGAAAAACTCCATATCCTATCAGAACTATTCTTCTAAAAAGAAATTTCCTTTATCTTAGTCTTTTTAAGATTGCCCTTCCTCTTTTCCGCCCTATGATTTATCACCGTTCCTGGTGGATTACAGGAAATTCCAAAATGAAAGAAAAGGCTTTTATGGACTGTTATGCTCCATTAGATCTTATGACTGAACTTACAGCCCTGGATTCAGATAAGCCGACACTTACAATGCTCGTAAATGAGATTACCCATGAACCTATTATGCTTCAGGCTCCGGATTATGTTCCTGTAGATAAGGTAACAGACATAGGTTCTTCAAAATATGCAAATCTTTTGAGCTATCATACGGCTTCAAGCGCAATGCTGCGTTGGGCAGAATTCTTTGATTACCTTAAGGCAAACGATGTTTATGACAATACAAGAATCATTATTGTCAGTGACCACGGAGATGGAACAAACAGCGGCAAAATGGAGCAGACCTTCGGATTTAACAAGGAAGAAGTAACCGCAACCCTTATGGTAAAAGATTTTGGGGCAAAGGGAAGCCTTAAAGAAGATTTCACCTTTATGACAAATGCTGATACTCCGGCAATTATTACCGAAGGAATTATCAATAATGCAAAAAATCCATTTACCGGCAACGAATTAAAAATCAATTCTATTGAAGAAAAGAATTCAAAGGTAAAGATTGCTCACGCTCAGGTAGAAAATCTTCGCAGCCGTTACAACAAAAAATATAAAATTGCAGATTCTGAATGGTACACAGTTCATGATGACATATATAAATCAGAAAACTGGAGTAAACTTTACAAGTAAAAAGGGATTATTTATAATTTAAGCTTATGGGAACTTTTTTATACACTATTATCATCTACCCGCTTATCCAGATTATTGAATTTGCATTCATGCTTTTTGATAATATCTTCAAAAATCCAGGAATTGCAGTAATTGGTGTAAGTTTTGCAGTTTCTATCTTCTGTCTTCCTTTGTATATTGTTGCAGAACGCTGGCAGCAGATTCAGCGTAATACAGAAAAAAAACTTGAAAAAGGTGTTCAGCGCATAAAAGAAACTTTTAAAGGCGACGAACAGTATATGATTCTTACAACCTACTATAAAGAGAATCATTACCATCCAATTATGGCCCTTCGTTCATCTTTTGGTCTTTTAATTCAGATTCCATTTTTTATTGCGGCCTACAGTTTTCTGTCTAATCTTCCGGTTTTGCAGGAAAAATCATTTTTATTTATCCGTAATATGGGCCAGCAGGATGCTCTTTTCAGAATAGGAAACTTTCCTATAAATATTCTTCCTATTGCAATGACTTTAATCAACATTGTTGCAGGAGCAATATATACAAAAGGATTTAAGGCAAAAGATAAAATCCAGATTTACGGAATGGCTCTTGTATTTCTTGTAATTCTTTACAATTCTCCTTCAGGACTTGTAGTTTACTGGACAATGAACAATGTCTTCAGTCTTGTAAAAAATATCTTCTATAAAATTAAAAATCCTCTCAAAGTTTTATATATCATTATGGCTGCCTGCATAATTATGCTTGACTGCTATATGGTTTTTATTCATGAAGGACTTTTGCATAAGCGTCTTTTACTTGTTGCAGCCTGCACTCTCCTTCTGCTGGCACCGCTTGTAGTAAAATTCGTTCAGTATCTTCTTGATACAGTTTTCCAGCCTATAGTCTGGGACGCAAAAGTCCGCTTATCAATTTTTGTATTAAGCGCTCTTTCACTTTGTCTTTTAGGCGGCTTTGTTCTTCCTTCTTATGTAATCAATTCTTCTGCAATTGAATTCGCAGATATTGACGGTTTCGGCTCTCCTCTTTATTTTTTGGGAAACGCTACCCTTCAGACACTTGGCCTTTTACTATTCTGGCCGGCCTGTGTTTACTTTTTATTCCATGCCAGGATTCAGACTTTAATTTCAGTCTTCCTTACAGCTGTTTTGTTTTCGGGACTTGTAAACGCATTCTGTTTTTCGGGTGATTATGGAAATCTATCCAGAATGATTACCTTTGATTCAGCAATCGGTCAGCCGGGCTTAAAAACTGCATTATTAAATATGCTTCTTGCAGGATTTGCATTCCTCCTGCCTCTTATCATTTTGAAATTCAAAAAACAGAAGATTTTGACAAGCCTTCTTTCGATTATTCTTATTGCAGAAACAGGAATAACTCTAGTTCACGCTTTCCAGATTCAGGGAGCATATAATTCCTACAAAAAAAATATTGCAGAAGGCGTAGAAAAAGCAGATTCTCTTGAACCTGTATATCATCTTTCAAAAACCGGTCAGAATGTTTTTGTATTTATGCTTGACCGCGCAGAAAACTCTTATGTTCAGGATATTTTCAAAGCTTACCCGGAACTAAATGATTCTTTTGACGGTTTTGTTTTATATCATAATACAGCTTCTTATAATGCCTGGACTTTGCTGGGCTCTCCGGGACTTTACGGCGGTTACGAATATACACCTCTTGAAATGAATAAACGCGACAATGAAAAACTTGTCGATAAGCATAATCAGGCTCTTTTACTTTTGCCACGCATTTTTACAGAGCAGGCAGATTTTAATGCAACTGTATCTGATTTAAGCTGGGCAAATTATAACTGGATTGCTGATATGTCAATATGTAATCCCTATCCAAAAATCAAGGGCTTTAATGCGGAAAGAAAATACACCAGCTACTGGGTAAAGCATAATCTTGATAAGGTTTCTGAAAATATTACAAGTAATACCCTCAAAAGAAATCTTGTATGGTTCAGTCTTTTTAAGGAAGTTCCTACCTTTATGCGTGACAGCGTTTATAAGGACGGTCACTGGTGGTCAAGTGATGATTCAACAAGTGATATTATGGAATTTATCGATTATTACGCTTCACTTGATTATCTTCCTGAACTTACAGATTTTAGTTCTGACAAGAGTTCATACATTACAATTACAAATGAAACTCCACATTCAGAATCTCCTCTTCAGGCGCCGAATTTTGAACCTGCAAAAAAAATCACACAAAAGCCGAATGCGCCTGTTACAAATTACAGGGCAATAAGTTCAAATCTTGCAGCATACAAGCGTCTTGCAGAATTCTTTGATTACCTTAAAGAAAATGACTGCTATGATAATTCCCGCATCATTCTTGTAAGTGACCACGGAATCGGAAGTGGTGACGGACTGAAGCTCGATTTCTGGGGAACTCTTGAAAACGGTTATAATCCAGACCATCTGCATCCTCTTTTGCTTGTAAAAGATTTCAATGCAAAAGGCGCCCTCCGCGTAAACGAAGATTTCATGACAAACGCAGACGTCCCTTCAATCGCGCTAAAAGGCATTGTCGACCATCCTGTAAATCCATTCACAGGAAATGAAATTAAGGAAATTTCTCCGGAAAATAAAACAGCTTCTGGTGTAACAATTGCCCACAACTGGCGTCCTGGAGCAAACAACATAAACACCTTCAAACTTGACGATGAAGATTTTTATACAATCTCAAAAAATATATTTAAAGCCGAAAACTGGCACAAAGGAATAAAATAATGAATACAACTTTTCTTCTTTACATTGACCCGGGTACGGGAAGTATGCTTTTTTCTATCCTCATTGGTGCGGCAGCAACCCTTTTCTTCCTTGCAAAGGCAGCCCTGCTGAAACTTAAGGTATTCTTTTCTGGAAAGAAAGACGGCGTTGTTCAGGATGCTTCTTACAAAAAATATGTAATTTACAGCGAAGGAAAGCAGTATTTCAACACTTTTAAGCCTGTTGCTGATGAATTTGAAAAGCGTCAGATTGAGTTGAATTATTACACATCTGCAAAAGATGACCCTGTATTCGAGCAGAACTATCAGTTTGTAAAGCCTGAATTTATTGGTGAAGGAAACTCTGCCTTTGCCCGCCTTAATATGCTGAGCGCAGGTTTTGTTCTTATGACAACACCAGGTCTTCAGGTTTATCAGCTTAAGCGCAGTAAAAACGTAAAGCATTACTCACATGTCCTTCACATGCCGAACGACGCAACAACTTACCGTCTTTTTGGTCTGGACTTTTTCGATTCTGTTCTTCTTACAGGTGACTATCAGAAGGCTGACATTCAGTATCTTGAAAATCAGCGCGGCATTAATAAAAAGGAACTCGTAACTGTAGGATGTTCATATCTTGATGTTCTTGCTTCAAAAATCAGTGGAATTGAAGAGGAAAAAGACCATCCGTTTACAGTTCTTGTTTCACCTTCATGGGGTGACGTGGGTGTTCTTAAAAAGTATGGTGAAAAACTCCTTGACCCGCTTGTAAAAACAGGCTGGAGAATTATCGTACGTCCACATCCTCAGTCAAAAAAATCAGAAGCTGATATGCTTGAACGCCTTGAAAACCGCTACAAGGACAATAAAAACCTTGAATGGGATTACAACAGGGATAACATTTTCTCTATGAAAAAAGCAGACATTATGATTTCTGATTTTTCGGGAATCATTTTTGACTATACCTTCCTCTGTGACAAGCCTGTTATGTACGTAAATACAAACATGGATCTTCGTCCTTATGATGCTTATGACTTGCCTCATGAACTCTGGCAGTTTGAAATCCTCAAGAAAATGGGAATCAAGCTTGATGACAGTCAGTTCGACAACATCGAAAAAGTCATCAAAGAAGCAAGCGATTCACCGGAACTCGCACAGGCACGTAAGGAAGCGAAAGCTACAGCCTGGATGGAAATCGGAAAGTCTGGACAGAATATTGCAGATTATATGATCAGCACAGTTTCAAAACTTGAATCAAAGGCAAAATAGGAAAAAAAGATGAAAGTTGCAATTGTTCATGAATGGCTTACAACTTACGGAGGTTCTGAAACTTTCGTAGAATTATGGCTCAGGATGTATCCTCAGGCTGATATTTATACGCTTGTTTATGACAAAAAAAACATGAAGGGACATTTTGAAGGTGTAAAGATTTATACATCAAAACTTCAGAAGTTTCCTTTTGCAACTAAAATCTATACAAAACTTCTGAAATTCATGCCACGCGCTTTTGAAAGTTTTGATTTAACAGGTTATGACCTTGTTTTATGTTCATCTTCCAGCTGTGCAAAAGGAGTTATTGTTCCTCCTCACGTACCTCAGATTGCTTACGTTCATTCACCAATGCGCTATGCATGGGATTTATTCTTCGATTACAAAAAGAGAAGCAGCAAGCTGACAGGCTTTTTCATGGACCGCTGGATGACACAGATTCGTATCTGGGACTGGATTTCAGCCCAGCGCCCTGATGCCCTTGTTGCAAATTCAAAATATATTGCCCGCCGAATAAAAAAATTCTGGAACCGTGATGCAAGTGTAATTTATTCACCTGTAAATGTAAGAAGATTTTATCCAGATTTTTTAAAAACCAAAGAAGATTTTTATGTTGCATTCAGTCGTTTTGTTTCCTACAAGCGAATGGATCTTGCAATTTCTGCCTGCAAGGAACTTGGTAAAAAACTCTATGTAATTGGCGGCGGTCCTGAAGAAAAGAATCTTCGTGAGCTTGCAAAAAACTGTGACAATATTGTCTTCTTAGGTAAGGCACCAGATGAAATTCTTCGTGACCATCTGCAGCGGGCTAAAGCGATGATTTTCTGTGCAGAAGAAGATTTTGGTCTTGCCCCTCTTGAAGCAATGGCCTGTTCCTGCCCGGTAATTGCCTTTGGCCGTGGCGGTGCCTGCGAAACTGTGGTTGAAGGAAAGACTGGAACTTTCTTTGACCGCCAGGAAACAGAAAGTCTAAAAAATGCAATACTTCGATTTGAAGAAAACTATGAAAAAGGCATTTACAAAGCAGAAGAAATAGCAGAATATGCAAAAACTTTCTCTGAAGAAAGGTTCCGTAAGGAATTTGAAGAGATTGTTGAAGAAACAAAAGAAAAAATCAAAATTAAATAGTGATACAATATGAAAATTGTTTTAGACTGCCGCTGGTGTAAAAAAAGCGGAATCGGCGCATTTATTGATGGAATTCTTCCTCATCTTCTTAAAACAGATAATGATTTTACTCTTTTAGGTCTTGAAAGTCTTAGTAATGAATTAAAAAACATTTCTAAATCAGAAAAAATTTCTTTTCTTCCCTGTGATGTAAAACCTTTTTCACTAAAAGAATTGTTTCTCTTTCCAAAAGGGATTTTGAGAATTATAAATCATAATGATTTTTATTTTTCTCCTTACTGCAATATTCCCGGAGGAATTAAAATTCCGGTTTTTACGACTATTCATGATATTGTTTTTCTTGATGTAAAAGGACTTGCCGGCAAAAGCGGAACTTTTATAAGAAAACTTTTTTATAAATATGCGGTATATCGTTCAAAAGCTATTTTTACCGTTACAGAATTCAGTAAGTCCCGCATCGTAAAAAAACTAGCCTGTAAAAAGCCGGTTCATGTTGTTCATTCAAGTGTGCCCGAATTTCTTCTTAAAAAAAATGCCCTTTCACTGCCAAAAACAGACACTATCATTTTCATCGGGAACATAAAAAAACACAAGGGCCTTCAGATTTTAATTCCCGCATTTGTTGATTTTTGTAAAAAACTTTCAGAAAAAATACCATCTGCTCCCCTCCCAAAATTAGTTATCGTCGGCTCAAAGGAAAACTTCCGGACAAATGACGAAGGTATTTCAAAGCTGATAGAAGAAGCTTCTTCAAAAAATATTGAGTTTACAGGCTTTATAAGTGATGAAGAATTAAAAGCCCGTCTTACACAAGCAAAAATCCTTGTACAGCCATCCTTTTATGAAGGCTTTGGCCTTCCACCCCTTCAGGCCCTCAACTGCGGCACAAATGCAATTGTAAGTGACATTGAAGTTTTCAAGGAAGTATATGCAGATTATCCGATAACTTATTTTAAGTGCGGAGACGCAGCCGATCTTTCAGAAAAATTATTTACAGTCTGGAATGAAAATAAGCCGCTTCCGGCTTTTGAAGAAAAATATTCTTTTGAAAAAACTGCAAAAGCCATCCTTGCTGTTCTTAGTCAGAATGCAGAGTCTTAAACCTAAACCGCATAGCCTGGATCCAGTTTTTTAAGCTCATTAAAGGTATCGATTTCTGTAAAATCGTCAAAGGAACATTCGCGCAGACTCAGATTAAAATCTTTTTTGCAGACATCAAGGGGAACGCTGTCCCAGTATTTTTCTTTTCCACCAGGCATTTCATAGACTTTCTGAATGCATTCGCCAAGCTTTTTACCGTCAGCTTCTGTCCAGTATGAAATTCCCACCATTCGATAAGCGTTTAAGCCGCCTACACTCACGCCGGTAATTTTTCCCTTATTTACATAAAGGCACCAGTCATCTGTTCTTTCGCATTTTACGCCGCAGTAATTTGAAGAATACTGGTATTTTGAAATAAGCTTTGGATTTTTTATGATTAAGTCGGCTTCGCAGATATAGGCATTTTCAAAATTGTAACGGGCACACATAGCTGAACTGATATTGTTGGCTTCGTTATAAACAGGATTTTCAATAAACTTAATATTAGGATATTTATACAAAAGCTGATCAAACTGCTCACTAAGATAGCCGCGCACGATTATTATTTCTTCAATTCCGGCAGCCATGGCAGCGTCAAGCATTGTATCAATAATTCTTACACCTTTTACACGGACAAGGGGCTTTGGAGTATTCAAAGTAATCGGTACAAGCCTTGTTCCAAAACCTGCGGCAATAAAGACAATTCTTTTTACGCGGTAAGGCTCCAGTGCTTTTAATCCTTCGGCTGTAATCTGGCCACTTGCAATACAGCCCTTTTCTTCAAGCAAAGCATAAGTTGAGTTTACGGTTCCGATTGAATATCCGGCTTCTTTTGCTATGGATCTTTGAGAAAGATTTTCCTTTGAGCCTTCGATTATCTTTAATATATCGAATTCTTTTTCGTTCAGCATCTGTTCAAATTATAATAAGAAAAGCCGATTTAATATAGCATTTTCAGATATTTTTTGTAACTTTTGTTCAATTTTATTCATTTTATTGTTAAATTTGAACACTTTTACTTTACATTTCCATAATAATTCATTATAAAGTAAATTGAAAGATTAAAATTTGAACAATACTATTTTCTTTAAACAGGAGAATTTAATGGCAAAAACAGTTTATCTTGGAATTACGGGTGACATCATTCATCCTGGAATCATTAACATCATCAATGAAGGCGCAAAACTTGGAGAGCTTACTATCGGACTTTTGACAGACAGTGCTATCGTCAGCCACAAACGCCTTCCCTACCTTACTTATGACCAGCGCAAAACTGTAGTAGAAAACATCAAGGGTGTAGCAAAAGTTGTTCCACAGGAAGACTGGAGCTATGTTCCAAACCTTAAAAAATATAAGCCGGATTATATTATTCACGGCGACGACTGGAAATCTAACTATCTGAACCACATCCGTGACGAAGTATTTGAAGTTATGAAGGAATGGGGCGGTCAGGTTGTAGAAATTCCTTACACACAGGGAATCAACTCTTCTGCTCTTGCTGATAACGCTTCTTCAATCGGCACTACACCGGATGTTCGCCGTGCTACCCTCCGCCGTCTTATTGCCGCAAAGAAAATTGTCCGCATTATGGAAGCTCACAGCGGTTTGAGCGGTTTGATTGTAGAAAATGCAGAGGTTGAAAAGGAAGACGGAATCCACCGCTTTGACGGTATGTGGTCTTCTTCTTTGACAGACTCTACTTCTAAGGGTAAGCCTGATATTGAAGCTGTTGACCTTACAACCCGTATGCACTCGCTTACAGATATTCTTGAATGTACAACAAAGCCAATTATTTATGACGGCGATACAGGAGATATTCCTGAGCACTTTGTATTTACAGTACGCACACTTGAACGCAACGGTGTTTCTGCTGTTATCATTGAAGATAAAAAAGGTCTTAAAAAGAACTCACTTTTCGGAACAGAAGCAAAGCAGGTTCTTGCGACTGAAGAAGAATTCTGTGAGAAAATTGCTGCAGGTAAAAAAGCTCAGGTTACTAAAGACTTTATGATTATTGCCCGCATTGAGGAAATTATTGCAGGTTACTCTGTTGATGAAGCAATCAAGAAGGCATTTGCAGCCGTTCGTGCCGGTGCCGACGGTGTAATGATTCACTCAAAAGACAAGAGCGGAATGGATATCAAAGAATTCTGTCAGAAATTCCGCGCAGAATACAAAAATATTCCTATCGTACTTGTTCCAACAACTTACAACCAGTTTACAGAAGATGAACTTGCTGAATGGGGTGCAAATATCATTATTTATGCAAACCACATGCTCCGCGCAAGCTACCCTGCCATGGTAAAATGCGCTGAAACAATTTTGAAAGCAGAACGCTCACTCGAAGTAAATGACATTTGTATGCCGATTAAACAGATATTGGAACTCATTCCGGGGACAAAATAAGCGTAAAATCGAAAATCCGTTAAAAAACGAGCTGCGGCAGCGGGTCGTTTTAGGATTATCGATAAAACCGCTCAGAGCAAGCTATGCTTGCGACTTTTATTTTAGGAGAAAACATTTTGATCCGACCATCTTACTTTTACGATTTATTAATTAAAAACGGCACCGACTTTTTTGCGGGTGTTCCAGACTCGCTTTTGAAAAACCTCTGTGCCTACATCACAGACAATGCTCCGGCAGAAAATCACATTATTTCTGCAAACGAAGGAAGCGCAACAGGCCTTGCTACAGGATATCACCTTGCAACCGGCAAGATTCCTATGATTTACATGCAGAACTCTGGCGAAGGAAATATGGTAAACCCATTGATGTCTATTGCAGACCCTGATGTTTACTCTATTCCTATGCTGATTGTAATCGGCTGGCGCGGAGAACCTGGTGTTCACGATGAACCTCAGCACGTAAAACAGGGAAAAGTTACCTGCGAGCTTCTGGATGCAATGAAGGTTCCTTACGAAGTTTTGAGCGACAATGAAGCTGATCTTCCTGCTCAGTTTGAAAAGGCCTATAAATACATCAAGGAAAATAATGCTCAGTACGCCTTTGTAATCCGCAAGGGCACTTTTGAAGACTACACTCTTCAGAACAATGTTCCTGTAGAAGGAAAAATGAGCCGCGAAGAAGCAATCGAAAAAATCATGCTTTCTGCAGATGACAGAACAGCCTTTGTTTCTACAACAGGTATGATCAGCCGCGAGCTTTACGAACAGCGTGACAAGCACAATATGGGCCATGACCGTGACTTCCTTACAGTGGGTGGCATGGGTCACGCAAGCCAGATTGCCCTGGCAATCGCAATGCAGAAAAAAGACCGCCAGGTTTACTGCCTTGACGGAGACGGAGCTTCTATCATGCAGATGGGCGGTATGGCAACAATCGGAAGCCGTAAACCATCTAACTACGTTCACTTTGTATTGAATAACGGTGCCCACGATTCAGTCGGAGGTCAGCCTACAGTTGGCCGCGAAGTTGACTTCTGTGAAATTGCAGAAGGCTGCGGCTATGAAAACGTAGTAAAAGTCACAACACCTGAAGAACTGGATGCAGTTTTGGGGGATGCCGAAACAAAAGAAAAACTTACTTTTGTCGAAGTCTTTGTTACAAAAGGTGCAAGAAAAGACCTTGGAAGACCTAAATCTACACCGGTTGAAAATAAAATTGCATTGATGAAATTTCTGGAGAAATAAATATGATTAGACAGGCAGTAATTGTTGCAGGCGGACTTGGAAGCCGCTTTGGAAACAGAACAAAAGAAATGCCGAAAGGCTTTATAGAAATTGATGGCGTTCCAATGGTTGAACGCTCGGTTCAGAAGCTGATTGCAGCCGGAATCGAAGAAATCATTATCGGAACAGGCCACTGCTCTGAATATTATGACGAGCTTGCAAAAAAATATCACATCATTAAAACAGTCCGCAATGACAACTATGCAAATACAAGCAGTATGGGAACTCTTGCAGTCTGCGCACCTCTTATCAAAGGCGATTTTATTCTTTTGGAAAGCGATTTGATTTATGATTCAGTCGGACTTAAAGTTCTCCAGAATGATGAACGCGCTAACGTAATTCTTGCAAGCGGAAAATCAAACAGTCACGACGAAGTTTACCTCGCCGCTAACGAAGACGGGTTTTTGAACGAAGTAAGCAAGGATAAATCAATTATTCCAAATCCTGCTGGCGAACTTGTAGGCATTACAAAAATCAGTAAATCTTGTCTTGATAAGATGATGGCTTACTATAACAGTGATTCTTCACTTATCAAAATTGATTACGAAAACGTGCTCAAGCATGTAAGCCTTAACGGAGAACCAGTTTACGTTCACAAGGTTGAATACTACGCATGGACAGAAATCGATGATGAGAACATGCTTGACCGTGCCCTCACACAGATCTGGCCTCGTATTGTAGAAAATGAATCTTTGCAGGCTATCCGCCGCGAAGTTCTTTTGAACCCGGGTCCTTCTACAACTACAGACAGCGTAAAATATGCTCAGGTCGTTGCGGATATCTGCCCTCGCGAGCTTGAATTCGGAAAGCTTATGGAAGATGTTGCAGAAGGATTAACAGAAGTCTGCGCAGATCCAAAAAATTACATTTCTGTAATGTTCGGCTGTTCAGGAACTGGTGCAGATGAAGCAATGGTATCTTCATGCGTTCCGCCTGACGGAAAGCTTCTTGTAGTAGATAACGGTTCTTACGGTGCCCGCCTTGCAAAAATTGCAAGTGTTTACAACATCGATATGGACGTATTCAAATCTTCTACATACGAACCAATTGACATCAAGGCTCTTGAAGAACAGATGAAGAGCAAAAAATACACAACTTTTGCCATTGTTTACCATGAGACAACAACAGGCCTTTTGAATGACCTTGCAACAATCTGTCCTATGGCTAAAAAATACGGCATGACAACAATCTGTGATATAGTATCTGCTTACGGCGGTATGCCAATCGATTTGGGCTCACTTGGAATTGACTTTGCAACAAGTACTTCTAACAAGCACATCGGCGGTATGGCAGGAGTTGGTTTTGTAGTATGTAAAAAGTCAGAACTTCTTAAACAGAAAGACTGGCCAATGCGGAACTACTACCTTAACCTTTACGATCAGTATAAATACTTCCTGGAAACAAAGCAGACACGCTTTACTCCACCTGTACAGACCTTCTATGCTTTGCGTCAGGCAATTATTGAAACAAAGGTAGAAACTGTAGAAAAACGCTTTGAGCGCTTTACAGCCTGCTGGGAAATCCTGGTAAAAGCTTTGGATGAAATCGGGCTTAAGATGCTTGTAGACAGAAAGTATCAGAGCCACTTTATTACAGCTATTCTGATTCCAGAAACACCAAAATATAACTTTAATGCCCTCCACGATTATGCAAAATCCTTTGGCTTTACAATCTACCCTGGAAAGCTCGGAAACATCGATACATTCCGAATTGCAAACATGGGTGACATTAAGCCGGAAGAAATGACACACTTTACTTGTGTTCTTCGCGATTATATGCATTCAATTGGAGTATGCTAAATAATATTTGAATAAAAAAGCCCTGCGGGTCCCAGCGACGACGAAAATCAAGGTAAAACGCTAGTTAGCGTCGCGTTTTGCCCCCTCGCGGGACAAATGCTTTATACCGTCGCATTTGTCCTTAATTTTCGTCTGCGTCCCACAGAGCTTTTTTATTCGATTTTATTTAAAGAAGAACTTACACCCAACACTAACTACAACACCAATTGTTGTCGGATATTCATCTGTGTTGGCAATGTGGTAAGAAGTGCCCCATCCTGCATTTTTACAGTTTCCGTTGTTGCCATAAACACTTCTATCATAGTCATCGTCATCAATTACAGTGTAATAGCTCAAAACCATACCAATATCACCAGTAATAACAATAGGACAATGTCTGTCAGGAATACGTAATTCTCCACCAACACTTAATGCATGAATCCAGTTATAAGCACCATCATGAAGGAAGAACTTTTCTAATTCATCACGGTTATAACGGCTTAATTCATAATAGAGGTTACTTCCCGGAACCTGCTGACTACCAAAGTCGGCGCCATGGCGGCTGAACTGATAGCAGATATGAGCTGATAATGTCGGATCAATATTAAATTTAAATTCACCAAGAAGCTCATCAGAGTTAGGAGGCATATAATAACCAAGACAGCTTCCTGCATTAGTATAATTTTCATAAATATAATGATTATACCATGGAGTATAGTTAATAGCCTGATGAGTATAGCAGTATGGTTCAACTTTCGTATAACGAAGGGAGAATGAAGCCCATGAAAGTTTTGGAAGAGGAACCTTAAAACCAGCCTGATATGCATACATTGCGCGAGTTGCCTGGAAAATATTAGCTTTCAACATTGCTGTAACTTCATCAAGATATACTGAAGCCCAAATCTGTCCAAGCCCAGCCTTTTGAAGACGAATATCTCCAAAAAGCGCAAGGTTATCGTAATCTCCCACACTATTCTGATATACAACATAATTAGTAAGCGGGAACATATATCCAAGCTCAAAACGTTTTGGCCAGACAACAGTGCTTCCAAAGTCAAAATGCAAATGCTTGAAATCAAGTTCAATCATATTGATTGAAAAAGCATTCTGGAAGAAATATGCATCATCCAACTGAGTATATCCAGGCCATGAATCTTTTGCAAAATAATCCTGGTTAGCATATTCCAAAGAACCAACCATAAATGAATATCTCAGCCATGGGAACAAAACTGCAGATGCTTCAAGACCGAAGAAAGGTTCTGCCTGAGCATTAAGGACAAGACTTGAACCATTATCCATTCCAGCCCATTCACGATCAACGCGGCCAAATTTTACAAGAAGCTTTTCATCTAAAACAGAAAAATTTATTTCTCCCTGAATACCACCACCAACACTCAGTTCACTTGGCCAGCCTTCAAGACCGCTTGCGCTCAAGTTTGAGATAAAGTAAACCTGTCCGTCCCATTTTTTATTGTATCTGTATGGAAGATATGAAGTCAGCAGCTGTTTTTGAATCGTTCTTTTTTTGGGATTATACTGATTTCCATTTGCATCAAGTTTGCCGTCAAAGAATTCTTCCAGATTATCATTACCAGCGCCAGTTGCGCTTGCTGTATTATCACCGTACCAGTTATAACCTATAAAATAACTTCCTAAATCTACATGATCAGCTTTTGTAGCGTCCATAAAAGCAAAAACGTTATATGATAAGTATTTTGTTAAATCACCTTCAAAAGTAAAGCTTGGAATAAGTTCAAAAAGATAACTTTTATAGCTGGATTTATTATATATGCCAAGCGAGCCGACCATTTCAAATCCAAAATTATAATTAAAACTAAGAGGTAAATCCGGATTATCATTTTTTACGCGGGCATGAAAAACATTGTTTTTCATTTCATCGTTAGGGCGCATTTTATCAACATAAAAAGCAAGAATTTTAGCTTCTTTTTCAGAAAGCTCATATCCGCTGTCATAAATTTCATTTATTGCCTTAAAGATTTGAGCCTTGGTATATGGTTTTGCACCACTTATTGTAGAACACAAACCTTTAAGCTGAGCCTGTTCTATAAGCTCATAAACACCATCATAAATACTGACAGATACATTCTTCTGAGCAAAAACATTTGAGAAACTTAAAAAACAAATACAAATTAATAATGATAATTTTTTCATAATTTCCTGCTATTTTAAATTAGAAAAGCGAGCAATTCAAAGCAAGGGCAATCTCCATTCCCTGCTGAAAGTTACCGCTTTCATTATTATTATTAAATACAAACTGATACATCAGCTGTCCTTTTGCTGTAATATGGTCATTAAAAGTATAACTGCCTTTTACTGCTATCTGATTTGTAAACTGAACAGTACCTGTTAGCCTGAAATCACGGGCAATACTTGCAGCTTCATCTGCGGATAATCCACCCTCTTCACCTCGTTCCCCAGCTTTCAAAAGAACAGTTGGATAATAATTATTGTAATAACGACCTGCATCCTCATCTTTTGCATACTTACTGAAAATTCCAAAAGAATTGGTTCCATGAGCAAGGAAAAGATAATTTGCTTCTGCGCTCCACTGTTTTGGCATTGTATATCCGAATTTTGTCTGAAAACCGATTGCATCAGGACCAAATGGAGTTCCTATCCATGAACAAAGCGGTGTTGAACCATTACTCTGCATATTGTAACGATAAGAGTAAAGAGACCATTCCTTAGCCTGCTTTATATATAAAAATGGAGTTGTATAAATTGCTTCAAATCCAGTGGAATACCAGCCGCCATGTTCTTCAGGGATTTTTATTTCTACACCACCCTGATAACCCCAGCCGTCCGGATAAGCTCTTCCAGAATCACTTGTAAGTTCATTAGGAGGCTGCATTTCATCCTGTGAATACAGACAATAAATTCTTGTATTAGAGCAAGGAAGGATTTCCAGAGAGAGTCCCATATAGGCACATGTATGAGCTTCTCCGTAAACTTTTTCTTCCCATGCGGAATTCATTTCAGTCCAGGTACCGAAAGAATGAAGAATCATAAGAGGATTCATGTATCTGAGTGAAAATCCCCCATTAATAAGTGTTCCTTCAAGAAATCCGATTTTCAACCATTTCCAGGGGATAACTTCCATAGAATGAAGGTACATAAATTTTTCTTCATTATCAGTATGATTGATTTCAATTACGTTCATTTCATACTTGAACTGACGTGAAAAAATTTCTGTATGGAAATAAACGTTTGTATCAAAAGTACTGTTATAAATTATTGAACCGGTTGAAGTATTTCCTATCTGAAGTCCGCTTCTTGCCACATGAAGGTTAAAGCCCCAGCCTGAATCAAAAATATGAGTAAAAGATGCATTAGCAACTTTAGGAGTATAAAAATCATACTGACTTAAATCGTAACGCAGGTTATGATTAAAATAATCATCTTTTAAAAGACCGAACTGACTTGTTCCCAAAGAAAACTGTGTTTCGATAATAAATTTGTCATCAATATCAAAAGTTACAGGAATAACAGCAAGCGGCTTTGTAAAATCACTTCCTGTAAAAGATGATTCAACAGCATAGCCTTCTGTCATTAACGCTGAAGCAGGGAGTCCATCAGGATTTGATTCAGATTTCAAAAGAGATTCTGTTTTGGTTGAAGTTAATTTTCCCGTATAATCAGTAGCCATAGACCATTCAATCTGATCATTTGTTCGGGCAAGAAGTGTAGGATTTAAAATAAGATTAAAACCGATTTTGACAGGCTTAAGTTTCAATGCAAACTTACTTTCATTAAGATATTCAAGGGTTTTATCATAGAGCTGCTTTCCGCCATAAGAAAGAGCATCATAATCTACAATGGAAAGATAAAACTTAATTTCTTTTACGCTCAATGGCGCATTATCAGCAATCGAAAGAAATTTTGATTCCAGACACAAAGCATTCAAAGCATCATATACCCAATGTCCGGCCGGAACCAGTTGCTGTGAACCATAACCTTGCGAAGCCAATGGAAGTAATAATTTTGTCATTAATAACACAACAAACAACTTTCTTAAATGTTTCATACTTTAATTTTAATGATTTCCTTTCTATAAAACAAGCGTAACTAATAGTATATTTTTTGATTTTAATATATTATGAATATTATGACATCAGGCGAATTGCTGAATTATCTAAAATACAAATATCCGCGGACAAGTTCTTTTATATCAGGTTTATCTTTATTTTTTGTAGACCTGTTTGTTATTATGCTTTCACTTGCAATCGGATTTTTTATAGTTAATTTACTATTTCCATCTTTATTGAATTTTAAATCTGTAATCAACTATTTCTTTTTTACACCAGTATTTGTACTGACATTTGCTGCAGTTGGACTTTATCCTGGAATTATGATTCCACCGACAGAAGAAGTAAAAAAATTCTGTGGCTGTACTCTTTTTGCCCTTGGCGCAATGACCTTAGGAATTATTATTGCAGATATAAATGACTACGAAATTTTAGATTCATTTATACAGGATTCTAAAGATAAGGCTGTAATTCTTTCATTTGCAATTACCTTCCCTGTCGCAACAATACTTCTTCCTGGAGTCCGTGAATTAGCTAAAACTTTATTCGGACATTTCAGCTGGTGGGGTGTTCCTGCAATTATTTACAGTACAGGTCACAGTGCCGATTTTATTGTTGATAAATTGATCAGTAATCCATATCTAGGCTATCACCCTGCAGTTATTGTAGATTCTGCAGCAAAAGGATATGAAGAATATAAGGGAATTCCTGTATTACCTCCATTAAAAGAACTTCTTGATAATATTAAAATGCATAATGTAAAAACTGCGGTAATCTGTGACTATCACGGAGACATGAAGAAAGTCATGTCTTCATACCGTTACACAATTACAGTTTCAAAACAGCAGACAACTTTTACAACAACGCAGCAGCTTAAAGATATTGCAGGAATCATTGCATTCTCTTCTGTTCACAATCTAACTTTCAGAATTAATAAAGCATTAAAACGCCTGCTTGATTTATTTATAATTTTAGGTCTTTCACCTGCCTGGATACCGGTTTTTATTCTGTGCGCTGTACTTACTAAAATTACTTCACGAGGTCCTATTTTTTACGGTCATAAGCGAGTTGGAAAAAACGGTAAAACAATTAAATGCTGGAAGTTCCGTTCAATGGTCATTAATTCTCAGGAAATTCTTGAAAAACTTCTTGCAGAAAATGAAGAAATGCGCGCCCAGTGGGAAAAAGACCGTAAACTTGAAAATGATCCTCGCATTACAAAATTCGGAAAGTTGCTTCGTAAAACAAGTATGGATGAACTTCCTCAGCTTATCAACATTCTTCTTGGAGAAATGAGCCTTGTAGGTCCACGCCCGGTTACAGAACCGGAACTTGAAAAATATGGCGATTACAAGGATTATGTTTTATCTGTAAAACCGGGACTTTCCGGCATGTGGCAGATTTCAGGCCGCAGCGATACAGGTTATGAGGAACGAATTTCTTATGATACATACTATATTCAGAACTGGTCTATATGGCTTGATATCTGGATTTTAATAAAATCTGTTTGGGTTGTTCTTTTAGGAAAGGGTGCTTACTAATATGCGTAAATTAAATAAAAAAGTTTTAAGTATAATTTTTGCTTTTTCTGCATCATTAATGCTTTTTGCAGAAAAATATCAGATTTCAGATGTTGAATACGAAACTGAAGGCGCTTTTGGATTTGGAAAGACAAATCCTTATTCTCTTTCTCTTAATGTTGAAGTAGATAAAAAACGTGTTTTTGAAACAGAAGCAGCTTTTCTTCACTACAAGGATGATTATATCCAGCGACTGAAAAATACCAGACTTTTTTCAAAGATTGAAGTTGATTATGCTTATGATGAAGAAGATGAAAATGGAATTAGAAAGGTACATCTTTCTGTTCATACAGTAGATTCAATTCATATTCTTGCCTTCCCTTATCCTAAATATGATTCAAACAAGGGATTTACAATGAAAATAAAGGGAAAGGATAATAACTTTTTAGGCTCAATGAATGAAATGGCCGGAGAACTAAATTTCAGCATAAAAGATTCATCTTCTGAAGATTCTAAAAATAAAATTGGATTAGGTTTTTCTTATGACCATCCATTCAAAGCAGGCCCTTTTAATGCAACATGGATTAACGACTATTCTTTTTCATATAACTTTGATGAATCATCACCGGAATGGGATGCAAAATCCGGTTTAAAGCTTTCCCTTCCTTTTCCACGCCACAGTTTTGTATGGGAATTTGACCAGTCTTTTATAAAAAATCTTGATTATTCTAAATATGATGATGATTTGTACTTCAAGGAATATTTTAATTTTTCAGTTCCTATAAAAGTTGCAATAATTGATGACTGGGGAAATGTTACATATACTCCAAGTACTTCTGTAACATACAACTGGGATTTTGATGGCATTCAGGAATTAAATACAGACCTTTCAAGCCCGGTACTCTCAATTGGTCATACATTGGCAACTTCACGTATTAACTGGGCTGATAATCTCCGTAACGGCTTGAGCATTTCTTTAGGAAACTCTTATTCATATAATACTCAAAGATATACCTTTACTCCAAAGGTTGAAACTGAACTGCAGGCATTCAAATCATTCTACTTTGATGACATGGATGATGTATTTGCCCGCATGGGACTTGCAGCAGATTTTTATGCTTTCTATGACATTCAGGATCCTCATGGTAAGTATATAATGGTTAACGGAAGTAATATTGGTTCAAGACTGCGCGGTATCCGAGATGACTTAAAATATGATGATACTGATTACAAAATGTGTAATGTAATATCTGCTTTTGTATTAAATCTTGATATGCCAATACACTTCTTTACATCAACTTTTGAAACTAAAGTCTTAAATAAATTAAACGTTGATGTTCAGATTTCACCTTTTGTTGATATTGCGCTCACCCATAATAAGATTACAGACCGCTGGTTTGATCCTCGCGATGGTTTCTATTGTGGTGGTCTTGAAGTTCTTATCTATCCTCTAAAATGGTCAGGATTTGTATTCCGTATTAGTGCCGGAATTGATATGGCACGAACTGTGCTTAAGAAGCTAAAAATGCCAATTGAAAATGACTGGCGTTCCGGATCAAAATACGAACTTTCTATTGGTCTTGGATTACAATACTAAAAAATCAGTTCTTCTGGAGTTTACCAAGCTCCAGAACAGAGTGTTGCTGCCAGTATTGTTCCGGACATGATGCCGAAAGAACTTTCAAAACAGAAGAAGCAAAATTATTATAACCTAGTGTAATTAAAATATCGCAGAATGTTGAAAATGCATTCCATACATCATATTTATTACACCATTCAATAATATCCGGATAAAGACTGATTTCATAAAATAAATGATCCAAACTGACGTACGTATAGTCAATATTACGGGATGCAACAATTTCTTCCATTCTTGAAAAATCTGTAAGTACAGAAAGAAGGGCAAACTGCAGGGCCTTTTGATTTTCTCCAAGACCATAGTAATAATGACAGAGTTTTGAATATGCAACAATTGTATAATAAGAATCTGCCCGATATAACTGAAAGAACTTTTCCATAGAATCAGGGCGATTTATGGTTACTGTATTCATCATGGCAGAAAACAAGGCCTTATCCGTATAATTTTTGTCTTCTGTAAGAACTGAAAGCAGGCGTTCTTCCATTTTTCCAAAATCTTTTTTTAGTTCGCTTATTCGGGCAAGTTTTAAATATATTTCATATTTTTGATTAGGAATATCAAGAACTTTTGCATTTTTTATTGCAAGAAGATAATACTGCTCGGCAAAATCATATTCACCTTCCATAAGGTAAATATCACCGATAAGGCACTGAGCCTCTGGAAAATCTTTAATTTCATCAATATAGTCAATCATTTTTGTAATTGAATCATCAAAGAAATCCTGACCTTTTTTCATATAATAATATTTGATTACGTCAATTGAATCTTTTTCGTTTCGTTCTTCAAGAACTGCAAGTATGGCACTGATGCTGTCTCCGGCACGCTGAACACGGCGGGAAGACATGCTATTTTCAAGATATTTTTTATTTGCTTCTGAAAGCTGTTTGCGATACAAAATAGCATTTTCACAAAAACTGAGGGCATCACCATAGTTTTGACTTTCAAAACAAAGCTGAGCCTCGCGGTATGCCTTGATGCTGTCTTCATTAATACTTAAGTTAAGTGCCGAAAGAGCAAGACTTCCAAAAGCAAAAAGAGAAATAATACAAGCAGTAATTTTTTTATTCATTATTAATCAACCTATAAAGAATTCAATTCCTTTTCAAATACTTTATCGGCATCTTTCGGGTCAATTGTTTGCACAATTTTACCTTTCTTAAAAATAATTACTTTGTCAGTGGCGCCAGCAATTCCTATGTCAGCATGCTTGCCTTCTCCAGGCCCATTTACAATACAGCCCATAACAGCAACAGTGATGTCTTTTTTCATTGCAAGAAGGCGGGCCTGCCAGCGGTCAACAAAAGCATGAACGTCAAAACCAAGCCGTCCGCAACGAGGGCAGCTTACAATTGTTACCCCGCCCTTTCTTTTTCCGCATTCCTTAAGAATATTAAGTCCTGCGATTACTTCGTTTTCCGAAGATGATGAAAGACTTACGCGGATGGTATCTCCAATGCCTTCATTCAAAAGTGTAGAAAAGGCAATAGAAGATTTTACAACGCCACCTATTAATGGACCAGCCTCTGTTACTCCAAGATGAAGAGGATTATTGTATTTCTGCGCATAAAAGCGATTACATTCAATTGTTTCTGTTACATCGCTGGACTTCATGCTTACTACATATTGATTAAAGTTTAACTGTTCAAATATTTCTGCCTCGCGAACAGCAGTCTCGCACAATCCCTGAGCGCGGGTAATTTCGCCTTTTGCAATCTTTTCCTGTAAATCTTTTGGAAGACTTCCAGAATTAATTCCTATTCTGATTGCAACTCCGTTATCACGACAGCCTTCAACAACGCGCTTTGTATTTTCTATTGAACCGATGTTACCAGGGTTAATACGGATTGCGGCTGTATTTCCCTTAAGGCATTCCAACGCAAGACGGTGGTCAAAATGAATGTCTGCAACAAGAGGCATGGAAGTACGTTCTGCAATCATGGAAATGGCTTTTGCACTTTCCATATCCGGAACTGCAAAGCGGACAATATCACAGCCAAGAAAAGAAAGCTCGTTCAGTTCTCGCAAAGTGCGTTCCAATTTTTCATTATTCTGTGGGATATCTGTAATGCTTTCCTTCCACATTGTCTGAAGTGTTACAGGATTGTTTCCGCCAATAATCAGGGGACGAGTCATTCCTTTACAGCCAAGTTTTACTTCTTTTGTAATCATTCGCCGTCTTCCTCAGAAGTTTCTTCTTCATCGTCTTCTGAATCTTCAATTGCAAGTTTTGAAGTAAGTTCTGCTATCTCTTTTTTTAAGCCCTGAATGAGTTTTGTCTCGTAAATAATAAGTCCTACAGGAACCACAGTAATTACTGCAAAAATACCGATAAGGAGTTTTGATGGATCTCCTGCCATAAATTTATCCCAGTCAAAAAGAAAAATACAAAAAAGGAAGGCACAGAGAGTGCGGCTTCCGTCAAGTTTCTTTTTTTTGCTGCTAAGCTGATTGATTTTTTCCTGAATTTCGTCGTTTGTCATGGGTTAAATATAACATTTTTACTAAGTAGGGAAAAGATTAAAAAGGAAGGAAAAGCGCAGCGGAGGTTCAAATTATGCGTAGCTTAGAACGCAGGAAGTAAAAGACAGCGAACGCTGTCTTTTACATAAAATAATTACAAATCTACGTTCTCGGCGGAGCATAATTTGGTTCTCCGCGAGAGCGTTTTATCAATTTGTAAACTATGCAATAAGTGAGAATACCATTGCAAACAAAGCAACAGATTCACAAAGACCTACTACCATGATGTACTGAGCAAAACCTTTTCCAGTTTCACCAAGAGCGTCAGAACCTGCTGCACCAGCTTTTCCCTGAGCAATAGCAGAGAAACACATAGCAAGACCAGAAGCAATACCAAGACCAAGTGCAAAACCAGGTGTCATTTCACCGCTCATTACCTTTGGCTTCAAAGCAATGTTCATCAAAAGGAAGCCGTAAATTGTCTGTGTAAGAGGAGCACCAGCAAATACAGTGAGGATGAATGGGGCTGGTTTATTGTTTACATAACAACGTTTCCAGGCTCCGATTGCTCCCTGACCAGCGATTCCGATTCCGATTGCTGAACCGATAGCAGCAATACCCATACAAACAGCAGCACCAATGTAACCCCAAATTTCCATATTTTTCTCCTTTAACCCGCAAACGCAAGGTTTAATTTAATTTTTAATATCTGCACATGCAGATTGAATTACTGATTTATGCCGCCATACGACGGCATTTTTTTTACGAAGATTTTTTCTCCGCAAACGGATTGAACTTTGTTCCGCTCCATGCCATACCGATATGTGTACAGAATTCAAGAGTATTCAAACGAACACCGTGTACAATTACCGAAAGCAGGTTCAAAATCATGTTCAAGCCATGTCCGAACAAAAGCAGAACTATTGCCGCAATAAACAGAATTGCGTGTCCAAGAATTGGACCTGCAAGGGTGTTTACAGTTTCGGAAATAGCAGCTCCCGCAAGACCTACAGCCCAAAGTCGGATGTAAGAAACAATATCAGAGAATACGTTTACGACTCCCAAAAGAACCGAAATAATATTCTTACAAGATTCCAGGATAGAAGCACCAATGCTTCCTTCATAGTTGGCAAATATAAAACTCAGAACAAAACCTGCCGCAATCAAAGAAATCTCGATTTTGCCGACAGGAACAGTTCCAATGTAGCCAAGCATTGGGAATACATCAGAGTTTACAACCATAGAAAGTACTACCCAGAACATACCGATAAGCTGCATAAGTGAACCAATGTCACCTACCGCCTTCAAGCCGTTCTTAAGGCTGATGTTTCTTGCTGCGGCTTTGATATGGGCAACTGCAAGCTGAACAAGTGCCAGAGAGAAGCAGAAAATCTGCAGGTTCTGACTCTTTGTAAGTCCTACAGCCTTACCGCCAACCTCGCTAACCCAAGGAACCTGCCAGAGAGTATCTTCATAAGCAGAAGAAATCCAAGGAATAGAAAGATTTTTAAGCCAGTCTGGAAGCATATCTACAGGAATACCAAACCAGGTACAGGTTACGGCACCCCAAACGATCGTTGCTATAGAAACCAGCGTAATAAGGCCGAATACAGGCGCAACCTTTTTGCCAGACGCTTTTGACTTAAGCATAAGTAAAAGTGTAAGGACAAGAACAAGCGCACCGTAGCCGCCATCGCCAAAAATCATTGCAAAGAACACTGTAAAGAACAGTAAGAACCAGCCCGAAATATCAAATTCATGATAGCCAGGAACAGTTCCCAAGAAGTCTGTAAGAGGATAAATCAAACTTACAAACTTGTTGTTCTTAAGCTTTGTTGGAACGGCAAGGTCATCATCTTCCGGATCTGCATAGGCAAGAGCCCAGTTATTCTTAGCGCAGTCTGCCTTGAATTCTTCAAGATTTGCTGCAGGAACATAACCGCTGATCCATGCAAGGTCATTTTCATCACCTGAAGTTTCGCGTTCCATACCGGCATTTACGTTTTCAAACTCAATGTCTGTTTCAAGGTTTTTCTTAAAAGCAGAAATTGAAGGAAGATATTTTGCATTTGCCGCAAAGAAGGCTTCAATTTCAGAAACTTTCTTTTCATCATCCTTAATCTCTTTTTCCAGCAAAGAGGTTGAAATGCGTGGTAAAGGAACTTCAAATGCCTCTGGCATAAGATTTTCAGGGCGTCCCTCACCGCCGTTTATAATCATAAATCTTGCAGTCTTTTTATTCTTATTTACAAGGATTGTCTGAATCTGCTGGTCAATCTGATTATATTTTTCTACAGGAACTTCATACATCTTAAGCTGAATGCCTTTTGTTACAAGGTATTCAAAATCTTCATTTGTAACAGTTCCCCATCCGCTAAAGCGGTCAAGTTCGGTAGCGTCACTTGAAATTTCTTCCAGAAGCTGTTTTTTACGCTCTGATTTTGCAACAATGTCTGCACAGAGCTTTGCAGTATCTTCATCAGAAAGAGCCGGTGCCATGCCTTTTTTTGCCTTGGGAGCCTTAATTTCCCCTAAAACAGATTCGGCAACCAGCGCATTTGCAGAAGCTTCCTTAAAGGCAGAAAGTTTTTCACTTGCTCCCTCTAATTTCTCCAAATGAACAAGACCGATTTTTCTAAGATTAACAAGAGCCTCTTCACGTTCCTTATTTAAAAGAACAAGAGAGACTTTTTTCATTGGTTCAATCATTTACCTGCCTCCTGTTCTTCTTCGGAATTATTCTGAAGCTTTTTCTTTGATATTTTACTTCGGACAACCGCCGCAACCTGTTCATCACCAAGATAAACAGATATTTTCTTGATATTAGCCTTTGTCTCAGGAATCTTAACCTTTTCAAACAGGTTTACACGCTGTGTTGTGGTCCTGAGTTCCTTTGAAAGAAGCCTAACCTGTTCATCAAGAACTTCGGCTTCAAGGTCTAAAGAAAGGGCCTTTTCCATTCTGTCGGCTGCCATATCAATCCACAATGGGGTTTCGTACAAATCGTAGTCCCCGCGTGAAAAATCTGCGCCTTCATAAATCGGAATGGCAACACCGGCAATATTACCCCATCCTTTTTTGATGTTTTTTACGGTAACCATTTCCGGCTTAAAAGCCTCTTCTTCTCCGAATACTGCAATCCATGCGTCGAATTCCTTTTCGAGCGCCGCTCTTGCAGCACGGACTTCTCTGGCCTTCTGGTCTATTGTGCGGATTTCTGTCTGAAGCTGTTGTTTTTTAAGCACAAGGGTTGGAAGATAGCGGTTATACATTTTAAGCGCATCTTTCTGGACCTTCTGCTCATTCTTAGTAAGTTTTATCTTCGCCATTAAACATCCTCATCACATCTTAAAGCTCACTTTTATGCGAACTTTAGCTCGATAGATAAAAATCAACGATTTTTATCGTACCATCTTTTACCTCACAAATAATCGCTTACTTCTTTGGCCAGTGTTTTTCAATCAAAGATGATTTAAGACCAGTTTCCTCAGGCTCGAAGCAGTCTGCAAGGATTTTCCATCCAAGGTCGAGTGCTTCTTCCAGAGAAATATTCTTTGAAAGGTCCATCATCTCTGACTCAAACATTTTTCCGTAAGTAAGAAGTTTTTCATCCCACTTACTCATGATAAATCCCATTGATTTCTTTTCAAGGGTGTCTTTATAGCTTGAGTAAAGACGAATCATACCGTCCATAAGTCCGCGGTGGTCATCACGGGTTGTACCGTTTACGTTCTGCTTCAAGCGTGAAAGAGAACCGAACGGCTCAATACGGCCGCCTTTAAGGTAGTACTGACCTTCTGTGATGTAACCTGTGTTATCAGGAACCGGGTGAGTAACGTCGTCACCAGGCATTGTTGTAACGGCAAGAACTGTTACAGAACCGGCACCTTCAAAGTCAACAGCCTTTTCGTAGCGGGCTGCAAGCTGAGAGTACAAGTCTCCAGGATAACCGCGGTTAGAAGGAACCTGCTCCTGAGTAATGGCAATTTCCTTCATTGAGTCTGCAAAGTTTGTCATATCGGTAAGAAGTACAAGTACGTCTTTTCCTTTAAGGGCAAACTGCTCGGCAACTGCAAGAGAAAGGTCAGGAATCTTCTGACATTCTACAGTTGGGTCTGCCGCAGTATGAATGAACATAACTGTGTGGCTGAGAGCGCCGCCTTCTTCCAGTGTCTTTTTGAAGAAGAGGTAGTCATCGTATTTAAGACCCATACCACCGAGTACGATTACGTCAACTTCTGCCTGCATGGCAATACGGGCAAGCAGCTGGTTGTAAGGTTCACCAGAAATTGAGAAAATAGGCAGTTTCTGAGATACAACCAGTGTGTTGAACATATCAATCATTGGAATACCGGTACGAATCATACGCTTAGCCATGATACGTTTAGAAGGGTTTACTGAAGGACCTCCGATTGTAACAAGACTGTCTGTAAGGGCCGGACCATTATCGCGAGGTTCTGCAGAACCGTTGAAGATACGTCCAAGAAGATCATCAGAGAAAGAAACCTTCATCTGATGTCCAAGGAATTTAATATGGTCGCCGGTTGAAATACCGCGTCCGCCGGCAAATACCTGAAGTGAAACTACATCACCTTCAATTTTATTTACTTCGGCAAGTGATTTACCAAAACGTGTTTCGATTTCTGCAAGCTCACCGTAAGCTACGTTATCAGCCTTTACAGTGATTACGCTTCCGACGATGGATTCAATTCTACTATAAACTTTGTTCATAACTATTCACCATCCTTAAGCATTGCGCTTACTTCATCGCGAACTTTACCGTTTGCAGAAGCATAATGAGCATCAAAGTCTTTTTCTGCCTTGTAGAAGTCATCTGTGTTCCAGATTGTGTAGTTCCAGTCAAGGAACTTCTGACGGAGCTGGTTGAAGAAGTTACGAGCAGCATCTTTATCAGCAAGGTCAAAATCTGAACCAATAACTTTTACAACTTTTGCAAAAGTATATTTCTGGCGGTCAACGCAGACAGCGGCATCAACTTCATCAAAAGAGTTCTGCTGCATGTAAACAGCATCAATAAATTCACTCTTAAGATATTCAATGTAGTCTTCTGTTGTAGTACCGTCTTCACCAATTACCTTCATCATCTGGTTTACTTCAACACCGCGGAGGAAGACCTTGCGGGCAAAAGTAACCAGCTCTTCACGGATAACTGATTTGTATTTAGACCATGAAATAATAGGGTCAATTGCAGGATACTTACGGGCATCTGAACGTTCACGTGAAAGTCCGTGGAAGGCACCTACTACCTTCAAGGTTGCCTGTGTTACAGGCTCTTCAAAGTTACCGCCGGCAGGAGATACTGTACCACCGATTGTTACAGAACCAACTTTTCCATCGCGGAGGCGAACAATACCAGCGCGCTCGTAGAAGGCAGCAATGTAAGATTCAAGGTAAGCAGGGAATGCTTCCTCACCAGGGATTTCCTCAAGACGACCAGACATTTCGCGCAAAGCCTGTGCCCAGCGTGATGTAGAGTCTGCAAGAAGAAGAACGTGAAGTCCCATCTGACGGTAGTATTCAGCAAGTGTAACAGATGTATAAACCGAAGCTTCGCGGGAAGCAACCGGCATAGAAGATGTGTTACAGATGATGATTGTTCGCTCCATCAAAGAACGTCCTGTACGAGGGTCTTTAAGTTCAGGGAACTCTTTAATTGTTTCTACAACTTCACCCGCACGTTCACCGCAGGCAGCGATGATTACGATATCAACGTCTGCGTTACGTGATGTTGTATGCTGAAGAACTGTTTTTCCGGCACCGAAAGGTCCTGGAATACAATATGTACCACCTTTAGAAACCGGGTAGAAGGTATCAATCAAACGAACCTGAGTTACCATTGGCTCAGATGGAGCAAGGCGTTCTGCATAGCAGTCAACGGCGCGTTTTACAGGCCATTTGAATGCCATCTTAAGCTCGTGGTCCTTGCCCTTTTCATCAGTTACGACAGCCATTACATCTTCAATTGTGTAAGAGCCGGCTGGAGTAACCTTCTTAACTGTGTACATTCCAAGTAAATCAAATGGAACAAGAATTTTATGTGTAAAAGGTCCTTCCGGAACAGAACCAATTGAATCTCCGCGAAGAAGCTTGTCGCCTTCTTTTACGCTAGGAGTCCAGTCCCATTTTTTATCGCGTGGAAGTGAATCTACATAAACACCGCGCTCAAGGAAGAAGCCTGCTTTTTCTGCAACCAGAGGAAGAGGGTTCTGAAGACCATCAAAAGTCTGTCCCAAAAGTCCTGGTCCCAATTCTGCACAAAGGAGATCGCCAACAAGTTCTACTGTGTCACCGGCTTTAATGCCCTGTGTCATTTCGAAAATCTGCATCTGAGCCTTATTGCCTCGGATACGGATTACTTCTCCTCGTAGTTTTTTTCCGTCAACATTAACGTAACCTACTTCGTTCATGGAAACTTGACCATCAAACTGGATTGTTACCATGTTTCCGTTAATGCCGACTACTTTAGCTTTTGTATCCGTCATTTCTTTTTCTTATCTCCATCTAAAATATTATCATAAATTTTATGATAAGAAGTTTTTCCAATTTCAGCATCAAACTTTTTCATGCGTTCAACAAGCAGAAGCCTGATTCCGTACGCATAAACTGAATCCACCGAAAACGAATCAAGAGGTCTTAATTCATCAAGAAGTCTGATTCGGTACTCAAAAAGAAACTGTTCTGCGCTCAAAGGACTGTCCATTCCAACTGCAGTGCGGGCTGCCTGAATAATATCAGCAGTAACACCCGGCGGAAGTACAGCAGCATCTTTTTTCATCTTCTGAGCACGGATTTGTGCCAGAGCATAGCGCAGGCTTCTTTCTTTTTCATACCAAGTATCCAAAAAGACAGATCCTGTAGATGAAGCATCTTTTGGCGGAACTAGCGAAAGCGAGCCCACTATTGATTTTTCATCTTCGGAAAGAAAACGGCAGCACAATTCCTTAAAACTTACTTCATTTAAAGGAAGGGCTGATTTTCCTTCTGCAGCAGAGATATTTGGTAACTGTGAAACCAAATAATAATATGCCACTACTCTGTTCCTTTTGCAGCGGTCTTCATAAGTGCTGCAACTTTTGGATTAAGATATGCGCCGAACATTTCTGCAAGTGATTCAGCAGAATAGTCGTAATATGCGGCGCCGTTTTTAACACCAATTCTAAAGCCGGCTGTCAAAGTCTTATCAGGCTTGATTTCGAGTCCTTTAGAAATTTCAGCTTTAAGGTCGCCTGTAAGGGCAGCTTCCAGAGATTTCAAATCTTTTTCAGCAAGCAGAACTGAAAGTTCTGAAGCATCGCTGTTTTTTGCCCATGCTTTTACTGTTTCAGGGATAAGTTTTGCAAGGACATCTTTTGTTGCTGCCTTTGCTGTCTCTGCCTGAATAAGTCCGTCAAGTTCAGCTACGAGAGAATCCTTAAATGAAAGCAGCATGTTTCTTCCAGCCTGAACGATAGCCTCTTCACTGGCTTTTTCCATTCTTTCTGTTTCTGCTTTTGCATTTTTAATGATTTCTGCAGCCTTGTCCTGAGCATCTGCAACGATACTTTCAGCTTTCTTTTCAGCTTCTGCAATTTTTTTTGCAGCTTCAGCTTCAGCAGTTGCAACGCCATCTTTTTTGATCTTATCAATCAGTTCTTGTAATTGTACGTCCATCATAACCTCGCAAAATAATTTCCATTAGTAATATATAAAGTTTATACGCTAATTCTGTATAATTCAAACAAAATGTTTTATTTTTTTATAAGAATTCGCGAGAAAACTATATTTTAAATGAATAAACGGTTTTTGCCTTCATTGTCTGGCCAGGCTCAAGAATACAGGTCGGAAAATCCTTTTGATTTGGTGTATCCGGGAAAACCTGAGTTTCAAGACAGAATCCGTCGTGAATATTGTATTTATTGCCGCTGCGGCCCACTTTGTCCTGAATGAAGTTTCCTGTGTAAAGCTGGCAGCCTACCATGTTTGTAAACACCTGCATTTCGTGCCCACTTACAGGCTCAGTTACCTTACAGAATTCAACAAGGTCTGAATCATCAAGAGGAACAGAAGTTTTTGTTTCAGGTGTGTAAACTTCTGTTACATAACAGTGGTCGTAGCCAGGCTTAATCTGATCGATATCCTGCCCAAGAGTTTTAGGATTATTAAAATCAAATGGAGTGCCGGCTACATCAAGAAGTTTTCCTGTTGGAATCAATTTTGGAGAAACTTCCAGGTAATATGCCGAATTCATCTGCATTACGTGCTCATAAACCTGACCGCGGCCTGCAAGATTGAAATAAGAATGATTTGTAAAGTTTACAGGAGTTGCCTTATCAGTTTTTGCAGTATAAGAACAGGTAAGGTTATTATTCTTATCAAGAAGATAAGTTACTTTTATTTCCATATTACCAGGGAAGCCCTGCTCTCCGTCCGGTGAAATACGGGAAAACTGAATTCCTGCCTGATTTTTACCTTTAATGATTTTTGAATCCCAGACAATTTTATGCCAGCCGTCAAAGCCGCCGTGAAGGCAGTTAGGACCGTCATTCTTATCAAGGTCATATTTTTTACCGTTAAGGGTAAACTGAGCTTTTGCAATGCGGTTTGCAAAGCGGCCGACAAAAGCGCCAAAATAACAGTCGTTGTTTACATAGCCGTCCAAAGTTGAAAAGCCCAGTGTAACTTCTGTTTTTTTACCATTCTTGTCATTTAAGATTATGCTTGTGATTGTACAGCCGTAATCTGTGCATGAAAACTGCATGTCGCCGTTTGAAACAGTATAAAGAGTTACCTTTGTACCGTCCGACAAGAGACCAAATTTTGATTTATCTATCTTCATATAAAACCTCCGGAATTTATAATCCCATATCAATTACAAACTGAACTTCAGTAATTGAACAGGAAAGCTCGTTTGCAATCTGTTCAATCTGAAAACCTTTATTAAACAGGTCCATTACCTGTTCTGAAAATTCTTTTTTACTTGTTGCTGCAGCATTAAACGGCCTGACTCTGTTTTCAGTCTGACTTTGATTTTTTCCCGTCGGTTCTTCATCAAGAACTTTTGTAATAATAAGCGGCACGTGTTTGTAAGCAGAACCATCGGGCATTACGTTAGTTACATCGTCTAGAATAGGATTATTGTTAGAGGACTCTTCTTCAGCATCAAAAAGAGAACTCTGCTGAGGTTTTACAATTTCATAAGATGAATCCGGATTTATAGTCTGGGCATCAAAAAGAGACGGAGCATTATCTGCGGCAGAAGATATTTTTTTAGAAACAGAAGGTTTTCTTACAGGCTTGATTTCCGAAACATTTTTATTTTCTACATATAAAGGGCTGTTTCCAGAAAGCTTACTGAGTTTATCTGCCTCTGCAATTGCATTCTGCAAAAGTCTGCTGGCCTCACGGAACTGTTCCATTTTATGTTCAGTTTCGTTTAAAAGAGCGCGAAGGCGTCTTGAAGATTCGTTAATTAAATCAAGATCCCGGTTTGCCTGACCGTTGATATCTTTTATCATTTTGTCCATATAGGACTTTGTTTTTTCGATGATATTTTCAGTAGAGAAAATTTTTTTAAAGCGGATAAGAAAAATTAAAAGAAGAACTATTGTAATTAAACTTAAGGTTATTGCAATCGTAGCTGCCACACTTTACCCCGTTACCTTGTTATATCGATAATCGTTCCTATATAAGGCGAACCTGATTTTGAGCCTGACTGAGAATCAGAGGCATTATTTTCAGATTCGTTTCCGCCATTCTGTTCCTTTTTCTTTTTACTGCCAAAGGCCGCAGCGCCGTCCCGCCCGTCTTCATCAACCGAATTCGCATCAGCCCTGTCTGTCTGAGTTTGCTGCACTTTGCTGGCATTTTCAAGACTTCGCTGAATATTATCCTGCTGCTGCATGGCTTCCGTAAGCTGAGCCTGCTGCCCTGCCGCCATAGTCTTTGAAAGATTAGAGAGCTGAGAATACATTGTCTGAAGGTCAATCGGCTGTATACCCATCTGGCATTCCTACGTCAGCGCTTGGTGGTTCATATTCACCGCGCTTACTCAGCTTACTGGCATCATCGTAGAAGAAGGTTGTCTTCTTACAATCCATCTTAATTTCATCAAGTGCGTCGCGGATATAAATTTTTACGCCGGCATAAACTGTATCTTCAACTTTAACCTTACCGATTGCCTTAAGTTCCTTAAGGTGAGCCTGGATTCCTGCAATTTCGTCATTTATCTGCTCAAGTTCCTGGTAAAGCTGCTGCTGTTTTTCCTTGAATTCAGAAAGCTTGTCTTCCTTATCCTGAGGAAGCTTTTTACGCAGTTTTTTCTGCTGCTCAAGAGTCTGGATATCAAGGTCGAGTTTTTCGTATTCAGTTGTATTCTTTGACTGCATTTTCTGCAGTTCTTCAAGTCTTTTTTTAGCACGAGGGTCAATACCAACTTCAAGAATTGTTTCTGTACCACCGCCCGGAGAACCGATTTTCTTGGCGCAGATTTCCTCTGTTGCAAGAAGATGTCCTCCAAGAATCTGTGCCTTCTTACCACGCACAATGATATTCTTCATTGCAGTAACGTTTGAGTTGATGATACTGTCATTTACAACGACGTTTTCTTCAACCTCAACGGTAGCTTCGTTGATAAACTTAGCCCAGAGAGATTTACCGGCCTTGATATAACCTTCACCCTTACCAAAAATACCCTGACTAACAACAATATTTCCGGTTGCCTCAAGATGAGATTTATCTACAATGCCGTTTACTTCAATATTAGTTGCTTCTACGCGGAAGCCTTCTTCAACAGAACCTTTAATGATAACTGTACCGACAAATTTAATATCACCAGTTTTAACATTAACTGCATCAAGATATTTAACAGGCTCAACGGTAATCTTTCCGTTTACAATCATAACTTCACCGTCAATAGAAGCCTTGATTGTAATTCCGTCGCGGTCCCATTCGGTATTTGCGCCAAGCTGAACTACAGTATCCTTTCCGTCCTTTGCATCAAGCCAGCGGCCCAGAAGGGTCTTACCGCCCTTACCTTTTTCTGCAGGAACCTTAGTTGCAAGTGGCTGACCTGCAATAACGTTCTGAATCTGATTAAGCTGCTTGAAGTTGATTCGTCCTGATTCTTCGCTGACCTTTGGCTTAAGCTTTTTAGGGTCAGTTTCAAAGTTGTAGGAAATATATGAATCGTGTCCGTCAACAGGCATAACGGCATGACAGATTTCAAATGGTGTATTGTATACAGGAGAATCGACAAACTCACGAACCTTATCTTCAAGAACACAGTCTGCAAGAATACCCTGCTGGTAGCAGGCACGCTTGATTGCCTCTGCAGAAGCTTCCTGACCACCCATGGCTGGTGGAGAAACGATAAGGTTTCCAGACATTTCGTCTTTTGAAATATCTACGGCAATAAGAACGTCGCCGGCCTGAGAATGCTTGTAATCTCCGACCTTCTGATATTCGTTATCAGTACCGTTTTTAATGAATTTTTTGATTGAATCTTCGTCAAAAGAAATTGTATCTTCACGCTTAACTTCATCAAGAACTTCCCGCAGCTGGATTGGCGTACCGTTTCCAAGCGGAAGAACAACTTTAAGCATAATATCTGAGCCGAAGTGGCGTACATAGAACATTCCGTCTCTGTCCGCAACTTTTTCTGTATCTTCCAGCTCGTCGTCTGTAAAAAGACCTTCCGAAGCAAGTTTCTGAACTTTTTTAACGGTAGAGGGATCCTGATAGATTTTCAGTTTCCAGGGACGCTTTCCAATTCCCAAAAATCCGTCACTTCCCTTTTCAATAACTTCGTACTGAAGGTTACCGACTTTTGTTTCAAGCTGAACGGCAGCATCAGCCAGTGCCTCATCAATTGTATCAGCGTGAACGTCAACATTATGAAGCTGCTGGTCTGTATCCAGCCGAGATTTCATTTCTGCACGGATTTTTTCCAGGGTAACCATATTTCATCGCCCCAGTCTTAGATAATTCCCTTTCTAAGATTTGTAAGCTTAGCGCGGAGTCTCAGGTTAGCCTTTGTATGAAGCTGAGAAATACGAGATTCACTTACTTCAAGAACCTCACCGATTTCCTTAAAAGTTAAATCTTCGTGGTAGTACAAAACAATTACCATTTTTTCTTTTTCAGGAAGCTCACTGATAGCCTGGGCAATTACTTTTTTGATTTCTTCACGCTCAGCAATTACGTCCGGATTCAAACTTGAAGGTGCTTCAATGTTATTTCCGATAGACATATTGTCGTTATCATCGCCCGAATACCATACATCATTCAGGGAAAGAACGCTTGTACCCGAAACCTTCATGATTGTGCGGTGATATTCATCCTCGCTCATATTAAGGCTTTCTGCAATTTCAGAATCAGTTGCAGTACGGCCAAGGCGAGATTCCAGAGAAACAATTGCATCTTCAATTTCACGTGACTTCTGACGAACAGAACGAGGAACCCAGTCAATCTGGCGCAGTTCATCAAAAATAGCACCACGAATACGGGTTACCGCATAAGTTTTAAACTTTACATTCTTTGCCGGGTCATATTTTGTAATTGCATCCAGAAGACCAAACTGCCCGAATCCGACAAGGTCATCAAATTCAACGCTGTTTGGCATTCCAACAGCCACCTTACCGGCAACATATTTTACAAGAGGCATATACTGTCTTATAAATTTATCACGCAAGGCCGGAGACTTTGTCTTTTTGAATTCTTCCCAAAGGTCATCTTCTTCCTGAGTATCATTTACTGGCATACCTTACCTCTCTATATCCTTAACTTTCTTCCCTTGATAAAACCGAACTGATTGCTTTTGCCATCACTTCAGCATCTTTTACACCGTATTCGCTTCCGTCATTGTGACTTGTAGAAACGGTTGTTGTATATGAGCTGTCACTTTCAACAGCACTTTCTCTACTTTCTTCCGAAGAAGAAGCATTTTCCATTACAAAAGAACTCATGTCTGGCAGAGTATCAAGTCCGCCAGATTCTTCATTTGATGATGAAGCCGCAGAGCCGGCATTGTCAGAAGGCGCCTGCCTTTCAGCAGCTTCTCCACCTCTTTCTTCAGCCTGCGCCGGCTCTGCGGTCTGCACTTTTGCAGCCGACGCTGCCGCACCTGCATTTGCTTCTGCCATTGCAGATGTAACTTCATTCTGGCTTTCCTGCAATGAAGTTTTTTCTTCATTCGCAGCATAAGAAGGAGCAAAAGCAGCTGCCCGTGAAATAGAGCCGGTACTTCTTAAATCTGAATTATTCAACATCTGACGTGAAGAATCATCTACAAAATAAGTGTTGCCGTTTTCATCTGCATCCAGTTCTTCATCATGAACGTATAAATCAACTTTACTTCCAACCTGTGGATTTGAAACAGAAACATTATCTGACACATCCATTGAATCGGTATCGTCCATTAAAAATTTGTCTGCTACAAAATAAAAGCCAAAACCGATACCTGCAAATACAAGAGCAATAATTAAAGCCCTTATTAAAAGGATAAAAAAAGCGGCATGAGAGGTAAAACCGAAAAGCAAGGACAAAACAAATCCAAATGCTGCAAAACTAAGTGAGATTTTTATACCCTGCATTTTCCCCTCCTAACATTTTTTCCCTATTAATTATACACCATAAGATATAAAATTAATAGAAAAATTTTTACATATCGTCCTTTTTCTTCTTACTGAGGAATTTTTTAAGGAAGCTTGCAACTCCCTCGTTGTATTCCGGTTCAGTTTTTTCAATTCGTCCTACAATATGTTTAAGGCAGACAGCCGGTTTTGAAGTAGGATTTACAACAATAAATGGTTTCTGGCGGATTACAGAAGCCTGTACGATAGGATCTTCGTAAACACAGCCAAGATATTCAACCTTGTAATTTAAGAACTGACCAACAATGTTAATGATTCGCTCTGAAATACGTTTTCCTTCATCTGCAGAATGAACGCGGTTTACAATAAGCTTGATGTTTACAACGCGGTCAACAATTTCTGTAGTGATGATTTTAATGATTCCGTAAGCGTCCGTGATGGCAGTAGGCTCTGGAGTTGTTACGACATAAACTTCATCAGCAGCGGCAACAAACTGCAAAACGTTATTTGCAATACCTGCACCTGTATCAATAATGATGATATCTGCATTACCAAGAGTACTGAACTGTTTTGCAAAATACTCAAGCTCGTCTACGCTTAGGTTGGCAATTTTTGAAAAACCGTTGGCGCCGGCAATAAACTTAATACCGAATTCGGTATCAAGAATAATCTGCTTCATTGTCTTTTTCTTATTGATTACGTGCATAAGATTGAACTGAGGCACAACATTCAAAAGCACGTTTACGTTTGCCATACCAAGGTCACCGTCAATAAGGATAACCTTTTTGCCAAGCTGGGCATAGGCAATCGCCATGTTTACGGCAAAGTTAGTTTTTCCGACACCGCCCTTTCCACTTGTTACGGCAATAATTCTTGTATTATGATTTTTTCCGTTAGTTTTTTCGCCGGAATCTTTTGTATCATTGGAAGGAAAATTATCTTCCATTAGTTCTTTCAATCCTTCTGCCTGTTCTTCCATTTTTATTTTCCTCCAAATTTTCCTTCAATGTGTTGTCTGTCTATATCAAAGCCTTCAAGCCTGATTAAAAAATCAACTATTGAGGCCTGTCTTAAATCCTGTGTTACATTCTGGCCGTTTGTAATATAGGAAACAGCCTTATGTTTTTTATGCAAAACGCTGATAACGTTTCCATACTGCAGAGATTCATCGCTTTTTGTAATAATAACTGAATTATAACCGAAAGGTTCATAATTTTTGAAAATATTTTCCAGATCACGGGCTTTTGATGAAGCTGTAACTGCAAGATAAATATCAGGATTCATCTGAGGAATATCAAGAAGAAGCTTCATCTGAGCAAGATGAGTTGCGTCATTAGGGCTGCATCCAGAAGTATCGATAAAAATTGCATCCATATTGTCTTTATTTTCATCATAAAGGACTTTCAAATCTTCTGTTTTTTCGGCTTTAAGAACGCTGTAACTCATAATATCGCCAAAGCGTTCAAGCTGCTGCAGAGCGCCAACTCGCATAAAGTCTGTTGTAATAAAGCATAAGTTAGGACGGCGGCCCTGATTTCTTTCATCCTTGCGGTAAGAAAGCATAAACTGAGCGGCAAGTTTTACAAGAGTTGTAGTTTTCCCAACTCCTGTAGGACCTACAATAATTACAACGTGAGGAGGTCTGTGAACTTTTGGAAGGGCAACTTCTATGCTTTCTCCAATCCAGTCTACGACCTTGTGTTCAACTAAATCAAAATTTTCCAGCTGTTCCAGAGAAAAATTAGCGCGGATTTTTTCAGAAATCTCTTTGATATAATCTTTTGAAAAATCATTCTGATAGAGCATGTCTTCAATTTTTACGATTGCTTCAGGCTCATCAGCAGAAGAGCCGCTTTTTGTTGCAATCTGAGCAGAAAGTTCATTTTTAGTTTCTTCAAGTTTCTGAGTAAGCTGACTTGTAAGCTGGGCAGAAAGAGTCTGTACAAGAAGCGCTGCCTTATTTTTTTCAAATTCAGCATCTTCTTCATTCTTTTTTGAAGGCTTTGCATCGGAATAGGCATCTGAATGTCCGACAATATACTTCATTTCTATGCCCCATTTCTTAAAAAGATTTAATGGTCCGTATTTTACAAGTTTTCTGTCATGCCCTCTGTAAACCCAGTCACGACCATACATGCGGGAAATTTTCTCTTTGCATTCATCAAGATTATCTGCAACTATTTTTTGAATATTTTCTCGTTCGTAAGCCATTTTATCTAAACCTTTTTATTTCCTCTTTCCTTTTTTTTACACTTCGTCTTCAGACCTGATTTCTGCAATTATTTCAGTGTCTACATTCTTGCCTGCGGCTAAGATTTCCATATCTGAAAGAACAACTACACCAGGCTGCTCACGTTCAAGCGAAGCACGCACCAGCTGACGAACATCACGTACACAAAGAATAATCGGCATGAGCCCCATATTGCTGACAGTTGAAAGACTGTCGCTTATAGCGCGAATCCACTTGCGGCGGTCAACAGGATCAAATGCAGGATATGGTTTTGAACCGTCCGGTGGAAGATAAGCATGAGATGCAATCATCTCGCTCAAAGGCTCAGAAAGTCGCATTACACGAAGTTTTTTATCTGCAGGGTCTGCATACTGCATGCAAATCTGAAGTCCAAGCGCTTCTCGAACCTTTTCCGTAAGTTCCCAGGAAGTACGGCAGACAGAAGCGTAGTTTGCCATGGTTTCCAGAATCTTAACGTAGTTACGGATAGAAACCTTTTCTTCCAGAAGATTTTGAAGAACGCGCTCTATCATACCGTAAGAAAGTTTTGCAACGTCCAGAACTTCGTTTATAAGAACAGGATTTTTTTCCTTTACCTTTTCTATGATATTTGAAACTGCCTGACGGTCAAGCATTTCTGCCGCATGAGAGCGGATAATTTCTGTAATATGGGTAGAAATAATTGTAGGCGGATCTACAACTACATAGCCCGCATTTTCAGCTTCCTGGCGGCGGTCTTCCGGCAGCCATATTGCATCCATTCCAAAAGCAGGGTCTTTTGTGTGCTCTCCTTCAATTTTATTGATTACAGCCCCCGTATCCATACACATAAGATAGCCAAGACGGATATTTGCATGGCCTGCTTCAATTCCCTGAATTTTGAAAGAATAATCGTTAGGATCCAGGGTCATATTATCCTGAATGCGGATTTTTGGAATATTGAAGCCCATATCAAGGCGGGCTTCTGTTCGGATTCGGGTAATTCGTTCAAGAAGTTCCGCCCCCTTTTCCTTATTAACAAGAGGAATAAGAGCATAACCAATTTCCAGCGAAAGAGGATCCAGCATCTCAAGAGTTTTAGAATCATCGATAGGATTTGTCTGCTCTGATTTTTTAGCGTCTTCTGCCTGCTGTTTTGCGGCAATTGCCTCTTTTGTTTTCTGTCTGGAAATACTGAGTCCCATCCAGAAGAAAAGAAGTCCGATTGGAATAAGAAGAACCTGAGTGTTGTTGCGAAGGGCAAAACCAGAAAGTGCCAGACCAATTCCAACCAGCTGGTAAATCTGGCCGTCGCGGGTAAAGTTCTTGATAAGTTTCTGATCAAAGGGCTCATCAGATTTAGTACCGGTTACAAGAACACCAGTTGCAAATGAAATAATAAGAGAAGGAATCTGAGAAGTAAGTCCGTCACCTATGGTGAGGATTGAATAGGTAGAAACTGCTTCACCAAATCCCATTGAATTTCTAATAACGCCGATTATAAGTCCACCGACTAAGTTTACGATTGTTACGACAACGCCAAATTTAACGTTTCCGCTTACGAACTTAGAAGAACCGTCCATTGCTGAGTAAAAGTCAATTTCACGGCGGATTTTTGCTTTTTCAATTTCTGCTTCATCAGGACTCAATGCGCCGCTGTTCAAACGGTTATCGATATCGAAAAGCTTCTGGTTCATGGAATCCAAGCTGAAGCGGGCTGCAACTTCTGATACTCGGCTGGCACCCTTTGTAACTACAAGAATCTGGAAGATAATAAGAATTACAAAGACGATAAAACCTATTACGATATCACTTCCGGCAATAATGTTTGCAAAAGCCTGAACCATAAAACTCTGGTTTGCCAGTCTGTGACCGGCCCCCATGGTTCCGCTGAGAATAAGTCTTGTTGAAGAAATATTAATTGCTACAGAAAAGATTGTGGCAAAAAGGACTACTCGCGGGAAGGTTTCAAAATCAGATGCACGAGGGGTACTTACTACTACAAGAAGGATGATTACAGAAATGGCGATGTTTAAAATCATACAGAAGTCGATGAGCAGCTGTGGCATCGGTAAAATTACCAGAAAAACGCCCACTAAGGCTGCTACTGCAACAGCATTCTGCTGAATGAAATTTAAAACATTTCCCCTTTTTTCGTTTGCCATTAAGTCCCCACCCTCAGCAATCTACTATTTTTTTAAATCCTGAAACTTTTCAAGATGCGAATAAATCAATGCAATAACTTTATAATAATCTACTGGTATTATATCACCAACTTCAACTTCTGTATACAATCCGCGGGCCACAGGGCGGTTTTCTACAATAGGAATGTCATTTTCCCTTGCAAGCCGTTTGATTGTCTGTGCAACTTCGTCGGCACCCTTGGCATTAACCTTTGGAGCGTCGGCTGTATCTCTATCCATTTTCAGGGCAACTGCAAAATGCGTAGGGTTGGTTACTACAACATCAGATTCGGCAACTGCCTTAGGAATATTCTGTTGTAAAAGCTGCTGCTGCATCTGACGCAGGCGGCTTTTAACTTCAGGATCGCCTTCCATTTCCTTATATTCTTCCTTCTGTTCCTGTTTGGTCATCTTCATTTCTTCCATAAAATCACGCTTCTGAACAAAGTAATCAGGGATAGAAATTATAAGGAATAAAATAGAAACAATTATAAGAAGCTGGGCTGCCATTTTAGCAACCTTTGCAAGGGCGCCAAAGGCATCGCCGTTTCCGATAATATCGATAATTACAAAAATATCTTTTCTGATATAGATATAGGCAATTGATACGATAATTGCAACTTTACCTACCGATTTTGCAACGTTAAAAAGACCTTTTCCCGAAAAAATCGTCTTCTTAAAATATTCACCGAACTTTGGAACGATTTTAGAAAACTTTGGTTCAATCGGCTTAAAACTGAAAACAAAACCGCGGGTCTGAATTATGTTTCCAAGGATTGCTCCCACTACCCCGACGATTGAAACAGGAAGCATGCATTTTACAACTGTTGTCATAAAATAAGCGACCATTGAATAAGTTCCCATTTCACCAGTGCCGGTTCTGCTGAAAAAATAAACGAAAGCGGTAACAATCTGATTAAAAATCCACTTTGAAAGGAAAATCAGGGTTAGCACGCTGAGCAAAAGCACAAGAGCACCGCTTACTTCACTACTTTTGGCAACGCGGCCTTCTTTTCGGGCTTTTTCAAGTTTGTATTCCGACGGTTCTTCGGTTCTTCCCTCGTCTTCTGCAGCCATTAGTTAATTCCTCCGCCGCTAATCTCTATGAAGAGATTCTGAATCTGGGTGAAACCGCCGGTAAAGGCGCGTACAAAAAAATCTATAAGGTTTGGCATAATTGTAGCAATTACAAAATAAGCCACAAGAATCATAATCGGGAAACCTTCAGAAAGAAGGTTCATCTGTGGAGCTGCCTTTGTCAAAAGACCGGTACAGACAGTAATCAAAAATAGAGTTCCCATTACAGGAAGAGCGATAATCAGAGCGTCTGCAAAAAGTTTTGTAAGGCCTGCCAGCAGAAATCTTGCAATCGCTTCGTTAGAAGTAACAATACTGAAGGCTGTAAGGGTCTTAAAGCTGGAAACAAGGCCGCCTAAAAAAAGACGCTGGAAGAACTTTGTCTGCAAGAATACCAGCATGGCTACAAGGTTAAAGAACTGTCCCATAAGAGGGTTTTCTACCTGGCTCATGGCATCGTAAGAGCTGGCAGCAGAAAGTCCCATCTGAAATCCCATAAACTGACCTGCAGAACTGAAGGCTGCAAAAATTATGGAAACATAAAAGCCCATGAGGACGCCAAGAAGAACTTCTCCTGCAATCAGAAGAAAATATTCCATACTGAAAACCTGGTCAGATGTAATCAGGGAATTGTAAAAAGAAAAATCTACTGTGCTAAAAATAAAAAAAGAGATGTAGCCTGCAAGCGCAACCTTGGACATTCGTGAGGCTGCACGCATGGAAAAAAGCGGCAGGGTTACAATAAGGCTCATAACCCTTGCAAAAATAAGGAGATAAACTGGTGCATTTGAAAGAATTTCGTTTAACATCAGTCTTTACCAGGCCCCTTATTTTGCAAAATCCGGAATACGGTTAAATAAAAGGACGGTGTACTGGCCCAGCGATGTAAAAGCAACGCCACCCAAAAGAGCAATTACGAGAATAATAACTACGAATTTTGGAAGAAAAGTTAGGGTCTGTTCCTGAATAGAAGTTGCAGCCTGAAAGATAGCTACAATCAAACCAACTATAAGCGCAAGTCCCAGAACAGGCAGAATCATCTGCAAAATCTGAACAACTGCCCCTCGCATCAAAACATTTACTTCACCTGCTGACATTTTTTTATTTTTACCTCACTGTGAAATCCCGCCTGCATCCGCTAATGCAGAACCGAAACAAAAAGCTGCTGTGTAAGTAAGCCCCAGCCGTCAACAAGAACAAAAAGGATAAGTTTAAACGGCATAGAAATCTGAACCGGAGGCAGCATCATCATACCCATTGCCATCAAAATACTGGCAACGACCATATCTACAATAATAAAAGGAATGTACAGAAGTACACCAATCTTAAAGGCAACAGAAAGCTCGTGAAGGATGTAAGACGGAATAAGAATATATGTAGGAACATCAGCAGGAGTATCAGGCTTTTCAAGATGAGCCATATTCATAAACATGCTTATGTAAGAAGTATCCTTTTCCATCTGAATGAACATAAACTCACGGATTGGAGTTTCTGCCTGAGTAAAGGCTTCTTCAATTCCAATAGTTCCGTCACTCATAGGCTTATAGGCGTTATTATAAATGCGGCTGAAAGTCGGCCACATTACAAAAAGAGTCATAAAAAATGCAATTCCGTTCAAAACGGAAGTCGGAGGAACCTGCTGCAGCGAAAGAGCTCGCTTAATAAAGTCCAGTACGATAGAAAAACGAAGGAAGCAGGTTGTAAGAATTAAAATGCTTGGCGCAAGAGTTAAAAGTGTAAGTAAAACAAGCAGGCGTACGGAAAAGGCAACTTCACGGCCGGATCTTGGCTCTGAAATCTGAACAGCAACATTTGGAACTAAAGGCTGACGGACATCATTACGAAGTTCAGTACGTCCCTGTGTGCTCCCCTGAGGAAAATTTCTATTTTGAGTCCCCTGATTTGTTACAGACTGAGAAAATGCCGGTGTAACAGAAGAGAAAATTACTAATAAAGAAAGAATAATTCTAAGACTCTTCATTATTTTCTCCATTTTCACTCTTATTACGGCCAAAAATCTTGTCAACCTGATTTTCTGTATCGCTGAATACGTTCTTTGTCTTTCCTTTTTTGGCAAGGAACATATCCATTACATCGCTGAAGTTCAAAGGTTTTTTAGTATTCTGAGTCTGATCTGCGTGAAGGTTCATAGCATTAATCATCTGAGCTGTCTGTTCATCAGATTTTGAATCAATTTCCCCAAGAAGAGTAATGCCATCTTCCGTAACGCCGATTACATAGGCACGGTCAACAAGGGTGATGACCTCGATAGTTTTTCCCGGCGCAATATTGATGTAGGCGGCACGACGTAAAAAATCATCTTCGGTTTTTACAACGTTTGTTTTATTTTTGATAAACCACAAAACTCCGTAAATCAGGGCGATTACAAAAGCAAGGACAAAAACCATGCGGATAAAAAGCCCTATTCCGCCCACATTCTGATTTCCAGCCTGGGCAGCAGCACCTGCTGAAGGATTATTGTTAAAATAGTTAGTATTATTTTCAAAAGACGAAACCTCGGTTTCTACGGCAGAAGCCTGCTCCGAGGTTTGTGAATAAAAATTAAAGCAGACCGCAGTTAATAAAACTGCAGTCATAAGAATTTTTTTTAATGTCAATTTTCCCACCCGTGTGAGACCGCTGGCGGTCTCTGTTCAATAGCAAGCCGTTAAAAAAATTGCGAAAGCAATTTTTAGGCTTACCTATTTGATAACTGTTTTCCCCAAAACAGTTTAATATTTTTAGTTCAATTCGTTTACGCGCTCCTGAGGAGAAAGAATTTCAGTTACACGAACACCAAAGTTTTCATCAATAACTACAACTTCTCCCTTGGCAATTGCTTTATGGTTTACAAGGATATCAACCGGTTCACCGGCAAGCTTATCAAGCTCGATGATTGTACCTTCACCCATTCCAAGAATATCTTTAATGGATTTTTTAGTACGTCCAAGTTCTACGGTCATTTCCATGAATACGTCCATGATAAGACCGATATTACCCTGTTCACCGCCTGCTACGCCGTTCTGAAGATTAGGGAACTGGAGCTGCTGAACGTTAGGAACATTCATACCCATGTTCATACCCATATTTGGCATCATACCGCCCATAGGCATTCCCATACCCATATTTGGCATAGCTCCCATCTGCATACCGCCCATAGGCTGCTGCATTCCCATTCCCATATTCATACCCATATTTGGCATTCCGCCCATCTGAGCGCCGCCTGCCATTCCGCCGGCCATACCACCCATCTGAGCTCCGCCCATATCAACGGCACCAATTGGAGCCGGTTCTTCAGCGCCGCCACCCAAAGCTTTAGTCATGCCTTCAGCAGCATCACCGCCGATACACTCCCACAAGGTAAAGGCTTCGCTTTCAAGAGTAATTGGATAGCTTGCAAGAACAAAATCCCCCTGAGGGAACATAATTACAGCTTTTGAATCATTTACAGTTTCCGGAGTTGCATTTGCAAGACCGCTTGCCTTTCCTGTTGCATCAAGAATGTTGATTTCTGCAGCAATATGAGTTGCGATAAACTCACTTACAACAGACAAAACCATATCATCAACTTCTGCAGCCGCTTCACCACCAACAAGGGCAAAAAGCTTAAGGGCAAACTCAGGAGAAATAATATAAAGGTGATTTCCTTTAATTCCTGTTGTATAGTCAGCATTTACACCAACAACAACTTCAGGGATTTTTGAAAGAACAATATCACGGTTAGCCTGCTCAACATAAGGTTTATCAACCTTAAAAGTGGCGCCGGTGTATTTGTTAATATTTTCCTCTGTCTTAGGCTGTAAATCATCAGCCATTTTCTGAAGAGTAGGAATATCAAAATGATGAGTTGGGTCGTTTCCTACGTGGCCGGAAGCATTCAATCCGTCTACAGAAACGCCTGATAACAAAGCGTCAATTTCATCCTGTGAGATAGCACCATCACTCATAAGTTTCGTCTCCTTCTACTGAAAGCTCTTCAAAATCGTCTGATTCCTGACCTTCCATCTTTCCTGTAATTTGAACAGCCATTTTTTTGCCAACAACACCAGGCTGGCAGAAAAATTTCTTTTTATTTCCAACGCTGAGCGTCAATGGATCTCCAACTTTGATAGTAGAAAGACGCACAACGTCTCCTACCCTGAGGCTAAGCACATCGCGGATAGGAAGATTTATAGTTCCGATGTCTGCAACGACATCCATATTTACATCGGTAAGCTGCTGTTTGATTGTTCCCAGATACTGAGTTGTTGAGTTCTTGCGGACAGAAGAGAACCAGAACTGGGATGACAGCTTTGAAATAATCGGTTCAAGAACAAGGTAAGGAATACAAAAGTTCATCATTCCTTCCTCATCACCGACTTTTGTTTCCAAAGTAATGAGCACGACCATTTCTGTAGGAGGTACAATCTGCGCAAACTGAGGGTTTGTTTCAATCTGTGCAAAACGAGGGCGCAAGTCGATTACCTGAGTCCATGCTTCACGGATATTAGCAAGGATTCGGACAATTACGCCTTCCATTACTTCCTGTTCGATATCTGTAAGGTCGCGGTTTTTATTTCCACCGCCAGAAATTGCTCCGCGTCCACCAAAAAGGCGGTCAATCATACAGAAAGTGATTGCAGGGTCAATTTCCAAAACGGCGTTACCCTTAAGAGGGTCCATATTGATTACGGCAAGAGTTGTAGGAGTCGGAATAGAACGGATAAATTCCTCATAAGTAAGCTGATCTACCGACGCTACGTGTACGTGAACCAAAGAACGAAGCTGCGCAGACAAAGAAGTAGTAGTTAAACGCGCAAAAGTTTCGTGCATGTTAGAAACTGTACGCAACTGCTCCTTTGAGAATTTATCAGGACGCTTAAAATCGTAAATCTTAATTTTGCGGGCACTATTAACCGGCTTAAAGTCATCAACTTCGGAATCACCCGAACTGATGGCAGTAAGAAGCTGGTCAATTTCGTCCTGTGACAGAACCTCGTTCATTCACAATCCACCTTTATTAATTCTGTTCTATAACGTCTTTCGACTGGAACACAACATCTCGTATTTTTGAAGAGCTTAAGATTTTATCATTGATGCCGTTCTTAAGCTCATTTTCCAGGGCATCTTCGTTGTTAGGGTTTCTAAGTTCCGCTGCAGTTTTACTGCTGAAATAGCGGCGCAAAAAAGCCTTTAATTCAACGTTACGCTGAGTAATTTCTGTTGATGTTGCCTTATCATCTTTTTTGTATGCAAGAGCCACATCCACACGAACAGTTGCAGGAGGATCATCACAGGTTGAAGTCTGGATAATTCCCAAAGAAGTATACCAGTCAAAAATTTCACGCTGACCGGAAACATATTCCTCTGAAGATGGGATTGCAGTTATAGAAGAAGTATTTTTGCTTGCAATTTTAACTGTAATTACAACAACAACTACAATTACGATAATTGCTGCAAGACCGATTATAATCCATTTTAAAAGACCTGAAACTAAACCGCCCAAGCCGCCTTTTTTTTCTGAAGATGATGCTGATGCTTCTCCACCATCATCCAGATTGATATCGTCGTTATCTGCCATTTCCCCTCCAGCAAATCTCTATATATAGTAACATTAAAAATGTCCCTCGTCTAGAATAATTATATCTACACGTCTGTTATAGGCACGCCCCTCAGCCGTTTCGTTAGAATACTTAGGCCTTGTATCAGCGTATCCGGCAACCGAAAAACTATTTTCGTTTACTCCATAATCGGCTAAATAATGAAGAACATTAATACTTCTTTGAGCGGACAATTCCCAGTTACTTGTAAATTCAGAAGCAACAGGAACCGGTGTATTATCTGTATGTCCTTCTATTCTGTAACGGCGGTCTTTTACTTCCGGCGACTTAAAAAAGTCTGCAAGGCGAAGTAAAGTATCGCGCGTTTCTTCTATATTAAGTACCGCACTTCCCTCTTCAAAAAAATTATCAGAAAGAAGAGTGATGATAAGTCCGCGTTCATCACTTGTAATGGTAATTCTACTTGATTTAATATCCGGTGCAAAAAGGCTTACTGCCTTCTTTTTAGCAAGCCCCAGAGAACGTCCTTTTTCCAAAGACGGAAGGGAGTTAATCATATTACCAAGGTCAGAAAGTTTTCCAGAAGACAAGGAAAGACCGCCCGAAACAGATTCTGTTTCATTCATCTGCAGATTCTGAGTAATTGTTGCAAGTGTCGTGATATCGATTTCTGACGGATCATAAAGCATTACGAAGAAGCAGAGCATCAGTGTAATCATATCACCGTAGGTACCTTGCCAGGCAGCCGACGGTTTTTCAGGTTCCTTCGATTTTCCCATTTTATCCCCTGATTAGTCTTTCAATACATCAGCTTCAATTGCTTTTCTTGTTACAGGATCAAGATAAGTAAGAAGTTTCTGAGCCATAATACGAGGGTTTTCACCAGCCTGAATAGCAAGAACCCCCTCGATTACCATTTCCTTTGCACGCATTTCCTGCTGGTTATGAGCAAGAAGCTTTGTAGAGAACGGCGTAATAAGCCAGTTGGCAAGCATGGAACCGTAAAGTGTTGTAATCAAAGCAACCGCCATGTTAGGACCGAGGGATGATTTATCTTCCAGGTTGTTCAACATACCAATAAGACCTACTACAGTACCCATCATACCAAAACCAGGAGCAAATCCGGCCCAGGCGTTGATAAGTCCAACCCAGTACATATGACGTGCTTCGCACTGGTTCATTTCGTTTTCCATAACTGCACGAATAATGTTACCGTCAGTACCGTCTACTACCAGACGGAGTCCCATTTTCATAAACTGGTCTTCCAGATCATCAAGTCCGTCTTCAAGGGCAAGAATACCTTCACGGCGGGCTTTTTCTGAAAGCGCCTGCATATTGATTACGATGTTTTTTTCACCAAAATCAGGAACCTTAAAGGCACGTCCCATGATTTTGAAAAGGGCCAGAATGTTTTTCAAAGGAGCAGCAATGAACATGGCGAAATAAGAACCGCCGATTGTCATGGCTGCAGAAGGAATATCGATAATACCTCCCAAAGTACCACCAGAAGTAACAACCGACATGACGATCATTACAGCACCACCAACAATACCAATTATAGTAGCTATATCCATTACAACACCTCTTGCCAGCTTGTACCGACTTTTTTACGGTATGAGATAATTTTATCGATGATTTCTTGGGGAGAATTCTTTACGATGAGTTTTTTTCCCGACAACATAGTTAATGTTAAATCAGGATTAGATTCCATACTTTCTATCATGTGTGGATTTACCCAGTAACTTTTCCCATCCAAACGCATAACTTCAATCATACTTTTTATTTTTCGGAATTTTTCATATCCTACATAATCTAAAATTATAATCTTTTTTTTCTATATTTCAACCTCTTAATTTCTAAGATTTTATAAGATATTAACAAAAATTTATTACACTTTTTACTGTTATATTAATATAATCTTTATTATGAGTGATATGAGTAAACTTCCGTATGTCTACGTAATTGAAGATGAAGAATCAATTTCACAGTTGATCTGCCTTTATCTTTCAAAATCAGAAATCGGTACAAAAGCTTTTTACAACGCTGAAGATGCACTTGCCAACTTTGACAAAGACCGCAAACCAGACCTTATTATCCTTGACTTGAACTTACCTGGAATGAGCGGCTTTGATTTCTTAAAGGAACTGAGTACACGCTTTACAGAAACTGAAAAACCTTCTGTAATGATTTTGTCTGCCCGTGATGCAGATGAAGATATGATTAAAGGTCTTGGACTTGGAGCTGATGAGTTTGTAACAAAACCATTTTCGCCAAGCGTTCTTGTTGCCCGCGTAAACGCAAACCTCCGCCGCCAGATTTCAGCATCTGCAAAAGCAGAAGATTCAATTCGTTTTGACGACTTCACTCTCCTACTGAACTCATGCGTACTTAAAAAAGGAAGTCAGAAGATTCCTCTTTCATCAAAGGAATACGAAGTTCTTGAATACATTGTAAAAAATGCCGGAAAGACACTTATTCCGGAACAGATTTACCAGGCTGTATGGAAGGTTGATTTTGGTGACATCACAGCAGTTGCCGTTTACATCCAGCGCCTTCGCAAAAAGCTTCATACAGAAGGTTCTGACAAAGAATACATCAAAACCGTATTCGGTAAAGGATATGTATTCAACCCTGACTGCATAATTAAATAAAATACGCTAATATAAACTGGAATACAGGCGGCAGATATGACTCTAAGAAAACAGTTAACTCTTCTTGCAGCATTTATCATCGCAATTCCGGTTTTATGCATTTTTTTTATAACAACCAACAACTACTTCCAGTTCAGAAGACGCGCCATTACAAGAGATGAAGCGTCTTACAAAATGCTTGAAGAGAATGAAAAATCACTTTTTTCAAAAAGCACGGAAACTCTAACAGACACCTTTGATTTTCTTCCTCCGGAAATGGATTCCTTTTTAATTGATGGAAATGGAAAAATTGTAATATCTACGATAAAAGGCATACCTGCCGGGATAACATTAGATGCAACAAACATAATCCCTTTTATTCAGTCTGCAGAAGAAAAATATATCTACCAGTTTACAACTCATGTTTTTGATGATTCTGAATATACACTTATTACACGTTTCCCCAAAAAGGAATTAACTCCAAAAAATCCAAAAGACTTTTTACTTCCTCTTCTGATTATCATCGCAAGTCTTGTTGCAGTAAGCGTAATAATTCTTTTTGAAATCTCAAAAAACATGTTCCGCTCAATCGTAAACATTCAAAAACAGATGAGTCAGATTGCAGACGGAAACCTTGATGTTGAAATTATCTGCGATGCTAAAATAAAAACAAACGAAATCTCTTCAATTTCAAAAAGTCTTGAAACCATGAGAGAGGCGCTGGTTAGTGCGCAGAACCGCAAAAATAAATTCATTATGGGTATCAGCCACGACCTTAGAACTCCGGTTGCAATTATCAAAGGGTATACAGAAGCTATTATCGATGGCGTAATAAAGGGAAAAGAAGACAGAATCAAAGCAATTAAGCTTATTAAGGCAAAATCAACTCACCTTGAAAATATGATTAACACCCTGATTAATTTTGTAAAGCTTGAAAACAGTGATTTACGCAAAACCCTTACACCTCAGCCTATTGTAAAATTTATAAAACACATTGCTTCTGATGCAGAAAACACCATCGGAGTTTTCAACAGAAAACTTACAAGCAGCATTGATATTCAAAATGAATATATCATTCCTTATGACGAGCAGCTGCTTAACCGAGTTTTTGAAAACCTTATTGGAAACGCGCTCAGATACACAGAAGAAGGTGATGAAATTAAAATCATCGCTTTTGAGCAGGATAATAACCTTTTTGTAAAAATCTGTGATACGGGTATTGGAATCAGCGAAAATGACCTTGCAAATATTTTTGACCTCTTTTACAGGGCATCAAATTCACGCCGCGAAGAAGGAATGGGCATAGGACTTTCAGTTGTAAAGAACATCATTGAAACTCACGGATGGAAAATCAACGTTGAATCAGAAAAAGGAAAAGGAAGCTGCTTTACGATTATTATTCCAATTCCAGATCAAGAAGCTCAAAAATAAATCGATTTAAATATAAGATTCCTTCTTTTCCAAGCGTAAAAGAATAATCATCTTCGTTCTCAGTAATTTTGCACAAGTCTTTTCGTTCCCATGCTTCAGCAAGTTTTTTTACGGAATCAGGAATGGTAAGCTTTTTTCCAAAAGAATTATAAAAATCCTTTTCACTAACTCCGCTTATTTTTCTAAGCCCCATCATAAAAAATTCCAGGACAGAAGTTTTTACATCTATTTCTTCGCTGGTAAATGAAGCAAGGGGATTTTTTATATACTTTTCGATATTCGTTGTGTTTGTAAACCTGAAAGCGCTGCCTTCTTCATTATAAACAGTTCCAGTCGCTCCACTCCCACAGCCAAGATAAGATTTATGATTCCAGTAGCAGAGATTATGAAGACTTTCAAAGCCTTTTTTTGAAAAATTTGAAACTTCGTATTGATAAAAGCCATGATTTTCAAGAAATTCCCGTCCTTTTAGCCAGAGTGCATCTGAAAAATCATAATCATATTCAATTTTTTTCTGATTAAGAAGTTTTCCAAAGGGAGTTTCATCTTCAAAAGTAAGGGAATACATGGAAATATGGTCCGGATTAAAGGAAACAATCTTTTCAAGGCCTGACATAAAGCTTTCTTCACTTTCAAAAGGAAGACCGCAGATTAAATCTATAGAAAATCTTTTTTTCCATTTTTTCTGAATTAAAGAAAGAGCCTCTTCATTTTTACCTGGATCAGCCCGGCGATGGCAGAAAGAAAGAGCCTTATCATTAAAAGACTGAATTCCGACAGAAATTCTGTTTATCCGGCTTTCATTTAATGTCTCAAGCAGATTTTCAGTTATATCATCAGGATTCAATTCAATTGTAACTTCAGAACTTTCAGGAAGAACAGCAGCTTCTTTTATTGCAGAAAGAATTTGCTTTATCTGCCTGGCATTCAAAAGGCTTGGTGTGCCGCCACCAATATAAACCGAGCCCCACTCTTTTACAGAAAATTTTTTCGCCCGCCCGCGGATTTCCTGACAAAGCGCTTCGACATAAGAATCAGGGACAGAATTCGAGCCACCCCTGCTGAAAAAATCACAATAATGGCATTTTGAAATGCAGAAAGGAATGTGAATGTAAAGGGCGGCAGAAGAAACTGTCATTTTTTAGAAAAGTTTGAACTTCTTGAATGGAAAATAGCACATAACGGCTTTTCCCTGAATGTTTTCCAGTTTTACAGGTCCGTAAAGGCGGGAATCATCGCTGGACTTTCGGTTATCCCCAAGGACAAAATACTCATTGTCAGAAAGAATAATTTCATCAAAGGAGCCTTTTACACCAAGGTAAGGATCCCATTCAGAAGGAGCTGTAAAAAATGTCACGTTATACGGGTGGTCTGCAATTTCAAATTCTGTAAGATAATACTTTCCATTGGCAGGCTTAACGTAAAGGACATAATCACGCATATAAATTCTGTCACCAGGAAGGGCAACTACCCGTCTCAGCTGACTGTTAGTTCCAGGAAAAGAACTTTTCTGAAAAAGAGAAACCTGCTGGCCGGTAAAAAAACGTACAAAAACTTCAGAAATACATTGAATTTTACTTAAATTTACTGTTTTTTTAGGTTTTAGAAGAACCACATCTCCCCTGTTGAGTTTTTTTGCAAGAGGAGACACCATAATCATGGAATTTTCTTCGATATCAGGAATCATTGAAACTGAAGTCTGGCGAACAGGAAAAAATACATAAGCAAGAAGCAGATTTAAGATGACAAACAAAAAAATGAGATTAAAAAAAATAAAGAAAACGTGCTTATGAGTCTGAACTTTGTGCGAATAAGAATAATGCAATAATTTGTTGTTCATAATTGCCTCAGATAATCTTTTTAAATAAAAATATCACATATAAAGTGCTTTTACAACCGACTGATTTAATTATATAATTACTATAAATATGTCAGAGGAAAGAAAAATTATTGCAGATAACAAAAAGGCCCGCTTTGACTACTTTGTAGAAGAATCTTACGAATGCGGACTTGAGCTTGTTGGAACCGAAGTAAAATCTGTAAAAAACGGAAACATTTCATTTCCAGATGCTTTTGCCGAAATTATAAATAACGAAGTGTGGCTTAAAAACTTTCATATATCGGAATATGTGTATTCTTCAATTTTCAACCATAATCCGGACAGACCTAAAAAGCTTCTTTTGCATAAGGAAGAAATCAAGCGTCTGACAAGAAAGGTTGAAGAAAAAGGATTTACCCTTATTCCGCTGAATTTTTATCTTGTAAAGGGACGCGTTAAGGTTACGCTTGGCGTCTGCAAGGGTAAAAAACAGTTTGATAAGAGAGCAACCATTAAGGATCGTGATATTAAACGTGAACTTCAGAGGGAGTTTTCTAATAAACTCAGAGGATAGGATTTGCAAAAGGAATTAAAAAAGTATAAATCTTTTTTTACCCTTCTCATTTTTTTGAGCGCTTTTACTTTTGCTCAGACTTATGAAATTGATTATTGCGGAATATTCTCTTCAGACCTTGATATGAACATGGCAAAGCTGACAAGTGATTTATACTTTACCCAGCTTTCCGAAACCCAGAATTTTGAAGTTACAGACCGCCGGTCAGAGTTCAATACAAAAGAAATTGAAAAGCTTGATAAGGAGCTTTTTACACCTTCTAAAAAAACTTTTTTTGCAGAAATCAATAAAATCACGGATTCTGATAAATGGCAGACGGTTTTTCATCTGGTTTATGAAAATTCAGAAGTAACCAGAACAAAGGAATACGATTCCTATTACAAAATCCTTATGGAACCAAAGGATAATTTAAAAACTTCCCTAAGCAACCTGATTACAAAAGGCGGTGACGCTCCAGCAGAAACAAAAGCTAAAAATGACATGCCGCCAGCAAAAGCCAATGCAATCTCCACAGAATTTTTATCAGGAACCTGGAAGGCAGAAAACGGACTGAACAAGGTTGTCATCATGAGGGGCGGACGCGGCTTTGTAATTTTTAATAACGGCGCCAGCATGAATATCCTGATAAATTTTGAAGATGCGGAAGGCAAAAAAATCAAGATTACCCAGAATCAAAAATCAAACGCCTCTTATTTCCCGGAACTTTCACGAGAAGAAGCATTGGAGCATGCCATAAACGCCCAGCCGATTGAATGGACCCTCACTGCAAGCGATTCAAACACTTTAAAGGGCGCAAAACACACCCTTATAAAGGCTGACGGCTCCGTTGTCTACACAGATATTCCGGTTACCTGGACAAGAATTAACTAGATTTTCAAGGCACCCTGACGCAGCACTTTTACTTCGCCGCCGGCAAGACTTACGATTGTAGAAGGCACGGCATTCTTTTTATCACCGTCAAGAACGATTAAATCAACGTCTTTTTCAAACTCACTGATTATTGCTTCTTCCGTATCCAAAACAGGAAAACCGCTGCGGTTTACGCTGGTAGAATAAAGAGGCTGTCCAACCTCGGCTATAATATCCCTAAGCCACTGGTCACCAGGACAGCGGAAAGCGATAGTTTTAAGGCCGTCTGTTTCTTCATTTTTATTATTTACGATTATTGTGAGTGGGCCCGGCCAGTAAGACAGCAGACTTGCAGGAATTTCATCATCAGTATGCTTTTTTATGTCTTCAGGACTTGCTATAAGCTGGATAAAAGGCTTTGTTTCCGCCCTTCCCTTTATTGCCTTGATTTTTGAATCACCGTCCAGCGTATTTCCGGGAAGCACAAGGCCTGAAAATCCGTAAACAGTATCAGTTGGAATTATTACAATTTTGCCCTTTTTAAGGGCGTCAATACAAGCTTCAGAAGAGTTTTTATCAGATTTGTTTAAAATCATATACAGGAATTCCTTTTATCATAGGTGAATGTTCTTTCTTAAAGGAGATTTTACCATTACTTACGTCAAAAAGGAACATCACTCCAAGACAAAGGATTGTAATGAAAAGACTTATGATTTTACAAGCATCTTCTGAAAGAAAATCAGGATCCTGATGACGAAGAACACTTCCTGTATCATATAAAGTTGTCTGGGCAGGTTTAAGCCCGGTAATTTTTACCAGTTTTTCACCGTCACTTACATAATCTAGCTTACGGGCATAGGCAGAAATAACGGCCTTATCGTTTTGAAGGGCTGAATATTCAAGAGTCAGTTCTGTATTTATATTTTGAATTTCGCTTGTTCGTTTACTCAACAATATTTTCTGTTCTTCAAGCTGCTTATAACAGCGCATTCCATTCTGACCAAAGCAGAGAGACAAACAAACATAGATAGCTGTTCCAACAAAAATTGAGAACAAATATTTTGCACATTTCATTTGTTAAAATATCGGCAGGCAGTTTCAAAATCTGCAAACATTTTTATTTTCAAATTATAAAAAATCATTATTAGCAATTAATAACAAAGTGTGATAAAATAGAAAAGTTATCTCAATTTAATTAAAGGATTTATAAATCGTTATGGAAGACAAATCATTCAAACCTTTTATTCCTGCCGATAGAATTCTTCCGGAAATTACACCGGTTTCTGTCGTTCTGGGAATTCTCCTTGCAGTGCTTTTCGGCGCTGCAAACGCATACCTTGGACTTCGCGTAGGTATGACAATTTCAGCTTCAATTCCAGCTGCCGTAATCTCAATGGGAATTATCAGAATCATCATGAAGCGTGATTCAATCCTTGAGAACAACATGGTTCAGACCATCGGTTCAGCCGGAGAATCACTGGCCGCAGGAGCAATCTTTACACTTCCTGCTTTGTTTATGTGGGCAAAAGAAAGCGACGCAATTTCTAAGCCATCTTTCTGGGTAATTGCAATCATTTCACTTTGCGCAGCATTGCTTGGTCTTATCTTCATGGTACCTCTCCGCTCTGCCCTTATCGTAGAAGAGCACGGAGTTCTTCCATTCCCTGAAGGAACTGCATGTGCAGAAGTTCTTCTTGCAGGTGAGGAAGGTGGTGCAAAATCTAAGCTTGTATTCTCAGGTCTTGGAATTTCTACACTTTACAAATTCATTGCTGACGGACTTAAACTTTTCCCTTCTGAAATTGACTGGAGCATTAAATCAATTGGTTCAGGTTTCGGCGCAGACGTACTTCCTTCACTTGCCGGTGTAGGTTTCATCTGCGGAAAGAAAATTTCAGCTTACCTCTTTGCCGGTGGTATTTTGGGCTGGTTTGTTGCAATTCCATTAATCAACCTTTTTGGAAGCTCAATGATGATTGCTCCAGCTAAGGTTCCTGTAAGTGAACTTGGCGTTTGGGGAATCTGGAGCAACTACATCCGTTACGTTGGTGCCGGAGCAGTTGCAACAGGCGGTATCATCAGCCTTATCAAATCTCTTCCTACAATCATCAAGACTTTCAAAAAAGCTGTAGGCGGCTTTGGCCACAAGGAAGCTACTGAAGAGCGCACAAACCGCGATCTTTCAACAAAATTCCTTCTTATTCTTGCAGCTATCATCGTAGTTACAATCTGGCTTATCCCAGCTATTCCAGTTGGACTTCTTGGAGCTTTGATTATCGTGCTCTTCGGCTTCTTCTTTGCAACAGTTTCAAGCCGTATGGTTGGTATTGTAGGTTCTTCAAATAACCCTGTATCTGGAATGACAATTGCAACATTGATTATCGCAACTGCCCTTCTTAAGTCTACAGGCCACACTGGAATTGCAGGAATGATTTCTGCAATCTGTATCGGAACTATTATCTGTATCATCGCTTGTATGGCTGGTGATATTTCTCAGGACCTTAAAACTGGTTATATCGTTGGAGCAACTCCAAAGAAACAGCAGATTGGTGAGTTGATCGGTTCTGTTGCAGCTGCCCTTGCAATCGGCGGAATCATGTTCCTTCTTGATAAAGCCTGGGGATTCGGTTCAAAAGAACTTCCTGCTCCACAGGCAACTTTGATGAAGCTTGTTGTAGAAGGCGTTATGGGCGGAAACCTTCCATGGGGTCTTGTAATTACAGGTGTTGGTATTGGTCTTGCAATTGAAGTAATCGGAATTCCTGTTCTTCCAGTTGCTGTTGGACTTTATCTTCCAATTCATCTTTCAACTCCAATTTTCGCTGGCGGACTTTTGCGCGCATGGTTCGACAAGAAGGGTGAAGCTGGTAAAGAAGCAGGAGAAAACGGAGTTCTCTTCGGTTCAGGTCTTATTGCCGGTGAAGGTCTTGTAGGTATTATCCTTGCAATCCTCGCTGTAATTCCAGTTTCTAAGGCTAAGGGTATGACTGTTCTTTCTGCAATTAATATGGGCGGCAAGCTTGGAAACGCTGGCGGACTCATCTTCTTTGCAGCTTTGATGGCACTCTTCTATGTATTCTCTAACAAGAAACTTAAGAAATAAATCTGATGAAGCAGAAAACCAAAAAACTTTCTGCCAATTACATGGATCTGGTCTTCGTAAAAAATGAAGACCGTCCGTGGAGTCAGAAAGAAAACGGTATTGTTGAAATCAAAATGGAAAACAAGGGTTTCTTCAATACCATAGCACAGAAATTTTTCAAACGTCCTCGTTTCAGTAACATTGCCCTTGATGCTTACGGCACAAAAGTCTGGCTTTGCATTGACGGCAAAAACACAGTTTCAGATATTGTAAAACTGATGGAAGAGGCATTTCCTTCAGAAAAAGACGCTATGCTCAAACGCGTCGTACAGTTTTTAACCACTCTGGAACTCCATTCTTTTATCAAACGAGCAAAATAAGCTTCCCCGGCGGCTCCCGGGGGGGGCTAAACTTTTTAACAATTTTTTTTATCCAATTCAAAATTTATGTGATATAATAGAATAACTTATATTTCTCTATTTTTTTTAAACGTTTCTACCGATAATTAAATAGCGGAATTTATACTCTATAAGGGGAAAAATATGAGTAAATCAGATGAAAATACTAACGAATTAGAAAGTTACGGCGTTTGGGTAAAAAACAATTCGCAGCAGCCAGAAGATATAACAGACACAGAGCCTAAATCTGATGATACATTGGATATTCCAGAATTTGATGACTCTGATTTTTCAGATATGTTTAAAAGTGATGCTTCTTTTGAAGAACCAAAAATTGAAGAAAATCCCGCAGAGGAATCTTTTGCCGGTGACGAAGATTCTACCCTTACAGCAGATGAATTAATGAACATTGCTAATACAACTCAGGTTGAAGAAGAAACAGACGAGTCTATGATGTTTGCAAATGGAGAAGAAATTTCCAATGAAGTTGGCACTGACGAAGTTTTACTGCATGAATTCCCGGAAGATGCCGCTTTTGAAAATACAGAAACAGAAGAAGTTTCAGACGACACATTTGAAGCAGCTCCAGAAGAAAGTTTTGAAATAAATCCTGAAGAATCAGTTGAAGAAACCGCTGAAGAGACTTTTGAAGAACCTGTTGCAGACTCAATTGACGAAAGTTCTTTTGGCACAATTGAAGAGCCTGTTATAGAAGATAATTTTGAAATCTCTGAAGAAAGCTTTGAAGAACCTGCGGCAGAAAGTATTGAAGTTCCGGCAGCAGATTCAAATTCTTCAGACATTGACCTTTCTGAATTCGGAAGCATAACAGAAAATGAAGCTTCCCCTTCTCCAATTTCTGATGAAATTGAAATCAATACAGAAGACGGCTCTTCAGAAGCAGAATTTGAAGAAATCAGTTTTGATGCAATTGATGAGCCGGCTCCTGAAACAAATGATACAGAAGCACCTAAAACACAGCTTGCACCGGGTGAAGAAGAAGTTTCTCTTGATGACTTCCTTGAAGACGGTTTCTCTGATGATTCTGTTGCCAGCGGAAATAATGGCTATGAACCTGGAAAAGAACCGGGAGCTGCCAGCGCTCCAGCAGAAGACTTCTCTCTTCCTGTAGATTCAGGCAGTTCAGAAGAAATTTCTCTTGATGACTTTATTGATACAAGCGACTTCGGCGTAGAAGTTCAGGAAACTTCAGCCCCAGCAGAAGATACTATAGAAGAAGAGCCTGTACTTGATATGGATTTGTCTTTTGACGATTCTACAGACACAATTGAAACAGAAGACAATAAGATTGAAAGTGACTTTAGTGATTTTACAGCTGATGATTCAGAGGAATTTGAAGCAGATACTACAGAAGAAAGCACGTTCTCAGCAGAAGAAGACAAACCTTATGTTGCAGATACTTCAAATGTATCAACAGAAGAAGTAGATCTTTCAGACTTTGGAATTGATTCAAATGCGGAAGAAACTCCTGTTACTCAGAATGTAGAAGAAAAGAAAGAAGCTGACGCAGTTGTTGATTATGACCTTTCAATCGGCGATGAAGATACATTCGCATCAGCTCCTGTTATAAGTGAAATTAAAACAGAAGAAGATAAAGAGGAAGCTGAAGAAGCAGCTGAGCCTGTTCAGGCAGCTGCACCAGCTCAGCCGGATCCAACTACAACTTCTATTCTTCAGCAGATTATGGCTGAACTTACAGGTCTTAAAAACGATATAAATAACCTTAAGTCAGAAATTAACGAAGTAAAGGAAAGAGGCGTTTCTGGCGAAGACAGTGACTTCTCTGAACCAGAAATCCAGGTACCTGTCCAGGAAGAAATTCCACAGGAAACAATCACAGAGGAAGCAATTTCAGAAGAAAATATTGCTGAAGAAACTGCTGAATTTGAAATGCCTCAGCCTGAAATTGAAGAATCACAGCCTGCAACAGAGGAAATTCAGTCTCCAACAGAAGAAATCGTAACAGAAAGCCCGGCTGAACCTGCAATTGTAGAAAATAATGAGCCTGCAGTAGAGGAAAGTGCTGTAGATGAGGCTGAAATTACACTTGAAGATACTTCAGTTTTTGAAGACCTTGATATTACAGAAAATTCTGAACCTGTATTCGAAGAAACTCAGGTAGAAGAACCTAAAGAAGAAGAAAGCCCTGTTGAAGACAAGGGAGGTTTCTTTGCTGATGACGATGATGATACTATCGCCCTTTCTGAAGATGAATTAACTCAGATTCCTATCGACAGCGATTCTGTAATTGAAGCTGAATCAGAAACTATCGAAGATGAAATTCCTTCTGAAACTGTGGCTGAGGAAGAGCCTGTAATTGCTGAAACAGAAATTCCTGTTACAGATGAGCCTGCAGAAGAACAGCAGGGCGGCTTCTTTACAGATGACGGCGATGATACTATTGCCCTCTCAGGAGATGAGCTTGCCAATATAATGACAACTACAGAAGTAACAGAAGAAGCTTCTGAAGGCCTTCAGCCTGACGTAGTTGAAAACGCTCCTATAGAAGCAGAAGAAACAGCAATTAATGAAGATTTGTCTTTTGATTTTAATGACAAAAATCTTGAAGAAGAGCCTGATATTGAAAATATCCAGCTTGACCAGGAAAATGAAACAGAAGAAGAACTTCCTGATGAAATCTCAATTCCAAAGAGTGAAGATATTGTTGTAGAATCTAACGAAACTGATTTTATGGATTCTGTAAATTCTACAACAGAAGAAGTACCTGCTTCTGAAGAAACAGTATTTGAAACAACAGAATCAATCTTTGGCAATGATGATAATGCAGCATCAGAAAATTCAACTCAGTTTGATTCTCCTGATACTTTGTTTGAAGAGCATTTTGATACAACAGATACCCTTCTCTCTGATTTGGACAATACAGAACCAGCAGAAGTTGTAGAAACAGAATCTTTACCTGTGACAGAAAGTCCAGCAAGCGTAATTGAAGAGCCTTCTGAACCTGTAACAGAAGAAACTTCAATCGCAGATGATGAGATTCCAACTGTAGAAAAATTGCTGGCAAAAGAACCTGAGCCTGCAGAAACTGCTGAAATTTCTTCAGAATTTGCAGAAGTAGATAATCTTGATACTAATATTTCAAAAGATAACATAGACTATCTGAATTCAGATAAAGAAAACGTTCTGGAACAGGACAAACTTTACACTTCTGAGCATAATACAAACGATGATCTTAAGCGTGACATAAAATCTGTTCTTCTTTATATGGATCAGCTTCTGGAAAACCTTCCTGAAGAAAAGATTATGGAATTTGCAAAATCAGATGAATTTGTAACATACAAAAAATTGTTCTCTGAATTGGGATTGTCTTAATATGGACTTAACATCTCAGAATTCAGGACTATTACATAAGATTGAAAACTTACAAATCAGCAGAAATGAGCAAAGTTTCCTGAACTTTATTCAGAATAATAAAATAGAAATATTTGCAGAACTATTTTATTATTCTGATTTCTTCTTCTGTAAAAATTCATACGGATTAGACGGAGAAACAATTCTTCTTTCAGATTCCACAAAAACTTTCTGGGACGGCCTGACTCCGGTTTTAGGGAAAATCTATAATTTTTCTTCAAGCGATTTTTCCCTAAACCAGATTTTGCAGTTTTTTTCATCAGAATTGGAAGAAAGAATTACTTCTGTAAGCATATGCAGGCTTGCAGAAGACAGAATTATTTTACTTTGCAATAAAAATCTGACAGAAAAACTTTTACTCTCTTACAAACAGATAAATCAGGCAAGCTGGCAGGATTTGACGGATATAAAGCTTAATCCTGAAAATAAAAACTATATGCTTTCCATTGATTTTTCAGAAAGTTTTGATGATTTTCTGTCAAAAAAACACAAGGATGAAAGTGACTCCCGCGATGTATACGAAATTGCCCTTATGAGCGAACTTTTTAACCGCATGAGTTCTTATTTTGCATCGCCTTCTGCAGTTTCCAAAAGTTCAAAAACCGCAGTCAACGTAATATTTTCACTTAAATCAGTTTTTGTGCCGGAACTGCTGCATAATCATCTTGTAAAGCTTTTAAAATCTGTTCTTGAAAGCAGCGCCGAATTAATAGGACTTAATTTTTTAGGGCAGGCACAGTCAGCAATCGCTGCAAAAGAATTCTTAAAGGTGATTTAATTGATTTTTGAATATCTTGATACTAAGGAAGGAGTAAAAACTGTAAAAGCTAATGGGCTCCTTCTTCACTCTGCATACTCACCTATTAAAGAAGCAGAAAGATTTTCATTAAACATTAAATCAACCTTCAAGCCCTCATATGTAATTATAACTGAACCAGGTCTTTCTTACTGTGCTCCATATCTGAAAAAATCTTTTCCTTATGCAAAAATCGGAGCAATAAGGTATACACATGAATTTGAATCTTACAATAATCTTTTTGATTTTGCCTTTAATAAAGAAAGTATCAGTGATTTAAAAAATCATTTACTTAGGGAATTTTCAGAAGACAATATTTTTTCAGTGCTCTTTATTTCCTGGACGGCATCCGAAAAGATATTCCCAGATGAAAATAAGCAGGTCTGGCTTCAGATAAAACAGGCACTTGATACTGCAAAGACACTTTTAGTTACAAGACAGTTTTTTGAAAAAAAATGGCTTATAAACTCTGCAAATTTCATTAAATACGCGCAGGATTTTTATACTTTCAATAAAACAAGTTCACCAGTTTTTATTGCTGCTTCAGGCCCCAGCTTACAAGATAACCTTGAAAGCCTTAAAAAAGGCCAGAAATCTTTTGTAATTATTGCTTTAAGTTCTGCAATAACAACACTTTTGGAAAATGATATTATCCCAGATTTTTGTATTTCTACGGATGGAGGCTATTGGGCTGGAGAACATTTGAAAAAGCTTACAAAAAATAAAATACCGCTGGCAATAACTTCAGAAGCTTATTGCAAAAAAGAGATCTTACAAAATCTTAAGATAATTCCACTTTTTTATAATGACGGCATTTCACGCCAACTTGCGGATCAGACATCTATTCCATTTATTGAAGCAAAACGCAATGGAACTGTCAGCGGAACAGCTTTAGACCTTGCAAAAAATCTTACGACAGGAAAAATATATTATTCAGGCCTGGACCTAAGCGAACAAAAAGGTTTTCAGCATACTCAACCAAATGAACTTGAAAAAAATGCCTGCCTTAATGATTATTTTATCAATTCAAAAGAAAAAAGAATTGCAAAATCTGGCTTTAAGAACCAGTCTTTAATGATTTACAAAGACTGGTTTTGCAATCAAAAGCTGGAGAATAATAAATTTTTCAGAATTATTTCAGAAGAAGGCAAAAAAAATAGTCTTGGTGACATTATAGATATCAGCCCTGAGAAATTTGCTGAAGAATGCAAGCTTTATACTTCTTCTAAAACATTCTCTATCAGCAAAAGCAAAAAACTTTCAGCTTTAGAAAATAAAACAAATATTAAAAATGTCCTGACTTATATTTTAAGAAACTGTAATACTGAAGGCTGGAAAAAAAGTTTATTTCCTTTGGATTTTGTTGCAATCAAGCATAATCCTGAAAACAATGAAGCTCAGGAAAAACTGGAAAAAGAAAACTCAAGATTGATGAAAAAATTACAGAAAATTTTAAATGATGACTAATTCAATTTATAAAGAAATAATATTATCCAAAACCGGAAAAGAAATTCCAATTTTACAAAATGGAAGAAGTATAGAATCAAAATATGATCCTGAAAGGGAAGCAAAACAGATAATTCAGACTTTTTCACCAGACACAAGATTTTTTATCATAACAGGAATTGGAAGCGGCATATTAATTCAGAACATTGCAGAAACTTTCCCTCAAGCAAAAATAATTGCAGTTGAAAAATCAGAAAATGAGCTTACTTTTTTAAGTCATCTGACAGCAATAAAAAATTTATCTCAAAATAAAAATATACTTTTCTATCATTCAGAAAATCTTTGTCAGGCAATAATAAGTAATTACATCCCTGCCCTTTACGGAAATATCAAGATTTTTGAAAATAAGGCGTGGATTAATGAAAACTCAAATATTATAGATTTACTTCAAAAACAGATTCAAAGCGGCTTGAAAAAAGTCTCGGCAGATTTTTCAGTACAGGCGCATTTTGGAAAAATATGGCAAAAAAATATACTTTGCAATCTGAAAATTCTTCCAAACAATAAGCAGGAAAATAACCTTCAGCCGGTTAACAGCAAAACAGCGGCAATAATTGCGGCAGGGCCATCTTTAGACAACTATATCAATGAACTGAAAAAGGGTGATTACTACATTATTGCAACCGACACAGCCTACACTATATTAACAAAATACGGCATTAAAGCAGATGCAGCAGTAAGTCTTGACGGTCAGTATCTTTCCTACAATCATTTTTTAGGCCATGTAAAAAATAACTCGCAAACTGCCTTCTTTTTTGATTTGTCTTCAAATCCAAGCGCCGCAAGAAATATTTCTGACAAGGCAAGATTATCTTATTTTACCTCAGGGCACCCATTAAGCGAATATGCAAAGCAGTCTCAAAATCTTAAGCTCTTAAAGCTTTATTCCGGAAGCGGCACGGTAACAATAAGCGCATTGGACCTGGCTATACAGATGGGCTTTTCAAAAATTAAAGTTTTCGGAGCTGATTTTTCATATCCAGACAATAAGCCTTATGCAAAGGGCTCATATCTTGATACTCTTTATCAGCTTCAAAGTAACCGGCTTAATTCAACAGAAAAGCTTTTTTCCAAATTGATGTACAGAACTCCCCTTATCAGCAAAAACAATAATAAAAGCACAGAAGTTCTTGAAGGCTACAGAACATCCTTTGAAGAATATCTTACTAATACCGGCGCGGAATTTTCAAACAAGGACTTTGTTTATAATATTGAAATTAAAAGCCACCCGGCCGGCTTACAAACACAGTCTTCCAAGACATTCGATTACAAGGCCTTTATAAAACAGCTTAAAAACGATGAAAAAAAAGAAATAATTTTACTTCCTTACATCGCATGGCTAAGAAAAAATTCAGAATTTTCCGATAATAATTATAAAGAGCTCTATAATATTGCTCGAAAAACTTTAGACAGGTATTTATAAATTATGAAAAAACAGTCTGTAATTATTTATTCAGTTTTTGCAGTAGCAATTTATCTATTTTCAATTATTTTATTCTGTTCTTCATTATATTCTGAATATCAGGATGGTAAATTAAAAACTGAAGAATCCTTTAATTTTATTACAAATAAAATGATGCAAAATACATCTTATGATAATTTTGAAACAGAAGCATCAAAGCTGCTAAATAAATTTGTTCATTCATCAGACAGAATTGCTGAAGTTACATTAAAAATGAACGATTCCTATATATTTTTTTATCCCGAAACTTCTATTCAGGATTCAAGATACATTAATAATTTCAGTTATACAATTTCATATGAAAACAGAACAATTACTCTGCAAGCAAAAGGCTACTTGATTCGCCCGTCAAAAATCTTTGAATATGGAAAAAGCTCCTTTTTAATCATCCTTGTGGTAACCGTAATAACACTTATTCTCATTGTAATTGTTTCTAACCAGGGTCAGGCAAAAACTGCCGAGGATTCTGATGAAGAAACAGAAGAAAACAATAATGATGAAGCTGATTCAGAAGATAATCAGGATGTAAATAATGAAGAAAAATCAAAAGATGAATATGATGTAAGTTTTAATGAAACACTTACAGAGCTCCTTAGAAATTCCATTGCAAATGAAAAAGAATTTGCAATTTTTGTAATGAAGTTCCTTGGAATTGAAAAAACATCTGAAGAATACCGAAAATTGATTGAACTTCTTGAAGACAGAATGAAGGCGCAGAACCTTGTCTTTGAAGGAAAAGACGACACCCTTATTCTTTTGAAAAATGATACAAATATCGATGAAAACCTGACAATTGCAGAAAATACAATTAATGAAATTGAACAGACTTATGCAGATTTCAAACCTGTCTGCTATGTGGGAATTTCCAACAGAAACCAGCGCATTGTAACTGGCGAAAGACTTTTATTCGAGGCTGAAGCAGCCCTTGAACACGCAGAAGAAACAGAAGAAAAAGTTATCGCATTCCGCGCAAATACAGAACAGTATAACGAATTTATGAATCAGAATTAAGATTTATTTTTACCGCGCTCAGGAGGTGGTGGCGGTAACTCCCCGTTAGCAGCTTCTTCGTTTTCAAGCTCTTCGTCAAAAATACTTTTATCTGAATCTGAAGTTTCCCCTTCTTCAAGAGGAACTTCAGCTGCATTTTCATCATCAATAGTTTTGACAAGATCCTTAAACTTGGAAATATTTTCACTGTCGGGAAATTTTTCTATTAATACATCAAGATAGCGCTTACCTTCATCATATTGCTTTCTTGCAAAATAAACAGCAATCAGATTTTCAAGATAATCTCGGTTATCTGGCTGAAGATAAATCAGTTCTTTATAGGCGCGTTCTGCTTTTTTAAGCTTGCCTGTCATGGCATAAATATAAGCAAGGGAAGCTTTCAAAGAATCATTATTCTTGTCGCGGCGTAAAAGATTGCGGTACATTGGCAGCGCAGCTTCCCAGTTAGACTGAACGGCATAAACCCTGGCAGTTTTATAATAAGCGGCCCAGTAAAGCTTGGAATTTTGCATGCTTAATTTATAATATTCCAGCGCCTTGTCATATTTTTCCAGCGAATAATATACATCCGCAATATTCATATATTCAGCATATATGTTATTTACAGCTATTTTTTTATCACCGGGAATAGGAATTGGTTTTGACACGCAGGAGAAAAAGAAAATGCTTAAAGATGTTATGAGTAAAAATCTTTTCAAAATAATTTTTCTCCCGCTGATGAATTTTTAGCCTAATACGATTTTTTCAATTTCGTAAAGCTGGCGGCGGTAGAGGCCTGAAATATTGTGACCGTAGTCTGCAATCAGCTGAATGATATTGCGAGGAGAATCCTGAGTATCACAGCCGTTCAAACGGTCGCCGGCATCACCAAGACCTGGCATAATGTAAGCTTTTTCGTTCATTACAGGGTCAACCCAGAGTGTGTAACATGTACAGTTTGGAAGGGCACGTGTTACGCGGATACTTCCTTTGAGAGTTGAAATTGTATTGAAGAAAGCGATTGATTTAGGATGAACTCCCTGCTCCTGAAGATATTTAACAACAGTTACAAGAGAACCGCCTGTTGCGTTCATTGGGTCAGCAAAAATCAAATCTTTACCGTCAAGCTGCTTGAGGTCAAAGAAAGACTTGTTCAAATCCATGATGTATTCCATGTCTGACTCGCCTTTTTTGTCGTTGCGGCTGATTTTGAAAAGGGCAAATGGAGTAATGTAATCGTGAGAAGAATACTCCTGAATTTCCTTTGACATAATCATACTTGGAAGAAGAGCGCCGCGTAGCATAACGCACATTACAGTATTTTCAATTTTATCATCGATATCAGGGATTTTATGAACGGCATAGTTCTGAACAGGATAAGTTACCGGAGTTTTTACAAACATATGGCTCTTTTTATCAGAATGCTGGTCTGTGTAAGCCATGCGGAAAAGCATTTCGTATGCGCGCTGGCTGTAGTACATAAACTCCTGGTGATCTGTATTGATGTCGCGGAGTTTAGAAATTACGCGGGAACATTCAGCATGGGCGCCTTCTTCTGTAACAAAAGAGAAAACCTTGATATTTGGGTGTTTGGCACAGATAGCCTGCATTTCCTTTCCAAGCTTATCATATCCTTCTACGATTTTTGCTTCATCTACAGGCTCGAAAGACTGCATTGTCTCCTTAAACATCTCGTCAAGACGTTTCAAATCAGACATATCTTCGGCTGTAAGGTAGCCATCCAAATCTTCAGCTTTAAGAATAATTTTGTTATCAGACATATTTTCCTCTATCTACAGAATTAAGATTTTATATAATGATTTTTTTGCAATTTTTATATCGTAAATAATAAGTTCATCATCCCCGATAATTTCGCAGTTAGAATTTGTAAGTCCAAATGCAAGTGTCAGTAATCCCCTGCCCGCCTTAAGATAGCTGGCGTTTTTAAACTTAAAATCAAGTTTAAGAAGATACTGAGACGGATAATCAGGATCGCAGACAAAAGAACCGCTTACATGGTCAAGCTTTAAATCAAGATTTGCGCCAGTAAGGATGGTAAGAAATGACTGCGGTTTTCCCGCATAAAAGCGGATTTCATTTTCTGATGCAGCCTGCGAAAGATAATCATAAATCTGATCATCCAAAAGATGCGAAGTTTCTATAGGAAGCTCGTTTTCCTCTGCGCCAGAAAGTTCTTCATAAACAGTGTCAAACTGAGAAAGCATTACAGGAATATCACGACCAATTAATGCAATATCTTCTGACGGGAAGCAAAGTTCCAGGGCATTTCGCTCATATGTATCATAGGATTTAGACTGAGCCGTAGTAACAAGACCAGACTTCCATCCAGTTTTTTCATTAAGAAGTTTTGAAGCCAGGCTATTTCCAAAGTTTGCATCAGAAGTAATCTGAATCTGAGTCTTATTCTTTTTGTGATTAAGACCGCAGTAAACATTATCAATTCTTTTTGAAATAGATCTGGCATCGTTTTCGCTAATATCTTTTATGTTGTTCTGTAAAAAACGAACGATAAGTTCAGGGTCAACTCCATTTGGAATTGCGATATAAAAGGCGCTGTCATTATCAAGTAAATCAAGCGCATTTACATTTACAGGAGTTTCTACAGGAAGAGTTTTACATCCTGTAAGAAATCCTGCTGAAAGACTGGCAGCAAGTGCCAGTCCACAAATTGAAAGTGCAATTTTTTTTGAAAAATTATGCTTTTTCAACTTTAAAGCTCCATTTAGCATCGTCAGCGTCTACTGTTACAGCATCAGACAGGCTGTCTGCCCATGAAATTGAAGCAGCAAGTGTTTCGCCGGCAACAAAATCCTTGAACATTTCGTAAGCAGATTTAAGAACTGCGTCACCAGAAATTTCAAGCTTGATTCTGTCTGTAACTTCGTAGCCGTTTTCTTTACGCTGGTTCTGGATACCGCGAATCAAATCACGGATGTAACCTTCTTTCTTAAGTTCGTCAGTTACTTTTGAATCCAAACCAACTGTAAGAGTTCCTTCGTTCAAAACTTTAAGGTCATCTTTTTCAAAGCGGTCTACAAGAACTTTTTCTTCAGTCAAATCTACAGAAGTTCCGTCTACATCAATTGTAACTTTGCTTCCGTCAAGAATTGCCTGAATCTGTTCAGAAGAAAGGCCTGTAATAATGCCTGCTGCCTTCTTCATAAGGCCTCCAAGTTCCTTACCAAGCACTTTGAAGTTTGCCTTTGCTTTATATTCTACAAGTTCGTCTTCGCGGTCGTGGAATTCAACTTTCTTAACGTTCAATTCCTCTGCAATAGTATCCTGCATTTCTGCAAGAACAGTTTTTTCATTAGGATTGCGTGTTACCAGAGCTACGCTTGCCAATGGCTGGCGGTTCTTAAGGTTGAACTGGTTACGCAGCGAGTGTCCCATAGAAACTGCCTTCTGAACAGTTCCCATCTTGAACTCAAGCTCTTCGTTACGCCATGCAGCATTGTAAACAGGATAATCTGTAAGATGAACAGATTCCTTGTCTTCGCTTGTCTTAAGGTTGAGCCACATTTCTTCTGTAATAAATGGAGTAACAGGAGCTGCAACCTGACACAAAGTCTTAAGTGCAATATAGAGACTTTCGTAAGCCTCTGTTTTGTCGCTGTCATTTTCTGATTTCCAGAAGCGGCGGCGGCTGCGGCGGATATACCAGTTATTAAGTTCATCAATAAAGGCAACAATCGGGTCGATTGCCGCAGAAAGGTCATAATCATCAAGAGCTTCTGTAACATCCTTTATAAGCTTCTGGGTAATAGACAAAAGCCATGCATCCAGAGGATTTAAAGGAAGCTTGTTTTCAAAAGCCTTTCCATTTGGCTGAACCTTATCAATATTTGCATAAGTTACAAAGAAAGAATAAGAGTTCCACAGAGGAATGATGATTGATTTAAGTACATCGCGGACACCTTCATCCGAATAGCGGAGGTCATCTGCCTTAACAACAGAAGAGTGAATAAGGAAGAGACGGAGTGCATCTGCACCAAACTTGTTGATTGCTTCAACAGGGTCTGTATAGTTGCGGAGTGATTTAGACATCTTGCGTCCGTCAGAAGCAAGAACAAGTCCGTTTACAATACAGTTCTGGAAGGCAGGCTTGTCAAATAGGTGGCTTGCAAGAATTGTAAGTGTATAGAACCATCCGCGTGTCTGGTCAAGACCTTCAGAAATGAAGTTTGCCGGGAAGTGGCTTTCAAAATATTCTTTATTTTCAAAAGGATAATGCTGCTGGGCATAAGGCATTGAACCAGATTCAAACCAGCAGTCAAAAACCTCAGGAATACGGTGCATTGTCTTACCGCATTTTGGACAAGGAATAGTAATTTTATCTACATACTGCTTGTGTAAATCTTCTGGGTAAGTACCCGAAAGTTTTTTGAGTTCTTCGCGGCTTCCTACACACAAGGTATGCTTACAGTCAGGATCATCACACTTCCAGATTGGAATAGGGTTACCCCAGTAGCGGTTACGGCTTACTGCCCAGTCGCGGCTTCCTGCCAGCCATTTACCAAAGCGGCCTTCCTTAATATGGGCAGGCTGCCATTTAATCTGGCTGTTTGCACGTAGCAAAGCTTCGTGGTGATCTGCAACCTTTACAAACCATGAACCGATTCCGCGGTAAATAAGAGGTGAACCACAGCGCCAGCAGTGAGGATAAGAGTGAACAACTGTATCACGTTTTACAAGTTTACCCTCTTCCTTAAGGCGTTTCATAATATCTTTATCTGCATCTTTTACAAAAACGCCCTGATATTCAGGAACTTCTTTTGTAAATTTACATTCAGCATCGATTGGCTCAACGTTTGGAATACCAGTTCCGCGGAAAATCTTATTATCTTCTTCACCAAAGGCCGGAGCAATATGAACAATTCCAGTACCGTCTTCTGTAGAAACGTAGTCTGCATTGAACATGCGGAAAGCACCTTTTTCGCACTTCTGATTTGACTCTTCTGCGCAAACTTTAGCATCCTTAAGGCGGGCAAAATATGGGAACAAAGGCTCATATTCAGCACCAAGGAATTCCTTACCCTTGTGGCGGTAAATGATTTCGTAAGCATCTTCGCTCTTGTAGTAAGCAGGAAGTCTTGCTTCTGCAAAAATGTAGAAGTCGCCGCTTTCCTTATCAAGGATTTTTACATAGTCAACTTCCGGTCCCATACAAAGCCCAAGGTTTGAAGGCAAAGTCCAAGGAGTTGTTGTCCATGCAAGGAAGTAGTTTTTTCCGTTTGCCATGTCAGGGTCATTTACCCCTTCAGGAGCCTTTGTAATCTTAAAGCGTACTGTTACAGTCTGATCCTGAACGTCTTTATAGCCCTGTGCAAGTTCGTGAGTAGAAAGAACTGTTGAACAGCGTGGACAATATGGAAGAATATATTTTCCTTCGTAGATGAGGCCTTTATCCCAGAGTGATTTTGCAACCCACCAGATTGATTCCATGTATTCAGGATTCATTGTCTTGTAGTCATGGTCAAAATCAACCCAGCGTCCCATACGGGTAATAGTCTGACGCCATTCTGCGGTGTATTTAAGAACCGAAGCCTTACACTTGTCATTGAATTTATCAATTCCGTAAGCTTCAATTTCGTGCTTAGAGTTAATTCCAAGCTCTTTTTCAATTAAGTTTTCAACAGGGAGTCCGTGGCAGTCCCAGCCGAAGCGGCGCTCTACCTTCTTGCCCTTCATTGTCTGGTAGCGCGGAATAATATCTTTAATTGTAGAAGGAATAAAATGACCAAAGTGTGGAAGACCAGTAGCAAACGGAGGACCGTCGTAAAAAACAAATTCCTCTGCCCCTTCTCTCTGGCTTATAGATTTTTCAAATGTCTTGTTATCTTTCCAATATTTTAAAACTTCTTCTTCCTGCTTAGGGAAGTCAACTTTTGGATCAACGGGTTTGTAACTCATTATTAAGTGTCCTTTTAGATATTATAAATTAACCAATTATGACACAAAATGAGATTTTATTCTATATGATTGATTTTAGCCACAGATACACACAGACAGGACACAGATGTTTTTTATCTGCGTTCATCCGTGTCTCATCTGCGGCTATTTTACTGAATCTTTTTTTCTATTTTATCGCGGTTATTTGAATAATCGAGAACGCTGTATGATTTTGCATTCATCTTTCTGATAAAAGGAGTCCAGCGGTTATCAGGAAGAAGCTCTTCTGCTTTTTTCAGATATTTTTCACAAGTCTCCATTTCATTATTTTCATAAAGGAACTGAGAATAATAAACATAAGCATAGAATTTTTCGTAATTGTTTGCGGCAGATTCAGCAGCGCGACTAAAGTATTCGCGGGCTTTTGTCATGCTGCCCCCTCCAATCGCCGGCGCAAAATAATACCAGAGGGCGGCATTTATAAGTCCAAAGGCAAGCTTAGGGTATTTTGCAACCACCATGTCATAATTCTTCTTTTCCTGAATGCCAAGACTTATTGCCTTTCCCTGAGGCAAAAACTGCATTGTTGAGTTAGTCAAATCGCCGCTGGAAAGAATATAGTAAGGATTTGCCTTATCAAAAGGATGTTCAGCATCCCAGGCTGCGATTTTTTCATACTGAGGCTTGATGAAAGGCTCAAGGTCAGGAGACTTCATCTCTTTTTCATACATGTAGTTATACTGTTCAAGAACAAGAAGATTGTCGGCTGTAAGTTCAGCTTCATCTCCAAGCTTTTTTCGGACATCATCAGTAAGCAGAGTTTTTCTATAATCAGCAACCGCCTTAATTGCCTCATCAGCGCTTTTCAGACTGCGGGTTGAAAAACGGAATTCCTGAATCTGATTGATAATATCCATTTCGTAATCAGAAAAATCATCTGCAAACAAGTTAAAAACAGAAAAAAATGTGATAAAAATAAAAATTCGTTTAAAAATCATGCAAAAAGGATAAAAAAAAAATCACTTTTCTGCAACCTTTTTTTACACCGCTATGTCTAATTAAAAAAAGACTGATTTAAACTGATGGAATAAAAGGGAGATTTCCAATTTTATGAAAAACACAACTAAAGAGATTCCAATTTTCTTTGCCTCGGATGACAATTATGTTCCTCTTCTGGCAACAGCAATCAAATCACTTCTTTCTAATGCCTCAAAGAATTACATGTACAAAATCTACGTGCTTACAACAAGCATTTCACAGGATAAGCGTGAAAAAATCGTAAAGATGGCAACTGAAAATTCTACCATTGAATTCATTTCGCTTACTGCAGAACTTGATAAACTCCGTCACCTCTTTAAACTCCGTGACTATTATTCTCAGGAAACTTATTACAGATTCTTTATTCCAAATCTTTTTCCAAAATATAAGAAAATCATCTACCTTGACTGCGATATCATCGTAAAAGGCGATATTTCTGAACTTTATAACATCGACCTTGGAAATAATTACGTTGCGGCAGCACCGGAGGAAGTTTTCATTCTTCATCCCAACTGGCTCAACTACCCTCGCGGGGCTCTTGGAATTGAACCGGAGGATTACTTCAATGCCGGCGTAATGCTTTTGAATACAGAACGCATGCTCAAGGACAAAATTGCAGAAAAATTTGTTGCCCTTGCAGAAAAATATACCTTCCGCATCGTTCAGGACGAAGACTACCTCAACGTTCTTTTGAGAGATCACAAAATGATTCTTCCATTAGACTGGAATAAAACTGCATTCAAAAATGATGCATACGATGATAAAAACCTCAAAATCATCCATTATAAAATTATCTGGCGCCCATGGCACTATGAAAACGTACTTTACGAAAATCTTTTCTGGTTCTATGCAAAGCAGACAGACTTCTATCTTGATTTGAAAGACAAGCTTGCAGCTTATGATGATGCGGCAAAACAGAAGGACAAGGATATGTTCGAATGGTTTGTTGCCGCAACAAAAGAGGACGCAGAAAGCCCAAACAGCTACCGCCTGACTCACAAGAAAGTTATGAAAGAGGGTGGATTTTTTATCAGAAAATTGTCTAAAATATCTAAGTTGAAGAAAGTTTCTAAACTTATTGGAATAAAAGGACACAGATCTGTATATGGCAGTAGAAAAAAGTAAGGACAGACTTGAAGTATTAGCCCGTATTGAGGAATACGAGAAAAATCAGTGGTGGAGTAAGGATGTTGAGGATGATCCTCCTACCCGCCAGCTGAAACCTGGTGAAGTTGATTACACAAGACGAAAGCTTCGCAGTAAGATTCAGACTCATTTTGCAAACAAGGCCGGCTGGAAATTCATTCAGGGTCTTGTAAAATCAGGCGGACTTCTTATGGACGAACCTGAGGGTATTGAAAACTACGAGGCTGTAAAAGACGGCGGTCTTATCATGACCTGCAATCACTTTAACGCTTTTGATAATTTTGCAGTTTTACTCACAATCGATAAATACCTGAAGCACCACATTATGTGGAAGGTTATCCGTGAAGGAAATTACACAAACTTCCCGGGCTTTTACGGCTATCTTTTCCGCGGCTGTAATACCCTGCCTTTCAGCTCAAATTATTCTGTAACAAAGGAATTTTTTGACGGAATCAAAACCCTTCTTAAAAAGAAGCAGAAGATTCTGGTTTACGCAGAGCAGGGAATGTGGTGGAACTACAGAAAGCCTCGTCCGCTTACTGCGGGAGCTGCCCGCTTTGCCGTTGAAAATAATGTTCCTCTTTTGCCTATGTTCATCACAATGCGTGATTCAGATAAAACAGGTGATGACGGCTTCCCTATTCAGATTTACAAGGTTCACATTCTGCCAGCCCTTTATGCAGATCCGAATAAATCTAAAAAGCAGAACATTGAATGGCTTCGCGAAAAGAACTATGAAATGTGGAAGGAAGTTTACGAAAAAACTTACGGAATTCCTTTGACATATCTTACAAAATAAATCCACAAGGATGGGCCGGGCCAGCAGACCCGGCAATTTTTTATGAAAAAAGATAAGGTTAGAGGCGAACTGCCTGATACAATTTACTACACAGACGAACTCAACGAAGAATTTTCACCGATGAAGATTGAAGCCCGTAAAATTGATGAAAATTATGATTACGGAAAATCGACATTTGGATGGAAGCTGATTCGTTTTTTTCTCTATAGAATTGTTGCCCTTCCCATTGCGGCTGTATTTCTAAAGCTTAAATACCGCCATAAAATCGTAAACCGCCGCGCCCTTACAAAAAACAATAAGGGAAGTGGCTATTTTGTTTTTGCAAACCACACAAACCCGGTCTGCGACGCCCTTATCCCCACTTTTGTAAGCTTTCCCCGCGGTGTTTTTGTAATAGTTCACCCCAATAACGTCAGCATTCCGGGACTTGGAAACATCACCCATTATCTGGGAGCCCTTCCCCTGCCGGACACTCTGGGCGCTACAAAAAACTTTATGAACATCATTAAGACCAGAATCAGCGAGCACAAGGCAGTTATGATTTACCCTGAAGCTCACATTTGGCCTTTCTACACAAAAATCAGGCCTTTTTCTGATTTGTCATTCAGATATCCTGTTCAGCATAAGGTTCCTTCCTTCTGCTTTACAAACACCTATCAGAAAAGACGCTTTTCAAAGCAGCCCCGAATTGTAACCTATGTGGACGGCCCCTTTTACCCTGATGAAAGCCTCCCATCAAAAGAACAGAAAACAGAGCTCCGTGACCGCATTTACAGGACAATGTGCGAGCGGGCAAAAAACAGTAATTACGAAATCATTAAATATATAAGGAAAGAAAATGATTAATATTTTATTCTGCGGCAACGATAAAGTTTTTGACGGCGCGCTTACAACCATGCTTTCTATTTTGAAGCGCACAGACACAAAAGAGCCGTTTACCTTTTACATTTACACAATGGACGTAAGCCACATCAAACCTGAATATAAGGCTTTTACAGACCAGCAGATTAAATTTCTGGACGACGTTGTAAAAGGCTATAATCCTGAAAATACCGTAATCAAAATTGATGTTCGGGACCTTTACGACAAGGAATTTGCAAACAGTCCTAACGAACAGTGCTACTGCTCTCCTTATACCCTGCTCCGCCTTTTTGCCGACCTGGTTCCTAATATGCCGGACAAGCTTTTGTACCTGGACATTGACCTTTTATTCAACCGCGATGTCCGCCTCTTGTGGGATCAGGATGTCAGCAAGGTTGAATATGCGGCCAGCCGCGACCACTACGGAAAAATCATCCTCTTCTTTAGAAGAAAGTTTATCAATGCGGGAGTAATTCTTTTTAATCTTGCAGAATGTAAAAAGACAGGACTTTTGGAAAAGAGCCGTAACTTTATCAAAAATAAAAAGCTTTTGTTCGCTGACGAAAGCGCCATCATTTTGAGCACTACAAAGCAGAAGGTTTTGAGCCAGCGCTTTAATGACCAGAAGTTCCTCTATAAGGATACTGTTATCCGTCATTTTTCAAAGCGCCTTTTCTGGCTGCCATACCCTCACGTTGCCAACATCAAGCAGTGGAAGATTACAAAAGTTCATAAGATTTTCGGCTATGAAAATTTTGATGATATTTTGTACGACTACGTTTATTTGAAAGGCAAGTTTGAAGCTGAAAATCAGCAGTAAATTAATACACTACATAAATCTCTCTGGCCTTTAATTTAGCAGAAAGCATTCCCTTTTTGACCTTAAATTGAAGGCCGTGAGCCTTGTCAGCGTAAAGTCCGTCCGGCAAAGATGAAGGAGCCTTTATTTTAACTTCATCTCCTGTATTAATAATTACAACTCCCTTTTTACCGCGTTCAATACACAAAATCTTAGTTCCGCCGTCTTCATCAGCATTAAAAAGATTTTCTTCTTCACCACGCATTGCAGTCCTGAAATTATTCAGGGCAACAACTTCAGGATTTTTAAATTCATCATTTCCTGCATCGCCGATTTTTGAAGCGCCGGGGAACTGTACCCCTTCCGCGCCCTTAGGCCTGCTAAAAAATAGCGGAGTGCCTTCTTTTCGCGCCGTAATGACAGCCCAGCCTGCGCGAAGCTGGAAGTTTGTAAGCTTTGCGCTTTCACCCTCGTTCGCGTAGGTGTCGTGAGATTCAACCCAGGTTACAAGATTATTTCCGCCGGCATCATTGCGCCAGTTTTTAAGATACTTTGCAGATACAGAATCACTTTTTACCTGACTGCGGAGAGTTTTTCCATAGTGACTTGCAGTAACCGCAAGGTATTTGGCATAGTCTTTTTCACGTGTATTTTCAGCCTGCAAAACCTCGCCGTACAAAAATAAGTCAGCCGCCTTATGAAGCTTAAGACCGTTTACAGCCTCCGCTCCCGTAAAAACAGGCCAGAAATTATTTTTTGTGGCAGCCGGATCAAGAGGGTCATCAGGCAGGGCAATATGCTTGGCAGTATCAAAACGGAAGCCGTCAGCACCGCAATCAACAGCATCATTCATAAAGTTCATAAAATATGCCTGAAACAAGGGATTTTCTGTATTTACATCTGGAAGCCCGCCCATTGAATGGCTTGTAGACTGAAGTCGGTTTACATAGCTTTTTACGGACTGACTGCTGTTTGCATGATAAAGCTTTTCAATTCCGCCGCAGGCTTTTATAAAATCAGGACTGACTGCTTCTTTTTTAGGTGTAGTATGATTTGGAACAACGTCAACAATCACGCCGATTCCAAGACTTTCAGCCTTTTTACACATGCGCTCAAAATCTTCACGGCTTCCAAGCTGATAGTTTCCGATTTTCCAGTCAACCGGCTGATAGTGAAAATACCATTTTCCGCCCCCGTTGCGGCCAAAAAGTTCAAGCCCGCCCTTTTCCCCGACAAGGCAGGTATTAATCGGGGAAGTTTGAATTGCGGTAAAACCGGCAGATGCAATTTCGGGGAGTTTTTCTTCTATAGTTTTGAAGGACCAGCACCAGCAGTGTAAGATGGCGCCGTCTTTAATTTTTGATTTTGGGACAGCAAAAAGAAGGCTGAAGTTTAAAACCAGTAAGGCAAGCAATACTTTTTTCATAGTAAAATCCTTTTATACAAATTATTTATGTATTTCTAAATCTTTAGCCCGCGGCCCGAAGGCTTTCTGACGCTCGCGAACTGCCTGAATATATGGATTATTCTTTTCTAAAGCATCTATTAAATCCCAGTGCCAGTCAAGAGGCGGCTCGTGCGGCGGGAAAAGAGCCGGCGGGTCCGGCTTACGGCGGCTGTTGGCATCTTTTACAATCTTCATTAAATCATCAAAAGTCTTTTTATCTGCGATGCGGACAAGATAAGGCTCTTTATCAAGAATTAAAAAAGGAGATTCGGCGGCATTCCCGCCCATATATTTTACTCCCCGCTTTTCAAAGCTGATTGCCCCCTGAGGATTTCTGATTTTTTTGCTGCGACCGCTGACGCAGGAATAATTCTGATTTTGTGAAATTACGTGCTTTGGCACCATAAAGGAAACGTCACCAAGGGTAAAGTTTACCTTTTCGCTTTCAAAATCCATGTCAGATTTCCAGTAGCGGATGTCAAAGTAGGAATTGCCTTCAGCAGTCAGATAAAATACTCCGATATTTTCGCTTAAAGGCTGCTCATTCATAGTAATTCCGCGGGAAAGAGAATGCCCTATGAACATATTCTTATCATTTTCATCCTGAAGGTAAAAATCAAGGAAGATTTTGTCATCTGCAATCAGAAGGGGCACAAGATTTTTCTGCCGGCGGGAAAGCGCAGTTTCCATTTCAAAAGAGACAAAACGTCCTTCCTCTTTTTTTAGATTTTTTATATCGATATAAATCTGCTGAGCATCTTTTGTAGTACCGCTATTACGGGTGCGTGGTGCTTTTTCTTCATACTCTTCAGGTTCCACTGCCCTGTCATAATACCAGCCGTAATATTCTTTAAGAAAAATTACTGCCTGCAAATTGCCGGCGTCGCCAGCTTCTTCAAAAAAAACAATGCGGTCTTTTCCTTCCCAGATGCCGTAAAGTTCGTCAGGAATTTGGGTTACTTCACTTTGAGCCTGAAATTCCTCCGGACGGAAGCTTTCCTGAGCAAAAAGAAAAGCCCCTAAAATCAAAAAAAATGCAAAAAAAGACCGTTTCATAAGGTTATTATCGGAAAAATTATAAGGGCAGATTAATTTATAACTATTCCTAATTTTGGCCGTAATCACATGAATCGTCGGCATAAGCCCCTTATGCAGAAACTGAAAATGACTGTGAAAAACTTCTCCCCTGGAATATTAAAATTACTCCATATAAGATTCGTGGAGAATGGATTTAAATTGTGGTATAATTATGTAAACGTAAATTCAATTTGCGGATTCGAAATAAAATAGAATATTCCCGGGCGAATATAAAGTTTTAGGATAAAGAAATGATAAATTTAAAAAACACAGTGAAAAATGATTATTTACAGCAGGTTTTGTTATTGCTTGCGGCCGGCGCATTTTTTCTTACAGCTATCTTTTCACTTGATAAAAAGAATTTTTCAACTTTTGAACTGCTTATTCCGGTTTTTGTAGGCCTTTTTATCCTGGTTTTGTTTACATTGCGATTTTTTAATATCAATAAAATCTGTAAGGAAAAGAACGAGGTTTTATGCGAGATTTTTAATCTTACTGATTATGGTAAAACAATAAACGTAACTTTGCATTTTGAAAAAGACGGAACATATTATGCAAAACCTTTTGCGATAAATAAAACGCCGCAAAGTAAAAATATTTCCAACTATTCTGTTGTTAAAGGCTTTTATTCAGAAAAAAACAGACGCAAAGTTTACATAAAAAATTTATACACCAAATCCACAGAAAAAACTGACTTATTCTCAGATGATCCGGGATTTTCACCTTATTATTTCAACACATTAAGAATCGAGAAATTTTCCGGTAAAGAATATTATTTACACAGCGATAATTTTAAATACACATATTTGGAAGCGGCTCAAAATTGTAAGGAAGCTCTGCTGCTTATTTCGCCAAACACCTATATCAAAAAACTGGATGATAACAAGCTTTTGCTTTGGAATGTGAGTGAAGACCTTCATTTTGTTATAATTGATGTTTCAAAACTGACAAAAACTTTTACAAAAGATGAAATAGAAACTTTTTATAGCGAAGAATATGACAATCCGGAAGAAATGTTTTATGCAAAGCAGGAAGGCAGCGATTTTTATAAGGAAATTGTGATTCCTCACAGCAAAAGCGGAAGTTATTATTTGCCGGAAATAAAAGAGCTTGGCTTGGCGGAAGATTTATTATTTTTATCTTACTTTGTTCCGGAAGAAGAGCAGTACAATGAAAATGATTATTACTGCGCGGTTTATACTTTTGATGCTAACATAAATATCATGAATGTCGTTCCTTTGACATGGTTTAATACAAGTTCAATTGATTTTACAAAAGTTTATCCCACAAGAATTACAAAAGATTCTGCGGGAAAAATTTATTTATCAGGTTTTGGAATAACGCCTCTGGAATTGGCTTCCGCGTTTTGCCCAAAAAGAAGTTTTTAGAATATAGTAATTGAAAATTTGTCGTAAGCGTCAATTGACGATTACGGCCTTAATGCAAAGCTCTGCTCAATAAAAGTTCAAAAGGAGATTTTGTTTAACGCAGCATGATGGATATATGGCTTTTTCATAATCGAAATTGTGAACTAAATTTGACACAATCCCATTTCCTTCCTGAGCGGAAACTGCGGTCGCTTTGCGACTAGCGTTTCCGAACAGGTCTAATATTAGGAAATAGCTAACTTACCCAAGACGAGAAAAGCTCTTTCCATGCTTGAAAATTTTTTAGAAAAATCAGAATAATAGAGATTATAAACAAAACAAATGTAATTATTCCTAAAATAATTGTCCTAATTATATTTCCCTTGCCAAACTTCTTTGTTTTGATTTTGGAAATGATTGCAATTACTGTTTGTATTATAAAAGCAGTATTGAATAGTACACAAAGTATAATTAATGGAAAATACATAATTAAGCTTTCCAACAGGGCAGCAGCAATAGTACCAATACATAAAAATATAGTATATATAACTGCTACAAGTAAAAGAAAAAGTATAACCATAAGATTTCCTTGTTTTAATTTTTTATTCACCCTTGGTGACGCAGCTTGAATGCGACATCCGATTTGAAGCGCATGTTCTGCTGTTTTATTCATATTTATTTCTATAAATAGTTGCATCTTTAAACCGTAAAAACGGTTCTGCCAACGGCAGAATTGTCACAAAAGTTTTTGTCGGCTTTGTGATTTTATTTCATCACGTCGGCTTGTTTCTGGTGCTCTGCTTTTATTGGCTCCCAGTATCTTTTATATGAATCATAACGCTTTTGAATATATGGGTTATCAGAATTCTCCAATGGTGAGATGCCAGATTTTGTCAATTTTTCATAATTATCTTTGAAATAAGATTCATCTGCGCAAAAAAGCATTTCTCTGTCATACAGATAATAAATTTCCTTTGAGTAAATCAATTCTGGATTCAAATGCACATCCCAATCTATTCGTAATCCAAATGTAACATTTCTATCTGAAAGATTTAATGGCGTATCTGTCTCAAAGAATCCATAATCATACTTTTTAATATGATACTTTTCTGTCCAACTGGAATCGTCCCGCGATAATACGAGATTGTCATTTTCATCTAAAGTCCAGGTTCCTTTTCCATACTTAGGCGAAGATTCTATAAACCAATCACAACTTCCATTTTTATAAAACTTTACAAAATTTGGATAGTTTGCCCAATAATAATTGTATTGAGTCAGATATTCTTTTTTTTCGTTGAGAGTATGCAATGCCAGTCCTTTTCCTGGCCAATTCTTAGAAAGATAGCCTCCGAACACCCAGCCGTATTCAGGTACATTTCTATTTTTCCAATAAATATTTGGTATTAAAATTTCAACCCACGGATTTGTTATATTATCTATAGTTTCTTCTTTTCCAACTGCAACTACTTGTAATCGCATTTTATGAGATAATCCACATATTCTGTTCGATTTGAGCGAAGGATAATCCCTAACTTTCAATCCATCTTCAGAATCGACATACACTGTGTCGATGACTTTCCCATTTTCATAAAAGCGGCTTTTGTCTGCAAACAGTGAAGCAATCAAAACTGTAAAAGAAAATAATATACAAATTATTTTTTTCAACTTTTTTCTCCTAAGCACACCACTGGTGCGTCCACATAACAACTGGTTGTACCGCAGCGGGCTCGACCCGCTGTCGGCTACGAACCTTTTATACGATTTATTCTTTTCCCGAACGATTTACAACTTTCGTTTTCTCAATTGTATATGATTCTTTATCAAAAATAAAATATTCACTTGTATCATCACACGAAATACTTATTTCATATTTTTTACCATCAATAATTCGAACTCCAAAAGCTTCGCTATATGACGCTGAAATATTTAGGTTTACTATAAAATTATTAATTTTTATTTCTGGAAAATTATTATTTTTATAGATAAGAAAAATATCCTGTCCAATCATTACTTTTAAATTTTTATCATAAAAGTTGTCGATGAATTCTCCAAATGAACGATGTTCTTCAAAGTCTAATGTGTTGGAATCAATTGAAAATGTTGGATTACGTTTACATACTGCTTTACAAATATAATTTATACAAAGATCTGAATATTTACTTCCTTTATAGTTTTCAATAAAAGATATTTTTATTGTTTCACTTTCTTCTTTTGGAGAAAAAATATTAATTGTTTGAGGCTCGTAAGTATCTTTTAATTCAATTTTTTTATTCTTTTTCGAGTTTAAATATTCGATTAATAAAATTTTTGGACGAGCATTTTTTTCAAATAAATCAGGTCTTTCTTTTGATACATAACCTGATGAAATAATTATATCTTTTGTATCACAGTTTTTTATTATTACAAATGCATTGTTTGCTGTTTTTGGTACCCATGGAAGTTCATCATTTGAAGAAAGTTTATTTTGAGAATATTCAGTTTTTCCTTCAATTAAAAAACTACTTACTTCAAAATCTGATTCATTAAAATCAAGGAAAAAATTATTTTCCGCTGCGAAAATAAAAGTTGAGATTAAAAAGAAAGCGAATATTGTAAAAACCTTTTTTTTCATTTTATTTCTCCAAAAGCGCCCCAGTACGGACGTCCACATAACATATATTACACAGATCCGTGTAAACCATTTTATTGTAACAATTTCGCTAATTCTTTTTAAGGGTTATTACCTTGTCTAATCAAAATCCTTGAATTTCATTGGCTCATAGGCACAGAAAAAATCTATTCCTTAAACGTGATGAAAACTTTCACCAAGACGGAGGAACTTTTTCACCAATGCTGGTGACACCTTTCACCAAGACGGAGGAAACTTTTCACCAATACTGGTGAAAAACTTCCTCAAGGCGGATAAAGACTATCTGAACTTATTGCGCAGTTTTATTACAGAATCTACGTTAAATTTACAAAGAGTGTTCTGCCAGTAAGTAGAAGCAGTACCTTTGGAGTTAAAGCCAAAATCGTACAGGAACTCTTTCTGTGTTTTGCCAGACATCATATAATGGAAAGCACATTTTTGATTTAAAGGAAGTTTTTCATAAACGGAAGTAAAATCACAATAGATTCTTCTTGATTCATCAAAAGTGTTTTTTGAACGGTAAGCTTTATTTTCTTCATAAGCTTTTTTGCAAAAAGAAAATTCTTCTTCGTTCTCCAAATCAATAAGTATATACTTTACCTTGTATTTTAAAATCAAATCCAGATTTTCCTGTGGAATATTGAAAAATGACAAACCTAAGAGGAATTCTCTGTAATGATTTTGTAGATTTCTCAGATTGAAGTCCAGTTCCCAGAACGGTAATGCACAGTTCAGACAAATATAGTCATAAATCTGATTTTTAGAAATTTCAGACACATCTTCAATATAGCTGATTTTACATTCACCAAAAATGTAGCGTATATTATGAGGAAGAAATACGGCCTGTGGAATCTAAGAAGAACACAGCCTGGATTCCGCCGTAATCTTTTGGTTCCTGGGTGAAATAATTTTTGTAAAGACTGTCAGCAGTAACGCGTATGTTCTTTTTGAAAAATCTCTGATTTTAATTTATTTTAAAGCTTTGCAAAAAGTTTTAGCATCCGTTATAATAAATGCATGAGAACGCTTAGAACCGATGCTGAAATTGAAGCGCTTTGCAAAGCCCTGCTTTCACCGACCCGTTTACAGATGCTCAGGCTTATTGCCAACAATCGCAATATTAATCTGAATGAGCTGGCAGAGGCCTGCAATATTACAAACGGCGCTGTAACTCATCATATGAAAATCCTTGAAGAATCAAATCTTGTTGAACAGGTTTATTCGCCGGGAATCCGCGGTTCTCAGAAAAACTGCACTTTAAAAGATTACCAGTTTGTCATTGATATTCTTTCTACCAATGACAAAACTAAGATGTATGAAACTGAAATTCCTGTGGGTAACTTTACTCAGTACAAGGTTTATCCTACCTGCGGAATTGCAAGCATAAATAAAGTAATCGGTGAGATTGATTCTCCCCGCTATTTTGATGATCCTAGTGCAAGGGAAGCCGGAATCCTCTGGTTTACAAAGGGCTTTATCGAATACCGAATTCCAAACTATCTTGAACAGAATCAGCTTTTGAAGGAGCTGCAGTTTTCTTTTGAAATCGGTTCAGAAGCGCCTGGCATTTGTGAAAACTGGCCCAGCGACATTTATTTTTCTGTAAATGACAAGAATATCGGTTACTGGACAAGTCCCGGCGATTTTGGTGAAAAACGCGGCCTTTTTACTCCTGACTGGTGGGATAAGCACTGGAATTCTTACGGCCTTTTAAAGCTTCTTGTTATCAACGAAAACGGAACTTTTATTGACGGCGGAAAGATTTCTGATGTCACAATAAATGACCTGCAGATTAGCGCAGACCAGACAATCACTTTAAGAATAAGCGTGCCAGAAACTGCCGCAAACATTGGTGGCTGTACGATTTTTGGAAAAGGATTTGGCAACTACAATCAGGATATAAAAGTCAGGGCTCTTTTTTCAGAAAGAGACTAAAAAAAACTGAACTGAAAGGAGGATTTTTCAGTTCAGTTTTTTTTCTTTAACAGTGTCTTTCTCTTAGTACTTAAAGCGAAGTACATTCCAGGAAAGCTTATCAATATTGATATTGAAAGTTCCCTTGTCACCTTTTACGACCTCAATGTTGCGAGGTGCAACATTGTCAGGATTTTCAAAAGTGTTGATTGCGTGCAAATCACTTCCGGAAAGAACGATATGTTCAATCATTGTCATATCAGGGAAGTCGTGCAGCTCAAGCTTAAGCTCGTGATTCTCTTTTTTATCGATATTGAGACAGAATACTGTAAGCTCCTTCTTTTCTTCCTGATGAACGACAGCTGTAGCAAGAACAGGAGTATCACCGTAACAGGTTTCGATTGTAGGAGCCTTACTCAAAGTCTTTAATACAGTGCCGCGTCCAAAGGTAGAAAGGTGCTTGAAAGGCCAGAAAATTGTCTGTCTGATTACAGCACCGCCTTTCATTGTGAAAATCGGTGCGATAACGTTTACAAGCTGGGCAAGACAGGCGATTTTTACGCGGTCAGAGTTGTTCAAAAGTGTAATTCCAAGTCCACCAAAAACAAGGGCGTCCAGAAGCGAATATCTGTCTTCCAGAAGAGCAGGAACTTCTTCCCATCCGTGAGGCTGCTGTTTCTGCTGGTACCATACGTTCCATTCATCAAAAGAAAGGTTGATAGTCTTCTTGCTGCGTTTCAAGGCCTTAACATAGTCAGCTGTGGCTGTAACGCTGTGAATGAAAGAATCCATTTCGACGAATGAAGCAAGGAAATTATCATCGTTACCAAGATTTTCGTAATAACGGTGAAGTGAAAGATAATCAATGTGCTCGTAAGTATGCTCAAGAACAATTCTGTCCCATTCAGGGAAAGTCGGGAGCAGGGAGGTGGCACTTCCGCAGGCAACGAGCTCCAGAGAATCATCAACCCATTTCATGATTTTTGCAGTTTCGCGGGCCTTTTTTCCATAATCAACTGCATCAAGGTGACAAATCTGCCATGGACCGTCCATTTCGTTTCCAATACACCAGGTTTTGATGCCGTAAGGCTCTGCGTGACCGTTTTTCTTTCTTAAATCACTCCAGGCTGTTCCGCCCGGGAAGTTACAGTATTCAACAAGTTCCCCGGCCTCTTTTGGAGTGCCCGTTCCCATGTTTACGGCGCCCATAATTCCTGTACCGGCCTTTTTTGTCCAGTCATAAAATTCATCGATACCGAACTGGTTAGACTCAATTGTCTTCCATGCCAGATCCAGACGTTTAGGACGCAGCTCTTTTGGCCCGATTCCGTCAGTCCATTTATAGCCGGAAAGAAAGTTTCCGCCCGGATAGCGAACCAGTGAAACTCCCAGCTCCTGTACAAGCTTGATGACATCTTTTCGGAAGCCCTGTTCATCAGCTTCTTTGTGTCCAGGCTCATAAATTCCTGTATATACGGCGCGGCCAAGATGTTCAATAAAAGAACTGAACAATCTGTCGTCTACATCCGCAAGCTTGAAATTCTTTTCAATAAAAAGCGAAATACTGCTCATAATTTACCCCTTTATACTTCCAACAGTTAAACCAGTAATAAAAGCCTTCTGATTAACAAGGAAAAGAATAATAATCGGAATTACAGAAAAAACTGCACCCGCAAGAAGAACATCATAGTTGTTTCCATAAGGTGTCAGAAGCGCATTTAATCCAATCGGCAGAGTCATGTTTTCGTTGGAACGAAGGGCAATCAAAGGCCACACAAATCCGTTCCAGCTGTTCATAGCCTGCAAAATCATGATGGCTGCGTATGCCGGAAGCATAACAGGGCTCATAATCCTGAAGAAAATGCTTATTTCGTTACAGCCGTCAATGCGGGCTGAATCAATCAGCTCCAGAGGCAGCCCCAGACAATACTGACGGAAATAAAAAACTGCAAACGATGATACAACAAAAGGAAGGATAACGCCAGCCTTTGTGTTGATTAATCTGATTTTTACGACAAGCTTGAACAAAGGAAGAATAAGAACTTCTGTCGGAATCATCATTACTGCAAGCACAATAAGGAAGATGATATTGCGTCCCCTGAAGTTGTAAACGCCAAGTCCGTAACCAACCATAGCGCAGAAGAGAAGCGAAAGCGCCGTCTGCAAAGCTGTCAAAACAATGCTGTTCTTAAACCAGAGGAAGAACATTCCGTGATTGTAGCCGAAGAGAGCCTTAAAGTTATGAAGGCTCATAGTCTTTGGATTAAAATCAAGGGTAAGTCCGTTCTGTACCATCTGAGCGCCTGGTCTCAAAGAAGAAAGCAGCATGAAGATAAAAGGCATGATGCAGAAAAGAAGAATAATCAGAAGTATAAGATATTTTACTAAGCCTTTGTAAATTGCAAATTTTTCTTTCATAACACTTACTCTCCTTTTTTGAATGTGCCTGTAAGCCAGAGCTGCACGACATTTACAATCATAATTACGGCAAACAAAGCTACACCGATTGCAGAACCCATACCAAGTCTTGCATAGTTGAAGCCTTCAAGGTAAATGTATGAAACCATAGTCAAACCGATGTCTCCAGGGGAAGCTGCCGAACCGAACATTGTGTAGGTTTCACCGAACATTGCAAAACCGCCATAAACACTGATTGTGACTACATAAATAGTTACGTTTCTCAAATTAGGAACCGTAACGTACCAGAATTTCTGCCATGAATTAACACCGTCAATATCGGCAGCCTCATACTGTTCCTGAGGAATTGAATTCAAGCCCGAAAGAAAATAAATCATGTTTACACCAATCCATTTCCAGGTACAGAAAAGGACAAGAACAAACATGGTCGTTGCCCGCTGGAAGAGCCATTTTTGAGGACGAGCCCCCAGCTTTAGCAAGACAGAATTGACAAAAGCAGTTTCCTGCTCGCTGAAAACGTATCGGAAGAACAAACCGGCAACAACAACCGAAGTTAATGCCGGAAGAAAATATGCAGATCTGAAGAAATTTTTAAATTTAGTTGTCTTTGAATTAACAAGAACCGCCAGAAACATAGGAAGCGGAATCAAAACGATAATTGTCAGAATCGTATAAATAGTAGAGTTCTGAAGGGCATGAAAAAACTGCTCATTATTCAGATTTTTATAGTTTTTTAAGCCTATAAAGGTAACGTCATCAAAACCTGCTACATCCTGAAAACTCATAATAAAGGTATTGATGAGAGGATAGAGGGTAAAAACCAAAAAAGAAATTAAAAAAGGAGATACAAATATCCAGGGCGCTGTTTTTTGATTAATAAGAATTTGTGAAAGGGATTTTTTGCTTTTTGTTTCCATATAAAATCCTTAAAGACCTGCCTGACAAGCCCTGAAACAGGACTTATCAGACAGTTTTGAATATTTTTAATTGTCAGATTATTTGCTGTTCAAAATCTTGTTTGCTTCAACAAGAGCTTCTCTTGGAGTAGCAGATTTTTCACCCAAAACCTTAAACATAACGTTCTTCTGAACAAGGCTCTGAGCTTCTGGGAATTTGTCACCACCGTTTACACCAAGAATTTCATCCTTAATGTCAACGAGCATGTCAAATACACCGTCACCAAAGTAAGCAGTAAACTTGTTTGGAGCCTTCATAGCAGGATCAGACCAGGCATCCCAGCGGATTGGGTCAAAGCCGAGCAAAGTCCAGGTCTTGATAGAACCTTCTTTAGAAGCCTTAGCATAAACCATAAAGCGTGAAGCCAGATCAGTATGTTTACCCTGTGTAGGAATTGCAGTACCAGTTCCACCAAGACCTGCAGAACGAGCTCCGTCTGGAGTCCAGCGAGGCATTGGGCGAACGATGATTTTTCCGCTCAATTTTGGCATATAGTCAGTAAAGCGGTTCATGTACCAGAGTGGCATCCAGATACTTGCAGCGCCACCGTTGTTCATAAATGCCCAGTACTCTTCTGAGTGATGGAATCCTCCAGGCGCAATCTGAGCAATACCTTCATCTACAAGCTTTTTGATGTATTCAAGAGTTTTAATGTTGATTTCGCTGTCCAAAGCTCCGTTTCCATCTTTATCAAGGAAGTCGCCGCCCTGCTGAGCGATAAGAGGGTAGAATGACCAGTGCTCAGTAGATTCAACAGTTGTCATAGGCTTTCCAGTCTTCTGAACAACAATTTTACCTATGCGGTAGAAGTCATCCCAAGTCTTGATGTCATCAGCGCTTACACCAGCCTGATCAAGAATTTCCTTGTTATAGTAAATAACAGCAGCACCAACGTGATAGTCAACGCCGTAAATATTTCCGTTCTTTGTATAAGGATTGAAGCGGCCCTTAATAAGATGATCCATATCAAGCAGGTCATTCAATTTTACAAGAGGTGGATTTTTACCTTTAAGGAAGTTTGCAAATTTTCCGATTTCGATATCAGAAATATCAGGAGCGCCAGAGCCAGACTGAAGGGCAATCAAAAGCTTGTTATGCATTTCATCATAACCAAGAACTTCGCAGGAAAGTTCAATCTGTTCGTTAGGATTCTGCTGGTTCCATGTTTCAGCCGCATCCTTCATAAATTCAGCGTGAGCGTTCTGGAAAGTCCAGAAAGTTAGTTTTGTTTTTCCAGAGCCAGACTTTTTGCCCCCATTACATCCAGTCAGCCCGCAAAGAAGAGCCAGAGCCGCTACAGCACCGGCAATTTTTGACATTTTTACCATAATTTCACCTCTTAATTTTAATATTCATTAAACATTTTTATTGCATGCTTAACTAATTCAAAGTATAAGTCCGCAAATTTGATTTGTCAAATAAAAGTTTATTAGCTGGAGGGGGTGCAGAAAAAATTTTTAATAAATTAAAATCCCCCCTGCCCGATTTTCAATTATTCAATTTTCCTCTATAATAAAGCTATGGTCACATATTTGGCAAAACTTGGTGAGCTTACTTTGAAAGGCTCCAACCTTCACGAATTTGAGCATCTTTTGATGCGTAATACTAAAAAATGCCTTGCTGGAATTGATGCTAAGGTTATTCTTCATGCAGGACGAATGTATATTACCTGCGACGAAAAAGACAGCGAAAAGGCAGAATTCACACTTAATCACATTTTGGGAATTACCGGCTGGGCAAAGGCAGAAACCTGCGAAAAAACTATCGAAGATATCAAAAAGACTGTTTATATGATTGCCGAGCGCCTTGCTGAAAAGGGCTGCAAGACTTTTAAGATTCAGGCAAAACGCGCAGAAAAGAACTTTCCTATGAATTCTTATGAAATCTGCTGTGAAGCAGCAGGTGACGTAGAAAAACTTATGAAAGTTGACGTTCATAATCCTGACTGCGTAATTTATGTTGAAGTTCGCGAACAGGTTTATGTTTATTCTGATGAAAACGTGGGCTGCCGCGGACTTCCTGTCGGCTGCAGCGGAAAGGGACTTTTGCTTTTGAGCGGAGGTCTTGATTCTCCTGTTGCGGGTTACCGTATGCTGCGCCGCGGTATGAAAATCGAATGCGTTTACTATCATTCTTATCCTTACACTTCGGAAGAGGCTCAGAAAAAGGTAGAAGACCTTGCCCAGAAGCTTGCCTACTACGGAATCACAGTTTACCTCAACGTTATTCCCTTTACCGAAGTTCAGATGGAAATTAAAAAGAAGGCGCCGGAAGCCTGGTCTACCCTTATGCTCCGCGTCTGCATGATGAAGGTTGCAAATATTCTTGCGGCCCGCTGTAAGGCTCAGTGCATTATTACAGGCGAAAGTCTTGGTCAGGTTGCAAGCCAGACTATTGAAAACATGAACGTTACCGAGCATTTTGCAGAGTTCCCTCTTCTGCGCCCTCTCTGCGGTCTTGATAAAGAAGAAATTATTGATACAGCAAACTTTATCGACACTTACGAAACTTCAATTCTTCCTTACGAAGACTGCTGCGTGCTTTTTAGCCCTAAGCATCCTGTTTTGCGCGGCAGAATTGAAGATGCAGAAGAAATCTACAAAAATCTCGAAGTTGACGAGCTTATTCAAAAGTCATTCGACGACAGAAAAATCATTAAGTTTACCTTTAGCGGCGAGCCAGACGTAAGAACCGACAAGGAAGATCCAAACGAGGCTTAGTGACAGAATGAAGGCAAGTGAAAAAGAGCTGATTTTTAATCTTCTCAAAAATGCGAGTGCAGTTGCTAACGGTGGCTTTGTGCCGCCTAACTTTGCCAGCAATCCTCTTTTTGAAGATGATGGGGACAAGCCTGCGCAGGAAACGCCTGCTAAAATCGAAGCGACGGGCAGCGCACCAGTGCAGGAGTCACCTTCCGCCGTGGTCTTAGGCAGCCAGTCAGACGCCAGTGCCATCACAATCGAAAGTCTTGCTTCAAAAATTTTAAGATGTACCCACTGTCAGCTTGCCCGTACCCGCACGAATGTCGTTCCGGGCGAAGGTGTTACTCACCCGGATGTTCTTGTAATCGGCGAAGGTCCCGGCTACGACGAGGATATGCAGGGCCGTCCTTTTGTTGGAAAGGCCGGAATCCTGCTTGATAAAATGCTTGCCGCAATCAACCTTGACCGCAAGACAAACTGCTTTATTGCAAATATCGTAAAATGCCGTCCGCCTCAGAACCGCGATCCTTTCCCAGAAGAACAGGAAGCCTGTTTTTCTTTCCTTGAAGCGCAGATTAAAATCCTCAAACCAAAAATGATTTTGTGTATGGGACGCATAAGCGGACATAAAATGCTCAACACAGAAGAGCCGGTTGGAAAGCTCCGCGGAAACTTTTTTGAATACAACGGCATTCCTCTTATGATTACTTATCACCCGAGCGCTCTTCTTCGCAATCAGGATTTAAAGCGCCCTGCCTGGGAAGACCTTAAAAAGTTCCGGCAGAAATTAGACACTATCTTAGGCGGCAATCAGTAATAAAGATGCTCTACCTTCAGATAATCATAAACAGGCCTGTAAATCAGCCCTTTACTTACTCCTACACCCCGGACGAAAAGGAAAAGCCCGAATTAAAGCCGGAAGTTGGTAAACGAGCCGAAATCATGTTCGGAAATCAGAAACTTACAGGCTTTATTATGGAAATTACAGAGCAGATTCCGCCGACCTGTCCTGTTGAAGCCGGTAAAATCCGCCCGATTAAACGAATCTTAGACAAAGAGCCTCTCTTCGGGACTGAACTTTTTGAAATGGCAAAATGGCTTTCTCACTATTATCTGTGTACGCTTGGAGAGGCTGTTTTTTCTATGATTCCTTCCGGCAGACGAGAGACAAGTGCCGGCGGCTTTTCTTTTGAAAACGAACTTACAGTAGCTCAGAAAAATGTTCTATCTGATGAACAGAAGGCTGCGGTAGAAGAAATACTTTCTTCGCAAAATACAGCCCCCGGCCAGACAAAACTTTTTCACTATCTTTACGGGCCCACCGGCAGCGGCAAAACGGAAGTTTTTCTTACCCTTGCAGAACGCATCCTTTCACAGGGAAAAGGCATAATCTATCTTGTTCCTGAAATCAGCCTGACAGGCCAGGTTGCAGCTTCCATTGCAGAACGCTTTGGAAATACAGCGGCGATCATTCATTCAGGTCTTACACCAAGCCAGCGCCTTACTCAGTGGCACAGAATCATGCATAAAGAAGCAAGGGTAATCGTTGGAGCGCGCAGTGCCGTTTTTGCCCCTGTGCCGGATTTAGGCCTTATCATCATTGATGAAGAGCACGACGGTTCTTATAAATCGGGAAATAATCCCCGCTACCATGCCCGCCAGGTTGCAATGAAGAGGGCTCAGAATCTTAAAATCCCCCTTGTAATGGGAAGTGCCACCCCATCCGTAGAAGCCTGGTACGGCATGAAAACAGGAACTATAGTCCGCCATACACTCACTAAGCGACTTGCCGGCGGAACTATGCCTCATATTTCCTGCATCAACCTGAATCTTTACGGAACAGACGGCTGTATTTCAAAACCACTTGAAGATGAAATCAGAAAAACTCTAGACAACAAAAAGCAGACAATTCTCTTTTTAAATCGCCGAGGCTTTACTCACTTTTTCCGCTGTAATTCCTGCGGTTTTGAACTTGTCTGCAAAAACTGCTCGGTGCCCCTTACTTACCACAAGGCAACCCACCGACTTACCTGCCACTACTGCGGCTGGTCAATGACACCGCCTCAAAGCTGCCCTGAATGCGGCTCCCTTGATATTGGAAGTAACGGTTTTGGAACCGAGTTCATAGAAGCCGAAACCAGGGCTAAGTTCCCCAACGCAAGAGTCCTCCGCCTGGACACTGACGTTACCGGAAAAAAAGAAGAATTACTGGCAAGTCTTGAAGATTTCCGCCAGGGAAAATATGACATTCTTTTAGGAACCCAGATGGTTGCCAAAGGCCTGAATTTCCCCAACCTTCAGCTGGTAGGTGTAATCATGGCAGATGCAGGACTTCACATGCCTGACTTCCGCGCATCAGAACGAACTTTCTCCCTTATTACCCAGGTTGCAGGCCGCGCAGGACGCTACTTTCCGGACGGAAAAGTTTTAGTTCAGACCTATGACCCGAACCGCGAGCCTGTTTTATATGCCTGCACAGGAAATACAATAGACTTTTACGAAAAGGAACTTGCAAACCGCCAGCTTCTGGACTTCCCGCCATTCAGCCGCTTAGTAAGAATTGTATTCCGCTCTTTCAATAAGCGTCTTGCCTACGAAACTGCTGTTAATGCGGCTTCAATCATAAAAGAAAACACTCCTCGAGAAGCAGAAATCATAGGCCCTGCAGAATGCCCTATAGAAAAAATAAGTCAGAATTATAGATATCAGATTTTGCTGAAAGGTAAGTCAGTTATCCCTCTGCAGGCCGCAGCCCGCAAGCTGGCATTTGAATATACTCACAATCAGAATGTCTATATTGAATACGACGTTGATCCTGTGAGTTTATTGTAGTTTAGCCACAGATGGGACACAGATTTACACAGATAATTTTACGAATGTTTTTAGACACGGATTACAAGGATAGGCACGGATTATCACGGATGTATTTTATTAAAAATCTATCCACATCAAATCCGTGTCCCATCCGTGTTCATCTGTGTCAAAAAATTTCTTTCTTACACATGCCGCCTAATCCCGTCGAACTTTATTTCATACAAAAAGAGCCCCGTCGGCGGCGCTGTCACCCCGGCAGAAACGCGGTTCTTAGCCGCCAAAATCTTTTCCATACTATCAAGCGGCTTTTTATCTCGGTCTAAGTTTACAAGGGTTCCGGTAAGAGTTCTTACCATCTTCCACAAAAAGGCGTTTGCTTCAATTTCAAAAACTAAAAGTTCCCCGCCCCACATGTCTTTTTGCAAAAAGAATTTTGCGCCGTCAATATAGCGGCTTGTAGAAACAGAATCATCTCCGCTGGAAGCAAAACTTGCGCAGTCAATTTCGCCCTTAAGGCACTGACAGAAATGATTAAGACGCTCTAAATCCGGCTGATAATTTTTTACGTGCCAGACATAACGGCTGAGGTTTGCTGGAACTGCTTCTGCTGTCGAAATAAAATAATGGTAGACGCGGCTTGTTGCAGAAAAGCGGGCATTAAAATCTTCGGGCTTTTCAACGGCTTCCAGAATACGCACATCCTGGGGCAAAAAAGCATTGAGGGCGCGGACATAATTTCCTGCAGGAATAGATTCTATGGGAGAAAAAAAGTTTGCTGCCTGGGCGTAGGCGTGAACCCCGCTGTCAGTGCGTCCAGAACCGTAGAGAATTGTCGGTGCTTTATGGATTTTTTCCAGAGCCTTTTCTATTTCACCCTGAACGGTGCGCTCGGCTTCCTTACCGTGCTTATCCTGTCTCTGCCAGCCGCAGAAGTCGGTGCCGTCATAGGAGATTTTCAATAAAATATTACGCATTATTTTGTCCCAAAGGAGGCATTAGAACTCATCATCTGCTACGAGTTTTGAGATTTTATCATAAAGATCGCGGGCATGTTCAAGCAAAGGGCCCGGCTTACTTTTAGAAGATTTTCCAAGACCAAAGATACGGGCAATTGCAGTTTTAGACTCGCTGAGTTTTTTCATTCTAAGCTGCATGTCATCCTGCTGACCATATTTGTATTCCAGAAGGCCGCACAAATAAACAACGCCATCCCAGCCGTAGTTTTTATCGATATCAGGGCCCATATTTCCTAAAGAAGAAGAAGCTTCTGTTTTATCTGTTTCGCAATACAAAGACTGCTGATAAAAGAAAAGAGCCTTGCTGTAAAAAACTTTTGAAATGATATCAAAATTATGATCCGAGCACAGTAAATCCATATCATGAGTAAGCCATGCAAGACGAAGTGAAATGATTCCTTTTTTAAGGGTCGGAGTCATATAGGCGCCAAGATTATCATAAGTCAAAAGGGCCAGATAATACATTGCAGCGCCGTCATAAAGCGTACGCTCGTGCTTGAGGCTGAAATATGGGAAGATTGTTTCTACTTTTTCTTTTCTTTCTCTTGCTTTTGAATAAAGAATGTCTGTATCTTCTTTCTGAAACTTCTCTTTAAAATCACTCCAATACATGGCAGAAAAGCAGTTTGGACAGGCTCCGATTTCATAAATCATAGGGAAAACACGGCCATATTTTGCAGAAGGTTCAAAATTTCTGTGAAGTTCGTCCGTAAGCTTTCCGGCAATCATTCGTCCGTTACCGCTTCGCATAATTTCGCGGGAAAATGCCTTTTTACATACCGGGCAGATAATCTTATCTTTAGAAAAATACGAAAGAGAAAGTTTTTTTGCTTCTTTAATTACAGCCATATTCCTTCATTTTCCTCTGCATCAGTTTTTGTATCAGTTTCTATTACTACAAAAGCAAGCGCATATTCTTTTTCATGACTCAAGGATACATGAATATTATACCCCAAGCCGGCTTTTTCTTCCAAAAGTTTTTTTGCACTGCCCTGAACATTCAAAAAAGGCTTTCCCAGCTGGTCCTTTGTGATAAAGACATCTTTCAGGTCAAAGGCAATGCCAGTTCCAATCGCTTTTGCAAAAGCTTCCTTTGCGGCAAAACGTACCGCATAGTGCTGACAGCGGGCGCCTTCACTACCGCCATCCATAATTTCGGCAGAATTAAAAAAACGCATGAACATTTGTGGATTTTTTACCCATTTTTCAAAACGGCGGACTTCAGCAATATCAGTTCCGATTCCAAAAATCATACTGCACCACCGGAAAAATCAATAGCATTTACAGCATCATTTGCCTTTGGGACTTCCTTAAAATCTTCTTTCTGTTCGGAGTTTTCAGGAATTACGTCAACCTGAACTGTAACAACCTCATTTGATTTTTCCATAATCAAAAATGATTTAGGGATATTAAAAACAAGAGGAATATCATAAATGCCAGGTTCTGTAATCTTACTCAAATCAGCAGTTACGGCATTGATTGCCGGAGAATATTTTTCAAGATTGAGCATTGAACCTTTTAATTTAATGCTTACAGAAGGAATTTCCTTTACAAGGGTAAGTCTTTTATTAAGATGAACAGGAAGAACTGCAACTTCATCAAAAACTTTTTCCAAATCACTTGGTTTGACAGTAACTGTAACCTTATATGGCCCCTTATCAACAACATCAAGCAGTTTGTTTACTGACATATATTCAGCTTCAGTTGAAAAATCCCTGATAGCATTTGAAACGAGAACCTTTGTCGTCTCAATTTCTTCAAGTTTATTAACGATTGATTCAGAACCGATTACTTCGGCATAAGAAGGCACGACTTCGACATTGGAAACTTCATAACCGTGTGCAACTTCACCCACAAGGGTCGGTTTAATTTTTACAAATCTTGCCTTCTTTATTTCAATTTTTGTAGAAATCACTTCCGGCACAACCTTAATTTCCATAGGATCAAATTCCATAAGACGGTCAGAAACTTTGATTTTAACAGGAAGGTCATAATTTCCCACTTCAGTTATGCTGTCTAAATCAAGAAAGGCAGTAATATCAGACGTATTTATTACATTGATTGCCGCAGCTTTTGCCCTGACCACAACACTTACAGAAGAAGGAAGCTGGGAAACGTGAGAAACCATTCCATTTTCAATGATATTAAGAGGAACAACAAAAGATTTTTTTTCTACAAGAGAAATCTGATGAAAAACGTAAAGGAAAATAGCCAGTAAAAAGCAGATGATTTTTGCAGGCCACTTGTCCATGACTTTTTCAATCAATTGTCTGATGCTCATCTACGGTGTCCTCCATATTTTTTTCTTCAGGAGTGATATCCAGAAGATTTTCAAGAATCTTACGGATTTCACTTGTTGAAAGGTCATAGTTTAATTTTGAATCGTAAGCAAGGCTGAGGGCGCCGGTCTCTTCAGAAACGACAAGAACAACCGCATCCGAAACTTCAGAAAGTCCCAGAGCCGCTCGGTGACGGGTACCGAAAGTCTTTTTGATTGTGTAGTTTTCACTTGTCGGCAAAAAACAGCCGGCCGCAAGAAGTTTTCCAGACTGGATGAAGCAGGCACCGTCATGCAGGGAAGTATCTTTTCCAAAAATTGTCATTAAAAGGCTGGAAGAAAGGTCAGCATTAAGCTTTGTTCCTGTCTGCATGATATTATCAAGCTTTGTGTGGCGGACAAAAACTGCCAGCATACCGCGTTTCTGCTTTGAAAGCATTTCTGCCGCAATCAAAACGGCTTCGATATATGTATGTTTTGAACGGTTACCAAAAGAAAACCAGCTGGACTGGCCCATTTTCAAAAAGAGTTTTCGGATTTCAGGCTGGAAGATTACCGCAAATGCGATGATAAGAACCGGGGCAAGGGTATTTAAAAGCCAGAGGATTGTCCTCAAATCAAGCAGGATTGCAACGCCAAAGGAAACTGCAACAATTACCGCTGCCTTAAGAATCTGAATGGAATTAGTCTTTGCAATAAAGTCGTAAACCTTAAAAAGCAAAAAAGTCAGAAGCCCTATATCAAGAATAGGACGGATAAAGTCATAGATATGTAAAAGCCTGTCAATTCCAACCATAAATATATTATAGATGAAAATAAGAGATAAATAAAGTTGATAAAAAGAAAATTGAAAGATTTTTATAGAAGAGAGTTTACGGCCTTTTCAATGTCTTTTACGCTCAAGCCTGCCATTTCAAGAACATCTGAGCGGGAACCGTGACTGTAATATTTATCTTCAAAAGCAAGAATTCGAGTTTTATTGTATTTATTTTCACTAAGAATGCCAGAAAGGTGCTCGCTTATTCCGCCGATTTTTACTCCGTCTTCAACAAAAACAACCCCGGCATAAGACTTAGCCATTTCTGTAAAGGCAGCTTCATCAAAAGGCTTGATAAAGCGAAGAACCAAAATATCAGCATATCCCCCGCTAAGAATAACTGAACGAACAGCCTTCTGAACTTCTGAATACATGCCGCCAGTTGTAACGATAAGAACCTTCTTTTTGCGGGATAAAAGCTCTTTTTCCGTGATATTTTCAACTACAAATTCTGTGCATGGAACAAAAATTCCCTTTCCAGCTTCCACTGGACTTGAAAACTCTTCGATTTCTGTAGGACAGGAAAGTTTTGGATAGCGGATTACAAAGGCGCCTTTATTATTAAGAGCGTAGTTAAAACAGAGGCGAAGATCATTTTCGCTGCAAGGAGACAAAATCTGAACATTTGGAACCGGGCGAAAAAGGGCAATATCAAAACAGCCCTGGTGGGTTACACCGTCATTCGGGACTGCCCCTGCCCTGTCCAGCATAAAAATTACGTGAAGCTTCTGCAAGGAAACGTCGTGGATAAGCTGGTCGACGGCACGCTGAATAAAAGTAGAATAAATGCAGACAACAGGAATCATGCCGCCGGCAGCAAGTCCGCCTGCAAAGGTAACTGCGTGCTCTTCAGCAATTCCAACATCAAAGAAACGGTCAGGGAAACGGTGAGAAAAGGCTGTAAGGCCAGTTCCCTTTGCCATGGCAGCTGTAATTGCGGCAATTTTCTTATTATTTTCTGCCGCCTCTACAATCATATTTCCAAAAGCTTCCGTAAAGCTTGTAGTATCAAATTTTTCTACGGTTCCGTCGCTGGTCTGGAAAGGTCCAACTCCGTGGAAAACATCCGGTTTATTTTCTGCAGGACTGTAGCCCTTTCCTTTTTTTGTAATTACGTGAACGACAACCGGCTGATGCAGTCTTGAAACCCGGCGGAATACCTTTTCAAGTTCCTTTTCGTTGTGGCCGTCAATCGGACCTGTATATTCAAAACCAAGTTCAACAAAGAGATTGTTTGCAAAAAAGAGACCTTTAATTGCCCGCTTAAAACGGAAAATAAGTTTTTCAAGGAAACGGTTAAAAAAAGGAATATGAGTAACGATTTTATCGATTATATTTCTAAATGACTGATATTTTATGGATGCCGTCATGCGGCTGAGATAGCGAGACAAGGCTCCAGTATTGTGGTCAATCGACATCTGATTATCATTCAGTACGACAATCAGATCATTGCAAAGCTGACCTGCATGGCTCAAGCCTTCAAAGGCCATACCGCCGGTAAGGGCGCCGTCACCAATAACAGCAATAACCTTCCCTTCCTGGCCGGAAATCCTTCTGGCTGTCAGAAGTCCCAGGGCGCTCGAAATTGATGTTGAAGAATGTCCGTTAATAAAAAAATCGTGTTCACTTTCTTCGCTGTTGGTAAAGCCTGAAAGTCCGCCTCTTGTACGGATTGTGCTGAACTGCTGATAACGCCCCGTAAGAAGCTTATGTGTATAGCACTGGTGGCTTACATCCCAGATAATTGCATCACGAGGGCTGTTAAAAACTCTGTGAAGGGCAATTGTAAGTTCTACAACACCAAGATTACTGGCAAGATGACCGCCGTTTTTTCCGACAACATCAATAATTGTCTTACGGCACTCTTTTGCCAGCTGAGTAAGCTCTTTTTGAGAGAAATCTTTTATGTCTGCAGGTGATTTTATATCTGGAAGCAGCATCCTGTATTAATTCCGAAAAAAAAGACCGCCTAGTATAAAACTAATGCGGTCCATCTGACACAAGTCTCGACTAAGCCGTTCTAATTATGAACTCTTATGTCGATTACGTCTAAGCATCTTCTTTCGCTTATGTGTCGCCATCTTCTGGCGCTTTCTTTTCTTTCCACAAGGCATGAGGTGGCACTCCTACTTTATAAAGTGTTCTTATTATTACAGAATCACGCTTTTAGGTCAATAGAAAAACCAGCCTCTCGGGCAAAATTCCCTACCAAACCTGCAATATTCTGTAAATCCTTATCAGTATTATTATAGCTGATTACGATACTTTCTGGAATATCCCGAATGTAGGTATACTGCTTTTTTGCGTATTTACAGGAATCGTGCTTGATTGCTTCCCGGATTTTTTCCTTAGTCCAGCCCTCTTCAAAAAACTCCGAATACCCGATCGCCTTCATGCCGGGACTATCTTTTGTGTAGCCTGCTTTTATAAGAGCTGCAACTTCTTCTTCAAGCCCAGCCTCATACATCATATCTACCCGCTGGCGGATACGTTCATAAAGGACATCCCGGGGAGGCTCTAAAACCAGAAACAAAAACTTATACTGCTCGCGAAGTTTATTTTCCAGAACGCAGTCAGAAAGCTTTTTTCCTGTCGTGTAAAAGACTTCAAGTGCGCGGCAAATTCTGTAGGCGTCGTTCACATGGATTTTAGCGGCGCTTTGGGGGTCTACAGTCTCTAATTCCGCATACAAGGCCTGGTTCCCTTCTTCAGCTATCCTTTCCTTTAAGCGGCTGCGTATCTTTTCATCTGATTTGGGAGTCTTTGGAAGTCCGAATAAAAAGTTTCTGATATAAAAGCCTGTTCCCCCGCAGACAACAGGAAGTTTTCCCCGCGAATATATATCACGGCATACAGCATCAGCCTGCTCTACAAAATCTGCTACAGAAAACTGTACGTCAGGGGTAACTAAATCAATAAGATGATGGGGAATTTCCAGGCAAAATTCAGGCTCAGGCTTGGCAGTTCCAATATCCATTCCCTTGTAAACAGCCTGGGAATCTGCGCTTATGATTTCTGCATTTAAAATAAAATGACTGCCCTTCCCGGAAAATAATTCTCGGGTCAAGGCAGTCTTTCCAGAAGCTGTAGGTGCAAAAATCACTACTACAGGAATATGTCTTCCAGACAAGCTTTCAGACATTAAAATTAGTCCTTGTGCTCAATACGATATGTTACTCTTTTGTTAAAGAGCTGTTTTGCCGCAGCACAAACATCTTTATCCTGATTAGCTTCAATTTCAGGGTCGTTTACACGAGCCATCTGATAAGCACGTCGGCTAGCAGCCACTGTGATTTCATAAATATTGTCTTTGAACTCAACTAACTTTTCCAATGGAAATACCATTACCTACCCCCAAAATGAATTATTATTATAGTGATTTTATTCGTAAAAATCAATATTATTCTTATATGAACCGTTCCTATTCAGACTCAGCAACCGTAATTTCTCTCAAGCCTCTTGGCGAAAACAATCAGTCTGTTACCCTGCTCACTAAATCAAAAGGAATAGTTTATGCAACCCTTTACGGAGGACCTAAGAGCAGGCTGCGTTCCCTTGTAAGTCAGTGGCACAGCGGAACTATCTTCCTCTACGATAATCCCGAAAAAAATCAGATTAAGATAAGTGACTTTGACGTAAAAAACTATCACGTATCTTTTGGGGAAAATCTTTTTAAGAACTATGCCGCAAGCCTGGCCTGTGAACTTGCCATTAAAACCCGCTGCGCCGGAAGCCCCGAAAACTGCTGGCATCTGATAAACGGATTTCTGGACGGGCTTGAGCTTGCAAATGAAGATCAGGGGCATGTAGGCTTAATCAGATTTTTGTGGCGCTTTCTTGCCATCTTAGGCCTTCAGCCGGAGGTTCACTGCTGCGGCCACTGCGGAAAATCTTTTTTAGAGCCCCTACTTACACCTGACAGTAAAACCTATTATAATATTATGGAAAACAGTTTTATCTGTGCAGATTGTTTTTCCCAGGGGAATGCCGGCCAGAACTTTGTTTTTTCACTTGAACTTTCTGCCTTACGGTATTTAACGGGCATTACGGTTTTGGAGCCGGCAGAAGCAAGAAAACTTAAAATTGACAGGCAGGAATACAATCAGCTTAAGGAACTTGTATTTTTCCTTATAGAAAATGCAGCGGGAACTAAGCTTAATACAATTGAAATTGGTGTGGGAATTTTATAAATCATGACTGAATGGACAAAAAAAAGTGTTACAAAGCAGCAGATTGAGCCGCTCTGCAATAATTATAATATTGACCAGATTTTAGCTTCAATTTTTGTAAGACGGGGAATCACTTCCGGACAAGATATCCTTTACTTTTTGGAAAAGGATTTACGCTTCCAGCACGAGCCTTTTTTGCTTCCCAATATGGAAGATGCCGTTGAACGCATTTTGCAGGCCGAAGAAGAAGGTGAAAAAGTTCTGATTTTTGGCGACAGTGATGCAGACGGTGTTACAAGTACCGCCATTCTTTATGATTACCTTAAAAGCCGTAATATTGACGTCAGCTGGCGGGTTCCCCTTGAAGAAGAAGCTTATGGTCTTTCAATAGAAGCCGTAGATAATTTCTATAATCAGAACGGAAGCCTTATCATTACAGTTGACTGCGGCATTTCCTGCTTTGAAGAAGTCCGCCACGCAAACCAGCTTGGAATTGATGTTATTATTACTGACCATCACAACCCTCAGGAAGAAGTTCCTGAAGCAAGCGTTATCGTAAATCCTAAGCTTAGTGAATCTGAATATCCTTTTAAGGACATTTCCGGCGCGGCGGTTGCCTATAAGCTTGTAAGCGCCCTTAGATTTGCTCATACAGACTTTTACAATTCGGAAATTACAATCATAGAAATTAATCAGGATGAAAATGAAGAAGCCCTTTTAATAGACTGCCTTAAAATCAAAAATCTTGTAAAGCACAAGGAGCTTCACGAAAAACTGATTTTAGGAAAGACTTCAATTTACAATACAAGACTGATTTCCTTTTTGCAGGGACAGCTTTTATACGCCTGGGATTCTCAGGCTGTAAGAAATCAGCTTCAGGCTATGTTTGGAAGCGGCATTGATTTTATGATTAATGACCTTCGCTCAGAAATTGCAAAAGTCATTCCGCAGATAAGAAATAAAAGCTCACAGGAACTTACAAAACTTTCCTCTATTGCAAAATACCTTCAGACTCAGAGCGGAACTTTAGACAGCATCTACAATCTTTATGTTACTTACTGTAAAAAACTGATTTCTCAAAAGCATCCTGAATTCATTCAGGGGGAAACAAGAGATTTGCAGCTTGTAGGCCTTGCAGCCCTGGCAGACATTATGCCGATGAAAAATGAAAACCGCATCTTTGTAAATAACTGTCTGGCCTCAATTCAGAAAAATAAAACCCGCGAAGGCTTATCTGAACTTTTTTCTAAATCCCGTATTATTGCAGACGTGGCAACTTCAATTGACCTTTCATGGAACATTATTCCAGCAATAAATGCTGCCGGCCGCCTTGGAAAACCTGACGTTGCAATCAATCTTCTTTTGAGCCAGAATCCAAAGGAAAGGGAAAATCTTGCAGATAAAATCCTGCAGCTTAATGAAGAGAGAAAAACTCTTGTTCAGAACGCAAGCTTTAAAGTATCTGACGAGGCAAAAAAAAGCATTGCAGAGCACAATAATAACTTCTGCGTGGTAGTCAGCGAAGAAATTCAGAGCGGACTCACAGGTCTTTTTGCAGCAAAGCTTATGAGTGATTTTGGAGTGCCGTCTTTCGCCATCACTTTCAATAAAGATATCTGCATAGGCTCTGTAAGAAGTAAAAGAGGCTTTATTGCAACAGATTTTCTTGATAAAATGGGCGGCTTTTTCTTAAATCACGGCGGCCACAATTATGCGGCAGGCTTCAGCTTTGAAAAAGAAAAGCTTCCTCAGTTTTTGAACTATCTGAAAAACGCTTCAAAAAGCATTCAGCTTACAAATGACCAGCCGGAATATGAAATTGATGCAGAAATTCCATCCGGTTATCTGACTCCTGATATTTTCAAGCTTGTAGATATTTTTGAGCCTTACGGGAATGAAAACGCAGAGCTTCTTTTTATGACAAAAAATGCAAAAATCTGCGATGCAATGCTTGTAGGAAAAAAAGAACCTCTTCACCTTAAACTGACCTTTGACTTTGGAAAGTACAAATTTCCTGCAATGTTCTGGGGTCAGGGGGAAAGAATAAAAAAAGATATCACTATAGGCCAGTCTTATGATATACTTTATTCATTAAACAGAAATTATTTTAATGGAACAGTAACAAATCAGATGGTTATAAAAGAGCTGCAACTTTCCAAAAACGGAAACTAAGCCAGACAGTAATCGGGGGCAATAAAAAAATGAAATTAAAAATGATAAAAAAACTTCTTGCACTTGCGGCAATTTTTACAGCTTTTCCTCTTTTTTCAGAGAGCGCAAGTTTTCAGTCTGAAAATTATACAATCAACGTAAAATACAATAATGAAGTAAGCCCGGGTCACGCAGTTTTTGTAAGGATGAATGTAATTCCTGCAAAAAACATTAAAAAACAGGCCGGCGGACTTAAGGCAGAACTTCAGCTTTTAAATCTTGGAAAAAAACTTGAAACTTCTCCTTTCTATCAGATAAATCCTAAGAAAAACAGAAATTCCTGGGAAATGCTTAGCGGGGTTCCAGTTACAATCTGGAATGACAGCGAACAGCCTTATCAGGTAAAGGTTGTCTTCAGTTTTAACGGAGAAAAGCCTCAGGAATTCATTTTGCCGACAGTATTCAAGGCTTATACCTTTGAAAAAGAAGACATTCCTCTTAATCAGGCAAACACTGACATCAGAACCGATACAAGCGCCGAAAGAATGGCCCAGATTGAAAAACTGAATAACATATTCTTTTCAACCTCTTATCAGGCTGTTTACCAGACAAAACCATTTACATCTCCAACAGATTCTACACGTTACACAGCCCGCTGCGGAGACAGAAGAACCTTCATCTATGCCAACGGAAAAAAATCTACGACACTTCACTTTGGAAATGATTACGGAATTCCGACCGGAAGCGATGTAAAATCCTGTGCAGAAGGAAAGGTTGTTCTTGCAGAAAACAGAATTACAACCGGCTGGAGCATTGTCATTGAACATCTTCCAGGCCTTTACAGCGTCTACTACCATCTCAGCGAACTTGGCGTATCAGAAGGCGACATGGTAAAGCAGGGCCAGCTTATTGGAAAATCTGGAGCAACAGGACTTGCAACAGGACCGCATCTTCACTGGGAAATGCGTCTGAACGGCAGCGCAATTGTTCCTGAATTCTTTTTAAGAGACTTTACTTTTGAAGCTGAATAAGAGGATTTAATTCTAAGGATTTGCTTTTTGGTTATTGATAAAGCTTATATAAAAGCAAAAATCGCGTTTTTTATTCCCGTAATAATTGTGTTTTACATTATTTACTGGGGATTTACCCTTTCTAAGGTCTATACTGCGGCAAAATCAATCCCGGACTCCACAGAAAAAGAACTTTTAAGAATAAACATATTCGGAAACAGCCAGCGTGAAGGAGAAAACACCGTAAGCGCAACCTTTTCCCTAATTGATTCCAGCGGCAGCGAAACAGCCGTTATCGAGCGTTCCTGGGTGGGAAACTATCTTACAGTTGATTTTTACAAGGTTTCAATAAACAAAAAGATTTTCTATTTTCCGGCAGAAATCTCTTCCAAAGATCAGATATTCGATGGAAACAGACGCAGAAAAGGAACAAGTCTTTCCCGCTATTATGATGAAAACGGACAGTGCATGCTTTTAGGCTTTGCTTCTACCAAAAAGCAGAGGCACAAGCTTTATGATATTTCTTCCTTTGCAAACGGAAGCCTTAAGGTTCCCCGCTTTTATTCTGTAAAAAAAATCGGAATGGATCTTTCTTTCTGCAGAACCGGAGTTTATTATTCTATCAGGGTAGAAAAGGACGGGAACTTAAAGCTGGCTCCTCTATAAATCTATAGATTAAAAGAGCTCCATAAACTGCTTTTCATCAATAACAGGGATTCCAAGTTTTGCAGCCTTTACGTTTTTACTTGATCCGCTTGAAGTATCATTTGTAACAAGATAGCTCAAGTCTTTTGTAACTGAAGATTTAATTGAACCGCCGTTATCCTTTACAAGCTTTTCTGCATCTGCGCGCTTCATTGAAAGTTCGCCTGTAAAACAGAAAGATTTACCTGCAAGCTTTCCGCCGCCAGCTTCTTCTATTGTAATGATACCATCGTTTACAAGGGCAAGCATTTCTTCGCGGTTTTCTGCAAGGCCTTCTGTAATTATTCTGGCTGTAATTTCTGCAAAACCATACACAGAAGCAATCTGGTCTGTACTTGCATTAAGCATTTTTTCAAGAGTTTCAAAGCCGCTTGAGGCAAGCTTTTCTGCGAGAGTTTCGCCAAAACCTTCTATATCAAAACCTGCAAGAAAAACAGGAAGCTTCATTTTGCGGTGATTTTGAATAGAAACATATACCTTTTCGGCCCCCAGGGACTTTTTTTCAGCTTCTATGCTTTCTTCATTCAAAAAGTAAGGGACAAGCTGCTCGACTGTAAGCTTATAAATATCAGTAATTGAAGTTAGAAGTCCGTCATTAAAAAGCGATGTAATTAAAGTTTCACCCAAGTCGCGGATATCAACGACATTCTGCCACTTTAAAAGCTGGTGAAGTACTCGCTTTTTACAATCCTTATTCGGACAGAAAAGTCTGCTGCCTTCATCCAAAAGCTTGCTTCCGCAAACCTCGCAGGTACAAGGGAAAACAACCTCAGTCTCTTCCGAAGGATTTTCAGAAGGAACAACCGACATGATTTTTGGAATTATTTCACCACGCTTTACGACAACTACATGACTGCCGATTTTTACGCCAAGCTGCCGCATTGTGTCAGGGTTTGCAAGACTTGCCCGCTGTACTTTAGTTCCGTTGAGTTCAACTTCATCAAAAATAGCAACCGGGGTATAGGTTCCGCCGTTTTTACTCCATTCAACCTGGCGCAGAATAGAAACTGCTTCTTCAAGGCTGAACTTAAAGGCAATCTGACGGTCCGGGCGGTTACGGAAGGCATCATCAAGATTAATTGACCTTTCCTTTACGACAAGTCCGTCTATATCATATGGAATGGAAGCCTTACGTTCTTCCATTATTTTTTCACGGTATTTTATGACGTCTTCTGCAGTGTGGCAGATCTCAAGGCGTACAGTCTGGAAGCCACATTTCTTAAGAAAGGAGATTTTCTCCTGCTCATCATTAAAATAATTTTTTCCCCTAGTTTCGAGCGCATCATAAACAATAAGATTAAGAAACTCACTTCCTTCTCCATCCTTACGCTTCATAAGGCCGTTCGCAGCATTACGGCAGTTAGCCTTATCAGAAAAATGATTTTTGTGAACTTCGTGGGTCATAATTACTTCGCCACGGATTCCACCTGTAAAACTTATTTTTTCATCGTCAATTATGAGTTGAGACTTTACTCCGCCCATTTTTCGCGCGTTGGCCGTAATGTCATCCCCTATAACGCCATCCCCGCGCGTAACTGCCCTTACAAGCTTTCCTTCCTCATACTGAAGTTCCAGCGAAGCACCGTCCAGCTTGTATTCTACAAGGTATTCATCGTATACGTGCTTTTTAGCCCATGCGAGGAACTGCTCAGGGTCAGCGGCCTTTTCCTGACTGCCCATCGGCATTACGTGGCGGATTTTTGCAAAATTTCCGCTGTCTGCACCTACCTTTTGCAAGATGGCATTGTCTGGATCAAGAGCTTTCAGCTCATCCCAGAGCTTATCAAATTCAGCATCAGAAATTTCAGCCTCGCCGTTATAATAAGAGGCCTGATATTTTTTTATGAGCTTTTCAAGCTCCTTAATGCGGGAGTTTTTTTTAGCCAGCTCGTCAAGTTCAGAATTATCAAATAAGTCCATTTAGATTTTCTCAAAGAAAAGTTCAGTAATAGGTCTGTCAGCTGCAAGGCCCTTGCGTTCAAACTTAGTCTGTTTTCGCCACTTCTGAGGCTCTGCAAAACCGTCGTATTTATTTTTCAGCAATTTTGTTTCATTCAGTTCTTCAAGGGCAAATTCAGCATATTCAAGCCAGTCTGTTACAAAATAAAGGTAGCCGCCCTTAGAAAGCTTCTGGGCAAAAAGATCTGTGCGGGGACGCTGAAGCATTCTGCGCTTGTGGTGCTTCTTCTTTGGCCATGGATCAGGGAAGAAGATATGAAAGCCGTTAATAGAGTTATCAGCAATCATTTCACGAAGCACTTCAACTGCATCATATTCAATAATAAAAAGATTTTTCAAATCACGCTTCTGGATTTCGTTTAAAAGCTTTCCGACGCCAGGGCGGTGAACTTCAATTCCAAGATAATTGATGTCAGGATTTGCTTCTGCCAGGTCTGCAGTTGCATCACCCATTCCAAATCCAATTTCAATGATTACAGGATTTGTGTTTCCAAAAATATCAACAAAGTTCAGTTGTTTTTTTTCAAAAGGAATGCACCAGCGGGGAGAAAGTTCACTATAAGCCTTCTCCTGGGCTGCAGTCATACGTCCGATTCTAAGGACATAAGTCTTAATTTCACGCTTAAGACCTTCAATTGTATTTTCATTTTCCATATTAATACCCATAAATTTAATCGTTTTCGTCAGGAACTACAAGTTCTTTCGGCAAAATACATATCACAGTATTGTCTTTAGTCTGCCAGATTACATTAAAATAATTTGCCTTTGAATAAACATTCCATATTTTTCTGGATGAAGAAAGATTATCCTTAAGGTCTCCGTAATATAAAAGGCTGTGACTTTCATCATAAATTGCGATTTTCTTTACGGCACCCAGGCTCTTCATTTTTTCTTCAACTTCAGAGGCCTTCAAATTATAAAAGCTGGAATCATAATTAAAATCAAAAACTTCCTCTGCCTCTTTTTCGTCCGCGTTCTGAATTAAAATCCTGTAGGAATCAAGAGGAAAAGGCTCGTTTTTCTGCATCAAAAAATTAGTATAGCCTGTCCAGAATTTGTCCCCGGATTTAAAACGAAGCGGCGACTGGGCATTCCAGATAAAGCCGTCCTTTTTGGTTGAAAGCTGCAGAAGTCCGCTTCTTCTGCTGTCTGAATCTGATTCAACAAAGGCGCAGAGTCTTGCGGAAGGAAGATTTTCTTCATCTGAATATTCAAAAACAACCGTCATTTCTGACTGATTTATATCCAGAGAATTCTGAGCGCAGGAAATAAATAAAAGAGCTGCTGAAAAAATTGAGAAAAGTTTACTGGAGCGTCGTATGTGATAGTCCATGCTAGAAGTTAAAGTTCAAATTGATGACGGTAAGTTCACTTGCAGAGAACTGATTTACCAGAGATTCGAACTTTACGTTTACCTTTTTGCAGGCATCATCAAGATAAGAAAGGTAGTACAAGCCCAAATCCGTTCCTTCCTGCCCTTCCGGCAAATCTCGGTAGAAGTCTATAAGGGTTCGTTTTTCTGTATTAGATGATTTAGCTGTTTCAATGTTTTCCTTTACTTCCTGAAACTCATCGTCCTTGTTGTAAAGGGTAATGGAAAGTCTTCCCTGTTTACCGATAGAAGTTGAACCACCGCCCAGCTTCCAGCTAAGGAATACAAGTTCGTGCTTTCGCTGAAGTTCCTGAACGATTTTTGCACGGATTTCAGGGTCGTAAATAAGGGCATCAATATCCTTGATTCCGTGATACATATTTTTTGCTTCTTTACGGATATTGGTATTTTCGTTGTTGAGGGCAAGCTCCATCACCATTACCGAAATATATTCAGCAACCTTTGATTTTTCCATGTACTGGCTCAAAATATTACGGATTGCAATATACATTTCGTTTGCGCCTTCATTTTTTGCAAACAAAGTGATGATATACCAGTTCATAAGACCAAGACGGTTCATAAACTTTTCACTCATCAAAAGATAGATGTTCTTTTCCTCTGATGAAAATTCAGCGTTGCCCATTACAGCCTTCCATACCGGCTCAAGAATCTGGCGGCGTGTAGTCTGAATGATATTTTCTTTATTAGAAAGAATTGCGCGAAGCTGTCTTTCGCTCATTTCTGTTCTTTCATCAATCAAATGAGTAGGATTTGCGCGGTTATGCTTTCTTACACAGTCACACTGAATAAGGGCTGAATAAACTTCGCGGTCAAACTGCTTGTAAAGGATAGAGAAAACGATAACCTTTGAAAGGTCCATTACTTCCTGGCGTGAAGAAACAAATTCAGACATGGAAATTTCTATTTTAGAAATGTAATCAACTAAAATCATGCTCTGAATTGACTGAGGAGAAAATTTGTTTAATGAAATACCGTATTCTTCAATGTTATCTGCAAGTTTAAAACGAAGAAGCTTTTTATTATGACTAATAAAATTTGAAGCGCCATCTTCAGTCAATATAACCTTCAGCGGTAATTCAAGTATAAATTTTTTGTCAGACGCCATAATCCACCCAAAAAGTAACTTTTTATCCTATTAAAATTATAACCTATTGGACTTGCATTGTAAACATAAAATTCTTAAACTGAATTTGCATGAAATTCAAAAAAACAGCATTTTTTCTTACACTTCTGCTTTCTCATCTGTTTTTTACAAACCTGTCTGCACAGGAGCTGCAAAAAACTCCGACAGGAAGCCATTTATGCCTGTCTTTTTTTGAATTCCTTTCAGATAATAATTTTAAGCCGCAAGCCCAGCCGCTTTTAAATTATAACCAGAATGACTTTCCCTACAATATTTATATAGAAAATATCGGCAGATACTCCAATTCTGAAAACCTTGAAAATGTACTTTTTGTATTTGAAATGCAAAGCGCCTATGAAAAAAGGGAAATTATCAGGCAATTCATCAATTATCTGAAAATAACAGACCTTACCTGTAATCCAACCATTCTTTTTGCTTATGGCGAAGTCCCGAAATTTGAAAAGCCGGGCATGATTTATGGAACTGACGTTTTCCTGGATGACTTCTACTTTGAGGATGATTTTACGGCAGTTTTAATAGACCTTGATTCGCCAAAAACAAAAATCAGTTCTTCAAGCAATCAGATTATTGCGCCGGGTAATCTTATAAAAAACTGCCTTAATGCATTTTTAAAGAATAAGCTTCCCGTCACAAACCGCTTTATTTTTTTAAGCCAACTATATAGGCTTTCTTTCCAGCAGGACCGCAGGCTTGATTCTTTTTTTGAAAAGGATATTCCTGCCATTAAAATTGATTTTGACAGTCAGCTTGACCAGAAAATTATTCTTTCTACCCTGACTGATATGGTAAAGGATTTTTCAAACTTTAACTGGGACCAGCACTTTATCCTTTATAATTTATTCGGAAGCTTTCACATTCTGACAGAAAAGCACATCCTTACAATCCTTTTTATTGTAATTTTTACTCTTCTGCTTTTTATTTTTGTATTCGGCTATATCAATTCCTTCATTAAATTTGAAGCCTGGAAAAAAATCCGCTATGTCTGGTATGCGGCTCCGATTACCTTCGTTTTAATTGCCGCAGGTCTTGAGATGGGAAAAGGCCTTTTTTACCTTTTTAATCCGCAAACTGAATTCGGAAAGATTTTCCTTTTATTATGTCTTCAGCTTTCTTTTGCCGTTGTTTTGACTTCCTTCTTTTACTATTTTCTTTCGTTTTTAAATCATAAGTTTACAGAGCGCTCGGTTGATTATCTTGTTCTTCTTTCAACTTTTATTAATCAGTCCTTTTTTGCTTTTTTTGACATCTCGCTTTTCCCTATGTTCCTTTTGATTTTCCTGGCAGCCTTTTCTGCTATCTTTTACAGAAAATTCTTTTCACATCTATATCTCTTTTTCATTCTGATTCTCCTTCTCTTTCCTTATACATTTTCTTTTTTGGGAAGCTTTGAGAGTTCACAGATACTGTCATTTTTACTTGGCACAAAAGTTTACCAGTTCTCCCTTGCCTTGATTTTTACCCCAGTTTTACTTTTGTACCTTCGCATTGTGATAAAATTCCGCCAGACTCATCCTCAGAAGCGAAGCCTTGCCCTTTTTGTAATCGTTTATGCAGTTTCCATCATCTTTACTCAGACAGAAATCTGCCTTATCTCTGTTCCGCTCAGAAATAAATCTGTTACAAAAACTCAAATGCCGGTCGTCATTTCTTCCGATAATGAATTGATCAAACTTACTCATACAGATAAAGTGGTATTTGACGATATTATCAGGACAATTAATATTACTCTTTCTCAAAAGCCGGAACTTTGCGACGTTCAGCTTTTCAGTCCTAATTCCCAGTCATTAAAATATTCTGATTATGATTTTGAAGTCATAAACGCTACGACTTCCCACTTCTTAATTCCGCAAAATCCTCCGCAGAATCTTACCTTTACCTACGGAACCACAGAAGAGCCGGGTTTTGTAAAAATAACGGTTATCTTCCCGACAGATGAAGAAAACACCTACATTCGACAGGAAAAAATCTTTGCTGTAAGCGAGGCAGAATGAGCGGAATTCCAGTAACTGCCTCAACCTGGTTTTTACATGTTGATTTAGACGCTTTTTTTGCCTCTGTTGAACAGCTTGATCATCCTGAATACCGGGGAAAACCGGTAATTGTAGGCGGAAATCCCAATAAAAAGCGCAGTGTTGTTTCAACAGCCTCTTATGAAGCAAGAAAATTCGGAGTACATTCTGCCATGCCGGGCTTTCAGGCCTTCCAGCTCTGCCCTCAGGGAATATTCCTTAACCCCAGAATGGAACGCTATGAAGAAATTTCCTATAAAATAATGCAGATTTTTAAGGATTATTCTCCGGATGTTGAGCAGATGTCCATTGATGAAGCTTTCATTGACCTTACAGGAACTGAAAAGCTTTTCGGGCAGCCCTGGGAAACGGCAAAAAAGATAAAAGAACGGGTAAAAAAAGAAACAGGACTTACAGTCAGCATAGGACTTGCAAGAACCAAATACCTTGCAAAAATTGCTTCCGGCTACAATAAACCGGATGGATTTTATTTTGTTGAAGCCGGGCTTGAAAGCGAGCAGAAGTTTATGAAAGCCCTTCCCCTGAACAAGGTATGGGGAATCGGGGCAAAATCGCTGGAGGCCCTGAACAAGGGCGGAATCTATACAACTTCAGATATATTACTGCGCGATTACGAGACGCTGGAATTTCAGTTCGGAAAAAATACTGCCGCCTTTTTGTGGGATGTGATGACGGCTGGGGGCGCTGGCGTTTTTAAGAGGGAGCGCAAGAGCCATTCTATAAGTGCGGAGCGGACTTTCCCTGTGGATTTAACGGACGCGTATGCCGCGGAGACGGCGCTAATGGAACTTTCCCATGAAGTTTTATTCCGTCTTTTGCGGGAAGAAAGCTATTCGCGAACTGCAATGGTAAAAATCCGCTATAACGACTTCAGCACAATAACAGTCCAGAAAACCTGCGATACAAACATCCTCACCCTCGATTCTCTTTTTGAAGTTGTAAAAGGCCTTTTTGAAAAAAAATACACAGAAGGCAGCGGGATAAGACTTTTGGGAGTTGGAGTAGAAAACGTAACGAAGGAAGAAAAGCCACTTCAGCTGACATTATTCCAGGACGGAAATGAAAAAAAGCAGGCGGTAGAAAAAGCCATCCTGAAACTTGAAAAAAAACATCCTGAAATCCGGGTGCAGAAGGCGCGGACCTTAAAGGCTGTTTTACTTGCGGTAATGCTGGGGGCAGCAGGCAGCAGGCAGGTGGCTTTTTCTCAGACTCACACTTCCGTTACAGAAGGCGGTGCAGGAGCCATGCTTCCTGACGTATTTCCGTCTGAGGTAATAAATAAAAATCCCGATACCCTTTATTTCTGGGATTTAAGCGATAAAAATCATGTAGATTTTTCCCTCAAGGGCTACTGGCAGGGACTTTTTGAAGAAAGTCTTTTATGGTCTTTTGGCGGAAGTGATGATTCGGGGCAGGATTCAGGCAGCCAGAGTTTTTCGCCGGGAACGCCTGTTTTTAAGCAGGCAGTAGATTTAACAGCCCTTGTAAAACTGAATAACACCTGGTATTTTGAGGCAAGTTTTGCCGACGAGTTCAAGAAAAACACCTATGCCGTAACTTATAAAGGAAAAGGCTATCTTCGCGAGGCCCGCCTTTCCAACCGAAAGATTTTTATGCAGAGCGAATATTCTGCAGAATATTTTGGTTACGGCTTAAAAGGCGGAGACAATCAGGCTCCTGGACTTTCCCTTCATTTTGAAGATTTTCTGGACGGACGCTGGGCAGCAGATTTTATTCTGCGATATGACATGACAAAAACAAAAACGGCAACCTTCTACGGAATGAACAGCGTCACCGACGTAAATATTGCTCCTTCAGATTACATGAGGGGCAGCCGCTTTGTTTTCCCGGACTCAGTTAAATCACTTCTTCCCAACATAAAGGATATTTACGTTCAGTCTGATTCCGGAACCTACACAGATAAAAGTAAAAGGAAATATAAAAAGCTTTCAAACGCAGATTATCTTATTGTTGAATCACAAAGTCAGATTATTTTTTCTACAAGCGCAAATACAGGCCGGGTAAACGGAAAGGTGCCGGAAATCCTTGTTACTTTTAATTCGGCTGCAGATATAACTTCAATTGTAACAGCAACTGGAAACTATTCACAAGAAACAACATTTGCAGGACAAGTAAAAAAATATTTTAATACCTATGCAGAAATTCCTCTTGAAAATTATGCTCTCGCAGACGACCAGCTGAAAACTGAAATCGAAGGCAGCCCTGCCCTCATAATTCAGCATCCGGTAAAACTTACTCCTTACCTCTGCGCAAATTATTACGATCTTGGAATCACAAAAGAAGCTGACATTTCCGTTATTTACAAAAATACAGAAAAAGAAGCAAAAGAATACAATATTGAAGAAATTCTGGAAACATTTTCTGCAGTAAAGGACGATTTTTTTGCAGTAAATCATAAATATGCAAGGGTAACGACAGAATCTGCCATAGCGGCAAATACTTCGCTTCAGCTGGCAGAAAACCGTTTTCCTTTTGCCAGGGAAAATCCAGAAGTTTACCTTAATATAAGCACAGGAAATGACATCACTATTCTTGTGCGCTCTTATTCCCCTGTTTCTGAAATCTTAATAGGAACAGCAGCCGCAGGTGGAACTGTCCAGGTCTACAAAAACGGTATTCTTGATTCCGGCGCAAAATATTATTCAGATACAGGAAAGGTCGTGCCTTCCGGCAGCATTGGAAACACCGACAAAATCTACATCATCTGGCAGGAAGACAGCAGCAATTTTGGAAGCGGCTCAGTTTCTTCGGGGGCCGGCTTTGTTTATAACTTTACAGAAAAACTCCGCGGAGACCTGGCTCTTACCGCCACCTGGCCCGTAAGCATTCAGGAAAAATACTCTGTTCAGGACAACCTTAAAAACGGCTTTGCAGCTCTTTCCGGCGGTGTTAAATACAGAGGAGAAAATCTTAGCCTTACAGAACAGCTTGCGGCCAGCATAAACACACAGAATGCAGCAGGAAAGCTTTTAGTCAGCGAACAAAAAAATTTCGTTCCGGAAAATTATTATCTTTCCAGCACCGCAGGCTATACGACAAAGGCAGAACCAGTCTTAAACTGGAGCGGAGATACTGGAAGTGCAAGGCAGCTTTTTCAGACTACAAACGGAACAATCCTAAAACACGGAGGAGAAAGCGACTCTAAGGGCTATAAAATTCCCCTCGCCTGGGATTTTTCTTCCATTTCAAGCGATGCGTGGGCAGCGGTAGACGTAAAGCTTTCTGGCGTAATAAGTTCTGCAAGTGAAATGCAGATTCAGCTGACTCCAGATTTTAATCCTAAAAATACGGACAGCTATGAAGTTTATCTTCAGCTTGGCGTAAAAGCAGAAAGCGACTTTAGCGGCGAAGACAGTGACTCTGTATCAACCTGGAAACTGACAGGAAATGATGATAAAACAATCACGGGGCTTAATCTTTTATCAAAAAATCCTCAGAACATCAAAATCAGGCTTTATGACCAAGACCGGGCAAAACTCTCTTCAAACCACGACGCCCGCCTCATTATTGTTCAGACTTCCTCTGCAAAAACTATTGGCGATGAAAAGGGTAAAATCTACTTCGGCACTTACAAGCCCTACCTCCAGAGCATATACACCAAGCACGCATCAGATCTTTATGTAAATACTACTAGCGATAAAACATCTTCCCCTTCTGCAGACCAGCTTGCAAAAAAAGAAAATTATTCTTCAATTATTCACTGGAAATACATAAAAGACGCAGCCACAATTACAAGTTCAGATGATACAAAAATCACCGCTATAAATTATTTTGAAGCTGCAGATTTTTCAAATTACGGCGAAATTGATTTTGACTTTGCCTATATTAAATCATCAGAAACAGAAGCTTCTTCTTCCTACACAGCTTCAAATGAAGGAATGACATTTTATCTTGAAAATACAACAAAAGCAGATTCCCCTGCTGTAAAGCTTGTAATTCACAATTTACAGAATTATATTTCCTCAAGCCTCACCTGGAACAGGCTTTCCATTAACCTTTCAAATAAAGAAATCAGCCTTAATGGCATCAGCTTAAATACAAATGATTATGAACTTGACATTAATTCAAAAATTATCCCTTCAAGACAGAGGATAGTTTTTGACACTTACTCAAACGGAAAAATTATCACAGAAGGCTCTTTCTATGTAGATAACCTGTATTTTTCGGAGTCGGCGCTAAATCTTACCGCCCATAACCACACAAAGCTGGAATTAAAAAAAGATGGCGATATTCTTGCCACTTACAATGACGAAGGCGAAAAATCCTTTTCCGTAATAAAAAACGCATCTTTTTCCGTTGATTCAAGTCAGACAGGAAGTCAGGCAATAGCAAATGCGCCTAAAGATTCTGCAAAACAGGGAGCGGTTACTTCCACAGCCCAGGGAGCAGTAACAGTAAGCGGCGTAGAGCTTTCTGCAGACGCGTCTCTTTCAACTTCATCAAATGCTACGGACTACACTTTATTTAAAAACGCCGGCCACTCAATAAAAAGCGACATCGAAACTCAAAAAATTGTGGGCTTTGAAGAAACTTACCGCTTTAACAACGATGACAAAAACTTAAAAAAGCAGAACTCCCTTTCACTCGACCTTACAGAGCTTAAAGTTCCTGTAAAAGTAAGTGCAGAAACAAAAGCCCAGAATTCCTGGTCAACTCAAACTCAAAATTCCGCCCTGTCACTGAACTTCAAGCCTTGGATTTTGGACTTTACGGAAAAGGCCGAGTTCTCACAAAAGATAAACACAAAAAAGGCGGCCTCAAAAACTTTCAATACAAATAATTATTTTGAAGGCTGGCGTGAAATTTCAGAATTTGAATTCTCAAGCGGAGAAGAATATGCCATCTATAAATCAGAAAAATACACTTCAAAGGCAGGCGCCTCACTTCCTCTCCTGAATCTAAAACCTGATCTTACTTACGAAATCCAGGGAACTTCATCTTCTTCAAATGACAGCCTCTTTTCCGACTCAGAAGGTTTTATTTTCCAGCTTCCTTTCCAGCTGAGTTCAAACAACTTTAAGTTTACTCTTTCAAAATATGCCTCTGGAACAGAAAATGATTCAGATATAAACGGCACTTACTTTGATGACACAAACAAGCTCTTTTCCAGGCAAAATGAACGGGCTTACATGTATAAATCCCTGCCCTTCTATGATTTATTCCAGAAAGATTTAGACTCGCAGATTCAAAATGAAAAAAAAGCTTCGGTACAAAAGCTTGCCTACACGACAAAATATCAGACCTTCTGGAGCCGCCGCCTTTTCAACACTCCAAAAGACCTTTTAATTCCGTCATCCGCAAGTTTTGCAGTCAGCAGAGACCTGACAGTCTCTTCAAAAACCAGCGACGTCTACCAGTACCGGGCAACACTTACAAACAATTCAATAAATAATTTCGGCAGGGAAAGCTTCCACCCTATTTTCAACTGGTACAATCAGGACGAAGTAATTTCAAGCCTTACAGGAATCGTAAAAGTGCCGTCTGGAGCCCCGGAAAACATCACCTATCTTTTAGCATATTATGCCCAGCTTTTGTTTTACATCGACAACAAAAACACCCTTAAAACCGCGCTTGACACTTCGATTGAAACAAATCTTGATTACAGTGCCAAAACAACCCTTATCTGGCAGCATGAAGGAAAAACAACGCCGGTCGTAGAAATTGCAAAGCTTATCTCAAAAAGAGCCGCAGAAACGGAATTCGGCATTTCAAGAAAGGAAACGGTAAACTTCCAGATTTCAAAATCCGGAAAAGTGAAAAAACAGGTTTACTCCTACTCTCATCTTGTTGAAGCAAAATTCCTGAAATATTTCACGATGAGCACAGGAATTGGAATTGATTTTAATTATTACAGCAATCTGCCAAACACCCTTGCAATCAAGTTCAGCATCGGCGGAAAGGCAGAGTTCTAATTATTGCAAAGGCGCAAAATAACCGGTTTCGTCGCGGCCGCTTCTGTTCAAAAGATAAACTTCAATTTCTGCCGGAATATATTTTTCACCAAGGTTTGAAGTCTGCATTGAAACATAGTTGAGCTGATAGATTCCCTGTGGACTTTCAATAATTTCCTTTACGACGTTTCCAAGTCCTTCTTCCCGGTAAACATAGTACATATCACCGTTTGTATTTTCGCTGATATAGCTTACTTCCGAACTTGGAGAGCCCTGAGTTACCTGAATCACAGAAAAGAGGATTGAATTATTGCACATATAGGCTGTAAGCTCAGAAAGATTGTAGCTTTCAAAGCTGAGGGCATTTTCAGAACCGCCGGAAATAAAGATGATGGCGCGTTTCTTTGCCGCATTAATCAAATCATTGCTTGAAAGGCGAAGTGCCAGGTCAAGAGCGACAGTATCAGAAACAGGATTTTTAAGGGCATCCAGGCTGAAGTTACGTGCCCCGAAAGGACTTCCAATATATTCTGTAACAGGAATCTTTCCTGCCGTCACAATACGAAGGACTCCCTGTTCCTTCATGCTTTCTGCAATCTCCCGGACTGCCATTTCAATTTCAGTTTTATGACGAAGGCTTTCTACAGAACGTTCAATTACAAGAGTAATGTCAGCATCTGTATTGTTTGAAGCAGCTCCCAAAAACTTCATGTTCTGAACCGGCTGCTTGTTTTCAGAAATATAGAAATTCTGTTCCTGCAAGCCGACAAGAGGCTGGCGGTGGCGGTTTTCTACACGAACTTCCAGAGTAACTTCCGGGAATTTTGAAGCGTCAATCTGTTCAATCTGAACAAAAAGTCCGCCCACAAGCTCGGAAAGCTTTGACATTACATAAACTTCGTTGGCAGTATAATCAGACACGACAAGATTTTCGTTTACGTCCGGAGAAGCTGTTGTAACGCGGGACGGCGCATTTCCCGTCTTTACGTACTCAAAAAGCGATCCGGTCTGCGGATTTACCGCGATAACTTTATTCTGGTCGCAGATTACAAGCATCTTATTCCAGACTCTTATGGCTTCCGGCTTTTTGAAAGTCTTTTTTTCAACAAGCTCGCGAATAAAGTTTCCTGCGCGGTCAAACTCATAAATAGATCCGCTAATGGAATCAGCAACAAAAACCGAATCCTCCAGCACGCAAATGCCGGTAGGTCCCTTCAGGCCTTCAAAATAAGCAGATTTTGTTCCAAAGAAATAAAGAGGATTTCCTTCACGGTCAAAAACATCAACACGGCGGTTACCAAAATCAGTGACATAAATGCGGGAAAGCTGGTCAAGTGAAAGATACTGAGGTCCCACAAGTCCGCCAAGCTCCCTTCCCTTCTGCCCGATATACTTTATGAAACGACCGTTTGAATTCAAAAGGGAAATTCTGTTTCCAGCGCTTTCACTTACCAGAAGATTTCCGTCACTCATGCGTATAATATCGCTAGGACGGTCAAAACCGTTTATAGGCCCCGTAATTCTGTCAATTACAGAACCGTTCTGATTCATAAGCAGAAGATTATTTGTATTATAGGCCGCAATCCAGAAAGTTCCGTCATAGTTTGGAAGAACAGAAACAGGACCTGAATAAATCATATTCCCGTTAAATTCCCCCGGATAACTTCCAGCCTCAGAAAGCCGCATAAGATTTTCGTTTGTATCACCAGTTACGCGGCGCTCACGTACAACTTCAATTTTATTTGCCAGTAAGATTCCACCGTATCCGTTATCCTGTGCCGACTGCCAGTAAGAAAGTGCCGAACCTTCAAGTCCAGTTTTGTAGTAAGATTTTCCAAGCCAGTCCAGAATCAGGCTGTCGTTAGGCATAAAAGAAAGAGCCTTTTCAAACTGAATTATAGCCTCGTTAAATGCTCCCTTGTAATAAGCCTGAACACCCCTGCGGAATTCCTCTGAAGCAAATCCTTCCGAAGCGGTTCGAATTCTGTCTTCAGGAACAGTCATTCCCGCATCAGAGGTAATATTCTGCGCAAAAAGAGAAGAAGATATTAAAAAACAAACTAAAAGTAAACTTTTTTTCATCAGTATTTACGTCCCGCAAGCATCAGATCCTTCATGTGTCTTGCAATTTCTTCGTTATCTCCGTCAATTTTTTCTGCCTGAGTAAGATAATTTTTTGCATCATCATAAAGGCCAAGCTTGTAATAAACATATCCCAGAGAATCAAGACAGGCAGCCGATTTTGGCGCGCTCTTTACAGCCTGCTTGCAAAGGCTCAAGGCCCGGGTTAAATCCTTTTCTGTACAGGCAAGCACATAGCCAAGCCCGTTGAGCGAAGTAATATTATCAGGATCATTTTCAAGAGATTTTTCGTAGTATGAAAGGCATTTTTCAGTATCATTCTGTTCCCAGGCAACAAAAGCAATTGCCGCATAAACAGAAGCAGGCTTATAGCCGGTCTCCAGAAGCTTTCCAAGCTCAAAATCTGCCAGGCGCTTACGGCCGGAAAGGGCGTAAATCACTGCAAGAAGGAAACGGCACTGAAGTACACGGTCAAGCTGTCCGCCGGAAGTAACCACCTGCTCCAAGAACAAAAGGGCTTCATCATAATTCTGAAGTTTTGTGTAGCAGAGACCTAAAAAATAGGCAACTTCCATTTTGTCAACGGCAGAATCAGACGGAAGAGAAAGAAAAAACGCCAGGGCATCGGAATAATTACCCTCGTTATAAAGCTTAATGCCTTCTTTTAAAATATTCTCAGCCATTTTTTCCTCCCAAAAAAAATGCTAGTCACGTACTAAAGAAGCACCATCAGAAGGTACAACCTCGTACACATCCGGATGGAAGCCGAAAATCTTTTCAAATTCTGCAATTTTTGCCTTAAATGTATCTACATCGCTATTACGTACAATTGCATAAAGACAGCGTCCAAAGCCCTTACCTGTAATACGACCGCAGGTAACAGGATTTCGAACCTGTTCAAGATTTGGCTCAAGTTCACCTACACGCTTCAAAATCCAGTCAATTTCAGGACATGAGATGTCATACAAATCACGCATAGTAACATAGCTGTCATTTACAGCGCGGGCAAACCTGAAGAAATCCGACTTAATAAGACCTTCGCGGGCTTCAAGTACGTCATTATGTTCGCGAAGCATAGTATAAAGCTTTCTGTGAATATCTTCACTTACAACTTCAAGAATTTCATTAATATCAGTGATGTCAGAAATATACTGCCAGCCGCCATAAACGTTAGGCTTTTTCTCGCGCAAATCACCAAGCAAAAGGGCATACTGAGGCTCGTAAATCGACTCTTCATTCCAGACAGTCCAGCGAGGTACCTTTGTATCTACAAGAAGGATTTTCTTGTCCGGGAAGTCAAAGTTTGCATAGTCCCAGGAGTTCTTGAAATGGTCAGTGATTAAAAGTGTATCTTTTTTAGAAAAGAGAGCCGCATAGTTATCGGCAATGTGGTTAGCAGTCTGTAAGAAGAGTTTGTTGGCACGTTCAAGAACCTGAAGAAGAACATTGTTGTCGCATTTGAAGCCAAACAGTTCCTTAATCGCAAGCGCCGCCGCAACCTTTACAGCCGTCGTAATACCAAAGCCGGCAGACGGAAGTATCTGACTGTAAATCGTAAGGTCAAAACCGCCGACAGCATAACCGCCCGAAGTAAAACCATAGACAACTGCCTTTACTGCGTTTGCCCATTTATCTTCTTTTTTGAGCTTTACACCAGTTGAAGAACTCTTTTTCCTGTCATTCAGCTGATGAAAATAAAAATGAAGTGATGAATCTTCTCTTTTAGAAACGGCAACATAAACCGGAAGATTTATTGCCATGGAAAGTGTCTTATCTTTAAAAAACCAGGAGTGTTCGCCAATCAGATGAAATCTGCCGGGCGCTTTTGCCACAACCTCCGGTAATTTTTTGTACTCCTGCTCGTGGGCATCATTCAGTGCTTTCAAAAACCTGACCCCCTCATCCCTGTCAGCCACTTTTTTTTAATTTAAGTGCTTAATTTTTTTTGAATATATGTAGATAATAATATAGTAATGAGTGCGATTTTACAAGTTTTTTATTCTGCATTTTCGGGTCTGCTGCTTTCCGCCGCCATTCCCAACGAATTCTTCCTTTTTGGATTTCCCTTCGCCGCACTCTTAGCCCTTGCCCCCTTTTATCACGCAATAAAAAACTGCAAAAGCCCTAAAGAAGCCTTTTTGTGCGGCTTTACCCAGACCTGCGTCACCCACCTTCTTTCAAGCTTCTGGCTGGCCAATTTTATGGATTTTGCCGCCTTCACTCTGGGTGCCTCGGCCTTTGGAACGGGCATAATCGGAGGAATTTTCGGACTATTTCTCTTTCTGCCCTATAATTCCTCAAAAAAACAGAATCCCCTCCTGGACTTTTCCATAGAAAAAAGCACTTTCCGCACTAAAGACTTCAAAGTCCTCTATTTCGCATCTCTTTACACCCTCTACGAATGGGTAAAATCCACAGGTTTTCTGGGCTATCCCTGGGGAACAGTCCCGTCAGCACTCTACCGCTGGTCCCTTCTCACCCAGATTGCTTCAATTACCGGCACTTACGGCATCACTTTTTTGACAGCGCTTTTTAATGCCCTTCTTGAAGAAAGAATTTTTTCGTCCCCAGTCACGCAAAAGGGCTTTCAAGGCCAGACCAGGCCGTCAGCACCAGGTCAGGCCCCCTTCCGCATGGTCCTGCAATCAGAAAAAGTCCTGGCCGCCTTAACACTTTTATCACTTTTATACGGCACATATCAGCTTCTAAAAGTGAGGGTGCCACAAAAATACCTTACAGCGGTGATGATTCAGCAGAACTCAGACCCCTGGAAGGAAAAATCCGACCACGATTCAATTCTCCGCTCCCAGCGCCTCACAAAAGAGAAACTCGACCAGCTCAAGGCTGAAAATATAAGCGCAGATTTTGTTGTCTGGAGTGAAGGCTGCTTAAGGCGTCCTTTTCCCAACAGCGAAAGTCATTACAGCATTTTCCCCGGCGAAAAACCTCTTACAGACTTTATAAAAGAAACAAAGCTTCCCTTCCTTCTTGGCGGCCGCTATATAAAAAATGCAGAAAAAGCCCAGGTAAACAACGCAGCCCTGGTATTCGATAAAGACAGCAATCTTCGCGGCCACTACGGAAAAAATCATCTTGTTCCCTTTGCAGAAGCCCTGCCAGGCCGCGAATCAGAAGCGGTAAGAAAATTCCTCAAGCAATACCTTAAGATTTCTGCCGGCTGGACTCCGGGCGATCAGATTGTCCTTTTTGACATTCCTGCAAAATGGAATCCGGACCGTCATTTACCGCCCTATAAATACCTTGATTTATCAAAAAGCTGGTCTCAGGAAAGCCTTGAAGAAGACAAGGCCCCTACAGTCCGCATTTCAACTCCAATCTGCTTTGACGACGCCTTTCCCGAAGTTATGGGAAAAATGAGCAGATACGGCGCAGAGCTTTTTGTAAACATTACAGATGATTCCTGGTCCCTTAAAAAATCAAGCGAAATCCAGCATTTTGTAATTTCTTCCTTTTCTTCAATTGAATACCGAACCCCAATGATCCGCTCTTCAAATGCCGGCTACTCCTGCGTAATTTCCCCGACAGGAAAGGTACTTGCAGACTCACCTCTTTTTGAAGAATATGCCCTTGCTTACCAGGTTCCGGTTTATGCACACGAAAGAACAGTTTATGCCCGCCTGGGAAACTGGCTTCCTCTTATCATACTTTTTCTATTCACAATCTACTGCCTTATTGAATACTTCAGTTTTGAAGCAACCGATTACATTCCTTCATCAAGAAAATTTAAAAAGAAAAAGAAGTCTCACAAGAAGAAATAGCCACAGATGGGACTCAGATGTACACAGATAAAAAAATCATCTGTGTATATCTGTGTTTATCTGCGGCTATAAATTCAAAATTCCATTTTTAGTCAATACTTCATAACAAGATTTTTTATCAAAGCATAAAATTTTTTTTTGTCAAGAAAAATAGTTTAAAAAAATTCTTCTGAATTCACCAAAATTCTATTGTCGCAACATATTTAGTGTTATATCATTCAAATTGTGGTGGGAAGTACACTATGAATTCACGCCACAAAGAGAAAAGTAATGCGCTGCCCTTATTGCGGAAAATTAGACGATAAAGTTCTGGAATCTCGAACAATGGTAAACGGTGAAAGCATCCGCCGCCGCCGTGAATGCCTTTTCTGCGGTTATCGTTTTACAAGTTACGAACGCATTGACGAAAAACCTTTTATGGTTGTTAAGCGTGACGGACAGCGTCGTCAGCCTTTTGACCGTGAAAAACTCGAAAAAGGAATTATCCGGGCACTTGAAAAACGCCCTGTTTCAACAGCAATGGTCGAACAGATCTGCAATGATATAGAAGACCTTGCAATCAAACAGGGAAAGGAAGCCCGCGAAATCTCTACATCAGCTTTGGGCGAATTAGTTTTGGAAAAACTTTATGACATAGACAAGGTTGCATACATTCGTTTTGCTTCGGTTTACCGCCATTTTGAAAACCTTGAAGAATTTATGACAGAAGTTAAAAAAATAAAGAAAAAGTCGAAGGGGGGAAGCAATGAGTGACCAGTCAATTTTTCCTGAGTGGAGAAGTTTTTTGGGATCCAGCTCTGATGAAGAAACACAGGGCGTTATCAAACAGGTTGTAAAGAGAAGCGGTGAAATCGCAAAATACGACCGGAAAAAAATCGAAACTGCCATAGACAAGGCAATTGAAGCGGTTGAAGGAAGAAAAGATCCTGACCGCGCTTATGAATTAACAAATGCAGTAGAAGAAAAAATCCGTCTTCAGATGGCAGGAAACCGCGCTCACTCAATTCCTGCAATCGAAGAAATTCAGGATATTGTAGAAAGCGTTCTTATTGAAAATAAGGAAGTAGACATTGCCAAGGCCTACATTCTTTACCGCGCAAGACATGAAGTTATGCGCGATACAAAAAAACTCATGCTGGACATCAATAAAACAATGGACGGCTACCTTGCTCAGAGCGACTGGCGCGTAAATGAAAACGCCAACGTTAACTTTTCTCTGGGCGGACTTATTCTTCATAACTCAGGTACAATCACAGCCAACTACTGGCTCAACAATATTTACTCAAAGGAAATTGCAGAAGCACATAAAACTGCTGCCTTCCACATTCACGACCTTTCAATGTTCTCTGGTTACTGCGCAGGCTGGTCTCTTCGTCAGCTGATTGCAGAAGGTCTTGGCGGAGTTCCTGACAAAATTACATCAACTCCTGCAACTCACCTTTCAACTCTTGTAAACCAGATTGTAAACTTTTTGGGAATCATGCAGAACGAATGGGCAGGCGCTCAGGCCTTCTCTTCTTTTGATACTTATCTTGCTCCATTTGTACGCACAGACAAGCTTACAGAAAAACAGGTTCGCCAGTGCATTCAGTCATACATCTACGGTGTAAACACACCAAGCCGCTGGGGTTCTCAGGCACCATTTACAAACATCACCCTTGACTGGGTATGTCCTGATGACCTTAAAAATAAAAAGGCTATTGTTGGCGGTAAGGAACAGGATTTCACTTACGGTGACTGCCAGAAGGAAATGGACCTTATCAACAAGGTATTCATTGAACTGATGATTGAAGGTGACGCTGAAGGCCGAGGATTTGCTTACCCTATCCCGACTTACAACATCACAAAGGATTTTGACTGGACAAGCGAAAACGCAAAGCTTTTGTTTACAATGACAGCTCAGTACGGAACTCCAAACTTCCAGAACTTTGTAAATTCAGACTTGAATCCAAGCGACGTACGTTCTATGTGCTGCCGACTCCAGCTTGATAAACGCGAACTCCGCCGTCGTGGTGGTGGTCTCTTTGGTGCAGATGAATTCACAGGTTCTATCGGTGTTGTTACAATCAACCTTCCTCAGATTGCTTACCTTGCAAACGACGAACAGGAATTCTTCAAGCGCCTTGATTATCTTATGGAACTTGCAAAAGAAAGCCTCTGCATCAAGAGAAAGGTTATTCAGCGTCTTTATGACGGCGGACTTTTCCCTTATACAAAACGCTATCTTAAAACTCTTACAAACCACTTCAACACAATCGGACTCTGCGGCATGAACGAATGCTGTCTCAACTTCCTTGGTGTTGATATTTCAGAGCCTGCAGGAAAGGCTTTTGCAGAAAAAGTTCTTACTCATATGCGTGAAAAAATGCAGGATTATCAGGAGGAAACAGGAGACCTCTTCAACCTTGAAGCAACTCCTGCTGAATCAACTTCTTACCGTCTTGCAAAACACGATAAGGAGCAGTTCCCTGACATTATTACAAGCGGAAAGGACGCTCCTTTCTATACAAACTCTTCTCAGCTTCCTGTTGACTACACCTCAGATGTATTTGAAGCTTTGGATCATCAGGAATCACTGCAGACAAAGTACACCGGCGGTACAATGTTCCATGTTTACATGGGAGAAGCAATTAAAGACTGGAAGGCATGTGCAGAACTTGTAAAATCAATTTCTCACAAATACCGCATTCCTTTCTTTACAATTTCGCCGACTTATTCAATCTGCCCTGTTCACGGCTATCTTGTGGGACAGCAGTTTGAATGTCCTAAGTGTAAGGCAGAGAAGGAAAAGGCACTTCTCGAAAAGCTTAAGGTGCTTGAAGCTGAAAAAGAAAAAATACTTGCAAATGCATAAAAAGTGGGAGGAATAAAAATGGAAAAAAGGACACTTGCTCAGATTGAACAGGAAATTGCAGAGACAAAGGCTGCATTGGAAAATGTTCATGGAACAGAAACAGAAGTTTACGCCCGCATCGTAGGCTACTACCGCGCCGTAAAACACTGGAACAACGGAAAACGAGATGAATTCGGAATCCGTAAGATGTTTACCCTTGAAGACAGCAAGCTTGCTCAGACAAAAGCAGATGTAAAAGCTGTAAAAGAAGAGCCAAAAGCCGCTGCCAAAGTTGCAAAAGCAGAAAATTCTGACCTCACAAGCGTTACATACGAGCTTTACACACGTAAAACCTGCCCTAACTGTCCTCCAGTAAAAGCTTTTATGAACGACCTTGATATGCCAGGCAGAAATATTGACGTAGACACAAAAGAAGGACTTGCTGAGGCAGCCAAAAAAGGAATTTTTGCTTCACCTACAGTTATCTTCTATAATGCAGAGGGAGTTGAAACAGCCCGCTGCCACAACGTTGAAGAACTCGAAGTTGTATTCCAGAAGGTTGCAGTTTCTGCATAAGGAAGTACAATGGCTGACCTGCCCTTAGACAGACCTGCCGGAATTCTGGTTAAAACCACCTGTGTGGATTTTCCGGGACATCTGGCAGGTTCTTTTTTTCTAAAAGGATGTAATCTCCGCTGCCCCTACTGCTATAACCGGGATTTAGTTCTGGGTTTTGAAGATGCAGAAGAGGCGTCAACATCACTTGCAAGTACCGAGGAGCTTTTTACTCATCTTGAAAGAAGGCAGGGAATATTAACCGGGCTTACTATAAGCGGAGGGGAACCCTTACTGAATCCCTACACCCCTCTAATCATAAAAAAAGCAAGGGAGCTTGGCTATCTGATAAAGCTTGATACAAACGGCACCCTTCCGGACGAGCTTGAAGCCATAATAAATAATTCTGATTTACGTCCTGATTTTATTGCAATGGACATAAAGACAAGCCCTGAACGATATGGCATAGAAATCTGTAATAAAAGCTCGCCCTTTTTTGGAAAAACAGAATACTGGGAAAAGAAAGTAAGACGCTGTGCAGAAATTGTTTCGTCCTTCCCGGCAGAAAAGCGGGAGTTCCGCACAGTTTTAGTGCCTTCTTTAGTACAGAAGGAAGACATAAAAAAAATGGCAGAAATTCTTCCACAGGATGCCAGCTGGCAGTTCGCCCCTTTCCGTAACGAAAACTGCCTGAACCCCGCCTACAATGACATCCTGCCCTACAGCGACGCAGAAGCCGCAGAATTGGTAGAATACGCGCGAACATTTGTAGAAGGTGCAGAATTACGTTAACACTTGCAAAAAATGGCTTCCAGTCGCGTAGCATGGTTCAAAACCGCGCAATAATGCGCTACACGCTGATTGTTGCAAAGAAACCATTAAATTGACCGCTCACGCGGTCGCAACAATCAGAGTGTTTTTGAACCACGCTACACTCCTTCGCGCCATTTTTTGCAGCTCTTAGATAATCCTTGCAAACTCTTTTACAATTTGCGGCAAAAGTGTCTCAATCTTGCCGTTACAGCTCATGCCGCTGGCGTTTTTGTGACCGCCGCCACCAAACTTTGCTGCTACCTGGGAAACGTCAATTTCTTCCAGGGAACGGAAGCCGCCTGTACAGGTAGTTTCGGTATCCTGACGAAGGAAAACAACCGCCTGAACACCTTCAGTTGCAAGGAAAAGCTGGTAAAGGGCGTCAGAATCCCGACCTTCAAGACCATATTTTTTTGTATCATCAAGACTTTCAGTTGTAATTACAAGTTTTCCTTCAAGATAGCGCTCAGCCTTCATCAAAAGGGTTCCCAAAAGCTTGCGGGTTGAATAAGGCTTTCCAGAATTAATCTGATTATAGGTTCTTCTTGGATCAGCTCCGGCCTTTACAAGTCTGCTGGCGCCGTCAAAAACCTCTGCCCCGCTGTTGCTTACAAAGCGGAAAAAGCCAGTATCAGTACAAAGTCCGAAGAAAAGATTTTTTGCAAGTTCTTCAGGAACAGGACCAATCAAACGCTCGTAAAACTGCTGAACAAGATAAGCGCAGGCAGGAGTATCAGAATCAATAAAGCCAAGAGCCCCTTCCGGAAGCCCTGAAGTTTTATGATGGTCAATTACAAAAATATCAAGACCTTCAAAATCTCCGTCAATTTCTCCAAGGCGGCTCAATTCCGAGCAGTCAACAATAATAACTCCGGCAGTCTTGCGGTCATTATCATCAAGAAATTCCATTGTGTTTGAAAACTTTTCTTCAAAACGCTTTACTTCATTGCGCTTAAAAGGACCAGCAGAAAGCAGCTGATATCGTTTATTAAAACCGTCAAGAATAGCCGCTGCACCAAGGCAGGAAGACATACAGTCTCCGTCCGGCTCCTTATGTCCTACAACAAAGAAAAAATCGTGGTTTTCTATAAATGTTCTTAATGACTGAACGTCTGAATCTAAAATCTGTTTCATATAAATTAAAATTCCTGTAAAAAATAAAAAAAAGAGGACTAAAAAGTCCTCTTTTATATTACAGAATTAATTGCAAAATTACTATAATTCAAGCTCTTCCAGTGTCTCTTTATCAGCACCTTCAAGTCTGTTATTTTTCTGGTCAACAATACCCCAGATTGGATTTGTCTTCTTCAAAGGTACATTGAGAACAGCGCGGTAAAATTCACCGTTTCTCTTGTAAACGCTGAAGTAAGCTTCATCCATTGTATTTACAGCTCTTACCTTAAGCTTAACAGGTTCACCCTTTGTAGGCAGACACCATTTTTTAGGAAGAAGAACAGAAGCTGTACCGATTTTATTCTTCTGGTAGATAACAACATAAGCATCACGGCTGTCCAGAACTTTTAAGACAGGAACACTATAATATGTAACCAGCGATTTCTGCGCCTTTGCCGCAAGCGATGGAATAAACATAACTGCCATAGCAATTAAAATAAAAAGTTTCTTCATACGTAACTCCTGCAAGATAATTTCCCACCAACTTTTTATATATCCTTATTATATTCTGATTGCTTCAATTTAACAACATTTTTTTTATGCAAATAAAACTTTTAATCTTCTTAAAATTTATATTTGTCACAGTTTCATTAATTCTCATTAATTTTAATAATCTTAAATTAATATCTTCTAATTAATTAGCAGAATTTAAAATAAAAAAGGCTTCCAGTTTCTGGAAGCCTGATAGCGACCAATGGGATTGAACCATTGACATCACGGATATGAGCCGTGTGCTCTACCAACTGAGCTAGGTCGCCGTAAGTAAGTAGAATAATACACAATCAGGGCATTTGGGTCAATAGCATAAATCTCTTTTTTTTAAAATTTCTCAAAATATTTTCTTTTTCTGCCTGAAATCATCAAAAAAGTCAAATTCTGGCACAAATATTGCTATATAAAAAGCGTGCGCACAATAGCAGAAAAATAACTGCAAAAAAAATTAATCAAAAAAAAGGAAAAAACAATGTTAAAAATCGAATTGAACAAGATTCCATCTCTTCTTGAAGAAGGTCTACTTACAAGAAATCAGGCTGTAAACTTTATGGCCGAATTCATCTTCAAAAACTATCCTCTTTTCGGACTTCATAAATATGATGAAGATTTTCGGGAAGAAATCCTTCTGGAATTCCTGGAAAAAGGCGGAAACCTTATCGACTGTTACAAAAGTTCTATAGGAAACTTTTTCCCCTACTTCTATTCTCAGATTTCTTCAATAGTAAACAAGAACCTGAAAAAACGGGCAAAACAAAGCATTGAGGAACTCTGCAGCTACCACGAAGAATATTCGAAGGTCCTCCAGGACAGATATAAATACGAACCGATTAGTCAACTTTGCTGCGCAGAACAAAAAGTTCCTTACAACAGAAAGCGCGTCAGTCCGGAAGATTTGCAGGCAGCCCTTCACTCTTATACAGAAAAGAAAGAAAGGGTTCTCATCACCCTGCTTCTGAAATACGTTCAGTTCTATGATGAAAAAAATCTCTACACTATATGTAAGGCCTTAAAGCTTGATTACAACGTGATACTTGAAGGAATCAGGATTTGCAAATTAAGCTTAAATACCAAGCTTGAAAATCAGAAGCTGCTGACAGAATCCAGAAATAAATCCTATTTTTACAGGACACGGTACCAGTCCCAGCTGAAATTCCTTACAAAAGAAAAAGATTACGGATATTTTTCTGACACAAATTTAAAAAAGAAATTAAATCATCACACGCATGCCTGGCAGAATAAGAATCACCTGCTTCTGCTGCAAACTTCCCACCTTGTAACTTCAAACAAACTGATAGGAGAACTGCTGGGCATTTGCGAAAGGCAGGTCAGATATTATCTTTCCTGCGCCAAGAATTACAAAAATATTCTGGAAAGCTATGAAGAGTGACTAGAAGCCTTATTTCCGCTAATATATGTACATGAAAATTTACTTAGCGACAGGAAATAAAAACAAAAAACGCGAGATGCAGCAGCTTCTCCCGGAACATGAAATTCTTATCCCGTCTGATGAAGGAATCTATTTTGATCCTGATGAGACGGGTATTACCTTTTACGAAAACAGCCTGATTAAGGCAAAGGCGCTTTATGACATCGTTCATAAACCAGTCATTGCTGATGATTCAGGAATCTGTGTAGACGCTTTGGGCGGGGCACCTGGCATTTATTCATCACGTTATGCAGGTCCTGACTTCATGAAGGGAAAGCCTGACGGCACAAAAATTCCTCAGGAAGAGCAGAATGTCTTTCTTATTAACCAGCTTAATGAGGCTGTAAAAAAAGGTCAGCTCCCAGAGGCGGCATATCTTCACGGAAAGCGAAGCTGCCACTATACCTGCGCAATGGTTTTATACCTTGGAACAGACCGCCTCTATGTCTGCCAGGAAACTTTTGAAGGTACATTAATAGAAGATATATCTAAGAAAGCTGGCGACGGCGGCTTTGGCTACGATCCTATTGTTTTCCTTCCAGAGTTCAATAAAACAGTTGCCCAGCTGTCTGCAGATGAAAAAAACGGCATTTCACACCGCGGAAAAGCCACAAAACAGCTTAAAAAAATCATTGATTCACTGAATATCTAACTTTTTTCGAAAAAAATTCAAAAATTTTTAATTTTTTTTTGAATTTTTTTCGATTTTTCACTAAAGATTCAGAACCAGTCCTCCGATTATATATAAGAAGTGTTATGGTTTTACGACTTCGTAGAAGCAAAAGCCAAACAGTTCGGCAAAAATGTGTAGATGTAGCCTTGTAAGAACATTTACGCATTTTTGCGTCTTTTTTACAGAAGAAAGGATTCTTCTGCCACAACATTCCAAGGAGGAATACTATGGTTATCAACCACAACATGTCGGCAATGTTTGCCAACCGTCAGCTCGGAGTAACTGGTGTAAGTTTCACAAAAGACATGGAGAAACTCTCATCAGGAGAAAGAATCAATCGTGCAGGTGATGATGCTTCAGGTCTTGCAGTATCTGAAAAGATGCGCAGCCAGATCAGAGGTTTGAATCAGGCTTCTAAGAATGCTTTGAACGGCATCAGCTTTATTCAGACAACTGAAGGCTATTTGCAGGAAACAACAGACATCATGCAACGTATCCGTGAACTTGCAGTTCAGTCTTCAAACGGTATCTACTCTTCTGAAGACCGCATGCAGATTCAGGTAGAAATTTCTGCTCTCGTATCTGAAGTTGATCGTATTGCAAGTTCTGCTCAGTTCAACGGCATGAACATGCTTACAGGCCGCTTCGCACAGGTAATGGGAGAAAACCAGGTTACAGGTTCTATGTGGTTCCACATTGGTGCTAACATGGATCAGCGTGTACAGGTTTTCATCGGAACTATGACTTCTGATGCTCTCGGAATCCGCGAAATCGGAACTGGCGAAAAAATTACACTTGCCACACCGGAAGATGCCAACCGTGCTATTGGTGCAGTAGATGATGCATTGAAGAAGATCAACAAACAGCGTGCTGATCTCGGTGCATATCAGAACCGTCTTGAAATGACTGTAAAAGGCTTGGATATTGCAGCTGAAAATACACAGGCTTCTGAATCACGCATCCGTGATACAGACATGGCTAGTCAGATGGTTGAATTCACTAAGAACTCTGTACTCCAGCAGGCAGGTACTGCAATGCTCGCTCAGGCTAACAGCCAGAGTCAGAATGTACTCAGTTTGTTGAGATAGTCTGGCAAGTAGGAGTTAAGTCATAAGCAGCATTGCTAAGCAAGCTTGCTTGCGACCAATGCTGGCTCAGGCCAACTCTCAGAGTCAGAACGTTCTCAGTCTCTTGAGATAGTTCTTTTAAGTAAAGGTTGTCTTTACTTTAATAGTGAGTTATACTAAATATGTTAAAGGACAGTCGATGAGGCTGTTCTTTAACAGCACGGTGTTTCTGCTTTTTTTCTTAAAATTTATTCCACAAAAACACCAATTAGTAGTATTATAGTATTAGACTATAACGAGAGTATATTTTCAGATATACCGAAGATTTTTGACATAGTGCCTTCCCTGCCCCGCAGGTGACAGCAAGAACGGTCAGACTAAACGCCTATTTATTCTGACCATTCCTGCTGTAATAGGTCTGAAACTGAATTAGGGGCGCAGAACTAATTCAGCCTTCGCCTGCAGGCGTAAAGCAAGATGCTTTATGTATAAGTAAACATGGAGGGCACAACTATGATTATTAATCACAATATGAGTTCACTCTATGCTGATCGTGTATTGAACATTTCTAATGATTCAATCATGAAGAACATGGAGAAACTTTCTTCTGGTGAACGCATCAATCGCGCCGGAGACGATGCTTCAGGTTTGGCAGTATCAGAAAAAATGAGAAGCCAGATTCGCGGACTTAACCAGGCTAGCCGCAACATTGAGAATGGTGTTTCATTCATTCAGACAACTGAAGGTTATTTGACTGAAACAACAGACATTCTTCAGCGTGTTCGTGAGCTTGCAGTACAGTCTGCTAACGGTATCTACAGCGATGAAGATCGTATGCAGATTCAGGTAGAAGTATCACAGCTCGTTGCTGAAGTTGACCGCATTGCCAGTCAGGCTCAGTTCAACGGTATGAATATGTTGACAGGACGATTTGCACAGGAAGGACAGTCAGTAATGCAGTTCCAGATCGGTGCCAACGTTGACCAGAACACACGTGTTTTCATCGGTACTATGACTGCTACAGCTCTTGGTTTGAAGGGCATGCAGGGTGGCGATGAACAGATTACCATCTCAACTCCAGAGGATGCAAACATGACTCTCGCTGCTGTTGACGCTGCTTTAACAACAGTAACAAAACAGAGAGCAGATCTTGGTGCATACCAGAACAGATTTGAGCTGGCTGCAAAAGGTGTAGACATTGCCGCAGAAAATACTCAGTCTGCAGAAAGCCGCATCCGCGATACAGATATGGCTAACGAAATGGTTGAGTTTACTAAGAACCAGATTCTCACACAAGCTGGTACAGCAATGCTCGCACAGTCTAACTCACAGACACAGACTGTTCTTGGACTTTTGCAGTAAGTTTTCAAAGAGACCACTGGATGTCGTCTTTTTGAAATAGTTTTTAACAGGAGGGGTTGCGCCCCTCTCCTGCTTTTTTTTTGGAAATATCAGGGTGGGATTTTTCAGGAAGAAATTCTTGACATATTACCCTTATATACAGGAGGTGAACTATGAACACTATTACAAACAGTTCCATGGTTCAGATGGCAATGGATGGCCAGACTCTCTATAAAAACAATGTAAAAAGTGTGAATACCAGCAAAGAGACGCAGGTACAAACGCAATCCATTGCACCAACAGGAGCACAGGTTGTTCAGAATATTGAACAGACTGCTGCACAGACAAAAGAAGTTTCACAGCAGCTGCAGAAGCTTTCAGAATTAATTTCTGATAATAAATTGCAGTTCAGTGTAAACAAAGAATTGGGCAGTGTTATTGTTTCTATTGTAGATGCAAGCACAGACAAGGTTATAAAACAGATACCGTCGGAAGAGATTCAAAATCTGAAGCTTAGAATCAGAAAAGCTATCGGTAATATTTTTGACGAAGTAATCTGATTAAATTCTGAACGGAAAGATTTATGGCTGGACTCAATATTCCAGGCGTCACAGATCAGTACAAGACAAATGAGACTATAGAAAAACTGATGCAGGTTGAGCGTATCCCGCTGAACAGGGAAAAAACTCAGCTTGATGGACTTAAAGCCCAGAAAGACGCCTGGAGAGATATGAACTCTCAACTCGCCTCATTACGAGAAAAAACAAAAGCACTCTATTCTTTTGAAAATCCATTTAACAATAAAATAACAGAATCCTCTCAGGAAAGCGCCGTAAGCGCAGAAGCAACCCGTAGCGCGGAAATTCAGTCTTTTAAAATTGACGTTATCCAGCCTGCTACTGCAGACAGATTTATGTCTGATGAGATGGAAAAAGATTTTAAAGTGCCGTCAGGAACCTACACATACAAAGTTGGCGAAAAACAGCTGAACTTGAACTGGAAGGGCGGAACTCTAAAAGATTTTTCCAATGCAATCAACCGCCGCTCAAACGGAATCGTAAAATCAATGATAATCGGCGGAAGCACAGGAAAATCTGCCTTGATGATTGAATCTCTGGTTACGGGAGCAGACAACAGGCTTGAATTCATAGGCAACGCAAAGGAATTTGCCTTAAGTTCAGGAATGATTGAGCCTGCAAAGGCAAAGGGCAACGAATTTTACGAAGACTCTACCCTGCTTCCAGAAAATTCAATCGATGTAGAAATCCCTGCGGATATACGTTCGCTAAAAAATACCCACATTACATTCTCGCTGATTGCGACAGACACAGAAGACGTCGCAGATGCCTACAACAAGACTATTCCTGGAACTCCGGACTTACAGAGCTCTGGTTCAGCAGAATTCGGCGGAATTACAATCACAAACCTGGATTCAGATTCAGAAAGCTCGGAAAAGATGCCTGAACCTAAGCAGAAGGTTTCTACAGAAAATGTAGTTTTTGCAGTTATGGAAGACGGCTCAGAAAAGCTGATAGAAACACCGGGACTTTTTACAGAAGATACTCTCGTGGATTTTGCCCTTAAAGATTACGAAGGCATTACAGCCATCAGAATTAAAAACGCCAATACAGGAAAGCAGCTTGACACTTCGGCCTTTTCATCTTATGACGGTGGAAAAAAGCTTGGCTATCAGCCGAAAAATCCTGTATCAGAGGCAGACGACGCAATCGTAAAATATGAAGGAATTAAAATCAGCCGTCCTACAAACGACATAGACGACATTGTGCCTGAAATTACCCTTCACCTGCACGATAAGACCGAAAAAACTGCAACAATCACAGTAAAGCCGGATAAGGAAGCATCAAAAGACGCCTTGATTCAGTTTGTCGGACAGTATAACCGCACAGTTGCCGAAATCAATATCCTTTCTCAGAACAAGGAAGAAATCATTCAGGAGCTGGATTACCTTACTTCTGATGAACGCGAAACTGAAATGAAAAAGCTCGGCATGTTCCAGACGGACTTTACCCTTCCTTCCATAAAGTCAAATATGTCTAACATTCTTAACGCCGGCTACCAGACTTCAGACCAGGCAAAAATCACAATGCTTAATCAGATTGGAATAAGCACTAATGCAAGCGGAGGAAACGGCAGTTATTCTCAGAGCAGACTCCGCGGCTATCTTGAAATTGACGAAAAGAAACTTGATCAGGCAATAGAAAACCACCTTGAAGACATAAGACTCCTGTTCGGCTACGATTCAGATGGAGATTTAGTTTCAGACAGCGGAATCGGAGTGCAGCTGGACAAGCAGATTGGAGCCTACACCCAGACCGGCGGAATTCTTGCAATGAAAACAAGCGGCCTTGATTCAAAAATCAAATCTTCTGAACAGAAAATTGCCCGCCTTGAAATCCAGATGGATAAAAAAGAGGCTGATTTACGCAACAAATACGGTCAGATGGAAGGTTCCCTCAACAGCCTTGAAAGCCAGCAGAATTCCATCAACAATTTTACAAATCAGCAGAACAGAAACAGGTAAAAAAAATATAAATTATGCCGATTATTAAGTAATAATACGAGGAACTTATGGTAGAATTTTATATTAACGGACAGAATGTTGATGTTCAGATTGAAGACGAACAGACAGTAGGTGATGTTCTTAAATCTTTTGAAAAAACTTGCGAAGAAAACGAAGCTGCCGTAATCGGAATCAGTGTAGACGGCAAGCAGATAACAGCTGATATATTTGACGAAGAAGCTGCAAAAGAACTTGGAAAAAATACAAAATTTGAGTTCTCTGTAGTAACAAAGGGTTCTATAAGAGAATCTTTTGAAAATCTTTCAGTTCTTTTTACAAGCCTTTCTGAAAAAATGGAACAGGTTCCTGTTGCCCTTCAGAACGGCCAGAATTCTGAAGTTGTAGAATCAATCAAAAAACTTGCAGATAATATAAATGAGTTCTGCCATGTTGCAACTCTTGCTTCACTTTTCCCTGACACTTTCAAGGAAATCACAATCAACGGCATGAACTTCAAGGACTTTTTTGCAGATTTTTCTCAGATTTTACTTGATTTTGAGCAGGCTCTGCAAAATAATGATACTGTTCTTATTGGAGATTTGTCTGAATACGAAATCTGTCCTCGTCTGACAGCAATTTCTCAGGCATTGCATTTCTAATCACTACGTTAAAAAGTACAAAATAACAAAATTGTATTTAAACTTGTGAATAGTAACTTTTTGGAGTAGAATGATAGAACGATGAAGGTGCTTGAATTACAAAATCTACAGCGTGAGGAAGGTCAGATTTTTTATCTGCGCAAATATACCTGCGATGCAGTTATTGAACTGCCAACCGCAACCGAAACCGCCGGGATTTTATTTACAATTGAAGTAAATCCAATGGGTAAACGAATCATCAATATTTCATTCATAAAGCCCATTAACTATCCTCTTTTGCCTGTAAAAAAAGCGCTTACTGAATTTATTCTAACAGAAGAACTGGAAGGCAGACTCCCTCAATGTTAACATTTACAACTCACTCCGCTGACGAGACTATTGCCCTTGGCGAAAAAATCGGCTCCCTTTTGAAAAAAGGTGACGTTATTGCCATGCAGGGAACACTCGCAGCTGGAAAAACAACAATCACAAAAGGAATTGCAAAGGCTCTGGGCGTATCAGACACAATTACAAGCCCTACTTTCTGTCTGATTAGCGAATACTCAGGAAAGATGCCCCTTTACCACATGGACGTTTACCGTCTTGAAGGTTCAGAGGATTTTATCAACCTGGGAACAGACGACATGATTTACGGAAACGGAGTTTCCATCATCGAATGGAGCGAAAAAATCATGGACGAGCTTCCAAAAAAGACAATTCTTTTAAAAATCACTCCGGGCGACGGAGACGAGAGAACAATCACAATCGAAAACTGGAATAACGGAGACATCAAATGAAAGCTCTGGCTATAGACTGTGCAGTTACAAGACTTATTGTAGCCGCAAAAAATGATGACAACATGTGCGCCGCTGTTTACGACATCGGCATGAAGCAGTCAGAAACAATCGTAAATGCAGTTGATTACGTGCTGGAAAAAGTGGGAATCACTGCAAAAGAATTAGATTATACCTGCGTTACAGGCGGTCCTGGAAGCTTTACGGGTCTTCGTCTTGGCTTTTCAGTTTTGAAGGCGCTGACGCTTGCTAACGGCACACCCCTTTACGCAATTTCATCTCTAAAAATTCACGCATGGCCATATCTGGATTCAGAGCTTCCTGTCCTTTGCGGAATTGATGCTAAAAAAGACAGATTTTATGCAAGCCTTACAGAAGGCGGAAAAGAAATTCTCCCGGACGGAGACTATGAAATTCCAGCCATCGTAGAAAAGGCAAATCAGTTTGATAAGATTTTTGTATGCGGAACAGACTGCGAAGTTTTCTGCAAGCTTCTTTCAGAAAAGGGCTTAAAAGCAAAAGTATTCAGTCCTAAAGTTCAGGCATTGAGTGCAGAAAGCATGTTCCAGATTACAGAAAAGATGATTGCAGAGGGGCAAAAGCCTCTTGCAGATTATGACGGCCCTGTTTACCTGCGTGCCAGCGAAGCGGAAGTGAAACTTACACAAAATAAATAGCCACAGATTAGACACAGATAAACACAGATAGTGATTTATAACAAAACGCTTTCTTATTTCAAAAATATAATATCTGTGTCCATCTGTGTGTATCTGTGGCTATTTCCCTAACAACTTAGAAAGCGCGCTGACAGCAGCAATAGCGGATTTTTCCTCATTGGCAGCTTTATTTTCCACTGCGGCAGCTTTATTTTCGCTCTGGATAGCGTCAAATACTTCCTGGCGGAAAACCTTTACGTTTTTTGGAGCTTCAACACCAATTTTTACCTGATCTCCGTGAACATCAATCAGGGTAATTGTGATATTTTCGCCGATTTTAATTTTCTCATCGATTTTTCTTGAAAGGATTAACATTATCGTTCTCCTTTTTGCTCAAGAGCCTTCATGATGTCAAACTTTGTGCTCCAGCGATTGTCGTTCAGCACAACCTGCATGCACTTCTGGTTCTTTTTATTGATTACCAGAGGTCCCTGAAGGTTTGCAGTGATTGGAGCTCCGTTTCTTGGAACTGTAACAATCGCCATTATGATAATATCTTCCGGTTTTTCAATTCCGATTTTTGAAAGTGTTTCATCATCAATGTCGGCTTCATAGTCGGCGCAGATTCTGAAAGGATCTACAATCAAAAATGCAAGATTTGAATCTTCGCAAGACTGCAGCCAGATAAAGGGCATGTATTCAGAATCAATAAGCGCGTATTTTGAATACATTTCAAAACCAAATAAACCTTCCGGAATAGTCAGAAGATTTTCGGCGGCAACATCCACTTTGCCTTTTTCTCTTGTTAGAACTTCCATAAATTCATCCTTTGTTTACTTGAGGAGGCTGCTATGCAGCCTCTTGATTTATAGCAAACCGTTAAAAAAATTGCGAAAGCAATTTTTAGGTTTTCCACACTTTGTGTGAGTTATAATTACCTCATATAGTTCAACAAAGTTGAACTGTACATTTTGCCAGCCTGGCTAAGGGTTGCCTGATTTGTGTAGTCGAGCATCTTGAGGTCGGTGATGGCTTTTGTAAAGTCAAGGTCACCTTCGCGGCTGATCTGACTGTTTACATCAAGGGCAAGCTTTGAATTACGGGTGATGTTAAGCTGGGCACGCTCGTATTCAGAACCGTTTTTTGCAATGCGGGTTACGAGGTTTCCGATTCCCTGATCAAGGCTTCCAAGCACGCGTCCGCCAATTGATTCGCTGTCGCCGGCAAGAAGAGCATTGCGGAAGGCAATTACGGTGTCAAAAAGAGAACCGCCGCTTACACGGGTACTGTCACCAAGATTATATGGAGGACGCTGAGAAGAATCCTTGATAATTCCAAGCTCGTTCAAGGCGTTTCCCTGAATATCTTCAAGCCAGAGCTGGCGGGCATCAGTTGTCGTAAGATTTAAGCTCTTGCGAACCGGGTCTACACTAGCCTTTACGGCAGCATTACTTTCGTTAATTTTTCCAACAACGGCGTAAATATTGTCGCCCTGGTTAATTTTAATCTGAACACCGTCAACGCTGATAATAGAATCACTGTTTGCCTGCCACTGAGAACCGTCGCGGCCGCCAAAAACCTGCTGATTTTCTGCCCAGAAGGTTCTTACACCGGCATTGTCGTTATCAAGGTATTTTCCTTCATCAACTTCAATTTTATTTACCTGAATATTTCCGTTATAGCGGACATTCTGAATCAAAGCGCTGCCAGAGCCTTCAACGTTTCCCATATCAACTTCAAAGGCAGTTGCCTTTGTGTTTGTGCCTGCAAAAATTGAGTTTCCGTCAGAAGAAACGGCGTTTGCATTCTGAATAAGCTGTTTCAAAAGCTCATCAACTTCAGTCGCCATATTCTTAAGGTCATCTTTTGTGTAGATACCGTTTGCTCCAGTTACGGCAAGCTCGCGCACTCTCTGCATGATTTCCAGAGAATCTGTCATATAAGTTTCGCGAAGATTAAAAGAGTCGCTCAAAGTTGCAGCATTTTTTTCAAAAGTATTTACGCGGTCAAGGTATGACTGATAGCGCACAAGATGTCCTGCAGCAATCGGATCATCACGAAGCTGCTGGATTTTCTGCTGGCTTCCAAGCTGATTATTTGCGCGGTTAAGTCTGTGTTCCTGAATGCGCAAATTGCTCTGAGTATTATTATTATTCATCTGACTGCTGATTCTGTGCACTTTATGCTCCTTTGCTAATATCTGTCATTGACGGGCTTGACCCGACAATCTATTTACACACCCAAACGGTTAATTACAGTATCCACCAGATTATCCCAGACGGTGATAAACTTGGCAGCGGCATTGTAGCCGTGCTGGAACTTAAGAATATCTGCAAGTTCTTCATCAATATTTACACCGCTGATTGAATCTCTAAGTCCACGAAGGTCATCCATAATGGCATTCTGACTCATAAGATTCATTTCTGCCTGTTCGCCCATAAGACCAACATTTGTTACGGCATCTGCAAAATAATCATCAAAAGTTTTCTGACCGCCAACCATTACCTGAGAATTGCGGATTGCTGCAATTTCTACTGCGGCACGGCCGTCACCGGCAGCAACGCCTGAATTACCGTCGTTATAGCCTGCAGCAACATTCATAACGTCGTGTCTGATTGCAGGATTTACTTCTACATAAGCAGAAGGATTATAAACAGGACTTACTGCATACTGACTGCCTTCTGCAAGAGCCACAACAGCATCAGCCTGAGCAAAATCATAAGCAGAAGCCTCTCCTGCTCCGCGCAAGATTCCTGCATAACCTGCAAGGAAGTAGCCAGAATCTTCAACATGGCGGATTACAAAATCAGGATTTTCTTCGTGAAGGGCTGTTGTGCCTTTCAAAACAAGGTGATTGTTTTTATCAAGATAAGCCTTAACTTCACTTGTGCTGTCATTAATGCGGGCAATTACAGTTTCTACTGTATCTGTATGATAGTAAGGAATTTCTACATCGCCGTTTGCACCGCTAAGCTTCATGACGCCTTCAAAACCAACCTGCTGCTGCAAATCAAGGGCATTATTTCCTGTAAAGCGGAAGATATATGATGTATCAAGTTCGCCGTCGCCGTCACGGTCAAAATTACCGTTTGTATTTTCTACAAAGCTGTGCTGAACAAAGAAATCAAGGCCTGTTACCTTGTTTGCGCCAACTGCATTGCGGTGAACGTCGTTTACAAGGTCAGAAAAGTTCATAGTCATTGTGTTAAGGCTCTGAATTTCCTTACGGATATCAAGGTCACGAAGTTCTACAAGAGCGCCAAGTTTTCCGCCGCTAAAATGAGCATCGCTTCCTGTGTCTGCCCAGATAAGTTTTGAATAGCCTGTGTCGTCATATTTTGGTTCAAGGGCAAATTCACGGGCTACACTGCCCTGAACAAGGATTTTTCCGTCTACGTGAACTTCAAACTCATCTGAATCGCGCTGATCTGTAGTTACATTAATAAGCTGGCTGAGTTTATCAACAAGAAGATCACGGCGGTCAAGCAAATCGTTAGGATTATCTCCCATTGCCTTTGAACGAACGATTTCTCCGTTTACCTCTGCAATTTGAGCTGTAATAGAGTTTACCTGACGCATTGTAGCTTCAATGTCGCCGTCAATAATATTTGCAACGCCGCTCAAACCTTCCCAGCGGTTTTTAATAGAATCTGTCAAAGTAACGCCGCGGGTAACAACAGCCTGGCGGGCAGCCTGACTTTCAGGATTCATGCTGAGTTCCTGCCAGCTTTCCCAGAATTTATCCATATTAGAACGGATAGAAATATCCGCAGGCTCATTATAAATCTGTTCCAGCATTGTGTAATAATCACTTCTTGTCTGCCAGTAGCTTTCCTGATTAGCCTGAGCAACAATGCGGCCGTCCAGAAGTTCGTCACGGATACGGTTGATGCTCTGAGTATCAATACCCTGTCCAATCATTCCGGCGCGTTCTGCGCGTTCAAGGTCAGGTTTATAAAGAGGATCAAATTCCTTCATCTGAACACGCTGACGAGAATAGCCTTCTGTATTTGCATTTGAAATATTGTGACCTGCAGTTGTGATGGCATCTGTATGAGCCATAATACTGCGTTTTCCAAGTTCAATTCCAGAAAAAGTTGATCCCATTTTTTCTACCTCTCTTTTTTAATTAAAACAACTGATTTACCACAACGCTCTGTGGCTGAGGCTGAACAATATGACCGGTTCGTGAATAATTCTTATTGCGTGACTGAGGCAGAGCCTTTTCCACAACCTGCTGAATAAAGGAACGGCTGATATTTACATAACTTGCAAAAGCCTTGTTTTCTGCCTTGCATTTAAGAAGTTTTGAACGGAGATTTAAGAGAACTTCGCTGTATGATGTAAGTTCTGCTCTATCAATTGATTTCTGAAGTTTTTCGCGTCGTGAATCAAGTGTCTTGAAGGCATCAGACATAAGATTGATTTCCGAAATGCTTGTCATAAGGGCATTCCAGTTTTTCTTTTCTACGGCAAGACGCAAAGCACCCTGCTCTTCTGCAATATGCTCCAGAAGATTATTTTCATCTTCCAGAATGATTTTGAATTCTTCGTTCATAAAATCTCCACTACCATATCCTTTTGATAAGGATTCGGTCTTTCAGTTATTCATCGGAATCTGAAAAAAAAGGTTTAGGGAAATTTAAAAAATTCGCTTAAAAATATAAATTTTACTTATATAAATCAAAATGATATTGACCCGTAAAGATACGTTTCTTATAGTAGAAACAGTAATTAAAAAGGAGATTATAAAAAAATGAAGAAAATCATCGGATTGATGTGTCTTCTTATGACACTTGCTGGTTCTGCATTTGCTAAGAATGCAGAAAAGAAAGGTATTGGGTTCTATGGAAACCTCAACATTGGTTATGCAAATGTTGTATACCATAAGAGCATTTTTACAGAAACTCTTTCTGAGTTTGAAGTAGCTCCAGTTTTTGGTGTTACAGGTCTTGTTCCTGTTCCACACTTCGCAATTGAAGGATTCTGTAACATGGATTTTGGTGGAAAGAAATGGGGCGGATATAACCTTCAGTCTATTTTTATTGTGCCAGGAACTAGAGCAGTATGGGCTCCTCCAATTTCATTCTTCAGCGGAAAAACAGGAACATGGCAGGATCAGCTTATTCCTTTTGTAGGTGCAGGCTTCTCAGTTCCAATTGGTTTCTACAAGGTTGAATATGATACATATACTTACACTTCTAGAGGTACTCAGAAATCAACAGCATCAAATGAAGAAACAGAAGTATATTTCGATGTAGAACTTCAGTTTGGATGCCGCTGGGCATTTACAGATAAGTTAGCTGTACTCGCAGAAGATAACATTTGCTTTGGAGGAATTTTCAAACATTCGTTCACAGCCGGTGTTCTTTACACCTTCAAATAGGAAATTACACAGCGCAGATGCAAAATTTTCATAAAATTTCTAATATTTGCGCTGTGCACCATTGACTTTGAAAGCGAAAATCTGTTAAACTTTCAAAGTCTTAACGACAAATACGGTGCCTATAGTTCAGCGGTAGAGCGCCAGATTGTGGATCTGGTTGTCGTCGGTTCGATCCCGACTAGGCACCCTAAAACGAACAGCTAAATCTGTTCGTTTTTTTTTAGGCAGATTTTTCTGCAATGCGCCTGTAGCTCATCTGGATCAGAGCGTCGGTCTTCGAAACCGAAGGTAGGAGGTTCGAGTCCTCTCAGACGCATGTAAAACGAAGGAAGGCAATCACCATTTTTCAATTGCCCTAACGGTGGCTCAGCGCCGCCCCCGTTGCCCCCTGCTACGAGGATGTTCGCTTCCGCGAACGATTGTACGCAGGTTCGAGTCCCTTCAGACGCATGTAACGGCACTCAAAAAGTCGTGAATAAAAAAAATCAACAATTTTTGAAAAATCAAGAATTACCCTCTTGAACAAAATGCGTCGATTTGTTATATTACTAATCACTTCGGGCGACTAGCTCAGCTGGTAGAGCAACAGACTCTTAATCTGTGGGTCCGGGGTTCGATCCCCCGGTCGCTCATCAAAGAAAGGCTTGGCCTTAAATCACGCGAGAGTGGTGAAATTGGCATACACGCTAGACTTAGGATCTAGTGCTTCGGCGTGAGGGTTCAAGTCCCTCCTCTCGCAATTGTCTTTCCTGGACATTTGCAAAGGAAACAAAACTTGCGGAAATAGCTCAGTGGTAGAGCGCCACCTTGCCAAGGTGGATGTCGCGGGTCCGACTCCCGTTTTCCGCTCTACTTTTCAGAGACCTGAAAACGCATAAAGCTTTGCGGAAATAGCTCAGTGGTAGAGCGCCACCTTGCCAAGGTGGATGTCGCGGGTCCGACTCCCGTTTTCCGCTCTAAATTAAGAAAAGCGATTCAGTTATAAATCTGAACCGCTTTTTTTTTTATAATTTTGAACTTTACTGCCTGCCGGCAGTTAATTTTATTTAAGGGGTTACCACCGTGAAACTTACAAAAGAATTCACAAATTTGGAAAAATCTGCAGTAAAACTGACAGTAACAATTGCAAAAGCTGACGTAGAGCAGTCTTACAAATCTACTTTGTCAAAGTATGTTAAAAACGCACAGATTCCTGGCTTCCGCAAAGGTCACGTTCCGGCAAATGTTCTTGAGCGCAAATATGGTGATTCCCTTAAGGCTGACGCACTCGGAGAGCTTATCGATTCTTCATTGAACGAAATCTTCGAAAAAGAAACAGAAAACCGCCCTCTTCCATATGCACAGCCAGTTATGGACAAGGCTCCTGAACTGGATGTAACAAAAGACCTTACATATACAGTAACTTACGATGTATTCCCAAAAGTTTCAGTAAAAGACTTCTCTGGAATTACAGTAAAAGAACCTCAGGTTACAATTTCTGACGCAGACTTGAACGACGAGCTCAAGGCTATGCAGGAACGCAACGCTTTGGTTGTTGATAAAAAAGACGGAGTTGTTGCAAAAGACAACATCGTAACAATCAACTACTCAGAAATCGGTGAAGACGGAAAAGAAATCGCCGGTTCAAAACGCCAGGATTATGTATTCACAGTTGGAAGTGGTGAGAACCTCTACAAAATCGATGACGAAATCATCGGTATGAAGAAAGACGAAACTAAAGAAATCACAAAATCTTTCAAGAAAGATTACGAAGATTCTGACCTTGCAGGAAAAACTGTAAAACTCAGCGTAACTGTTACAGCAGTAAAAGTTCGCGATCTCCCGGCTCTGGATGATGATTTTGCACAGGACTGCAACGCTAAATACAAGACTCTTGCAGACATGAAAGCTGACATCAGCCGCAACATGGAAGCTGCAAAGAACCGCCGTGTTCGTGAGATGAAGAACAACTCACTTCTTGAACAGCTTGTAGAAAAGAACAAGTTCGACATCCCAGCTTCAATGCTCGCTGCAGAACTTGACGGACGCTGGAGAATGATGGCTCAGCAGTTCCAGACAAGCCCAGAGCAGCTTGAAAAGATGGTTACAGCAAGCGGCCAGACAAAAGAAGCTATGCTTACACAGTGGACTGGCGACAGCGAAAAAATGCTTAAATCTAGAATCATCGTTGATTCACTTCTTAAAGAACGCAACATCAGCGTTACTCCAGAAGAAATTGAAGCACAGTATGCAAAAATCGCTGAAGAAGGCGGTTTGACTGTAGAAGAAGTTAAAAAGCACTATTCTGACGCTCGCGCAAAAGAATATCTTATTGACGATACAAAAGAGAACAAACTTTATGACGAACTTTACAAGGAAGTAAAAGTTGCTAAGGGCGACAAACTTACTTTCAAAGAATTGTTCGCAAATAACTAAGTTTAAAACTTAGTGAAGAAGAATCCTCCGGGCGAAAATCTCGGGGGATTTTTTTTATCTATTTTATAATATCACTACCCTTTTTTAGAATTTTTCATTATATTAATAAAGTACGAAATTTTATTTTTCATAACAGGATGATTTTATGAACGAACAGCAGAACACTCTTGTACCTTACGTTGTAGAAAAGACCGGAAACGGAGAGCGAACTTACGATATTTTTTCTCGCCTTTTAAAAGACAGAATCGTTTTTATTGACGGCGAAATTAACGATGCAACAGCTGACCTTGCTGTAGCTCAGATTCTTTTCCTTGAATCAGAAAATCCAGATAAAGATATCAGTGTTTACATCAACTCACCTGGAGGAAGCGTAACAGCAGGCCTTGCTATCTACGATACAATGCAGTACGTAAAATGCGACATTCAGACAATCTGTATGGGACAGGCAGCTTCTATGGGCGCTATCCTTCTTGCAGGCGGTACAGCCGGAAAACGCTATGCCCTTCCTTCAAGCCGCGTAATGATTCATCAGCCATGGGGCGGAGTTCAGGGACAGGAAAGTGATATTTCCATCCAGGCAAAGGAAATCATCAGACTTAAAAAACTTTCTATTGAATATTTTGCACATCATACAAAAAAATCAATTGAAGAAGTTGCAAAAGATATGGAACGCGATTACTACATGTCAGCTCAGGACGCGCTTGCTTACGGAATTGTAGATCACGTAATGCCATCTAGAAAATAAATCATAAATCTATAAGTGGAGATAAGCGATGGGTCTTTTTAGTACACCTAACGATAAATATTGTTTTTTCTGCGGCAGCACAGCCGGTAAAGACAGAAAATTGATTTCCGGACCTTCTGGAAACTCTTTTATCTGTGACAAGTGTGTTGCAATCTGCGCAGGAATTCTTGAACAGCAGGCAGCTGACGTTCTTCCAATTGAACTGGATAACGTTCCTACTCCTAAAGAATTTAAAGCTTACCTTGACCAGTATGTTGTTGGCCAGGATGACGCAAAAAAAGTTCTTTCTGTTGCCGTTTACAACCACTACAAGAGAATGTCTTCGGCACAGGCTCTTCAGACAGAAGAAAATGCCGTTAAAATTGAAAAATCAAACGTTCTTTTGATTGGACCAACAGGAAGCGGAAAAACTCTTCTTGCAAAAACACTTGCTCAGAAGCTTAAGGTTCCATTTGCCATTGCCGACGCCACAACCCTTACAGAAGCAGGTTATGTTGGTGAAGACGTAGAAAACGTTCTTCTTAAACTGATTAATGCTGCAGACGGAAACATTGAAGCTGCAGAACGCGGAATCATCTTTATTGATGAAATTGATAAGATTGCCCGCAAGTCTGAAAACACATCTATTACCCGCGATGTAAGCGGTGAAGGTGTTCAGCAGGCACTTTTGAAGATTATCGAAGGTACAGTTGCAAGCGTTCCACCTCAGGGCGGAAGAAAGCATCCTAACCAGGAAATGCTTCAGATTGATACAACAAACATCCTCTTTATTCTTGGCGGTGCCTTTGTTGGTCTTGATAAGATTGTTGAACAGCGTGTTTACGCTCATTCTATGGGCTTTGGTTCAAACATCGGACAGATGGACGAAAGTCAGAAGATGAAGCTTCTTTCACAGGTAACACCGGACGACCTTGTAAAATTCGGACTTATTCCTGAACTTATCGGTCGTATGCCTATTACATGTGCCCTTAAAGAGCTCACACAGGATGATCTTGTTTCTGTTCTTACAGAGCCTAAAAATGCCATCACAAAGCAGTTCCAGGCAAGCTTTAAGATTGATGACGTTGATCTTTCATTTGAAGACGACGCAATCAAGGAAATTGCCGCCGAAGCTATCCGCCAGAAAACAGGTGCGCGCGGACTTCGTACAATCGTAGAAAAGATGCTTATGGACATCATGTTTGAAGTTCCTGATATTGAAGGTAAGAAATCTGTTAAGATTACAAAAGATGTAGTTTTACAGAAAGAACAGGATGTGATGAAGCTGATTAATAAACAGTCAAATCAGATTGAGTCGGCTTAGAAAAATAGCCACAGATACACACAGATTTACACAGATAAAAAGCGATGAAAGATTAAAACTTCATCGCTTTTTTTTATATCATCTGTGTTTATCTGTGTCCCATCTGTGGCTAGTCCATTTTAGGAGAGATAATCTTTCCGTCGTAGATTTCCTTAGGATAAACTACAATTCCAAGCTTCTTTTCCAGGGCGGCGTATTTTCGCATTTCGTATTCATCACCAATAACTACGTTTATTCCAGATTTTCCGGCGCGGGCTGTACGGCCGCTGCGGTGGATAAAGAAATCCTCATCTTCCGGTAAATCCATCTGAACAACGTGAGAAATATTTGCAATATCAAGACCGCGGGCTGCAAGGTCACTTGTAATTAAAATCTTACACTTCCCGCTTCTAAACTTGTCGATAGCGGCTTTACGAAGCTGCTTGTCTGCCTTGGCGTGCAAAGCCATGCAGTCAACCTTCTTGAACTTAAGCTTTGAATAAATATTTTCTACCTGGTCTGCCCTGCTTGTAAAAATCAAAATCTTCTGGAAATCGCAGGCTGCAATAAACTTACGAAGTGTTTCAATTTTATCGCGGTTTTCTGCATAAATTGCCCAGTGAGTAATGCGCTTGCGAAGAACGTCTTCTGCAGGAAGAACGACATTTTCAATGCCTGCAAAAAAGATTTTTGTCTGCTTATTCAAGGTTGCAGTGCAGGCAATAACCTGAGTTTCTTTTGGAACCAAAAGTCGGAGGGCATCAGATTCTTCAAAAAGTTCCTTGCGTACAAGGCGGTCAGTTTCATCAAAAACAATTGCCTTAAGAGCGCTGATTTTAAGCTTTTTAAGGCGGATAAGTTCTACCAGGCGGGCCGGAGTTCCGATTACCAGAAAAGGCTTTTCCTTCAAGGTTTCTATCTGGCGTTTTATCGGGGCGCCGCCGATGAAGAGAGCCGTTTTCTTTTCTGTAATCTGCTTAGCGGCCTGATTAATCTGTGAAGCCAATTCAAAAGTTGGTGCGGCTATTAAAATCTTAACACCATCGGCGGTATTCCGCGCCGCACCAGCACCTAAAGGTGCATTGCAATTTTCGTTATTGCGCACGTCGCAAGACGTGCCTTCTCCTTCATCATAGTTCTGAATAAGGGGCAAAAGGTATGCAAAGGTTTTTCCAGTTCCAGTTTCTGACTGAAAAATCACATTCTTTTTTTCCAAAATGCGGGGAATAATTTCGTTCTGAACGGCAGTAGGCTCTTTAATTCCAAGGCCTGCCAGCTTCTGATTAAGATTTTCTGATAATAAAGTGAATGCGTTTTTCATACTCCTAAAATATAGCATACAGAGGCAAAAAATGATAGAATAGAAGAATGATTAAAGTTGGCATCGATACGTTCGGCTGTGACCACGGAAGATCGGGACTTGGTTCCTGTCTTTTTTATTTGACTTCAAATCTTCCGTCAACAGATAAAGACATACAGTTCGAACTTTTTGGCTCAGAAACAGACCGTTTTACATTTACTTCAAATAATGGATTCAGCTATCAGGCTGTAAATATTGCAGACAATCCAAAGGCAGAGCAGTCATGGCATCACAGAAGCGGAATTAAATTCTTTGTGATGATGAATGCCTATGACCTGGTAATTTACCCTGCAGTTTCAAAGGTTTTCCCCTTCACTTTCATTAAGAACGGAATCGCGCTGGTAAACACAGTTCTTTCTTCTTCTATTGAAAAGATGAACTTTATCCACAAAAAGCTTTTGAAGCACGGTCTTTCAAAGGTAAAGCTGATTATTGCAGGAACTGAATACATTAAAAAGGATTTAACAAAGCTTGGAATCCCGGAAGAAAAAATCCGCGTAATTTACAACGGAATTGACCATAAGATCTTCTTCCCGAAACCCATTGATGATGAAGAAGCTGTTGAAGTAAGTCCTTTTTCTATTAAACGCCCTTACTTTATTTACGGCTCAAAACTTTCTGATAAAAATAAAAAGCACCTGGAGCTTATCAAGGCCTTTGAGATTTTCAAGAAAAACACAGGACTTCCTCACCGCCTTGTTCTGGCTGGCGAAGACGGTGACTTTTCTAAAGAAATCCACGACGCTGTTTTTAAAAGCGAATTTGCCTCGGACATTTTCCTTACAGGCTTTTTCCCTCACGAAAGCTTTGCCACTTTGTACACCGGCGCTGAAGCCTGCATTTTCCCGGCTGTAAATGAAGGAATCGGACTTCCTGTTCTTGAAGCCATGGCCTGCGGAATCCCGGTTTTGTGTTCTAAATCCGGCGCCCTTAAAGAAGTTGGCGGTCATGCCCCACTCTATTTTAATTCCGACAAGCCTGAAGAAATTGCTTCTTCAATGCAGAGAATCATAGAAGATAAAGAACTTAGAATCCGCATGGTAGACCTGGGCCTTGTTCAGGCCGGCAAGTTTAACTGGAATACTACAGTTCAGGAACTTATCGGCGTTATTAAGGAAATTGGAGTTTAGGAAGAAAAATTCTTTTTACCATTCCGGCAAGTATGGACAAGACTCTTCTTCGCCGAAGGTAAAGAAGAAATCAACCGGATCCATTACACCATTTACAAATCGATGGTACTCGTATGATTCATCATCATAGTCTTTATAGGAACCATAATATCCAAAGGTAACTTCCGGCATTTGACCTTCTTCAGAAGTGAAATATCCATAAACACCCTGAGAGCTGTTATAATCATTAGAATAATCTTTTGCAAAACTTGCCCCTTCATATGCAATGCCATACTTCTTGTTTACAGTGAAAACAATGTATTTTTCTGTAGCCCTGTCATTATGGAAGTCAGATACATTAAAAACTATAGAATAGTATGATCTAAGTTCTTTTTTATTAGTTTCAAGACTTGTGTAATTTGTTGTAAACTCACGGTATGAACTTATATCGACACTAAGCGTTTCCATATTTTCTATTATATCCCAGTCAACAGGGCTAAGAGTAAGCTCCATACCTCTAAGTTTTCCATACTTAAGCTTTCTAATGGTGTGAGACTCTGGGTTTGCTTCATATAAATCAGCGTAAAGCCTTGTAACGCCATAACTATAGTAGTCTTCATCTACAAGATAAGTATAATATATATCAAAATCCGGTTCTGAACCTGAAAAAGCTTCAATATGCACATCCATTTTGCAATGAGCAAGGGCTGATCCGCCTATAATTCCCACTTTATCATCGACAAGGACAAGATAATAATTGTAACGGTTGTAAAAATCGCAAGGGAAGTTGCTGTCCAAGTCTCCGTAATCATAGAAATAATCCTGATCTTCAGTTTTAATTTTCTGAAGAACCATTACTTCTTCAAATGGTTTTACAATAAAGAAATTCTCGCTGTCTGTATAAACCTTAGCTTCTTTCATGACAGTGTAATAACATCTTTTTTCAAAATTATACTGATAAAGCCATTTAAATTTGCGTCTGTTTTGTGTCAGGCGCTCAGAAAGTATTTCATCTTCATATTCAGAAATCGCCGTCTGATAATTGTCCAAATCTTCATAATTTACCGGCACAACAAGGAAGGAACCAAAACACCAGCCTTCTTTGCCGTTTGCAGAAACTTTATACCAGTAATCTTTAATTTCTCCTACTTCTGATTTTTCGCTGCTAACATCAAGAATATCTACTTTTGTTCCAAACGGGAGCCTGCCTACAACTTTTGAATCTGTGTCAGCTTCGCTTCGAAGATTTAAATTTGACTCATAGTCTTTTTCCCAGTTATCGTCTTCCAGATAAACATAGGCAAACTTCTCGTCCTGATTATTGTAAGCTGTATAAGGAAGAGGCGCGTATAGAAGGTTAATCAAATCAAAGATGGTGTCATTTTTTTTATTTTCAATTATATTACTGCCATTATTAAAAATATCAGGAATGGAAAAACGCATTGTAGTTACAAACTTTTTGATATTTTCATCAGTGCATTCAGAAAGATAATAATTAAGGTCATGTCCTTCATCATCTTTGTCTGTAGCTATAAGTTCAGCGACTTTCATGGAATCAAATGTGTTATATTTATGCTTATAATAATATTCCAGAAAGCCTTTTTGAAAATAATACTGAACGGCATCATAATTCTGAGCTTTAATTGCCCTCATTTCGCAGGTCAGCCCCTGACTGTCTTTTAGAAAGAACTGATAAAGCGATGAAGCATAAGCATAATACCAGTCAAGGAAAGTTATGTTGGCACAATCTGCCAGTAAATGAATTTGATTTGTTGTATGATCAGAAAGTTCGGTATCCCAGGATGGTGAAGTATACCTGAAAGCCATGTCAATAGCATCTCCGTTTTCACACGGGAAATGAAAGTCTTTAAACTTATCTTTTCCTATAAAATCAATGATAAACTGAAGAGCTTCCATCTTTTCTTCAAAGGTAAGGGCATTTTCATCAACGCTGTGTACCAGATTATAAGCAGTTTTGTTTCCTTCAAGCAGGAGTTTTAAGTAGCGGAGATAAACTTCTTTATCTACAATAACCTCATTTGTGTAAACCCAGCCGTCTACACTCTTATCTTCATTTCTGATATGGAGAGTTTCTCCAGTGGCATCTGATTTTACAATCGTATATTCTGTTTCAGCTTCCAGCTTTCCAATTTCTTCGCCATCCGGCAGAGTCTTAAAAAGTTTTGGAGTATTGTCATATCCTGTATTGATTTTTAATCCAGCCACAGAAATTTCGGCTTTTTCTTTGCAGCCGGCAAATAGCGCGATAAAAGCAAAAATGATTCCGGCATATAAAATGTTTTTTTTCATATTATTTTTCCTCCGACACTTTTACTACAATAATAAACTAAAAATTACAGTCTTGTAAATTACGACAAATCTTTATTAAAATAGATATAAAATATGAAAAGAAAAGTTCTTACATTGCTTCTGATTTGTTTTTGCTCGGCTGTTTATTCACTTGATGATTCAAAATTCAGGCGGATAATTTCACAAAAAAACATGAACGGATATAACAACAGATGGGATGCTGAAGATATAGAAATTCATCCTCTTAATGAGACTTACAGCATCGGAATTCTGGATGTAGGCTACAACTGCATATACACATATGTTTCTGACGGAAAAAATTTATTTGATTATGATATTCGAAAATCAAAAAAAACTGAGACAAATATTCCAAAATATATTTATCATATTCCTGAAACAAGTTGTTTAATCGGAGATTTTTCATTTGATGAAAATCTGGATTACATGGAGCTTTCTGTCGCTTTTTACAAGGGCTATAACGGCTACAATCATATTACAATCAGAAAATTAGATGATATTGAAGATATGTGGTCAGCCGGATATTTCAAGCTGATTTTTCCAGGCTTAAAAATTGTTGCCAATAATACAGACGGCGGTGAATATTATTACACAGGAAAAAATCCCCGCGTACAATCTGAATTTTATATTTCTCTTGATGATGTGAAATTCTGCATTGTAAACGGCAAGCGTGGCATCTGCGTTTACACGATTGGAAAAGTTTATCAGGATTGTGATGCATGGGAAACTTTTCAGGAATACATGATGGATGTAAAAAACGGAGATGACTCATCCTATTCATTCTTTTACTGGGATAAAAATCAGAAGTGTTATTTGCTCGACAGGTCTGTAACTCAAGACCAGCTAAAAAATCCCTCCTGCCCGAAAGACTACTTTGCCTACAACGGTTTAAAATTTTCCATGCTGGATTCAAAACTCACTGAAGCGGATTTAAAAGATTTGGACAAATCCCAGCTCCGCCTGATGCGAAACGCCATCTACGCCCGCCACGGCCACACTTTCAAAAGCGTGGACTTGCAGTCGCTTTGGGATTGTTACACATGGTATGAAAGAAACCCGGCCTACAGCGATTCTTTGCTAACTGATATTGATAAATATAATATTGAATTAATACAAAGATTTGAAAAACAATAAAGGGATGAAAAATGAAAAAGAAACTATTTATTCTTCCATTAAGTATCCTTTTTGTAACGCTTCTGTTTTCTGAAACAAAAGATGATAAAGATTTTAGAAAGTTTATTGAAACATCTATCGAATTTAAAAATCATGAAATTGAAAATGAAAATAATTTGACGTATTTATGCAGTGGAAAATTATCGGATGAATTGTATTTTATTAACTACAAGGATTCTCGTCTATCAAAGCAGGGAAACAATTTTCTTGTAATAACATTTTATACAGATGGAAAGAAAATAGAATCATTTTATTCTTACCAATATGATGGGATTAAAAATAATAAACCAAAGCAGCAGAATAAATATTGTGCAGAAACAAAAGCTACAAGTTTCTTTGCAGATTTTGATTATGATGAAAGCTTAGATATTTTGTCATATTTTGGTGAAGAAGAAATTTATTGTGGAATATATAATCTGTTTGTTTATCAGGATTTTTCTTCAGATTTAATAAAACCATATCATGCATCACAGATAAATTGGACGAAAAATCGTATTGCCAATATTGTCACTGATTTTGAAGATTATGTTCAGTTTTGTATCGTTAATCAAAAGCGGGGCATTCTCTTAAAAAAATATTTTTATGAGGGCAATGATTATAAGCAGAAATTAAATTTCTTTTACTGGAACAAAAATGAACGGCGTTACATACTCGACGAAAATGTAACTCCAGACCAGCTAAAAAATGCCTCCTGCCCTCATGACTACTTTGCCTACAACGGTTTAAAATTTTCCATGCTGGATTCAAAACTGTCAGAAGCAGACTTAAAAGATTTAGACAAATCCCAGCTCCGCCTGATGCGAAATGCCATCTACGCCCGCCACGGCCGCACTTTTAAGAGTGTGGACTTGCAGTCGCTTTGGGAATGTTATACATGGTACGAAAGGAATCCGACCTACAGCGACGACTTGCTGACGGAAACTGATAAATATAATATTGAGCTTGTTCAAAAGTTTGAGACGGGAAAACAGTAGGATATACAAAGCTAAAAGAATTTAGATATAAAAAACTATGACAAAAGAAGAATTTTTGAAGACCTTAAAAAAAGAAGGATTACATTTCAATCTGCTTTTTCAAAAACCTCATAATGATGTATTTGCCTATGGTTACTATCAGGAGGACGGCAAATATATTGTATTTGAGACCGATGAAAGAGCCAGTGAATTCCTGAAATGGAATTTCAAGACAGAAAGTGAAGCCATAGATTTTTTGCTGAAATGGTTAAGAGATCAGGCTTATATAGATTCACTATAATATAGCTATGAAACTTTTATACAACTTATAAAATTAGGAGAGTACCATGTTAATTGCAAAATATGGAAAAGGAAGCGAAAAACTTGTAAAACAGTTTGAAGAAAAATTTGATGTCAAATTAGAAGCAGAGTATCGTGATTTTTTAATTAAATACAATGGCGGAGAAACTCCCGATACAACATTCTCAAAAGGAAGAAGAAAAGAAGTCCTGAGATATTTGTATGGAATTAAAACTGAAGAATCCATTGACCAGCAATTTGAATATTTTGATTTTAAGGAAAAAGGCTGGCTTCCAATTGGTTCTGATGTTTTTGGAAACTATTTTGCAATAGGATTTTTGGAAGAAGATTTTGGACAGATTTATTTTTGCAATCATGAACGCGGATATAGAAAATCAAAATTAGCCAATTCATTCAAGGAATTTATCAGCTGCTGTGAAAGTAATTTAGTTGATGTAGAGAGGATGCATCCAAAAGCCTGTAAAAAACGAATGATTGAAAATGGTCATGCCGACCGCATTAATAAAGTCTTACAAAAACACTGGAAAGAACAGTATAAGCATTATAAAAAAATGAAACAGGAAGAACTGGTTTTATAATATCAGAAATGAATTGCCCTCCCAATTCTGGGAGGGTAATTTATGACAGGGTCGAAAAACATTAAACAGAATTATCTTTTTGGAAATCATCCATACTATCCGCTCCTAAAAATATCTGTGTATATCTGTGTCCTATCTGTGGCTAATCTTTTGTAAATTCATTATAATATTATGACTATTTTTTGGAGAATTTTGTGTTTTTAAAAAGTCTTGATATATACGGATTCAAATCTTTTGCTGATAAAACTCATATAGATTTTGCAGAAGGTATTACTGCCCTGCTTGGCCCTAACGGTTGTGGAAAATCAAACGTAGTAGATGCCATTAAATGGGTACTGGCAGAAAACCGCTCAAAAAATCTTCGTGCAGAAAAGATGGAAGACGTTATTTTTAACGGAACAGAACGCCGCCAGAAGCTTAATGCTGCCGAAGTAACTTTAACACTCTGTAACGACAAGGGATTACTCCCTCTTGATGAAGATGAAATTGCAATTACCCGCCGTCTTTACCGTTCCGGCGATCAGGAATATTTTATTAACAGACGCCCTGCGGGTCCTACAGAAATCCGCCGTCTTTTTATGGACACTGGTGTTGGTAAGGCAGCCTACTCTGTTATGGAACAGGGTAAAATCGATCAGATTCTTTCAAGCAAGCCGGAAGACCGCCGCTATCTTTTTGAAGAGGCAGCCGGAATCAGCCGAAGTAAGGCAGAAGTTGCTGAAGCAGAACGCGAACTTGAACGTACACGCCAGAACCTCACTCAGATTGAAATTGCCCTTGGCGAAATAAAACGCCAGTATGATTCATTGAAAATTCAGTCTGAAAAGACAATCAAATACCGTAAGTACAAAGACGAAATTTTTGATTACGAACTTGATATTACCCTTCTCCGCCTTAAAAACTTTGTTCAGGACAAGGCACGCCATCAGGATGAACTGAAGGTTGTTGAACAGAAACGCGATGCCGTAAGAAAAGAAATCGATGAAATCAACAATACAATTTCTGAAAACCGCGAAAAGTCTAAGGCTTTGCAGGATGAACTTTATGCAAAGCAGGCTGAACTTATTAAAATCGGTACAGAAAAGAACGGTAAGCTGGACTTGATTTCTAACTTCAACAAGCAGGCTATCGAAATCAAGGAAAAAATCAATAACCTTGACGGACGTAAACGCGCCATCAGCGAACAGCTTGATAACACTCAGGAAGAAATTGACGAGCAGAACGCTGAGCTTCATTCAAAGACAAAAAATCTTGAAAATGCCCGCGCAAACATTAAATCAATAGAAGATAATGTAACAAAAAGCCGCGCTCAGATTAATGACAATGACTTAAAGGCAGACGAACTCCGCGAAAAAATCGCAGAATTTGAAGCAGAACGCAAAGCACTTCAGAACGAACTTGCTTCCATTACAGAAGACATCGTTAAAATGCTTGATGACAAGCTTAAGTCTGCAGGCTTCAGCGAAAACGCAATGAGAAACGCCAAGGAAGAGCTTGATACAGCCCTTGGTAAGCTTAAGGTTTTTGTAACAGGCCGTAAAAACGTATTTACAGACTTTGCAAGCCAGAATCACAGCGCAGAAGAATCTTCTAAAACTGTACGCGAAGCAAGCGATGCCTTTGCAGAAGCAGAAAGCCAGATTGCGGCTTTGGAAGATGCCCTTTCTAAATATCTTAACGCTTCTCCTGCCTTCATCACAGAATTCCTGAGTCCTGAAGGTGTAATGACTAAAAAACGCGGCATTGATTCAAAAATCAACGAAAATATTGCCGCTGTAGAAAAAATCAATTCCCAGATTACAGACCTTCATTCTGAAAACTCAGAACTTGTTGCAAAAATCAACGAGTATGAAGACACTCTTCATAAGCTCAAGATTAATGAAATTCAGATGCAGGAGCAGATTAACTCCGCTAAGAATCAGATTAACAACCTTGAACGCACTTTTGCAGAGCAGAAAAACCGCCTTCGCGAAGTTGAAGACGATATTTTTACAGAAACAAAGCGTCAGGAAGAACTCAACGAAAAAATCAACGGCATTCAGGATGAACTTGCCGAAATTGAATACCGCGGTGAAAAGCTTGCAAAAGAAATGGCAAAGCTGGATGAAGAAATTACCAAGTGCGACAAATCAGTTTCGGGTAAAACCGGTACTCTTGATAAAAAGCGCGAAGATGAACGCCGCTATCAGGAACAGTACGAACGCCTTACTTTGAGCCTGAACTCTGCCGATAACGACATCCGTAACGTAAAACAGAACTTCCAGGATCAGTACAGCCGCGACCTTATGGCTTACGAAGAGCGCATGTATAAAATCAATACATCGTCAGCTGACCTTCGTGAAAAACTTACAGAAGCAAAAAAGGCCTTCAACTCGCTTGGAACCGTAAACCTTATGGCGCCGGAAGAATTTGCGGAAGTAAAAGACCGCTACGAGCGCCAGAACTCAAACTACATCGATACTAAAAAGAGCCTTGAAAACCTTATCATCGTTTCGGAAGAGATTAAATCAAAATCTGCCGAAATGTTCCTTGATACCTACAATAAGATTAAAAAGAATTTCCACAATATGTTCCGCCGCCTCTTTAACGGTGGACGAGCAGAGCTTAAGCTTGCGGATCCTGCAAATATCCTTACTTCCGGTATTGATATTTACGCTCAGCCGCCTGGAAAGAACCTTGAAAACATCGCCCTGCTTTCGGGTGGTGAAAAGACAATGACTGCAGTTGCCCTTCTCTTTGCAACATATCAGGTTCGCCCTAGCCCATTCTGTCTTTTGGACGAGATTGATGCTGCTTTGGACGACAAGAACGTTTCAAGCTTTGTAACAACTTTGGAAAGCTTTGCAAACATCAGTCAGTACATCGTAATTACACATAACAAGAAGACCGTAATGGGTGCTTCTACAATGCTTGGTATTACAATGGAGGAATCCGGCGTAAGTAAGACAATTCAGCTTCGTCTTGATGAAGACATTAAGACCGGGGCAGAAATTGACCGTTCAAGCGAAGACTTTGTGGACGAAGATGTTCCGGATGAAGAAGGAGTTGTACTCCCTCCACGCCCGGAAAAACATCGCCATGAAAATGAAAGTGATACAGAACAGAAGGAAACTGAATAAGCTGTATGGATTTTGGTTCAATATTTGAGTCAGTAAAGGAAAAGATTACAGAAGTCACAGAAAGCATAGGCGAAAAAGCCCGCGACTTAATGGAAACAAATAAGACGCTCTTTTTTGCCATACTGGGAATGATTTTTGCAATTTTAATCTGCCTTATTCTTTTGATTTTCATTATTGCAGGCGGAAGCGGCAAAAAAGACAAGAACAAGGGCATTCCTGAAACTACAGTTATGGGAACGGAAACTCCCGTAATTCCGGACGGACCAAAACTTCCAAAAGACTATAATATTTCACGTCCGGCAAAAGACAGATGGACAAAAGAAGAGTCAGAAGAGTGGTTCACAGTTCCTTCTGAAAAAGAAGTAGAATCACTGAGCTTTTCTAACGACAAAATTGTAAATGATATACTGGAGGCAGCACCATGAAAAAACTTTTTCTCACCTTTACAGCTCTTTCAACACTGCTATTTTTCTCTTGTGCCTCAAAACCGGAAGCCAGTCAGGATGCTGATACAAATGCGCCAGCCTCTGAAGCAGAACTTTCTGATATTGAAGAGCCAGAAATTACAGATTTACCTCCGGAAGAAGAAAGCGAACTTGCAGATGACGAAGTTGAGTTTGTAGAAGCTGACCAGCTTGATGAACTTCCAGAACTTGATGATGAAAATATAAGTGACGCTGAAAATGCAGAAGATGAAGCCGCCCTGCTGAATACTGACGGAGAAAGCGCTGACGGCACTAACGCAGAAAAGGCAGCGGCAGACGCAGAAGCCCAGACACAATCGGATGGTACAGACAGCACTGGAGAAGGTGCGCAGGCCGGCAATGAAACTTCCGCCCAGGCAGACGGCACAACAGACTCAGGCACCGCGGGAGAAGGCATTCTTACCGCAGACGAAGCCCTTGCAACTGCTGACGGCAGTGAAAGTGACGCCGACGCCCTGGAAGATGACGCAGCAGACCTGGAAGACGACACTGCCACAACAAACGGCAGCTCAATCACCCCTTCCCGCTCGGTAACAATGAAGGTTACAGAATACCTTGATGTAAGCTACCCTGGTAAGGGCTGGATTTACATGGGCGCCACAGATAACTCTAAGAACATAATGTACTTTGGAAGACAGCTTGGAACAGAAAACACAAACTTTTCTTTGCAGGCCCGTCAGCCGGGAAGGAAAATACTACATTTTTATAAAAACGACGCTGTAAGCGGTCAGATTATTGATGATTATATAGAAGTAATTGTGCAGACAGAACGCGGAAGCAGCGCAACTCACATTGAAGCACCTGCCTTCAAAATGCCTGTAAGAGCTAAGCGCCCTGTATTAAAGCTTGCTGAAAAAACTGTTGAAGTGTCACCTGCAATTGTAGAATATGATGATTCTAACGATGATGTAGAACTGCTTGAAGAACCAAAACCGGTCAGCAAGTCTAGCCAGAAGACAGAAAATGGTGGCGGCAATGCAGAAGCAAGCCGTCAAGCATTACCTTCCGCGTCAGATAATGCCGCAAACGGTGACTCCACACTATCTTCTAATGAAAAAAGTCAGAAGGATTTGAGCAAACTTTTAACGCTTGCGAAGACTCAGCTTACAGAAAAAAAATATTCTGAAGCTTTGAAAAACATAAATGAATATCTTGGCGGCTCAAGCGACAGCCGGGATGAAGCCTTGTATGTTCAGGGGCAGATTCTGGAAGCAAAGTCTGACATTCAGGACATCAGCGGGGCAATTAATTCGTATACAACGCTTACAAAAAACTACCCGGCAAGCAAATTCTGGGATAAGGCAAATAAGCGCATAATATATTTAAAAAGATTTTATCTTCAGGGAAGATAAGGGGTTAGATTATGAAAAAAATCGTTTTAGCAGCAGCGTCGGTTCTGGCACTTTCGCTTACATCCTGTACTATCAACAAACCGGCAGAAGCACCTCGCGTCATAACAGTTTCTGGAAGCGGAACCGTTTCGGTTTCTCCAGATTTAGTTTCGGTAAAATTCATCGTCCGTTCGTCGGGCTGGAATGTTTCTCAGACAGTTGAGCGCAATGCAATCAACACAAACAATGCAATTGCGGCAATTAAGGCAGCCGGTCTTGCAGATGATGATATTTTTACAAGCGATTACAAAATCACTCAGGATAACTCTCAGGCTTACCCTGGACAGTACACAGTCCGCAACACAATTTCTGTAATCATCAGAAATCCTGAACTTACAGGAAAGGTTATTGATGCTGCCGTAAAACAGAATGTGGGCGCTAACGGTGTAACTGATTTTGAATATATGGTTTCTGACCGCTCTACAGCTTTGCGTCAGGCACGTACTCTTGCAATCAAGGATGCTCAGGATGCGGCAAACCTTCTGGCAGGAGCTAGCGGCTGCAAGGTTGGAAATGTTCTTGAAATCTCAGAAAACTACACTTCTACTTCAAGAAACGATGGCGTAATGCTTGCAAAGGCTGCAAACTCTATGGCAGAAACAACTATTGAACCGGGAAAACTGGATATTACTTCAAACGTAACAATTAAGTATACTATTGAATAAATAAATTGGGGCTTACCCAAAAAGAAGGATTAAAATGCTTGACTATAAATTTATTAAAGACAATCTTGAAGCTGTAAAACAGAACATCATCAACCGCAACATGAAGGCTGATGCAGATATCGTTGTTGAACTTTACGACAAACGCACTGCCCTTGTTACAAAACTTCAGGCTTTGCAGCAGAAACGTAACGAAAACGCTCAGGCTATGAAGCAGAAGCTTGATAACGACGCCCGCGCAAAACTTATTGAAGCCGGAAAAGAGATTAAGGCTGAAATTGCAGACGTAGAAAGCGAATCAAAAGCAATTGAAGAAAAACTTGAGGAGGCTGCACGCCAGCTTCCTAACATGGTTCACCCTGATGCACCGGTTGGAAAACTTGATACAGAAAACCTTGAAGTAAAAAAGGTTGGAACTCCACGCAAGTTTGACTTTGAACCAAAAGATCACGTACAGCTTGGTGAAGAACTGGACATCATCGATTTTGACCGCGGAACTAAGGTTTCTGGTCCAAAATTCTACTACTTGAAAAACGACGCTGTATTCCTTGAGCAGGCATTGATTATGTATGCTTTGAACATTCTCCGCAAGCACGGATTCAAGCTTTTTATCACTCCGGATGTTGCTAAGGAAGAAGTTCTTAAGGGAATCGGATTTAATCCACGCGGAAACGAATCTAACGTATACTCTATTGAGGAAGAAGGCACTTGTCTTGTTGCAACTGCAGAAATTACTTTGGGCGGTTACCACAAGGATGAAATTCTTGATAAGGCAAGCCTGCCGCTTTTGTACGGTGGACTTTCACACTGTTTCCGCCGCGAAGCAGGTGCCGCTGGTCAGTTCTCTAAGGGACTTTACCGCGTTCACCAGTTCGACAAGGTAGAAATGTTTGTTTACTCTACTCCAGAGCAGAGTGATGAACTCCACGAAAAACTCCGCCTGATTGAAGAGGAGATTTTTGAAGGTCTTGGTATTCCATTCCACGTTGTTGATACCTGTACTGGTGATCTTGGTGCTCCAGCTTACCGCAAGTGGGACCTTGAAGCATGGATGCCTGGCCGCAACGGTGGTGAATACGGTGAAGTTACTTCTACTTCTAACTGTACAGACTACCAGGCCCGCCGCCTTAACATCAAATACAAGGATGATGACGGAAAGAACAAGTACGTTCACACATTAAACGGTACTGCAATTGCCGTTGGCCGTGCTATGCTTGCAATCCTTGAAAACTACCAGAATGCCGACGGTTCTGTTACAATTCCTGAGGTGCTGGTGCCATTCTGTGGTTTTGAAAAAATTATGCCAAAAACAAAATAAATAATAGGGCTGTTAACGCCCGCTCCGGCAGGTAAATATGGAAGAAAGCGATTATCAGAGAAAAATCTATTACATTCTCCTTGCAAGTTTTGCAGTGCTGACAGGTTTTCTTTTCAAAATCCTTGCTTCCGTATTTCTGCCGGTAATTACAGCAGCCCTCATTGCCTGCGTTTTTGCACCGATTATCCAGAAAATCAATTACAAATTTAAGATTCCATGGACAATTCTTGCAATTCTTATTACTTTTTTCCTTTTTTTCATACTGCTTGGAGTTTCTTCGCTTTTGATTTCAAGCGTCACCTCAATCGTTTCGGAATATCCTAAGTACGAAAGCAAGTTCCTTCACATTTACAAAATCCTTGCAGAAAACTTCGATTTCCGCTTTGACGAGGAAATGAGCCTGGCCGGAAACATCTGGCAGCATTTGAAGGTGCGCGAATACATTCAGGGAATTGTATTTACACTTTCAAGCGGCATTGTTGCTTCGGGAAAAAACATCTTTCTTGTTTTGATTTTTTCTCTCTTTATTTTGATTGAATACAGAATGACAAACCGCAAAATCAGCTACGCCTTTGCAGACCGTGCAAAAGGAAAGATTTTACGCGTTATCCGCCGCATTATCATGGAAATCGTTCATTATCTTTCTATTAAAACTGCCATTTCCCTGGCAACAGGCTTTCTCGTATTCTTGGTTGCCATTTGCTTCGGGATGGACTTTGCCGTTTTGTGGGGCGTTTTAGCCTTTACGATGAATTTTATCCCGACCTTCGGTTCAATTTTCTCATGCGGCTTAACAACCATGTTTGCTCTGGTTCAGTTCTACCCTAACTATCCTAAGGTTTTTGTAATTTTCACGCTGATAGTTTTTGTAAACTTTATGCTGGGAAATATTATTGAACCACGCGTTCAGGGAAAAAACCTGGGACTTTCTCCTTTTGTGATTATCGTAAGCCTGACTGTCTGGGCCTATATCTGGGGAACTGTGGGAATGATTATAGCTATTCCAATGACTGTAATCATCAAAATTATCTGCGAAAATATTTCTTACCTGCATCCATTTGCAATTCTTCTGGGAAATGACCCAAAACAGACAAAGCGGGACTTTCAGTAAAGAGTTTTAATTAAATAAATAGGGTTTTTGTCGCTTTTTCGTAAATAAAGCGGATATCTTCTTCCTGAATTGTCGTATAGCGGCAGTCTACGCAGATTCTGTTGTCACCCTGAGTTTCCGAGCGGTAAATCTTATTTATTACGGCAGTAACAAAAATATCACGGGTCATAATTGGGCCAGATTTGAGCGAAAAAGAAAGCTTTATTCCATATTCATCATTCTGAACAAAAGTATAATTAATAGTGTCCAGACCAAGAACCAGGCGCTGGTGATCCACATAAAGAACCTTCAGAGGCTTAATTCTGTCCTGAAGCGATTCAATTTTTACAGGATTTTCAAAAGTCAGATAATTACATACCGGGATAAGCTGGATTCCGTTTCCGGCATTTTTTTCAAGCTTGGCCTGGGCAACATAATTTTCCAGAAGAGATTTTGCCTTTTTCTGATTTTCAAGGGGAATGGACTTCCACACAGGACGGGTTAAAAGCTCTGTGTGCTCCCATGGCACGCAGGTCATATTGAGTTCGCGGCCTGTTTTGCATTCGTAGTATAAAAGGGCGCTGAAATCATAATGCTTTTCTTCTATAACATCCTGAATACGGTAAATTACGTCCGGAATGGAAACAGAATATACATCCTTTTTGCAGCTTACCTTAGAATTAAAATAAAGCCCTACCCGGTTGAAATAAAACTCTACCTTTACATCCTTATTCAAAAAATCTTTTACTGAAGCTCCGGGATTTTCAAGAATTATAGTTCCGTTCTTTTTTACAGTGATATTTTCGCCCTTAATGGCAACAGGAAAAATCTGTGAATTTACAGGACGGATTTCTTCATCTGAATCAGAAGACTCGTCCTCAAGAGGAGTGATTGTAACAGGAACGTTTCCGTCTATCAGATACTGAACTACAAGTTCGCGCTCAATTCCAGTCAATGTTGAATCAGACATTTTTCTCCCACCTTACGATTTTTATTTTATAAAGCGACTTTTCCTGAGTAGTGCTCATATATAATGTTACATCAACAAATCCCATATTACAATAAAATCTGGCCGGAATCTGAATAAGATTGTCTGAAGTAAAAGCCTGGCCTAAAATAAAGCGGTCAAAAAGCTTAAAATCTTTTTCAGCCTGGAGCTCCGGGAACTTCTGTCCGAATTCGTTTTTCCAGCCTTTTCTAAGCTCCTGGGCAAAAAATACGTAATTAAAGCGGTAATTAGACAAAAAGTAAGAATAAAGCTTTTCTTCATTAAAAGAGGTCAGAGTATTACAGATTTCCTCTGCAGAAGCCTGGAACTTGTATTCAAGCGAAGAAATATCAAGAGAACCGAAATCAGAAAAAGAAGGGTAAAGCCCCTCAATGTCGGTCGTAATTATTATGGAGTTTTCTTTTTGGGAAGTAAGGTCTGTAAAAAGCCTGTCTTTTTCAAGTTCATCTGCCCATTCAGTTTCCTTTTCAATTCTGGCAACCCGGCTCTTTATTGTTTCCAGCTCAGAATTTTCAGAAGCAAGGCTTCCGTCTAAAGCCCCGTCGGAACAGGAATTAAATAGAAGAGAAATCAGAAATAGAGCTGAAAACAGACATTTTTTCATTTTTGAGCGTAAAATATTTTAACACAGTTCTATTTTCTAGTCATTAATCAATTTTGCAATTTTTAAAAAATTTTTAATTTTTTTTGCAAAACCTGTTGACTAAATTTCTGCGATTGTATAATATATAAACATCAAGCAGCGATACAGCAGCTTGCAAAAACAAATCGGGCAGTTAGCTCAGCTGGTACGAGCGTCTGGTTTACACCCAGAATGTCGGGAGTTCGATCCTCTCACTGCCCACTTCAAAAGCACTCTTAAATGAGTGCTTTTTTTTTATTTAAAAAAGATTTCACCTAATTCAAAAATGTGATATTATTTAATGGTGAACACATTTATACAATTTTATATTCTGACATTACCAAAAATCACAAAATACTTATGGCGTTTTTTTATCGGCGCTTTTTTGCTATTTATTTTTTATTCTTTTTTCCATATTAAAGACAACACCTTCAAAAAAATAACTGACGTAAACGATACCCAGTATCTTGAATGGAAAATCACTTCTGCTGAATATGATAATCAGACTCTGGTTCTGCCCTATTCTTCCAAGGATTCTCTGGGCGATTTTAAGATCACAGCAAGACTGCCGGAATTAAACTCAACTTCCATGCTGCTTATCCGCTGCCGCTATGAAACCCTTACTGCAAAAATTGACGGCGATTTTATTTACGCTTCCGACGTTGCAACTGTAGCGGGAATAAAAACTACAATCGGTAAGACCCGCTGCCATATTCCGCTTTCAAAGGAATTCAGCAATAAGGAAATTGAAATTTCTATCCAGCTGCAGCAGTCAAAAATTGCAAAATCTTCGCTTTCAGAAATTGTACTTTCTTCGCGTTCTTCATACATGATTCAGTATCTGAAGGAAAACATTCTTCTTTTTGTTACTTCCCTCCTTCTGATAATCTGTAGCTTCGGATCTTTTGTATTCTTCCTTTTAAGTTACTTTGGAAACAAACAGCGCATTACTTCTCTTTCACAAAGCCTCTTTTATCTGGCCGGTATTTCTATCCTTACTTCAATCTGGAGTATCTGCGATTCACATATTCTTTCGCTTTTTACGGACAACCTGCTGCTTGACGGTGTCCTTGTATTTGCAGCCCTGCTTCTTATGGCAGTTGCCTTTGCGGGCTACCTTACTTCTTTATACGGCGAAAACATCGTAATCAAAATCATTTCGATTTTGTCTCAGCTCAATATTGTAATTCAGACCCTTATCTTTATTCTGGGAATTAAAGACCTGAATGAATTGATTATTTTTACTCACCTGATTTTTGGAACAGAAATCCTTTATACAATCATAATGAGTATTGTAAACCTGCATAAATTTGAAACATCAGAAAAGCTTTTCTTAAACATCGGCAACATTCTTTTTGCTAGCTTCACTCTGGTAGTAATTATCCTTTACAATTACAACCGCGACGGAAATTACTTCCTCTTTGCTGTTGTAGCCTTCTTTATTTACTGTCTGATGCAGATTGAAGTTTCTGTAGTAAGATTTGTAAAGATGATTAAAAAGCAGGCAGCCCTCAGAGAAGCTGAAAAATATGCCTTTACAGACCAGCTTACAAAAATGGACAACCGCCGCGCTTACTCAGTTTTCAAAAAGCATATCGGCAACACAACTCTTACAGATGATTTCCACGTTGTTTACTTTGATTTGAACGGATTAAAGACAATAAACGATAAGTTCGGACACAGCGCCGGTGATGAATATATTATTGGCGTAACAGACATTCTGAAAAAGGTCTTCTACGACGCTATGCTTCGCTGCCGTATGGGTGGAGACGAATTCCTTGTTGTACTTAAATCAAGCCGCGATGTGCTTAAAAAGCGACTCTTCTACTTTGATTCGCTTATTGAAAACTGGCACAACGATAAGATTAAGACTATTGCAGTTTCATACGGTTATTCTTCTGCCTGCGATTATGATAATCCTACCTTTGAAGGCCTTGTTTCAAAAGCAGATGAGTTTATGTATAAGATGAAAAACGATTATTACGAAAAATCAGGCACAAAAAGAAGAACAGATTCCTAACAGACTTTTGATAAGGGCTTAATTACAAAGCGACAAACTTGTAGTAGAGTTTTTTATTGCTGCCGGATTCCAGAAGGCCGCAGAAAGTTCCCTTGTAAAAGACAGCCAGGTCTTTTTTGTCTTCAGCATTAATAGCCTCATCAAAATCTGAATGAAAAAGCTTCTTACCGTTCTTGAAGTCTGCAAGTCTTTCTACCATTTTTAAGTGAATGTTATTAAAGCCGCATAAAAGAGAAGTTTCTTCTGAGAAAGTCTGCATTTTAAACTGGATTTCTTTTTGAATAAGAAGGTCTTCTTCTGTGGGGATGTAGGGAGTTTTTTGCTTTTTTGACTGAGTTTCTGGGGGTGTTACAGTTTTTTCAGCCTCTATTTTAAGGAAGTCAGCTGCAGTCTTTTTTGCAGAAGCAATAGAAAAGTCTTCCAGCAGGGAAAGGCCTGCGGCGTCGTTTAGAGTGAAGTTTCCCACTTTTGTACGAAGTAAACCTACAAGATGCCCTGTAGAGCCGCAGGCATCAGCTATATCACGGGCAAGACAGCGGATGTAAGTTCCCTTAGAAACGGAGAAGTCAACTCGGGCGTAGAGGACGTTATCAGTGCCCGCCGCCAATTCCACTTCCTTGAGCTCTGCGCTGAATACGTTGATTTTTCGCTTGGGGATTTCAACTTCAATTCCACGGCGGGCAAGGTCACTGGCTCTGTGGCCGTCTACGTGCACTGCGCTGTAGGCAGGCGGCGCCTGTAATAACTCGCCGGTAAAGTGCCCCAGAGCATCTTTAAGTGCCTCCAGCGTAGGCAGTCCCGCCTTCTTCACCACATTCCCGGTAAATTCCAGCGTATCAGTTTCTTCGCCGAATTTAATTACAGCAGAATAAGACTTATCAAATTCTGTAATGTGGCTTACAAGCTTTGTCATTTTACCGGTGCATACAACAAGGAGCCCCTGAGCAAAAGAGTCAAGGGTTCCTGTGTGACCAACTTTAGTCGTGTGAAGAGATTTTTTTACGTTATTAAGGGATGAAAAAGATGTTACTCCCGGCCCTTTTGCCAGGAGTACAATTCCGTCATTATTCTGCATCAGAAGTTCCAGCTTCTTCAGGGGCTTGATCAGCCTCACGAGCCTTAGACTCTGCTTCAAGCTGATTCAATTTCTGAACCATCTTAAAGCCTGCCTTCATTCCTTCATCAATCTTAAACTGAAGATGAGGGAACTGGCGGATTCTGAGTTTTCCGGCAATTTCACGCTGAATAAAACCGGCTGCAGAATTCAGACCGTCAACGCCTTTTTTAAGCTGACCGTCCGGTAAAAATGTAGAAACGTAAACCTTGGCATAAGCAAGGTCGTTTGTTACTTCAACCCTGTTTATGCTGAGGAATGTATTTACGCGGGGATCTTTAATTTCTCCGCGCAAAATTAATGTGGAAATTTCATCACGGAGCTGGTCGTTCAATCGCTGTAAACGATACTGTCCCATTATGAATTTTCTCCTTCTTTATCTGCTTCAGAAGCGCCTTGCTTAGCAGCCTCTGCCTCTTCTTCGGCAAGAGTCTTTCCAAGTTTCTTAGCAACTTCTACAATTTCAAAGATTTCCAGCTTATCGCCAACCATGATGTCCTGCCAGTTTTCAAGACCGATACCACACTCATAGCCTGTGCTGACTTCTTTTGCGTCGTCCTTAAAGCGTTTGAGGGAAGTAATCTTACCTGTAAACTTAACGATTCCATCACGAACAAGATGAACACTTGAAGTACGGCGAACAATACCTTCCGAAACCATACAACCGGCAATTACGCCGACCTTTGGAACGCGGAATGTGTTGCGAACTTCAACCATACCGATTGTTTCTTCTTTTGTATCTGGCTGCAGCATACCTTCCATAGCGGCCTGAATTTCTTCAACACACTTGTAGATGATATTGTACTTACGGATTTCAACCTGTTCCTGTTCAGCAAGAGTTTTTGCCTTTGGAGTAGGACGAACATTAAATCCGATGATGATTGCATTTTCATCAGCAGATGCAAGTGTAACATCCGATTCGTTGATTGCACCGGCACTTGAATGGATAACTGAAAGACGGATTTCGCGGGTTGAAAGTTTTTCCAAAGATGCCTTAAGAGCTTCTGCAGACCCCTGCAGGTCAGCCTTAATGATAACTTTGAGTTCTTTAACTTCGCTGTTTTCAATATCCTTGTAAAGAGTATCAAGTGTTGTCTTTTTAACTGCCTTGGCAGCTTCAAAGCGTTTAAGTTCCTGACGTTTAGCTGAAATTGCGCGTGCGTCTTTTTCGCTTTCAGTAACCTGGAAAGGATCACCAGCATTCGGCATTTCTTCCATACCAAGAACTTCAACCGGAATAGAAGGACCTGCTTCCTGAATACGCTTTCCGCGGTCATCAAACATGGCACGAACACGACCAGAATAGATTCCGGCAACGAATGGATCACCCTGTTTGAGGCAACCGCGCTGTACGATTACAGTAGAAACAACACCACGTCCCTGATCTACGCGGGATTCAAGAATCTTACCTTCTGCGCGGCATTCAAAGTTAGCCTTAAGTTCAAGCATTTCTGCCTGCAGGAGAATTGCATCAAGCAAATCATCAATACCTTCTTTCTTAAGGGCAGAAATATGAACATACTGTGTGTCTCCACCCCATTCTTCAGGAGTAAGACCAAGTTCAGAAAGCTGAGTTTTAACGCGGTCCGGATTAGCTTCCGGCTTATCAACCTTGTTTACTGCAACAATAATAGGAACCTTTGCATCTTTTGCGTGAGCAATAGCTTCCAGAGTCTGAGGCATAACACCATCATCTGCAGCTACTACAAGAACTACGATATCTGTTACCTGAGCACCGCGGGCACGCATCATAGTAAATGCTTCGTGACCTGGTGTATCAAGGAAGGTAATCTTTCCTTTTTCTGTAGTAACTGAATAAGCACCAATAGACTGAGTAATACCACCGGCTTCGCCAGCTGCAACGTTTGCATGGCGGATAGCATCCAGAGTCTTTGTTTTACCGTGGTCAACGTGTCCCATAACGGTAACAATTGGAGGACGAGGAAGAAGTTCTACACCGTCATCCTTATCACTTTCGATTACAGTTTCATCATAAAGGCTTACAAGTTTAACTTCGCAGCCGTATTCAGCAGCAAGAAGCTCTGCAGTTTCATGGTCAATTGACTGAGTAATAGTAACCATTACACCCATGCCCATGAGCTTACCGATAACTTCGCTTGCCTTAAGGTTCATTTTGCGTGCAAGGTCAGAAACTGAAACAGTTTCCATAATTTCAATTTCTTTTGGAACTACGCTTGCAGGAGTTTCAACCTTCTTCTTCTGTTCAAAGAGGTTATCATCGTACTGCTCTTCGTCCTTGCGGTTATAAACCTGTTTTTTACCTTTGTATGCGGCCTTTTTACCCTGTGAACGCTGGTCAACAGGAAGAGGAGCCGCTGCCATACCGCCGCCCATTGGACGAGGTCTGAAGCCGCCCTGGCCTCCCTGAGGTCCGTTACGGTTGAAACCGCCCTGTCCGCCGCGATTAAAGCCACCCTGGCCGCCCTGACCGCCTCTGTTGAAGCCGCCCTGTCCGCCGCGGTTAAAGCCCTGACCACCTTCGCGGTTATCGCGCTCGCGGTTCTGATAGCTCTGACGAGCCTGAGCGCCGTTAAAGCCGCCCTGTCCGCTGTTACCACCACGATTATAGCCACCCTGGCCACTCTGACCGCCGCGGTTATAATTATTGTAGCCGCCCTGACCGTTACCACTGCGGTTATATCCTCCGCGGTTATTCTGACGACCGTGGTCAGAAAGATTTCCGGCTTTTACGTTAGGACGAGCCTGATTAAGTTCAAATGTGCGCGGGCGCTGTGGAGCCTGACCAGCTGCAGGCTTTGCAGCCTCAGTTGCCGGTGCGGCTGCCTGTGGAGCTGGCTTTGCAGGCTTTTCTGCCTGAGCAGGTGCCTGACCTTCAGCTTTCTTTACGACAACCTTAACAGGGCTCTTTTTAGCTCCGTCATTTTTTGAAGCATCCTGCCCCGCATTCTGAGCTGTATTTTTTCTTACAACTACAACACGCTTCTTTTCCGGAGCGGCTGGAGCTGATGCTGCCGGCTGAGGAGCCTGTGCCTTTTTATGTACTACAAATCCTGGCTTTTTTTCTGATTCTTCTGCCATGTTTCTATTCTTTACCTCTATTCTGCATCCTCTTCGAATTCAAACTCACATCCACAGTTTGGACAGTGAGTCATATCAAGAGTGATTTTAGCTCCACATTCAGGACAGAAGTATTCTTCCTCTTCTTCAGCTTTTTCTGTGCTTTCAGCCTGAGCCGGAGCCTCTTCAGTTTCAGCTTCGTCTTCTACGAACTCTACGTTTTCATTAATAAGATTATTGATTTCATCAAGTGCTTCTTTTGTAACACCTTCAATCTGAATCTTATCTGAATCGTAAGCTTCAACAAAGTCCTGAATCTGCTCAATTCCATTTGCCTTAAGAAGTTCGGCAACCTCTTTATTTACACCAGGCAACTCTGCCACAGTTGTAATTTCATCATAATTTTCTTCTTCTGCAGCCTCATCATTAAAGAGAGCACGTGCATTCTGAACAGTATTAACATTAGAGAAGTCAATGTCTGCTGCCTGCTCTTCTGTCTTAACATCGATGTTCCAGTCACACAAGCGGTTAGCAAGGCGAACGTTCTGTCCCTGACGGCCGATTGCAAGAGAGAACTGGCTTTCATCAACGATTGCAAGAGCCTGACGTTTTTCTGCATCCATGATAACTACGCGGTTAACCTGAGCCGGTGAAAGGGCATTTTTAATGAACTCAGCAGGATCAGATTCATACTTAAGAACATCGATTTTTTCGTTCAAAAGCTCGCGGATAACGTTCTGAATACGAACACCTTTAAGACCAACACAAGCTCCAACAGGGTCAACTTCTTCGCGTTTTGTGCTTACAGCAATCTTTGTGCGGTAGCCTGCATCACGTACAGCCTTAACAATTTCTACAGTGCCGTCTGCAATTTCAGGAACTTCTTTTTCCAGAATAGAGCATACAAGCTTTGGATCGCTGCGTGAAAGAATAAGCTGAATACCAGAGTTAGTAGGCTTAATGTCTACGATAAGGGCCTTAATGCGGTCATTCTTGTCATAGAATTCAAGCTTAGACTGATATTTAACAGGAAGCACACCTTCAAGGCGGCCTGCGTTTCCAAGGTCAACGTAGATGTTTCCGTTGCGTTCGCGCTGGTAGTAACCGATGATGATTTCGCCAACTTTGTCTTTATATTCGTTATAAAGAGATGTCTTGTAAGTTTCGTTGAGCCCCTGATGAGCAGTCTGCTTACCAGTAGAAACTTCTGAGCGCTCATAAGATTTAGGGTCTTCAAGAATATCAATTTCATCACCCTCTTCAATCTCATCACCTGCAAGTGCGCGGGCTTCTTCAAGTTCAATTTCCATTGTAGGGTCGTAAACACCGTCAATTACAACTTTTCTTGAGAAAAGCGACACATCCGACATATCGTCTGCAAATTTTACGATTGCGTTCTCGTCTGTTCCATATCTCTTTTTATAAGCAGCCTTAAGCGCCTTTTCGATAGTCTGTCGTACTGATTCTTCAGAATAACCTTTTTCTTCAATCAAACGACGGATAGCTTCTGCCATTTCTGACATTTTAAGCCTCCTTTTCCTTCTTTGTATTATTTGAGGCAGAAATAAATTTTGCCTTTGCTATATTTTCAAAAGTCTGAGTATATTCTGTACCCTCGTCCTTTTGTATTGTAACCGATTTTTCATCAGCAGAAAGGATTTTTCCGCTGATCCAGTCTGTAAGGGTTTTATCCCAGATGCGGACATTTCTGCCTACAAAAAGCGCAAACTCAGCCGCATTCTTAAGATTATGCTCAATGCCCGGGCTTGTAAGCTCCATGCTTGTTTCTTCAGTTCCCAAAAGCTCTTCAAGCTTTGGAAGAAGCACGCGGTGAACCTTAGCGCAGTCATTTACGCCCATATTCCCGTCAGGCTCCTTAGTGCAGACAATTGCAGAAATCTTAGTGATTGTTTTTGCAGGAACAATCTTAAGGTCTACAAGCTTGTAGCCCATTTCTTCTACAAGAGCCGCACACTCAGGATAGTATTTAATTGATTTATATGATGTATATTCCATATCCTAGTTTCAGTGCCAGTTTTACGCAGATTACAAGCGCAGGTAACAAAAAAGACCCGTGTTTCTGCACGAGTCTTTTTAATACTTATATTAAACTGACATATATAATATAGAGGAAAAATGAAGGGTTGTCAAGGTGAAAGCTAATTTTATGACATTTGCAAAATAATTTATTCTCGTTATTTCTTACAATAAAATTCCTGCAACTTTCAATACAGATCTTTGATATTGCCATTTATTTGATTATTATCAATCTCTACTAAAAACTTGTCTAAACTTGTCTAAACTTGTCTAAACTTGTCTAAACTTGTCTAAACTTGTCTAAACTTGTCTAATTTAGACTTTATACCAATTTTTGTCTTCATCTACATTAATTAAACCAGCCGTACGCATAGACTGTAAGATATTTTTTATCTTATTATATTTCTTTTCTTCAGTAAGAATATCCGACAGATGCTTACCTATCAGTTCCTGTATCTGACGTCTGTTAGCTTTACCATATTGTTCGAGATAAGCAAGTATTTGCTGTTTGTATACATCATCATCAAATGCTCTATTTCTAATATACGAAGCCATTAATTTACTATCTTTTGTATTCTTCGATATTTCTGCTGCAATATAGAAATTTGGTTTTCGGCCTTCTATTAAATTTCGATTCCTTAAAAGTTTTATCTCATACTCAGAAATCTCTTTTCTCTTTTGGATTTTATCTAAAGCCATTACTTCAACTAAAGATAAATCATTATTCTTCAGAATAATTCTTGCGAATTTTTCATCTATTACATTTCCAACAATTTCAACTTTTACATAGTTTTCTTCAAAAGTATAATCAGGCATTGGGAAACATCTTTTTCGTTGCTGCAGATAGAGTTTTCGTATACCACCGCCCTGAGTTTCTATCATCCCAAGATTACGCATTGCTTCAACTAAGAAAGGATTTCTATAAACAGATTCCGGACAGTCATTCATAACTACCCTTTCAACTGAAGTTGGAATAAAGGAGCCTGCATTTCTAAAAATCAATTTTTCATCTTCGTATTCAACGACCTCAATTCTAGCACCCATAGTATAATCCTGATGAGCTATACAATTATTTAAGGGTTCGCGAATTGTAAAAGGATCATATCTCATCATTTCTTCTGGAAAAAGAGTACCTGGTCTAATTGAAATCATTCTTACATTTCTTATTTTTGCTAAAAGTTCATCAACAGCCAAAATCATTGGAATGGAAAAGACTTCATAGTCTTTATTTTCATTTGTATGAGTTTTTAAGGACCAGCGTATCTTCATAACTGACGGATTGATAAAATGCTCAGATTCCTCTTTACCTAAAAGTAAGATTGCAGTTCTTGTTATTCTTCCTTGAATAAGTAATTTTGCCTTATTCAGAAATTTTTCATCATCCCAAGATTCCATTTCATTTGCATATTTAGGATTACGATTTTTGAATTCTTTGCGAGCTTTCTCTATAGCCTCTTTATCCAAATCTTCTATAGTTGCATCAGGAATTATTTTTGCAGTCCAGTCATCATCAATTATCAGTTCATGAAGAATTTTATTATGTCGTTCCTCACTCATTTCAACAAGAGAATCACCTATTCTCATGTAGGCTTTTGTATGTGCAATTACAGGCTTTCTTGGATTATGTTTTGGAACATGAATAATCCAGACTGTCTTTTTTGTATCATCAGTAACATATTCATCAACATAAAAGTTATCAGACGGAAGGTTCGTGCATAGATCCAAAATGCGGAATTTTAAATTCTCAGGCGTATAATTATAAAAATCTTGAATACCTATTATATCAAGTGATTGATCTTTTACCCCAATAATCAGAGTACCACCATTCATGTTAGAAAGAGCTGAAACATAAGAAATAACATCATCCATATCTTTACCAGAAACAGAATGCTTTAATTCTTTGAATTCTTTCCATTCGCAGCTTTCATTTTCACGAGAATAGTATTTTGCAATAAACTCTTTTAGTTCTTGTTCTTTCATATATTTACCTTAGAATATTTTAATATTTGCATCATCCAAATAAAGAGGTATTTCAAAGTTTTTAGCAAAAGGATGCTGCTGAAATGCAGTTCTTAACGATCTGGTTATTGTATAGGCCTTATCTATCATTTCTTTTTGCTTATCAATATATTGTTTATCATAAACATTTTTGCTTATCCGATGGGCTGGATTTTGTCTTTCTCTCCGTATTTCTTTCAAGTATTTAAATATATCTTTTAACAACTGCTCATCTTTTGCTTTGAAATTTTGAGCAAACCATTCTTCTAACATTTTTATAGTTCCCTTCATTCTTCGCTCAACAAGATTGTTTTCAACAGGAACTAATTCATACTCTGAAACAAATCCATAAAAGAATCTCTTATTAATATTATCAGATAACATTTTGTCTAATAGAAGTACAAAATCATCATAATTTTTAGATGTTGGAATAAAGAAAAAAGACATCTCTTTTGGTCTTTTATCATCAGCATCAAATTTCTGATTAAGTAAACTTTTTCCAAAAATATGTTTTGTTAAATCATATATACAGTTTAGCTCATTTATAAATCCTGAAAAAATCGAAATTGAATTTGTAAATTCCCCTTGAATAGCATTTTTATAGTATTCCTCAAGTACCTTACAAGAACAATTATCTGTAATTTCTTTAGTTCTCCAATATAATTGATGACAAGATGGTAAGTCATTGAGATATCGCGTAAAAGTAACAGCTACTCTGTTATTGTTCTCATCAAATCCTAAACCGAATGTTTCTAAAAAAATTTGATCTTTTTTCTCTAGTATAGGATTACCATCTTCATCTTTTTCACATGAAATTAATCCAGAATAATCTTGAAAGGAAAAGATATATCTTGGGTCGTTATAATAACGGTCTAATACATCAATTTCAAAAAAATGAAAACATAATTGAGGTTCTCCCAAAGCTAACATTTTCGTATATGGTTTAATATATAGATCAGATACATCTCTATTTTCCCTTAAATATTCTTGTGACGGATATAGACATATCGGATACTCGGTATTTTCAGACACAAATTTTAATGTTTCCATGGAAAGAAACTCTTCTTCCTGAATATCTTTAGCCATATCAAGAACTTTTAACTGACTTTCAATAGTAAAATGTTGATGACCTATAATATGGGGATTTGTACTAGACTGAATAGATATTAAATTATTTTTCACTAAATCTTTTATAATTTCAATTGATTCAATATAATCTATCTCAAACTGTTTAGATATATTTCTTAAGGGTATGCCATTAAAATCGTGAGAAGAAACAAAAAAATCATATACTGCAGTTAGAACCTGCTGGCTTAAATTTATATCCATATGAACTCTTATTATATTAAACCTTCATTTATTATATCACTTATGTTATCCTTTTTATATCTATGTCTTAAAAAAAGTAATTAAGAATAGTAAGTTGCATTTATAATGCTATTTTTTAAGTGTTTAATATTTGTGTGCAGGTTTCTTAAAAAAAATCTTTCATAATTTTTCTCTTTTATCATATTTAATCACGATTTTTTTCAGAAAATATATTTAATTTAAGTTTAACAATTAAGAATAATGGTGCCCTATAAATCAACTTACAAAATTCGTCTGTTTCTTTACTAATAAATTTGACCAAAACTAATTTTCTTTTTTATATTTATAGTATGAATCCTTTTAATATTTTAGCTTTATCTGGTGGTGGTTACAAAGGTCTGTTTTCTGCACGCGTACTTAGTTGTTTAGAAAAAGAATTTGGTTGCCCCATTGCAAAAAAGTTTGATCTCATTGCAGGAACATCAATTGGTGGAATAATCGCAATTGCTCTAGCGCTGGAAATACCTGCAAAAGAAATCGAATCCCTCTTTATTGAAAAAGGTAATATTATATTCAAAAAACGACATCTCTGGTCTAAGGGTATATTATTCAACTCAAAATATAATAATTCAGGATTGAAAGACACTCTAACCATTTTGTTTGAGGATAAAACAATAGGAGACTTAAAACACAGAATTATTATTCCAACTATTAACTACACAGAAGGAAAAACTCAATTGTTCAAAACCCCACATTGTTCAGAGTTATGTAAAGATAAGAACACAAAACTTATTGATGTTGCTATGGCAACGAGCGCAGCCCCAACATACTTTCCCATATATCATAGTACACTTGGAGATTTTGTTGATGGAGGATTGGTTGCCAACCATCCGGGATACTTTGCAACAATAGAAGCTCAAAAATATTTAAATCAAGATGTTCAAAATATACACCAATTACACATAGGTACAATTTCACAGAAATTCATATCCTCATCATCAAACTGTATTTTAACCTCCTCTTTCTTATCGTGGGGTGCTAAACTAATAAGTCTTATATTTTCTTGCCAAGAAAATACCACACACTTTTTCTTAAAATATGTTTTAGGAAATCGATATTATTCTATTGATGCAGAGACGTCTGATGAGCAAGCAAAAAAAATTAAACTAGATGCTGTATCAGAAAAATCAAAAGATCTTTTAATGCAAAAGGCGGAATCTGCTGTCCAAAAATTTATGGGAACTGAAAACTTCAAATTCCTAAAGAATTATTCTGCCCTAGATTTTGATTCCAATTGTAATGATATATAAGGAGAGTAGCCAGTGAGAAACCTTTCACCATTATTTTTCAGAGGGAAAAATAACTTACTCAAAAATATTAGCCTAAGTGAAGAACAAAATCAACTGATGCGAGATGCTGTTTCAAAAATCAAAATATGTCTTAATGAAGCAATTTCTAAAGAATATGGTATACATCCAAGATTTATGACACAGGGATCTGCAGGTTATAAAACTCAGAACACTCCATGTTATTCTTCACAAGAAGTAGATTATGATATTGGGTGCTATTTACCCTTTTCAGAAATTCAAGACACAGGAAAACCCAAAACGGCAGCTAATATTTATTATACAACAGTAGATAATGCTCTTCAAAAATTGGCAGAAGAGAATCATTGGAAAGGAATAAATACTAAAAAACAAACTTGCTCAAGAGTTTGTATTAATTCACAGCTTCATATAGATATTCCGTTATATTCCGTACCGGACGACGAGTTTTCATCAATACATGAACATGCAACAGAGAGTTTCAGTAAATCATTTTGTGCGGCAGATTCAAAATTTGATGAAACAGAAAGTTGGGATGATTTCAATTTTAAAAAAGTTCTGCTAGGAAGAAGAAACGGTGACTGGCAGGAATCGGATCCTCGGAAAATCAACATGTACTTTGCCGATGCATTTGAAAAGAAAGGAGAACAACTCCGCAGATTATGCAGGTATTTAAAAGCATGGCGGGACTTTAAATGGGAAAACGGTGGTCCTAAATCCATATATCTCATGTGTCTTGCAGATGACTTATTTCAATATGAAAACAATTTAGGAGATGACATAGCTTTTTTAGACCTTATTAGCAAAATACCAAATAGATTGGAGAGTGGCGAACCTGTCAAAAATAAAGCAGAAAATGAACCACTACCAATAGATGAATCAGATTGCGAATTATTGAAAGAGTATGCAAAAGCTTTTTCTAAAGATTTATCTTCAGCCATAACAAATGAAATGATTACAGATGAAGAAGCTTGTAAATTATTAAGAAAGCATCTTGGTACAAGATTCCCATTGGAAAGTTTTGTTATTCACGAAAAAGAACGTTTGCGAGAGTATGTAAAATCAACTCCTATAAATGAAGCATCTAAGTCTAGACCTCTAACAAGGACTCGTGCCGGTTGATAAAACAAGTAACAAGATATCTAGCAGATTATAATTTTATCTCATGCTTTAAGCCTGATTTATGTAATAAATATTTCATTTATTCTGGCTATATAGATACTATGCATTATGGAAATGTTGAAATTGAATTATTCTTTAAGAAAGATATACTTACATTTCCAATTGCAATTATTGGAGAAAAATCAAAATCATTTTTTAAAGCTTATCATTTTCCTCACATGAGTATAACCAGCCTAGGTTTAGATATATGCTATCATGATAACAGTATTGTATTTGATACTACAAATATTCAAGGTTCCGTCAAATTTGTTATAGATAGTCTTAAACAAATCCTAAATAATGTACAAGAAGATGACATGGACGAAATAGTTCCGGAATTTAAAAGTTACTGGGATGGAGATAAAAATTATTTCTGTAACTTTGAAAAAGGTATTCCCACACTTGTATTTAGAGAAAATAATTGGCTCAGAGAAACAAAGATTTATAATGAAAATTGTATTCCTATTTTTGAAATAGAAAGTGTTCCAAATATACAAGGTATTAATTGGCCACCAGAAACTAGAGATGATATTATTGAATGGATACAAAATGAGAAAGTATCAAAAGAAATAAAGCGAAAGGCAAAACTTTTTCTTGATACTACTATAGTTTTTTACACAAGAAAAGAACAATTGCTTTTTGGAATACATTTTATATATAAAAGCGAGATAAAAGTTATAAAGCATAAAAATGAAGCACAAAGAAAAGCTTTTCTTAATAAATATGATACAGTGCGTTTTTGGGTTAATAATATTACCCGAAAAAAAGTTTTACAAAGCAATATAGACTCATCTTTTCCAGATTTATCAAATTATGATATTGCAGTTGTAGGAGGAGGAACAATAGGAAGTAATTTATTAGAGCAACTTGTACGACTAGGCGCAGGAAATACAGTTAATCACAAAATTGCAATAATAGATAATGATATTTATATGCCGGAAAACTATTCAAGACATACATTATCTTTTTCGTCATTTGGCAAAAACAAAGCTGTTGAATTAAGAAATAATATTCTATCCTCAAATTCTTTTATAAATATTGAGTCATTCTCTTATTCCATCACTAATTATTCATTAGATACATTCAATATGATTATTGATACAACAGGAGAGGAAAATATTACGGATTATATTAATAGAAAATACAAAACTTTAGACAATAAGACAGTTCTTATTATTGCATGGATACGCACAGATGGCAAGGAAGTGAATTGTCTTATTATTCCAAACACAAAAGCACCTTGTCATGAATGTTTTAAATACTCCAAATTCTATTTCAGAAAAGACATACCTGAAAATTTTCCAAAACGTAATTCATGCAGTTCTGTATATGTTCCATTTCCAATAATTGTATCACAACAAGCTGCACTTCTGACATGTAGGGTTATTCTTGACTTTGTAAATAACCAAATTGCCAATACAATGTTCTACACCCAAGATATAGAATCTGGATTAATTACTTATAATAAAATTGAACTATATGAGGATTGTCCTATATGCTCAGAAAACTAACAGAAGGAATTGTTATAACAACATCACCTTTTTCAGTTGTCATTTTTTCAAAATCTGCAGCAAAAACAATTCTAAAATTTGTACAAAATGATAAACTGAAACCTGAAGCCGGAGGTTTATTGCTAGGATATAGACATGGAAATAATTTTGAAATTACTAAAGTAACAGTTCCCTTTCCAGAAGATATTCAAAAACGAAAATATTTTGAAAGAAACGACAGTAATCATCTTTCTATCTTTTCAAAACTCCGCACGCATAAAAACAGGGCAATATCATTTTTGGGGGAATGGCATACACATCCAGAAAGTAATCCAATACCATCACCTCTAGACAAAAAAGAATGGCAGCAAATCAAAAAACATAACACAGAGTCTCTTATTTTTTGTATTTTGGGTACGGAAAGTACTTATTTTTCTGTTTATAAATGAGTCTGCCATAAAATCTAAGTAAATGACAAGACTTAATTAAATACAGGAACACGCCCATCAAAGTTTTACTTGGCGATAAGCAACTGGAATGTTGAATTTTTCATTCAATTCACTTATGTATTCATCTATTTCAGGAGTACTAGAGCCTGTTCCTACAACAACTATTTTATTTGCATTTCTAACTTTTGGAAAAAATGCGTATTCCATTAACTGACCTAAAGCCTGTCTAACACACAATCTTGCATCTGAATTTGTTTTTATTTCATAGAAGGTTATTATACCATTTTTATCCTTAGTTGCTATATCAATATAATTAATTTTGTTTACAGCATTCTCAGAAACTATTTCAAGATTCTTATCCCTTTTTAATTCTTCAATAAGTTTTTCTTTTATTTGCTCATGAATAACAGTTATTTCAGTTTCCTCTCTAATAATTTCAGGCAAATGCTTCTTTGTTGCAGATTTTTTGCCTTTACCAAATTCAAACCCAACTATAAATCCATTACTTTGTTTTATCTCTTTGAACTTTTCTAGAAGACATTGCAAAGTTCGATTCTTTAATTCTGCCAGATTACTTAGTATCTTTTCTTTTTCACCAACAACAAACTCACTATCCTTCAATCTTATTGCAGGACAAAAGCTACTCCATTCATAACTCATCAACCTTTTATCATGTTTTACTAGAGATTCAATCAATGGAATGAATTTTGGACTATTTGTTTCACTTTCAAAATGTATCTCAACATATATCTTCCCATTAGAATGATACAAATCATTACTATTTCGAATTTGCATAATTTCATAATGGCAGGTATAATTCTTATCTCTTAGAATTTCATCTTTATCATAAATCTGAATATAATAGCAGAAATCATCCTGGCCTCGAAAAAACAACTTTAATTCTTTTTCTAAAAGATCATTGCTTTCAATTTCAGTTAAATAATTATTTGTCATAAATTCTCCATGCTGAAACTAACTTTATCCCCTATTGAAGTGCTTTTTTATCAACATTATTTCGACATCTTCTTCAAAAAATACATCGGATTAGACAACTGAGTTTTCGTAATGTCAAACACATTATACAGACCATTTATAACAGTAAGTCCAGTTGTTACCTTTGAGAACTGCCCTGTGTAATATGAATTTACTGCAAACCCCATATTTATCAAATTGTTTACGGAGAATAATTTTTTCATGGATTTCAGAACAGTATTTGTCGATTTTATTCCTTCCAGATAATCATTCTCAATCTGTTTTATAATGTCATTATAAATCTTTTCATCATTGGCTGCTCGTAATTGTTTTGAATCTTCCTTTATCTTCTTCTGAAACTCAATAAAACTCCAGTGAGCATTTTTTCTTATTTTCATTGCTTTGTCAAAATCCATCTTATCAAGTCCTGGAATATTTAAATCGAACCCCAGGTTATACATATGATTTTTTTGTGAAAGAGAAAAATTAGTGCTATAAAACTTTTTCTGAAAATCATTATAAAGACACACTGGTGAATTAAAATAATTGCAAATGCTATCTCTAAATACAAAAAACTCAATTTTACTTTTTATATACTTTATAATTTCTTCATTAACCCAAGTATTGTATTCCATTGCGTTGGGAACATAGTTACCATCGAATCTAACAATAACATGGTCTTTTTCAAATCTTTCAGGGATCATTACATGATAGTGTGCAATATAAGCACTATCACTTGTATCATTCTTAAATTCTAAAAGGATTTTGTTTGAAATTTTTAACTTAGGATTAGTTCTGTTTTTTTCAAGATTTTTTACTTCTATTTGATTTTGAAACCAGTCGTAAACATTTTTAGGTATATTTTCAATGGATAAATCTGGAACCTTTATAACAGGATTAAAAACTGGCTGTAACCACAAACTGAACGGATAAAATTTTATATAGCCATTTTCAACATTTACACCGGCGGTCAAAGATTTCATATATTCCGCATATGAACCCAACTCTGCTTTGATTTCGTCATTAGAAAGTTTTTCCATTCCCATAGAAACTCTTTCTGTATCTGCAAATTTAATTCGCTTGATATTAAAATTGAAAATAGGATCATCAATAAGGTACGTATCAAGAAAAATACACCCTTGCAGTAATTCTTCCATTGAAGGTAGCGTACTTTTGTTTGATAACGGTTGTATAAAGTTATACTCTTTGTAAACTTCAGCATTAATATCTGATAGATGCTTCAAAATGTAGTCTTGATATGAATGAAGTTCCTTATCAATTTCATCAATTGACCTTCTTGCATAATTCGTTGCAGACTCATTAAAGAGGAAACTTTCTGTTAAAAAATCAAAAGCAATATTTGACATAGTTTATAAAACCTAGTTAATCAATTTTATTCAAATAAGTCGGAAGAATCGACAAGTTCAAATTCTTCATTTTGCCAATAATCAATAACTTATTCTTTTGTCCATTTTGACATATTTATTGACAAAACTCACCATATCCTATAATTTTCAACTGACATTGTATCCGGAAAATGTCAACATAGATGTCGCATAAATATTATCATTATGCAGACTTTTTATCCTCGTTTAGAACTTCAAACTCTAAAGCAGTATATGACAAAGTTCTTTCAGTTAACCAGCGGAGAGGATTCCGTTTCCGTGTTAGAGTCGGGAGGAAATCGTACGCACCTTCAAATGGCGATTTTCTCCCGACTCTAACACAGACACATACCATGGAAATATAGAAGTAAGTGTTTATTGCTTTGCAGTTCGTATTCCAGATGAAGAATATAGCTATGCACTTAAATTCATGTTATATGACAACCATTTAATTACAATCTGTTGTAAAGATGTTACAGGTGGCTTTGAAATAACAGATGATACTTATCAGTTTTTTTTTGAAAAGTAAAGAAGAAAAAGCAAAACTTAAAGTAAAATCGTTTCAACTCTGCATTAATACTATTATGTATATGGATTGTTATCCAGAATGTATTGTTGATGGAATTCCTGAAAATATGGAAGCTAATTTATCTCCGGAAAAAACTTGTAAACTATCCGCTTCTGAAGATATTAAAGAAATAATTAGAAGCGGTGGCGAAAAATCTCCTTATATCAAAGGGACTTATTTTATGACTTTCAGAGACGAACGCTACACGAAAATGCGGGGAAAAACTATTCGTGTAAAAGCAAAATTTATCAAAGGAAAAGCTGTTACTGCTAAAACTGCTGAAGATTTTTCCAGAATGGAAAAATCTTAAATAATCACTTTATGTTTCTGTAGCTTTAAGTACGCCTTATACAACAATTTTATTGTAAAGTGAAGTTTCTTCAAGAAGTTTTAAATTATAATATTCTTATATTTATAAATATACTGTAATAAGCTAAAATAAACACAAATACTTTTTTTTGGAATAATTATGGATCCTTCTTTTATACCTAATTACAATAAATGGATTAAACAATTTGCACCCCAGGATAAATATTATGCAAAGGAACTTGTTGAAAGTTTAATATTCATAACACATGACAATTTCATTAAGTCAATGACAAATGATTTATTAGCTTACATTAATAAATTAACAGGAAACATTGCATTATTTGCCGTACGTGATATTCTCCGTTCTGAGGTAGATTATTTTCCGGACTATTCTGCAAAACCAATTAAGATTAATAATGATATTGGAGTCGGAAGCCAAGGAGAAATCGCACACTTTATTAGAGATTTTCGAAAAAATTATAATAAGGACAATAATTTATTTGATCATCCCAGTTTACAAAGTATGAAAGCTAATAAAGTCCGTAATATTATTTTTATAAATGATATTGGCGCATCTGGTACACAAATCTATGATTTTTTTAAATTCTTTTTCAGAAACAAAACAATAAAAAGTTGGTGGTCCTCAAAATTAATCTCTTTTCATGTTTACTCTCATAACTTGTCATCACAGGGAATGCATACTCTTGTTTATTACAATAAATACATACCGCGTAATAATATTTTTTATAACATACATGCTTCATACGGAGCAAAGGATTGGGATTTAAAGAAAAGACAAAAAATAGAGAATATTTGCCTTAAGTATGGGAATCTAATTGATCCAGAAAAAGCTCTTGGTTATAAGGATTCATTCAGCTTGTATATTTATTCACATAAATGTCCAAATAATGTACCTATTATTATATGGGGTGAAAAAGAAAATGTATGGATTCCATTAATGTATACAAGACCAAATTTCGAAATTTCATCATCATTTATTGGATCTTATCAATTTATTTATACTTTATATGCAAAACTAAAAATTTATGTAAAAAAGAATAGCTATATTCTTCGAAGTGACACAAAAAAAAGTATTCTTATTTTAAAATATCTTAGTAAATTTCGTGGTAATCAAGATTCTGTAAAGAAATTTTTAGATTTAAATAACTTTCAATTGGATTACTATATAAAAGAATTAAAACAATTTAATTGGATTGGTCCAAATGAAGAAATTACAGAACAAGGATATTTAGTACTAAAAAAGATTAATAAACGAAAAAAAGAAAAAACAAAAACAAATATTGAAGAAAATTATGATTTTTATTATCCTACTTCATTGCAGGCACCAAATTATTAGTCTAGCTACTCGTAATGAGACCTGTTTTAAAAACATTTGGAAAGACAGATTTCTGTTTTTCTTGGTAAAATCGACCGCTTAATATTTCTGTCAATGGAAGCCTCGTTCCTACGCAGTGGCTTGGGTCGTTTCCATTGATAGATATACATCATGGTTAAAGTAGATGAAAATTTGGCAGCCTGCTCTTTATAGAAAAACAGCACTAAAAAAGGGGTTATCTCTTTCAATAATTAATAATGCTATCAAAATTTATACTCATTTTTCAAAGACTCCTTTTCCCTGCATTTTAACTATAAATCATTTATCGAAAATATTGAATATTCCCTACCCTGCCTTAAAAAGATATACCTATAATCAAATAGATAATTATAAACATTTTTCAATCAGAAAGAGATCTGGTGGAACAAGAAGAATTTATTCCCCCAATTATAATTTACTTAGAATTCAACAATGGATAAATAGAGAAATTCTTCAAAAAGATACAAATATCTCTGACTTTTCTTATGCTTTTAGGAAAGGTCTTAGTATCAGAGATTGTGCATCAATTCATTGTAATCAATCTTGGCTTATTAAATTTGATATTAAAAATTATTTTGAATCTATATCAGAAATTGATGTTTACAACTATTTTCACAAATTAGGCTATAATAAATTATTATCTTTTCAATTAGCTAGAATCTGTACAGTTAACGATAGCAGAAATAAGACAATAGATACTCTTCCATCAAAATTTATATACCATAAGAATAAACAATACAAATTTCTACAAAATTCTGAAATCGGATTCCTGCCACAAGGGGCTGCGACAAGTCCTATGTTAGCAAATTTAATAACTAGTCAATTAGATGAAGATATAAATAATTTCCTTCAATCCATAGATTTAGATTTTAATTATTCAAGATATGCTGATGATATTTTTATTTCTACTAATTCAAAACAAATTGATGATACACATATTAGGAAGGTTTTAAACTCAGTATATTCAATTATTATTTCCCATGGTTTTGAACCTAATAAAAATAAAACAAAGATTTTTCGCCCAGGAAAATGTAAAAATATTTTAGGAATAAATGTAAATTCTTCTGATGTTAAACTTACAAAACATTTTAGAAACATATTAGAATGTCATTTATTCTACTTTAAAAAAGACAAAATACAACATACTTTAAATAGGGGGTTTAATACCGTTTTTGGAGCAACAGCATACATCCATGGGCTTTTATCTTATGCAGAACAAATAGATTCAAACTATGTAAAAAAATTAAAAAAAAAATATCAAATAGATACAGATTTCTTCAATATTTAAGACGTTATAAAGCTTAAAATAGATATTCGTCATTTTGAAACTAATTATATATTTTGAACTTCTTATTCTTCGTAGAAATTTTGAATCTGCTAAACAAATATTAAATTACAATAAATGACTTAAGCTTATCTTTTATTGATGAGTAATTTAGATCAAAGAAAAGAAATTGACACGAATTAATTTTTATCGCTAACGACACTTTCTTTCTGTTCACCCATATTTCTGACCTTGTAAAATTTTCTGTGTAAATGAGTAACAAATATGATACTCTGTTAGGGTGTTCACTGAACTTAGGTGTGGTTGAAATCAGTGAACTCTAATAGAAAAAGAAGTGCTTGTTTCACAGCTTTGCTTCTCTTTTTTTCATTTCTTCTGCGATTTTCTTTACGTCTTGGATTTTATCTTTTGAAGCAATCAAAAGTGAATCATCGCTATCGACAACTACAATATTATCAAGACCGATTGTCGCAATTGTACGCTGACCGCCCCGGATATAGCTTGTTGCAGTATCAAGAGTAATAACATCACCTTTTACGACATTCTGATTCTCGTCCTTCTTGCTGATGTCATAAAGGGCAGTCCCTGAACCTACATCATCCCAGCCGGCATTAAGCTTAACGATTTTTCCCTTTGAAGTTTTCTCCATGACGGCATAGTCAATGGAATCACCTTTGATTTTACCGAATGAATCCTTATCAAGGCGGATAAAATCTGTCTCTACACTTGCTTTTTCAAAAGCCTCGATAGGAAGTGCTGCCATTTCAGGATTGTGAACTTTCAATTCGTCCAGGAAAGTTGATGCCTTGAAAACAAACATTCCGCTGTTCCATGCATACTCACCGCTTGCAAGATATTCCTGAGCTTTTTCAAGGCATGGTTTTTCAACAAACTTCTCAAGAGTAAAAGCACCGTCAGTTTCTGCCCCAGCAGCTTTTACGTATCCATAACCAGTTGAAGGAAATGTCGGTACAATTCCGAAAGTAACAAGATAGCCTTTTTCTGCATTAAGAGCCGCAGTTTTTACTGCATTCTGGAAAGCAGAAACGTCTGCAATAACATGGTCGCTTGGAAGAACAACTACAACGGCATCTTTATCCTGCTTCATTGCGGCACAACAAGCAGCGGCAATTGCTGGCGCTGTATTTTTTGCCATAGATTCAAGAAGGATTGTAGGCTTCTTGTCAGTTACTTCGCCAATCTGCTGTGCGACCAAGAATCGGTATCCTTCTCCACAAGAAATAACAGGATTTCCAGTTTCAAGACCTTTAAGACGAAGCAAAGTTTCCTGAATCATTGTCTTATCACTTACAAGCGACAAAAATTGTTTCGGATGATCGCCCCAGGAAAGAGGCCAAAGGCGGGTTCCAGCCCCACCGGAAAGAATAATTGGAATAATTGTTGACATAGTTACCTCGAAACAATAAAGGACATCCAAACGGATGCCCTCTTTTTAAATTTACTTCCTTACTTCCCCATGAAGGAAATCATCGTATGCGATTTTTACACCTTCCCGCACATCAACTTTAGCTTTCCAACCAAGCGCGTTCAGACGGGTTACATCACACAGTTTTCGTGGTGTACCATTCGGCTTTGAGATATCCCATTCCATTTTGCATTTACGACCATCTTTACGGACATCAGCATACACGACATCTTCTATAGTTTCTGCAAGTTCTTTGATAGTGCACTCTTTACCGGTTCCAACGTTTACGAAATCTCCTGTAGGAGTTCTCAAATCTGCTGCGTCTTTATTTTCCATAAGGTAAACGACAGCATCTGCAAGGTCGCCTGCATATAGGAACTCACGAAGCGGAGAACCATCACCCCAAAGGTGTACTACATCTTCCCCACTCGCCTTTGCTTCATGGAACCTGCGAATCATAGCTGGGAAAACGTGACTTCCCTGTAATTCGTAATTATCCCCTAACCCGTAAAGGTTTGTAGGCATAACGCTGAGAAAGTTTGTTCCATGCTGTTTGTTATAAGCAGTACAAAGCTTAATTACGCTGATTTTTGCAAGGGCATAGGCATCATTTGTCGGTTCAAGAGGACCTGTAAGAAGAGATTCTTCTTTTATCGGCTGTTCTGCCATTTTAGGGTAGATACAAGTTGAACCAAGGTTCATCAGCTTCTTTACACCATTAATACGGGCAGCTTCAACTACATTAAAGCCAATTACCATATTTTGGTAAATGAAGTCAGCCGGGTAAGTGGAATTAGCTCCAATTCCACCAACATGAGCTGCCGCAAGAAAAACATATTCCGGTTTTTCAGCAGCAAAAAACTCATTTACGGCAGATTGATTAAGCAAATCAAGTTCTTTATGAGTTCTTGTAATAATGTTTGTATAACCTTTTTCTTTAAGGCATCTTACAATGGAACCGCCAACAAGTCCGCGGTGTCCGGCAACATAAATTTTTGCGTTCTTTTCCATAATTATCTCTGATGTAAAGTTTTTTCAGCCTTTACATACTCCATATCATGCTTCATCATTATACGAACAAGTTCAGGGAAGCTTGTCTTTGTCGGATTCCAGCCAAGAACTTTCTTTGTCTTTGTAGGATCACCAAGCAAGGTTTCTACTTCTGCAGGGCGGAAGTATTTAGGGTCAACTTCAATAAGTACTTCTCCAGTTGCCTTGTTATAACCTTTTTCATTTACACCTTCACCTTTGAATTCAATTTCAATACCAGCTTCTTTGAAAGCGTACTGACAGAACTCGCGAACTGAATGCTGTTCACCAGTTGCAACAACAAAGTCGTCAGGTTTATCCTGCTGCAAAATGAGCCACATACATTCAACATAGTCGCGGGCATATCCCCAGTCACGGAGAGCATTTAAATTACCAAGGTAAAGTTTTTTCTGAAAGCCCTGTGCAATGCGACTGGCAGCAAGAGTAATTTTACGGGTAACAAAAGTTTCACCACGACGCTCAGATTCATGATTAAACAAAATACCATTTGAACAGAACATTCCGTAAGATTCACGATAGTTCTTCATAATCCAAAAACCGTACATCTTTGCAACTGCATAAGGAGAACGTGGATAGAATGGAGTTGTTTCTTTCTGTGGAACTTCCTGAACAAGACCAAAAAGTTCAGAAGTAGATGCCTGATAAATACGGCAAGTCTTTTCCATTCCAAGGAAGTGAACAGCTTCAAGAATACGGAGAACACCAGTAGCATCACAGTCTGCAGTATATTCAGGAACCTCAAAAGAAACCTGAACGTGACTCTGTGCACCAAGGTTATAAATTTCTGTAGGTTTTATTTGGCGAATCAAACGGATAAGACTTTCAGAATCTGTAAGGTCACCATAATGCAAATAAACTTTACGATTTTTGTGCATATCTTCAATTGCATCTTCAAGATAAAGATGCTCAATGCGTCCTGTATTAAAAGATGATGAACGACGGATAATACCATGTACTTCGTAACCTTTTTCAAGCAGGAATTCTGCAAGGAAAGAACCGTCCTGACCTGTAATACCTGTTATAAGTGCTATGTTTGCCATAAATTTCTCCAAAATTAATATTTCATATAAATCTTATTAGATAATTATAAAGTATAAATCAGCAAATATAAATCAAAAGTAGCACAATATTGACATTTTACCAGCGTTTTCTATATTCACCGGGTGTCATGCCCTCTATCTTCTTAAAAACACGGATAAAATAATTTGCCTCTTCCAGCCCGCATTCTTCTGCAATCAAATCTAAAGTCTTATTGGAAAAACGAAGTTCATTTTTGGCCATAAGAATTCGTTTTTGCAAAATATAATTATTTACGGTAAGGCCCGTATTTTCCTTAAAAAGCCTTAGCAAATAAGATTTATTTACATTAAACTGATTTGAAACCATTTCTAAGGAAATTTTTGTTGTAAAATTCTGGTCAATAAATGCCTTTACATTTGAAATATTCAGACATTTTGTATTTGAAACTTTTGCCTTTTCAGGATTCCAGGAATATTCCATCAAAAGAGTCAACAAATGCGACAGGTGTTCATTTATCTTCATATCACGGATATATGATGATGAAGAGGCCGTTTCCATAATCAAATCAAGAACTGGCACAAAAGGATTAGGCTTCTTAGAATCCACAGAAAAACAAACTCCACCACCCCGCTCAAGATACTTTGCATAAATCTCACTCATATTAGAGCCATAAAAATGCACCCACTTAAGAGACCAAAGATTTTTACAGGAAGAACTTTGTGAATATTTATTACGGCAGTCAATAAAAGCACAATCCCCTTTCTTCATTAAATAATTCTGATTTTGGTAAGTAAGACTCCCCTCTCCCTCTTCAACGTAGAAAAATAAAAATGAAGAAAGATTCTGTCGGCTTGAAGTATGAGGTTTAATTGCAGTTAGAAAACCTGTTTCCTGCAGATAAAGCAGATTCTGCATAGCAAAAGAGGAAGGCTGATAAATGATTCGGCGACTCTGTACAAGGTCTCCGATGAATAAAGGTGGTGAGTTTTGCATAAAAAAAATACTCAGATAGCACTTGCTTTTTCAGTAAAATCTTTTGAGTTAATTAGTTGTGTTATATTTTATTCTGTTCTTCTATATCCATATATAATTTTTCAAATATTCTTTTATTATTTGTACGAAAAAAACTTTCAAAAATTGCTTCTTTCAATATAGATATTTCGTAATCAGTTAATTTTGTTGTACTTTTTAGCATTTTAAAATAGGAATCATTAAAAATTGTTAATTTATCTAAATATGTTAATGGTTCTATAATATGATATCTATATCTGTCTTGAATTCTAAATATTTGTGCTTCTTTTTCATACAATGTTTTATATTTTATTGGTTTTAATAATAAATTACATTTCTTTATGGTCTTAACAAAAGAAGTTGGCTTTACGAAACTTTGTGTTTCAATTGAAAACTTCATTTCCTCTGAATATTTATAGTTTGGACTAGTTGGAAATAAAGTTTCAAGTTCAGTAGCCGTCATATTTGAACTATAGACATCTTTTACCAATTTAAGTCTAGAATTGCAAACTTGACAGCTAGGAATAAAATTATTAATCGATAGGGAAATCAAATTACATTTATCTTTAGGCAGAAAATGATCAATATCAAATTGTTGTTTAATACGGTATGAAATAATTTTCGTTATTCTTGTTTTTATGCCTTGTATACTAAGATAATCTTTTAATGTGTTTTTTTTATTTTTTCTAATTCTATTTATAAATCCAGTGAGTTGTCTTTTTGTAATATTTGGCTCGTTTACCTTTAAAACCTTTTCTAATTCTTCTATAGGAGCCTTATTTAATAGATAAATTACGTCTTCTTCTTTAGTTTCAAAAATATTAACATATGACATATTGCAATAAATACATGTACTAATATTCAATAAATCTCTATTATCTATAAAAAAACTAATAATAGCAGAAGAAAAGTTATCATATGATAAAAATGTCAAACTCTCAGCATCAGTTTTAAATTGTATATCATTAATTGTATTTATATAAATATTAGCTAATTCTAAAGTAGAGGCTTATTAAATCTCCTAATTTATTTGGTAATTTATATTTATTATATTTTTTTACGAAGTTATCCCAATCAGTATCATTTTGATTTTCAAAATTAATTGCAGATTTATATTTATGAATAACATTACTTGTATAATTAAACTTTAACATTATTAATTCCTAAAGATTGCAGACTCTTTAGAATAAATGGATCTGCTATATAATCAACAATTTGAGAATTTGAATTAAGAAAAGCTTTATCTTCTATTGTTAGGTTACAGTTTCCTTTCTTTGCTATTTCAAATAATCGCGAGATTATCTGTCTAGATCTTTCACCTATAGAACAATCAAGAAAAAACTGGTTTGATAATAAATCATAATAATTTGCACAGAATGATTCTTTCATATCATTTTTTTTAATTGCCTTTCCATTTTCCAATGCTAAAACATTTGATAATGGAATATCACTTAATAGAAAAGGAGAGTGCGTTGCAATTACGATATTTATAGTTTTTATATTAATAAAGCAACATTTTTTTATTACATATAAAAGCTTAGAAATAAACAATCTTTGCCAATCTGGATGTAAATATAATTCAACTTCATCAAAAAATATTAATATATGTTTATACTTTGGATTACTATTTTTGGAATTTAAATTACTCAAATGATATAAAACATAACTTAAACTATATAAAAACTGTTTTTCTCCACTACTCCTCCTTGAAATTAAAGTTTTTTCACCAGCCTTTTTTGTAAGAACAATATCTATGGAATAGAAAGGTGGAGGTAATACAACAAGATAATTATCAATTGTCTGTATATTCTCATAAGGCATTATTTTTGATATATCCAAAGTATATGTTTTATCATAAAGAGAAGTTCTCAAATAATTTAATATCTGAAATATTTTTATTGTGATATGATCAATAGGAGTATCAAGTATTTTGTTTATAATATTTTTAAATTCTTTTATATAATCATTTTCTGATAATTTTGCTGGTAGTTTATTAGAATACAATTCATACCAGCTCAATATTTTTAATGTTTTATAACATAAATAGTTTAAAGCCCGTTCCGATTTTGACACTGTTAATTCTTCTGTCCATATTTTTCTTTCAGTTAGGACTTCTTTCCATGCTGTAATCATCAAAGACTTTATTTTGTCAATATTCGTTTTTGAAAGAGTTTTGTAATTTTTTTTTAAGCAAGGAATTCTTTTTATAAAATTGCCAAGTTTTTGATTAATATTAGTATAATAGCCATTAAGTCTATATGTTAACTTTTCAGGTTTATATCCTTGTATAAAAGAGTCATATTCATCTTGATTATTTAAAGTATTTTGAAATAAGAGAAGAGCAGCAATTATTCGATTCTTTGCTAAATGATCTTCTTTTTCAACATCTATAACTCCAGAAGAACTGCGATATGGAGTGATAACTAAAGGGGTTGTATATCCATCATTCTTGTTAAAAAGACTTGTTAACCATTTTCCGTTAATAAATTTTCTTGAGCAGAATTTGGATTGCTTGGTCGAAAAGTTTGAATTAAAGAGATAGTCGTTTTGGTTAAAAGAATAATTGCTATAATTTACAACAATTGTGTAAAATAGTTTTTTAATAAAGTTTTTTATTTTACTAATCGAATAAGATGTAAGTATATCTGTACACGACTCATTATTTTTGAAAATTTTATCATCTGTATTATTACTATAATAACAATACACATCACAATCAGTTTTATTAGGAACACTAAAATACAACGAGGCTTGAAAACCATAAGCATAATTTATTTCATACCCATACTGACCAAGCAATAAATAACTGAGATTATTAATTAACCGATACAAAAGATCCAATAACGCAGATTTTCCAGCCCCATTTTTCCCAACTAAACAATTTATTGTAATTTTAGGATTCTCATCTTCATTGGAATTATATAAAAATGCCGTTTTATCAGAAAAGGATTTCATTTGAAAATAATCAGGAAGTCCTTTTTCATTTACCTCTATAGGGACAAAAGGAAACCAAGATTTTTTAGTTAAGTTTTTTATTACAGTCTCTGAACCATCTTCTAGATATATTCCAAGCAAATTCATTGTACATTCCTAGATAGTACTACTTATTTTTAAAGAATAAAATCTCGCACCAACAAACTGTGGCAGTTTCCTTAGTTTCTTAAGCAGAATTGTAAATCTACAAGGCTTCAAACCATTCTTTTCCCAGGCAAGTTTATCATTATTCATACCAGCAATACGTGCTTTCAAGCCATTGTTACTTGTTCCACCGGCTTCCATATATGTACAAACTTTATTTAGCCAGATAGTACTTATTTTCTGAACTTCTAAAAAACGCAGCATTAATTCATAATCAGCATTAATTCCACAATCAAGTCGGAACAGGCCGTATTTTTCATATACTAACCTTTTTAGAAAAAAAGCAGGATGTGGTGGCATCCATCCAGAACGAAATGATTTCTGTTTACCAGATTTCCAATAACGATATGACTTATCATTTTTCACATACAATAAATCACCATAAACGCTATCAGTATTGTTTTGTTCAAAGCAAGAATTTATAGAGGATAAAACATCAGAAGAAGCGTAATAGTCATCTGAATTTAATATTCCAATAACATCACCAGTAGCAGCATTTATACCTTTGTTCATTGCATCATAAATGCCGTTATCAGGTTCTGAGTTTATTCGATACTCAAACCCCTTTTGTGCAAAAGAATCTCGATATGACTCAGCTATTTGAACAGTATTATCCTTTGAAGCACCGTCAAAAATTATATATTCAAGATGAACATTATTTTGTGCCAGAACCGATTCAATTGTTCGAGAAATAGTTTGACAACTGTTGTAGCAGACTGTAATGATTGAAATTTTCATAATTTATTTTATCCAATTTATTATTATTTTGTTAGTTCTTTATACAATTCAATGTATTGTTGGAATTTATTTTTCTCATTAAAATTTGAAACCACAAAATTACGGCAACTATCAGAATAAAATTTTTTTCCATTTATTTCTATTGTTTTTATTGCTTCGTATACTTTTTTTATATTTCGAGTTTCGACCATAATCCCCGTATTCTCAGAGAAAGTTTCCGGAATAGCAGTAGAATTATATGCGACCACAGGAGTCCCACACGCCTGTGCTTCAATACAAGTCATTCCAAAAGTTTCTTCGACACTTGCATTAAAATAACAAAGAGACCTTGAATACCATTGTGCCAGCTCCTCTTTGCTTTCAGTCCGTTTTATTCCTTTAATATTTTCTGGTAATTCTTTAATAATCTTGTCTTCTACTCCGATCAAAACGATTTCATATTCATCATCTATAAGTTTTGAAAGTTCTAAAAAATCGTTTAGCCCTTTTTCTTCATTCCATACACTTGCAACACCAAGAATAATATTTTTCTCATTAATCTGAGTAATTGGATATGGCTTAAATACGTCAATATTTATTCCATTATATATAACCTTTCTTGAATAGTGTTTCAAGAAGGATTTCCCCATTTCATCAGAAAGCCATTTTGAAGGAGTAACTATTGTAAGCTGATTTTCTGCTAATAAATTAAAATATTTCCTTTTATTTCTGAAATTATAAGCAACATTTGAAAACAGTATACACGATGGATACCTTTTTTTTTGGGGACAAGTTCTACAACCTTCCTTGAACTGCCACTCTTTACATTTTACAAAAGTATAGTGTGGACAATGACCCGTTATAGCCCAGCAATCATGCATTGTCCATACTATTGGAATTCCTTTTATTGCAAGATAATTAAACAAGATTTTGTAGTTCAGATAATAACCGTGAATATTATGCAAGTGAATTACATCAGGTTTTATTGTTTCTATTTTACGAATCAGTTTTTTTGTAGCCCCCAGTGATGCAAGGCCATGTAAATCGAACACACGTGTAACAAACACATGCCAGAATATATCAAACTTATTACCGATTTTTATTGAATGAGAAGCAGATTCCCTTGGATTACGACCATAGGCTATGTAACTTTCCCAACCATCTGCAATAACAAATTCTCCCAAAGATTCCGCAATATGACCAGTAGAACCAGAATTTATAATTGTATTTATTTGAAGTAATTTATACATAAAACTTGCTTCTTCGTTATATTTAATATTACTTTTTTTATCTAGAACTTTCCTTGGAGAGCCTCTTGAGCATCAAAAGAAATAGAGTTTTTATCTTTATTTAATAGTTTTATTCCAGATATAAAGCCTTTTAATGCTGCCCGCCTCTGATTTCTTAAATAATTAAACTTAAAATATGTTCTTAATACAGAAACGAAAATCAAAAAAATGTATATACCTCTGTTCTTATTTAATTGTCTTGAGCATAAGATAGAATTCCTAATTGATAAATAAAATTTCCATATAGAACCATTTCCAAAAGGATTGCAACCACCTTTATGATATATAGAATATTCATCGTCTGTAAGATGAATAACTTTATACCCTTCTTTCCATGTTCGGAGTCCTAAGTTAAGCTCCTCTCCATACATAAAAAAACTATCATCAAACAGAGGACTGCTTATATTTTTAGGGTTTAATGCAAGAAAACATCCGATAACAGAATCACATTCTTCATAATCTTGTGTTTTTATTAGTTTTATCTCATAAAAATAATTGAAAAATATACGTCTTATTCCTTTATCAGTTAGTCTTTCATTGTTGCCATAATAAACAACAGGACCAGCAATTCCTATTTTATTATCATTTTCCAGAATACTAACTAATTTAATAGACAAATCTACATTATTAATGATGATATCATTATTAACTACAAAAATATATTTATATTTATCTTTAATAAGATTCCAGCCAAAATTATTACCTCCAGCATATCCATCATTTATATTTCGATAAATATATTGAATACAATTTTTTTCACAGAATTTACACAATGGTTTAGCAAACTTGGGTATAGAATTATTATCAACAACGAGAATATCTATATCAGCATTATAATTTCTTTGCTTTTTAATACTATTTATCGTCTCAACGGTATCATCATAATTATTAAATGCTAATACTAAATAACATATTGATTTCATTTATCTCTTTTTTCCTTTAATTTAGATTTTATTGTCACTAAAACATTTAAAATTAATGGTGGTAATAAAGCTACAAACATTCTAAAGGTAAAAAATTGTATATTTTCAAAATTTGAAAAATACGATTTTACAAAAGACAACCAATTGCATATACTTTGTTCAACAATATAATTATCAAAAGAAATCCATAGTTCAATAAGTTTTTTTTCACTTCTATTAAAATTAAATTTTTCAGAATTATACAAAGTCTTATATGCATCGGCTTCAGATTTTAATAATTTCTTTACGTTTTCTCTTGACACGACACCGACACTTACCCTGTAGTAAGCTGCTTCAAAATTTTCAAAATACCATTTTTTTACTTTGGCTTCATTATTTAATACAAAAATTGTATCAGATGCTAAACCTAAATCCTTTCTAAGTGGTTCATATCCATTCTTAAATATATTTCTAGAAACACCAATTTCACGATAATTTAATTTTTTACCAAGACGATGTAATCGTATATCTTTGTTTCTGAGTTTATAATTATTCCACAAAGATCTTTTGCCATTAGGAAATAGTAAGTATGAATTTGTTACTATTACAAACTCTTCATTTTTGACATCTATATTGTTTTTTTCAATTGCTCTATTAAGATTTTCAATAACATTAGGAGCCCATAAATCATCACCACTACACCATGAAAGAATATCGCAATCAGAATGTATACCAAGTGACCAAACTAGATTCATATTATCATATATTCCAAGATTGTGGTCATTTTGTTTAGCATCAAAAATCTCTGGATATTTTTCTACAAATTCTTTTATTATTCGCCAAGTATTATCTGTAGAACAATCGTCTCTTAGAATAATTAAATCTGGAAGCACTTTATTGTTTAATATGGAATTTAATGCCTCACATATAAATTTTTCTTGATTATAAGTAACCATTAAAACTGCATGTCTTATTTTTCCCATAATTTATAATTAAAACCTCACAAAAGATAGCACAAAGATACTCATAACACTTATATATGTCTAGAAATAGAATTTCACTAATATTCAACATATCTAGTTATATCAATAGAAATCAAAATGCTACTTACTATAAGTATAAAAGAAAGAATGTCGATACTACAATAAAAAATCAAATTATTGTTTGACAGATTGAGAATGTTTTATATATTAGTGAAAAATATTTGTTTCATAAACTATTTTAGTAATGAAACAAACTTTTTATATGCGTTTTCCCATGTATATTCTTGCATTAGACAATTTCCAGCTTTTGCAAAAGAAATTCTTTTTTCTACGTTACTCATCAAATTTTCAATATTTGAAGCTAACTTTTCTATATCAAAAACAGGAGATACTAATGCAGTTTTATCTTTTATTGCATAGACCCCAAAACCGCCAATGTCAGTACAACATAAAGCACACCCACAAATAAAAGCTTCGGCAGGAGGTAATGCCATACCTTCAGTTCTACTTGCAGCAACAAATATTGCGGCCGAATTATATAACTTTCTTAATGTTTTTCTATCTGGTGTCTGATAATATTCAAACCATTCTGGTAAATCCTTCGGCCGTTCAGGGATTCCAAACATAATAACTTTTAAATCTGATATTTTATCTTTTACGTTTTTAAGAGCTGCAATACTATCTGAACATCGTTTTATATCATTATTTGATGAATAAAGCATCATTGCAATATGTGGATTTCTATTTTCAATTGGAATGTCTAATCCAAATTCAGTAAAGCTAAATCCATTTGGTATATATACGGCATCCTCTCCTACTGAGCGTATTTTCTCAAGTAAATATGGAGCTATAGCTATTTTTTTCATCTGAAATTTATATGAATTAGATGTATATGGCTCTGGAACATTCCAAGTTTCATAACCTTGAATATAATAAAGCTTATCTTCAGAGGAAATTGGATAATTGTTTAGGAAATATGAAGTTTCAAGACTTGTAGCACAATAGAATTGAGTTTTCGGAACATTCTTATACTTTAGACTAAAAACCTTATGCTCTTTTATTGTTGGGTCTAAGTTAAACCATTTTGCCTTATACGCCTCATGCCAAAAACCTAGCATATATCTTTTTAATGTACCTACAACATTTCTTAAAGTTATACGACGTATAAATGTATGAACTGGATATATAATATGCACTTCATATCCATCTTGAGCAAGCATATTCGCTTGTTCAAAAATTACTTTTACTCCACCACTTGGGGAGCCGCCACCTCCAGGCATAAGAAAAGATATTGTTTTTGTTTTCATTCTTACAAACTGTATACTCCGAAACTAAGCTTCACATATATAATAATATTAATAAATGACTAGACTATTTTCTAATATATAAATTAATTATATTATAGATTTCATAACTATTAATAAAAAATAAACCTGATTCTCATTTCCTTAGTTTACTATAATACATTTAATCCTATTATCTTAAAATTATAAAATAATATATTTTTAATTAGTTATAAATGTATCAACTTCATAATAATTTGCATAAATTGTATTTGGCCAAACAGCTGCATTTTTACCAGTATTTCCCAAATCTCCGTATAACAACAATTTTGATTCATAAGTATTCATTTCTTCAAAGTATTTAATTCAAAGAAAAGTTTTCAATTTCTTATTTTATTACCGTGGAATATATAATCTTCATATATATCATTAACAATTTTATCAGGAGCATTGAAGTAATCTAGACCAAATTCTTTTTTTATAAAGTATTCACGTTCGTTTTTTTTGAAGTCATCTCCGCTTAAAAGCATATCTATCGTTTGCTGTATTTCTGACCAATTCTTAGCTATATAACAATACTTTAACATTTCCTCAAATAGACCAATAGGTGAATAGATAATTTCTTTTGACGGACAAAAAATAATAGGTTTTCCAGTAAGAAAGTATTCAAATATTATGGAGGAATAATCAGTTATTAATAGTGTGCTTTGCCAAAAAGTTGCTCCATATTCTTTTGATTCATCTAATTTTGAATTATTACTATTGACTAATAATTTATATTGTTCAACTTCCTTTTCAGTCATTTTACCTGTCTGCAAATAAGTACCAAGTGTTAAAGGATGAGGTCTGTGAAGTATAAAAATATCATTTCTTTTTTTTGCATATTCTATTATATATTTTCCATAACGTCCAAAATTATTCTCTGACCAACGCGGTGTCCATACTATTCTATTTTGCCCTACATTTTCAGGCCATGCACTTTTTCCATTTATTTTTTGATCTAAAAAAGTAGCTGCTGCCGCATAGCCAAAATATTTAGACTTTTGATATTCTGACATTCCCATTTTGCTAATTCTATTTTGTATATATTTTTCTTCATCCATTGTACTAGCATAAACTGCATATACATTTCTAAAAAAATCTATTTTGCATAAATCTTTATATAGGTTATTATCTAGAATTATTGCATATTGAGTGTAGCAAATTTTTAAATAACGTGATGTATTGTAAGACCTATATTCTTTTGGTAGAAAATTATTATAAGGTCGAGTATAAAATAAATAACTTAATTTTAATTTTCTTAAATCAATAAACTTGTTGTTCTCAAATGCATTTATAATTTTACATCTTTGACAACTATACTCTTCTATGACATTATTATAGTTTTCATTTAAGCGCACAACTATTCTATCATCATTAAATGCCCCAGGAAGACAAATTAAGTATACATCAAACCTATCATCATTAAATAAAACTTTTGCAATGCTCGATTCTTTATTCCAAACATTTAGGTCTTGCAACAAAAAACCTATTTTTATTTTTCCTGACCTAACAATCCTCAATTCTTCTTTGTAGTTTTTTATAGCTTTTTTATTTAATAAGTTATATGTTAGCTTCTCTTTTGCCCTTAAATAAAAAGAATATAACGAAAGAACTAGCTTGCTTCTTTTCATTTGATATTTAATTTTATGTATCACTCGGTTCATAAAAAAAATCTCATTAATACTATGGGATGAACTAATTTTATGTAAAAAAACTAGTCATTTTTCAGAACAGACATCATTAACATTGAAGTTATAAAAACATCCTTTGTTAGATTTTACGCAAGATGACAGGTCTTTTGTTACTTATAACTGTAAATTATGCGTTTTAGACATGTTGATACAGTTGTTGAATCGATAATTCATTGAAAACATAGCTTATTTCTGTATTTGGAATCACATTATACTTTTTCTTACGTTCTATAATAAGTACAAAATAAAAATGTATATATCTTTGTTTTACTTCAGTTAATCTCTTAATTAAATGACATTAAATACTCAAATAACTTTCTTTTAAATTAATTATTTTTTATACTTCAAATATTTACTTTCCTAAATACTAAAATTGATTAATGCATTTAATAACATACTGAACCTGCTCATTTGTCAGACAAGGACTCATCGGCAAGCTCAATTCCTGGGCATGAATTTTCTCTGTAACAGGCAAAGAAATTCTATTCCACATCCTATAACAGTCCTGTTTGTGCGGTGGAATTGGATAATGAATATTAGTTCCTACACCTTTTGATTCAAGATGTTTCTGCAACTCATCACGCTGCTCGCAAAGCACTGTAAAAATGTGGAATACATGCTGATCCCAATTTGTAATTTTTGGAAGTATAATCTTTGGATTTTTGATTCCATCGATATATTGCTTGGCAACTTCCTTTCTAAGTAATACATCCTCATCAAGATGTTTCAGTTTTATATCAAGAATAGCTGCCTGAATTTCATCCAAACGACTATTACGCCCTGTATACTGAAATACATATTTCTTTGCACTCCCGTAATTTGCAAGGCTTCTAATTGCTTTTTCAAGCGCTTCATCATTTGTTGTAACGGCGCCAGCATCTCCCAAAGCTCCAAGATTCTTTCCAGGATAGAAACTATGTCCAGCTGCATCACCAAGACTACCAGTCTTTTTACCATTAAATATACAGCCATGAGCCTGCGCATTATCTTCAATAAGCTTAAGATTGTATTTTTTACACAAGTCCCCAATCTTATCTGTATACGCACACTGCCCATAAAGATGCACGATTGTAATAGCCTTTGTTTTAGAAGTTATCTTTTCTTCAATTAAATTATCATCAATTTGAAATGTATTGATATTTGGCTCAACAAGAATAGGAACAAGACCATTTTCTGTAATTGCAAGAATTGTTGCAATATAAGTATTTGCAGGTACAATTACTTCATCACCAGGTTTCATAATGCCAAGTTCAATATAGGCTCGGAAAATCCAAACGAGGGCATCAAGTCCATTGGCACAACCTACACAATATTTAGTTCCGATATAGTTGGCATAATCTGATTCGAATCTTTCGTTTTCTTTCCCCTGAAGATACCAACCACTATCAATTACTCGAAGAGCAGCTTCGTGTATTTCATCTTTGTATTTATTTGTTACATCTTTTAAGCTTAAAAAGGGAACTTGCATTTTTTTTCCTCTATTTTCTTTAGACATTTCGCAGGATTACCAGCCCAAAGTTCTCCATCAGGAACATTCTTTGTTACTACGCTTCCAGCTCCTATCATAGCATTTTCACCAATTGTTATTCCGCAGAGTATTGTTGCATTAGCTCCAATACTCGCACCCTTTTTTATTATTGTTTTCTTTAATTCCCAATCGGGATTTTTTGAACGGGGAAATAAGTCATTTGTAAATGTAGCATTAGGGCCGATAAAAACATTATCCTCTACTGTAATGCCATCCCAAAGCTGGACACCACTTTTTACAGTGACATTATTTCCAACAACAACATCATTTTCAATAAGTACATTAGCACAAATATTACAGTTTTCACCAATTTTTGCCTCTGGAAAAATTATGCAAAATTGCCAGATATTTGTACTTTGTGGAATTACTGCTTTACAATCAGAAAGCTGATGTATCATTTACCTTCCTTCAAAGACTTCAAGAAATCATCATAATTTCTGATATATTCTTTTTCATCATAATATTCATTTGCCAAAACCACTAATTTACAACCATATGAAAAATCATGCATTTCTCGCCACATACCGGGTCCTATATACAAACCAACATCTGGGCGGTTAAGTAAAACAGATTCGCGTCTCTCACCATCATCAAGAATAAAACGACAAGCGCCATCAATTGCAATGATTATTTGTTCAAGATTTTTATGAGCATGAAACCCACGAGATTCATTTGGTAAAGTATCAAACATATAATATATACGCTTGATTTCAAAAGGAACATTATGCATTTCTTCCAGAGAAATGAGTTTTCCACGACGATCACCGTGGACTTCCATATCAATAAGTTTGTAGTTCATAAAATACTATAATTCCTGTTTCTTTTTATAATTATTTAATATTAGCATAAAAACATATAATTACGATTGTATTAAACGATTTCCGCTACACCATTCTCAAATTTAATCTTAAAATCACATTTTTCAAGCGTAGATAAACGATGTGCTATAGCAATAATTGTAATTTGTCCCTTCAGTTTTTGTATAGTTTCTGTAATTGCACATTCTGTTTCCGTATCCAATGCAGATGTCGCTTCATCTAGAACAAGTACATCAGGATCCTGATACAGAGCACGCGCAATACCTATTCTCTGGCGTTGCCCGCCTGAAATTCTAGCGCCTTTATCACCGACACCTGTATTTTCTTTTTCAGGTAAACCTTGAACAAAATCGTATAATTCTGCCATTTTCAAAACTTTCTCCATTTTTTCATCATCTATTTTATCAGTATCAACTCCTATAGCAATATTTTCACGAATAGAAGCATCTAAAAGATAAATAGACTGAGGAACATAAGCTAAGTGATTTAGCCATGCAGAAAGATTTTCATTAGCATCCAAACCATCAATAAGTATCTTACCACTTTGAGGTTTGAGTAACCCTAATAATATATCCACAAATGTAGTTTTTCCAGCACCGCTTGAACCAATTATTCCAACAAATTTTCCTTTCGGAATTACAAAATTGACATTGTGAAGAATTTCTTTTTCTGTTTCCGGATATTTAAAACATACATCTTTTACTTCTATTCTATCATTGAATGGTATATATTTTTTTTCTTCTTTGAAAAAAGGAGTTTCAAATTTTTTATTATTTTTTACAGCAATTAAATCATCATAGAGTTCCAAAAATAATGGCATTTGAAACTTTATTGAATTTAAATAATTGATAATTCTTGTTACTCCAGGCATTAATCTGACAGCAGCCAATGCTAGAACCGACATAACAGGAATAATTGCAGCTGGATCTCGTTTTATCAACACCTCAATTATAATTAACATTATAATACCCGACATTGCAATCACTTCAATTAAAGATTTAGGAATAAAATTGATTTCCTTTGCATGCTTTGAACTGTCAATATATTCAGAATAGACTTTATTAAATTGATTAATATAAAAATCTTCTTTTTGAAGAACTTTTGTTTCTTTGATAGAAAAGAAACCCTGAACCAACCATTTTCCATATGCAGCACTGGCCCTACTTTGGATAATACCAAGCTTAGTTAGACGTTTTCTAAAATAAATCATCATTACAAGAATAACTGGACCAATAACAAAAAAAGTGACAAGTGCAATTAACCAATCCACTAGCAACAAAAAGCCCCATATTACAAGTAATGTTATTAATTCTGTAATTATGTTCAAGGTATAGTTTAATATAACCATGAAAACATAATCTCCACCAGAACTTACATTTCTGTTAATAACAGAATAATTTGTTTTTGTATGAAAAAGATATGGTTTACGCAAATAATATTCATAAAGCCTTACTGTATAGTCTTTTTGATTATTTAATGAAAAATCAATAAGTTTCTTATTTAAATAAAAAATAAATATATTCTTTATAATATAAAAAATCAGAAGAAAAACAGAAGAAAAAACAATAAAACGTATATGACTGTTAACTCCTAACTTTAAAAGAATCTTTTGTATAAATGGAAATTTTACAACTTTAATAATACTCTCGGTATCTCCTATTATTGATATAAGAGGATACAAAAGACCAATTCCAGCAGTTTCGAGTACTGCACCAATAAACATCATTATAACAATTACAAAACATATTCTTTTTTGGCGGGGAGTTAATATTTTAAATACTTTTATGTAGTTACTTAATCTAGATTTCATTATTCTACCTAATTATATAAAAACTATATTATTTTAGACTAATTCATATCCACCTTATAAAAATGTTAATTTCGATAAGATTAAATAATCCTCTTGGATAAAATCTACATATCTTACATTTTTATAAAGCATCAAAATAAATATTTATAATTAATTTATATTTATTGTTATCAACTGTTTTTTACATTGTTTGAACCTAAAGTTTCAAGGAAATATTTATATTGATCAAGTTTCTTGATTATTTTCAATTTATTTCCTCGATAAAAATTCTTTATATGGTGTATCTGGATCAAAGATAAGCTGTCCATTATGCCATATACCTCTTTTTGAAATCGGTGGGAACTCCATGTAGCTTCCATACATATTTCTTAGTGGTTCATCATAATTTTTAGGAATATTTATTTTTGTATATTCAAAAGGCACAGACACTATTTGTTCCAACGACTCCTTAGTACAATAATATTTATGAATAAAATCATATGAATGAGTCATTAATCCAACACAATTACATTTATTATTGTATTTTTGAACTATTTTATTATACTTTTTACATAATCTATCATAACTGAAAAATATCTTAACAAAACCTTTTATTACATAGTGTAATAATTTCTTAAATCCGTGTGAATATTTAAAATTGCTTTCAAAATGGTTTATCAAAAATGAAACATAATCTCTTTTTTTATACCATCGTTTTAGTTCCTTTTCATCTTCAGGCTTACCATCCAATACAAATATATCTATATATATTCCATTATTATAATCTGGAGTATCTGTACCCACAATTGCACCTGTCGTTTCACTGTTCCTAAAACGTGAATATGCACAAAAGTATTTTTTATCAGAGTACATATTTTGTAAGAAATATGGATGTTTAAGCTCTTTAGGTGCAATTTTTATTAGTTTTTCATAATCCTCACGTAATAATCCAATATCGAAATCATCATCCCAAGGAATAAAACCTTTATGTCTTATAGCGCCAAGCAAAGTCCCTGCCCAAGCAAAATATTTAATATTATATTTATCACATACCTCAGCAAATTTTTGATATAAATCTATTTCAACAGCCCATATTTTTTTAAGTTTTGTCGAAACTTTATATTCACATCTTTCGTCCTCTTTTAAGAAATTCTCAGGACAATTATAATTATTCATACAAAACTCCTTTATATGAAGTTTTTCTTTGGAATTTATCTTGAATTACTCGTCGATACTTCATAATAAAGTAAATCATCATCTGTATTTTTGAGTAATTATCTCTAATTATTTTTTCCCTGTCATTTATGAAGACAGAATCTTTAGAACAGGAACTTATACCTTCTGTGCAATAAACAGAAACCACATCCTTAAAAAAATGAACTGGATATTTACAAAACATTCTGATATTAAAATCCCAGTCTCCAAATATTTTATATTTTAGATTAAATCGAAATTTAGTATATGCAACTTTTGGGTAAAAAAGAGCCTGTTGACATGGATTACTAAAAGATACTCTGTATTTTGCAAGCGGAAAGCCACCCTCAATATTCAAATCATCACTCTTTTCGACCATTCCTAAATTTACTGCATTTTTCTTAAATTTTGGAACAATAGAATTTAGAACATTTTTATTGTAAAATTTGTCATCACTCCCTAGAAATAAAAGCCAATCACCAGTTGCTTTTTCTAAAGCTTTGTTCATTGCGTCATAAATTCCATTATCATGTTCACTAACTGAATATGTAATTAACGACTCATATTTTTTTATAATATCAGTTGTTCCATCTGTACTACCACCATCAATTACAATAACTTCAATATTATTATAATTTTGATTAGCTATACTTTGTAAGGTAGCCCCTAATGTTTTAACTCGATTATAAACCACAATAGCTACTGAAATCTTGGGGTTTTCTAATCTTTTCATATTTACGGTTCCTTATAATAATTTTTTAATATCAGTATTATCCATAAGTGCAATACGGGGATACGAATATGAATTTGTATATTTTTTTATTCCGGCACCATAACCAAGATATGCTGATGAAAATCCTATCTCTTGAACTACACGATACTCTCGTTCTCCAACTTCAGAAGAAGAGCCAAAAGGGTATGCAAAAAACATTGGTTTAAAACCACAGTACTTTTCGAAATAGTAAATACCTTCAAGAATTTCTTGTTTTACTTCTTCATTACTGTTTAATTGTTTTAAATTATAATGATGAGATGTATGAGCTCCTATTGTAACTAAGGGGTCTTTATGAAGCATACTTATTTCTTTCCAAGTAAGACATAGTTCATCATCTTTATCTCTCCAGTCAATAGTATAATCCGAAAACAAATTATTAAGTTCTTCCTCAAGATTCAACTGATTTAATTGTAATATTTTTTTTCTTATTTCTGAAAATACAATATTTTTTTCTTTTAAGGATTTACAGATAAAATTACTGCCATCTGAAAGTTTTATACATTCATTTTTCAATAATAATTCTTCTACTTTGAACCACCATAATAAAGCTGTTCTATTAGGAAAGCATGCTGCTGTAAAAACAGTAAAAGGAGCATTCAACTTCTTAAAAATTGGATAAGCAATTGTAAAATTGTCTTTATACCCATCATCGAAAGTAAAACATACAAATTTTCTCTTTTGTTTTGTTTTTAATCTGTCCGCTATATCAGAAATAGAAATTATATCATATTTTTTTTGAACATCCAGAATTAATCGTTTCAAATACTCTGGAGACACTTTCATATTTTCATTGTCAGAAATTCCATTGGGATTTATTTCCCCTATCCTATGAAGCATTAAAACATATCCATAGTCTCCAAATCTATTAAAAATATGTTTAAGATTAAGTAAAAATTTTCCAAACAAAGATTTTTTTATTACGTTCTTTAATTTTGACATAATTTCTATACCTATTTTTCCCTTTCAGATACTCCATAGAATTTTTTAATTGCATCCGGTACTCCACACACAGAACAACCACCAACAAAATATTTAACTACGATTAAGTATCAGTTAGTTCTTATTTCTTAAAATTTGATGATACAAAATATTAATATCCTCTTCTGTTAATTTTATAGGATTATTTTTTATGCGTACAGGATTAACTGAAATTTTTAACATATCAAAATCGTCAACATTTTTTACATTAGGTATTTCAATATTTAGTTTTTGAAGAATTGAAGAAAATTTGACAGTTGCTTCTTTCACACTTTTACATCCCATAATTTGCGCAAGCTGTGAAAACATATTATCAAGATATTCTTTTCCACGAGCATCGTTAGATTTTTGGGTATTGTTTACCATAAATGGCCACAATTTATTAACACATAAAGCTGCAGCATGACCATGAGCAATGCCATACATACTAGTAAGCTTATAACACATTGCATGACCAGCAGTTGTTTGGGTGATATTTATTGCTTTACCTGCCAAATTTGCAGCCATAAGCATATTATAGTTACCTTTTTCCTCATTTCTAAGATATGAATCCAAATTTTCTAATATTATATTAATTGCTTTCTCTGAGAACGTCTTACTCTCTGCTGTTGAATTAACAGACCAATATGCCTCCAAAGAATGACATAATGCATCCAACATTGTAGATTTTCTTTGATAATCTGGCAGAGTATGTAAAAAAGCAGAATCAAAAATCACTTCAGAAGGAATGCAAGTATCATGCGTAATAGATTGCTTTTCACCTTTGTAATATATAACTGCATATCTTGTGGCCTCACTCCCTGTACCTGCAGTCGTTGGAGCAACAATTAATTTTATATCATTTGGTATAGGAACTTGCTCAAAAAATAGCTTATTGTTGTCAAGTCCCATATAAAGTTTTATACATTTTGCAACATCAATGGAACTTCCACCACCAACAGCAATAATGCAATCGCAATTTGTTTCACGGAACAGTTTTTCGCCTTCTACAACAGAATCATAATCTGGATTAGGATGAAAATTGGTAAATGAAACAATATCAATTCCAAGTTTTTCTTTTAAGGATGCAAAATATTTGCTAATTTTAAAATTCAAAAATGATTTAGTATGTACTAAAAACACCTTTTGAATTTTATTACTAATAAAAAAACTATCTAGAGCAGAATAGTTCTGATGAGCAAAAATGATAACTTGATCCATAATCACTTTGTACCCGGAATTAGTTCAAGAATCTCTTTTATACTCATACACATATCATTAGCTTCAAAGGAACGATGATGCGTAAGAATAGACTTTGCAGTATTTACCATAGCTGGATATGCAGAACGAAGCATATGATTTGCATAAATTACAACATTTACCCCCCAAGATTGAAGCTCGTTCTCTGTTACCTGATTATAAGTTGTTGGTACGACAATAATAGGTACAGCTGCATGCTTTTCACGGAACTTATGACAGAATTCTTTTATATCTTCACCACTCTTATTTTTTGAATGAATCATAATTCCGTCAGCCCCTGCATCTACATAAGCAAAGCATCTTTCAAGAGCATCTTCTATTGTTTTACCAGCAATAAGGCTTTCACAACGCGCTATAATCATAAAATCCGGAGCAATCTGAGCTCTTTTACCAGTACGAATCTTTTCACAGAAGCCTTCGATTGTATCCTGAGTTTGAGTTGCATCTGTTCCAAAAAGAGAATTTTTCTTCAAGCCCACTTTATCTTCAATGATTACAGCAGAAACACCAAGTCTTTCCAATGTACGAACAGTAAAAACAAAATGCTCTATTTTTCCACCTGTATCTCCATCAAAAATTACAGGTTTTGTTGTACATTCAAGAGCATCATTAAGCCCATGAAGTCTTGTTGTAAGATCTACAGCTTCAATATCAGGTTTTCCTTTACTTGTAGAATCTGTAAGTGAACTTGCCCACATACCATCAAATTCTTCTGTCTTGTTATTTACCCTTACTTTTGTCTTTTCAATAATAAGACCTGTAAGTCCTGAATGACTTTCCATTATGCGTACAATTGGTTTTGCAGCAATAAGACGTCGTAGCATCTTCTGACGAATTTCTGGAGTTGTTCCAAGTTCACGAACTTCTGCATTCAGAACGGTAGAAGAAATACCTGGTGTATATGGAATATCAATAACTTTTCCGCCCCATTTTGAAATACAGTCTATTACTCGTTGACGAGTTTCTTGCTGCACCCCAATAAGCCAGTCATCACCATGAACTACATAATCAGGTTTTAATTTTTCAAGGTTTGGAACATAATCCAAAGTTGTCTGTGGAACAACTCGTGCAACTCCTTTTATATTTGAAACAATTTCCGCACGCTGTTCATAAGTAAGATATGGAAGCCGTTTGTAACTGGCAATAGCTTCATCCGTAAGAACCCCGACTGTTACTTCTCCAAGCTTCATAGCCTCATGAATAATATTCAAATGTCCATGATGAATTAAATCGGCACTCATGCCACAATAAACTGATTTCATATTACCTTCTATGTGCATTACACTGAATGATATCCCGCTTTATAAAAATACGAATCTTTATAAGTTATACCTTTATTATATAATTCAATTAATTTACTGAATATAATATCATTTTGTCCTATATGTGGAAAATCAGTTCTAATAGCATTCGTTAATACAAAATCAGTGTCATCGAATGTTTTACAGAAGCAATAACACGCCCAAGAAACTTTTTTTGCCATTACTATTTGTTCATTTGTAAGAGGTTGAATTTTATCACAATCTTTTAAAACTAATTCATATTCTTTTACAGATTTTGGTTCAATTGTAAATCCAAAACCATCATAAAAACCTTTTCCTGCAACAATAACTGGTATACCAGCACTAGAATATTCTAACCCCGCAGTACCTCTTACCGTAACAATTACATCTGCTAAATCAAAAACCAAATTTGAATTTATACTATCGTCTAGTATATAAATATTATCTGATTTTCCATATTGTTGGAAAATATTAAAAATTCTATCTCCTTCCCCATAGAGTTTTCGACTAGGATGAGCCTTTAAAATCCAGTTCACATTTTTAATTTTTGAGATTATTCGTAAAGTATCAATAAGCCAATGATAATAATCCATATAAAGTCCTGACTCGCATGTAAGAGGGTTGTCTGACATACAATGACACATAATACAGACATTTTTTTTAGCTTTATCTATATGATTCTTCTCTAACCAAACTTCTTTCGAAATGTTTTTTTTTAAAGAATATGCCAGCCTTTCATCCATTGATTTTTGTAATGATGTACCATTTCTACGATTAACATAATAATTATTAATTATTGAAATAAAATCGAATTTATCAGCTTCGCATACCCCTTTTATAATTCTTCTTTTTACTGGAGCATCTGCATAATATGGTCTATTATCAGGTGCCACCCATTCATCAATTATCCCCCCCGCTTCAATTTGTGCTACTTTTCCACCATATTTTCCTACAAAATCAATAACTACCTTATAATTATATCCTACTTCTTGAGTTAAATAATACATTGGTGGATTTTTTTTAAATTGCTTATCTATTGTCAATGCAAGTCTAATAGTACCAAAAACTTCTCTTAACATGTTCCATTTCAGCCTATCTATTGTATCAAGTTCTTCTCTAGCCCGAATCAGCTGATCACACATTGCAATACCAATTTCAACACCTTTAACTTTATACTTTAATAGTTTTTCAAGAGGTAAATGCCTTATAATCAAAAATATGGCTTTAAAAATTGCAATCCCCTTAATAAAGATACTTGATTTAATTGTATAGTTTTTAATATTCAGTTTATTAAACAAGGTTTCAAATTCTTCTTCCTCATCTCTTAATCCATAATTTACCTGATAAATTGTTCCTCCAATTTTTGCACGAATTCCCAATGCAAACAAAACTCTTGGATAAAATCTACTTATTACATATTTTTCAAATGCATCAAAATATATATATAGTTTTCGATTCAATTTGTTTTCATCTATTTTTTCATTATTTTCTAAATCTATAGTTTCAATAAACTCGTTATATTGTTCAATATTATTAATTGTCTTCAATCTATTTCTCCCAAATCTGTTCAGTTATAATATATAAATTTGCTATTTTCCTTCTTCGTTAAACATTTCTTTTTATAAAAAATAGATATTCTATATCTATCAATTAGAACAAATTTTAAATGTCTTAATCTTCATAACTTTCCAAATATTTAAAATTAAATAAATTATATTTAGAATAGAAATAACTTTTTATTAATATTTAATAATATTAATAAAAAGTTATGCAATTCAAAAATAATTACGGTTAGCCATGAATATTTAATTTTTTAACCAAATTTCAAAACTAAAAAAATTATGAATTTCTTATTTACTAATTTACACTACCCCATAATTCTTCTTAATTCTCAAATGTCTATGAATCTCAAAACCATCGGCATTTAAACCACTAGCATCTGTATATCTGCCTACATAAATCTGATCTCCTTTGTCATCTACATCAGAACACCAGACATAATCATTATTCCAGAGTTTTTCAGCATTATTAACAAAATAATTAACAAAAAAAGCATATGTAAGCTCAACTGCAGAATTTAACTTATAAGTTGCTACAATCTTATCAGCTGGCATTGCTCTAGATTCATCAATCACAGACTTTGAAATCAAAAGCCATTTTAATTCCAATGGTTTATTGATAAATTGCTCATTCAAATACCAGTCTTGGTTATAAAAACAAGGAGTTCCTTCATATGCAGCAATTTTATTTTTTATTTCAATAATGCTTATATCTCTACAATCAAAGAATTTCTCAACGCATAGTACAAGTAAATGTGAGGCTTTATGATTTTTCAAATAAACTTCATCATATGAAATTTCAGGAACAGCAGCTGGTATTTCAAGTGAAAATGTTCCGCTTATTTTCTTTAATTCGTCAATCCCAATGAAATTTTTACCTAATATCTCTCTTGCTTTTGCTTCTTCCATTTCAAATACTCCAAGCCTTCCGCATATGAAGCAACATTATTTTTATTTTGATAAACTTCAATCTTGTCTAGTTCAGAAGCTAATAAATCTATTCTTCTTCCCCAATCAGTTTCTTCATACCAATCCAAATCTTTCACAGCAGCCATATCCATTATTAAATCAGGAAACTTCAGTTTTTGTACACATAAGAAAGTCAAAAATGCACGATAAGAATGATAATGTGAAGCAACAAGAACAATTCTTTTCCAGTTATTTTGTTGAGCAAGCTGCATTATTTCGATAGCTTGCTCATAAGTATTTTTAGATTTATCTTCTAAGATTAAATCTTTTTCTGGCACACCTGCTTCTAAAATTAAAGGCTTTACTTTTTCATAAGTAAAAGCACCTGATTTTTCATCGTCAAATCCACCGGAAAAACAGATAAGCGGTGCAATTCCGCTTTTATACAAGGAGACAGCTTTTTTATAACGCGCAAAGCCATCTCCTTCCAACAGGATTATTGCATCGCTTTTTTGAGGCTCGTCGGTATCAAGTAAAGCTATAAAAGCTTCTCTTTCTGTCATTTGATATCTTCCCAGTAAATAGGCTCGCCTTTGAGAATTTTTCTTGAAGAAGTCTTTCCGGCAATAGTTTTTTCAAACTTTGGAGGAATACCAAGAGCAGGACGGAGAACATCAATATCTTCAGGTCTGATAATTGCACCTTCTGCAATTTCATTCTTTGCACAGAGTCCGCGACGCTGAACAAATACAGTTTCAGATTCTTCTTCTACAACCTGCTTGAATGAAGTTCCAAGAGATTTTTCAAGTTCACGAATTGATTTTACCATAAACTTGAATTCATCTGGCTCCATTGAATGAGGATGATCAGGTCCTTTATCATTTTTGTTGAGAGTAAAATGTTTTTCAATAACTCTGGCACCAAGAGCAACAGCTCCCAAAGCAACAACAGAACCTGGCGCATGATCAGAATAACCAGTAAGAATATTATACATCTTCTGGTAAGATTCAATTACCCGAATGTTGGCACTTTCTAGTTTTGAAGGATAATTTGTAACACACTGCATAAGAACAAGCTGATTGTTTCCGGTTGCAAGGATAGTTCTTACTGCATCATCAATTTCAGAAATTGTTGCATCACCAGTAGCAAGCATCATTGGTTTACCTTTCTTTGCAATGTATTCAAGCATAGAAAGCCAAGTAATGTCTCCAGAACCAAGCTTAATAAAAGGAACGTCCAAATCACAGCACAAATCAACCGCTTCCTTATCATAAGGAGAAGTTGAAAAATCGATACCTACTTTCTTACAATAATCAGAAATTTCTTTATGCCATTCATGTGGAAATTCAACATCCTTAAAAACATCATATACAGAGCGCCCCCAGCTTCCGTGAACGCCATGCAAAGTCATTTTCTTAAAGCCTGCATCTGAAACAATTTTCTCTGCAGTAAAAGTCTGGAACTTAGCACAGTCAGCTCCACATTCTTTTGCAGCATCAACAAGTTTTTTAGCTTTTTCAATGCTACCGTCAAAGTTGGCACCAATTTCTGCAATAATATAAGTTGGATGATTCAATCCAATTGTTTTATTTCCGATTTTGATTTCTTCTGGAAATACATTCATAAAACTAACACTCCTTACAATCTAAATTTCTTCTAAAACTACAAAAGTTTTTATCCTAAAACAATTTTTAAAGGCTCTCCTTCCATAAAAGAAGCTGGATTACCCGAATCCAATGCCTTTTTATAAACTTTCATTGCATCTTCAAATACATTTAATGTGAAATCTATATCCTCATCAGTATGAGAATAACATGGAAATATATGCCATCCAAGCAACACACCGCGTTTTACACATTCCTGCATGAAAATTGAGTTATAAAGCCAGTCATGATGTCCTTCATAATCAGAATATCGCAAATCAAGACGCACAGGATATCCTGCTAAATCAATCGGAACTCCGATTTTTTGTGCAAGAAATCTAAAATTATCCTGTATCTTTGTGCCTAGACTCCATAGCCGTTCCGTAACAGGTTTGTTTTTTAATTCATTCATTACAGCAATACCAGCTGCAAGAGAAAGACATTCACCACCGAATGTTGTTGAAATAAATACCTTTTTATCAACCGCATCCATTATTTCTTTTTTACCAGCTACGATTGAAAGCGGCATTCCGTTAGCAGCAGCCTTGCCAAAAGTTGCCATATCCGGCGTTATGCCAAAATATTTCTGAGCTCCGCCTATACTGAATCTGAAACCGTCAACAACTTCATCAAATATTAAAAGTGCCCCTTTCTGTTGACAGATATCTCGCAATTTTTCCAAAAACTTATTTTCAGGAGCATCAACCTGCACAGGCTCAGTTATAACAGCTGCAACTTCCCCCTTAAATTGCTCAAAATATTTTTCAACGGCATCAAAATCATTATAGTCGAATTTATGAACATATTTCTTTAAATCTTCCAAAATTCCGCCCTGACGCACACTTTCAGCAGCTGTCGTCCACTCATGCCAACCGTGATATTCACCGCGCAGAATATGTTTTTTACCTGTATAGGCACGTGCAATGCGTACAGCAGCTTCTGTTGCACTGGAACCTGTTTTTAAAAAACGAACTTTTTCAGCACAAGGAATGTTTTCAATACAGAGCTTTGCATATTCTACTTCCTCAGGAGCAACGAGTGAATACCCCATTCCTCTTTCCAACTGACGGCGAACAGCATCATCAACAGGCTTATAACAATATCCAAGTAAAATTGGTCCAAGTCCCATATCATAGTCAATATATTCATTTCCATCAGGATCCCAAACATGGGCATCTTTTGCATGGTCAATATATATTGGAGAAACACCTTGTATATGTGTTTCAGGTCCTTTACTATACAATTGAACGCCTGAAAGAATTGTATTTTGTGCCTGTTTCCATAATTCATTAGATTTCTTGAGTGAACGATTTATGACTTTCATATTATTCTCCCAAATGCAATAATTTATATTTCATCTCTGCCATTTTCCAATCATCTTGTGTATCTATATCCTGGCATTCCTGTTCATTTATAATGTATGCTAAAGTTTTGTTCGGTGTAATTGTTTTTTCAGAAAGCATAACATTAGTTTCCAAATAATAAAACATCCCAACATCATAAAATTTAGGAATTAAATCTTGAGATCTTATAAGTTGGGCATTTTTGTCATTTGGTATTAAAAGACCATCTTCAATTTTCATAGCCCATTCTACAGGTGCAGGATATCTGCATACAGGTTGTAAAGCATCTGCATTAGACTGTTTCAAAGCAATATATGACTCTCTTAAAGTCTTCGATGTCAAAAATGGCACACATGGATATATACAGCAAAGTTCTTCATATTCAAATCCTTGTTTTTTATATTCTGTAATTACTTCTTCAAGAACATCAAATGTTGTTGCAAAATCATTACTTGTTCGTTCACTACGCATAAATGGAACTTTTGCACCATATTCTTTTGAAACATTTGCGATTTCCTCAGAATCTGTCGACACCATTATTTCTTCAAACAAACCTGATTCTTTTGCAGCTTCAATTGCATAAGCAAGCATTGGTTTTCCCATAAAAGGTTTTATATTCTTTTTGGGAATTCTTTTTGATCCACCTCGAGCTGTGATTATTGCTATAATACTCATTATATTCTCTATTATTTAATTGGAATCGCAAGTAAATGTGTATGAATACCAGATTTTAAGATAAATCTATATTTTAAGCCATTATCAATCAAAAATTTCGGTATATCATAAATATCCTGATATCTATGATATACACATATAGCCATAATAGGATTATACTTTTTAATCGTTTCAAGCCCCCCACCCAGAACTTCCATTTCCGAACCTTCGACATCCATTTTAATTACAAGTTTTCCTATAACATTAATATTGTCATCATCCAACCTTTTCACATTAATTTTCTCACAAAAACTTGAATTAGAATCATTTATAATTCCAAATTCTGCCCCTTGTTTACCAAAAGATATCTGACCATTCATATCACCCAAAGCATAATTTCTGCATTCTAAAACACAGTTATCATTGTTTCTCTCAGAACTAAACTTTTTAAGTAACTTAAAATTTTTTTCAGAAGGTTCATATGCATAGTAGTTTATCATATTGTTATACATAGAAATCATTGCTTTGTATGTATCTCCAATATAGGCACCTACATCAACAAAAGTAAACGAACCAATATCTTTTAACTCATTTTCATAGAAATACCCTTCAACATATTGCATACCTTGAATAAGGTTGTATTCATAGAATTTATAAAACTTTTCAGTCCTTGCTCCTATTAAAAAATTTAATATGTCATCAGTCTTTCTGTCAGAACAATCATATAATTTAACTATACTTTCCTTATTATCTTCAATAAATTCTGCAGCTCGTTTTAATAAATCAGAATTATATTCTACATTAACAAGCATAAGCCAAGCATAAGGAGAAACTAAAATAGAATATTCATTTATATTACTATCCAAAATCTTTACTAAATTCTCATGTATACTATCAAAAAAGCTTGCAGTAATTATTATTATTTTAGAATTATAATCAAAGATTTTTTCTGATGAAACAACAGGAATATCATAAATTATTTTACCAACTTTCTGAGGATTACCATCAATTATACATAATGGATTGTAATCGTTCTTCCTTAGTAGGGGTAAAATTTTCTCTAAATCACTACCAGCACCATACAGAATACAATTCTTCATTTTTGCTTATTCCTTATAATATTTATTTCTTTCACCCAACCAATATATCTAACAATTGTTATATAAAAGAAATATGGAAATACTTTTAATCTTATTCTAAAAGACTTTATTCTTTTTAATGGATTTATTAATTCATCCTTAAAAGGATGAATTATAGAAAGAATTTTTCTCTTAACCTTCCAGCCATTTTTATACTTATTCCAAAATTGTGCATCAGATTTACCATATATTAAAAATCGTTTCTTTGTTTCAAGAAAACTTGTTTTACCTATTTCAAAACATTCAAGATTTGAATATCCAAATTTTTTCGAAGTTATTTTTTTTATTCTTTCTTCAATATCACTATCATCAGAATCTGTACAAAATTCATCATATTTTGCTTTTTTCAATAAATCAGTATAAAAAATATAAGGTGTACCTATTACATCTCTCTCACCTTCAAAGAAGCGAGTTATCCATCGCCAATTTGCACAGTAAGACCAATAATTTACTTCAGCCTCTTTAATTCGTGTTTGAAATGCTGCACCCACCCAATCATGATTTAACATATACTGTTTTAACTTAGCAATATTTCCATCAGGTACTACATTATCATCTCCAACAAAAAGAGTATATTTACATTGAACAACATCTAAAGCTATTTGCCTTGCAAGAGCTAAACCTTTTCCTGGATCAGTAAGAACTTTTACAGGCATCTTTTCAAGAATTTCTTTTGTTCCATCAGAAGAATTGCCATCAACAACAATTAATTCTCCAGGATTCTGAATAAGAACACTTTGAACAACAGTTTGAATATTATTTTTATTATTTCTTGTACATATTACGACAGAAATATCTGAAATATCAGTATTCATAATTAAAACTCCAAAGTCTGAATTTTAAATATTTCCAACTTTTGCACGATTCTTTTCAATCCAAGCTTGCAACTGGGGAATTGTCATCCATTCAGTATTATTATCTGATGTATAACTAAATCCTTCAGGAACACGCTTTCCACCTTTTATCATTTTCTCAATAGTACCCCATTCGCAAATTTGTGGTAAAATCTTAAAATGTTCTGGATATTCATATGTATAAAATGCATCTTCCTGACTAATCATAGCTTCATGTAACTTTTCGCCAGGACGAATTCCAATTTCAACCTGTTCGGCCTTTGCATCAACTGCAGAAGCAATATCACAGATATTCATTGAAGGGATTTTTTTTACATAGATTTCTCCACCTTCCATGTCATCAAAAGCATGCCATACAAGTTCAACACCCTGTTCTAGAGAAATCATAAAGCGAGTCATACGTTTATCAGTAATAGTAAGTTTACCAGTCTTTGCAGTTTCCATAAAGAACGGAATAACAGAACCGCGGCTACCCATTACATTTCCGTAACGAACAACAGCAAACTTTGTTGATTTACCTCCAGAATAAGAATTTCCAGCTACGAAAATTTTATCTGAACACAACTTTGTTGCACCATAAAGGTTTACAGGTTTACAAGCTTTATCAGTTGAAAGAGCCACAAGTTTCTTTACACCTTTATCAAGACAAGCATCAATAAGATTCATAGCTCCATGAACATTTGTTTTAATACATTCAAAAGGATTGTATTCAGCTGTTGGTACAATTTTTGTTGCAGCTGCATGAACAACATAATCAACCCCATCAAGAGCTCTCATAAGACGTTCTTTATCACGAACATCACCAATAAAAAAACGAACACGCTCATCCCCCTGAAATTTTTTTGCCATGTTCCACTGCTTCATTTCATCACGAGAATAGATGATGATTTTTTTTGGATTATACTTTGCAAGAGTCATTGGCACAAATGTGTTACCGAATGAACCTGTACCACCAGTAATGAGAATTGTTGAATTTGAAAGCATATGATTTTCCTCTAAAAATAATTAAAATTATATAAAATATTTATTAATAATATTAAACACAGATTTAAATATAACTCTCCCTTTGGCATAAACGTAGAATAACGCAACCACCTATAAAAGAAGTTTTCCCCACCCTGTTTTACGTGTTTGAACCAAACTCCATAGCAGACAATGGCTGTCTTTAATATTTCAATTTTAGTATTCCGTATGATTATATTCAAGTGTTCAATTTTTGAATATTTACAGATTTTCAGTTCTTCGAAATTTATTGCCCACTTGCCATAGGACTCACTCCCCTATATGCTATTTTTGTTTTCAAAAAAGGAATTATTCCACCAGATATTTCGGTATTCATAACACATAACTCTGCAGGCGAAAAAGCATAATGTAAAGTTGTTAGTGCAAAGCCTTCTTTTTCAAGATTTTCTTTTACAGTGTCATAATCCAGCTTATTACTCACGCAAAATTCTTTTAGTAAAGAACTATCAATATTATTATCATTCAAAATATAATCTGCATGCCTTGATATTATTTCATCTGGAAAAAGAACTGCACCCTTATAAAAATGTTCAAATACTGCATTAGAAACAGCAAAATCTTTTGGCAATTCCCAGACAGAAAAATATTTCTTTACTGACACATCAGACAAATCTATAGCAAGCGCATTTTGTTTATAAGGACGCATTACAGCTTGAAAACCAATAATTTTTATCTGGTCCATTATATTTTCATCAAACAGTTGCATATTTGCTGTATAAAGCATTGGCCTATATTTTGAAAAGTCTGCTATTGGATGATAGCCATTATTATCTTTATAGGTATAGGCAAAAAACAAGGCAGTAAACAAATCTTTTGTTACATCAATGTAATTAGTATCAAAACCATAATGCTGAGCTACTGCTTCCAAATCAAAATCGTAATTACAATCTAAGACAGAAAACTTCTTACAGCGTTTATAATATGGAGATTCCTTAAAAAGATTGATAAATTCCTGCTTTTTAATCCAGCTGAGGCACTGTTTTAATTTAGAATCAATTTTTGATAAATCATATCTTTTTGCAGATGGTACAAAATCATCATATTTTTGATTTTCGCCACGATATAAAAACGGATTGCATTCTTCCCCCAGCATAATCCCGAAGGTATGCTCTCTTGTTTTCATATATACACCAGAATATTGTCCTTGCGGTGCAGAAAACATACCGAATGCATTTACAGGGCACATATTATAATCAAGCCTGAAAAACGATTTTGAAGCAATTTTTATATCAGGAAGAGAAAGCCCCTCTCTTCCTCTCTCTTTTACAATACAAAGAGTCGGAAATCCATCTTCATCAAAAACTATATTTTCATCCATAGCCTAAAACCATTCCCTTTTTGTCACAACTTTTATTATTATTTTACCAAAAGCAGAATTTATTTTCTGTGGGTTGTTGCCTGTGGTAGGTATGTGCTTGAAGTATTTATTATCCAATAACTGTTTTTATTAGCACCCATACGAGTTATTAAGTTCTTTTCTTTCTAAACTTCTCAAATTTGTTCTAAAAGTTTCTCTGGTTTTATTAATTCTTGCAGTAACTTCGTCATCTTTATAGCTTTTAATTATTCAGCAAAACTCTTTTCTATTTTACATATAGAAGTAACCATATTTTGCAAAGGAAAAAATTTTGAAGAGAAAGTATCCGGAGGATAAGAAGTTAAAACAGATATAATATCAAGATTAACATTCTCTATTTTTGTCGTAAAGAATAGAAGTTTCATTATATAAAAGTCTAACTTATCATCAGGCTGCTTTACTCCATTTGTTAGTTCTAAATCAGTAACATAACTTTTTATTTGTTTTTTACAATTTTCATCTGATAATTGATAAATAGGACACCTTCCCACTGGCAAATACGTGTAAAAACGCAGTCACCAAAAAGAAAGATTACCCCACCCGGCTTGCCGTGCTTGAACCAAGCTCCGAGCCTGACACTGGTTGCCTTTTAATATAATAATTTTATTATACCGCATGACTTGGGGTAAATGTTCAAAAATTGAATATAAATTAAATTACTAAAAACTTTGGCTTCTATTCTTTTCTATTGTTTAAATATTTATAATTCCATTCAATACGAAATAAACCATACTCTTCAACCGAAAATTCATATATAGTAGTGCAATTTATTCTGGACAGTTTTCTAAATTATATATCAGCATTTACAACAGATGATATACCGTTTCTATGTACTAAAACTATATGATGATTCCTACTTCATATGACGGAGGAAATCTTATATGCCGAATCCCAATAACTGAACAGTGTATCGCATTTATAGCCAATAACTTATAGTCTCCCAGTTTTTGGGAAAACCTAACAAATGTGAGCATATTGTATTTTTCTTTAATAAATTGCGTATTTTTTCTTTTATTGCATCTGTACCCATTACTTTATTATACATATAGCAAATCGAAATTACAGCATTATACCATAAATTATTCGTTCGTGTACAAAAAGGCTCTAAATCTGAAACCCCCGGTGTAAAACTTAGTGGAAATGTTAAAATTGAACCTTTGGGAATTTTAAAAATTGTATTTGTTAGAACCCCAATCTTATACCCTATTGGTAGTAATAGAACAGTTCCATCAGGTAGATTATAAGCATCACCTGTATCATTTCTTATAATTGCATTATCAGGTAAATAAATTAATAATCCTGTTGGTAAATCCCCAACAGAACTTCTTCCAGACAATAAAATTTCTACTCCTGTACAAGTCTTCAACATTCCATCTGGTAGTAATTCTATAGAAATATTATCTTTTGCCATATATTGAAAACACCATACATGGGATAAAGGATTAGTTGAATTAGGCGCAATTGGCTGCGATGTTAGATATGATGCTATTAATCTAGATTGATGGGCACAAAAGTTTCTACATACATTTATTGTACGCATCCAAGACACAAGTTCTTTAATTGACAAACCATAATCATTAGCAATTGCAGCCTTAGCTGGTATTAAATCAGATGAGTCCACAGGCATTTCTTCGTTCATATATTCATATAAATGAGACAAAGTTCCTAAAGACATAACTTCTACAGCAGCCCATTCAGGCGGAAAAAACTCTTTATAAGTTTCAATAAAATGTTTTACAAAATTTTCTTTTGACCTAAACACATCTGCAGAAAATTTATTTATCGATTCTAACCATTTCTTTCTATCGTGAAAATATTGTGGATTTAAATAACTAAAGGGTCCATATTTTGTTGATAGATAATAAGCCCATTTAGTTCTAAAAGACACCTCTATAGAACTGATTGCTTCAAAAAGAATAGACCGCAATTCCATATCAACATTATACCAATTCAAAACAAGGGAAAAATTAGAACCTGTTATGAAGGTGGCACATTTATGGTCTGATTCGAATGGTAACCAATATCCTTCTAATCTGTAATAATTTAATTCAGACAATTTTTTGTGAGCCATACTGACATCATTTATTGTCATTCCTCTTGAGGTTAATCTTGCTATTTGTTGAGAGATTGTTAATGCAGGTTTTGTAAACTCTATTTTTTGCATAATAAAAAAAAGGCCTGCTCTACATAATGTTTCACGAGGAAACAAAATAAGAACAGGTACTGTTAGTAACAAATATATCATACATAGAATCTTTTGTCAAAAAAATTTCTCATTTTGTGAATAAAACAGCGCTTCCATATTATAAATAATTAAGAGTTTTTTTAAGGCACTCTTTACATTTATCGGATAAAAGCTGTTTATTACAAATTGTAAGATTTTTCTTGCATGAAATTCTGAGAAAATCAGCCTGCTTCAGAACAATAAGAAATTATTTTATTTTATTAATATGTTTAAATTCTGAGCATCGATGATCGTAAGGAATTCTAATGATTATATATATATCAATTAATACAATATTAAGTTAGCTTGTCATTTAAAAATAGTTATACTACAGATTTCCTGATAAATTGAATATTACATATAGCATCAAATTTTCTTTTCTGCTATATTTTTCAGCCCTGACTAATGGCCACGTATATTAAAAAATCATAGGAAATAATTAAATGAAAACAAAAATCACTTCTCTAATCTTATTAATTGCATTTACTGCCAGAAAGTCCAATTTTTTCTTCTGAATCATGAATTTCTGAATAAAAAATATTTTCTTCAAGGGGCATATAAACAGGCAACGCCGGAATTTCTCTACATTTTTTCACGGATACGACATTTATAATTTTACCGGTTTGTTCTTCGTATTTAAGCATATGAACCTCACTAAAACAATATCACACGGATTGGAGATTCCTAACGGAATCTCTGATTTTAGAATTATTTCTTTTTCAACATCTTCCTGCTTTTGATTTGATTTATCGCTTGATTTTCAGTAGGAATCAATATCAATTTACATCATTTCCCCACCACACGTTAATAAAACTACGAGTTTTTTCGCCTCTTTTTTCTGTTATGGTTAGACCATCTTAAAAACACAGGAGGTCTTCATGAAAGACTATTCAAAACAGGCAGAAGAAAGTTTGAAAAAGTATTCAGATTTTCTTGAAGCTCAGGGCTGCGGCAAGATGGAAATGTTCCACAATCTGCTTGCAGAATTTAACGGCACACCTTATGTATGGGGTGATGAAACTACAGAAAGCAGTGACTGTTCCGGCACAGTCTGCGCAAGCCTTAATGCACTGTACAAAAAAAACATTCGGGTTACGGCAGATTCTTTATACAGAAATTATTTTACAGTTCCTGCAGAAGACTACGACGGCATTCAGGCAGCTTTCTTCTTAAACAATGAAGGAAAAGCCGTTCACGTAGCCGGTTACATGGGTAAAGGTTTATTCATGAACGAATCAAGCCTGGAAGAACATGGCGGCACACCGCGCACACTTACGGAACTTAAGAGAATATATTCGCCGTTTCTTTTCACCAGACGTAAACTCAAGGAGGGTAAATGGGCATAAACCTGATTCAAAGCACATTCAGGCAGCTGTTCATGCTGGTGCTCAAAAGGGTTATATATCTTGTGGCTAAGCTTATCAGCTTTAAGGGACTTGCATTTGTGGTCGGCTGTTTTTTTCTAAAGTGCGGGATAATTTCTGGCGTAGTGTGGTGTTCACTGGTCTTTGGAATCATCGCAAACCGCACCGGAAAAGAAATAATTACAAAAATAAAATCAGAAACACCAGAAACAGGAGTATAAAATAAAATGAATATTAACACACTTGCACAGGAAAATATTGAATACAAATCGTATAAACTTCCGGTAAGACTCTACCCTACAAATATGCGTAAAACGGAAGACGGAAAGGTTACCTACCATGCAAAAACAATGTTCCGTAATAGACTCAGCATGGAAGACATTGCAAATGATCTTATTGCAACAGGTGTAATTTCTAATGAAAACACGGTAGGAATTGTTACTTTATGGAACAAGCTGAACGCAGCCATGATTGACCGTATTCTGAACGGTGCCGTAGTTGACTTTGGAATTGGCGTCCTTTATGCAAAGCTTCTGGGGAGTTTTGAATCAAGTCAGTCTGTTTTTGATCCATTAAAGCACTTTATTGACATTGGATTCAGAACAAATAAGGAAACTAAGGAGCTTGCATCTACTGTTCGTCCGGTAATTGGTCAGGGCAATACTCATATGCCGGAACTTATTGAAGTGCTTGATATTGAAAGCGGAAAAGACGGTGTTTTCACCCCAGGCGGTCAGCTTGTAATTAAGGGCAAAAATCTTTTTATTACCGGTACAAACGAAGATGTTGGTCTTTATTTTGTAAACAGGGACACAAAGGAAGAAGTATGTATTAAGAATGATAAAATGGCAAAGAATGGAACTGCAGAAATAATTTGTTCTGTTCCAGCTTCCTTAGCGTCAGGAACCTACAGTCTTATGATTAAGACACAAAAATCAAAACAGAATCCGTCAAAAGAAACTGTTTGTGAAGTGTTTGACAAGACTTTTATAGTTGAATAAATAACAGTTAGCCCAACTTGCGGCTGCAGTGACATGCATTTTTCATTATCTGTGGCCGCAGTTTGAATTTATTTTATAATTTTTTGTTATGTTACTTTATAACATTCCGATATTTATAGTACAAAAGTACTAAAAATAACTAAAAATATGGAGAAAAGCTATGAAAAAAGTTTTAATCTATGGTTTCCCACAAAACCAGGCGGTATTTTTAACACCCACAGTAAACTTCCTTTTTGGAAACTGCAGAATCTTTTTTGCAGGAACAACTGATGAACTCAAAAATTCACCAGAGCAGTTTGATTCAATCTGTATTAATGCATCATTACATTTCTGGCAGCTGGATTTTGCTATTTCTCTTGCAAAGAAGAATGTAAAGGAACACATTCTTGGACTTTCACAGGTTTCTGTATCGCAGAAAAATCTGGAACTGCTTTTTCAACATGGAATACGGCACATACTCATTAATCTTAAGCACCAGGATGAATTAATTCACTGCAAAAAAGCCATTGAAACCAATACATCCTACCATTCAAAAGGAAGTATTATACTAAAAAATAAAAATTATGAATCGAACTCAGATATTTACAATAAACTTTCAGACAAACAAAAAAGCGCGTTCCATTACATGATGAGCGGAAAATCTCTAAAAGAATTCCGCACTGACTTCGGCTTTAAAGCTTTAAGCACAGCCTCTACCCACTGGAACCTTGTACTTAAAAAATATCAGGTACATTCTGTAATCCAGCTGAGAAACAAATACTAAGTCCCCCCACCTCCCACTATGACTGTATCACGGACATATCTCCGTATACAGTCACATAATCAAACTTATACAGCAATATAATTCTCTTTATTCAGCTGCATAATCATGCTTATGTTACAATATAAGCAAACTTATGTTACAACATAATCACACTTATATTGAAATATATTTCCGGTTATGTTGCAATAATTTTATCGTACGGATATCTTACATTCAGGAAGCTGTAAGCAAACGGGCATCACAGTTCGATTGTATAAAAAATATCACTCTAAACTTTTAGGTTTATAGTATATTTTTTTTTACAATTGTAAGTAAATTTTATTTGACACTCAGTTAATTGTGTATTATCTTATTAATCAGAATGTATTACTCATTCAAATCATAAATAACCAGAAGGAAGGTTTATTATGTTTATTCCAATACCATTTGAAATTCAGAATGCTGTTAAAAATGAATCCTCTTTAACTGGGAAAAGTATTCGCCAAATAATTACAGATAAATTACGTCAAGAAACTGCAGAGAAAATATATTCAAAAGATTTACTCGCTAATCTGCAAAAATTAAATGAAATACAAAAATTACCAAAAAACTGGAATGGTAATGGAGCATCACGTTTTTCAAAAAAACTAATCAATAAAGTAAAAGAACTTCTTTTTGAACTAAATAAACAACCACAAGTTTTTCCAACTGCAAATGATTCCATTCAAATTGAATATAACTTTGAAGACGGAAGTTACCTTGAATTCCAGATATCAAAATTAAAACTATTAGAATTCCTTAAAATAACAAAAGATGGCTCAGAAACATCCGGAACTATTCCTTGTTCACACTATTATATAAATCAGATGCTTGAGGAGTTTTATGAATAATATTTTTAGAAATGATGAATTATTATATCGTGCTGTTTTTCCACCTGAACATAGAAAAATGTTTTGGAGAGATGATTTACATGTTTCTTCTGCTGCTTTTTTAGATAAAAAAGGACTGTCTGTAGAACGTGGTGACTATCGTTGTGAAGAAGATGTTGTTTCAAACATGAAAAAATTCTTTATAGGTTGTATAATATCAGTAACAGTTGAATTATGTCTCGCAGTAAATGCCTTTGTAATTTATAAGCCGACAAAAAGAAGTAAATATCATACAGAAATTCATGGAAGTGATAAGAATCCTCTTTTAAGTCCATCACAAAGACGACATTTATCAAATTATTGCAAAATTGTATCAGCATAGTATGACAGAAACATTAAAAAAACTCAGAGAACAGAATAATTTATCACAAAATGTAATAGCACATCTTTTAGGAGTTTCGCGTCAGATGTACATAAAGTATGAAAAAGGCGAAGTAAATCCTCCTGTAAAAATAATTACACAATTGGCAAAGATATACAAAGTACCATATGATTTTATAATTGACGGAAAACTACAAAATACCGATACACAACATCACGAAGCCAAATATAAAATACATAATCTACAAAAATTAGAAGTTCATGATTCAGGAGTAGTAAAAAATTCTCCTAATTTGGATTATATTTTGCAACAATTGACAAAATTAGACTACAGTGAAAAACTAAAACTTCTCTCTATACTCTTGGAAATTACCAAAAAAGAAACAGATCGACTTTATTCAACACTCGGAAATAATTCGCCATCATTAGAAGAAAAAAAGATTGTAAATCCATTTATCTAATGTCTATAAAAAAAATTATTAAAAAACTTCTCCTACACCTTCTTTACCACTTCGTAGGTCAGTCCGACAATTTTCAACCCGTTCATAAAGTCAAACTGTACGTTTACCCGCTTGTTGCGGCGGTTGACGGCTACAATCTTTCCGGCAAAGTCTTTGAAAGGACCGTCAAGAATTACGATTTTATCGTCCTCATTAAAGTCTACGTGAACAATGCTGATTGTTGAACCGAAGCGTAAAATAGAACGGATGATATTCAAATCTTTTTGAACAAGAGGCTGGGCAGCAGAAGTCTGAGGAAGAATTTTTACAAAGCCTTTCCCTTTTTTTAGAGGTAGAAGTTTTATGATTTCGGTTTCAGAAGTTTCAAAAAAGACATAGCCTGGAAAAAAGAGATCCATATATTCTTTTCCGTTTTTAAGGCGCATCTGCTTTTTAAGGACGTAGAGCCTGCCTGTAATTTCAAGTTCCCCGGAATCAAGGAGGGGCTGCATTTCCTTTACATAATTATCTTCCTGCCCGGTCCGAACCCAGATGCAGTAAATCTTTTTTTCTTCCATATAAAAACTACTGTGTAATCAGATTTAAAAGATTGATGCAGCCCTGGTTAGAAAGACGTTCAAGTTCAGCAGGCTCATTAAGTTCACCTGCAATACAAAGGGCTTTTGAATCGTAAGCTTCATCTGATTTTTTTTGAATAAATTTTACATCCTGATTCTGGCAGGCATATACAAGAAGGAATTTGATGTAGCTTTCGCCGTAAAGAATTACAGACTCTTTTCCGGAATCTTTTGCATCAGCAACTAGTTTAAGAAGGGCTTCGTTGTAATTGTTTGCAATGGCAAAGGTTCGTCTGGCAAACTTCTGGCTGCGGGCAGTAAGTTCAGAAATCCCGGCCGGAGTTACAGCGTAGGAAAGCTTTCGTAAATTTACGTTCGTAAGCATAATCCAGCCGCGCTCCACAAAACGCTTGAGGACGGCATTCATCAGCCCGATAGACATCCCTGCCTTTTCCGCCAGCACCCGCTGACTTGCCATCGGCTCAGTTTCCAGAGTATCTGCAATGTCCTGTAAAACAGCTACATCATTGTTCATCCGTGTGACAATCTTTTAAACTCTATACTTCAACTTCTTGCCGGTGCCTTCATACAGCTTCTTACGGAGCTCGGCAACGCTTTCGTCTTTAATATAATCATCAAAGCTCATCATGCGGTCGATGATTCCGTTTGGTGTGATTTCTACAATGCGGTTGGCGATAGACTGAATGAACTCGTGGTCGTGTGAGGTAAAGAGTACAACACCAGGGAAGGCAATCAAACCTTCGTTCAAAGACTGAATTGCTTCAAGGTCAAGGTGGTTTGTAGGATCATCCATACATAGAACGTTTGCGCCGCTCAGCATAAGCTTTGAAAGCATACAGCGGACCTTTTCTCCACCCGAAAGAACCTTTACCTTTTTGAGGGATTCGTCACCGGAAAAGAGCATACGGCCCAGGAAGCCGCGGACATAAGCATCGTCCTGATCTTTAGAATACTGCTTGAGCCATTCTGTGATGTTCAGATTATTGTTAAAATATTCTGAAGTATCGCGTGGAAGATATGTGTGGGAAGTTGTCTGTCCCCAGTAATATTCGCCTGAATCTGCCTTTTTTACCTCGTTGATAATGTCGAAAAGCGCTGTTTTTGAGTTATGTTCAATACCGACAAAGGCGATTTTATCGTTGCGGCCAACGCTCAAAGAAAAATCCTTAAGAAGCTGAACGCCGTCTGCATCCTTAAAGTTGAGACCTTTAATATCAAGAACGTTGTTTCCGATTTCGCGGTCTGCCTTAAAGCTTACATATGGGAACTTACGGGTAGAAACAGGGATTTCTTCCATGCTTTCTGCAAGCTTGTCGTAAATCTTTTTGCGTGATGTTGCCTGTTTAGCCTTAGAAGCGTTTGAAGAGAAGCGGAGGATGAACTCGCGCAAATCCTTCATCTTATCTTCTGTCTTTTTCTGCTGTTCGTGGGCCTGGCGCTGCATAATCTGGGTCATCTGATACCAGAAGTCGTAGTTTCCGCTGAACTGAGTGATTTTTCCAAAGTCGATATCACAGATGTAAGTACAAACTGTGTTGAGGAAGTGACGGTCGTGCGATACAACAATTACAGTGTTTTCAAAGTCCAGAAGGAAGTTTTCAAGCCATGTGATTGATTCAATGTCCAGACCGTTGGTAGGTTCATCGAGAATCAGGGCATCAGGGTTACCGTAAATTGCCTGTGCAAGAAGAACGCGAACCTTCTGAGATTCATCAAGTTCACTCATCATTTTGTCGTGGAACTCTTCTTCAAGACCAAGACCTGAAAGCATCTGTTCAATCTGATTTTCTGCTTCGTAACCGCCAAGTTCGCCGAATTCAGCTTCAAGCTCTGCAGATTTAATTCCGTCTTCCTCTGTAAACTCAGCCTTAGCATAGATTTCGTCGCGGGCTTTAGAAACTTCGTAAAGCTTTGGGAAGCCCATCATAACAGTGTCTTTTACAGAATATTCGTCGTAGGCAAAGTGGTCCTGCTTCAAAACGGCCATTCGCTCGCCTGGTGTCATAAAAATATCGCCTGAATCGCGTTCAAGCTCGCCTGAAAGCAGCTTCAAAAATGTAGATTTTCCGGCACCGTTTGCACCGGTAATTCCGTAACAGTTTCCTTTATTGAATTTAAGGTTTACGTCTTTAAAAAGCGGTTTTTCGCTGAATGAAACGCTTACATCGCTTACTGTAATCATTAATATCCCCAATCTGAATAAAATTTTATGATATATTTTAGCCTTTTATTCGGATTATTACAATGTAGGTAAATTTTTCTTTTACGTTTCTATTGACAGAAACAGTTTCATAGTGTATGTTTCTATATATAGATACGTTACTACTAACAGTAACATGAAACTGCACTGAGAACTTCTGCGGAGGAAACGATGGAAAAACGGACTGATTTTATTTACAAATGCATTCCAAACTCGCGCTATACACCTTACCTGCTTGCTAAAAAGATTGGAGCAAAAGCCATTCTGGAATCTGCAAGTTTTGCCAAGGGGCGGGAACGCTATTCAATTTTAATGACTGAAGAAGCCTTTAAAATCAAACAGGAAGATGACAAAATCACATTTTTAATAGAAGGAAAAGAATCACTTTTTGATGCAGAAGCCTGCATGGGCGGAGAAAAAAGTCTTGATGCTCTTGGTCATGAAAAAACTCCTGATATTCTGGACGCCCTTCTCTACGTTGCCCGCCAGAACGAACTTCCTCAGGGACCACTTTCAGAACTGCCGCTCCCTGCCTCTGGTCTTGGCTACCTCAGCTACGAGTTTGCAAAGCACTGCGATAATATCCGCTTCTTCGAGCAGAAGGATAATCTTGAAATCCCGGAAAGCCTTTTTGTAACAGGACACCTTTACATCATTTTTGACCACTTTACAGAAGAAATGCATATTTTTGCCCTCAACTACAATGAGCATCAGATTGATTTGCAGGCTGCCATGGATAAGCTTTTAAAGCGAATCAACGATATGGACTTCTCCTATGTTGAGGAGGAAAATCAAACTTTTGATTACAAAATGATTACAGACCTGGAAGCCTCAAAGGCAGAATACATTCAGAAGGTAAATGCCCTTAAAAAGCACATCATTGCAGGAGACATCATTCAGGCGGTTCCAAGCCGCCGCGTTCAGATTGAATGCAAGGCCCCTGCAATGGCAGTTTACGGAAAGCTCCGCAAGGTAAATCCTTCTCCATATCTTTTCTACATTGATTTTGGAGATTTCCAGTTTACAGGTGCATCTCCGGAAAGTCTTGTCCGCGTTCGTAAAGGAAAGGCTGTAATCCATCCGATTGCGGGAACTATCCGCCGCGGAAAATCTGAAGCAGAAGATGAAAAATTAAAAATGGAACTTAAAAATAATCCCAAGGAACAGGCTGAACACCTTATGCTGGTAGACCTGGCCCGCAACGACCTGGGCCGGGTATGCGAAATCGGTTCGGTAGAAGTTTCCCAGTACATGGAATGTGAACTTTTCAGCCACGTAATTCACCTTGTAAGTACAACAGAAGGAAAAGTTCGCGATGGTGTAAAGCCTATTCAGGTACTCAGGGCTTCCTTCCCGGCTGGAACTGTAAGCGGGGCTCCAAAAATCAGCGCCATGCAGATTTTAAGCGGCCTTGAAAAAACAAAGCGCCGTTTTTATGCGGGGGCTGTGGGCTATATCCAGCCAAGCGGAGACCTTGATTTCTGTATTTCAATCCGCTGCGCCCTTCGCAAAGGAAACATCTGGAACCTGCAGGCGGGCGGTGGAATTGTATATGATTCGGAGCCTGAGCGCGAGTTTACTGAAACCTGCGAAAAGCTCGGGGCATTAATAGACACTCTTACAAAATAAGGAGGAATTAGACATGATTTTAGTAATTGATAACTATGACAGTTTTACATTTAATGTAGTTCAGGCTCTGCAGGCTACTGCGGCAGAAGAAATTAAAGTAGTTCGTAACGATGAGGCAACAGTTGAACAGCTTGCGGCAATGAATCCAACTCACCTTGTTGTTTCTCCAGGACCAGGAAATCCAGCTTCGGCAGGTGTCAGCGTTGACGCAATCAAATATTTTGCAGGCCGCATTCCAATTCTTGGAATCTGCCTTGGACATCAGGCTATCGGAGAAGCTTTCGGTGCTAAAATTGTCGGCGCAAAGTTCATCAAGCACGGCATTGTAGAAGAAATTGACCTGGACGGCCGCGGAATCTTCCGTACAATCGGAAAGTCTGCAAAGTTCACCCGCTATCATTCCCTTGTAATAGAAGAAGCAAGCCTTTCTTCAGATTTTGAAGTTACAGCCCGCGCAAAAGACGGAGACATTATGGGAATCCGTCACAAAACTCTTCCGATAGAAGGCGTTCAGTTCCACCCCGAATCAATTGCCAGCCAGGCATGCGAAGAGCTTTTCAAGGCATTTTTGAACTACCGCCGCGATAATCTTCCTGTTTCAGAATATCTTCGCCAGCTGATTGACGAAAGAAAACCTTTGAGCCGCGAACAGGCCTCCTTCTTTATGGAAAACCTTACAGACGGCACCATGGACCAGAAGGTAACAGCTTCTATTCTTACAGCTATGGCTGCCCGCGGCCTTCCAACTGCAGAAGAAATGGCAGGATGTGCAGGAGCCCTCTTAAAAAAGAAGACACCTTTCCCTGCAGAAGCAGGTTCAGGCCTTGCAGAAATTGTTGGAACTGGAGGAGACGGGAAAGGAAGCTTTAATATTTCTTCACTTTCTGCCCTTGTTGCGGCAAGCTGCGGTCAGGGAGTGGCAAAACACGGAAACCGCGCAGTTTCATCAAAGAGCGGTGCGGCAGACTTTTTTGAAAACCTTGGAATTAAAATCATGGCAGAGCCTGAAAAAACAGCTTCTCTTGTAAAGCAGACTGGCTTTGGATTTTTGATGGCTCCTGTTTATCACGCCGCCATGCGTTTTGCAGCCCCGGTTCGCAAGGCTCTTGGAATCAAGACAATTTTCAACGTACTGGGACCTCTTTTGAATCCTGCAAATGCAGAATATGAAGTGCTGGGCGTTTACAATGAAGATTTAATGGAAGATTATGCCCGCGCCGCAAAGGCTCTTGGTGCAAAACGAGTTATGGTAATTCACAGCCGAGACGGATTTGATGAAATCTCTCCTTGCCAGCCGACAGACGTTTTCCAGATTAATGAAGACGGAAAAGAATACCGCTATGTAATTGAGCCTTCAAAGTTCGGCATCATCGATGCAAATGCAAATGAGCTTGAAGGCGGAAGCGGTGCTGATAACGCTAAGCTTGCAATGGATGTTCTGAATGGAAAGGGCCGCCCTGCAATCAAAGCGGCAGTTGGTCTTAATGCCGGGGCTCTTCTCTATCTCTGCGGAAAGGCTAAAACCCTTAAAGAGGGCTATGACATGGCTGTAAAGGCGATTTCTGACGGAACAAGTCTTAGAAAGCTTGAAGAAATTCAGAATGTAAGCGAGAGGCTCAGTGCGTAATGGCTGATATTCTCACAACAATTGTAGAAAAAAGAATTGCAGACATAAAAAAACTGGGCATGACTTTTGGCTTTGAAATTCCAGAGCAGAGGCAGCGCCCGGTACATAAGTTTCTTTCTGAAAAAGGCGTAATTCTGGAAGTAAAAAGGGCTTCCCCAAGCAAGGGTGACATTGCTCTGGATCTTGATTCTGCAGAAACTGCACTTTCCTATGCAGAAGCGGGAGCGGCAGCAATTTCCTGTCTTACTGAAAGCAACTTTTTTAAGGGAACCCTTGAAGATTTAATGAAGGTCTGCGCCTCTGTAGATAAGTTTGAAAAAGAGACAGGCCGCCCTGCCCCGGCAGTTTTGCGAAAAGACTTTCTGATTAATGAAGAAGAAGTCCAGATTGCTTACCGGGCTGGAGCAGACGCTGTACTTTTAATTGCCAGAATTCTTTCCTCTGAAATGATGATAAAAATGGCAAAAAAGGCAGCCGGTTATAAAATGACATCACTGGTAGAAGTTCGCACTGATGAGGATTTGGAAAAGCTTTCTGCGCTGAAAGCGGCCCTTTCCCCTGAAGAAAAAGACTTTATTGTCTGCGGAGTAAACAGCAGGGATCTTTCTAACTTTAAAATTGACTTGCTTAAGCCTTGTTCCATGCTGAATAAAATCCGGGCCATTCTTGGAAAGAATGCCCGTGTAATTTTTGAAAGCGGAATAAGGACTCCAAAGTCTGCCCGATTTGCGGGAAGCACAGGCTTTACAGGTCTTCTTCTTGGAGAAGCTGCAGCAAAAGCTCCTGAGCTTAGAGAAAGTCTTGTAAGCTCCTTTGTTCAGGCTAAGGCCGACAGGAATTCAGACTTCTGGATGGAATTTGCAGAAAAGACAAATGCCAATCATCCTCTTGTAAAAATCTGCGGACTTACAAGGGCAGAAGATGTCATTTACGCAGATTCACTTGGAGCTGACTTTACAGGCTTTATTTTTGCAGATGGCTTTGAAAGAAACGTCTGCGGAAAAAAGTTTGAAGAAATGCTTCCCCGCCTGAAAAATGTAAGGGCAAAAAAGGTTGCGGTTATTACAGACGCTCAGTCTAAGGAAGCAAAGGCAGCCGTTGAATACGTAAAAGAAGGAATTCTTGACTGCATTCAGCTTCACGGACTTGAATATGACAAGGTGCCGGAGGAAATGCTTTCCCTGCCTCATTATTTTTCCATCACAGAAAAAGGCGGAAAGCTTGCAGACCAGGCAGAAAAGCTTTTTTTAATGGGAGAGCCCCGCTTCTTGCAGGATTCAAAAGGGCATGATTATGATACAAAGCGCAGGCTATGGCTTGCAGGCGGCGTAACAGAAAATAATGCCGGGGAATTGATTCAGAAATTTCAGCCGGAACTTATAGACGTTTCTGGCGGAATTGAGGATGACCTTCCGGGAATTAAAAATCAGGAAAAAATAAAAAAACTGATAGAAATATCAAGAGCAATATAAAATCAAAATCGAGGATAAAATGACACATTCAGATAATGGATTTTTTGACAGATTTGGCGGAAAGTACGTAGCAGAAGTTTTGCGCCGCCCGCTTGATGAGCTGGAAATTGCCTTTAAGGAAGCAGTAAAAGATTCTGCTTTTATGAGCGAACTTGAAACAATTCAGCGAGACTATATTGGACGTGAAACTCCCCTTCTTTTTGCAGAAACTGCAACCCGTCTGCTCGGGGGAGCTCAGATTTACATAAAACTTGAAGGCCTTGCAAATACAGGTGCCCATAAAATCAACAATGCGATCGGTCAGTGCCTTCTTGCCAGGCGAATGGGCAAAAAACGCATTATCGCGGAAACCGGGGCCGGCCAGCACGGAGTTGCAACTGCCGCTGCCTGCGCCAAACTGGGACTTGACTGTACCGTTTACATGGGCGAAGTTGACGTACGCCGCCAGCAGCCGAACGTTGCCGCAATGGAACTCTACGGGGCAAAAGTTCATCCGGTTACAAGCGGAAGCCGCACCCTTAAAGACGCAGTAAATGAAGCCATGCGTGACTGGGCCGCTAATCCGGATACAACACATTACGTTCTTGGAAGTGCCCTGGGACCAGCACCCTTCCCTGATATCGTACGAGAGTTTCAGAGCGTAATTGGTCGCGAAGTTGAACGCCAGGCTGCAGAAAGAAAACTCGACGTTGCCGCAATGATTGCCTGCGTAGGCGGCGGTTCTAACTCAATCGGATTTTTCTCGCCTTTCATCGACAAAAAAGAACCTCGTCTTATCGGTGTAGAAGCCGGCGGAATTGGAGACGGAATCGGAGAAAATGCAGTCCGCATGTCAGGAATGGCAGCGCGGGACGGAATCATGCACGGTTATAAATCACGCTTCCTTCTTGATGAAGACGGCCAGGCCCTCCCAACCCGCTCAATTTCTGCTGGACTTGACTACTGCGGAATCGGACCTCAGCTTGCAGACCTGGGACAGAAAGGCAGAATTGAGTTCACCTGTGCCCGTGACAAGGAAGCCCTTGAAGCCGTTAAATTTTTTGCCCGGAACGAAGGTGTTCTTTTTGCCATGGAAAGCGCCCACGCAGGAGCAGAAGCAATCCGTCTTGCACCTACTCTTCCAAAAGACAAGGCAATTATCGTAAATATGAGCGGACGCGGTGACAAAGACGTATTTATCACCTGCCCTGTTTTCCGCCGCAGTGAATGGATAGAATTCCTGCACGCAGAAATCGAACGCCTTGAAAGCGACACAGAAATTCACAACGCAAAAATCATGGAGGCCTCAAAATGAGCAAAATAAAACTGATGAGCCACTTAGTAGCAGGCTACCCGACTGACGAACTTTCTTTTACCGCTGCCCGCGCCCTTGTAAACGGTGGAGCCGATATTCTTGAAATCCAGCTTCCTTTCAGCGATCCAAGTGCAGACGGCCCTGCAATTCAGACTGCCTGCACAAAAGTCTTGCAGAGAGGCTACAAAACAAAAGACGGACTTGCCTTTATCGAGCGCCTTCATAAGGAGTTCCCTCAGGTTACAATTTACCTTATGAGTTACGGATCTCTTGTTTATACTCCCGGAGTTGAAAATTTCTGTAAGCGGGCGGCTCAGGCCGGCGTAAAGGGAATGATTATTCCGGACCTGCCTTTTGATTATGATGAAGGATTAACGGCAGCCTGCCACGCAAACGGGATGGAAAACATTCCGGTAGCGGCGCCAAGCATGTCTAAGGAACGCCTTGCAAAACTTTCCAAGGCCGGCTTCCCATATATTTACGCTGCGTTGCGAACGGGAATCACAGGAACTGACACTATTATAGAAGAAAGTACGCTGGAATTCTTAAAAGCAGTAGCCCAGGGCGGAAGTAAAGTATACGGCGGTTTTGGTATTTCAAGCGGAGAGCAGGCAAAAGCCCTTGCAGATAACGTAGAAGCAATTGTTGCCGGCTCGGTATTTGTAAAGATTATTACAAAGAATGAGAATGATGCTGACAAACTATACAAGGAAGTGCGTGCCAAAGCAGAAGAACTTACAGGAAAAACAAACAAATAACTAAGTGGCATATTGGCGCGAGGCGGCGGGGTGTGTGCAAAAACATTCTATTTTTGTCTGCCGCGCTAGCGGCGCATTCAATAGTTTCCTTACAAAAATAGCATGTAGCGAGGTACCGAGCGGTTTTGCACACACCCCGCCGCCGGGAGCCTATGTGTACTTTACTTTACTTTGCTTTAATTCTTCCTACTTTTTATATGCGTCGTTATGTACGCCACCTATAGCGCGTCCTGACGGTTCTTGTCGCACGCAAGCGTGCTTACCACTTTCTGCAAAAGCAGAAAGTGCTCTAGCTCTTGTAAGCATCATTATGCACACCTGCAATCGCACGACCACTTGGCTCATCCATTTTGCCCCATGCCGCATCCCATTCAAGGGCTTTTGCAGTTGAACATGCAACGCCGGCTTCATGAGGAACACAGCGTGCAGCGGAATCACTTGGGAAGAGGCGGCTGTAGATTTCGCGGTAGTAGTATTCCTCTTTTGTTTTTGGAGGATTTACCGGGAAGCGGTTTTCACGGCGGGCAAATTCTGCGTCGCTTACCTTTTCTTCAGTCATCTTTTTAAGGGTATCAATCCAGTTGTAGCCTACACCGTCAGAGAACTGTTCCTTCTGGCGCCATGCAATGTTTTCCGGAAGCATGTCTTCAAAGGCCTTGCGCAAAATCCATTTTTCCATGCGCTGCTTGCCGTCCGGGAGGCGGATGTTCATTTTGTCGCTTGGGTTCAATCTCATTGCAATGTCGATAAAGTCTTTATCAAGGAAAGGAACGCGACCTTCTACACCCCATGCCATGAGTGATTTGTTTGCGCGCAGGCAGTCGTAAAGATGAAGCTTACTCATCTTGCGGACAAGTTCTTCGTGGAATTCCCGGGCATTTGGCGCCTTGTGGAAATAGAGGTAGCCGCCGAAAAGCTCATCACTTCCTTCGCCGGAAAGTACCATCTTGATTCCCATAGATTTGATTACGCGGGCAAGCAGGTACATCGGTGTTGAAGCGCGGACAGTTGTGATATCGTATGTTTCAATATGGTAAATTACATCCGGGAGGGCATCCAGGGCCTCCTGAATTGTAAAGTGAACTTCGTGGTGAACAGTTCCGATGTAATCAGCAGCCTTCTGTGCAGCGATAAGGTCAGGGGAACCTTCAAGGCCTACTGCAAATGAGTGAAGCTGAGGCCACCATGCACTTTCCTTACTGTCAGATTCAACACGTTTTTTAGAATATTTCTGTGTGATAGCCGCGATGATAGAAGAATCCAGACCGCCGCTCAAAAGTACACCGTATGGAACATCCGACATAAGCTGAGCTTTTACGGCTGCTTCCAGACCATTGCGGACTTTTTCAATAACGCTAGGATTAATTACATCGCCTTTTTCATCAGTTGCTTTAGGGGCGTTTTTAACTGCATCAAAGCTTTCCCAGTCGCGTTTGTACCAGCGGGCAGGTTTTTCATCCTTAGAATAGAAGTAATGACCGTTAGGGAACTCTTCGATTGTCTGGCAGTCGCCTTCAAGAGCTTTCAATTCGCTTGCAACATAGTAGCGGCCAGCCTTGTCCCAGCCCTGGTAGAGAGGAATAACGCCAATTTCGTCTCGGGCAATAAGGTAAAGGTCGTTTTCGCTGTCGTAAAGGGCAAAGGCAAAAATACCGGAAAGCTCTTCAATCATTTGTGCAAAGTTGCCGCTCTGGCGGTATTTTTTATACAAAGGAATGATAACTTCGCAGTCAGAACCTGTGCGGAAATTGTATTTGCCTTCAAAAGAGCTTCGGATTTCCTTGTGATTGTAAATTTCACCGTTAGCCGCAAGAATGATTTTTTCATCATCACTGACAAGAGGCTGCTTTCCAGAAAGCGGGTCAACAATAGAAAGTCGTTCATGGCTCAAAATAGCATTTTCGCCAGTATAAACCCCGCTCCAGTCCGGCCCGCGATGTCTGATTCTCTTAGACATCTCCAGAACCTGCGAGCGCAACTCCTCTTTTAAACCTTCCGCAATAGGTTTACTTCCTGCATTTAAATCGAACAGGCCTACAAAGCCACACATATATACCCCCAAAAAATAAAAAAAAGAGGCCGTAGACTTTCCGTCGGGGGACAATCCCAGTGTAAAATCTACGACCTCTTTGCCGTTAGTTTTATATTACCAATTTTAGATTTTTATATCAATATCTTCTATATAAATTAGAACAATCCCATGCCCGCAAGAAGAATAACAAAAAGCAGAACCGGCGCTACGAACTTAATCATAACGATGTAAAGTCCCTTGCGGCCGAACTTTTCTCGGTTTCTTGTGATTTCATCGATAAGGAACTTTGGTTTTGTTACCCAGCCGATGAGGATACAGGTAAGAAGGCTTGTAATCGGCATAAGGATAATGTTACTGAAGTAATCAAGAATATCGAGAATCTGACCTGTGCTTCCGTTAGGGAGTTTCTGTTCAAAGTAGAATACGTTGTAGCCAAGACAAACAATTATAGAAACGATAAAGGTTGCCCCTGCCATAACTACGGCAGAACGTCTGCGGCTCCAGTTGAATTTATCAATCATACTTGAAGTAATTGCTTCAAGGATTGAAACTGCAGATGTAAGGGCTGCAAACAATACCATCACAAAGAAAATAAGACCAATGAACTCTCCGATGTTTCCAAGGGAATTGAAAACCTTTGGAAGGGTGATGAACATAAGTCCAGGACCTGCTGACATTCCTTCTTTTCCGGAAAAAACATAAACGGCAGGAACAATCATCATACCGGCAAGAATTGCAATTCCTGTATCAAAAATTTCAATGTGATTAACTGCTTTTCCAAGGTTGCCGCTCTTTTTCATGTAAGAACCGTAGGCAATCATAATTCCCATGGCGATTGAAAGAGAATAAAAGAGCTGACCCATGGCTGTAAGGCAGACTTTCAAAAATCCTTTAAATGTAAGGCCTTCAAAGTTAGGAATAAAATAAACTGCGGCGCCCTGAAGTCCTGTTCTTGTAAGGCCTGTTTCATCAGTGTGGGAAATAAAAAGCGAATAAAAGGCGATGAAAACAACGATTAAAACAAGAATCGGCATGAGAATTTTTGAATATCTTTCAATTCCGCGCTCAACGCCCTTGTAAACGATGATAAAAGAAAGGAAGGCAAAAATTACTGTGTAGAAAAGGGGTTGCCACTGGGAAGTGATAAAGCCGGTAAAAAAGTCCTTTTCTACTGTAACGCTGCCCTGAAAGGCAAGGTAGGAGAAAGCGTATTTTAATACCCAGCCGCCGATTACACAGTAGTAAGGATAAATAAGAAAAGGAACGATAAAAGAAAAACAGCCTAAAAATCCCCATTTAGGATTAATTTTTTTGTAGGCTGTAAGCGGACTTTCCTGGGTTTTGCGTCCGATTGCAATTTCTGTGATGAGAAGGGCAAAACCAAAAGTTACTGCAAGAATAAGATAAACTAAGAGAAAAAGTCCGCCGCCGAATTTTGCGGCCAGATAAGGGAAACGCCAGATGTTTCCAAGTCCTACTGCGCTGCCTGCCGAAGCAAGGACAAAGCCTAAAGAGCCTGAAAATGAGTTGCGCTGTTTAAGTTGTGTGTCCATGAAAAAACCTCAAAAATCATTTTTAGTAACTTTTCTATTATAATGATTTTTGAGGTTTGATGATAGTGCTGCTATCAAGACAAAGGAAAAAATATCTAAAATGACGGCTCCCGGTCGCAAAATGCGTGTCAAAACCGCGCAATAATGCGCTACACGCTGATTGTTGCAAAGAAACTATAGAATTGACCGCTCACGCGGTCGCAACAATCAGAGTGTTTTTGACCCGCACTTTGCTCCCTCGCGCCAGTTTTAATTAAATATTTACTATAACGCTCATCTAATCCTGTAATGCTTCATACCCTTCTTCGCCGGTTCTTACCTTTACTACGTTCTGAACGTCGTAAACGAAGATCTTACCGTCGCCGATGTGGCCGGTGTAGAGAACTTCCTTAGCGGCTGTAATAACCAGCTCTACAGGAACTTCACTTACTACGATATCAACCTTAATCTTTGGAAGAAGTGTCATTTCAATTGGAACACCGCGGTACTTTTCTGTATTTCCGTGCTGAACACCGCATCCCATTACGTTTGCAACTGTCATACCGGTTACATTGATGTCGTTCATTGCATGCTTAAGCTCGTCGAACTTGCTTGGGCGTGTGATGATTGTAACCATATGGAACTTTGCATCAGGACGTGAAGTTCCCTTTGTTACAGGAAGAGCCTTTTCTACAGGAACGTCACCAGCTTCTGCTGCGGCAGCGGCACTCAATCCGCCGATACCAGCTTCGCCCTCTGTCATTACCTGAGGAGCCATGATAAATCCTGCGTAACTTGAAGCAATTCCGTGTTCAAGCTTATCAAGACCGATTACTTCTTCATCGCGGCTGGCTCGCAGTCCGTGGAACTTTTTAATCAATGTAAAGACGATTACCATGCAGACTGTAGTCCATGCAACGATTGCAACTTCACCAAGGCACTGTACTCCAAGGTGGCTGAATCCGCCGCCGTAGAATACACCGCTTTCAACATTGAAAAGACCATCTGCAATTGTACCCCAGGCACCGTTTGCAAGATGAACACCAACTGCACCAACCGGGTCATCAATGTGAAGCTTCATATCAAGGCCTTCAACAACGAGTACTACGATAAAGCCGGCAACAATACCGATGATGCTTGCACCAAGAGCGTCTACTGTAGCACAAGGAGCGGTGATTGCAACAAGACCTGCAAGAGAAGCGTTCAAAGTCATGGAAACATCAGGCTTGCCGTTTTTGAACCATGTGAAAAGCATTGTTGTAACTGCGGCAACTGCCGGAGCGATTGTTGTTGTTGTGAAAACAGCAGCCAAACCACCAACACCAAGAAGCTGTGTACAGGCAGCGCCGTTGAATCCGTACCATCCGAACCAGAGGATGAATGTACCGAGGGCACCCAAAGTCAAAGAGTGACCTGGAATAGCGTGAACTTTTGTTACCTTTCCGTCCTTATCGTAATCATACTTTCCGATACGAGGACCAAGGAAAATTGCACCAATCAAAGCGGCAGTACCACCAACCGAGTGGATTGCGGCAGAACCGGCAAAGTCTACAAAGCCAAGCTGTACAAGCCAGCCCTGAGAGTTCCATACCCAGCCGGCTTCAATAGGATAAACAACTGCGCTGATGATTGCTGAATAAATACAGTATGCGCTGAACTTTGTTCTTTCTGCCATTGCACCGCTGACGATTGTTGCGGCTGTAGCACAGAATACAAGGTTGAATACAAATGCTGACCAGTCAAGCTCAGCAAAATTTGTAAAGAGCTGCAAATGTGGTTTACCAATAAAACCAAACAGATAATTTTCGCTCATCATCAAGCCGAAACCAAGCAGCATAAACATTGGAGTACCAATACAAAAATCCATGAGGTTTTTCATAATGATATTTCCGGCGTTTTTTGCCCGTGTAAAACCAGTTTCAACCATCGCAAATCCGCACTGCATAAAGAATACCAGTGCCGCACCAATCAGGAACCAAACGCCCCAAACTTCACTCATATGTGTCTCCTTTTCAAAAGATGTAAATATAAAAAACGCCGCAGACAGTCAGCCCATAAGGGGATTACTTTCTGCGGCGCCATTGCCTTTTTATAGACCTTCGGGTCAAGCCCGAAGGTGACATGTTTTGTTACAAAGTTAGCGTACGGAATACAACAAATCGCCGTAGCTTGGGAAAGGCCACAACTCTTTTGGTGTAATCACTTCAAGTTCATCTGCAACGGCACGAAGTTCGCCCATTGCGGCAAAAACTTTTTCGCGGAAGAAGAGGGCTGTTTTTCCTGAATCTCCCTTTTCTGCAACGTCTTTTGCCTCTGCAAGAGCGGCTTCAAGAGTGCTTGTTTTTGCATAGATTGAAGTTGTGAGTGCAGAAACTTTTTTAAGCATTTCTGACTCGTAGCTTGAATCACATTCAGCGCAGACAGATTTTTTCAAGCCGATTGTTTCAGCAAGCTTGTTTGCATATTTGCTGGCAGCAGGAAGAATATCTTTTTTTGCCATTTCAAGCATTGTTTCAGCTTCAATATTGATGATTTTTGAGTAGTTTTCGTTGTGAATCTCGTAGCGGCTTGTAAGCTCAACCTTTGAGTATACTCCGAACTTTTCAAAAACCTTAACGTTCTTTTCATCAAGAATGTGTGGTAAAGCTTCTGGTGTAGATTTAAGGTTATAAAGTCCGCGTTTTTCAGCTTCTTTTACCCATGAATCATCGTAGCCGTTTCCGTTGAAAATGATTCTCTTGTGTTCTTTGATTGTCTTCAAGATCAGTGCATGAAGGTCAGCCTTGAAGTCCTTTGATTTTTCAAGAAGGTCAGCAAACTGAGAAAGTTCTTCTGCAACAACAGTGTTGAGGAATACGTTTGCGCAGGCAATTGATTCGTTTGAACCAAGCATACGGAACTCGAATTTGTTTCCTGTGAAGGCAAATGGAGATGTACGGTTACGGTCTGTTGCATCCTTGTTGAATTCAGGAAGAACTGTAACACCAATCTTCATCTTTTCTTTTTCATGCTTACCGTATGGAACACCCTTTTCGATGCTGTCCAGAATTGCAGAAAGTTCGTCGCCAAGGAAGATTGAAATGATTGCAGGAGGCGCCTCGTTAGCTCCAAGACGGTGGTCATTTCCGGCAGATGCAACAGAAATGCGCAGCAGATCCTGATATTCATCAACAGCCTTGATGATTGCACAGAGGAACAAAAGGAACTGAGCATTCTGATCTGGAGTAGCACCAGGATCAAGAAGGTTCTTTCCTGTGTTTGTAGAAATTGACCAGTTGTTGTGTTTACCGCTTCCGTTTACGCCTGCAAATGGTTTTTCATGAAGAAGACAAACCATTCCGTGGCGGCTTGCAACCTTTCTCATCATTTCCATCATAAGCTGGTTGTGGTCACAGGCAATGTTTGTTGTAGTGAAGATAGGAGCAAGTTCGTGCTGAGCTGGAGCAACTTCGTTATGTTCTGTTTTTGCAAGGATTCCAAGCTTCCAGAGTTCCTTGTTCAAGTCCTTCATGAATTCCTGAACGCGAGGCTTAATCATACCAAAGTAGTGATCTTCAAGCTCCTGACCCTTTGGAGCCTTTGCACCAAAAAGTGTGCGGCCAGTGTAAATAAGGTCTTCGCGCTTGTCGTAAACAGATTTGTCTACAAGGAAGTATTCCTGTTCTGGACCTACAGTTGTTTTTACGCTTGTAACTGCTTCGTTGCCTTCAAAAAGCTTGAGCACGCGTACAGCCTGCTTGCTGATTGCCTGCATAGAACGAAGAAGCGGTGTCTTTTTATCCAGAGCTTCACCTGTATATGAACAGAAAGCTGTAGGAATGCACAAAGTACCGTCTTTAATGAAAGCAAATGATGTAGGATCCCATGCTGTATAACCGCGGGCTTCGAATGTTGCGCGAATTCCTCCGCTTGGGAAAGAAGAAGCATCAGGTTCACCCTGAACAAGTTCTTTTCCGCTGAATTCCATGATAACTTTTCCGCCGTCAATAGGGCTGATAAAGCTGTCGTGCTTTTCTGCAGTGATTCCTGTAAGAGGCTGGAACCAGTGGGTAAAATGAGTTGCCCCCTTTTCCAGAGCCCAGTCTTTCATTGCATTAGCAACAACTGTAGCAACTGAAGGATCAAGTTTTTCGCCGCCTTCAATAGTCTTCATAAGCTGCTTATAGGTTTCTTTTGGAAGCCTGGCTTTCATAACCGTTTCATTAAAAACGTTTTCACCAAAAATTTTAGTTACTTCGTCCATTTTTATTTTTTTCTCCTTGCATTGTTTTTGAAAAAAGAAAAGGCGTCGAAATTTACCGCCCGTTGTACACCGGACAGAAAATTAGTCGACGCCTTTGTCTTAAATATCCAGAATTTGCTTTAAAAGCAAAAAAGGTCGCAAAAGTACTACTTCTGCGACCTCATTGCCGTTGATATTCCACTTTATACAGTTTAAAAAAAAAACTGTCAACAGTATTTGTAAAAATTTTTAGTTTTCTTAAATTTTATTGACATTCCCCGGTCAAAAGCATTATAAATAATAATGAAAAAAGAAGAGCAAAGACGCTCATTCGATTTAACGGCAGATTGTCGCTAAATGGAATGAGCGTCTTTTTTTTGGAGAAAATACTATTATGACTAAATTTATTTTTGTAACTGGTGGAGTTGTATCGGGGCTTGGAAAAGGAATTACTGCTGCGTCTCTGGGACGCCTCTTAAAATGCCGCGGGCTTAAAATTGCATCGCAGAAACTGGATCCATATATGAACGTTGACCCGGGTACTATGAGTCCTTTCCAGCACGGAGAGGTTTTTGTTACCGACGACGGAGCAGAAACTGACCTTGATCTTGGCCACTACGAACGCTTTATCGATGAAAACCTTACAAAATATTCAAACCTTACAAGCGGCCGCGTTTACTGGAATGTTTTGAACAAAGAACGACAGGGAGAATATCTTGGACAGACAGTTCAGATTATTCCTCACGTAACAAATGAAATTAAGGATTTCATTCTTAAAAATGCAGAAGTTAGCCAGGCAGATGTAAGCATTGTAGAAATTGGCGGTACAATCGGTGATATTGAAAGCCAGCCTTTCCTTGAAGCAATCCGTCAGCTGGCTCTTGAAGTAGGCCGCCGCAACTGTCTTTTTATTCACGTATGTCTTGTTCCTTACATCAGCGGTTCGGACGAATATAAATCAAAGCCAACCCAGCATTCGGTAAAGGAGCTTATGGCTGTGGGAATCCACCCTGATATTATTGTAGCCCGCTGTGATAAAGAGATTCCTCTTGAAATCCGTAAAAAGATTTCCCTTTTCTGTAACGTGGGAGAAGACTGCGTTATCAACAACACAACCTGCCGCAGTCTTTACGAAGTTCCTCTTATGCTGCACGCCCAGAACATGGATGATGTTGTCTGCCGTGACATTGGAATTGATAATACCCGCAAGGATTATCCCATGCTGTCTGACTGGTCAAAAATGGTTGAAACAATTCATGCCCGAAAAGGCCAGGTTCAGATTGCCCTTGTAGGAAAATATGTAAAGCTTCACGACTCTTATTTGAGTATTGTAGAATCCTTGAACCACGCATCCTTTGTAGTTGGTAAAAACGTAAAAATCAAATGGGTAGATTCTGACAGCGTAACAGATGAAAGCGCCGGACAGATTTTTGCAGACTGCGCCGGAATCATTCTGCCGGGCGGATTCGGTCACCGCGGAATTGAAGGAATGATTTCTGCCTGCCGCTATGCCCGCACCCGCAAGCTGCCTTATTTCGGTATCTGTCTTGGAATGCAGATTGCAGTAATTGAGTTTGCACGCAGCGTCCTGGGCTACAAGGATGCAAACTCCCGCGAATTTGACGAACTTTGCGAACATACTGTAATTGACCTTATGAAAGACCAGGAAGGCGTAATTAAGGGCGGAACCATGAGGCTAGGTTCTTATCCTTGTAAGATTACTCCGGGCACAAGACTGGAAAAAGCCTACGGCAGTTCTAATATTGCAGAACGCCACCGCCACCGCTATGAATTTAACAATGATTTTAGATCAGAAATGGAAAATGCAGGTCTTGTAATAAGCGGAACTTCCCCAGATAATACTCTTGTAGAAGCAGTTGAACTTGAAGACCACTTCCACGTTGGCGTTCAGTTCCATCCGGAATTCAAAAGCCGTCCAAACAATGCAGGCCCTCTCTTTGTTGAATTCTTAAAGGCATGCTTATAAAATATATACGAGGTTATTATGTATTCAGCAAGTGAAATTTTGGAATATGTTGAAGAAGAAGATGTAAAATTTGTACGTCTTGCTTTTTTTGATTTACACGGCGTTCAGAAAAATATTTCTATTATGGCCAGTCAGCTGGAATCGGCTTTTAAAAACGGAGTAAGCTTTGACGCTTCTGCCATTTACGGCTTTGAAAGTCCGGAAAAATCTGATTTATTTCTTCACCCGGATCCAACAACAATTTCAATTCTTCCATGGCGTCCTAATACAGGAAAAGTTGTGCGAATGTTCTGTACAATTTCGCACCCGGACGGTACTCCTTACAAAAAGGACTGCCGTACCCTGCTTGCAAATGCAGTTAAAAAAGCCCGTGATGAGTACGGAGTAGAATTCCGTTTTGGTACAGAAATTGAATTCTATCTCTTTAAGCTTGATGAAAATGGAGAGCCTACAAAAACTCCTTTTGATAACGCAAGCTATATGGATATTGCGCCGGAAGACAAGGGTGAAAATATCCGCCGCGAAATCTGTTTTACCCTTGAACAGATGGGCATTCAGCCGGAGGCCAGCCACCATGAAGAAGGCCCTGGTCAGAACGAAATTGACTTTCACTATGCCGATGCCCTTACAGCGGCCGACAATGCTTCAACTTTTAAATGGATTGTCCGCACAAGAGCTTCTAGCGCAGGTCTTTATGCTGATTTTTCTCCAAAACCTCTTGAAGATAAGGCAGGAAGCGGCTTTCACATCAATCTTTCCTGCTCAGATGATGCAAAAAAGGAAAATGTACTTGCAGGAATCTTGAAGCACGCTTCGGAACTCACCTACTACATGAACTGCACGGAAAATTCTTACGACCGACTTGGCTCATGCAAGGCACCAAAATACATTGCCTGGGGTTCTGAAAACCGTTCTACTTTTATCCGCATTCCAGCCGTTACAAACAATAACGCAAGCCGCCTGGAAATCAGAACTCCTGACAGTGAATGTAATGTTTACCTTGTATTTACCCTTTTGATTTATGCCGCCCTTGACGGAATCAAAAACAAGCTGCAGGCTCCTGCAGAAGTAAAGGAAAACTTATTTACGACAAGCTGCAAGTGCGCTACCCTGCCAGACACCCTGGATTCAGCCCGTCAGATTGCAGAAAACAGTCCGTTCATTAAGAAAGTTCTTGGATTCTAAAAATGATTGAAGACTGCCACTGCGTTTTACTTGTAACAAAAGATCCCAAACTTTCTCAAATTGTAAGCCTTATGCTTATGGCACCTCTTTTTGAAGTTGATATTTTAAGCGACTTCAATGAAGCAAGACGCCGGGTATCGGAACGCGTATACAACATCATCCTTGTAGATTATGCAGAAGGAGACGGCATTGATTTTGTCCTGGATGCTTCAGATTCCCTAAGCACAATACTTCTGCTTACTCCTCCTGCTTTTTTTGAAGAAGTAAGCTACAGGGTAGAAGGCTACGGAATCATTTCTGTAACAAATCCTTTTGACCAGTTCTATTTTTACAATATGATTAAGGCAGCAATTGCCGTGCAGTATAAAGTACAGATTCTTTCGAGCCAGACAACTAAACTCAAGAATAAAATGGAAGAAATTAAGCTTGTAAACCGGGCCAAGATGCTTTTGATGCAGAATTTGAATATGACAGAGCAGGAAGCTCACCATTATATAGAAAAAGAAGCAATGAACCGAGGCCTTAAAAAGACCTCGGTTGCAGAAAACGTTGTAAAAACCTATTCGTAATTAAGTATTACTTCAAAAGAAAATTATCAATTTCCTGTGCGCATTCGCGGCCTTCAGCTATTGCCCAGACTACGAGTGACTGTCCGCGGTGCATGTCGCCGGCGGCAAAAACCTTAGAAACTGATGTGGCATAGCCTGTATCTGAACTGAATGAAGTTTCAATCTTCTGCTGGCCTTCAGCAAGGGCAGTTGCAACAGTTGCTCGAGCTCCCAGTTCAACACCGAATGACTGTGCGGTATATTCTTCACAACCGGTAAAGCCTGCGGCAACAAGAAGAAGGTCACAGGGAAGAGTTTTTTCTGTTCCAGCGCGTTCTACAAGCTGGCGCTTTCCGTCAATCACTTTGAATTCAACTTCTACAGTGCGAACGGCTGTAATGTGACCGTCTTTACTGATTACTTCTTTTACAGTTGTTTCATAAACGCGAGGGTCGTGACCGAATACTGCAATTGATTCTTCGGCACCGTAATCAGTTTTAAGAACTTTAGGCCACTGTGGCCACGGATTATTTGCTGCACGCTCTTTTGGGGGACATGGCATCATTTCTATCTGAGTAACACTTGCAGCACCCAAACGGATTGAAGTTCCGCAGCAGTCGTTTCCAGTATCACCACCGCCTACAATCACAACATGTTTACCTTCAACTTCAATTCCAAAATCCTGAAGCAGCATCTGGTCAATCTGCTTGTTTGCAGGATTGATTCCGATTTTTTCAAGGGCGCCAGTTGTTGCAATTACACATTTTGTAACGGCTTTAAGGAAGTCTACTGCAAACATCATTCCGCCGGCAGCGCCTTCCCGCTCTGATTTAAGCTCAGAAATACCAGCCGAAGTAAGTGCGCGGGCTTTTTTTGCACCACAGCAGAGGGCAACAGCATCAAACTGATTTAAGATATGCTCTGCAGAAATATTTTTTCCTACGTCAGCATTGAATACAAAGTCAACGCCTTCTGCCTTCATCAAGGAAATTCGGCGTTCAACAATTTTTTTGTCCAGCTTCATGTTCGGAATACCGTACATCAAAAGTCCGCCGGCCTTATCTTCGCGCTCGTAAACTGTAACGCTGTGACCACGGCGGTTGAGCCAGTCAGCAGCTGCAAGACCTGCAGGACCGGCACCAATTACTGCAATCTTTTTACCGCTTCGAAGAGCCGGGATTTCCGGCTTCATGTAACCTGATTCAAAAGCCTTTTCTATAATATAAAGTTCGTTTTCGTGAACTGTAACAGCCCCGTCTCCGCAGACAGGATTTCCACAGTTACAGGCTTTTTCGCACAGGGCAGGACAAACCCGGCCTGTAAATTCCGGGAAGCTTGAAGTTTTTAAAAGGCGCCAGGCAGCCATATCGTACTGACCTTTGTAAAGCGCATCGTTCCACTCAGGAATATAATTGTGAAGAGGACAGCCTGTTACCATTCCGGCAAGACGGATTGCACTCTGACACATTGGCACACCGCAGTTCATACAGCGGGCAGCCTGTTCGCGGCGCTTAGCATCCTCCATTACGGGATGAAATTCCTTAAAATTCTTTATACGATCAAGCGGTTCAAAGCTTCCGTTTTCAATTCTTTTATAATCCATAAATCCAGTTGGTTTACCCATATTAATTCTCCTATGATGTTTTAAGGAGGGGAAGGCCTTCCCCTGCGCCCGCACTTCGTTGCGGGCTACCCCTTATGCGGGGACACCCCGCAACGCCCCACTTATGCAGTCGCCTTCTTAAAGGCTGCAAGGACTGCATCATCATGAGCAAGACCTTTAGACTCTTCTGAGGCAATTTCTGTCATAATCTTCAGATAATCGTTAGGGATAATCTTTTTGAAGCAGGTCTTGTAATGTTCCCAGTCAGCAAGAATTGTCTTTGCTTTTTCTGAGCCGGTTTCTTTTGCGTGCTCTTCAATAAGAGAGTGAAGAAATTCTTCGTCGCTTGTTCCACGCAAAGTAGAAATCTCATCATCAAGGTCGTAGCTCTTTACAAGCTCGTGATTAAGGCGTTTGTAAAGATCATGCTTTTCATCAAGAATGTAAGCAAGACCACCGCTCATACCGGCACAGAGGTTGCGTCCAGTGCGTCCAAGAATTACGGCAGTTCCGCCTGTCATATATTCAAGACCGTGGTCACCACAGCCTTCTGCAACAACACTTGCCCCGGAATTACGAACGCAGAAGCGTTCACCTGCCACACCGTTGATATAAGCTTTTCCGCTTGTAGCACCGAACAAGGCAACGTTTCCTACAATAATATTGCTGTCTGCATCGCCGGCAAAATCTGCAGGCTTTGTTACAACCAGCTTTCCGCCGCTCAAACCTTTACCAAAGGCATCGTTGGCATCACCGGTAAGTCTGAGTGTAAGTCCCTTTGGAATAAAGGCACCAAAACTCTGACCAGCACCACCTTCAAAGTTTACAATGAAGGTATCGTCTGCAAGGCTGCTTCCAAAGTGCTTTTGAATCTCACTTCCAAGAATAGTACCTGCAGTGCGATCTGTTGATTGAATTGCTTTTTTGTCATCAGAAACGACGTCAGTCGTTTCGAATCCGTGTGACACTTTTTCAATCCATGGAAGAAGTGTCTTTTCATCAATTGTCTTTTCAAGTTCAAAATTGAATGTATCGCGGGTCTTTTTCCAATCATCATTTCTAGAACCTAAAACCTCTAACCTGGAACCTTTAGGTTGCGCAAGCAACCGACTGAGGTCAATAAGACCCGCACGCTTAAAGCCCTGCTTTTCCTTCATCTTAAGAAGGTCTGTTCGTCCGCACATTTCATCAATAGAACGAACTCCAAGTTTTGCCATATATTCACGAAGTTCCTGAGCAATAAACTTCATAAAGTTTTCTACGTATTCAGGCTTTCCCGGGAAGCGTGCGCGAAGTTTTTCATTTTGAGTTGCAACACCAAATGGACAGGTATCCAGGTTGCAGACACGCATCATAGCACAGCCCATTGTGATAAGAGGCGCTGTAGCAAATCCGAACTCTTCAGCCCCCAAAAGGCAGGCGATTGCAACGTCACGGCCGCTCATGAGCTTACCGTCTGTTTCAATAATTACACGGCCACGCAAGCCATTCTGAATCAAAGTCTGATGAGCTTCGCTCAAACCAAGTTCCCAGGGAAGACCTGCGTGGTGAATTGAACTGATAGGCGCAGCACCTGTACCACCGTCATGACCGGAAATCAATATTACCTGAGCACCGGCTTTTGCAACTCCGGCAGCAATTGTACCTACACCTGCTTCACTTACAAGCTTTACGCTGATTCTGGCAGCGCGGTTTGCATTTTTCAAATCATAAATAAGCTGAGCAAGGTCTTCGATAGAATAAATATCGTGGTGAGGTGGTGGCGAAATCAAAGATACACCCGGGGTTGCGTAACGTGTTTTTGCAATCCAGGGGTATACTTTTTTACCAGGTAAGTGGCCTCCTTCACCAGGCTTTGCTCCCTGTGCCATCTTAATCTGAATCTCGCGGGCGCTCAAAAGATATTCTTCTGTAACGCCAAAACGGCCGGAAGCAACCTGTTTGATTGCTGAGTTATATTCTGTTCCAAGACGTTCCGGTTTTTCTCCACCTTCACCAGAGTTAGACTTTCCGTGAAGATGATTCATTGCGGCTGCCATACACTTATGGGCTTCTTCAGAAATTGAACCGTAAGACATGGCACCAGTCTTAAAGCGCTGAACGATAGAATCAACGCTTTCAACTTCGTCAATTGAAATACCGCCCTTTGCATCAAAATTAAAGTCCAGCATAGCACGCAGGGTGTGAGGGCGACTGTTGTCATCAACAAGGGCTGTGTATTCCTTAAAGCGCTTATAGTCACCGTTTCGGGTTGCTTCCTGAAGGGCAATAATAGTTTCTGGATTATAAAGATGATCTTCTGCATTCGGGCCGCGGCGGAATTTATGGAAGCCAACAGAATCAAGATGAGTATTAACTGTAAGGCCCATATCATTCCATGCCTGTTTATGATGATAGATAATGTCTTCTTCAATTTCTTTAAGACCAATACCTCCAACGCGGCTGACTGTATTTGTAAAGTATTTGTCGATTACCTTCTGCGCAATACCAACTGCTTCAAAAATCTGTGCCGACTGATAAGACTGAACGGCAGAGATTCCCATTTTTGCAGCGATTTTTACAATACCGCCGATAATTGCCTTGTTGTAATCATCAATTGCTGTGTGATAATCCTTGTCCAGAAGCTTCTGGTCTATAAGTTCGGCAATTGCTTCATGCGCAAGGTAAGGATTGATTGCGCGGGCACCGTAGCCCATACACATTGCAGCCTGATGAACATCACGAACTTCACCGCTTTCAAGAATGATAGAAATCTTTGTACGTTTTTTAGTACGGATTAAATACTGCTCAACGGCACTTACTGCAAGAAGCGAAGGAATTGCTGCATGCTTTTCGTCTACTCCGCGGTCACTTAGGATGATGATGTTATAACCTTCTGAGTAAGCAGCATCAATCTGCTTAAAGAGATTTTCCAAAGCAGATTCAAGGGTAAGCTTATCCATATCCATCAAAAGAGAAAGGCTTGTAGCACGCAAACCAGTTTGATTCAATGCGGCAATTTTTACAAGGTCGGTTCCAGTCAAAATAGGATTATTGATTTCGAGTACGCGGCAGTTTGAACCTTTTGTATGAAGAAGGTCACCGTCTGTACCAACGTAAACTGTTGTATCTGTTACGATTTTTTCCCGCAGACTGTCAATTGGAGGGTTTGTAACCTGGGCAAAAAGCTGTTTGAAGTAGCTGTAAAGAGGGGGATGCTTGTCTGAAAGGCAGGCAAGCGGAGTATCAACTCCCATGGCACCAGTTGGTTCTACCCCGTTACGTGCCATTGGAAGAACCATTTCGTTCAGGTCTTCGTAGTTCCATGCAAAGGCGCGGTAAAGGCGGTTGCGTTCTTCCTGGCTGCTTACAGGGATTTTTTTATTTGGAATTTTAAGGTCTGCAAGGTGAATAAGATTCTGATCAAGCCATTCGCCGTAAGGATTTTTTGTAGCGTAAGTTTCCTTAAGCTCTTTATCTGTAATAAGACGTTTCTGACTTGTATCAACAAGAAGCATGCGGCCTGGCATAAGACGTGATTTTTCTACAATCTGGCTTTCAGGAATATCGAGAACACCTACTTCGCTGGAAAGTACCAGCATATTGTCCTTTGTAATAAAATAGCGGCTTGGGCGGAGTCCGTTGCGGTCAAGAGTTGCACCAAGAACATCACCGTCTGAATAGAGGATTGCTGCAGGACCATCCCAGGGCTCCATCATTGTTGCCCAGTAATGGTAGAAGTCTCGTTTTTCCTGACTAAGACTCTCATCGTGTTTCCATGGCTCCGGAATACAAACCATAACTGCCAGAGGAAGAGGCATGCCGTTCATTACAAAATATTCAAGGCTATTGTCCAGCATTGCAGAGTCGGAACCGGTTGTATCAACTTCGCCGTCGCGGGCAAGCATTCGGTCTACGTTTCCGCGGATTGTATTGATTTCTCCGTTGTGAGCTATAAAACGGTTCGGGTGAGCGCGCTGCCAGCTTGGATTTGTGTTTGTAGAAAAGCGTGAGTGAACAAGGGCAAGTGCCGATACATATTCAGCTGACTGCAAATCTTTATAGAAGGTTCTGAGCTCGTGAACCAGAAACATTCCCTTGTAAACAATTGTACGGCTGCTTAAAGAACAGATGTAAGTTTTGTGATTATCTTTTTTTTCAAAAGAAAGGCGTACTTTATATAGAAGTTTATCGAATTCAAGGCCTTTTTCGCATCCTTCCGGGCGGGCAATAAAAGCCTGCCAGATATTCGGCATACAGTCGCGGGCTTTTTCTCCAAGAACATCAGGATTAACTGGAACTTCGCGCCAGCCAAGAAACTTTAATCCACCCTCTTTTACGCATTTTTCAAAATCAGCTTTTTCTGATTTGCATTCAGCAGCGTCACCAGGAAAGAAAATCTGTGCAATACCATAATCACGCTCACCAAGCTTGCCGACAAAATCTGCGGCAGCCTTCTTAAAAAAGTCATGGCTGATCTGTAAAAGGATTCCAACACCATCACCTGTTTTTCCGCTGGCATCTTTACCCGCACGGTGTTCAAGTTTTTCAACAATACTGAGCGCATTATCAACAATTTTATGCGACTTGCTTCCGTCAATATTCACAACAGCCCCGATACCGCAGGCGTCATGCTCAAACGATGGTTCATACAGTGTCTTCATTCTTTACCTCAAATAAAAAAAGAGGCCGTAGACAATAGCTTTGGGGACAGATTATCCCTAAGTTATTATCTACGACCTCTTTGCCGTATATTTCTTTAATAATATTAAATTTTATTAGTCTAAGTCAAGTATTAGCGGCCAAAGAAAGCCTTAACTTTCTGCCAGAAGGTCTTCTTAGGAGCAGCTTTCTTGCTGTTAGCATAGCGTCCACCATTATTACCCTTCTTTCCAGCCTTGTTATATGGCTTCTTCTTGTAATCTGCCTTCTTGTAGCCTAAAGATTTTGATGCAGCTCCGTTTCCGTAGCGTTCCTTGTACATCTTCATGCGCTCGTCGTAAGACATACCTGCAAGCTTTTCCGGGTCGATATAAGACTTACCTTTAGGAGCACCCTTCTTGAAGTCGCCCTTCTTGTAATCTTTTTTGTATCCGTCTTTCTTGTAGTCAGACTTTTTACCGTCGTAAGATTTTTTATAGCCTTCGCCGCTTCTTCCCTTACCGCCTGATTTTCCACCACGCTTGTTATGGAAGTCTCCGTCACGGCCTTTTCTGTAGCCGCCGCGGTTGTCGTAAGTGTCATCGTCACGCCAGTTTTCTGTCTTAATGTACATGCCGGCAGATTTATCTTCCAGCATCTGATCTTCAAATGCAACGGAAGAAGGAATTGTCATTTCTACATAGCGTTCGATTGCAGGAAGATTGTAAACATCCTGTTCTGAACAGAAGGTATAGGCCTTTCCAGATTTTCCGGCACGGGCTGTACGACCAATGCGGTGTACATAGTTTTCAGCCTCAACAGGAAGGTCAAAGTTGATTACCATTGCAAGGTCATCAACGTCGATTCCGCGGGCAGCAACATCAGTTGCAACCAGAACTGGAACTTGGCCAGCCTTAAATGAATTCAAAAGCTTAAGGCGTTTCGACTGTGGCAAATCACCGATAAGGAAGTCTGCCTTAATTTCATTAATCTGAAGGCGTTTTGCAACAACCTCACAGCTTCTCTTTGTATTACAGAATACAATTGCACTGGCAGGATTTTCCTTCTTCAAAATACCAATCAAAAGCTTCATTTTGTCGCTGCTTGCAACGTGCAAAAGCTCCTGCTGGATTTCGCTTACAGTGATATTTTCTGCTTCAATTGTGATCTCTTTAGGATCGCGTGTATATTCCCATGCAAGGTTCTTTACGTATGAGTTCAAAGTTGCAGAGAAAAGCATTGTCTGGCGGTCTTCAGCCTCAGGAATGCACTTAAGAATCTGGCGCAAATCAGGATAGAAGCCCATATCAAACATGCGGTCAGCTTCGTCAATTACACAGAAAGCAGCATTGCTCAAATCAAGGTTTCCGCCCTCCTGCAAATCAATTACGCGGCCAGGAGTACCGATTACAATATCAACTCCCTTTTTAAGTGTTGCAATCTGTTTTTCGTAACCTACACCACCATAAACGCTGAAGGCTTTAAGGCCAGAAGTTCCAACTAAAACCTTAGCCTCTTCTTCTACCTGAACGGCAAGTTCACGGGTTGGCACTAATACAAGAAGCTTCTTTCCCTTTGCTTCTTCTTTTGTAATCATCTCGTTGATAACGGCAACAAGATATGCAGCAGTTTTTCCGGTTCCTGTCTGTGACTGAACATATAAATCAGAACCATCCTGTGAAGCCTTAATCACCTCTTCCTGAACCGGTGTGCAGCTTACATAACCGGCGGCTTCAATTCCCTTCAAAAGTCTTTCATCAAGACCAAATTCAACAAAATCCATTTGTTTGTCCTTATAATATATAGTAGAAGGCGTATTTTTCGCCCATTTTTGCAGTCTATCTAGAAAATAATACAGTATTTTGCGTTTTTGTACCATATGGCGAAATCGGCCTTTTTTGCAAAAGAAAATCAATTTGACATTCTGAAAATCTGAATTAAACTTAATTATAGGTATTTATAACGGAGCTTTAATGGAAAAGTTTAGATACGAAGAGCAGGAATTTGCACTTATAGAAAATACTCCAGTTCCATTAGCTGTTTATCAGTTCCTGGACAACCGTGTTGTTACAGTTGCGCTGTCTAAGGGCTTCTGCGACCTCTTTGGCTTTAAAACAAAAGAAGATGCCTATTTCCTGACAGAAAATGATATGTACCGCGACTGCCACCCTGATGATACGGCCCGCATTGCCGATGCCGCAGTTACCTTTGCAAAAGACCAGGGCGAATACGACGTTATTTTCCGAACTAAAGTAAACAACAGATACAGAATCATTCATTCCCGCGGCGAACATTTTTACAAAAACGGGATAAAGCTTGCCGCCGTCTGGTATTTTGATGAAGGTGAATATGTAGAAGACGCTTCCATTTCAAATGACCTGACACATACAATCACCAACGCCCTTCAAATCAGCAGTCTTTATCATAAGGTAACCTACGATTACCTGACCGGGCTTCCTAATATGGGCTATTTTTTTGAGATTGCCGAAAAAGGAGTTGATGAACTGATTAATGCCGGAAAAACTCCTGTCATGCTCTTTTTTGATTTAAACGGCATGAAGTATTTTAATGTAAAATACGGACTTTCAGAGGGCGATAACCTTATCCGCTCTTTTTCAAAGCTTCTGGTAAAATATTTTTCAAATGAAAACTGTACCCGCTTCGGCATGGACAGGTTCTGTGTCTTTACAAGTGATGATGATCTGGAACAGCGCCTCTGGAAGTTTTTTGCAGAATGCGAAAACCTGAACGGCGGAAAGACCCTTCCTGTGCGGGCTGGCATTTATTCAAGCAAGATGGGAAGAATCGGAGCCTGCTTTGCCTGCGACCGGGCAAAAATGGCCTGCGACAAAACCCGCAACGCCTATGTTTCCCACTTTACTTATTTTGATGAATCCATGCTAAAGGAAAGCCAGAACAGGCTTTATATAATAGAAAACTTTGACCGCGCCTTAAAGGAAGAATGGATTCAGGTTTATTACCAGCCTATTGTTCGCGCTGCTACCGGCCGGGTCTGTGATGAAGAAGCTCTTTCCCGCTGGATTGATCCTATTCACGGAATGCTAAGCCCGGATGCCTTTATTCCAATTCTTGAAGAATCTAACCTCATTTACAAGCTTGACCTTTACGTTACAGAAAAGATTCTTGAAAAAATGAAGGCCCAGGCTGATAAGGGACTTTACGTCGTTCCAAACTCTGTAAACCTTTCACGTTCGGATTTTGAAACCTGTGATATTGTAAAGGAAATTACAAATCGGGTTGACCAGAGCGGCATTCCTCACGAAAAGCTTACGATTGAAATTACAGAAAGTGTAATCGGAAGTAATTTTGAATACATGAAAACTCAGGTTGAGCGCTTCCAGTCCCTGGGCTTTAAAGTCTGGATGGATGATTTTGGAAGCGGATATTCTTCCCTTGATGTTCTGCAGGATTTCCACTTTGACCTGATTAAGCTGGACATGAAGTTTATGAGGAATTTTGCTTCAAGCCAGAAAAGCAAGATTATCCTGACAGAACTTATCCGCATGGCAATGAGCCTTGGAATTGAGACAATTGTAGAAGGCGTTGAAACTGAAGAACAGGTTGAATTCCTCTGCGAAGTCGGCTGTACAAAACTTCAGGGCTATCACTTCTGTAAACCGATTCCTCTTATCCAGATTTTTGAACGCTATGACAAGGGAACTCAGATTGGTTTTGAAAATCCTGCCGAATCAGATTATTACGCAGCCCTTGGAAAAATCAATCTCTACGACCTTTCTGTCATCACAAATAATGAAGGCGAATCTTACAAAAATTATTTTAACACCCTCCCTATGGGTCTTTTTGAAGTTGATGATGAAAAAATCAAATTCACAAGGGGAAATAAATCTTACAGGACCTTCCTGACAACTTATTTCCCGCCTTACTTAAAAGAAAAGATTCTTCCTCTGGCTGAAAAAAATAAAAACCCAGAAACCGGAGTCTCTGAGTTTATAAATACCGTTCTAAAATGCAAGACGGAAAGCTCTTCTGAGATTGTTGATATTAAACAGTCTGACGGAACTGTTTTCCACCTCTACTTCGGGCGCATTGCAGAAAACCCGGTTTCTAAAATTGTCGCCCTTGTAGTTGTGGTTCTTAATATCAGCTAGAACTCGTATCCCGAAGAAATAAAACAGCCGATTCCTTCGGTAATAAAAAGCTTTCTGAATTTTGTTACAACGTGCTTGATTTTTTCAGCTTCTTCTTCTGAACAGTAAATTATGTACATAAGGTTAAGCTGAGGCCAGACGTTGTCTCCAAGATGAGGCTTATTAAAACCCGCACCCATAACAGGATTGATTTTTGTAAACTTCTGGCCAACTCCAAGCTTTTTGAATTCTTCGGTAAAGTCTTCTTCAAGAGCCTGAGAGCACATAATTTCAATACGAACTTTCTTTTCCATATTATAACCTTATTCCTTATCCTTTTTATGTTTTTTATCTTTCTTGTGCTTCTTTTCTTTTTTGCCTTCTTTAGACTTTTCAGAAGATTTTTTATCCTTTTTTCTGGCTTTCTTCTTTCCGTCTTTTTCTTCATCTTCAGAAATTTCAGCAATAGGAGAAACAAAAGCTTTTACAGGTGCAGGATTTTCAGGCTTTTCTGTCTCTTCTACCTTTGCAGTTTTTTCAGTTTCAAAAACATTCTTTGAGGCAGAAGTTCTGGCAACAATATTTTCTGAATATCCTGCCATATGAGTAATATCCTCTTCTGTAAATCCGCGGTCAGCAAGCTTTTTGCGTTCCTTAAGAGCCTTTTTAGCTGCCTTCTTTTCAGCCTTTTTCATACGCTTAGAGTTCACGATAAAGTAAATAGTAGGCATTAAGAAAAGAGTCATCAAAGAACCGAAGGTCATACCTCCGAATACGGTAAGGGAAATCGGCTGCATTGAAGTATTTCCTTCACCAGGGAAGAAGGCCATAGGTGCAAGGGAAATAACAGTTGTCAAAGTACTCATCAAAATAGGGCGCAGACGGTTAGAAGCAGCCTGAATACATGCTTCCTCCAGACCATAGCCTCGCTTACGCAAAAGGTTTGTATAGTCTACAAGTACGATACCGTTATTTACAATTGTACCTACAAGAACCAGGACACCCATAATCGTAATTACGTTGAGCTTTGTTCCTGTAATAGCGTAAATTGCAATTACACCAATAAAGGAAAGAGGAATTGTAAACAATACGATAAATGGATCCACAAGTGATTCAAACTGGCTGGCCATAACTACAAATACCAGGATTGCCGCCATGATGATGATTGCACCGAATTTTACAACGGCTTCCATCATATCGGCAAAGTCACCGCTGATTGTAATGCTGACAGCATCATCCTTTGGAATGTTGTCGTTAATAATCTTATTGATGTTTTTCTGAATTACATCAAGAGAAGTACCCGCAACTGTTTTTGCAGTAACCTTAATAATTCGGGTCTGGTTCTGGCGGTAAATTGTTACCGGAGAAGTTGTCTGTTCAACGTGAGCAAAGCTTGAAAGAGGAATGCGGGATCCAAAGCTGTTCATTACAAAAATTGAATCCAGATCCTTGAGCTTTTTGCGGTCTTTTTCTGCAAGCTTAACGACAACATCAATATCATTACCGTTCTTTGTGTAGCGGCTGGCTGTTGTACCATTGATTGCGGCAGAAATTTCTGAACCTACGCTGTAAACATTCAGACCAAGCTCATACATACGGTCGCGGTCAACAACAATTTCAGCCTGAGGAAGACCGTCTTCAAGGTCGCTTGTTACAGAGGTAATAAAGTCGCTTCCGTAAGTTTCAAGAGCCTTCTGAACATCAGTTGCGGTCTGGCGCAAAAGATTAAGGTCATCACAGCGAATTTCGATTACAGTACCGCCCGAGCCTACACTGTTCATATTCTGAGAATATTTAATCTGAGTTCCAGGGAAGTCATTAAAGAATTCTTCAACCTTCTTTTTTGCAGACTTATCGTTATCCCAGCCCGGCTTGCGCTCTTTTCCTGTATAGAAAGTAAAGCGGACTGTAGCTTCGTTTGTAGTTGCACTTGAAGAAAGGAAGGATGAGCCGCCTACAGTTGTAGAAGTATATTTTACACCTTTAAGAACGCCCCAGCACTTCTGCTGCAATTCAGCAACAACTTCAGAAGTTGCATCCAGAGTAGAACCTTTTGGAAGGGTTACGTCAAGGCTGATTGTATTTTCTGATTCTTCCGGCATGAATACAAAACCGATCCATTTGATAGAAATGAAAGAAATCAGAAGAAGTCCGAGAATACTGAAAATGAAAGTTTTTCTGTGGTGTAAAACCCATTTTACCCCGCGGCCGTAAACATTTCCAAGATTGATGAAGAAACGGTCAAAGGCGCGGTTAATTCCGTAGCTGAGTCCCTTGTGGTCTTTTTCACTCATTTTATCCAGAGGAAGATAGGTCGAACACAAAACAGGAACAAGGGCAACGGCGACAAAAAGCGAACAGATCAAAGAGAAGATGATTGTAAAGGCAAGGTTGTTGAACATCTGTCCCATCATTCCAAGCTGCTTCTGGAACATTACCATTGGAAGGAAGATACAAACTGAAGTAAGTGTACTTGAGGTAATGGAAGAAACCATTTCCTGAGAACCCAGGATTGCAGAAACGGTCGGCTTTGCATCTGTCTGGCGGTAAGCAAAGATATTTTCCAGAACTACGATTGAGTTATCTACAAGCATACCGATACCCAGCAGAAGTCCACCCATGGAAATCATATTGATTGAGATTCCCTTAAAGTACATGAGCATGAGGGTAATGAAAACCGAAATCGGGATGGAAAGACCGATGATAAAGGTTGTTTTAAATGAACGGAGGAAGATAAAGAGGATGATGATGGCAAGAGCCGCACCAATAATTACCGACTTTACAACCTCATGTACAGTCTGCTCAATAATATCAGTTGTATTGTAGGTTTCTACAATGCTGAGATCTGAAGGAATTTCCCTGTTGAGCTTATCAACTGTCTTGCGGACTTTTTTTGCGGCCGCTACAGAGTTTTTACCGCTCTGTTTTGTTACCATGAGCATTACGGAAGGTTCCGCATCAAGGAAGGCAAGAGTTGACTGAGTTTTATATCCCTCATAAACATCCGCAATATCACGCAGACGGAGCTTTACAACAGAAGGTGCAGAAGAACCGTCGCTTGCAGTAGTCTTATAGGAAATTACAGTGTTTTTCAAATCCTCAAGACTTGTGTATTTTCCGTTTGTCTTAATCGAATAGTTGATTTCATCACTTTCAATGGAACCACCCGAAGACTGAACGTTCTGAGCACCAATCATTTGGGCAATTGTACTTACGCTAAGGCCGTAAGCTTCAAGACGGTCTCGGGGAATATCAACATTAATTGAACGCTCGCGTCCACCAACTACATTAATGGAAGCAACTCCATCAATCTGCTCAAGTCGAGGCTTAAGTGTATCTTCTGCCAGAGTTCGGATTTCCTCAGGAGTTCGGGGCCCCTTTACAGTCAGCATCATAATAGGCATCATGGAAGGATCCATTCGGATTGTAATCGGAGTTTTTGCGTCGGTCGGCAGATAAGAACGGACAAGGTCAATCTTATCACGGATATCATTGGCGGCCGCATCAAGGTTGGTTCCGTAATTGAACTCCATGATTACAAGGCTCATACCAGTCATGGAACGCGACTGAAGCTTTTTAAGACCAGTTACACCGGAAAGAGAGCCTTCCAGAGTTCGGGTAAGGCTCTGCTCTACTTCCTCAGGACCAGCATTTCCGTACTGTGTGTAAACAATCATGTAAGGAAGATCCATATCAGGATACAAATCCAGAGGAAGACTGAAGGTACAGTATATACCAAGGGCAACGAGAACTATAAAAACAAGCAGTGTCGTTACCGGTTTTTTAACAAATTTTTCTACAAATGTCATAAAAATCCACCTGACTTTTTTATTCAGTAAGAGAAACTACATTTACCTTTGAACCTTCGCTGAGAAGGCTCTGACCTTTTGTTACAACAATCTGACCGGCAGTAAGGCCGTCTACAATTTCAGTTTTATCATCGATTGTAAGGCCAAGCTTTACAGCCTGCTGATGAACTGTAGGCTTTTCATCTTCAGATGCAGCCTGATTGAGGACAAATACATACGGCTTTCCTTCGCGTGTTACAATCGCTGTTGAAGAAAGAACAATTGAATTTGAGCGGGTTTCTGTAATCAGCTTTACGCGGGCGTACATACCGATTTTAATTTGATTATTACGCTGAACAATGCGGACTTTTGTAAGCATTGTACGGCTTGAATTATCAAGAACAGGACTTACTTCAGAAACCTTTGCACCAAAAACCTCTCCAGGATAAGCATCAAATGTAAGTTCTACGCGCTGACCTTCCTTTACGCGACTGATAAAACGCTCAGGAACGTTGATTTTAATTTCCATTTCTTCAGTATTACTGATTTTTGCAACTGGCATTGCCTGACTTACAGTTGTACCGATATTTGTAACAAGAGAAATAATCCGGCCTGCAGCAGGAGCCTTTACAGGGCTTTCTGAATAATTATATCCCGGGCGGCTTGCATCAACATAGGCGATAATCTGATTTTTTACGACGTTATCTCCGACAGAAACCTTTACAGCAGAAAGTTTTCCGGCCATATCAGGCAATACGCTTACAGAAGAAACTGAATCAACGTCTCCTCCGAATTCAAGATAATCGTCCAGAGTACCGACAGACAGTTTTTTTGCAGTTACTGCATACAAAATTTCATCTGAACCTTCGTCTGCAGCCTTAGCAGCCTTTTTTCCGCAGGATGTAAAGGCAGTCACCAAAAGAGCAGCCGCCGTCAAAGTAAAAATAATTTTCTTCATATGTTTTCCCTCTTTTTTTACTATTTTGTAAGCTTTGTATTAAGCTGATTTTCAAGATTCATTACAGTTGTAATGAAAGTAAGTTTTTCATTCATAAGGCCAAGTTTTGCCTGCTTCAAGGAGTTTTCTGCATCTTTTACGGCAAGCTCTTCCTGTGAACCGTTGTTGTAACCGCGCAAAGTTGAAGTATAGGCACTCTGGGCAACTTCAATATTACGTTTCATGTTAGCAATGTTATCAAGGCTTTTGTTGATGTCAGCTACAGAGTTGTGAATTTTCATTTCTGTATTCTGATAAAGCTGTTCAAGACCAATCTGAGTTTTTGCAAGCTTTTGTTTTGCATCTTTGATGCTCTGCATGTTTGCGCTGAATGGCAGCATGTCAAAAAGATTCTGATAAGCAAGAGTAATTGTAAGAGTTCCGCTGTCTGAATAATTTTTATCATCAAACCAGTTTTGCTTAATGTTACTTACTGTCGGACTAAAGCCCCAGCCTACAGAAAGTGAAGGTGTGAAAGTTACAAAATTAGAAGCATTGATTGCCTTTTTCTGAACTTCGATTGTCTTTTTAAGGTTCAAAATCTCTGAATTCTGGTCTACGCATTTTGCATAAAGAGAATCTGCATCAAGTTCGCCAAGATTTGAACGGAGTCTTTCATAATCATTATCAATAGAACCAATAAGTTCAACTTTCTGTCCGTAAGGAAGTCCAAGCAGGAAGGCAAACATATCAATCTGCTGTTCCATCTGCTGGCGTTCCCACTCAACTTCCGGCTTTTTGTTCAGATAAGTTACGCGGGCATTAAGCAGGGAAAGTTCCGGCACCTGACCGTTACGGTAATTGATTTCTGCCTGTTTCATACGGGCTTCTGAATTGTTCAAGGAATCTTCATCAATCTTGAGTTTTTCCTGCATCATAAGAATTCCGTAAAATAACTGGCGGATCTGAAGTTCTGTTTCGTTGCAGGTCTTTTCCCAGCTGATTTTTCCGGCTTCATACTGCTTTTTTGCAATTAACATTTTTGAGATTTTTGCAATATTAAAATCCCAGCGGAAAGCAAGTGAGCCGACTGGATGCCAGCGGGCAACTTCTTCGCTTTCGTACATGCCATCAAACATATTATCTACAAGAGCATTTTTCTTAGGGGAGTCAGGGTTCATCAAGTCTGCAACTGTAAGCTGTCCTGTGTGAAGTCCCATAATTGAAGCTGAAGTTCCCAAAGCCTGCTTCACCGAATCAATATTATTGCTGCGGGCAAGAGTTCCGCTCAAACTGGCACTTGGTAAAAGTGTATTCCAGGAACAGGCACTGGCGCGTTTAGAAATTTCCAGGTCAATGGCCGCGCTCTTAAGAGTCTTAGAATTTTCAAGCGCATAGTCTACCGCCTGGTCAATTGTCAAAGTGATTTTTTCCTGACCGTTTAAAAACGAAAGGCTAAGCAAAAAGCACGATGCTGCAAATAATTTAGTAATTGTTTTCATCAAACATTACCTCCCTTTTTTAAATCTATATCCAATGTAAGTCCACCGGCTATCATATTAAATAAACTCCTTAATGAATCATTTAGTTCTATTTCTGAAAATTCGTGATGAATTGCATTTACAACAAGGAATACCGGGAATGAAAAAATCCATCCGCCAATAAGGTTCGGGTCAAAGCAGGAATATAATTTCTTTGCATTTTTTGTGACCGAGTTTCCAATTTCGGCTGCAATTCCACTTGCGATTTCTTCATCAGCTATTGTTTCAAAGCGTTCACGGTTATAGTTTCCTTCAAGCTGAATCCATTTGCAGGCAGTCAGCATCTTTTTTCTTGTATTAAAATAGATGGTTTCTGTTTTTAAAAGCACGTAAAGTTTTTCAAGAGGGCTCTGAACCTGAGTCATATTCTGAAGTACAGTAGAAAGCATGAGGTTGATTTCCGGCGCGATCAGAGAAGTCAGCATCTGCTGTTTGTCGCTGAACCAGGTGTAAAGACTGCTTTTTACCATTCCAAGTTCCGTTGCCACAGCTTCTACAGTTACATTTGGGAAGCCGACTTTTGCTACGACAGTAGAAAGGGCAACAAGTTTTTTATCAAGCTGAGGAAGAGAAGCAAGAGAGTTGAGGCAGATAGAATCAAGGCGGGCAAAATCAGCGTTAGAAAGAAGGTCTTTTTTGCATGTAAGGCCCTCATGGATGATTTTCAAAACGTTTGTTTCAAAATTTTCGTACTGATTTTCGTCTGTTTCAGAAATTCTAAACCAGCCCAGAATAAAATCAATCATCGTTACGCCAACGAAAAGCCCCTTTGTATAAAGGGGATAATCTTTTACCCGGTGATTTTCGTCAAAGAAAGGAGAGAAAAAGCAGACACCTTCATCACAGTAGCGGTAAAGGCGCTTGTCCTCGCCTACATCAGGTGAAGAAAAAAGTCCGTAATTTATGATTTCAGGATGAACCTTCAAAAAGCGGAGGGCTGAAACAATGCATTCCTTGTATTTTTTTTCGCGGTAAAGAAGGTCAATTTTCTTCATATTGGAATAAATTGTTTCAAAAACCCTTTCCTTAATTGCCAGTTCCAGATCTTCTTTGCTTTTAAAATGACGGTAGATGGCAGTTTTAGAAATATTAACTTCCTTTGCGATACGGGAAAGCGAAATCGAGTTTAAGGAAATTGATTTCAATAAAGAGAAAGTTGCCTGAATAATTTTTTCTTTTGTAGAAAGTTCTTCTGCCATAATAATGTTACCGAACAGCCGGTAACGTTACCGATTGTTCGGTAACAAATATACAAATATGAATAAATAATGTCAATTATGTACAAATAAAAAAAAAAACGCTTCCAGTCGAAATTCAGCTTTCAAAACCGCGCCATAAGGCGCTACATGCTATTTTTGTAATGAAACTATTGAACGCGCCGCTAGCGCACGGCAGACAAAAATAGAATGTTTTTGAAATCTGAACCTCTCCTTCTCGCGTTTTTTTTTAATCCACCTTATCTGTGTATATCTGTGTCAATCTGTGGCTATTTTTTCATCTTTTCAAACTTGGTATACCCGCACTTTTCAAGCATTGCAAACTGAGGACCAGGCTTTTTGTTCATTTTGAAGATTGCTACCGTGTAGTCCTTACGGAGTTCTTCAGATTTTTTCATTACCTCGCAGAAGTCTACTCCGTCTTCATACAAAAGCGCGCACTTTTCTTTTGCGTCAGGAATTTGATATTTCTGGTCAAACAAAATTCCGCAGATACGTTCAAAACCGATTGAAAAGCCTACAGCAGGAACATTCTGTCCGATGAATTTTCCAATCATGTTGTCGTAGCGTCCGCCACCGCCAACTGCACCGCTGAACTGTGGGCAGGCAATTTCAAAAACAAGGCCTGTGTAGTAGCCCTGTCCGCGAACCAAGTTAGGACAGTAAGTGATTTTGTAGCGGCCGCCTGCAATTTTTGAGGCAGTTTCCATAATATATTTAAGGTCATCTGCAATTGCAGGGTCAGCGCATTTTGATGCAACCTGCTCAAGAGTGATGCCGTCACCAGCCCCGGTAATAAAATCATAAAGGGCATTTACGGCTGCTTCCGGGAAAGCCTTTTCTGTAAGCTCAGCCTTTACGCCGTCTGCTCCGATTTTATCAAGCTTATCAAAAGAAATGCAGACAGAATCAAGAGTATCTGTGGCAAAGCCGAAGTTTTCCAGCATGTTGCGGAGAATGCGGCGGTCGTTGATATTGATAGAAAAATCCTTAAAACCGATTGCAAGCATTGCGCGGGCTGTTACGTCAATAAGTTCAACTTCTGCATTTGGAGAAGAATCACCAAGAATATCGATATCGCACTGAACAAACTCGCGGAGGCGGCCTTTCTGAGGGCGTTCTGCACGGTAAACGCGGTCTGTCTGAATTACCTTAAAAGGAGTCTGAAGGTTATCTTTGTTTGCTGCATAGAAGCGGCTCAAAGGAAGAGTCAAATCGTAGCGGAGTCCCATATCGCTGAGAGTTTTTGCATCAGGGTTAGCGGCAAGAGCGGCATCGAGTTTTTCTCCGCGTTTAAGAACCTTAAAAATCAGGTTGAGGTTGTCGCCGCCGTCAGATTTATCAAGATTTTCTGAATCTTCAAGAATTGGTGTAGAGATACGCTCAAAACCTGCAGCGCGGTAAGTTTCCAGAATCTTTCCCTGAACATAGTCACGGAGCTTCTGTTCTTCCGGCAAAATATCTCTCATTCCTTTTAATGCATTTGTTTTCATTTATGTCTCCTAAAACTCCGCCTAAGCGGACATGGCAAATATTTATTTACTTTTTTATCACGTGACTGAACTGTACGCCTTCTCCATTCTTGGCATCACAGGTAAGTTCAGCGCCAATCATCATATCATAAAACATAGGATTTATTCCCGGGGTTAGCACTTTTTCTGTACGCAAAATCGCAATATCCCCCTGGCCTATTTTTTCGCCTTTTTTCATATCCCGCATAAAATGAAGGCTTCTGTTTGTCCGCCCGTAGTTTGCAGATTCTGAAGGCGCAAGTTCTTTTTTGCAGTCAAAAAGCATGGCTTCAAGCTGTTCGCGAGGGAAGTTTTCGCTAAACTGCTTGATAACTTCTTCCAGTCCCCGCTCGCGTCCGTAACGATTCATCAAGGCTTGAGTCTGATGGACTGCGTGAACCATAAGGGCAAACTGCTCAGGTTCCAGAGCTACAGGGTCATCAAGACCGGATGTTTTTTTACTAAGTGTAAAGTGCTTTTCTATCACAGTACCGCCAAGCGCTGCGCTTAAAGAAGGCACCAGCATAGGATCAAGGCTGTGGTCGCTAACACCGTATTCCACACCAAAGATTTTTCCAAGAGAAGCCATAACTCCAAGTTTATAATCCGCTTCTGGGGCAGGATAGCTTGTTACGCAGTGCAAAAAGCTTACGTCTTCTCTTCCCAGAATCTCAAAAGCGCGTTCAATATCGCAGAGCTTTGAAACCCCGGAAGAAATTATCACAGGGACCGGAGATTTTCCAGCCTGCTTCTCTGCCGCCCGGTAATCCCGCAGGGCTTCCAGCATCTTATAGTGATTCAATTCCGGTGAAGCAATTTTTACGATGTCCGGCTCAATTTCCAAAAGCTCTTTAAGACTTTTCAGCCCGAAAGGAGAACAGCAGAACTTACAGCCTTTTGAATGAGTATAATCCAGAAGTTCCTTGTAAAAAGACTTTTCACATTCCAGCTGGCGGAAGCGTTCGTACAAAGGAATGCGTCCCGTAGGCAAATCAACAAAGCCCGTCAGCGGATGCAAAATCTCATCAGCATAAACCCACTGAAATTTAATTGCATCTGCCCCGCTTTCTACGGCGGCGTCAATAAGGCGGAATGCTTTTTCTTTTGAACCTTCGTGACTTGTCCCGATTTCTGCAATAATCAGCATCTTCTAAACCTTTCCGCTATTTCTTTTCAGCCTGCTTTACAGCCGACTCAGCCTTATAGCGGTTTGAATAAATTACAAGGCTTGAAGAAGGAATCCAGCCCTTTTCAAACAGATACCACTGCTCCCCTTCCTGATTAATAGCAAAGCCTGTAACCTGTAAAATTTCATCTTTACGGCAGTAAGAATTTGTTGCCGAATCCCGGGAAGGTTCTTCCCTGAAGCCGACATAAGGTTCAGAAACAACAGCCCAGTCCACATCAGGAGCAATTGCAAATGGATATGAATTATCAAAATCTACAGTTTCAATTTTATCATCAGTTTTTTTACAGCCGGAAGCAAAAATCAAAAGGCCGGCGCAAAAAAGAAGGACAAGATACTTTTTCATAAATTACAGCCCCATCTCTTTGAGCTTAGTATAAATTTTCAAATCAGAATCAACAAAATTCAATTCAGGGATTTTATTAAAATCTTCCCATTTATAGTCAGTGTGTTCGGTAAGAGTAAAGCGGCGGCTAAGACCGTCTTCGGCAAAATGAACGCGGAAGGCATCTACAAAGCATTCTTTTCCTTTGTGCTCAAAAGTAACATCGCAGAGTTTTTCAAAAACTTCCACCTCTACGCCGAACTCTTCATTCATTTCGCGCTTAATGGCAGTTTCAAAATCCTCTCCGGCGTCGATTTTTCCGCCGGGGAATTCCCATCTTCCGCCCATATCGCCGGTATTCTGGCGTTTTGCAAGAAAAACCTTTCCCTCTCTAATATCAATACACGCAACAGATCTGCTCATGCTTACCTCTTTACAGGAGTTGAAAGTTCCTTTTCTTCTCCGTCAACCGACACAAGTGCGTCTACTCTTATAATATCATAATCCATAAGTTTTGTGCGTAAAAAAAGCTCGCCGCCTGCTTCCAGGCTTCCATAATCTTTTTCACTTTCCCAGGCAAGCTGTTTATCTGCATTTATGGCCTGATATTTTACCTGAATCTGGGCGGGCTCATTTCTTTTTGACCTTGGATTTGGCGAAAATTTGCAGCTTGCATAAATCGTATCATCATAGGAAAAAGCAGTCAGCTGACAGTCAATTCCCTGGATTTTGGCATAATTTCTGGAACGGTTAAAGCCCGTATAAATCCAGGCAACGCCAACAAAAAAAACAAGGGCAAGAAGGATGTAGAGATTTGCCTTATTTTTATAAAGGGCCTGAAAACCACGTAAGGGCTTCATCTTGCCCGCATAATAATCCTTCACAATCTGAGGGGCATTTTTGATTCGCTCTTCGTGATTATAAAAAAAGTGATATTCTTTTTTTTCCCGCTCTGGATCAAGGATTTCCTTTACGTCTTCGAACAAAGCCCGCCCCCGCTAGTTTTTCAAAATCGATTCAATCAAACTGTCAGTTCTGTACCAGACAACGCGGGCATTTTCTTTTTCAAGATAAAGGGCAGTAATAATTCCGTTTGGCGAAAGAGCCAGAGAATCATAAAGAATAGAATTGTGGTCAGCTGTAAAGTGCCGTCTCAAAATTTTCTGATTTTCGCTCTGAACCATCTGAATTGTAAAACCGTCATCATTTTTTATGATAAAGAATTTCCAGCCCGATTTTGTAACACCAAGGAAATCATAAGGGATTTTATAGGTAAGGCGGCTGTAATCTGCTACTACAGATTCCTCATAAGGCGGAATTGAAACAGGCTCACCGAATTTACTTTGTTCGATATCAAGAGGGAAAAGCAGGGTCTGAACATAATTGATTCCAGACTGTACCTTTGATTCTTCATCTATATAATTTGAATAATAATCAACCTTGGCATACAAAAAGTTTGAAGTCAAATCTGGAATTACGTTATCAATAGTAACAAAATATTCCGGAAGATCTTCTGAACTGTCAGGCTTTGGAAGCGATTTTTCAGAAAGCGGAATCTTATATTTCAAAAAGCAGTCTGTCGCAAACCAGTAAACCAGAACACCGTCAGAAGAATTGCAGACAACAACAAGCTCGTCCTTTTCTGTAGTGTAGATATTCTTTATGAATGGAAATGGAATTCCGCCAGGTCCCTGCTGACCAAGATATTCAACCGAAGAACCGTTTCGGGCAATTCGCAGAACTGTCTGGCTGAAAAGATTTGAACCGTCTTCACTCTGTTCCTGGCGGTCACGAGGCATGGAACATACAAGATAGATATTTTTCTGAGAATCGACAGCAATTTTTCCTTCATAATTAAAGGGATAGGAAATTTCATAGTGAATGCTCTGGGCGTCACGTTTTGAGTTTTTCAAAAGAGCGCTGATTTCAGAATCTTCATTATAGTAAAGAGTCAAAAGATCGCCGTAAGAGTTCAGCTCCATTACTTTTTTTGCATCGCCGTTACTAATATAGAAAAAACCGTCTCGCATGAAAACGCCGTAACGAACGCCGCCCACACCGTTCAAGTCTTTAATTCCAAGCTGCTCTTCAAAATTACCATAAGGAACCGTAAAAAGCTGATTTTCATTAATGGATTCAATGCTTTCTGAACGGAAACAGCCTGTAAAAGTAAAAGCTGCGGCAAAAACTACGCTTGCAAAAACGGCAAAACTCTTTTTCATAAGAAATATTATCTACGAATTTTAGGGATTTTTCAATGCAGAGTTTTGTGATATAGTTTTTGCATGAATAAAGAATTTGAATCATTTAAAAAGCTTTCGTGCATTCAGCTTGCCTGCGCTGCACTTTTTACCCTTCTTTTGATTAATTTTTCATTTGATATTTCACTGCTTGCCTTCCCTATGGCGCTTGCCTTTACAGGAATTCTTGCATTTCTTCTATATAATAAGATTTTTATAGAAACTGATGGCGGCAAGGCAGTTGCAGTATTAAAGCTGATTCAATATCTGCCTTATTTTCTTTTAATCTGCTTCATTTTGCGTAGAGCAGGTAAAAACGGAACACCATACGTATTAGATTTAGTCACAGTGCTTTTGTGGGCCGCCATTTTTGTTACAAGCCTTATGCTTTCTAACAAAATGAATGAAAAGCACATCAAAAAACTTACAGAAAACTGGAAAATCAAGCCGGACTTCAAAAAGCCTAAGGGCGCCGGCCGTATTGCCTACGAAGTTATCGACTGGGTAGATGCCCTTATCTGGGCGATTTTTACCGTAATGCTTTTTCAGATTTTTGTTTTCCAGCTTTACGAAATTCCATCTGAATCAATGGTTCCGACCTTTTTGATTAAAGACCGGGTAATTGTTTCTAAAATCGACTGCGGACCAAAGTTCCCGCTTACAAATATCGGACTTCCTGACTTCAGAAAATACAAGCGGGGCCAGACAATTGTCCTCAGAAATCCTCACTACAGTCTTGACCGTAAAAGTGAAGTAAAAACTGTTACCAGCCAGCTGATTTACATGCTGACCTTTATGACTGTAAACCTCAACCGCGATGAAGACGGAGAGCTTAAAGCAGACCCTCTTGTAAAGCGTATCTGCGGTGTTCCGGGCGAACAGCTTGTAATGCAGGACGGAAAGCTTTATGCCCGTACAAAAAATCACGATTTTGAAGAAGTAACTCTTGATAATAAATTTGCTACATGGAATCTCAATGACTTGCAGCCGGGCATTAAAAAGAAGGTTCAGACCTTCCCTCTTTCTGCTTCTGAATACGAAGAAATGCTTAATTTTGAGGAATACCGCCGCAATTACGATTTAACCGTTGCTGAATTCCGGGCAAATGAAATTGTAAGAAATCTGCAGCGTCTTACAGGCAGTGAAGCAGCAGCCAAAATTAAATCTTCAGAAGAATTTAAGGCTCCTTCCCTCTTTGAATATAAGCTTTTTTCAAATGCAAGTGAAATTGCCTATAACATCATCACAAAAAAAGATGGCCTTAAATGGTTCAGTGATTTTATGACTTCCTGGACTGGGGCTAAAAATAAGGAGCGCGACCTTTATGCTGAGGCAAATTACAGACTGAACGTTATGGCAAAAATCGTCTTTGGAAATATAGTTTTGCGTACTGCAGAATTACAGTTCAGCAATGCCGGAAAAGAACTTTGGGAAAAAGACAGCCTGCTTTCAGAAAACTATGAGCTTGCCCAGAAACTCAACTGGTATATTCAGAGCCTTCTTGATGAACGCAATATGCCTCTTTTCCCTGCAAATGATGAAAACGGAAATGCCCAGTATATTCCGGCAAACTGCTACTTTATGATGGGTGATAACCGCTTTAATTCCCTGGACTTGCGCCACTCATACGAGCAGACAGAAAAGCCTCTTACTCCAGATGACAAAAATGCCATCACCTATTACTCGATGATGGCGCCACAGTATGTAAACAAGCGCTATATTATCGGAAAACCTGTGTATAGATTCTGGCCGGCAACCAGACGTGGTAAGGTCTAGGTTATAGGTGACAGGTTATAGGTATTAGGGGAAAAAATTAGCCGCAGATAAACACAGATGAGACACAGATAAAAAATAGTATCTGTGAAAATCTGTGTCCCATCTGTGGCTATTTATTTATGGGACATTATCCTTATTGTACTAACGGCCGTGGCAGTTCTTAAACTTTTTACCGCTTCCGCAAGGACAAGGATCGTTGCGGCCTACCTTTGGCATTGTGCGGCGGACAGTTACGTTGTCACCCTGAGAGCGGGCGTTAGTTGCAGAACCGGCAGCCTGGGCGCGGGCCTGAGCACCGCTGAAATTCTGGCGGGCAGCACTTGCAGCCTGAGCCTGAGCGGCCTGACTTCCCATGCTCTGAGCCTCGTTGTGCTGGGCATTTGCAGCTGCAGCCTGAGCCTCTGCCATGCGGCGGCGCTGTTCAGCAGCTTCAGGTGAAAGCTGAATGCGTACTTTGAATACGCGGCTCATTACTGTATTGCGGATTGAATCCAGCATTTCGTAGAAAATATCAAAACCGTCGTTTTTGTATTCTGTAAGAGGGTTCTTTGAACCGTAAGCACGGAGAGAAACTGCCTCGCGCAAGCCTTCAAGAGTTTCAAGCTGATCAAGCCACTTTTTATCAATAATCTGAACATACTGGTAGCGAATGAACATATTGAGGTTTTCTTTTCCGGCAAGTGTTTCCTTTTCTGTAATATCGTTCTGAAGGGCTGCAATTACAGCCTCTTTAGAAACGCGCTCTGCAGGAAGCTGGAAACCAAAGTAGTTTCTGAGCTTTTCGTTCAAATTGTTCAAAGGAGCATTTGAATGCTTGTCGTGTTTTACAGCATCTTCGTATTCGTCGAACAAATCTTCAACGACATCTTTTGCGTTGTTCATTACGCGCTCAGAAAGATTGTCGTCTGCAAGGATGTCATCACGCTGCATGTAGATAACGCTTCTCTGCTCGTTCAAAACATCATCATAGTCAAGAAGGTGTTTACGGATTTCAAAGTTGCGGTCTTCTACTTTAGACTGGGCCTTTTCAATACCCTTGTTCAGCCATGGATGATCGATTGGTTCACCAGGTTCCATACCGATTCTCTGCATCATAAGCTTCATGCGTTCGCCGCCGAAGAGGCGCATCAAATCATCATCCATAGAGATGAAGAAGCGGGAACGTCCAGGGTCCCCCTGACGGCCGGAACGACCGCGGAGCTGGTTATCAATACGGCGTGATTCATGGCGTTCAGAACCGATTACATAAAGACCACCGAGGGCTTTTACTTCCTCGTAATCCTTTTTCCAGTTTTCCTTTTCAATTGCAAGAGCTTCCTTGTACTGCTCTTCTGTAGCATTTGTGCCGGCGCGCTTTCTAGCGCGGAATTCAGGGCTGCCGCCAAGTTTAATATCTGTACCACGACCAGCCATGTTAGTTGCGATTGTTACAGCGCCTTTTGCACCGGCTTCTGCAATAATCATAGCTTCGCGGGCATGGTTTTTAGCGTTCAAAACTTCGTGGCGGACACCTTTGCGGGTAAGCAAAGCAGAAAGATGCTCAGATTTTTCTACAGAAACTGTACCGACAAGAATTGGCTGACCTTTTGCATGGGCTTCTGCAATTTCCTTAGCAATTGCTTCCCACTTATCTTCTTCATTCAGGTAAACAAGGTCGTTTTCATCAACGCGGGCAACCGGCTTATTTGTTGGAATTGCTACTACATCCAGATGATAGATGTTATTAAATTCAACAGCTTCTGTTGCGGCAGTACCAGTCATTCCGGAAAGCTTGTTGTACATACGGAAGAAGTTCTGGAATGTGATTGTAGCCATTGTGCGGTTGCGCTGAGCAATTCTGATGTGCTCTTTTGCTTCGATTGCCTGATGAAGCCCGTCTGAATAGCGGCGGCCTTCAAGAACACGTCCTGTAAATTCATCTACAATCTGAACCTGTCCGTCTTTTACGATGTAATCAACGTTATTGTGGAACAAAAGATGGGCACGCAGAGCCTGAGTAAAGTAATGTGTATACTCAAAGTTTTCTTCATCTTCCAGGGCACCAGTAATCAGATTGTGCTTGTGAAGGATTTCGTTGATGTGAAGCATACCCTTGTCGGTAAATGACACGCGCTTTGATTTTTCATCAAGAGTGTAGTCACCTTCGATTTTTGCACGCTCTTCCGGCTCCATCTGAGTTTCATCAGGATATTCGCCGGTTTTAGGGTCCTTTTCTACTTCTTTAAGTTCGCCTACATATTTATCAACTTCGTGGAATTTGTAAGTATCATCTTCGCCTGCTCCGGAAATAATAAGAGGAGTTCTGGCTTCATCAATCAAGATAGAGTCGATTTCGTCGACGATACAATAGTTGAATCCGCGCTGAACCTTGTCTTTAAGGTCGATTTTCATGTTATCGCGAAGGTAGTCAAAACCGAATTCGTTGTTTGTACCGTAAGTAATGTCGCAGGCATAAGCAGCCTTGCGGGCTTCTGTATCCATATTTGAAAGGATTGCGCCGACTGTCTGGCCAAGATAGCTGAATACAGGACGCATTGTATTGGCATCGCGTTCTGCAAGATAATCGTTTACTGTTACAACGTGAACGCCCTTTCCTTCCAGAGAGTTCAAATAAGCTGGAGCAACGGCAACAAGAGTTTTACCTTCACCAGTCTTCATTTCAGTAATTTTACCCTGATGAAGATTGATAGAACCCATTACCTGAACGTCAAAAGCACGCTCACCGCGGATACGGAAGGCAGCTTCACGAACCAGGGCAAAGGCTTCCGGAAGAATATCATCAAGTGTCTCACCCTTAGCAAGACGTTCTTTAAATTTCTTAGTCTCTTCTGGGAACTCCTCCGGCTTAAGACTTTTTGCCCATTCCTCTTTTGCATTTACAGCCGCCAAAATCGGGCGGAGGGCTTTTACATCACGGTCATTCTGAGAGCCGAAGATTGCAGTAAGAATTTTATCCAATAACATTTTTATATCCTTATGTTGTTTTCAAAAGATAGGTATAATATTTTACTATATAATAGAAGTTTTGTCATTGTAAAAACCCAGATGTTTATTCAAATCTTTTGTAATCTGGACTGCTTCTACGCCGATTATCAGCTGAATTTCATCCCCGCGAATCAAAATCCCCTTCACCATCGGAAGTTTTCCCAGCCGCGCCTTCGTTTCTTCTGTAATTTTTTCAAGGTCGCGAACCTGAATGTGAACCCGTGTAAAACAGTTAATTATGCGGACAATGTTTTTTGTGCCCCCCACAAGCATTCCCGCGGTGAGGCAGACAGTGGAAGACCACATCATTTAGCTCCGCACTCTTCGTGAAGGCGGTTTACGTGAATCATAAGATAGGTTCTTTCTTCGCGGTTTACGTTGTGGTTGTATTTGTCCAAAACCCAGCGGGAGATTTTTTCAACACAGGAACGGGCCTTTGGATAGGCGTTTGATACTGAATCATAAAGAGGAGAATCCTTGTCTTCGCTTTCCTTGCCGGTCATAAGTCGCTGGGCAAAAAAGGAAAGATGGGTCAAAAAGCGCTGCCATGAAACTGATGATTCGCTGACAGGATTTAAAAGAGAGTCTTTTGCAATATTACTGATTTCCTGAACAAAATTCAGAACACCGCTGAATTCCATTTCAGAATTTCCAAGTTCTGCGGTTACAAAGTGCATGGTAAAAAATGCCGCTTCATCAGTTGAAAGCTGAATGCCAGTTTCATCCTTGATAATTTTTATGGCATCACTTCCCATCTGAAATTCTTTCGGATAAAAAGTCTTGATTGAACTTGTAAGAGGATTTGTAACTGAAATATTAGAACGCATACGCTCAAGGGCGCCGCTCAAATGGTCTGTAAGGGTGATGTAGATGCTGTCGTCAAATTCTTTTGAGGCCGAAACCTGTGCATGAGAAATGATTTTTTCTGCAAGAAAAACATCTTCCATAGGAATATCTTTAATAAACTTCTGGAAACGGCTGCTTTTTTCTTCTGTCTGAAGGACAAAAGTCTTTTCGATTTTTCCTTCATCAAGCTCGTTGCCGGCCTTCTGCTGAAAGGCAATTCCACGGCCCATGGCGATTGTTTCTTTTCCGTCTTTTCCGGCGCAGACAACAGCGTTATTGTTTAAAACCTTTAAAATCTTCATCACAAAACCTACAAAACCATTTTAATCTAATAAACCTAATTTTTCAAAAGCTTTATATAAGCCGTCATTTTCTATATCATCTGCAATAAAATCGGCAGCGTCTTTCAGCTCCTTTTCGGCATTTCCCATTGCAACACCGGTTCCGCTGAATTTTATCATTGAAAGGTCGCCCCGGGTATCACCAAAAGCACAGGTATCTTCGATATTAACGCCAAGCCTTTCTGCCATAAAGCGGACGCCTTCTGCCTTGCTGGCTTCTTTCAGGGTAATTTCTCCCATTCCTTTGTCATCACCTAAAAATGACCAGTGATTTATCTGAAATTCCTCTCCGAATTCTTTTTTCAGCTTTTCATAGGCGCCGGGCTTTGTGATAAAGTTGATTTTAGCGACGCCGTCATAGGAAAGGTCGGATTCTTTGATTGAAGGAAAACCTTTTTTAAGGTCTCGCAAAGCCTTATCGCCGAATTTTTGAGCCATCTGTTCAAAATAAAGGCTTACGGCTTTTACAGATTTCTGTCCTTCAAAGAAAAATCCCACCTTTTCTGCCAGAAGGCATTCCGCAAGGCGTTTTACCCCCTCTTCAGGAATATCCTTCTGGTAGAGTTTCTGATTATTTTCTTCGATGTAGAGCGAGTTTGAACAGATTATGCCGTCAAAGCCAATATCTGTAAGCTCCTTGTGTACCTCGCATCTGCAGCGTCCGGTATTAAGAAAAACCTTATGTCCTTTTTTCTGAGCGCTTTTTACTGCCTCAAGAGCCGAAGCCGGAGGCATATAACCGCCGAAAGGAATAAGTGTTCCGTCTACATCTAAGAAAATAAGTTTCATAAAAAAAATGTCCTATAAATTTTCACCGTTTGAGGCAATAACTTCCTTATACCATTCAAACGATTTCTTTTTAGAGCGCGAAAGATCTCCGCCGCCCTGATCGTCTTTATTTACACGGATAAAGCCGTAGCGTTTTTTCATTTCGCCGGTACTTGCGCTTACAATATCAATCGGGCCCCACATAGTATAGCCCATAAGAGGAATTCCGTCTTCTACAACGGCTTTTTCCATTTCCAGGATGTGGGCGCTCATATAGGCAACACGGTCGTCATCAATTACGCTGCCGTCTGACTCCACCTTATCATTGGTACCAAGTCCGTTTTCTACTATGAAAAGCGGCTTCTGATAGCGGTCATAAAGCACGTTCATTGTGATTCTCAAGCCCTGAGGGTCAATCAGCCAGCCCCAGTCAGATGCCTTGAGGTGAGGATTTTTAATTCCAATGATGATTGCGTTTCCTGTCGTGCGGTCAGCAGGAGTATCCGGATGGGCACTTACACGGCTTGAATAGTAACTGAAGCTGATAAAGTCAACGGTTCCTTCCTTAAGGATTTTTTCATCGCCTGCAAGAAGAGGAATCTTAATTCCCTTTCGCTCAAGCTCTTTTTTTGCATAGCATGGGTATTCACCCCGGCTCTGAACGTCAATAAAGAAGTAATTTTTGCGGTCATCACAAACAGAAGCCCACATATCTTCCGGACGGCAGGAATATGGATAGAACTGACCGGCAGCCAGCATACAGCCAACCTTCATTTTTGGATTTACTTCGTGAGCAATCTTTACGGCAAGGGCGCTGGCAAGCAGTTCGTGGTGAGCGGCTGTGTATTTTACAGTATCTTCATCTTCGCCTTCTTCAAAAAGGATTCCGGCACCCATAAAAGGAAGATGGAGAAGCATATTAATTTCGTTGAAAGTAAGCCAGTATTTTACCTTATCCTTATAGCGGGTAAGAACAGTTCTTGCATAACGCTCAAAGCAGTTTACCATTTCGCGGTTTTTCCAGCTTCCAAACTTTTTGATAAGACCAACCGGCGCATCAAAGTGAACCAGAGTTACAAGTGGCTCAATTCCGTATTTATGGCACTCATCAAAAAGGTCATCATAGAATTTTAAGCCTGCTTCATTAGGCTCTTTCTCATCACCATTTGGAAAAATTCTTGTCCACGCAATGGAAAGACGGTAGCACTTAAAGCCCATTTCAGCAAAAAGCCTGATGTCTTCCTTATAATGATGGTACATATCAATTGCTTCATGACTCGGATAGAGATGTTCTGAGTCACATTCCAGCATGCGCATTTTTCCTGCCATTACAGGAAAGCGGCCTTTTCCATAAGGGATAAGGTCTACGTTTGCAAGACCTCGTCCGCCTTCCTGCCAGGCGCCTTCACACTGGTTAGCGGCTGTAGCGCCGCCCCACAAAAAGCCCTCGGGCATTTTATATCCTTTCATAAAATATTCTCCCATTCAAATTAGCCACAGATACACACAGATAAGACACAGATAAAAATAATCTGCGATAATCTGTGTCCCATCTGTGGCTATAGAATTTTTACATATTTGAAGCTGCAATCAGCGCGTCGCCTGCAGCAACATTTGCCCCGACCTCAGCCAGGACATCTACGTTTGCATAGTTGTCTGCATTACTGATGATTACCGGAGTTGTGATATCGTAACCGGCAGCCTTAATTGCATCAATATCAAATACCAGAAGCTCATCGCCTTTACTTACCTTCTGGCCTTCGCTTACCTTTGCAGTAAAGTTCTTTCCGCCAAGCTCAACAGTGTTCATTCCCACGTGAATAAGAATGTCAGCGCCGCCTGCACTTGTAAGCCCGATTGCATGCTTTGTATCAGGAAGAACTGAAACAGTTCCGTCACAAGGAGCCTTTACTACGCCCACAGAAGGAAGAATTGCGCAGCCCTTACCAAGAGTCTGGCTTGCAAAAGCTTCGTCCTTTACAGAAGTAAGTTCAACAACTTTTCCAGACAAAGGTGAATCAACATTTACGCTTGAAGCATCAGCCTTTACAGCCTGTTTTTTTGCAGGAGCGCCGTCTTTATAGAAAATCAATTCAGAAATCATTCCGACTACAACACAAATCAAAGAAACAACAATTGCAATAACCATTTTTGAAACGCTTCCTTCTGCAAGACCGTATTTAGCAGAAGCAGCAGTTCCGATGTAAGCAGGATATCCGAATACGCCCATTCCGGCCATACCTGTTCCAACAACGCCGAGAGCACACAAAACAGCACCGGCTACAGCGGCAATTCCACAGGTGCGGAAGAATGGAGCTTTTTTAGGCAAAGTAACACCGTAAATAGCTGGTTCAGTTACACCCGCAATACCAGAAATGATTGCAGGAGGACAAAGTGATTTAAGCTTCTGATCTTTTGTCTTAAGCATGATACCGATTACAGCACCAGTCTGGGCAAAAGTTGTTCCGAACATAGCAACAAGGATTGTATCTCCAGGTCCCTGTCCAGCGTTGAGCATTGTAAAGTTCAGTATTGCAAGAGGAACGAGTGACCAGTGAAGTCCAAACATTACTAAAATCTGCCAGAAGAAACCAATCAAAAGTCCTGTCAAAACAGGGCTGATTGCAGAAATTGTAGTAAAGAACTTTGAAAGAATTGTAGAAAGAAGTGATGAAACCGGGCCGATTACCCAGAAAGTAAGACAGCTTGTTACAATCAAAGTGATAAGAGGCACTGCAAAAATTTTGCAGGCATTAGGCACGTGGTCTTTGAAAAGTCTTTCAAACCAGGCAGCAAAGGCCACGGCACAAATGATTGGAATTACAGAACTTGTGTAACCTGCAGCTGGCCACAATACCGGAATATTGAAAAGACTCAAAGCGTCTTTTGCAAGGGCGCCGGCAGGAGCAAGGAATTTCAATTCCGGATAAGTAAGGATCAAACCAAGAGCAATTCCTTCAAGTTCAGGGAGCTTGAATTTTTTAGCTGCTGTGAAGCCAAGAATAACAGGCATAAAAAGGAAGGCTGAATCGCCGATTGCCATGAGGAAGTTATAGGTTCCTCCTGCAGGATTGAGCCAGCCGGTTGCGCTGCAGAGGGCAAGAATACCCTTTATGATACCGCAGGCAGAAAGTACGCCCAGGAAGGGAGTAAATACGCCGGTTACAATTCCAACAAAGGCGTTGAAAGCATTCTGTTTTTCTGCAGGGCCGTCAGACTGGATTTCTGCAAGATTTTCAAGATGACCGACAGAAATTACAGCGTCATAAACATCAGCTACGTGCTGACCGATTACAACCTGATACTGGCCGCCGGCTTTAAGGATATTAACGATTCCGTCTGTATCCTTAAGGATTTCTGTCTGAGCCTTGCTTTCGTCCTTAAGCTTAAAGCGAAGGCGGGTTACACAATGTGTTACACTGGAAATATTAGCTTTTCCACCAACATTCTGAATGATGATACGGGCAAGACCATCATATTTGTTCATATAGAACCTCCTGAAATGAAAAAAGGCAAAACCCATTACCCCTTTTCGTATGAAATTGGTAAAAAGTTTTGCCGGCTTTGTCCGTAACAATCTTTCTTAAATTACAAATTAATTATTGTGGCAGACCTTTATTTCTGTCAAATAATTTTTTGCTATATCAAAAATCTTTCAAAATCATTCAAAGTCCGTCAAATTTTTATAAAAATATCTTGCAGTCAAAATCTTCCCGTGCTAAAATAACATAAAAGCGTAAGTACGCATAAATTACCGGACTGTGACCTCGGTTGAAAATCAATCCCCGGGCAGAACTGGAAAAATACACCTCTTATTCAGGAGCACAGACGGTATGAAAAGGTATAATGGAAAATCAATTTACAAGGGCATTGCAATCGGCCCGGTAAAAATCTTAAAGAAAGTCGTTTACGACACAAGTCTTCATCCTATTGAAAACCCGGAAGCAGAAATTGAACGCTACAATAAGGCACGCGACACAGCGGTAGCCCAGCTTCAGGCAATTTACCAGAAAGCAAAAACAGAAGTCGGAGAAGAAGCCGCAGCAATTTTTGACGTGCAGTCCATGCTGATTGGCGATGATGATTTTACAGATTCAGTTTATTCATTAATCCGCGACGAAAAAGCAAACGCAGAATACGCAGTTTTCCAGAGCGGCGAAAGTATCAGTCAGATTTTTGCCGGAATGGAAGATGAATATATGAAGGCCCGCTCGGCAGATATTAAGGACATTGCCCGCCGCGTAGTTACAGTTCTTTGCGGCGGCGAAGATGAAAATGTTGATTCCGATGCTCCTGCCATTTTGTATGCAGATGACCTTACACCGGCAGAAACCGTAGCTCTTGATAAATCAAAAATCCTTGCCTTTGTAACAAAGTTCGGTTCTTCCCAGTCGCACACAGCCATTCTTGCCCGCACGATGAATATTCCTGCCATTACAGGCGTTGTAATTGATTCAGAATGGAACGGAAAAGAATGCATTGTAGACAGCTTTGCAGGCGAAGTAATTTTAGAGCCGGATGAGGAAACTCTTGCCGAAAAAACAAAGCTTCAGAAGGAAGCTCTTTCCAAACGAGAGCTTTTGCAGAATCTTAAAGGAAAAGAAAGCATCACCCTGGGCGGAAAGAAAATCAACCTTTATGCAAACATAGGCTCGGTTGCAGACGCAGATTTAGCCCTTGAAAATGATGCCGAAGGAATCGGTCTTTTCAGAAGTGAATTCCTTTACCTGGGCCGCCACACCTACCCGACCGAAGATGAACAGTTTGTAGCCTACAAAAACGTTGCAAAGAAGATGAACGGCAAAAAGGTGATTATCCGAACTCTTGATATTGGAGCAGACAAGCAGGCTGATTATTTTAAGCTTGATGAAGAAGAAAACCCTGCAATGGGCTTCCGAGCTATCCGCATCTGTCTTGACCGCCCGGACCTTTTCAAAACTCAGCTTCGTGCCATTTACCGTGCCAGCGCCTTTGGAAACCTTGCAATCATGTACCCTATGATTATCAGCGTGGACGAAGTTCGCCGCATTAAAAAAATCGCTTCGGATGTCTGCTATTCCCTCAACAAAGAAAACATTCCTTACGGAAATGTTGAACAGGGAATTATGATAGAAACCCCGGCCGCAGTTATGATGAGCGAAGAGCTTGCCCAGGAAGTAGATTTCTTTTCTATTGGAACAAACGACCTTACCCAGTACACGCTGGCAATCGACCGCCAGAACTCGCGGCTGGAAAGCTTTTATGACCCTCACCATCCGGCAGTTTTGCGCGAAATCCAGATGACAATAGAAAACGGCCACAAGCACGGCTGCTGGGTCGGAATCTGCGGAGAACTTGGCGCAGACCTTGAACTTACAGAGACCTTTATAAATATGGGAATTGACGAACTTTCAGTTTCGCCGTCACATATACTTGCCTTAAGAGACAGGATTAGAAATATAAAATAAGAGGAGACCCCCTAATGAAAACATTCGATTACACAATCACAGATTCACTTGGAATTCACGCTCGTCCGGGCGGAGAACTTGTAAAAGCAGCAAAACCTTTTGCTTCAAAAATCACTCTTACATGCAACGGAAAAACAGCCGATGCAAAACGCCTTATTGCCGTTATGAGTCTTGGCGCAAAACAGGGCCACGTAGTAAACGTCAGCGTAGAAGGCGACGACGAAGAAGCAGCTGCAGCCGCATTGGAAACTTTCTTCAAAGAAAATCTGTAAAATTTCTTTTCAAAAGGGGTATAAGCTGGTCAAGACTTATGCCCCTTATTTTTGCCGCCGCCTCATAAACCCTCTCAATTTCAGTTTACATAACCTTTAGATTTGACACAATGCCCCCTAAGCTACAGAAATAAAATCTTTTATTCAGTCCATTCAAACGAAACATTAACAATCATGCCACCGTACTCCCATCTTACAGAACTGTCACTGCTGCAGGCTGAATAGTAGGTTTCAAGCTCTTTCTGACCATCCGGCTTATCAAGAGTCAAAGTAACATCATAAGCCGACAGCATGTATTTATCAGCCGCTGTAGTCATAGGGTCTGTTCCAGGTTTATAATTATTTCCCCTTGTGTACTGCCGGCAATCTGTCTTAATAGTCCATTTTTTGTTCTTACTATCATATTTGATTACATAATCTTTCATAGTAAGAGGCTGATCAGGTCCTTCTGCAGTTTCATAGAAAATCTGTTTTTTAAGCCTGATATCCAGATCCTCATACTGGTCAAACTCAATTTCCCAGCTTTTTGGACTACATTCATCTTTATACTTTCGTCCATACCTGTACTGATCCTCAGAGAAGCTGGACCAGTTATATCTTCCCATATTTAATGAACGTGAAAAATCCGAAGTAACTTCACTAAGCTTTCCATTATTAAGCAGTTCAGAATTTGCACCAGTCATTTTAAAATTCCAGATATATTCAGGTTTACTCCAGAAGGCATTTGGATCCCAGGCAAGCCGCATCCAGTTCAGATAAACCTTGAATTTACCTTTTTTTGCATAACCAAACTCAACCTTGTCTTTCTTACAAATCCGTCTGATATAAAAATCATTACCAGTTCCAGAATATGCAAAGATTGCAATATTATAGTTCGTTCTCTGCTTAAAGCCTTTTACCATAAAGCGGCCTTTTTTCATATCATCAGCAGAAATAGAGGTTAGAAGTTCACTGCTTACAGGAGTTTCTTTTTCCGGATTTCTGAGCTCAGTAAGATCAGCTCCCTTCGGCAAAAAACCATCAGCAATCTCTGAGCTTGTAGCATAGAAAGCATATTTTACAGCTGTATCACTTCCATGTCTTGGTTCCTCATAAGAATTAAAAGCCGCTTCAAATGTAAGCCCTGTATCATAAGGCTTTGTATTGTAAGTAAAATTAGCCATATCAACATAAGGAGATTCAACAGGAAGAGTATAAGTTGTTTTTGATGCTCCGTCCGGTGCAAGAACCCTGATATAAATAAAGGTCTTGTTTCTTTTCAGTTCAATTCCATAAACAGGAATTGCCTTAAATTGATCATCAGCTGGAATGTTTTCAGGCATTTTTCCAGACAGAGATTCCACAATTGCGTAAGTAACCTTTGAAGTAACAAGAGTCGGAATGGCGGAAATCCAGATTTTTGAAGAACCCGCATTTGTCAGATTTCCAAATACAGCCGAACCTGATTTTGCAGCTGGAATCTTGTCTACCTTTTTAGCGGTTTGACCAAGTCCAAAAGCGTAGGACAAACTTCTTAAGCTTGAATCATCAAGTTTACGAGGAACAATCGGATTAGCATCTTCACCGTCATTCCAGCCATCTCCGTCAGTATCCGCAAGATTAGGACGGGTACTTATCATCTTGTTTAATACGTTTGCATGATCTTCACTATCTGTTTTTTTCCAGCTTCTGCCTGTTTTTTCAGATGGTGTCCAGCCGTAGATTTCTTCATAATCCGAAATTCCATCTCCATCAGAATCTTTAGAAGTATCTGAAGAGCCGTATTCCTTTTCAATTTTAAGAGGAACATTGTCACCGTCAGCATCAACATCATAGAAAATACCAAAAGATGTTTTTGCATCCACAGAAGTAATATCATTTAGTGTTTTTCCAGTGAGATTTGCCTTAGGGCCTGCAATTTTCATTTTCTGCACATCGCCGTCAAAGTAACGGTAATCAACATACCAGGAACCTTCCTTTTCTTTCGAAGCATTTGAAAGACCATAAATACTTTTTAAGATTCCGTTTTCAATTTTATAATTTCCTTCGCCAACACAAATATTTAAAAGATCCTGCAGAGTAACATCTTCATATATTGCCCCGGAAACTGTTCCTGAAGAAGACTTCTTAGGCTTATACTTTACCGCTACATTATAAATTTCAGGTTTTTTAGAAAGGTAAGTAGGGCCATAGTCAATTGAAATGCGGGAAGTAAGCTGATAAACACTGGTATAGGCATCTGTGAAGTCGGTTGTGCGTTTCTGAGTATCTTTTGAATTGATTGAAAATCCCGCAATACTTACTTCAAGACCGCTTGTATTACGCAAAAGTTCTTCATACTGCTGACGATTAAGTGTTACTTCGTAATTTATAATTCCAGAATATGAATGAGGCTGCAAAGTCATTGAAACAGAAGAATTCGTTTTCATTGAACCAAGAGGAACGTAAAGAGAAGCATTATCTCCAAAAGGAACACCAATCTGTTTTCTGAAGGCTTCAACAGCAAGACTGCCAATGGTATAGGCTATATCACTCGGGTTTTCAAATTTAAGTGCAAATTTTACAGAACCACCTGTAATAGAGCGGGACTCATTTGTAGTATTAACACGGCCGTTTGATACAGACTTTGAATAGCTTTCACTTTCGCCCTTTGAAAAGCTATAGCTGTCACTTCCATTCCAGGCACGGGAATAACCAAAGCCAGTATTGTATCCATGCTCAAGTTTTCCACCAGCAGGATTAACTTCCCACTTAGAATTCCAGGAAGCATTAACATTAGCTGTTCGTGAATAGCCGGATGTTTCAGAGTGAGTGGCATTGGTAGAATGTCCCATTGTTCCGCTTTCACTTCTTGTTATGCTGTCACTTAAAGTCTTACCATTTGTAGTGGTATAGTTATAAGAAAAATATGGGGCACTTTCAATTGTTACATTAAGCCGCGGAAGATCCGCAATAAGAGGATTAAAAGAGTTAGACTGTTTGTTCCAGGTTGTAATTTCATATTTATCATCCCAGCCGTCACCATCGGTATCACGGAGCCATGGGCTGGTTATTGTTACATAAACTTCTTCCCAGTTATAAAGACCGTCTCCGTCCGAGTCAACAGTTGATACATAAGGCTTATATTCACCGTAATTTTTATCCATGATGGCATTAGTTTTAGCAAGCCTTAAAACCTCATCCTGATACAATGCAATTTTACGAGTTTTTTCCTCATCAGTGTCTGCCGTTACTTTAGATGCATCAATTACAGGGATTGTCGTTGCGGGCATTTCAATCCAGACAGGATAGAGCGTAAGGTCACTTTCCGGACTAAAAGATGCACCGGCCTCAAAATTTTTATCCGGCTTAGTAGAGTTCTGAGTTTTTGTCCAGCCAAGAAGAATTTTTCCAGCCTGTCTGTCATCTTCATCCAGATCTTCAATTCCCCAAAGATTATAGGAATAACCATCATAAAGTGGCACTTCTTTGTCAGAAGTCAATTTATATGTCAAAGTCCATTTTTTAAGCCACTTTGCATAAAAAGCACAGTCCTTCATTGTTCCTTCAGAAACGCTTTCTGCCTGTACGCCAGAATAATCTGAACTTGTGTACCAGCCGTCAAAATCATATCCTGGTTTCTCAACATAAAAATATTCTGCTTTTTCTTCATTAGAAAGTGTATCCCAGGCATCTTTTGCGAGTGGAAGATTGATTTCTGATGAAAAGCGTGTAAAGGTCACTGGGAAAGTAGAGCCGGCAGAACCAGTAGGTGTTAATTCTGTGCTTCCGTCGCTGTCATAAAGTTTAAGATGAAAAAGACTTCCGACACTTTCAACTGTCTGTTCAGAAATACTAGTAAGGCCACCTGCAACTATTGCGTATTCCCTCCAGTAACCAATGCAGTTTTTCCACCAGGCTGATGTATCATCTGTTTTACGGAGATCATTATCCGAATAAAAGAAAAAAGTAACGCAGTACACACCGGCAGGAACATTATCTTTTGTAAAAGTATAATTTCCTCCGCTTTTTGTAAGCTTTTCTATAGAAGTTACATATTCTCCGTTTCCAGATTCCTGCTCACACGCAGCATATACTGATTTTATATCTTCTTCTTCAGTAGGATTGGCATAATTAAGCGTAATCTCTATTTTTCCGGAACCTGTTAATACAATATCACTTCTGCCAAGATAAAAGTTCAAAAGCCTTATGGTACCGTTTGCAAGAGTTACGTTTTTAATATTTGACTCATAGGAAACAGCTCCATCTTTTGATGCACGAAGATAAAAATCCCAGCTTCCGGCCTCAAGGGCAATAGAAGCGGAAGCCATCTTAGAATAAGCTGAAGGTGAAGATGAAGATGCTCCATCACTTGTCCATGAACCAAGAATTTTTTCTTCTGTACTGCCAGCCTTTTTTCCCTTAAGAATTATGTAAGTAAAAGCATTTCTTTCTGTAAGAACAGGAAGAGCTGTTCTGGAACCGTCATCATTGATTGCCGCAGAAATATATGTTTTTCCGTCAGACGAGACAGATTCTGTCTGCGAAGAAGTATCAAGAGGAGTATCAAGCATATTGTTGCAGGCAAAGAAAGAAAGTGAAAAAATAATTGATGATAATAAAAAAATCTTTTTAGTCATATGCTTCTCCTAAAATGAATAGTTGTACTGACTATAGTAAAAAAGCCCTTCTGTATCTTTTGAACTGGCTTTTACCCTTATATAAACAGTGCCCTTTGGTATATCTGAATCAGGCGAAATCTGGAGGGTTGCCCCGGAAACAGTAACTCCGGAAAATCCTTCAGGAGAACTGTCATTAATATACCACTCGAAAGTTATGTTCTCTTCCGTAAAATTCTGATTACTTAAAGCGGCATAAAAAGCTCCGTTTCCCATATTCAGAATCTTTATGTCGCTGTTATCAATGTTGAAGCTTTCAAAATTAGACATTGTAACAGGAGGTATTTTTGAAACATCAACACCAATATTTTCTTTTGTTACAGGAATTGTCTGTTCATCAGAGTAACCTATATAAACTTCATCATCTTCTTTTCCGACAGCAGCCTTTCTTACTAAAATTTCCGTAACAGAAGACGTCACAGGAATTTCCTTTCCCGAACTATAGCGAAGCCATTCATTACCAAACTTATATTCAAGGTCAAGCTCAGTATCTTCAAGACGAATGCAGCCTCTGGTAATATTCTGAATAGATTTAGAAAGCTTTGGAACTTCATTATCATCAAAGCTTTTAATTACAAGAACATAAACATTTAAGATGTATGTGGAATAACCTGGTTTTGTAATCATTACAGGACATTCAGCGGAGTATGGCGAGTAAAAATCATCAATAGGAGAAACAGTATAAACATTTTCGTTTTCACTGCTTGCCCGGAAAACCCTTGCAAAAGAAATCGACATATCAGAAATATCTAATTCCTCTTCATCCTCATCATTAGCCTTCCAGGCATGCAGAAGTTTAAGGTCATCAGACTCTAAGTAGTCACCTTCCTCACAAACTAAATCGATAACGTTAATGTCACTATTATCCATGTCTAAACAGCCGAGAAGTTTTTCAGATTTTACCTCATACTGATTTCCCTTATAGGTAATTTTTGCCAAAATTATGTGATTTTCATCATCCAGATCATCATATTCATAATATGAATTTTCAGAAAACAGCTGATCAATCTCATCCTCATCTTCAGACAATCTGTACCACTGATATTTCAGAAGAGGTTTTGTCTCATCTTCATCTTCATACTGTTCGCCGCTTATAATTTTTCCATTATCTTCAATCCATGCAGAAAGATAACCGTTTACAAAAGACATTCTGGCATTAATACCGGTTGGCAGAGCTGGAGTTGAGGAAGAATTATTGTCAGATGAATTCATTCCGTTTGCACAGGAAAAAATAAGGAAGGCAAGAGTAAAAAGTGCGCATGTAAAAAAATGCTTTTTCATAAATGTACTCCTTAATGAAAAATCACAAAAAAACATTTTTACTTGCAAATTTTTTTAACTTATATTCATGCTAAATCCAGAATGTTTAGAAGTTAAGAAATTTTATAAAATTTTGTTGTAAATTTTGAACAAGATATTCTTCTTTGAAACCTCGGATTTCTGCGGCCGCTTCATAAATAAGCCTGATTTCCCCTGCCCTGGTAAAAGCTTCACCCTTTAAAGTTTGAAAAGGCGCATCAGTTTCCAGAAGAAGATTTTCAAGCGGAAGCTTTTTTACACATTCAATCACCTTTTTATTTCCGTTTTTCATCTGCTTTCCAAAACTAAAAAAAGAGGGAATTCCCCGCCGGATAAGACTTTCTGCCTCTACAAAACTTCCCATAAAAGAATGAAAAAGTACCGCCGGCAGTTTTTTAAGGCGAGCTGCATATTCAAAAAGCTTTTCGTTAGCCTTCCGGCAGTGAACTACAAGGGGCATTTTATATTGCAGGGCAAGTTCAAGCTGAATGTTCCACATTTCTTCCTGTAAAAGAGCTTTTTCACGAAAGGCTGGAGTAAAATAATCAAAGCCAGCTTCCCCGATTGCGTGAATTGTATTTTTTCCCGCCTTCAGTAAGCCCTCAAGAAAATCAGCATACTTTTTAATGTCAAAATCCGGCTGTAGACAAGCTTGCGGATGCAGGCCAAAAGCCTTCTTTACACAGGCCGGCGCCTTCTTCTGGATTTCCCACTCTTCAAAAGAATGAGCACAGGAAAGCGCATTCCAGTCTACTTTAAGGTCAGGCTGAAAGTCCCGGCAGACAGCATAGTGAAAATGCGCATCACAAAATTTTTTTTCAAATTTTTCTAACATTTTTTTTATTATAACCGAATATTAAGGTATGGGAACGTGATTTCCCTCTTAATTTTGATAAAAACTTTACTTCATAGATGTGCTTAAACTTAATTGCGGGAGGCAATATGAAAAGTTACACATTAAAGAGCATAGGAAAAACTTCAGACTACATGACAATCCTTCGTGAAATGGAAGACGGATTTGTCGTAAAAATCGTGCGCGACCTTGACGGCTACGAAGACGTAAAAACAGACTACATCAGTCGCGAACTCTTCGACAGCTGCATCCGAACCGGATATCTGACAGAAATAAAAGAAAAAGTAGTTGTTTCGGCTTAGAAAGAAACTCCTTTATATTTTGAAATAGCCTTGTAAAAACGCTCCGTCGGGGCGTTTTTTTTATTCGGGCGGTCCGGCTGACGCCGTCGCTACGTCCGCGGTTCCGCTATCGCTCCAGCCCCCTGCCGGTGGCCGGCTTCGCCGCCGCTCCCATCGCTACCGCATTTTCAAATCAGAAACTATTTTTACCGCTTCTTCAATGCGTTCAGCCTTACTGCCCTGACCCAGCCAGTGAATTTCTACACCCTTTTTTTCCATCATGCGGAACCAGGTTTCCTGTCTTTTTGCAAACTGACGGATGGCAATAAAAAGTTTTTCTTCCATTTCGTCGCGGCTTTTGTATTTGCCCTGTAAGTATTCTGAACAAAAGCGGTATTCAAGTCCCAGTTTTTCAAGGCGTTCAAAGGTAATCCCGCTTTTATGAATATTTTCAACTTCTTCTATCATGCCGCCGTCCAGGCGTTCTCTAAGTCGGAGCTGAATATTTTCCCAGAGCTTTGGTCGCGGCAATGTCGTTCCGATTATAAAAGGCCTTATATCAGGGCGCTCAACCGCAGTTGATTCAATTCCCTGTTTTTTAGCTTCAATAATTTCCAGTGCCTTGATTACACGCTCTTTTTCCTTAAGGTCAGCCTTTACGTGTAAGTCAGGCTGTTCTTTTAAGAGCATCTGGCCCAGCTCCTCAAGGGATTTTTCTTCCAGCTCTGCGTGAAGCTTAGGATTTTCCGGTAAAATTACCATTTCATAGCCGCGAACCACCGCATCAAGATACATGCCCGTTCCGCCGACTACCACAGGGAGTTTCCCGCGGGCGATAATATCTTTAAAAGCGGTATAAAAATCTTTCTGATAATTATAAACGTTATATTCGTCAGGAAGGCTTGCAATATCAATCAGATGATAAGGCAGGGGCTTTCCATTCCAGACGTATTCATCAAGGTCTTTTCCAGAACCTATATCAAGATGGCGGTAAGTCTGGCGGGAATCGGCAGAAATAATTTCTCCGTCAAAACTTCCGGCAAGGGCAACTCCAATAGAAGTTTTTCCCACCGCCGTCGGCCCGAGAACTATTATACAGTTATATTCCGCCTTACCGCTCATCAAACTACCTTACAACGCAGATTGCACACTTCAAATATTCAGACTTAGGATAGCCTGCCAGAAGAGGATGATCTGGTCCGGCACCGCGTTTTTCAAGAATCTGAACCTTCTTGTGGCTGTCCATTGCGGCATGAACAATCATATCATAGAAGGTATTTGTGTCAAAAAAGTGAGAGCATGAACAGGTAACAAGGATTCCGCCTTCATTCAAAAGTCGCATAGCTCGGAGATTGATTTCCTTATATCCGCCGTAAGCCTTCTGAATGTTCTTTGCAGATTTTGTAAAAGCGGGAGGGTCAAGAATGATTACGTCAAACTTTTCACCGTCTGCTTCGTATTTTTTTAGAAGGTCAAAAACATCAGCGCACAAAGCCTTCATAACTTTTTCAGCGCCGTTGAGCTTGATGTTGTGATTTACCATTTTTACAGCATCTTCTGAAATATCAACAGAAGTTACTTCGCGCGCCCCTGCCTTAAAGGCATTTAGACCAAAAGCGCCTGTGTGAGTAAAGGTATCAAGGACTTTTTTCCCGTGGCAGAAGCGTTTAATCTGTTCACGGTTGAACTTCTGGTCAAGGAAGTAGCCTGTTTTCTGTCCGTTTGCAATGTCAACACAAAGCTTAATTCCGTTTTCTACGATAACAATGTCAGTATCAAAAGATTTGCCGTCAAGCCAGCCGCTTACCATAGGCAGCCCTTCCTTTTCGCGAACAGCTTCATCACTGCGCTCGTAAATTCCTTCCGGCTTGCAAACCTTTTTTAGAGCCTTGATGATTTCATTTTTGAAAATATCACAGCTCATAGACAGGAACTGAACTACAAGGAAAACTTTCCGCTCTTCGCTGCAAAGACGTTCGCAGATAAAGCCCGGAATCAAATCTGCCTCACCAAAAACAAGACGGTAAGAATCAGACGGAGAATAATAAAGCTGGCGGTAATTATAAGCCGCTTCAACTCTCTTTTCCCAGAATTTTGCAATGTCAGAAAAAATGACGTCAGCGTGTTCAGTACCGATAAGGCGAACTGCAATTTTTGATTTTTTATTAAGGATACCGGTTCCTAAAAATCCGCCTGCCTTAGTGCAAACTTCAACGGCACTTCCGTCAGTCAGGCTGCATTCAGCCAGACTTTCATTTTTCCATTCAGATTTTTCATCAGCACGGTGTTTAAAATGTGAAATCTCATTATCAAATACCCAGGGAAAGCCCTGTAAAATTTCTCTCTCTTCCTTTGCGTTCAAAAATACTTTTGCGTACATGTTTCTTCCTAAAAAAGTTTAAATATATTTTTCCCACTCTTTCCAAAGCTGCTCAGGACTTTCAAAGTGCACTGCCTTTATTCCAAGGCTTTCTGCCGCCCTGCAGTTTTCAATTTTATCATCAGTAAAAAACGCATTCTCTGCCTTATACCCTTCAGCCTCTAAAATCACTTCAAAAAAGTGAGGATCCGGTTTTGCCTCGCAGATTTTATTGCTGGCATAAGTCTGGTCAAAAAATGCGTAATCACCGCGCTCCATGTGATTTTCCCAATGACTCTGAATTGTGTTTGTTCCGCAAACTACACGGTGCTTTTTGCGAAGAGCCTTAATCAGTTCAGCAGTGCGTTCCTGCAGCTGAGGATGAAAATAAAGGCGGAATAAATCATTTTTTACTTCCGGCACAGAAGCTGGTTTTGCCTTGTTAAAGGAAGCCCAGAATTCGTGGGTTTCAATTTCGCCTTTTTCAAGCTTTGCCCAGATATTTCCGTTTTCGCGGCAAATGCCTAAAAATTCATCTTTTGTAAGGCCAAGTTTTGAAGTGAGTACGTCCAGGGGGAAGGTTGTGGTAACCACGCCCCCCATATCAAAAATAAAAAGCATAGTCAGTCCTGTTTTTACTCTTCGCCGGCTTCCGGCATAACCATAGGCTCATCATCAGCTGAGTGCAGGTAATCACAGTCAGGATTGATACAAGACTTATAGCTTCCGTTCTTTTTGTCAAACTTTTCAACAAGGAACCAGCCGCACTTAGGACAGTAAGAATCAATTGGCTTAAAGTGACTGATAAAGGTACACTTAGGATAGTTTGTACAGCCAAAGAAAGATTTTCCCCGTCCCTTCTGCTTGCGCTCAACAATTTCCCCGTTACAGCCAGGAACCGGACATTTTGCCAGTGGAATTGATTTTGTATTGTGGCATTCAGGGAAGCCCGAGCAGGCAAGGAAGAAGCCGAACTTTCCAAGCTTTTTAATCATAGGCTTTCCGCAAAGGTCACAAACCTTGTCTGTTTCTTCGTCAAGGAAGCCCTTAATGCTTTCGGTTGTAGAGGTAACTTCTTCTACCCGCTTTTTAAAAGGTCCGTAGAAGTCGCTTATCATATCGTTCCATACAAGCTCGTCTGCCTCTACCTTATCAAGAGTATTTTCTACCTCAGCAGTAAACTGTTCGTTGATTACATCAGGGAAGCTTTCTACAAGGATTTTAGAAATTACGCGGCCAAGCTGAGTAGGAACCAGCTGCTTGTTGGAACGTGTAACATAATAGCGGTCCAGCAATACAGAGATAATAGGTGCATAAGTTGAAGGACGTCCGATTCCCTTTTCTTCCAGCATGCGAACGATAGAAGCATCAGTATAGCGGGCAGGTCCCTGGGTAAAGTGCTGTTCAGGGTGGAATTTTCCTGTCTCCAGAGTTTCACCCTCTTTCAAAGAAGGAAGTGATGTTGATTTATCCTCTTTTGAAGAAAGCAGTTTGATAACGTTATAGAAACCTTTTTCGCTGATTTTACTTGCGGCTGTTCTGAAAACTGCGTCACCGCTTGTAATTTCAACTGAAGTTGTAGTCATTTTTGCATTATTCATCTGAGAAGAAACAAAGCGCTCCCAGATAATTGAGTAAAGCTTAAACTGATCGTTTGTAAGATATTCCTTTACGCTTTCAGGTGTGTAAGTTGTGTATGTAGGGCGGATACCTTCATGAGCGTCCTGAGCTGCCTTTCCGACAGAATAATGAATAGGTTCAGCAGGAAGAGCATCCGGATAATTTTTTGAAAGCCATCCGCGAACATCAGCAAGGGCTGTATCAGAAATACGGACAGAGTCTGTACGCATGTAAGTAATAAGACCCACGCGGTTTTCGCCAATCTGAATACCTTCGTAAAGCATCTGGGCAATCTGCATTGTCTTACGTGATGTAAAATTAAAGCGGTTAGCGGCTGCCTGCTGCAATTTTGATGTTGTAAAAGGTGGCTTTGGACGAACTGTCTTATCAGTTTTCTTAACAGAAGTTACTGTACAAGGAGAATTTTTAATCTCATCGATGATTTTATTGACAACGTCTTCAGACTTAAGTTCAGGATTTTCTCCCTTATACTTTACAAGCTGAGCAGTAAAGTTTGATTTTCCCTTAGCAAAATCAGCATCCAAAGACCAGTATTCTTCAGGGATAAAATCTTCAACTTCCTTTTCACGCTCACAAATAAGGCGCAAAGCAACTGACTGCACGCGTCCGGCAGAAAGACCGTTCTTTACCTTTGCCCACAAAAGAGGGCTGAGGTTATAACCTACAAGGCGGTCAAGAACACGGCGGGCCTTCTGGGCATTTACCTTTGCTTCTACAATTTCGCCGGGATGTTTTACGGCTTCTGTAATTGCAACCGGAGTAATTTCGTTAAATACAATTCGGCTGATTTTAGCGTCAGTTTTATCTTTAAGGGCATTGTTCAAATGCCAGGCAATTGCCTCTCCTTCGCGGTCGTTATCGGATGCAAGAAGTACAAAATCTGATTTTTTTGCATCTTTCTGAAGTTCCTTAAGAAGTTTTGCCCTTCCGCGAACTGTGATATATTCCGGCTGGAAATTATTTTCAATATCGATTGCCATGCGCGATTTAGGCAGGTCTATCAAATGTCCCATAGAAGCCTTAACCACATAGCCAGGGCCCAGATATTTTTCGATTGTGTGTGCCTTTGCTGGAGACTCTACAATCACCAGGGTCTGTGGAGTTTTTTCTTTTGTCTTCTTTGTTGCCATAATCTTTCCTATCCTTGTTTTCAGAATAATTGGCCTTGCACAGGATTCCTAGTTCCCGGCGCTTCGGCAAGGCATTTTAAATAATCTTTGTAGTCACTGATAACCGGGGCTCCTGCCTCCAGAAATTTTTCAGGACGATTTTCTATTTTATATCTGCTGACTTTTCCGTCTGCATGCTGTCTTTCAAGCTCAGCATTAGATGTATCAGCTATCTTTTTTGCAAGCTCTCCAAAGGTTGCTTTATGAAACATTACGTCGCGTCCCATTTCCAGGGCAAAATCCGCCGTAATCAGGGAACCGCTTCCCGCAGGCGCTTCAACCACTACTGTCGCCGGAGACAAACCCGCAATTATGCGGTTTCGCGCCACATAATGCCATTTTTCCATATCCCGGCCAGGTTCATACTCACTCACTAAAAGCCCGCCAGTCTGCAAAATCTGAGTCGCAAGCCTTTTATGCGAATAAGGAATTACCTCATCAATTGAACTTGGCAGCACGGCTATAGTCTTTCCAAGCGATGCAGTATCAAGCCCCTTCTCTTCATAATCAAAGAAAGCGTCTACTGCCCCCTGATGAGCAAAACCGTCAGCCCCGTTTGCAAGCCCCGATACGACATTAGTTCCGTCCGTTACCGCCGCATAGGAAAATTCCCTTGCAGCCTTTTTTCCTTCAGGACTCAGTCGTCTTGTTCCTACAAGCGAAACAGAGCATCCTGTAAGAAGACTTTCATCACCCCTGCAAAAAAGCATATAGGGAGGATCTGAAATCTGCCTCAAAAGCTCAGGATAGTTTCTGTCTTCATGTAAAAGACATTTTATGCCGTAAGCCTTGCAGAATTGAAAAGCCTTCCTTGCAAATTCAAGATTTTTCTTTCCATCCCAGATTACAGTTTTTGAAAGCTTTCGTTCCAAAAACGCTTCAATCTCTTCTATAGATAGTAATGATAGAGCCTTAGAATTGTCAATGTTTTTTGATAAAAAAACTTTCTCAGAGAACTTTAAAAATGTAATCCTTGCAAGAGAAATATGAAAAATTAATTCGTCATCAGTATGAAGCATCTAAAACCTGTTTTTTGAGGTCTTGAGCAGCATTGATAATATCAGCCGCTTTTGTTAATGATATTATTTTATCATATATTTTTACGGCTTTGTCAAATTCATAATTTTCATAATAAGCGCGGGCAAGCACGAACATGGCATTAAAATCTTTAGTTTCAATTTCCATGACTTTTTCAAGAAGAGGAATTGCCTTTTCGCTTTCGTCAAGTTCAAAAACGTAGATTACAGAAAGTCCGTAAAGAGCGCGAACAAAACGGTCATCAATCTGAATTGCGCGTGAATAAGCATCTTCTGCAAGCTTCAGGTAATTCATGCGTACCTGTGTAGAACCTGTTCCACTGAAGTCCATTGCAGCATGAGACATGTAGCCGGCACAAACGCCAACCCAGTAATAAAGGTTCTGGTTATTAGGATAGAACTCAAGTGCCTTCTGAAAGCATTTCAAGGCTTCTCCGTACATTTTTGCATCAACATAGCGGGTTCCAAGCATTTTGTACCAGATGGCAATCTGCTGGTTTGCAAGCTGAATATCTGCAACGCGGTTTTCGTATTTATCAATGGCTTCCTTAAGTTCTTCAATTGTAGTAGGATGATCTACTTTTTCTTCCATCTTCTGATAGCGGATAATTGTTTTATTTGATTTTATACAACCAGTAAAAAGTGTCATAAGAGAAATTGAAATAACTAATCCAAACAAAATCTTTTTCATATTATCCTCCGCTATATTGCAGTCTACTTTTAACGTTTAAAATATTTTTTATGAGCATCTTCAAGCTGCTCGTTAGTTACATGTGTATAAATCTGAGTGGTTGCAAGGTCGCTGTGGCCTAAAAGTTCCTGCACAGCCCTTAAATCTGCCCCACCCTTTAATAAATGAGTTGCAAAGGAATGTCGCAGGGTATGAACCTTTGCCTGAACTCCTGAGAGTGTCTCCAGCTCCTTAAAACGCTTCCATACTCCTTTTCTGGAAATTCCCTCACCCTTATAGTTTACAAAAACTTCGGGAACATTTTTTCCTTTTGTAAGAAGAGGACGAACTTCTTCCAGATAAATTTTTAATTTATCATAGGCGCGCTTTCCAAAGGGAACAATGCGCTCTTTATCACCTTTTCCATGAACAAGAATTATCTGCTCGTCCATGTGAACGTTTGCAACTTTTAAATCGCAGGCCTCACTGATACGAAGCCCGCATGAATAAATCAGTTCAAAAAGGGCATCATCACGCTTTCCTACATTATCAGAAGTATCTATGCTTTCAAGAAGTGCGTCAACCTGTTCTTCTGTCAAAACTTTTGGAAGGGCATGTGATGTTTTAGGACGTTCCAGAAGCAGGGCCTTATTTTCAGTCCAGTATTCCTTGCGTTCAAGAAAATCGCCCAGAGCCCTGATACCGGAAATATCTTTTGCAATCGTTAATTCATTACAGCCGTCAGTTTTTCGCTTTACCAGAAAATAAGTGATATTCTGAGGCGTTACATCAACAAGCTTTATTCTTTCTTCAACAAGCCAGTTTAAAAAGGCTTCTGCCGAAATTTTATAAGTTTCGGCAGTTTTTTGCGCGTCACGCTTTACAAGAATCAAATCTGAATAAAACTGATTCAAAAGCCCTTCAATTGTCATAATTATTTAGTCAGAAAGATTAATTCCACGACCAAAGTTCATGTTAGACCAGATTGCAGGCTGATTGATGTCGTTTCCGCCTTTATATCCTTCAGGAGGTGAAAAACGGTTCATTACTGCGCGGCTTGCAATTGAAGGTTCTGTATCTTCAAAAAGTGAGCGTCCAAGGCTTCCGTTCTGCTTTTCTTCAGGCTTTTTAACAGCTTCAGTATTCATAGCTGCAGCAGAAGCTACAGGTCTCTGAGCTGCCGGCTGAGCAGCAGGTTTAGAAGAAGCCATAGCGGCAAATTCCTTTCTTGAAACAAAATCTCCGCCAATCTTATTTGTAGGATGAAGAATTCCGTTCAATTCAGAAGAGCGCATAACGTTTTCAGAATACTGAACAGGAGTTTTTTCAACTGCCTTTTCTTCTGCAACAGGCTCAACAGCTTCATTTTCAGGCTTTTCAAAACCAGTAGCAATTACAGTTACGCTGATTTTTCCACCCAAATCCGGCTGAGTAACCTGTCCCCAGAACATATTGTAATCTTTATCAGCAGAAGCAGTTACAATCTTACAGATTTCACCAACTTCACTCAAAGAAATTTCTTCAGATGCACAGATATTAACAAGAATATTCTTAGCGCCGTCAATATGAGAATCTTCAAGCATTGGATTATTGATAGCGGCATAAGCAGCATCTGCGGCGCGGTTTTCGCCTTCTGCAATACCAATACCAAAAATTGCATTTCCCTGACCGCTCATAGCGTTACGAACGTCAGCAAAGTCAGTATTTACATCACCTGGGTTTGTAATGATATTTGAAATTCCTTCTACACCCTGGCAGAGGATTTCGTCTGCGCGGCGGAAAGATTCCTTTACAGTTGTATTTTTATCGATTGTATTGAAAAGCTGTTCATTTGGAATGACAATCATTGAGTCAACCATAGAATGAAGTTTTTTAAGACCTTCGCGAGCCTGGCGCATGCGGACATTTCCTTCAAAAACGAAAGGAGTTGTAACAACGGCTACTGTAAGACAGCCAAGTTCCTTTGCAATGCGGGCAACAACAGGAGCAGAACCAGTACCAGTTCCACCCCCCATACCTGCTGTGATGAATACCATATCAGCGCCGCGAAGTTCATTTGTGATGAGTTCTTTATCTTCTTCAGCGGCCTGCTCACCGACTTCAGGGCGTCCACCGGCACCAAGACCTTTAGTTACCTTCTGTCCGATTGCAAGTTTTGTAGGCGCGTTTGAACGGCCAAGAGCCTGTAAGTCTGTATTTAAAACAATGAAATCTACGTTATTAAGTTCGTGGCTTATCATGCGGTTAACTGCATTTGAACCGCCGCCGCCACAGCCCACTACCTTGATTACAGTTGGGCTTGATTCTGCATAAGCTTCGTTAAAATTAGACTCTTCATCCAAGATTGAAATATTTAGATTTCCCACTTTTTATTCCTCCCTGTGTTTTTCCCCTAACACATTTCCCCAATATCCATTATATACTAAAACAGCGATTTGAAAATCTTTTTAAGCACACCTTCGCCATCTTTTTTTTCTTTTCTGTCAGCAAAAGAACGGTGTTTTTTACGCGAATCTTTGCTGGCCGGCATATTTTTGCTTGCAAGAACAAGGCCAATTACAGTTGCAAAAGCAGGATTTCTGTAATCTTCTTCTATACCACCTAGATTTTCCGGGCAGCCAAGACGAACAGATGATGTTCTGAACACATTCTGAGCAAGTTCAATAACACCTTCCATCTGGGCTCCGCCTCCGGTAAGAATAATGTTTCCAGAAAGCTTTTTGATTGAATCATCGGTATTTTTTATGATTGTAGCCTTTACCATTGTAAAAATCTGCTCCATACGAGCCTGAATTATCTGGCAAAGCTGACTTTTCATAATTACTTCAGGAGCGCGGCCGCCAACACCCGGCAAAACCACTTCCTTATCATTCTGCTCATTAATTAAAGGAAGCCAGCAGCATCCGGCTTCAATTTTCTTTTCTTCTGCAGTAGCTGATGAAATACCAGTTACAATAGAAATATCATTTGTTACAAGATTTCCGCCGACAGGAACACTTGCCGTACTTACAGGAGCGCCGCCTACCAGAACGATTACATCTGTTGTTCCCGCACCAAGGTCAATCAGAATTGAGCCAAGTTCCATTTCGTCTTCATGACAAACGGAAAAAGTCTGGGCAAGAGTTTTAAGCATAACGCCGTCAAGAATATAACCTGCGCGTGAAATTGTAGAACGCATATTCTGAATGATTGTGCGGGCAGCAGTTACAATGTGAACTTCAACTTCCAGACGAGTACCTATTCTGTGAATTGGATCAGAAATTCCATGATAACCGTCTACAATATAATCGCGTGGAATTACATGCAGCTTTTCGCGGTCTTCCGGAACTGGAACCGCAGTTGCATTTGCAATTACACGTTCAACATCATCATTTGTAATTTCTTTATTATTTCTGCCGTTAGGATTTACTGCAACGCCGCCTTTGTGGGTGGCGCTTTCAATTTGAGAACCGCCGATAGCCGTAATCACCGAATTAACATTAATTCCGGCATTCATTTCAGCAGCACTTATAGCTTCTTCAATAGCAGCTTTAGCATCTTCGATATTAACAATTACACCGTTTCTAAGACCCGCAGATTTCTTAGATGCAGTTCCGGCAATCTGAATCTTTCCGTTTTCGTCATATTCACCGATTGCGACCCTGATCTCACTGGTTCCTATATCCAATCCAACTGCAATTCTATTTTCAGACATTAAAAAAATCCTACCTTGTTTTATAAGAAACCGAACCGTATCGCAAATCAACTTCCGTAACATTTGAGCCGAGCTGATTTACAACGTCAAGTACTATCATCATATACTTTAACGCCTCTTCATTCAATGAGCGGTCGGTCAGTACCTTTACTTTTGCCTGAGCCGGAATAAGAGCCAGCTCATAGTTGCCTGTGTCTTTTGGAAGCACACAGATTTCTGAAACAGATGCAAAATACTGCTGAGGAAGAGATTTAATTCTTGCAATCTGATCAATAAGAGGGCGGTATTTCAAAGGAATACGCATTCCCTGAGCCATGTATTCAACAGGAAGACCGGAAATAATTGGCATATAAGAATTATCACTTACTTCTGAAGCGCGCTGAGGGAAAATTACGCCGTTTTTATCAATTTCAAGGGCAGAAGAAATTCCGTTATCCATAAGGAAAATCATTGCAACAGGCTTTCTCTCTTCAACCTTGATTAAGATCTTATCAGGGAAGTGCTTTTCAACAATAACGCTGTCAATTCCAGCATCGTTCGAAATTACAGCCGCAGCCTGATCTACATCAAAATCAAACCAGTTTGCGTTAGAAAATGGAGCAAGCTTTTCTGCAAAATCTTCTGGAGTATAAGAAGACAAGCCAGTAACTGAAATCTTCGGGCTTGAAAAACTTGGAAGGATATATTTATAAACAACCAGTTCAGCAACAAGAAGAAAACAGAGAATTGCAAAAATAATTTTTATGGCTTTAATTTTTTTATCAGCAGAATCGTCCTGAGTATCAGCAACATCCTCATCCTGGAAATACTCATTCAAATCTGCCTTGTCATCATCAAGATAATCGTCAAGCATCAAACTTAAATCACTCATAACTTTTTTTTAAGCAGTAAAACTGCCTTACTCCCCCTAACTCCCTATTTTAAAACCGAAAAAGTATTCAAACTTATTTCTTCATATTTTTTTTCTTTTACAATTCCTTCGTCTGCCCTGGAGGCATTCAGGATAAATCCGCACATGGCTAAGGTCACAATTATTGATGAACCGCCAAGGCTGAAAAATGGCAGCGGAATACCCGTTGAAGGTAAAAGTCCGCAGACAACCATACAGTTAATTATCGACTGAATAAAGATAATCGATACACAGCCGAATGATGCATAGCCGGTAAATCGTGAAGGACTATTGAAAGCCGCAAGATAGCCGCGCCAGGCAAATACACACAGAAGGACAAAATAAGCAAGAACTCCGCAGAAGCCCATTGCTTCAGACCAGCCTGCAAAAATGTAGTCGGCCTGAACTTCCGGAATGCTGTTTATTTTGCTAAGTCCGCTTCCGATTCCGTTTCCCCAGAAACCGCCGGCACTTATTGCCCTTTTGGCAGCCAAAGTCTGGTAGTTTACAGAAGAAGCAAACTCATCAGGTCTTAAAAATCCGATAATTCGTTCCATTCGGTACTGTTCCAGAGTAATCAGAAGAATTACAGCCGGAATTGCAACGAACATAAATGGAAAAAGCCATCTTAGCTTTGTTCCCGAAACAAAAAACATCAGAATTCCGATAATTGCAAGAAAAACTCCGGTTGAAAAGTCTTTCTGAGCCATTACACAGCCGACAAAAACAAAAAAGCCTACTACGCAAGGGAAAACAGTCTTTTCATCTTCATCAAGAATTTCTTCCTGCTTTTCAAAGTAGTTTGCAACAAAAAGAACAAGGGCAAACTTCATCAGTTCCGAAGGCTGAAAAGTAAAGTTCATTGGCATTTTAAGCCAGCGGCGGGCGCCGTTCTTTTCAATTGAAATGCCCGGGAAATATGTAAAAATACAGCTGATTATGGAAAAAAGCACAATCAGAAATACCAGTTTTCTTACAAAGGACATGTCACTTACAAGAAAGAACATAAAGAGGACAAAGCCTGCAAGAGAACAGATAAGATGGCGGTTTACAAAATAATAAGGATTTCCAAAACGGTTAGATCCCAGTCTCTGAGAACAGATAAAGATTGAAAATACGCCAAGTCCCCAGAGCAAAATCATTGAGACAAAAAGGAGCATATCAACCTTATGATAATTTTCAGAAGGCTTGTTTGCGTAAAAAGTAAAACTTTCCACTTAGCGGGCCTCCTGCATTACGGTAACAGTTTCGAGCATTTTTTCGTAAACTTTTACAAGATTCATGCTGTTAGAACCTTTTAAAACTACGATGTCATTCTTTTTAACTGCATGATTAATTGTCTTAACAATCAAATCAAAAACATCATCAGTATTTTTTTCGAACCAGAAAACGTTAGGACGGTTTTTGATCAATTCATAGGCAGCCTTCATTTCATTGCCGACAAGGAAAGTATAATCAGGCTTTACTTCAAGAATTTTCTTACCGACAGCTTCGTGAGCTTCTTTTGCATTTGCGCCAAGTTCTTTCATATCGCCAAGGACAAGAAGCTTTCGTCCGCCGTTATCAAGCTTGTCAACAAAAGTAAGAAGCTTATCCATTGAATCAGGATTTGCGTTATAGCAGTCCTTAATGATTGTAATTTCAGCGCCATTGCGGGTCTGGAAGGTAGATGTTTCCATACGTCCGCTTACAGACTTCATGCTTTCAAGCCCAGCTTTGATTTCCTGCTCAGAAATACCAAGCTCTTCTGCGCATTCAACAACGGCAAGGGCATCATAATAATTATGTTCACCGCTCAAAGGAAGCTTTACGTTTACTCCGTTAATTTTAAAATTAATTCCAAAAAGGCCGTCATCCTTAATAAGCTGAATGCTCCAGCGGCCCTTATCTGTATTATCAGCGCCGAATTTTACGATTTTTCCTTTTACGTTTTCTGTACAGAAATCAGCAAATTCATCGTTAGCAGGAACAAAAGCAGCGCCGTTTGAAGGAATATAATCAAGAGACTTGCGTTTTTCGCGGGCAATATTTTCCTTGCTGCCAAGAATTCCAATATGAGCAGTTCCAATATTGGTAATAATTCCGTACTGAGATTTAAGAACTTTTGAAATTTCTCCGATTTCGTTTTCACGGTTCATTCCCATTTCAAAAACTCCGATTTTATGAGCCTTACGAATATTAAAAACAGAAAGAGGAAGTCCTGTTTCAGAGTTCAGGTTACCCTGAGTATGAACAACAAAATCTTCACCATAATGCTGTTTTACAACACTCACCATCATCTCTTTTGTGGTAGTCTTTCCGCTGGAACCGGTAATACTAACCTTTGTTAAATCAGAAAACTTTTCTACATATTTTTCGGCAGCATCCTGAAGCCCGTGAAGGGTATTTTCAACTGCAACAAAAAGTACAAAAGGATTTTCAGCAGCAAGCTTTTCATAAAGACTGCCATTTTCTGAAAGTTCAGCTTTATTCAACAATACAACAGAAGCTCCGGATTCAATTGCCTGAGGAATATATTTGTGACCGTTCTGAAACTCACCTACAAGAGGAACAAACATTGAATTTTTGCAGACATTACGGCTGTCAGTAACAACGTTTGTAAAATAGCAGTCTGCGCCGTTTTCCAAAGCAGCACCTGAAGTACCAGAGATAAGTTCATCTTTTGTTAACAAGGATTCTTCTTTCATAAATACTCTCTCGCTATTTTTATTTTTTTCTTTCGCCGGTCATTTCAACACGGACTATATCTTCTGCCTGAGCCTTGTGCATTCCAAGATCTTCAACGGCAATTTTTTCAATTCTATCTGCACTTGAAAGGACACTTATATCACTTACAAGTTTTTTGTTCTGTTCAATAAGTTCTGCCTGCTTACGTTCCAGATCACGTAAATCCTTTTCCAGGTCTGTATAACGCTTTGCCTGAACAGCATAAAGGTAAAGCATTACAGGAATAGACAAGGCAAGCGCGCAAAGCAGCACTTTCTTAAAAAAATCTCCAATTTCAACTCTCATTCTAATATCCGATTACTCCATCCAACCTGAAATCTGAAGCCTGGCAGATTTTTTTTACCACGCGAAGCTTAGCACTTCTGGACGGACTGTTAGTTTTTATTTCTTCTTCAGAAGGGCAGACAGGTTTTCTGGTAAGGATTTCTGCACACTCTTTGCCGCCGCATCTGCACTGAGCAACTTCCGGCGGACAAACACACTGTTTTCCCAGATTTCTGAAGTAATTTTTTACAATTCTGTCTTCAAGGGAATGGAAAGTGATAACTCCCATTTTTCCACCCACATTAAGACAGTTAAATGCATTATGAAGAGCCTGTGGAAGACGCTTAAGTTCACCGTTTACGGCAATACGCAAAGCCTGGAATGTTCTTGTTGCCGGATGAATCTGACCATAGCGGTAATTTGCAGGCACTGCATTCCAGATAATTTCTGCAAGATTTTTTGAAGATTCGATTTTTCCGCCGTTACGGGCATCGCAGATTGCCTTTGCAATGCGGCGGCTAAGTTTTTCTTCACCATAGAGGTAAATCAAATCAGCAAGCTTTTCTTCCGGAAGATTATTTACAAGGTCAGCTGCAGACTCGCCTGCATTTTCATTAAGGCGCATATCAAGTTTTTCATCATAACGGAAAGAAAAACCGCGCTCAGATTTTTCATAATGAAATACAGAAATTCCAAGATCAAAAAGGATGATATCAGGCTTTTTGAAATCAGAAGGATAATCTGCATAAAAATCCTGAAACCAGCCGCTGTAAAAATGAACACGATCTCCAAAAGGCGCAAGACGCTCTTTAGCACGAGCCTGAATTACAGGATCTGCATCAAGACAGTTGAGTTCAAGATTAGGAAATTTTGTCAGAAAATTAAAAGAATGGCCGCCCTCCCCCGTAGTTGAATCAACCATAACGGCATGATTTTCGTACGGTTCCCCCAACGGCGCCAAATACTCGAGACATTCATTCAAAAGAACAGGTGTGTGAACAATTTCCAACTTTCTAACTTCCTGACCCAACTTTATTTAGAAGGTGATGTCACTGAATTCTTCCATTGCTTCCTGGAAAGATTCAGAACTTTCATCTTCGCACTTTTTATATTCAGCAGAATCCCAAAGTTCTATATATTTTGAAATACCCAAAACAGTACAGTCCTTTGAAAGCCCTGCATATTCGCGCAAGCTCTGTGGGATAGAAAGTCGTCCGTTTTTATCAAACTCTACTTCCTGGGCTGGAGCAACAAAGTGACGGACAATCTGTCTGTCTTTAGATTTCATCATTGATGCATTACCCATAAGTTTTGTCTGAAATGATTCCCATTCTTCCGTAGTAAAAAGCCATAAGCAGCGTTCTGAACCTTTAGTAACAATAAGTACATTCTGATTTACAGCCGTTCTCAGTTTAGCAGGAAATGAGAGACGTCCCTTTTCATCGATCGTATTATTGTATTCACCAGTTAATAGATTCATACCCACTTAACACCACTTTTTACCACTTTTTCCCACTTATCTATCATTTTATACCAAAATTTTCTAAAGTCAATCCATTTTTTTACCGATAATAACTAAATATTATCATTTTTTATAAAAATCACTTGATACAGATTTACTAAAAATATTAATAGCAAAATTATGTCTAATTTCTCCATTCTAAATGAAAGCAGCCTGCACAATACCCTGAAAAAGCTTTACGCATACCAGACAGATGGCAAAACTGAGGTTGAAAAATACGGGCACATTTACGACATAATCACAAAAGACGGTGAGATAATTGAAATCCAGAATAAAAACCTTAAGCAGATTTTTCCCAAAATTAAGGACACTTTAGAAAAAGGATTAAAAATAAAAGTTGTTCACCCTGTTGTAATTACTAAAAAGATTGAATTAAAAGATAAAGATGGAAATATAATAAAAAGAAGCCGCAGTTCTAAAAAAGGTTCTGTTTATGATGTTTTTCGTGAAGCAGCAGGAATCTACCAGATTTTATTTGAGAAAAATTTTACGCTCGAAGTTCCGGAAATTGATATAACTGAAATAAGGGTTCAGGAAGAAAGTCTTGTTCAGTCAAAAAATAACAGAAGAAGATACAAAAGAGACTGGAATAAAATAAATAAAAAGCTGAACGAAATAAATAAAATTCACACTTTTAAAAGTCCGGAAGATTACCTTTCACTACTCCCAGCTTCACTAGCGGAAGAATTCTGCGCAAAAGATATTGCAAAAGGACTGAAAGAAGAAAAACTTTGCCCTGCAAGAATATACAATAACTCAAACCTTATCATATGGTTTCTTAAAAAAATTCAGCTTATCTCAGAAACAAAAACAGAAAATAAAAGCCATTACTACAAAAAAGTCATTCAGGCATAAAAAAAAGCGGCTCTAAAGCCGCTTTTTTTTATTCAAGGTTTATATTACCAGTTATCTACCATATCATCTTCATCATGATTTTCGATATCGTACAAGTCTGTTACAGCTCTCAAATCATCAAGATACATGTAGAAGTTTCCTTTTGCCTGAACTGGGTTACAGTCTACGCGGAAACCAATAATTCTAAGACCAGGCTTATCACCAAAGTAAGCGTTAGCCTGAACGATACCATGCTCTCCATCAGGACTTGGAGGAACTACACAAGTAAGTTTCTTCCAGCCGCTGAATCCAAGATTACCAAGGTAAAGTTCAAAGTTGCTTCCAAAATAATCCTGAACAAGAACATACATATCATGCTGCTGATTACGTCCACAAACCCACAAAGAAATTGTTTTTACAGTTCCTTCAATTGGCATTGGACGACCAGATTTAATTGTAAAGGAGTTGATACCACGGCGGAAGAAAGAAACTTTTACACCGTATACCTGTGCATCATCTTCTTCTTTACCTTCATCTTCTTCCAAAGGCTCTTTCATAATTGGGCTACCCTGAAAAAGACGTCCGCGGATTACACCGTCATCAGATGAAATATGAACATTCCATGAACCTTCGCGCTCGAACTTATCTACAGATACTTCGCGCAAAGATGCCATTGCTGAATCAGCACCAACATTTTCTGGATCTGGATCACCCAAACTTGTATTCTGAGCAAATGAAATTCCAGCAAACAAAACTGCAACTGAACAAAGAGCTAACAACCTTTTCATTATTCACCATCCTTAACTTCATCACTGCTTTCAGAATCAACGGCACTTTCAAAAACATCACGAAGGTCATAACCATCATAAATGTCAGAAAGAGTATTAGTAGTATACTTGAGTTCATCAAAGAAGATAGCGTAATCATCTACGAACTCACCGGCATCCGAACGAATTCTAAATCCTACAAAAGTCATGTTTGGAGGACCTGAGCGGAGCTTTGAATGCTGACAGAGCCATCCAGGGATTTTTACAACGATATTTCTCCATCCAGAGAAAGCAAGACTTCCTACCTTAAGAACATGTACTGTACCGTTTGCATCACGTACAAGCATTTCAAGATAGTAATTATAGTTTGCACCCCATACCCAGAAATCAACTGTATTTACAGTTCCCTGGAATACAGGCTCAAATGCTTTATCATCTTTTGTAGGGAAAACTTCAAACCAGTTATCGCCTTTTCGTTTGTATGAAACCTGAACACCAAGACACTTGCGCTCTCCGTCCATACCACGTTTAAGCACTGCCAATGAATTTGAAATACCATTAAAATATTCCAATTTAGGGAAACCATCAGCCACAAAGCGGCTGGCCTGTACACCCCATTCCCAGCTGTATTTCTGTCCAGCATACAGATAATCCTGTGCGCCAACAGAATCAAAATCGTCCATCAATACTGTAGCAAGACTTTTGGCACTTGGCTGACTGAAAGCAGGTAAACCAATGACAAAAAAACATGCAAGACCAACTAAGACTTTAAGTCCCCTTTTCATGCAATACTCCTTGAATCTTATATCATTCCGATATGGACATTAACGTCCCCTTTGTAATATCGGCATAATATCACAAATTAATTACTAATTAAATTATATTTTCTATAATTATCTTTGTCAAATATAAAAAAAAGTATCTATATAAAAAACTTTCATTGAACAAAATCCTTGTTAATTTTATAATGCATTAAATAAATCTCAGGCAATAATTGCCTAAAGAAAGGAAGTAATATGGCTAACGTTAATTACAAAGATCTTGGTCTTGTAAACACACGCGATATGTTTGCAAAGGCTATGAAAGGCGGATATGCTATCCCAGCATTCAACTTCAACAATATGGAACAGATGCAGGCTATCATTATGGCTTGTGTTGAAGCTAAGTCTCCTGTTATCCTTCAGGTTTCAAAAGGCGCACGCGCTTATGCAAATGCAAACATCCTTCGTAACATGGCTCGCGGTGCTGTAGAATATGCACACGAACTGGGATGTGATATTCCTATCGCTCTTCACCTTGACCACGGTCCAAGCTTTGAAGTAGCAAAAGACTGTATCGATAACGGATTCTCATCAGTTATGATCGACGGTTCTGCTCTTCCTTATGATGAAAACGTAGCTTTGACAAAGAAAGTTGTTGAATACGCTCACGCACACGATGTTACAGTAGAAGCTGAACTTGGTGTTCTTGGTGGTGTAGAAGATGACGTTGCTGCTGAAGAATCAAAATATACAAAACCAGAAGAAGTAATCGACTTCACATCAAAAACAGGATGTGACTCTCTTGCTATTTCTATCGGTACATCACACGGACGCTGTAAGTTCACTCCAGAACAGTGTACACGCACTGCTGACGGTGTTCTTATTCCACCTCCACTGGCTTTCGACGTTCTCGAAGCTATTGAAAAGAAACTTCCTGGTTTCCCAATCGTACTTCACGGATCTTCTTCAGTTCCAGTAGAATACGTAAAAATCATCGAACAGTACGGCGGAAAAATCCCTGATTCAGTTGGTATTCCAGAAGAACAGCTCCGCAAGGCTGCTAAATCTGCAGTTTGCAAAATCAACATCGACTCAGACGGACGTCTTGCTATGACAGCTGCTATCCGCCGCCACTTTGTTGAGCACCCTGGTGACTTCGACCCACGTCAGTACCTGACACCAGCCCGCGACGAACTCAAGAAGATGTACATGCACAAATGTAAAGACGTACTTGGATCTGCAGGTCACGCTCTCGACTAGCCGATAATAGCAGAACCGTTAAAAACCGAGCTGCGACAGCGGGTCGTTAGCCCGAAGGGCTAATCAAGCTGATTTCAGCGACGTTTAGGTTCTACATGAAAACGGCTCAAGCGGTGCGACTATGCGCACCGCAACAGAAGACTGCCTTTTCAGGCGGTCTTTTTTTTATAGCCACAGATGGGACACAGATATTCACAGATGATTATACGACTTGCGCTTTAGCGCAAGTTAGGCAATGTTTACGGGTATTTAGAGAGAATAAGTTGCATTACGACCATTGCAAATCTGTGTCTCATCTGCGTTTATCTGCGGCTATTTTCTTATAAGGCAGTCTGCGGCTCGAACGAAGATATTTGATTTTTGAACGGAACGGTCGCTGACGAGAGGGATTTGACACAATTCTGTTTCGCCGACTTTTATGGCAATATTTCCAAGAACCTGGCCCGCGGCAATTTTAGATGGATATTCTTTCTGATTTGTAAGATTAATCTGAGCAGTAACAAGTCCCCTGCACTCATCAAGGCTTTGACCTGCAATAAAGGGAATTGTTACGGCATCATTCCAGGCAGAGATTAAATTAAGAGACTTTTCTTTATAACCGTAGATTTTTGTAAAAATCTGAAGACATTCCTGAGGAAGATCGTAATTAAAGAAATTTGAAAATGCCCACTCCATAAGTTCACTGCCGTCGTGGACGCGGCCAGCCTGACCTTCGGCAGTGTTAGAACCGGGCCCTTTCATGGTTACAGAAAGGAAGCGGGTGCCGTTTCGCTCTGCTGTAAGGGAAAGATTATAGCCGCTTTCGTCGATGTAACCGGTTTTTAGACCGTCACAGCCTTCAAGCTTTCCTAGAAGAGGATTTGTATTCTGCTGGTAAATCGACATGGTGATATGGCGGGGTAAGCCCTGTGAAAAATCCTGTGGCTGCAGTTTGTCGCCGGGAGCAAGATTTTTTTCTTTCGGATATTTAAAATCACGGACTGAATGAAACTTCTTAAGCGACTGAGGATGATTTTTTAAATATACACGGCAAAAGGAAGCCATTTCATAAGCTGTAGTTGTATTTTTTTCGCTGTAACCGGAACTTTCTTCAAAAAAAGTATGAGGAAGATTCAAATCGTAAGCAATCTGATTCATGCCGTCAACAAAATTTTCCATATTGCCGCAGGTGGCATAGGCAAGAGCATAGGCGGCATCATTTCCCGAACAGATTGAAAGACCAAGCAGCAGTTCTTCAAGAGTGACCTTCTGCCCTTCTCCAAGGAACATAAGGGAAGAGTGAGGCGGCATATTGCAGGCCCAGCTTTCCGGCGGAAGGGGAATTATCTGGTCATAGGAAAAACGGCCTTTGCGTACTTCTTCTTCAACAAGATACATTGAAAAAAGCTTTGTCATGCTGGCAGGAGGAATAACCTCGTCAGCATTTTTCTGATACAGGATGCAGCCGTTTGCTGTATCAATTAAGATTGCAGACTCTGCGCGAACATCAAGGTTTCGGGAGCCTAAATTATATGGAAGAGATTTTAAAATCTGATATTGAGACGCATAGCGGGTCTGAAGCTCTGACTGTAACAAAAGACATTCGTCAGAAGTCAGGACACGGGCAGATGTAAGTTTTGCAAACTGATTAGAACGGATTGCAGTGAAAAGGGCGAAGCTGGCAAGGAGGAGGATGCCTATAACCCCAAGGCGGACTGCAAGTTTTTTAGCAGGTTTTTGGGGTAATGAATCAGGGAAAGACTTTGGAGTAATATTGCCGGTAATCATCTTTAAAAATCAACCTTTGAAGAGCGATTTTGCAAAAGCAGGTCGGCAAGGACAAGCTGAGCCATGGCTTCAATAACGGGAACAATTCGCGGGCAGAGGCATACGTCGTGGCGGCCCTGAATCTGAAGCTGAGAAGATACAAGGCTGTCACCCTCGTGGCGGACTGTATTCTGAGGCTTAAAAATGCTTGGAACAGGCTTTACGGCTACGCGGAAAATGATTTTATTTCCGTTTGAAATGCCGCCTAAAATTCCTCCGGCGTGGTTGGTATCAAAGACAGGGGCGCCGTTTTCTGCGTGCATGGCGTCATTGTTAGTACTGCCAGTAGAACGGGCAGCTTCAAAGCCGTCACCAAACTCAATTCCTTTTACTGCGCCGATTGAAAGCATGGCGTGGGCAAGAAGAGCGTCCAGTTTGTCAAAAACGGGCTCGCCAAGACCGGCAGGACAGCCTTCTACAAGGCATTCTATAATTCCGCCGGCTGAGTCGCCTTCTGAGCGGAGTTTTTCGATGGCTTCGTTCATTTTAAGGGCAGAGTCTCCATCCGGGGCACGAAGTGGATTTTTTTCTATTTGACTAAGATCACGTTTTTCTGCCTTGATTCCGGCAGCTTCGATTGTGTAGGCGGTAACTTTTATGCCGGAAAGCGAAGTAAGGCATGCGGCAACTGCCCCGGCTGCAACACGGGCAGCTGTTTCGCGGCCGCTTGAACGTCCCCCTCCCCGGTAATCACGGAAGCCGTATTTTGCATCGTAGGTAAAATCGGCGTGGCCGGGACGGTAAGAGGCGGCAATATTTGAATAGTCCTTTGAATGCTGGGAAGTATTTCTGATTAAAAGTGAAATCGGTGTGCCTGTTGAACGGCCTTCAAAAAGGCCGGAAAGAATTTCAACTTCGTCAGCTTCCTTGCGGGCAGTAACAGAAGCGTTTAAGCCCTGCTCTCCCCAGGCACCGGGACGGCGGCGGTTTAAGGCAGCCTGAATAAAATCGCGGTCAATTTTTACCCCGGCAGGGCAGCCGTCAATCACGCAGCCAAGAGCAGCTCCGTGACTTTCACCAAAAGTTGTAACTCTAAAAACTGAACCAAAACTATTTCCTGACATTTTATCCTCACTTTTTTATTGGACTGAGCGGCTAGAAACTCACACCGAAGCTTCCCGCAAAGTAAAATTTATTTTTTGTTGCGTTATAGGCAAGTCCCATGCTGACTGCCGGAAAGGCAAGGCCTGAAAGATAAACTTTTGAACCCACATTAAAGCCCTGGCAGAACAAAAGGCTGTCATCAAATTCCTGGGCAAAGACAAACTCATAGTTTCCGTAGATGGAAATTGTTCCGATTTTTCTGTGCTGGAAAACAGCAAATTCCAAGCCTGAAGCGGCGCCTGCAATTTTTGGAGATGAAAATTTATCATCAAGAATTGTGACGCAGGCAGTTCCCTTCTGAAGGTTATCTGTTATAAGGCCGTTGAAAACAATTCCAGCTCCCGAAAGGACATTAAGCCTTAATTTTGGAATCAAAGGCTGCTGAACTTTTACGCTGGCCGAAAGACTTTCTGTAAGGTGAGCTTTTGTATCTATATAAAGACCGCCATTTAGGCCGAAAGAAGTTTCTGAAAGAAAAACTCCGTTCCAGTTCTGGTCAGAAATTTTCCAGCCGGTGTTTGCCCCGAATTTATTGCGGCGGTAAGCGTCAGGGTGAACGTCCGTGTCATAAGGAAAAAAGCCCTGATAAGTAAGACCGCAGTCTAGATTATTATAGCGGTCCAGCTTGAATAAAATTGCAGTTCCAAGACCGGCATTAAAGTTTTCTATTTTTAAGAGTTCGTCGCCCTCTGCATTTCTAAAGAAGGCGTTCTGTTTGCTGGCAGAAGCATGAACTCTGAAGCCTGGCGCCCCGATTCTTGGCGCGTGGGAATAAAGTCCCAGGACCATTGTGTTATTCGGTGACCAGAGAAGACCTGTAACAAACATATCCTTCTGACCGCCGGCATTCATGTCCATTACAAAGCCACCCACCATAAAACCGGTTGATGAAGAATACATTGCAAAAGGAAGAGGAATAAAGGCGATTTTTTCCTTTACATTGATATTAAGTTCTACAGTGCCGCCATCGGTAAAGGATGAAGAAAACTCTATTGAAGAAAAAAGATTCATCGCCTGTAAATCTGATTCAAGATTGCTTTTTGATTTTGAATTGTAACGCTTTCCTATATAGGATTTAAGGGAATCCTGGAGGAAAGACTCTTTGGTGCGTTTTAAACCTATAAAAGAAATTTTTGAGATTACAGGGCCGTTCTGGTTTGGAAGGGATTCCGAAGGAGCGCTTAGGCTGGCATCCTGGGAAGGGGCGCTTTCGGACGGGTTGAGATTTTGACTGTGTGCGACTGAGGACATCATCATTAATATAGAAAAAAGAAGAAATAATCTGCGTGCCAAAAATTCAACCCCGTTTCAGAAATTTAATTCTACTTAATTTATTCAATATAATTGAATTAACCGTAAAAATATAATAGTATTTTGCAAGAAAAAAATCATCTACACAGGAGATTTACCATGAACATTTTTAAGGGTGCTTTTACGGCGCTGATTACGCCGATGAACAATGATGGTTCAGTTGACTACGAGGGCTTCAGAAAAAATGTCAAATACCAGCTTGAGCAGGGAATTGACGGCCTTGTACCTCTTGGAACCACTGCAGAAACTCCTACTTTGGACGAGCGTCCAGGTCAGGAAGAGGACAAAATTATTGAAATCGTATTCGAAGAAGTACGAGCCTTTGAAAAAAAATCTGGTAAAAAAATCCCTGTAATTTTGGGTGCAGGCTCGAACAACACTCGAGATGCAGTTATGTACTGTGAACGCGCTAAAAAAGCAGGAGCTGATGCTGCTTTGGTCGTAACTCCTTACTATAACAAGCCTTCAAAAGAAGGTATCTACCAGCACTTTGCGGCAGTTTCGAAGGTTGGAATTCCAATCATCGTTTACAACATTGCAGGACGCACAGGATTGAATATTCCTACTGATTTGCTTGCCCGTATTGCTGAACTTCCTAATATTGCCGGCGTAAAAGAGGCAAGCGGTTCTGTTGCACAGATGATGGAAGTAATCGGTCAGGTTAAGGCTAAAAATCCGGACTTTGCTGTATTGAGCGGAGATGACGGTTTGACTTTACCTTTGATTGCAGCTGGCGGAGACGGAATTATTTCTGTTGCTTCTAACATGATTCCAGCCTTGATGCATGATCTGGCAGCAGCCGGTCTTTCAGGCGATTTTGTAAAGGCCCGCGAGATTCATTATCGTCTTGCGCCTTTCTTCAAGGCTGAATTCTGCGACGGAAACCCTTCTTCTATTAAATATGCAATGAACGTAAAGGGAATGGCTGCAGGCGCTTTGAGATTGCCTCTGGTAGAGGTAAACGACGCTGCTAAGAAGCAGATTGAGCAGGCTATTAAGGATTGTGGTTTATAATAGGTTATAGGTGCTAGGTTATAGGTGCTAGGGTTTTAGGGGCGTAGCTCCTAGGAGAAGGGGTGGCGAGCAACAAAGTGCGAGCCAGGGGAAGGCATCCCCCTCCTAAAACCTGAAACCTGGAACCTAACACCTAAAAAAAAGGAGATAAGGATATGGCAGATAAAATTAAAGTTGGTGTATTAGGTGCTACTGGTATGGTAGGCCAGAGATATATTAAATTGCTGGAAGATCATCCATGGTTTGAAGTTACTTATGTTGCAGCTTCTCCACGTTCGGCTGGAAAACCTTACTGTGAAGCTGTAAAAAACCGCTGGTTGATTGGTTCTGATATTCCGGCAGGCGTTGCAAACCTCATCGTAGAAGACGCAAATGATGAAAAGAAAGCCATTGGAAAATGTTCATTCGTTTTCTCTGCTTTGGAAATGGGAAAAGATGAAATCAAAGCTCTGGAAGCTGCTTATGCCGCTGAAGGAATCCCGGTAGTTTCTAACGCATCTGCTAACCGCTGGACAGAAGATGTTCCAATGCTGGTACCGGAAATCAACTACGCTCACCTTGATGTAATTGCAGAACAGAAAAAACATCACGGCTGGGACAAGGGCTTTATTGCAGTAAAACCTAACTGTTCTTTGCAGACATACATGATGCCTATTCACGCTCTTATTCAGGCCGGCTACCCAATCAAAAGAATGATTGTTACAACTCTTCAGGCTACCTCTGGTGCAGGATACCCTGGAGTTTCTTCATTCGATATGATTGATAACATCGTTCCGTTTATTGGCGGTGAAGAAGAAAAGACTGAAAAAGAATGCCTTAAGATTTTGGGTACTGTAAAAGACGGAAAGATTGAAAACGCTTCTTACCCTATCGTTTCTTCTACTTGTACACGTGTACCTGTAGTAGACGGACATACAGCTTGTGTAAGTCTTGAATTTGATTTGCCTGATGACAAAAAACCAAGCCTTGAAGAAATTGAAAAAATCTGGACTTCTTATACTTCAGTGCCACAGGAGCTTAAGCTTCCTAGCGCACCAGAGCATCCGATTGTTGTTCGCCACGAAGAAAACCGCCCTCAGCCACGCCGTGACCGCGAGACTGAAAAGGGAATGGCCTGCGTTATCGGACGTCTTCGCCCATGTAACGTATTCGACGTTAAGTTTGTAGCGCTCAGCCACAACACAAAACGCGGAGCAGCACTCGGCGGTATTTTGAACGCAGAACTTTTGAAGGCTAAAGGATTCTTTGGTTAATAGCCACAGATGACGGGTGGATAATGTATTAGCCACCCGTCAAACGCGTTTGTCAAGGCTTTAAGCGAAGCGTGCCTTGACGAATGCGTATGGACACAGATAAACACAGATAGTTTTTCTGACACGGATAAACACGGATTTTCACGGATGTGAGGATTCGTGTTTTTTATTTAACCACACTTCTGCTTTTCTATGTTATAATTTTGATTCGTATGAAAATTACGATTATTATTTCTGTTTTTATAATTCTTACGTTTAGTTCTCTGGCGCTGAGTTCCTGTGCGACTACAAAAAACGCTGCAAAACCTGTAAATGAAAAAAATCCACATGAGACAAAGATCATTCACGTAAGTGGCGGAGATATACAGGGAATCTGGAATAAAGATAAAAGTGTTGAAATTTTTGCGGGCATTCCTTTTGCGGCTCCTCCAGTGGGAGACTTACGCTGGAAAGAGCCACAGGACGTAATTCCCTGGGAGGGAGTTTACAAGGCAGATCATTTTGCGCCAATGGCAATGCAGAATCAGCTGGGACGATTCCTGAACTTTTTATATAACGCTTATACACATCAGAAAAAGAGCAGAACCTATAAGGCACCTATGAGTGAAGACTGCCTTTATCTGAACGTATGGAAGCCCGCTGATTCTAAGGCTTCTGAGCCGCTTCCTGTGCTTGTTTACATTCACGGGGGCAGTTTAAACAGCGGACAGAGCTGGTACGAAAGTTATGACGGAGAAAATCTTGCAAAAGAGGGAATTATTGTCGTTACCATTGCCTACCGGGTAGGAATTTTCGGCTACCTGGCAGATTCTGAACTTAGGGAAGAAAGCCCTCACGGAACGACGGGAAACTACGGGCTCTTAGACCAGATAAAAGCCCTGGACTGGGTCCGCAAGAATATAAGGGCATTTTGGGGTGATGAAAATAACATCACGATTGCGGGGGAATCCGCAGGGTCATCATCTGTCAATGCGCTATGTGCAAGCCCTTTGACTAAAGGGACCTTCCGGCGCGCCATCGCGGAAAGCTCTTCGATTGTAGAAGAAACTCCTCCCCACACCTTCCGAACGATGGAGGCGGCATTGAAAATGGGAGAAGACGTAAAGGCTGAGTTTGGAGTAAAAAGCATAGAGGAGCTCAGAAAGATTCCGGCAAAGAAACTTTTGAAAAGCCGCTATGACCACAATTCGATGACGGTGGACGGCTACGCGCTGGTAGAAAAGCCTTACGAAACTTACAGGAAAGGGCTCAATCACGAAGAAGCGCTTTTGAACGGCTTTAATAAAAATGAAGGAGCAGCTTTTACCTTCTTTACAAAGGTAACTGCAAAGTCTCTTCCGGAAATGATGAGACCGACTTTTAAAGACAGGACAGAAGAATTTTTTGAAAAATATCCTGTCAAAAATGACAGGGAAGCAAAGACCTTATATAACGACATCTTTTCTGCCTGGTGCTTTACAAAGCCACATGATAAATGGACAAAGACTGTTGCTGCCCAGGGAAGGCCGGTCTGGGAATATTATTTTTCACGGGAAAACGGAAGCATCGGTTCCAACCATTCTGGTGAAATGATTTATGCTTACAGAAACGTGCCGCGAAACAAGTATTACAGCGAAAAAGATTTTGAAATTGAAGAAATAATGTCCTCTTACTGGATAAACTTTGTGAAAACAGGAAATCCTAACGGAAATGACACTTTGGGGCGTGAACTTCCCATGTGGGAAGAAAGCGCGGCAAGCGGAGGACTGCTTTTAGAAATCGGGGACGAATGCCGAATGAGGGAAGATCCGTTCAGGGGATTCTACAAGTTTTTGAAGTGATTTAACTTAGCTATAAATAAATCAGATTTGAAATCGGTACTACTGAACAATCTACCCATTTTATAAGTTCTTCCGACTCAAAAATTGACAGTTCAAGGTCGCAAAGGTCTTTTTTATGCTATAAATCAATCAGTTTTATTATTACTCAAACTAATTGCTATTTGGTGGAATAAGGAAAACCTATACATATATCAAATTTGTGTAGGTCTATTTTTTCATTTTTTTTATTTTAATAAGCCAAAAACAATTAGATAGAATAAATATAAAAATAAGCAATGCAGTAGAAAGATTTATTTCAACTTTTTTCTTACCAATTAAATATCCATTTTTATAGATACCCTTCTTTGTTTTTCCATTGGCATAAATAAATGTTCCTTCACCTTCAAAAAATCCATTAGAAAAATTACCAATGTATTTTTGACCATTTGCAAATGAATATACACCCTTTCCATTAAAATCACCATTTGAAAAATGACCTGTATATGTATCTCCATTTGCTAAAACGTAAAATCCATTACCATCTGGTTTACCATTTAAAAAATCACCAATATATGTATTCCCATTAGATAATAATTGTTTTCCTTTTCCATTAAATATTCCATCTTTTATATCCCCTTCATAGCTACTTCCGTCAAAATATTGATATTTGCATTTTCCAGTCATTCTGCCATTAACGAAATCACCTGAATATGAAAATATGCTATTAACATATTTTCCTGTACCATTATATAATCCATCCTTAAAATCCCCCTCATAATATGATCCATCAGGAAATATTTGTTTACCTTTTCCATTAAAAAGATTATTTTCTATTTCTCCTTGGTAGAATGAGCCATCGGGTAATTGAATTCTATCTGATATAGAATGAGCATCCATACAAATAGTTAATAATAAAAAACTTATTAGATAATATTTTTTCATTAGTTTATTTCCTCCTCAGATTTACGATAATTTTAATAAGAAAAACCGAATAATTTTCTATATCAAAATAGTGTATAAAATCCTGCTTTTTGTTTTAGAGCAAGTTTTTTTTCGGTTCAAACCTGTCATATTCACTTAAAAAAGGCCTTTTTACGGCTATAAATCAGTCAATTCTTCTCTTAGTCCTGCAAATTTGTATTTGTAGGACTAAGAAACAGCGTTTTCATCAATGTTGAACACACTAGATGCAGTGTGTTCATAAGTAAGTTCTACTACTTTGAATAATCAAAAATCATGCCATCCTTTCGAATATAGCCATCAATGCCGTTATGTCCATACTTAAAAGGAGCCATTCCATTTTTAAAGATTCCAATATCATAAAACTTAGGTTCAACAATAATATCTCCAGTTTTATTCATAATGCCTACAAGTTCATCATTGTCTTTTTTTGAAACAGTAAACATTTTTTCACCGATATAAGAATTATCACAACTCAACATATATCCTTTTGGTATATAATCAGGCTCTATATTATCGGTTATATAGTTTTTATATACATCAGAGCTATATTTTAGTTCTTTTAATCCCTGTACTTTTTTTTGCTCTGTATTGATATAATAAGATTCATATCCATCATCAACCAAAGCAATTCCATTTATAAAATCTGTTTCATTTTTATATATGCATGGAATTTTAATATCACCATTATAATTAATAAATCCCCACTTTCCGGAAATTTTTATTCTGTATAACTGATTCTCATTATTTGTAATTGCAGCTTTATTGCATCCTAAGAAAAAAAACAATGAAATTATAAATAATTTAATTTTTTGTGTCATAAAGCAAATTAATTCCTCTAAATTATTAGTGATGCTTATAATACATATCTAGCATTTTCTCTTGTGGTGTTTTTTGGGGAGTATTTTCAGAGGTCTGATTTTGAGATTTCTGAACATAGTCATCAGCATCTCCTAAGGAATAGAATTCTAGTTTTCCCCACCCGTCATTTTTAAATTCATCTTCAGAAGCATATGAAAACTTTTCCGAATAACCACCCGGCATTGTATCTTTTAAGGATTTATCACATGGATACTTAGTGCACTCTGCAACATCTACAGTACCATCTTCATTCAGACAGGCTATCAATACATGATTAGGTGTTGATTTAGATTTTTGAGTTTGTATTACAATATTTGTTCCAAGCGACATATTGTCAGACAAAGAGTCTTTTAAATTTTCACGATGTCCAGATGCATTTGTCTTTGATGCATCCCCCCACTTCTCACTAAGATTAGAATCTGGATGGGCTTCTTTTTCAACTTTTTGAGTCCAAGCATCACAATCATTTGTTCCTGCTTCATAAGCTTCTGATATATGATTGTCAATAGCTGCTTCCATTTTATCGGACCACATACCTGTAGGGTCTATATAGTGTACCGGATTATTAGCTGCGTAGGCAAACAGAACAATATGTAGTGCCTCACAGGTTTGCAAAAATCGAGGATTTAGTCTAATACTCTTAATTATAACAAAACAAAGCATGACATTACCTCATGCAAAAAGGAGACACTACATGAATAGTATAATTTACATTGGAATTGATGTCCACAAGAGTTCTTATTCTTACTGCGCTTATTCAAAAGAAGAAGACTGTTTTTTCGCAGAACATAAAAGTGAAGCGGATTCAAAAAATGCAATCAATTACATAAAATCCGTTATAAAAACGACAGGCTCTGAAGAACCGGTCCTTGTTGGTTATGAAGCTGGCCCTACAGGTTATAAACTTTGTAGA